>CAWDXG010000003.1:0-335722 GCA_963806225.1 uncultured delta proteobacterium | reverse complement strand
TAAACCGTAGCCATCGGCGAACTCGTTGATGCAATCAGGGCCCTGCATCCCGACCTGGAATTCTTGTTCGCGGACCAGCATGTGAGGCACCGGGATTCCAAGGTCAGAACCGGATCGCGTGTCCAGGCTCTGTTCGGCACGCCCGTCGAACTTGCCGACGAGCTTCGGGCGTTCAACGAGTTCTTTAGTCTTGAGCGCAGCGAGCCGCGCATGACGGGCTCATGCCCATCCTCGGGCCCACGGCCGATGGAGGCGGCGGAGCTTGCAGCGCGCGCTACTCAGCGTAGCCCCGCGGATGGGCGCGATGCCATCGCCAGGCGGTGTCGATGATGGTCTCCAGGTCGCTGTACTCGGTCTTCCAGCCGAGCTTACCGCGGGCGCGCTCCGGGCTAGCTACCAGCGTCGCGGGATCGCCTGGACGGCGCTGGCCGCGCACGATGGGGATGGATGACCTGTGATCCTGCGTGCCGTCTCTATTACCTCGAGCACCGAGTAGCCCTTTCCGCTTCCGAGGTTGAGCTTCAGGGTGGACGAGCCTCCGCACCGAGCGCCCGCACATGGGCCGAGGCCAGATCTTCCATGTGCACGTAGTCTCGCACGGCCGTCCCGTCGGGCGTCTCGTAGTCATCACCGAACATGTTCACGCGGGACGCGGCCCACGCGACCTCGAAACGATCGGGATGAGGTGCGTCTCGGGCGGGTGATCCTCGCCGAGGCGCCGCCCGGATCTGCGCCGGCGGCGTTGAAGTAGCGGAGGGTGGCAAATGACAGCCCGTGGATGCGCTCGCACCAGTGCAGCATGCGTTCGATGATGAGTTTCGATTCACCGTATGGGCTGCCCGGGAGGAGTGGCTCGCCTCTCGTCAATGGGCATGCGGTTGGGTCCACCGAAGATATTCGCGGTCGAGGAGAGAACGAACCTTGCCTACACCGTGTTGGACGGCGGCAGCCAGCAGAGCATTGCGTTCGTGACGTTATCGCCGAGATAGAGGAACGGTTCGCGCATGGACTCCTGGCACCAGCGACCGCGCCGCAAAGTGCATGATGGCGTCGAATCGCTCCTCTTCGAAAGAGTGACTCGACGCCTGCGGTATCGGCGAGGTCTAGCTCAACGAAGCGCGCCCCGTGCGGTACGGCAGCGCGGTGGCCCGTCAACAGGTTGTCGAGTACGACGACCCCGATGACCGGCCCGGAGTAGCGCATCCGCTCGCCTGGCTCCCGACGTAGCCTGCTCCGCCGGTGACGAGCACTGTCTGGGGCGTCACGTTCTGCCTCTACGAGTCAGTGCGCTGTACATTTTGGCGGTTCCTGTGGCAGGGCGCGGCGGGACTATGCCGGAAGCAGCGCGGCTTGGAAACCGGGGTGCGGGGCTCCAGTCTGCAATGTGGCGGCCCGGCCTGCCAGCGGATACAACGTTGCTGCTTTGGGACCGGACGTTCTCCAGAAGACAGCCCGCGCCCTGCAGCTCGAGGCGGAGCTGTGGCGGTTGGGGGCGGCGCTTTCGGCGGACGGGCGTCGAGTGGGTGTCGATGAAGGGGCCGGTGTGGCTCGGCGGCTGGGTGTGGACACGCACCGGCGCGGCTGGATGATGGAGACCGATTGCTTGTCCTCCGGCGCCGCCAAGGTGCACTGGTCGCCGGTCCGGGCCATCGCGGCATCTGGCCGGAACGACGGCACCATCACGATGCGGCGTGAGCGTGGGCTACGGAACGCGCATTCTGGGTGCCGGTGCGCGGCTGGTTGAGCTGTCGCTGCAGCCGTGCGAGACTGCCGAACAGTCACGCACATGAGTGAACAGCGGCAATCCGCGCGGCGCACGCCTCCTCCACGGGAACCGTCGGCGTGGCAGCGGTCAAGTCAGAGCTGTCCCTCAAGAACAAGCTGGGGCGGGTCGCCTGGTGGGGAGCATACGTGTGCCTGTTTCGCCCGTCGCCGCGGACAGCGCACGGTTGGCGCCGTGCGATTCTACGTCGATCGGTGCCAAGATCGGGCGTGGCGCTCGCATCGACCGCCGGGCTCGCGTGTACGCGCCGTGGAATGGAGATTGGCGATCACGCGGTCATCGGCGACGAGGTCGATATCTACTGTGTCGACAAGGTCAGCATCGACGCGAATGCGGTGGTAAGTCAGTACTCTCTAACCTTTGCGCGGCTACTCACGACTACAATGACCCAGGCTTCAGGCTAGTCCCCAAGCCCATCGCGATCGAAAGCGGTGCCTGGGTCGCTGCAGATGCTTTGTGGGGCCGGGCGTTACTGTGCACGAGGGGGCAGTGGTCGGAGCGCGAGCGAGTGTCTTCCGCGACGTGCCAGCCTGGACCATCGTGGGGGGCAATCCTGCTCGGCCCATCGGTATGCGGAAGAAGCAGCCGCCCGGTTGAGCTCCCGCCGATTCCGACCGCTAGATTCATCCGGTCTTCGGCGTGCGCACGAGTGCTGTTCGGTGCGGGCGCGGCGGTGCCGGCCCCCGGGCCTGCCGAGGACGTTGGTGTTGCGGAGCTCGCGGCCGGGTGATGGAGGTTGGCCGCCGGGGGGCCGCAGCGCTCCGCCGGAACATCCGCCTGAACGCGATTGAAGATCGCGTCCGGGCCGAAATGAGCGGGGTCGCGGCCGAGCCGGGTCGATTGGTCTTCACTGCGGGTCTGGACACCGTGAACCACGTCGCGACGAGTGCGGAGCAGGGAGCTGCCGACGTGGTGGAGGTGCCAGTGGTGACGCTGGATGCCGCGCTCGAAGACGAGCAGCCCACGCTGCTGAAGCTCGATGTCGAAGGCTTCGAGGAATCGGCGCTCGGCGGGGCGGCCCGAACCCTGGAGAAGGAGTCGCTCCTGGCTGTGATCGTGGGGCTCAACGGTTCCGGCGGCCAATACGGCTACCAGGACCGGAACGTGCAGCAGCGTCTCGATCGAGCGGGCTTCGTAGCCTGTGGGTATCATCCGTTTTCGCGAGCCCTGGAGCCGCTGGGCGACACACGACGTGGCGGCAACGTGATCTACGTTCGCGGCCTGGATGAGGTCCGTCGCAGACTGCAGCGAAGCGCCGCCCTTCCGCGTCAAGGGACTGAGCATCTAGCCTGCCGGCGACAGCTCACACGAGGCGCAGCGCTGCCAGCGCCGAGCGGACCGCAAAGAAACGGGCTGTGGCGGCGCCGTCCGCCAGCGGATACAACGTTGCTGCTTTGGACCCCGACGTTCTCCAGAAGACGGCCCGCGCCCTGCAGCTCGAGGCGGAGCTGTGGCGGCTGGGCGCGGCGCTGTCGGCGGCGGGCATCGAGTGGGTGTCGATGAAGGGGCCGGTGCTGGCGCGGCGGCTGGGTGTGGACACGCACCGGCGCGGCTGGATGATCGACAACGATCTGCTGGTCCACCGGCGCGACGCGGAGCGGGCGGTGGGCGCGCTGCGCGGGCTCGGCTACGCGCCGCCGCCGTTCGTGAAGCTCGAGTCGCAGCTGGCGGTGAACTTCGAGGCGGCTCTCGGCCGGGAACAGGGTGGCACGTGGCTGTGGGCCGAGGTGCACTGGTCGCCGTTCCCCTGGCCGCTGTACCCGGCGGACGAGGAGCTGGTGTGGCGCCACACGCAGCGCATCGAGCTCTGCGGGGCGGGAAATCCGCGTGTTCGATCCGGCGCTGACGATCGTGCACCTGGCGTCGCATTTCGTGCAGCATCGCGCGTCGGAGCTCCGCATCCTGCGCGACGTGGCCTGGGCCTGGAACCTCTGGCAGAAGGATCTGGATCGCGCGGCATTCCGCGAGCTGGCGGCGGGCTTCCGGATGGAACACGTCGTGGCCTACTCGCTGCACATCGCGGCGGAGCGCGGCATGCTCGAGGCGCCGCCGCCGTTCGACACGGAGCGGGCGCGCTGGCTCCGGCGTCTGGTCTCCGCCAGCGACGTGGACCAGGAGCGCCCGCGCCACGACTACCCGCGCGCGCTGGCCATGCTGCTCGCCGCACCGCCGGAGCGCGTGCCGCGCTGGCTGCGGAACACCGTCGTGCCGCCGATCGACATCATGGCGTCGATCTACGACCAGCCCGTCACCCCTGCGCTCTACCTCCGCTACTTCACGCGCCTCTTCCGCCCGCTGGGGCGGCGGATGGGCTGGGTGAAATAGCGGTGCGCGAAGCCGTTCACCCGCCGCCCTCCACCCCCGCTCCCCTCAGCAGCTCCCCCATCGCCTCCCGATCCCGCGCATCGCCGATATGCAGGCCGAGCTGGGCCATGAGCTCGGCGAGGCTGCGGCCTTGTTCGGTGGTGGCCCAGGGGGGGCGGAAGAGGCGGTCGAACTGGCGCTTGAGGGGCAGCGTCCATGGGGCGTCGGGCTGTTCGGTGCGGAGGTAGAGGAAGGCGGCGCGCTGTTCGGTGCGGGCGCGTCGGGGCGGGCCGCCGGGCCTGGGCATGCTGCCTTCGCCGAGGGCGCGGCGGGCGAGCCCGGCGATCGCCGCCGGGAACACGATGCGCGATGCGCGCCGCGGGGGCGGAGCTGCGCCGCGTGGGCGTGCCCGGCTGGAGCATCAGATCCTGCGCGTCGAGTGGGCCCTCGGTGCCGCCGAGGGCGACGGCGCGCTCGATGGTGTTGCGGAGCTCGCGGACGTTGCCGGGCCAGGGGTGGGCGACGAGGGCGGCGCGGGCGCGCTCGGTGAGCTGGCGCGCGGGGGCGGCGGCGCGCGAGCAGATCCTCGGCGAGCCACTCGACGTCGGCGGGGCGATCGCGGAGCGGGGGAATGCGCACGGCGAGCTGGGCGATGCGGTGGTAGAGGTCGACGCGGAAGCGCTCGGCCTGCGACGAGCTGGTCGAGGTCGCGGCTGGTGGCGGCGACGACGCGCACGTCGACCTCGATCTCGCGATCGGAGCCGACGGGCTTGATGCGGCGGGTCTCGAGCGCGCGCAGCAGGCCGAGCTGCACGGACAGGGGCGCGTCGCCGATTTCGTCGAGGAAGAGCGTGCCGCCGTGCGCGGCGGCGAAGGCGCCGGGGCGGTCGCCGCGCGCGCCGGTGTAGGCGCCGCCGACGTGGCCGAAGAGCTCGCTCTCCATCAGGTTCTCCGGGATGGCGGCGCAGCTCACGGGGATGAACGCGCCCCTGCGCCCGGAGTGTTCGTGCAGCGCAGCGGCGAGCAGCTCCTTGCCGGTGCCGCTCTCGCCGAGCAGCAGCACCGAGAGCGCGGACGGCGCGGCCGGGCGGAGCTGCCGACGCGCGTCGGCCGTCGGCGGCGTCGTAGGTGATGAAGTCGCCGAAGCGTTCGGGCGTGCCGAGCGCGAGCCGCGACGGCGCCAGGCGCTGCCCGGTCGGGGAGGTGCGGCAGCGCGCTCGAGCACCGGACCTCGCCGGCTACCCGGCTTGCCAGCTCCGCAATCCAGCTTGCCGGATCGCGCCCCGTGCCGGCGAGGTGCCAGCGGCCTGCCTTGTCGCGGAAGGCGAGCAGCACGAGCTCGCCGCCGTCTTCCGTGAGCGCGGGCAGCAGGAACCAGCTTGCGCCGGGCGGCGCGCCCGCTGCCACCGCGCGCTCCGCGCTCTGCCAGTCGAGCACGTGATCGACGCCGGGGATCCAGATCGCTTCGGCGGCGGGCGTGGCCGCGAGCTGTTCGAGCGGCTCGGGCGAGCCTAGCGAGTGCCGGAGGGGCACCACGTCGAAGCTCGCCACGCAGGTCCCCGGGCTGGCTGCCGGCGCGGCGGTGAGCGCCGTGGTGATGTCGAGGGCGGCACCGGCGATCGCGATGGTGACGGGCAGCACGAAGCTGGCTTCGTTCCCCGGCTCGACCAGCGCGGGGCGCGGCAGTCGGACGAGGTGCATCAGCTCGCTCTTCTCGTCCCACACGGCAGCGCGCAGCAGGGCGAGCGCGCTGCCGTTCGCCGTCGCGGTGATCCACGGCTCGCCAAGCCGACCCGGCGAGACGCGCCACTCCGCCGTCGACGGCGGCACGTCGCTCTGGAGCGAGACGAGCGTCGTGTCCTCGATCACGAGCGGCCGCACCAGTGCGCCCCCGGGCACGCGCACGCGCACGCTGACGCGGCCCTCGCGCGTGAGCTGCACCGCGTTCGCGCCGCGAGAGACGCGTGTGTCCGCTCCAAGCAGGTCGCGCGTGAGCGCGAGGCCTTCCGCCGGCATTGAAGTAGCCGCACGTGGCTCGTGCCCAGGCGCCGCCCAGAGCCGGAGCTCGAGCTGACCCCAATCCACCAGCCCCAGGATACCGGAAGTGGCGCGGATCCGGGAGAGGCGCCCCGGGCCCGGCCCGGGTCCGGCCCGGCTCGAGCCGGCTCGAGCCGGCTCGAGCCAAGGCCCCAGAGGCTCCCGATCGGCGCTCGCGCGCGGAGGTTCTGGCGGAAAACAAGCTGGATCGGCACAACGAGCCACCGCGACGCGGATCGCAGGCCGCTTCTGGCACGCAAGCTGCTGAAGGCGTGGCTCGACCATGACCGGAACCGACGACAACAGCCCTGGCAGCCCGCCGGCAGGGGGGTCAACGGCCGAAATGTATTGCCACGCAATGTCAAACGGCCGTCGACCCCCCCGGAAGCATTGCCCGGCAATGCCCGGAGGCGGTCAACGGCCTCGTTCTGGTTCGTCAGCAGCGGATTTCGGCCGCGGACGGGCCGAAAATCGCTCGCGGGCCACCTTCCGGAGGGGGTCGACGGCCCAGATGCATTGCCCGGCAATCGATCGAAGGGGGTCAACGGCCAGAAGGCATTGCCGGTCAATCGATCGGAGGGGGTCAACGGCCGAAATGTATTGCCACGCAATGTCAACGGGCCGTCGACCCCCGAAATGTATTGCCACGCAATGTCAACGGGCCGTCGACGGGCCCTGACGGAAGCCCCCGCTGAAGCGGGGCTGCAAGGCAGAGCCCGATCGCGGCTGCGACGCGCTCGCCGAGGACGCCTGGGGCGCAATCCCGCGCACCCTGACGATGAAGGAGTATCGAAATGACCACCGACACCAACAAGCCAACCGACACCAGCAACACGACCGACGACACCACCGCGGACGACCACGCGGAAGTCCAGGCCACGCCGCAGCAGGCCGAGAAATTCCGGCAGGCGTACGAGTCGCTCGCCGCGGAGCGCGACGCGCTGCCCGAGGATCGGCTCATCCAGGTCAACGCCAACATCCCCAACGCGGTGAACACCGCTCTCGGCAACTTCCCCACCATCCAGAAGCTCGCCGAGCCGGCCAAGCAGCTGCCCGGGTTCGACATGAAAGCGATCGAGCAGCTCGACGTGTACGCCGAGGCGCTGGCCTTCGCGCAGATGCTGTACAACGCCGCGTCCAAGCCCGTCGAGATCGTGCCCGGTCTCGCCGACGAGCTCACCGCCGAGCGCGAGAAGCTGCTCGCCAGCGCCAAGGCGCTCGCCGCGCGCGGCTACCTCGACCAGACGCGGCTCGGCGATCTGAAAGGCGGACCCGGCTACAAGAACGTCGCGTACGACGTGGGCACGCTGGTGGCGATGATGCGCGCGGCCTGGCCGAAGATCGCAGGCAAGACCGCCGTGACGCAGGACGAGCTCACCAACGCGCAGGTCCTGACCGAGAAGCTGCTGCTTGTCCGTCGCCGCGCGCGAACAACGGGACGCGGCGAAAAACGCGGCGGCCGATCAGCGCGAGCGCGCGTTCACGCTGTTCGCCAACGCCTACGACCAGGTGCACCGTGCGGCGACGTATCTGCACTGGGGCGAGTCGATCGACCACATCGCGCCGTCGATCTACACGGGCGCGGCGGCTCACAAGGCCGCAACGGCCGCGACCGCGCCGGCCGACACGAAAGCCGGCGACAAGCCCGCTGCCTCGCCCGCCACGCCCGGCAACGGCGCCGCCCAGCCGACCCCTGGCATGCCTGGCACGTCGCCCTTCACCGCGCCGGGCGCGTAGGCAGCGCAAGGACCTGGGCCGTCGAGGAGCATCGCGATGTCGCGCAAACCGTCTCTGTATCTTGGCAACACCGCCGCCCTCGACGGCTCGGGTCCGCCGCACCCGCTGCAGCTCCCGGCGCATCACCTGGTCACGCACGGCGTGATCGTGGGGATGACCGGGAGCGGCAAGACGGGGCTCGCCCTGGTCACGGCGGAAGAAGCGCTGCGCGCGCGGGTGCCCGTCTTGATGATCGACGTGAAGGGCGATCTGCCGGATCTGCTCTTGAACTTCCCGTCGTTCGACGCGAGCGCGCTCCTGCCGTGGGTCGGCGCCGTGACGGAGCCCGGCGACGAGCGCGCGCCCGCGGACATCGCGCAGGCCATCGCCGACAAGCGCCGCGCCGCGCTGACGGCGTGGGGCATCGCCGAGAAGGATCTGCGCGCGTTCCACCGGAAAACCTACGTGCGCGTCATCACGCCCGGCTCGAGCGCGGGCGAGTCGCTGCACGTGCTGTCGTCGCTGGAGCGGCGATCGCCGCGCTGGGATACGGATCCGGAAGCGGCCAGCGCGTCGCTTGCGGCGGCGGTCTCGCTGGTGCTGCGGCTGGTCGGGCGCGATCCGGATCCGGCGCGCAGTCGCGAGCACGTGCTGCTCTCGGTGCTGGCCGAGCGCCACCTGCGCGCGGGCGAGGGCGCGGATCTCGAGACGCTGATCGGCGATCTGATGAAGCCGCCCATCGAGCGCATCGGCGCGCTCGGGCTGGATGCGTTCATGAAGAAGAAGGAGCGCGCCGATCTCGCCGCCGCGCTGAACGGCCTGCTCGCCTCGCCGAGCTTCGAGAGCTGGCGCACCGGCGCGGGCATCGACGTGGGCGCGTGGCTCTCGCGCACCGCGGACGGCCGCACGCCCGCGGTCATCGTCAGCGTGGCGCACCTCGACGACGAGGAACGCGCGCTGGTGCTGGGCGTCATCTTCGAGGAGCTGCTGGCCTGGACGCGCTCGCTGCCGGGCAGCCAGCGGCTGCGCGCGCTGGTGCTGTTCGACGAGGTGTACGGCTTCCTGCCGCCGTATCCCGCCAATCCGCCGACCAAGCGCCCCATCGTCTCGCTCATGAAGCAGGCGCGCGCCTTCGGCGTGGGCGTCGTGCTCGCCACCCAGAACCCGATGGACCTGGACTATCGCGCGCTCGGCAACGCGGGCGTGTGGTGCCTCGGCCGCCTGCAGACGAACGCCGACCGGGAGCGCGTCATCGAGGGCATGGCCTCCACCGGCGCGCCCGCCCGCGAGCTCGACGACATCGTGCAGCGCCTGGCGCCGCGCTGGTTCGTGATCCGCGACGTGCACAGCCGCGAGGACGTGCAGCTCCTGCAACCGCGCTGGGCCATGAGCTGGATGCGCGGACCGATGACGCGCAGCGAGCTCCAGCGCGCGCTCGCAGCGCGAGCGGACGCAAACCGCCCGAACCTGCCAAAGACCGCAGGGGGACAGCTGGGACCTCTCGCGCACGCGCAGCCCGGCGGGTCGTGATGAGGCGTGCCACGCCGGCCGGGCAGCGCCTGCGCAGGAGGGACCCCGCCCGCCCGCAGCGCAGCGAGGACGGACGGGCGCTCCCGCGACGCCCAGCGCTGGGGAGCATCCCATGCCCCGAGCGGCGCAGGCGCACTCCGAGCGCCGAACGCCTCGTCGACACGAGGACGACCGTCGCGGACGCTCTTCCCGGACCGCCTCGTAACGCTGGCGTTTGCGCCGGGCGGCGCTATCCCTGTGCGTAGTTACCGTGCGGCCACATGAGCGGGTGCGGATCATCACTGCCCGCCGCGCAACAAGCCATGAGCGACGCATCTAGGAGCAAGGGGACTGACGAGCCGAGCGCAGCGTCGCTCGCGGAGGTCCCGGAGTTGACTTCGCCGCGATTCCGCAGGGTGCCGGGTCGAGGTCACCACGCGAACCTGAACGTGGAAGGCATCGTGCGCATCGATGCCGACCTGTGGCCGCGCTTCGGCAGTGCACAAGCCGTCAACGACGCCTTGCGCAGGCTCGTCGAGGGCGAAGCAGACCTGCGTCGCTGAGCTCGATCGAGGGTGTAGCGGTGCGTCGGGACCTCTCGCGCACGCGCAGCCCGGCCAGTCGCGAATCGGCGCGGCGCGCCGGCCGGGCTGCGCCTGCGCTTGAGGGGACCCCGCCCGCGCGGACCGGAGGGAGCAGTGCGCCTGGCATGGGCGCAGGACAGAAGGTGAGAAGATGTTCAATACGAGCTGATTCAAGTCCGTCGGGGACCCCGGCGGAGGGAACCCCACGCCAACGACAAGGGCGCCTGCCCGGAGCACCGGGTTTCGTGCTGCGGCGTGGAATCGTCGCGGCACGCCGCGAGGGGGCGTCTGGTGGAAGTCCGAAGGCGCAGTGTGGAATCGAACGAAAGTGAAGCGCCGTAAGGCCACGTGGACAGGGTGAGCTGGCTGCTCTCAGTGATGCCCAATATCCGTCGGGTCTACGTGAGTAGTGGCGACGGTTTCGCACGAAGTCCTGCGTTCCTACCCAGGGAGATCTTCCGGCCTCCGCCGTGGGCGGTAGTCGTCGAGAACGGAAGAACAAGATGACGAAGGGACGGAAGAAGTCGGATGGTCGCGTAGTACCGGAAGGCCGCCGAAAGGCGGTCCCAACCGGAGCCGATGCGAGTCGGCGCCGGGGAGGGAAGGCGACCACGGCCAGCAAACAGGTGGAGCAGCTCGAACTGTTCCGTGGAACAGCCGACAGCCCGCAAGGGGCCGACGGCGGAACGGTCCCGGGTCGGCCCGGGTCTGCGCCGCGCGCGGTGCCGAAGCCACGGACCACGAAGGGAACAGCCCCACCGGCGATGACGATGGAGGAGGTGGCGAGCGAGAGGAATCTGAGGACTGCGTTCCAGCGTGTCGCGTCGAACAAGGGCGCTCCCGGACCGGACGGACAGAACGTCGTCGAGGTGCGCGAGCACCTGGATAGCATCCTGCTGGCGCTGCACCACGAGCTGCTCGATGGCAGCTACCGGCCTGGGATGATCCGCCGTGTGTGGATCCCCAAGCCGGGTGGAGGGCAGCGGGGTCTTGGCATACCGGATGTGGTCGACCGGATCGTGCAGCAGAGCGTGTACCAGGTGCTCGCTCCGCACTACGAGCCGGACTTCCATCCCAGTAGCCACGGCTTCCGGGCGGGTCGCAGCTGTCACACGGCCATCGCCGAAGCCAAGCAGTATCTGGAAGACGGCCACGAGTGGGTGGTGGACCTGGACCTGGAGAAATTCTTCGACCGGGTCAACCACCAACGCTTGATGGCGCGTCTGGAGCAGCGGGTCACCGACCAGCGACTCCTGACGCTGGTGCACCGGATGTTGAAGGCCAAGGTGGTGATGCCGGACGGGGTGGTAGTGAGCACGGAAGAAGGAACCCCCCAAGGGGGACCGCTTTCGCCCTTGCTCAGCAATATCGTGCTGGATGAGCTCGACCGTGAGCTTGTCCAGCGCGGTCACCGCTTCGTGCGCTACGCCGACGATTGCAACATCTACGTAAGTAGTGAGCGCGCCGGCCAGCGCGTGATGGCCAGCATCACCGACTTCATCGAGCGCCGCTTGCGGCTCAAGGTGAACCGGAAGAAGAGCGCCGTTGCGCGACCGGAGAAGCGGCACTTCGTGGGTTTTCGTCTGCGGCGAGAGCCGATGGATGGCAGCGTCGAAGTGCTTCTGTCGGAACGGAGCAAGCTCCGCATCGACGAACGTATCTGCGAGTTGACACCACGAACCTGGGGACAGTCGCTGCGCGCCTGCATCTTCCAGGTCAACGAGTATCTGCTCGGTTGGATAGGTTTCTTCCACATCATCAGCTCGCCGGAACTCGGCGAGCTGGACAAGCTGGATGCGCACATCCGCAGAAGGTTGCGAGCGATCGCGATACGTCATTGGCGTAGACGGCGACGCGGGCGCGACTGGCAGCCGCTCAAGCCGGGGCGCAGGTCCTGGTGGTTTCTCAGCAACACGTCCCGCGTCACGCGAGCCCTCACCAACGCCGCGTTCCTCGAACGCGGACTCCTCCCGCTTGAACTGCTCTGGGAGCGCTACCAGCGGCAGCACGCCATCGCCCAGACCCAGCTCATGCTTGGGTTTGGATAGCTGTGGGCGCAAGCCGATGCCGGACTACCTGCCCGCCCAAAGCACGAGGAGCCATGGATGTATCCTCACGCCGAAGGCCGTCGGGGACGCCGGCATCCCGAAGAGCCGGATGTGAGGCCCACAAGTCCGGTTCCGTGAGAGGGGTCCCCGGCTAGCCGGGGGCCCCTACTCGACCGGACGGGCGCGCTGGCCGTCGAGCTCCTTCGCGGTCCGCGGCAAAAGGGGCGCCATGCCGCGGCAAGCGCCGGAAAATGTCGGCGCGGCCGACAAAAGCGGCGCCATGCTGCGGCAATGGGCTCGTCCTGCCCGCGGCGGGAGCGAGGATATAGCCGCCTGCACCGGGGCGCGGCCGACGGCGGCTCTGCTCGGTGCGTGCGAACGCCGCGGCGAGGCGGTGGCCCCAGCGGCCGAGACCGAGGATGCCGAGGGTGAGGGGGGCGGTCGGTCGGTTCGGCGTGGGCACGAGCGTCTGTTCGTCGGAGCACCGGCGATGGCCGGAGCGGCGGCACTATGCCGCACGTCGAGCAGCTTGGAAACGCGGATGCGCGCGCGACGAGCCCTGAAGCTCCCGCTCCGGCTCCAGCCCCGGCTGTCCCTCGGGACCTCGCGCGCACGCGGAGCCGGGCGGAGTGAAGCGCGCGCTGCGCCGGCCGGGCGAGCATGACGGCTACGCTGTGGACCCAACTCCAGATAAGTCGTGACAATTTTGGAGTTATGTCCGAACCTATCCAGGCATGCGGCGCGGTTTGATCGAGCCGATCCTCGAGGATCTCCGTGAGAAGATGGTGTTCGTCTCCGGCCCCAGGCAGGTCGGCAAGACCACCCTGGCGCGGCACGTGCTCGAGACCACCGGAGGCCCCGACCCCGTGTACCTGAACTGGGACCGCCCGGAGCACCGGAGGGTGATGCGCGATCTGGCCTGGAGTCGCAGCGCTCCCGTGGCCGTGCTCGATGAAGTGCACAAGTACCCGCGCTGGAAGTCGCTCCTCAAAGGCTTCCACGACACCGAGGGCGATCGACAGCGGTTGCTCGTCACCGGCAGCGCGCGGCTCGATCTGTACCGGCGCGGGGGCGATTCGCTCATGGGCCGCTACGCCGGATACCGCCTGCATCCGCTCAGCGTGGGCGAGATCGCGCGGGACGGAGCGCTGCCCGCTCCATCGTCGTTGGATGCGCCGGAGCGCTGGAGCAGACACGAGCCGGCGAGCGCCGACGTGCTCGATGCCCTGCTGTCGGTGGGCGGGTTTCCGGAGCCGTTCCTGTCGGGTTCCGAACGGAAAGCGCGGCGCTGGCGCATCCAGCGGCGCGAGCAGGTGCTGAAGGAGGATCTGCGCGACCTGAGCCAGGTCCGGCACGTGGCTCTCGTCGAGCAGTTGACCGATCTGCTCGGCGAGCGCGTGGCCAGCCCCGTGTCCATCAATTCGCTGCGCCGCGATCTCGAAGTCGATCACAAGACCGTGTCGGCCTGGATCGATCTGCTCGAGCGCCTCTACGTTGTCTTCCGCGTGCGGCCCTATGCCGCGAACCTGGCCCGTTCGCTGCGCAAGGAGAGCAAGGTCTACTTCTGGGACTGGTGCGAGGTGCCGGCTCCGGAAGCGCGCTACGAAAACCTGGTGGCCTCGCACCTCCACAAGCTGTGCCATCACCTGACGGACGTTCGAGGGCTGGCGCGCCGAGCTGCGCTACGTACGCGACCGCGAAAAGCGTGAAGTGGATTTCCTGGTGCTGCGCGACCAGAAGCCCTGGCTCCTCGTCGAGGCGAAGACGCGCGCACCGGCCCCGGCCCCGGCGCTCCGCTACTTCGCCGAACGCCTGCACGTGCCCCACGCGATCCAGCTCGTCCAGCACGGAGAGGCCAGGCGACACGTGCTCCCAGCGAGGCGCTGGCTCGCGGCACTGCCGTAGCCCGCGCCCCCGCTCCCGCTCCCGCTCCCAGAGGACCGGCTCATCCTGATCGCACTGTCGTCCAGCACCCGGCTCTTGTTCGTCGAGCATCCCTACCGGCGGCCGAGACCGAAGATGCCGAGGGTGAGGGGAGCGGTCGGCGGCGGAGGCTTGGCCGGCACGGTGGTCGGAACTCCGGGCGCCACTGCCGCGCGGTCGCGGAGTGGCGGCACAAGGTCGCTTGCGGCGAGCTGACGGAGGCAGCGCTGTTCATCGTCACCGTGGGAGACGAGCGATGGCGCAATCCCCGAGAGACAAGGTCCTGCAGGCACTTCGGGAGGTTACCGTGCGGCCACATGAGCGGGTGCGGATCATCACTGCCCGCCGTCGCGCACGCGAGAGCCCGGCGGGTCGTAGAGCGTGCGCCGCGATGGCCGGGCTGCGCCTGCGCTTGAGGGACCCCGCCCGCGCGGACCGGAGGGAGCACGGACGGGCGCGCCCGCGACGTGTTCGGCGGGGGTCTAGAGCTTCGGATCACGCCCTCGCTGGCCGCCCCACAGGCACAGCACGTGGATAACTTCCGGCGTCGGCTGCGTGACGAACAGTTTCTTCTTGGTTCGGGGCAGCAACACCTTGCGGTCCCGCGTAGACGAGCTTCACCGAAAGGCTCGTATCGTCGCTCGAACCGCGTCGTCGTCTACGGACTGGCCCGCGTCCAGCTCGTCGAGGGATTCGTCGATCGCGGCTTCGATGGCGGCACGCTCTTCTGGGGTCTCGTCGTCGGCGTGCAGGAGATGCACTTCAGCCGCGGCGCCCTCGGGGAGCTCGATCGGATCGTCCAGGACAATACGCCCGTCGACCATAGTAACGGGCGGCAGCCTCGGCCTCCTCCTGCGCAGCCGGGTGGATCTCGAATGTTCTAGCCACGACCAGCAGCCGCGAGAATTCTCTGTCTCGCCTCTGCCCAGGGGATTGGCCGGGTCACGCCAGAATCGACCTCGTCCAGCCGCCGTCGAATCTCCTCGGACCACGCCGCTTCCGCGTCTGGAGCCACCTGATCGTCGAGCGTGGCGATCAACTCGGCAGCAAGGGCAGCGCGAGCCTCGATCGGGAGCCGCAGCGCATCCTCGAACACACGCCTCTCATCCATGCAGGAAACATAGCACGTGTCGCGGACCGCAGCCTGCCTTGCGGGCGGTGACGCCGAGTCGTTGCTCGCCAGCGACCGTCGGGACCTCTCGCGCACGCGAGAGCCCGGCGAGGCGTGAAGCGCGCACTGCGTTGGCCGGGCTCTCGCCTGCGCAGGAGGGACCCCGCCCGCCCGCAGCGTCAGCGAGGACGGACGGGCGCGCTAGCGACGTGCAGCGCGGGGGAGCATCCAGACAGCCGGCGTCAGGCGCGCGACGCTGGCCCAGGCGGGGCGGAAGAGGCGCGCCGGTCAGCCGGGGCTAGCGTCTCGCTTGCGGGTCTTCTGCGCCCGGCGCTGGGTCGGTTTCCGGCGAGAAGGTGGCGCGTCCTCGGCGCCGGCGTTCGACAGGCCGTGCTCGAGGAGCTGGACGAGGTCGTCGTTGGAGAGGCGGGCGCCGGCGTCGGTGCCTTCCAGCACGCTCGCGGCGAGGGCCCTTTTGTCGCCGTGCAGATCGAGCACGAGCTCCTCGATGGTGCCGGCCGCAACCAGGCGGACGACGTTGACGGCGCGATCCTGGCCGATGCGATGCGCGCGGTCGGTGGCCTGATCCTCGACCGCGGGGTTCCACCAGGGATCGAGGTGGACGACGCAGTCGGCGGCCGTCAGGTTCAGGCCGGTGCCGCCGGCCTTGAGCGAGATCAGGAACACGTCGGCCTCGCCGCGCTGGAACGCTTCCACGCGCCGCGCGCGCTCCTTCGCCGGCGTGGAGCCGTCGAGGTGGAGCGCGGGAATGCCGGCCTGGGCGACGGCGCTCTGCACGAGCTCGAGAAAGGACGTGAACTGGCTGAAGACGAGCGCGCGGCGGCCGGCGTCGCCGAGATCGGCGAGGATCTCGAGCAGAGCGTCGAGCTTCGACGAAGCCAGCGTGGACTCTGCGTCGTACAGACGCGGGTGACAGACCAGACGGCGCAGGCGCGTGAGCGCCGCCAGAAGCTCGATGCGCGCATCGCTCGAGCCGGACTGGATGCGGCCGAGCGCGGCCAGGCGCGCGGAGTCGTACAGCGCCTGCTCGCCGGCGGAGAGCGGCACGCGCTGCACGCGCTCGGTGCGCGGCGGGAGCTCCGGCAGCACCTCGCGCTTCGTGCGCCGCAGCACGAAGGGACGGATGAGACCGGAGAGCGCGTCGAGGCGACCCCGGTCGCCCTCGACCTCGATCGGGCGCGCAAAGCGTCGCGAGAACTCTTCCCAGCCGCCGAGCAGGCCGGGCTCGAGCGCATCGAACAGGCCCCACAGCTCGGCGAGCCGGTTCTCGAGCGGCGTGCCCGTCAGGGCGACGCGCCAGCGGGCGCGGAGCTTGCGGATCGCCTTGGCGCGCCCGGTGAGCGCGTTCTTGACGTTCTGGGCTTCGTCCAGCACGAGCGTCGCGAAGTCGATGTCAGCCAGCGCTTCGACGTCACGGGTGGCGATGTCGTAGCTCGTGACGAGCACGCTGCCCGGGCCCAGTGCTTCGAGCAGGCTCGCGCGCTCCTTGCCGCGGTAGAGCTTCACCGACAGGCCGGGCGCGAAGCGCGCGGCTTCGTCCAGCCAGTTGTAGCCCAGCGAGGTGGGCGCGACGACGAGGGCGGGGCCCTGCTCTTTTCGTTCAAGCAGCACGCCGAGGCACTGCAGCGTCTTGCCGAGGCCCATGTCGTCGGCGAGGCACGCGCCAACGCCCCAGCGCGCCATGCGCGCGAGCCAGCGGTAGCCTTCCACCTGGTACGGCCGGAGCACCTGGCCGAGCCCTCGCGGAACCCGCGGCTCGTAACCGCGCGCGGCGCGGGCGCGCTCCACGGCGGCGTGGAAGGCGTCGGCGCCGTCCACGCGAGCGCCGTCCACAGCGCTCTCGAACGCGCCGGCGAGCGCGGGCGGCAGCGCCAGACCGCGCTCGCGCCGGTGCAGCAGATCCGCCATGTCGCGCGCGGCCTCGACGAGCTCCGCCTCGAGCAGCGCGAAGTGGCGCGGGGCGAGCTTGACCCAGCGGCGACCGCTGCGGGCCGCGTCGAGCAGCATGGCGAGCTCGACGCGCTGGCCGTCGATCTCCGCGCTGCCGCCGACGCCGAGCCAGTCGCGGCGCGACGAGACTTCGACCGTGAGGGCGCTCTTCGAGAGCGTGCCGGCCAGGCGGAGCGGCGGGCCCGACCACTCGGCGACGATCTCGCCGGCAGCGCTGCCGGCTTCGAGCAGCGAAAGCAGCGCGACGATGTCCGCGTCTCCGCTCACGCGCCGGTCGGCCGGGCCGAGCGCTTCGGCGGCGCTGAGCGCGGAAGCGCCGAGCCAGCGCTCGAGCCGCGCGCGCTCCGCGCCGAGATCGCGCAGCACGTGGACGCGGCGACCGCCGCGCGTGCCGGTCATGCGCGACAGGCCGTGACCCGGGATCAGGCGCGGACCCTGGCCGAAGGGGCAGATGCGCACGGAAACGTCCACCACGCCGGGCGCCGCTTCCGCGAGCGCCACGTGGAAGCGGTCGTCGCTCTCGACGCGGCGGCCGAGCAGACTACGCGGCAGGGCGACGTCCACGTGCTCCTGCAACTCCGGCAGCCGGCGCAATAGCTCGTCGGCAGCGTGGCGCGGAACCACAGCGCCGTGCCGCGCGATGCTCCGGAGCATCACCAGGGCCGCGGAGTCGAGCTCGCCCACCAGGCAGCGGTTTTCCCCGGGCAGCAGGTGGACGAAGTGTCGCGTGCCGTCGACAGCCGCGAGCAGATCCGCCGGCGCGAGCCGCTGGTCGTCCAGCCAGGTCACCAGCTCGAACGCTTCGCCGTGCTCTTCGATGTCGACGCGCAGCGTGACATTCTCGATGCGCGGCGGCTCCTCCCTGCCGTCGATCGAAAGCCGGGGATGTTTTTCCAGCAGGCGCAGGGCAGCGACGAGCGTCGCGCGCTCGGGCGCGCCGTAGCTCCGCGAAAGGAGCTCGAGCGCGTCGCGCTCGCGCGCGCTCATCGCGCGGCGCCTGGATGCGCCGAGCCGATGCGGTTCGACGCGGCGACCCTTGGTAAAGCCGCCTTTCTTGCCCTGCTTCTGCACGAGCGGGACCAGCTGGACAGTGCCGTGCTTGACCTCGATGCGCCAGGCCAGGCGCTCCATGGACTCCGTGGCCGCGGAGCGCGCGCGCTCCGTCACGAGCTCGTCGAGCGCGCCCACCAGCCGTTGCCAGCCGGGCACACGAACGTGCTCGAACAAAGGCGAGCGGTCCTGCACGAGCAGCCCGAGCGCCGTCGAGAGCGCGAGCGCGGCGTGCGGGCACCGACCGCCGCTCTGCCCGCAGCTGCAACGCAGGTCGAGCTCGCCCAGCTCCCAACGCCCGAGCCCGACCTCGGTCGAGCGGGTCTGCTCCCAGCGGCCCTCGCGGAAGCTCCGGCTCGCGACGGTCACCCGGAGCAGGGCCGGCTCGAAGGCGGCATCCAGGACGAAGCACAAGCCTGGGGGAGGCTCTGGAGCGTGCGCGTGCGCGTCGGTGCGCGCCGACGCGCACAGCCTGGCAAAGCGGACGGCGTGGGCGTTTCCAGGCGAGCTGTCGGCAGAGAACGCTGCGATTTCCGCTTCCGCTTCGCGCCGCCGTGCGACGGCAGCAGCGCAGCCGTCCAGGTAGTGCGTCGCGTAGCGCCGGAACGCCTGCGTGAGCTCGCCCTTTCGCGGCTTGTGATAGTACCTGAACAGCCCCTTGGCTTCTTGCAGCACGGCGGGCGGGATGTCGCCGAGGTGGGCGTCCAGGACGGTGAGCTCGCTGCCTCGCAGGTCGAAGAAGGGGCTTGTGCCTGCGTCCACGCCGGGGCCGAACATCGCAGCAGCCGGATCGCGCAGCCGCTCGGCGATGCCATGCTGGGCCGCCCACTCCTCGAGCGGTTTGCGTTCGGTCGCGCCAGCGGCGCCGCTCGGGGGGCGCGCCGCCCGACCTCGCTGGGCGAGCGACTCCACCACGAGCGACAGATCGCGCACCTGCGACGGACTCGTCCACAGCAGGAGCGTCTCGTCGTCCAACGCGTCCCACAGCTCGGCGAGGCTGGTCGCGTCGTGCTGTTCGGCGAGCGACAAGAGAAGCTGGCGTTGCCTGCCGTTCAGCAACGGCAGAAGCTTCACGAGCGGCACTTCGAGCAGCGCTTCGTTCCAGTCGAGGAGCAGCTCGAAGGCTCCTTGCAGAGAGTCGATTTCGTTCATGTGCGCGGGGAGTCTACGTGTTTGCACTTCGCGTGTGCACTGGGCTGACGCGCGGCCGGGGGGTTCAGCGGCTAGCGAACGGATCGCGGAAGATCTCGTCGACGGCGAGCTCGCAATCGACGGACTCGAGGCGCGCGCGCTGTTCCGGGCCGGATGATCGCAGCGCCCAGCCCGCGTCGTCCCGACGCCACACGTCGATCCGCGCGGCATCGTGGGCCACGAACACGACTTCGCGGAGCGAAGCGATCTGCTTGTACGCCTCGAACTTGTCGCCGCGGTCGTATTCCTCGGTGCTGGGGCTCAACACTTCGACCACGACGAGTGGGTTCGTGATGGCATGCGGGTCGCCTTGGTCCGTCTCGAGCTGGCCGCACACGACGCTGGCGTCGGGATATGCCGTCACGTCGGCCTCGGCGATGCGCACCCGCACGTCCGGGTCGTAGACGACGCAGCTGCGATCACGCAGCGCGGCCGAAAGCGCCGCCATCACGCGCACCGCCCGTGCGCCGTGTTCGGGCGTACCGCCCGCCATCGCCAGGATCAGACCGCGGACGTATTCGTGCTTCACGTCCGCCGAGGCCTCGAAGGCGACGTATTCGGCGTACCCGTAGTGTAACGGCGGTGCTGCGGTCATGCTGCTCCGCCCAATCTAGCACCGCGCCGGCTCCCGGCGTCGCGGCAGGTGCCAGCGGGCTGCGGGGGCGGGCAGGGCGCGCCTGCTCTGGTACCTGGTTGGGTGCCGGCGCGGCTGGTGGGTCTGGCCGACAAAATGGGCGCCATGCCGTGGCAAGAGCGTGGAAATGTCGGTCTGGCCGACAAGAGGGGCGGCATGCCGCGGCAAGGGCCTGGAAATGTCGGCGCGGCCGACACAAACGGGCGCCTTGCCGTAGCATGAGCGCGGAAATGTCGGTCTGGCCGACATGAGGGGCGGCATGCTGCGGCAAGCGCCGGAAAATGTCGGTCTGGCCGACACAAAGCGCACCAAGCTGCGGCAAGGCGTCGAGAATGTCGATGGCATGACGAACAACACCCGCACCCGGCGTCTCGAGCTCGACATGGACGCGCTGCTCGAAGCGATGGCGCGAAGCCGCGAGGACATCATGGAGTGGTTCCTCGACGGCGAGCGCGGCGCGGTCGTGGCGCTGTCGGACGACCCGGGCCTCGACGCGGATCTGCGCGAACAGCTGGACAACGAGTGGGGCCGCTTCCTGGCGATCCCGCGCGCCGAGGGCGAGTACGACTGGATGCGCGACTTCGCCGCGAGCGTGGACGACGAGGAGCTGCGCGAGCGGCTGGAGCACGCGCTGTCCGGGCGCGGTGCGTTCCGCCTGTTCCGCGACATCGTCTTTCGCGATGCCGAGCTGCGCGCGGACTGGCTCCGCGCGCGGCAGGCGGCGCTGCTCGCCGAGGCCACGCGCTGGCTCGCCGAGAGCGGCATCGAGCCCGTCTACACGCTGCGCCCCATCGCGGCGCCCGCTCCTGCGCCCGCGCCGCACAAGCCCCCGCCGGTCACGCTGCTCGATCTCGTGCTGCTCGGCGCCCCCGACGGCAAGACGGAGCTCATCGAAGGTCGCGTGCGGCGCGTCGTCACGCTGCGCGACGTCAGTGAAGCGCGGCGCGCGTTCAACTCGCTGGCGCGCGAGCTCTGCGAGCTCAGCGGAAAGGACTGGCGCCGTCGCTTCATCGAAGGCCGGAGCGAGGTCAGCTTCGGCCGCGGACATCTGTCCGTGCACGACAGCGCCGTCGAGCTCGAGCTCGAAGTGCCCCGCGCAGTGTGGGACACGTTCAGCCGCTGAAATCCGTCTGGCAGCGCCGCCCCGGCTCCCGCTCCCGCCCCCGCTCCCGCCCCCGCTCCCGCTCCCGCTCCCGCCCCGCTCCCGCGCATCGCCGATATGCAGGTCGAGCAAGGCCATGAGCTCGGCGAGGCTGCGGCCTTGTTCGGTGGTGGCCCAGGGGGGGCGGAAGAGGCGGCCGAGGGCGTGTCCCACCCGGTCCTGGCAGCGACCTGGGCGCGCATCGAGATCCGCGTCGGAGATCGATGCGTCACAACGGTTCACGACACACGGACGGGTACGACGCGCTCGGGCGTGTATGGGCCCGCGGCGCTAGATCCGTGCTCCGCAAGCGCTTGCGTCGACCATCGCGACCGTGCGCGACCTCGTCCGGGATGGTGGCCAGCCTGCTTTGCGCGCCGGTACGCGCGATAACGAGGACTGGGCTCCGCTTCGAGACCACGTGCGCCAGCTCCAGGCGCTCGTCGGCGCATCGCGATCGGGCGCGCCGCACATGTTCGTCGCGCCCAGGCCGCGCAGGCACGCACGATTCCTCTTGGCACGCGGTCTCTTCGCGATCGCCGCCGGCGCGGCCAGCGAGGCGCCCCGCGCGCTCACGAACGCGGGAACGGCGCTCCAGGCGGCCAGCCGCGCATTCGCCGCCGAGCTCCTGGCGCCCGCGAGTCTGTTGCGCTTGCGGATCGCCGAAGGTCTCGACGACGAGCGGGTCGAAGCGCTTGCAGACGAGCTGGAGGTTTCCGCGACTGTCGTCGCCCATCAGATCACGAATCACGGTCTCGGCCCGGAGACGTGATGCCTGACGGTAGGAGACGGCGGAGCGCAGCGAGCACGGACGGGCGCTACCGCGCCGCGCAGCGCGGGGGAGCATCACTCTCCATCGTCAGCCGGCTCGAAAGGGGGCGCGGACGTGCGGATCTCGGCTCCGGCGGTGTGCCCATGCGCGCCGGCAAAATATGCTTTGTATACACAGCAATTTTCCGGTGCCAAAACCGGCTGTTTTTGTGCTGGTTGGGCGTGCGCGAAATTGCTGGGCAGCCGGTGCCATTCGCGTGATCGGTGCAAGAATGTGGAACTTCAGTCTAGCCCGACCGGGTGCATGAGCCGGCGTGCTACCATCGAAGCGATGGCGGAGTTCGAACTTCACCCACTCGACACGCCAGCCGGCGCCGAATCGACGCACGATTGGCGCGGGGTGGATCTCACCTTGATCCGCGATCGGTTGGCGATGACACCGGCCGCGCGCATGGCTTGCGTGGACGCGATGCTCGAGTTCCTGGCGCTGGTGAGGCCCGAGGAGTCCGGGTCGTCCGGGTCGTGCGGGCGGTCCGGGTCGTCCGGGCGGTCCGGGTCGTCCGGGCCGGGCAATGGCGCTCGCTGACATCCTGCTCACGCTGGTCCGCCACGACGTGGAATTCATCGTGGTTGGGGGGATGGCGGCGGTGCTTCGTGGCGCGCCGGTCCACACCGACGACATCGACGTCGTCTATGCGCAAGATGAAGCGAACGTGCAGCGCCTGCTGCGCGCGCTGGACGAGCTCGACGCGCGCTTTCGCGGTGATGCACGTGACCTACGCCCGGACGTCACGCATCTTCGTTCGACGGGGCACAAGCTGTTGCGCACGCGTCATGGTGTGCTGGACGTCCTCGGGACGATCGAGGAAGCGACCGGCTACGAGGAACTCCTGCCGGATGCGCCCGCGCTCGACGTGGCCGGCGCGCGGATCCGGGTCCTGTCCGTGGAGCGGCTGATCGCCGTGAAGCGGAAGTTGTCCCGTCCCAAGGACCAGCTGATGCTGCTCCAGCTCGAGAGCCTGCTGGACGAGCTCCGCCGCAAGCCGTGAAGTCGCGGCTTCGCGCGCGCAATGGGGAGCATCACCAGCGCGGCTCGCTCGCGAGTGCTCTGGTTTCAACCAGCGCATGGAAATGCCCGTTGGACGCGCTATTGCCGGCTTGGCGTCGGCGGGCGAGGCGCGGACGTGCGGGTCGACCGCCGTTGCAAGAAAGAGCACGGCGGGCCCGGCAGCCAGGAAGGGGTGGAAGGGGTCGTCCCGAACGCCACGACAGAAATCCCTACCAGCCACTGGGCTCGCGCCCGCGGTCTCGATCGACGCGACGCACTCCGGCTCCCGCTCCCGCTCCGGTCCGGAGGGACCTCTCGCGGAGGTAGAGGAAGCACGGCACTCACGGCAAGGCCAGGGCCAGCTTCAAGCCCGTGTCCACCGCTCGCCGCGCCCGGCGCGAGAGACTGCCGACGATCTCGTCGAAGTAATCCTTGTCGAGCGTCATCACCTGGCAGACCAACGCAACCGATGGGCGATCCAGCCCGGTCTCGGCGGGGGGTAGGAGCACGTTCCCCACTGCCTGGGCGCGGCGCACATTGGACGTGAGCGGTACGACCATGACCGTGTTCAGCGCGGACGCGGTGAGAAGATCATGCTGGACGACCAGAACCGGGCGCCGCAGCGCCGGCGACGAACCCCGGGGCTCGCCCAGATCAGCCCACCAGATCTCGCCGCGCTTCATTCCCACTCGACTTCAACGAGTGCTTCGCGCGCGGCGCTGCGCCTCAGCCAACGGGTGTCGTCGTCGCCGGCATCGGACCCGAAGGCCTGATCATAGGACGCAAGGATCTCCCTGTCCCGCTCCGTTTCGATCAGCTGACGCACCGCCCGCGTGTACAGCTCACTGCGGGACACCCCGAGCTTCTTCGCGTAGCGCTCTGCCTGCTTGAACACGTCGTCCGGAACAGAGATGGCTGTTTTCACAGTCCGAGTATGAATCGGGTTATACCAGAGCGCAAGGCGCGGCCAGCTCCCCGTCGGCCGGCTCGCGCCCGGCGCCAACGCGGTGACAGCCCGGCATGTCGCCGCACACCGAGGGCTCGAACCGAGCCACGCTTTGAACAGAACTCCAGAAATGTCGGTGGCGGTCATGGGCACGACGCACAGTCTGGCCGTACCCCGGTCACCCAGCCAGTACTGAATGCAGCCGCGCCCTCGCCGAGCTCGTCGCTAGTAGCTCGTCGAGAGGGACCAGCTGGGAATCACGCAGCGCACCGCGGCGTCAGTGCACGGGCTGCACCGCTGCGATACGCGGCGCAGTTTCCGGATCGGAACGTGTGGGGGAGCGGAGCGACCGGGTTCCGGGCTCGAGCGCGCGGATCGTGTGCAGGCCTTCGCGGGCATTGCAGCGCGGTGCTGTGCCGGCGAGCATCGAGTCGACGAAGTGCCGGAGCTCGAGCGCGAGCGGCTCGGCCTGGGGCGCCACGTGGCGATCGCGTAGACGCGCGTCGTCGAGCATCGCGAACGCCGAGGCAACTCCGCAGTCGAACGGCGCGCGCGGAAGGTCGTAGAGCGCGATCCCACGCTCCGCATCCTGCTCGTCGAACACCAACGTTCCGCGCTCTCCCGCGACGAGTATCCGTCGCAGCTTCACCTCGTCGACGGTGCTCGCCTCGAGCTGCGCGCGCACTCCGCCGGCATAGAGCAATTCGCCGCGCACGCGCCCGTAGCAGGTGCTGCCGGGGGCCCTCTCGCCGCTCACTTCCACGCTCTCGGCCTCGCCCTCGAGCAGCTGCCCCAGCACGCTCATGTCGTGCACAGCGAGCGACCACCACGCGTCGTCGGCGGGGCGGCCTAGGCGGGGTGACCAGCGCTGACACGCGACGGTATGCACGCGGCCGATTGCGCCTTCGCGCACCAGCCTGCGCAGTTCGATGTGCCCGGGATGGAACGTGAGGATGTGCCCGACCATGAGCGTGAGGCCGGTGCGTTCGACGGCGGCGACGAGCTCTTCGGCGCTTGCCAGCGAGGTGGTCATCGGCTTTTCGACGAAGACGTGCTTGCCGGCGGCGAGGGCTTCGAGGGCGAGGGGAGCGTGCGTTGCGGGCGGAGTGGCGATGACGACGGCCTGCACGGCGGGATCGG
The DNA here is from genome assembly GCA_963806225.1 of uncultured delta proteobacterium. Taxonomy (GTDB): domain Bacteria; phylum Myxococcota_A; class Polyangia; order Polyangiales; family Polyangiaceae; genus CAWDXG01. The sequence continues at coordinate 310,815 of CAWDXG010000003.1, read as the reverse complement.
CGAGCACGTCCTCGTGGCGCGGGGTGCGGCGCGCACCGGCGGGCAGCTCCGCGGCGGCGAGGCGCGCGGGATCGGGGTCGCAGTGCCAGAGGATGCGGCTCTGTTCGGTGCGCGCGAACGCGGCGGCGAGGCGATGGCCCCAGCGGCCCAGGCCGAGGATGCCGAGGGTGAGGGGAGGGGTCGGCGGCGGAGGCTTGGCGGTCACGATGCGTGGAGGTCCCGGCGCCGGAGCAGCGCGCTGGCGGAGCGGCGGCACTATGCCGCACGGGAGGCGGCTTGGAAACGCGGATGCAGGCTCGACGAGCCGCGAGGCTCGGCTCCCGCTCCGCCCTCCACTCCGGCTCCCGCCGCCGCCGGCGTCGGGACCTCTCGCGCACGCGCAGCCCGGCGAGTCGCGAAGCGCGCGGCGCGCTGGCCGGGCGAGCATGCGCCGGAGGGACCCCGCCCGCCCGCAGCGCCAGCGAGGACGGACGGGCGAGCTAGCGACGCCCAGCGCTGGGGAGCATCCCTACTCGCTGCGGCGAGCCTTGCTTGCATTCTGCTGCTGCAAGCATCAATCTAGCTGCATGGCTTCGACCACGTCGATCACCATCCGCAACGTGCCCGGCAAGACGCGCGACGAGCTCGCCGCGCGCGCCGCGCTCGCTGGGCAGTCGCTGCAGGAGTACCTGCGCGCGCAGCTGGTCGAGCTCGCGAGTCGGCCGGATGCGGCGACGGTCCTCGCGCGGATCCGGGATCGCAAGGGCAGGACGGGCAGTCGTCTGTCGCAGAAGCGCATCCTCGCCCACCGCGACGCGGATCGTCGCTGATGCTCGTGATCGACGCGTCGCTGGCCGTTGCGGCGCTCGTCGACAGCGGCGCCGACGGCAGCTGGGCGGACGCGGTGCTCGGCGAAGATGCGCTCGCGGCGCCGCACGTGATGCCGGTCGAGGTGGCCAACATCCTCCGCCGCAGCGTCCTCGCCGGTGACATCGCTGCCGACACGGCTGCGCTGGCGCATGCGGATCTACTCGATCTGCCTGTGCAGCTCTTTCCCTACGCACCGTTCGCCGAGCGCGTGTGGGAGCTGCGTGACAGCGTTACCGCCTACGACGCCTGGTACGTGGCGCTCGCCGAAGCTCTCGATGCCGACCTCGCGACGCTGGACATCCGGCTGGGCCAGGCGCCAGGACCGCGCTGCGCGTTCCGGATCCCGACGCAGCGTTGACGGCGGCGGCGTGCGAGCCCGACGATCGGGGGCGAAGCAAGGGGGCGGAAATGTCGGCGCGGCCGACATGAAGCGCGCGAAGCTGCGGCTTGGGCCGGAAAATGTCGGCTTGGCCGACAAGATGGGGTCGAAGCTGCGGCTTGGCGACGAAAATGTCGGCGAGGCCGACAACATGGGCGTCAAGCTATAGCAAGGGGCGGAAAATGTCGGCGCGGCCGACACAATGGGCTCGAAGCTGCGGCTTGGGCCGGAAAATGTCGGCGCGGCCGACAACAATGGCGTCAAGCTGTAGCAAGGGGCGGAAAATGTCGGTGCGGCCGACACAATGGGCTCGAAGCTGTAGCATGGGCCGGAAAATGTCGGTGCGGCCGACACAATGGGCTCGAAGCCGCGGCATGAGCCGGGAAATGTCGGCGAGGCCGACAACATGGGCGTCAAGCTATAGCAAGGGGCGGAAAATGTCGGTGCGGCCGACAGAATGGGCTCGAAGCTGCGGCTTGGGCCGGAAAATGTCGGCGAGGCCGACAACATGGGCGTCAAGCTATAGCAAGGGGCGGAAAATGTCGGTGCGGCCGACACAATGGGCTCGAAGCTGCGGCTTGGGCCGGAAAATGTCGGCGAGGCCGACACAATGCCGGTCAAGCTGCGGCTTGAGCGGGAAAATGTCGGTGCGGCCGACACAATGGGCTCGAAGCTATAGCAAGGGGCGGAAAATGTCGGTGCGGCCGACACAATGGGCTCGAAGCTGCGGCTTGGGCCGGAAAATGTCGGCGAGGCCGACAACATGGGCGTCAAGCTATAGCAAGGGGCGGAAAATGTCGGTGCGGCCGACACAATGGGCTCGAAGCTGCGGCTTGGGCCGGAAAATGTCGGTGCGGCCGACACAATGGGCTCGAAGCTGCGGCTTGGGCCGGAAAATGTCGGTGCGGCCGACACAATGGGCTCGAAGCTGCGGCTTGGGCCGGGAAATGTCGGCGAGGCCGACAACATGGGCGTCAAGCTATAGCAAGGGGCGGAAAATGTCGGTGCGGCCGACACAATGGGCTCGAAGCTGCGGCTTGGGCCGGAAAATGTCGGTGCGGCCGACACAATGCCGGTCAAGCTGCGGCTTGAGCGGGAAAATGTCGGCGAGCGCGCCTACTCCCGGTACTTCACGCCAGTGTCGGGCGTTTCCACGAGCTGCTCGGCGGCGATGCCGCTCGCTTCGAAGAAGTCGGCGGCGAGGCCGGTCTTCATGTCGACGAGCTCGCGGGGGGTGCCCTCGCCGACGAGGCGGCCCTGGGCGAGGAGGTAGATGCGGCGCGCCAGCGCGGCGCTGGCGCGAAGTGACGGGCAGCGCGGCGCACCGCGAAGTGACGGGCAGCGCGGCGCACCGCGAAGTGACGGGCAGCGCGGGGGCAGCCCATGGAACAGGGGGCGGCAGATCCGGCGAAGCGACGTTCGGGCGGGTATTTCGGGGCGCAAGCGCGGGCTTGTCGGGGAAAATGCCCGTAAGGCGCGTACGGCGGGCATCTCGGGGCGCGAGCCCGGGCTTGGAGAGGAAGATGCCCGCGGGATCGACTCCGGCGTGCATGCCGCGAAGCAGCACTTCGCGGAGGTGTCCAGGGCGGGTGGCCCGGCTAGCGGTCGTGGCTGCCGATCACTTCACCTCCAGCACGTTCTGCGCCACGCCGTCGACGCCGTCGTTGGTGCCGGCCTTGCCGCCCTGGCCCGCTGCGCCCTTCGCGCCGAGCGTGATCGTGGCGCCGGTGTCGAGGGTCGGGGCGGCGCTGCCCATCCACAGGACCGCCACGCTGAGTCCGCCGGCGCCGCCGCCACCGGCACCGCCATCGCCGCCAGGGCCGCCGTTGCCACCGCCGCAGGCCGTGCTGTACTTGTTGCCTCCTGCGCCAACGATCGTCTGCCCGGCCTGTCCTGCCGCACCCTTTCCACCGGCGCCCGCGTCGGACGTGACCAGCTCGCTGCCGGCGTCCACGCTCACGGTCGAGTCGAGCACCATCAGCGCGATCGACGCGCCGCCGCCTCCGCCGCCCGGGCCACCCGCTCCGCCGCAGCCGCCGCAGCCGCCGCCGCCTCCGCCACCGGTGGCGGTGCTCGCGCCGCCTCCGCCGCCCTGGCCAGGGCCGCCGGCCTTGGCGTCGGAGCCGCCGGTTGGCGTCCAGCCCGTGGCGTCCAGAGTTCCGGAGGTCGCTGCGCCGGACGCGGGGGTCGCGGCGGGGGCGGGATTGCCGTCGCTACCGCCGCCGGGTGGGTTCGCGGTGCAGGGTTGCCCGGCCTTGCCGGCCGCTCCGCCCCCAAGATCCGGTAGCCCGGGGTTGCCATTCTGGGGTGTCGGTGCGTTTCCGCCAGCTCCGCCAGTGGTCTTATCGCCAGCCGGGCAAGTACATTGCTTCGGGCCGCCGCCTGCTATCGTGACCGCGCTGTTCCCGTCCAGCTGCGCCTGCGTCGGATACGTCAGCTTCTTGAGCACACCGCTCTTGCCCGCGGCGCCCTTGCCCGCGACGAGCTTGTCGCGATGCAGTGCGACGTTGCTGGAACCGTGCACGAACCCCGCCACGCTGCTTGTCCCCGCCGCGCTCGCGTCCTGGGCGTCGAACTCCATGTCCTCGATCACGATCGGAGCGGTCACGCTGTCGACTTCCAGCGCGTAGCCCTTCGCGGTCGGAGCCACGACAGCGCGCTTGCCCGTCTCGTAGCTCCAGTCGCTGCACGAGAAGCCGCCGTAGATGTGGACGCCGCCGGTCAGCTTCACCTGCTCGTCGTAGGTGGTGTCGCACACCAGGACGAGCTTCGTGCCCGCAGCGGCGACGGCGTCTCCGATCTTGTTGAACGGGCTCGCCTTGCTGCCGTCGCCCCCGCCGGCCGCCGTTCCGTCCACGAACACCGCGTACTGGTCGTCGACGAGACACGGCTCCTGGCCGGGCGCCTTGCTCGTATCGCACTTCCCGCCGTCGCTGCCGGCGCTGCCGGCTGTGCCTCCGCTGCCGGCCGTTCCCGAAGTGCCGCCACCGCCGTCGGCGCCCGCTGTGCCGCCGCTGCCGGCAGTGCCGCCGCTGCCGCCGGCGTCGCCGGGACTGCTCGCGAAATCGCTCCCCGAGCAGCCGCTCGCGCCGAGCACGAGAGCTACTACGACGAGAGCGCACGTCCCGGATCGCAACCGCGTCACTTCACCTCCAGCACGTTCTGCGCCACGCCGTCGACGCCGTCGTTGGTGCCGGCCTTGCCGCCCTGGCCCGCTGCGCCCTTCGCGCCGAGCGTGATCGTGGCGCCGGTGTCGAGGGTCGGGGCGGCGCTGCCCATCCACAGGACCGCCACGCTGAGTCCGCCGGCGCCGCCGCCACCGGCACCGCCATCGCCGCCAGGGCCGCCGTTGCCACCGGCACATGCAGTCGAGCTGCCGTTCCCATGGGCGCCGAAAATCGTCTGCCCGGCCTGTCCTGCCGCACCCTTTCCACCGGCGCCTGCGTCGGACGTGACCAGCTCGCTGCCGGCGTCCACGCTCACGGTCGAGTCGAGCACCATCAGCGCGATCGACGCGCCGCCGCCTCCGCCGCCCGGGCCACCCGCTCCGCCGCAGCCGCCGCAGCCGCCGCCGCCCCCGCCGCCGGTGGCCGTGCTCGCGCCGCCTCCGCCGCCCTGGCCAGGGCCGCCGGCCTTGGCGTCGGAGCCGCCGGTTGGCGTCCAGCCCGTGGCGTCCAGAGTTCCGGAGGTCGCTGCGCCGGACGCGGGGGTCGCGGCGGGGGCGGGATTGCCGTCCCCGCCGGTGGCGCTGGGATTGCCGGAGCACGACTGCCCGGCCTTGCCGGCCGCTCCGCCCCCAAGATCCGGTAGCCCGGGGTTGCCATTCTGGGGTGTCGGCCCATCGCCGCCACGCCCTCCGAGGCTCTGGTCCCCAGCAGGACAGCTGCATTGCTTCAGCGCCCCACCTGCGAGCAGGTTGGCGCTGTTCCCGTCCAGCTGCGCCTGCGTCGGATACGTCAGCTTCTTGAGCACACCGCTCTTGCCCGCGGCGCCCTTGCCCGCGACGAGCTTGTCGCGATGCAGTGCGACGTTGCTGGAACCGTGCACGAACCCCGCCACGCTGCTTGTCCCCGCCGCGCTCGCGTCCTGGGCGTCGAACTCCATGTCCTCGATCACGATCGGAGCGGTCACGCTGTCGACTTCCAGCGCGTAGCCCTTCGCGGTCGGAGCCACGACAGCGCGCTTGCCCGTCTCGTAGCTCCAGTCGCTGCACGAGAAGCCGCCGTAGATGTGGACGCCGCCGGTCAGCTTCACCTGCTCGTCGTAGGTTGTGTCGCACACCAGGACGAGCTTCGTGCCCGCAGCGGCGACGGCGTCTCCGATCTTGTTGAACGGGCTCGCCTTGCTGCCGTCGCCCCCGCCGGCCGCCGTTCCGTCCACGAACACCGCGTACTGGTCGTCGACGAGACACGGCTCCTGGCCGGGCGCCTTGCTCGTATCGCACTTCCCGCCGTCGCTGCCGGCGCTGCCAGCCGTGCCTCCGCTGCCGGCCGTTCCCGAAGTGCCGCCACCGCCGTCGGCGCCTGCTGCGCCGCCGCTGCCGGCAGTGCCGCCGCTGCCGCCGGCGTCGGGGCCGGCGTAGTGGCCGCAGGAGCCGTTGTCGGCGCAGCTCGTGGAGCTACACGAGATGGTCGAAGCACAAACGGTGGCGACGAGCCCGCAGACTGCCGCGCCAAGCAAGGTATTTCGCATTGTCGGTTCCTCCAGGTTCCTTCAGAAGCTGCCACCCACTTCAAGACCGCCGAAGTCGGGTCGAAGAGCGGCGCTCACGCGCACGCCGGTCGACGACGAGCGGGCTGATGTGTTGCTGCGTGGCCAGAGCAGGTAGACGACGGTGGCCACGGCGGACACGCCGCCGACGATGAAGCCCGCTGTCGCGATGTTCCGGTCGCGCGCGGCCGTCGAACCGAGGCGACTGATCTCCGAGCAGGCGCTCGCGTTGGGCGTTCCAGCGCCGCACGGGTTGGAACCCCCGAGAGCCGCCAGCTTCGCATCGTGGTCCGAGCTTGCGGACGACGCCGCCAGCGACAGGCCGATGCCGGTTGCGAGCCCCGCGACGGCGACGCCGCCGCCGACCAGCGCTGGCCACAGCGGGTGTGACGCGTGCGGCGGGGGAGGCTTCGCTCCCGTGTCGCCGCTGGGGCCTGCGCTGGACGGGTGGGACGCGCCGAGCTGGCTGCCGGGCACGGCAGCGGAGGTGGGCGGAGCTAGCGGAGCCGCGCGCTCGAGCTTCAACGCGATGGCATCCGTCGCGCCTTCTTTCGCATCGACACTGCGGCTCTGCGACTTGTAGCCGTCGGCGCGCGCTGCGATCGCGTGCGTCCCGGGATCGAGGAACACGGGGCCCTCCAGCTCCGAGGCGGCGCCGACCGACGTGCCGTCGACGGAGATGTCGGCATCGGGCGGATCGGCGCTCAGCTGCACGCTGGCGACGTGCTGTTTGGCGCCGTCGAGGATCTTCTTCACCGCGTTCCGCTTGCTCTCGGCTTCGCCCGTCGGCATGTGCGCGAGGGCGTACGAGGCGCGGCGGGCGGCTTCGGCGAACCTGCCGAGCCTGCTCGCGGCGTAGGCCAGGTCGGCGGCGGTGTCGTGCGAGGGCCGGAGGTCGAACGATTGTTCCAGCGCAGCATGGGCGCCCTGCCAGTCGTTCGTCCTGCCGAGCTGCTTGCCCTTCTCGAACAGTGCGCGGGCCTGCTTGCGTGCGGCCGGCGAGCTTGGCGAGGGGCCGGCCGCGGCGGGCATGGCAGAGAGCGCGAGCGCGCACGCGACCAGATATGCGGGGACCGTCGAGAGGAACTTCATCGGGCAGGTGGGCTCAGTAGGGGAAGCCGGAGCTGTTGGGTGGGCTGTTCTGTGGGGCGTGGTTGGAAACGACAGGAGCGGTCGCGCGCGGCGGAGCCTTGTGCACCGTTGCGGAAGGCGGCCGCACGGCGTGCACAGCGTGCGGACGGCGCGGCGCCGGCGCGGCGCGCGCGGCTGTGCCGGACGCTGCCGGCAGAGCTGTTGTCAAGCCCGCCGGCGCTGCAGACGAGCGCGGTGCTGCCGCCGGCGCGGTGGCGGTCGCCGGGGAAGCCGGTTGTGGCGCAGCCGTGGCGTGCAGGGGGGCGGTGCGCTGCGCTGGTAGCGTCGCGGGTGTCGGGGGCGCGTTGCGACCGCCGATCACGACGACCAGAACGACGCCGGCGACAAGCGCCGTCACGACCCCGATCGCGACCGCGCGGCGCCGCCCGCGTGGCGCGCTGCGCGACGTCGCGATCTCGTGGGGCTCGGGATCCGCGATGGGGCCGGGCGTATCGTGTAGCGGTTCGTCGGCGGTGGCGGCACCGCCGTCGTCGATGGCCCCGAGATCGACGTCCAGCATGGCGCGGGCGAGCTCGGGCGGCACCGTCTTCGACTGGAAGCGATTCAAGTCGCGCACGGTGTCCGGGCGCTCGCCTGCGCCCGCATCGGTCGCGCCATCAGCGTGCACGCCCCTGGCGTCGCCCTCGCGCTCGTACATGGCCCCGGCAAGCTCGGGATCATGTCCGACCACGTCGGTTTCGCTGCGTTTGGCGGTCATGGGTGCGCTCTAGAAAATCGGCTGATCGACGCTGTTGTCGGGCTGGTCGAGGCCGGAGGAGGGGAGGGTATCGTCGGGTTGGGTCAGGTGCTTCGTTTTCGCCGGCGGGCGGCTGGCGGGCCGGTGGTTTGGGGCGGTACCGAACACCCGCGGGCTCGACGCGCTCGACGCCGCGGAAAGCCTGGGCGCGGCGGTGCGCGACGCGGGCGCTGGTGCTCCAGATGCGGCGGCGGGCGCGGAGTGCGCGGCTGGCGGCCCGGGCCGGGCAGCACCGGACTCTGCCGCCCGGGGCGGCGAGATCGGAGGCGAGGTGGCGGCGGAGGACGCGAGGGTGGCGGACGCCGGGGCAGCTGCGCCGGCTGGAGCGGAGTGGCGCTGCGCGAGGCCGATGATGATGCCGATCGGGACTGCGATGACGAGGCCCACGCCGGCGCCGAGCAGGCCGAGCCGCGCGCTCGACAGTTGGCGCTTGCGCTGGCGATCGCGGTGGGCGAGCCCGGGCTGCGAGGGGCGCGCGTTGCGCGCTTCGGGTTCATCGACGGGCGCGGTGACGGGCGAGGGAGTCCGTTCCACGGTGGCGCGGTGCGGCGCGGGGCCGCCCTGGAGGGGCGTGCTCTCGCCCGGCGGCTGCACGCTGGCGACGTGCAATCGCGGGCGGGCGGGCGGCTCGATGCTCGCGACAGGCAGCGCCACGTTCCCGGGAGCTGCGGCGTCGTCCACAGGCGCGTCCGCCCCGGGCAGAGGCATCCGGACGGTGTCGCGCGGCTCGCGCCCAGCGACGAGGGGCTCGCGCACGGTGTCCCGGCGCGGCGTGACCGGCTCCGGCGAGCCCGCACGCGCCCGCGCACATTCCACCATCTCGCGCAGCACCGGAGCGAGCCGCCGCTCGCGGCACTCGAGCGTGAAGCGCCGCTCCACGTCGCGCAGCGCCACGCCGAGCTCGTGCATCGAGCCGTAGCGGTGCTCGGGCGCCTTGGCGATGGCGCGCTGGATCACGCGCGCGACGTAGTCCGGGATCGCCGGAACTACTTCCGTCAGGAGAGGCGGCACGCTCGCGATCTGGATCCAGCCGATCTCCTGGAAGGTGGGGGTGTCGATGCCGTTGAGGCAGGGGTTGCGCCCCGCCAGTGACTCCCAGAGCAGCGTGCCCAGGGCGTAGATGTCGCTGCGCGCGGTCACGCCGCGGCCCTGCAGGTGCTCGGGGCTCATGTACAGCGGCGTGCCGTGCCAGCGGTGCTTGGCCGTGGTGGCGAAGCCGGCGGAGCGGAACTTGGCGACGCCGAAGTCGAGCACGCGCAGCTGGTTGCCGTGCTCGATGAAGAGGTTCTCCGGTTTGAGATCGCGGTGGATGGCGCCGTGGCGATGCGCGGCCTCGACGGCGTCGCAGGCCTGCGCACCGATGACGAGCGCTTCGGGCACGGACAGCGGGCCGATCGTCTGCAGCACTTCGCGCAGCGTGCAGCCGTCGAGCTTCTCCATCACGATGTAGATGAGCGAGCCGTCGTCGGTGACGCCGGCGTCGTAGACGGGGACGACGTTCGGGTGGCGCAGGCGCGAGAGCACCACGGCTTCCGCCTTGGCGCGGCGGCGGAACTCGCGAGCCTGCTCTTTTTTGCAGGGGATGACCTTGATAGCCACCTGACGGTCGAGGAACTCCTGGTAGGCCTCGTACACGAACGCGCTGCCGCCGCGCGCGATCTCGCTGCGGATCTGGTACCGCTCGAACGTGTCGCCGGGCGACAGCGGGCCCTCGTAGCCTTCCATCTGGAGCGTTCCCTCGCCTGCGGCCAGCATATCAACACCCATCGAGCGGATGCACCCCCTGGCGCTCAGGCTCCCGATACCAGCCAGGCGACCAGTGCGGCAACCAGCGCCGCGGTGACGATGACGGCGATGGCAAATACCAGTGCAGGTGAGCCGGGTCTTGTGCTGGAAGAAGAGGAGCGGGAGGTCACGACGGGCGGCGCCTCGTCCTGGTCCACGCGCGAAGGTGCCGGAGCCGCTGTGGAATCGGCTGCCTCGATGGGCGCGGCGTCGGCGCCCGGATCCAGCGCCGCGAAGGGCAGCCGCTCGCGGATGTAGTCGGGTATCGGGCCGGCAAAGGAGCTGCCGTCGAAGGCCAGCGTCGGAACCCATCCCACCGGAAGGCTCCACGACGAGAGGATCAGGCCGAGCGCCGTCGCGAATTCCCTGGCCGTCTGGAAACGCCGGTCCGGATCCTTCGCCAGCGCCTTGAGCACGGCGTGGTCGAGCTCGGGCGGGATGGGTTCCGCGCTGAAATGCGAGGGCGGAGCGGGGCGCTTCTTCAGCGTGGCGGCGATGAGCTCCTCGCCCGTGCCTTCGAAGGGACGGCGGCCGGCGACCATGCGGTAGAGCACGAGTCCCGCCGCGTACAGATCGCTGCGCGCGTCGAGCGGGCGGCCCGCGGCCTGCTCCGGGCTCAGGTAGCCGGGCGTGCCGAGCACCGCGCCGTCCTGCGTGGGCTCTGCGAGCGGCGCGGGCGCGCGCGGCGAAGCGCCGGAGAGCACCTTCGCGAGCCCGAAGTCGAGCAGCTTGACGACGCGCTCGTCGTCCGCGCCGCCGGACGCGGGTGAACGAGGCTGGTGCAGGAAGATGTTCGCCGGCTTCACGTCCCGGTGCACCACGCCGAGCTCGTGCGCTGCGGCCAGCGCGCCGAGCACGCTCTGGATGATGGCGAGCGCCTCCGCTGGCGGCAGCGCGCCGCGCTCGTGCAGCTCGGCGTGGAGCGTGCGCCCGCGCAGCCGCTCCATCACGACAAAAGGCCGTCCTCCCGGCGTGCGCCCCACGTCGTTGACCGCGACGATGTTGGGGTGACAGAGCCGCGCCAGCGTCTGCGCTTCGATGCGCATGCGATCGACCATTTCGCTGTCGCCCTGGCAGGTCGTGTGCAGCAGCTTGACGACCACGTTGCGTCCGAGCTCGATGTGCTCGACCAGCACCACCTCGCCCATGCCGCCCTGTCCGATGCGTTCCAGCCCCCGGTACTTCGTGCCCGCCAGCGGATCCGGATCGAGCCCGGCCGCGGGCGGCTGCTTCTCGGCGATGGACATGGTGTCGCGCGTGCTGTTCGGTCGGCTCTGGAGCGCGGTTGCGTGAAAAGCGATGGAGCGGGTCGGACGCGGAGCTCTGCCGCTGGAGGAGGGGGGACGTGACTCCGGCTGGGCCCCCGCGTCCGTCCTGCCTGGCCAGAATACTCCAGGGCGGGTGCTGTGCGCGACCGCCGCGCGGCGACGGCGTCGGTCGATTGGTTCTGGAGCTATTTCTGGAAGCGCCCATCGAGGGCCCTACCGCCGCCCGCCCGCGCGGCGCTTGTTCCGCCGTTCCGACCGGATGACGATCGCCGCGCCGTCGGGCAGTGTGACCACGAGCTCGAGCTCTGCGCCCAGCGCGCGCACGTAGCGGCGCAGCGTCCCGGGCTTCACTTCTTCCAGCTTGCTACCCGACCTCGATGGCCGCGAGCACCGCGGTCGGATCGATGCGGCGGCGGAAGCGCACGACGCGCGCGCCGGCGGGCAGCTCGCTGTCGCTGCAGTTGCGGGTCTCGTCGATGCACAGCACCAGGTGCCGGAGCTCGGCCTGGCGCAGGCTCCGGAGCTTTTTCTCGAGATACGCCGGCGTCCAGAAGCCCACGATCTCCAGCAGCCAATGCCGGGAGGGCTTGTGGCGATGGACCAGCTCGAAGTCGGGAAAGACCAGCCGCCCCGCGCCGACGAAAATGGGTTCGGGCTCGCGCACGATGTCCCAGTCGGGAGCGGCGCGTGCGAAGTCGCGGGCGAAGCGCTCTTCCAGGCGACTGTCGTAGCGCGGTAGCTCGCGCGCGGGCGGCAGCGGGTCGCCGGATTTGACGAGCAACTGGCGCACCTCGCCGCCGCGCAGCACGACGTTGGCGGTGAGCTCGAAGCGATCGCACCACGCCAGCCGGGGCAGCAGCGACGCGAGCGCGCGGCCGTAGATGACCGTGTGGCGGAACAGAGATAGCGGGCCGGAGATGTGCAGCACCGCGTCGCGGGCTCCGGCGCGCGGGCTGTCGTCGGCCAGCGGCGCTACGGCACGGCCCTCCGCCGCCGGCGACGCGCTGCGCGTCGCGACGCACAGCAAGCCCACGCGCCGCGCGTGCCGCACCACGGCGCGCGCCGACCCGTAGACCGACACGCGCACCTCGCTGGCGCGCGCGAGCAGGCCGGAGGCGAGCGCCGCGTTCGTGCGCAGGGCCAGCGCGGCGGGCGTGAGAGCTCCGGGCAAGGGCTGGATCGTGCGCTCGCCGGGTAGATCGGCGAACAGCGATTCAATCAGATCGGAGCGGTCGACGCCGAGATCGGCCGCGACGCGCTCGAGGACGACGGTGCGCCAGTCGGCGTCTTCTGCGCTGGCGGCCGCCGAGCTCGGAGCGCGCGGTCGAGAGGCTGCTGCGAGCGCGCTGGATCGATCGGCCGCTGCGGCGGCTTCGAACACGAGCTGCCTCGCCTGGCGCGGCTTCACCGCGGAAGCCAGACGGTCGGTCACGAGCTGCTCGAGCACGGCCTTCGCCATGCGCAGCTGCGCCTGCGGCGCTCGCACGGGCAGCGGCTCGGACAGGCGCGCGGACAGCTCGCTGCGGCGCGCGCCTTCGAAGCGCGCGGCCTCGTCGAGCAGCGCGCGCAGCCACGGGTAGTCCTGCGGGCCGAGGTAGGCCGGCGAGAGCAGCGAGTGTGGCGGACCTTCGAGCGCGGCTGCGACGAGGTCGAGACCCAGACGGGGCGACGGCGCGTGCCGGGGACCACGCGCCGGGGTCGCGCTCGTTTCGCCCGGTGCCGGCGCTCTACGGGTGGAGTGGGACGGAGCGCTCATCGCGCTCCGCTCGAGGTGGGGTGGAACGCGTGCGCGCCGCCGAGCCCACGGCGGCGCCGAGCCGCCTGGCGCGTTTCGCTCGTGGTGCGCGTGACGAGCTCGTAGATGATGGCGCGCTTGCCGGGGCGCGGCCTGAGCAGGCGGCCCACGCGCTGCACGTGCTCGCGTTCACCGAGCGTACCCCCGACGACGATCGCCACGTCGGCGTCGGGGACATCCAGCCCCTCGTTGAGCACGCGCGACGAGACGAGCGCGCGCAGGCGTCCCTCGCGGAATGCTTCGAGCACCGTGCCGCGCTCGGCGCGGCCGATGTCGCAGGTGAGCGGCATCACGAGCTGCTCGCGTGCGATGCGGTAGGCCGAGTCGTTGTCGGCGGTGAACACGAGCATGCGGCTCTGCGTGTGCCGCGCGAGCAGGCCTTCGAGCGCGCGGCGCTTGGCGCGCGGCAGAGCCAGCAGGCGCTGCGAACGCCGCCACGCCGACAGCGCCGCGCGCCCCTCCTGGCTCCGGCTGGCGAGCGCGACGAACTCCGGCCAGCTGCCCCCGGGCCGCACTTCGTGGAAATGCCGGAGCGCACGGCGGTAGATCTCGACGTCGGTGTCGTAGGCGCGCCGCTCGTCGGGATCGAGCTGGAGCCACAGGACGACCGTGTCGAAGTCGGCGAGGTAGCGCCCGGCCAGATCGTCGATGGCCAGGCGATACGCGACCGGACCGATGCGCTCCTCGATGCGCAGCGCGGCGGGCTCGGGCGCGGGGGTTGCCGTCAGCCCCAGGCGCAACGGCGCGGCGCACATCTCCAGCGCCTCGTCGCGGCGACCGGTGCCGAAGTGGTGCACCTCGTCCACGACCAGCAGGCGGAAGCGATGGCCGATCCGCGGCATCCAGCGGAGCGCGCTCTCGAACGTCGCCACCGTGATCGGCGCGAGCGAGCGCTCCGCATCGCCGAGTACGCCGACGGGCCCTTCGTACGCCTCGCGGAGCGCCTGCTTCCACTGGTGCATCAGCGCGCGCGTCGGCACGATGCACAGGCTGGAGCGGCCCGCGGCCGCCATGGCCGCCAGCGCGACGCGCGTCTTGCCGCTGCCCGTCGGCAGCACCACCACGCCCCGCGAGCCGGAAAGCCGCCACGCCAGCAGCGCCGCCTGCTGATAGGGCCGGAGATCGACGTCGCGCCAGTCCTCGCACGCGGCGTCCTCGAGCACGCTGTCGCGCGGGGCGCTCGCGCGGTCGGCGAGGGCGGCGGCCAGATCCGCGTAGAAATACGCCGGCGCGCGGAACCCGTCGATGCGCGGATCGAAGAGCATGCCGGGCAGTTCGGAGCCGCGCGGCTCGTCAGGGCGTGGCGCTGGAGCGCCGGCGAGCACCAGCGTGCCGCGATCGAAGACGAGGCGGTTGCCCGCCACGGCAGAGGAACGCGCCACGGCAGAGGAACGCGCCACGGCAGAGGAACGCGCCACGGCAGAGGAACGCGCCACGGCCTCGTCCGCGGCGGGCGCGCCCGTTGGTGCAGCAGGACCAGTCACGCCGGCGACGCAGTGCAAACCCGGTGCCGTGCCCCGCATCCCGCGCTGGCCGCGACAATGCTGCTTCGTCGTGGATCCGGGGGGTGGCGGAACCGGTGGCGGCCGGCGGCGGTCGCCAGGCGACGCCAACCCGGGTGCGCGGCTCCGCCGGCTCAGCGTGCCAGCTTTTCCGATACAGCGATTGAGCGAGACGTTGGTCGCCAGCGCGCCGATGCCCGACACAAAAAGGCGTCAAGCCCCAGCTTGACGGCGGAAATGTCGGCGAGGCCGACAACATGGGCGTCAAGCTATAGCAAGGGGCGGAAAATGTCGGTGCGGCCGACACAATGGGCTCGAAGCTGCGGCATGGGCCGGGAAATGTCGGCGAGGCCGACAACATGGGCGTCAAGCTATAGCAAGGGGCGGAAAATGTCGGTGCGGCCGACACAATGGGCTCGAAGCTGCGGCTTGGGCCGGAAAATGTCGGTGCGGCCGACACAATGGGCTCGAAGCCGCGGCATGAGCCGGGAAATGTCGGCGAGGCCGACAACATGGGCGTCAAGCTATAGCAAGGGGCGGAAAATGTCGGCGCGGCCGACACGATGGGCTCGAAGCTGCGGCTTGGGCCGGAAAATGTCGGTGCGGCCGACACAATGGGCTCGAAGCTGCGGCATGAGCCGGGAAATGTCGGCGAGGCCGACAACATGGGCGTCAAGCTATAGCAAGGGGCGGAAAATGTCGGCGCGGCCGACACGAATGCGCTCGAAGCTGCGGCATGGGCCGGGAAATGTCGGCGAGGCCGACAACATGGGCGTCAAGCTATAGCAAGGGGCGGAAAATGTCGGTGCGGCCGACACGAATGGGCTCGAAGCTGCGGCATGGGCCGGGAAATGTCGGCGAGGCCGACAACATGGGCGTCAAGCTATAGCAAGGGGCGGAAAATGTCGGTGCGGCCGACACAATGGGCTCGAAGCTGCGGCTTGGGCCGGAAAATGTCGGTGCGGCCGACACAAGGCTCGAAGCCGCGGCATGAGCCGGATGTCGGCGAGGCCGACAACATGGGCGTCAAGCTATAGCAAGGGGCGGAAAATGTCGGCGCGGCCGACACGAATGGGCTCGAAGCTGCGGCTTGGGCCGGAAAATGTCGGCGAGGCCGACAACATGGGCGTCAAGCTATAGCAAGGGGCGGAAAATGTCGGTGCGGCCGACACAATGGGCTCGAAGCTGCGGCTTGGGCCGGAAAATGTCGGTGCGGCCGACACAATGGGCTCGAAGCCGCGGCTTGGGCCGGGAAATGTCGGCGAGGCCGACAACATGGGCGTCAAGCTATAGCAAGGGGCGGAAAATGTCGGCGCGGCCGACACAATGGGCTCGAAGCCGCGGCATGGGCCGGGAAATGTCGGCGAGCGCGCCTACTCCCGGTACTTCACGCCAGTGTCGGGCGCTTCCACAAGCTGTTCCGCGGCAATCCCGCTGGCTTCGAAGAAGTCGGCGGCGAGGCCGGTCTTCATGTCGACGAGCTCGCGGGGGGTGCCCTCGCCGACGAGGCGGCCCTGGGCGAGGAGGTAGATGCGGTCGGCGATCTGCAGGGCGCCGGCCATGTCGTGGGAGATGACGACGGAGGTGACGCCGAAGCGGTCGCGCGTCTCCTCGATGAGCTCGTCGACCAGGCGACAGCTCAGTGGATCGAGGCCGCTGGTGGGCTCGTCGTACATGATGATCTCGGGCTCGAGCATCAGCGCGCGGGCGAGGGCGACGCGCTTGCGCATGCCGCCGGACAGCTCGCTGGGGAACTTGTTCTCGGTGCCTTCGAGCTTGAGGATGGCGAGCTTTTCGAGCACGCGCTGGCGGATTTCCTTCGCGCGCAGCTTGGTGTGCTCGCGCAGCGGGAAGGCGACGTTGTCCATGATGTTCATGGAGTCGAGCAAGGCCGAGTACTGGAAGACCATGCCCATCTTCTGGCGCACCTTGTTCATCGCGCGGTCGCCGAGCGGCGCAATGTCCACGCCGTCGACGAACACGGCGCCGCGCGTCGGCTTGTCCAGGCCGATGAGGATCTTCAAGAGCGTGGTCTTGCCCGCGCCCGATCCGCCGATGATGACCGCGATCTGCCCGCGGCTGACGGTCATCTCGATGTCGTCGAGCGCCGTGAAGTCGCCGAACTTCTTCTGCACGTCCTCCACCACGATGTGCTCGTCGCGGGAGAACTGGCGCTCGTCGGACGACATGGGGGGACGATAGCGCGTCACGGGCGCCGCGCCGCGGAACATGGCCGGCGCCGCGCCGCGGAACATGGCCGGCGCCGCGCCGCGGAACATGGCCGGCGCCGCGCCGCGGAACATGGCCGGCGCCGCGCCGCGGAACATGGCCGGCGCCGCGCCGCGGAGAGCGGGCGGCGCGGAAGCGGGGTGGGGCCCCCGGCCGGGCGCGAAGCGACCGGCCTTGGCGGGCCCGCGGCGCGCGCCAGCGCGGCGCACCGCGAAGTGACGGGCAGCGCGGGGGCAGCCCATGGAACAGGGGGCGGCAGATCCGGCGAAGCGACGTTGGGCGGGCATTTTGGGGCGCAAGCGCGGGCTTGGCGGGGGAAATGCCTGCACGGCGGGCATTTCGTTGCGCAAGCTCGGGCTTGGCGGGGAAAATGCCCGTACGGCGGGCATTTCGGTGCGCAAGCTCGGGCTTGGAGGGGAAAATGCCTGCACGGCGGGCATTTCGGTGCGCAAGCTTGAGCTTGGCGGGAAAAATGCCCGTCCGGCGGGCATTTCGTTGCGCAAGCTCGGGCTTGGCGGGGAAAATGCCCGTACGGCGGGCATTTTGGTGAGCAAGCTCACCGAGTGGGGGTGAAATGTCCGGAATACGGGCATTTCGTTGCGCAAGCTCGGGCTTGGCGGGGAAAATGCCCGTCCGGCGGGCATTTCGTTGCGCAAGCTCGGGCTTGGCGGGGAAAATGCCCGTACGGCGGGCATTTCGTTGCGCAAGCTCGGGCTTGGCGGGGAAAATGCCCGTCCGGCGGGCATTTTGGTGAGCAAGCTCACCGAGTGGGGGTGAAATGTCCGGAATACGGGCATTTCGGTGCGCAAGCTCGAGCTTGGCGGGGAAAATGCCCGTACGGCGGGCATTTCGTTGCGCAAGCTCGGGCTTGGCGGGGAAAATGCCCGTACGGCGGGCATTTCGTTGCGCAAGCTCGGGCTTGGCGGGAAAAATGCCCGTACGGCGGGCATTTTGGTGAGCAAGCTCACCGAGTGGGGGTGAAATGTCCGGAATACGGGCATTTCGGTGCGCAAGCTCGAGCTTGGCGGGGAAAATGCCCGTACGGCGGGCATTTCGTTGCGCAAGCTCGGGCTTGGCGGGGAAAATGCCCGTCCGGCGGGCATTTCGGTGCGCAAGCTCGGGCTTGGCGGGGAAAATGCCCGTCCGGCGGGCATTTTGGTGAGCAAGCTCACCGAGTGGGGGTGAAATGTCCGGAATACGGGCATTTCGTTGCGCAAGCTCGGGCTTGGCGGGAAAAATGCCCGTACGGCGGGCATTTCGTTGCGCAAGCTCGGGCTTGGCGGGGAAAGTGTCCGTGGGATTGACGGCGTGCTGGGCCGCGAGGTGGTTCGGCGGGCGGCGGGGGATCCGCAGTCTGTCGACAAGCGTGACGAGCTGGTGGCGGTGATCGTCGGAACGCACGAGCACTCGACGACGGGCAGCGGCAACACGGCGGGGCGCTGGCGGAGAGCCGGCGTATCTGCATCGACTACTCGCTCGAACCGCGGGAGCGCCGCGATCGGGACAATCCTCTGTTGAAGCTCGCGGAGGCGCGTTTCCTTGACACCTGCGCCCCGACGGCAAATGAAGGGGCATGACCGAGGAGCATCTTTCCGCGCTGCTTTCGGCGGCCGACGCCAAGAAGGACGACGAGGGGTGGAACGCCACTCCGGAGGGGCGGCACATGACGCTCTACGTCGCGTGCAACGGCGCGAACCTCACGGTGAGCCGCATCGAAGCGCTGCGCATGAAGGGCGCGCTGCTCGAGGCGCGGACGGTGCGCGGCGAGCGCTACATGCTGGCGCTCGAGGATGTGTACGCGGGCGCCGTGGACGGGCCGAAGACGGCGGGACGCAAGGCCGGCTTCGTGTAGGCGGGACGTGGCCGCCCTCGTCGCGCTCGCGCTGACGGCGCTTGCCGGGTTGTTCGCGCTGCGGCGCTTCGCCTGGCAGCTGGCGGCGCCGCTGGGCGCGGCGATCGGCTGGCTGGCTGGCGGGCTGCTCGGGATCCGGCGGCGCCACGTCGTGCAGTCGCTCGGCGCCGCGGACATCGACGATGCGGAGCGCGTGGCGAGCGCGATGTACCGCTCGCTCGGACGCGGGCTGTGCGAGCTCGGCGCGCTGGCAATCGCTCCCGAGCGCGCCTTGGCGCAGATGGATCTCTCCGCCGCCGAGCGCGTGCTGTCGCCGGGGCGCGCAGCGGTGATCGCGACGGCGCACACGGGCAACTGGGATCTGCTCGGCTGCGGCGCTGCGGCGCGCTGGCCGCTCACGGTGGTGACGAAGCGGCTCTCGATCGGCGTGCTCGATCGACTGTGGCAGGGTCTCCGCCGCGGGCGCGGTGTGTCGCTGGTCGGCGCGGGCGGAGCGGCGCGTGCTGCTGCGCGGGCCCTCGGCCGCGGCGAGCTGGTGGCGATGATGATCGACCAGGCGCCGGAGCGCGAGCGCGGCGCGAGGCGCGCGGCGTTCATGGGTCGGCCGGCGTGGGTCGATCTGGCGCCGGCGCTGGTGGCGATGCGGGCGCGCGTGCCGCTGGTGGTCGTCTTGTCGCATCGGTGCGCCGACGGCACGCACGCCGCCGATCTCGCCGGCGTGATCGAGCCGCCGGCGCATCCTGGGCGCGACTGGCCCGAGGCCGCGATGCAGCAGGCGACCGCGTGGCTCGAAGCGCACGTGCGGCAGCATCCGGAGCAGTGGCTGTGGATGCACCGCCGCTGGAAGGACGCGCCGGCAGCCGCGCGCGGGCCCGTGGTAGCTTCGGAGGCGCGATGAGCGCGTCCGACGAGCCCGGTAGCCCTGGCGAAGCAACAGCGAGCCCGCGCCGAGCGTCGGGGGGCGCGGGGAGCGGCGAGCCCCCCGGGAGGACTCCGATGGGGGAGCGCGGGCGGGAGACCAACGACCGCTGCATCGCCGTCAGCGTCGGCGGGTCGCTCTACGGCCTGCGCGTCGAGGACGTGCAGGAAGTCATCGGCATGCGTCCGCTGACGCGCGTGTTCCACGCGCCAGCGGCGATGGCCGGGATCACGAGCCTGCGCGGCGATGTGCTCGCGGCGCTGGACCTGGGCGTGCTGCTCGGCGCGGAGCGGCCGACGCTCTCTTCCGCGCAGGAAGCGCGCATCGTGGTGGTGCGCGAGGCGCACGGAGCCAAGCGCAGCGCCGGCCTGCTCGTCGACGCGCTCCGCGGCCTGCGCGATCTGCCGGAAGAAGGTCTCGCGCCGCCGCCGAGCACCGCCGGTCACGACGCGCGCGGCATGATCGTCGGCGTGATCCCGTCGCCGCCGCCCTGCGCCGTGCTGAGCGTGCAGGCCCTGCTCGACGCGCCGTCGCTGGCCGAGCTCGCAGGGCGCGTGATCGAGACCGAAGTGACATGACCCGAGCGCAGAGCCCCGCCTACGCCGCCATGCTCGAGCTGCTCGAGCGGCGGCACGGTGTGGGGGTGCGTGGCGCGCGCTGGCCGGCGTGGATGGAGCTCAGGCTCGATCGCGCGCTGGACGCGCTGGCCGAGCGCGAGCGAACGGATTTGGATGGCGCCGTGGAGCGCGTGCGCGCCGACGCCGCGCTGCTCGCCGAGATCGCGGACCTCCTGCGCGTCGGCGAGACGTCGTTCTACCGCGATCCGCCCCAGTGGGACGCTCTCGGCGGGTATCTCCCGCGCTTCGCCGGGCGCGAGCGCGTGCGCGCGCTGTCGGCGGGCTGCTCCACCGGCGAGGAAGCGTGGACGCTCGCGATGCTGCTCGCCGACGCGCGCGGGAATGCGGCAGCGGGCTACCGCGTCGTGGGCGTCGATCGCAGCGAGGTCGCGCTCGCGACGGCGCGCGAGGGCGTGTACCCCGCGCCCTGCGCCCGCTCGGTGCCGGCCGAGCTCGCCGGGCGCTATCTCCACGCGGAAGCGGACAGCGTGAGCGTCACCGACGAGCTCCGCAGCGGCGTCAGCTTCGTGCCCCGCGACGTGATGCTCGGCCCCCCGCCAGGTCACTACGAAGTCATCGTCTGCAAGAACGTGCTCATCTACTTCGGCGACGAAGCCGGCGAGCACGCCGTCCAGCTCCTGCTCCGCTCCCTCGCCGACGACGGCATCCTCGTCGTAGCCCGCAGCGAAGTCCCCCGCCTCCGCCGCATGGGCCACAGCGCCGTGGAGATCGGCGAAAGCGTGACCGTCTTCCGCGCGTGACGGCGCGGCGTGGAAGCGACGGGCAGTGACGGCGCGCCGTGGAAGCGACGGGCAGTGACGGCGCGCCGTGGAACTGACGGGCAGTGACGGCGCGCCGTGGAAGTGACGGGCAGTGACGGCGCGCCGTGGAAGCGACGGGCAGTGACGGCGCGCCGTGGAAGCGACGGGCAGTGACGGCGCGCCGTGGAAGCGACGCGCAGTGACGGCGCGCCGTGGAAGTGACGGGCAGTGACGGCGCGCCGTGGAAGTGACGGGCAGTGACGGCGCGCCGTGGAAGCGACGGGCAGTGACGGCGCGGCGTGGAAGCGACGGGCAGTGACGGCGCGCCGTGGAAGTGACGGGCAGTGACGGCGCGCCGTGGAAGTGACGGGCAGTGACGGCGCGCCGTGGAAGCGACGGGCAGTGACGGCGCGCCGTGGAAGCGACGGGCAGTGACGGCGCGCCGTGGAAGTGACGGGCAGTGACGGCGCGCCGTGGAAGCGACGGGCAGTGACGGCGCGCCGTGGAAGCGACGGGCAGTGACGGCGCGCCGTGGAAGCGACGGGCAGTGACGGCGCGCCGTGGAAGCGACGGGCAGTGACGGCGCGGCGTGGAAGTGACGGGCAGTGACGGCGCGCCGTGGAAGTGACGGGCAGTGACGGCGCGCCGTGGAAGTGACGGGCAGTGACGGCGCGCCGTGGATTGCGGCGCTGGGCGTGGGGCCCCCGGCCGGGCGCGAAGCGACCGGCCTTGGTGGGCCCGCGACGCGCGGAGCCCAAGGCGGAGCGCGGCGCACCGCGAAGTGACGGAAGGCGCGGGGGCAACCCATCGAACCTGGTGGCGACGTGGCCCGAACGGGCATTTCGTAGAGCAAGCTCGAGCTTGGAGGGCAAAATGCCCGTCAGACGGGCATTTCGGTGAGCAAGCTCGAAGCTGTGCGGGAAACCGCGCGGAAACGGGGTGCTCTGGCGTCGCTGGCGGGCATTTCGGGTCTCAAGCTCGAGCTTGGAGGGCAAAATGCCCGTCAGACGGGCATTTCGTGGAGCAAGCTCGAGCTTGGAGGGCAAAATGCCCGTCAGACGGGCATTTCACGGAGCAAGCTCGAAGCTGTGCGGGAAAGCGCGCGGAAACGGGGTGCTCTGGCGTCGCTGGCGGGCATTTCGTGGAGCAAGCTCGAGCTTGGAGGGCAAAATGCCCGTCAGACGGGCATTTCACGGAGCAAGCTCGAAGCTGCGCGGAAAAACGCGCGGAAACGGGGTGCTCTGGCGTCGCTGGCGGGCATTTCGGGTCTCAAGCTCGAGCTTGGAGGGCAAAATGCCCGCGCGCCCGCGCCCGCGCCCGGACCCCACCGCCCGCACCCGCGCCCGGACCCCACCGTCCGCACCCGCGCCCGGACCCCACCGCCCGGACCCCACCGCCCGGACCCCACCGCCCGCGCCCCGCCGCCCGGACCCCACCGCCCGGACCCCACCGCCCGCACCCGCGCCCGGACCCCACCGCCCGGACCCCACCGCCCGCGCCCCCGCCGCCCGGACCCCACCGCCCGGACCCCACCGCCCGGACCCCACCGCCCGCGCCCCACCGCCCGCACCCGCGCCCGGACCCCACCGCCCGCGCCCCGCCGCCCGGACCCCACCGCCCGCACCCGCGCCCGCGCCCCGCCGCCCGGACCCCGCCGCCCGGACCCCACCGCCCGGACTCCACCGTCCGCGCCCGCGCCGCCGCCCGCACCCCACTGTCCGCCCGCGCCGCGCTATGCACGGAGTGTGAAGCAGGCGGCGCTCAGGTGGGCGAAGCAGGGCGTGGCGCGGGCGGCGCTGGGGCGGGCGCTCGGCGTGCTCGATGCTGCGGGCGTCGACGTGTTGCCGGTCAAGGGCGTGGTGACGACGCCGCTGCTCTGGGCCGACTCTGCGGAGCGCGACATCGCGGACGTGGATCTCCGGGTCCGTCCGCGCGATCGCGTGCGGGCGCAGCGCGCCTTCGAAGCGGCGGGCTTCACGGTGGGGCACGGCTCGAAGCAGTGGGGAACGTTCGAGGCGATCGTCGATGGCACGCTGGTCGAAGTGGAAACGTCCGTCGGTCCGCCAGGGCTGTGCGGGCTCACGGTCGACACGATGATCGCGCACGCCATGCGTGGCGAAGCCGGACATCTCGAGCCCGAGCTGCACGAGCACGCGCTGCTTCTGTGCGTGAACGTGTTCAAGGACAAGCTGGCCCGCGCGCGCGGCCACGCGCTCGAGGATGTGGCGCGCATCGTGCGGCTGGAGGCGTTCGACGACGCGGTGTTCGTGCGCGTCGTGCGCGCCGCGCAGTCGACGACGCTCGCGTGGCTCGTCGCCGATTTCCTCGCGCAAGAGGGCGACACGCGCTGGGCGGAGATCCGCGCGGCGCTCGGCCCGCCCCGCCGCGCCTACGCGGCGACGTACCGCGCGCTGATGCGCCGGCGACTGCGCGGCCGCTTCCTTCTGCCACTGGTGGCGCGCGCGGCTTCCGACAATGCGCTCGAGCGAGCGCGCGCCGTCGCCCTTGGCGCGGCGGGTACCGCGCGCTGGCTCCTCGCCGGGCGTCGGGCGCCGTAACGCCCCTTGATGGGTGTCGAGGGATGCCCCCCGCCTTGCGCGGCGTTTCCACGCGCGTCGCGCTATCGCGCGCCGCGGGCCCGCCAAGGCCGGGCGCAGCGCCCGGCCGGGGGCCCAACGCCGGCAATCCGGCCGTTTGCGCCGGCGCCGTCGCGGCGCGTCGCGAGCGCTGCTATCGGAGCGGTGTGGCGCAGCTCGACGACGACACCGCGGCTTTCATCGACCCAACCGCCGTCGTGGACGCGGGCGCGCTGATCGGAGCGGGCGCGCGCATCTGGCACTTCTGTCACGTGATGGCCGGCGCGGTGATCGGGGAGGGGACGTTGCTCGGGCAGAACTGTTTCGTGGCGGCGGGTGTGCGGGTGGGCGCCCGCGCGAAGGTGCAGAACAACGTGAGCCTGTACGAAGGCGTCGAGCTTGAAGACGACGTCTTCGTGGGGCCGAGCGCGGTGTTCACGAACGTGATGAATCCGCGCGCGGCGGTGTCGCGGCGGAGCGAGTACCGGCCGACGCGCGTCCGCCGCGGCGCGACCATCGGCGCGAACGCGACGATCCTGCCAGGGGTGACGCTGGGCGAGCATTGCTTCGTGGGCGCGGGCGCGCTGGTGCGGCACGACGTGGCGGCGTACGCGCTGGTGGGCGGCGTGCCCGCACAGCCGCTCGGCTGGATGAGCCGTCACGGCTCGCGGCTGGAGTTCGATGCGGAAGGCATTGCGGTGTGCCCGGGGACGGGCGAGCGCTATCGACTGGCAGGCGGGCGGGTGGAGTGGATCGGATGATCCCGCTGGTGGATCTATCGGCGCAGCACGCGGCGCTCGCCGGCGAGCTGCGCGCGGCGTTCGAGGCGGTGCTGGAGTCGGAACGGTTCATCCTGGGCGAGGCGGTGGAGCGCTTCGAGAGTGGGATCGCCAGCTACGTGGGCGTACGGCACGCCGTCGGGGTCTCAAGCGGCAGCGATGCGCTGCTGTGCACGCTGATGGCGCTGGAGGTGCGGCCGGGCGACGAGGTGATCACCACGCCGTTTTCGTTTTTCGCGACGGTCGGCGCGATCCTGCGGCTCGGCGCGCGGCCGCGCTTCGTGGACATCGACGCGGGCACGTTCAACATGGATCTGGCGGAGCTCGAGGCGGCGATCGGACCGCGCACACGCGCGATCGTGCCGGTGCATCTGTTCGGGCAGACGGTGCGGTTGAGCTCGCTGCTCGAGATTGCCGGGCGTCACGGCGTGCCCGTCGTGGAGGACGCGGCCCAGGCGCTCGGCGCGGCGTGGCAGGGCAAGCGCGCCGGCGCGTGGGGGACGCTCGGGTGTTTCAGCTTCTTTCCGTCCAAGCCGCTGGGCGGGTTCGGCGACGGCGGCATGATCGTGACGAATGACGACGATCTGGCGGCACGCTGCCGCGCACTGCGCGCGCACGGCGCGCCGCGCCGCGGCGAGCACGAGTGGGTGGGCGGCAATTTCCGGCTGGACGCCCTGCAGGCGGCGCTCCTGTCCGTGAAGCTGCCGCATCTCGATCACTACCTGTCGGCGCGCGCCGGGCACGCGGCGGCCTACGACGCGGAGCTCGCGGGGCTCGACGGCGTCGCGCTGCCCGCGGTGGCGTCGGGCGCCGCGCCCGCGTGGGCGCACTACACACTGCGCGTCGCGCGGCGCGACGAGTTCCGCACTTTCCTGAAGGAACGCGACGTGGCCACCGCCGTCTACTATGACCGGCCTCTGTACGCGCAGCCCGCGCTGGCGCCACTCGGCATGCGCCAGGGGGCGTGCCCGCGCGCCGAGGCGGCGGCCGCGGAGGTGGTGTCGATCCCGCTGTACCCGGAGCTGTCAGGGATCGAGCGCGCGGAGGTCGTGGCCGCAGTGCGCGATTTCGCGACGAGCTCGCGCCGGGCGTGACGCGCGCAGGGACGTGTCGGCAGGGACGTGGGGCCCCCGGCCGGGCGTCGCGCCCGGACTTGGGGGCCCGCGGCGCGCGGTAGCGCGCCGCGCCGCGGAAGTGCGGCGGCGCGCGGAGCGCGGCGCTTCGTGGGGGCAGCCCTCCACCAAGCGTGGGGAACGGTGCGAAACGGGCATTTTGTGGGGCAAGCTCGGGCTTGGAGGGTGAAATGCCCGTGAGACGGGCATTTTGGGTGGCAAGCTCGGGCTTGGAGGGTGAAATGCCCGTGAGACGGGCATTTTGTGGGGCAAGCCGGGCTTGGAGGTCAAAACGCGCGCGAGACGGGCATTTTGGTGAGCAAGCTCGGGCTTGGAGGGTGAAATGCCCGTGAGACGGGCATTTTGGGTGGCAAGCTCGGGCTTGGAGGTCAAAACGCGCGCGAGACGGGCATTTTGGTGAGCAAGCTCGGGCTTGGAGGGTGAAATGCCCGTGAGACGGGCATTTTGTGGGGCAAGCTCGGGCTTGGAGGGTGAAATGCCCGGGAGACGGGCATTTTGTGGGGCAAGCTCGTCGCAGAGGGGTGGAATGGGCGCGAGACGGGCATTTTGGGTGGCAAGCTCGTCGCAGAGGGGTGGAATGGGCGCGAAACGGGCATTTTGGGTGGCAAGCTCGTCGCAGAGGGGTGGAATGGGCGCGAAACGGGCATTTTGGGTGGCAAGCTCGGGCTTGGAGGGTGAAATGCCCGCGACGGGGGAGGTCGACGGCTGTGCGGCGCGGAATGCCGCGAACAGTATCGATCCACGCTCAAACGAGTTTACATAATCCATGACGGGTGAGCTGCGCTGCCGCCGTCACCCGGGCGGACGCGCCGTCACCCGGGCGGACGCGCCGTCACCCGGGCGGACGCGCCCTCACCCGGGCGGACGCGCCGTCACCCGGGCGGACGCGCCGTCACCTGCGCCGCCGCCGTCGCGTGGGCGGATGGGGCGGACGCGGGGTTTGCGTTCGGGTACATGATGCTCATGCGCGTCTGCGCCGTCAGCGTCGATCTGGACGAGATCCCGCACTACTTCGCGATCCACGGGCTGCCGCCCACGTCGTCGAGCGCGGTGTACGACGTGGCGTTGCCGCGGCTCGATGAATTCGCGCGGGCGCACGAGCTGCCGCTGACGCTGTTTGCGATCGGGGCCGACATGGCGCGCGAGGGGAATGCGGCGCGGCTCTCGGCCTTGAGCGCACGCGGGCATGAGCTCGCGAACCACTCGCTCGATCACCTGTACGATCTGACGCGCCAGAGCCGGGCGGAGATGGAGCGGCAGGTGCGCTCTGGCATCGAGGTGATCGAGGGGGCGACGGGGGAGCGGCCGCGCGGCTTCCGGGCGCCGGGCTACACGATCACGGACGAGCTGTTCGAGGTGCTGGCGGAGGCGGGCGTCGAGTACGACTCGTCGGTGTTTCCGTGTCCGCCGTACTACGCGGCCAAGGCGGCGGCGCTGGCGGCGATCCGCGTCAGGCGGCGGCGCTCGCACTCGGTGCTGGACACGCCGGCGGTGCTCGCGGCGCCGATGCGGCCGTATCGCATCGGCAAGCCGTACTGGAAGCGCGGCAGCGGGCTGCTCGAGCTGCCGGTGCAGGTGACGCGGCGCGCGCGGCTGCCCTTCATCGGGACGACGCTGACGCTGGCGGGGCCAACGCGGGCGCGCTGGCTCACGCGCGGCGTGATCGGCGAGCCGCTCGTGAACCTGGAGCTGCACGGCATCGACGTGCTGGACGCCCGCGACGGGCTCGAGGCGCTGCGCCCGCACCAGCCGGATGTGCGCGTGCCGCTGGCGCGCAAGCTGGACGCGCTCGGCGCGGTCGTCGAGACGCTGAAGGCGGCCGGCTACGGCTTCGTGCGGCTGGACGAAGCGGCGCGGAAGTTCGGCTGAAGCGAGCCGGCAATCGTCGCGGCCGCGACGCTGGTACGACGGCGCGGCGCGGGCGGCGGAACGCGCGGGCGGCGGAACGCGCGGGCGGCGGAACGCGGGGGCCGGGCGCATTTACGAGTCGCGGCGCGGGCGGCGGCGGAAGGGCGCGGGCGGCGGCCGCCACGACGCGCGGGCGGCGGCCGCCACGACGCGCGGGCGGCGGAACGCGCGGGCGGCCGATACGACGCGCGGGCGGCGGCCGATACGACGCGCGGGCGGCGGAACGCGCGGGCGGCCGATACGACGCGCGGGCGGCCGATACGACGCGCGGGCGGCGGAACGCGCGGGCGGCGGAAGGGCGCGGGCGGCGGCCGCCACGACGCGCGGGCGGCGGCCGATACGACGTGCGGAATGGGGGCATGCCACCCAGAATGCACGCCAGACATCTCTGGCGGGCATTTCGGCCACCAAGCTCGAGCTTGCGCATCAAAATGCCCGTCTGTCTCCTCGATCAGGGCAGATTTCTGGCATTTCGGCCACCGCCCCCGAGCTTGCACATAAAAATGCCCGTCTGGCGGGCATTTTGGCCATCAAGCTCGAGCTTGCGCATCAAAATGCCCGTCTGGCGGGCATTTTGGCCATCAAGCGCGAACTTGCGGCCGAAAATGCCCGTTTGGGGTTGCCCCGCGCGCGCCCGCGTCGCTGTGCGGCGCGCCGTGCTCGCCCCGCGGGGGCTGCGCGCGGCGCGGGCCCCCAAATCGCGCGCGAACGCGCGCTCAGGGGGCCCCACGCCGCCGCGTCGCTGTGCGGCGCGCGCCCGCGTCGCTGTGCGGCGCGCCGTGCTCGCCCCGCGGGGGCTGCGCGCGGCGCGGGCCCCCAAATCGCGCGCGAACGCGCGCTCAGGGGGCCCCACGCCGCCGCGTCGCTGTGCGGCGCGCCGCCGCGTCGCTGTGCGGCGCGCGCCCGCGTCGCTGTGCGGCGCGCCGCCAGGGAAGACACCTCCGCACCTCGCCGTACATCTGCGCATGCGTAGGACAGCTTGGCTTGGGATCGGCGCGCTGGCGCTGCTGGCGGCGGTGGGCTGCGGTAGCTCGAACAACGATCTCGTGTCCGGGGGACCCGGCGCGGGTGGAGCCGCGGCCGGTTCCGGGGGCACGGGCGGCACGGCGAGCGCGACCTGCAAGACCTCGCTCGACTGCCCGGCGGATCAGGTGTGCGACCCGTCGAGCTCGACCTGCGTGCAGTGCGTCGGCAACAACGACTGCCGCACCGGCGACCTGTGCGGTCCCGACCAGATGTGTCACCGCGTGTGCGTGACGGACAAGCAGTGCAAGCCGCTGGGGCAGCTGTGCGACAAGGCGCACGGTTGGTGTACTTCGGCGGGCAGCGGGGGCGCGGGGGGCGCGGACGGCGGCACCGCGGGTAGCGGCGGCACCAGCACCGGCGGCAGCGGCGGCACCAGCACGGGCGGCACGGGCGGCACGGGCGGCAGCGACGCGGGCTGCTCGAAGAAGCCGCTCGACATCGTGGTGCTGCTCGATCGCTCGGCGTCGATGCAGGACCAGAGCAAGTGGACGAACGTGACGCAGGGCCTGGGCGCGTTGGGCGCACCGGGCGTCGGCGGCGTGGGGCTGGGGTTCTTCCCGGTGGCGCCGACCGGCGCGCCGCCGCCGAGCTCGTGCACGACCGACGCGGACTGCGGCGCGTATGGCCCGTGCATGCCGTCGTTCGGTACGTGCAACGGGTCGTACAGTGCCGACGTCTCGTGTATCGCGTCGGACTACGCGTCGCCTGCGGTGCAGGTCAGCCCGGTGCCGGGCGTCATCACGAAGATCTCGGACGCTGTCAACGCGACCACGCCCGACGGCAGCGCGACGCCGATGGCTCCCGCGCTCGAGGGGACCTACGACTACACGAAGAGCTTCCTGAAGGCCCACCCGGGACACATCGCGTCGGTGTTGCTCATCACGGACGGCGAGCCCACGAGCTGCACGGGCAACGACATCAACGGCGTTGCGGCCAAGGCGGCGACGGCATTCACCGGCTCGCCGTCGATCAAGACGTACGTGGTCGGCATCGGCACGACGGCGAACCTGGATCTGGTCGCCCAGGCCGCCGGCACGGGGACGGCGTACGTGGTCTCGGCCGGCAACCCGATCAAGGCCGTTGGCGACGCCGTCGACGCGATCGTCCACGACGTTCCCTGCAAGTAGCGGTGCATGACCGGCGCGCTTGCCCCGGCGCCCGGGCGGCGCTAGTCCGCCGGCATGGAAGACGTCCTCACGATCGGCAAGCACACCTTCAAGTCGCGGCTCTTCGTCGGCACCGGCAAGTACAAGGACGTGGTCGAGACGCGCGCAGCGCTGGAGGCGTCCGGCGCGGAGGTAGTGACGGTCGCGCTGCGCCGCGTGGATCTGAAGGACCGGAGCTCCGGCTCGATGATGGAGCTCGTCACGAGCAAGCGCTGGACCATCCTGCCGAACACGGCGGGCTGCTTCACGGCCGAGGAGGCAGTGCGCACGCTCAGGCTGGCGCGCGAGCTGGGCATCGCCGACATCGTCAAGCTCGAGGTCCTCGGCGACAAGGACACGCTCTACCCCGACAACGAGCAGACGCTCGAGGCGGCCAAGACGCTGGTGAAGGAGGGCTTCACCGTGCTGCCGTACTGCATGGACGACCCGATCGTGTGCCGCAAGCTCGAGGACATCGGCTGCGCGGCGGTGATGCCGCTGGCGGCGCCGATCGGCTCCGGGCTCGGCATCCGCAATCCGTACAACCTGCGCATCATCCTGGAGCGCGCGAAGGTGCCGGTGATCGTCGACGCGGGCGTGGGCACGGCCAGCGACGCCGCCGTGGCGATGGAGCTCGGCTGCGACGGCGTGCTGATGAACACCGCCATCGCGGGCGCGAAGAAGCCGATCATGATGGCCGAGGCGATGCGCGAGGCCATCAGCGCCGGGCGCAAGGCGTTCCTCGCGGGGCGGATGCCGAAGAAGCTGTACGCCACCGCGTCGAGCCCGGAAACCGGCGTCATCAGCTAGCGCTCACCGCCCCCGGACCCCCGACGCGATTCGTCGCGGGCTCGCAGTCGCTCGCCGAAGCTTCCGTGGACGCCTTGTGCACGTGTCTCCGCGTTGACACCGGTCATCGCGCCTTGCGATAAGGTGTGCGTGCGGGGCACCCGGTGACCGAACGACTCACGTCGTACCAGCGCCGGCTGTTTGTCTTCCTTAGCGTCGCGACGTTCTTCGAGGGCTACGACTTCCTCGCGCTGACCCAGATCCTGCCGAACCTGCAGAAGGCCTTCGGCTTCAGCCACGCTGTCGCCGGTTACCTCGTCGGCTTCATCAACTTCGGCACGGTGGTCGCGTACCTGTTGGTGCGGCGCGCCGACCGTTTCGGTCGCAAGCGCGTGCTGACGGTCACCATCGCCGGCTACACGATCTTCACGGCGCTGACCGGGCTGTCGCCCAACGTGTGGGCGTTCGCCGCCTTCCAGATGATCGCGCGCATCTTCCTGATCGGCGAGTGGGCGACCAGCACCGTCATGGCGGCCGAGGAGTACCCCGCCGCGCGCCGCGGAATGGTCATCGGAGTCATCAGCGCATTCTCGAGCCTGGGCGCGGTCACCTGCGCGGGCGTGGTGCCGCTGCTCTTGAAGACGCCGTTCGGTTGGCGGAGCGTCTACTTCGTCGGCATCATCCCACTCGTCGTGCTGGCGTTTGCGCGGCGCAACCTGCGCGAGACGCGGCGCTTCTCCGAGCAGGTGACCTCGCACGTCGCCAAGCCCTTCACAGCGATCTTCCGCTCGCCGTACCGGAAGCGCATGCTGCAGCTGGGTCTCATCTGGTTTCTCACGTACATCTGCACGCAGAACGGCGTGACGTTCTGGAAGGAATTCGCCGTCGGCGAGCGCGGCATGACCGACAGCGACGTTGGCAAGGCGATCACCATCGCCGCCCTCGTCTCGATGCCGCTGGTCTTCTTCGCCGGCAAGCTGCTGGATCTGATCGGACGGCGCATGGGCGCCGTCGTGATCTTCGGCCTGGCCTCCGTCGGCATCTTCGGCTGCTACACGCTGCACGGCCAGTGGCCGCTGACGCTCACGCTGGTGTTCGCGATCTTCGGCGCGAGCGCCGTGCTGCCCGTGCTCAACGCCTACAACGCCGAGCTGTTCCCGACCGAGCTCCGCGGCGACGCCTTTGCCTGGTCCAACAACCTGATCGGTCGCATCGGCTACGTGCTCTCCCCGGTCGCAGTCGGCTACGCCGCCGGTCACGTCGGCTGGGGTCACGCCGTCCGCGTCACCGCCATCTTCCCGATCCTCGCCGTGATCCTGATCCTGTGGCTCCTCCCCGAAACCCGCTCGCGCGAGCTCGAAGAGACGGCGGCGGTCTAGCGCGGGCGCGGGCGCGGGGAGAGCGCGGGGCGCGGGGCGCGGGGCGCGGGGCGCGGGGCGCGGGGGGACTGCGGCGTGCGACCGCCTGGAAGGGCGTCAAGCGTCGGCTTGACGGCGGAAATGTCGGTCTGGCCGCCACAATGGGCTCGAAGCGCGGGCTTGGCGGCGGAAATGTCGGCGAGGCCGACATCAGGGTGGCGAAGCTACGTCAAGGGGCTCGAAATGTCGGTCTGGCCGCCACAATGGGCTCGAAGCGCGGGCTTGGCGGCGAAAATGTCGGCGAGGCCGACACGATGGGCTCGAAGCGCGGGCTTGGCGGCGGAACTGTCGACGAGCCCGCACGCATCGACGCTCATGCGGCGAGCCCGCACGCATCGACGCTCATGCGACGAGCCCGCACGCATCGACGCTCATGCGACGAGCCCGCACGCATCGACGCTCGTGCGACGAGCCCGCACGCATCGACGCTCATGCGGCGAGCCCGCACGCATCGACGCTCATGCGGCGAGCCCGCACGCATCGACGCTCGTGCGACGAGCCCGCACGCATCGACGCTCGTGCGACGAGCCCGCTTCCTACGAGCCCTGGTGGCGCGCGCGCGGTACGCATCGTAGCCGCGCATCGTTCAGACACAGCGCGCCGACCCGCACCAGCTCCGGCTCGGGGCGTCGCGCCAACCGCCGCACCGAGTCCGGCGTGATGCCCGCGACGCGAGCGATCAACGCCGCATCCTTCCAACCCTGGTGCCGCGCGAGCGCTACCAGCGCGCGCCGCTCGATGATGCGACAGCCGTGCGCTGCCGAGTGCGCGGCCAACGCGATCTGCTCGAGCGGCACTGCCGGAACGATTCGCGCCGGCGCGGGTTGCGGCAAAGGCGTGCCTCCCGTTCTCACGGACGAGTCGTCCGTCACGATGCGATGGAACCACGCTTCGAAGTGCTCGCGTCGGCGGCCGAGCACGTCCGCCAATCGATCTGCCGTCACCCACGGATTCGAGCTCCGCGCCGACCACGCCTCGATGGGTCGACAGCAGCCACTCCAGCGGGTCGCCTACCAGCCCCCCGCGGGGCGGATTGAGATGCACGTAGCGGATGACGGCGACGAGTCGATCGGGACGCACGACTTCCGCGGGTGGCACGCGCTGCCAGGTGCGCCCCATGTTGTGCGCCCGCGCGAACGCAGCCAACCGCTGGGCGAACTGCGCGTGCAACTTGTCCGGCGCGTCCGTTGGCACGACCAGATGCGGGTGGTTGGGCATCAAGCACGCCGCGACGGCGTGCGGCGCGAGCCTCTGCAGGCTCCGCCAGAAACACAGCGCCACATCCGGGTCGACGAACGGCTTCTTGCCGGTCAGCGCGTGCGCAGTCAGGTGCACGAACGTCACCACAGTCTATCGGCCCGCCGCACGCTCGATTGCCAGGAATCGCCGCGCACGCGATCGCGCCGCACGCCGCCGAACTGTCGTCGAGGTTCTGCGCAACAGTTGCCTCCCCCCGGTCCGTGCTCGCCGCCTGCGGCGGCTGCGCGCGGCCGCCCCCTCCAAATCGCCGGCTCCGCCGCCTCAGGAGGGGGACCGCGGCGCGCGACCGCCAGGAAGCCGTCAAGCGTCCGCTTCCCGGCGGAAATGTCGGTCTGGCCGACACAATGGGCTCGAAGCGCGGGCTTGACGGCGGAAATGTCGGTCCGGCCGACACAATGAGCTCGAAGCGCGGGCTTCCCGGCGGAACTGTCGGTCTGGCCGACACAATGAGCTCGAAGCGCGGGCTTGGCGGCGGAAATGTCGGCGAGGCCGACATCAGGGTGGCGAAGCTACGTCAAGGGGCTCGAAATGTCGGTCTGGCCGACACGATGGGCTCGAAGCGCGGGCTTGGCGGCGGAAATGTCGGCGAGGCCGACATCAGGGTGGCGAAGCTACGTCAAGGGGCTCGAAATGTCGGTCTGGCCGACACAATGAGCTCGAAGCGCGGGCTTGACGGCGGAAATGTCGGTCCGGCCGACACAATGAGCTCGAAGCGCGGGCTTCCCGGCGGAAATGTCGGTCTGGCCGACACGATGGGCTCGAAGCGCGGGCTTCCCGGCGGAAATGTCGGTCTGGCCGACACGATGGGCTCGAAGCGCGGGCTTGGCGGCGGAACTGTCGGCGAGGCCGACATCAGGGTGGCGAAGCTACGGCTTGGCGGCGGCAATGTCGGCGAGGCCGACATCAGGGTGGCGAAGCTACGGCTTGGCGGCGGCAATGTCGGCGAGGCCGACATCAGGGTGGCGAAGCTACGGCTTGGCGGCGGCAATGTCGGCGAGGCCGACATCAGGGTGGCGAAGCTACGGCTTGGCGGCGGAACTGTCGGCGAGGCCGACATCAGGGTGGCGAAGCTACGGCTTGGCGGCGGAACTGTCGGCGAGGCCGACATCAGGGCGGCGAAGCTACGGCTTGGCGGCGGAACTGTCGGCGAGGCCGACACCATGGGCGCGAAGCTGCGGCTTGGCGGCGGAACTGTCGGCGAGGCCGACATCAGGGTGGCGAAGCTACGGCTTGGCGGCAATGTCGGCGAGGCCGACATCAGGGTGGCGAAGCTACGGCTTGGCGGCGGAACTGTCGGCGAGGCCGACATCAGGGTGGCGAAGCTACGTCAAGGGGCTCGAAATGTCGGTCTGGCCGACACGATGGGCTCGAAGCGCGGGCTTGGCGGCGGAACTGTCGGCGAGGCCGACATCAGGGTGGCGAAGCTACGGCTTGGCGGCGGAACTGTCGGCGAGGCCGACATCAGGGCGGCGAAGCTACGGCTTGGCGGCAATGTCGGCGAGGCCGACACAATGGGCGCGAAGCTGCGGCTTGGCGGCGGAGACGGGGGCGAGGCCGACGGAAGGGCGCCGAGGTCGCGGCGTGGCGGCGGAAGGGTCGGCGCGCGCGATTCGGGGGCGCTTGAGCGCGTCCAGGTGCAAGTCTGCTGATTCCAGCGCTTTTCCTGAAATCTGCTACGTTCCGCCCCCTGGCCAGCGTGATGCCCGAACCCGACCCCAGCGAGGAGGGAGCCCGACCCGGGTTCTTCGTTCACGTCGTGCCGGCGCTGCTCTACGTCGCGGCGGTGTTCTACTCCGGCGCTGCGAAGGTGAGCTTGCCGCGCATCCGTATGCCGATCCCCGAGGACAAGGTCGCGCACTTCCTGGTCTTCGGCGTGATGGTGTTCGTCGTGTACCACGCGCTCTCGTTCGAGCTGGCGGAGTGGAAGCGCGCGCGGCTGATCGTGGCGTCGGTTGTCGTGGCGTCGGCTCTCGGCGCGCTGCTCGAGTTGGTGCAGTACACGATCCCTTACCGCGATGCCGAGTTCCTCGACTGGGTTGCCGACACGCTCGGCGCTTTGCTGGCGGCGGGCATCCTGCGACTGATCAAGCCCGGTCCGCGGGAGCCGGCGACGCTCGAGCCTGCAGAGCGCGAGTAGCGCGGCCCGAAGCTCAGCGGAAGTAGTAGACCTTGCGGTCGCGCGATCCGACCGCGATGCCGCCGTCCGGTCCGATGGCGGGCGACGAGTTGACTGCGCCGCCGGTGGGGAACGACCAGACGAGCCGTCCGTTCCGGTCGATCTGGTAGAGCTTGCCGTCGCCGGAGCCGACGAAAACCGTGTCGTCGGCCGTGATGGCGGGCGACGAGAAGATCGGGCCGCCGGTTTCGAACTCCCAGCGCGTGGAGCCGTCGGCGTTGTAGGCGTAGACCGTGGAGTCGCCACTGCCGATGACCACCACGCCGTCGCGGCCGATGGCCGGAGACGACGTGACGGCCTGCCCCGTGAGCTGCTTCCAGTAGAGCTGCCCTTGAGGCGTGACCGCGTAGACCGAGCCGTCGTCCGCGCCGAAGTAGATGCCGCCGCGCGGACCGATCGCGGGGGAGGAGTGGATGGGCGCCAATGCGCTGAACGAGCCTGCCCGCGAGCCGTCGGGGCGGAACGCCAGAAGCTCTCCGTCGCTGGAGCCGATGAACAACATGCCCGAGTTGGTCATGGCCGGCGACGAATCGAGCGGCGCGCGCGTCCGCTTCACCCAACGGATCGTCCCGTTCGGGTTGATGGCGTAGAAGCGGTGATCGTTCGAGCCGATGTAGATCGTGCCGTCGCGGCTGATGAGCGGCGACGAGAACGCACAGTTGCCGAGCTTGACCGCCCACTTCACGCGGCCCCCCATCAGCGCGTACACGTAGTGATCGATGCCGGCGACGTACACGGTGCCGTCGCCCGTCACCGCCGGTGACGACCACAGCGCGCCGAACGTCCGGTACGTCCAGAGCAGCTTGCCGTTGCGGTCGAGCGCGTACAAGCGGCCGTCGAGCGAGCTGACGTAGACCGTGCCGTCGATACCGATGGCCGGCGATGACCAGATCTCGCCGCCGGTCTCGAAGGTCCAGGCAAGCTGCGGTTCGCTCCGGCGGATCAGGTCGTTGCGCCCGTCGCGCCGGTGGTCGTGACGGAACATTGGCCAGTGCGGCACTTCCGACGCAATCCCCATCAGGCCCGTGCCGACGAAGCGCGGGTCGGTCTGGAGCGGGGAGCCGTCGGGCGAGCGGCCGTCGTTGTGGGTGCAGGCGATGGCCAGCAGCGCCGTTGCCAGCAGGGGCAGGGCCCGCCGGGTGAGTGAACCGGACATTTCGTTGGGAATCGGTGCGCAGAGCGCTACCGGTTCATAGCTTGTGCGCGCGGCGTCGAGGTGCAACCCGCGGCGGGTCGATTCGCGGGCCGGGCGCTCCGCCGCGCTTGCCGCCCGCCGCGCGATGGGCGAGATTTGCCGCGTGCGGGCTTTTTCGATGTTTCTGCTGGCCGCGGCCCTGGGCCAGGCGCCGCTTCAGTGTGCGAGCGAGACACCGCCATCGGAAAAGACCTACGAGACGCCGGCGCAGGCCCTCTACGGCCTGGCGCAGCAGTTCAAGGCGAAGGGAAACGAGGAGAGCTGGCGCACCACGCTGGAGTACCTGGTTGCGCGCTATCCGAACAGCCGCTACGCCGGCATGGCGCGCAGCGATCTGTCGGCGGCGAAGGGCGCGGCGGGAGCGAGCGGAGGGTAGGGGCGTGCTGGCCCCGCGCCTGATCGCGATCAGCGATACCACGCGCGTGGAGCCGGGCGCGCTGGTCGAGCGCTTTGCCCGGCTGTGCGCAGCGGCGCAGCCCGGCAGCGTGATGCTGCAGCTCCGCGATCCCGGGCTGCCGGTGCGGGAGCGCCAGGCGCTGGGGGAACGTCTGGTGGCAGCGGCGCACGCGAGCGAGCAGCTCTTCGCCGTCAATGACCGCATCGACCTCGCGCTGCTGCTCGACGCCGACGGACTGCATCTTGGCGAGCACAGCGTCGAGGCTGCGTCCGCCCGACGTCTCGTCGGCAGCGAGGTATGGATCTCGCGCGCCTGCCACGGCGCGGCGGAGGCCGAGGCGCGCGGTGCGGACGCGATCGTGCTCTCGCCCGTGATGGCGCCGCGCAAGGGTAATCCACCGCTCGGTGTGCGCGGCCTCGAGAGCGCGCGGCGCATCGCCGGCGGACCGCCGCCGCTGCTGTACGCGCTCGGCGGCGTGGAGGCCGGAAATGTTGCGGAGTGCCTGCGCGCCGGGGCGGACGGCGTCGCGGCGATCGGCGCAGCGCTGGCCGACGATCCGCTGCCTTTGCTTTCCGCGCTCGGCATTCGCCGCTGACTTTCATGCGGTCCGCCGCGCGGCTTCGGATATCCTCGACGCGATGAAGGCCGCGCTTGTGCTTGCTCTCTTCGTGGTGGGCTGCTCCAGCGCGTCCGGCAACGGGTACAGTGCGGGCGGCGCAGGTGGTGCGTGGGAGGGCGGCGCGGGCAGCGGCGGTTCGCCGAACGGCGATGCCTCGCTCACCGACGCAGGCGATGCGTCGCTCGATGGCTCCATCGCCGACGCGGCCGACGCGGCGTGGACGTGCGATCCCGCGACGTACCCGCTGCCGAACGAGGGCCTGATGGAAGCGCCGGGGCAGGGCGGTTGCTCGCTCGGCATGCTGCGCGTCGACACCTTCTGCGTCGACCGCTTCGAGGCGTCGCTGGAGCTCATCACACCCGTGGGCGGCGTGAGCAGCTGGTCGCCCTACGAGAATCCCGGCTCCACGCAAGTGCGCGCGGTGTCCATCGAAGGCGCCGTGCCGCAGGCGTACATCAGCGCCGACCAGGCCGAAGCCGCGTGCCAGGCCGCTGGCAAGCACCTGTGCACCGACACCGAGTGGCTGCGCGCCTGCCAGGGCGCCGCCGGCAACACCTATCCCTACGGCAACACGCGCATCCCCGGAGCCTGCAACGACTCGCGCTCGGAGCATCCCATCATCCAGCTGTTTGGCATGGACGCGCTCGTTCACGTCCGACGAGCTGAACGACCCCTGTGTCGATCAGCTCCCGGACAGTCTCGACCTGTGCGGCGCCAACGCCCAGTGCGTCACCGCCGAGGGCCTGTACGACATGATGGGCAACCTCCACGAATGGACGGTCGATCCCGCCGGCACCTTCCGCGGCGGCTACTACGTCGACACCGTCATCAACGGCCAGGGCTGCCTGTACGTCACGACCGCCCACAACCGCAGCTACTGGGACTACTCGACCGGATTCCGCTGCTGCGCCGGATAGCGCGCAGCGACGTGGGGCGCGCAGCGACGTGGGGCGCGCAGCGACGTGGGGCGCGCAGCGACGTGGGGCGCGCAGCGACGTGGGGCGCGCAGCGACGTGGGGCGCGCAGCGACGTGGGGCGCGCAGCGACGTGGGGCCCCCGGCCGGGCGTAGCCCGGACTTGGGGGCCCGCGGAGCGCGAAGCGCGGAGCGCGTGGAAGCGCGGCGGCGCGCGCAGCGCGGCGCAGCGCCTGGGGGCAGCCCAGGAAAACGCACGGGGGGCGGCGCGTGGGTGCGTCGCGGATGCTCGCGCATTTCGGTGCTGTGGGGCGTCCGGGAGGGCGGAAATGCACGTGGGACGCGCATTTCGGTGCTGTGGGGCGTCCGGGAGGGCGGAAATGCACGTGGGACGCGCATTTCGGCGCTGTGGGGCGTCCGGGAGAGCGGAAATGCACGTGGGACGCGCATTTCGGCGCTGTGGGGCGTCCGGGAGAGCGGGAAATGCACGTGGGACGCGCATTTCGGCGCTGTGGGGCGTCCGGGAGAGCGGAAATGCACGTGGGACGCGCATTTCGGTGCTGTGGGGCGTCCGGGAGGGCGGAAATGCACGTGGGACGCGCATTTCGGTGCTGTGGGGCGTCCGGGAGAGCGGAAATGCACGTGGGACGCGCATTTCGGCGCTGTGGGGCGTCCGTGAGAGCGGAAATGCACGTCGCCGTGCCCGGAGTTGACATAATCCATCACCGTCACCCGCCGAGTACGTCCGCCAATCCCGTCCGCGCCGCTTTCCGCCGGGATCCCCGAGCAATGCTATACGCGAGCGCCTGGGCCGGAGCCGTACGGAACTGCACTGCGGCCCTGCCCGTCGAATCGCGGCGAGCCGGCCGCTGCCTCCTCGCCGCGCCGCTCCGCGACCCAAGCCAACGAACACCGCGATGACCGATCCGCCCTTTGAACCCGTCTCCACCGAGCTCGATTTTCCCAGCTACGAGCGGCGCATTCTGGCGCTGTGGAAGGAGCGGGGGATTTTCGACAAGTCGCTGGCGGCCAATGCCGATGGGCCGCACTTCGTCTTCTACGAGGGTCCGCCGACGGCGAATGGCGTGCCGCACAACGGGCACGTGCTGACGCGCGTGGTGAAGGATCTGTTCCCGCGCTACCAGGCGATGCTGGGCAAGCGCGTGCTGCGCAAGGGCGGCTGGGACACGCACGGCCTGCCCGTCGAGGTGGAGGTCGAGAAGGAGCTGCGCATCCACGGCAAGGCGGCGATCCAGGAGTACGGCGTGGAGCCGTTCGTGGCGCGCTGCATCGAGAGCGTGTTCCGCTACACGAGCGAGTGGGAGAGGCTGACGGAGCGCATCGGCTTCTGGGTGAGCCTGCCGGACGCGTACGTGACGTACCACAAGAGCTACGTCGAAAGCGTGTGGTGGGCGCTGTCGAATCTGTTCGAAAAGGGGCTGCTCTACCAGGGCCACAAGGTCGTGTGGTGGTGGGCGCAGGGCGGCACCGCATTGAGCGCCGGCGAGGTCGGCCTGGGCTACAAGACCGTCGACGACCCGAGCGTGTACGTCGCGTTCCCGCTGCTCGACGATCCGGAAACGGCGCTCGCCGTCTGGACCACGACGCCCTGGACGCTTTCGTCGAACGGCTACGCCGCCGTGCGCGCCAACTACAGCTACGACGTGGTGCGCCTCGGCGCGCCGAAGGTCGATCCGAAGGCGAAAAAGAAGCCGGCCGAGCCGCCCGAGCTCGGCGTGAAGCAGCTGATTGTCGCCTCCGGGCTGCGCGAGACACTCGAAGGCAAGCTCGGCCGCGAGCTCGAGGTGGTGCGCACGCTCAAAGGCGAGGAGCTCGTCGGCCAGCGCTACCGCCCGCCCTTCGACATCTACTCCGCAAAGCTCGCCGACACGAAGGCCCGCCTCAAGGACGGCGGCGAGACGCACATCTGGTGGCGCGTCATCGCCGAGGATTTCGTGACGCTCGACAGCGGCACGGGCATCGTGCACATCGCGCCCGCTTTCGGCGAGGACGACAACAAGGCGCACAAGAAAGAGCTCCAGCGCTACCAGAACCCCGACGAGGTCGAGCTGATCTGCGCCGTCAATCCCGACGGCACGTTCAAGCCCGAGGCGGCTCCGTACGATGGTCGTTGGGTGAAGGACGCCGACAAGGACATCCTGCGCGAGCTCGAAGAGAAGAAGCTGCTCGTCCACCACGAGCTCTACCGCCACGACTACCCGTTCTGCTGGCGCGCCGACCAGGATCCGCTGATCCAGATGGCGCGCCCGGCGTGGTTCATCCGCACCACCGAGCGGCTGAAGGACGCGATCGCCAACAACCAGGCCGTCAACTGGCTGCCGGAGCACATCAAGAACGGGCGTTTCGGCGATTTCCTCGACAACAATGTGGACTGGGCGCTGAGCCGCGAGCGCTTCTGGGGCACGCCGCTCAACGTGTGGGTGTGCACGAAGGACGAGGAGCACAAGCTCGCGCCCGCGTCTGTCGCGGAGATCGAGAAGCTCAACCCGGACGCTTTCGCGCACTGGCATGAGTCGAAGAAAGCGAACCCCAACCTGAGCGAGCACCTGATCGTCCACAAGCCGTGGATCGACCACGTGACCTTCCCGTGCCCCCAGTGCGGCGCGGAGATGCGTCGCGTCTCCGAGGTGATCGACTGCTGGTTCGACTCCGGCTGTATGCCGTTCGCGCAGTGGGGCTACCCGCACGCGCCGGGCTCCAAGGAGCGCTTCAACGACGCTTTCCCGGCGGATTTCATCAGCGAGGCGATCGACCAGACGCGCGGCTGGTTCTATTCGCTCTTGATGATCTCGACGCTCGTGTTCGACAAGGCGACGCAGGAGAAGCTCGCCCTCACGCCCAAGCGCGACTTCCCGTACCCCTACAAGACCTGCATCGTGCTCGGGCATGTCTCCGACAAGGAGGGCAAGAAGGAGAGCAAGAGCAAGGGCAACTACACGCCGCCCGAGATCATCCTCGACCGCGTGCGTATGGAGTTCGGCGTGCTCGCCGACGCGCACGGCGTCACCGCCAAGCCGGGCGAGGCGCTGATCGCCCGCGAGGACCTGGAAGGCATGGACCTCGTTGACGGCGCCGAGGTAGCCGTCTACCGCGCTGACCAGCCCGACGATCGCCGTATGCTCGCGCTCAAGGCGCACAAGAAGCTGCCGCGCCGCGTGGTGCTCTTGCCCGAAGAGGATCGCACCGCGCTGGGCGTGCAGGAGGTCGACAGCGGCCTCTCCACGATGCCGGTCGAGGTGCCGCGCAAGCCCATCGAGCAGCGCGTGATGATCGAGGACGAGCGCACGCCCGCGCCCGGCGCCGACGCCTTCCGCTGGTTCTTCTACGCCGCGTCGCCGCCCTGGAGCAACACGCGCCACAGCCTGAAGAACGTGCGCACGCTGCAGAAGGACTTCCAGGTGAAGCTGCGCAACGTCTACTCGTTCTTCACCATCTACGCGAACATCGATGGCTGGCATCCGGGCGACAAGGCAGGGCGCCCGCTCGGCGAGCGCTCGTTGCTCGACCGCTGGATGCTCTCCGAGCTGAACCTCGCCGTGCGCGATGTCCGCCGAGCGCTCGACGGCTACCTCGTCTACGACGCG
Organism: uncultured delta proteobacterium; assembly: GCA_963806225.1. Lineage (GTDB taxonomy): Bacteria > Myxococcota_A > Polyangia > Polyangiales > Polyangiaceae > CAWDXG01. Next base: position 269,321 of record CAWDXG010000003.1, on the reverse strand, counting down.
GCCCTGCGCCTCGTGGATGTGGTCGAGGGGCTCAGCAACTGGTACGTGCGCCGCAGCCGCGAGCGCTTCTGGGCACCCGGCCTGGAGCAGGACAAGCGCGACGCCTACGCGACGCTGTACGAGTCGCTGGTCACGGTAAGCAAGCTCGCCGCGCCGTTCATTCCGTTTTTCGCCGAGGAGATGTACCAGAACCTGGTTACCCGCGCGGAGGTCGAAGGCGCGAAGGAAAGCGTGCACCTCGACAGCTTCCCCGAGGTGCACGAGGCCGCGATCGACGAGGGGCTTGCCCAGGAGATGGCCGCGGTGCGCGAGATCGTGAGCCTCGGACTCGGCGTGCGGACAGCGAACAAGCTCAAGGTACGCCAGCCGCTGTCGCGGGCCGACGTGGTGTTCAACGACGGCGAGCTCCTGAAGCGCCTCGAGTCGTACAAGGAGCTCGCGATGGACGAGCTCAACGTGCACGAGCTCCGCGTCATGTTCCCCGGCCACGAGCAGGGCGCCGTCTCGTTCAAGCTGAAGCCCAACTTCCGCGCGCTCGGACCGCGCCTGGGCAAGAACGTGCAGGCGGTGAAGAAGGCGCTCGAAGCCGCTGACGGCGGCAAGCTCCACGCCGAGCTCTCCACCCACGGCAAGCTCACGCTCGACATCGACGGCGACAAACTCGACTTCAACGACGAGGAGATCGAGGTCGCCGTCTCCGCCGCCGACGGCTTCGCGGCCGGCACCGGCAAGGTCGGCGTGGTCGTGCTGCACACGACGCTCACCGACGCCCTCGTCGACGAAGGCATCCTGCGCGAGCTCGTCAGCCGCATCCAGGCCGTCCGCAAGGAACAGCAGCTCGACTTCACCGACCGCGTCGCCCTGGCGATCGGCGGCAGCGAGCGCGTCGTGCGAGTCGCGCGCGAAGGGCATGCGACCCTCGAGCGCGAGTGCCTCGCCACGCAGGTCGGCTTCGAGGCTCCCAGCGACGCGCGCGAGTACGCCCTGGGCGACGAAGCCTTGAAGCTCGCCGTCACGAAGGTGTAGCGCTCTCGCCGTTCCGGCAATCATCTCCGCCGCGCTCGCGCCGCGGCGGTCAGCTTCGTCGCATGCCAGGGAAAATGTCGGTCTGGCCGACAGAAGGGGCGTGAAGCGGCGGCTTGGGGCGGAAAATGTCGGCGCGGCCGACACAATGGGCTCGAAGCTATAGCAAGAGGCGGAAAATGTCGGTCTGGCCGACAGAAAGAGCGTCAAGCCGCGGCTCGGGGCGGAAAATGTCGGCGAGGCCGACCATCGCGGACGCTACGCCGTCTTCCCGCGAGCCAGCTCTCTCGCGTAGTCGACGGCGCGGCCGAGCTCGACGGCGCCGACGTTGCCGAGCTAGTCGGCCATCCACTGGACCGTGTCCTCCGGCGTGCGCGCGGAGTAGATGCGTTCGATGCCGCGGATAACCGCGCGCGTTACCGTGCGGAGCAGCGAGGTCTTGACGCCTCCGCCGCAGATCTCGCCGGCGAGGTACGTCTGGTGGTGGGACGCCATGTCGCGGAGCACGTCCCGCTGTCGCTTGCGGACGCCGGCGTGGCGGCACCTCGGCGGTCTCTTCCACGATCACGATCGCGCCGACGTTGCCACGCGGGGCCGCAGCGCGCATCAGCCGGCCCGCCCGCTCGATGTCGTCGATTATGCGCATCGTCATGGTGCCGGTCGGCACCTGGATCAGCACGTTGCGGGAGCGCGCGAGCAGGTTTCGGGCGATTCGAGCGTCACCTCGAAGTCTTCAAGCTGCTGCATCGGCGGCAAACGTCCCGCCACCCGCGTGCCGCCCTTCGCGGTGCGGGGGTGTAGACTGCTGTGGATGCGATACGCCTTGCTCGGGGCCTTGGTCTGTTCTCTGTTCGCGTCCGCGACGGCCCACGCGGCGGTCGTGCCGGCGGATCCGACGAACTTCAAAGCGAAATTCGCGACGCTGAAGCCCGGCGACACGCTGAAGCTCGCGGCCGGAGACTACGACGGAGGGCTCTCGATCCACGGCGTGAGCGGCGCGCCGGGAAAACCGATCACCATCGAGGGACCGGCGAGCGGCGCGCCCGCACGCCTACTCGCCGAAATCCTGCTGCAACACCCTCGATCTGCAGGACGCGGCGTACATCGTCATCAAGAACCTCACCTTCGACGGCCAGGACATCTCCGGCGTCGATGCCGTCAAGGCCAACGGCGGCGCCGGCCACTGGACGCACGACATCACTGTCGAGGGTTGCACCATCACGCATCACGACGGCGGGGGCACCAGTCAGCAGACCGTCGGCGTCAGCACCAAGATCGTCAGCTGGAACTGGATCATCCGCGACAACGTCATCGATGGCGCCGGAACGGGCATGTATCTGGGCAATTCCGACGGCACCGAGGCGTTCATCGGCGGGCTCATCGAGGGCAACCTGTACCGCCACACGCTCGGCTACAACATGGAGATCAAGCAGCAGATCGATCGGCAGCAGAGCGACGTGCCGCAGGTGCCGACGGACGTGCGCACGACGATCATCAGGAACAACGTCTTCCTGAAGGAGAACAACCCGAGCCCCGACGGCGCGCGACCGAACCTGCTGGTCGACGGCTTTCCCGACAGCGGCCCGGGCAGCCAGGATCACTACGAGATCTACGGCAACTTCTTCTTCCACAACGACGACGACGCGCTGCTCCAGGCGACGGGTCGCGTGCACGTGCACGACAATCTCTTCGTCGATTCCAAGCACGCTGGCGTCCACTTCATGGACCACGCCGGCAAGACGGTGATCGATGCCATTGCGTACAACAACACCGTCTACGGCACCGCACAGGGGGTCTCGTTCGGCGCGGCGCCGAGCGGCGTGAGCCTCGTCGCGGGCAACGCCATCTTCGCGGCGACGCCGCTGTCGGGCACGATGACGAACGAGCACGACGACATCACCGACAGCGTGGCCAATGCCGGCAACTACGTAGTCAATCCCGGCCTCACGCTGGGGCAGATGGACTTCTTCCCGAAGAGCGGCAGCGCCCTGCACGGCAGCCAGATCGATCTCTCGAGCGTCAAGAGCGACACCGACTACGACCGCGACTTCAACGGCACGCAGAAGGATTTCACCTACCGCGGCGCCTACCAGGGGGAGGGGACCAATCCCGGCTGGAAGCCACAGAATGGGCTGAAGTCGGGGGGAGCCAGCGGCGGCGCGGGGGGCAGCGGCGCCGGGGGCAGCGGCGCTGGGGGCAGCGGTGCGGGCGGCACCGCAGGCGGCCCGGCGACCGGGGGCTCGGCAGCAGGCGGCGCTGCGGCGGGAGGCGCAAGCAGTGGCGGCGCGAGCAGCGGCGGCCCGAGCAGCGGCGCGGCGTCGGGCGACAGCGGCGGCTGCGGTTGCCGCGCAGCCGGCTCGCGCGACGGCACGCCCCTCTGGGCCTTGCTCGGACTGCTCGCACTGGGCGTCGGGGCGCGCGGCCGACGCGGAAAGCCGTGCTGCTAGGCGCGCCGTAGCCCGACGTCGCGTCCGAGCTTACCCGAGATGACGCGCTCGAGCGTTGCCCAGAGCTCATCGCCGGTCTTGGCCGCGATCCAGCGCTCTTCGGCGGGCACCCAGTCGAAGTGCCAGGCGTTGCGCTCGGCGGCCATCCAGATCTGCCGGGCGGCGCGGTGCGAGTTGATCACGTAGCGGGTGCCGTCGGCAAACTCGAGCGTCAGGATGTCGCTCTCGAGCTCGGCCTCGACGCTGTCGTCGTCGAGCGCGTCGAAGGCGTCGAGCAGGGTGCTGAGCTCGGGCGCGGCGCGCTCTTCGTACTCGGCTTCGCTGATCGCGGTCACTGAGTGGGTTGCTGCCCGCCCACTGCGGGAACGCAGGCCGGTGTCACGCACTGGAAGCCGGGCTGGCAATCGTTGTTCGACTGGCAGGGCCACGCGCACTTGCCCACCTGGGTGTTGCAGCGGTGCGTCAGGCACTGCGCGTCGCTCTGGCAGGGGAAGGCCATCGGGCTCGGCTGGGACATCGTCCCCGTCGCGGCGGGCGCGGTGCCGTAGCCGGTGGGTGCGGGCGCGGTGCCGTAGCCGGTGGGTGCGGGCGCGGTGCCGTAGCCGGTGGGCGCGGGCTGGCCGTAGGGCTGCTGGCCATAGGGCTGCTGGCCATAGGGCTGCTGCGGCGGCGGCTGCTGCTCGTCGTTCTTCTTGCAGGCGACGAGAACGAGCGCAGGGAGGACGGTGGACAGAACGAGGGCAGATACAGCTTTCCGCATCGGTTTCTCCTGTCGGGGGAGGCTAGTGCACGAGTGGAGATTGGGCAACAACGGCTCCCCCGCCGTGGATCCCGCCAGAGCGCACGTTTTCGTGAGTTGCGTTTCTGGTTGGACGGGAGAGCTCCCGCGCTGATTCGCCCGATAGAAGGCCCCGGGGCGGCGTGCGGCGGCGGAGGCCGCGTTTTCGAGGGTCAAGCGGCGCCCGATCAGTGGTATCTTCATTTACTGGCCTGATGGTGAAGAGGGCGGCTCAGGGGGAGGTACTCGGCGACACGGTAGTGTCGCGGCTGGAGGCCGACGTTGTTTCCGCGCTGCGCCGCAAGCCGACGCAGGAAGCGCGACTGGCCGGTTCGCTCCGGGCGCTCGCGCCGCATTCGCCGCGCGTGCGGGACGCGCTGCAGAAGGCCCTCGAGACGCTGGTCAAGCGCGGCACCTACCAGCGGCCGCTGTATGCCGCGGCGGTGCGCGCTCTGGCCGAGCAGGGTGAGCGGCGTGCCGTCGCGCAGATCAAGCGTGCGCTCGGCAGCGACGAGTTCGGCGGGTTGGCCACGCTGTCGGCCGCGTGCTCGGTCACGGATTCGTCCCTGACCGATCCGCTGGCGCGTATCGCGGCCAGCCGCCATCCCCATCTGGCGTTCGCGGCGGAGGTGGCGCGGGTCGCGCGCAGCGAGTCGAACGGGCAGCACATCGCCTCGGTGGCTCCGAAGATCAAGGAGAGCCATCGCATCGATCTGTGCGTCGAGTTGTTCGTGCCGCTCTTGTGGGGGCCGGCGCTGCCGGTTGCGATCGCGCCCGCTCTCGCGGTGCTGCGCGATGCCGAGCGCCATCTCGGTCGCTGGCTCGTGCTCGGCGAGATCGCCACTCGCGCCGGCGATCCAAAGCCGCTCAAGGAAGCCCGCGACCGCGCGCGCGAGGGGCCGACCAGCGCGAGGGCGGCGTGGACCATGGTCGCCTGGGCGCTCGGCGGTGACGGCGAGCCGGCGCCGTCGATCCGGCCCACCGTCGAGCTGGTCGCCCGGCTCAGCGACCGCCCGAGCGCGGATCGCGACACCACGTTCCTGTTCCGCCTGGCCGCGGCGCGGGTTCCGGGCGCCCGGCCGATGCTCGAGAACATGGTCAAGTCCTCGTCGCTCGGCGACGCGACAGCGATCCGAGCCGCGCTATACCTTTCGCGGGATCACCATCGGACGGATCTCGAGAAGATGCTCGTCGAAACCATGAAGAGCTCGCGCCGCGAAGCCCTGCGCGGTCTGGCCGCAGCGGCGCTGTACGACGCCGGCAAGCTTCCGCTCTCCGACGCGCTCCTCGCGCCGCTGCTGTCGAGCCGGCAGCTGCCTACCGCGGGCTGGGCCGCGCTGCTCGCGGCGGCGCAGGCAGGGCGGCTCTCCGCGCCCCTGGTGACCGAGCCGACCTTCCGCAGGGTGCAGCTCGGATGGGTCGAGTAGCGCGCTTTCGGGCGGGGTCGTTCGTGCTGGCCGCGGCCGGCCTGGTGACGGCCCTTGCCGCCGCCGAACCACACGGAAACGTCCCGCAGCCGCCGAAGGTCGACGCGCCGAGCCTCTCGCTCACGCTCTTCGCCGACCAGGACGACGACGACAACAACGGCGTCGCCGACGGCACGCAAGCCCGCGTCGCTGGCGCCGCCGCGAGCGACGTGCGCTGGATCGAATCTCGGCCACCCACAGAAGCTGCTTTCGGTCGAGGGCAGCGCGCTGCGCGCCATCGTCGGGGGACGACCGCTGCACGGAAAGCTCCAGTCGCCGCGCCGCGTGCGTCGCTTCGGGCTGCAGGGCGTCGAGGGCGGCGCGGGCGAGGTGCGGCTGAGCGACCTCACCGTGCACGTCCGTGTGCTCGAGCTGGCCGCCGTGGACGCGAGCGGCGCGCGCATCGATCTGGCCCGTTCGCACGCCTCGCTCAGCCGCGTCCTACCGTCGGAGCTGGCCGCGCCCGGCGCTCCGCGCGACGCGGATGCCCTGAGCTGGATCGCGATCGGACCGCCCGGATCGCTGCCGCGGAGCGTGAGCGTTCGCTCCACGTTGCCGGAAGGCGGCAAGCTCGACGAGCTGTCCCACGTCGCGCTGTCGAAGACGACCTGCCCGCTGCACACCGCGACCGGGCTCGCCTGCGCCGGCACGCCGCCCATCCGCGTCACGAGCGACCGCGTCGACCGCAGCCATCCGGGCTCCGCCGCGCGCTCGCTCCTGGGCGAGGTCGGCGGGCGCATCGATGTGGCGGCGGGCGGCCGCACGCTCGCATCGCTGCGCGTCGGCGGACCGCGCGAAAGCGCGCTCGGGCCCATCGGTCGCTATCGCGCGCACCTCCGGGTGCGCGTGGTGCGGCTGATGCGTGGCGGCTCCGCGCCCATCGGCGGCAGCACACAGGGCGCGATCGCCGTCGCGCGCCACGAAGTGCGCACCGCGAGCCGCCTGTGGGGACAGTGCGGCATCCACTTCGGCTACGGGAAGCTGCTCGACGTGCAGGTTGTCGATCCGCCTCCACCGCACATGCTCGCCATAGGCTGCGATCTCGGTCTGCCCGCGAGCGGCGGGCAGATCGCATTCCGCGCGGAAAAGCACGTCGTCAAGCTGCAGACGCACGCCGGGCAAACCCCGATCCAGGTGGCGGATGCGCTGGCCGCGTCCGTGCGCCGCGCGGGCCTGCGGGCCCTCGTCAGCCCGAATCCGCGCATCTCGCCCGGCGCGCTGCCGACCGCGGACGTCCTGGTCCGGACGCGGCGCGGCAAGATGATCCCGCTCGCCCCCATCGCCGGCAGCGCGCTGTCGAGCGACCGGACGCTGCGCGTCTGCCTCGGCGAAGTGAACCTGACCGACGGCCTCGATCACTTCGACGATTTCGACGCAGCTGCCGGCACGGTCGAGGAGCGCGCCCTGGTCAAGGCCTTCGACGACGGCGACCCCACGACCATCGACGTGTTCATCGTTCCCAATTTCGCGCGCACCGGGCGCATCGGCGAGTCGTTCCTCTCGTCGCCGGACGCCAGCATCCGGAACACCGTGATCGTCGATCGAGCCGCGGTGCAGGCCGGCGCCCGCTCGTATGCACTCGCCCACGAGCTCGGCCACGTCCTGCTCGACATGCCCGGCCATCCCGACGACTATGGCGTCGATCACCCGTCGTCGCTGATGGACGCCGACGCCGCCGACCCCACCATCTTCGGCCCCCGCCGCCTCTCCGTGAAGGAATGCGTCCGCGCCCTGCGCGAAAGCGGCCCCGGCGCCGCCGTGCCCCTTCTGGACAAGTGGCCGCTCTTCACGCGGGCGAAGTGACGGCGCTCTGCACCTTCTACGAGTGAACAGGAAGGCGGGAAGGCGGGAAGGCGCGTTTCACGGATCGGGGGACGGTTTTCTTTTTTGGGGTCGAGGGGTGGGGCGAAGGGTGCGGCTCATCCAGAGACGTGACGTCTTGGTGCGGCCAGCGCTCGACCCAGATAACCTTCCCGTCTTCCCGTCTTCCCGTTGACCCCCGCACCACGCCGGACAGCGCGGCACAATCTCGGTCAGCTTCGTCCCTGCCGCGTACGCGTAGCTGACGTAGCTGTCGAAGCCGTCGACCGTGCCGTTGCTCGAGAAATGGCCGCTCTTCACGCGGGCGAAGTGACGGCGCTCTGCACCTTCTACGAGTGAACAGGAAGGCGGGAAGGCGGGAAGGCGCGTTTCACGGATCGGGGGACGGTTTTCTTTTTTGGGGTCGAGGGGTGGGGCGAAGGGTGCGGCTCATCCAGAGAGGTGACGTCTTGGTGCGGGCGGGCGCGCTGTGCGCGCGGAAGCGCGCAGTGACGTGAAATCGCGCGGGGCGCGCAGTGACGTGGAGTGACGCGGGGCGCGCAGTGACGTGAAATGGCGTGGGGCCCCCGCGCGGGCGCGGAGCGGCCGCGCTTGGCGGGCCCGCGGCGCGCGGAAGCGCGCCGCGCCGTGGAGTGCCGTGGGGCGCGGGGGCAACCCATGAGAGAGAAGCAAGGGCGGTGAAATGCGTGGCGCACGCGCATTTCGACGCTCCGGGATGCCCGAGAGCACCGAAATGCACGCCACACGCGCATTTCGACGCTCCGGGACACCCGAGAGCACTGAAATGCACGCCACACGCGCATTTCGACGCTCCGGGACGCCCGAGAGCACCGAAATGCACGCCACACGCGCATTTCGACGCTCCGGGACGCCCGAGAGCACCGAAATGCACGCCACACGCGCATTTCGACGCTCCGGGACGCCCGAGAGCACCGAAATGCACGCCACACGCGCATTTCGACGCACCGGGGCGCCCGAGAGCACCGAAATGCACGTCGCGCCGCCCTGCACGTCGCGCCGTCCCTGCACGTCGCGCCGTCCCTGCACGTCGCGCCGTCCCTGCACGTCGCGCCGCCCTGCACGTCGCGCCGCCCTGCACGTCGCGCCGCCCTGCACGTCGCGCCGCCCTGCACGTCGCGCCGCCCTGCACGTCGCGCCGCCCTGCACGTCGCGCCGTCCCTGCACGTCGCGCCGTCCCTGCACGTCGCGCCGTCCCTGCACGTCGCGCCGTCCCTGCACGTCGCGCCGCCCTGCACGTCGCGCCGCCCTGCACGTCGCGCCGCCCTGCACGTCGCGCCGCCCTGCACGTCGCGCCGTCCCTGCACGTCGCGCCGCCCTGCACGTCGCGCCGCCCTGCACGTCGCGCCGCCCTGCACGTCGCGCCGCCCTGCACGTCGCGCCGTCCCTGCACGTCGCGCCGTCCCTGCACGTCGCGCCGCCCTGCACGTCGCGCCGCCCTGCACGTCGCGCCGCCCTGCACGTCGCGCCGCCCTGCACGTCGCGCCGCCCTGCACGTCGCGCCGCCCTGCACGTCGCGCCGCCCTGCACGTCGCGCCGCCCTGCACGTCGCGCCGCCCTGCACGTCGCGCCGCCCTGCACGTCGCGCCGCCCTGCACGTCGCGCCGCCCTGCACGTCGCGCCGCCCTGCACGTCGCGCCGTCCCTGCACGTCGCGCCGTTCCTCGACACCCGAAGACCTTCCCGTCTTCCCGCCTTCCTGGTGACCCCCGCACCATGCCGGACAGCGTCGCGCCGGGCTAGCGAGGCACGATTTCCGTCAATTCCGTTCCTGCCGCGTAGGCGTAGCTGACGTAGCTGTCGAAGCCGTCGACGAGGACGCCGACTTTGCGGTTGGCGTCGATGCGGTGGACGCCGTCGTTCTGTTTGCCGGGGGCGAGGTTGTCCGGGTACTGCTTCGCGGGGTCGACCACCGGGAAGCTGAGCTGGCAGGTGTACACGGTGAAGGGCGGGGTGGCGTTGCCGCGGGTCTTTTCGTCGAGGCCGTCGGCGGGTGCGCTGCTGCAGCCGGGCACGTCCGCGAGCTGCTGCCCGTCGAGCACCACGCTCGTGTCGGGTGGCGCGATGATGCGGATGAAGTCGAAGCTGTACTTGTCGGGCGTCAGGAACACGTAGTTCCGGCGGAACTGCTCGATCGGTGGCACGACGAGAAAGCTCGGGTCGCCGCCGGGCAGGCCGCGCGGCACGCCGGCCGCGTCCTGGCTCGGCGTCACGTCGCCGAGCATCACCGGCTGGTCGCTGTCGAACATGAAATTGCGGGCGGTCGTGATGTCGGCGAAGCTGCCCTTCTTCGGCAGCTGGATGCTCGACAGAGTGCCGCTGAGCGTCGTTTTCACCGTGGCGCCGGCGTCCGTGGTGGCGATGATGCGGAAGTACTCGGGCTGCGCGACGATGCCGAGAGTGGCGCCGGCCTGCGCGACGGCCTCGGTGCGGTTGGACGACAGCGACGCCACGAACTTCCGCCCCGACGTGCGCACCGGGTCGAGCTGCTCCTCGAGGTGATCGGCGCAGCACTGGCGGAACGCCAGCTTGCTGAAGAACGGCGCGTCGCTCGCCTCGCTGCCCGAGAAGACGACGACCGGTTCGTCCGCCTGCACCAGCGAGCCGGTGAAATCGGCGTTGAAGTCGCCGGTCTCGAGGTTCAGCACGTCGAACGGGTTCAGCGTCAGCTCGACCTGGCCGCCGGAGGTCGTTTCCGGTACGGGGCCGCCGCCGACGATCGTCGTCCTGGGACTGACGCGCACGTGCGTGTCGGGGCGGGTGCCCACGATGGTGAGGAAGGCACGCAGGTTGATCGGGTTGGAGGGGTTGAAGTTGGTATCGGGGTTCTGCGTGGCGGCGATGGTCTGCGGCCAACCGAGCGCCACATACGCGTCGGTCATCGTGCCGGGGATGTCCGTGAGCGCCTCCACCGGCTTGAGCAGCGAAGCATCGTTCGAGAACACGTTCACGTTCTCGAGCGGGTTGAACTGGTAGGCGACCACCGGCACGTTCGAGCTGATGCGGTAGGCGTGGCGCGTGAGCGCGGTGTTCGTGCCGGTGTTGTATTCGCCCGGTGGCGAGCCGTCGACTTCGCGCGGCCCGAGCTTGAAGACACGCAGACCGAGCGGCGGGATGGTGGTGTTCGCGACCGAGAAAGGCGCGCCGGTCTGCCCCGGGTCGGTGTCGTCCTGGTCGATGTCGACCTGGGCGGATACGTCCGGCTGCGGGTTGGACACGACGACGGCGAACTGCTGCGCGGCGGCGTTGAGCGAGTCGTTGATGTCGGCGTTGTCCAGATCCACCGCCCAGTACTCGCAGCCGACGTTGCTGCGCTGCACTTTCGCCTGGCCGCACAGGTCCACGCAGCTGCCTTCGCGGCAGGCGACGCCGTCGCCGGTGCAGGTCTGCTCGATGGTCTTCTTGTTGCCGGTCTTGTCGCAGCGGACGACTTTCTGGCCCTCGCAGCTCGATGTGTTCGGCTGGCACGCCCTGCACTCGAGCAGCGCCGGCACGCACACCTGGCCCCGCGCGCCGCAGTCGTCGAGCGTGATCCAGCCGGGCCCGCTGCCGTGGTTCTCGCAGCGCTGCACGCCGCCGTCGCCGCAGCGCACGCTGTCGAGCTCGCACGCCGGCGCTGCCAGAGCCTGCGGGATGTCCCAGCGATCCGCCTTGTCGTAGCCGCAGCCCGCCACAGCGAGCACGAACACGATCCCGAAGCGGAGCCGAGGAGGCATGACGCTAGAAATGAGCGTTGAACACGTCGCGCGCGTAGGCGTCCCAGCCGTGCTTGCCGAGCTGGTGGTACGTGAGCGAGCCGTAGTCGAAGCCCTTGATGTGTGCGGCCGAGACCGTGATGCTGACCGAGCCCGGGATCACGCCGAAACCGAGGTCGCTCGAGAGCGACGCCAGATCCGGCAGCCGCACGCTCTTTTCGCCGGCCGGCGCTACGACCGTCCAGGCGACGAGCCCGCCGCCGCTCTCGATGTCGTACAGCGTGAGATCCACGCTGGCGCCGCCGGGCAGCCAGTCCACGGCGAGATCCTGCGCGTTCCAGCCGCCGTTCGTGGCGGGCTGGGTCAGCTTCGGGACCTCGACGAAGCCGTCGAGCGTGACGGTCTGGTTGGTGGTGGTGGATACGGTCAGCCCCACGATCGACAGCGGTGTGGTGGCGGTGGCGCCCGTGACGGCGCTGGCCGTGGTCACGTACTGGGTGCCCGCGAGGCTGCCGACGAGCGGCGGCACGCCGACCAGATCGAACGGAGACGACAGCGGCAGGAGCCCCGTGGCCTGCCCGGACGGCAGTAGCGCGTAGCCGAGCTCCCCGACGCGCAACGCGACCTCGGCGCGCACCCGATCGGGCCCGCGCGGCGTCGCTTGCGGCGGCTTGACCGCGATCTGGATCGCGTGATCCAGCGGCGCGTCGATCGGGATGTACACGTCGGCGGTGGTGACGCCGGGCTTCGCGCTGATGCCCTTCGCCAGCCCCATGGCGTACGCGAAGAACTGGGGCGGGCTCAGCTTGTCGTTCTCGATGCCGGCAACGGCGTACAGGCTCTGGTTGCCGGGAGTGGTCGACAGCGAGTAGGCGTAGCCCACGTCGCCGGATGCGGCCGGCGTCACGGCCTGGCTCGAGGAGGGGAGCTGGAAGGGCTGGGTCGGATCGCCGCGCAGCGGCAGGACGTAGGCGACGAGCTTCTCGTCGGCCGATTTGGGTTTGGGCACGTTGGTCCAGCCGGCCCGCTGGAACTCCTGCCCGCCCGTCCACACCAGCTGTCCGCTGATGCCCGCCGCGTAGCCCGGCGTGCCGCCCACCGGCGGCGGATCGCCCTGGCTGGCGCACGCGGGGGAGAGCACCGGATCGAGGTAGACCGTGACCGTGTCGACCGGCACGTCGACGAAGGTCTGAGGCTGGAAGCATTTCATCGCGACCGTCACCGAGCGCTTGGGGCCGAGATTCGGGGCCTGGAACTGGGTGACGCCGGCGCCGTCCGTCTGGTGGACAAGCGCGGTCGACAGATCGTCGCCCGCGATCACGGTTGCGCCGGGGATGGCGTCGCCGCTGTAGTTGTCGAGCACCAGCACCTTCAGCGATTGCTGGAGCGGCGCGCCGCTGAGCCCGCCCTTGAAGCCGTTGTCGCTGTTGCCGTAGGTGAAGCCGTCGAGCACGTCGGTGCTGGTGCCGTCGGACGTGGTGACGCGGACCGTCTTGGCGCCGGGCGTGCCGGGCGGCGTGGCACAGCTGAGCTCCGTCGGGCTCTGCACGCTGATGTTCTGGCAGGGCTTCAGATCGATGCGCACGTCGGTGCCCGCGCCCCACTGCGTTCCGCTGCCGTGCAGCGTGACGAGGGTGCCGCCCGAGGTCGGACCGCTGGCGGGATCGGCGTAGAACGCATCGTAGGTGTAGCCGCCGGTGAGCGTGCCGCGCGTCGATGCGTCGCTGCCGTTCTGCACGCTCACGTCGACGGGGCCGGCCTGGCCCGGCGGCACCACGACCTGGATGCGCCCCGGATCGATCGGCACCACGTCCGACTTCGGCACCTCCGTTTGCCCGAACCATACGCGCGCCGCGCTGGTGAATCCGTTGCCGCGCACCAGCGCCAGCTGCCCGCCGTTGAACGGGCCGTGCGGCGGATCCACGCCGAGCACCGCGTGGGGATCGGTCGGCGGCAGCTCGTCGGCTGCGTCGCTGGCGGTGCCCGCGTCGAAGTTGATGGACGGCCCGCCGTCGCTGTCCGTCTGGCGGTGGAGCGTGCCCTGACCGCGCGCCAGGCAACCGCCGGCGCCGAGCGCCAGGGTCAGAAGCAGCGCCGGAAAGCGAAGCGGTCGTCCCACCGGGGAAAGGCTAGGGCGCCGGCCGCTCCGTCGCAACTGACGGCCCACCCACTGGATGAGCCGCGCCCCGCCGCGCCAGCGCTCGACCCCCAGAACCTTCGGCCCTTCGGCCCTTCGTGTTGCTCCCGATCGCGCTACGCGACTGCGGGCGCAGCCGGCGTGGCCAGGCGCAGCTCCAGCGCCGAGAGCAGGTCCAGTGCGGCGCGCTTCTGGCCGCCATTCTCGTCGCCGGGGCCCACACAGGCCGGGCAGCCGCTCCTGCACGAGCAGCCGCGGATCAGTCGCCCCGCGCGCTCCAGCAGCTCGCCGGCCCGCTCGTAGATGCGCTCGGCTAGCCCCACGCCGCCCGGAATCGCGTCGAACAGGAACACCGTGGGGTCGAAGCTGCCCGTGCGCCCCGCGTGCGGATCGCGGCCTGCCGGCAGGCCCAGCGCGGGATCCGACGCGCCGTCGCCCAGCGTGCGGTTGATGTCGCGGGGGTCGCACATCAAAAACAGCGTGCTCACCGTCTCCAGCGCCGCGCCCAGGCCGCGCAGGGCCTCGATCAGCGTCGCGCGCTGCATCCCGAGCCCGGCGATCAGCGTCTCCGGCACCGTCAGCCAGAACGCCGTCGTGTGCATCTGCATCTCCGGCAGGTGCACGTCGCCGTAGCCGGCGTTCTCGTGCGTGAAGAACTTGATCTTCTTGTAGCCCGTCACCTTCTCGACGACCTTCACCTCGCCGTAGCCGATGGCCGCGCGCCCCAACGTATCGCTCCGCTCCTCCTCGATGACCCCGACGGTGCGGTAGGTGAGGGCGGTCGTGAAGTAGTCGGGCTTGACGCGGCGGACGTAGGCCTTGTGGTTCTCGTAGTCGAGGCTTTCCACCTGGTACTGCTCGGCGTCCTGCTGGTAGATGGCCTGCTCGTGCAGCATGGTGTGCGTGGCGCGCCAGTCCAGCTCTGCGATCGACTTGTTCGTCGCCACGTCGATGATCACGAAGTTGTCCCAGCCGATGTTGCGCAAGGACACGTGGTTCGCCGGGAACGCCTCGCCCGCCCAGTGGTAGCGGCCGCCGCTCTCGTGAACCAGACCGTGGCCGGCCAGGTAGTCCAGCGCGTCGCGCGTGCTCTCCGCATCGAGGCCGAGATAGCTCTCGCCCTCGGCCGCCTCTGGATGCGCCGGCTTCGGCCCGGGCGCCGTGATCTCGAATGGCGCCTCGAACGCCGCGCACTTCAGGTGCTGGATCAGGACTTCCACGTTGGAAGGATCGATGCGGGCTTCCTCGGCGCCCGCCTTCAGCAGATATTCCGGCTCGCGCGCCAGGAACTGGTCGATCGCGTTCGACGAGCAGACCATCAGCGCGATGCTGGTGTCGCCGCGACGCCCGGCGCGCCCGAAGCGCTGCCACATGCCCGCGACGGAGCCCGGGTAGCCGGCGCACACCACCGCATCCAGATCGCCGATGTCGATGCCGAGCTCGAGCGCGTTGGTCGCCACCACGCACAGGATCGCCCCTTCGCGCAGGCCGCGCTCGATGCCGCGCCGCGTCTCCGGCAGATAGCCGCCGCGATAGGCCATGATGGCGTCGGGGCCGGCCACGTCACCGCACTTCGCGCGCAGGTACTTCAGCATCACCTCGACGGAATTGCGCGACGGGCCGAACACGATCGTCGGCACCTTGGCGCGCACCAGATCCGCCGCGAGGTTCACGCTCTGCTTGAGCGTGCTGGCGCGGATGCCGAGCTCTTCGTTCACCACCGGCGGGTTGTAGAGGAAGAAGCGGCGGCTGGCGCGCGGCGCGCCCGAACGATCGACGAGCGTCACGTCGCCCGGGTCGACGCCGATCAGCCGCGCCGCGTGCTCGCGCGGATTGCCGATGGTCGCCGTGGCGGAGATGAACGCCGGGCTCGCCCCGTGGAACGCCGCGATGCGCCTCAGCCGCGCCACCACGTGCGCCATGTGCGAGCCGAACACGCCGCGGTAGGTGTGCAGCTCGTCCAGCACCACGTAGCGTCAGGCTCTGGAACGTGCGCGCCCAGCGCGCGTGGTTCGGCATGATGCCGGCGTGCAGCATGTCCGGGTTCGTCAAGACGATGCGGCTCTTCTCGCGCGCGGCGCGCCGCGCGTCGCCCGGCGTGTCGCCGTCGTACACCGTTGCTGCGACGGACAATCCCGCTTCGCCCGCCAGCTCGTGCAGGCCGTGCTCCTGATCGCGGCTCAGCGCCTTGGTCGGATAGACGTAGAGCGCGCTCGCCTCCGGATCCTCGGCGATGGCCTGCAGCACGGGCAGGTGGAAGCACAGGCTCTTGCCGCTCGCCGTGGGCGTTGCGATCACCACGTGCCGCCCGTGTAGAGCGGCGTCGATCGCTTCCACCTGGTGCGAGTACAGCGCCTCGATGCCGCGAGCCCGGAGCGCTCCCACCAGACCCGGCGCGAGCCTACGCGGGATCGGCGCGTAGCTCGCCTCCGCCGGCTCGGTCAGCCGCTCCGCCGCCAGACAGCGCCGGACCGCCCCCGACTCGAGCCACCCCTCCACGACCGGGTCGACTCCGCGCTCTTGCGTCCAGGGTGCGTCCGCCATGCGCGGATACTAGACAGGTGTGCGGTAGTCGGCAACCGGGCGGCGTGTGACGTGGGGCCCCCGCGCGGGCGCGGAGCGACCGCGCTTGGCGGGCCCGCGGCGAGCGCAGCCGCGAAGCGGCGAGCACGGCGCGACGTGAACCGCCGGCCAGCGTGCGGGGCATCCACGACCGGAACCCGCTGACGGAGGGCCCGGCGCGGGACGGGCGCAAAGGGCAAGCGCGGCGAGATGCCCGCCTCGCGCGCATTTCCGGCTCGTGGGACGCCCGAGGGCACTGAAATGCGCGTGAGGCGCGCATTTCCGGCTTGTGGGACGCCCGAGGGCACTGAAATGCGCGTGAGGCGCGCATTTCCGGCTCGTGGGACGCCCGAGGGCACTGAAATGCGCGTGAGGCGCGCATTTCCGGCTTGAGGGACGCCCGAGGGCACTGAAATGCGCGTGAGGCGCGCATTTCCGGCTTGAGGGACGCCCGAGGGCACTGAGATGCCCGCCTCGCGCGCATTTCCGGCTCGTGGACGCCGAGGGCACTGAACGCGCGTGAGGCGCGCATTTCCGGCTTGGGGACGCCGAGGGCACTGAAATGCGCGTGAGGCGCGCATTTCCGGCTTGAGGGACGCCCGAGGGCACTGAAATGCGCGTGAGGCGCGCATTTCCGGCTCGAGGGACGCCCGAGGGCACTGAAATGCGCGTGAGGCGCGCATTTCCGGCTTGTGGGACGCCCGAGGGCACTGAAATGCGCGTGAGGCGCGCATTTCGGACGCCGAGGGCACTATCGCGTGAGGCGCGCATTCGGCTGTGGGACGCCCGAGGGCACTGAAATGCGCGTGAGGCGCGCATTTCCGGCTCGTGGGACGCCCGAGGGCACTGAAATGCGCGTGAGGCGCGCATTTCCGGCTCGTGGGACGCCCGAGGGCACTGAGATGCGCGTGAGGCGCGCATTTCCGGCTTGTGGGACGCCCGAGGGCACTGAAATGCGCGTGAGGCGCGCATTTCCGGCTCGAGGGACGCCCGAGGGCACTGAAATGCGCGTGAGGCGCGCATTTCCGGCTTGTGGGCGTGCTCCCCAGCGTTTCATGTCGTGGTGGCGCCGGCCTTGCTCGCTTGGCTGCGCGCGGCCGGGTTCCCCCTGGGGCGTGCTCGGGCGACCGTCGCTCCGCACCGCGCGCCCCGTGCACACGCCGTGCGCGCGGCCGCCCTGCGCCGCGCTCCCACGTCGTCGCGAGACGCTGCAAGGAAATATGCGTGTTGGGCGCGCTGTTGCGCCCCACGCTGGCCTGAATCCCCGACTTGTCGTAGGAAAACGCGACGCGACCATGAGCGAGCCCACCTTTCCCACGCGCCCCGGCGATCCGCCGGCTGCAGAACCCCGCGCCGGGAGTCCGGCTGACCCTGCCGCTCCGGTCGATGCACCGGTCGCCGCGGCTCCCGGAGAGCCCGCGCGGGCCGATCCGCCCGCGGCGGTTCCGCCCGCGTCGTCCGACCACGCCGAGCACGGCGCGCCGATCCCGTTCGACGCTCCGGCGGTCGCGGCGGGCATCGCGGCCCCGGCGGATCCGGGCGTGCACGAGCTGCCGCCCGATCCGGAGCAGCCGGCGACGCGAGAGCCCGCTCCGGCGGCCAGTGGGGCCGACTTGGCGGGGCGTCCGAGCTACATCTTCTTCGGCCTGGTCGCCGCGGTGTCGCTGGCGGCGGACGTTGTCACGAAGGCCTGGGCGGAGGTCACGCTCAGCAAACGCACGTTGCTCGATCCGGGCATCGTCGTATTCAAGGATCATCTGAGCCTCACGCTCACGTACAACAAGGGCGGGGCATGGGGGCTCTTGCAGACGGCGAGCGAGACGATCCGCAAACCGTTCTTCCTGGTGGTGAGTGTGCTGGCGATCGCGTTCATCGTGTCGCTGTACGCGCGGCTTGGCCCGGGACAACGGGCGCTGAAGTGGGGGCTGCCGCTGGTGCTCGGCGGCGCGCTCGGCAATCTGTCCGACCGCATCATCCGCGCCAGCGTGGTCGACTTCGTCGACTACAAGGCGCACTGGGTCGAGGCGATGAACCAGTACATCGCCCGCGTGTTCCCCAGCTGGAGCATCACCAACCACTGGCCCACGTTCAACGTGGCGGACATCTGCATCTGTGTCGGCGTGGCGCTGATGGCCATCGACATGCTCACCTCGCGCCGCCAACCGAAGCCCGCGGCAGCGCAGGTGATCGCGACGAGTGCCGGGCAGGACGCCGGCGGATCGGGCAGCCCGCTTGCCGCCGAGAGCGCCGGTGTCGCCGGCGATCCGCCGTCGGTGAGCTGAGCGCGGGCCCGCGAGGCAGGGCATGCTGGGTCAGCTCTTTTCGCTCTTCGGCGTCGGGTTTCCGAGCTACTTCATCCTGCAGCTGACCGGCTTCATCTTCGCCACGGCGATCGGCGCCATCTGGGCCAAGCGCATCGGACAGGACCCCGACGTGGTGGTCGACCTGGGGCTGGCGATGCTGATCGCGGGGTTTGCCGGAGCGCGCATCCTGCACGTGTTCGCCGATGGCTACTTCTGGGACTACGTGCATCTGTGCACCGACCCATCGAAGGTGTCGTGGAACGGGCTGACGCATTCCGAGTGCATCAGCTCGAGCTACAACGGCGTGTGGGACGCGGCGAAGAAGGTGTGCCACCCGACGCAGACGGACTGCTTCGCGTGGGCGAAGTTCTGGAACGGCGGGCTTACCTACTACGGCGGCTTCATCGGCGGCAGTGCGGCCGCGTGGTTTCTGCTCAAGCGCGATCACTTCCCGTTCTGGAAGGCTGCGGACATGGCGGGCATGGTGGTGCCGGTGGGGCTCGGCTTCGGGCGCATGGCCTGCCTTCTGGCGGGCTGCTGTTTCGGTACGCCGAGCGGCGTGCCCTGGGCGGTGAGCTTCCCGCCCCACAGTCCTGCGAGCGAGATGCAGTTCAAGCAGCATCTGCTTTCGTCGCCGTTCGCGCCGTCGCTGCCGGTGCATCCGACGCAGATCTACGAATCGGCGGGCTCGCTCGCGATCGCGGCTTTTCTGCTCCTCTACCTGCACGGGCGCAAGCGCTACGATGGCATGATTTTCCTGGCGTTCGTGCTGCTGTATGCCGTGTTGCGCTTCATTCTCGAGTTCTGGCGCGACGACGCCCGGGGCGGGCTTCTGGGGCTCAGTACGTCGCAGCTCATCGGTGTGGTGCTGGTGGTCGCGGTCGTGGTGGTGCACCGGGTCCGGCTCTCGCGCTTGGCCGAACCCGCGACGACGTCGTAGGATCCAGCCATGATGCGGGCGAAGCTCGTCCTGGTTCTCGTCGCGTTCGGCGCTGTCGCGTGCGCGAAGAAGCCCGCGCACCCGCCGCGGGTCGACACGAGCTGCGACGACGCCGCCTACAGCAGCTGCACCCACAAGCCGCCGGGCAGCAGCGTTCCGCCGAAGGAAGCTGGCCCCGACGGCACCGCTGTCTCCGAAGCGGCTCCGGGCGACGCCAGTGTCTCGCTCGCGGGCAGCGTGTCGCTGCTCGCGTCGGACGATTTCGTCACCGCGCAGCCCTTCTCCGGCACGGCCGACATCACGGCCGAGGCTCCGGGCGGCGGTGACGCCAGCGCCACCTACAACGGCCAGGGCTTCAGCATCGACGGCGTGCGCGTGGGGCCATCCGTCTGGTTCTCGGTCACGCCGACGAGCAACACCGGCGACGCGCTGCCCACGCTCGAGCCCTGGGACACGACCAGCACGGGCCCCGTCGCGCTCCGCCTGGTGCGGAGCAGCGTCATCGACCAGATCTTCAACGTGGTTACGGTTCCGCCGCAGCGCGACGCGACGCGGGGCCAGGTGGTGCTGCACTTCGTCGACGCGAGCGGCAACGCTCTGGGCGGCGTGGGCATCACGCAGTCGCCGGGCACCGGCGTCATCTACGACGCCGGCGGAACCTGGTCCGACACTGCGGCCGGCACCGGCGCCACAGGCTTCGCGATCGTGGTCAACGCCGTGCCCGGCTACCGCCAGCGCATCGATCTCGATACCGGCTCGAAGCTCGTCTACATCCAGGTCCAGGTGGCCCCGGGTTCGGTGACCCTGACGGATGTCCCGCTCGCGCCCTGACGGTCTGGCCGCGCGCGCGGGCCGATGCTAGTCCGGGGCACATGGGAGAACGCATCGACGGGAGGGCAGTAGCCCGGGCTGTGCGCGAGGAGGTCGCCCGCGGAGTGGCCGAGTTCAGGGAGGAGCACGGCCGCGCGCCGGGCCTGAACGTCGTGCTAGCCGGAGACGACCCGGCCTCGGCGGTCTACGTGCGCAACAAGGAGAAGTTCGCGAGCGAGGTCGGCATCAAGGGCCGCGTGCATCGGCTGCCGGCCAGCGTGACCGAGAGCGAGCTTCTGGCCGTGGTGCGGAACCTCAACGGCGACCGCCACGTGGACGGCATCCTGGTGCAGCTGCCGGTACCCGGAGCCGTGCGTCCCTCCGCGGTGATCCGCAGCATCGATCCGTCCAAGGACGTCGACGGCTTCCACCCGGTCAGCGTCGGTGCGCTCTGGTCGGGGCAGCCCGGCCTCGTGCCCTGCACGCCGCGCGGCTGTCTCCGGCTGATCGCCGAGGCGGGCACGGAGCTGGCCGGCGCGCGCGCGCTCATCATCGGGCGCAGCAACATCGTCGGCAAGCCCGTGGCTGCATTGCTGCTCGCGCAGCACGCCACCGTTACCATCGCCCACTCGCGCACCCGCGACCTCGCCGAGCGTTGCCGCGAAGCCGACGTGCTGATCGCCGCGGTCGGCCGCGCCAAGATGATCAAGGGCGACTGGATCAAGCCCGGCGCCACCGTCATCGATGTCGGCATGAACCGGGACGAGAACGGCAAGCTCTGTGGCGACGTTGACTTCGCTTCCGCCGAGCCGGTCGCTGGCGCCATCACGCCCGTTCCAGGCGGCGTCGGCCCCATGACCATCGCCATGCTGCTCGAGAACACGCTGACCGCCGCCCGCGCACGCGAGGTCGCGATCGCGACGAAGTCGCATCCCTCCTGGCCGCCGGTCGTGCAGTAGCGCCGCGTCACGCGCGCGGAAAGCGTGCCTTGTCCACGCCCAGCTGCTCGCAGATGGCGTCGAGCACCTCGTCGGCGCGCTCGCGCAGCTCGGCGGGCGTGCCGCTGTTGTCGATGACGTAGTCGGCCAGCTTCACCTTGTCGGCGAGCGGCATCTGCGCGGCGATGCGCGCGCGTGCCTGCGCTTCGCTAGAAGAGTCGCGCTTCACGGTGCGCGCGACCTGCACGTCTTCGGACACGCTGACCACGACGATCGGGCGCAGCGTGTCGGTGAGGCCCGACTCGATCAAGAGCGGCACCTCGTAGCAGCAGAGCGGCTCGCCGTCTTCGCCGAGCTCCATCACGCGCCCAAGGGCGAGGTCGCGAACGCGCGGATGCGTGATGGCGTTCAGCGTGCGGCGCTTTTCCTCGTCGTTGAACACGATGTCCGCCACGCGCGCGCGATCGAGTCCGCCGTCCGCGTCCAGCACTTCTTTGCCGAACGCCGCGACAATGGCGGCGAGCCCGGCGCTGCCCGGGGCAACCACTTCGCGTGCGAGCTGGTCGGCATCGATGACGGGCAGCCCCCGATCGCGGAAGCGCGCGGCCACGCTGCTCTTGCCGGAACCGATACCGCCCGTCAGTCCGAACACCTGGATGCCCACGGGCGGAAGGTTAGCAGGATGATCGTGGCGCAGTCGGTGTCGCCGCTCGGGATTCCTCGACAAGCGGGCGCAGCGGACAGGCCGTGAGGCCGGGCCCGGCTAGATCAGGAAGCCGAGATCGAGCGTCAGCATGCCGAAGGGCTGGGTGTGCGCATCGTTGGTGTCGGCGCCGTACTCGTTCAGGGCCTGGACGCTCTTGTCGACCAGGACGGCGACGCCGGCCATGGCGCCTACGCCCACGAGAAAGCCGCTGTGGAAGACCCAGCGATACCCTCCTTCGCCGCTGAGGACGAAGAAGGTGCTCTTGTACAGCGTCTGGTCCTTGTACTGTTCCTCCTCCGGTAGATAGAGCCCAAAGCCGCCGATGTAGCCTCCTCGCAGGTTGCCGTTGCTGCCGAAGTAGTACCGGAACCCCGGTCCTGCGCCGACCGTGAAGTGGAGCGTGTCGTCGCCCGCCGTGACGTACGACAGAGCGCCCGTGTTGAAGAACAGCGCGCGGGCGTTGAACGAGGCATTGCTCCCGTACTCGAAGGTGGGTGACAGGCCGAACTGCAACACGCCCAGCGAGTTGACGAACAACCCGACGTGCGCGTTCTCTGCCGGGGCCTGGGCGTAGGTGCCGCCGGTAGCGGGAGAAGGCATCGCCGCGAGCTCGCTGCTGTACGTAGCAGGTGGAGCGGCCGGCGGCGGCGGAGCGGCGGGTTGCGCCTGGGCCGTCCCCGCAACCAGGGCCATCAGCGACAGGACAGGAAGAGTCGAGAACCAACGCATCATGTGCTCCTTTCCGGACGGTGGCGCGCCGGGCGCAAGTGTGGAGATCGTTTTCGCTGGGGAACCCCGAATTCAGCCGGCATATGAGAGGGGTCATGTTCCGGGATAGGATAGGGATGCGGCAGGTCGGTAGAGCGGCGGCGCCCCGCCGCTCCCGTGGGCCGCGCCCGCGAATCCATCAGCTGCAATCGTACGTGTCGGTGCCAGGCGCGCAGAGATCCGGCTCGTCGCAGCTCCCGTCGTAGGCGTAGCTGCAGGAATTGTTGGCAGCGCTCGCGCTGGTGTCGGGCAGACCGAGTGCGGCCTGCACGCAGCTGTCGATGTCGCTGCAGGCACGGGACGTACACGCCTTCGCCTCGTTCAGTGCCGCGTCGTTGTAGCTCTTCGCCACGTCCAGGCACGTCGCCTTGTCCAGATTGCCGCCGCACTTGGTCGCAGCGGACGCATAGGCGTCGCAGAAGGCCGTCCCGACGCTGGACGGCGAGAGTGATGCCACGACTTCGTCCGCGCATGTGCTCTGCGCGGTGCGCGCGAGGACCGTCGCGCAGTCCTTGCCCTTGACGCACGACTCGAGCCGCGAAAGGTAGTCCCCGCGCAGCTTGGGGCCTGCCGCGGCATTGTCGTTTTCGCACTTGTTGGCGCAGGTGCCGATATCCACCGAGCTATCGCAATCGGTCGACTTGCCGCACACCGCGAAGCAGTAGCTGGAGATGCTCGTGCCCGAGCCCGCGCTGCCGGGAGCCTGGGATTTCCCCGCGCCTTCTCCGGTGGGATTGCTGCAGCCGCCGATCGGCAGGGCAACGACCAGCGAGAGTACGGACAGCAGATGGTATCGGCGCATGACGACCTCCTCGTGGGGATTGGCGCGCGGGCGGCTTGCTCACGCGATGTCGTGTCGGATTGCACGCGACGTGCCGTGCTCCGTCCGGCCGTGGAACGCCGAAAAACATGCAACTATCCGCTGTTCCAGCTGTGCAGCCGACTGCACACGCGCAGCGGTCTGCACGAACCGGTGTGCGGGCTCCTGCACACGGGGCGCGGTCAGCCGGCGAATCTCGAAAGCACGCTCGCGACTTCGGCCAGGTCGCGCGGGCGCTGCTCGCGGTCACGGAGCAGCATCCGGTCGACCAGGGTGCTCAGCACCTCGGGCAGCTCGGGAACCAGCGCAGAGAGGGGCATGATGCCGGAGCGGGAGATATTCTTCAGGAACTGGCCGAAGGTATCGCCTTCGATCGGACGCACGCCCGACAGGCACTCGTACAGGACCACCCCGAGCGCCCAGATGTCCGCCCGATGGTCGACCGCTTCGCCCCACGCCTGCTCGGGCGCCATGTAGCAGGGCGTGCCGACGGCCGCTCCGGTCATCGTGAGCGTGGACCAGGTCGCTAGCCCGCCCTCGGGGGCGACCAGCTTCGCGATGCCGAAATCCACCACCTTGACCCGCTTCACGCCCGTGGATTCGTCGAGGAAGATGTTCTCCGGCTTGAGATCGCGATGCACGATGCCCCGTGCGTGCGCCGCCTCGATCGCGGAGACGACGGGGCGGAGCAGCGCGGCGGTCTCGAGGAGCCCGAGGCTGCCGCGTTGCTCCAGCGGTTGCCGGAGCGTGGCGCCCCGAAGCCGCGCCATGGCGATCACCGGCACCCCCGGCACGTGCTCGAAGACCTCGAAGACCTCGACGACGTTCGGATGATCGATCGCGGAGGCGGCCCACGCCTCGCGGAGCAGCCGCCCGCTGTGGTGCGCGTCGGGCCTGCCCTTGACGAACTTCAACGCGACCTCGCGTCCCGACGGCACGTGCGTCGCTGCCCAGACGGAGCCCATGCCGCCTTCCCCCAGCGGGGCCAGGAGCTGGTAGGCGCCGGCCGTCATGCCCGCCCGGAGCTCTTCGCCTGGAGCCCACTCCGGCATCAGAGCATGCCGTACTGCTGGAGCTTGTTGTACAGGGTCCGTCTGCTGACCCCGAGCAGCCGCGCCGCCTCGGTCCTGTTGTTGTCGGCCTTGGCCAGCGCGCGCTCCAGAGCCCGGCGCTCCGCGCGCTGCAGCTTATCGTCCAGGGGTCCGACGGCGGAGCCGGGGGCCGTCGTGTGGGACATCGAGTGCCGGGACGGCTCGGTCTCGAACGGAACCTGCCCGGACAGTTCCGCCCGCACATCGTCCGCGGAGACCACGCGACCGGTGGCGAGAACGGCGAGCCGCTCCACGAAGTTCTGCAGCTGCCGCACGTTGCCCGGCCAGCGCTGCTGCGTCAGAAGCTCCAACGCCGGCTTGTCGAACTCGACCGCGTCGCGCTGGTTGGCTCCGGCGAAGCGCAGGCAGAAATGGCGGACGAGCTCGGGAATGTCGCTGCGGCGCGCCCTCAGCGGCGGGAGCCACACCGTGACCACGTTCAGGCGATAGAACAGATCCTCGCGGAACGAGCCGGAGCGGACCAGCGCCTCCAGGTCGCGGTGCGTCGCGGCGACGAAGCGCACGTCGGCCGTGATGGTCCGCCGTCCGCCCAGCCGCTCGAACTGCCGGTCCTGCAGAAGCCTGAGCAGCTTGACCTGGGTCATCGCGGAAATATCGCCGATCTCGTCGAGGAAAAGCGTTCCACCTTCGGCGAGGTCGATGCGGCCGGGCTTCTGCCCCACCGCGCCCGTGAAGGCCCCCTTCTCGTAGCCGAAGAGCTCGCTCTCCAGCAGCATGTCGGGGATCGCCGCACAGTGCACCTTGATGAAGGGCGCCCCGCTCCGCGGGCTCTGGTCGTGTACGGCCCGGGCTGCCAGCTCCTTGCCCGTGCCGCTCTCGCCGCGGATGAGCACGGTGCTGTTGCTGGATGCGGCGCGCCGGATCACCTCGAGCGAACGATCGAGCGCGGAAGACGCGCCGACAAGCGTCGGCGTGTCGCTCCCCAACACCGGAAGGTCGCGCGCAGCGTGCTCGGCGGCGGCGCGCGCCTTGGCTACCGCCCGCAGCACTTCCGCCTTCTGGAACGGTTTCATCAGGAAATCGGAGGCCCCCGCCTTCAGAACCGCGACGGCGTCGGGTAGCGCCGCGCGGCCTGCGCTGACCAGTACCTGGATCTCGGGCCAGCGCTTCCCGAGTTGCTCGAGGAGCGTGCGGACGCCCCCTTCGCCGGCGGCGAGGTCGACGATGACGATGTCGTGGGGCTCCGCGGCCAGGAGCTCGAGCGCATCGCTCGCCGAAGCCACCTGCGACGTCCCGCGCTCCTCTGCGGAAAGGATTTCCACCAGCGCGTCGCGGCTCGCACGATCGGGGTCGACGATCAGTAGCTCTGGCATTTCCGGGTGCCGGGAAGGACCCGCACATGCTACCGCGGCCTCGGCTTCGACTTCCACCACCTGACGGGCCCGAACGCCGCCGCCGGCGGAAGCGGCGACGTGCTCCGCGGCCCCCACACGCGCGGCCGGAAAATGCCGCGCGCGGAGCGGGCTGCGCCCAGGTGAGCTACAACGGTGTGCGTGGGCCTGAAGGACAAGCTCGGACGCCTGGGTCCACCGATCGGTCGCCACGAAGCGGCTGCGGAGGCCGACGCGAGCGGCGTGCCCGACGGCAAGCGCGCCCGGACGCTCGACTCGCTGCGCGAGCGCATGGCGGAAATCCTGGGCCGCGAGCCACCCGCCGGACGCATGCCGGCCGATCCGTCGCTGACCGAGCTGCCCTTCGCGCGGGTCGAGCGCCCGGAAGGGGCCGTGTACCAGCGGCTCGAGCGGCTGCTTCCGTCGCATCACGTGGGGCGCATGCCGGTCGACGCGGCGTACGCGGCCGAGGCGTCGGTGCTCGCGCTGCTGGCCCTCGATCCGTCGCTGGCCGAGGTGGATCCAAGGCGCGCGCTTTACCTGGATACGGAGACGACCGGGCTCGGCGGCGGAGCGGGCATCGTCGCGTTCCTGGTGGGAATGTCGTGGTTCGACGACGACGGGCGGCTCGTGATGGAGCAGCTGCTCTTGCGCACGCCGGCGGAAGAGGAAGCCATGCTCGCGCTCTTGAGGGAGCGGATTGCCACAGCGAGCGTGCTCGTCACGTACAACGGCAAGGCGTTCGACATGCCGCTGCTCGCCGGGCGCTACGTCATGAACCACCTGCCGGCGCTGCCAGCGCGGCCGCATCTCGACCTCTTGCACGTCGGGCGGCGGTTGCACAAGGCGCGGCTCGGCGCGTGCAAGCTGACCACGCTGGAGAGCGAAGTGCTTGGCTTCGAACGCGGCGACGACATCGCCGGAGCCGACGTCGCGCCGCGCTATGCGCACTTCCTCCGCAGCGGCGACGAGCGCGCGCTGTCGGCCGTGGTCGAGCACAACGCCTGGGATGTGGTGAGCATGGCCGCGCTCGTCGGGCTCTACGGCGAGCCGCTGTCCACGTTGCACGAGTTGGATTTGGTCGGGCTTGCGCGGACCTACAAGCGCGCCGGAGCGCTGGCGGACGCGGACCAGGCGGCGCACGCAGCGGTGGAGCGCGGCGCGGGCAGCGAAGCCCTGCGCGTGCGCGGCGAGATCGCCAAGGCGCGGGGCGATCGCGCCCGCGCGCTCAGCGACTTCGAGGCGCTCAGCGCCGAGCTCGACGATCCGCGCGTGCGGCTCGAGCTCGGCAAGCTCTACGAGCACCACGTCAAGGAGCCGCTCAAGGCGCTGGAGGTCGTGCTGCGGGGGACGGGGGAGAGCGACGAAGCGACCGCGCGGCGGAAGGCGCGGCTGGAGCGGAAGATCGCGCGGGCGGAGAAGAAGCGCGGCACGTAGGCATGCCGCCGTGAAGCGTCCGGCGCGTGGGGCGTCCGGGAGAGCGGAAATGCGCGTGGGGCGTGCATTTTGTCGGCGTGGGGCGTCCGGGAGAGCGGAAATGCGCGTGGGGCGTGCATTTTGTCGGCGTGGGGCGTCCGGGAGAGCGGAAATGCGCGTGGGGCGTGCATTTTGTTGGCGTGTGGCGTCCGGGAGGGCGGAAATGCGCGTGGGGCGTGCATTTTGTTGGCGTGGGGCGTCCGGGAGGGCGGAAATGCGCGTGGGGCGTGCATTTTGTCGGCGTGGGGCGTCCGGAGAGCGCGGAAATGCGCGTGGGGCGTGCATTTTGTCGGCGTGGGGCGTCCGGGAGAGCGGAAATGCGCGTGGCGTGCATTTTGTCGGCGTGGGGCGTCCGGAGCGCGGAAATGCGCGTGGGGCGTGCATTTTGTCGGCGTGGGGCGTCCGGGAGCGCGGAAATGCGCGTGGGGCGTGCATTTTGTTGGCGTGGGGCGTCCGGGAGAGCGGAAATGCGCGTGGGGCGTGCGATTTCGTTCGGCGTGGGGCGTCCGGAGAGCGGCGGAAATGCGCGTGGGGCGTGCATTTTGTCGGCGTGGGGCGTCCGGGAGAGCGGAAATGCGCGTGGGGCGTGCATTTTGTCGGCGTGGGGCGTCCGGGAGAGCGGAAATGCGCGTGGGGCGTGCATTTTGTTGGCGTGGGGCGTCCGGGAGAGCGCGGAAATGCGCGTGGGGCGTGCATTTTGTTGGCGTGGGGCGTCCGGGAGCGCGGAAATGCCCGTCGTCGGATGGGCAATCCGTGCGGCGCACTTCGCTCGGGTCGGCGTGGGAAGCGGGAAGCGGGCACGCGATCTCGGCTGCTCGCCTTCGAGCGCCGCACTTGAGTTGACATAATCCATGCGCCCCGCCCAGCGCGCCCCGCCGCCCAGCGCGCCCCGCCGCCCAGCGCGCCCCGCCGCCCAGCGCGCCTCGCCCCGCGCCTCCACGCGCGCCTCCCCGCGCCCCCGCACACCTCGCCCCGCGCCGCCCCGCGCGCTGCAACGCCCGTCAACGCCGACATGGGAGATGGCGCGTTGCCCCCTCGCTCGGCACGTCCACTGCCCGCCCGCGCCTCTGGCGCGGGGTTCCCCCAAATCGCGCGCATCCGCGCGCTCAGGGGGAACCGCCGCCCGCGCCGCCCGCGCCGCCCGCGCCGCCCGCGCCGCCCGCCGCCCGCCCGCGCCGCCCGCGCCGCCCGCGCCGCCCGCGCCGCCCGCGCCGCCCGCGCCGCCCGCGCCGCCCGCGCCGCCCGCGCCGCCCGCGCAGGGCCGGGGTCAGCCGACGCCGAAGTGCGTGGAGGGTGGGGGAGCGCGCGGCGGATTTGCTAAGGAAAGCGGCTCATGGCCTACGACCATCGATCGATCGAGCCGCGCTGGCAGGCGTACTGGAAAGGGAACGCGACGTTCAGGGCGGAGCGCCACGCGGGGCGGCCGAAGTTCTACGCGCTCGACATGTTTCCGTATCCGTCCGGGTCGGGCCTGCACGTGGGTCATCCCGAGGGCTACACGGCGACGGACATCGTCAGCCGCTACAAGCGGATGCGTGGCTTCGACGTGCTGCACCCGATGGGCTGGGACGCTTTCGGGCTGCCCGCCGAGCAGCACGCCATCAACACCGGCACGCATCCGGCCGTCACCACCAACCAGAACATCGAGGTGTTCCGCCGCCAGCTCGAGATGCTGGGCTTTGCCTACGACTGGTCGCGCGAGGTGAACACGACGGACCCTGGGTACTTCAAGTGGACGCAGTGGATCTTCCTGCAGCTCTTCAATCGCGGGCTGGCGTTCCAGGCGGAAATCCCCGTGAACTGGTGCCCGGAGCTGGGCACGGTGCTGGCGAACGAAGAGGTCGTCGACGGCCGCAGCGAGCGCGGCAACTTCCCGGTGGTGCGCCAGCCGCTGCGCCAGTGGCAGCTCCGCATCACGGCCTACGCCGACCGGCTCGCCGCGGATCTGGAAGATCTGGACTGGCCCGAGACGAAGCAGAAGCAGCGCGACTGGATCGGGCGGAGCGAAGGCGCCGAGGTCGATTTCCCGCTCGTCGGCCGCGAAGACGCGCTGACCGTGTACACGACGCGGCCCGACACGCTGTACGGAGCGACGTACATGGTGATAGCTCCCGACCACCCGCTCACGCTCGAGATCACGACGAACGAGTACCAGGGCGACGTGGAGGCGTACGCCGAGGCGGCCGCGAAGAAGAGCGACATGGAGCGCACGGCGCTCAACAAGGAAAAGACGGGCGTGCTGACCGGCGCGCACGCCATCAATCCGCTCACCGGGCAGCCGATTCCGATCTTCACGGCGGACTATGTGCTGGGCGCATACGGTACCGGTGCGATCATGGCGGTGCCCGCGCACGACGAGCGCGATTTCGAGTTCGCGAAAGCGTTCGATCTGCCGATCGTCGAGGTGGTGAGCCCCGACGGCAGCGCTGCACGAGACGCTGGACGCGGCCTACACCGAAGACGGCGTAGCGGTGCGCTCGGGGCAGTTCGATGGGCAGAAAACGCCCGAGATGAAGAAGAACATCATCGCCTTCCTCGAAGAGCGCGGCATCGGGCGGCGCAAGATCAACTACAAGCTGCGCGACTGGGTCTTCTCGCGCCAGCGCTACTGGGGCGAGCCGATCCCGATCTACTTCCCGGTGAAGACCGACGGCGATCCGCGGAAGGGCGCCGCGTACGAGATCGACTACTCGCAGCCGATCGCGGTGGAGGAGAGCGAGCTGCCGCTCCAGCTGCCGGAGCTCGAGGACTACAAGCCGGGCGATCCGCAGGGGCCGCTGGTGCGCGCGCTCGACTGGCGCTTCTTCGAGAAGGACGGCAAGTGGTTCGCGCGCGAGACGAACACGATGCCGCAGTGGGCGGGCTCGTGCTGGTACTACCTGCGCTACCTCGACCCGCATAACGGCGAGCGGATCTTCAGCGAAAAGGCCTACGACGACTGGATGCCGGTCGACCTGTACGTCGGCGGCGCCGAGCACGCCGTGCTCCACCTCCTGTACGCGCGCTTCTGGCACAAGGTGCTCTTCGACGTCGGCGTGGTGAAGCATCCCGAGCCGTTCACGAAGCTGGTGCACCAGGGGATGGTGCTGGGCATGGCGTTCCGCTGGTACGCCGTGCTCGATGGCGACGCAAAGGTCGTCCGCGCGCTCGACGGCGACGAGGCGGGCGTGGTGCACGATCGCGAGAGCGGGACGTACACGCTGGAAAGCACGGGCGAGAGCGTGGAGCCGCGCTTCGTGAACGAGTCCGATGTCGACATGAGCGACGGCGTGCCGAAGCACAAGGAGCACGGCGTCCGCCTTGCGCCAGTCGCCGAGAAGATGAGCAAGTCGCGCGGCAACGTCGTCAATCCCGACGACGTGGTGGTCGAGTTCGGCGCCGACAGTCTGCGCATCTACGAGATGTTCATGGGGCCGCTGGAGCAGGTGAAACCCTGGCAGACCAGCGGCATCCAGGGCGTGCGCCGCTTCCTCGACCGCGTGCACAAGGTCGCGACCGGCACGCTGACGGATGCGGCGATGGACGAGGAGACCGCCAAGCTCGTCCACCGCACCGTGAAGAAGGTGACCGAGGACATCGAGGCGCTGCGCCTGAACACGGCCATCAGCGCGATGATGATCCTGACCAACCACCTGAACGGCCTGGACGCGGCACCGAAAGAGGCCGTCGAAAAGCTCGTTCTGTGCCTGTCGCCCTTCGCGCCGCACCTGGCCGAGGAGCTGTGGGAAGTGCTCGGCCACGAGCCGAGCATCGCGAACGCGGAATGGCCCGCCTGGGACGAGGCCCTGTGCATCGACGACGTGGTGGAGATCGCCGTGCAGGTCAACGGCAAGGTGCGCGGCCGCGTCTCGCTCGCCCGCGACGCCGACGAAGCCGCCGCCCGCGACGCCGCGCTGGCCGACGAGAACGTACAGAAATTCATCGAGGACAAGAGCGTCCGCAAGGTCATCTACAAGCCGGGCCGCATCCTGAACGTGATCGTGGGCTAGCAGGGGTGCTCCCCAGCGTGGGGGCGGCCGAGCGCGCCGCCGTGCTCACTGCAAGCCTCGCGCGGACCGTGGTCCCCCCCGGGACTCGGTCCGGCACAGCTGGACTTCGTCCAATCGGGTTCACTGCGCCCTTCGGGCGCGCCCGTGCGTGACCCGACTTCCCGAGCTCCGGCCGCTGCGCAATGCTCGCATCGACCGGATGCAAGGGTCGCTCATTCTCTATTTGCTGTTCCCCGCCGTCGCCGTTCGACCAGGAGCCCCACAGCAAGGAGCGCGGCCAAGGACAGCCCGCCCGGGACACCAGGCGAACCCTCGGTCACTGCACAGCCGCTACTGGTATTCGGGTCGTTATACGACGAGCCGCTCGTGCTGGAACAGTAGTCAACCGTGTTCTGGGCACATCCGGAGACATCCTGCGGGTTGGTGCAGTGGAACCGATGACCATCGGCCTCGTAGTAACTCGAGGACGCGTCATTGGCGATGCAGTACTTGATGTAGCTGCAATTTGCATTCTGGACATTTGTGGACGAACACGTGTAGCCCCCGGAGGTCGAGGTACCGCCGCCATAACCGCCACCACCGCCGCCGCCGCCGTTGCACGAGCTTGTGCTCGAACAGGTCCCGTTGCTGCAACAGTAGGGATGCGACGAGTCGCAACAATACCCGTTGCCGCAGTCGACCGGATGGCTGGAGGGGCAGGTCCCACTGCCGCCACCGTAACCGCCACCGCCACCGCCACCACCGCCGCCGCCGCCGCTGCACGAGCTTGTGCTCGAACAGGTCCCGTTGCTGCAGCAGTAGGGATGCGACGAGTCGCAACAATACCCGTTACCGCAGTCGACCGGATGACTGGAGGGGCAGGTCCCACTGCCGCCGCCGCCGCCACCACTGCCGCCGGAACCACTGTTCGACGTGCAGCCACCTGAACTGTTGCAGTAGCTCCCGGAGGGGCAGTATTTGCCATTTGCGCAGCACTCGGCACCGGCGGGCGCGCAGCCGGTTCCGCAAAGCTGCGGGTAGTCCGGAGGGCAGCTTTGCGCCGCTCCGGTGCTCGCAACGGTCGAGACAGCCAGGAACGCCCCTACACCGAGGGCTCTCACAAGCTGTACCATTGTGTGTTTTCGGTACGTAGGTGTTGGAAGTGTCATGTTTGCCATATTCCGCAAATACAGCCACCCTCGGCTATAGGGATTTCCTTGAGCCCATGCATCGGCGGGCGCACCAGGTTCCATTCGGCGACTCGCTGCGGCGCCGTATCCAGCGCGGACCGTTGCGACCAACCGCTTCAGAGATCTGCACCGAAAGCCGGGTATTCCACCCCGGCCCGCGCCGCGCTGAGGAGATCGAGAGGACCTGGCAGCGCGGCGAGGCGCTGCTCCTCACGTTCGTGACCGGCCACAACACTGGAAACGGCTGCGGTCGCGGAGATGAGCGCCCTGGCGCGCTTGAGGGTCGGGACGGCTCGTGCTGGGCTGGAGGCGGCTGTGGCGCGTACCTGCGTCGGGTGTTCGTCGCAGGCGCGCACGCGCTATGATCCCCACGCCGATGTCCAGTGGTCGCGCGCGCCAGGTGAACATAAGGTCGGCTGTGGAAAGATTGTTGTTTCCCGTGAAACCGCTGGCGCTGTTTGTGCTGGCAGCGGCGCTATTTGGGGGCTGTGGATATCATGCGGAGTACGGCGGGCAGCGGCCGACGGAGCGCCTGAGCGTGGAGGCGGCACCGGCCAAGGCGCCTAGTGCCCAGGCGCTTTCGGCGCTGCTCGCCGGCGCGCGGGCGGAGCTGTCGCGGGCCGGCGTGCTGGCGAAGGGGCAGGGGTATCCGAAGCTGCGCGTGGAGCTGCTGCGGGTGGACGAGCTGGCGAGTGGGATCGGCGCGACGCCGGCCGCGGGGACGACTCTGCCGCTGGCGCGCGGTTCGTCGGTGGGCGTCGTGGCGCGGGCGTGGGTGGAGCAGGGTCCTGGTTCCGCTCCGAGTCGGGACACCGGGGATCTGCGTCGGGTGGAGCGCTACGCGAGCCAGAGCGACCCGCGCGTGGAGGCGGTGCGGAACGACGAGGCCGTGCGGGCGGCGGCGCGGCGGTTGGGCACCGCGCTGGCGCGGCAGGTGCTCGGAGAGCCGGAGCCAGGCGTCGAGCCGATGTGACGGCGAGCGGGATGACGAGTCCGGATGCTCCCGCGAAAAACCCGGATAGCAACCTGCGGGTCGTGCGGGCGTGTGTTACGGTTGCGCGGCCATGATCACGGTCGGATGTGCGGGTTTTGCCGTTCCGGCGACGCGGTACTTCAAGGAGTACCTGTTCGTCGAGGTACAGGAGACCCACCTGGCCGTCCCGGGGCCCGGCACCATCCGGCGCTGGCGTCGCGAGGCGCCGGAGGGTTTCGAGTTCGCGCTGCTCGGTCCCCGCGAGGTGGGCCAGGAGGGCTTCCGCGAGGGAAAGGTCATCGAGACGGCGCTGAAGGGCCTGGGCGAAGTGGCGGCGGAGCTGGACGCGAAGACAGCCGTGTTCCTCGCGCCGACCGATTTCCCGGCGTCGCGCGCGAACCGCACGGCGTTGCGTGATTTCCTGAAGATGGTGAAAAAGCAGTTCGACCGCGTCGTGTTCGAGGTGGGCGCGCCCTGGGATCCGGACGACGCCGATTCCATCGCCGAGGAGACGGATTCGCTCGCGTCGCGCGATCCGCTGCAGCACGGCTTGTCGAAGCGTCCGGCCGCGTACTACCGCATGCCCGGGCCGGCGGGGCGCAAGTCGCGCTACGAGGATCCGGCCATCGAGCGGCTCGCCGAGATCGCTGGCGAGGCGCCGGATCAGGAAGCGACGTACATCTTCGCGAATGTGGACATGTTCGCGGATGCCAAGCGCTTCAAGAAGGCGCTCGGGCTGTAGCTGGGCCGCGCCGGTCGGCGGAGCGCGAGCGGCGTCGCGCCGCCGGCGGTCTACGCGGCTGGTTCGCGGACAAACGTACGCCCGGACGGCTAGGCCGCCCGGGCGTTACGGTTATGCGGGTGTGTGGAGCTGGACTCAGCCGCCGCCGAAGCAGTCGAAGTCGCAGCTGCTGCCGGCCTCGGTGTTCTTCACGCAGGCCACGAGGTCATTCGTCTGCTGGACGATGACGCTGCCCTGGGCGCACTGACCGGCGCAGCTGGCCACGTCCGGCGTGCCGCCATCGGAAGCGAGCTGTGCGTCGACGCACTGCTTGATGCAACCGAACTCGGTGCGGCAGGTGGCGTCGTTCTGGCAGGCTTCCCACTCGTTGCAGCAGGTGGTCTGCATGCAGGTGTCGCACTTGCTGTTCTGCGGGTCCTGCGGGTTGCAGGTGATGGCGCCGCCCGTGCCGCCCGTGCTGCCGCCGGTGCCGGCCGTGCCGCCCGCGCTGCCGCCGGTGCCGGCCGTGCCGCCCGTGCTGCCGCCGCTGCCGCCCGTGCTGCCGCCGGACCCACCGAAGGATCCGCCGTCACCGTTATCCGTGGTGCTGGTCACTACGCAGCCCGCCGCGAACAGCGAAGCCGCAAAGCCAATTGCTCCGACCTTCATCCAAGCATTCATCTTCATCGTCGGTTCTCCCTTTGGTGCCCCTGACAACCCAAGAAGCACTGAGCTAGCTTCACCTTCTGACCTGGAGTTGCGTGGCGGGCAAGAGCGCTCCCGCTTTGCCTGATGGCAGACATCACAAGCTGCCAGCAGTGCCGCCCATTTTCTACGTTGTCGACTATTGCGAAATTCCCCGGGTATGGCCCAGCAATCCGCGCCCGCGGCCTGTGCCGCCGGTTCGAGGGATGGACGGGGCGTTGCCCGGCGTTATTCGGCTGCCGTCACGCTTTCGTCGTGTCCGGTTGCGGGTCGGCTAGCCGGCCCTTGGCTTTCCGCCCCGGCCGGCGGACGAACGCGCCGAGCGCGATGACCGCGGTGGCGAGCCACCAGGGCAGGTCGCCGTACAGCTCGTAGGGCGTCGTCGCCTTCAGCCAGGCGATCTGGTGGGCGAGCGCCTGCTCCTTGAAGGTCTGCGTGTGGGCCACGACGCGCCCGACCGGGTCGACGAACGCGCTCACTCCACTGTTGGTGGAGCGGACCAGGTAGCGGCGGTGTTCGACGGCGCGGAACTCGGCGAGTGCGAGGTGGATCCACGGTTCGGTGCTGTCGCCGAACCAGGCGTCGTTGGTCATGTTGACGAGTAGATCCGGATCGCCGGCGTCGACGATCTTGTCGACGAACTCGGGGCTGATGTCCTCGTAGCAGATGAAGACGCCCGCTTCGTGCCCGTCGACCGGCAGCGGCTTGAAGCTCTTTCCGGGAGTGAAGCGCCCCGAGTTCGGCGACCACTCGTACAGCTTGGGAAAGACGTTGCCGAACGGCAGATACTCGCCGAACGCCAGCAGGAACTGCTTGTCGTAGCGTCCGACGATGTCCCCCGACTTGTCGCTGGCCAGGGCCGAGTTGAAAAGCACGTAGCGCCGCGCGTCGTCGACCTCGCGAACCAGCACGCCGCCGAAGATGGCGGGCACACCGAGGCGCTGGGTGAACTGCATGCGGTAGAGCACGGGCGCGAGCTTCTCGTTGACCGCGCGCATCACCGAGGTCTCGCTCCACACCACGAGGTCGAGCTTGCCCTCTTTCTCCAGCTCGTGCGTCAGCTCCATGTGCCGGCGCAGGCCCTCGGACGCGTCCTCGCGCTTGGCCATCAGGCTCATGTTGGCCTGCACCACGCCGACGCGCGCCTTGGGCGCGGCCGCGACGGCGGCGTCGACCATGGGGATGCGGATCGCACCGTAGACGGCGGCCAGGACGGGCACCGAGGCGAGCGCGGCGGCGATCTTCCAGCGTACCCCCCGCTTCTCGAGCCGCGCGATGAAGAGCTCCGCGATGGCGAGATTCGCCGCGACCAGTGGGAGCGCGACGGCGATTGGGCCGCCCAGCTCCGCCACCTGCACCAGCGCCGGCACCTGGTGCACGGTCGCGCCGAAGTACCAGGTGAACAGCAGCGGATAGACCAGCTCGCTGGCGATGAAGGCCAGCGCGAACACGGGCCCCGGCGGCCAGCCGCGCCCCTCGGCGCGCGCGTACAGCCAGCCCATCAGTCCGATGCGGCCCGCCTGGTAGCCGCACAGGATGGCCATGAAGAGCAGGCACAGCGGCGCGGAAAAGCCGCTGAAGTGCTCCAGCATCGGCAACAGCCAGTAGAAGCCGAACATCGTCATCGTGAAGCCCGCGAGCCAGCCGAGCCCGGCAGCCCGGCGGGGGCGTTGGCCACGCAGCGCGACGACGAGCGGCGCGAGCGCCACGAACGACAGCGGCCACACATCGACGCCCGGAAAGGCGACGAAGTAGAGGAAGCCGGACACGAACGCGAGGCCGTAGGCGGCGCGGCCGCCGAGCAGCGGCTGGTGCACCTCGTCCTTGAAGCCGAGGGGCTGCTCGATGGCGGACTCGGTGGAGGCTCTTGCTTCCGTGTCCGTGTCCGTGTCCGTGACCGTGTCCGCGGCGTCCGGGTTGTCGGTGTCTTCCGGCTTGCTTTCCGGCGGCGAGGGGCTCGAAGCGCTGTCTTCGCCAGGCGCGGGGGCGTCTTGGTCGCCTGTGGTCACGCGCTGTCTTTCCACCCTTCCGGCGCGCCCGTCAACCTCGCCTAGCGCCTCAGCACCTTCTTCACCTTGTCGAGCACGTCGTCGAGCTTGAAAGGCTTGGTGATGTAGTTGCGCGCGCCGAGCTGGATGCCCTTGATCACGTCCGGCGCAGCGTCCCGGGCGGTGATGAAGATGATCGGGACTCTGTCGAGCCCGGGCAGCAGCCGCACGCGCTGCGCCACCGTGAAGCCGTCGAGCCCCGGCATCATCACGTCGAGGAGCAGCAGGTCCGGCGGTGGGAGCGTACCGGCCTTGGCGAGCGCGCCCGTCCCGTCCTCGGCGATCACGACGTCGTAGAGGTTCCGCAGCATGCGTGCGAGCAGGCTCGCGATCGCCGGGTCGTCCTCGGCGATGATGACGCGCTTGCGGGGAGGCTCGATTTCGCTCACGAAGTAGATACGGTCATTGGGTCCGCTTGATAATGTGGAACCCGAACGGCGTTTCGACCACCCCGCTGACCCCGCCCGGCTTCAGGGCGAACGCTGCATCGGAGAACGGCTTGACCATCCGCCCGCGGGTGAAGGAGCCGAGCGCGCCGCCGCGCGGGCCGCTGGGCCCGTCGGAGTATTTCTTCGCCAGCGTAGCGAAATCCTCCCCCTGCTTCGCGCGGGCGTCGATCCGGGTGGCGAGCTGCCTCGCCTGGATCTTGGTGCGCGTCACGTCCGGTTTGGCGCGCATCGCGCCCTTGTAGGCGATCAGGATGTGGGACGCGCTGATCGACTGCTCGGCCGCGGGCTGGGGCTGCGGGGCCGGAGCCGGAGCCGGAGCGGGTGTTGGCGCCGGTGCCGGCGCATTCTCCGCGGTCGCTGCGCCGGTGTTCGCGTCGCCCTGACGGCCTGCGCCGACCTCACCGAGCCGTACTCCACCGGCGGTCCGGGCGGCGCAGGCCGTCAGGGCGACGAGCCCCGCCAACGGCAGGAGGTATCGTGCGTTCATTGCCTCTTCGTAGGGCGTTCCTGGCGCGGGATTCAAGCGCGCTTTTCGTTGTTGCCCGCTCGCCCGGGGCGACAGCGTGCTTGCGGAGCGACCCAAAGCAGGAAAAAATAGCTGCCAGGTGCGCCGAATCCTTCACATCGAGGACGACCCCGCCAATCGGCTGCTCGTCCGGAAGCTGCTGGCGCCCGCGGGCTTCGAGGTCATCGACGCTGTCGACGGACTCGAGGGGATCCGCAAGGCACGCAGCGAGCGGCCGGATCTGGTGCTGGTCGACATCGCCATCCCGGGACTCGACGGCTACGAGGTCACGCTGCGCCTGCGCTCTGAAGCGCAGATGCGCGGCGTGCCGATCGTCGCCATCACCGCCGAGGGCAGCCGCGACGCCAGCCTCGCGGTGGGTTGCGACGGGTTTCTGCAGAAGCCGATCGATGCGCGTTCGTTCGCGAGCACGGTCGAGGGCTATCTCGGAGGGCGCCGCGAGACCACGTCTCCAGACCAGACGGGCCAGCACCTCAGGCTGCAGAGCCAGCGCATCGTCGGCCATCTAGAGCAGAAGATCGCAGAGCTCAGCGCAGCGAACGCGCAGCTGCGCGAGCTCGATCACGCGCGCAAGGAGTTCTACCGGAACATCTCCCACGAGTTGGCGACGCCGATGACGCCGATCGTCGGCTACGTCAGGCTTCTGTCGGACGGCGAGCTCGGTCCGATCTCCGCGGCGCAGAAGAAGTCGCTGGCGGCGATGGACGACTGCGTGCAGCGGCTGAGGGGGCTCATCGACAACCTGCTCGACGTGACGGGTCTCGAGACGGGGCGCATGCGCTTCATGCATCGCGACTACGACCTGCTGGACCTGACGAAGAGCGTGCTGCAGCGGAACGCCGCCCGTTTCGCCGAGCACGACGTGAGCCTGGTATCGGAGCTGCCGGCGGTACCGCTGTCCGGCTGGGGGGATCCGGATCGCCTGGGGCGGGCGCTGGATCAGCTGCTGGACAACGCCGCCAAGTTCACGCCCGCAGGCGGAGCGGTGGGTGTGCGGGTGCGGCTGCTCATCTCCGGACACTTCGAGGTGTGCGTCGCGGACACGGGCCCCGGCGTCTCGGCGGACAAGGCGGCGCGGCTGTTCGACCCCTTCTTCCAGGCCGATGGCTCGCCGACGCGGGCGTACGGCGGGACCGGGGTGGGGCTGGCGATCGTGCGCGGCGTGGCGCGCGGTCACGGCGGCGATGTGCGCGTGATCTCGCCGGCCGACGAGCAGATCGACGGGCATCGGCTGGGCGGCGCGGCGTTCTATCTGGTGGTGCCTTCGCGGGCCCCCGCGCCGGAGCGCTCGCGGCCGGCATGAGCCAGGGGACGGGCGGGATGGAAACCGAGATCTATCTCGATTGGAACGCGACGACGCCGCCGCATCCGCGGGTGCTCGAGGCGATGCAGAAGGCGGCACGCAACGCCTGGGGCAATCCGTCCAGCGTCCACGCCGCCGGACGCCGTGCCCGCGCCGTGCTGGAAGAGACGCGCGAAGCCGTCGCCGGGCTGCTCGAGCTGCATCCACGCGACGTGCTGTTCTGCTCCGGCGGCACCGAGGCCAACAACCTGGCCCTGCGCTCGGCACCGGGCCTGGCAACCAGCCGCATCGAGCACCCGTCGGTGATCCGCGTGGCGGAGCTGCTCGCCGCGCAGGGCCGCCCCGTGGAGTGGCTGCCGGTACCGCCCTCGGGCCGCATCGAGCCCGAAGCCGTGGGCGAAGCGCTCACCCGGCTGCCCGCCGGTTCGGTGGTGGCGCTGATGGCGGCCAACCACGAGACGGGCGTGATCCAGCCCGTCGCCGAAGTCGCCGAGCGGGTGCACGCGGCCGGAGCACGGCTGCACGTCGATGCGGTCCAGGCGCTGGCCAAGCTGCCGGCCGAGCGCTGGCGAATGGCCGACAGCATCGCGCTGGCCGGCCACAAGATGCGCGGCCCCAAGGGCATCGGGGTCCTGGCCTGGCGCGGCCCTGCGCCGGAGCCGCTGCTGCTGGGCGGGTCGCAGGAGCGCGGCCTGCGTCCGGGGACACCGGACGCGGCATTGGCCGCCGGCCTGGGCGCCGCCCTCGAGCTGGCGCTGGATGGGCCGGCCCGCTACCAGGAGCTTGCCGTCCTGCGCGACGAGCTGGAGTCGGAGCTCTCGGCGTTCGCCGAGCCGAACGGGGCCGATGCGCCGCGGCTGCCGCACGTCAGCAACCAGTCGTTCCGTGGCTGGCGTGGGGACGAGCTGGTCGCCGCCCTCGACCTCTGCGGAGTGCGCGTGTCGAGCGGCAGCGCGTGCAGCGCCGGCAGCTCCGAGCCGTCCGGCGTGATCAGCGCGATGCTCGGAAGAGAGCGCGGAAGCTCGGCCCTTCGCGTGAGCCTCGGAGACGGCTCCGGGCCCGAACAGGTCCGTGGCGCGATTGATGCGTTCTTACGGGTACTTGGCGGTCGTGACTCCAGTGTCTGAGGTGATGGATGAAGCGGGTTCCATGTCCCGCACCGGTCACCTCGCACTCCCGGTCGACTCACTCGGAATCGTTGGGCTAATCGGAGCACGTCCGCGCGATCCCGGCTGTTCCATTCAATAGAGCAGGGGGCCGCGCACGCGTGACAGGTGTTCAGCAGCACGCGCGCGCTTCGTGCAGAGCTGGAGCTCTCGCGCACAACCACCTGTGTGGAAACAGGAAATCGTTCAGCGCGTGCGCAGCCGCTGGGTGACGGCCTCGTACAGCGCAATGCCCGCGGCGACCGATGCGTTGAGCGAGTCGATAGGCCCGCGGGGGACCAGCTGGGCGTGAGCGGTGCAGGCGCGTCGCACGGCGCGGCCGAGCCCTTCGTGCTCGCTGCCGATCACCAGCAGGGTGGGTCCGGTCAGATCCAGATCGCAGAGCCGGACCGGAGCCTGCGGGTCGAGCCCGACGACCTGCGCCCCGCGCCCGGCCGCGTCGGCCAATGTGCCGGCCAGCGACCTGACCCGGCAGAGCGTCGCGTGCTCGATGGCCCCGGCCGAGGCCCGGAAGGTCGCCGTGCCCAGCGGCGCCGAGGCGTGCTCGCCCCACAGCACCGGCGCGCTGGCCAGACCGACGGCGCTGCGGATCAGCGCGCCGAAGTTCTGCGGATCCTGGATGCCGTCGAGGGCCAGTGCCAGAAGCGCCGGATCATCCAGCACCGAAGCCGGCTCGGCGAGCACCAGCGCGGGCGCCCAGGCCAGCACGCCCTGGTGCGAGACCCCGCCGCTCAGCCGCTCCAGCTCGCGGCGTGGCAGCCGATCGATGCGCTCCACGCCGCGGTCCTGGGCGAAGCGTGCCACGGCGTCCAGCCGCGGCAGCTCCCGCGAATCGACCGCCACGCGCGAAAGGGCCGCGCCGTGCACACGGATCGCCTCGCGGACGGGCTGCAGGCCCGCAACCAGGCGCCCCTCGCTAGCGGGCTGTCGCTTCACGCTGCGCCTCGGCGATCTCGTCCACGATGGCCCGGGCAGCGGCTGCGGGGTCCGCGGCGTCGCGGATGGGGCGGCCGACCACCAGGATGCTCGAGCCGTCGCGGATGGCGCCGCCGGGCGTGCCGGTCCGCTTCTGGTCGTCCCCGCCGGAGCCCGCTGGGCGGATCCCCGGCGTCACCAGCACTGCATCGGGCCCGAGCTCCCGCCGGAGCAGGGCCCACCTCGGCGCTGGAGCACACCAGCCCCGGCACGCCGGCCGAGCGCGCCAGTCGGGCCAGCCTGAGCGCGTGCGCCCCGGGCGCGTCGTTCACGCCGGTGGCGTGCAGATCCGCGGCGTCCAGCG
Source organism: uncultured delta proteobacterium (assembly GCA_963806225.1). GTDB lineage: Bacteria > Myxococcota_A > Polyangia > Polyangiales > Polyangiaceae > CAWDXG01. The sequence goes on along the minus strand of CAWDXG010000003.1, from coordinate 227,843 downwards.
AGGTGAGCACCGTCACGGCCAGCAGCACCAGCTCGGTCCCTTCGCGATCGGCGCGCTTTGCCGCCTGCTCCAGCATGTGGGGGCCGCCGGCGGCGTGCAGCGTCAGATAGCGGACGCCGAGTCCAGAGGCCACGCCCACGGCGCGGTCGACCGTTTTCGGGATGTCGTGGAGCTTCAGATCGAGGAAGACCTGGCAGCCCAGTGCGGGTCCTAGCCGCACGGCGGGCGGGCCTTCGCGGACGAACAGCTCCAGCCCGACCTTGAGCACGCCCGCCGAGGCGCGTACCGCCTCGGCCCCACGCCGCGCTTCGTCGAGCGTGGGATAGTCGAGCGCGAAAGCGAGCCGGCGGCGCGGATCCGCCGTGGGATCCGGGGTTTCGTTGGGCGTCACGCGCTCAGAGCGTACCGCACATGCGGATCGCCGGGCGGACACTTCTTCGCCGGCGCGGCCGACTTCTTCGAGCCGCCGCTGCCTCCGCTCGTCCTGAGCGCGCGGCCGGCCTGTTCGCGCTCCTTCCTGGCCTTGGCCAGCTGCGCCTCGATCTTCGCGCGCTCGGCTTCGTCCTTGGCGTTGGCCAGGGTCTTGCGGAGCTGGGTTTCCTTCTTGCGCGCGTCCTCGAACTCGCGCTCTGCAGCTTGTTGAGCTTCGCCTCGGTCGCCTGGCGCTGCGCCTCGAGCTGGGCGGCTTTCTTTTCCTGCTCCTGGTTGTGCTTGACGACCAGGACGGCGGTCGTGATGCCGCCGATCACGAGCACTGCGGACACGACGCCGATGGTGATCTGCAGGCGCTTCTTGTGCTTGTCGGCTTGTGCTTGGCGAGCTCCTGCTCGTGCGCCTGCTGCGAGGTGAGCGCCTCCATGCGCGCACGGTGTTCCGCCTCGGCGCGGGCCTTCTCGATCTCCGCCTGGCGCATCGCTTCGAGACGCGCTTCTTCCTCGCGCCGGCGCTGCTCCTCCATCCGGCGCTGTTCCTCGGCGCTGGCGAAGCCGGGCTTCCTCGGCCTCGCGGGCTGGCGCGCTCAGCGGCGGCCTTCGCCTCGGCCTCTTGGCGGGCGGCGGCCTCCTTCTCGCTCTCTTCCTGCTTGATGCGGTCTTCCTCGAGGTTCATCAGCTCCTTGAGGGAGAAGAGAACCGAGCTTTCCTTCTGTTCGGCCATGAGCGATTTTCCTCGGTGCGGCAGCGTTCCGATTGGGCGTTTGTCGCTGGGTATCGGCGCGTACGCGCATACCAACCCGGGCAGCGATTTCGTCAACGGGGTCGGCTCGGCGAAATGGTAATCCAAGTCGCCGCGATAGCCCAGTCCAAGTCGCTGTCGGATCCGACACGCGCCGGCGGCCGGGCTTGGGTGGCGATCCGCCACGGTCGGCACATACCGGCTGGTATGTGAGCTTCCGGACCACAACCCCGCCCGACGCCGGCCCCGCCAGTGTAGAGTGCGCGGCATGCCAGTGGACGTGTGCGCTCACATCACCGGGACGGTCTGGAAGATAGAAGTCAAGCCGGGCGACCAGGTCGAGGAGGAACAGACCGTCGTCATCCTCGAGTCGATGAAGATGGAGATGCCGGTCGAAGCACCGGACGCGGGCAAGGTGGCGACCATCGTCGTCAGCGAAGGGCAGGCCGTCGAGGAAGGCGATGTCCTGCTCACCCTGGAGTAGTCGGCCCAGTGCAACCCGCCGCGTTCCATGGCACGATAGCCAGCGAATTGATGCTTTGTAGGTGACGGGCGTGGGTAGGAAAACACGTGAGGCAGCGATCAGCGGCGGCATCTCTGCTGGGCGCTGCGCTGCTGTTCACCTGGTCCTGCGGCGGGCCCCAGAAGCTGGGGGGCGCCGGAGCGGACTGCTTCCGCGCGGACGACTGCCAGGCGGGGCTGGTCTGCATCCAGGGCGCCTGCAGCAACGACGTGAACAAGATCGTCTCTACCGAGGATGGCCCTTCCGGTCCTCCGCCAGATGGCTCGGCCGACGGGGGCGGCGGCGACGGCTCGACCGGAACCGGCGGCGCTGGGGGTTCGACGAGCACCGGCGGCAGCGGCGGTACAAGCGCTGGCGGTTCGGGCGGCAGCGGCGGCACCGGCACCGGTGGCTCGGGCGGCACGGGCACCGGCGGCTCGGGCGGCACGGGCACCGGCGGCTCGGGTGGCACGGGCACCGGCGGCTCGGGTGGCACCGGCACCGGCGGCTCGGGTGGCACGGGCACCGGCGGCTCGGGCACCGGCGGCTCGGGTGGCACCGGCGGCTCGATCCAGGACGCCGGAAGCGGCTGAGCCGCGATCGACCGCGCTCCGCGGCGTGGGTTACGGCCTAGCGCGGCCGGCTCTTATTGGCGCCAGAAGAACTTCCAGGGGTTGTGCTTCAGATCGCGGAGCATCTCCTGCAGGTCGTCGTAGATCGACTCGTCCATCACCAGCGCCCCGACGGTCCCCTTGCCGCGCTTGATGTGCGCCACGATCGACTGCGCGTCCGCCGCCGCCAGCTTGGCCCGCCCCGTCGTTGCGCTGATGTCGCCGGTGATCTTCTTGTACTTCGAGAGCTGGTCGTTGCTCGCCAGCGCGCCGGTCAGCTTCTTCGCGTCGCCCAGCACCTGCCGCCCATCGGTCATCAGCGGACCGAGGTTCTTGTTCAGGGTGCTCGTCGTCTGATCGACGTTGTTCATGATGCGCTTGACCTGCGGCCCGTCCACGTACTGCTTGCGTGCGGACTTGATCGTGTCGTCGGCGTCGACCGTGATGTTGTTCACGTTGTCGACGATGCCGTCGAGCTTCTTGTTGTTGTGCTTGAAAAAGTCGCCCGTCCCCTTGAGCGTGTCGTGAAGCCCGTCGAAGGTCTCGCTGATCTCCTTCTGGTGGTCGGTGATGCCCTTGTACGCCTTGTGCAATAGCTCGTAGCTCTCGGCGAGCAGCAGGTCGAGCCGGGGCGGGCTCACGCCCATTACGTGGGCTCCGTCCTTGACCACCGGCTGATCGCTCGAGCCCGGCTCGACCGCCAGGAACATCTCGCCGAGCACACCCTGGCTGGTGACGTACCAGCGTGCGTTTTCGTGGATGGCGTCCTGGTAGCGCTTCTCGATCTTCGCTACCACGCGGATCGGCGGTACGGCCTCGTGCGTCTTCGGGTTCAGCTTGTCGCCGCGGAACTGCATCTCCGAGACGCGGCCGACCTTGACGCCCGCAATCCGCACCGGCGCCCCCGACTGCAGCCCACCAGGGTTCTCGAAGTCCACGTAGACCGTGTAGGTCGGTTCGAAGCTGAGCCCGCCCATGATCACGATGAACCCGCCCAGCAGCACCAGGGCGATGAGGATCAGAGCCCCGACCTTGACCTCGATCGAACGTTGGCTCATGGGTTTTCTGCTCTTCCTCTCAGTTGTCCATCGGGCCTTCGGCCCGGCCGTTGATGAACTGCTGGATGACGCCGTCCTCCGATGAACGGAAGTCCCCCGGAAGTCCGAGGAGCTTCACATGTCCCTTGTACAGCATGACAATCCGGTCCGCGATCGTGAAGATGGAGACGAGGTCGTGGGACACCACGATGCTCGTGACGCCCAGCGTGTCGCTGAGCTCGCGGATCAGCCGGTCGACGCGCCGTGCGCTCACCGGGTCGAGGCTGGTCGTCGGCTCGTCGAACAGCACGTAGCGCGGGTCGAGTGTCAGCGCGCGTGCGATCGCCACGCGCTTGCGCATGCCGTCGCCGAGCTCGGCCGGGAAGCGATCGGCGAAGTCCTGCATGTGGACCTGCCCGAGCAGCCGGCGCGCCTCGGCCAGGGCCTCTTTCGGGCTCATGCCCTTGTGCTTGCGTAGCGGCAGCGCGACGTTCTCGGCGCAGTTCATCGAGTCGAACAGCGTCGAGTGCTGGAACACCATCGCGCATTTCTTCCTGACGGCGTACATCTGCTGCTCGTCGAAACGGCTGACTTCCTCGCCGTCGAGCCAGATCTCGCCCTCGTCGGGGTAGAGCAGTCCGATCAGGTGCTTGATCAGCACGCTCTTGCCGACTCCCGAGGCGCCGATGATGAAGAACACCTCGCCGTCCTGCACGTCGAAGCTCACTCCGCGCAGCACATGCTTGGTGCCGAAGGACTTCTGGACGTTGCGGAAGGAAATCATCGGGGCGGGGTAGCCACCGACCTTATACCGCGACCAGCGGCGGGAGCTTTCCAGCGGTAGGGGATGCCCCCACCCGTCGGGCCGCCGGCAGCGGGGCACCCTATCGGACGCGCCACGACGCAGCGCGTCATGCGACAGCGAGCGCCCCGCCGACCTCCCCCAAGCCGCGCGCGCTCCGCGCGCGACGGTTCAGTAGCGCTGGTGCGAGAGGGAGGGCGAGGGCGAGGGCGAGGGCGGGCGGTCGCGCTTGGCGACAATTTCGAGGACATACCCGGTTATGTGGGTGCGCGGTGTCGTCGGGCGTCGGGTTGCGGTCGCGCTTGGCGACAATTTCGAGGACATACCCGGTTATGTGGGTGCGCGGTGTCGTCGGGCGTCGGGTTGCGGTCGCGCTGCGGCGACAATTTCGAGGACATACCCGGTTATGTGGGTGCGCGGCGTCGTCGGGCGTCGGGTTGCGGTCGCGCTTGGCGACAATTTCGAGGACATACCCGGTTATGTGGGTGCGCGGTGTCGTCGGGCGTCGGGTTGCGGTCGCGCTTGGCGACAATTTCGAGGACATACCCGGTTATGTGGGTGCGCGGTGTCGTCGGGCGTCGGGTTGCGGTCGCGCTTGGCGACAATTTCGAGGACATACCCGGTTATGTGGGTGGCGCGGTGTCGTCGGGCGTCGGGTTGCCGGGTCGCGCTGCGCGCGACAATTCTTCGAGGACATACCCGGTTATGTGGGTGCGCGGCGTCGTCGGGCGTCGGGTTGCGGTCGCGCTTGGCGACAATTTCGAGGACATACCCGGTTATGTGGGTGCGCGGTGTCGTCGGGCGTCGGGTTGCGGTCGCGCTTGGCGACAATTTCGAGGACATACCCGGTTATGTGGGTGCGCGGCGTCGTCGGGCGTCGGGTTGCGGTCGCGTGGGCGACAATTTCGAGGACATACCCGGTTATGTGGGTGCGCGGCGTCGTCGGGCGTCGGGTTGCGGTCGCGCTTGGCGACAATTTCGAGGACATACCCGGTTATGTGGGTGCGCGGTGTCGTCGGGCGTCGGGTTGCGGTCGCGCTTGGCGACAATTTCGAGGACATACCCGGTTATGTGGGTGCGCGGCGTCGTCGGGCGTCGGGTTGCGGTCGCGCTTGGCGACAATTTCGAGGACATACCCGGTTATGTGGGTGCGCGGTGTCGTCGGGCGTCGGGTTGCGGTCGCGCTTGGCGACAATTTCGAGGACATACCCGGTTATGTGGGTGCGCGGTGTCGTCGGGCGTCGGGTTGCGGTCGCGCTTGGCGACAATTTCGAGGACATACCCGGTTATGTCGGGTGCGCGGTGTCGTCGCGCGTCGCGTTGCGGTCGCGGCGACGGGCAAAGACGCCCTTGCGTGGGGGGCCCGGCCGGGCGCGGAGCGGCCGGGTTTGGGGCCCCGGTGGCGCGCGCAGCCGCGAAGCGGCGAGCACGGCGCCATGTGGAAGCGCCGTGCGGCGCGGGGGGCAGCCGAAAGCCCTACAGCGGTCCTTCGGGTTCGCCGTGGACGAACTGCCCTACAGCGGTCCTTCGGGTTCGCCGTGGACGAACTGCCCTACAGCGGTCCTTCGGGTTCGCCGTGGACGAACTGGTGCACGTACGGGTCGGTGCACGCCTGGGCTTCTGCCGTGGTGCCGTCGAAGATCAGGCGGCCGCGGTACATCATGCCGACGCGATCGGTAACGGTCAGCAGCCGATCGAGGTCGCTGGAGACCATGAGCACGGTGGCGCCGGCGGCTTGCTGCTCCGCGCGGAGGAGATCGAAGATCTTCTGGCTGGTGACGGGATCGAGGCCGGCCGCGGGCTCGTCGTACAGCACGATCGGCGCCTGGGCGACGGTGGCGCGCGCGACGCCTACGCGCTTTTTCTGTCCGCCGGACAGTCCCGACGGCAGGCGCTGTTCGAAGCCGGCCATCGACACCACGCGCAGTCGCTCGCCGATGCGCTCGCGGATCTCTTCCTCCGGCAGATCGAACAGCCTCCGGAGTGGAAACGCGATGTTGTCGGCGACGGTCATGAAGTCGAACAGCGCGTTGTTCTGGAACAGCATGCCGATGCGTTTGCGGAACTCCTGCAGCTCGAGGTCCGTCATCGACAGGATGTTCTGGCCGTCGATCAACACGCGACCGGTGTCGGGGCGGATCAGGCCGGTGGCGATCTTGAGCAGTACGCTCTTGCCCGACGCGCCCGGTCCGATCAGGCCGTAGAGGCAACCGGTCGGCACTTCGAGGTCGATGCCGCGTAGGACCGGGCGGTCGAATGACTTGGTGATGCCCTCGAGCCGGATCAAGTCGCGTCCCGCCGGGAGCCTTCCGTCTGCGCCTCGGTCAGCGCCAGCGAGGTGCGCCGCGCGCGTCCCCACACGAAGACAAGCAGCCCCAGGAGCAGCACGTTCAGGAGCACCGCGCCGCCCACCATCAGCCTGAGCGGCAGCATCGAGGAGCGGGTGACCGTGATGGGACCGAAGCGCGACAGCTCGCGCTCCGGCGGACGGCTCGGCGTCGCCGATGGGGTCTCGACCACCGAGACGTGGTCGGGCTCGAGGCCCGGCACCGCGCCGGCCACCAGACGCTGGACCTGCTGCACGGCGATCGGCGGTGTGGCGCCGCTGTGCCGGATCAATACCGACGCGGTCGGGGCGGGCTCCTTGCCCTCGTCGAAGAACGCGGTCTTCTCGGGAACGGCGAGGTGCACGCGTGCGGAAAGCACGCCGTCGACCGCCAGCAGCGAGTGCTCGAGATCGCCGGCGGTGCCGACGATCAGCTTGGCGTGCTCGGCGGTGCGGCTTGGCACGATCGATCCCTTGCCGAGCGCGTCGAGTACGCCGGGCGTGCTGGGCGGCGGCAGCCCTTCCTGGGTGAGCACGGCCACGGCCGCAGGCGCGTCGTCGCGGGCCACGGTGACGCGCCAGTGCCCCTCCGAGCCGGGATCCTGTTCCTTTTGCGCGGCGACGCCGCTCTTCTCGAGCGCGACCATCACGCGGTTGGAGTCCGCGTCGTCCAGGGCGGTCGCGACCGGGACCGAACAACCCGTGACGAACGCCAGCGCGATCAGCACCAGGCACAGCGCCGCGCGATGCGGCCGCCTCGCTCCGAGCTCCCGTCCCATGGGCTCCCCTCCTGCCAGCGCTACTGCGCGGCGAACGTCGTGCGCGTCACATCGAGTCGCGGGTTACTCGGGAAATGTAGTCCCCGCACGCTCGAGGCCACGCAACCGGCGACCCTGCGATCGCGGGGCTTGGTGTACACCGAGACACCGACGGCGTGGCCGTTCTGCACAGCGGCGCAGATGCTGACGCTCATGCTGTTGGGAACGCCGCAGTGCGAGAAGTAGCTGCCGCGGTTCAGGACCGAACCGTACTGCCCCGCGGTGATGTCGGCCGGCCCTTTCTTGCCTCCGATGCTGATCTCCTCGTTGTAGGCGGCTAGCGCGGCCTCGCAGCTGGTGCCGCCTGCGAGGATCGGGATGCCGCCCTGCGAGCCGACCACGCCTCCGCGTCCGCGATGGTGCTTCCTCTTGGGCACCTTGAGCCCGGCGTCCGTCTCGATGTTCGTCACGGTTTCGCCCTGCACGGCGATGCGGTCGCTCTTGCTGCCGCGCTGGGTGAGGAACCACACGACGGCGATCACCAGCAGCGCGCCCACCACGCCGACGCCGATGAGCGCCTTGCTCGTCGTGCTCTTGCGCTCTTCGACCACGACGCGCTCGATGGCTTCCTTCTCGGCCTTGATGTCGCGGTGGAGGCGCGCGTGCTCCGCGAACGGGGCGAACTCGTCCCAGTCCTTGACGGGGCGCTCGTCCTTGCTGAAGGTGTCCCTGAGCACATCGCCATCGACGAAATTGTGGGTGGCGATCTGCTGCAGCAGCTCGACGGCGCTGAACGGGCCGTGGTCCATGCCCTCCCTGATGACCACGTAGCGCGGCCGCGGATCGCTCTCGAGCCGGGCCTTGAGCAGGCTCAGCTCGTTCGTCGAGTCGCTCTGCGGCGGAGGAGCGACGACTTTCTCCTGGATGAGCATGTCGTAGGGGCTTGCTGCGCCCTGGTCGAAGCCGCCCGGCACGGCCGGCGCCGGCGGCATCATCGACATGGACACGTCGACCTCGAACTTCTCGTCGTGATCCAGGTGGGATTCGTCGGCCTCCGGCGGCGGAATGCTGCCCGAAGGGGCCATGTGATGCATGGCCTGCGCCAGCGCGTTGAGGTCGTCGGGTCGGTGTTCCGGGTCGGCGACCAGCGCCTTGCTGAGCACCGCCTCCAGCTCGACGGGGAGGGTCGGGACGACCTCGGTCGGGCGGCGCATGCCCGGGCCCACCGTCTCGCCGGTCACCAGCTCGTAGAGGATGGCACCGATCGCGTACACGCTGGCGCGCGCGTTGCCCGGCTGGCCGTTGCGCTCCTCGGGAGCTAGACACACCCGGTCCCGCGGCAGCGTGGGTGGGCTCTGCGAGAGCTCCGGCGAGACGTGGTAGTGGCCGAGCTCGTCGGTGACGACCGTCGAGGGGTGCAGAAAGAGCGTCTCGCCGGCTGCATGACGCTCGGCGACCTCCACGCAGAGAGGCACGACGATACCGACGGCCTGCTTCAGGGTGTGGTGCGTGGCCTTGGCCCGGCGCTCCTCCATGCCCGCCCGGAGCGTCCCGGGGATGATGGTGGAACCGACTGGGAGAGGGGTACCGATGTGTTGTGCGCCGGACATACCGCGCGCCGGATACTAGCGGTTGGCTTCCAGCCGGACAAGGCATGCCAGCGCCGGCTGGCGCCTGCTTCCGGCCGGGCGCGGCCGCGTGTCACGGTTCAGATCGGTGTCTCGTCGTCGCGCCGCCCGCCGTGCCACGGATGGCGGCGCTTCGTGTAGGTTCCGCGCACGAAGCTGCCCAGGACGGGGGCGATGTTGGCGGGAATGTCTGCATCCCACTCGCCGCCGTGGACGAAGTCGACCGGGCGGTCGTCCGTTCCGAGGAGAGCGAACCCGGGAAGCTTCTGGACGGGAATGTGCAGCCTGGCCAGCTCCAGCGCGAAATCGTTCACGTCGATCCGGACCAGCCGGACGTCGGCGAGAGCGCGCTGCATGCGCCGGTCCCCGAGGGCGGCGGCAACCCCGTTGCAGGGGTGGCAGTCCTTGACGACGAGCCAGACGAGCAGCTTCTGCTTGTTGGTCCTGGCGAGCGTTCGCTGGTGGTCGAGCTCGCTCTGCAACGACGGGATGTCGGGCCCCACGTCGACCAGCGTGATGCGCCCTACGCGGGTCTCGATCACGCCGTTCTGTCTGGACGCCTTGCCCGGCGCGGGCAACGAGGCGCTTGTGCCATGTCCGGTGGGCGCTGCCGACGGTGACGGCGCTGGCGTGGGCGACCGAGGGGCGACCGAGGGCAGCGGCGAGACCGCCACGGTCGGCCGGGACGGCGGCACGATCTTCGACGGTCGCGCGGCCCAGGTGATCAGTGCGCCGAGCGCGACCACCGAGGCGACCAGGTTCAGCGCGCCGAGCGCGATGCCCGCGTTCGCCAGGCCCCTGCCGCCACGGCGCCCCTCCGATCGTTCGATGTCGCCGCGCGCCACCAGACCCAGCGCGATGGCGAGCAGTCCGCCGACGCCCCACAGGCACACGAACCCCATGAGCGCGCTGACGAACGAGCCGATCGCCGCTCCGCTCGTCCCTACCGGTCCGGCGGGGCTGCCCGGAGCGAAGGGATCGCGTATCGGCGATGGCGGGTTTTCGTCCACTTCCGGCAGTCTAGCCGCCCCGCCTGTCCCGACAAGGCGCGCTGCTTTCCGCAGCTAGAAACCGACGCCGACGCTGGCGACGACCAGCAGCCAGGGCGAGGAGTCGACGGACGAGCTGCCGCGGATGGCCGGAACGCTGCCGATCACATCAAGCGCGGCGCGCGCGTCGGTGTCGCGCACAGGTAGCGAGTACTGCAGACTGCCACGTAGCAGTCCGATGCCCAGCGTGTGTGACTCGAGAGCGCCGCTCGTCGCATCCTTCTGGTTTTCGCGCGCCACACCGGCGCCCGCACCGAGGATCGGGTGCAGGCGCTTTCCGCTGCCGAAGTCGAGCCAGAGCTCCCCGGTGTATTGCGACAGTCCGCGGGCGCTGCCGACCCGCACCCAGCTGCCCGAAAGCCGCAGGCCCGCCGCGCGCTCGCCGATGTCCACGGCAGCAAACAGGCCGCCGTCGGGGCTCTCCCGCGAAACCCTGAGCGCCGGTCCTGTCATCAGCCGCACGGTCGACTGCGGTGTGTAGTAGCGCTCGTAGTTGTCGTTGTAGTCGCTGCGATCGCGGGGGGGCGACTGCCCCTCGGCGATCACCGGGTCGTCCGGTGGCTGGGCGAAGCCCTCGGCGCGGGCCGGCGTGCCGAGGGCGACCAGGGCCAGGCCCGCCAGCCCACCGAGCAGAAGATAGGGGGTCTTTCCGGCGCGGATTCGCGCGCTCCGGTCTCGCGTGCGTTGCATGGGTCCTCCGTTCGGCCCGGCTACCGGGCTCTCGGAAAACACAACGAACAAGGCGGCGCCGACTTACGCCGCCAGGCGTGCTCTGGCGTTGCCGTGCGGGCGAGCGGCATTCTGGAGGCGAAATCTAGCCCGTTACGCTATGCTGGATGTTGCATGAGATGCCGGTGCGGCTTTTCGTGCTGCGCACTCTCCCTGGTCCTCGTTCTCGGGCTGCCGGGAGTGGCGGCGGCACGCCCCCCCGCTGGGGCATCGGACGCCGAGTCGAAGACCCTGCCCGCGCAGGGTTCGCCGGCGGCCGTCCAGCTGGCGAGGAAGCACTTCAAGAAGGCGCTCGAGCGCTACCGCAAGGGGAAGTATCGCGAGGCGATCGAGGAGCTGAACCAGGCTATCGCGCTCGACCCGCACGGCAAGGATCTCGTCTATAACCGGGGGCTCGTCTACGAGAAGCTCGGCCAGATCGACGACGCGATCCGCGAGTTCCACCACTACATGCGGATGGAGCAGGATCCGGCGGAACGCCAGCGGGCTCGCGCCATCCTGCGGCGTCTCGAGGGCGCCCGGCGCGAGGTCGAGACGCCAGCGGATGCGAGCGCCTCCGGCCGGCAGAGCCCGGAAGGTCCGGAGAGCACGAAAAGTCCGGATGCCGGCTCGAGCCAGAAGACCGGCAGCTCGACTCCGGGCCATCGTGGGCGGCTTGACACCTGGGTGTATGTCGCCGGCGGCGTGGCAGCCGCGGCGGTAGTGGTGGGCAGCATCTTCGGTATCCGCGCCCTGGCCACCGAGCCGGGCGTCGACCAGTCGACAGGCGGAAGCCGGAGCTACTCCCGAATGCAGGACGATCAGAGCCGCGCGCATTCCTATGCCGTCGTGGCCGACGTTTCGTTCGCCGTCGGGATCCTGTCCGGCGCGGCCGCCGGAGCGCTGTACTTCATGCGGGCGCCGGCTCCGGCGCGAGCCGACGTGTCCCGCTCGATGCCCGCCCTGCCGCCGAGCGCTGTGCCCGCACCCGGTTTTAGCTGGGGGATGAGATTTTGAGGTTGGGACAGGCTGTCGTGGGTGCCGCGGTGCTGGCGCTCGCACTGCTGGGTGGCTGCAGCCTGATCGTGCCGTCCAATCTGGATCACGTGAAGTGCAGCGACCCCGGCGCGATCGGTCCGCCGGCCTGCGGACCGGGGCAGGTCTGCGGTGCGGGCGCGTGCGTGGACTGCCAGAAGACCGACGCCTGCGGCGACGGGGTCGACAATGACTGCAACGGCGTGGTCGACGACGGCTGCGGTGACGGCGGCACGGCGGACGGTTCCGTCGGCAAACCCTGCGGGCAAGGCGGAGCATGCCCTGCTGGTCTGTTCTGCCTCGATCCCCAGGCGGTTCTCGGACAGTCGGGCGGCCCCTTCTGCACCCGCGGCTGCTGCACCTCCGCGGAGTGTGGCAGCGGCGACGCCGTGTGCTGGCCCACCTCCAGGGGTGCGGCGGTGTGCCGCCGCGCGTCCGAGGTGGGGCGCGGCACTCCCGGCAGCGGTGCGGACGGTTCCGCCTGCGGTGCGGACGCGGACTGCAGGTCGGGCGCCTGTGGAGCGAGCGGCGTGTGCATCGATACGTGCTGCAGCAATGGGGACTGCCCCGCGGCTTCTGCGTCCTCCTGTGCGCTGGGGCCGATCCAGAACGAGCCCTACGATTCCTTCTACTGCTCTGCGTCCGGCGCGCAGGGCTACCAGCAACCGTGCAACCAGAACGAGGACTGCCAGAGCCGCGCGTGCATCAACGTCGGGGTCGGCAATCTGTGCAGCCAGCCGTGCTGCAAGAGCACCGACTGCGGCATCGCCGTCGGCGGTCTTGGTTTTTCGTGCGCGTACTACGTCCAGAACGGCGTCGGGACGCGGCTTTGCCTGATCCCGCAGGGCGGCACCGGCAGCGGGGCCACGGGTGCGGCCTGCGCCGGCGACGCCGATTGCCGCTCCGGCAAGTGCCTGGACGTGGGCGGCGGCCAGAAAATCTGCTCGGACGCCTGCTGCCGGGACTCCGATTGCGGGAATTCCAAGCTTGGATGCCGGCCGGTGAACTCGAACGGCACGTACGTCTTGCGGTGTGTCCCCTTGTAGGTAATTGATCTGGAGGGGGAGCCTCGTCCATGGGCTCTAGTCACCCGCTTCAGGATTCCGACGCAACTTTGCCGCCGCTCAGCGCGCTGCGTGGGCAGGTTTGTCCGCGCTGTCACCGGCAGCTCGAGGCGGTACCGTCCGGGCACGAACCCCAGGGTCCGGGCGCGCTGCCGCGTTGTCCCGAGCACGGGCTGGCGTTCGTCGACGGCGGGGAGCTGGCCGCGGCGCATGGTGATGTGATGCTCGGCACCACGGTGGCCGGGCGCTTCACGATCCTGTCCCGGCTGGGCTCGGGATCGATGGGAGCCGTCTACCGCGCCCGTCAGGAGGCGGTCGGGCGTGATGTCGCGCTCAAGATCGTGCGGCGCGATCGCGCCTACGATCCGGAGACCAAGGCCCGTTTCGAGCGCGAAGCGCGCGCCACCAGCGCGCTGGTCAGCCCGCACACGGTGACGGTGTTCGACTTCGGTGCCGCCGAGGACGGCGCGTGGTTCCTTGCAATGGAGCTGCTCGACGGCGAGACGCTGGGACAGCGGCTCAAACGTACGCGCCGCCTTCCGGTGCTGGACGCGGTGCGGGTCGCCCGCGAAGCGCTCAAGTCGCTCGCCGAAGCCCACGCCAAGGGCATCGTCCACCGCGACCTCAAGCCGGACAATCTGTTCCTCGTCACGCTGCCCGACGAAGCAGGCAATCCGGGTGTGCAGACCTGCAAGGTACTCGACTTCGGGATCGCCAAGGTCCTGAGCGACGAGCAGAAAGTGGATCAGCTCGAGACGCAGGCGGGCACCGTGTTCGGAACGCCGCGCTACATGTCGCCCGAGCAGGCACAGGGCAATCCGCTGGACGCGCGCAGCGATCTGTATTCGCTCGGCGTGATCCTGTTCCAGATGCTGACGGGGCGCGCGCCCTATGTCGACGACGACGCGGTGGTCGTGATGGCGCGCCACATCAAGGAGGAGCCGCCGCCCATGCGGCAGGTGTCCCCCCAGACGCTGGTGCCCCCGCTGCTCGAACGCGTCGTGCGTCGCGTGTTGGCCAAGTCGCCCGCGGATCGACCGGCGAGCGCCGAACAGTTCATCGCCGAGCTCGATGCAGCGATGGAGCAATCCGGCGCAGTCGTTACCGGAGTGCACGCAACGTCGTGGTCCGCACCCGGCGTGCCGGCTTCGCCGCGGACGCGCAGGGCCATCGTGGCGAGTGCGGGCGCGCTGGGCGCGCTGCTGCTCTTCTCCGGAGGCTACCTGGTGGTGCGGCTGCTGAGCTCGCCGCCCCGAGCCCATGCTGCCGCGTCCGCGGCACAGCCGGCGGGGTCGGTTCCGCTTGTCGCGCTCGCACCCGAGCCGGGCGCTCCGCCCCTGACCGCCGACGGCGGTGCGCAGGCCGCGAGCGATGCCGGGGCGGAGGCGAGTAGCGCCAGAGTGGAAAAGGCACAACGACACTCGACAACCCTCAAGGCACCCCGTCATGCGGCTCCCGTCCGCCGGCACGCTCCCGCGCCGGTCGATCTGGACCGGAAAGCCGGGGACAAGTACGGTCGATTCGAATAGCCGGCAGGCCGGTCCGCCCCCGGTACGGCGCGCGCGACAGCGCGCCCGCGAGACCTCCGGCGGGCGGGATGCGAACCCAGCTAAACCCGCGTTGCGGCTGGGATATGCCGCGTGTTAGCGTCGCCGCGACATGGACCCTCGTGAGATGGACGCGCTGGTTCAGCGACTGGTCCACAATCCGCACGATCAGGAAGCCATCACGTATGCGCACCATGCGGGTCAGAGTGATCCGCGCTCGTACGCGATGCTGCTCGAGAAGGTCGGAACAGCGACCAGTGATCCGGCGTTCGCCTGTCACTGGTTGACCGAAGCCGCCAACGTCTGGACGACGACGCTCGGCGACGCGCACCGCGCGGCACGCGCGTTGATGATCGCGATCGATCGCGATCCGACGCAGGCGACCCCGGCCGAACGACTCGCCGATCTGTACCGCGACAAGGGCGATACCAAGGCGCTGGTTGCGTTGCTCGAGCGCCGCGCCAAGGCGCTCGCTCCGTTGGCGCAACACGATCCGGAGATGCGCGGTCACGTTGCCGGTATCCACGAGGAGCTGGGCCGCCTGTGGTCCGAGCCACCGCTTTCCCAATCCAGGAAGGCGATCGACAACTTCCGCCGCGCGGTCGAGTACGACCCGAACAGCCAGTACGCGATCTACGCGCTCCGCGAGCTGCACAAGAGCGCCGGCCAGTGGGCCGATGCGATTCCGTATTTCGCTATGGAGCAGGCCCTGGTTGGCGATGCCGAACGGCAGATCGCGCTGTACCAGGACGAAGCGGAAGTGCGGCGCAACGCTGGCGACCTGTCCGGTTCGACGGAAGCGTTGCGCGCTGCACGTTCCATCGAAGGCGGGCAGGACGCCGGACTGAAGCAGCAGATCGCGGGCCTCGTGCTCGAACGCGTGCAGGCTGGCGAATCGGTGCACGACAGCGAGCAGGGCGAAGCCGCCCAGCTCTTCGTCGAGCTCGCGGAGGAGTTCCCCGGCGAGCACGGCTATTCGTATTCGGTTTGCGCGCTCGAGGTCGATGCCGCGAACGACCGTGCCATCCAGCTCGCGATCTACTACGGCGCCGAGCTTGGTCGTTCCTCCGAGGTTGCGTCGTACGCGGCAGCGTATCTCAAGGCGAACCCGCAGGGCGCGCTCGCCGGCGAGGCGCGGCAGCTCGTGTCGCAGACGGTGCACGAAGGCGGCATCGCCGACGACTCCATGCTCGACGCGCTGGCGCCGTCCGCGGATGCGCCGAACCCCGAACGCGTCCGCGGTCTGCTCGACGTTGCCGAGCAGCTCGTCCGCAAGGGGAAGAAGTCCGACGCGGCCGCGAAGTACCGCGAGGTGATCGAGCTCGAGCCGTCCAACGAGGAGGCGGTGGGCTTCCTCGAGGGCTACCTCCGCCAGACGCGCAAATACGCTGATCTGCGCGACATGCTGCTCGAGGCGTGCCGCGTTCCCGGCGTCGATATCGATGCGCGCAAGGGCTGGTTGCGGGAGATCGCCGGGCTCTGCGAGACGCAGCTCAGGGATCTCGACACGGCCATCCAGGCCTGGAAGCAGCTCGTCTCGATCGACCGCGGCGAGGAGGGCCCGAAGAACCAGCTTCGACGCCTGCTGGAACGCGCCGGGCACTGGGACGACCTCACCACCCTGCTGGAGCAGGAAGCGGAGCAGACGACGGACATCGAAGCGCGCCTTTCCATGGAGAAGGCGATCGCCAAGATCCACGAGCAGAAGCGCAAGGATCCGGTGGCCACCGGCGAGGCGTGGGCGCGCATCGCGAGCCTCACGCCGGAGGACGAGACCGCCATCAACACGGCGGTGCGTCACTTCGAGAAGGGCGAGCGGCACGATCTGGCCGCCCAGGTGATCGCGGACAACATCGGCAGCGTCGGCGACGAACGGGCGCGCGGCCTCTTGTTCCGCAAGCTCGGCGAGCTCCGCCAGTCCGCAGGCGAGATCGCCGGCGCGGGCGACGCCTTCGCCGAGGGCGCCGCGCTCGCGAAGGATCCCGGCCTCTGGGAAGCGGCCGAGCGGTGCTTTGTGCAGGTCGAAGCGTGGGACCAGGCCGCCGCAGCGATCGACGAACGCGCGCAGCTCAACGCCAAGGCGAAGGACCAGGCCACGCTCTACGCGACAGAAGCCGACTACCTCGGACGTGCCGGCGACGAGTCGAGCGCTGTGCTCCGGTTGGAGCAGGCGACCGATCTCGACCCGGTGAACGACGAGTACGCCGCGGCGCTGGAAGAGCGCTACAACCTCGCAAGCCGCACGGAGGACCTGGCAGCGTTCCTGCTGCGCCGCGCGGACAAGCTGAAGGACAAGGACGCGCGCGTGTCACTGCGCAAGCGCGCCGCCGAGCTGCAGCGCGACGTGCTGGGCAACCCCGACGCCGCGCGCGAGAGCCTGCAGCAGGTGCTGGCCGACGGCGACGACGCCGAGGCGCTGTCGTTGCTCGCCGACGACGCGGAGCAGCGCACCGAGTTCGGCGACGCCGTCGGCTTCCTGCACCGGTTGTCGAAGACGATCAGCGACCGCGCGCAGAAGGCCGAGGTCGTGCTGCGCGAGGCGCGCATGGTCGCCGCAGGGCTCGACGACGCCGAAGGCGCGATCGAGCGCTACGAGCTCGTGCTCAAGGAGCTGGATCCGAAGAACGAAGAGGCGCTCTCCGCTGTCGCGGACCTGCACGAGAAGAACAACAACCTCAAGGGCACTGCCGAAGCGCTCGAGCGCCATCTGAAGGTCATCGAGGAGCGCCAGGCCCGGCTCGATATCGCACAGCGCCTGGCACAGCTCTACGAAGGTCCGCTCGACGACAAGCGCGCGGCGATTCGCGTGCTCGACATCGTGCGCGAGCTGGATGAAGAGGACTTCGACGCCCTGCAGCGCCTGTGCGATCTGGCCGAGGCCGTCGAGGACTGGGAGCGCGTTGCCGATCACACGGCGGCGCTCGTCTCCATCGAAGGTGACGAGGCGGAGGTCGGCCGGATGACCCGCAAGTTGGCGGGCATCCTGCACGAGAAGCTCGACAAGGGGGACGAGGCCCTCGCCGCTCTCATGTCCGTGGCCGACACCGGCGACGACGAATGCCGCAAGGACTACGTCGAGCTGGGCGACAAGCTCGGGTGGAAGGGCATCGTCGCGACCAAGCTGGTCGAGTGGTACCTGGAATCTCCCGTCGGGCCGCCGCGCAACGAAGCGCTGCGCGGTGCGTTCGACCGCTTCCTCGAAGTGGGGCGCGAGGCCGACGCTGCGAACATCGCCAAGGAGCTGGCGCGCACGCGCGGCGCCGACGCGGAGCTGGCCAAGCAGCTGGAGGACGTCGCGGTCAAGCTCAAGGACCTCGACGCGCTCGGCGTGGCGCACGACCTGATGGTCGAGGATCTGAGCGGCCCGCCGCGGGCCGAGGAGATGGTGCGCCAGGCCGAGGTGCTGCTGTCCGCGGGCGTCGCGCCTCCGGAAGCCATGCAGCACGGCGAGCAGGCGCTGACCAGCGTGTCACCCGACGAGGTCGATCCGCTGCTCGAGCGCTTGAGCAAGCTCGCGGCCGATCCGGGCCAGGTCATCGATCTCTACGAACGGCAGGTGACGCGCTGCAAGGCTCCGCCCGATCGGTTGAACGCGCTGGCGCGCGCCGCGCAGGTGGCGGCCGAGCACGGCGCGCTGGACCGCGCCCGCAATTTCTTCGATATCGCGCTGGGCGGCGGCGTGCAGGACGACACGCTCGAGAAGCTGCAGGAGATGGCGCACGCGTCGGACGATGCGGTGGGCGACGCGAGGCTGCGCCGCACGCTCGCCGAGGCGTTGGCCGCGGGAGGGACGGGATCCCGCGATGGCGGCCGCACCCGTAGCGCGTTCCTCAGGCGGGCGGCGATGCTCGCGTACCGGGATCTGGAAGATGTCGACAAGGCCTTCCAGTGGCTGGGCGACTCGCTGGTCACGCACGTCGACGACGAGGGTCTCGATGCGCTCACGGGGCTGGCGGAGGAGGTCGGCGACCCCAGGCGTGCCGAGACGGTGCTCGGCCGGGCGCTGGAAGAAGTCTTCGACGGGCCGCTGGTGCGCAAGCTGCTGGCGCGTCGGGCTAGCCTGCGCCGGGATCGGCTCGACGACAAGGTCGGTGCAGCTGGCGATCTGAAGCGGCTGCACGATCTGTCCCCCTCGGACACCGACGTGATGGAGCAGCTGTCGGCGCTGTACACCGAGCTTCAGGACTGGCGCGGAATGGTGCAGCTGTACGAGGACCAGATCCTGCGCGGCAAGGATGCGGGCTCGCGCGCCGAGCTGGCGCGCAAGGTGGCGCGGCTCTGGGAAGAGAAGCTCGACGATCCGCGGGAGGCCGCCGACGCCTGGCGACGCGTGCTGCGCATGAAGAGCGGCGACCCTGAAGCGACGGAGGGTCTGGAGCGGGCGAAGGCCAACATGCTCAAGAAGAAGAGCGAGCCCGAGCCGGAGCCGGAGCCGCCGCCGAAGCCCGAGCCACCGCCCGCCGAGGCTGTTCTCGCGACAGCCGAAGACGCGGCGCCGGCGCCGGAGCCCGGGGCCGAGGCCGTCGATGCGGCCGGTGGCGACGAGGACGAGGACCAGCCCACGATTCCGCCGGACGCGTCGGCCCAGGGCGGCGCGGTGGACGAGGCGAACGCGGCGTTGGACGAGCTCATTGCGCACGACAAGCCCGAGCGCCCTGATCTGGGCTTCCCCGCTCAGGACGAGGTGACGCTGTCGGCCGAGATGGAAGAGATGGACAGCTCCGGCTCCGAGCCGGGCCCGCCGCCAGGCTCGGCGCCGCCCCCGCCGCCGGCCCGTTCGGCACCGCCGCCACCGCCGTCGCGCTCGGCACATCCCCCGCCGCGTTCGGCGCCGCCCCCGCCACCGTCGTCGCGTTCGGCGCATCCGCCGCCACCGCCGCCGCCTCCGCCGGTTGCCACGGCCGCAGCTGCCGGCGCGGCGGCGTTCGACACCACCGACACCACCGACGTGACCGGTCCTGCCGTGGGCGAGGACGCGGAATCCGTCGCGGTCGACGAGGAAGAGCTCATCGTCGACGAGGACGAGCTGCTCGAGGATTAGATCTCCAGCACGCCAGCGCCCGCATCGACTTCGGCTTCGAGCCCGAAGTGCAGCGGCTCGTTCCAGCGGCAGTGACCGAAGGCAAGCCCGGCGATCACCGGTACGCGCAGCCCGGCCAGGCTTTGCCGCACAGCGTCCCGCGCGGCGACGCCCCAGGGACCCGCGGGGCAGTCGGTCAGCTCGCCCACCACGACGGCGGCGACGCGATCGAAGGCGCCCGAGACCGCCAGCGCCGTCAGCATCCGGTCGAGGCGGTACGAGCTCTCGGTCACGTCCTCGAGCGCCAGGATTGCGCCCTCGGGCACGAAGAGCCGCCCCGCCGCGGCACACGTGAACAACATCGCCAGGTTGCCGCCGAAAAGCGGACCCCGCGCGCGGCCCGCATTCCAGCTCTCGAGACCCTCGAAGCGCCGCGGCGCCGTTGGCTCTTCCAGCGCGGCGAGCCAGCGCGCGCGGATCGGGGCATCGCCGCGGCCGAGCAGAGCCAGGTTGTGTGCGTGCAGACTCGCCACCCCGACTCGCGCTGCTTCAACGTGCGCCACCGTGATGTCGGAGAAGCCCACCAGCCAGCGCGGCGAACGTCGGAGCGCCGCCCAGTCGACCTGGTGCGCGATGCGGCTCAGCCCGTAGCCACCGCGAGCTGCGATCACGGCGCGGATGCCCGGCTCGGACGAGCGCCCGCTCGAGCTCCTCGCGCCGCCGCTCGTCGCTGCCCGCGAGATAGCCCGAGCGCTCGAACAGCCTCCAGTCGACCTGCACCCGGTAGCGCTCGCCGAGCCAGCCAGCTCCGCGCAGGAGCAGCGTGCGGTCGAACGGGCCCGGAGGGGGCCACGAGCCGGACGCGGTCACCTGGCCGGAGCCGCTCGGGAACGATCACGCACGCATCGTCGGGGCCGGATCCGGCCCTCGTCAAGCGCCGCGTCGGACCCGTGTGGCGTCGGCCAGTCGTCCCATCTACAGTGGGGCGCGATGGACAGCCGTACCGCCCTGGCCCGACTGACCGACGTCGCGGCCAATGACGTGATCCCGTTCGCGCAGCGCGTGATGGCCGGGGCCCGCCGTTCGGCCGACGAGCTCGCTCTCAGGATGCTCGGGCCCGAATTTCGACGATCGCGTGCGCCGCCTCAAGGAGCGCTACTCGGGGGTCGGGGGCGACCCGTTCGGGCTCGATCCCGGACACGGCGAAGTACGCGGTCATGGTGTGCGCCTTCTTCCACCGCATGTACTTCCGCTCCGAGGTGCACGGCATCGAGAACGTGCCCGAGGGCCGCGTGCTGCTTATCGCGAATCATTCCGGCCAGGTGCCGCTCGACGGCGCTGATCATCGGCAGCGCCATGTTCCTCGACGGCGAGCCGCCGCGGATGATCCGCGCGATGGTCGAGAAGTGGGCGCACTCGCTGCCCTTCGTGTCGACGTTCTTCAGTCGCGTCGGGCAGGTCGTCGGCGTTCCCGAGAACGCGCGGCGGCTGCTCGAGATGGGCGAGGTGCTGCTCGTCTTTCCCGAAGGAACGCGCGGCATCTCCAAGCCGTTCGCACGCCGCTACCAGCTCGAGGAGTTCGGTCTGGGCTTCATGCGCCTGGCGATCGAGACCGACACGCCGATCGTGCCCGTGGCGGTGATCGGCGCCGAGGAGCAGTACATCAACGTCGGCAACCTGCGCTGGGCGGCGCGCGCGCTCGGCATGCCCGTGTTCCCCGTGATGCCGCAGCTGTTCGTTCCCGGCGGGCAGATGCCGCTGCCGACGAAGTACCGGCTCTACTTCGGCGAGCCGATGCGATTCTCGGGCGATCCGGACGACGACGACGTGGTGATCGAGGAGAAGGTCTGGGTCGTCAAGCAGACCATCCAGAGCATGCTCAATCGCGGCCTCAAGGAACGGAAGGGCGTCTTCTTTTGAGCGCGCGAAGGACGGGAGCGCGGAGCGAGCGGCGGGCAGCGCGACGAGCGGCGCCAGCGCCCGCGGCGTTCGCGGACGTGCCCGGGCAGACGGCGGATCGCATCGAGCACGGCGGGGTGGTGATCACGGGCATCTGCGGGCGGCTGGGCCGGCGGCTGGGGCGCGCGCTGCATCGCGAGCGCCCGGTGATCGGGCTCGATCGCCGGCAGTTTCCCGACCGCCCCAAGGACATCGAGCACTTCGCCATCGACATCCGCCGCAAGAAGGCCCGCGATCTGTTCCGGCACCGCGACATCGGCGCGCTGGTGCACCTCGGCGTGATGCACAACCCGCGCGACAGCCACGAGGAGCACCACACCTGGAACGTCGTCGGCGTTCCAGAGGCTGCTCGAGTACGTGCAGCAGTACGACGTGCCGAAGCTGGTGCTCGTCTCCAGCGCCAACGTCTACGGGCCGCGCCCGGACAACGCGCAGTTCCTCACCGAGGACGCACCGCTGCTCGGCGCGGGCGCGTTCAGCGACATGCGCGACCTGGTCAACCTCGACATGCTCACGCAGTCGTTCTTCTGGAAGCATCCGCGCACCGAGACGGTCATCCTGCGGCCGACGCACATCCTCGGCACGGTGCACAACGCGCCCGAGCAACTACCTCAGGCTCAAGGTCGTGCCGACGCTGATGGGCTTCGACCCGATGATCCAGTGCGTGCACCAGGACGACCTGGTGCACGCCATCCGGCTGGCGCTCCGCCCCGGCGTGCGCGGCATCTTCAACGTCGGCGGTCCGCCGCCGCTGCCGCTGTCGCAGGCGCTGCGCATCCTGGACCGCCCGACGTTGCCGTTGCCGCACACCGTCGCCAAGCTCGGCATCGAGCGGCTGTGGCGCTGGCGCATGACGTCGTTTCCCGCGCCGGAGCTCGATTTCATCCGCTACGTGTGCATGGTCGACGACACGCGCGCGCGGCAGGTGCTCGGCTACGAGCCGCGCTTCGACCTCGAGCAGACGCTGCACGCCGTCGACGAGGAGCGCTGGATATGAAGCGGGCGCTCTGCATGGTCGTGGCCGTCGCTTGCGCTGCTTCGGTGCTGGCTGCCACGGCCCGCGCCGGATCGCGGTGCCGCCCGGCACCGCGAGCGCCGGGCTGCCGCCAGCTCCGCCCGGCGCGCTCGGCGCGCAGTGCAGCGCGGGCTCGATAGCGCGCCGGAGCGCGTCGCCCCGCGGTCACCGCCCTCGCAGGAACCCGGCGATGTCCGGCGCCCGAGCGGGGCAGCCCGGCGGCGCCGCCGACGCTCGCGCCGCCGCAGGGCTCCGGGGTGGCGCTGTGAAAGCGGCCTGGCTGTTGCCGCTGGGCGCGTTCCTGCTGGTGCCGGCTGCCCGGCAGCCATCTGCGGCCCACCGGTCCGCCGCCGGAGTACGAGAAGCCGGTGCTGCCCGCCTGGGAGGCCGCGGCGCCCGTCGATCCGTTCGAGACGCTGGGACGAGGGCGCCTGGCTCGACGAAACCGGCGACGAGGACGCCGGAGGAGGCTGCGCCCCGGGCAGAGGACGATGCGGCACCCGCCAGCCCGGCGCCCGATGCGGCTCTGGCCGACGCAGCCGCGCTGGAGGCGGCCGAGGCAGGGCAGGCGACAGCTTCCCGGCCAGAGGGCCTGGGCGAGCACCCGGCGCCGCTGAGCGCGCCGCCTGGAAATGCAGCCGGAGCCGGGACTACGCTCGGGCGTTGGCCCTGACGAGTACGGAGGCTGGAGAGTTTGAGCACGGTCCGCGAACAGGCCGAGCGTGCGCGCCGCGCGTCTCGAGCCCTCGCGAGCCTCGGGCGTGGAACGAAGGACAGCGGCGCTGCGCAGCGGTCGCCGCGCGGCTGCGCGACGAGCGTCGCCGCGCATCGGCGAGGCCAACGCCCGCGACCTCGAGCGGGGGCGGTCCGCCGGCCTCTCCGACGCGATGCTCGACCGGCTCGGCATGGGGCCAAGGTGGTCGAGTCCACCGCGGCCGGGCGTCGAGCACGTCGTCACGTTGCCCGATCCGGTGGGCAGCCGCGGCCCCATGCGCCGGCTCGACAGCGGCCTGCTCGTCGGCCGCCAGCGCCTGCCGCTCGGCGTGATCGCGATGATCTACGAGTCGCGGCCCGAACGTGACGGTCGACGCCGCCGCGCTGTGCATCAAGTCCGGCAACGCAGTGCTGCTGCGCGGCGGCAAGGAGGCGGCCGACACGAACCAGGTGCTGGGCGCCGTGATCGGCGAGGCGCTGGAAGAAGCGGGTCTGCCGCGCGAGGCCGTGCAGATCGTTCCTGCCACCGATCGCGAGGGCATCCGCGAGCTGCTCGGCCTCTCCGAGCTCGATCGACCTGGCGATCCCGCGGGGCGGGCGAGGGCCTGATCCGCTTCGTCGCGGAGAACGCCCGCGTGCCTGTCGTCAAGCACTACAAGGGCGTCTGTCACCTGTACCTCGACCAGGGCTGCGACGCGGCGATGGCCACCGAGCCTCGCGCTCAACGGCAAGGTGCAGCGCCCCGGCGTGTGCAACGCGCTCGAGTGCCTGCTCGTCCACCAGGCCGACGCCGCGCGCCTGCTGCCGGAGGTCTGCGAGGCACTGATGGCCGATGGCGTCGAGATCCGCGGCTGCCCGCGCACCGTGCGAGCTCGTGCCCAGCGCGCGCGCCGCGTCCGACGACGACTGGGGCGAGCGAGTTCCTGGCGAAGATCCTGGCCGTGCGCGTCGTCGACGACCTCGACGCCGCGCTCGAGCACGTCGCCCGCTACGGCTCGAACCACACCGAGGTGATCTGCACCGGGAGCTATCCGCGCGCGCAGCGCTGGCTCGCCGAAGTGGACGCCAGCTGCGTCATGGTCAATGCATCCAGCGCTTCAACGACGGCGCGCAGCTGGGGCTGGGGGCCGAGATCGGCATCTCGACCTCAAGCTGCACGCCTACGGCCCCATGGGCCTTGAAAGCCTCACCGCCGAGAAGTGGATTGTTCTGGGCGATGGGCAGATCCGGAGCTGACGCATGCCGAAGCACTGGCAGTGACGCGACAGACCAGGCGAAGCTGCGGACAAACCGAAACGCCAGAAGCAGGAGCCAAGAACCGCCGCTGCCGCGAGGCCCAGTCCCGTCGAAGGAGGCGCAGCGCATCGCGCTCGCCGCCGCCAAGGCCGGGCTCGACAAGAAGGCGACTGGCGTGGAGATCGTCGACGTGACCGGCAAGGTCGACTACGCGGACTTCCTCGTGCTCATGACCGGGCAGAGCGATCGCCATGTCGCTGCCATCGCCGACGCCGTCGACGAGGCGCTCGGCAAGGCCGGCGTCAACGCCATCTCGGTGGAAGGGCTGCCCGCCGCGCACTGGGTGCTGATCGACTTCGTCGACGTCGTCGTACACGTCTTCCAGGAGGAATCGCGCGGCCTGTACGATCTCGACGGGCTGTGGATGGACGCGCGGCGCGTGCCGGTGCCGGAAGACAGCCGAGCCAGGCGCCTGACGCCGGCCTGGTACGCCGTGAGAGCTCGCGGTCGTCGCCGTCGGACGCATCAAGGAGCGCGCGCTGCGTTCCGTCGCGGATGACTACCTCGGCGCATCGGGCGCTACGTGCGCTGCGACGAGATCGAGGTGCGAGATGCCGCGGCGCTCGAGCGCGCGCTGCCGGCCGGCGCGCGCGTGGTGGCGCTGGAGGTCGACGGCCGCGCGCTCGGCAGCGAGGCCTTCGCGCGCCGGCTCGAGCGCTGGGGCAGCGACGGCAAGGGCGTGATCGCCTTCGTCATCGGCGCCGCCGACGGCATTCCCGCCGCGGCTCTCCGCTCGCGCCGACGAGCGGCTCAGCCTCTCCAGCATGACGCTGCCGCATCGCCTCGCGCGCGTCGTGCTGTTCGAACAGCTCTACCGCGCCATGACCATCCTGCGCGGCGAGCCGTATGCCCGCGAAGGCTAGAACTGTAGCAAAATGTCACAAAAGTGTAGCAAGTTGCTACACTTCCGGCTGCGGACAGCTAGGTCGGCTCGGTGTTCTTCTCCGGCTTCTTGCCGAAGATGTAGGCGATGCCGATCGAGACCAGATAGAGCACGCACAGCGGCACCGCGAGCAGGATCTGGCTGGTGATGTCGGGAGGCGTGAGCACCGCGGACAGTGCGAACGCGATGACGATGAAGTAGCGACCGAACTTGATCAGATGGCGGTGGTTGACGAGCCCCGCCACCGACAGGAAGAACACCACCACCGGCAGCTCGAACACGGAGCCGAATGCGAGCAGCATTTGCGTGACGAACTGGATGTAATCGCCGATCATCACCGTCGGCTGCACCTGGAAACCCTGTGCGCCGACCGGGCCGCTGAAGCCGAGCAGGTACTGGAACCCGATGGGGAAGACCACGCGCCAGCCGAAGTAGCCGCCCAGCGCGAACAGACTGCACGAGACGATCACGAACGGCAGCGCGTAGCGCTTTTCCTTGGAATACAGCCCCGGCGAGACGAAGGCCCACACCTGGTAGAGGATGATCGGCAGCGCCATGATGAAGCCGGCCAGGAGCGCCAGCTTGATGTAGGCGAGGAACAGCGCCGCCGGGGCAGGGAAGTGCAGCGAGGCCGTGCCGCCGACGTGGCCGTTCTTCCAGGCGCGGACGAACGGCTCCGTCAGGATCGCGAGCAGCCGCTCGCGGAAGAACCAGCCGATGGCGGCACCGACCGCGAACGCGGCCATCATCTTGAAGATCCTTCTGCGGAGCTCCTCGAGGTGCTCCCAGAAGGTCATCGTGTTCTCGCCCGGATCGTCGCTCATGCGCGGGGCCCTGATTTCGGCGCGCTCGCACTTTCCGGCGCGTCCGTGGCGGATTCGCTCGTGCTGCCGCCGCCGGCTTCCGGAGCACCGGGAGCGGCTGCGTCCCCGGCGCCGGCCGCGTCGGGCTCGCGCTTCCAGGGCGGATCGGGCTCACGGGCGGGGTGGGAGGTGAGCTCCGGCTCGGGGGCGGGGACGGGGCCGTTCTCGACGTCGTCGAGCTCGTCGTCCCCGTCGTCGTCATCGACCAGATCGTCGGGGACAGCGCCGGATACGTCGGCGCCTTCTGGCGGATACTCGCGGCTCTGGTCGAGCTCGTAGGCCTCCTCGTACGGGTCCTCGTAGTGGCGGCGGCGCGCGCCGCGGCCCACCTGGATGTCGCCGCGCAGCATATTGCGCAGCTCGCCCAGACCGCCCTCGAAGCCTTCCTGACGCAGGATCTCGTCGATGCCGGTCTGCGCGCGCACCTGGGTCGTCAGCTCGCGCAGCTTCCTGATCCAGCGACCCAGCGTGTAGAGCATGCTCGGCAGCTTCTGGGGCCCCACGAAGATCAGGGTGATGAGCGCGATGACCGCGATCTCGGTGAACGAGACTCCGAACACGGGCGGAAGCTACCCCGGGGTCGGGGGATGGGCAATCGGGGCTTCACGCTCCGGGCCAGGGGTTCCTGGCGTCATGGTGCGAGCCAGGTCGGGTTCGTGAAGGCGAAGGGCTTGACGCCGGGCGAGTAGACGTTCGGCAGATCCCGCCGGCCGCTGGCCAGGACCACGATGAAGCTCCGCGGTGGGACCGCCAGCTCTACGGTGGTGTCGAGGCGCACCGTCGTGGTGCGCGACGCGCGTCGTGACGAGCAACCGTGGCTTGTCGCCGTCGAGTCGATATGTCGTGGTCACGTCGACGCTGCCGGCGCCGAGCGCGACGCTGGACATCGTCTCGATGCTGTCGCCGACGGCGCGGACCGTGCGCGCCGTGAGATTGATCGGCGTGTGGCCGTCCAGCAGCACCGGATGCAAGAGCCAGAGGCCGTCGATGGCGGTGATGGCGTCGAGTTGCCGCGCGCTGGGGCTCGTCTTCTTGACTCCTCGCGCCGTCGGACGCTGGATTACCGCCCACGCCGCGCGCGATCCCGGCTATGCTGCCCGCCGTGCGCCACCTCCTCGCGGCACTGGCTATCGCTCTCGCGGTGCCGTGCGCGACGGCGACGGCGCAGGCGTCGCCCGCCGATCTGTTCGGCTTCGGGCCGCGCAGCCAGGCTATGGGTGGGGGCGGCGCTGCGGTCGGCCGCGGCTTCGGGACCACCTTCACCAATCCCGCGCTGCTTAGCCGTTCCCGCGAGCGCCAGCTGTCGCTTGGTATCCAGGCCGCGCGCTTCTCGCTCAGCGCTACCGGGAAGAACGCTCCCGGCAGCGTGCCGGAAGAGCCGCTGAGCGGCACCTACATCGGTTTCGTGCTGCCGTTGCCCTTCGGCGGCATCCTTTCGCATCGGCTGGTGCTGGGTCTGGGGGCGTTCACACCGAGCACCCTTATCGCGCGCGCGCGGCTGCTCTACCCCGAGCGGCCGCAGTTTCCGCTGCTCGCCGACCGCGCCCAGTCGCTCGACTTCAACATGGGGCTCGGCGCCGATCTGGGGCACGGGATCCGGGCCGGCATCGGGGCCCGCGCGCTGGCCGAGCTGGTCGGCACCGTGGTCGTACGTACGGACGCTTCCGGTCACGTCGGCACGATTGTGGACGATCAACTGGTGGCGACCTACGCGCCCGTGATCGGCGCTTCCTACGAGCGCGACAAGTGGAAGGCGGGGCTCACCTGGCGCGGCGAACTCAACGCCGACTTCAACGTGTCGGTCCAGGTGCACGACCTGGGGCTCCTGGTCGTGCCGGAGCTCCATATCGCGGGCGTCGCCCAGTACGACCCGATGCAGCTCCAGCTGGAGGTCGCCCGCGAGCTCGGGCCGTGGACGCTGGCCGCGGGCGCGACCTGGAAGCACTGGTCGGCCTTCCCCGGGTGGGCGCGCGCGACCGTGGAATGCCCGGCGTCGCGTCCCGACTGCCTGGCACTGAAGCCGGCGCCGGTGGACTTCCACGATACCGTCGTGCCGCGCCTCGGCGCCGACTACGCGATCGAGCTCTCGCCGGCGGCCGTGTCGCACGTGCGCGGGGGCTATTTCTTCGAGATGTCGCCGGTCCCGGAACAGACCTCGGAGTCGAACTACTGGGACAACGATCGGCACGTGCTCACGCTCGGCTATGGCGTCGAGCTGTCGGATCCCCTGCCTCCCGTCTCGGTGGACCTCTTCTACCAGCTTCACGTGCTCGCGCCTCGCACGCATCACAAGGATGCCGGCGTCGATCCGGCGAACGCCGGCTATCCGGAAGTGAAGACCAGCGGCACCGTGCAGAACTTCGGACTGATTGCCGGGGTGAAGTTCTGATGCGCCGCGCGGCGGCGGCGGCAGTCCTGCTCGCGGGCGCGGCACTGGCCGCCCCGGTGCGCGCCAATCCCGCCGATACCTTCGGTCTGGGCTCGCGGTCCACCGCGCTCGGCGGTGCGGTCAGCGCTGACGTGCGCGATTTTTCCGCGGGTTACTACAACCCGTCGGGCCTGGCCCTGGCCAGCGTAACCGATCTGTCGCTCGGGTACATGTACGTCTCGCACCATCTCCAGCTCAACGGGCACGACAGCCAGATCGATCCCGTGCGTGGCCTGATGGGCGGTATCGTTGCGCCGGGCAGCGTGGCGAAGATCCCGTTCGCCTTCGGCATCGCAACGCACGTCTCGGATGAACGCCTGTCGCGGGCTCGTACGGTCGATCCGTCCGTGCCGGTCTGGGTGCTGTACGACAATCGCTCGCAGCTGCTCTATCTCACGGCGAATCTGGCGATCAGACCCTTCAAATGGCTCGCGGTGGGCGGGGGGATGACGTTCCTGGCGGCGACGGAGGGGTCGTTCGATATCAGCGGTACGGCGGTGCTACCCGACACGCTGGGAAAGCGCTCGGAGTACGATTCCCGCCTGCGCCACGAGGTGGATGCGGATCTCACGGCAGTGCGCTATCCGGAGTTCGGCATCACGATCCTGCCGAGCGACCGCTTCAGTGCGGCGCTCGTCTACCGCGGCCAGGCCGAGCTGAATCTGGCGATCGACGCCAAGCTGAAGGGCAAGGTGGATGCGGGCCTCATCACCGTGCCTGCGCAGTACGCGCTCGAGTCGCAGACGCTGGACGCGTTCATCCCGCGGCAGGTGGTGCTCGGCACCAGCACAAAGCCGATCGACCAGCTACGCGTGAATCTCGACGTGGTGTGGGTGCAGTGGTCGGCCTACAAGAGCCCGGTCAGCTACTCGGTGACCTCGCTGGATGTACCGCTGCCCAAGTCGCTGCTGCCGCCCGCCACCAAGCCGAGTGCCCGGACCGCCCCGGGCTTTTCGGACCGCTTCGTGCCGAGGGTCGGCGTCGAGTACCGCTTGAAGCCTCTGGAGAAGCTCGAGCTGCCGCTGCGTGCAGGCTATGCCTTCGAGCGCTCGCCGGTGCCGGACCAGACCGGCGCGACCAATTTCGCGGACGCTGATCGGCACATCGTGTCGCTCGGTGCCGGCGTCGTGCTCGATCATCCCGGAGCCGTCCTGCCGGGCAACCTGCGCTTCGATGTGGACGCACAGCTGTCGATCCTGCCGACCAGGGTGACCTTGAAGGACAGCCCGGCGGACTTCACCGGCGACTACCGCGCCCGTGGAACCATCCTGGCCGGCGGCGCTACGCTGTCAGTGGGGTTCAAGTGACCGGCTTTCGCTCCATGCGTGGGTTGCTGCTCGCGGCAGCGCTTCTCCTGTTCGGCTGCGGCACCGTGGCGGCTCCGGCCGGGGACGACAACGCAGTGCGCCCCAATGCGCACGCCGGACCGTTCCGCGATGCGACGGCCGACGAGCTGCCGGACAAGATCCGGAAGGTCCCGTACGTGCTCGACGATCCGAACGCCCACTACCGGGAGTCCATGGCAGTGGATCTGGACGAGACGGGCTCGCTCGGGCGCGTGGCGCTGTACGTCGTGGCCGATCTCGCGCCGGGCACCGGCATCTACCGCTTCGTCTCGCCGGATGGGCGCAGCTTCGGCAAAAATCCCGATCCGGCGACGCCGGTGCTGGTGCCGGGCGCAGCCTGGGAGGGCGCGTTCGTCGGCAAGCCCGACGTTCACGTCATCGCCGGGAAGATCTGGATGCTCTACGAGGCTGCGGGTGGCATCGGGCTCGCGCGCTCGGACGACGGCAGGACTTTCACGCGCGAGCCCGGTCCGGTGCTCGGCCCCGATCCGGCCGCGGCGTGGGAGGGCGGCAAGACGCCGGGCGCGCCCGGCCTCTTGAAGGTGGCGGATGACGACTTCCGGCTCTTCTACGCGGTCAACGACCGCATCGGCGAAGCGCACTCGAGCGACGGCATCACGTGGAAGCGCGCCGCGGGCGGGCCGCTGCTCGCGCCGCTGGGTGGCAGCGATGCGGACGCGCCCTTCGACAGCGCATCGGTCGGTGATCCGTACGCGCTGCTCGCGACCAGCGCCGAGGGGCGCCGCATCACGCGCGTGTACTATGCGGGCGGCAATGCCGACGGGCAGCGCGGGATCGGGATGGCCGCGCGCTTCGGCGTCGACGGGCCGCTCACGCGGGCTACGGCGCCGGTGTTCCCGGTCGCGCTCGATGCCCGCTCGCCTGCGGTTCTGCCGTTTTCCGGCTTCACGCTGCTGTATCTGACCCAGATCGAGGGTACGGCCTCGACCCAGGACTATCCCGCCGTCGCGTTGGGCATCGCGCCGGGCAACGCCTCCATCCCGCCGCCTGGGCCCTAGAGCAACGCTGCGGATTGCGGGGTGGCGATCTGGTGTAGAGTCGCGAGGTGGCCGTCGGTTGGTTCCTGGGGCTCCTGTTCATCTCCCCGCTGGTCTTCATCTACTTCCTGATCATCAAGGGAGTGGATCGCTACGAGCCCGAGCCGTGGTGGCTTCTGACCATGGCGTTCTTCTGGGGGGCGATCGGCGCGACGACGATTGCCATCGTGGGCAACGAGATCGGCATGGGCGCACTCACGGCGGCGCTGGGCTCGCCCTCGAACAGCGCGATCGTCAACAACTCCACAGCGACGTTCATTGCGCCGCTGGTGGAGGAGAGCGCGAAGGGCTTCGGGCTCCTGATCATCTGGACGCTCTCGGCGCTGTGGCTCAAGGAGATCGACGGCGCGCTCGACGGGGCCATCTACGGCGGGGTTATCGGTCTCGGTTTCACGTTGACCGAGGACATCCTGTACGTCGGGGCAGCCACGGCGAAGGGCGGGTTGGCCGGTTTCACGATGGTGTTCATCATGCGCACCGTGATGGCAGGGCTCGGCCACGCCTCGTTCACCGCGATGACGGGGCTCGGCGTGGGCATCGCCAACGAGACCCGGAACCCGCTGATCAAGATCATCGCGCCCATAGGCGGCTGGATGTGCGCGGCGGGGCTCCACTTCCTGCACAATCTGCTCGTGACTTTCCTGATGGACGGCGGCGTCGGGCTGGTGATGAAGTATCTGGTGTTCTGGACCTTCGATATCCTGTTCTTCGTCCTGCTGTACGCACTGGCCGTTCGCGACCGCAGCATCGTGATGCGGGGCCTGGTGGATGAAGTGGGACGGCTGCTCCACCCGCGGGAGCTTCAGCGCACGACCAGCTACAAGATGTTCCTGCCGTTGTGGAACGTCTTTGCCCTGATGAAAAGCCCACAGGGCTACTGGCCGAGCCGGCGCAAGCAGCTCGACCTCGTGGAGCTAGCGATGGTGAAGAACCGCCGCCGCCGCGGCGAGTCCGGCTCGGGTCTGGATGCCCGCGAGCAGAAGCTGCGCGCGGAGATCGCCCAGGCCAACCAGGCCGGCGTCTTTGTCGGCGAGCGGTGAAGCGGGTCTCCGCGGCTAGCGCGCGAGGCTGCGGGCGATGACCAGGCGCTGGATCTGGCTGGTGCCTTCGTAGATCTGCAGCACCTTGGCGTCGCGCATCAGCTTCTCGACGGGGTACTCCTTGACGTAGCCGTTGCCGCCGAGGACCTGCACGGCGTCGACGGCCGTCTGCATCGCGCTGTCGGCGCCGTAGGCCTTGGCAAAGCTCGACACGATCGGGTCGCGGACGCCGTTGTCGAGGTTCCACGCTGCCTTCTGGTACAGAAGCCGCGTGCCCTCGGTGCGGATAGCCATCTCGGCGATCATCGCGGCGACCAGCTGGTGCTCGATGATGGGCACGCCGAACGCGACGCGCTCCTTGGCGTAGGCCAGGCTCTCGTCCAGGCAGCGCTGCATCAGACCGGTGGCCATGGCGCCGATGTCGGGACGCGTCTGGTTGAAGGTCTCCATGGCCAGCTTGAAGCCCTGGCCCTCGGGGGCGAGCAGGTTCTCCTTCTTGACCTTCACGTCCTCGAAGTGGACGACTGCCGTGTCGCTGGCGCGCTGTCCGAGCTTGTCCTCGTGCTTGCCGACCTTCACGCCGGGGCTGTCGCGGTCGACGATGAAGGCGGCGATGCCCTTGTGCTTCTTCGCCGCGTCCGAGGTGGCGAAGACGACGTAGAAGCTCGCCAGCGTCGCATTCGTGATCCAGGACTTCTCTCCCGTAAGCACGTAGTCGTCGCCGTGCTGGGAGAAGTGCGTCTTCATGCTGGCTACGTCGCTGCCGCCACCCGGCTCGGTCGTGCAGTAGCTGGCGAAGACCGGTTCAGCCGTGAGCATGCCGAGGTACTTCTTCTTCTGTTCCTCGTTGCCGCCCAGCTTGATGGGGGTCAGCGCCAGCGAATTCGCGAGCATGCTGGTCTGGATGCCGGTGCAGCCGTACGCGAGCTGCTCGGCGATCATCGCGTTTTCCAGCTCGCCCATGCCGGCGCCGCCATATTCGGCCGGGACGGTGGGATTGATGAGGCCGATCTCGTGGGCCGCTTCGAAGACCTCGCGCGGGAAGCGAGCTTCACGATCGCACTCGGCGGCCACGGGAATGATGCGCTCCTTGGCGAAGCGCCGCGCGGTGTCGATGAGAGCCTTCTGCTCGTCGGATAGGCCGAAATCCAGCATTTCCTCTACTCCTTTGCGCGCTCTTTGGCTTTCTGCATCTCGGCGCGTACGGCGCGCGTACCGAGCGCGTATCCGATCGCGACGCCGACCAAGAGGATCCCGGGAATGAAGATGAAGTGCTCGGGCGTCACGAGCCCGCATCCTCCACAGGCTTTTCCGCGTCGCCGACCGCCCGTTCCAGATCGCCCACGCGCGACTCGAGCGCGCGCTGCCGCCGCCAGCTCAGGAAGATGAACGCGAGCAGCAGCGCCCACATCACGATGTAGGCCGCGACCAGCAGGGAGTTCGCGCTGGTGGTGTCATGGCCACCCTGCACCGGGACGAACTCCGTCGAGCGTTCGACCTGGACCGTCCCGGTCGGCGCGGCAACCGGCGCGGCCAGCACCCCGGGACCGAGCCCGGGAACGTTGTGGAGTGCCGAAGTCGTTGCGTGGGGCATGGCTAGAGGTCCTCCGTGAGCCCTGTGGCGATAGCCCGCTCCTCGAGCCGGGACACGCGGGAGCCGAGCAGAGCCAGGCGAGCGCGACTCCAGAGCAACAGCGCGGCCAGGAGCGTCATGGCCAGAAATCCGAGCCCCAGCGCGGTGTACATGCGCGGGTCGCCCAGTCCGCCGCCTCCCTTGGTGATGACCGTGGGGTGGTTGCCGCCCCACTTGCGCACCGAGTAGTGGATGATCGGCAGGTTTACCGTGCCGAGCACGCCGAGCGCCGCGGCGAACTTGCGCTCCGCGTCGCCGTCGCCGGAGAACGCGCGCATCACGACCACCGCGACATAGATGAGCACGCTGAGCAGTGACGTGGTCAGTCGAGGATCCCACGTCCAGTACACGCCCCAGGCCTTCTTGGCCCAGAGCGGCCCGCTGGTCATCACCATCAGGCCGAACACCACTGCTACCTCGGCGCCGGCCTTGGCCCAGGCGTTGCGCCCGTCGGTCGCCCGCACCAGGTACGCGGCGCTGGCGATGAAACACACGACGCCCGACAGGTACATCGCGTAGGCCGCCGGCACGTGGAAGTAGAAGATCTTCTGGGCCAGTCCCCCGGCGGCCAGCTGGGCCTGGGGCGTGACCATCACGATGTAGTAGATGAGGTAGAAGAACACCGCGGCCGTTGCGGCGAGCAGTGCGTGGAAGACGACCTTGGAGCGCTTCATTGCTGGATCCGCCGGGAACGTAGCGGCGTGCGCGTCGGCCCGCAACCCGCGGAGATCATGGATGCTCAGACATTGCAGCTGGCCAGGGCCAGGAGGGCGGCGATCCGGGCGCGGACGACCTCGAACTGCTTGACGGCCAGGTCGAGGTCCGCCTCGCGCAGGCGCTTGGCGGCATCGACCAGATCGAAGCTGGTCCCGGTCCCGTTGATGAACGCCAGCCGTGAGAGCCGCGCGTTCTTCTTGGCCAGGTCCCGGGATTGCGCGCTCACCGCCAGGTTGGCCTGGGCGACGCGCACCGCCCGCTGGGCCTGCGCGACCTGCACCTTGGCCTGGCGCCGCGCCTCCGCGAGGTTCTCCCTGGCGATGCCGAGCGAACCTTCGTTCTGCTCGCGCTGGCCGTAGCGCACACCGCCGTCGTAGAGCTGCCAGCTGAGCACGCCGCCGATGGTCCAGGTGACGTGCCTGCCGTTCGGGCTGTAGCGGGCCACGTCGACGTAGTTCAGGTCGGAGACGAAATCGACCGTCGGCAGGTACTGCCAGTCGACACTGTCGACGTTGCGCCGTGCGACATCCATCTTGGCGCGCGCCGCCCGGATGTCGGCGCGTTGATCCAGATCGGGTTCGATGCGGCAGGTGGAGCGAGCGTCGCGAGCCAGCGAATCGAGCTGGATGTCGGGGCGCACGCCGTACGGGTCTGCGGAACCCAGCGAGAGGCCGAGCGACTCGCGCGCGCGCCGCAGACTCTCGTTGGCCGACACGACCTGCGAGCGCGCCAGGGCGACTTCCTGCTCGGCGCGCAGCACGTCGACCGCGGTTGCAGCACCGAGCGCCGAGCGGCGCTTGGTCAAATCCAGCGTCGACAGCGCAGAGCGCAGCGATACGCGGCTGACCTCGGCCAGGCGCTCCGACGTGACCACGGTCACGATGGCATCGGCGACGCTGCCGAGTACCAGCCGCTCGGTGTCCTGCTCGCTCAGGCGCGCAGCGCGCGTCGAGTGTCGGGCCGTCCCTGTGTCGTACCAGCTCTGCGGGGCGAGCACGGGCACGCGCAGCTCGAGGCCCGCTCCCCAACGCGTGCTCGGATTGGGGATGTCTCCCTGGACCGGTCCGCTGGTACCGAAGTAGAACCCCTTTCCCGTCAGGAGGTGGTGCGTGACGCTGGCGTTGGCGGTGAGTG
This sequence comes from uncultured delta proteobacterium, assembly GCA_963806225.1. Classification (GTDB taxonomy): domain Bacteria; phylum Myxococcota_A; class Polyangia; order Polyangiales; family Polyangiaceae; genus CAWDXG01. Next base: position 192,497 of record CAWDXG010000003.1, on the reverse strand, counting down.
TCGGCAGCGCCCGACCCAGCGCCTGGCGCGCCTGGCCTTGGGCCTGCTCGACCTGGGCGCGCGAGATGTTGAGCGTGCTCGCCTGCGCGCGCACCAGCTTGAGCGCCTGCTGCCACGACTGGAGCACGTGCGCCGGGGGCGGTACGGGCGCGAGCATGGCGTCGCTTACCTCGGGGAGGTTCTTGTCGACCGGTTCGTTCTCGGCCGGCGCCGTCGGCGCGACCGATGGCGCGGGCTGGTCCGCGGTCGTGTCCGGCGGCGGAGCGGGCGGAGCCGGCTGTGCCGTCGCCAGCGGACTGGAGGCGAGCCCTGCGATCAGCAGGGACGCGGAACAAGCGTGATGTCGTAGGGCCATGGGCCCTTCGATACTGGTGCTGGGGCGCTACGCAAAGCCCCAGTCGCCACGGGGGGGCTAGCGCTCGGAGCCCTGACGCCTGGCAGAGCGCGGCGGCACCGCCGATCCGGCTGCTTCTGGCGGCATGCTGGACGGTCCGGCCTGCTGCCCGGCGGCGGGCGCAGCCTTCCGGCCGATGGCGCTGGCGCGTGCCTGCCAGTCGCCGAGCAGCCCTTCCACGCGGGCGGGCTCGTCGGGCAGGGCCTGCGACAGCACGCGGCGGGCATCGGCGAGCCGACCGACGCGGACCAGCGCGTGCGCATAGGAGCCGGCGATCTCCACCTCGCCGGGGGCTAGCCGGTAGGCGGACAAGAGGTGCGGCAGCGCGCCGCGCGGGCTGTCGAAGGCCAGGTCGAGCAGGTGGCCAAGATTGTGCGCGGTTGCCGCGCAGTCCGGGGCCAGCGAACGCGCGCGCAGATAGGCGCGCCGGGCGCAGCGGTAGTTGCCGAGCATCGAATGCGCGAGCCCGAGCACGCTCCAGGCCTCTGCGTCGTCGGGCGCGCTGTCGATCACGTCGAGGCAGAGCCGGGCGGCGCGCCACGGCTGGGTGCCGGCGAGCAGCGCCGCCAGCTCGCGCCGCGCGAAGAGCTCGATGTCGCTGCCCGGGTCGGCCCGGCCGGCAAGCTTGTCGAGCATCGGGACGAGATCGCGTGGGCCGAGGCCGTGGTCCATCGCCCACTTCACGTTGGCGAGTAACCGCTCCACGTTCTGCTGCTTCGCGCGCGTCATCCGTGATTCTTGGTAGCGTTCTGCACGCCTTCGCGCAATCGCTTTCGGGCTGCAAAACGCGCGTTGTCTGCGCCTGTCGACGAAAGCGCCAGGCGTGGTCGATCGCGTCTCGAATCCGCGTCGATAGTTCGTTATGATCTGCGCCCCCGGGGAGGGAACCGACTACGCGCGGGCGCGCGCTTCCTCGGCGATCGCCTGCTTGCCGGCGATGGTCGCGCCGTTCAGCGTCTCGATCACTTTCGTCAGGGCGTCGCGGCGCACGCCGACAAAGGAATGCCGCTGGCGCACGTGCACGTAGTCGGTGTCGTCGGCGGTGACGCCGCCCTGCTCGAGCAGCGCCTCGAAGTCGCTGGGCTGTGCGCCGTCCTTCTTGCCGACGTTGACGAACACTTCCGCCACGTCGCCGCCTTCCGCCGGCTTCTCCTCGGGCTTGTTCTGTGCAGCGTCGTCGTCGGAGCTGCTCTTCGTGCGGCGTGCTCGGCGCGGGCGTTCGGCGCGGGCCGCGTCGTCCTTCTGCGGCTTGTCCTCGCTCGGCTCGCGCGCTTCGCGTCGTCTGCGCGGACGCTCCGGTTTCGGCTCCGGCCGGGCCTCTTCGGCCACCGCCTGCGGCGCCCTGGTCCGGCGTGCGGCCGTGGCTTCCTCGGCGGCATCCGGGCGCGCGCCGAGGTGGTCGCGGAGCAGCCCCGCGACGATCGCCTCGGACTGCTCGTGCGTGAGCAGCCGCCGCGCGAGCGCGAGGTCGTCGGGATGCACGGGCTTGTTCGCGAACCCCTCCGCGAACATCTCCACCAGATCCGTCTCCGCCCGCGTCTTCAGCTCGCGCTGGCTGGGCAGCTGTTTCTCGATCGGGCGGATCTTGTAGGTCAGCCTGAGCAGGTACAGGTTGCCGATGTCGCTCGGCGTGATGAGCGAGATGGCCGTGCCCGTGCGGCCGGCGCGACCGGTGCGGCCGGTGCGGTGCACGTAGGCCTCGGTCGATTCGGGGAAGTCGAAGTTGATGACGTGCGTCAGATGCGAGATGTCGATGCCGCGCGCCGCGACGTCCGTCGCCACAAGGAAGCGCAGCTCGCTCTTTCGCGTCGCCGCCATGACCTTCTCGCGGTCGTTCTGCGCCAGATCCGCGTTGAGCCAGTCGGCTGCGAAACCCTGCTGCTGGAGCGCCGCTGCCACCCGCTTGGTGTCGTCGCGCGTGTTGCAGAAAACGATCGCGCTCTCCGGATCCTCGATCTCGATCACCTGCACCAGCTCGGCCACCTTGTCAGCGCGCGTCAGGTACACGAAATGGTCGATCTCCAGCGCACCGATCTGGTCGCCGCTCAGCGTGAGGAACTCGGGCTCCTTGAGTCGCGTTTCCGCCACCCGGCGGATGGCCGGCGGCAGCGTGGCGCTGAACAGCAGCGTCTGCCGCGCTTCCGGTAGGAAGCTCATGATGTCGGTGATCTGCGGCAGGAAGCCCATCGACAGCATCTCGTCGCTCTCGTCGAGCACGAGCGTGCGGATGCGCGCGGGGTCGAGCGTGCCGCGGCGCAGGTGGTCGAGCACGCGACCCGGTGTGCCGGAGACGATCTGCGCGCCGTCCTGGATCTGCTGGACCTGCCGGGGCATAGGTGCTCCGCCGTAGACCGCGGCGACCTTTACGCCGCGGTGCTTGCCGAGCGACTCGAGCTCCCTGGACACCTGCAGCGCCAGCTCGCGCGTGGGGCACAGGACCAGCGCCTGGACCTCGGCGGTCCCCTGCTTGACCAGTCCGTCGATGAGCGGCAGGCCAAACGCGGCGGTCTTGCCGGTGCCGGTACGCGCCTGCACCGCCAGATCGCGGCCGCGCATGGCCGGCTCGAAGACGGCGCGCTGCACCGGGGTGGGGTGGGTGTAGCCGAGCTCGTCGACCGCCTGGCGCAGCTCCGCGGACAGGGGGAGCGAGTCGAACGTGGGCGGTGCGGTGCTCGGTTCGGAGTTGGTTTCGGACATGTCTCTTTCGTTCCCGGTCGCGGGACGTGGTTTTCCAGGCGTGGAGCGGCGGCAGCTTAGTGCGGGAGGGCGGGGCTTTCCACCGCTCCCGATGCCTTCGGGGCCGCCCTGGACATCCGGCGCTCGATCGCCTGCACCTCGCGGCGGCGCCGAGCGAGATCGGTTGACTCGTAGCGGACCGCGCTCTCTTCCGCATAGCGCAGCTCGTCGATGACGGCGAGCGCCTTCAGCGCCTCCCGGTCCCCCTTGCAGCGCCTTCCGATGGCCGCCCGGTGGGACCATTCGGGCTGCAGTGCGCGCCTGAACCGGTCCAGCATGGCGCGTTCGCCGCCGGTCTCGGCCGCGGCGGCCCCCCGCGCACGTCGCACCGCCAGGATCAGGCCCTGGGTGCCCTGCTGACAGCTCACCTCGGTCGGCACCGTCGCCGGGGCCCAGACCTGGATGAAAATCTCGGTCGAGCAGACGGCGGTGAAGCCGCCCACCAGCAGCGCGAACACCACGACTCCGGCCCTGCGACCGCGCCGGCGGACGCGCTCGATCCGGCCGGGAGGTGAGTCCGCCATGCCTCCGCCTCTACATCACCGGTCGCGGTTCCGCCACAGGGCGTCGGCGTCGTGGTACGTCTTGACCGTTGAAGGGGGCTCCACCATAGTGGTTTCACAAGGATTTGAAACCAACGAAACCTGCCATGACGCTAGCTCCGGATGAAGCAGTGGGTGCGCTGGAGCGCGCTGCGGTAGCACGCGGCGCGGATGACGGGCTGCAGGCGCGGCTGGCGGCCGTGCAGTCCCTGCTCGGCGACGACCTGGTGTGGGTGGAGCAGGCGCTCGAGCAGGCCGTCGGCGATGGGCCGGCTCCGGCAACAGAGGCCGCGCGGCATCTAGTGGCGCGCGGCGGCAAGCGTGTGCGACCGCTGGCGCTGCTGCTCAGCGCCGCGTGCTTCGGCCCCATTCCGTCCGTCGCACGCGAGCTCGCGGTCGTGGCGGAGCTGGTCCACTCCGCGACGCTGCTGCACGACGACGTGGTCGACGAAGGCGACGAGCGCCGCGGCGCAGCGGCTTCCCGGCTCTTGTGGGGCAACGGGATCAGCGTGCTGGGCGGCGATCTGCTACTGGTCCACTCGCTGTCGCGCACCCTGACGCACGCGCCCGAGGTGATGCCTGATCTGGTCGCTACGCTGCGCCAGCTGGTCGAAGGCGAGATCCTGCAGCTGCGCGGTCGCACCGAGCTCGACGTTTCGGAGGAGACGTACGAGCGCATCCTGCGCGGCAAGACGGCGTCGCTGTTCGCGTGGGCGACGCGCACCGGCGCCCGCATGGCCGGTGCCGACGAAGGCCACCAGGCGCGTCTCGGCTGTTTCGGCGAGCGCCTCGGTATCGCCTTCCAGCTCGTGGACGACGTGCTCGACTACTCCGGCGAGCAGACAGGCAAGACGCTGCTCGCTGACTTGACGGAAGGCAAGCTCACGCTGCCGCTGGTCCTGGCGGTGGCGCGGGTGCCCGAGCTCATCGGACCGCTGTCGCGAATCCATGCCGGCGATCACGAGCCGGTCGAGCACGTGAGCCGCGTGGTCGTCGAGTGCGGCGCCTGCGACGAGGTGCGCCGCCGCGCCTGCGAGCAGACCCGCCGCGCCGTGGACGAGCTGGAAGCGCTCGTCCCCGGTCCAGCGCGCACGTTGCTCGAAGGCGTGGCCTTCCAGCTTGCCGAGCGCGCCGCCTGAGCGCGGCTGTTCTGGAAATCGCGGCCTGCCTCGGTGCTATGGTGGCTCCGATGGCCGAAACCCGGGCACCCAGCACGCTCTGGAAGAGCGAGCTCCTGGTGACCGAACTCATCGGGCGCCTGATGGAGTTCTGGGGCTTCAAGCGCAACATGGGGCGGGTCTGGTCGGTCCTGTACCTGTCGCCGCAGCCGCTCTCCGCCGCGGACATCCGCGAGGCGCTCCAGCTCTCGGCCGGCGCGGTCAGCATGACGCTGAGCGAGCTTTCGCGCTGGAGCGTGGTGAAGAAGGTCTGGGTGCCCGGCGAGCGTCGCGACTACTTCACCGCCGAGGTGCAGCTCTGGAAGATGATCTCCCGCGTCTTCGCCGAGCGCGAGGGCGGCGAGATCAGCCACGCCATCGAAGCCTGCGAGGAAGCGCTGGCGTCGCTCGAGCCGCATCTCGAATCGAAGGATGGAGCCGAGCAGGCGCGCGCCGAGCTGCAGCGCTCGCGCATCACCGCGTTGCTCGAGCTCGCCCAACTCGGCAAGCGCCTGCTCGACATGCTGCTCTCCACCGCCAAGCTCGACGCCGAACCGCTCTCGCAAATCACGCTCGATCAGAGCGACGAGTAGGCGAAACGGCGCTAGTTCAGCGGCATCTTGCCGGCGGCGTTGGCGGCGGCTGCTGCGGCGGCGAGGCGGTCGAGATCGGTCTCGATGAAGGTCGCGGTGATCTCGCGCTCCAGCGCCGCCTTGATTTCGCCTTCGACGAGCTCGAGCGCGCCGGCGAGTCGCTCGACGTTGCGCTGGTAGACGAAGACGCGAGCCGTGGGCGGACTGCCGCTCTCGGCGTCCAGACCGTCGAGCAGCAGCAGCGCGCGCGGATCGACGCCGTCGACCACGACTTCCACGCCCGGCACGTCCGACACGAACAGCTCGTCCCCGCGCACGTAGCGTCGCAGCGATTCGTCGAGCGATGCGAGCGCTTTCTTTGCCGTCATCGCGAAGGTATCGGGCGTGAGCGTCCAGGCGGGCGAGGGGAGCGCGAGGTCCAGCTCCCGCGAGCGCAGGAACGCCTGCGTCGCTCCGGTCGTGTCGCCGCGCTCGTCGCGCACCAGGCCCAGGTAGTAGGCGGCTTCGGGATTGCCCGGCGTTTTCTGGACCGCGTCCTCGATGAGCGGTGCGGCGCGCTCGATCTCACCGATCTCGTAGAACGCGCGGCCCACGAGGAACGCGTGGTTCGGGTTCGTCCAGGGACCCGGCGGAAACTTCGAGCAGAGCGCCTGGGCTTCTTCCAGGTTGTTCTCCCCGAGCAGCGCATCGAACTTGAGCAGCAGCGCGTCGATCACCTCGTCGTCGTTCTCGGCGAGGTCGAGCGCGTGGTCGCACATGCGGATCGCCTCGTCGAAATCCCCCAGCGGATGGATGTAGACCTCCGCGGCGTTCAGCATCGCTTCCAGGTAGGTGTCGTCGAGAGCGATCGCCTGCCGGTAGTTGTCCACGGCTTCTTCGAACTCGCCCTGGAGCGCCGCGACGTAGCCGAGCAGGTTGTAGGCCTCGGGTGACTGGCTGTCGAGCTCGAGCGCACGGCGGGCACTGAGCTCCGCGCCTTCCGAGTCGCCGCGCTGGACGAGATCCCAGCCCCTGTCGAGGTGTGCGGTGAACTGATCCATCTTCGCAAAGGTGGCTATTGGTCCTGCCGGCTGCTCCCGTCAAGGCGCGGGCCGTTGCTGGGTGCCGAACAGCCGGCGAGCGCGTGCGAACCTGCCTACTTGTGGATCACGACGCGGCTGCCGGGGTGCGTTTTCGACGCCCAGATGCCGTGGAAGCCGCGCGGCAGCGGCGGGTCGGCGAAGAAGAACAGGTATTTCGCGTCGAGCGGCGCGAGATTCACGCAGCCGTGGCTCATCTCGACGCCGAAGTTGCGGTGCCAGAAGGCGCCGTGCAGGGCGTACGAGTGATAGAAGTACATCACGTAGGGCACGTCCTCGATGCTGTACGGCAGGTCGCCCGCTGCGGTGCCGTCGCCGTCCATCGTGGTCGTGATGTGCTTCTCCCGGACGCGGTAGTCGCCGGTCGGCGTGCTGTGGTCCTTGTCCTTGATCTTCGAGTGGCGGCCGCTGGAGACGAGGGTCGCGTACACGGGCGTGACGCCCTCGAACGCGACCAGACTCTGCTCCTCGAGGTTCACGTCGATCCAGCGCTCGCCCGGCGCGAGATCTTTCGGCGGAGGGCCGGGACGCGTGATGCGCACGTAGCGGTCGCGGATCCAGCTGCCGTCGGCCAGCTCGGCGTATTTGTGGCCGCGGACCTCCTTCTCGCGGCCCGTCAGCTGGATGGGCTGGAACTTCTCGACGCTGCCCGCAGTCGTGATCTTGCCGTCATCGTCGACGTTGTACGTCGTGGCGTGCTTGCGTCCGCCGAACACCCACGCGATGGGCAGCTTCCAGTCGCCGCCGAGCTCCACGCCGTGGAAGTCGAAGCCCGCCGTCTGCCAGAAGCGATCGGAGGGCGCCACGAGCCCCTTCGTCGTCTTGTACCAGGTGCGTCCGTTCCAGCGGAATGTCTTGTCGATGGCGACGTAGAAGCCCGCCACCATGCGCTTCGCCAGCACGTCGTCCGAGTCGGCGCTCAGCTGGTCGAGCGTCATGTCGTGCAGCTTGTCCTTGATATTGTCCTGCTGCCACCACGGCTTGTCGGCCTGGGGATCGCCGGCGTCGTTCTGGATACCGACGGAGATGCCGGCGTCGGCGAGCGCCTGGTTGATGTGCTGGCGCTCCTCGGGTGCGCCGGCGTCGGAGAGCGAAGCAGCGACCGTCGTGCTGTCCTCCTGCTCGCGGCGGCGCGCGGCCTCGCGCGCCTTCTTCCTCTCGCGCGCCTTCTTTGCACTCTTGAGGTAGGGCTCGTACTTGTTCATCTGCTCGCGCGAGGGCACCGAGTGGTACAGCGGCGTTCCGTTCTTCGCGTTGCGCGCGTAGCGGTAGGGCAGGATCGCCGTCAGGTCCGGCTGTTTGATCGCGAACTTGACCTGCGGATGGTTCAGATCCGTCGTGCCCTGGTTGCCGCACACGTAGCCGCCGCTCAGGACGTGGTACCAGCCGCCGCTGCAGTTGTCGGTGGACACGGGCTTCTTTTCCACCGGAACGCGGCCGCCGTTCCGGATGTAGCCAAGCTTGTCCTTCCGATCGAACTTCGGATGGCCGTACACCGCGGCGGCGATGGATGTGACGACGAACAGCGGACCCGTGTACGTCGGTTCGGCGTCGACGCTCCCTGCGTCGGCTGCGCCGTTCTTCTTGTGCGTCGAGTCCGCGTGTGGCTGCAGCTCTTCGGGCAACGTGGGATCGCCGACCTGCGCCGTGCCCTGCTGGGCGATGGGCGCGCTGGTGCGCGCCGGGGGATCGGCACCGGGCGGCGGCGTGTGGTTGCACGCGACGAGAGGGGCGCCGGCGAGTGCGAGCGCACTGGCCAGCCCTAGGCGGCGGAACGCTGTGCGGTGGGAAACGGAAGGCATTGTCGATCGAGCTGTGTTTTCGGGGACCCTAGCCATAGCGGCTGGCTGGACACCACTTCTCGGCAGGCCTCGGGCCGGCCGCCAAGCCGGAACCCCGGCCACCGGGGAAGAAGGTTGGCGCACTTCGGGGGCGATGCCAGTCCTGCGCGCTGATCCCTCTGCGAGGCCCGTGCCAGGGCCTGTCGCGCGCGTTCGCCTGCGGCACGGCGCCGGACTATCTTGTTGCCCGTGGGATTCAGGACGCAGTGGCGTGGCCAGCGGGACACGACCTCCCGCGGCCGCTTCTGGAAGCTGCTGCTGCTGTCGTTGGTGCTGCACGCCCCGCTGACTCCGCTGGCTGCGCTGGTGGGCCTGATCGGCCTCTTGGCCCGGGCGCCGGCCGACGATCTGCCGCCCAGCACCGAGAAGATCACGGCGATTCCGGTCGATCTGCTCGAGGACCAGGGAACCGGGCCGGCTGGAACCAAAGGCGACGAGCCCAAGTCGGCTCCGCAGGCGGCCAAAGCGGCGCCCCCGGTGGCCAAGAAGGCGCCCGGGACGTCCGAGCTCGTGACGGGGGCCGAGGACGCCGGCGCGCCGTCGCCGGGCGCAGCGGATGGGGGCAAGCCGGGGGGCGATGCGGGCAAGGCGCGAGCCGGCACCGGAGCATCGCTGGGGGATCCGGTCGCGCTCAGCGGATCGGCGGGACATGTGGCCGACGCGCACGCGAACGTGCGGCTCATCATCTACAACGATCGCATCCGCCACCATCCGCTCGGCAAGCGGATCGGCAAGCTGCTGGGCCAGGTCGATCAGTGGCATGACTTCTTCGGCCCCGCCGGGCTCGATCCGATCAATGACTTCGACCGTATCCTGATCGCCGGGCCCCAGCTGCGCGACTCGGCCAACGTGGTGGCGGTGCTGCGCTACAACACGAGCCGGCAGCGGATGAAGAAGGCGCTGGACGCGCTGGTCGCGCGCGACACGGCAGAGGGCGGCTGGCTCGACGCCGGCGTGCCGGCGGCGCGCGCCCGCGGCGACCGCGCCGAACGCGTGTTCGTGCTGCCCGCGCCGCACATCCTGGTCGTGACGCCGCCCAGTGCCGAGAAGTCCGCGCTCTCGCTTTCTCCGCACACGCGCTTTCCGCCGGGCAAGGGCAACGTCGCGCTGTCTGTCTACGTCAAGACGCCCTGGCGCGCGTTTATCGGCATCAGGTTCCGGGTGCCGAGGTCGATCGCGTGGGTGCGCATGGAGATCACGCCCACTTCCGATGGCGGCGCGACCGCGACCGTGATCGCCCAGGACGCGTCGCCCGACGCGGCGACGCGCGACGCCGAGTACCTGACGAAGTCGATCAACGCCGTTACGCAGGTCAATCTCGGCGTCGTGGGTGCGCTCTTCGGGCACAAACAGCTCAGGCTGATCGAACCGGTGAGCTTCTCGGCGCACGGCAAGCGCATCGAGGGCACGGTGCGTGCGACGCCGAAGGAGCTCAGCGCGCTGCTCGAGGCGGTGTGGGCGAAGGCGCAGCAGATCGCGCAGGACAACGCGCGCGCCGCCGCGCAGCAGAAGGCAAAGGCCGACGCCGGAGTACCCGCGCCGTCGTCGAGCGCCGCGCCGTCGGCACCCGCTTCGGCTCCGTCGCCGCCGGTGCCGTCCGCTTCGCCGCCGGTGCCGTCCGCTTCGCCGCCGGCCGACGCGGGCTAGGACCTTGATTCGCTAGAATCGAGGGGCTAGGCGACCGCGGAGCGGTCGAGGCCAGATTCCGTCCGCGCTGCGACGCTAGCCAGCATCGCGTCGGCGCGGTCTGGGTCGAGCTCTCCGATACAGAGCTTACCTCCCTTGCGGGGCACGACGACGACGCGACAGCGGCCGCGCGCACTGTCGGCTACGCTCGACAGACCGAAATCGATCAGCAGCCCCAAGACGACGACCAGCACGGCCAGACCGAGCAGCGGGAACGAGCCGCCCGGTACGCGCAGGCCGTCCACGAACAGACCCATCCCGAAGTAGCTGCCGAGCACCAGCGCGAGCAGCCCGGCATACAGTCCGGTGCGCGCGAAGCGCACTTCCCGCGTCACGCGCGCCAGGTTGGCCATGGGCACGAGCGTTGCGCGGTCGCGCAGCACGCGTCCGAGCATCTCCGTCCGGTGCGTCAGCTCTAGTCCGCGCGGCGTCACCGAGAGACGTGCCGGGCGGCGGTAGGCGAGCGCGAAGCGTCCGATCAAGCGCGCGAGGCCCAGCACGAACAGGATGCCGCTTACTGCCAGCAGCGTCGTGGCCACCGGTCCGTGCGGTGCGGGCGACAGCTCGCCGCTGAGCCGCGTGTCCGCGTCGGCGCGGGGGCCGCCGGCGAGCAGCGTGCGCAGCAGTGGACTCGTGGTGCGCTCGGCAAGCGCCAGCGCGGCCGCGTGCGCCTGCGCGGAGCTGCTGGCGGCGAGGGCCACGGCGGCGACCAGGGATTCGGCGAGGTCGAAGTCCTCGGCTGCGGCGCGGGGCTCTTCCGCGATCCGGGCCACGGCGTGCCAGAGCGCGTCGGCCTTGTCGCCCAGCGCCGCGTCCAGCGCAGCGAGCGGGTCGACGGGCGTGTGCGCAGCGAGCCAGACCAGCGCCGAGGCGAGCTCCAGCTCCGTCTCCGGCGCGCCGGGCAGTTCGCGTCCGACTCCCAGGGCCAGCAGCGTACCGAGCAGCGCACGCTCTTCGGTGGTGCGGGCGCCTTGCTCGAGTGTCGTCAGTACGTTGCCCAGCGGCGTGTCCGCTGCTTCGCGCGCGGGCGCAGCGACGTCGACTTCCGGCAGCGCCCCGGCTTCGGAGCCGAAGCTCTGCGTGCGTGCGCGCGCGGCCGCGAGCGACACGGCTCGCACGTAGTCGGCGAGGCTTTCGGCCTCGGAGTGGCTCGACAGCTCGTCGACCACCGCGCTGGGATGGGGACCGCTCGGCATGTTCAGGACTGGGACGACGCCTTATCCGAACGCCGCTCGCTCCGCCAGCCATTCACGGAGCTCGTTCACATACCATCTGGTATGTGGCTGACCAACAGCCGGTTGCCGCCGCATCCGCGCTCAGGAGGCGAGGGGGCCGGGCGAGTGGAGCACGGGACCCGGCTGTTCCTCGCGCTCGTCGCCGAGCGGGCGGTTGTCGCCGTCGACCCGGACGACCGTCGGTTTGTGGGTCCGCGCCTCGTCCCGCGTCATATGGGCGAAGGTGGCGAGGATGACGAGATCGCCGGGCTGGTTGTGGTGCGCCGCAGCTCCGTTGACGCACACGGCGCCGGACCCCCGCGGTCCTTCGAGCGCGTAGGTGACGAGCCGCGTGCCGCGCGTGACGTTCCAGATGTGCACGCTCTCGTAGGGCAGGATGTCCGCGGCCTCGAGCAACGCGGCGTCGATAGTGACGCTCCCCTCGTAGTCGAGATCGGCGTGGGTGACCGTGGCGCGGTGGATCTTGGACTTGAAGACGTTGAGCTTCATGGATGCCTCGCTGTGTCGCGTCATGGCGGCCCGCAGCGCGCGGGTCCACCTGCCGGACGCGGGAAAGATAGAGCCACCGGGCGCGTCGTTCAACCGTTCCCGCCCGCGGCGCACCGCCGACAACTTGGCCCGGCCGGGCCGGTGCAGGTACCGGAATCGGGTCACGCGCATCCACACGAAAGCGCGGACGACGGGAGATTGGGAGATGCCGACCAGAACTTCAAAGTCCGAGATGCTCGAGACCCTGAGAGCGATGCTGCGCGACGTGTTCCGTCTCAGGATGGACGGCGTGGCCTACGCGCGGCTCGCGCGCGCCCACGGCTACGTGGACGGCTACATGCGCGTCCTGCTCGAAACCGGCATCGCCGACAAGGGCGAGCTTCTCGAGATCGTGGCCGAGGAACGCAACAAGGTGGACGGTCCGGCCACCGGCGTGCTGAGCGCCACCGCAGCAGCGTAGGAGGGTCGCGCCGGGCCGGCGGTGTCGCGCCGCAGCTCTGCGCGCAGAGGCTGCCAGGTCCCGCCGGCAGGCGGGGGGGATACGAACTACGGCGTGACGAGCTTCACGTCGCCGACGGTGATCGGCTTGCCCTTGCGCCACCACGTCATGACTTCCGTGGAGCCGTTCACGTCGAGGATGTGGTTGAACGCGCCCGCGAAGGCCTCGCTCTCCACGCTGAGCGACTTGGCCGTCCAGTTATGCCCGCCGCCGCTCGGCGCGGGTGCGCCCACGGCCCAGCGCAGCTGACCGTTGGTCGCGTCCTGGTAGGCGATGTGCACCTCGCCCGAGCCCGTGACGGTGATCGCCGAGTCGTCGCCGACCACGGCCTGACCGTCGGGGGTACTGCCGCTGTCCACCAACTCGGGCTTGCCCGCTGTCGTGCCGCCCTTGACCATCTGGTACATCACCGACTCGTCGAAGCCGTTCACGTAGCTGACGTGCCAATCGCCGCTCTGGTCGATGAACAGGCTCGCTCCGATGCCGACGTCGCCGGTGTCGATGTCATTGCCCTGCGCGTCCTTGGCCTGGCCGTCGAGCAGGAGCGGCGTGCCCCAGGTGCCGCCGTTCTCGCTCACTCCGTACAGGTTGCCGTGGATGCGGTCGTAGAAGACGATGCCGAGACCCGAGGACGTCGGCGCCATCGAGACGTACAGGCCGTACGCCTCCGGGTAGTCCTCGGTGGCGGTCGAGCTCAGCGTCGCCGTGCAGGTCGGCGTGCCGGCCACGTCCATGCACTTGTTGCCGCTGGTGCAGTTCGGATCGCAGCCCGTGGCCGGCTTCTCGCACACGCCGGTGTCGACGCGACAGTACTCGCCCGTGTTGCAGGTGTAGTCGCGGCACGGGACGCTGTTGGCGACCGCGGCGTCGGCGAAGCTCCAGTCGCCTGTGGCGGCGGGCGTTGCCGTGCTGGCCGTTGCCACGCGCACCGAGCTCTTGGCCGAACCGGGGCTGTCGCCCTGCTTGATGGCCAGGTACGCGATGACCGGCTTGCCGTCCACGATCAAGAGCTTCGCGTAGCGTCCGATGTCGCCGTGATCGTCGGACTCCACCGTCTGCGTGCTCCAGGTCGTGCCGTCGTAGCTGGCGAACTTGAGCGCGCGGTGGGTGGCGTCGTAGTAGGCCACCTCCGGGTTGCCCGCACTGTCGAGCTGGATGCTCGTCCACAGACCGACGTTGTCGCCCGGATCGGTCAGCCCCTGACGGAACCCCTTGGGGTCGTAGAACTCCGGATCGGGCGGGCCGCCCGTCGTGCCGGGGTCCAGGGTGGGGTCGACCGCGGGCAGGCCGTCGACGCTTTGCCAGTCGACCTTCTGGCCGTCCCATTTCCCGATCACCAGATCGCCGAACAGGATCGACTCGGGGCCCGCGTCGGGCGCTTGCGTGTATCCGATGTCGTCGTAGCCGGCGACCCAGACGCTGCCGTCCTGGCCGACCGCCGCCGACGAATAGCTGCCCACCAGGCCCGGCAGGATCTGTTCGCAGGTGGGGCAGCCCGACGGCTTGTCGCTCTTCGTGTCGCTGCCGCAGGAGCAGCCCGACCACGACGCGGCAACCAGCATGGCGCCGGCGGTCGCTGCGACGCGCACTAGACGAGCGGGGACGGCACTTTTGGAGCGTCCACCGCCCGGGGGCTCGTCGTCGTCGTCCCGACGACCGCCGCGGCGGCGCAGGCCGAACAAAAGCCCCAGCCCGAGGATCGCGCCGAGCCCGTAGCCCGTGCCAGCCGGGCTTGCGTCGCCAGGCACGCGGCAGCCGCAGCTGCTCGCCGGAGCCAGCGCGGGATCCTGCCGTCCGCGGATCAGGCCCTGCTGCTTCGTCGCGATGTTGCCTTCCTCGTCCTTCGCTTCCACGCTGATGCGCTTCGCCTGGGCGACATCGATGTCCTTGACCTGGTCGGCGGTCTGCCAGTCGCCGAACGGCTCGCTATCGAGCGCCCAGCGCACCTGGATGGCCGACTGCGGGGAGACCACGTCACGCACCTGGATGCCCAGCTGGTCGCTGGACACGTGCGAAGCCAGGTCGATATCCGGGGGCGACTTGTCGATCAGCACCTCGAGCGAAGCGAAGCTGCGATCGACCGTCGTCGGCTGTCCCACGACGCGCGAACGCACGTCGATGTGGTGCCGCGCCTGCAGCGACAGCGTCGGCGAGTCGACGGTGATGTAGCGCGAGTCCGTCCACTCGTGCCAGAAGCCGCCGTCGAGGCGGTACTGGTACTCGACGGGCTGTGCGCCGGTGTCGAGCGAGCTCGAGACCCTGATCTCCACCTTCGGCCGGTCCTTGGCCGTGATGGTGGGGAGCGCCAGCCCTCTGGGGTCGACCTTCTTCGAGACCAGCTCGGCCGTGGTGTGGCTGCGCAGGAGCGGGGCCGTCGGCCCCGACACGGTGCTGAAAGAAGCGAAGATTCCCAGGAAGTTGTCGCTGCCCTTGGTGAGCAGCCGGAGTCCGGGGCTGCCCTGTCCCTTCACCGTGGGCGGGATGGTGAGCTGGATGCCGAGCGAGGTCAGCTGGCCGTTGATGTCGACCGGGGCGATCGAACCGCCCAGCGCTCCGCCGACCTGCCCCGCGATGATCTTGGCGAGCGCGTCGGCCGCCGACTTCTCGTCCTCGCGCAGCAGCGGCGCGTTGAACAGCTTGGGATTCGATACGTCGATCTTGTCGAGCACCGGGGTCAGCTGGCTCTTGTCGTTCACGTCGAGATTGACCGGAATGATCACGTCGAAGCTGGCCGAGAACGCGCGGATGTAGCGGTCGCTCGACCAGACGTAGAAGTCGATGGCCAGCTGCTTCATCGTGACCTTCAAGAGCGGGTCCTTGGCCAGATCCGTGCCGTTGCCGACCTCCACGGTGGGCGGGTTCTGCGGCCTGACCATCAGCGCCAACGGCTGCTGCTTGCGTTGCCGGCCGAGATCCTTGAGCGAAGGGATGAGCAGGCCCAGCGTGTTGGAGTTCAGCATGCTGCCGAGCGTGCTGCTGCCGATGCCGAGGCACAGCGCGCCGCTGTTGTACACGCCGCCGAGCAGGTAGTTGATGTAGCGCTGGCTGACGGCGAAGCCGACGTCCGGACCGGCTCCGCTCCAGTTGGAGACCGTGTTGGCGCGGATCTCGTCGGGGATCGGGATCCCGTCGGGGCGGGTCAGATTCTTGATCGGAACACAGGTGGCGATCGGCGTGGGCTCGGCGCCGCCGAGCATGCCCACCGTTGCGCCGCTGTTCACCGGGTCCAGATCGCCCCAGGTCATGTTGGCGTCGTTGTCGCGCGCGCCCTCGCCGCCGAGCGCCGCGAGGAAGTTGAATCCGCCCTTGGTGCCAGGCGAGATGCTGGCCAGCGCGCTCTCGAGGTTGACGTTCCCGTCGGTGCCGAGCGCCATGCCCACGCACTCGGCGCTGGTGTCGGGGCACTGGCCCTGCGCGTTCGGTGAGCAGTAGCGGCAGGTCCCGCCGGAATCCGGATAGGTTCCGGAGGGGCAGGTGACGCCGGTGGTCGGGTCCTCCTTGGTGCACAGCTGCTGCTCGACGGTGCTCTTCAGCGAGTCGGTCAGCGGCGAGATGAGCTGTCCGGCGAGGAAGCTCTTCAGGAAGTTGGTGATGCTGCCCAGGATGCCGCAGCCGAAGTGCAGGTTGCTCTCGAGAGCATTCTTGTCGACCGTGAGCGCGTTGATCTTGACCTTCGTGTAGCCCTTGCGTGACGCGTGGGTCGGGTCGAGATCGGTTTCCAGCGATACGTCGACGTTGACCGGGATGTCGGCGAAGTTCCCGCCGTTGTCCAGCGACGCGCACATGCTGCCGATGCTGGTGCTGATCGGCGCTCTCTGCAGTCGCACGGGCAACGTGCCGGTGACGTGGATGTCGTGCGGTGCTGCGGTCGCGATGGTCAGGTTGGCCTTGCCCAGGCCGATCTCGACGATGCACTCCTTCGGGTTCGCGTTCGGCTTCGGCCCGTCCTTGCATACGTCGATGTTCACCTTGGCGATGATCACCGTCGTGCTGGTGTGCGACGGGGAACATCGAACGTGATCGTGCCGTTCGGATCGGTGCCTCCACCGACCAGATTGCCGGCTATCGGCCCGAGGTTCGCGCTCAGGAACTTCAAGCCGCTGTCGGTGAGGCGCACGCTGGTGGCGTTCTCGACCCGCTTGTCGGAGGGGAACCCGCCGGGAAGAGGCGTGACCCCGCAGCCCGAACAGCCCGAGCAGCTGCCTGCGCAACCCCCGAATATGACGAGGACAAAAATGAAGAGGAAGTGCTTCAGCCAGCGAGGCATGCGTTCATCTCCCGAAGCAGTGCGGCCAGGCGGCCGCGCTTTCACGCGCCCCAGCGCGCAAGGACGTGCACGCAGAGTGTAGCGCGGACGCAAGCCCGGTTGTTCGACGAATCGCTGAATCCAACCACGACAAGCGGGGCCACATGAGCGGCGTCGCGTAGGACGATGTCAGGCGGGGTAGGGCCGGGTGCGATAATCCCTTACCCCGCCGCCCGTCCTGCTACTTGCAGGTGTTGAACTTGCCATCGTCGATCTTGATGGCGCTCGCCGCGAACTTCGTCACCAGGTGCCAGGCGTCCTTGCAGCCGCTGGCCGAGTTCGTGCTGGAACACCAGTCGCCCTCGGGCAGCTGGTTGGTCGCCTTGTACTGGTCGGAACCCTTGCAAGTGTGCTTCGGATCCGTGCCCTTCCAGGTGGCGGGGTCGCCGCTGAGCAGGACGCACAGCGACTCGCCCAGGTCGACGATGTCCACCGTGTCGGCCTCGGCCACCGTGATGTAGGCGTCGAAGCCACCGCCGTTCACCCAGGCGAACTCGCCTTCGGCCGGCGCGCACAGCGGCGGCTGCAGATCGGCCGCGCGGAACGAGCCGACGCAGTCGTGATCCTTGGACAGGGTCGCCGTCACGTCGACGTTGTGCAGGGGCAGGAGCGCGTAGCTGTCCTGGACCGGGTTGATGTAGATGGGGAGGACCAGCTTGTCGAAGTTGGCCGAGTAGGTGTCACCGCTGACGGTGAAGGGCGTGGAGACGGGGCCTACGTCGATGCCCGACGACTGGTCGGTGAATTTCGCGAAGCAGGTGCCGTCCTTGGGCGCGCCGATGAGCTCCTGCGGGATGCTGGCTCCGGCCGTGAGCGTCTTCGCCTTCGTGTCGAGCTCGAACAGGATGTTGAACTCGGCCTCGCCGGACTGGTAGCAGGCCTGCTGGTGCAGATTGATCTTCTTGGTGATGATCGCGTCCTGCATGAAGGGCTGGATCAGCGCCACCGGCGAGCTGACCTGGAGCTGGCTGAGCCTGAGCTGGACCTTGTCGCCGGTGTTGTCGGCCTTGGCGAGGCAGGCGTTGCCCGGTCCGTCCGGGCCGGCGCCGTAGCACTCCGCCGCGGTCGGCTTGCAGCCTCCGGTGGCGCCAGCCGAGCCGCCTCCGTTGTCGGTGTTGCTACTGCTGCAACCGGCGACGAGCACGACGCCCGCCACCACGAAAGGCACCACGAGGCCAAAGGGACAACGCAACATCTGCCTGGACTCCTCTCTCGACCCGCCGCGAGGGCGCATTGCTGCGCAGACGCCGGCCACTGGTACCGCGTGTTAGCCGATCGAGAGCCCCGCGCCAAGCGGGCGCCCGGCTCGCGCTACGCGCCGAAGTGTACCAGCGTGCGGAGCGATTCGAGCCGTTCAGCGACCTGCGAGCGCTCGAGCCCCGCGAGCCGGCGGGTGCCGACGTCCTCGACGCAGAAGCTCGCGACCGTCGCTGCCATCATGAGCGAGCGGCGCAGCGTCGAGCGATCCAGCTCGCCCTCGTCGGCAAGGTAGCCCAGCAGGGCGCCGGCAAAGGTGTCGCCGGCACCGGTCGGATCGATCTCGGTCTCGAGCGGATACGCCGGGGCGAAGAAGATACCGTGCTCGTCGAACAGCATGGCGCCGTACTCGCCGCGCTTCACCACCAGGCGCTTCGGCCCCATGTCGAGCACCGCCCGCGCCGCCTTCTTGATGTTCCACTCGTCCGCGAGCTGGCGCAGCTCCTCGTCATTGATGACGAGCGTGTCGATGCGCTCGAGCACCTTGCCGAGCGCGCTACGCTCGCCTTCAATCCAGAAGTTCATGGTGTCCGCCGCCACGAAGCGCGGGTTCTTCACCTGCTCGAGCACCTGGAGCTGCAGCGCCGGATGGATGTTGCCGAGCAGGATGTACTCGCTGTCGCGGTAGCTGTCGGGCAGCTTGGGCGAAAAGTCGGCGAAGACGTTGAGCTGCGTGTCCAGCGTGGTGCGGCTGCAGAGATTCTCCGCGTAACGCCCCGCCCAGCGGAACGTCTTGCCGTCGGCCGTCTCGATGCCGGTGGTGTCGATGCCGCGGCTCGACAGATCGCCGAGCGTCTCTTTCGGGAAGTCGCTTCCGACCACGGCCACAACGCGCGCCGGCGCGAACAGGCTGGTGGCCATCGAGGCGTAGGTCGCCGATCCGCCGACCACGTCCTTGGACGCGCCGGTGGGCAGCTCGAGGTCGTCGAAGGCCATCGAGCCGACAATCAGGACGGGGGTGCTGCTCTTTTTGCTCATCGCTGCTCTTTTTCGAGGTAGGGGCGGATCAGCCAATCGAGCCGGGCGCGCGCTTCGGCGCTGATGCTGTCCGTGGGGGTGATCAGGGCGGACTCGAGCGCCCTGGATGCCGGGCTCTGGGCCGGGTCCGGCAGGCTTGCCGCCAGTTCGGCGACCATGCGTTTCGCGAGCTCGGCGTTGTGCCGCAGCACGGCGAGCACGCTGTCGACCGAAACGGCTTCTTCCGTTTCGTGCCAGCAGTCGTAGTCGGTTGCAAGCGCCATGGTGGCGTACGGCATTTCGGCTTCCCGCGCCAGTTTCGCCTCGGGCATCGAGGTCATGCCGATGACCGAGACGCCCCAGCTGCGGTAGAGCAGGCTCTCGGCGCGGGTGGAAAATTGTGGCCCTTCCATGCACACGTAGGTGCCGCCGCGATGCAGCGTCGCTCCCGCCCGCTCTGCGGCTGCCGCTGCGGCCTCGGCCAGCGCGGGGCATACCGGGTCGGAGAATCCGACGTGTGCCGCCACGTCGTCGTCGAAAAACGTGCTGATCCGGCGCTTGGTGAGGTCGATGTACTGGTCGACGATCACCACGTCGCCGGGCGCAATCTCCTCCTTCATCGAGCCTACGGCCGAGAGGCTGATGACCTGTCCGGCGCCGAGCTTCTTCAGCGCGCAGATGTTCGCGCGGTAGTTGATCCTGTGGGGTGGGATGCGGTGGCCGCGGCCGTGTCGTGGCAGGAAAAGCAGCGTGGCGTTGCCGAGCTTGCCGCGAACGATCGCGTCGCTGGGCGAGCCGAAGGGCGTGTCGACCACGACCTCCTCCACGCTGGAGAGCCCGTCGATTGCGTAGATGCCGCTGCCGCCGATGACGCCGAGGACACGGTTCATGATGCGGGCCGTAACATGGCGCGCGCGCGCCAATCAAGCCGCGCCCCGGCCGGCGGGGTCTCCGCGGGCTAGCGCGGGGCCTGCCCGAAGTCGCGGTTCTGGGCGAGCAGCCGCTCGGCGATCCTGGCCTGCCGCGCGCGCCGGCATTCCTCCGCCCGGAACACGGACACGAGCCGGATCGTGGCTTCGTCCAGGTCGTCGTTCACCAGCACGTAGTCGAAGAGGCCGTAGTGCGCGATTTCCTCGCGCGCCACGCGGAAGCGCCGTTGCACCGTCTCCTCGTCCTCGCTGGCACGTCCTCGCAGCCGCTTCTCGAGGACGTCCATGCTCGGGGGCAGGATGAACACAGCGACGGCGTCGGGCCTGGCGCTCTTGATCTGGCGGGCGCCCTGGTGGTCGATGTCGAAGATCAGGCCTCGTGCGCCGGACGCGCGGTCCAGCTCCGCCCGCGTGGTGCCGTAGAGATTGCCGTGGACCTCGGCCCACTCCACGAATTCGTCCAGCTCGATCAGCTTCTCGAAGGTCTCGCGACCGACGAAGTGGTACTCGCGGCCGTTCTGTTCGCCGGCGCGGGGCTTGCGGGTGGTGTGCGACACGCTGAAGCCGAGATCCGGAATCTGTTGCCGCAGTCTCCCGGTGAGCGTGGTCTTGCCTGCGCCCGAGGGGGAGGAGACGATCAACAACAGCGGCCCGCTATTCGACATTCTGCACCTGCTCCCGCATGCGCTCGATCTCGGACTTCATCTCTACTACCAGATGGGCGACTGGTGCGTCCTGGCTCTTCGAGCCGACCGTGTTCACCTCGCGTCCGACCTCCTGAAGCAGGAAATCGAGCCGGCGGCCGACCGGCTCGTCCTTGTCGAGCAGCTCACCGAACTGGACGTAGTGGCTTCCCAGCCGGACGAGCTCCTCGGTCACGTCGCTGCGGTCGGCCAGCACCGCGATCTCCGTTTCGATCCGGCCCTGCTCCACGCCGACGCCGGTGTTGTCGAGCAGCCGCTCGAGGCGTTGTCGGAGTCGCTCGCGGTGCGCCTGGACCATCTCGTCACCGCGCTCCGCGATCGCGTCGAGCAGCTTCTTCGCCGCATCGAGCCGCGCTCTGAGCTCGCGCTCGAGCGCGTTGCCCTCTGCCCGCCGCATCTCGTCCAGGCTCGAAAGCCCGCGCTCGAGCGCGCTCTTCAATGCCGCGCGCACCGCGTCTACCTCTGCCACGGAGCTGCTCGACAGGAGATCCGGCACCGCCGTCACCGCGGTGAGGGGCAGCTCGCTGCCCGGCGCCAGCTCGTCCCTGAGCTTCGACAGCGCCAGGTACGCGGCGCGGGCCCGGGCCAGGTCCAGGCGCGGCGGGGGCAGGGGTGTGCCCTCCAGGCGCACGCCGATGTCGTAGCGACCGCGCGTCAGCAGCTCGCGCGCGAGCTGTTCGAGGTAGAACCCCTGGTCGGACAGCTCGGACGGCATGCGCACGCGCACATCGAGGAAGCGATGGTTGAGCGAGCGCACCTCGAGCGCCACGCGCCCCTCGCCGAGCGCCGCTTCGCCCAGCCCGAAGCCGGTCATGCTCTTCACGAGCCTGCCCCGAGCCCACGCAGGTACTCCACCGTGGGCGCGAGCCCCTGCTTCCAATCCACCTTCGGCTCGTAGCCCAGAAGCTCGCGCGCCTTGTCGATGGCGGCGACGGAGTTCCGGACGTCGCCTGGGCGTGGGTCCGTGTGGGTCACGTCGAGCTTCTTGGCGAGCACGCTGCCGAGCTCGGCTACCACCTGGTTCAGCGACACGCGCGTTCCCGTGGCCACGTTCACGACTTCTCCGGTCAGCCGCCGCGGGCTCTGGGCCGCCGCCAGGTTGGCCGCCACGACGTTGTCGATGAAGCAGAAATCGCGCGTGGTCTCACCGTCGCCGAACACGGTCAGCTGCTCGCCCGTGAGCGCGGCCCACGCAAAGCGCGGAATGGCCGCCGCGTAGGCGCCGTCGGGTCGCTGATGCGGGCCGAAGACATTGAAATAGCGGAGACTGAGCGTCTCCATGCCGTACAGCGACGCGAACACGCTCAGGTACTGCTCGGCCGCGAGCTTGCTCACGGCGTACGGGGACAGCGGCGCTGTCGGCATGTCCTCGCGCTTGGGCAGGCCTGGCAGATCGCCATACGCCGCGGCGGATGCCGCGAAGATCACCCTCCGGACTCCGGCGTGCCGCGCTGCATCCAGCATGGCGACGGTGCCTCCCACGTTCACCGAGTCGGCGCGCACCGGATCTTCGACACTGATCGGGACCGAGCCGATCGCCGCTTCGTGGAACACGACTTCCACCCCGGCGCATGCGCGCGCCATCAGCTCGGCGTCGC
The DNA here is from genome assembly GCA_963806225.1 of uncultured delta proteobacterium. Taxonomy (GTDB): domain Bacteria; phylum Myxococcota_A; class Polyangia; order Polyangiales; family Polyangiaceae; genus CAWDXG01. Next base: position 170,495 of record CAWDXG010000003.1, on the reverse strand, counting down.
GCACGTCGCCGGTGATGCGCTCCACCTGCTCCGGGTCGGTGCCGTCGAGGTTGTCCCAGCTGCCGAAGGAAAGGTCGTCGACCACCCGCACCCGCTCGCCCGCGCGAGCCAGCGCCAGCACCAGATTCGAGCCGATGAAGCCCGCGCCGCCGGTGACCAGGTAGCGCGCCATGCGAGAGCGTCCGGCGCCTCTGTCAGAGGCCCTTGCGGCGCTTGATGTCGTCCATCATGCGCCGGTACTCGATCTCCCACATGCTGGTGCCTTCCTTGACGTGCTTGAGCCGCCCGCGCACCTCCTGGGCCAGCTCGTCCTCGGCCTGCTCCTGCTTGCGCAGCGGAGCGCGCATCTTGCGGCGCAGTTCGACGTCCTCGGAGTAGATCTCTTCGACGTTGCCGGAGTGCATGAGCATTTCCAGCAGCTGGTCGAGCAGATAGTCGATGGCCTCTTCGCCGAGCTTGATGCCCTTCTCGGAGGCGAGCAGCCGCCTGAGACGGCCCAGCTCGCTCGGCGGCAGATTGCGCTGGGCGGCCATGTCCCGCGCGCGGTCGTTGACCTCCTGCTCGTCGCTCACGTACTGGTTCAGCACGGCCTCGACATCGAGCTTGACCTCCTTGGGGGCCTGGCACTCGATGTCGCCCTCGGCCGTGAGTGCAGCGACGATTTCGGAGGCAACCTGGGGCACCTTGGCGCTGTACAGCCGCATGATGGGGGATCCGTACCCGTTGTGCGGCCCCGAGGCACGTAGAATCTGGCGTGTGCTGGGCGAATTCCTGCGCCCGCCGGCCTAGCGAGAGCGCTTGGGCGAGCGCGCGGGGCGTGCCCCCAGCCTCAGGCGGCCGAACACCGCCTCGCGCTGGCGCTGCTTGTACGCTTCGTGGCTCGCGTCGCCCGACTCGTTGGCGGCCTCGGTTTCGGCGTCCAGCAGCTGGAACTCGCACAGCATGTAGACGATGGGTCCGAGGTTCTCGGAGCCGGGCGGAGCTAGCTCCATGATGTGCGGCGGCACGCGCACCGGCACGTCCGTCACGAAATGGATCACGCGGTAGCTGGCCGCGCTGAAGCGGTTGTCTCCGGGCGTCAGCTCGTCGTCGAGCTCGCCCTGGAACCGGTCGACCATCTTGCGCAGGTGAGGATGCGTTTCGCAGTAGCTCCGGAAATGGAAGATCGTGTTCGTGCTCTCGTTCGGCACCACGTAGTTGAACGGAAACAGCCGCTCGGTCAGATACGCCAGCACGGGCAGGATGTGGTCGCGCGTGCGCGTGACGATGCGGAATCGGAGCTTGTCGTACAGGGCCGCGGCGGTCGCTTCCGGTTTGGACAGGAGCTTGGTGTACGTCGAGTCGAGGTTCTTGCGGCCCCCGATGAACTCCGTGATCGGGAAGCCTTCGCTCAGCATCGTGCCGACGACGCGGTAGACCTTCTCCTCCACGAAGTGGAACAGATCCCGGTCGCTCACGGGCAAGCGGAACAATAGCTCGCGCCCCGCCATGTGGTTGATGATCTGGACCGACTTGAGGATCGTACAGGCGCACAGCTGCCGGTGGCCCTTGCCCGAGGCCATCACGAGCAGATCCTCGATGCTGGCGCGCTCGACGGGTTTCGGGATAGCGAAGGCGAAGTTGCGACGCAGGTAGCTGATCGCCTCGGCCTTCATGTGGTCCATGAACTCCCGGTCACCCGCGTCGGCCGGGTCGAGCTCGTAGTTCTCGATGAAGCGGCGCGCTGGTTCGCGGCTCGTGAAGTTCAGGCGATGCCAGTCCACGACGGAGCCTCCGCGCAGGATGAGCCTGAGCGCTTCCACGTCGTGCAGCGACAGCTCGTCGATGCGCTTCAGCGCAGCCGGCGCCTGGGACGCTACGGGTCGTTCGCTGGAACGAGGAGCTTCGCTGTCGGAGCGCGGAGTCAGTGGCCCATCACCTTGGCGGGCCCGGCGTCACGGCGCGTTGTCAGTGGCCGGGATTCGTGGTCGTCGCGTCGCCGGGCGACGACTTGCCGAGCGATAGTGTGCCGAAAAAGATACCTAGCGCGAGCCCGAGCACAGCGATCTGCGCACCGAAGGCGCCGCTGGCGAGCAGAGCGAGGGGAATCAGAGCAGCCAGGTACCAGAAATTCAGCTTCATTCAGCTTCTCCGCGAGGCGGGGCGGAAACCCCGGAGCGAAACCCCCACACGGTGCTCAAGGTAGGATGACGTAGGACAATGTAGGACAGTATGCTACTGGCGCGTGAAGCGGGCCAACTGTTAGCGGGCCTAGCCGGGGCATTCAAGGGACTTGTCGCTCTGCGACATATTTATGTGGGTATGTAGCCGACCGCGGCATACAGCGGGTGACCCGACATCCGTCAAGCTCGCGTGCGCGGGGCGGCTTTGTTAGCGTGCTCGGCCGTGGTCCCCGCAACGCTTCGACGCGCATCCCCGCTGTCCCGCGCCGCGAGGACGCTCGGCCGGCTGGTGTTGCTGCTGGCCAGCCTGCTCGTGGTCGGCTGCGGCGACAGCGGGTTCTTCCCGAGCACGGTGGACCCCGGTCAGGACTTCGGCATCGCCGAGGTCGTCTACGACTCGAACTACTTCTACTGCAAGGTCGAGCCGATGCTGTTCCAGATGCGTTGCGGCTCGGGCGATCCGTCGAAGGGGGACGCGTCGGGTGGCTGTCACTTCAACGTGACCAGCTACCGGCTCACCAACTACTCGCCTCTGGTCGGCAAGTCGTGCGGCAACAACGCCGCTCCCGGCCAGTCGCCTCCCGTCGCAGCCGAGAACAACTACCGTACCTCGGAGGCGAAGATGGAACGCGACCCGGACACGGCGGCGCTCCTCAACAGACCTACGGGCGTGGCGGCTCATCCGCGCGTCATCTTCAAGTCGAACAGCCCCCAGGCCGACATCATCCGGCAGTGGGCGACGAAGTTCTCGAGTCAATGAGAGCCCTGGTCCCGATCCTGTGTGCCGTGGCGCTTTTGTGTGCGGCGCTGCCTGCGTGGGCGCAGGACGACAGCGACGTGGATGCCTTCGCGCGGGTGATTGTCGCCGAGACCGCGCTGCGTTCGGGTCCGGGCGTCTCCCACCGCGTCATCTATCATGCGCACCGCGGCGATACCTTCCTGATCCAGGGGCGCGCCGGTGCCGGCTTCTGGTTGCAGGTCGTGCTGCCCGACGGGCGCGTGGGCTACGTCCTGGGCGACACTATCGAGACGGTGGGCGCGGGCCCCGGGGCACCGGAGGGTGCCGTCAAGCCCGGCTTCTTCGCACCGCCGGCGCTGGAGGAGGCGCACGGTGGGTTTGCGCTGTGCGGCGGCGTATTCGACCGCGACGGCTATGTCGAATTCAAGCCCGCGCTGGTGCTCGCGCCGGCAGTGTCGGTCGAACCCTACATCGGTCTGGCGATGCAGACCGACGCGCGCCGTCTCGTCTACGGTCTGGGTGCTTCGCTGGATCTCGCGCCGGACTGGGCGGTCGCACCCTACGTCACCCTGGGCGCGGGCGGCCTGCGCGATCAGCCGAGCGCGAATCTCCATCAGTCGCCGCGGAACTTCTTCCAGGCGCGCGCCGGCGGGGGGCTCCTGGTGTCGCTGCGCTGGAGGATCCTGTTCCGCTTCGAGGCGACCAATACGATCGTGTTCACGGAGGACTCGTACAAGAACGTGCAGAGCTACATCGGTGGGCTTGGCACGTACTTCTAGAGGGAGATCACAGTGCAAATCGACAACCCCACCAGTCCTCCCGTCCGCGGAACCGGTCGCGCTGTGGTGTGGCTGCTGATGCCTATGCTGTGCCTCGCGCTGCTCGCGCTGGGCGGTTGCGCGACGGTGCGTCCCGAGCAGCGTGCGGTCCTGGCCGATCCGGTCATGCAGTTCCAGAACGACCCCGGGGAAGAAGCCGCGCTCCAACACGTGCTCGAGAACCGGGAAGGCGCCTACGGCGGCGGCTCGGTGCAGGGAGGCGGCTGCGGCTGCAACTGATGTGGGCACCATGACCGGAAGTCGGGATCCAGGCTGATGACGGCGCTCCGCCAGACCCTGTGGAGCCGCACGGGCCCTGCGTTCGCGGCGCTGGTGCTCGCGTTCGTATCGCTGCTCGTGCCGGTGCGCGCGCGGGCGCAGGTCGTCGACACGCGGCTGCGTGCGACGGTCTTCCACGAGCCGTCCCCGACGAGCAAGATGACCGTGCTGACACCATCGGTACAGCTCAAGGTGTCGCCGTGGGAGTTCCTCAGCGTGAACGCCGGTTACGAGGCGGACATCGTGTCCGGCGCCAGCGAGGCTGTGAAAGCCGGCCCGTCATCGCCGCCGGACGTGGTGTCCGCCGCGTCGGTCCACGACTTCAGGCACGTGGTGAACGGCGGCTTCACCATCACGCGCAAGCACACGCATCTGGGAGCGAGCTACACCTACGGCACGGAGCACGACTACCGATCGAACTCGTTCACGGTCAACGCCGGCAGTGACTTCTTCCAGAAAAACACGCAGATCGAGCTGTCGTACGGGCGCGGCTTCGACAAGGTGTGCAACGTCAACTACGCCGACACCCTCTCGCCTACACTGCGGCCCCGTCTCGACAGCTCGAAGGGGTGCTTCACCGGCGTGAAGACCCGCCGGCTGATGCCGATCGATCTCGACAGCTTCCAGATCGGCTGGACGCAGAGCTGGACGCCGCTGTTCACGACGCAGCTGGTGTTCAGCGGACAGCTGCAGCACGGCTTCTTGAGCAATCCGTATCGCTCGGTCGTGATCTCGGCAGCTGGCAGCGCCGCCCAGGAGCACCATCCCGGCAATCGCGCCCGGGCTGCGGCGGCGCTCCGCGCCAAGTACTACGTCAAGCCGCTCGCTACTGCTTTCGGCATCGACGCGCGCATCTACCGCGACACCTGGGACATCCTCAGCCAGACCTACGAGATCAACGCGGAGCGCTACATGCTGTCGTGGCTCAGGCTGAAGCTGCGCGGGCGGTTCTACACGCAGACGGGCGCGCTGTTCTGGAGTGACGACTACACCGGCGGCGAGCCTGTCAACGGCCCGCGCGGCCAGTACTGGACGGGTGACCGCGAGCTCTCGCCGCTGCATAGCTTCCTCGGCGGCGGCCGGCTGATTGCCACGTGGAATGGGGACAAGAGCGATCGCATTGCCGGCATGCTGCTGAGCCTGTCGACCGAGGCGAGCCTGGACGTGATCAAGACGAAGCTCGACCAGTTCACGTGGGCTGGGCGTGCGCCGGACGATACGTTCGCGATCGTCGGGGGCCTCGGCATCGGCGGACAGTTCTAGCTCGGAGGGCGGCGCGGCGCGGTGTTTCCGGGCTCGCGTAGGCGCTTGCGGGCGGCCTCGCCATAGGCATGAGGCATGTCAACCGGGGCTACGGTTCCGGGCTGGACGGAACGCAGAGGGAGGGCCCGTCGAGCCGCGGTGGTGGTATCCTCACAGAATGCGGTGGGGTCTTGTCGCTATGGTGTGCGCGTTCGTCGTGGCGGTGGGGTGCGGCAGCTCGAGCACCGATCTGACCGGTAACGGTCCGGACAGCGGCGTCGACAGCAGCGCGGGTAGCGGCGGCAGCGGCGCAACGGGCGGCAGCGGCGCGGCGGGCGGCAGCGGCGCGGCGGGCGGCGGCGGCACGGCGGGCAGCGCAACGGGCGGCGCGGCGGGCGGCGGCGCGACGGGCGGCGCAACGGGCGGCGCGGCGGGCGGCGCCGCGACGGGCGGCACGGCGGGCAGCGGCGGCACGGCGGGCAGCGGCGGCACGGCGGGCAGCGGCGGCACGGCGGGCAGCGGCGGCACGGCGGACAGCGGCGTCGACAGCAGCGCGGGTAGCGGCGGCAGCGGCGGCACGGCGGGCAGCGGCGGCACGGCGGGCAGCGGCGGCACGGCGGGCAGCGGCGGTACGGCGGGCAGCGGCGGCGCGGGCGGCTCGTGCAGCCAGGTGTGCCAGTTCGACTGCTGCAACAGCACCTGCGTCAACCTGGACAACGACATCAACAACTGCGGCGGCTGCGGGCACAAGTGCACCGGCTCGTTCCCGTACTGTCACAACGGCACATGCGGGACGCCTCCGTGCCAGAGCGGAACGACCTGCAAGAACGGGCTCTGCTGTGGTTCGGAGTGCTGCAGTCAGGGCGAGATCTGCTGCACCTACCAGCAGAATTTCACCGTCACCACATGCGTCAAGGCGACTGCGGGTGGAACCTGCCCGCAGGGATGCGCCACCTGTGTCTGCGCCTCGCCGGACACGCCCATCGCGACCCCTTCGGGCGACCGTCCCATCGCGTCGCTTCGCGCCGGCGATTCTGGTCTACAGCGTCGACCACGGCCGTGTGGTCACGGTGCCGCTACTGGCGGTGCACTCGGTTCCGGCGCATCACCACTTCGTTGTTCGCGTCGTGTTGGCCACGGGCAGCGTGCTCGAGATCAGCCCGGCGCATCCCACAACCGACGGTCGAACGTTCGGCGATCTCCGTCGCGGCGCGCGCCTCGACGGAGTCCGCATCACGGACGTGCGTCTGGAGCCCTACACGCACGATGCGACGTACGACATCCTGCCCGACTCCGACTCGGCGTCGTATTTCGCCGGCGGGGTGCTCATCGGCAGTACGATGGCCCCACTCGCCCGGCACGTCGACGCGCCGACCGCGCCCTGTTCGCGTTGACGCGGCTCAGCGCAGCCCGTGCTTGCGTGCCAGGTCGTACAGGTGCTTGCGGTCCATGCGCGCTTCGCGGGCGGCCGCGCTGATGTTTCCCTTGTGGCGCGCGAGCAGCCACGCCACATAGCGTTGCTCGAAGTCCGCCTCGTACGCAGCGCGCGTCTCGCGGTAGCTCTGTGCCGGCGAGAACGACAACGTGTCCGGTGCTTTCGACCCCGCGGAGGCCGACACCGGCAGATCCACCAGCCTCAGCTCCTTGTCGCCGCTTGCCGTCGCGATGTAGATGGCGCGGTCCAGCACGTTACGCAGCTCCCGCACGTTGCCCGGCCAGTCGTGTGCCGACAGCGCGGCGACGGTACCCGGTGAGAGCGTGATGTCCGCGGCGGCAGGGTCGCGCTTGCGGGCGAGCGCCAGGAAGTGCTCCACGAGCGCGGGGATGTCCTCGCGCCGCGTCCTGAGCGGCGGCACGCTGATGGGAACCACCGCGAGGCGGAAGTAGAGATCCTCCCGGAATTTCCCGCGCTCGACCTCCAGTTTCAGGTCACGTTTGGTGGCCGCGATGATGCGCGCTTCGGCGCGCAACGTCCGGTTGCCGCCGACCCGGCGGAACTCGCCGGACTCGAGCACCCTGAGCAGCTTCGGTTGCACGTCGAGGGGCAGCTCGCCGACCTCGTCGAGGAACAGGCTACCCCGTCCGGCCGTCTCGAACGCGCCCTGGCGCGAAGCGACCGCCCCGGTGAAGGCGCCGCGCTCATGGCCGAACAGCTCGCTCTCGATCAGGTTGTAGCTGACCGCACCGCAATCGACGACCACGAAGGGCTGTCCGCTGCGTGGGCTTTGTTCATGGACGGCCCGGGCGATGACATCCTTGCCGGTGCCGGTCTCGCCTTCGAGGAGCACCGCTGCGTCCGTGGGCGCGATGCGCTCGAGGATGCCGAAGATGCTGCGCATCGCCAGGCTGGTGCCGAGCGTTTCGCCGAAGCGGTCGGACTCGCTGGGCAGGATCTGCGCCCGATTGAGCTCGGAGCGCAGGATGAGCTCCACATCGCCGACGGTGAGCGTAGAGCCTGGCTCCACGGTGGCTTCGCGCACCGTGGTGCGTCCGACGCGCGTGTGGTTGGTGGAGCCGAGGTCGCGCACCACGATGCCCGCCTTGCCGCGCTGCAGCTCGCAGTGGTGGCGGGAGACGGTGTCGTCGGGCAGGACCAGATCGTTGTCCGGCGCCTTGCCGATGCGCATGCGATCCTGGACCTTCACACGCCGACCGCGCGCCTGCCCGCTGACCACCACCAGGACCAGCTCCTCCGGGAGGGCGTCGTTCGAGCGCGCCGCGCGCGTGGCGATCTCCGATGGTTGACTCACGTCAGTTCTCCTGCCAGAGCGGAACAAGTGTCTCGCCGCCCTCGAGGTCGACGCGCCGGACGTAGCGGATCCGTGCGGTATGCTCGCGGGGCAGATTAGCGCGCCCGCGGGAAGTTGTCTCCGGGGCGGCGCGCTCGAGCACGATGGCGAGCACGTATTGTCCGTTGGGCACGTGGAGCTGGTGGCGCACGCGGCTGGGCGCGTGGTCCGGGAAAGTGAGTGTGACGCCGCCGGTCGGCTCTTCCTGGCCGTACCGGGTCCACGTCGCCTCCAACCTGTGGACCGGCTGGACCTCCTCGCCCAGCCGGAACACCAGCGTCTGGTCGCGGGGGATCGTCGGCGCCACCACCACCGCCGCCACCGCCAGGCCGCCGAGCAGGACCAGGCGGGGCAGGTGCTGTCTCCAGTTGTATCCCCGCCGCGGCTCGTCCTCGTCGGCCTCCCCGGTGTCGCTGCCGGCTTCGGGCTCGCTGCTCATTGCGGTCTTTGGGTGGGCTTCCGTCTGGCCGGGTGCGCCCGGGCGGCCTTGGCGGCCTTCGTCGGCGGGCCACCGTCGGCATCGTCCGGTGCGCTTGCCGGACGGGCGCTGGGATCCGCGTTCATCATGCGTACCAGGCGGATCAGTCCCGTCACGGTGGCTGCCGGAAGATCGAAGTGCGGCATGCGCCCCTTGCCCTTGGTGATTGCCGTGGCGATCTGCGCGTCGGTCACCGACGCCTGCCACGCCGGATCGGAGAGATTGCGCGCGCCGGTCATGGCTCCCTGCGGGCCGTCACCCCGACCGAGCATGCCGTGGCAACGCGTGCAGTTCTGCCGCCACGTGACCAGGACGACCTGGTCGACGCCAAGCATCTTGGCCGGTTGGCTCAGGTCACCCCCGCCTGCGCTGTTGGCCGCGGCGGGCGACTGCGCGTTCGTGGTCTCCTCGGTGCGGTCGTGATCCGAAGGTCGCCAGACCCGGAGATCCTTCGGTGCGCGGCTGCAGGCAGCCGCCAGCACGAGGAGAGCGAACAGCAGCCCGGCGCGGCGGAAAGAGGAGCTCATCGGCCCCTGGATAGCAGCAGCTGAATCCGCCTTCCAGCAGACCCGCCACCGGGGCCAGCGGCCGGCTCCCAGCCGGCGGGCCGACAGCGGTGTGGGCGGTCTCCGGCGCTCCGTCCCCAGAAGCCGACGAGCCGGCACCGGTCATCGACCGGGCCGGCTCGTGCGGCTACCCGCAGGGCGGGCAATTGGGCAGCGGGCCTACTTGAAGACCTTGCCGCCGCCGGTGGGGTTCATCCCGAGATACTTCTTGCCGCCGAGCTTGGCGATGTGGAACTCGGTGCGGCGGTTCTGGGCCTTGCCCGCGTCGGTGGAGTTGTCGGCGATCGGCTTGGTCTCGCCGAAGCCTACCGCCAGGACCCGGTCGGCCTTGACGCCGTGAGCCACCAGCCACTTCTCGATGGTGAGCGCTCGCTGGCCCGACAGCTCCATGTTGTCGGCCGGTTTGCCGACGTTGTCGGTGTGTCCCTCGACGCGCAGGAGCGTGATCTGCGGGTTCTGGTCGAGGAACTCCTTGAGCTGCTGGAGCACGACCTCGCTGCCCGAACCGGCCTTCAGAGTGGCCTTGCCGGTGTCGAAGACGATGTTGCCCGGCAGCTTGATGGTGTCGCCCTTCTGGGTGACCTTGCTGACCGTCTTGGGGGGGGAGCCGCCTTGGGGGGGGAGCGGGCTTCTTCGCCGCGGGAGGCGGCGGAGGCGGCGGCGGCGGGGGCTGTTGCTCACCAGCATTGGCAGCGCCGCCTGCCTTGATGGATGCCGTGCAGCCGATGAGAGCGGGAGCGGCCAGGGCCGCGCCCAGAATCGAGACGAACAAAGCAGACCTACGAACCATTGCTGAATCCTCCGGGAAAACGCCAGGATGGGTCGGGCGCCTGATGCTGCGTGGCCCTCCGGCCCGCAAGCGGTAGTCCAATTCACCCGGGAAGCGCAAGGCTCGGGCGCACGGTGTCCTCCTGGCCCCGGGATAGACGAACGCCCCCGGGTCCGTCTTCACTGCTATTGCGCAGAATTGTTCCGCGCGGTGCAGGAAGGTCGGACCAGGGGGCGCGCCCTGGCTCCGGCGGGGGCCGGGGCTAGATTCCGGCGTCCGCGGCGCCGCCGGCGCCGCCCATGGAGCCGCCGGTGCCGCCGGTGCCGCCCATGGAGCCGCCGGTGCCGCCGGTGCCGGCCGTGCCGCCGGTGCCGGCCGTGCCGCCGGTGCCGCCCGCGCCGCCAGCGGCGCAGGGGTCAGGCTGGGGCTTGGCCGGCGGAGCCACGTCGCCGAGCTGCACGGCCGAAGCGTCGAAGCCGAGGCCGATGCTGATGGCGTTGCAGGTCTTTTTCGGGTCGCCGTTGGTGCCGTCGTTCATGATGTCGCTCGCGGCCTTGATTTCCTGCGCGACGCTGTCGAACGTCGAACCGGAGCACAGGCTCTTGTCGAACGACCCGGCGATCTGCTGCAGCTCGGTGACCAGCGACTCGGTGTCGATGACGCCGGCGATGATGCCGCCGGTCGCCGACTTGCGGTCAGCCGAGAGCTTCATGGTGATGACCGCGTTGACGATGTTGAGCGTCAGGTCGTAGCCCTGCACCGACAGGCTCAGCGCCAGGGTGCCCTGCGAGCCCGAGACCCAGGTGTTGTCGACGACGAAGCTGTTCGGGAACTTCACCTTCGGGTCGTTCTTGTCGCCGTTGTTCAGGAGCTCCGGAACCACCGGCCACATGTCGTTGCCATCCCAGTTGGGCGGGCTGCCCAGGCTGGCACCGCCGTAGAGCGAAGACTTCACGCCGCTCTGGGTCGCCTGGCTGTCCACGTTGTCCATCTTCACCATCACGGTGAACGAGCCGTCCGTGATCGACTGGTTGACCGAGCTGCTGGGGTCGGGCGCCAGGGTGGTGATGATCGGGAGCAGGTTTTCCCCGAAGGAGTTGTCGATGCCGTTGTCGCCGTCGGTCTTGACGTTCCGTCGGGTTCGCGCCCTCGTAGGGCTTGCAGTGGTTGGTCCCGTGCGGGGTCGAGACGATGCCGTCCAGGTCGTAGCCCAGGCTCTTCCAGGCATTGGGGTCGGCGTCACCGTTCTTGTTCGTGTCGCCGAGGTAGAGCTTGGAGATCGCCAGCACGGTCGGGGTCGAGCCGTTGGCCTTGGGAGTGCCGGGGTCCGTCGGCGGCTTGGCGCAGTTGGGTGCGGTGCACGCCTTGTCCGTCTTGCTGCCGGAGCCGCCGTTGTCCTTGCTGCTGCCGCCGCAGGCGGTGACGAAAGCGAAGCCGAGCACGGAGCTCACGAAAAGAAGTTCGAGATTACGTCGTCCAAGCATGTGAGCCTCCTGAAGGGTCATCACCCCGGTAGGCAGTGCGCCGGGGGAAGGGGGGTACGACCCCGCTGCGAGCCAGCATCGGGGCCCGTGGATGGTAGCCGGAAAGCGGGATTCTGCAAGTGCCCGGAGCCCGAAGGCTGGACGGGCACGCGCGCCCGGGAGATTTTCTGTCCGTGATGCTTGCTACCTTGGCGCGCATCCAGCGGGCCGCCGAGCTGCTAGGGTAGCCACCCAGGCCAGCTCACCCTGAAGCGCGAGGCACGGTGTCCGTCGAGTTCGTCCACCTCCACGTCCACAGTCAGTTCTCCTTCCTCGTGAGCACGGTCAAGGTCGCCGAGCTCTCGCCGCGGGTGAAGGAGCTCGGCATGCCCGCGGTCGCCCTGACCGATCACGCGAACATGTTCGGTGCCATCCGCCACTGGAAGCTCGCGAAGGCAGCCGGCATCCAGCCCATCCTCGGCTGCGAGCTGAACGTGGCGCGGGATGACCAGCGCGGCGAGGTCGATCACCTGGTCGTGCTCTCGGCCAGCAACGAGGGCTACCGCAATCTCATCCAGCTGGTGAGCGCCGGCTACACCGATCCCGCGACCGACAGCGCGCCCAGCGTGACGCTCGAGCGCATCGCCGCCTCGTCGAAGGGGCTGGTCGCGCTGACCGGCTGTCTCGGCGGCGTCGCGGCGCAGCAGGTGCTCGAGTACGGAGCCGAGAAGGGCGAGGGGATGCTCGGCCGGCTCAGCGACATGTTCGAGCCCGGACACCTGTTCGTAGAGCTCCAGAACCACGAGCTGCCCGAGCAGTCGGTAGTGAACGAGATCCTCGTCGACGCCGCGCGCCGCGTCGAGCTGCCGATCGCGGCGACCAACGACGTGCACTTCATGCGCCGCGAAGACGGCGAAGCCCAGCTCTATCTCGAGTGCATCCGCCAGGGCCGGAGCCACGCCGAGGCAAAGGCCGGACATCACGGCAGCTTCGAGATGTACCTGAAGAGCCCCGGCGAGATGGCCGCGGCCTTCCGCGGCTATCCGGAGGCGCTCTCGAACACGCTCCGGGTCGCAGAGATGTGCCAGGGCGTCGAGCTCGAGCTCGGCAAGCCGATGCTGCCGCACTTCCCGGTTCCGGACGGCTACAGCACCGAGGAGTACTTCCGGCATGTGGCCGAGGCGGGTCTCGAGCAGCGCTTCACGGAGCTGCGCGAGCTCGGTCAGAGCTTCGACGAGGCGAAGTACCGCCAGCGGCTCGCGCGCGAGCTCGATGTCATCATCGGCATGCAGTACCCGGGCTACTTCCTCATCGTTTGGGACTTCATCCGCGAGGCGAAGTCACGCGGCATCCCCGTGGGGCCCGGGCGCGGCTCGGGTGCCGGCTCGCTGGTGGCCTACTCGATGGGCATCACAGAGCTGGATCCGCTGCCCTACAACCTGCTGTTCGAGCGCTTCCTCAATCCCGAGCGCGTGAGCATGCCGGACTTCGATGTCGACTTCTGCATGGCGCAGCGGGACGCCGTGATCGACTACGTCGCGGGCAAGTACGGAAAGTCGAGCGTCGGCCAGATCGCGACGTACCAGAACCTCAAGGCCCGCAGCGTGATCAAGGACGTGGCGCGCACCATGGGCTTTCCGGCGCCGGAAGCCCAGCGCATCGCGAGCCTGGTGCCCGATCTGGGTCAGGGCAAGACCGCGACCATCGAGCAGGCGCTCGAGCAGGAGCCGAAGCTCAGGGCGATGGCGGACGGCGACGAACGGGTCGCCACGCTGCTCGGGCAGGCGAAGAAGCTGGAGGGCCTGACGCGGCACGCCGGCATGCACGCCGCAGGCGTCGTGATCAGCGAAGGCCCGCTCTGGGATCACGTGCCGTGCTTCACGAACGACGCGACTATCGTCACGCAGTACGACAAGGACGACGTGGAAGCGGCGGGGCTCGTGAAGTTCGACTTCCTCGGTCTGAAGACGCTGACGGTCATCGATATAGCCGAGAAGCTCGTCAATGCGCGCCCCGATCGCACGGGCAAACCTCTGGACCTGGGGAAGATCCCACTCGACGATCGCGACAGCTACGCTCTCATCTCCAGTGGGGACACGACGGGTGTGTTCCAGCTCGAGTCGAGCGGAATGCAGCAGCTCCTGCGCGGGCTCAAGCCGGACTGTTTCGAGGACGTGGTGGCCGCCGTGGCCCTGTACCGGCCAGGCCCGCTGGGGACGGGCATGATCGACGACTTCATCGGCGGAAAGCACGGCAGAAAGCCCATCCGCAAGCTGCACCCGCTGGTCGACGACGTGCTCCGGCCGACCTACGGCGTGCCCGTCTACCAGGAGCAGGTGATGCAGATCGCCCAGCAGCTGGCGGGCTACTCGCTCGGCGGCGCCGATCTGCTGCGTCGCGCGATGGGCAAGAAGAAGGCCGAGGCGATGGCCAAGGAGCACGCCAAGTTCATCGAGGGCGCGGTCGCCCGCGGCGTGAGCGCGGAACAGGCCGACTCGATCTTCAAGGAGGTAGAGGGCTTCGCCTCCTACGGCTTCAACAAGAGCCACTCGGCGGCCTACGCGCTCGTCACCTATCACACGGCGTATCTGAAAGCGCACTACCCGGCCGAGTTCTTCGCGGCGCTGATGTCGGCCGACCAGGACAAGATCGAGAAGGTCGTGCGCACCATCGCGGAGGCGCGCGCCTGGGGCGTGAGCGTGCTGCCGCCCGACATCAACATGAGCTCGCTCGACTTCACCGTGGTGTACGCGCATCCCGACGGTCGCGGGCCGAGGGGCCCCGGCAAGCTGCGCGATCGCTATGGTCCGCAGATCCGCTTCGGGCTCGGCGCGGTGCGCGGCGTGGGCGCCAGCGCGTTGGAGACCGTGTTCGAGGCGCGCGAGGCGGGCGGTCCGTTCCGCGACCTGTTCGACTTCGCCGAGCGCGTCGACGCGCGGCGGCTCAACAAGGGCGTGCTGGAAGCGCTGGTGCAGTGCGGCGCGTTCGATTCCACGCTCGGCCCGATGGGTATCAGCCGCGCGCGCGCATTCGCCGCCGTCGACCGGGCGCTGGAGCGGGCGCGCAGCGCCAGCCGCGATCGCGAGCGGGGCCAGACGACCCTGTTCGGCATGTTCGAGGCTGCGTCGGGTGACTCCGGGGCGGACGACGCTGCGGGCGCGCTCGACGAGTACCCGACGGCGGAGAGCTGGGACCGGTTGGAGCTCCTGCGCCGCGAGAAGGCGGCGCTGGGCTGCTATGTGAGCGGACACCCGCTCTTGCGCTACGGCAACAAGCTGGCGCGGCTGGGCGCGCTGGCCACCGACAAGGTCGCGGGTGAGCAGGCCTGGAGCCTGGTGAGCGTCGCGGGGATGGTGGAAAACTACCAGGAGCGCCTGTTCCGCGGCGGCTCGGGCGGCAAGGCGGCTTTTCTCGAGATCGAGGACATGCGCGGGCGGGTCCGGGCCAAGCTCCGCGGCGACCGGATCGAGACCTACGCCCACATTCTCACCGGCGGCGAGGCGGTGCTGGTGAGCGGCAAGGTGAGCTTCCCGGTGACCGACGAGCCCAGCGACGAGCAGGAGCCCACGCTGCTGGTGGATTCGGTCGAGCCGCTGGCGGCCGCGGTGCTGAAGGCCACGCGCTCGGTCTCCATCCGGCTGGATGCCGAGCGGACCGGTCGGCATGACCTGGAGGCCCTGAAGAGGTTGCTCGACACCTCGCCTGGCTCCTGTCCGGTGGAGCTGGTGCTCGCGCTTCCAGATGGATCGGAGGCGGTGCTGGCGCTGGACGGCACGCGCGTGACCCCCGATGACCACGTGCTCGCCGGGCTGGAGCGGATGTTCGGCGAGACGGTGGCGGAGCTGCGCTAGCTGTCGCAGCGAGCCGGCGGGCCGTGCGAACATCGCGACAACCTCGCCGGAGGCGCCCCGTCTGGGGTATCGTTCCAAGTCCATGAAAGAGGCCCGCGCAGAGCTGGTCCGCATCGACTCGCACGGGACGGCCCACCCCATCGGCACCGTAGCTAGTCAGCGGCTGCGTGCGCGCGCCGGGGCGTACCGGCTGATGCCCGCGCCGGAGCACGTGGTGTTCATGCGGTTCACCGGCGAGGACGGCCAGCGCGACGAGAGCGACGGCGCGCTGGTGCGCCTGGCCGGGGAGATCACGCCGGGCGCGATGGGTGACGTGCTGGCGCTGCTCGGGCAGACCGGCTGGCGCGGCGAGCTCGTCGTGTTCGACGGCGAGCACACCCGCTCGGTGTTCTTCGAGCAGGGTAACGTCGTCGGCGCCCAGACCAACGTGGACGACGAGCGGCTCGGCTCGGTGCTCTACCGTTTCGGGGCGCTCACTTCTCCCGAGCTCGAACAGATCATGGACCGGGTCAGGGCAGGACGCCGCTTCGGTGAGGTCGCCATCGAGCTCGGTTTCCTGTCGCAGGAGAAGGTCTACGAGTTCATCGGCAAGCAGGTCGAGGAAGTGGTGTTCGGCACGCTCACGGTGAGCGACGGTACGTTCTTCTTCATGGACGGGTTCGACGAGTCGAAGCTGGTGTCGCGACACACCGTGAGCGCCAACATGCTGCTCATGGACGGAGTGACGCGGCTCGACGAGCTCACCTACTTCCGCCAGAAGATCCCGTCGAGCGACTACGTCCCCGCACGCGCCGATGGCAAGGGCGCGCCCGCCGAGGAGTACGCGGCCATCTACGCGCTGGTCGACGGGCGGCGCAGCGTCGAGGATCTCGGGCGCGAGACCGGTCTTGGCGAGTTCGAGACGGCCAAGCAGGTCTACGCGCTGGTCCAGAGCAAGCACGTCGTGATGCACCCGCCGCGCATGAGCGGCGGGCCGACCGCCATCGTCGAGACCGCCAATGCCGTGCTCCGTGCCATCCTGGCCGGCGCGGACGAGACCAGCCGGGGCGGAGAAGTGCGCCAGAGCCTCGCCTCGTTCGCGGTCGGCGCGGGCGTGTACGACATCCTGTTCCGCAACGCAGGTCCCGATCCGCACGGCGCCTTCGATCCGGAAGCCGTCGCGGAGAACCTGACCCTGGTCGCAGGCGGCGGGGATGCCGAGAACGTGCTGAAGCAGATGTTGCACGAATACGTGAGCTTCGCGCTGTTCAGTGTCGGTTCCGTCGTGGACCCTGCGCGCGAGGGAAGCATCAAGAAAGACGTGGGCGCCCTGCTGGCCCAGCTGCGCCCGCAGGGCTGATCCCGCCCCCTGTGACCCTGTGGCCCGTGCACGAAAGGTCACGGACTTCCGCCGACGCGCCCGCCGCTGCGGGTTGACGGCAGCCCAAGCCTGGCATTCCAGTTGCTATACCCGGGCCATGCAGCTCCTCCGCAACACGCCTATCGTTCTGGTCCTGCTTCTGGCGCTGGGGCTCGGCGCGTGCGTCGAGCATGACCGCAGCGCCCAGCCGCAGACACCGGACGACAACTACGATCAGCAAGGGTGGGCGAACACATCGCCGGATGGGCCCGGCAGCGAGACGTTCGAACGCCTACTACGGTGTGGGCGCCTCCGACGGGCCCGGAGAACATCAGCCCGCATCACCCCGCGCCCAGGGACACAAGCCGTACTGAGTCGTTCCAGCGCACACGGATCTTTTCGACCCCATCGAGATCTGCCCGCGGAGCGCCAGAATTTCCTGCACGCCGGGTATGGTCCGTTGCGGACTTTCGAGGTAGACAGCTCGCGGCTGCTCGGCGAAACGCAGCCAGGAAAGGTCGCGGGTCGATAGCTCAGTCGGTTAGAGCAGCGGATTTTTAATCCGACGGTCCAGGGTTCGAATCCCTGTCGACCCACCGCGCAGCGGGACTGCCGCGGGGCAGCCGAGCTGTCGCGGTCGGAATCGCCTTGCGCGGAGCATACGCAGAAGTAAGGCTTGGTCGATACAGCGGGGTCGTGTTAAGCGGTCCGCGCACCAGGAGGCTTGGGAGACATGAAGAAAGTACTACCTTGGATAGGTTTGGGTTTGCTCGCCGCTGCGGTCGGCGGCACGACGTTTGGCTGTAGCAGCTCGAACGGCGGCGGCGGCAACGGCGGCACCGGCGGCGGCATCCTCACCGGCGGCACCGGCGGTGGCGGCGCAGGCGGCGCAGGCGCGACTGGCGGCTCCGGCGCGACCGGCGGCTCGGGTGCGACCGGCGGCGCCGGTGGCAACACGGGCACCACCCAGCTCGGCGCGAAGTGCACCACCGACAATGATTGCGGCACCGGCCTCAAGTGCGAGACGGCGAAGAGCACCGACTTCGGCAGCGGCGGTCCGTCGCTCGGCTACTGCACCACCTCGTGCACGCAGAACTCCGATTGCACCTCGTTCGACTCCAGCGCTCAGTGCGTGAACGTCGGCGGCGGCAAGACGTTCTGCCTGCAGGGCTGCGATCCTGCCAGCACGAACGCCTGCCAGGGGCGCTACGACTCGCTGTGTCTGCCCCTGTCGGCAACCGGGCCGGATGGCGGCACCGTGGACAGCGGCGCACCGATCAACGCCTGCATCCCGTACTGCGGGACGGATAACGACTGCGACGGTCTGAAGTGCGACCTGAGCACCGGTCTGTGCACGGCCACGCCCAAGACGGGCGATCCAGTCGGCACGCCCTGCAACCCGCAGGCGGTCCAGGACGGCGGAACCGACAACTGCGCAGGCTTCTGCATCGGCTTCCAGGGACAGCCCAACGATGTCGGCACCTGCACGGCGTTCTGCTCCAACGCCTCGGTCGGCGTCACGGGCGAGTGCGGTTCCGATCCCGCGCAGGGCAGCCCGCAGGATGCCGCGTGCATATACACCGCGAAGTTCAACAACGGCGGCGGCAGCGTCGGCATCTGCGGCTCGCTCTGCAACTGCGACGCCGATTGCCAGAGCTCCGGCGAGGTCTGCCAGAGCTGGGCGGCTGCCGGGTTCCCGAACCCGTCGACTTTCGTCAGCGCCATGAAGAAGGCCGGCCTTTGCACGTCGAACACGGATCCTGACGGCGGCACGGTGACGGGTATCGCCTGCGGCACGGGTGGAACCGGCGGTACGGGTGGTACCGGCGGCACCGCCGGCACCGGTGGTACGGGCGGCACGGGCGGCACGGGTGGCTCCGGTGGTTCGACCGGCGGCACCGGTGGCGTGAGCGACGCCGGCACCGACTGATCCCACGCAACCACGCGCAGTCAGCGCCCGTCCGGACATTCCGGGCGGGCGTTGCTGTTTTGTGGACTTCCCAAAGGGAGTAGAATGCCGGGCAGGGGGCGATTCCTTTCGCGCGCCCTGTCCGGAGGCCCGATGCGTATCCAGATCCGCCTGAGCTTGATGGTTTTCGGCCTGGTCCTTGTTGGCGCCGAAGCGGCCGCCGGTTGCGGTGGGAAGGTCGAGACAGGTGGGGCGAGCGGCTCGGCCGGTGCAGCCAGCGGCGGAACTGGCGCGGGCGGCGGTGGCACGGGCGGCGGTCCCATCGCCACGGGCGGAGGCTACGGCACCGGCGGAGGCTATGGCACCGGCGGCGGTCCTATCGGCAGTGCTGGCGGCTGCGGCTGCGGCGGCGGCTACGGCACCGGCGGCAGCTACGGCACCGGCGGCAGCTACGGCACCGGCGGAGGCTACGGCACCGGCGGAGGCTACGGCACCGGCGGAGGCCCCGGAGCATCCCAGCTCGGGGCGACCTGCAACACGGACGCCGACTGCGGCTCCGCTTTGCAGTGCGTTCCAGCTACGAGCAACATCCTCGGCAACGGGGGTCCGGCACGCGGCTACTGCAGCAGGACCTGCTCGCAAGCCGCCGACTGCGCGGCCCTCGCGCCGAGCGCCCGCTGCGTCCCGTTCGGGGCGGGCAAGAGCTTCTGTCTCGAGGGCTGCGATCCGGCCGCGACCAACGTGTGTGACGGTCGCTACGACGCGCTCTGCCGCGGTCCGGACCCGCAGGGAACCGGGCCCTACACCGCCTGCTTCCCGCAGTGTGCGACCGACAGCGACTGCAGCGGCCGCAAGTGCGACCTCGCCAGCGGGCTGTGCACGGACAACCCGGGCAAGGGGCTGCCCGTGGGCGCCGACTGCGATCCACAGGCCGCGACCGATCCCTGCCAGGGATTCTGCGTCTCCTTCGGCAGCAGCGACCCGCATCAAGCCATGTGCACGGCCCTGTGCAGCAACAACACCCTCGGAATTGCCGGCGTCTGTGGCTCGAATCCGGTGCAGGGCAGCCCGCAGCAGGCGGCCTGTCTGTTCCAATCGACGACGCCGACTGGCGCGCCGCTCGGGATCTGCGGGCAGCTGTGCAACTGCAACAGCGACTGTCTCGCCAGCTCGATGGTGTGCGAGAGCTGGGCGGCTGCGGGCGTCTCGAACCCTTCGCAGTTCGTCAGCGCCTTCCATGAAGACGGACTTTGCGTATCCGCCACCGGTCTGGATGGCGGTGCCGTGCCCGGCTTGCCCTGCCCGTAGCGGGGCTCGCGGCGCGCTAGCGTGGTTCGTCGCCGGGTGGCGGCAGCTCCGGAAGAGGCTGCCGCCCGTCGCGGCCCGCGTCCGTCTCCTCGCCGTGGGTCTCCACCACGTCCGCGCCCACATCGGGCCGCACACCCCAGGCCTCGTCCAGCCCGTTCTGCATGACGTGGATCTGCCCGGCGGCGATGCGACGATCGATCGCGCGGCGGACGCGGGCCGCGACCAGCCCGCGCGTTGTCGGCACCAGCAGCATCAGCCCGAGCATGTCGGTCAGCACGCCCGGCGTGATCAACAGCGCGCCGCCGATCAGTACGAGCACGCCGTCGACGACGCCCTGCTCGGGCGGGGTGAACGTCTCGAGCGAGCGGCGCCAGGCGCGCCACACCTTGATCCCCTCGCGCTTGGCCAGCGCGCTGCCGAGCAGGCCGGTCCCGAGCACGATCGCCACCGTGGGCCAGAAGCCGATGAAGCTGCCGATCCACAGGAGCAGATACAGCTCGACCAGCGGCACCACGACGAACAGGACGAGCAGCCAGCGCACGCCTGGAGCCTAGCGGGAGCGCGGCGCCCGGACCAGGCGTGCGGCGGCTTCCTGGCCTGGGCCAGAAACGACACTGGGCGCGGACCGTGCGGCCCGCGCCCAGTGGACGCTCCCGAAAAGGAGCGAGCTACTACTTCTTGGCGGGGGTCGCGGCCTTCACCGCGGGCTTCTTGGCCTTCACGGCCTTCACGGCCTTTGCGGCCTTTGCGGCGGGCTTCTTGGCCTTCACGGCCTTTGCGGCGGGCCGCTTCGTGGCCTTGGGCGGCCAAGCCTTGAGGGCGGGCAGGGCCTTCGGTTTGATGCCTGCCTTGGCCGCCTCGTCGCAGCCGCGCTTCTCGTCCGTCCACTTGCCCTTGCGTTCGAGGATCTTGAACTCGACGCGGCGGTTCTTCTCGCGGCCCGTTTCCGTGCCCGAGGCGTCCAGCCGGCAGTAGAAGCCGTAGCCCTGTGCCAGCAGTCGATCGCGCGTCACGCCCTTGTCGGTCAACGCCTTGACGACCGAGTCGACGCGTCGCTGAGTGAGCGAGCGGTTGTAGTATGCGCTGCCTTCCTTGGAGGCATAGCCGCCGACCTCGACGAGCTCGATATCGGCGTTCTTCTTGAGGATGTCCGCCACCGCGTCCACGACCGGCATGGACTCGGACTCGATCTTCGCCGAGTTCTTGGCGAACATGATCTTCTGGTTGATCTGCACCTTCGTGCCGACGATCTGGACCAGCGGCTTCTTGTCCGGGCAGCCGTCCTCGTCCTGGTAGCCGTTCTTCGTCTCCGGCTTGTTCGGGCACTTGTCCTGGGGGATTGGGATCCCGTCACCGTCGGCGTCCAGGTTCGGGCAGCCGTCCTTCGGGTTGGGCGGCAGGCCGTCTTCCTTCACCTTCGGGCACTTGTCGACGGGGTCCAGGATGCCGTCGCCGTCCGAGTCGGGCGGAGGGGGTGGTGCCGCCTGTATCTGGCCGCTGATCTGCGCCTCGCTCGCGCAGCCAATCGCTACAGCGCCGGCCATGCCCGAGAGCACGAGGGGAGCAGTCCACTTCAGTAGTCGCGTCAGTCGCATGTTTCCGAAACCCTCCATCAATCGCCGAAGCACGTTGGCAGGCCCCGCCTCATGCGGGCCTACGCCAGACGCGGGCGCGACCTTCCCACACCCGCTGCTCGCGGCCAAGCCCCCCTCGCCGCGCAGGGATGACGACGCGCGGGACGTGGATTTCGGCTCACACAGCGCGAAAATCTATTGGTTTTCGGTGTTTGTGCTGGGCAACGGGGCCAGCGCACCGAGCCGGAGCGCATAGACAAAGCTCAACGCGCCGCCCTTCGCGGCGTGGAAGCGGCACTTCCGGAGCGCATCGGCCGCACAGCGGACGACGGAGGGGGCGGGGAACCGACTCTCGTTCTCGGCCACGTGCCGGACCCGTCCCTTGTCGTCGAGGTCCACCTCGAGCTGGATGCGCCCCCATAGATGCGGATCGCGCGCGAGCGCGTCGCGATAGCAGGCCCGCACCGCGGCGGGTACGTCCGCCGTGGCCTTCTCGATCGCGGCGATGTCGAGCTGTCCGGGATTGTCGGGCGCCTTGTCCGGGTCAGGAGGACCCGTGAGCGGAACCGGTGCGTCGCCGGGCCACAGCTTCACCGACAACTCCACATCCACCCGGCGCTGGGGTGCGGGCTTGAACTCGAGTTTCTGCAACGCGTGCCGGAGGCAGGTCTTGACCTCGCCATCGGCGAGCTTGCTCTTGACCAGCCACGCATGTGCGACGTGTCCGTGCGTCGTGATCGAGAAGCGCAGGATGGTCTGCCCGTGCATCTTCTGGTCGCGCTCGAGGCCGGCGGAGGAACACAGCCGGAAAGGCCAGTAGCCGTTCGCGCGTGCTTCGGCCTGGACGCGCGCGACGCTGAGCACGTGGCGCCGGTGTCCCGTGCGGCGATTCCAGGGCGCGTGGCGGGGCAGGTTCCTGCTCAGGATCTTCGTGTCGACGCGCACCCGCGGCCACGGGTGATAGCCGGGGTGGTTCGAGATGAAGGAGGGGGCGCCGGTGCCGCCCACGTTCCAGCGCGCGAGGACCTGATCGCGCCCGGCCGCGTACACGGCGCCTTTCGGACGGGGGCGTTCGTACAGCTTGTAGGGCTTTTCGACTTCGATCGTGACGGCAGGCGCCGTTGCAGGCGCTGCGGCCCCGGCGTCGTCGGCTGCGGATGCAACAGCGGGCGGCGGCGCCGCGTCCGCAGCCGGCCCGGCGTCGAGCGCAACGTTCGTGCCCCCCTCCGGTCGTGCGCTGGCCGACGGAAGCGCACGCACGACGGGCTCCCGCGCCTGCGCGCGTGCAGAGGGTGGCCCGGTGTTGGGGCCGGCGGCAGCCTGCGGGCTCGAGCTCCGCGGCACGCAGCTGGCGAGCAGAACCAGGGAGAGCGCGAGCGCACGGCCCGACACGCTGCTGCAGCGGAAGACCAAGGGAACTGGGATGCGCGCCCGGACTAGAAGATGCCGCCCGTCGGGCAGCCGAGCACGACCTGGACGGTGGCGTTGGGCTGCTTGGCGTTCGTGCAGGCCGAGCCGCACAGCTCGATCTTGGTCTTGGTCGAGTTGTACTGCCAGCCGTCGGCCTTGTCACAGGTCGTGCTGGTGTCCTGGTTCACGACCTTGCCGTTGATGGTGACGTTGACCTTCGTCGGGTCGACGCCGCCGCCGCTCGGGTTCTTCGGCACGTCGAGCTCGCAGCTGAGGACGGTGCCGCTGATCTTCTTCAGCGCGTCCTGCAAATCCTGCGAGAAGTTGCTGGACGTTGTCATGTCGAAGTGGCAGTCGCCGACGTTGGCCGGGCTCGGGTTGTGCGTGCAGCTCGAGCTCTTCGGCGTGCCGCCGATGTACGCGATCTGCGAGAGCAGCGCGCGACCGTCTTCGCTGCCAGGTACGCCGATCACGAAGGTGCGGATGCCGATGCTGGTGGCTTGCGGGACTTCCTTGGTCAAGAGATCGGGAAGCGAGTCCGGCGAGCAGGTCTCGAAGCCGTCGGTCAACAGCACGACGAACTTGTTGCCGGGCAGCTTCGACCACTGCGACAGGATGTACGCGTAGCCCTCGATGTCGGCGCCGGCGAGTGGCGTCGATCCACCGGGCGTCTCGTTGTCGAGGAACGTGCTGATCGTCGCAACCTGGCCGCCCGTGGAGTCGAGGCTGGCGATGGGCACGTTCGGCGTCTTGTTCACGGTGCAGTTCGACCCGTCCGCCGGGAATACGACGAGGCCGGCGCTGACGTTGCCGCCCTGCTGGAGCTGCGAAAGCGCGCTCTCGAGCGCAGCGCGCGTGAGCTCCCACTTGCTGGGCTTGGCCGGGTCGAGTTTCTTCGGGAATTTTTCGCAGTTGGCGGTGGTCTGGCCGTCCTGCGGCAGGTTGCACTTCATGCTGCCGCTGCGGTCGACCACGAACAGCAGGTTCGCGGGAATCAGCGTGCCGTTGAGTTTTGACGTAGCGCAACCTGCGTCGGGATCGATGACACCGGTGCCGCCGGTCGACGAGCTGCCACTGCTGCCGCCGAGGTTGAGTGTGCCCCCGGAGGCGCCGGAGGAACTGCCGCCAGCACTACTGGCGGCGCTGCCGCCCGAGGCGCCCGAGCCGTTGGCGGCGCTGCCGCCGCTGCCGGCAGTGTCGCCGCTGTTGCCGCCGCCGCAGCCGAAGTAGAACGCAAGGGACAGGCCCGTCAGGGAAAGCAAAGTCTTACGGTAGGTCGAGAAGCGCACCGGCGAAGCTCCTTGTCGATGCCGGGCGGGAGCGACCGTCGCCCGGCTGCTTCTGCGGCGCACAAGGTACGCCGCATAGTTTCAATGCTAACACGCTTTTCGAGGCACGGCGGAGCGGATCGCGTGGTGCACGCAGTCTGGCCGGCCCACACACACATACATCCAGACGGGCGTTGAACCGCCGCGGACTCCGGGTGAAAGTCGGGACGGACGGAGGGCTATAGCGATGAGCGATTCAGGCGACGTGACGGGTGGCTTCGAGCATGGCGCGGGGTTTTCTCCCGGTGAGGTAGCCGGCGGGCTGGGGCTCGGCCCACTGGAGATGCAGTACGAGGAACTGTTCGCCGAAGCGCTCGAGGACGGCGTCATCACAGCCGAGGAGCGGGCGCGTCTGGAGAAGGCGGCCGACAACCTCGGGCTCGACCGGCAACGTCTACTGCGCCTCGAGCAGGCGATGGTGGCGGCCTACCAGGCGCGCCACCAGGTGAAGATCATCGAGCACTACGAAGAGCCAGCGGCATCGCTCGCTCCGTTGCAGGTGCAGGCGCAGGGCGACGCAGGCCGCACGTTGCTCCTGAAGCGCATCGAGCAACTCGAAGCCCGCGTTCGCGAGCTCGAAGAGGAACTGCGCCGGGCGCAGGCGGCCATCAACGTGGAAGTGGACCTCGGCGATCTGGAGAGCGCGGCGGAAGATGCCAGCGAGGACGCCGATGCCGTCTGGCGACAGATCCGCCGCGACCCGACCCGTCCGGAACCGTTCCGCAATCTGTACCGCATCTATGCGGCGCGTGGAGAGACCGACCGGCAGTGGTGCGTGTCCCAGGCGCTGGTGACACTGGGCGCAGCGAACGACGAGCAGAACAAGCTCTATCAGCAATACCGGGCGCAGACGCTCATGGCGCCGCGCGGCGGCGTCTCGCAGAACGCCTGGTACGACCTGCTTTTCCATCCGGAAGAAGAGGTGCTCACCGGCCAGATCTTCGCGATTATCGCGCCGGCAGTGCTGCTGGGGCGGGTCACGGCGCTCCGCCGCGACGGGAAGTTGCACCAGCCCGATCCGGCGACGAAGCAGGATCCCGTGCAGGCCACGCTGACGGCGGTGCGCGCGCTGACCTGGGCGGCGGCGATCCTGGGTCTGGCTCCGCCGCCCATCTACGTGGAGAAGGATCGCGAGGTGGGATACGAGCACATCCCGGCGGTCCCGCCCATCACCGTGGTGGGCCACAAGGTGCTGTCCGGGCCCTCGCAGCTCGAGCATGCGTTCTTCGCGGGTCGGCATCTGAGCTGGTACCGGCAGGAGCACTATGTGAAGAAGCTCTTCAGCGCGGTCCCCGATCTGGAGGACCTGTTCCTGGCCGCGCTCACGATCGGCAATCCCGGCCTACCGATCGCCGAGGACATGAAGCGCCGCGTGGCCCCCATCGCCCAGGCCATCGAGCCCGTGCTCGAGCCGCAGCAGATCGACTCGCTGCGTGGATATTTCCTGCGCTTCGTGGAAGAGGGCGGGCGAACCAACCTGCAACGCTGGAGCGCAGCGGTCGAGAAGACCGCGTGCCGGGCTGGGCTCCTGCTCTGCAACGATCTGGCCACGGCCAAGGGCGTCCTTGAACAGGACGGGCGCGCGGCCGAGGAGCTGGTCAAGGATCTGCTCGCGTTCACCGTCGGCGACCGCTATTCGCAGCTCCGTCGCCAGCTCGGTATCGCCGTCGACCAGAACTAGCGCTGCCCGCCCGCTCCGGGAGCAACGCCGTCCGCGCGCCGCGGCAGGCTGGGCACGAGTCCGGGATCGGCTTCGAGGAGCTGCCACACCAGTCGCGTTGCTCCCACCACGCCCACCGGAAGCATCAACACGCCGAAGCACGGCGCCAGAAACAGGATCGTGCAGCCGGCGCCGAAGCCGAGCGTGGCTCCCGGATTCCTGACGACGAGGGCGAGACGGCCGCGCAAAGGCACGCCGCGCAGGGTGAGTGGATAGTCGAAGAGATTCCAGGCGAGCGCCAGCGACGTGATGAGCAACTTGAGCGGAACGGTCACCACGGAAGCCGGCGGGAACAGCAGATCGACGATCCACAGAACGACAAGCAGCGGCCCGGCAAACATGGCTGCCGCTGCCTGGGCCTTCAGTCCGCACCAGATCTCGGCCAAAAATCCGATGGGCTGCCGCTGGCTCACTGCGAGCTCGCGCTCCTCGAGCTCGACCAGATGCTCGAGCGCGGGACCGCTGAGGGGGGGCGTGACTGCCAGTGCCAGGAGGAGCCCGAGCACGCCGGCGAGTATCGTCACGAGCCAGGAAATGAAGCCGCGCCCCATCTGCCAGTACCAGTGCGAGGGAGCGGGCATCAGATCCGCGATGGCCGGCTGCACGAAGTGGACGGACAGCGCGACCAGCAGGCTGGCGAGCGCCACCAGGATTGCCGCCGGCACCAGCGCGTAGGGCCAGGCGCGGGGGCGCCGGGCGAGGAAGCCGGCGCTGTGGACCAGCGCGACAATCCCGGACCCGAACCCGGGCCGGGTCTGCTCTCCGCTCATCGCCACAACATGGCCTTTCCAGGCAGCGCCCGGAGTCGGCCAGCCGGTCTGCTGCAGGGTGTGCAGAACAGGGGGATCTGGTATGCTACGGGCCCGCGTTTTGCCCATAGGAGAGGGGGCGGCAAGAGCACATGGCGGAAGACGTCTTCGGAATCGTGGGAAGCGTCATTGTTGGCGCATACCAGGTGGAGACGGTTGTGGCCGAAGGTGGGTTCGGTGTGGTCTACCGTGCGCATCACACCGGTTTCCGCGCGCCGGTCGCGCTGAAGTGTCTGAAGATCCCGCAGCAGCTCAGCGCCGCGCACCAGGAGGAATTTCTCGAACAGTTCCGTGGCGAGGCGGAGCTGTTGTTCAGGCTGTCGGCGAGCATCCCCACGGTCGTGCGACCCCTGCATGTGGATGCGGTGACCATGGCCGACGGCACCTTCATGCCGTTCATGGCGCTGGAGTGGCTCGAGGGCGAGACGCTCGACGCGATCATGGAGCGCCGCAAGGAGGATGGGCTCTCCCCCATGTCGCTGAAGAAGCTGGTCCGGCTGCTGACGCCGGTCGCCCGCGCGCTGGAGCGCGCCCACAACTACATGGGGCCCGACGGACCGATTTCGATCGTTCACCGCGACCTCAAGCCAGAGAACATCTTCGTGGCGAATGTAGCAGGGGAGCAGGTCGTCAAGATCCTGGACTTCGGCATTGGCAAGGCCAAGAGCGTCGCCAGCCAGGTCGCGGGGCGGGCCAGCCAGACGCACAGCGCGCTGGCGTCGTTCACGCCGGCCTACGGCGCCCCGGAGCAGTGGGTGCCGAAGCGCTTCGGGCAGACCGGACCCTGGACCGATGTGTGGGGCCTGGCGCTCACGCTGGTGGAAGTGATGGCGGGCCGTGCGATCATCGACGGGGATCAGGCTGCGATGATGGGCACCGCGGTCGATCCGACGCGGCGTCCCACGCCACGCACGGAAGGGCTCGTGGTCAGCGACGAGGTCGAGGCGGTGTTTGTGCGCGCTCTCGCTCTGGATCCGCGCGACCGCTATCCCGAAGCCGGTGCGTTCTGGGACGACCTCCTGCGGGCGGCGGGTGTCGTCGAGCCGCGCATGGCTTCATTGCGCCCTGGCGGCGGTGCGTTCCGCGACGAACGCTCCGAGGGCGGGGTGGTGCCCCGCGTCGAGACCATCGAGGCGGCCATGCCCGAGCGCTCGTCGCGCATCTCGGGTCTACAGTCACGGGTTGCGGGGGACTTGCGCGAGGCGGCGACGCTGGATGCCGTCGCGTTGGCGGGAAACGCCCCCGAACTCGCCGGCGGGACGCCCGGGGGCGGCTCGTCCGCCGCGCCGGTCCCGGTGCACGTATCTCCGCGGGCGCAGGCGGCCCCACCCGCTGCCGCGCCCCCCGCGGCGCCCGTCGCCATTCCCGATTCTCGCGTTCGACAAGCCTGCACCGCGCTCCCGCACCGCCTCGAGCGACTCGATGCCGGCCTTCTCGGGCGTGATCGACTTCGACGACGCCGCGGGGGTCGATCTCGCGTTGGATCTGGCGCCGGGCGAGGAACCCGTGCGCAGGTTGTCGAGCGGATCGCTGCGCGCAGTGTCGGCGCCGCCCTCCGTCGCGCCTTCGCACCAGAGCGGGGATGCGTGGCCGGCGGCAGCGCCGCCGGCTGCCCATCCTGTCGCGCCGCCCTCGGCTCGCTCGGCCCGCTCGGCTAGCGGTGCCTCCTGGCCCGCCGTCGGCAAGGCCGGGCAGAGCTCTCCGAGCTGGTCGGCGCCCGATCCGCCGGACTCGAGGCGCGCCACGACCGAGCCCGAGCCGGGTGCCGCGCCGTCGCCTGGTTCCAGCCTGGTTCCGGCACGTCCCGAAAGCGATCCCGCCGCGGTGCGACGCGCCATCCCGAGCGAGCCGACGCTGCTGCGCCGAATCCTGCCGGGTGCAGCCCTGCTGCTAGCCAGCATCCTGTTGACCCTCGTCGACGAGGTGGTGGCGTCTTCCAGCGGGAGTGTACTTTCCCTCGGCCCGCTCCCGGCAGGCTACGTGGCCGGTTTCCTGATGGTGGCTGGCGTGATCCTGCTCATCTACCGGCTGCTGCCACGCGGGGCGTGAGCCAACGCGGAGAACGTCTCGCGTGCAATGTCTCGTAGCCAGGCGGTCCTGGATTGGTTAGTCTTCGCGAGGGAGGGGGTGCGCGCTTGGAGGGCACGGCAGACATACTGAGGGAGGCGGACCCGCTGCACGAGGCAGCGCGGTTCGTGTGCGAGGCGCTCGATTTCGCTCCGAACGGGTTTGCGATCGTTCGCCTCGATGGCAGCTGCGTCAGGGTCAACCGCACTCTCGCTGGCTGGATCGGACCGGCACTGCCGGTCGACCAGGTGCGAGGGGTCTCCCTGCTGGTCGGGGATGACGGGAGGCTGGCTGCCGCGCTCCGCCGCGCGGCGCTGGGCGAAGCGGTGGTGGTCGAAGCTCCGGACGTCCCGCTCGTCGCCGGACGCTCCGGCCCGTTCCGCCTGCATGTGATGCCGTTCCGTCTCGGCGGGAGCGTCCAGGCGGCGAGCGTCGCTTTCGAGGACCGCAGCGAGCAGGCACTGACCGTCGAGGCCTTCGAGGCTTCGGAAAGGCGCTTCCGCCTGATGGTCGACTCGGCCAGCGACGGCATCGCGGTGCACCGCAAGGGCATCCTGCTCTATGTCAATCCGGCAGCGGTACAGCTGTTCGGTTGCCACGCCGCCGACGAGGTCGTCGGCCGCTCGGTGCTGGACTTCGTGCATCCCGACCACCGGCTATCGGCACAGAACGCGCTGCGCGGCCTTGTTGGAAACGGGCAGGTGTCACCGACGGAGCAGGTCCTGGTCCGCAAGGCGGGCGATCCCGTTGTGGTGGAGATCTCCGCCTCGCCCGCGCCGCTCGATGGGAGCCTCTCGAGCTTCGTGTTCTTCCGCGACGTCTCGGAGCGAAAGCGGCTGCAGACCGAGCTGGAGCGGGCGACGCGCACGGAGTCCGCGCAGCGCCTGGCTGGAAGCATGGGGCGCCGCGAGCGCGCCGAAGAGGCGGGCACGAGGAACGCGCCGTCGCAGTCGGCTTCGCGTTCCGCGAGCTCCTCTTCCCCGGTTGCGAGGGTGGCGTCGAATCCGGTGGTGCTCATCTGCGACGACGAGCAGCGGCTCGCCTCGTTGACTGCTGATCTCCTCGCCCAGTACGGCTATCGGACGAGGACCGTCTCCAGCGTGGAGCAGACCATACAGGCCCTCGACGAACACGCTTCGGATTTCGACGCGCTGCTGCTGGACGTCAATCTGCCCCACGGTTCGGCGGGGCGGGTTCTCGAGCGGATGCGGCAGATCGGCTGCGCGGCTCCGGTGATCCTCACGAGTGGCTACTCGGTCGAGGACATCGCGTCGGAGTTGCTCGGCGATCCGCACGTGGTCCACTACCTGGCCAAGCCCTACCCGGTCGAGGAACTGGTCGACGTCCTCGCGCGGGTCGGACCAGCGGAAGTCTACCCGTCGGCCGGCTCTCTCTGAGTGCAGCCAGCGCGCTTCACGACGGGCACAAGCGGCGCCCGGGTCGTGTAGGCTCCGGGGTCATGGCCACGACCCGCAAGCGAGCTACGAAGAAGACCGCCCCGCGCGCCAGGGCGAAGTCGCGGACGCCTCCCGAAAAGCGATCGAAGGCGCTTCCCGACCGGCGCGCGCAGGGTGCGCGCAAGGCCCGCGAGCTCGTCGCCGGGCTGGAAGAGCGCGGCGTGACGCATGCCAAGGTCGGCGGCTTCGACGTGGATGGCGTTCTCCGTGGGAAATACGTCTCGCTCGACAAGCTCCGCTCGGCCCTGGCCACCGGCTTCGGCTTCTGCGACGTGATCTTCGGATGGGACGTGGCCGACGCCTTGTACGACAACGGGCGCATTACCGGGCCCCATACCGGCTATCCCGATGCGCACGCGGTGCTGGATCCGTCGACCCTGCGGCTGTCGCCGTGGGAGCCCGGCATCGCCGCGATGCTCTGCGACTTCCGCGACGCCCAGGACCGCCCGCATCCAGCCTGTCCGCGCTCGCTTCTGCGCCGCGTGATCGATCGTGCACGCGACCTGGGCTACGAGCCGCGCTTTTCCGCCGAGTTCGAGTTCTTCCTGTTCCAGGAAACGCGCGACACGCTGCAGGCCAAGGGCTTCCGCAATCTGTCGCCCCTGGATCCGGGCATGTTCGGCTACAGCTGGGTGCGTTCGGGGCAGGACTCCGCGTTGATGCACGACATCCTGCACGGCATGCGCGAGTTCGATATCGACATCGAGGGCCTGCACACTGAAACCGGACCGGGCGTCTACGAGGTGGCCATCCGCTACGACGACGCTCTCCGCGCCGCCGACAAGGCAGCGCTGTTCAAGACCAGCATGAAGCAGATCGCCGCGCGGCATGGGCTTTCCGTGACGTTCATGGCCAAGTGGAACTCCGAGCTGCCGGGCTGCAGCGGGCACGTCCACCAGAGCCTGTGGCGCGGCGACCGGAACGTGTTCCACGATCCGAAGGGGTCCCGCGGAATGTCACGGGTCATGCGTCGCTATGTCGGCGGTCAGATGAAGCTGATGCGCGAGCTGACCGCGATGGTGTCGCCGACCGTGAACAGCTACAAGCGCTACGTTCCCGGGCTGTGGGCGCCGCTCGTTCCGTCGTGGGGCGTCGAGAACCGCGCCTGTGCGCTCCGCGTGATCGGTTCCGGAAGCAGCAGCGCGCTCAGGGTGGAGCATCGCCAGTGCGCCGCGGACATCAACCCCTATCTGGCCATGGCCGCAGCGCTCGGCAGTGGTCTGTGGGGAATCGAGCACGACGCGGAGCTGCCGCCCGAGAGCATCGGAGATCCGGGAACGGACGGCCCCGAGCGCCTGCCCACGACGCTTGCCCAAGCGACGCGGCTCCTGGCTTCGAGCAAGGCGGCGGTCGAGCTGTTCGGGGCGGAATTCGTCGACCACTACGTGCGGACCCGTGACTGGGAGGAGCGCGCCTACCGGACAGCCGTCACGGACTGGGAGCTCAAGCGCTACTTCGAGGCGATCTGACCGGGGACCCTACGGGCGCGCCGGCCCGGGAAAGGCTACAAGGTCGACATGACAGCAATCTGGAGTTTTCCCACACGGATCGTCTTCGGGGCCGGAGAAGCCGCGCGCAGCGGACAGGAGGCGGAAGCCGCCGGCATGCAGCGCGCGCTCATCGTGACCGACGCCGGGGTCGTGAAGGCGGGACTGGGCAACAGCGTGCGCGAGTCGCTCGAGGCGGCCGGCATCAAGACGCGCGTCTTCGACGGCGTCGACGGCAATCCGACCGAGCAGAACGTCGAGCAGGGCCGCGTCGCATTCGAGGAGCACCGTGCCGACGGCGTGGTGTGCATAGGCGGCGGTTCCCCGATGGACGCGGGCAAGCTCGTCGCGCTCCGTGCGCGCGTCCAGCGCCCGTTCGAGGAACTGGACGACGCCGTGGGCGGGGGGCGCCACATCCCGGAGGATCTGCCTCCGATCATCGCGCTGCCGACGACGGCGGGAACCGGGAGCGAGGTGGGACGCTCCGCCGTGGTCACACTGCGCTCCACCGGTCGGAAGACCGTGATCTTCGCGCCGTCGCTCCTGCCGCGCGTAGCGATCCTCGATCCCGAGCTCACGCGCTCGATGCCGGCGCGTACGACGGCGGCTACGGGATTCGATGCGCTGACCCACTGCATCGAGGCGTATCTGTCGAAGGGTGACCATCCGATGGCCGACGCGATCGCACTCGCCGGCATCGATCTCGTGGCGAAGTGCTTGCCGGCGGTGATGGCGGATGCCGCCGACCTCGAAGCGCGGGGCGGGATGATGAAGGCGGCAATGATGGGCGCCGTCGCCTTCCAGAAAGGCCTGGGCGCATGCCACTCGCTTGCGCATCCGCTATCGAGCGAGTGCGGTCTGCATCATGGTCTGGCCAACGCGTTGTGCCTTCCTGCGGTGGTCGACTTCAACGAACAGGCGGCGCTCGAGCGCGTGGTGCACGTCGGGCTGCTGCTGGGCGGTGACGCGGAACACGGCGCGTGTTCTGCTGCGCTTCGCAAGCTCAGGGCGTCGATCGGACTGCCGGCGGGGCTTTCCGCGGTCGGTGTGCGTGAGGATCAGCTTCCCACGCTTGCCGACAAGGCGTTCAAGGATGCCTGCCACCAGGCCAACCCGAGAGCCTGCACGCGGGACGACCTGATGGCGCTCTATCGCACATCGTTCGACGCCTGAGGCGCCGGATCCAGATGCAGCGGAATCGGCTCGCAGTGGCATGACACGCTGATCCGGGTGCCGCGCCCGGCGCGGTTGTCGCTCGACGCGCTGCGCCAAGAGCGCAAGTGGTTGACGTTCAACAGGAATGGTCATCGCTGTGGTCGCGGACGCCTACACGGCATCGGCGCTGGCATGGCGTTCGCATCGATTTCCATGCAGACGTCAGGAACTTTGCCGGAGCCACGTCGTCGAGATCAATGAAGGTTGGCAGCAACCGACCGCCATCTGGACCGACAGGTCGTCACCATGCGCCGCAAGCACACAACTCCCGCGACACTACTGGGCCAAACCCAGGAGGAGCGTCTTCTGGCGCGGGCGCGCCGGGCGCGGCGTCGGGGTCAGCATCGACGCGCGATGCTCGCGCTGCGCGAAGCCGCATGTGTGCAGGGTGACGACGCGCGCCTCTGGACGCTCTATGCCGCGCAATGTCTGCGCGCCGGTCGCAGGGATGAAGCGGTGCAGGCGCTCCGGCAGGCC
This sequence comes from uncultured delta proteobacterium, assembly GCA_963806225.1. Lineage (GTDB taxonomy): Bacteria > Myxococcota_A > Polyangia > Polyangiales > Polyangiaceae > CAWDXG01. The sequence continues at coordinate 137,239 of CAWDXG010000003.1, read as the reverse complement.
ATGTGGCTCAGGCAGCGGGCGCGCGACACGGAGCGCACGCGCGTCACGAGCCTGTTGCTCGAGCAGGTGCGCCACGGCGAAGGCGTCGAGCATCTGCACGCGGCATAGTCCTGCGGGTCGCTCGGTGCGGGCGTCCCCGGCCGCCCGGCAGCATCAGAGCGCGGGTACGGAGAAGCGGAACAGCGCGCCGCCGTCTTCCAGATTCGAGGCCTCGATAGTTCCGCCGAGCTCCACGGCAATCGTCCTGGATATGGCGAGGCCGAGGCCGCTGCCCCCGGTCTGCTTGGTGGTGAAGAATGGATTGAAGATGCGGTCGATGTCTTCTGCGACCAGGCCCTCGCCGTTGTCGGCAATGTCGATCCGCGCCCAGGGTCCGGCGCGGTAGAGCGAAACGGAGATCAGGTTCTCGTCGCGCGGGCGATGCGACAGGGCCTGGACGGCGTTGACCAGCAGATTGAGCACGACCTGGCTCAACTTCGTGCTGGAGCCACGGACCTTGGTCGATTCCCCGATCTGTAGCTCGAGACGTGCGCGTTGTTTCAGCTCGCCGTGGACGATGCGGATGGTCAGGCGCAGGACCTCGCCGAGGTCCACGATCTCGCTGTCGGTGGGACGGATCGGCATCTCGATGCCCCGGACGATGTCGACGATGCGCTTCACCCCGCTGACGGCGTCATCCAGGCCTTCGCGGACCTCGTCGAGCTTCTGCCGGAAAGCGCGGACATCGACCTGGCCCCCTGCCAGCGCCGCGCGCATGTCCTCGATCTCGCCCTGCGCCAGGTTCAGGTTGTTGCTGATCCAGCCCACGGGGTTGCGCAGCTCGTGCGCGATGCCCGCTGCGACGACGCCCAGCGAGTAGATGCGCTCGGTTTCGCGCAGATGCTGTTCCATCTGGGCCAGGCGGCGGGTCATGCTGTACACGTCCAGGGCGTCGCGGAGCTCGGCCTTGAGCTCGTCTGGCTCCCAGGGCTTTCTGAGATAGCGGCGCACCTGCCCCCGATTGATGGCGTCGATCGCCGCCGGCAGGTCGGAGTAGGCGGTGATGAGAATGCGGATGGTGTCCGGATACTCTTCCCGCACGCGTTCCAGAAGCTCGACGCCGGTCGTGCCCGGCATGCGCTGATCAGCGACGAGCACCCCGACCTCGTGGTGCTGCATGAGCTCGAGGGCCGCGTTCGCACCCGGCGCGGTCAGCACGTCGAATTCGTCGCCCGTCGCGGCCGAGCAGACGACCAGGTTCCCCTCGTCGTCGTCCACGAACAGCACGCTAGCGGTCATCGCGCGGCGTTTCTGGGATGTTGGGTCATGCGGCCTGGGCCTCCGTTGTCGGCAATTCCACTATGAACTCGGAACCGCCACCCTCCCGTGGCCGGTAGCCAAGCTCTCCACCGCAATCGTCTATGATCCGCCGGGAAAGGTAAAGCCCGAGCCCGGTGCCTTCGCCGACCTCGCGCGTGGTGAAAAACGGCTGGAAAATCAGGGACGCGACATCCGGCGGAACGCCGGGACCGTCGTCCGCGATCTCGATGTGCACGCCGTTGGGGGTGCTTTCCACACGAACCCAGATGTGCGCGGGCTCGACGCGGACCGCGTTGTCGAGCAGGTTCAGGAACACCTGGTTCAACTCGCGGGCTGGGGCCATGACCAGCCGTTCGGTGGCGTAGGTGCGCTCGACCTCGATGTTGCCCATCCGGTGGGCGAGAAGCCGCAGCGTCGAGTCCAGGCCGACGCGAACGTCGCAGGCCATGGATCCGGCGCCCTCGGCCGGGCGGACGTGCTGCTCGAGTGCCGAGACGATGCCGAGGATCCGGTCGGCGGCGTCCTCGATGACCGACAGCAGTCGCTCGGGGGCGACCTTGCCTTGACCGGGATTCTTCAGCACGCGCGCGGCATTCAGCACCGCATTGACCGGGTTCTTGACCTCGTGGGCGATGCCGGCCGCGAGCGTGCCCGCTGTCGCGAGCCGGGCCTGGTCGGCGAGCTGTAGTCCCAGTGCTCTCAACTTCAGCTGGGCGCGCAGGCGCGCGATGAGCACGCGGTTGTGGAACGGCTTCGTCACGAAGTCATCCGCTCCCGCGTTGTAGCCGTCGAGCGCTGCGTCGGAGCCGGAGCGCGCGGTGAGCATGACGACGGGCGTCGTCCGGAGTTGCGGCTCGGACTTGATCGCGCGGCACAGGTCCGCCCCGCTCACGTTCGGCATCATCACGTCGGTGAGTACCAGGTCGGGTCGTTCCGCTTTGGCGATTTCGAGCGCTTCCCGGCCGTCACGGGCCTGGCTCACGTCGAACTGCTTCGCCAGCGCCGCACAGATGAATTCGCGCAGGTCGTCCTCGTCCTCGGCGACCAGTACGCGGGGACGGCGCCCACCGTCGAGCCGGATGATCGCCTCGTCGTCATCGGTCTGTGGCACGGCCTCGCTGGCACCCGGTTCTGGCGGTTGATGCGGAGACGGATCGACTATCCGTCGGCTCGGATGCTCATCGACCTGCACCCGGCGGCGCTCGATGACTTCCTGGCGGAAATGGGCGCGCCCGGTCGGCAGTGTCATCCGGAACGTCGAGCCCTCGTCCGGCTGGCTCGTCACGCCGAGCTTGCCGTCGTGCAGGGCAACGAGCTCGCGGGCCAGGGCCAGCCCGATCCCTGCGCCGCCATGGCGACGGCGCTCCGATCCCTCGATCTGGTAGAAACGTTCGAAGATGCGTTCCTGCATGGCGGGTGGGATGCCAGGGCCGTCGTCGCGGACCTCGATGCTGACCGCGTTGTCGAGCTGTTCCACCCCGATCTGGATGTGACCGCCATCCGGCACGAACTTGAATGCGTTCCCCACCAGGTTGGTCAGTACGATTTCGAGCCGGTGGGGATCGCCGAAGAGGTCTTCGGTGGTCTCGGGCGCCTGTAGGCGGATGTCCACGCCGCGGGCGTCGGCCGCCGGACGGACGCCGTCGACCACGCGGCGCGCAAGCTCCGAGAGATCGACTTCAGTGATGGTCAGCCTGAGGCCTCCGACGTCGAGACGCGCCAGATCGAGCAGGTCGTCGATCAGGCGCAGCAGGCGCTGGGCGTTGCGGTGGATGACCGCGAGCTCCCGGGCATCGGGCCTGTCCCGGGCGCGGGCCAGAAGCTCTTCCACAGGAGCCAGGATCAGCGTCAGCGGGGTGCGCAGCTCGTGCGAAACGTTGGCGAAGAATTCGTTCTTCATCCGGTCAAGCTCGCGCAGGCGTTCGAGCGTGGCCTCCAGCTCGTTCGAGGTGCGGGCCAGGCTGGTGCGCGCTTCATGCTCGCGCCGGGCGGCGCGGTAGCGGACGACCGTCGACGAAACGGAGATCACGCTGGTCAGCAGGATGAAGTAGACGTTGTTGAAGAATGGTCGGAACGACAGCGTCCCCTGGACGGCTTCGAATGCGCCGGGCAAGAGCCACATCAACACGATGATGCCGGTGACCGCGATCGCGTGCCGCCAGTGCCAGGTGTACAGCACGCCGACGGCCAGGATGCAGAGGTTCAATCCCGCGTAGTAGGGCGATGCCACGCCGCCCAGCGCGAGGATCATCGCCTCGATCCCGCCGGCGCACACCAGGGGCGGACCGGCTCCGAGCAACACCGGATGCTGTTCCGCCCAGGGCAGATACGACACGGCCAGAAGTGCCAGCGCGACGAGGCTCGCCGCTACGCGGAACCAGAGGAACTGCACCATCCGGTGCGGCGCCATCGCCCAGTCCAGCGTGAAGCCGGCGGGCATGAGTATCGCGGAGAGCAGATAGCCGAGGCGTGCTCCGGACAGGTTCACCTGGGCCAGGTGCTGCTCGAAGCTGGTGCTCTCGTCCGCGAAACCAGTCATTTCCAGACGCGCAGGAACAGGTTGACGCCCAGGGGTTCCGCGTCAACTTCCATCTGCGTCGGCGCAGGCTCGAGCCGATCCGCGAAAGCCAGCAGATCCTCTGGCGAGCGATGGATCAAGAACCAGTCCAGGCAGTACTCCATGAACCAACGCGTCGGATTGTTGGCGGCGACGTTCCCGATCGCCAGCTGGCCGCCCGGCACCAGGGTTCCATACAGCGCGCCGAGTAGCGCCGAGAAGCTGCGTTGGTTCAGGTAGTCGAACAGGCCGGCGCTATACACGAAGTCGCGCTGGCCGAGCGCGGACGAAAGTTGCCGGGTTGTCAACAGGCGGCGGATGGATTCGCGGATGAACTGCACTCGCGCCCCGGTCCTGGCAGCCAGCGGGCCCAGCGTGCGCTCGCAGTAGGTGATGACGCGTTCCTCCTGGTCGATGAGCGCAACGTCGAGCATTGGTCCGAGCTCGGGAGAGCGCTCGAGCAGCAGTGACAGCTCGCGCGCGGGGCCGCATCCGATGCTGGCGAGGCGCACCCGCGCGCCGCGGGCCGCCTCGACCTGGGTGCGTATCTTGTCGCCCAGATAGTCCAGCCGGTTGATGTTGGCCTGCGCGGCGGGCTCCTGGGCGCCGTAGACGTTCAGCGCCCGTCCGAAGAGCGAGTCGCCCTCGGCGTGCTCGCGGTAGAGCATGTTCATCATCTCGTAGTCGCCGGCGTAGCCGAGCGGCTTTTCGTAGGCGCGCCGGAGCAGCGGCGAATGCGCGAGCAGCGGCAGCACGTGGCCACGGAAATAGGCGCGGTGCTGTGGATGATGAGCCTCGGGCAATCCCGAAACCAGCTGGCCGAGCTCGTGCGAGGCCTGGTTCATCCGTTCCACGACCTGTGGAGCGATCTCGTCGAGGTAGGCCGAAAGCGCCTGGTCGCGGCTGAAGCGGTCGAGGCTCTCCAGGGCTCGCTCCTCCGAGTCGAGGAAGTCCCGGGTTGTCTCGAGGTATGTGCGTAGATCGGCGACCCACACCTTGAACTCGTTGGAGATGTTCGACGTGTGCGAGCTCTCGATGACCGCGTGCAGCCGTTCGGCGAAGCCGTGGCGGGTGCCGCGCCGGTACAGCTCGCCGAGGATCGATACCCCGTGACTCGAGCTCGATGCCGAGCACGAGGTCGCTGTCGCGCTCGGTGACCCGGCGCACCGAGGCGTCGCCCTCGTAGAACGGGCCCTCGTCGCAGGTCACGCCGAGTCGCTCGAGCCGGTCGCCGATGAAGACGAGGCCAGCGGTCGCTGCCGCCCCGGGCACCACGATCGCCATGCCGGAAAGCGAGAGGTCCTCCACGACGCCGGCCACGTCGCCGAGCGTGGCGTGGCGCCCCGACGCGGCGACCGTTCCGAGGTTCAGTTCCTCGACCTTGATGCGTCGGGCCCGGAGCCGTCGCGCCCGCAGTCGTGAGTCGGAGCTGGGAGTCGACCCGGGCGGGTCGTCGGCGAGAGGTTGGGTTTTCATGTGTGGATCTCCTCGTGCGCTCCTTCGAGGCCGAGAGCGGCTAGCAGGCCCGTCGGGTCTAGCGGCTTCGAAAGGCAGGCGACGGCTCCCGCCTTCCGGAAGGCTGTCTCGAGCTCCGGGGAAACGTGAGCGGTGATCGCGACCACGCGGATGTGCGCGGTCGCGCCCGATGCCCGGAGCCTGCGGCACACTTCGACGCCGTCCATGCCTGGCATGAAGGCGTCGAGCAGGACGGCGTCGGGACGGAATGTGCCCACTTTCAGCAGACCGTCGATCGCGCCATCGGCGGTCTCGACTTTCAGTGCAGGGGCGTAGCGTTTGAAGAAACGACGCGCGGTGCTCAAGAAGGGCGCCTCGTCGTCGATCACGAGCAGGCGTGACACGTTGGACAGATCGCGCGGGATCGGCATGTCGTGCTCGCGCAGGAAGCGCACCAGCGCGGCCGGTTCGACGCGCCGGTGCCCTCCGGGTGTGCGGTGTGCCGGCAACAGGCCCTTGTCGATCCAGGACAGCACCGTGGAAGGGCTGACCCGCACCAGCTTCGCGACGGCGTGGGACGTGAGGTATGCGGAGATCACAGATTTCGTGGTTACCGCAGGAATCATCAGAAAATGTAGTCCTGCCTTCGCACGCTGGGCCTTTTCGAGCGCAACCCAGCGCAAATACGGCTTGAAATTCTTTCGGGCCCGGTAGGCTCGCGTCTGCGGTGCCGTTCCCGAGTGGGATGGACGGCCGCGTTCCGGGCTAGTGAAGGGCCCGGCCGCGGAAAATATCCGGAAGCTCCGCCCCTAGCTTGCCTGGGCGGTGCCTTTGCCGGGTTCTTCGGGCGCTTCCCGCCAGCCGAGCCCGTCCGCGTCGAATACGCGGGTCGTGTTGCGGACGCAGAACGGGCAGAACCATGCGATCTCGAACTGCGGCTTGCTGCTGTCGATCGCGTGGGCCGGGGCCGGGCGCTCCTGCCTGCGGCGTGGGTCACGTGCCCAGCCGCGGATCACGTAGCGGCTCTCGTCGAGCTCTGCGCCGAGGCGCGCCTGGCACTCGCAAACGGAAAGAACTGTTGCCTTTTTCACGGGGGCCTCCGGGGCGCTGCAGGGCCGTCTCCGCGGCCGGCATCGAGGTGATTACTGTTGCCGGGCGCCACGGTCAAGCTGGAGCGCGACCTCTCGCAGAGGCCTTTCCGAGCTCCGGGTCCGGCGCTATGCTCCGCCGACCGATGCGGGACTAGCTCAGTTGGTAGAGCACAAGCTTCCCAAGCTTGGGGTCGCGAGTTCGAATCTCGTGTCCCGCTCCGACGAACGGCCGCCCGGACCCTCCTGTCCGGGCGGCAGTCGCGCCGGAAAGGCGCCGCGCCGCCGGGCGGCGGCACCGCGGAGCGAGGACTGTCCCCCAATCGCTCTCGACGATAGCCGAGCCCTAGCCGGCGCACAAGTCGGGAGCGTCACCTTCCGGCCGGCTCGAAAGTCCATGTTTGAGGACTTTTCATAACGAGTCACTGGACTCTAGTCACACGCTGAATAGCTGATACGGAGGACGCATGGAGATCGAATTCAGCGTCGGCGATGCCACGCGCGACGCCTTCCTCGCGCTGCCGGAGGATGCGGCGGGAGCGCGGCCAGGCGTTCTGGTCCTTCACGAGATCCACGGGCTAAACAATGATATCCGGCGCATTGCGTGCCGCTTCGCTTCCGCGGGATACGTTGCGTTGGCACCCGACCTGTACTCGGCCGGGCCGCGCGCCCTGTGCGTGGCGCGGGCGGTGCTCTCCATGCAGCTGGGTGGCGGCCCGGCGCTGAAGGATCTGGAAGCCGCGCGGAGCTATCTCGCGTCGCGTCCGGAGGTTCGAGCGGATCGTCTGGGCGTCGCCGGATTCTGCATGGGCGGCGGGTTTGCACTGCTCCTGGCCCGCACGGGCGACTTCAGGATCGCGGCTCCCTTCTACGGCGCCGTGCCACGGCGTGCGCGGGCGCTCGACGGAATCTGTCCCGTGGTGGGCGGCTACGGCGCCGAAGACCGCGTCTTCGCTCCCCAGGGGCGCCGTCTCGGGCGCCACCTGGAGTCGCTGGGCGTCCGCCACGACGTGAGGCTCTACGACGGGGTCGGCCACAGCTACATGAACGAGCACGAGCCGAGCCGCATCGACGGCATCGCCGAACGCGGACCGATGCGTGTCGGCTACAACGCCGAGGCGGCCGAGGACAGCTGGAAACGCTTGCTGGCCTGGTTCGGCGAACACCTCGGCGCCGACTAGTCCGGCTTCCGGCCGCGGAGCGACTCGAGAATGCCTACCATGTCGCCCGGCAACGCTGACTCGAAGCAAAGCTGTTTCCCGCGGGAAGGGTGCACGAAGCCGAGCTCGGCCGCGTGCAGCATCAGGCGGGGCGCATCGAGCAGCGCTCCGGCGTAGCCGCGCACGTACACGCGCTCACCGAGCAACGGGTGCCCGGTTTCGGAAAGCTGGATGCGGATCTGGTGGGTACGGCCAGTCTCCAGCCGGCATTCGACCAGCGTGGCGCCCGGGAGCGGCTCCAGCACCCGGACGTGGGTCGTGGCCAACCGACCCAGCCGCGGATTGCCCGTCGAGCCGCGCAGCCCGTCCCCGCGATCGGCAACCAGCCGGCTGTTCAGCGTGCCGCCCTCCACGGCGCCATGGCACAGGGCGAGGTAGCGGCGGTGGATGCTATGGGCGCGGAACTGTTGTTCGAGGTGACGTTTGGCGCGCAGGGTGCGCGCGAATACGACCAGGCCGCTGGTTGGACGGTCGATGCGATGGACCACACCCAGCGGCGGGCCGGAGCGCTTCTCGCGGCGGGCGAGCGCGAGGCGCACCTGCTGGTCGAGCGTGCCCTGTTCCTTCGCGTCGAACGGGACCGTGCTGATTCCGGCTGGCTTGTCCGCGACCACGACCTCTGCGTCGACGTAGACCAGTGCTTCGCGCGGCAGAGCGTCGCGTCGCGGCGTCCTCATCCGCACTTCGATCTCGTCGCCCGGTTCGACCCGCGCTGCCGGATCCGTCTGCGTGGCGCCGCGGAGCTGGACTTTTCCGGTACGGACCAGGCGCCGCACGTCGTTCCAGCTCGCTCCCGCGTACATCCCGCGCAGCGCGCGGTCGAGCGGGCAGGGGAGGGCGTCCGGCGGATGCCGCTGTACGAGATCCGGAAAGTCGGGGCGCTGTCGGGCCAAGCGCCGTGGTGTACCCGCGGAGCCCGCCTGGCGCCATCCCCGGCGGCTCAGCGCAGCGTGATGCGTGTGCCGTCCTTCACGGCGTCGCCCGGGTAGACGATCACGCGATCGCCGGGGCGGACGCCGGACGACACCATCGTTTCCGTGCCGCTGCGGCGGCTCACGCGGACCATTCTCTTTCTGGCGTGTTCGCCATCCACCACGTAGGCGGCCCAGTCGCCGCCGTCGCGGAAGAGCGCGCTAGCCGGCATCTTGACGACCCCGTCCTTCTCGAACGTCGTGATCCGGACCTCCACCCTGAAGCCGTCGCCCAGCGCCTTCCACTGGTCGTGTGGCGAGAGCAGGTCGACGATGGTGTTCACGCGCTGCTCCTCGACTCCCAGCGCGGACAGCTTGGTGGTCGCGGAGGGCTCGACCAGGCGCACGCGGCCTACCAGCGGCCGGGGGCCGCCCCAACGCTCGATGCGCACGGGGGCTCCCGGCGGGATCGTCACCGCGTCCGTGGACAGCACGTCCACCACGACTTCCAGGGCGGCTGGATCGGCCAGCTCGAGCAGCGGGGTCCCGGCGTTCACCACGCCTGCGCTCTGTTGCAGCACGCGCAGCACCACGCCGCGGACCGGAGAGCGGATCTGCCATTTCTCGCCGGCAGGGTGGTGCCCCGCGCGCGTTCCACTCGCCTGTGCGAGCGCTGCGCGGGCCATATCTACCTCGTACCGCGCGACGCGGGCACCGAACGTGGCGGCTTGGAGCTCCTTGTCGCGTGCCCGCGTCTCCAGCTCGGCGCGGTCGAGCTCGCTCCGGGAGATCGCGTCGCTCTTGGCCAGCGCCCGGGTGCGCAACAGCTCGCGTTTCGCGTAGTCCGCCGCAACACGCGCCGCGTCGACGCTCGTGTCCGCACGCAACCTCGAGGCCTGCGCCGCGGCGAGGCGAGCCGCGAGCTCGCGCCGCGAGCGTGCATCGAGCAACGGCGGTACCACGGGCTGGATGGTCGCTAGCACCGTGCCGTCGTCGATCGCGTCGCCGGCATGCAGGGCGATCCGTTCGAGCGTGCCCGACAGCGGCGAGGAAACCGTGTAGCGCTCCTTGACGCGGGTCTTGCCGTCCTCCTCGATGCTCTGCTGGTAGCGCCCCTTCGTGACGAGCGCCGTGTCGACCCCCACCGGACGCGGCTGGAAGGCCAGCACCAGCCCGGCCAGAACGGCCAGTGCGACGAGCAGGAGCACAATGCGCTTGAACCACTTCATGCGCACACTCCCCGCGACAACGCGGCCGTCACCACGAGAGCTCCTCCGGGTCGACCCGTGACGCATTCCGGTCGATGCTTGCCACGCGGCCGTCGGCCAGGCGCACCACGCGATCGGACATGCGCGCGATCACGACGTTGTGGGTGATCAAGGCCGTGGTCGTGCCAAGCTCGCGGTTTACCCGGTCGATGGCTTGCAGCACCATCTTGCCGGTCTGGATATCGAGCGCCCCCGTCGGCTCGTCGCACAAGAGGAGCTCCGGACGCTTGGCGACCGCCCGCGCGATCGCCACGCGCTGTTGCTCGCCACCCGACATCTGCGCCGGGAAGTGGTCGAGGCGCTCGTCGAGCCCGACGAGCGCGAGCGCTTCCTCGGGCTGCATCGGCGCATCGGCGATCTCGGTGACCAGCGCGACGTTCTCGCGCGCGGTCAGGCTCGGAATCAGATTGTAGAACTGGAACACGAAGCCGACGTGCTCCCGCCGGTAGCGGGTGAGCTCGTGCTCGCTGGCTTTCGTGAGGTCGTGATCGCGATACACGACCGTGCCGCTGGTGGGCACGTCGAGGCCGCCCAGGATGTTCAGCAGCGTCGACTTCCCGCTTCCGGACGGGCCCAGCATCACGAGCAGCTCACCTGGGAAGAGATCCAGATCGACCCCGCGCAGCGCGTGGACCTCGACCTCGCCCATGCGGTAGATCCTGGACACGCCGCGTGCTTCGAGGACCGCTCTGCCGCTTTCGGCAGGGATGGGGCTGGCGCTCGCCATCGCCCGCCGGGTTGCACGCTTCGTGCCGCACGTTTCATCGGGAAACGCGCCCGCTACATGCGCAGAATCTGCGGGCAATACGCCGGGCTGCGCGAACCCGTGCGTGGGGCGGTCGAGCCGTCGGTGCGGAGGTGGAGCCGATCCTCGCAAGCCCTGCGCGGAGGCCGCGCTATGGTTGACCGCGTATGGGCGAGGACCTGTGGATCTTCGGCTACGGCTCGCTGGTCTGGCGCCCGGCGTTCGCTTTCGAGGAACGCCGGGCCGGTTACATCGAAGGCTGGACGCGCCGTTTCTGGCAGGGCTCGACCGATCATCGCGGCGTGCCCGGAGCGCCGGGGCGCGTCGTGACCCTGGTGGCAGAACCGGGCTCGCGCTGCTGGGGCATGGCGTACCGCGTCGCCGGGGCCGAGCGGGAGCGAGTGCTCGCCCAGCTCGACCACCGCGAGAAAGGCGGCTACGAGCGGCATCCGGTGGAGGTGCGCGCCGCCGGCGAACGGATCGCCGCGCTGGTCTACGTCGCGACCGGCGACAACCCGAACTATCTGGGGCCGGCGTCCCTGACGGCGATCGCCGAGCAGGTGCTGCGCTCGCACGGCCCCAGCGGACCGAATCGCGAATACGTGCTCAGGCTGGCCGAGGCCCTGCGCGGGATCGGCGCCGACGACAGCCACGTGTTCGAGCTGGCAGCCGAGGTCGGTGCCAGGTCTCAGCCGGGCTGATCCAGCAGCATGCGCGCCAGGTGTCTCCGGTGATGGGCTCCGTCGCCCAACGTGCCGCGCGACCACAAGGCGCGCTTGAAATAGAGCTGCACGTCGCAGTCCCACGTGAAGCCGAAACCGCCGTGGAGCTGGACGCCCTTCTCGACGGCGAACCCGAAGCTCTGTCCGGCCATGGCCTTGGCCATCCGTGCGCTCTGCTCGAAGCGCGCGGGATCCTGGTCGAACGCGGCCGCCGCACCGAGAGCCAGGTTCCGTGACAGCTCGATGCCGATCATCATGTCGACGATCGGGTGCTTCACGGCCTGGAACGAGCCGATGGCGCGGCCGAACTGGCGCCGCTCGATCGCGTAGTCGCGCGTGAGGCCGAGCACGGCTTCGGCAGCGCCGACCATCTCGCTGGCGAGCAGCACGTAGCCGCGGCAGAAGGCCGCCCTGAGCGCGGCGAGCCCGTCGCCCTCGAGCCGCGCCTCGTGGGGCACGGGCACGCGGTCGAGCGAAAGCCGAGCCGTGGGACGCGTGCGGTCCACGCACACCTCGCGGTGCACCGCCAGCCGCTCGGCGGGCAACTCCACCGCGAAAAGGGCGATGCTGCCGTCCGGGTCGAGGCACGGGACGATGACGAGATCTGCGCTGGCTCCCGCCGGCACGTGGGTCTTGTTTCCGCTGAGCACGACGCCGCCATTCGACAGTTCCGACCGCGCTTCCACGTGCTCGGGCTCCCAGGAGCCGCCCGGCTCGGAGAAGGCCAGTGTCGCGACACGCTCGCCGGAGAGGATTGCCGGAACGTGCCGCTCTAGCTGTTCGCGGCTGCCCGCGTGCTCCAGCGCGGCGAGTGCGAGCATCGAGCCGAGGAAGGGCGAGGGGAGGAGCGCACGCCCCATCTCCTCCAGCAACAGGCAGAGGTGCAGGAGATCGAGGCCGGCGCCGCCGTGCTCCTCCGCGCTGCACAGGCCGACCCAGCCCAGCTCCGCGATCTCCTTCCACAGCGCAGGGTCGTGATCCGCTCCCTCGTCCACCCGGCGTCGCACCTCGCTCGGCGGGCAGCGCTCGCCGAGGAAGCGCCGCGCCGACTCCACGAGCAGCCCGTGGTCCCCGGTGTAGCCGAGCCCCGCGTCGACGCCGGGCAATTTCACGTCGGAATGGTCCATCGTTTTCGTCAACGCCGGCATGTCACTTGCTCTTGGGTAGGCCGAGCACGCGCTCGCCGATCACGTTCCGCAGGATTTCGCTGGTGCCGCCGCCGATGGTCATGCCGAACGAGTTCATGTACGCGCGCGGCCACTCCGCATCGAACGGAGCGTCTGGATCGCCCAGCCACAGCGCGGCGTCCGCGCCGAGCATCTCGCAAGCGAGCTCGGCCAGTCGCTGGTTCCACTCCGAGGCGCAGAGCTTGCTCATCAGTGGCAGAGCCAGGGGCCGCTGTGCGGACAGCTCCTCCGGGCGCGAGGCGCCCAGCGCCATGGCCTGCGCTTCCACCCACAGCGCGGCGATGCGATCGCGGAAGACCGGATCCGCCAGCGCCGGAGCGCCGTCTCGCCGCGTTCCGGCGACCGTCACCAGACGCTTGATCTGCTCGATGAAGCCGGCGGCGCGCTCGCGCCCGGTGTCGCCCGCCGCCCCGCGCTCGAACATCAGCGTCGTCATCGCGACCTGCCAGCCCTGACCCTCCTCGCCGAGCAGCGCGTCGGCCGGCATCGGTGCGGCGTCGAAGATCACCTGGTTGAAGCCGCCTTCGCCGGTCATCTTGACGAGGGGCTGCACGCTGACCCCCGGCGCGTCCATGGGGAACAGGAAGAACGACAGCCCGGCGTACTTGTTGGCATCCGGATCGGTGCGCGCGAGCAGGATCATCCACTTTGCGACGTGCGCGAGCGTGGTCCAGACCTTGTGCCCCGTGACCTCGTAGCCGTCGGCCGTGTGCACCGCCCGGGTCGTGAGGCTGGCCAGATCCGACCCCGAGCCAGGCTCGCTGAAACCCTGGCACCAGATCTCGTCGGCGCTGAGCAGCGGCCCGAGCAGGCGCTTCTTCTGTTCCTCGGTGCCATAGGCGAGGATCACCGGGCCCGCCCAGTTCAGCCCGATGAAGTTTACGAAGAAGGGCGCGCGCGCCTTGATGAGCTCCTGCGTCACGATGCGCTGGCGATCGCGGTCGACGCCGCGACCGCCGTATTCCTCCGGCACGTCGAAGCCGAGGTAGCCCGCGTCATAGACCTTCCGCTGCCAGTCGCGCAGGTAGTTGAACTGCTCCCTGCTTTCAACTTCGAGGAAGCTCTGCGGCAGTTTGAATGCCGGCTTGTCGGGCTTGTTGTTCCGGATCCAGTCCTGGACCTCGCGCCGGAACGCCTGGAGCCCGGCCGACTCGTGCTTCGCGTCGTCTGCCATCGCCGCGCACGATACCCCCCCGGCGCACGGCACGGAAGCGGCGCCCGGCGGGAGTCGAAGCGCCACAGCCAGCCGTTGTATGGAGGCCGGGCGAGCGGCTAGGATGGCGCGATGATCGAATGGAGCGAGCAGCACAAGGCGATTCGCGAGATGGTCCGGCGTTTCGTCGACGCTGAAGTCAAGCCGAAGATCAAGGACATCGAGCACGGCGATACGCCGCCCTACGACGTGATGCGCAAGCTGTTCGCGACCTTCGGCATGCGCGACATGGCCCAGGCCCAGTTCGAGGCGCAGATCGCCCGCGACAAGAAGCGCGAGGCAGCGCTGGCAAAGGGCGAGGAGCCGCCGGCCGAGAAGAAGAAGGAAGGCCCGGACCCGATGGCCGGCGAGGCGATGGCCATGCGCATGCTCCCGGTGATCGAGCTGTCGCGCTACAGCCCGGGCATGGTCACGGCGATGGGCGTGAGCGTGGGCCTCACCGCCGGTACCATCATGAGCCGCGGCACCGTGCGGCAGAAGGAACGCTGGGGGCTCGATCTGCTCACGCTCGACAAGATCGGCGCCTGGGCCATTACCGAGCCGTCCTCGGGCTCGGACGCCTTCGGCTCGATGAAGGCCAGCGCGCGCCGCAAGGACGGCGGCTACGTCCTGAACGGCAACAAGACCTTCATCACCAACGGCCCGTACGCCGACACGCTGGTCTTCATCTGCAAGCTCGACGAGGAGAACGACCCGCGCGAGCGCAAGGTGCTCTCGTTCGTGCTGGACAAGGGCACGAAGGGTCTGACGCAGTCCAAGCCACTCGAGAAGATGGGCCTGCACGGGTCTCCCACCGGCGAACTCTTCCTCGATGACGTGTTCGTCGACAGAGAACGCCTGCTCGGCGAGACGGAAGAGCGGAGCTACCGCTCGGGTGTCAAGGACACGTTCACGCAGGAGCGCACCGGCGTGGCGGCCATGGCGCTCGGCATCGTGTCGCAGTGCCTCGATCTGAGCCTGGAGTACGCGAAGACGCGCGTGCAGTTCGGCCGCCCCATCGGCGAGTTCCAGCTCATCCAGCTCAAGCTGGCGAAGATGGAAGTGGCGCGAACCAACATCCAGAACATCATCTTCCGGCAGATCGAGCTGGCCGGCGCAGGCAAGAAGATGAACCTGGCCGAGGCCAGCGCCTGCAAGCTGTACTGCGCGCAGTCCGCCATGGAGGTCGCGCTCGAAGCGGTGCAGCTGTTCGGCGGCAACGGCTACATGGCGGAATACCAGGTGGAACAGCTCTGCCGCGACGCCAAGGTGCTGCAGATCTACGGCGGCACCGACGAGATCCAGATCTCCCAGATCGCCCGCGCGCTGATGAGCGAACGCTAGTCAGCCCGGTTTTCTTTTCCTCTAGGTTTCCGGACAGGGCGGGCGCCTCATCTGCCGGCCCGTGCTTCGTGAAGGCGCCGCTCGGCGTCGTGCAGGCGCGCGGCGTTCGACTGCCCGCGTGCCAGAGCCTTGTATCCCTTCACTTCGGTTTCGAGCGTGGCCAGCCGGCCCTTGTGGTCGCCGAGCGCGAGCTGGATGCGCGCCTTGAGCGCGAGGTAGCGCAGCGCGCGCGGGCCGTAGGCGTGTCCGAGCGCGCGGTCGATCGCGGCGAGAGCCGGCTTCCAGCGTTTCAGATCGGAGAGCACCGAGGCCAGCCGCGCGGGTGGTTCGAACGAGTCGGGGAGCTGCTTTTCGCGCTTCTCCAGCATCGCGATGGCTTCATCCGCGCGGCCGAGCGCAACGTAGGCTGCGGCGCGTCCATCGTCGTAGGTGGAGGCGGCTTCCGGCGTCGGTGCGGCCGCGGCTGCCGTCTCCAGGATGGCTAGACGCTTCTGGCTGGTCTCGCCCGCACCCTTGCGGTCGCCGGATGCCACGAGCGCGTCGGCCAGGATGCCGAGCGCGTCGGCGCGGTCGTCCGCCGAGGCGCCCTGCGGCGGATGGGACGTGAGCTCGCGCAACCGCTGCACCACCGCCTGACGCAGCTTCTCCTGCTCCGCCCCGTGCACGTGCGCGATGCACGCCAGCGTGTAGAAGCAGTAGTCCGCCGGCATCGCCGCGCCCGAGACCTCGGACAGGTGCTTCACGCCCGTACGCGCGCATTTCGTTGCGCCGTCCGACTGGAACAGCGACTGCATCCAGCCGAGCAGCGCTTCGCTCCGTCGCGACCAGTCCGCCGGCGCGGCGGCGATCAGTGCGGCGTAGCGCTTGGCGGCGACGGCGTAGTCGTGCGACGCCTGCGCGTCCTTGGCCGCGAGCAGTCGCGCGAGAGGCGAATCCGGCGCGAGCTTCTTCGCTTCCAGCCGGTCGAGTGCGTCGAGCGAGCCCTTCACGAAGCCGCTGAGCTC
Source organism: uncultured delta proteobacterium (assembly GCA_963806225.1). GTDB lineage: Bacteria > Myxococcota_A > Polyangia > Polyangiales > Polyangiaceae > CAWDXG01. Next base: position 121,247 of record CAWDXG010000003.1, on the reverse strand, counting down.
GCGCAGGGAGGCCGCCCCCGGCCAGTAGCCGAGCAGCGTGCCGCTGTCGGGATCGACCATGAAGAACGTTGGCCACACCGTGACCGCATACTTGTCGAGGAAGGCGGCGTTCCCAGGGCGGTCGGTGTCGACCGACGCGAACACCACGCGCTTCGAGAGCGGTGCCAGCGCCGGATTGTCCAGCACGGTGTGCTTCATGCTCGAGCAGGTGTGGCACCACACCGCCCAGGCATCGATGAACAACGCCTTGTGCGCGGCCTTCGCCTGCTTCGTCGCTCCCGGGATGTCGTCCTCGATGAAGGCGAGGGGAGCGGGAGCCGGTGCGGGAGCGCTCGCGACCGGGAGAGCGGACGCGGATGCCGGGGGCGGCGGCGGGGCAGGAGGAGCTCCGCGCGGAGCGGGCGCCGCGGAAGGCGCGGCGCAGCCGGTCAGCAGCAGAAGAACCAGCGCCGCGGAACGCATGCGCCGAGTCTAGCGCACCCTGACTACCAGGCGTGCAGCGGGCCGAGGTCGTGCACCGTGTACCCCGCCTTCTGCAGCATCCTCGCCGCGCGGGCCGAGCGGGCTCCGCTGCGGCAGTAGACGACCACGGGCTTCTTCTTCGACAGCCTGTCGAGGCGGGAGCCGAGCTCGTGCAGCGGCACGTTCTTGGCGCCGTCGATGTGCCCGGACGAGAACTCGCCGTTCGTGCGCACGTCGAGCAGCATTGCGCCGTCGGCGACCAGCGCACGCGCCTCGGTCCCGTTGATGCGGTTGCGAGCGGCCAGTATGCGCATCACGACCATGTAGAAGAGCAGACTGCCCATCACGGCAGTGAGCAGTTCGTTCACGTTCATGCGCCGGTTTGTAGTGCTCTTCGGCCGCTCGCGCCAGCGCCGACGAAACGTTGCAAAACGTTACACGCTCACGGCCCGCCGGACAGCACCACGTACAGCACCGGCACGGCGGCGCCGGCCAGAGCGATGATCGCGCCGCGGCCTTTCAGGCCCTTTCTCCCCGGGATCATGAACAGCCCGGAGAGCGCCAGGTACAGCAGCAGCACCGCATACGTGTCGGCGACGTAGGTCCACGCCCGCTTGCCGCGGTTCTCGTGGAGCCAGTCGGCGACCCGGATGAAGAAACGCGGCTTCTGCCCTTCCTCCACCACGGTGCCGTTGGTGGTGTCGGCGTGGAAGGTGCGCTTGTCGAACACGATATCGAGCTCGTGCGCGTCGGCGCGGTACACGTCCTGGGGCTTCTTCGTCACGCCGAGCGCCGCGAGCACCTTGGCGGCGGCGGCGTGGTCGTCTTTGGGGAACGGCCCGGCGACGTGGTGCGTTGCGTTGATCTGCTTGAAGTTGGGATCCCAGTCCTTGATGTGGTTCACGGCCAGCCCGCTCACCGCGTAGATGATCGTGAGCCCGACAACGAAGTAGCCGAAGTCGCGGTGGATGGCGCGTATCCAGGGCCTGGGCTTGAAGCGTCGGCGCCGTGGCGCGGCGTCCGCGACCACCTCCGGTGTCTCGTCGTTCATCTCTCCGCTTTCCTGCAGGCGGGCGTCGCTCGCCATCTAGCTCGTCCGCTGCTCGAGCCAGGGGTCGGCGTTGTTGTCGTAGCCGCGGCGCTCCCAGTACCCCGGCTCGTCACGTTCGGTGAACTTGATGCCGGTGAGCCACTTGGCGCTCTTCCAGAAATAGCGATCCGGCACCACGGCCCTGACCGGCGAGCCGTGCGCCCGCGGCATCGCGTGACCATCGATGCGATACGCCACTATCACGTTCGGCTTCAGCGCCTCGTGGATCGGGATGTTCGAGGTGTAGCCGTGCGCCGCCTCGAAGATGACGTGGCGGGCGCGCTTGGTGATCTTCGCGCGCTTGGCGATCTCGCTCAGCCTCACGCCGGTCCAGCGGATGCCGAGCGCCGTCCAGCGCGTCACGCAGTGCACGTCCGCGCTCTGCTCCACCCTGGGCAGCGCGAGCAGCTGGTGGAAGTCGAGCGTCATGGGATGATGGACCTCGCCGTGCACGCGAAGGCGGAAGTGAGCCGGGTTCGGGTCGCCCACGTCGCCCCCCATCGGTTTGAGCCTGCTGATCACGTGCTGGCCGGGCGGCAGGCGCGGGCGACCGTCGGAGCGCGTTTCCGCGCGGGCCGTGGCCGTGAGCTCGTCCGACACGATCCACAGCGCGCCGGCGAAGGCGACGACGGCTGCGCCGGCACCGGCCTGCTTCATGAAGCGGCGGCGGGCGATCAGCCGGTCCAGTTCTCGCTTGAAATCATCGGTCAAGGGGCTCTCCTTCTGCGGTCGGAACAAGCAAGGGGTGCTCCAGGGCATATGGCCGCGGCGCCGCGGGAGTTACGGCCGGCGTGGGGGCAGATTGGAGCGTGGAGCCCGCCGCCGGGCGCCGCAAGCCGGGATCTGGCCCGGATAGCCCGCGATCGGCCGCTGTGGCATGCTCGCCGCACACGATGTGCCGCCTCTTCGGCTTCCGCAGCGTCATCCCGAGCCAGGTGCACAGCTCTCTCCTGGCGGCAGACAACGCGCTGGGCGTGCAGAGCAACGACCATCCGGACGGCTGGGGCGTGGCGTACTACGTCGACGGCTCGCCGCACATCACGCGCAGCCCCGAGACCGCGCTCGGCGATCAGCTCTTCCACCGCTTGAGCGGCGTGGTCTCCAGCGAGACAGTGCTGGCGCACGTGCGGCGGGCCACGCAGGGCGAAAAGACGGTCCTCAACTGCCACCCGTTCCAGTACGGACGCTGGGCCTTCGCGCACAACGGCGACATCCCCGATTTCGCCCGCCATCGCGATGCGCTGCTGCGCGAGGTCGCGCCGCGCCTCAGGCGCTTCATCCTGGGCGACACCGACAGCGAGGTCGTCTTCTTCGTCTTCCTGAGCCACCTTTCGGGCTATGGGCCGCTCTCGCGCCGTCACGCAGTGGAGGACGTGACCGCCGCGCTCGGAGCCGCGCTGGATCGCGTGCGCGACGTTTGCGACGAGCCGGGCAAGGAGTCGCTCTTGACGGTGATGGTGACCGACGGTGACACGCTGGTCGCGGCGCATGGAGGCAAGGAGCTGTTCTGGTCCACCTACAAGACGCGCTGCTCCGACCGCGACACCTGCGCGAGCCTCTCGCCCGAGTGCGAGGCGCCGTCGAAAACCGGCTTCGTCAACCACCTGATCCTGTCGAGCGAGCCGCTCAGCGGCGAGAACATCTGGGAGCCGCTGGAACAAGGCGACGTAGTGGGCGTCGACTGGCGCATGCGCGTCACCCGCACGCGGCTCGACCGCCGCCAGCTGCCCGTCGTTTCGGCGTGACCGCCGACGACGAACCGCCCGAGCGCGGCGAGACCGTGCGCCAGTCGCTCCGCGCGGCGCTCGAGCGCGACACCTGGACCGCCCGCGAGCTGTCCGCCGAGGTGTCGATCCGCGAGCGGGAGGTCGCCCAGCACCTCGAGCACCTCGCCCGCTCGCTGCCGCGCGAGGGCGCCGAGCTCGTTGTGGAGCCCGCCCGCTGTGTTCCCTGTGGCTTTGCGTTCAGGAAGCGCGATCGCCTGGCGGCACCCAGCCGCTGCCCGAAGTGCAGGAGCGAGCGCATCGAGCCGCCGCGCTTTCACGTCGAGCGGGGATAGGCGCGCCGGCGCGCAAGCGGGACGCGGGCATTGCGGGAGTGATACGCTCCGCACGATGGCTGGGCATCGACTGTGGCTCGTATCGGGCGTCGCCCTGGCGCTGGCGCTGGCTGCCGCGTGCAGCAGCGGTGGCAGCGGCGGCGCGAGCGGGCAGTGCAAGCTGGTCGCGCACGGATACACCGGCACGTCGGGCCAGTGCAGGATCATCGCTGACTGCGTAGGAGCCTCCCGCCGCTTCGACTGCCAGGCGGATGGCGGCTGCAGCTGCAACGTCAACGACGCCTCGACGAAGACCGTCCCGTTCGATCCGGAATACTGCGCATACAGTCCCGACGCAGGCGCCGATCCGAACGTCGCGCAGGCCCAGGCCGTCTGCGGCTGGTAGGCGCGCCGGACATGGCGAAGTACGAACCCGAGCGCGCCGAGCGGGCTCTGCGCTTTGCGGCATTTCCCGGCATCACGCTGCGCGAGGCGTGCGAGCGCTTCGGCATCACGCGCTACGCGCTCGACAAGGCCGCGCGCGAGCTCGGCCGTTCGGCGCGCCCCAGCGAGCGCGACCTCGTCCTCGCCGCCGTCACCCGCTACGGCGACGAACGTGAAGGCGAGCTGGGCGACCTGGCCACGCTCGCGTCGTACCTGGACTACGTGGAAAAGAGCGGCGCCACCGTCGCCGACGTGCAGCGCTACCTCCGCGAGCTCGCCGACCTCGGCGTCCTCGAGCTCGACGGAAATCGCTACCGCCTGCTGATCGACTTCCCATGACCCGCTCCCGCGTGCTGCGACGCGGTAGAGGCGACGAAATGTGGGACATGTGGCCCGAGATGTCGCCGTGGGCGGGTTGCGACGCGGTAGAGGCGACGAAATGGGGGACATAACCGGTTATGTGGCCCGAGATGTCGCCGTGGGCGGGTTGCGACGCAGCGAGGGCGACAAAATCGGGGACATAACCGGTTATATGGGCTCGGATGTCGTCCTGTGTCGGCTGCGACGCGGTAGAGGCGACGAAATGGGGGACATAACCGGTTATGTGGCCCGAGATGTCGCCGTGGGCGGGTTGCGGCGCAGCGAGGGCGACAAAATCGGGGACATAACCGGTTAAGTGGGCTCGGATGTCGTCCTGTGTCGGCTGCGACGCGGTAGAGGCGACGAAATGGCGGACATGTGGCCCGAGATGTCGCCGTGGGCGGGTTGCGACGCGGTAGAGGCGACGAAATGGGGGACATAACCGGTTATGTGGCCCGAGATGTCGCCGTGGGCGGGTTGCGGCGCGGTAGAGGCGACGAAATGGGGGACATAACCGGTTATGTGGCCCGAGATGTCGCCGTGGGCGGGTTGCGACGCAGCGAGGGCGACAAAATCGGGGACATAACCGGTTATATGGGCTCGGATGTCGTCCTGTGTCGGCTGCGACGCGGTAGAGGCGACGAAATGGGGGACATAACCGGTTATGTGGCCCGAGATGTCGCCGTGGGCGGGTTGCGGCGCAGCGAGGGCGACAAAATCGGGGACATAACCGGTTAAGTGGGCTCGGATGTCGTCCTGTGTCGGCTGCGACGCGGTAGAGGCGACGAAATGGCGGACATGTGGCCCGAGATGTCGCCGTGGGCGGGTTGCGACGCGGTAGAGGCGACGAAATGGGGGACATAACCGGTTATGTGGCCCGAGATGTCGCCGTGGGCGGGTTGCGGCGCGGTAGAGGCGACGAAATGGGGGACATAACCGGTTATGTGGCCCGAGATGTCGCCGTGGGCGGGTTGCGACGCGGTAGAGGCGACGAAATGGGGGACATAACCGGTTATGTGGCCCGAGATGTCGCCGTGGGCGGGTTGCGACGCGGTAGAGGCGACGAAATGGGGGACATAACCGGTTATGTGGCCCGAGATGTCGCCGTGGGCGGGTTGCGACGCAGCGAGGGCGACAAAATCGGGGACATAACCGGTTATATGGGCTCGGATGTCGTCCTGTGTCGGCTGCGACGCGGTAGAGGCGACGAAATGGGGGACATAACCGGTTATGTGGGTTGACAGGTGTCGCCGCGAGCGCGTTGTTCCCCCGCATCGCACCGCGCCGCCCGCACCGCGCCGCCCGCACCGCGCCGCCCGCACCGCGCCGCCCGCACCGCGCCGCCCGCACCGCGCCGCCCGCACCGCGCCGCCCGCACCGCGCCGCCCGCACCGCGCCGCCCGCACCGCGCCGCCCGCACCGCGCCGCCCGCACCGCGCCGCCCGCACCGCGCCGCCCGCACCGCGCCGCCCGCACCGCGCCGCCCGCACCGCGCCGCCCGCACCGCGCCGCCCGCACCGCGCCGCCCGCACCGCGCCGCCCGCACCGCGCCGCCCGCACCGCGCCGCCCGCACCGCGCCGCCCGCACCGCACCGCCCGCACCGCCCGCACCGCGCCGCCCGCACCGCGCCGCCCGCGCATCTCATGTCTGGCGTCGGAGCGCGTGGAGATGCGCGCGCCGCACTCTTCTCCAATGGTTGCCCCCTCACGCGGGGTCGCTGCTTCCGCGCCCGCGCCTGCGGCGCGGGGTTCCCCAAATCGCGTGCTCGGCGCCAGGGCGCCTGCGCTCGCTCAGGGGGAACCCACGCCGCGCGTCGACGCGTGCCCGCTCGCTTTGGGGCCCCCGGGCGGGCGCGAAGCGGCCGCGTTTGGGGGCCCGGCGGCGCCTGGGGCGCCGCCGCCGTCACGTGCCGCCCCAGCGTGCGGGGCAGCCCCTGGAGAGCAGGCTGGTCGCTATTACAGAAATTGTCTGGATACGCCTGGAAACGTAATTCTAGAGCTGCAGCGACTTGATCTCGAGGAACTCCTCGAAGCCGAACTTGCCGTATTCGCGGCCGCGGCCGGACTGCTTGTAGCCGCCGAAGGGGGCGACGGGGTTGAACGCGCCGCCGTTGATGTCGACCTGCCCGGTGCGCAGGCGGCGCGCGACCTTCTTTGCGCGCTCCTTGTCGGCGGACCACACCGCGCCGGACAGGCCGTAGACGCTGTCGTTGGCGATGCGGACGGCGTCGTCCTCGTCGTCGTAGGGGATGATGCACAGGACGGGGCCGAAGATCTCCTCCCGGGCGATGGTCATCTTGTTGTCGACGTTCGAAAAGACGGTCGGCTTGACGAAGAAGCCCTTGTCGAGGCCCTCGGGCTGTTCGGGGCCGCCGGTGACGAGCTTCGCGCCCTCCTCGATGCCTTTCCTGATGTAACCGCGGACGCGCTCGCGCTGGCGCGCCGAGACGAGCGGGCCGAGGCGGCCTTCGCCCTTCGGCGCGTTGCCGAGGTTCAGCTTCTCGGCGGCGGCCTTGGCGAGCTCCACGGCTTCGTCCTGGCGGCTTCGCGGTACGAGCATGCGCGTCCAGGCCGCGCAGGTCTGCCCGCTGTTGAGGTAGCAGTTGTTGACGCCCGCTTTCACGGCCTTCGCGAAGTCGGCGTCATCGAGGATGATGTTGGCGCTCTTGCCGCCGAGCTCGAGCGCGACGCGCTTGACCGTCGCGGCGCAGAGCTCGGAGACGCGCTTGCCCGCGCGCGTGGAGCCGGTGAAGCTGACCATGTCCACCTGGGGGTGCTTGGCGAGCGCTTCGCCGACGGTGGGGCCGTCGCCGCTCACCAGGTTGAACACGCCGGCGGGGAGGCCGACCTGGTCGACGATCTCCGCCAGCATGAACGCACTGAGCGGTGCGACTTCGCTCGGCTTGACCACGACGGTGCAGCCCGCGCCGAGCGCGGCGGCGACCTTGGCCACGACCTGGTGCAGCGGGTAGTTCCAGGGCGTGATGCAGGCAACGACGCCGACGGGCTCCTTGACGATGAGCGAGTTTCCGATCTCTTCCTCGAAGGCGTACTCCTTCACCAGCCCTGCGAAGGAGCCCATGACCATGGTCGGCAGCCCGGCCTGGATCATCGTTGCGAGCTTGATCGGCATGCCGACCTCGGCGCTGACCGTCTCGGCGATCTCCTGCGAGCGGGCGGACAGACCTTCCGAGAGCTTCGAGAGATACGCGGCGCGCTCGGCCGCGGGCAGTGCTGCCCATGCAGGGAAGGCCCCGGCGGCCGCCTTCACGGCCTGATCGGCTTCTTCCACCGTGCCGGCGGGAACGCTGCCGATGACTTCCTCGGTCGACGAGTTGGTGACCTTGAAGCGCTCGCTGCTCTGGGCTGCGACCCATTTTCCACCGATGTAGTGCTTGTCGTACGCCTTCATGTCGTCTGCCTCCTCGCTCTCGCGTTTCTGGGGCTTGTCCGGAAGCGCGGGTGAAGTCAAGGGTGCGCGGGCCGGCGCATCGCGGCATGATGCGCCGGGGTCCGCCCCGGGAGTTCATCCATGCGTTATCGTTCTCGCCCGGCTTTGATCGCCGCGCTCCTGGTGTGCGCGGCGGGCTGCCACGACAACAAGCCGAAGCAGGCCGTCGCCGCGGCGGCGGCTTCGGCCGGACCCACTTCCAGCGCGTCGGCCGCGCCCGCGGCCTCGGCAGAGTCCGCGCCGTCCGCCTCGGCCAGTCAAGCCGCGGTGGCGAGCGCATCGGCGGCTCCTGTTGCATCGGCGGCTCCGGCCGCGTCCGCCGGCGCGAAGACGCCGCCGACCGGGAGCGCGGGCAAGGCCGGGGCGTCGGGTACCGAGGTGAAGCTGCTGTCTCCCGGCGCCGCGCCCCGGCACAAGCTCCGCTATCGCCTGGCGCAGGGGAAGATCGAGAAGTTCAAGCTGACCAGCGCCACCAGCATGACGATCCACCTGGCCGGGCGGGCGATGCCGGCGCCGGCGATCCCCACGCTCGAGATGCTCGCGACGATCCAGGTGGGGTCGGTGTCGCCGGACGGCGTGGCGAAGCGCGATCTGCGTATCCAGAAGGTGCAGTTGGCCAATCCGGACAAGGTGCCGTCCGCGGTGCGCCACAGCGTCGAGGATTCGCTCGGCGAAATGGCCAAGCTGAAGGGTCACGACGAGATCGATTCCCGCGGGCGGCTTCTGACTTCCAAGCTGGACACGAGCGGGCTCGACGACGGTCAGGTCAAGCAGATGATGCAGGCGATGGCCACCGCGTTCGGCGAGGTGAGCGCGCCGTTCCCGGCTGAAGCCGTGGGCAAGGGTGCGCGCTGGCAGGTGAGCACCGAGGTCGAGCAGATGGGCATGAAGATGAAGCAGGTGGCGACGTACACGCTCGAGAAGCTGGACGGAGATCACGGCACCACGCGCATCGAGCTCGAGCAGTCGGCGCCGGGGAGCCGCATCCAGATCCCGGGCGTGCCGTTGAACGTGGACTCCGAGCTCCTGGGCATGTCGGGAACCGGCAAGGGCGAGATCCAGTTCGACCTGACGCACTCGCTGCCCGAGGGGCACATCCAGACGCAGTCGCACGTGAAGGTGCGCACGAAGATGGCGGGCCGCTCGCAGGACACGCAGATGGACATGGACCTGAGCGAGACGTTCAAGCGGATGTAGCGGGCCTCAGCAGAGGACCAGGCACAGATCGGCGACGTTGGTGCCGGTGGGCCCGGTGCGGAGCTGGGTGCCGAGCTCGGTGAAGAAGCGATGCGAGTCGTTGTCGGCGAGACAGCGCGCCGTGTCGAGGCCGAGGCGCTGCGCGTCGGCGACGGCGGCTTGGTCGATCAGCGCGCCGGCGGCGTCGCTGGAGCCGTCGATGCCGTCGGTTCCGAGCGTGGCGACGAGGCCGCTCTGGTAGCTGGCGAGCACGGCGAGGGCGAGCTCCTGGTTGCGGCCGCCGCGGCCGGTGCCGCGGACCTCGACGGTGGTCTCGCCACCGGCGACCACGGCGTCGAGCGCGGGTTCGGCGGTGAAACGCGAGAGCGCGTCGGCGTACAGGCGCGGGCCGGTCTCGCGCGCGATGCCGGACAGCTCGCGCGGGTGCTCGGCGCAGCGAAGTCCGAGCTCGCTTGCGCGCGTAACCACCGCGCGGCGTGCGTCGGCGTTGTCGGCGGCGAGGAAGCTGTGGACGGGGACGCTCTCTACCGGTTCCGGGGCGTCGAGGGCTCCGAGCGCGTCGGCGGGCAGCCTGCCGCGGAGCCCGTAGCGCTGGATGACGGCGCGGGCGTCGGGCGCGCCGGGTGCCGGCGGTACGCTGGGGCCGGACGCGATCACGGACAGGTCGTCCGCGGGCACGTCCGAGATCAGCACGTTCACGACGCGCGCGGGCGCCAGCGCCGCGGCGAGCCGGCCGCCCTTGAGCCGGGAGAGAGCGCGCCGCACGGCGTTGAGCTCGGCGATGGATGCGCCGGCTTCGTTCATGAGCCGCGTCGTTTCCGCGATGGACGCGAGCGCCACGCCCTGCCGCGGCAGCTCGAGCATCGCGGAGCCACCGCCGGAGACGAGACATAGCGCCACGTCGCCTGCGCCGAGCGAACGCGCCAGCGACAGTACCTCGCTGCCGTGGGCCGGTGCGTCGGGGCAGGGCAGGGGATGGCCGGCGCGGTGCACCACGAGCGGTCCGAGCCGTCCCTCGTCGAAGCCGAGCACGATGCCCCGCGCGACGCGCACCTCTGCGAGCGCGGCTTCGGCCATGCCGCGGGCGGCTTTGCCGAACGCCAGCAGCGTGCAGCCGTCGAGATCGATGCCGGCAGCGCGGGCCGCCGCGAGACCGCGCCGCGTGGCGGCGCCGGGCTCGACCTGGGCGAGTGCGGCGTCGAGCAGATCGAGGGCCAGGCCGCGGCGTTCGCGCGCCGCGGCGGGCACGCTTCCGGCGAGCAGCCGCGTCCGGTCGATCATCACCCGAGCATGACGCCGGCAATCGTCGCTGTCATGAAGGCAGCGAGCGAACCGCCTACCATGGCGCGCAGGCCGAGCTGGGCGAGATCGCGCATGCGCCGCGGCGCGATGCCGCCGATGCCGCCGAGCTGGATGCCGATGCTGGCGAAGTTGGCGAAACCGCACAGGGCGTAGCTGGCGATGATGGCGGAGCGCTGCGACAGCACGGCGTGGGTCGACTGCACCATCTCGCCCAGGTGCACGTAGGCGATGAACTCGGTCAGCACGATCTTCTCGCCGAGCAGGCGGCCGACGGTGGGCGCCTCGTGCCAGGGCACGCCCATGGAGAACGCGATCGGCGAGAACACCCAGCCGAAGATGCGCGACATGCTGAGCGGCGCGCCCGCGAACGGGATCAGCGACAGGACGTAGTCGCCCATCGCGATAAGGCCGACGAACGCGATCAGCATCGCGCCCACGTTGATGGCGAGCTTGGCGCCGTCGCTGGCGCCGTTGGCGGCTGCTTCGATGACGTTGCCGGCGGTCTTCTCGGCCGAGAGCTTGACCTCGTCGGCGGTGGCCGGCGTCTCCGTCTCGGGCACCATGATCTTGCTGATGGCGAGCGAGGCGGGGGCGGAGAGGATCGAGGCAGTGACGAGGTGGCCGGCGATGTGCGGGATCCCGCGCAGGAAGCCGACGTAGGCCGCCATCACGCCGCCCGCGACCGTGGCGAAGCCGCCGCACATCACCGCGTGCAGCTCCGAGCGCGTCATGCCGTCGACGTAGGGGCGGATGAGCAGGGGCGCCTCGGTCTGGCCGACGAAGATGTTCGCCGCCGCCGACAGCGACTCGGCGCCGCTGGTGCCCATGGTTCGCTGCATGAGCCAGGCGATCGCGTACACGACGCGCTGCATGATCCCGAGGTGGTACAGGATCGCCATCAGGCTCGAGAAGAAGATGATCGTCGGCAGGATCCAGAACGCGAACGTCTTGAGCGGCGGCGAGATGCGACCCTGGATCGGGACCGCCTTGCCCTGCATGTCGAGGATCTTGTGCGGCTCGACGGTCTGGAACACGAAGGTGGCGCCCGCTTCGGAGAACGACAGGAGCTTGTCCACGCCGCGATCGATCACGTTGAAGAACAGCGCCTGCAGCGTCGGGTTGAGGATCATCAGCCCGAGCGTGATCTGCAGGCCGACACCCCACAGCACGGGTCGCCAGCGGATGTGGCGGCGGTCGACCGACAAGAGCCACGCGATCGCCACCATCACGAACAGCCCGCCGAGCGACAGGACGCGCTGGGCAACGCCCGTGTGATCGGGAAGAAAGCTGGCAAGCACCGCCACCGCCCGTAACCTGGCAGGCAGGCCGGTACAAGATGGCAGTTCGAGGGGCGGTGAGCCCCGTCGAGGAGGATTACGGTGGGGGGGGCGGAGGATTAGCGGCGGCCGTGGCCGGGCCCGGGCGCTTTGCCGCTCGGCTCCATGATGAAGCCGTAGTCGTAGCCGGCGAGATCGAGCGGATCGATGTGTCCGTCCCTTGCGATCAGCGGCCGCACCGAGACGACGCGGGCGTCCACGCGCCGGCGGATGCGCCGCACGATCGCGGGGTGGCGGCAGTGGGAGGAGCCCGCGAAGATCACCAGCTGGCGCGCGGGGAAATTGTTGGAGAGCCAGCGCGCCGCGGCGTCCGCCATGCTCTCGTCCCACACGACCTGCGCGGCGTACATGTCGCGCTTCCGCCCGGGCATGTCCGGATGGCCCCGCATGTCCTGGTTGAAGAAGGCGCGGTGCTGGGCGTCGTGCAGATCCAGATCGGGCAGCTCCTTCTGCTGCGCGTCGTCGAGTGATTCGAGACCGCCCTTGGCGATCTGGTGGGTGAGCCCGGACGGCGCGTTGAGTGCGAGGATTGCGCTGTGGTGGCGGCGCGCCAGGGCCAGCATCGGCTGGTAGTAGGAGAAGGGATATCCCCAGCGCTGGGCCCACTCCGTGTCCGCCATCAGGTCACGGCTGTCGGAGTCGTACGAGGAGTAGCGGTCGAGCGCCTTCTGGTAGGGCTGCTGGACCATCTCCAGACCGAGACCGACCACGCGCCCCGCCATGGGAGCGCGTGCGAAAAGACCGCGCAGGATGCGGAGCTCGGCCCAGTGGTCGTGCGGGCTGTCGTGCTCCTCGCCGACGCACACGACATCGGCGCGGGCGAGATCGCGGAGCAGCTGGTCGGGCGCGAGGGGCTCGTGACCTTTGACGCTGAAGCCGTGGAACGGCAGCGCGGCGCGGGCGACCAGCGTGCGATCGATCTTCGCTGGCTTGTCGCGCGCGGCCTTTTCGCGCGCTTCTTCCGCGGCGCGCGCGGCTTCCTGCTGCTCCTCGACGCCCAGCCCGGGCGCCACAGCTCCGGTGGCCGTCGCGCGCCCGCCGGCGCGGGGCGTGCAGCTCGCCAGAAGCGAGGCTGCGAGCGAGAGAGCGAAGCGCGAGCGGAACCGGGTCATGTCTCTTCGGTGTGCAAACGGCGGGCCAGACCAGCATCGGGCGCCACGGCGCCCCAGGTCAAGGGCACTTCTAGTACCCGCGTTCCCTGAGCTCGGCGGGGAGCAGGCGGCTGGCGGTGCCGGTTGTGAGCGCCCAGAGCTGGTGAGCCGCGCGCGTGGCGGCGATGTGCAGCAGGTGACGCGCCTCGTCGTCTTCCGGGTAGGAAGCCGCGGTCACCTCGACCAGCACGACGTAGTCGAACTCCAGGCCTTTGACCTGGCGCACGTCGGTCACGTCGACGCCGGGCTTGAACGGGAAATCCTGTTCGGCGATGCGGCGCACGCTGGGCACGTCGCCCTTTTCGAGCGCATCGTAGTAGAGGTCCGCCTGCTCGGGATAGCGGGAGATCACGGCGACGGACGCGCGCGGCTCGGACTGCATCAGATCGCGCAGCGCCTCGGCGAGGAAGCCGGCCGCGTCGCCGCTGTGCGCGTAGCCGAACAGCTCGACCGGCGCGCCGTGACGCGTGGCGATGCCCTCCTCCTCGTTCGCGAGCGGGCCGAGCGCGTCGCGGGCGAAGTCGATGATCTCCTGCGTCGAGCGGTAGCTGATGCGCAGGGGCTCGATCTGCACGTGATCCAGGCCGAGCTCTCCCAGCACTTCCTTCCAGTTGGTGAAGCCGTTGTCCATGTGCAGGCGCTGCGAGACGTCGCCGGCGAGGGTGACGCTCTCGGCGCGGCTGACGGTGCCCAGCACCACGGCGAGCTCGACCGGGCTCAGATCCTGCGCTTCGTCGACCAGCACGTGCTCGTAGACGAGCGCCTCGCGCTGGCGGCCGGGCTTGCCGGGGCGCAGCAGCGGGCCGCGGAGCTTCTGGACCAGCCGGAGCAGGATCGTGTCGTCTTCGCGATCGAGCGTGGCGCCTTCCTCGACATCGCGGCCGTCGACGCCGTGGTGCGTCTCCGCCTCGCGTTCGCCGGAGCTCTGCTGCTCGTCTCCGCGACGGCCCGGGCCGCGGCTCCGCCTCCGCGCCTGTTCCGGCTCGCGGTCCTCGCGCTCCTCGAGCTCGCTGAGCAGCTCGCCGATGCGGGCGGTGCACCAGGCATGCGCGCGGTCGAGCTCGGGCCCCGACAGCGCGTCGGGCGCGTGCTCGGCGAAGACGCGCCCGAGCGCCTCGCGATCGGTGAGCAGATCGGAAAATGCGTCACCACGTCGCGCGCCTGCGCGAGGCCGCGCTTGACGATGCCTTCCAGCGCCACGCGCTGGTCGGTGGAAAGCTGCCGTCCCTCGCGTCCGCCGAGCCAGTTCTTCAAGGCGAAGAGCCGTTGGGCGAGCGCGCGATCGGCCGCGCGCTTCCAGATCGACAGCGGCTCGCTGGCGCCGCCTGCGGCCTCCGTGAGCTCTTCTTCCAGCCGGCTTTCGACCGCGGCGACGTGCTGATCCACCGCCTCGAGCATCGCGGGGTGCTTCTTGAGGCGCGTGGCGACGGTCGGCGTGTCCTCGCTGTATCGCTTCGGCAGGTGCGCCACATGAGCAGCGCGCACCTTGTTGGCCCACGCCTGGTACGTGCGGATGCCGATGCCCGTGATGCCCAACGCCGGCAGCACCTGCGAGATGTAGCGGGCCAGCGCGTCGTTGAAGACGACCACCAGCATGCGGTCGGGGCGGAAGCGGCGTGGGTCCTGGTAGGCGAGATACGCGAGGCGGTGCAGCCCGATAGTGGTCTTGCCGCTGCCGGCGCCGCCCTGGATCACGACCAGGCCCGAGTCGGGGCGGGTGATGAGCTCGAACTGGCGCTTGTCGATGAGCGCGGTGATTTCCTTGAGGTGCGTGTCCTCGCGGCCCTCGGTGTCGCCGATGCCGAGCGTGCCTGGCTTTCTGTGTTGCTCGGCGCGGACCGCGCTGCCCTGTCCTCCGCTCAGACGAGTTGCGCTCGCGCCGACGCGCCGCCAGCTGCCGTCGGCGTTCTTCACGAACGTTCCCTGCGGCGCGACGATACGGCGCAGCACGCCGTCGAGGATGGTCACGCTGCGGCGGACGAGCACCTGGCCCTCGACCTCGCGCTCGCCGAAGACCTCGTCGTAGTCCTCGCCTTCTTCGCAGCGGTAGAAGAGGCGGCTGACCGGCGCATCGCGCCAGTCGACGATGCGCACGCCCGCACCGGGGTCGAGATAGGTGCTGCGGCCGATCAGCACCTCCCGGCGGCGCTCGCCTTCGTGCAGCACGAGGTGTCCAAAATAGGGCGAGCGGGGATCGACGAAGCCCTCGCTGACCTCGCGCCGCGTCGCGGCCAGCCCCTGCAGTCGCTCCATCTGCTCGAGCAGCGGCGGTACGTCTTCCATCCGCGCGCTGGCAATCTCGTCGCGCAGCGCGATCAGCTCCGCGTCGTAGTTGACGGGCACACGGACTTCGCGATTCTTCGCTCGCTCGGCCATATGCCCGAGCACGCGTTCAAGACAGCGCTGTTCCTCGCCCACGATGCGGTCGCGCTCGGGGTCCTCGTCTGCGGCGGTGCGTTGGATGGTGTCTTGCTCGGTCACGACAAATCAGCGGGTTTCCGGGCTACGCCTGCGCCCGGGAGGGGCGCGGCCGGCCGACGCACGTAGCACCTTTTGGCGGCTCTGGGCAGCCCCGTCGCCCGGAGCCTTTGCGACGGCGGGGAGGGAGCTCAACCGAAGCGCGTGCGGAAGGCTTTCGCTACCAGATCGGCGCAGAGGTCGACGCTCAGCGTTCCGGTGTTGAGCATCACGTCGTAAAGTAGCCGGTCGGCTACTTCGACGTTGAAGTGCTGGCGGTAGAAGGCCATGCGTTCGGCGTCGACCTTGAGCATGAAGGCGCGCGCTTCCGCCCGGTCCAGGCCCTCGCGGTCCATGACATATTCGATGCGCGTCTCCAGCGGCGCGTAGGCGCGCACGCGCAGCGTGCTCTCCGGAGCGAGGATCAGATGCGCGCCCCGACCGATGATGACGCCACGGCCGTGGCGGCCGAGCGTGACGACGACCTGCGACAGGTTCCACAGATAGTCGCTGGGAGCGAAGACGCCTCCCTGCATCATTTCGGTAACCCACTGTCCGATGCGATCCTGCAGGCGTTCGTCCAGTGATTCGACCAGCTGCTGCCGGACGTGGGCCTGGCGCGCGATCTCGTGGACGATCTCCTGTGCGTAGAAGCGGAAGCCGAGGCGTTCGGCGACCAGCTTGCCGATCTCCGCTCCCCGCCCGCCGAACTCGCGGGAGATGGTGATCATGGGTTGCTGCTGCTCGACCCGCCCGCTCTCGCGCTCGGCGGTGGCCTTGGCTTCGGTGGCCCATCGGAGCACCTGCTGGTTTACGAGCTGATCGATGCTGCGCGCCATGCCTTGCCAGTCTACCCGACAAACCACGATCTGCGGCCGGTTCCCAGCTCAACCGGGTGGCCGACCGCGAGACTGGCCCGTCCTTTGCTGGGCAGGGCAGCCGGATGCTGGGCGTTCGGAATGGAGGCAGGACCGTGAGCTACAGGTATCGAGCTTGGACTTTGCTGGTTTGCTGCGCGGCGGCAGCGGTGGGCTGCGGTGGCAGCTCGACGACCGGGGGGAGCGCGGGCCACGACGGTGGGGCCGGCACGGGCAGCGGTGGCGTGGCTGGCACAGCTGGCACAGCGGGAGACGGGGCCGGAGGGAGCGGCGCGGCAGGCTCGGGCGGCGGCGGCACGGCGGGCACCGGCGGCTCGGGCGGCGGCGACGCGGGCTCGAAGATCTGCGGCACCATCGCCGGTATCAGCTGCGGACAGGACGAATGGTGTGACTACGCGCCATCCCAGCCGTCGGGGAAGAACTACTGCGGTGGTGACGATGGCGGCGGCTACTGCCGCGCGAAGCCCCAGGGCTGCACCGCGGATTGCCCGGGCGTGTGCGGCTGCGACGGAAAGTTCTACTGCAACGCGTGCGCGGCCCACGCGGCCGGTACCGACGACACCAACGACACGGCGTGTATGCACGCCGGCGACGCTGGCTCCGGGGCGGCCTGCCAGGGCGATAACGACTGCCAGAACGGCCTGAAGTGCTGCTATCCGTGCGGCACGCCAGGTTGCACGAACCAGTGCATGAAGCCCGACTCCAGTGGCCAGTGCCCGGCGTTCCCGTAGCTGCCCCACGCCCCCGGCGCCGCCGGACGCCCCGCCCGGAGCGCGGTCCGGGTGGGGCGGACTCCAGGAATGAAACAGCCGCTTCGTTCGCTCCGCTGGATGCAGTAGTCTCGGCGGAGAGGAGGAGGGATTGGCTGGAACGATGCGCGCGATGGTGCTCGAGGCACCAGGCGAGCCACTTCGCGAGACGGAGTTGCCGATCCCCGTTCCGGGCCCCGGGCAATTGCTCCTTCGCGTGCGCAGCTGCGGCGTGTGCCGCACGGACCTGCACGTTCTGGACGGCGAGCTGTCGGAGGCCAAGCTGCCGCTGGTGCTCGGTCACCAGATCGTCGGTACGGTTGCGGTCTCAGGTGACGGTGTCGACGGCTACACCGAGGGACAGCGCATCGGTGTTCCATGGCTCGGCACCACATGCGGCAGCTGCCGCTATTGTCTGAGCGAGCGGGAGAACCTCTGCGACGACGCGCGCTTCACCGGCTACCAGGTCGACGGCGGCTACGCCGAGTACACGTTGGTCGATTCGCGCTTCGCGCTGCCGCTGCCGGGCTCCTATCCCGATCTGCAGGTGGCGCCGCTGCTGTGCGCCGGACTCATCGGCTATCGATCGCTCGTGATGACCGACGGCGCGGAGCGCCTCGGTCTGTACGGCTTCGGCGCGTCCGCCCACATCGTCTCGCAGGTCGCCCGCCACGAAGGGCGGCGTGTGTTCGCCTTCACGCGTCCCGGCGACGCCGCAGGGCAGGAGTTCGCGCGGCGGCTGGGCGCGGAGTGGGCGGGCGGTTCCGACGAGGCTCCCCCCGAGGAGCTCGACGCGGCCATCATCTTCGCTCCGGCCGGCACGCTGGTGCCGCGCGCGCTCAAGGCCGTCGCCAAGGGTGGCAGCGTGGTCTGTGCCGGCATCCACATGAGCGACATCCCGTCGATCCCGTACGACGTGCTGTGGGGCGAACGCATCCTGCGTTCCGTCGCCAACCTCACGCGGCTCGACGGCGAGGAGTTCCTGGAGATGGCGCCGCGAATTCCGGTCGAGACCGAAGTCCACTCCTACCAGCTGCCCGATGCCAACCGCGCTCTCGACGACCTGAGGCACGGTCGCTTCAGTGGCGCGGCGGTCTTGACGGTCTAGCCTCCGTTTTCAACCGCACTTGCCGAAAGCGGTGCGCAGCCGGCGCTGCAGGCTAGCGCTCGGCGACCTGTCCGTCGTGCCTCGAGCCGACCGTGGAGAGGTAGCGGATGATCAGCTCGGCCTGGTGATCGTCGAGCGCTACGCCCTTTTTGCCACGCATCTGCTGGACTTCCGCCTCCCACTCGGAAGGCGAGTGGGATGTGGGGTCCTTGAGCGCATGGCAGCCCGCGCAGGTCTGGACGAACAACGCGCGCCCCTGCTGTAGCTCCGCAAGCGTGGTGCCGGGCCAGCGTTGCGCGGCGTAGCTCGCATCGCGCTGGGTCGGCTCGGCCAGCGCGGCGGCGCATGCGGATCCGCCCGCGACGATGATCGCGGTGCACAGGGCGGCAAGCAGGAAACGGAGACGATCGGACATGGTCTGCTCAGAGGTGGAAACCCATGACGACGCGCGCTTGTACGCGCTCCTGGTGGTCGAGATCCAGGTGGCTGCCGCGCGTGGCGCCTTTCAACGCGCCGAGCTGCGGCGTGAAGCTCAGGCTGAACCACCAGCTGTCACGCGCGACGCCGAGGGTGGGGCCGGCAAAGACCGTGGCGCTCTCGAGCTCGTCGGCGTCCTCGAACTCGCCTACGCCGCGCGCCTCGATGCCTGCGAAGAATGCATCGGTGACCTGATAGCCGGCGCCCAGGTCGAGTTCGAAGCCGGCCTCGCGGATCGTCTTGCCGTGCCCGGTCCACTTCCACTCGTGGTCGCCGACCAGGTTGAGAGCGACGAGCCACGGCCCCGCACGCTTGTCGAGGATCAGCTTGGCTTCGACTTCGGCGCTGTTCGTGCCCGCGGTCCCCTCGAGGTAGACAGCCGACCCGACTGCGTCGGCCATCGGGTCGCTCAGCTTGTACTTCCACTCGGACGAAACGCCCTGTCCCTCGAAGCCCGTGCTGCGCACGCCGGCGGTATCCTCGGTGACCGACGAGAAGTTCCAGTAGAGCGAGGTCTGGAGGTTCTTCGCCAGCCCCATCTCGAACTCGAGGCGCTGGTCGAACGCCGAGTAGTAGCCGCTGCGCCCGTGCCGGAACGTCGTCCACGGTTCCAGCTCCGCGTCGCCAGGATTGAGGACTCCAGACTCGTACGTGTAGGCGAAGTGACGCTGGGTTGCGTGGGCACGGCCCGGCAGCAGGAACGCGAGGACGAGCGCGGTCGCCGCGGCCAGACGGGTCGGGAGTGCGCGAAGACAGGTGGGATCGGGAGTCTGCATGAAGGGTACCGGCCGGATCTGCCCCGGCCACCGCGAGGAACATGGTCTTCATGAAATTGAAAGTCAATATCAATAGCGATGACCTGGGTCAGGCACCGGGCGGAGCGGCCGGTGGGTCGGGGCGTGCCGGGGCGGATCTTCCGCGGGATCAGACCTGGATCGTGCGCCAGCGACCGCGGTGCCACAGCGCGGCGAACACACCTGCGCTCGACAGCCGGTAGCCGAGCTGGACGAGCCAGATGGCGACGAGCCCGCCGCCCAGCACGGGACCGACCAGGTACAGCGCGGGGAGCTCGAGCAGCCATTGCAGTGCGACCGACACGTACAGCACGCTCCGCGTGTCGCCGGCTCCCATCAGGCTCTGCATCAGGATGATGCCGACTGCGTCCACCGGCATGCCCAGCGCGATGATCCGGAGCGGCCAGTCCGCCATGTGCCGGGTGGCCGCGTCGTGCAGGAAGGCGGAGAGGAACAGGTCCGGCATCGCGAGAGCCGGAAGGGAGATCAGCGCGACCACCGCCACGGCCAGCTTCACCACATCCCACGCCCAGCGTCGCGCGTCGTCGGCATCACCGCTTCCCAGCGCCTGTCCGACCAGCGAAGCCGACGCCAGACCGAAACCCATCGCGGGCAGCAGGGCGACCAGCAGCAGATTGAGCAGCACGTTGGAGGCGGCGAGCTCGGCCGTGCCGACCCGGCCGATGAGGGCGAAGAAGGCGGTCATGCCGGCCGCGAAGAACAGCTGCTGGAGCCCTGCAGGGACGGCCAACCGCAGCGTGGTGAGCATGCTGCGGCGGTCCGGCAATCTGCGCAGGAAGCCGGCCGCGCGCGCGTGCCTGAACGCGAGGGCCATGTACGTCAGCGTGCCGATCCAGGTCGCCATCGCGCTGGCGACGCCGGCGCCCGTGCTGCCGAGCGCTGGCGCGCCGAGCTTGCCGTAGATGAACACCCAGTTGAGCGCGATATTGCTCACGTGCATGACGATGAGCGTGCGGAAGTAGAGCGCCGATCGGTTGACGCCGTTCCAATAGCCGCGGAACGCGAAGTTCATCCCGATGGCCACCATCGCGACCAGTCGCGCCTGCAGATACGGCACGGCGAGGGCTACGACCGGCTTCTGGTGCACGAGCAGCGGCATCAGCGTTGGTGCCAGAGCGAACAACGCCACGCCCAGCGGCAGACCCAGCACGATCGCGAGCACCAGCCCGCCGTTGAGCGGCACTGCGCTGGCGCCGTGCTGTCCTTCACCGAAACGCCGCGAGGCCATGGCCTGCACGCCTGCGCCGAGGCCGGTGATGAACGCCGTACACATGAAGTTCGCGAAGCTCGCGATGCCGACCGCTGCCAGCGCGGCGTTCCCCAGCGAGCCGACCATCAGCGTGTCGACCAGGTTCAGGACGTTCTGCGACACCATCCCGCCGATGATCGGCAGCGCCAGCGCGAGGATGCACTTCCGACGGGGGGCGGAGAGCATGGGGCGCCCCATCCTGACAGATCCGTGGCGGGACCGGCGCGACCGATCTAGCTTGCGGCGGAGATGTCGGATGGATCCGTGCAGAAGCTGTGCGAGCTACTGTCCAGTTGTCGCCGTGCGCTGGTCTTTACAGGCGCCGGGGTCTCGACTGGCAGCGGCATTCCGGACTTCCGCGGGCCCGAGGGAGTGTGGAAGACGCGCCAGCCGGTCTACTACCAGGACTTTGTCGCCAGCGAAGCAGCACGCATCGAATACTGGGACTTCAAGCTGGAAGGCTACGCGGTGTTCCGCGATGCGCGGCCGGGCGCCGCGCACCAGGCCGTCGCCGAGCTCGAACAGCTGGGCCGGGTGGGTCTGGTCGTTACGCAGAACGTGGACGGATTGCACCAGGCCGCGGGACTGTCGCGTGAGCGGCTGATCGAGCTCCACGGCACGAACAGTGAAGTGGAGTGCATCGGGTGCGGCCGACGGGAGGAGCCCGGGCGCTGCATGCGCGAGTTCGAGAGCACGCGCCGCCCGCCGACCTGCCCCGCATGCGGCGGGCTGATGAAGCCCGCTGTCGTGATGTTCGGGCAGATGCTGGACATGGGCGCTCTGGAGCGCGCCCGGCAGGCCAGCGAGCAGGCGGACCTGGTGCTGGCGCTGGGCTCGTCACTGGTCGTGACACCTGCGGCAGACATCCCGCTGTTCGGCGCGCGGCGCGGCGCGCCCTATGTGATCGTCAATCGCGGCCAGACCCCGCACGACCGGCTGGCGACGTTGCGCATCGATGAGGACGTGGCCACGGTGTTGCCGGCTGCCGTAGCTGCCATCCGCAACGGCTGAGCAGGCGAGCAGTGGCCGGCGCGCCCTTTGACGGGCTTCGTTGTCCGTGATCCTATTGCCGGAACGGGACCGCGCGTCCCCGCCGCCGATATCCGACCAACCGAGGGGATGCCCTAGATGGAACTGAACAAGCTGGTGAAGGGTCTTCTGGCCGAGCTCAACAAGGTCTCGAAGAGCGAGACGGTGGTGGGGACCGTGCGCGACGCGGGCAAGGCCAAGGTCGTGCCGCTCAGCCGCGTCAGTATCGGCTTCGGAACCGCGGTCGGGAGCATGGGCGGCAAGCGGCAGAGCGAGAAGTCGAGTGGCGACGCTGGCGGCGAGGGCGGCGGCGCCGGCGGTGCTCTGGTGGTCGAGCCGAAGGCCTTCGTCGTGGTCGGCGAAGACGGTGTGCCGCACATGCTGGCGCTCAAGCGCGGGCGTACCGCGGTGATGCGCCGCGGCATCGAGATCCTGCCCGAGGGGGAGGACAAAGCGCGTCTCGCAGGGACGAAGGCGCCAGCGCTCGGTACAGGCGACAACAAGGGCAGGAAGTAAGCCCCCGGATGGGCTCACCGCTTGACCTGGCTCGCGTGGATCGCGCTCGCCGTTCTGTTGATCGGCGTTGTGCTGGTGCTCTTGCCGTTGCGCCTGCACCTGAGCCTGCAGGGGCGCGGCGATCCGTCGGGGAGCTGGATGCTCGCGGGCGGCGGACAGCTCGGGCCGCTGGCGCTGAGCGGGCTGGGGGCGCAGGGCGTGACGCCGACGGCGCAGCTGCACCTGTTTGGAAAGCAGATCTGGCAACGGCCGCTTCTAGAGCTCTTGAAGACGAAGGAAGAGGAACCGGAGCAGGAACGCGGAGCCGTGAAGAGCGTGCGAGGGGGCTATGCGCGGCTCTCGCGCTGGTTCGACCCGCTGGATCTGGCGCTGTTCATCGTCCGCGAGCGGCGGCGCGTGTGGGTGGAGCTCCTGGAAGTCGATCTCGAGTACTCCTTCGAGGACGTGGCCCTCACCGGCAAGGTGCTGGGTGCGGTCTACATGGTCAGCGGCGTGCTGCCGCCGCCCATCGTTATCCGGCAGACGCCATCCTGGGAGTCGCTGGATCAGGCACAGGTCGCGCTGGTCGGGAAGATCCGCATCAGGCCCGGGCTTTTTGTGCTCGACAGTGCGATCTACGTGGTAACCAACCTGAGGATCCGTAGGCGGAAGCCGCCCGCGAGGGGAGCGACGGAGTCGACATGAGCGACGCGAAAATCACCGACATCGTGAACAACCTACTCGACGGGATCCACGGGGTCTCGCGCAGCGAAACCATCATCGGCGAAGCGCAGCAGGCGGGCGACGCCACGGTCATCCCGGTGCACCGGCTCAAGCTCGCGTTCGGTGCGGCCAGCGGCCAGGCCGGCGCGCACGGCTCCAAGGTGGGCGGCGACAGCGGCGTTGACGGCGCGGGCGGCGCGATCGAGCTCGATCCGGTCGCGGCCATCGCGGTCGGCAAGGACGGGCACGCGCACGTGCTCACCGTGGACGCCGACTCGAGCAACACCTGGGCGCGCTTGCTCGACGAGGTCCCCGATCTGCTGGCGCGTCTGGCCAACACCCTGGGCGAGCGCGTGGACAAGGAACTCCGCACGCGCGGCGTCAAGCGCGAGGCGCTCGACGAGGGCGCTGCGACGGACAAGCCGCAGGCGCTGCCGTCGAAGTCGGCGAAGAAGGATGATGACTAGAGCGGAAGCGCGCGCGGGCTAGCCGACGACCTCGCCGATCGCCTTGTCGAGGCGTTCCACGCCTTCGGCGATGGCGTCGCTGGTAACGGTCAGCGTCGGCCTGAAACGCACCGAGCGATCGCCGCACGGCAGGACGATCATGCCGTCCTCGAAGCAGCGGCGTACCACCTTGTTGCGCAGCTCCGTGCTCGGCACGTCGATGGCGCACATCAGGCCGCGTCCGCGCGGGTTGTCGACGACGCCGTCGTAGCGTCCCCGGATGCGTCCGAGCCCGGCGAGCAGCTCTGCGCCGCGATCGCGCGCGTTGTCGAGCAGATTCTCGTTCACGATGATCTCGAGGATGTGGGTGCAGCGCACCATGTCGCTCAGCGACGCGCCCCAGGTGCTGTTGATGCGGCTCGGCACCTTGAAGACGTTGTCCGCGACCTCGTCGATGCGGGGGCCGGCGAACAGGCCGCCCACCTGCATCTTCTTGGCGAAGCAGAGGATGTCGGGTTCGACGCCCAGCTGCTCGTAGACCCACCAGCTGCCGGTGAGCCCGAGCCCCGTCTGCACCTCGTCGAAGATCAAGAGCGCGTCCCGTTCGTCGGCCAGGCGCCGTAGCGCCTGGAGATACTCCGCGCGGAAGTGGTTGTCGCCGCCTTCGCCCTGGATCGGCTCGACCAGGATCGCCGCGATGTCGTCGGGATCCTGGTCGAAGGCACGCGTCGGCCGCTGCGATGGACTCCCGTTCCAGCTCGATCGCCTGCGCCAGGTTCTCGCCTTCGAGCGGGAAGCGGATGGCCGGCGACGGGATGCGCGGCCAGTCGAACTGCGGGAAGTAGCGCGTCTTGACCGGATCGGTATTGGTAACGCTCATCGTGTAGCCGCTGCGGCCGTGGAAGGCGTGGCGGAGGTGCAGGATCTTCTTCCCCTTCTCGCCTTTGCCCGCGGCGAGGTTCCGACGCACCTTCCAGTCGAACGCAACCTTCATGGCGTTTTCGACCGCCAGCGCGCCGCCGTCGACGAAGAAGAAGTGCGGCATGCTCTTCGGCGCGGCCGTGCGCCCCAGCGTGGCGACGAACTCGGCCATGAAAGTGGTGTAGTAGTCGGAATTCGATACCTTCGTCGTGCCGACCCGGGCGAGACGCTGCTGCGTGTCCTCGTCCAGCATGCTCGGGTGGTTGAAGCCGATCGGATTGGACGCGAAGAAGCTGAAGAAATCGAGGTAATCCCTGCCGGTGACGAGATCGCGGACCCAGGAGCGTTGACTGTTCTCCATGTCCACGACGATCGGGTAGCCGTCGACCAGCATGTGCTGGCGCAGGGTGTCGTGGACTTCCTTGGCGGAGATTTCAGATCGACGGAACATGTTGAACACTACCTCGCTCAGCTGACAAAGCCCGGCGGGGGGAGGCCGGGTTGCCGGGGACTTCCGGCTGCTCTCGGCGACCGGGCGAGAATTCGCTCGCGCGCGGAACGCCACCTGTGGCTTATACTCCCGCGACCATGCCCGACAAGAAGGCGATCATCGAAGCGGCGGGGGCCTACCTCAAACAGCACCCCGCGGAATTGCTCCGCGCGGTCCGCAACGCGGTGGCGCTCAGGGTTGGGCTGCCGCTCGACGCCCTGCGCTGGCTCGCATCGCAGCCGGCGAGCCGGAAGGCCCCGAAAGATGTCCAGATCGAGGCGGTCCCGCCCGGGATCCGCATCGCCGCCACGGTGGACGCCATGGGCACTGCGCTGCGGGCTTCGGCGACCATCTATGTCGATCGCGTGCGGCTTTCCGACGAGGAGCTGCGCTTCGAGGTGCGCCTCGCGGATGTGGCGCTGAAGGTGCTGGACGACAAGGCCGAGTCCCCGATCGCCGCGTTGCTCAAGTCGGGCGCCCTGGATCTGAGCAAGCCCGGCAACCTCGCCGCCTACATGCCCAAGCGCCCGCCAGTGCTCGTCGAAGCGGCCGACGACCGCATCGTCATCGATCTGATGAGGCACCCGAAGCTCGCCAAGCAGCGCGTGGTTGGCAAGGTGCTGGGTTTGGTGACGCCGCTGGTCGGTGTGCGCGCGGTGCAGACGGATTGGGAGCACCTCGATGTGCTCTTCCGCGCGTTCCCCGAAGGACTCGTCGAGGCGCTCGCCGGCGTCCGCCGCGCGCTCTAGTTTCAACCCACCCGGGCTCTGTCCACCCGGGGTTCGCTGTCGCGCGCCGGCTGCTCAGTTCGCCGGCGCTTCGGAGGCCGGCGGCGGAGGGCCTCCTTTCGGCTCGGGCTCGCCGCGCCACCATGCCTTGAGCCGCGCCATGCTGAAGGGGCGCGAATACGCGTAGAGCAGCAGCAGGCCGAAGAAGTAGAACAGCCATGCCTGCGCAGTGAACTTGTCGTCCACCCAGTAGTACCGGATGAGCAGGACCTGGCTCGCGCCGCTGACAGCCAGGATCACTGGCCCCAGTTGTGGTCGTATCAACGCCAGCACGGCCGCGATCATGAACATCGAGTAGTAGTAGCAAGTCAGGTTCGTCAGCGACGCGACCATCGGCAAGCCCAGCGGGATCGCCACCCACAGGAGCTTCGTGCGCCTGAGCGCCCACAGCGTCCACAGGAAGACGAGGCCGATGATCCCGAGGAACAGGAAGCGGTGCTGGTGGATGCGATGCTCGCGCCCTTCCTTCCAGAGTTGGAACGGGTCGTCGAGGTTGTCGTCGCGCGTGAAGCGCATCCGGCCCTTCCACGTGTGCACGATCATCGTCTCGAGGCCCATCTGGTTGGTCAGGGGCGTGTTCTTGTGCGTGATGATGTGCTTGAAGAAGTCCGGCCAGGACTGCGGGCCGCAGACGATGACGCTCGTCGGGATGAGCAGCCCTCCGGCCACCACAGCGCCGCCGATGAAGCGCTTGTAGGAGCGCAATAGTCGCCGCTTCCGGACCAGCTCGAACGCCATGATCGCCAGCGGACCGACGAACAGGATCATCGGGAAGACGCGTAACAAGGACGACCACGTCAGTGCGGCGCCGGACATCCCGTATTTGCGTTTTCGCGCCAGACAGACGGACGCTACGAGGAAGAAGAGCCAGTCCTGTCTGAGGAACGCGCCGCCCGTCCAGTAGAAGTTGGCGGGCGCATTGCACCCCCAGAACACGGTGGCGATGGCCATGACGCGCCAGCCGAAGGCCCAGCCGATGAGCAGCACGATCCCGATGTGCAGGATGATGTCCAGCGAGGCGAGCTCCTTGAAGAACGTCTTGCCGGCGTCCCCGAAGTTCGCGAAGAGCTTGCCCTCCATGGTCCACACGGGTGGTGGGTTGTACCCGTGGTCCTTCTGCATGTTCTGCCAGTAGCTGCCGGCCGCCGAGTGATAGAACCAGTCGACGTCCTTCTTGAACGCAGCCCAGCGCGCAGGAGTGAAGCGCTTCTTGCACTGGCCGGGGTCGCTCAGCACGTACGTGTCGCGCACCGGCTTGATCAGGTTCACCCTGAGGTCGCGGATCTCCCGGTTTCTGACCTGTGCGCCGCGCCCGAGCTCGATCTCCGCGATCGCCGTGCACTCGTACAGGTTCGTGTACTCGAGCTCGCGGTTGAACTTGGAGCCCAGGTAGTAGTGATAGAACTCGTGCCGGTGGTAGTACTGGCTGTAGCGCGTGTTCGGGTTGAAGAAGTCGAAGTAGGCCCCGAACGCGACGGCGGTCAGCACGATGGCGATGCGCCGGCGCGTCTTCTCCGGGATCTTCTCGCCCATCTTCAGGGCGCGCGCTTCGAGGATGAGCAGCAGCGCCCCGCCCATCGTCAGCAGGATGCGCAACCCGTTCATCAGGTTCGTCCAGGAGTCCCGCGCGAAGATCGGGTTGTCCCAGAAGAAGTCCGTGGCGTGAGACAGCGAAAAGGCGTGCGCCGAAGTGGACGCCGCAAGCAGGGAAGGAAAGTCCATGGTGTTCGAGGCCCTGGGCGGGACGGAGGCTAGCCGTCCGGCGCGTCCTTGCAAACCTCGGTGAGCAGGCTGACGACAAAAAGGAAACGGGCCGGGTGATATTCCTATCACCCGGCCCGCCGTAGCTAGCCCCGGTCCCGGCAGACTGCCAGGTGCCCGCGCTGGCGCCTCTCCGCGAGGAGCGACGCCGGGAATCGCGGGTGGCCGTCGGAGCTTCCCCGCGCCGCGCCGGCTAGCCGGCAGGGCCCGGGGGCGGAACGGCCTAGGGACCTAGCGGTCACCCTCCGGGATGGGGTTACAACTACTCTTCATGTGTGTATCACCTCCTCCGGCGCGAGCCGGACGCTCCGCTTGCAGCACCAGCGAGAGCTGATCGATCGCTGGCGACTTTCCAGCTTGTCGGGAGCGTTTCCGCGAAAGGAGACCGCGGCGCGGCCTCGGACCGGCCCAGGTGTGGGGGACATCCCCCAGCGGAACATTCCGGGAGCCGTGCTCCGGCCTGGACGTTGGTTCAGACGTATCACGAGGTGGAAGGGCGGGCCATTCCATGCCTCCGGATCACACGTAGCTCACGGAATCCCCAACGAAATTCCCTGCTACTCTGCAGGCCCGGCGGTGCGCGTTGCGTCCACCTGGTAGCTCATCTCGCAGGGCAACCCGTCGAACCCGCCAGCCACGCCGACGAAGTCGCTGCAGTCCGACGTGGGGTCGGTGGTGTAGCCGAAGCGCATCAGCCCGTCGAATCCGGTCACGTCGCTGCCCTGCTCGTGCAGGGCGCCGCTGGCCTTGTCGGTGCGTACGATCGCGCAGCCCGGCTTGCCCTTGCCGGCCGGCTCCGCCTGGATCACCGAGCGGCTGTCGAAAGCGAACGACACGCCGTCGGCGGCGATCCGCCCGGGCACCACGTCCTGGCCGTTCAGCCAGTACAGATCGTGGCCGTCGCGCGAAAGCTTCACGTCGAACTCCCACAGGTCCGAGGAGCCCAGCGCGCCGGGCCCGCAGCTCGACGCACCGAGGTGTCCCGTCACGTGGTAGGTGCCGAGCTCGTTGCCGGGGATCTTCGGGTTCTTTCCGCCACTGCAGCCCAGTGCCAACATCGAGAACAGGGCGACAACAGGCGCGAAGCAGAGCGGACGCATGCGTAGCCGCTACCAACGAAGGGCCGGAACGGCCAAGTAAGGGGTCGACCCCGGGCCGGCGACTTCCCGCGTAGTATTGTCCGAGCCGTGCATCCGTTCGATCGTCTGCTGTTCCGCCGCGCGCTGGGCTTCACGGTCCTCTTGACGCTGCTGGCGCTGGTGGTGGTGGCGGCCACGGACGAGCCGCTCAGCACGCCGGCAATGCGCGTTGCCCGTATGGCGGCGTTCGCTCCGCTGCTGGCCGCGCTCGGGGCCTGGGTGGCGCTCTCGCAGGCCCGCGCGCGGGGCGAGATCGGCGCGATCTCGGCGCTGGGGGCTTCGCCGTGGCGGGTCGCACGCGGTCCAGTCCTCGCGGGCTGGCTCGTGGGTGCCCTGGCGGTCGGCCTGCTCGTCTCGCCGTGGGCGAACGTTGGCGTGCTGTTCCCTGCCATGCCGCAGCAGGCGGCGTGGCATCAGCAGGCGGCGTCGCTTCTCGATCCGGGGGTCGGCGTGCGGGTCGCTGCCAGCGGCGCGATCGTGTTCGTCGGCGCGCATCCGCTGCGGGCTCCGGACGCGCCGGGCTCGCTAGCGGCGCTGCTGGCGGTTCTTCCGCTGGCGGTCGCCGCACCGCCGTGGGCGGGGGCGAGGCTGTCGTTGTTATCCCGCACGCTGGGAGCGGGGCTTGCCGTGGCCCTGGCCGTGGTGCTGTTGCACGCGGTTGCGGCGGGTCGCGCACCAGCAGCGGTGCTCGTGCTCGCCGCGCTGCCGCTCGCGGCGCAGTGCCTGGTCGGGCAGCGCGAACGGCCCTCTCCCGGCAGGGGGCAGCCAGCGTGACCGTGACGGCGAGCTGGAACGGCGGCAGTGCCGGCGGCTGGAGCGTGCTGATCCACGGCGGCGCCGGGGATGTGCCCGAGGACCGGCGCGCCGGACAGGCGGACGGCTGCCGCATCGCCGCGGAAGCGGCCAGAGCCGTTCTGGATCGGAGCGGCAGCGCGATCGACGCCGTGCAATGCGCCGTCGAGATCCTCGAGGACGATCCCCGCTTCAACGCGGGCACCGGCGCCAGCCTGACGCGCGACGGGCATCTGGAGCTCGATGCTTCCATCATGGAGGGGCGTGAGCTGCGCGCCGGGGGTGTGTGCTCGCTCGGGCCGTTCGAACACCCGATCGCCATCGCCCGCGCGGTGCTCGAGGACGGTGAGCACGTGCTGTATTCGGCTGCGGGCGCAGCGGCCTTTGCCCGTCGCGCCGGCTTCGTGCCGGTCGACGAGGCATCGCATGATCACCGAGCGGGCACGCGTGAAGCTGGCGAGCGCGCTCGAAGCCGGTCGTGCTGCGAACTGGGCCGGGGGCACCGTCGGCGCCGTGGCGCGCGACCGCTCGGGGCTCCTGGCCGCTGCGACGAGCACCGGGGGCACAGCCGCGAAACGCACCGGTCGGGTGGGCGACACGCCGCTGATCGGTGCGGGGACCTATGCCGACAATGGCGCGGGGGCCGCCTCCGCGACGGGTCAGGGCGAAGGGATCATGCGCGTCGTGCTGTCCGCCGCGGCCGTGTCGGCCATGCGCAACGGAACCCTTCCGGAGCAGGCCGCGCGCGAGGCGGTCGAGCTGCTCCAACGGCGGACCGGCACGGGCGCGGGATTGATCCTCGTGGACGCGCGCGGGCGGCTGGGCTTCGCGCGGTCGACGGGCACCATGTCGTGGGCGGCCGCCTGGGACGGCACCCCCGTCCAGGCGGGCGCGTAGGCGGGACGAGTGGGTAGCCTAGCCTTGCGGCTGGCCGGGCTGCTCGGACTCGGGCTGCTTGGCCCGCTTGCGCTCCAGCGCCTGCTCCAGACCGATGCGCAGGCGCTTGCGGCGGCTGAGGTGCTTGCCCTTGAGCTGCGTGGTCAGCCACTCGTGGCGCTTGCGGACATTCCAGATGGCTCGATTCGACATGCTCGTCTCCGTAGGGGGCTGGTCATCTAGCGAAAATGGCTGCTCCGCGCAAGGGACGACGTACACTCGTCCGGGCACAGGGCCTAGGCCCGCCAGGAAATCGGTGACCCGGCAGATGTTCTCGTTGTCGTTCCCAGTGACCGGGGGCGTGGTCCGCTCTCCGCGCGGCTGGACCTACCTGCTCGGGGACTTGATGGGCGAGGGGGCCTTCGGCGCCGTGTTCGACTGCGTCGGCCCTTTCGACCAGTCCTTCGCGCTGAAGGTCTTCCGGCCGGCGAACCGCCCCTACGACCAAGTCCGGGCCGAATGGCTGCGCGAGGCCAGACCGCCTGCGGCGCCTGCGGCACCCGAACATCGTCTACGTCCACGACTATTTCGAGACAGGCGGCCTGTTCTATCTGGTGCTCGAGCGCTGCGATCACAGCCTGGAAGACATGCTCGGTGTGCCGTTCACCGACCGGCTCGTGGTGGACATCTCGCGCCAGCTGCTGTTCGCGATCCAGTACCTCAACGACAACCAGATCGTGCACAACGACCTGCATGCCGGGAACATCCTCGTCGTGCAGGACAAGAAGCTCATGTGCAAGATCAGCGATCTGGGCATCGCCCAGGAGCTGTACGGGCAGGCCGCCGTGCGCCCGGACATCGTGCACCATCGCATCATGGCGCCGGAAGTCGCAGCCGGCGGCTACTCGACCAAGCAGAGCGACCTCTACCAGCTCGGGCTGCTTGATGTACGTGATGCACACCGGCGAGTACCCGCTCGATCTGTCCCTCGGCTACGACCAGATCATCCGGCAGATCCGCGAGGGCGTGCCGCGGGCGCGCGCCGAGGCGCTGGGTACGGAGGTCGGACGCGTGATCAGCGTGATGCTGCGCCGGCACGAACAGTACCGTTACACGTCGCCTGCGCAGGTGTGGGAGGACCTGCGCCGGCTCGATGTCTGGTCGATCGACGGCAACAGCTCTCCCGTGAACCCTGTGCCGAGCTCCCCGATGAATCCGCCGCCGAGTGACGGCGGTCCAGCCTGAGTGCCGCACGCCCCAGCGCGGGCGGCGCTCCTGTTCGTTGTCGTGCAGCAGCAGAGCCTGGAGCTTCACGCGCCGCGACGCAGCGCGCGGACTCCGGGCTCAGGCGCTGGCGTTACGCCGGCTTGCCTTGCGCTCGGTGCAGGCGTCGCAGAGCGAGTAGCCCCTGGAGGGGGCGCCGCATGCCGTGCACTTGTTCGACGACCGACGCTGGTAGTAGCGCTTCTTCATCTGTGTCGCCGCCCGCTCCGCGCACGCATCGCAGAGCTGGTAGTCGGGAGATGTTGCACCGCAGTCGATGCATAACCCCGCTGCCCGCCGCTTGCGCCGGTAGTTGCGGAAGTACGCCAGATGATACTTGCACTGCTTTCGTCCGGGTGCTGCCGGCCGCCAGCATTTGCTGCATTGCTTTGTAGTTGTGCTCTTCTTTGCCATTCCCCTTGCCTCTGCTCGCCCGAAGGCGCGCCTCGGAGATTCTGACCTGAACTTAGAATAGAGGAGCCACAGCAGATGGCAATCGGAATGGGCACACTCGCATCAGGAAAATGCGTGTGTCGTTTCGTAGGAATTGTAGGAATGCGCGTGCCGGGTGAGTGGGTGCAAGCGGTTTTGCCGTCCGCCGCTGCCTCGTCGGGAGCGAGCTCCACGGCGCGAGCGCATGTCGTCGTGGCGGAAAGCTTCCGCAAGGTCGCCGCGCAGTTTTCGCGTGGCATTCGTGGCCTTTGCCGCATCGCGGTGGCCGGCCTCTCGGCCACCGCGCGGTTCGGAAGTTCTGGTCGGGGTGGAGGGATTTGAACCCCCAACAGCCGGCACCCAAAGCCGGCCCTCTACCAGGTTGAGGTACACCCCGAATTTCGAGCGCAGACTATAGCAGCGGCAACGCCGGACGTGATCAACAACCGCGTTCGGGGCCCGCCCGTCTGGAACGTCGCCCTCCGGTCCACGGACCTGCCGCCTGCCTTCAGCGGGGGAAGCGCGCCGCGCGGCCAGCTCGAACTGCGCGCGCTAGTCCGGGACGGGCACCAGCTCGACGTCGAGGCGGATCGGCTGCCGGTCCGCTTCCACCAGGCGGTCCCAGGGAAAATAGCCGTCTTTCGTGATGGTGATGCGGTGCTCGCCGACGGGCAGCCGCACTCCGCGCGCCGCGACGTAGCCCAGCGGTCCGACGTACTCCTCGTCGATGTACACCGACGCGTCGCCGGCCGCGCGCTGCGACGCGCGGAACTCGAGATCCACGGCGGCCGGTCCGACTGCGGCGTGGCACGCCGCCAGGGCAGGCGACAGCCCCAGGGCAAGCAGCAGCGCGACGCGCGGAGCCGCGCTCTTGCAGGCGACCTCACTCCCATTCGATGGTCGCCGGCGGCTTCGAGCTGATGTCGTACACGACGCGGTTGATGCCCTTCACCTCGTTGATGATACGCGAGCTGATGACGGCCAGCACCTCGTGCGGCAGCCGCGCCCAGTCGCTCGTCATGCCGTCGCTCGAGTGCACGGCGCGGATGGCGCAGGTTTCCTCGTAGGTGCGGTCGTCGCCCATCACGCCCACGCTGCGCACGGGCAAGAGCACGGCGAACGCCTGCCACAGCGACTCGTACAGGTCCGCCGCGCGGATCTCCTCCTGCACGATCGCGTCGGCCTGGCGGAGCACGGCGAGGCGCGGCTCGGTCACCTCGCCCAGGCAGCGGATCGCCAGCCCGGGCCCCGGGAACGGATGACGCCACAGTACGTCGTGCGGCATGCCCAGTGCCTCGCCGGCCTGGCGCACCTCGTCCTTGAACAGCTCGCGCAGCGGCTCGATGAGCTTGAGCTTCATGCGCTCGGGCAGCCCGCCGACGTTGTGGTGGCTCTTGATGACGGCGCTCGGCCCGCGGACGCTGACGCTCTCGATCACGTCCGGGTAGAGCGTGCCCTGGACCAGCCACTTGGCGTTCTCGACGTGCGTGGCGTGCTCGTCGAAGACCTCGATGAACTCGCGCCCGATGATCTTGCGCTTCTGTTCGGGATCGGCGACGCCGGACAGCGCGGAGAGGAAGCGCTTCGCGCGCGTCGGCCACGATCAGATTGAGGTGGAAGTTGTCGCGCATCGTGTGCTCGACGGCTGTCGCGCTCGCCTTCGCGCAGCAGGCCGTTGTCGACGAAGATGCACACCAGTCGGTCGCCGAGGGCCTTGTGGCAGAGCACGGCCGCGACGCTGGAATCCACGCCGCCGCTCAGGCCGCAGATGACGCGCTCGTCGGGGCCGACGCGGCTGCTGGATGGCGTCGATGGCTTCGTCCACGAACGAGCCGGGGGTCCAGCTCGGCGACAGCCCCGCCACCTCGAACAGGAACGCGCGCAGGAGCTCCGCGCCGCGCGGCGTGTGCGCCACTTCGGGGTGGAACTGGATGCCGTAGAGCTTGCGGTCGGGATCGGCGATGGCGGCGAGCGGCGCGCTCCGGCTCTCGCCGATGGCGCGGAAGCCCGGGCGGCAACTCGCTCAGCGGTCGCCGTGGCTCATCCACACCGAGAGCTCCTCGCCCTTGGTTGAACGGCGCCAGGATACCGATCGGCTCGTCAACCGCGAGCTTGGCGGGGCCGTACTCGCGGTGGCTGCTGGCCTCGACCTTGCCGCCGAGCTGCAGCGCCATCAGCTGCTCGCCGTAGCAGATGCCGAGCACCGGCAGCCCGAGCTCGAGCAGCGCCGGGTCGCTCGCTGGGCGCGTCTTCGCCGTAGACGCTCTGCGGGCCGCCGGAGAGCACGATCGCGCTGCGGCGTCGATCGCCCGGATCTTCTCGATGGGGATCGTGCAGGGATGGATCTCGCAGTACACGTGGCTCTCGCGGATGCGCCGCGCGATGAGCTGCGTGTACTGCGACCCGTAGTCCAGGACGAGGACGGTCTGTCGGCTCGACATCGCCTGTGGCAGCTAGCACGACCGGGCCGCGCGGAAAACGCTGCCGGCCGCTTTCGTCCGCCGAGCCCGCCGTTCTAGTCCCGCTGATGGACGCGGACGACGATCTCGTGGCCGGGACGGAAGGCCTCGCGCTGGAAGCGCCTGAGCGAGGCCAGATCCGGAGCGCGCCGCGGCGCGGTGCCGCGCCACAGGTCGACGATGCGACGGCGCGGATTCAATGAAGCGGCGGTCTCCAGCTGCTGGAAACGCCGGCGTGCGATCGCTACGTCGTCCGCGCTGGCGGCACCGTGCGCCAGTCGGTCGAGCAGGCCGCGCACCTGCGCGATCGCATCGGAGAGCTTGTCGTCGACCGCCGTGATCTCGATGAGCAGGACCGCCGCGTGGCGTCCCCCGAGCACGGTCGCGTGCGCCGACGACGCCAGATCGGGCAGCCGGAGTGCCTGGTCCAGCCACCCGCCCCGACGGTTGAGCAAGAGCGCGGTCCATTCCGCCTCGCGCACAAGCCCATACGCTGCCGGGCGGAGCGGCACGCTGACATAGGCGGCGGCTCGCGGTTCGACCGAAGCGTTGGTCTCGCAGATTCGAGCTCGCCGTGCCGGGGCGTGACCTTCGCGGCGCCAGGGCACTGGCGCGCGTCCGGGCGCAACGGCGCGAGCCAGCGGTCGAGCGCGGACGACAGCGTGGCGACCTGCGCCTGGTCCCAGTTCGCGATCACCGCCACGCGCAGCGGACCGCGGACCAGCTCGCGCCGGCGCTCCTCGACGTCGCGGGTTGCCGCACCCGTGATCGACTGCCAGGTCCCTCGCGGCTCGAGCCAGGAGGGGTGGTCCGGAGCCGCGGATTCCAGCGCCAGCCACCAGCCGGGCTCGGGTCCGGGGCCGAGCTCGTGCAGCAGGTGCGCGCGCGTTTCCGCCACGTCCGTGCCGCCGAGCCCGGTCGTGACCAGAACGCGTCCGAGCGCGTTGCCGACACGCTCGGCCTGCTTCTGCGGCGTGTCCTGTGGGCCCTGTCTCGGTGCGTGGGCGAGAAGTCCGACGCCATCGGGCGTGACCCATGGCTCGAAGCGGACGTCGCCGATGCGAGGGCGTTTCCGGGTCAGCGAACGGACCACCATGGCCGACAGTCCCGCGTCGTCGGCCGATTCGCCCACGGTGCCGCAGGGAGTGGCGAGCAGGGCCCACAGCTCGCCTTGCCCCGGCTCGACGCGAGCGCGCTGCTCGAGCGAGCTGTGCCGCCAGCGTTGGCTTTGCTGTTGCAGGGCCTTTTCCAGCGCTGCACTGGCGTGGCCGCCTGCTTCGGTCCGGTGGGCGGCGTAGCTCACGACCGTGCGCGCCGGTCCGGGCTCGAGGCGACCGCTGAGCGCGCGCCACGCGGCCACGGCCGCCGCCTCGCGCGGGTCGGCCGGACGCAGCACGCTGTCCTCGAGCGTCCATTCGCTGGAAGCCGCGGCGTGCAGTGCGCGGTGCACTTCGCCGAGCGCCACGAGCGCGGCGCCTGCCACCTGGGGCATGCGCGGAGCGGGGTCGTCGATCTGCGCGCGTACGTCGACTCTCACGCACGCGCCGCGAGGGCGCGTGGTGCCGACCACCCGGTCGAGCTCCCACGGCGGCTGCATCGAGCCGAGCCGCTCTGACAGGGCCGAGTGCGGCTGGGCCAGCTTGCGCGCGGCCTCGATCGCGACGCTGCCATCGCCGATGCGTAGCGCTACCGACAGCCGTCGCGCGCCGTCGCTGGCGCCGGCCACGCCGGTTACGTCGCGCGCGGGCCACGGATCGGTGGGCGCGGGCGTCTCGGGCCAGGCTTCGGTCTGGCTCAGCGCGCGGGCCGCTGCGTCGAGGAGCGGGCTGGGCCCCAGCGCGGCGAACGCCACGGAGGGTGCCGTCGCGACGCGCTGGCGCCACGCCTCGATGCGAGCGCGTCCCGCCGGTGACGCGGGGTCGATCAGCTTTTCGCCCAGGCGGATGCCGAGCTCGCCCGTGCACGCCGCAGCCGCCTGTTCGGCCTCGCCGGAGAGCGAGCGCGCTCTGAGCGCGGATAGCGCGTGGGCGATGGCGGGTAGCGCGGGGTCGTGCGTCGAAACCGGCGTTCTGAGCGCGCGCGTCGCCATCCTCACGAACTTTCCCGCCTCCGCCGCGGAGTGCACGAGCGTGCGGACCTGTAGGCCGAGCGCGTGGGGTCGGGTCTGCGTGTGCGGGAAGCCGGACGTGGCCAGCCGCGTCTGCAGGATCGCAGCGAGGGCGGTGGAGGCCTCGGAGCCGAGATCGTTGGCCACCGCCATGGCGACGGCGGGGGAGGGGTCGCCCATGCGCGCGACAAGACTGATGCGCGGGCGGTGCTCGACCTCGCGCAGCTCGACGCGCGCCGGCACGGTCGGCGCGGGAGCCGGCAACGGTGCGGCGCCGTAGCGCGCCGGCCCGAAGACGTGGCAGCTCGACAACGCGCCGCTGGTCGTGAGGACCGCCGCGGCGCCGAGTGCCCGCAGCGCGCCCGGCCTCACGGAGCGAGATCCTCGGACGGAACGCGGTGCGATGCTGAAGTTCTGGAAATACTGCACAACGCCGACGATCGACTTGTAGACCGTGCCCGCGGTCATCGGCAGCTTGGTCGCGCCGAGATCGAACAGCGCGTTCGTCACCGTCGGGAGCTGGCCGAGCGGCACGCCGGCCCCGACGTTCAGCTGTGCGGAATAGCGCCCCGAACCCCCGTCGGCGCCGTCCGAAAAGAGCTTCACGTTCTCTACCTTGACCAGCATGCCGATCCACTTGCGGCCGGTCTTGTAGTCGACCAGATCCTTCACGTCGATCGTGACTGGATCGAGCTCGGTGTACTCGAAGCGCAGCGAGATGGTGCCGCCGACGAGCTCGGGCAGCACCTGTCCCTTGGGGAAGGGGAAGCTCGTCGGGCCGCCGAACTCCTGGTAGCGCCCGCGGATGTCGACGACATCGCCGGGTGCTACCCGCAACGCTGGCGGGTTGAAGCTCGGCCCGAACACCGTGATGCCATGGTAGCCGGCCGCCAGGTTGTCCTTGCCCTTGGGGTCGACCAGATCCTCGACGTAGATGTTGCCGTCGCTCTTGCCGTCCTTGGTCTCGTCGAAGTTGTCGACCGCGAGCACCGAGACGCCGGTCACCTCGATGTCCTTGTCGGGCGAGGGCGTTGGCTTCGACGGATCGTTCAGCGTGGAGAGCTCGTAGCCGTTGCCCGTGACCGACGGAGCGCCGCGGGGCACCGAGTCTCCACCTTGGCCGCCGCTGCAGCCGGCGACGAGCAGGGCGACGAGGACGTTGGCGAATACGCGCACGGAGAACCGTCTAGCACAGCCGCCGCCGTGGGTGCTGGGCTCCTGACGGGCGTCAGGGAAAGACGCGCTATGCCGCGAGCTTACGCTCGGCGAGCAGGGCTTCCAGCCGGGAGCGGATCTTGTGCTTCTTGGAGTAGACGGTCTTGACGCTGATGCCCATGCGCTCGGCGATCTGCTCGGGCTCCAGGCCCTCGCCGAAGTACAGTGTGATGAACTCACGGTCCTTGTCGCTGAAGCGCCCGAGCAGCGAGGTCACGATGCCGGCGCGCTGGCGCATGACGCACGACCTCGTAGGGATCGGGCAGCTCGCTCGACAGCGCCTCCGCCTCGGTCAAGCAGCCGCGCTTCGGCTCGCGCTTGACGCCGCGCAGGAAATCGTAGGCGGTGTGGATGGCGAGCATGCCGATCCAGCTGCCGAGCTTGTTTCCGCGGCCGGGCTCGAAGCTGCGCAGCTTGCGTTTGTCGTTCGCGAGCAGCCCCATGCAGACCATGCCGTAGATCTCGCGCACGTCGTCGGGACCGACGACTGCGCTGAAGCGGGCAGTCACGCGCGTGATGCAGCGGTAGATGAGCCGCGAGTAGCGCGTGTTGAACTCGCGCCAGGCGTCCTCGTCGTCCGCCAGCATTGCCTGGAGCAGCGCGCGGTCGTCGTCCAACCCGCCGCTCCGCTCGACCTGGGTCGGTTGGGGTCGGGTCGCGGGCTGGTCTCGGCGCTGGGTCTGGGCTGTCTGGGTGCTGAACATGATCGAAAGGCCTCCTCGAAGCTCGGGTCCACCATGCGGTGGCTTGCCGGCCCCTGGAGCACGCCGCGTGCCAGCGGAACAGCCGTGTGATATCCAGCACTTGTGATGCGTAACAGGGCGTAACAGCGTCACCTTCCAGGCGTCACGCGGTTACGGCCCACCCCCCTCTTCTGTTACGTCCGGGCGCCGCGTTTTTTCCCCGCTCCGCGGCGCGGGCAAGCCGTGGTCAAAGCGGGCATCGTGGTCTAGCGTGTCGCGCGTGTCGGGTCGTCTGAAGGCGTTCTTGCTGCTCGCGCTGGCCCTGCTCCGGACGCTGGTCCGGCGTGCGTTCGGCGGTGGGCGCGCGGGCATCGCGGCGTTCCGCGAGAACTACGACGCCGACGCGCTCCCGCCGCTCAGCGAAGAGGAGCGCAGCGGGCTTGGTAGCTTCGGACGCTGCATTGCGTGCGGGCTGTGCGACCGCGGCGAGGCAGGGCGCATCGCCGCGTCCGGCGGTGCCTATCGCGGCGTGATGAGCTTGATCCTGGCTGGCTCGCGCAGCATGCCGGACTTCCGCGCGGCGGCTGTGGCCTTCGAGCACGTGCCCGAGGACGTGCTCGCGAACAAGGAAACCGTCTGCCCCACCGGAGTGCCATTCCGGCGTATCGCCCGGTTCGTGCGGGAAAAGGCCGACGAGGTGGGCGGACCGTTGCTCCTGCCGGGTGGACCGTCGAGCGACCGGACGAAACGGCGCAGGGTTGTAGTAGACAGGCGGACAGATGACCGGAACCAACGACATGCCCCTGCCCCCTCTCGACGGTTGGGCGCTTATCCTCGGTGCTTCCAGCGGCTTCGGCGAGGAAGTGGCCGTCACACTGGCCCGCGCGGGAGTGGACATCATCGGCGTCCATCTGGACCGGCGCTCCACCATGCCGAACGTCGAGCGCATCACGGCGCGGATCCGCGAGCAGGGTCGCGAGGCGTGGTTCTTCAACGTGAACGCAGCCGACGAGGGAAAGCGCAACGAGGTGCTCGACCAGGTAGTGCAGCGCTTCAAGGAGAGCGGCAAGAACGAGACTGTCCGCGTCCTGCTCCACTCGCTCGCGTTCGGTACGCTCAAGGCGCTGGCGGGCGAAGACCCGTCCGACGAGGTGAACAAGAAGCAGATGGACATGACGCTCGACGTGATGGCCAACAGCCTCGTGTACTGGACGCAGGGGATCCTGCATCGCGGCCTGTTCTGCGATCAGGCGCGCATCTACGCGATGACCAGCACCGGCTCGATGCAGGTCTGGCCGGGCTACGGCGCCGTCAGCGCCGCCAAGGCCGCGCTCGAATCGCACATCCGCCAGCTCGCACTCGAGCTCGGCCCGCGCGGCATCACCGCCAACGCCATCTGCGCCGGCGTCACCGACACGCCCGCGCTCAAGAAGATCCCGGACAACGAGGGCATGGTGGAGGTCGCGGTGCGCAAGAACCCCTTCCATCGCCTCACGCGGCCCGAGGACGTCGCGCAGGCGCTCGTCGCGTTCGCCCAGCCCTGCACGTACTGGCTGAACGGCAACACGCTGTTCGTCGACGGCGGGGAAGCGCACAGCGGGTAGGGGTTCGGTTTATGGCGATGGGGCGGGGGCTCGCTTCGCTTTGCCCTACGTCGATGGGCGGGGGGCTTGCTTCGCATCGCCCTACGGCGCGGAACGGGGGGCTCGCTTCGCTTCGCCCTACGTCGATGGGCGGCGTGAGATGGTTTGTGTCCCGCCCGCCCGCCCCCGCCGTAGTCCTCCGCCGGGGGCTCACCGCCCCCGGACCCCCGACGCGCCTCGCTGCGCTCGGCGCGGGCTTGCTTCGCTGCGCCTTACGGCGTGTGGCGGGGGTCTCGCTTCGCATCGCCCTACGGCGCGGAACGGGGGGCTCGCTTCGCTTTGCCCTACGTCGATGGGCGGGGGGCTTGCTTCGCATCGCCCTACGGCGCGGAACGGGGGGCTCGCTTCGCTTTGCCCTACGGCGGTGGGGCGCCGGGGCTCGCTTCGCTGCGCTCGGCGCGGGCTTGCTTCGCTGCGCCGGGGCTCGCTTCGCTTCGCCCTACGGCGGTGGGGCGCCGGGGCTCGCTTCGCTTCGCCCTACGGCAATGTGCGGCGTGAGATGGTTTGTGTCCCGCCCGCCCGCCCCCGCCGTAGTCCTCCGCCGGGGGCTCACCGCCCCCGGACCCCCGACGCGCCTCGCTGCGCTCGGCGCGGGCTTGCTTCGCTGCGCCTTACGGCGTGTGGCGGGGGTCTCGCTTCGCTTCGCCCTACGGCGCGGACGGGGGGCTCGCTTCGCTTTGCCCTACGTCGATGGGCGGCGTGAGATGGTTTGTGTCCCGCCCGCCCGCCCCCGCCGTAGTCCTCCGCCGGGGGCTCACCGCCCCCGGACCCCCGACGCGCCTCGCTGCGCTCGGCGCGGGCTTGCTTCGCTGCGCCTTACGGCGTGTGGCGGGGGTCTCGCTTCGCATCGCCCTACGGCGCGGAACGGGGGGCTCGCTTCGCTTTGCCCTACGTCGATGGGCGGCGTGAGATGGTTTGTGTCCCGCCCGCCCGCCCCCGCCGGAATCCTCCGCCGGGGGCTCACCGCCCCCGGACCCCCGACGCGCCTCGCTGCGCTCGGCGCGGGCTTGCTTCGCTGCGCCGGGGCTCGCTTCGCTTCGCCCTACGGCGGTGGGGCGCCGGGGCTCGCTTCGCTTCGCCCTACGGCAATGTGCGGCGTGAGATGGTTTGTGTCCCGCCCGCCCACCCCCGCCGGAATCCTCCGCCGGGGGCTCACCGCCCCCGGACCCCCGACGCGCCTCGCTGCGCTCGGCGCGGGCTTGCTTCGCTGCGCCGGGGCTTGCTTCGCTTCGCCCTACGGCGGTGGGGCGCCGGGGCTCGCTTCGCTGCGCTCGGCGCGGGCTTGCTTCGCTGCGCCGGGGCTCGCTTCGCTCTACCCCTTCACCAGCGCGAGCCTTGCTGCCGCGCCGAAGGCGGCGAGGTGGCCGCTCTCTTCGGCAACGTAGACGTCGCAGCGCTCGTCGACGCGGAGCAGATCGGGGATCAGGTCGCTCGGGACGGTGCCGATGATCTCGCCGTCGCGCGGCCGTACCACGTGCACCTGGTGCTGCGGCACGAACAGGGCGCCGCTGCGCAGGACGGGCTCCAGGCGCCGCGGCTGGTCGGCGTCCACGTGTCTCGAGAACACGTGGTTGAAGCGCAATGTTCCGTTCGTTGCCTCGATGCAGATCAGCGTGCCGGCGGCGCTGTTCGCTACGATCGCGTCGTCGACGGCGAGCCACGCGGTGGTCGGTGACGCCAGTCCCGGCGTGTGCTCCCACAGCTCCTCGCCGCTCCGGCGGTCGTAGGCGCGCGCGCCTACGCCGCGGCGGTCGCGGGTCGGCACCACCACCACGTCGGGTGTGACGAGCGGTGCCTGACCGGGTTGCGGGCGATCGTCGACATCGATGCTCCAGCGCACCTGACCGGAGAACGGGTCGAGGTGATGCAGCCGCGCCGGTCCGTGCAGCGCGCCGCTGATCGCGAAGGCCGCGTCGTGATCCACCGGTGACGTCGCCAGGGAAGGGAAGGCGATCACGCACGCGCCACACGACCTCTCCGCTGGCTACGTCGAGAGCGACGAGGGCCGAGTCGCCGCCCGCCACGAGCAGCAGCTTGCCCGCGCGGCGGACGCGGTAGCTGGCGGCGCGCTTCGCCGTGTGCCGCCAGCGCACGTCGCCCGAAACCAGGTCCACTGCCGTGATGCGGCGATCCCCCTCGGCGACCACGAGCAGCTTCGGCAGCCCTGGAGTGTGCACGACGGCTCCCGTCGCGCCTCCGCCGG
Organism: uncultured delta proteobacterium; assembly: GCA_963806225.1. Taxonomy (GTDB): domain Bacteria; phylum Myxococcota_A; class Polyangia; order Polyangiales; family Polyangiaceae; genus CAWDXG01. Next base: position 79,217 of record CAWDXG010000003.1, on the reverse strand, counting down.
CTCGCGGCTCGAGCCTCGTCCTGAAGCGGACCTCGCCGCTTGCCAGATCGTGCAGGGCGATGCGCCCGTCGGTGGAGAGCCGGGCCAGACCCGAGGGCGTCACGACGCTCGCGGCGCGCGGAGTCGGGATGCGCCACACCACGTTGCCGTCCGAGCGCTGGATGCACGCCGTCTCCCTCGCAGAGCCGACGATCAGCGCGTCTCCGCACAGGAACGTTGCGCGCAGATCGATGTTGGGAACCGTGGCGACCCAGCGCGGGACGAAGCGCATGCGTCCGCCGTGCTCCCAGAGTCCCCGGCTCTCCGAACGGCGGCGCGGCAGCGGGAAGGAGCGATAGCTCTCCGGTTCGGGGTTCGTCAGCGCGTCCTCCGCGCCCGTGTCGTCGGCGCGTTCCTCGAGCGAGTCGGCGGTGGAGAGCAGGGCCGCCAGTCGCAGGTTCCGCTGCTGGGAGGGATCGTACTGGACGAAGGCCTGCGCGAGCTGGCGGGCGAAACGCAGCGACGACTGGACGAACGCGGCCGGCGGGACCTCCGGGAAGGTCCTCTGCTCGCCGCGATCCCGCACGTCCGGACCGCCGATGCTCACCGACAGCGGCCCATCGCCGGGTCCGCGCCGGAGCGCCAGCCTGGCTCCGGCGATGTCGAGGCGCCGGAACACGGGGCGCGCCGTCTGCCAGGCCTCGAGCACGTCGTCGGCCAGGACCAGCAGCTGCTCGGCCACCAGGAACAGGTGCGCCGGACCGAGCTCCGCGCGGCGACCCCGCACCACGACGGACAGCGGACCGCGGATCAACAGCGCGTGCAGATCGGCGCGCTCGAGCTGCGGGTCAGCCCCCGCCGCCGGGCCCTGGGCTGCGACGCGGAACATCCCGCTCGCCTGGAATCCGAAGCCCTGGACCGCTCGCGGAGCGATCTTCACTTCGTGCTCCTCGCGCTCGCCGCACGCCACGGGCGGCCAGGCCTCCGCGAGCGTCCGGCGCGCTGCCGCGATCGCCACCGGCGACCGCACGGGCAGCTCGTCCATCGCTTCCAGCACCGCGTCGCGCAGCGCGGACAGGGCGACGCGGCGCTCGTGCACCGCGACATCCGGACGGCGTCCGGTGCGATAGACGGTGATCAACGCGTCCATGCCGTCCCGCTCCAGGCCGAGCTCCCACGCCTCGTCGGCGGCGTAGAGCTGCAATGTTACCCGATCGCGCCGGCCGGACAGCAGGTTGGCTGCACCCCGGGCGAGCTCCGCCAGGAGTGCAAGGGCCTGCCCTTCGCCGATCCGGGCCGTGATGTTGACGCCATCCACGACCACATCGAAGAGGCCATAGAGCGGCGCGAGCACCTTGGCAGGAGCGTTTTCGGGACGCGGGCGAACGACGACGTGAATCGCTGACATCCGGCGCACAATGCTAGACAACCCGTGAGTGTGGACCCGAACTTTTCAGGGCAGATCGCCGAGGAGTGGACAGGCCGTCAACATACCGCTAGGCCCCTCGCGATCGGAGCGGCTGCCGCACTTCTGGCGCTGCTGCCGCTCTTGTGGATCCGCGGTTTCACCGTCGATGACGCCCTGATCACGGCGCGCGTGGCGGCACATCTGCACGCGGGGCTCGGCTATCGCTTCAACGCGACAGGCCCGCCCGTCGACGCCGTCACTCCGCTCGGCTGGGCGTACGCGCTTTCGCCGTTTGCTGGCGGGGGCCCCCTCGCGGCGCTGTCCGCGGCGCGCTGGATGGGCGCGCTGTGCTGGCTCGCCGCAGCGGGGTGGCTCGGAGCCGAGGTGGCTAGATTGCGCGGAAGTCCGCTCAGGTTCTCGCCGCTGCTCGTGCTCGCGGTGTGCGCACCGCTGGCGGCCTGGTCGGTTGCCGGCATGGAAACCGGCGTCGTGGTGGGTCTGGCCACGCTCGCGCTGGTCCGCTCGCCGTGGGCGGTGCTTCCGGCGGGCCTGGCGGCTGCCTGGCGCCCCGAGCTCCTGCCGTGGGCGCTGGTGCTGGTGGTGGGAACCGGCCTGGCGGCGCGCCGCAGCATCCAGCGCGTGCTGGGCCTCGCGGCTCTGGTGCTACTCCCGGCGTTGATCGTCGCTGTCACGCGCGAGCTCGCGTTCGGCCATCCCGCGCCTCTTGCCGTGTTCGCGAAGCCTTCCGATCTGTCGCACGGCCTGCGCTATGCGTGGGGCGCGCTGGCGTTCACCGGCCCGCCGCTCCTGCTGCTTGCGCCCTGGTCGCTGCGACGCATCGGCGGCCACGAGCGGGCGATCGCCGCGGCCTGCGCCGTGCACGTCGTCTCGCTGCTGCTGGCGGGAGGCGACTGGATGGCGCTCTACCGGTTGATGGTGCCGGTGCTGCCCGGTCTCTTGCTGGTAGGCGCGGCTATCGCTGGTGTCGCGCGCCCGTGGGCCACCGCACTCAGGCTTGTTGCGGCGCTGGGCGTCTCGCTGGTCGTGCTGTTCGTGATCGGTCGCGTTGCGAGGCGTGTGGGGCCGAACCGGATGGCACTTATCGAAGCGGCTGCGGCTCCGCTCGCCGGCGGCCGGCACGTGGCGAGCCTGGACGTGGGATGGGTGGGCGCCGCCACGCGCGCCGAGGTCGAGGATCTGTCCGGCGTGACCGACCCGCGAGTGGCCGTGCTCCCCGGCGGGCACACCACCAAGCGCATCCCCGATGGCTGGCTCGAGGCGCGCCAGGTGGACCGGCTCGTGCTGTTGCTCGCACCTGGCGAAAAGCCCGCCCTGCCGTGGTGGCACAGTCGCTTCGACCGCGGCGTCGAGCAGCGCGTCGCACGACAGGCGGGCGACCGCTACGCTGTGCTCACGCGCATCCCACTGGGCGGAACGCGCCAGAGCTACCTTATCCTGCAATTGAAGAAATAGATCTCAACTATTGGATATTATTGGGTGACGTTCCGAGCTATCGGCGCTTTCGTGGAGCGAGGAAATCGCCTCGCGCGCGCTCCTGGCGTCGGGAAAGCGATCGCGCGGCAGGGGCGCCATGGCGCATTCGATGAGCTCCCGCCAGCGCGACGGGATGGTCCTGAGGGCGCGCTGCACCCCGCTCTCGCTCTGTCCTTCCGGTGCTCGTGCCGCCGCCACCCAGAGCTCGCTGGTCCGGACCGGCGGCGGTTGCCCGCTCAGACACTCGTACAAGACGCCCCCCAGCGCGAACAGGTCGCTGCGCGAGTCGATCTCGACCCCCTGCTCCTGCTCCGGCGACATGTAGCCCGGCGTGCCGACCGGCGCGCCCATGTTGGTCAGCCGCGTCTCGGCCCACTCCACGCGCGCGATGCCGAAGTCGAGCAGCTTCACGATGGGCGTGCTGCCCTCGTTGTCGGGATCGGCCAGGAAGATGTTGCCCGGCTTCAGATCGCGATGCACCACGCCCGCGGCGTGCACCGCGCCCAGCGCGTCGCAGACCTGTAGCGCGAGGGGCGTGAGCTCCGCAGGTGTCAGCGCGCCGGCTCGCTTGAGCCGCGACGCCAGCGACTCGCCGTACAGGCGCTCCATGACCAGATAGCTGGTGCCGTCGGGAAGGTGTCCGTCGTCGTAGACCTCCACCACGTTCGGGTGCCAGGCGAGACCGAGCGCGGCGGCCTCGCGGCGCAGCCTGTCGGCGGCCACCGTGTCGTGCGCCACCGCGGTCCGGAGCAGCTTGATCGCGACCGTCTCGCCGTCCGCCAGCCGGGTCGCTTCCCAGATGGTGCCGCTCGCGCCCACGCCGAGCTTCTCGCCGAGCCGGTATTGGCCGGCAATCACGACACCCTCGCGGAATCCGGCTGCGCCCCGCTCGCGCGCATCGCGCAGAGCCGCCGAGCGTTCCAGCGCCTGGATGCGCCGGAGCTGCGAGCGGCTCTGGGTACGGCGACGGCGTTCCTGCGTGACCACGAACCCGCTGCCCAGCCCGACCGCAGCCGCCAGCCCGGCAAATTCGATCGCGGACGACAGCGGAAGCCCCAGCGCCACGCTCGCACCGAGCGAGCCGAGCAGGCCGATGCCGCCACCGATCGCGATGCTGCCGCGCCTTGGCAGCCGCCAGCGCACCTCGAACAACTGCACGCCGCCACCGGAGCGATCGGGCTCGGTGGATAGCTGTCTCACGTCGCCCGGCGGCAGTCCGAACAGCACGGGGATGGCGGACAGCTCGGTGGCGCGCGCCAGGTTGAACAGCCCGTCGCGCTCGAACGCCGGGTCGTAGCGCAGCGGCACGCGGCCGCGCCACAGCTGCGGTTCCGCGGCCACGGTGTGCCAGCGCTCGGTCAGTACCTCGTTGCCGCCGTAGTGCTCCAGCTGCTTGAAGGCCTCGCCAGGCTCCGAAGCGCCGCGCAGCACCCGGGTCCACACCCCCATGTTCTCCGGGTCGACGATCGACGGGACCGTGCGCTGGATCTCGTCGCGGCCCCAGCGCGAAGCGAACGCTTCCAGCGCGGAGTGCCACAGCTCGATCGGCAGCGGGCGCGTCTCGTCGTCCAGGTAGTCGCGATCGAGCTTGGCTTTGAGCAGGAACGCGTCGGCTTCGGCGCGCCCGTGCTCGCGCTGCACGTGCAGGAGCAGCGCCTTGGCCCGGGAGACCGTCGTGTTGCCGCTCGCCCCTCGCCGTTGCACGCCGGCAAGCCTAGCACTCCAGGCAATCGGCTTGGGATGCTCCCCGGCCGGGGCCCCTGGCCCTTCAAGTGTCCCTGCACCGCCGGCTACCCGCCGCGCCGGAGCCTGGTACGTTCCCCGGCGATGGCGCGCCTTCAGGATCAGCTCGCGGACTGGTTGGCGCGGGCGGAGATCCTGGCCCGCGGGGCGGAGCGGCGGCGCGTTGCGGCAGCCGAAGCGCTCGAGGCGGGGCGGCCCTGGGACGCGCGGCAGGAGGCGTTGCTGATCCTGGAAGAGCTGCCGCGCTCGCGCGTGGCGCTGGCGCTGTGGGCGGACGCGGCGGAGTCGATGCTGCTCGATAACGAGGTGGCCGAAGCGCTGGAGCGGCTCTCCGGTGAGCTACCGTACCGCGCGGACGTGTGGCTCAGGCTGGCGGGCGCGCAGTACCGGCTCGGGCAGGATCCGGAGCCCGCGCTCGAGCGGGCCGCGGAGGCCACGGAGCCGGTGGAGGCGGCGGATCGCGCGCGGCTGTGGCGGGCGGATCTGGATCTGGCGCGTGGCGATGCGGCGCGGGCGGAACGCTGGCTCGATCGCTCCAGCCTCGCTCTGCGCGGCTCGCCGCAAACCGTGCTGCGCCATGTGGAAGCCTGGCTCGATCAAGGCGAGGCGGAGCGGGCGGAGCGCGCTTCCGCCGCACTGCCCGAGCCCGACACGCTCGATGGACGGGCCTGGCTGGTGCGCGGGCGCCTTTCGGCGCAGGCGGGCGATGAAGCGGGCGCGGCTCGCGCTTTCGAACGCGCCCTGGTGCTCGAAGCGGTGGGTGCGGGTCGCGTGGTGTCGGCGTTCGTTGCCGGATGCAGCGATGCATCGGTAGTCGCGCGGCTCCGCGCCATCGTCGACGAGCTGGGCTGGGGCGCCCATCCCGAGTGGCGCGCGGCGTTCGCCATCGCCCAGGGGCGCCGCGACGAGGCGCTCGGCGCGCTGGCGGAAGGCGCGCGGCAACCGGATGCGCCCGCCGCTCTGGTCGAACGCTACGCGACTCTGGCGCTGGACGTCCGCGACGCGGATCGCCTGCGCGAGGCGGTCGGCATCGCAGGGTCGCGGCGCGTTCCGCTCGCGCCGGGCCTACCGGCGCTGTGCAGCGCGCTCGGCGCGCCCGCGCGTTCGGTGGAGCGCCTCGCACGCCTCGACGCGGTCGGCGAAGGGCCGTGGGCGGACGAGCTCAGACGCGAGGTGTACCTGGGCTGGCTGCCGGACGGCGAGCCCGCCGACTGGGACAAGCTGCTCGACGAGCTGTCGTTCCTGTCGCGCGAGCTGGGTGAGCTCGGCGCGCTGAGGGAGGTGGAGCTCCTGGCGCGCGAGCTCGAACGGCCGCTCGCCGTCGCCGTGGTCGGCGAGTTCAACGCGGGCAAGTCGAGCTTCATCAACGCGCTGCTGGGCGAAGTGGTCGCGCCGGTGGGCGTGCTGCCGACCACGGCGACGCTGAACCGCCTGGTCTGGGCGCCTGATCGCTTCGTGCGCGTTGAACGCCGCGCCGGTGCCGGCGAGGACCGCATCCTGCCCCACGAGGAGCTCTGCGCGGCGCTCTCCGCGATCGACCCAGGCAGTATCGATCGGGTGACCATCTACGCGCCGCTGGAGCAGCTGCGCCGCATCGAGCTCATCGACACGCCCGGCTTCAACGCGCCCAATGCCGCCCATTCCGCCACTGCGCGCGCTGCCCTTGCCGAGGCGCAGGTCGCGCTGTGGCTGCTCGACGCCACGCAACCGCTCAAGGAGAGCGAGCGCGCCGTGATGGCCGAGCTCGTCGAGCTGGGCCTGCCGCTGGTGGTGCTGCTCAACAAGCTCGACCGCCTGCAGACGCCTGGAGCGATCGACCTGGCGCTCGAGCACGTCCGCGAGGGGCTGGCCCAGGCGGGGCTTGTCCCGGAAGCGCCGCCCGTCGCCCTGTCGGCGCGTCTGGCGCTGGCGGGCAGGGAAGGGGACGGGCCGGCGCTGGAGCGTTCGGGTTGGGACAACGTGGAGGAGCTGGTCGAACGCGTGCTGGTGGGCCAGAGCGAAGCGCTGCGCGAGCGTGCGCTCAGGCGGCGGGCATCGGGCATCGCGTCGCGCCTGGCGCAGATCGCCGGAGACCGGGCCGGGAGCCGTCGTGAGCGCGAGCGGCGCGAGGCGGAGCAGCTCCGTGCGCTGCGCGAAGCGGCAGCCGGCGTGCAGAGCGAGCGCGCAGCGGCGGAGCAGCGCCTGGGCGACGCGATCTCTGCCGTGCTGGAGAGCCTCGCCCCGGATCTGCGGGCCGTGTCCGGTAACCTCGAGGAGCCGGCAGCGCGACGCTTCGTGGCCCTGCGCACCCGCGCCGCCGCGCCGGCTCTGGCAGAGGTGGCAGTCGGGCTGCTGTCCGCCGGCGAGGCCGCCGCGGGCGTCGAAAAGGAGCTCCTGCCGCGGGTCGAGGTGCTGTTGGCGGCGCTGTCTCCGTGGCTGCATGGCGCGGCGGACGCCGAGCAGACCGAACGCGTCCGCCGCGAGCTGGGCGCGCTGCTTGTCGAGGAGCTCGTGCGCGTGGCCGAAGAGCTCGGCGCGGGGAACCCTGTTCGACGGGTCGAGCCCGTCGAGGTCCGCGTGCGAGCCCTGGCCGCGGCGTTGGCGGAAATCGCGCGCATCCGTGTTAGATGATCGCGGTCAGCTCCGTTGGCTCCCACAGCAGGAATCTCGCTGGAATCTGAATCCGGAACGGGCGGTTTCCGTCTGAAATGCTAGGATTGGAAGTGTCTGTGCAGGGTCGTCGACGGTTTTTCAGGGGCAGCATTCTGGCGCTCGCGCTGGTCGCGGTCCTGTTCGCCGTTCCGGGCACGCCGGCCCGTGCCGACCCCCTCGGCGTCATCGCCGGCGAGACGCTCGACGTGACGGCGGACACGCTGAACGTGGACGTGGACAAGGGGACCGCGGTGCTCCAGGGCGACGTACGCGCCAAGCTCGGCGATCTCGTGGTCTTGTGCCCGAAGGTCGAGGTCCGCTACGACAAGGCGCCGCGCGTGCGTTGGGCCCGAGGCACCGGAGGAGTGACCGCGCGCGTCAAGGGCATCGAGGCCAAGGCCAGCGTGGTCGAGGTCGACGTGGCGCGACGCCGCGTGAAGCTTTCCGGCGGCGTCAGGCTGACCCGCGGACGCGGTTGGCTGAGAGCGCAGTACGCGACCATCGATATCGCGACGCGCAAGGTCTCGCTCAGGGGGGTGAAGGGCTCGATTCCGGTCGAGGCCCCGGCGCGCTGACCGGCGTGGAGCGTCCGTCGTGAGCGAGCCCGTGCTCCGTGCGCGCGAAGTCCGCGCGAGGCTGGGTGGCGCCGAGGTGCTGCGCGGCGTGGACATCGACGTGCCTTCCGGCTTCGTGCTGGGCGTGCTCGGTCCCAGCGGAGCGGGCAAGAGCACGTTGTTCCGCGTGCTGGTTGGCGAGCTCGCGCCGAGCGGCGGCAGCGTCTCGCTCGACGGGCGCGACGTGACGCCGGAGCCGCTGTGGCGCCGCGCGCGCGCCGGGCTGGGCTATGTTCCCCAGACGCCGAGCGTGCTCCAGGATCTGAGCGTCGCTGACAACATACGGACGTTCGAACGCGTCGCGCGCCGGGCGTCGCGACCGCCGGCCGAGCGCGCGGCGGAGGTCGAGCTCGAGGACAGGCTGCAGGTGCGGGCAGGGGAGCTGTCGGGTGGCGAGCGGAGGAGGCTCGAACTGCTGCGCGCGCTGATCGCTGAGCCGAAGGTGCTGGTGTGCGACGAACCTCTCACGGGTGTGGATCCCGCTGCGGCCGGACGGCTCGGAAAGCTGCTCGCGGGGCTGGCTGCGCGCGGCATGGCGATCGTGTTGGCCGATCACCGGATCCGCGAGGCTCTGGCGATGTGCGACCGCGCTCTGCTGCTGGTGGACGGGCGAATCGAGCTGTCTGCCCAGCCGGAGGAGTTTTCCGGCCATCCGGCCGTTCGGCGGCGCTATCTCGGTTAGGCTTGAGGCAGGGCAAAGGGAGCCTTAAGCTAGCCGCACGGGTCGTCCAGGACCTCGATCCGGCACTAAAACGGGCTATTTTCTTGCAGGCCCATTTCTTGCTGGCGGTGGTACACTCCTCCTCGGCTAGCCTCCTGGGCGCACCCCACCCGCAAGCGATATTCCATGGAAATCAAGCAGCAACTCCGCCTGTCACAGCAGCTCGTGATGACGCCGCAGCTGCAGCAGGCGATCCGCTTGCTGCAGCTCTCGCGTCTGGAGCTGGTCGACGAGGTCCGGAAGGAGCTCGACAACAACCCGGTCCTGTCCGACGAGGAACCGGATCCGAGAGCCGCGGGAGCAGCGGCAGGAAGGTGGCGAGCGCGGCGAGAGCCAGCAGGCGCTGGACGACGACAAGTCGAGCTACCAGCAGACCGAAGAGCAGCGCGAGACCGAGAAGGCCACGCGCGAGGTGGACTGGGAGAAGTTCCTGGAGAACCGCAGCCTGCAGCAGCCCGTCCCAGGAAACCGCGGTGGTTTCGACGAGCTGCCGCCGATCGAGCAGAACCTGACGCAAGCCCCAGCAGCCTGCGTGATCACCTGCTGTGGCAACTGCAGATGAGCGACTTCACGGACGTGGAGCGGCGTTTCGCGGAGCTGGTGATCGGCAACCTCGACGACAAGGGCTACCTCGATCTGGCCGGAGTCGAGCGACCTGACGGCACCCGCACCGCCGACCTCACCATCTTCGATCTGGCCGAAGAAGCCGGGCTGCATCCCGACGACGCGCCGCTGGTGCTGGAGATGATCCAGAACTTCGATCCGCTCGGCGTCGCCGCACGCGATCTGCGGGAGTGCTTGTTGATCCAGGCGAAGGCGTACGGCTTCGACGATACCGAGGTCGAGATCATCGAGAACCACATCCACCACCTGGAGAAGCACAACTACCAGGCCATCGCGCGGGAGATGAAGATCCCGCTCGAAGAGGTCTACGAAGTCCGCCAAGGAGATCCAGAAGCTCGAGAGCCGCCCGGCGCGCAACTTCACCGACCAGGACGACCGGACCATCGGCATCACGCCTGACGTGTACGTGATCAAGGACGCCGAAGAGTTCGTCGTGCTCGACAACGACCGCGGCATGCAGCGGCTGTTCATCAACGAAGCGCTGACCAAGCGGCTGATGAAGGACCCCAGCGGCCAAGGAGTTCATCGGCGAGAAGCTGCGCAACGCGCAGTGGCTGATCCGCGCGATCGAGCAACGCCGCAAGACCATCATCCGCGTGGCCGAGTGCATCGTTGAGAAGCAGCGGGAGTTCTTCGAGAAGGGCGTTGCCTACCTGAAGCCGATGATCCTCGGGACGTGGCCGAGGCGGTCGGGATGCACGAGTCGACCATCTCGCGCGTCACGACCAACAAGTACATGCACACCCCGCAGGGGCTGTTCGAGCTGAAGTACTTCTTCAACTCGAGCATCCGGCGGGTCGCGAATGAAGACATCGCGAGCGAGAGCGTCAAGCAGGCGATCAAGAAGATCATCGAGGACGAGGACAAGGCCAATCCCCTGAGCGATCAGGCCATCGTCGAGCTGCTGGAGAAGCGGGAGGGCATCAAGATCGCCCGCCGCACGGTCGCCAAGTACCGCGAGATGCTGGGTATCCTGGCCTCCTCGAAGCGCAAGCGCCTGTTCTGATATGCCGTTCGCCCCCGGCGAGCGACGGCGGGCCCGCGCCCGTGCCGGAGGACAACGTGGGGGCGGGTGGGATTACCATACCCATGGATATCCGGTGGACTTGTCGGGTAGGCTACGGTCACGTGGGTGTTTTGGCTCCTGGGCGCAGTGTGATAGGGCGCGTCTTTCCGACTACTCCCGCCGACGTGCGCTGCGCTCCGCCAGGGCTCCTTTCCCGCCCGGAGGTTCAATGAACATCAGCATCACCTTCCGCCATATGGATGCCAGCGAAGCGATCAAGACCTACGCCCGGGACAAGGTCGCCAAGCTCCAGAAGTTCCTACGCGAGCCGATGACAGCCAAGGTCACGCTCTCGCATGACAAGCTCAGGCACATGGCGGAAACCCGCATCTCCAGCGGGGGGGCCCACCTCGAAGCCAAGGAGACGAGCGACGATATGTACGCCTCGATCGACAAGGTGATCGACAAGCTCGAACGACAGATCCGGGGCAACAAGGGCGCATCGCAATCGAAGAAGCGCCGGGGCGGCGAGACACTGAGGGGCGGTTCGAAGCCGAAGCCGGTCACCGGCGCGGCACTGACCGAGACGAGGTCGGGCGGGGCGGGCGCAAAGCCCGCCCGCGCGGCCGCGTCCAGGACAAAGCGCACGAACGGCGCGCAGAAACCTGCTGCCCGGGTTGCTGCCCGTTCGAAGAAGCGCTGAGATGCCCCTGGAACCCACTTCCGGGGGTCGGAGCGACCTCGCAATGCGACTTTCCGACATTCTCACCATCGACCGGATCCTCGTCGATCCCGAGGGCGGCATCGTTCACGAAAAGGCGGACGCGCTCAGGCTGCTGTCCGACATGCTGGCTCCAGCGGTCGGCGTGGAGCAGGAAATCATCCAGCGGCTTCTGCTCGACCGCGAGCGGCTGCAGAGCACCGGCATTGGAGACGGCGTGGCAATTCCGCACACCGCGCTGGACGCCGCACCGGGTCAGGCCGCCGCATTGCTGCTGTGTCCGCGCGGCGTGCCGTTCGAGTCCATCGACGGAGCGCCCGTCAGTATCGTCTTCGGCGTGGTCGGTCCGAAGCGGGCTACCGGCGAGCACCTGCGCACGCTGGCCCGGATCTCGCGCCTTCTGCGCGACGCCGCGACGCGCGCGCGCCTCGTCGAGTCGGGAGACGCCGAGGCGGCCTATTCACTCATCCAGGCCCAGGATGCGACCTTGAGGTAACCACAAATGACCGTCTACGAGCCGCCCAGTAACGGCGCACGCTCCATTACCGTCCGGGCCCTGCTCGACGACCCGGTGCTGGAGCTGAATGTGCGGCTCGTCGCCGGCGCATCGGGCCTCGACAGGGAGATCACGCATCCCCGCATCCAGAAGTCCGGCCTCGCCATGGTGGGTCACCTGCACGGCATTGTGCCGACGCGGATCCAGATCCTCGGCGAGACGGAGCTCAGCTACGCCGAGACGCTGTCCGCGGAAAAGCAGCGCAACGCTGCGCGGCACCTCTTTTCCCTGGGACTGGCCTGTGTTGTGGTCACGCGCGGCGTCGACCCGCCGGCGCCGTTCTGCGAAGAGGCCGAGCAAACCGGGACGCCCCTCGTGGTGTGTGCGGAGCGCTCGTCATCTGCAATCACGGCGCTGCACACCGTGCTCGACGAGCGACTGGCGCCGCGAGCGCGTGTCCACGGCGTCCTCGTGGACGTGTTCGAGGTGGGCGTTCTCCTGCTCGGCAAGAGCGGCATCGGCAAGAGCGAATGCGCGCTCGAGCTCGTGATGCGCGGGCATCGTCTGGTGGCCGACGATGCGATCGAGTGCGACTACAGGCCACCCGGCATGGTCTTCGGCCAGCCGGCACCGCTTCTGCGCTACCACATCGAGGTGCGTGGTCTCGGGATCCTCAACATCAAGGATCTCTACGGCGTCACCGCTATCCGTGAACGCAAGCGCATCGACCTCATCGTGCAGCTCGACCTGTGGGAGGGCGATGCCGCTTTCGATCGCATCGGAGTGGACGACCACCATCGGGAGATCCTGGGGGTGCCAATCCGGGAGGTGTGTCTGCCGGTGCGGCCCGGGCGCAACATGAGCTCGATCATCGAGATCGCGGCTCGCAACGAGCTGCTCAGACAGGCGGGACGCAATCCCGGGCGCGAGTTCGTCCAGCGCATCGAAGCCAGCCTTATCGACGCGGGTGACAAGCCCAAGACGCCGAAGCGCGCTCCCAGCGGGTCGTTCAGGCTCCGCAACCCCAACGAGAGCTCGGCGCCCCCTCCGGTCGGCGGGAAGAGGAGATGAGCGACAGGCGCACGCTGGTTGTGGTGGTGACCGGCCTGAGTGGTGCCGGCAAGTCCACGGCACTGCATGCGCTGGAGGATCTCGGGTACTTCTGCGTCGACAACCTGCCGACGCCGGTCGTGGTGGAGACGCTGGAGGCGTGCGACGCGGGGGGTGCCCGACGCATCGCGCTGGGGATCGACGTGCGGGTGCGCCGCTTCCTCGACAGCGCAACCAAAATGTTCGATGCGGTCCGCGCGAACCAGGAGCGCGAGCTGGCCGTACTGTTCCTCGACGCATCGGACGAGGCATTGCTCCGGCGCTTCAGCAGCACGCGTCGCCCCCATCCGCTCAGCACCATCCAGGAGCCCGGCAACGAGCAGGCGGCTACCGCGGTGCTCGACGGCATCCGCATCGAGCGCGAACGCCTCGCGCCGCTCAGGGCCGAAGCGACGCTGGTGGTCGACACCACCCGGCTCAGCGTGCACGACCTGAGGCGTCGCATCGTCGGATACTTCGGCCCCGGTGCCGGCGAGGCCCCGCGCATGCACACCCGCGTCGTCTCGTTCGGCTTCAAGTACGGGGCTCCGGTCGACGCGGACCTGGTTCTGGATGTCCGCTTCCTGAACAACCCGCACTTTGTCGATGAGCTTCGCGAGTTGCCGGGCACCTCCGCGCCGGTGCGCGAGTACGTGCTGGGCGATCACGAGACGCAGCAGTTCCTCGAGCGTGCCGATGCGCTGCTCGATTTCTGTCTGCCGCGCTACGAGCGTGAAGGCAAGAGCTACCTCACGGTGGGTATCGGCTGCACCGGTGGCCGTCATCGTTCCGTGGTTGTTGCCGAACAGCTTGCCAGGGGTCTGACGGAGAGGACGGGGCTGGGCATCGAGGTCGTGCATCGCGATCTCGGGCGGGAAAGCCCGGATGAGCGCCACTCCGAGCCGGACTTCATCGGCGGAGGGCCACGCGGTGGAAGGGGGGCTGTGTGAACGCAGTGAAGGGCACGTTCACCGTGAAGAACAAGCTGGGACTGCATGCGCGCGCGGCCAGCAAGCTGGTGCAGCTCGCATCCAGCTTCCCTTGCGAGGTGGTGTTGAGCCACGGTGGCCAGGCAGCGAACGCCAAGAGCGTGATGGGCGTCCTTCTGCTCTGCGGGTCGAAAGGGACCGAGCTGCAGGTCGAAGCCACCGGAGAAGCCGCCGAGGAAGCGGTGGAGCGCATCGGGGAGCTGATCAACGACCGTTTCGGGGAGCCGGAGTAGGATGGCCGACGGCCGCCACGAAAGCTCGCCGCCGCCGCCGCCGACCGAACGGCAGCCGGCCATCACGCTGGAAGGGATCGCCGGTTCGCCGGGCCTCGCCGTGGGGCGCGCGGTGGTGGTCGACACGCGGCGTCCGGGTGTTACCCGGCGTCGGGTGGCGAAGCACCGGGTCGACGAGGAAATGGCCCGTTTCGACGAGGCCGTCGAGCTCGCCGCCAAGGGCCTGCACGATGTGGCCTCGAATGTCCGCACCAGCTCCATCCGCGCGGAGCTGTCGATCCTCGAAGCGTACATCATGATGGTGCAGGACCCGAGCCTGCGCGAGGACGTCGAGCGGCACGTGCGCATCGATCGGCAGTGCGCCGAATGGGCCGTGGACACCGCGGTGCACGAGATGGCCGAGCACCTGCGCTCGGGCATCGATCCCGTACCTTGCCGAGCGCAGTCACGATTTCGAGTTCGTGGGCGACCGCATCATCCGTGCCCTGACCGGCCGGCAGCGCGCGCTCTCGATGCCGGAGTTCGGCGAGCCCTGCATCATCATCGCGCACGACCTGTCGCCGGCCGAAACCGCGGGTCTGTCGAAGAAGACCGTGCTGGCGATGGTGACCGAGGTCGGTACGCGGACCAGCCACACCGCGATCCTGTCCCGGGCGCTCGAACTGCCGGCCGTGGTCGGCGTGCGCGACATCCTCGGCACCGTCGCGAATGGCGACCTGGTGTTCGTGGACGCGCTCAGAGGCCGGGTGACGATCAACCCGTCCCCCGAGATGCTGGAGCGCGGGGAAGCGCGTGTTGAACGTTACAAGGCCGTCGGTCGCAAACTGCGCGAGTCGCGCGATCGCCCCGCTGTCACCCGCTGCGGCGTGCCGATCTCGCTGAAAGCGAACATCGAGCTGCCGTCGGAGGCGGGGATAGCGCTGGAGCTCGGCGCGCAGGGCGTGGGCCTCTATCGCACCGAGTTTCTGTACGTCAATCGCGACGAGCCGCCCGGGGAAGACGAGCAGTACGCGATCTACAAGCGGGTGCTGGAGACCATCAAGCCGCTGCCCGTCACGCTCCGGACCTTCGACATCGGCGGTGACAAGTTCGTCTCGGCCTTCCAGGCGCCGCCGGAGATGAACCCGGCGCTCGGCCTGCGCGCGGTGCGTCTCGCGCTCGCGCGGCCGGAGATCTTCCTGCCGCAGCTCCGCGCCATGGTGCGTGCCTCGGCACATGGGCCGCTGAGCATCATGATCCCGATGATCTCGAGCGTGCGCGAGCTCAGGAGCGTGCGCACGCTGGTCGAGCAGGCCATCCGCGAGGTGGATGAAGCCGGCCAGGCGCACGCGGAGCACATTCCTCTCGGCATCATGGTGGAGGTGCCCTCGGCCGCCGTGATGGCCGAGGAGCTGGCCCGCGAGGCCGAGTTCATGAGCATCGGCACAAACGATCTCGTCCAGTATACGCTCGCGGTCGACCGCTCGAGCCGGGAGCTGGCCTACATTGCCAGTCCCTTCGACCCGGCGATCCTGCGTTTGATCCGCGGCGTGGTCACCGCGGCGGAGCGCCACAAGCGCCCCGTGGCGGTCTGCGGAGCGATGGCGAGTGATCCTCTCGCGGCGACGCTGCTGGTGGGCATGGGCCTGCGCGAGCTGAGCATGGAAGCCTCGGCGATCCCCGGGGTGAAGGAGGCGATCCGCAGGGTGAGCCTGGCCGATGCGGAAGCGGTTGCTGCCGAAGCCATGCAACAGCTGGCCGCGGACGAAGCGGAAAAGGTCGTCGCAGATGCCTTCGCCCCGCTTCTGGCCGACCTGCTGGACGCCGAGTTCTCGGCAGCCTGATCGGAACATTCCGTGAATGTGCGTACCCCCCTGTCGTGGGATGTCGCAGAGAACGCAACTCGGCCACGCGGTCGGTTGCATCGCTCCGGCCGCCCCCGTCAAGCGGGGGTCACGCGGGGGCGCGGATGCCTCTTGGCAGCGTTGCCGGGGCGCGGTAATCGGGTGCGATGAAGTGGCGAGCTCTTCTGCTCCTGGCGCTCGCCATGGTGTGTGCCGCTTCCTTCGTGGGTTGTCCCGCGGACCCCGCGCGCCGTCCAGGTGCACGGGCAGACGAAGCTGACGATCCTGCACACGGCGGACATCCACTCCCGGCTGTTCCCGTACGCGCTGCAGATCTCGCAGACGGACGCGGCGCTGGGGCTGGGCGTGGCGGGCACCGTGGCGACCGTCGGCGGCGCTGCCCGGGTCGCGTACATCCTCGAACCGCGAGCGGGCGCGTGCGGACCGCGTGCTGCACATCGACGGCGGCGACTGCTTCCAGGGTGCGCCCGTCTTCAACTACTTCAACGGCGAAGCCGAGGTGCGTGCCCTGAGCATGATGGGCACGGACGTGCAGGTCATCGCCAACCACGAGTTCGACAAGGGCGCGCTGAACGCCAGGATCCAGCACGAGAAGTGGGCGACTTTCCCGCTGCTCGCCGCCAACTACAAGATCGAGGATCCGGACGACGGTCGGCAATCCGGAGCTCGCAGAACGTCCTGAAGCCGTTCACGGTGTTCAACGTGCGCGGTCTGCAGCGTCGGCGTCATCGGCATGGGCAACCTGTCCAGCCTCAGCTCGCTGTACGAGCGGCCCAGCCGGCTCGGCGTCACGCCGCTCGACACCATCGACACGGCGCAGGCCTACGTCGACCTGCTGCGGCCGCTTGTGGACCTGGTCGTCGTCGACTCGCACCTGGGGCTGAACGCCGACCTCGACATGATCCAGCGGCACGACCGGCATCGACATCGTGCTCGGCAGCCACAACCACATCGTGCTGCAACCGCCGAAGGTGCTGGACGACTGCGCCAAGGTGGATTCCCAGGGGCGGCACTACATCGAGCTCAAGGACGCCGACGGCAAGCCGGGCGTGCGCCGCTACTGCAATCCCGCGACCTGTGCTCGAGGTGCACTCGGGCGCCTTCGCGAAGTACGTCGGACGGCTCGACTTCGTCGCTTCGGATTCCCCGGACGACCTGCCGCCGCCGTGCACCAAGGCGCAGACCAGTGGACGCTGCTACGACCCGGTCAACGGCTTCGAGATCATCAGCCACCAGTACAAGCTGATCCCGATCACCGACAACGTGCCGCAGAACCGCGCCGTGGCCGAGCTGCTCGAGCCCTACCGCCAGAGCCTGGACGAGCTGGTGGATCTGGACCTCCTGGTCGGCTACGCACCGGACGGCTCGAAGCGCTTCGGTACCGGCGGAGGCGACTCGCCGCTCGGCAACATGATCGCGACCGGCATGTGGCGGCGTCTCGGCATCGAGACGGACTTCTCGCTGACCAACACCACGGGCATCCGCGCCGACATGGTGCCGGGGCCGGTCACGGTCGAGCAGATGTTCAACATCTTCCCGTTCGACAACTCGATCACGAAGATGCAGCTGTCCGGCGTCGAGGTGCAGGAGATGTTCGACTTCGTGGCGCGTCGCTCGGCCGGGCGCGGCTGCGCCAGCCAGGCGCAGATCGCCGGCGCCCGCGTGGTCTTGAACTGCACGGGCTGCAACCGCGTCAAGCGCCACAGACCTGCACGACGAACAGCGACTGCCCGTCGCAACGAGTGCAACGACGGCAAGTGCGCGGCGCAGCCCTGCGCCGAGCACATCTACATCGGCTCTTCGAGCAAGCCCTGCAGCTCCGACGCCGACTGCGGCAACCAGCTGAACTCCTGCGACACTGGACAACCCCGACGCGAACGGCAAGGGGCGCTGCCTGCTCTGCAGATCGATCCCACCGGCTCCTACGAGTTTGCGACCAGCAACTACCTCGCCGGCGGCGGCAGCGGCTTCACGGTGCTGAAGCGGAACACCACGCAGCTCGACACGAAGATCCAGCAGCGCGACGCGCTCATCGACTGGATCCGCGCCGGCAAGCCCTGCGGCTACAGCGCCGAGAACTACGACCAAGGACGGCCTGAAGAAGCTGCGGTACCGACAAGGACTGCTCGTCCGTCGGGCGCCGGCTATGTGTGCGCCTGTCCGGAGGACGCGTCGGAGACCCCCGACGGCACCTGCAGCTCCAACGGTTCGTGCAGCGACGGGCGCGTGCGTGCTGTCGGCCTGCCGGCAGGATGTCGCGAACTACCATCGGCAGCGCTGCGACAATCCCAGCACGGCGAAGAACCATCGCCACCTGCACCACCGAAAGAGCGCGTGCGAGTTCGGCGGCGAGGAGTGCAAGTTCCTGGCCTGCATCGATCGCACGCTGCGGCAACTACTCGGACAACCGCGTGTTGATGGTGGGCCGGTGAGAGCGCGCGTTCTCGCGTCTGCAGTCGTCGCGCTGGCGGTGTCCGGCTGCGGGCACGTATTCAGAAGACGTACCCGGCGCGCACCGAGCGCATGCACGTGGACGTGCGGCTGGCCTCGGGCACCAAGCTGCCGGGGCCGAATGACACGCCGCTTCCGCTGCCGCTGGACGCGCCGGTGGAAATGGTGGTCGACATCCAGGCCCGGCACGCGGACGGCTCGCTCGACAAGAGCTTCACCGGGTTTGTGCGCATCAGCGCGGATCCGGGCGCCGTGCTGGAGGTGAAGGGTCCGGGCGCGACCGGTCGCAATGCCTACGTGAAGGACGGCGTCGCGACGGAGCAACACGTCCTGGTCCGCAACCCGCGTGGGCCCACGCGCCTGTGGGTCGAGGACATCGGCTATGTGCCTGCGGATCCGTTCAAGCCGCCGCAGTGCTCGGACGGCAAGGACAACGACGGCGACGGCCTTATCGACTACCCGGAGGATCCGGGCTGCGCGTTCGCCAATGACGACACGGAGACGCCGGGGCAGCTTCGCCGCGGGCGTCTCCAAACCCGATCTACTTCGCCCTGCCCCGACTGGCCGACGTGCAGGGCCACGGCGCCTCGACGCCGTATCCGGAAGAAGGCGTGAATGTGATGACGGGCGACCCGGCCGAGGTCATCGTCACGCGCGTGGCGGCGCAGGGCTTCTACGCGTCCGACATCACCGATACCGGCGGCTTCGGCCATATCTTCGCCTTCACGTTCAGCACGCCGGGCGGGATCCGCGTCTGCGATCGCGTCACGCAGTTGTCGGGCACGGCCGCTGACTTCTTCGGCTTCACCGAGCTCTCGTTCCCATCGTACGAGATCCAGCCCTGGCGCAACGAGAAGCTCGACGGCAAGTGTCCGGTGCCCGCGCCGAAGCCCATCGTCAGCCTGACTCTGGGCGACCCGGCCCAGATGGAGAGCATCGAGTCGGCGCTCGGTGCGCGTCGCGGACGTGACCATCGGCAAAGAACTTCGGTCCCAAGCCGGCGGTCAACAACGTCTTCGGTCCGGACCAGTCGAACTGCGATCTGGACAACAACGGCACCATCGACTTCACGACGCCGGGTAGCGCCGAAGCCGCCTGCGCCAACGCCTGCGTTGCCAATCCGGATTGTGTGGAGTGGACCGCGCTACGTCTCGCGCGGCAACTACCGGGTCAACCTGGCGACGGGCGGCAGCATCCAGCTCAACACGAGCTCCGTCTCCGGCTTCGATCCCGTGGCGATGCGGGGCGAGACCCTGCCCGACGTCACCGGCACGCTGCGCAACTTCAGCGGCGGCTCGCTGAACTGGACCATCGAGACGCGCTGTCTGGACGATCTGGTGTGCGGCTCCGACGCGACGTCGCAGTCCCAGCTTGCCTGCCGGAACGGCCCCAAAGCTCCCGTAGCCTCCGACACGGCCTGCGTCTCCCCGAGGACGATCTATGACCCGAATGAAGCTTCGAACTGACGTGCGCGTCCCGGCGCTCGCCGTGCTGCTGGCGGTCGGGGTGATCCCCGCGGTCGCCCTCGCGCAGCCCGCTCCTGCGGCCCCAGCGGATCAACCCGCGCCCGCCGATCAGCCTGCGCCGGACAAGGCCCAGCCCGCGCCGGACAAGGCCCAGCCGGAGCAGCCGGACAAGGCCCAGCCGGAAGAGCCCGGGAAGGCCCAGCCCGCGCCGGACAAGGCCCAGCCGGAAGAGCCCGCGAAGGCCGCCGCTGACAAGTCGGCTGAAGGCAGCGAGCCCGGAACGGGCGCCAAGGCGACGGCAACCGGCAGTGCGAGTCCGACGCCCGACGACGCGAACGCGGGGCAGGGCACTGCGGCGGACGCCGACAAGAAGGCTCTATCGCCGGAGGAGGTCGCGCACGCGCCCCACAGCGATTTCGTCGACACACGCCTGACCTGGACGTTCGGCGATGATGACGTGCTGCACTCCACCGGCGAGGCGCTGCCGCTTTCGCCCAACCCCAGCGTCGGCGATCGCCCGCAGTACCGGCTGTTCTTCGACAACCTGAACTCGCGCTTCGCGGGCCGCGAGAACATCACGCAGCTCGTCCTGTACAAGAAGCTGCCCGGCTACATTCCCGCGCCTCGATACCGAGGCGGCGCTGGCGTTGCGCCTCGACATGGCTGCGCTCGCCAGCCAGTCGAACAACGTCAACGCGGTGCTGGAGGATGCCGGGCACCTACATCCGGCTCTTCTACCGCACGGCGGGCAGCAAGAAGGAGCCGCAGGGCCTCGCGCTCACGTTCTACCCGATCGACACCGATCGCTTCCGTCTCGGCTACCTGTACGACATCTCGTGGGGCGGCACGAACGCGCGCATCAACCAGTCGATCTTCCCCCGGCTGCAGGGCAGCTCGCCGGGCCTGAAGATGCAGTACGACGGCAAGGGCTACTACGTCTTCGGCGGGTTCAAGACGGCCAGCATCATCCAGGTGCAGCAGGTCATCACGCAGAACGCCTCCGGCGAGAGCTCTGCGACCGACACCGTGCGTATCGCCGAGACCAACTACGGCTTCCTCGGCGGCGGGGGCGTCGACCTCACGGACTTCCTGCGGGTCGACGCGGGTGCCGGCTACTTCCAGCAGGGGCGTTTCGAGGACCCTGACGTGCTCGGACAGCGCGTCTACACCTACGGCGCTTCCGGCCGCATCGTGCTGCACCACGGCATGCCTGTGCCGCGCTCGCGCGGACTTCCTGCTCTACAGGAACGATCCCAACGCCCCGCAGATCCTGCTTCGGCCGCCCGAGCTACGAGCCGGGCAAGGTGAGCTGGTCGGTGTCGGCCGAGGGGTCGCAGCTGGAGCAGCACCTCAAGAACTTCGACGCGCCGGGCCAGACGGCCATCCAGCCGGCGCGCGCCGCGGCCGTGCAGGCCAACGTCAAGGCGGGCTACCTGCAGAGCCAGCGTCAGCGGCATCTATCGCGACCTGGCCTTCGTGCTGCGCAACCAGCCGAGCTTCATCCCGTTCCAGACCCTGCCGAAGGACGCCAAGATCCAGAACGAGCTCTTCGCGGCCGCGGCGCTGGACTACTACGTCGAGCAGCTGCATCTCACGCCGGGCATCGGCGGCGGCCTGCAGCTGCCGGCGACGTTCGGCAGCTAGCGTCCACGGACTTCCTGGGCAACGATACGTCGCGCACCATCGTCGTGCGCCAGCAGGGCGACCTGGCGTTCCTGCCGCAGGGCGAGACGCAGGGTGCCGATCATCGCAGGCGCGGGGCAGCCTGAAGTGGGATCTGTCGGACATGCTCGCGACGGTGGCCTGGGTGCAGTACCGGCGGGACAACAACGTGACGCGGCTCGAGCTCGACCCGAGCGGCACGGTGCTGCTGCGCCGGTTCCTGTCGCCTGATTTCCGTGGGCTTCGGCGTCTCCCTCCAGGCAAGGTTCTAGCTCGCCGGCCTCCCGGCCAATCGGCGCTGCCCGCGGACCCGGGCAGTTGACCAGGTGGTCGGGGCGCGTATACTCCCGCCGCTTTCGAGGTACCCGGTCTACGGCTTTTTCGCTGTGTCCGTGGAACCGCACGAGGAAGGAAACATGGCGCTAGAACAGGACGCCAAGCAGCGCGTCATCGACCGAATACCGGCTTCACGATACCGACACCGGCTCGCCCGAAGTGCAGATCGCTCTGCTCTCGAGCCGCATCGAGTATCTGACCGAGCACTTCAAGACGCACAAGAAGGACCACCACTCCCGTCGGGGGCTGCTCAAGCTCGTCGGGCGTCGTCGTCGTCTGCTCGACTACCTCAAGCGCTCCGACGTGGAGCGGTATCGCAAGGTCGTCTCCGCGCTCCACCTGCGCAAGTAGCAGGCTGGGGCGTTTTCGTTTTCATTCCGGGCCTGGAGCGTCTCGTCGCTTCAACTTCGATTCGTGCTCGCGACAACGGGTCGCGCGCAGGGACCGAGGCTGAAGTCAGACGCTCCCTGATCCGGCGTTCTGCCGCACGCAGCGGCAAGCACGCGCCAAGGGGGCGCACAGCCAATGTTCGTACGTGAATCCGTCATGGTCGGTGGGCGTCCGCTCACCTTCGAGACCGGCCGTCTAGCCAAGCAGGCGCACGGCGCCGTCCTGGTGACCTACGGCGAGAGCGTGGTGCTCGTCACCGCGACCTCGACCTCCGAGCGGCCCGGGCCTCGATTTCTTCCCGCTCACCTGCGAGTACGTCGAGAAGACCTACTCCGCCGGCAAGATCCCCGGTGGCTTCTTCAAGCGTGAAGGCCGCCTGCGCGACTACGAAGTGCTGACGGCCCGCATCATGGACCGTCCGCTGCGTCCGCTCTTCCCCAAGGGCTACAAGAAGGACACGCAGGTCATCGCGACCGTGCTCAGCGCCGATCGCGTGAACCCGACCGACATGCTCGCGCTGACCGGCGCCAGCGCCGCGCTGCACATCTCGGACATCCCCTGGGCAGGCCCGGTGTGCGGCAGTCCGCGTTGCGCGCGTCGACGGCGAGCTGGTCGCCTATCCCGACCTTCGAGCAGAGCGAGAAGGCGGACATCGACGCTGGTCGTGGCCGTCAGCAAGGACGCAGTCGTGATGGTCGAGGGCGGTGCCGCCGAGGCGACCGAGAACGACATCATCGACGCGCTGATGTTCGCGCATCGCGAGGGCCAGGCGGTCATCGAGCTCATCGAGAAGATGCGCGCCGCCGTCGGCAAGGAAAAGCGCGAGTTCACCGTGCCCGAGCTCGACGCCGGGATCGCGAAGCGCGTGGCGGAGCTCTGCGGACGGCAAGCTCAAGGAAGCCTGCGTCATCAAGGACAAGAAGGCGCGCTACGACGCCTACGGCGAGATCAAGAGCGCGATGGTCGCGAAGCTCGCCGAGGAGCTCGGCGCAGAAAAGGTCGCCGAGAACGAGAAGCTCATCAAGGGCGAGTTCGAGCACCGCAAGGCCGAGGTCGTCCGCACGATGGTGCTCGACGAGCGGGTCCGCATCGACGGCCGCGACGAGAAGACCATCCGCCCCATCTCCTGCGAGGTAGGGCTGCTCCCGCGCACGCACGGCTCGGCGCTGTTCCAGCGCGGCGAGACGCAGGCCATCGTCACGGCCACGCTCGGCACGGCCAGCGACGAGCAGAAGATCGACGCGCTCATCGGCGAGAGCTGGAAGCGCTTCTACCTCCACTACAACTTCCCGCCCTTCTGCACCGGCGAGACCAAGCCGCTGCGCGGCCCCGGCCGGCGCGAGGTCGGCCACGGTGCGCTGGCCGAGCGGGCCGTGGTGCGGATGATCCCGGACCACGACACTTTCCCGTACACGATCCGCGTGGCCAGCGAGGTCCTCGAGTCCAACGGCTCGAGCTCGATGGCCAGCGTGTGCGGCGCGACGCTCAGCATGATGGACTGCGGCGTGCCCATCAAGCGGCCGGTCGCGGGCATCGCCATGGGCCTGATCAAGGAGGGCGACAAGGTCGCGATCCTGAGCGACATCCTGGGCGACGAGGATCACCTCGGCGACATGGACTTCAAGGTCTGCGGCACCGAGCGCGGCATCACCGCCATCCAGATGGACATCAAGATCGCCGGCCTCGAGCGCAACATCCTCGAGCGCGCGCTGGATCAGGCTCGCGAGGGCCGTCTGTTCATCCTGAAGAAGATGCTCGAGACGCTTCCGGAGCCCCGCGAAGAGATCAACAGCTGGGCCCCGCGCATCACGACCGTGAAGGTCAAGCCCGACCAGATCCGCGTCATCATCGGACCCGGCGGCAAGACCATCAAGGGTATCGTCGAGCAGACCGGCTGCAGCGTGAACGTCGAGGACGACGGCACCGTCGCGGTCGCCGGCTCGGACCCCGATGCGGTCAAGCGCGCTCTGCAGATCATCGAGGGCCTGACGGCCGAGCCCGAGGTCGGCAAGACCTACCACGGCACCGTCAAGCGCATCGTCGACTTCGGCGCCTTCGTCGAGATCCTGCCCGGCAACGAGGCGCTCCTGCACGTCTCCGAGATCGCGCACGAGCGTGTGGAGAACGTCAGCGACGTGCTCAAGGAAGGCGAGGAGATCGACGTGAAGGTGATCAGCGTCGATCGTGACGGCAAGACGCGCCTCACGCGCCGCGAGCTGCTCCCGCTGCCCGAGGGCGAGGAGGGCGAGCGCGCCAAGGAGCGTATCGCCAAGGCCCGCGAAGCCGGCCCGCCCCAGCGCAGCGGCGGCCGTGGTCGCGACCGCGATCGCGGCGGAGATCGCGGCGGTCGTGGCGGCGGTCGCGGACCGCGTCCTCGCTAGTGGGAGGCCCCCTCCGGGGGGCCTGGCAGCCACTACACCCGGAGAGCCGGCGGGACACCGCCGGCTTTTCGCGTCCATGGGGGACGGCTCGCATGGGTCAGTCGAGCGCGGCCTCGAGCTGGCAGCGCTTCAGCTCTGTCTTGTTCTTCGCCTTGGCGACGCAGGCGATTTCGTTGTCCTTGTAGTCGTTCCCCAGGCAGCTCTTGACGCAGTCGTCGCGCAGAATCGCGCCGTTGTCGGTCATCGCGCCCATGCCGAATTCGTCGCTAGGCTTCTCGAAGCTCTTCACGTGAGCGCAGGCCTTCCTGCAACGTCCTGCCAGCTTCTTGCGCTCCTTGGTCTGGTTGAACGGAGCGTTGGGGTCGCCGTGGTCCTCGTCGCCTCCGTCGGAGAGATAGGCCTTCACCAGCGCTTTCTCGCCGTCGCTGAGGCCACTCGCGCCCGGTGCGGGAGCGCTCGCGCCCGGTGCGGGAGCGCTCGTCGCCGCGACCGCCGCCGCGCCGCGGGCGCCGGAGCCACCGCCGCTGGACTTGTGCTTGCTGCACGCCAAGGGCGAGCAAGCCATCAGCACAACCACGAGTCCGAGCCGCGCCACCAAGCGAGCGAGCAACGCTCCCCGCCGCCGGTGCGCGCCCAGGGAATGGGCCCCCGGCCGGGCGCGAGCCCGGCCTTGGCGGGCCCGCGACCGCGCGCAGCCGCGTTAGCGGCGAGCACGGCGCGCCGTGAAGCGACGCGCGGCGCGGGGGCAACCCCAGAAAATGCGCGTTCAGTCCACGACGCGCAACGCGCGGCCGACGAGGACTTCGTTGTGCGAGCCCGTGCGGTATCCGGCGAGATCGAGCGTGATGTACGAGAAGCCGTGCTTCTTGCCGGCTTCGACGACCTTCTCGCGGACGCCCGGCTCGAGCAGGCGCGGCAGCTCTTCCACGGCGAACTCGAGCCGTGCGATGCGCTCGTGCCAGCGCACGCGCAGCTGTCGGAAGCCGAGCGCTTTCAGGTCGGCCTCGAAGCCGCCGATCTGCGCGAGGCGTTCGCGGGTGACGCTGGTGCCGTAGGGAATGCGGCTCGACAGGCACGCGGCGGCGGGCTTGTCCCAGATCTCCATGCCGATGAGCTGTGCGCCGGCGCGCACGTCGGCCTTGGAAAAGCCTGCTTCGAGCAGTGGGCTCCTGACGCCGGCGGCGCGCGCGGCCTCGAGCCCGGGACGGTAGTCGCCGAGGTCGTCGCTGTTGGTGCCGTTGAGCACGAATCCGAGACCCCACTCGCGCTGCTTCGCCTCGGCGATGTCGTAGAGCTCGCTCTTGCAGTGGAAGCAGCGGTCGGGGTCGTTCTTGACGTAGCCGGCGCGCTCGATCTCGTTGGATTCGACGAAGCGGTGCTCGGCGCCGAGTTGCCTGGCGATGCGCGTGGCGTCTTCCTTCTCGAAGTCGGCGAGGCTCGGGCTCACGGCCGTCATGCCGATGGCGCGCGGGCCGAGCTCTTCGTTCGCGACGGCGAGCACGAAGGCGCTGTCGATGCCGCCCGAGTAGCAGACCAGCACCGAGCCCATGTCGCGGAGGAGCGCGCGCAGGCGCTCGAGCTTTTCCTCGACGGGAACCGGGGCGGTGGTCGACGTGGCCATCGGGCTTTGTCATATCACTTGCGGGCGGTGGCACCAGCTTCGCCGGGTTTCGCGGCTTCTGGCGTGTTGCCCCACACCTGGACGGCGTAGTGCCCGGCGCCGCGGAACACGCTCACTTCCAGCATGTAGAGCCCGCCGCGGTCGAAGCACAGGGGGCCGGAGGGCGGCACCACCGGAAAAGAGTCGTGCGAGAGGTCCGCCGCGATGGTCTGTCCCGCCGCGTCGTGGATGAGCAGGTCGAGATCGTGCACGTTGTAGTCGCCGGCGGCGAACACGCGGTAGCAGGCGCCGGGCCCAGGCACGTAGAACGTGTAGCGGTCGGCCGGAGCCTTCGCGCTCTGGACCTTGGCGACGACCGGCGTGACGGCGTGCAGCCCGCCCAGCGAGCCGCAGGCGTGGGTGAGGCGCGCGAGATCGCCGTGCGCACTGCCGATGGGCGTGAAGTCGGCGTAGCAGGCCGACCAGGGATTCTGGGCACTGGCGGGCTTCGCGGCGGTGTCCGGCGTCGCGCCCGGAGCGGCGCTGCAGGCGCACGCGCCCAGAGCCACACCCAGCAGAAATACGCGGAACGCCACGCCCGGAGCCTATCATCGTGGGGTTGGGCGGAGCCGCGCAGGCACGTGAGGCGTGCATTTCGTGGTCGTGGGGCGTCCCAGGGGCGGAAAATGCACGTGAGGCGTGCATTTCGTGGTCGTGGGGCGTCCCAGGGGCGGAAAATGCACGTGAGGCGTGCATTTCGTGGTCGTGGGGCGTCCCAGGGGCGGAAAATGCACGTGCCTAGTAGCGTGGTCGCCCGCGGAAATCCGGCACATGGCGGAGCCGTGCGTCGCCGAGATGGAGCGCACCGAGGCGCACGAGCGCGGGATCGCTCCGCCGCGCGAGCCGGCGGATCTGGCTGGGCGTGATGCCGGCGGCCTGGGCGACCAGTCGCGCGTCGCGCCAGCCCTGGTGACGCGCGAGCAGAGCGAACAGCTGACGGCGCCGCGGCGCACTGCCGGGCATGGCCGCGTCCGCGGCTGCGACGATGTCGGCGAGCGACACGGCCGGTATGTTGCGGGCAGGCGCTGCGTCCGGAAACGGCGTGCCGGTGACGTTCACGGAAGGATCGCACGACACATAGTCGTGCAGCCAGCGCGGCACTTCCGCTTCCCGGCGACCGAGATACGTCGCAAGATCCGCCGGCGACACCCACGGATGCAGCTCCGCGCCGACCACGCCGCGATGCGTGGACCACGGCCAGCACAGCGGGTCGTCGACCAGGCCGGCGCGACACGGATTGAGGTGCACGTAGCGGATCTGCCGCTCGAGCTGTTTCGCGTCGCGGATGGGCACGGGCTCGGCGACGGGCTGCCACATGCGCCCCGCGCCGCTGCGTCGCGCGAAGGCTGCGAGACACCGCGCCAGCCGGCGCCGGGCCGCATCTGGATCGGATGCCTCGACCAGTAGATGAACGTGGTTCGGCATCACCACCGCGGCGGCGACCCGCGGAAAGCAGCGGCGCAGTGCCCTGAACAGCGCCCCGCACTCCTTGTCGGACGCCATCGGGCGGAGGCCTGCCAGGGTGTGTGCCGTGAGATGCCAGAACATGCGCCCCCATCGGCCGGCGCCGCGTCCGATTGCGCGTGGGCTGCTCCCCCGCGTGTACGGCGGCGTGCCGCCGGCCGTGCTCGCTGTCGCTGCGCGCGGCCGGGTCCCTCACGCGCGGTGCTCGGCCGGCGTCACTCGGCGATGCGTTCCCGTCACCCCACGCCCCTTCGCGTTGCTATTCCGCGCTCCGGCCTGCGCCCGCACGAGGGTCCCGCCGCGCATTTCGTGGTCGTGGGGCGTCCGGGAGAGCGGAAATGCACGTGAGGCGCGCATTTCGTGGTCGTGGGGCGTCCCAGGAGAGCGGAAAATGCACGTGAGGCGCGCATATCGTCGTCGTGGGGCGTCCCAGGGGCGGAAAATGCACGTGAGGCGCGCATATCGTCGTCGTGGGGCGTCCCAGGGGCGGAAAATGCACGTGAGGCGCGCATATCGTCGTCGTGGGGCGTCCCAGGGGCGGAAAATGCACGTGAGGCGCGCATATCGTCGTCGTGGGGCGTCCCAGGGGCGGAAAATGCACGTGTCCCACCGCGTGGATTTGTATGCGCGCTAGCGACGCCCTCGGACCTTGCCTGTCCTGGCTCGGGAGCTCGTGGCTTCCATTTCCGGATGCTGGTATTATGTTCAGTACTCCTGAACGAGGAGGCAACCCATGGCCCTTCCAGCTCATCTCCTGGCCCAGCTGCCCGCCGCGGTCGTCCGCGGCTCGGAGGTGGGCGGCTCGGCGGCGCTGCCGCTCGGGCTGCCCGCGCTCGATGCCGCTCTGCCCGACGGCGGGCTCGCGCGCGGCGCGGTAACGGAGCTGGCCGTGGCGGGCGGCGCCGCGCTGGCCACGCGCTTCGCTCTGTCCGCCTGCCGCGCAGCGCAGGACGAGGGGCGGCTCTGCGGTGGCGACACGCCCTGGTGCGCCTTCGTCGATCCGTCCGCCACGCTGTACGCCCCCGGTGTCGCCGGCCTCGGTGTCGCGCTCGAGCGACTGCTGATCGTGCGCCCGCCGCTCGACGCGCTCGGTCGCGTGGCGGCGCGCGTGGTCGAGTCGCAGGCCTTCGCCATCGTGGTCATCGACACGCTGGGTGCGCCGGGCAGCCCGCTTGGCGTGCAGCTCGGTCGCTGGCCGCGCATCGTGCGGCGGCTTTCCATGGCGGTGCAGGGCACGCCGGGAGCAGTGCTGCTCATCACGGACAGCGCTGCGCGCCGCCCACTGCCGTTGCCTGTCGCGCAGCGCCTCGAGCTCGCGCGGCCCCATCCTGGTCAGCTCGTGCTGCGCGTCGCCAAGGATCACCACGGCCGCGTTGCCTCCGCGCGGCGCATCGCATGGGAGCCGCCGCTGGAGAAGGCTTCATGACGTCGCGTCGCATTGCGGCCGTCGTGCTGCCCGGGTTGCTCGTCGAGCTGGGCGCGGAAGCGCTGCGCGTGACGCGCGGCGAAGCGAACGCGAAGCAGGCGAGGGGAAAGAAGAAGCGCGATCCCCCGTTGGGGATTGTGCTGGTAGGACAAACGGTTCCGGTAGACACCCAGCGAAGCGACAGCGAGCCCGCGATGAGCGGAGCGAATCGCGTAAGGGGGGCGCGGGGGGCGGAGCCCCCCGGGAGGATTCCGGTGGGGGTGGGTGGGCGGGATACAAACCACCAACCGGAAGCCTCCGATGCGCAAGAGATCAAACCCACCCACGAGCTCGCCGCCGTCAACGCCGCGGCCCGCCGCTACGGCGTGCGCGACGGGCAGACCATCGCCGAGGCCAGTGCGCTGTGCGGGCATCTCGTGGTGCGCGCCGTGGCAGAGCCGAGCGTGGAGCACGCGCTCGGGCGCGTAGCGGAGGCAGCGCTGGCGTTCGGAGCCACTGTTTCCATAGAAGCGCCCGACACGGTGTGGGTCGACATCAGCGGCGCGGCGCATCTCTTCGGCGGGGAAGACGCGCTGGCCGTGGAGCTCGTCAGTCGCGTGCGCGCAATGGGGCACGCCGCGCGCGTGGCCATCGCGTCGGGGCCGCGGCTCGCGCAGGCCTTCGCGCGTTGGGGGCAACGCAGTCTGGCGGAGCGCCTGGGCGAGCGCGGCACGCTCGTCGTTCCCGCCACGCAGAGTGCGGAGCTCGCGGCGGAGCTGCCCGTCGCGGCGCTGCCGCTCGACACCGAGCGCGCCTCGTGGCTGGTGCGGCTCGGCGTGCTCACCCTGGGGGATCTCGCGGCGCTGCCCCGCGCGGCCGCCGCGTCGCGCCTCGGCGATCAGGCCGGCGCCGTGCTGGATCTGTGCGCCGGTCGCGACACCACGCCGCTCGTCGCCTACGAGCCCCCCGCCGTGCTCACGGAAGAGACAACCTGGGACGAGCCGGTCGGCGGCGTGCAGCCGCTCTTGTTCGTGCTGCGCGGGCTGGTGTCGCGCATGAGCGCGCGCCTGTCCGGCCGCGGGCAGGCCGCGCAGGTCGTCGAGCTGGTGCTGCACTACGACCGCTCCATCGCACGCCTGCGCGGCGCCGAGCCTACGCTGCGGCTGCGCTTCGATCTCGCTGCGCCACTGTGGCGCGAGGCCGAGCTCAGCCGCGTCATCGCCGCGCGGCTCGAGCGCACGGAGCTCGACGCCCCCACGCTGGGCGTCGGGCTCGAGGTGCCGTCGCTCGTCCGCGCCGTGGCGCGCCAGCTCGATCTATCGCGCGTTGCCGGCGGCGTGCTCGCCGGCTCGCGCGGTCTCGAAGCGTTGCCGGTGCTGCTCGCCGAGCTCGGTGCAGATCTCGGCAAAGGCAGCGTCGGCGTGCTGCGCCAGGTCGACGCGCACCGCCCAGAGTCACGCAGCCGCCTCGGCTCTGCCCTGTCCGCCTTGCGCGGCCGCAAAGGCAACGCCCCTGGGCTCCGCAAGGGCGGCACTGGTGTGCCCCGTCCACTGACCGGGCTCCCACGCGCTCCCACGCGCCTCTTGTCCGCCCCCGTGCCGCTGCGGGCGCCGATCCGTGCCGGCGCCGTGCTCACGCTCGACCAGCGCCTGTACACCATCGAGCGCGTCGCGTTCGAACAGCGCCTCTCGTCGGTGGAGTGGTGGACGCGCGCCCCCGTCGATCGCGACTACCTCCGCCTCTGGCTCGAAAGCCCCGAAGGCGGCATCGAAGCCCTGGTCTACGTCGATCGCGAAAGCGGCCGGCGCTATCTGCACGCTGTCGTCGATTGATTATCGTCCCATGCAATCCAGAGACGAAAACACGGAGTTCCCGATTGTCCCTTGCGCGGCACTCCTGTGTCCTGACCTTTTCAAAGGAGGGGCCGATGCGCTCGGCGTCGACGAACAGGTCAACCACAAGACGGAAGTGCTCGGCGCACGCACCACGTTCGCCCAGACTCCGGTCTGGCATACGGACGCGATCTTCGACAGCGCCGCAGGCGTCACGGCGCTCACCGCCGATCCGCACGACGGCAGCCCGCAGGCGTGGTTGCTGCAGTGCGATCCACATACCCGACGTCCGAAGATGGCGCGGCTTCCGGATCTGCCGGCGCGCCAGCATCCGGCAGCCGAAGCGCAGTGGATCGATCTCTCGAGCGCTCCGGACTGCCAGTTCATCCAGGGTCCGCTCACGGCAGCCCAGTTGGTGAACAATCTCGGTCAGCCGAGCATCGTGCCCATGCAGGGCGCTGGCAAGTTCAGGCTGGTGTATCCGGACGCCGTGACGGCCGGAGATGCGCGATACCAGACCGCCCACGTCGTCGACATTCACGTCAGCGGAAGCAGCGCCAGCGTTGTACGCAGCGAAGATCTGGACGCGTCGGCCCAGCGCCGCCACGTGCTGTGGCCGGATCTGGTGTGGCCCGAGGGCTTCGCAACCGACGCGCAGGAGCGCTACCAGCAGGTCCTCACCTGGGTCGAGGTCAGCCAGGGCGGTTTCCCTCTGATCGGGCAGGTCGCGCATGTCCGGATGTGGCTGCCGGAGGGCCAGACCTGGTTCGACTTCGGCAATGTGAATAACTCCGCAATCGATCCGGGCCAGCTTGATCTCAA
Source organism: uncultured delta proteobacterium (assembly GCA_963806225.1). Lineage (GTDB taxonomy): Bacteria > Myxococcota_A > Polyangia > Polyangiales > Polyangiaceae > CAWDXG01. Next base: position 47,756 of record CAWDXG010000003.1, on the reverse strand, counting down.
GCCAAAGGGACGCTTCTTCGGCGACTACCGCTACGGGACCTTCATCGATGATCCGGGCGGCCTCGCCAGCTACTTTGCGCCCTGGGCCGAGACCGAGCAGCCGGCTCCGCGCCACAACGCGGAGATCTTCGGCGCGGTGGTGCAGCGATGAAAGCGGCAGTCTACTGGATGTGTGTGCTGGCTCTGCTCGCCGGCTGCGGCGGTTCGACCACGAGCAGCCGCAGCGACGGCGGCGGGTCCGGAGGCACGGCAGGCCATGCCGGCTCGGGCGGGGGCGGTGCTGCAGGGCAGGGCGGAGCTTCGGGCAGCGCCGGCCAGTCCGGGAGCGGAGGCAGTTCGGGATCCGGCGGCGGTGCCTGCCGGTCTTTCCTGGCCACGTGCGACACCTCCAGCCAGTGCTGCTCCGGGTATTGCCGGAACTACACATGCATCAACTGCCAGCCCATCGGCCAGAGTTGCACTGCAGGGAGCGGTCAATGCTGTTCTAACGACTGCAGCATCAAAAACAAATGCCAGTGCGTGATCAGCGGGCTGAATGTCATCGACCTCGGTCCGCAGGGCGAGGAGTGGAAGATCTGCTGCTCGCAGAAGATGGGGTCGGACGGCAAGTGCCTGTGACGGAATCCGCCCGCGCGCCTGGGATGGCAAGTGGCTATGACGGCGCTGACCAAGACGACAATCCTTGAAGATCCGCTATTGCTTGACGGATTTTCAAGGATTTCGTGCCGGCGCGGTGGGCGGTGTTTGGCGTGCGGATTCACGCTTCTGGTGTCGCGCCCGCTATCCCGCCGCCCATCCGCTGGATTAGCCGCGCGTCGCCGCCACAGCGCTCGACCCACAAGAACTCCGGCCCTTCGTGGTGTCCCGCTGTCATCCGGGTGAGGGGACAGATGTCCGCGATGTTCGCCGAGCTGCTGGCTCGAAGTTGTTTCTCGTTCCTGCGCGGGGCGTCGCACCCCGAAGAGCTGGTGACGCGTGCACGGGAGCTGGGGCTCGACGCGCTCGCCCTCTGCGATCTCGACGGGCTGTACGGCTCGGCGCGCGCGTTCCTGCGGGCGAAGGAGACCGGGCAGCGCGTGATCGTCGGCGCGGAGCTGTCGCTCGAGGTGCCCACCCCGAAGAAGCGGCGCAAAGCCAAGCCGCCTGTCGAGCTGCCCACGGTCGCGCTCCTGGTTCGCGATCACGACGGCTACGCGAACCTGTGCCGGCTGCTCACGCTGTCGCACGCCGATCGTCCCAAGGGCGAGAGCGCGCTGTCGCTGGCGGCTCTATCGGAGCACAACGCCGGGCTGGTCGCGGTCGTGCCCGGGCCCCGTACCCCACATGACAGCCCGCCGCCCGACGCGCTGTTCGAGCTGCTCGCAGACGTGTTTGCGGACCGCGCTTTCGTCGCGACGCACCGGCATCTGGACGGCTTCGACCGCGAGCGCACGCGCGACGCCGAGGCGCTGTCGGTGCGCTACGGGCTGCCCGTGGTGGCGAGCAGCCGCCCGCTCTACCACCACGCTTCGCGCAAGGCGCTCTGGGACGTTCTCTACTGCATCCGCACGGGCACCACGCTCGATCGCGCCGGCAGCGCGCTCGGCGCCAACGCCGAGGCGCATCTGCGCTCGGCCGCAGAGATGCAGCGGCTGTTTGCCGATCATCCGGGTTGGGTCGAGCGCTCGGTGGAGGTCGCTTCGGAGCTCCGCTTCAGTCTGGGCGAGCTCCGCTATCGCTTTCCCTGCGCGCTCGACGCCGGCGAGAGCGCGGACGACAGGCTCCGCCGGCTCACGCAGGAGGGCGCAGCGCGGCGCTATCCCGGCGGCGTGCCGACTGCCGTGTCACGGCAGATCGAAAAGGAGCTCGCACTCATCGAGAAGCTCGGCGTGGCGCCGTACTTCCTGTCCACGTGGGAAGTGGTGGAGATGGCGCGCGCGCGGCGCATCCTGTGCCAGGGGCGGGGCAGCGCGGCGAACAGCGCGGTCTGCTACGTGCTCGGCATCACAGCGGTGGATCCGGCGCGCTCGAACCTCTTGTTCGAGCGCTTCATGAGCGCGGAGCGCAGCGAGCCGCCCGACATCGACATCGACTTCGAGCACGAGCGCCGCGAGGAGGTCATCCAGGAGATCTACGCACGCTACGGGCGAGACCGCGCGGCGATGGTCAGCGAGATCATCAGCTATCGCGGCAAGAGCGCGCTGCGCGAGGTGGGCAAGGCGTTCGGCCTGTCGCTCGATCAGGTCGATCGGCTGAGCTCGACCATCACCCACTGGCACGGCGACGAGATGAGCAGCCAGCGCCTGGGCGAGATGGGCTTCGACGTGGACGACGCGCGGCTGCGCCAGGTGTGATGCTGGCGCGCGCGCTGGAGGGCTTTCCGCGGCATCTGTCGATCCACGTGGGCGGCTTCGTGCTCAGCGCCGACCCGCTCTACGAGGTGGCGCCGGTGGAGCCCGCGCGCATGGAGGGCCGCACCGTGGTGCCCTGGGACAAGGACGACCTCGACGCGCTCGGCTTCTTCAAGATCGACGTGCTCGCTCTGGGCATGCTCACGGCCATCCGCAAATGCCTGGCGCTCCTGCATGAAGACGGCGTGCTGGGTGGGGAAGGGGACTTCGATCCGCTGGAAGTCATCACGCGCATTCCGCCGGAGGACGCCGCCGTGTACGACTCGATCTGCCGCGCCGACACCGTCGGCGTGTTCCAGATCGAGAGCCGCGCGCAGATGAGCATGCTGCCGCGGCTCAGGCCGCGCTGCTTCTACGATCTGGTGGTGGAGGTGGCGATCGTGCGTCCCGGGCCGATCCAGGGAGGCATGGTGCATCCGTATCTCAAGCGCCGGAACGGCGAGGAGCCGGTCGCGTCGCCGCACCCGGATCTGTGGCCCATCCTCGAGCGCACGCTGGGCGTGCCGCTCTTCCAGGAGCAGGTGATGCAGATCGCCATCGTGGGCGCAGGCTACTCGGGCGGCGAGGCCGACCAGCTCAGGCGTGACATGGCGGCGTGGAAGAAGACGGGCAAGCTGATGCGCCACCGCCAGCGGCTGCTCGATGGCTTCGCGAAGAAGGGGATCTCCGCGGAGTTCGGCGCGGCGCTGTTCGAGCAGATCAAGGGCTTCGGCGAGTATGGCTTTCCCGAGTCGCACGCCGCGTCCTTCGCGCTGCTGGTGTACGCCTCGGCCTGGCAGAAGACGCACTACCCGGCGTACTTCGCCTGCGCGCTGCTGAACTCGCAGCCGATGGGCTTCTACTCGGCGTCGAGCATCGTGCAGGACGCGCAGCGCCACGGCGTCACGGTGCGCGACGTGAGCATCGCGCACAGCTTCTACGACTGTACGCTGGAGCCGCTGGAAGGGGACGCTCAGGGCCGCGCGCTCCGGCTCGGCCTGCGGTTGGTCAAGGGCCTGGGCGAGGGCGCGGCACGCCGTATCGAGGTGGCGCGCGCCGAGCACGCATTCTCCAGCCTCGACGACCTGCTGCGCCGCGCAGGACCCCGGAAGAACGAAGTGGAAGCGCTCGCGGAAGCCGGCGCGCTCGAGCCGCTGGTGCGTGGGCGGCGCCAGGCGCTGTGGAAGGTGCGGGCTCCGCGCACCGGCGGGCTGTTCTCGGAGCTCGAGGTGCGCGAGCCGGAGGTCACGCTGCCTGGGCTCCGTCCGGTGGAGCAGCTATTGCTCGACTACGGGAAGAAGGGGCTCAGCGTCGACGATCACCCGATGCGGCATCTGCGGGCGCGTCTCGGGCGTCAGGGCGTGCTCACGGCCAGCGAGCTGATGCAGGCGCCGAAGGGCGCGCGCGTCGCGGTGGCGGGGCTCGTTACCTGCCGTCAACAGCCCGGAACGGCCAGCGGCGTCGTCTTCATCACGCTGGAGGACGAGACGGGCAACGCGAACCTCATCGTGTACCAGAGCGTGTTCGAGCAGTTCCATCTGGTAGCGCGCCGCGCGACGCTGCTGCTGGCCCGCGGCGAGGTCGAGCGGCAGGGGCAGGGCGGTGAGGCCGCGGTCGTGCATCTGATCGTGCGTGATCTCGCGCGTCTGGACGTGCCGGGCCGTGATCTCCCGAGCGTGTCACGGGATTTCCACTGATGCTGGATCGCACTGTGCGGAAATCGACGGGTCAACGCGTGGGTGTTTCACGAATTCCGCATCGACAGGAACATGTGTCGGGCGCCGTATGCGGCGGCAGTTGTCTGCGTGCTGTCACCGGGAGCGCATCCGGCCACCGAGACGGGCCAGCCGACGCGTCGGAAGGTTTGCGGACGGCGGTTCATTGGACGATTGCGTTGTTCACGGATTGTGCCCAATAGTGGTAGCCAGCTAGGGAGGCGCCCCGCAAGGTTCGGGGGTTTCCCGTCTTGGTTACGGCACGTCCGAGGCGTGTCGCCAATTGAACAAGGGGCAAGCGAATGATGAACAGGAATATCTGGAGGATGGCGCTGCTGGTGGCTCCCTGCGCGATCGCTCTCGGTGCAGGCACTACCGCCTGCTCGAGCGAGCACACCACGGAAAGTGTCGGGTCCACCTCGCAGCACGTGCAGGTGGCGAGTGCCGGCTCGTGCACGGTGGAGTGGACGAAGCTCGACTACGACCAGGTGAACGCCGATTCGCGCGAAGTCATCGAGCTCAAGGCCTCTGGCTTCAGCTCGGGCGACAAGCTCGGTGACTGCGGGTTGAAGGACATCCAGCTCATCAACGGCAGCCATACCACGTGCGATGGCGGCGAAGTCTACGCCACCATCCCGCTTGACACGGTCGCGATCCCATCGGACGGCTACATCGAGATCTGCGATTCCACCGCGAGCGGCGAAACCTGCAATGTCGAGATGACCATGGGAGGTGGTGGCTGGATCCAGAACGGCGGCACCAACCCCGACGGTCTGGCGTTCTACGACATGAGCGACACCGCGACGCTCGCTGCGACCTATGAGGGCACCACCGCCTGTCTGCCCACCGGGCTCACGCCGGTCGACGTCCAGACCGAGGACAACAACGCGCCCAACATGGTCAACATCTGGTGCACCGACCACTTCGAGCTGGCCAACGCAGCTGACGCCACACTGCGCGCGGCGAACCCGTGCTCGACGTCCACGGACGGTGGCGCGGGCACTGGCGGCACGGCTGGCACCGGCGGCACGGCTGGAACCGGCGGCACGGCTGGAACCGGCGGCACGGCTGGAACCGGCGGAACCGGCGGCACGGCTGGAACCGGCGGCACGGCTGGAACCGGCGGCACGGCTGGAACCGGCGGCACGGCTGGAACCGGCGGCACGGCTGGAACCGGCGGCACGGCTGGAACCGGCGGAACCGGCGGCACGGCTGGAACCGGCGGCACGGCTGGAACCGGCGGCACGGCTGGAACCGGCGGCACGGCTGGAACCGGCGGCACGGCTGGAGCCGGCGGCACGGCTGGAGCCGGCGGCACGGCTGGAGCCGGCGGCACGGCTGGAGCCGGCGGCACGGCTGGCACCGGCGGCGGGGCAGGCACCGGCGGCGGGGCAGGCACCGGCGGCGGGGCAGGCACCGGCGGCGGGGCAGGCACCGGCGGTAGCGGCTTCGGCGGCAGCGGCGGCGCCGTGGATGGCGGCTACGACGGCGGCGGCACGACGCCCTCGGGTTCGAAGGACACGGGCGGTTGCGGGTGCAGCACTCCGGGTAACTCGCGTAGCCCGGGCGGTGGCCTCGCGTTCCTGGGGCTGGCGGCGGGCGCGATCCTGCTCCAGCGTCGTCGTCGCGACAAGCGCTGAGGCGCAGTGCACGGAGCGCGCCGCAAGGGCGCGCTCCGATTGTCGCAGCAACGCCCGGGCCTTGCGGTCCGGGCGTTGTTGTTTGTGCGCCCAGCATGGGCGCTGTCTTGCCGGTGGAAGTCCGGCCGAGAGGCGGTTATCCCGATCGAAGCGAACCGCAACTGCGGGAGGGCGACCGACCGTGGGAAGGAAGCGGGGAGCGAAACCGCGGGCCGATATACAAGAACCGGATCCGAGGCGGCGGCGGGCACGGACTTCTCGAAGCACAGCCACGGCTTCCGGCCCGGTCACCGTGCGCACGACGCTGTCGTCGAAGCGCAGCGGCACGTCCAGGCCGGTCGCAAGTGGGTGGTGGACGTGGACCTGGAGCATTCGCGAACTGCGGGCTCGGGGTCTCTCCGTGCGCGTAGCTGCACAGGTGGCGGTCAACGGCCGGCGCTGGTGGAAGAACTCCGCGATGGCTATCCACATCGCTTTCCCCATCCGCTACTTCGACGAGCTGGGCGTCCCCCGGCTCGCCGCGTGACCTCAACTCCTCGAACCGCCCGGTGCGGACGCGCATGCCGGGTGGTGTGGCAGGGGTCCCGAGGGATTACCTCGGGCCCCTATGCCGATGTGGGCCGATCGAGGGGAGCGCGAGCGCGCGGCTACGCGACCTGCGTGCTCTGCTCGTCGGCGGTTGCCGGTGCTTCCATCTCGCGGTGCGGCCGGCTTTCGCTGCGGGACACGGCGTTCTCGTTCACCTTGACGCTGACGATACGCGACACGCCCGGCTCGCCCATGGTGACGCCGTAGAGCACGTCCACCATCTGCATCGTCTTCTTGATGTGCGTGATCAGGATGAACTGCGAACGATCCGTCATGCCGCGGATCGCTTCGTTGTAGCGGGCGACATTGGCCTCGTCGAGGGGCGCGTCGACCTCGTCGAGCACGCAGAAGGGCGAAGGCCGGTGCTGGAAGATCGCGAAGATCAGGCTGACGGCCGTCAGCGCCTTCTCGCCGCCGCTCATGAGCTCGATGTTGCCGAGGTTCTTGCCGGGCGGCTGCGCCACGATTTCCACGCCGCTTGCCAGCAGGTCCTCCGGATTGGTCAGCCTGAGCTCGGCGCGTCCGCCGCGGAAGAGCTTCACGAAGGTCTTGCGGAACAGCTCGTTGACCGATTCGAAGGTTTCCTTGAAGCGCCTGCGCGACTCGCGATCCATGTGCTTGATGGCGCGGTCGAGCTCCTCGAGCGCCTTCTCGATGTCGACCTTCTGGTCGTTGAGCTCGTGGAAGCGGCGTTCCGCGTCCTGGTACTCGCCGCTGGCGTCGAGATTGACTGGCCCCATGCGATCGATGAGCTGCGTCAGCTCTTCGATGCGCCGGCGGTGCTCGGCATCCGGAGCGGGCCGGGCATGGTAGTCCCCGACCACGCGCGGCAGATGCAGGCCGCGGAAACGCTCGCGCACGTTGGAGATCAGGTGGTCGCGCTCGAGCTCGATCCGCTGCAGCGCCATCTCGTGCTTGCGGACGCGCTCGTCGAGGGCCGAAAGCTCGTCCCGCAGCTCCCGGAGCTCCGCCTCGCGGGTACCGAGCGCGTGACGCACCTGCTCGAGCAGCTGGCGCTCCTCGGCGAGCCTCTGGTGCGCTGCCTGTGCCGTGGTCGCCGCGCCGATACGGGCTTCGCGTGCCAGGACGATGCTGCGCGGCGGTCTCGCCGAAACCCGTCGCCGCCTCGTGCATCTCCTCTTCGAGCCGCTCCGAACGCGCGCCGAGCTCGGCGATGGCCGCGGCGACGCGTTCGCCGGCCTCGCGCGCGGCTTCGACCTGCTCGCGCACCTGCGCCAGACGCACCTTGCGCTCGGTGACCAGGGCGGCCTGCGCTTCGGCGCGCTCCTTGCGTGAAGCGGCGTCCTCTTCCGCGCGGGCGAGCTCGTGACCGACGTGGTCCAGATGCTGGGACAGCTCGTCGAGCTGGATCTGCGACTGGTGTTCTTCCTCGGCGGCATTGTCCAGCAGCTGTTCGAGCTCGGCCAGCTCGGCGTCCAGCGTGCGCCGGCGTGCTTCGGCGCGCTCGATATCGCTGGCCGTGCGCGCGAGATCCTTCTCCGCAGTTACGTGGGCGAGCTCACCCTCGTGCGCACCCTGGCGCGCGCGATCCAGCGCCGTGCCCACCTCCGTCATCCGCGCGCGGAGGGCATTGTGCTCGGCGACGCACTGGACTTCGCGTGCGGCTAGGCGTTCGACCTCGTCGCCCAGCGTGCGCATCTCGCGCTTCTGCTCGACCATGGCGGAGGCCACGTCGTCGCCGCTGCCGCCGCTGACCACGCCGTCGGGTCGGACCACGGTGCCGTCGAGCGCGATGGCCGTGACTCCCGGGCGCGCGGTCGCCAGCGCGAGCGCATCCTCGGCCGATTCCACCAGGAGCGCGTCACCAATGAGTGCGCGCACCAGCGCTTCGTCCTCCGCGGCATATTCCAGTCGATCGGCGAGCCGTCCGAGCGACAGCTCGTGCGCGGCGCCGGCGCGATCTGCGCCCGCAATGTACGGCGGCCGCTGCTGGACGATGTGCGCGCGTCCGCGTTCGTTCTTCCGGAGCTCGTCGAGCAGCTCCACGCCCCGGGCGGTGCTGTCCACCACCACGTACTGCAGCCGCTCGCCCAGCAAGCCGGCAAATGCGGCTGTGAGCTCTTCGGGCGCCTCGATGCGGTCTGCGACCATGCCGAGCACGGAAGGATCGCTGCGCGACAGCAGCGCGCGGACGCCCGCGCCCACACCTTCGAGACGGCGGTGCAGATCTTCCAACGCGCGCAGGCGGTTGCGTTTGAGCGAGAGCTCGTTTTTCGCAACATCGACGGCACGTTCGCTGTCCAGCTGGTGGCTGCGCAGCTCGTGCATCTCCTGCTCCAGCGCTTCGCGCTCCTGGGCCGTGAGGCGCTTGCCCTCGGCCAGCTCGGCCACGCTGCGCTCCAGGGCGTGCTTGCGCGCCTCGAGATCGCCGAGCTCGCCCAGCAGCGTCTGGCGCTCGTCGCCGAGGCGATCGCGCCGCGAGCGGGCCTCGCGGATGCGCTGGGACATGCCGTCGATCCGCGCTTCCACCGCGGCGGCCTGGGTGCGGTCCGACGAGAGCTTCTGTCGGAGCTCCTGCACCTTCGCGGCGGCCTCCTCTTCTTCCGAGCGCAGCGCGGCGAGGGTTTCGTCCTCGGTCTCGGCGTCCGCCTGCCGTGCGCGTTCGTCGCCGGCGAGTTGCTCGATGCGCGCGGCGATGTCGACTTCCTCTTGGCGCAACTCGGTGATGCGGCCGACGACCTTTTCGAGCTCCTCCTGGTCGGCTGCGAGTCGTTCCGACAGGTGCCCGAGGCGATCACGTGAACGCTCGATTTCCGCGGCGAGGCCGCTCACCTCGTTGTCCGCCTCGAAGGCTTCGCGGGAGGCCTGTTCGGCCCGCTCCTCGATGGCGGTGGCTTCGCCGCGCGCGGTGTCCAGCGCCGTTTCGGATTCCGACAGCCTGGCACGGAAGGCGTCGGCCTGTTCGCGTGACGTGGCCAGGCCGTCGTGCTCGACGCGCTCGGTGACGATCAGCTCGAGCAGTTTGTGCGAAGCCTCGTGCAGCGCGAGATCCTCGAGCTCGCTGCGATACAGGAGGAAGCGCTCCGCCTTGGCGACCTGCCGCTTTAGCGAGCCGCGCGTGCGGTCGATCTCCGACGACGATGTCGTTGATGCGCAGCAGATTCTGCCGCGTTAGGTCCATCTTGCGCTCGGCCTGCTTGCGGCGCTGCTTGTACTTGGTGATGCCGGCCGCTTCCTCGAGGAACATCCGGCGATCCTCGGCGCGCGCGCTGACGATCTGTCCGATGCGGCCCTGCTCGACGATGGAATACGCCTTGGTCCCGACGCCGGTACCGAGGAACAGCTCCGTCACGTCGCGCAGGCGCACCTGCGTCTTGTTGATGAGGTACTCGCTGGTCCCGTCGCGGAATAGCCGGCGGGTGACGGCGATCTCGGCGTAGTCCTTGTACTCGGGCGGCAGGGTTTCGGCGTAGGCCGCGTCGGTGTTGTCGAAGGTGAGCGTCACCTCCGCCAGGCCGTGCGGGCCGCGGCTCTCGGAGCCGTTGAAGATGACGTCCTCCATCGACCTGCCGCGCAGGTGCTTGGCGCTCTGCTCGCCCATGCACCAGCGGATGGCATCCACGATGTTCGACTTGCCGCAGCCGTTGGGCCCGACCACGCCCACCACGTCGTGATCGAAGTGGATCACCGTGCGGTCCACAAAGGACTTGAATCCGGCGATCTCCAGCTTCTTGATGTGCATCGATATGTCCTCGACGACCGGGCCCGGTCTGCCTTGGAATAGCAGCGTAGGGCCTCGGCGCTCGCCTGTGCAGCGGAGTCCGGAGCTAGCGTCACCACACGTGTTGTATGGTCACACCCCGTATCTGCACACTCGTACACCGCTGAACGCGCGCTTACAAGCGCCGAGGCCACAAATCGGCCAGCGAAGAGCCTCGCCAGCGCGCTGACCGGCCATGAGGCCGGTCAGCGGCCTCGATGCGAACTACTGGAAACCTGCGAACAAGTGGCGCACACTCCAGATAGGACAAGATCCATGCCCCGGCGGGGGCGACGGCAGTTGACACCCCGCGTCCCCCGACGCATCTGCCAGGAGTGAGGTCCCCCAGATGACATACGAGTACGTTTGCACCGCTTGTGGACATGAGTGGGAAGCGGAACAGCCCATCAGCGCCGATCCGCTGAAGAAGTGCCCGTCCTGCAAGAGGAACAAGGCCAAGCGCCAGGTCTCCGGAGGCGCGGGCTTCATCCTCAAGGGCGGGGGTTGGTATGCGGACGGCTACGGCTCGAACAAGAGCGCGGGTTCGAGCGAGAGCAAGCCGAAGGCCAGCACGCCGAAAGCCGGCGAGCCGAAAGCCAGCGAGCCGAAAGCCAGCGAGCCGGCGAAGAAGACGGAAACGAAGAACAAGTCCGGAGCGGCCGCAGCGTAGCGACGGCCGGGCGGGACGACATGGCAGACGAGCAGCGCGAGCTCGCGGAGCTTCGCCAGAAAACCGAGCAGATCGACCTCGAGCTGGTCCAACAGCTGGAGGCGCGAGCGCAGCTGTCGCGCGAGATCCAGGTTCGTCTGGAGGGCTCGCCGCCGTCGATCGATATCGACGAGGCCGAGTGGCTGGAAAAGCTCCAGGCGTCCGCCAAAGGGGAGCTGCCGCCGGAGAGCCTGAAGGCCATCTTCCGCCAGATCCGTGCCGAAGCGCGCACGCTCGAGCAGCCGGTGCGCGTGGCCTATCTGGGGCCCGAGGGCGGCTTCACCTACGAGATGGCGCGTAGCTATTTCGGAGCGTCGGCTGCGTTGGTGGTGAGCTCGACTGCGGGCGAAGCGCTGGAAGAAGTGTCGCGCGGGCGCGCGGTGTTCGCGGTGCTCCCGTTCGAATCCTCGGTGGACGGGCTGGTCCAGCCTTCGATTACGGCGCTGGCCCAGACGGAGCTGGTGTTCGTCGCCGAGCGTGTGCTGCCAGCAACGCTCGACCTGATGAGCCGCACGGCCAACGTCGCCGACATCGACAAGGTGTACGCCACGGCGGCCGCGCACGCCGCCAGCGAGCGATTCCTGGCAAGCGGAAATGGGCCGGATCACCGTGATCGATGTTCGCTCTCCCGTTGTGGCCGCGCAGCTGGCCAGGGAGGATCACGGCGCGGCGGCGATCGTGCCGGAAGCCTGCGGGCGTGCGGGCGACCTCCAGGTGGTGCGCTCGAATATCGGCGACTCCCCCGAGCTCCGCTTCCGTTACGGCATCGCCAGCGGACGCCCCGCGATCCGCTCGGGAAACGACACGACCTGTCTCCTGTTCAGCGTTGACGATTCGCCGGGCTCGCTGTTCGACGTTCTCAGGCACTTCGCCGAGCGCGGCATCAACCTGAAGAAGCTGCAGTCGCGCCCCGTGCGCGGCGAGAGCTGGGACTACGTGTTCTACGTCGAGGTCAGCGGGCACGTCACGGATCGGCCGGTCGTCACGGCGCTCGAGGCGGTCAAACGCTCGACGAAATACCTGAAGGTCCTGGGCTCGTTCCAGACCCAGGACTAGTCCGTTTCCCGCGGCCATCCAGGGTTGGGTTTTCCGTTTGTCTGTCGCGAGCTAGGCTTCGCGGCGACATGAGTCTAGTCACCCCCGGGATCGACTCGCTGCGTGCCTACGAGGCCGGCAAGCCTGTCGAGGAGCTGGCCCGTGAGCTCGGCGTCACCGACGCCGTGAAGCTCGCTTCCAACGAGAATCCGCTTGGGCCGAGTCCGAAGGCGGTCGAGGCCGTGCGCGCATCGCTGCGGCCGAGCTCAACCGCTACCCGGACGCTGCGGCATACCGCCTGCGCGAGAAGCTCGCCCAGGTGCACGGCGTGGCGATGAACGAGGTGATCCAGGGCAACGGCTCCAACGAGCTGATCGAGCTGTTGGTGCGCACGTTCACCACGCCTGCCGAGCACATCGTGTTCGCCGAGCCCGCCTTCGTCGTCTACAGGATGGCGGCGACTGGCGCACGGCACGCCGTTCTACGGCGGTGCCACTGCGCGACCTCACGCACGATCTGGACGCCATGGCGGCCGCGGTGCGGCCGGAGACGCGGCTTCTGTTCGTGGCCAACCCGAACAATCCCACCGGGACGCATGTGGGGCGCGCCGCCGTGGAGAAACTGTTCCGCGAGGTGCCGCCGGAGGTCATCATCGTGATGGACGAGGCGTACATCGAGTACGCCGACGCCGACGACTACCCGGATTCGCTGGAGCTCCGGGGGCTGCGTGAACGGCTGGTCGTGCTCCGCACCTTCTCCAAAATCTACGGCATGGCGGCGCTGCGCGTGGGCTTCGCGGTCGGGCCGGCGCAGCTCATCGACTACATGAACCGCGTGCGCGCACCCTTCAACGTCAACGCCGTCGGCCAGGCCGCGGCCATGGCGGCGCTCGACGACCACGAGCACGTCGAGCGGAGCCGCCGCATCAACCAGAGCGAGCGCGCGCGACTGCTCGAGGCGCTGGGGGCGATGCCGGGCGTGAACGTCGCTCCCAGCCAGGCGAATTTCGTATTCGTGGACGTGGGCCGCTCGGCGCGCGACGTGTACGACAAGATGCTTCGCAGGGGCGTCATCGTGCGGCCGCTCGGGCCGCTCGAGACGTGCCTGCGCATCACCGTGGGCCGCCCCGAGGAGAACACACGGATGCTCGAAGCGCTCGGCGAGGTGCTCGCGGTGAACGTTCCCCGGCGCATCCCGCTCTTGCTGCTGGTCGCGCTGGCGCTGGTGCTCGGGGGCTGTCCGAAGAAGGACGAGGTCGTCGTCCAGACCTCCGCGGGCAAGGGCCTCACCGCGGCCGACATCGACCGCGATCCGCTGGCGCTGCTGCCCGGCGGAGCCGTCGCCCTGGTCGTGGTCCGACGCCCAGCAGATGTTCGCGTCGCCGTTCGGCCAGAAGCTGCTGGAGATCGCCAAGGCGCGGGCGCCGTTTCCCGCCTCGGCGGGCTTCGAGCCAGCAGCGGGACCTCCAGCAGCTGGCCATCGGCGCGTACTCCATGTCGGGTGCGAACATGGTCGCGGTGGCGACCGGGACTTTCAACCAGCAGGCCATCGAGCAGAGCCGCCAGCGGTACCGCCAAGACGCCGCTCGGGCTGCCGGTGACGGCAAGCAACTACGCGGGACGGACGCTGTACACGTCGGCCACGGTGGGCTTCGTGGTGCTGACGTCGCACACGGTCCTGCTCGGCGACGAGACCGGCATCCGTCGGGCGCTCGACCGCATCCAGGAAGGGCGCGTCTCCCAGCAGATGCCCGACTGGTTCAAGAAGCTCCTGGACACGCCGAACGCGCCGTTCGTTGCCGGCTTCGATCTGCGCACGCATCCGGTGACCGACGCCATGCGGCAGCAGCTGCCCTTCCTCGAGGGCATGGAGACGGCACGCATGCTCGGCAACTTCCAGCCGCCGGGTGTGAACCTCGCCGGGCACGCTGACCTACGCTGACGAGAAGGGCGCCAAGGCCGGCGCGGCGAACCTGCTCCAGCTACAGCAGACCCTGCAGTCGTGGGGCCCGCTGATGCAGCTGGTCGGCATCACCCAGCCGATCAAACAGCTGCAGGCCGAAGCCCACGGCCAGGACGCGCAGTTCGTCGTGGGCCTCGACGGGGCGGCGGTAGGACAACTGCTCGACAAGGCCGCCACCGCGCTGGGTGTGCCGTCGCAGCCGAACGTCATCCCGGCGACCCAGAACCCCGGGCTCGGCGGCAGCCCGGAAGTGACGCAGTGACGCGGCTGGTCGTGCGCTCCGGCGGACAAGCCGCTGCGTGGCAGCGTGCCGGTGCCCAGCGACAAGAGCATCAGCCACCGCGCGCTGATCCTGGCGGCGCTCGGCGCCGGCCGTTCGGAGCTCCGCCGCTTCTCCTACGGCGAGGACAACGTCTCCACGCTCGCGGCGTTCCGCGCGATGGGCGTCGAGGTGGAAGACGACGGACGCGGCACGCTCGCCGTGCACGGCGTCGGGCTTGCCGGACTGTCGGCGCCGTCGGGCGACCTCGACTGCGGCAACTCGGGCACCACGATGCGACTGCTTTCGGGCGTGCTCTCCGCGCAGCATTTCCGTACGCGGCTGGTCGGCGATGCGTCGCTGTCGCGGCGGCCGATGGGGCGGGTCGTGCATCCGCTCCGGGCCCGCGGCGCGATCATCGAAGGCCGGCCGCATCCGACGCGGCCGCAGGATCCTGACCGCGCCGCTCGATGATCGGGCCGCTGCCGGACGGGACGCGGCTCGCGCCGCTCGAGTACGCGATGCCCATCGCGAGCGCGCAGGTGAAGAGTGCGCTGCTGCTGTCCGGGTTGTTCGCGTCGGGTCCCACGCTGCTCCGCGAGCCGCTGGTCTCGCGCGATCACACCGAACGCATGCTGAGGGCACTCGGCATGCCGATCGAGACGGCCGGACCGACGGTGAGCCTGCACCCGCCGGCCGATCCCGATGCGATCCACCCGTTCGGGATCGACCTGCCCGGCGATCTGTCCGCGGCGGCATTCCTGCTGGTGGCGGCGGCGCTGGTCGACGACAGCCAGGTCACCGTGCGCGACACGGGCTGAACCCGACACGGGCGGGGATCCTCGAGCTCTTGCGCCTGTTCGGCGGCAATGTCGGGACCACGCCGCAGGGCGAGACGCTGGGCGAGCCCTGGGGCGAGATCACGGCGCGCGGGCGGCGCGCTCCACGGCACCCCGGTGGGCGGCGAGGTGGCGGTGCGTGCGATCGACGAGATCCCGATCGCGTGCGCGCTTGCAGCGCGCGCGCAGGGTACGAGCGCGTTTTCCGACGTGGCGGAGCTGCGCGTCAAGGAGAGCGACCGCATCGCGTTGATGGTCGGGCTTCTGCGCCGCTTCGGCGTCGAGGCCGAAGAGCGCGAGGACGGTCTCCTGGTGGAAGGACGGCCGCGAAGGGCGGCTCAGCGCCGCGCACGTCGACAGCGGTGGCGATCACCGGATCGCGATGACCGCCGCCGTGCTCGGTCTGGTCGCGGACGGCGAGACCGTGATCGACAACGTGGATTGCATCGCGACAAGCTTCCCGCGTTTCGCCGGGACGCTCCGTGCGCTGGGCGCGCGCGTCGAGGTGCGCTCGTGAGCCGCACGCGGCCCGCCGTGGCCATCGACGGGCCGGCTGGCGCCGGCAAGACGACCGTCACGCGCCGTGTCGCCGAGAGGCTCGGCTACGTGCTGGTCGGCACCGGCGCGCTGTACCGTTGTGTCGCGCTGGCGGCGCAGCGCCGGGGCATCGACTGGGGCGACGAGGGAGCCATGGGTGAGCTGGCGCACGATCTGGCCGCGCGCGATGCCATCCAGTTCGCATCGGGGCAGGGGCCGCAGCAGCGCGTGCTGCTCGAAGGCCACGACGTCTCGACGGCTATCCGCGCCGAGGACATCGGGCAGGGCGCCAGCAAGGTCAGTGCTCTTCCGGAGGTGCGGCGGGCGCTGCTCGACATGCAGCGCGCGGCCGGAGCGGACGGCGGCGTCGTGCTCGAGGGGCGCGACATCGGGACCGTCGTGCTGCCCGACGCGGAGGCCAAGTTCTTCCTGACGGCGAGCGTCGACGTGCGGGCACAACGACGCTTCGACGAGCTCACCGCCGCGGGGACGGATGCCGTGCTGGACCAGGTGCTGAGCGAGGTCATCGAGCGCGATCGCCGCGACAGCACGCGTCCGGTCGCGCCGCTCAAGCAGGCGGACGACGCGGAGCTGATCGACAGCTCGTCGATGGGCATCGACGAGGTGGTCGACGTGATCGTGCGCCGCGTCGAGGAAATCGAACGGCAGATGTACGGCGCATCGTGATGAGAGCCCTGCCCATCCTGCTGGTGTCGGCGCTGGTCGCGGGCTGCGGCGCGGAGCGCATTCCGCCGCCCAGCACGCCCGCCCCCGGGCTGGCGTCGCCGGCGCAGGCGATCCCGGGCGATCTGGACGTGGCGCTGCGGCTCGATCTGCACCGGATGCGCGACGCACTCGGCCCCGCGGCGGTCGCGGCGCTGGAGCGCCGCGCTCCGGGCCGTGCCGGCGCCGAGGCGGGCAACGCCCGGCTGATCGCCCAGGCCTTCAAGCACGCCGACACGGTGTGGATAGCGCTGCGCCCGGAAGCGCGCGCCGAGCTGATGGACAACGTGATCGTGCTCGAAGGCAGCTTCGCGGGGCTGGACCCACAGAGCTTTCCCACCCGGCCGCGCTGGGGTCCGCCGGTTGATCTCGGCGCCGACTGGCGGCTGTATTCGCGTGCCAGGCCCCCGAACCGCGCTGCGCCGGCGCGCATCTACGTCCACTCGGACAGCCTGCTCGTGTTCGTCTCGACGGCGGAGATCGACAGCGCGAAGCGCGCCATCGAGCAGCACGCCGGCGATGAACACATGGAGCCCGAGGCCAAGGGTGCGATGTCGATCGCGGCCCGGCTTCCGCCGCTCGCAGGCCTCATCGCCAGCCGCTCACCGGCGGCCGCACGGCTGCTCGGGCGCGGCACGAAGTTGTCGGCCGACGCCGACCTGGGCGCGCGGGGCCTCGATGCCGAGCTCGACGTGGACTTCGACAGCGCGGACCACGCGCGATCCGCGGCGGACGCCGCCGGCCTGCTCGCCAAGGGCGTGGCAGGCGAGGGCGGGGCGACCGCGGCGGTGGCCCGGGCGCTGCACATCGAATCGGTTGGCAAGTCGCTTGTTGTCCAGGTCAAGCTGACCCGTGAGCAGCTGGCCCGGTTGACGGCTTGCGCGAGCTCGCAGGAGCAATGCGGCGCTGCCGGCGCCGGAGAGGCGCACTGATGGGTCAGCAAGCCCCCGACGACGCAACGTCGCGCGGCCGCAGCCGCCGCGTCTCGTGGAAGCTCGTGATGGGCGGCCTGGCCGCGCTGACGCTGGCGGCCCTCGTGTCGGCCGTCGTCATCTACGAGAAGTACATCCAGTACGACCGGATCGCCGCGTTGCACCTGCCGCCCGACACGACAGCGGCGGCCCGCGTCGACGTGGAGAAGCTCGAGCTGTACGACCCCGTGCGAAAGCACCTGCTGCCGCTGCTGGACGATTCCTGGGGTGGCCCGGGCGCCGGCCCGAGCTCGCTGCCCCCCCGGCGCGAACGTATCCGGGTCCGCACCGGCATCGACCCCGCGATCGACCTGAGGGAGATCGTCGCGGCGAGGGGGCCGACCTGGCACGAGTGGGTGGTCGTGGTCTCGGGCAAGTTCCCGCGCCGCGGCGTCGTGACGGGAATGGCCAAGGTGCTGGCCGAAGAGGGCGCCGGATGGCGGCTCTCGCCCGACAAGCAGACGCTGCTCGCTCCGACGGGGGCGGCGCTGGGGCAGGCCGCCGACGGTTCGGTGATCCTGGCGTCGAGCGCGGCGCGGCTCGGCCAGGCCCTGCCAAGCCAGGATACCTATCGGCGCATCGGTCTGGACAACCAGGCTGCCGCGGCCGTCGCGGCTAGCGGCCAGCTGGTGCGGAGCTATGCCAGCTCGCCCGCCCGGTTCGTGGCGCCCTCGCTGGCCCGGCTGCAGGCGCTCGAGCGCGTTTCCGGGGTCGTCCAGCTCGGCCATCCGCTCCAGGCCACGGTCCACGTGGCGCTCCGGCCGGACCGCGAGGCGGCCGCCATGAAGCAGTCGCTCTCGGCCTTGCTGGGCGGGCTGGTGCGTCTCTCGGCGCTGGTTCCGGGGCGGGATTTCGGCGGCGAACGTGCGGCGCTGGGCCGGGCCGTGATCCACGTAGCGGGCCCGCACGCGCTAGATGTGCGCTTCTCGTGGAAGCCGGACGAGGTCGATCGTGGGGCCATCAGCCTGGCCCGGGCCGTCCGCCACTGGACCGGTTCCAGCCCCGCGGCCCGACCGTCGGGCGGGCCCTGATGGGGCCGGGGTACATGTGCTACATCAACCAGGCGACCGGGTGACGGTCCGGTACGGAGGTTTTCTCGTTTGACGTAGGGGGAACCGTGCGCTACCTGACGCCGTCCTAGGCGTGGCCCGCGGCGCGCAGAACCGATCTCTTCCGCGTCGGTTCGCTGCTTTCCACACCGGGTCCCCCTGACGGAGGCATTGTTTCGATCCATGGCTGACACTCAAACCACCACCCCATCCACCGACGCTTCGAGCGGCTTTGCAGCCATGTTCGAGGCGAGCGAAGCCTCGACCGGCGGGCTCGAGCTCGGCGGCGAAGGACAGATCGTCACCGGCATCGTGGTGCAGGTCAGTCGCGACGCCGTCGTCGTCGATATCGGCGGCAAGAGCGAAGGGGTCATCCAGCGCAGACGAGTTCGCCGACGCCCACGGCGAGGTGAACGTCGCAGGCGGGCGACAAGGTCGACGTCTTCATCGAGAGTCGCGAGAGCGACGACGGTCTCATCTCCCTGTCCAAGGAGAAGGCCGACCAGATGAAGGTGTGGGACGAGATCTCCAGCGCCTGCGAGCGTGACGAGATCATCGAAGGCACCATCAGCCAGCGCGTGAAGGGCGGCCTGTCGGTCACCATCCGCGGCGGCGTCAAGGCCTTCCTGCCTGGCTCGCAGGTGGATCTGCGCCCGATCCGCAACCTCGAGAAGCTGATCGGCCAGACCTACGAGTTCAAGGTCATCAAGTTCAACAAGAAGCGCGGCAACATCGTGCTCAGCCGTCGCGTGCTCCTCGAGAAGGAGCGCGACGAGATGAAGCAGAAGACCCTGCAGACCCTCGAGGAGGGCCAGGTCCTCGCCGGCACCATCAAGAACCTCACCGAGTACGGCGCGTTCGTCGATCTCGGCGGCATCGACGGCCTGCTCCACATCACGGACATGTCCTGGGGCCGCGTGAACCACCCGAGCGAGGTGTTCAACGTCGGCGACGAGGTCACCGTCAAGGTCCTCAAGTACAACCCCGAGACCGAGCGCGTCAGCCTGGGCATGAAGCAGACCCAGGAAGACCCGTGGAACCACGCCGAAGAGGCGTACCCCATCGGCAAGCGCGTCACGCGGCAAGGTGATGAGCCTGACCGACTACGGCGCCTTCGTGGAGCTCGAGCCGGGCGTCGAGGGCCTGATCCACGTCAGCGAGATGAGCTGGACGAAGAAGATCAAGCATCCGTCGAAGATGCTGGAGATGGGTCAGGAGGTCGAGTGCCAGGTGCTCGAGGTCGATGCTCGCGCCAAGCGCATCAGCCTGGGCCTCAAGCAGCTCGAGCCCGATCCCTGGTCGCTGTTCACCGACAAGTACAAGCCGGGCGACAAGATCGGCGGCAAGGTCCGCTCGCTCACCGACTACGGCGTGTTCGTCGGCATCGAGGAAGGCGTCGACGGCATGGTCCACAAGACGGACCTGTCCTGGACCGTCAAGGTCAACAACCCCGCCGACCTGTACGCCAAGGGCGACGATGTCGAGGCGATCATCCTGTCGATCAACCACGACGAGAAGAAGGTCAGCCTGGGCGTCAAGCAGCTCTGGGACGACCCCTGGGGCGACGATCCTCGAGCAGTACAAGCCCGGCACCGTGGTCGACGAGGTCACCGTGCTCGAGTTCGACCGACTACGGCGCGTTCGTCCGCGTCAAGGAAGGCATCGAGGCGCATCATCCCGCTCGAACGAGATCCCGCCGGGCGTGGAGCTGCAGCCGCGGCGTCAGGTGGTCAAGGCCGAGGTGTCGAACATCGACACCATGGACCGCCGCGTGACCATGTCGCTG
This sequence comes from uncultured delta proteobacterium, assembly GCA_963806225.1. Classification (GTDB taxonomy): domain Bacteria; phylum Myxococcota_A; class Polyangia; order Polyangiales; family Polyangiaceae; genus CAWDXG01. The sequence goes on along the minus strand of CAWDXG010000003.1, from coordinate 27,853 downwards.
CGCAACCCGGGCGGGAGCCCCCAGGCCGAGCAGCTGCAGGTCCTCAAGCGCGAGACATCCGGCAAGACGGCGACGCTGGGCGATGTGCTCAAGGAAAAGCTCGGCGACAAGCTGCAGAGCATGGCAGCTCCGGCCGCCGAGGCCGCCGAGGCCGAGCCCGCTGCAGATGAGTCCAGCGAGCCTGCCGCCGAGGAGTCAAGCGAGCCCGCGGAGGAATCCAGCGAGCCCGCCGCCGAGCCTGCTGCGGAAGACGAGCCCGCCGGCGAGTGAGCCGGTTCTCGTCCGGCCCGGGCCCCCGCTGCTGTCCCCGGGCGGGCTGGACCGGGCCCGCTTCGCGACCGGGTGCGGTGTGGTAGTTTCGCGCCCGGCGCGATGACCGACCGACTCTGGGCTCCGTGGCGCATGGAATTCATCCGGCGCCCCAAGGGCGACGAGGGCTGCGTGCTGTGCGGCTACGTCGGGGCGGCGCCGTCGAGGGGCAGCGGCGTGCTGGCGCATCGTGATGGCGCCTACGTCGTGCTCAACAAGTACCCGTACACGGTGGCGCATCTGATGGTCGTGCCCGAGCGGCACGCCGCCGATCCGGACCAGCTTGCCGATGACGCCTACGACGCGTTGTGGCGGCTGGTGCGCGACGCCCGCACCTGTCTGGTGAGGGCGACCGGTTGCCAGGGCATGAACGTCGGCATGAACCTGGGGTCGGCCGCGGGAGCGGGTATCGCCGAGCACCTGCACGTGCACCTGGTCCCGCGCTGGGTCGGGGACAACAACTTCATGCCGGTGATCGGCAACGTGCGCATCATGCATGAGTACCTGGAAGCGACCTGGGATCACCTCGCGCCGCACTTCGCGGCATTGTCGGGTGGGGCGTGAAGGAGCCGGTGATCATCCAGGAAACGCCCAGCGGCCCGCGCCCGGGCTGGAATCGCGCGCGCGTGGTGTTCCTGGGTGTGAGCGCGGTGCTCGTGGCCGCGCTCCTGCACTGGGCCGGCTCCGTGCTCTTGCCGTTCGTGCTCGCGGCGATCCTCGCCTACGTGCTTACGCCGCTCGTCGCGCTGTGCGAGCGCATCCGCATCCCGCGCGTGTTGGCGATTCTGCTGGTGTACGCGGTGACGATCTCGGGGATCTACTTCTCGGTCGCCGCCATCGCGCCTCGCATCTACGACGAGACGGCGAAGTTCGCCCACGACGCTCCTGCCCTGGCGCGCGATCTCGTCGGACGTTGGGGGCCGCGCGTGGACACCTGGATGCGCGGGCTGTTGCGCCAGGACAAGGCCGTGCCCGCTCCTGCCGCGACGGACGAGCCGTCGCCGGCGTTCCGGATCCACAAGCAGAAGGACGGTTCCTACGGCGTAGAGCTCGGCTCCGGCGCAGACGTCGTGCAGGAAGGCCCGAAGCACTGGCGGATCGTTGCCGTCAAGCGCGCGCCGCCCGAGCAGTTCAGCGTCTCGACGGTCGTGGCGGAAGCCATCCAGCGCACGGTCAACTACATCAAGCTGAACATCGTCGACCTGATCAAGTTTGGACAGGTGATCATCAGCCGCATTGCCCGCGGCATCTTCCTGTTGTTCATGACGCTGATGGTGGCCGCGTACCTGATGCACACGCGCGAGCAGGTCATCGGCTTCTTCCGCTCGCTTCCGCCGCCGCGCGCGCGGCAGAGCTTCGACCGGCTCGTCCACCGCATCGATCGCGGGCTGGCCGGCGTGGTGCGCGGCCAGCTGCTCATCTGCCTGGTCAACGGCGTGCTGTCGGCGATCGGCTTCTGGATGTTCGGCCTGCGCTATTGGCCGATCCTCGCGATCATCGCCGGCGTGATGAGCCTGATTCCGATTTTCGGGTCGATCCTGAGCTCGATTCCGGTGGTGCTGATCGGGCTGACGCAGGACTTCTGGACGGCGCTGTGGGTGCTGCTCTGGATCCTCGGTGTGCACCAGATCGAGGCCAACATCCTGAATCCGAAGATCATCGGCGTCGCGGCCCGTATCCACCCGGTGCTGGTCGTCTTCGCGCTGATCGTCGGCGAGCACCTGTTCGGGCTGTGGGGCGCGCTGCTGGCCGTGCCAACCTGGTCGATTGCCCAGAGCGTCTTCCAGCACTTCCGCTTCGAGTCGATGCCCGACGCGGGGCCCGATTCGCTGATCCCGCCGGCCGTCACACCGCGGTCGTAGCGCTCACGGCGCGTTCAGGCCGGGTTCGTCACCTGCCCGACGAAGAGCAGCGTGCCGTCGGTGTCGCGGATGAGGAAAATGAACGGGCGATCCACGTTGAAGTCGATGATCTGCGCCGGCGCGCTGGCGTCGGCGCCAAGTGTCGCGACTGCGGTGGCTGCGGCGGCTTCGGTGCCCGACTCGTCGACGCTGACGTAGGCTTTGTGCATGACGTCGCTCAGCGACAGCCTTCCGGTCACCATGCCAGTGAAATCCGCTGCGCCGCCGAACGCGTCGGTCATGCCCAGGTCCTCGAGCGGCTGCTTGAACAAAGCCGCGCCCCAGCTGAACTTGAACTTCGGCAGGCTCACCGCGACGGTCGGGTAGCTCCTGGCCTGGTCGACGCTTTGCAGCCAGGCGAGCGACAGATTGCCGCGGATCTCTGCAAAGCGGCCGGCCGCGGGAAGCACGATGCGCATCGAGAGCGCGTTCTCGTAGTACGGCAGGTCCACGACCTGGTAGCCGTCGCCCTCGGCGTAGGCGATGGGTGCCGTCCGGTGCATCGTCGGCACGCTGACGTCCCCGTCCGCTAGCGTGTGGAATACGGCCGGCGCCGTCTTCGACTGCTCGAAGCGGTCCTCCCAGCTGGCCTTGAGGTAGAGCGCGTCGGTGAGGACCAGCTGAGTGTCGGGGCCCACGGTGCCGGGCGCTAGCAGGTCGGTGATCCTATCGTGGGTCTGCTGGCTGACCCAGTCGTTGATTTTCGTGCGCGCGCCGTCCGGGTCGCCGGAAAAATCGAGAATGCCGACGCCGGCGCCGTAGTCGCTCGCGAGCGTATCCAGGTAGCCGGGCACGATGTCGAGCCCGCGCTGGACCCACAGCTCGTTCGCCAGCTCGAGGGTGATGCTCCGGTTGCCCCCGAACATGCCATCGTCCGGCGCGACGTTCAGGGACGCGAGCTCGAGCGCCAGCCGATCGAACGCGGGGTGCAGCTGTTCCTGCGGCAGTTGGAAGTGTAGCGCCGCCGCCATCTGCTTCGCCGTTTCGCCTCTCGCTCCGGCGTACGCCATGGCGAGGGCGACGGAGGTGCTGAGCGGCGAGAAGACCAGGTTGCCCTTGTTCTGGGTCGCGAGCCGCGCGTACAAGTCGAACGCGAAGCGTGTGTTGCCGTCGATGAGCGTGTGGTAGTCCGCGTCGCTCACGCCCGGATGCGTGTCGTGCGGCAGGTCCGAGCGCAGTATTTGGGCCGAGCCGTGCCGCTCGGCCGGCGCGCTCGAGCTGCACGCCCCGGCCAGAGACACGGTCAGCCCCAGGGCGGACGCGGCGATCACGAGCTTGTCCAGCCACTTCATGAAACCCTCAACCCAGGAGCATAGCACCCGGTTGTCGGAGTCGGGTCGGAGCGGTCGGCCCCGGCGGCCCCCCGCGCCGGCCTGCTGTGCTATAGCCCCCGCGTGGCCAAGGAAGCACGGAAGCTCCAGCGTGCGGCGAGCCGTCAGTCCGAGGACGGCAAGAGCAGGAAGAAGGCGCTCAAGCAGCCCATGGTCCAGAAGCCGGCCGAGACGCCGGATCCGCTGGGCAAGGCGCAGCTCAAGAGCATGGCGCTCCGGATCGGGCTGCCCGTGCTGGCGCTGTGGGTGGTCGGCGGGCTGATCGCCGGTATCGTGCAGTCGTCGGTGGGCAGGTGGGTCGCGCTCGGTCTGCCCGCGGCGGTCACCATCGCGGCGATCGGATTGGTCGTGTGGGCCGTACGCCAGGCGAAGAAGGCCAAGGGCGTCGCGAACATCCTGAGCAAGGTCGAGAGCGCAGAGGACCGCCAGGCCGCGCTCGAGGAGCTCGAGGGCAGCGTCAAGAAGAAGGACACGGCGGCCATCTTCGCCAAAGCCCAGCTCGAGCTCCAGGACGACCCCCAGAAGGCACTGGAGACGCTCGAGAGCATCAATCTCGACAAGGTGATGGCGCCGGTCGCGGACGAAGCGCGCGCCCAGCGCGCGATGATCCACCTGATGCTCGGACAGGCCGGACAGGCGCGTCAGCTCGTCGACAATATCGACCTCAAGCGCCACCAGGATGCGAAGACCCGCGCCATGATGGGGGCGGTCATCGGCGAGGCGTGGGCCCGCACCGGACAGGCCAAGCGCGCCATCGAAACCCTCGAGGTCTTCAACCCCGAGGACGAGGAGTACGAGCAGCTGCGCCCGCAGCTGTACCGCGCGCTCGCGTTCGCCAACGCCTACACCAGCAATACCAAAGGCATGCGCCGCGCGCTGCGCAAGCTGGCCCAGCAGGACGCGCGCCTGCTCGGTGCTTTCATCGTCAAGAAGACGCATCCGCTCCTGCAGAAGGAAGCGAAGAAGCTGCTCGAACAGAGCGGGCAGATGCCGCGCAAGATGGTCGTGCAGCGGCGCGTGTGAGCGGGCGGCGGCTTGCGCCCGGGGCCGCCGCCTGGTACGCCGCTCGGCCCGTGACCCTGACAGGAAAACAGAAGCGCCATCTGCGCGCACTCGGACACGAGCTCGCGCCAGTCCTGCAACTCGGCAAGGGCGGCTCCACCGAGGCGGTGATTGCGGCGGCCGAGGTGCAGCTCGAAGCTCATGAGCTTATCAAGGTGCGCCTCGGGACCAATGCCACAGAAGAGCGGCGGGACGCAGCCGACGCCTTGGCCTCGGCCACCGGCAGCGAGGTCGCGCAGGTCCTGGGCCGGACGTTCCTGCTCTACCGCGCCCGGCGCGAGAAGCCGGCGATCAAGCTCCCCGCGTCCGGCCGCGAGTGACACGCGTGGCAACCTGGACGGTGCTCGACGACGGGCTCTGGGCTCTGGAGAGCTTCAACCCGAAGGGCTTCTCGCTGCGCACCACGGCGCTCCGCCTTCGCGACGGCGGCGTGCTGCTCGTGAGCCCGACGCGCGGCTTCGGCGATGCGGCGCATGACGAGCTTGCCGCTCTGGGCAAGGTGTCGGTGCTGCTGGCGCCCAACCACTTCCACCACCTCGGGCTCGCCGAGCATCGCGAGCGCTACAGGGGCGCCCGCGTGGTGGCCTCCGCCGTCGCGGCGCCGCGAGTAGCGAAGCAGACAGGAATGGACGTTGCCGGCCTCGGCGAGGTGCGCGAGCGGCTGCCCGACGGCGCCCGCATCGTCGAGTCGGAGGGGACGCGCTCGGGCGAGACCTGGCTCTCGGTCCAGACGTCCCGCGGCACCGCCTGGGTCGTGAGCGACGCCTTCTTCAATCTGCCGAGCCTGCCACGCAACATGTTCGGTCGGGCGCTGCGCCTGACCGGCACCGGTCCCGGCCTGAGGATCGGGCGGACGTACACCACGCTCGCCATCGGCAACAAGCCGACCTACCGGGCGTGGCTCGGCGAAATGCTTGACCGCGCTCCGCCCGCGCTGCTCGTCCCCGGTCATGGGGACGTGCTCGAGGGATCGGATCTCGCCGAGAAGCTGCGCGCGCTCGCCGGGGCACGCCTCGGCGCAGCCTGAAACCTGCGCCCCGCTCGCGGGGCGCCGCTGGCCGCTGCAGCGCAGGCAACCAGCGCCGCGTATGCGGACTTCTGCCTACAATTCCACCTGTGCGCGATGCGTTTCTGTCAATCGCGTCCGCGGGAAGCCGGGCGCGAAGACTGCTTGTGCCCGGGCAGGTAGTGCGCTTCCATGAGAAGAACCGGAGCCGCCCTGGGCGCGGCGCCCTCGCCGACTCCGGCATCGGGATATGGATGCAGAGGAGCGCGCTCATGAAGGCACCCCGCTGGCTCGCCTCGCCGCTGTTCGCGGTTGTCATTCTGCTGGCCGCCTGCAGCAGCAAGCAGAACGCCGCCGGCGGCGGCGGGCATGGCGGTTCCAGCGGAGCCGCTGGAGCCGGTGGAGCTTCGGGGGCGGCGGGCGCCGGCGGCAGTGGCGGCCAGAGCGTCTGTGACACCTGCAGCAGCAATTGCGTCTACGGCCGCTGCCAGGTCACCCTGGCGTCGGGGGACGGTGTGAGGTTCATCGCGGTCGACAAGACGAACGTCTACTGGGCCGACATCTTGGCCAATCCGCCTACGGTGATGAAGGAGCCCGTGGCAGGCGGCACGCCGACGGTGTTGTCCTCGTCGCTGCAGCTCCCGGGGGGCCTCGCCATCGACGATACCGATTTGTACGTCACCGACCAGGCGGGCGGCACGGTCGACAAGCTGCCCCTGGCCGGTGGCACGCCGAGTGTGCTGGCCACGACACAGTACGGCGATAATCCGACGTTCATCACCGTCGATGCGACGAACGTGTACTGGCGGAACAAGACGAGCGGAGCCGTCATGACCGTCCCCAAGACCGGTGGGACACCCACCACCATCTGGTCCGGCCCGGCGAACAACGCCGAGGAAATCGCTGTGGACGCAACCAACGTGTACTGGGCGGCGCCCCATGCCGTGATGAAGGCAGCGAAGGGCGGCGGCTCGCCGTCGACGCTGGCGACGGTGCAGGGCACCGCGACCGGCCTCGCCGTCGACGCGACCAACGTCTACTACACGGTGGATACCGGAAAGGTGATGAAGGTCGCGAAAACCGGCGGGACTCCGGCCCCGCTCGGCGCCGCGCCCGATCCGGTCACCGCGGGCATGCTGGTGGACGGCTCGAACGTGTACTTCGTGGGGCATGATGGCAGCTGGTGCATCTTCAAGATGCCGATCGCGGGCGGAACTCCGGTGGTGTTTGCGCCCGGCGCCTGGGGCGACCTCGCCGTCGACGCGACGAGCCTCTACTGGACGGACCTCGACAAGCACGTCGTGATGAAGGCCACGCCGAAGTGAGGCGGGGCAGAGGCAAGCGCGCCTAGATCCCCGCCAGCGTCGCCGTGCCGAGCGGCTGGATCGCGACTTCGGGCAGTAGCTCGGCGTAGCTGACGACTCGGCAGTCGGGCATGTCCGTCTCGATCAGCTTCTTCACGAAGCGGCGCACGTCGGGCTGCGTGAGCACGATGGGCGCCACTTCCGGCGGCTCCTCGGCGTGGTGGATGGCGCGGCGGATGGCGCTGACGATGTCGCGGCCCGCCGCCGGCGCCAGAGTCAGGAAGCTGCCGGCGGCGGTGCGCGCGATCGCGCCGCGCACGGTCTCCTCGATCTGCGGGTCCAGCAGGAACACGCCGAGCTCGCGCACGCCGCCGGTCAGCTCATGCGTGATGTGCCGGCGCATCTGCGAGCGCACGTACTCCGTCAGGTTGAGCGGATCCTTGTCCACGCCCGCCACCTGCGACAGCGATTCCAGGATGCCCTTCAGGTCGCGCGCGCGAGATGCCCTCCTCGACCAGGCGCCGGAGGATGTCCGCCAGCAGCGTGAGCGGGACCGGCTTGGGGACCACCTGGCGCACCGTGGCCGGTGCGATCTGTTCGAGCTGGTCGAGCAGCACCTGCGTCTCGGCGATGCCGAGGAAGTCCGCGGCGCGGTCGCGCAGCGTCTCCAGTACGCGATCGACCGCCGGTCTCGGCCACGCTCTCGTCGGCGACATCCTCGCGGCACGCTCGAAGACGCTGGCGGGCACCTCGTGGATGGACAGCACGACGTGTCGTTCGGGCAGCTCTTCGTCCACGCTGATGTGGCAGGTGGGCAAGGGGACGCCGAGCTCGCGGAACACGACCTCCTGAACCGCTGCGCCGGCCGAACGGATGCCGGCGCGGCGCAGCTCGATCGCCGCGCACGTCGTCGTCCACGAGCGCGGCGAGGTCACTGCGATACCGCGAGCGACCACGGCACGACCACCGGCACGAAGCGCGGGCACGGCGCTGCCGTCGTCGCGTCGCTGCACCGGCTCGCTCGCCGCCTGCGCCTCGCTCTACGCGGAGCTGCTGGCTGCGGCGCCCGCGACGCGAGGAACAGGAGCGCGCCGATCACGAGGAAGGGCAGGGCCGGCAGGCCGGGCACGATGGCCAGGAGCAGCACGAAGATGCTGGCCACGCGCAGCGCGCGCGGCGCGCCGAAGATCTGCGACGCGAGCTCCTCGCCGAGCGCGCGTGTCCGGCTCGGCGCTGGCGACGCGCGTGACCAGCACGCCGGCGGCTGGTGGCGAGCACCAGCGCCGGGATCTGCGTGACCAGGCCGTCGCCGATGGTGAGCAGGCCGTAGCGCTTGAGCGCGCCGACGACCTCCATGTGCTTCTGCCCGACGCCGATGCCGAGGCCGCCCAGGATGTTGACCAGTCGTGATCAGGAACGACGCGATGACGTCGCCCTTGACGAACTTCATCGCGCCGTCCATCGCGCCGTAGAACTGGCTCTCGCGAGCGAGCGTGCGCCGGCGGCGCTTCGCCTCGTTGCCGTCGATGCTGCCGCGCGGAGCTCCGCGTCGATCGCCATCTGCTTGCCGGGCATGGCGTCGAGCGTGAAGCGCGCGCCCACCTCGGCGACGCGCTCGCTGCCCTTGGCGATCACGATGAACTGGATGATCGCCAGGATCAGGAACACGACGGCGCCGACCACGTAGTTGCCGCGCACCACGAAGTGTGCCGAACGCCTTGATCACCTCGCCGGCGTCGGCCTGCAGCAGGATGAGGCGCGTGGAGGAGACGTTGAGCGCCAGGCGCACCAGCGTCGTGATGAGCAGCAGGGTGGGGAACGCGGCGATCTTCAGGGCGTCGGTGACGTAGAGCGTGACCAGCAGGATCGCGACCGAGGAGGCGAGGTTGGTGGCGATGAGCAGATCCAGCAGCCAGGTCGGCAGCGGGATGATCATCAGCGCCACGACGGCGATGACCAGCGCCGCCAGCGCGGCGTCGGCGGTGCCCAGGCTGCGCTTTCTTCTGGCCCGATACGGAGTGCGGAGGGAGTGGCCATAGCTCAGCTCGGTGCGGTGAACAGCGCCAGTACGCCGGTGTAGAGCTGCAGGGTGGGCTTGCCGCCGAACGGCGCGATCTCGAAGGCGGAGTGCATCCCGGCCAGCGGCAAGTCGGCGAAACGGCGGCGCAGGATGCGCGTGTCGACGTCGAACGCGCCGTAGAGCGACGCGCCGCGGCCGGCGCAGTTCGATATAGAGCGCAAAGCGCGGCGCGGCGCCGGCGATCTCGCGCGAAAGCTCGCGCGTCGACCGCTTCCAGATCGGCACGCGCGGCGGCTGCGTCGCGGACCGCGAACGCCATCGCGCATGCCCTCGCGCACCTCGTCGGAGACCATCAGCCCGCGCCGCACCGGGTCGACGCCCTGCACGCCCCGGACCACGAGCTCTGCGCGCCCGCCGACCTGGCGCGCGCTCGCCTGCGTCCTCGGCCAGCACCGCGAACACCAGCGGCTGGTCGCTGAGCTCTGCGCCCACCTCGGAGAGCAGGTCCAGCGCGGGCTTGCCGTCGATCTCGACCACCATCGAGCCGCGTGTGCCCGTGATGCGCCCGAGTGGCACCAGCAGCCGGCAGGCGTGGGAAGCGCGGATCAGCGGCGGCGGCATGCCGTGCATCACCATGGCAACGGCGCCGCCAGCCGTGCACCCGCCCTTCCGGATCGATCGCGAGCAGCCCCGGCTCGCCGATGCAACCCGCGCCGAACACGTGCTCTGCGCCGCGCACTTCCCGGCAGCGGCTCCAGAGCGCTGGGGCCGAAGCCGTCGGCTCGGACGAACGACCAGGCTGGCCGGCGCTCGCCGGCCCAGGCGGTCGCCGAGCTGCCGGGCGAGCGACTCGCCGAGCTCGTCGGGCGCCCGATGCCTCGCAAGCGAGCACCTCGCTCCGCCCGCCGGCCCAGGCGATGACGGAGGCGGCGGACTGGCCTTCGATCTCGCCGCTGCTCGCTCAGCACGCCCGCGCCGCTGACGACCAGCGCCGGCGTGCCGCCCGCGACGCCGGGCGACCTCGGCGGCCACGTCGGCGAGCGCGTCCGCGAGATCGCTCCGCTGCAGAACACCAGCGCACCGCCCGGACGCTCGTATCCCGCCCAGAAGCTCGCCGACCGCCCGCGCGCACGCGGGCCGGGCTCTGGGCCTGGAGCATGGATGTGGCGGCGGCCCTCGGCATGGTCCGCCGACGGTATTTGGAGCCGCTCCGGGCTGCAAGCGTCGAGAAGCGGACCCGCAGGCGCCGGGACGGGAACTTCGCTGTCCCCGGACGGAGTTCCGCTGATCAGTCTGCGTCTACGATGGGAGTACCGGCCGATCAGCTCGCAGCTCCGGTCCTACGGCGGTTCCGACGTGGGGCGGCGCCGGCAGGTCAACGAGGACGCCTTCCTGTGCGACGACGAGCTCGGGTCTGTGGGTCGTCGCCGACGGGATGGGGGGCCACGCCGCCGGCGAAGTCGCCAGCCAGGAGGCGTGCGACACCATCTACGGGATGGTCAAGCGCGGGCTTTCCGCGCTGGATCTGGGCGGCGCCTTCTCCGAGGACAAGGCGCGCGCCGCGTCGCGGCTGCTGGAGGGCGCGGTGCAGGCGGCGACCTACATGATCTTCGCCATGGCCGAGCTCGACAGCGGCAAGGCCGGCATGGGCACGACCATCAGCGCCATGATGCGCTTCGGCGACTACGCGGTGCTGGGCCAGGTCGGCGACAGCCGCATCTATCGCGTGCGCAGCACCGACGTGGAGCAGCTCACCGAGGATCACACGCTTATCGCATGGCAGCTCAAGCAGGGCCTCATCGACGAGGAAGAGGCCAAGCACAGCAAGCACAAGAACGTCATCACCCGCGCCGTCGGCAACCGCGACTACGTGCAGGTCGACACCACGGTCATCGAGCTCGAGCTCGGCGATCTGTATCTTGCTCTGTAGCGACGGCCTGCACGGCTACCTGCGCGTGGAGGAGATCCCCGCGATGACCGGCATCGGGCGGCCTGGCGTCCGTGCAGCGCCTGCTGGATCTGGCCAACGCGCGCGGGGGCCGCGACAACATCACCGCCGTGCTCGTCGAAGCCTGCTGAGGCCGCGTTCCGGGTCGCTAGCGGCCAATTTCTTGGCCGGATTCGCGCCTCTCTCCGCTACCGGGGAGAACGAAGGAGAGTCGCGGATGAAGGCCAAGCGCATCGGGGTAGTCATGGGCGGAACCTCCGCGGAGCGGGAGGTATCCCTGCGCTCCGGCGACGCCGTCGCCGCGGCGCTCGGCGAACGCGGCTACGAGGTCGAGCGCGTCGTGCTCGGCACCGGAATCGACGCACTGGATCGGCTGCGGAGCGGCGGATCGACGTGGCGTTCCTCGCGCTGCACGGCCGTCTGGGCGAGGACGGCTGCATCCAGGGGCTGCTCGAGATGCTCGGCATTCCCGTACACGGGCTCGAGCGTGCTCGGCAGCGCGCTGGCCATGGACAAGCTCAAGGCCAAGGAGCTGTTCCGGCTGCACAACGTGCCGACGCCGCCCTACTACGTGTTCGAGGGCGACAGGCTGCGCGGATCTCGAGGAGACGCACGGCTCGTTCGGCTTCCCGGTCGTGGTCAAGCCGCGCCGCGAGGGTCGAGCATCGGCGTGACCCGCGCGTCGAACATGGCCGAGCTGGCGCGGGCCATCGACGCGGCGCTGGCGCTACGACCGTTCGGTGCTGGTCGAGCGCTTCATCGCGGGCCGCGAGGTAGCCGTCGGGATCCTCGACGGGCGCGTGCTCGGCGCCATCGAGATCGCGCCGAAGAGCGGCATGTACGACTTCGACGCCAAGTACACGCCAGGAATGACCGAGTACTTCATGCCGGCGCGCCTGCCCGCCACCCGCTACCGCGGCGTCCTGAACCTCGCCGAGCGCGCCGCGCAGGCGCTCGACACGCAGCGGCGCGGCGCGCGTCGATCTGCTCGTGACCGAAGGGCAGAACGAGTACGTGCTCGAGGTCAACACGCTGCCGGGCATGACCCCGACCAGCCTGCTGCCCAAGATCGCGCAGGCGGCTGGCTTCGCGTTCGGCGAGCTGTGCGAGGCGATCACCGAGCGGGCCAGGCTCCACACGGGCGCACCCGCCGTGGCTCCGCGCTCGACGCTCGGTCTGGTCGCGCCGCCTTCCGGCGCCGTCGAGGCGCTGGATCTCGCCGTCTGAGCCGGGCTCCGGGCGGACGAGCTACTTCGACGCGGCGGGCGTCCGCATGCAGCGCTGTTTCACCTGCTCGTTGTGCTCGCCCACCATGCGCTTGACGTCGTCCGGGCTGTCGTCGGGCGGCAGGAACGTGTAGCGGAGCGAGTCGGCGCGGGCGCGCTCGGCCTGGCCGGGATTGACCACCAGGCCGCCGATGCCCAGCCCGAACCCGACGCCGACCAGCACGCCGCCCAGCGCGGCGCGGCTGCTGGAGACGTGTTGCTGCTCGTTGACGGCGCCGGTCGAGCTCGTCGTCTTCGTCGTCTCGAACGCGTTCACGAAGACGACGGTGCCTACCGCAATCGCAACCAGGCCGGCTGCGCCAAGGCCGGCTGCGACCAGCCGCTTGTTGTCGAAGCGGTGCACGGCCCTGCTGTGGCGCTCGAGCATGGGTGACGCCGGCAGCTCGCTGGCAAGGCCGGGGATCGACTCCGGGCTGCTCTGTCCGACGCGGTAGAGGCCAAGGCCGTCTTTTCGCGTGTGCGTGTCGCGGTCGCCGACGTCGGCGTACTCGGCGCGCGTCGGTGCGACTACCAACCACGAGTGCTGTTCGCAGGGCGTGCGGGCCTGTCCGGCGGAGGTGGGCACCTCGCTCCCAAGGCGCTGCGCGCTACTAGCGCAGCCGACTACCGTGAACAGGCACGCTGCGGCGACCGCGCGCGCTGCATCAGGACGGATCACGGTCCCCCTCTGTACAATGACTGTTGCAAAATGTCACACATCTGGCGCAACAGAGCCGGAAAAGTGTGGCTAAATGCTACGATCTAGATCCCGGGCGGACAGGGCCCGGTCATCGGGCTCGTCGGTTGGCCGTTCAGGCTCGGCGGCGTCCAGGTGCAGGTGCCGTCCGCGTTCTTCACGACTCCCGGAATCGCAGTCGGAGTGCCGCTGGCGGACGGAGCTGGCGCTGCCGCCGGAGCGGGCGCGGGGGCGGGCGCAGGTGCCGGAGCAGGCGCGGGCGCCGGGGCCGGCTGCTGGTAGCCGCCGGGCGGCGGCTGCTGGTAGCCCTGGGGCGGCGGCTGCTGGTAGCCGGGCGGCGGCTGCTGCTGGTAGCCGGGCGGCGGGCTCTGCGGTTGGGGATCGGAGCCACCGCACGCGACCGCGAAGGCGCCCGCGGCCGCGGCGAAAACGAACAGGCCGTATTTCATGCGCGCATTCGAGCACGAGCCGGGCTCCGCCGCCAGAGGCACGTGAGAGGCCGAGGGCGGGCCCGGGCCGGCGCTCTGGGTGCGGCCCCGGTTCCACGCCGGGCCGCTCGACACCCCCCCGATAGCACTAGCCCAATGCCCGCCGGGGCGACATGGTCATCCGAGCGACCGGAACGGCGGTGGCCCGCGGGCACTGCTACATCTGATCGCGATCCCGGGGGCGGGCGCGGCCCACGCGCCCGCGACGGCTGTGGGCTGCGGAGTCGGATGGGGTGGGCCTGCTCTGGTACCTGGTTGGGTGCCCCCCCAGAAGAGGGGACCGGCGCGGGTTCAGAGCGACTTCATGCGGTTGATGGCGGCCTGGTCGCGGAAGCGTTTGATCTTGGCGACGAGCTGTTCGCGGTGCGATCCAGGGCAGCACGTTGCCGCGCGGAGTGGCGTACTCGAGGTACAGGTTGTCGTCGGTGGAGACGAGCTGGTCGAGGGGTACGCCGGCTGAGATCCGCGCTCTCCGAGAGGAAGCGATCGAGCCCGTGATCCATCACCAGGGCGTCGTCCACCAGGCTCATCAAGGGGCGGCCCGCGGGCAGTGTTGCCTGGATGGCGGGGCGCTCCGACAGGTGCGCGAGCTTTTCCGGCGAGGTGTGGAGCGGGTCGTCGGACGCGACGAGAATGCCCTGTCCGCCGCTGTAGAAGAGCGTGACGTGCTTGAACTCACGGCGCAGCGTGTTCAGCATGGTCGCGAAGGTCCTGCGGTGGACGTGATGCAGCTGCACCCACTGCTGGAAGATGCCGCCCGGCTCCAGATGCGCGTGGACCAGCTGGTAGTACTCGCGGTCGTACAGGCTGGCGGCGCCGGCGAACCAGATGCTCGACAGCTCCATGCTGATGAGGTCGTAGCGCTGCCGGTCGACAAGCAGGTAGTTGCGGCCGTCCTGGTGGTGGATGTGCACGCGCGGATCCTCGAGCGCGCCGCGGTTGGGGACGGTGAAGTACTTCCGGGCGGCCTCGACGATCGCGGGCGAGATCTCGACCAGATCGAGCCGCTTCCAGGGGTAGGCGCTGAGCGTGCCGAGCGTCGTGCCGGTGCCGCAGCCGATCACGAGCGCGTGGTGGTAGTCGTGGACGAAGAGCGAGGGATAGTGCGCGAACGAGCGCTGGGCGGACATCTCCCAGCCGGTGTTGCCCTGGAACTTGCCGTTGGTGAACAGGGCTGTGACGCCTTTGGCGCGCGTGACGCTGGTGACGCCACCGTGGATGTCTTCCTTCAGGAACAGCAGCTTGCCGGCGGACTGGCCGCCGTCGAAGTAGACGTTGGTGCCGCTCGTCAGCCGCACCAGGTTCCAGCGCGGTAGCAGCAACGCCGCGGCCACGCCGGCCGCCGACAGGATGGCGACGGGCCTGCCGATGCGGCGGCCGAGTGCGGGCGGCGTTGCAAGGCCGCCGACGACGAACACGAGCGCGATCGCGATGAGCGAGCTCTGCGAGCCGAGCAGCGGCAGAACGAGGTAGCCGGTGACCAGCGAGCCGACCACGGCACCGAGCGTATTGATGGCGGTGAGCCGGCCGACGAAACCTCCGACCTCCGAGTAGCGCGCGACGCGCTGCAGAAGCAGCGGGAACGTGAGGCCCATCAGCGTGACGGGCAAGACCAGGACCGTGAACGCCGCGAGCGCGCGCATGGCCTCGCGCGCGTCGAACGTCTGCAGGACCTTGCCGGTGTTGGCGAAAAACCAGGGCAGCTTGTCCCAGATGGGCAGCGTGGCGGCGAGCGCGAGGCCGGCGGCAGCGAGCCCGAGCGGTAGTGCGGCGTCGCCGAAGCGCCGGTGCGCCCAGGCAGCGCGCGACGCGCCGAAGAACAGGCAGAGCAGGAACACCGCCAGGATCAGGCCGAACGCGTAGGCGCTGTTGCCGATGACCAGCGCGAGCAGGTGCGTGAACACCACCTCGGAGGCGAACACCAGCCAACCGCTGCCCGCGGCCAGCACGCCGAGCAGCACGAGCTCGCGCGTGGGCGGCTCGTCCAGCTTGCGATCCCCGGCGGGCGCTCTGTCCGTTTGGTGCTCGCGGGCCTCGTGGGCCTCGGCGGTCGAGACGCTGGCGTCACGCTCCGGAGGGAAGGACACCTCGCGGCGTCCGAGCACCACCGCTGCCAGGCCGATCGCGAGGCTGAAACCCGCCGAGGCGTGCAGCGTGCCCGCGATGCCGAGCGCCGGCAGGATCAGGTACGCGGCGCCCAGCGCGCCGGCGGCGCCGCCCAGCGTGTTGACGGCGTACAGCCAGCCGATGCGGCGCTCGCGCAGCCGCGCTTCGTCCGCGTCGCGCGCCTGGCCGGGGCCCAGGTGGCGTGACAGGAGTGGCAGCGTGGCGCCCATCGCGGTGGTCGGCACGATCACCAGCAGCATCGCCATCAGCCAGCGGAACAGGCTGACCAGCGCGAGCGAATGCGGGGCGCTGCGCGCCAGCTCGACGTACAGCGGAGTCAGCAGGCCGAAGGCGAGGGGAGACAGCGCCACGGCGACGCCCACGACGATTTCCATCAGGCCGTAGGCGAAAAAGGGACGCCGCACGTGCCGCGTGTAGCGTCCGCCGAGGTGCGAGCCGAGCGCCAGGCCGGTCATGAACGCGGCCAGCACGGCGCTGACCGCGTAGGCCGTGGAGCCGACGACGTAGGTCAGGTACTTGGAGAAGCAGAGCTGGTCGACCAGGCCCGTCGCGCCGGAGATCACGAACAGGAGTAGCGTGACGGAGAACGGCGCCGCGACGGCGCGCGCGTCGCTGACGGCTTCGGGAGCGGAGGCGGCGATGGGTGACGAACTGCTCAACGGGCGGGACCATAGCAGCGCCCCGGAAACGGGGAAGATGGCACGCGAAAGTCCCAGAATCCCGCGGGCTTGAGTTGGCACTTTGCTCGCGGCCCGGCGGGTGACAAGCTTTCGGCCGATGCAGGTCCAGCCGATCGGAACTCCCGCCGCACTGGAGCGCCTCACGCGCGCGATCGACGCGCACCGCGCCACTCCCCTGGCGCTTTCGCTCACCCGGCGCGACCTCGGCCCGTATCGCGGCTACGCCGAGATGCTGTCGGCGCTGTCGGTGCTGGTGAAGCGGGGCGCGGCGCTCGACGTGATCGGCGAGAGCGTGGAGGGCGAGCCGCTGTTCGCGCTCACGATCGGCAACCGCGAGGCCAAGCGCACGACGGCGCTCTTGAGCGGCGTGCACCCGACCGAGTGGATCGGCATCGAGACGCATCTGACGCTGCTCGACGAGCTGGTCGAGCGACCGCCGGAAGACCGGCGCGTGGTGAGCGTGGTGCTGGCCAACCCGGATGGCGTCCGCCGGGTGGAGGGCAACCTGCGCGATCAGCGCCGGCGCTTCGTCCGCCACAATCGCAATCGTGTCGATCTGAACCGCAATTTCCCGAGCTACTGGGGGCGACTGTCGCTGGCGAGGCTGGTCCCGGGGGGGATATTCGCTGCTGGGCGCGCCCCGGCGAGCGAGCCGGAGGTGCGTTCGATCACGGCGTTCTTCAAGGGCAGCATGGTCGACCGGGCGGTGAGCTTCCACAGCTTCGGCGGCATGGTGCTCTACCCGTACGGGGCCAAGCTCTCCGCGCCCATCGACGCGGCCGAGCACCGGCGCTGGGCGCGCTACGTGGCGCGCAAGGCGGACTCGCGGCGGCCCTACCGGGCGGTGCAGTCGTCGCACTGGGTGCCGGGGGTGACGGCGCCGGGCATGGAGCTCGACTGGTTCCACGACCAGCACGGCGCGCTGAGCCTGCTCGTCGAGTGTTCGCGCGGCGGCGTGCTCGGCGGCCGCCGGCGCCTCGACAAGCTGCTCGAGCCCTTCGCCTGGTTCAACCCGCCCCGTCCGGACACCTGCGCGCCCCGCATCGCCAAGGCCGTCGAGCCGTTCGCGCGTGGCATGGTGCGACCGCCGGGGGAGTAGCGCGGGCGCGCGCCGCGCGAAGGCGGCCGCGCTTCCGACGTGGGGTCCCCGGCCGGGCCCGAAGACCGGGCATTCCGGGCGGGATGAGTGGGCATCTGGCGCGAAATGTCCGCGCCGAAATGCCGATGAGCGGACCAGACGTTGTTCGGGCGGGCGTTCTTGGCTATGTTCCGCGCCCGTTTCAGTCCCCATCGTCTAGCCAGGCCCAGGACACGGCCCTTTCAAGGCTGTAACACGGGTTCGAATCCCGTTGGGGACGCCTGCTTTCTTGAACGCTTCCGCGAGCTTCGATCGCGCCGAATCGTCTCCGGACGATTCGGCGGGACGATTCGCGGCGTGGCACGGCCGGTGATGAGCGCTTCGGGCAGCTCGGGGAACGGCTCGCCGACGTGCATGCCAACTGCCTCGGCCTCGCGGATGTAGCCGAGCGTGGTGCTGAAGTTCGCGTGGCCGGCGCGCTGCATGATGCGCAGGTGCTCGGTCCCGGCCAGCGCCTCCCAGGTGATGCCGGTGGCGCGCAGATCGTAGAAGGTCACGCGCCGCGTGGTCGGCGTGTCGTTGAAGAGCTCGGCACGGTCCACACCTGCGCGTAGCAGGTGATCGCGCAGGGTGGCCGCCAGGTCTTCCAGCGGCGGCATGCCGTGCTGATGTGCGTCCCTGTTCGGGTGCTCGTTTCGCACGACAAGCCCGGAGCCGTTCTCGGCGTGCAGGGCCTCCAGCAACGGGAGCAGCTCGGGCCGGACCGGGATCTTGCGCGTGGTGTTGGTCTTCGTCGGCTTGATCGTGCCGGTGCGCTGGTCGATGGCCCGGTGGATGTGGGCGTAGCGCTGCTCCAGGTGAACCGCGCTCCAGTCCAGAGCAGCCAGCTCGCCCGGCCGCGGGTAGAGGTAGATCGCGAGGGCGTACAGCCGGCGCCAACGCAGCGGTACCCGGGCGCACGCGAGCAGCGCGGACACCTCCGACGGGTACAGCCACTGCTTGCTCTTGCGGGCGCCGCGGTCGGGTCCAGGCAGCCCGAGGCAGGGATTGTCCGAGCGCACGCGCAGCGCCGCCGTCTTGCTGTCGACGGCATCCGCGAACATCTTCGTGACGAGCCCCCAGCAGCGGCCCGCGGTCTTCCATGAGAACGTTCCGGCGAGCGTCTTCTTGTCGAGCGACTCGACGACGGCGCGCAGCTCGTCGCGCGTGACCTCTGCGATCGGGCGGTCGCCGATGATCGGCAGCACGTGATTCTTCAGGCGCCCCCGGTCCGTCGCCACGCTGGAGAGGCCGCGCCGCTCGCGGTCGGCGAGCCAACGCGCTGCATAGCCGCGCACCGTCTTGTCGTTGCTAGTGACGCTCGGCTCGCTGACCGTCTGCGCGGGCGGCGCGCCGATGTTCTTCTTCTTTGCGCGTTCGGTCCAGTGTGCGGCCTTCTCGCGCGCTCGCTCCTCCGCTTGCGGCGAGCGAGGGGAGGGGTCGAGATCGATCCAGGGGCGCGTGCCGTTCGGCGCGGTGATGCGTGCCTTGTAGTGGCCGGCCCTTTTTGTAGTCGCCGGGACCCACTGCACTGTGCCTTTGCGTGTGCGGGACATCGGCTACCGTTTCTCCGGGGGCTTGCCAGTAATCTGCTCGACACTGAGCTTGAGATCGATGGTCTTGAAGCCGTACTTGTTGCCGACGCGAGCGGCTGCCGCGTGCGCTCTCTCGTCTACCTGCTCCGGGGATTCCCCCCGTTCGATAGCCGACAGCAGCTGACCAAGGCCCGGCCCCGCAGCTCTCTTCGCGAACAGCACCCCTCGATGTTTCTGCCAATACTCAAGCGGTCCGAACCTGGCACCCCAGTGTTCGCCTACACCCTCGGTTTCGGCGCGGAGCCATCCGCGCATGGTTGCGGCATCTACAAGCCACTGGTGTGAGTACGGCATTGGTATCCCAAACGTGAGATCGATCGTGTAGCGCGGTAGCGCATTCCCACTCGGCGGGTTGGCATCCTCGTCGACGAGTACGATGAAGTCGAAAGCATGGAAGAGTTGCACGTAGGCGAACAGGTCCCTGCTGCCGGGCTCTTGGAACAGCGAGACCGCGTGAAGCAGCGGCTGTTCTTCGCACCCTGACACGGTGACCGCGTCGGTACGGGGAACACACACGGGAACAAGCGGCGTCGTCTTGCCTTGCAGGAACTGCACGGCGATCGCGTAGCGCGAGACCGGAATGCCAACGTGCCGAGCGTAGACGACCGCAGTCTTCGCGATCCCGCGCAGCATGTCGGTGTCACTTGCGCTGATGGTCGGCATCGTGAGCTCGTAGGCCTCGCCCTCGTGGACCGTGCTGTTCAGGTCGGAGTGCTCAACGTTGGCTCGTTCAGAACCGACTAGCTTGTTGTAGATGCGCTCCGCTTCCTCCTTTGTCTCGGCGTGAAAGGAGATGTTCCTTTTCCCGTCGGCGTCCTTCGTTACTTGGATGTTCGGCGCGAGGGCGAACGGCGGCTTGCCGACTGTGTTCCGGAGCTCGTACAGCTTTCCTGTACGCTTGTCAGGAAGGGAGAGCCGCGGATGCTTCTTGCGATCACGCGGAACGTCGTACATCGCCGCGAGAGCAGCGAAAGGCTTGATGAGCGCATCGTCGATCGAGTGCCCCGCCCGTGAGTTGCAGGCCTTGCACGTCGCGTTGCGTGTCGTCAGCCGCCCGCCGAGTGCGTTCGGTATTACGTGTTCGTCTGCGCATTGATCCGGGGTCAGAGCCTCGCCGCCGATGATGCAGTCGCGCGCGACGCTCGGGCTCTGGCCGGTCATCTCTTGCCCCCAGATCGCGTGTTGGAGCGTTCGCCAAGGCGCTCCCGACGGTACGCCTGTCGCACGAGCTGCCGGACCGCGTCGCTCTGCTTGAGCCCCATGTGCTCTGCGAGCGCCTTGACCATCCGCATCTCTATCTCCGTCATCCGCACGTTCAGAACGCGCTCGCGGCCCGGGGCTGCCATCCTGCTGATTGTAGTGCATATGACACTACGCCGCAACCCTGCGGCCGCCAGCTCAGCGGCCGTCTTCATCGTCCCCGCCGCGAAGGACGACGAGACGACCCGCGGTGAGCGCGCGGTCGAACTCATCAGGCTCATCCGGACGCGCCCGATGTGCTTCGAGATCTGCTTCTTGATGGCGCCCCTCGCGGTCAACCTGGCGGGCCTCGATCCATCGACGAAGGTCGGCGGCCCGCGCCAGCAGCCGCCGCCCCACCAGGAAGGTGTCGATCTCCCGCGTTGCGTTGTGCCACTCGGTTGGCCCCAATCCCGCTCCGTGGCGGTCGACGAATTCGGCGCCGGCCATGCTCTCTGGCGCGAGCTCGGCCAAGAGGGTCCGGGCCCGCTCGCGCAGCGCCGGGTCGGCGTCGAGCGCATCGAGCATCTCGCGTACGAGGGTGGCGCCGATGCCATGCCGCGCGTCACGCATCGTCCCTCTCCACGTTGCACGTGACACTCGCTCTTAGCGCGGCAGCCAGAATCCTTCCCGTCCGCGCTCGCGCTGAACACCCGGGGCCGCCGCCCGGTCGGCGTCACCTGGATCTCCACGAGCCCACGAGCAGCTAACCCGCGGAGGGCGCGCATCATGGTTCCGGTGCTCCCGAGTGGGACCTCAACGTCAAACATGCGTCGGCCGACGCGCCGCCGAACACGACGCACGCCAACGGCTGCTGCCTGGACCTCGGCCAGCGTGAGGCCTTCGGGCGACGCGGCCAGGGCGAGCAGCGCGTGCCGCTGCACTGTTCCCAGGCCGCGGCTCATGGTGGGCTCGCGCCGTGAAGGCGCTCTCGGTCAGACATCGGCCCCAACCGCCAGATGTCTGGTGTGCAGGGTCTTGGCTGATTCGCTGCGAAGGAGAAACCACGTGCGTTTGTGCCACGAGACGGGTGCGCTCCGCGCAACGCTACACACCCTGCATTCCGGTAGCGAAGCCGTCACGACGTGCTCCGAAGGACGACGGCGTAGCGCACGCCCGACGCGGCACGCTTGTGAGGGATGCCCAAGTCATTCAGCTGGATGCCGAACGCGGTGTCCGTCATGCCGTTCACGTGGTTCGCTTTCGCCCACGCCATGAACATCTCGTAGAGCCCGGCGGCTGGCGACGACTCGTCCCCCGCAGCGGGGCGCGTGCATTGATCGAGGAACAGGCGCACCCGGTCGTCGACTTTGCGCCATTCCGCAAGTGCGAGGTGGTGGCTTAGCGGGAGAGTGTATCCGCCTTGGCGCAGCAGCCGAGATGCGCCCAGGAGCGCCCAGCGCACGATATCGGAGAGTTCTTCGGCGATGATTCGCTGCGCGATGTGGACGTCACGTGCAGGATCAACGTCGAAGTTCCGAATCATAGGAAGGATTAGCCAGCGCCGCCAGAATCCGCGCGTGGTGTCCTTTGTCCGAGGGAACTCGTTCGCACCGAATATGTGGGCGCACTTTGGCTTGAAGTGGATGGCCGCTTCGCCCGGGTTGCGCGCGTGAACCTGATCACCGGAGATGATCGCCTTCACGGCCGGGCCGAGCGTTGCATCGGTTATGTCAGCTCCGACGTTCAGCAATGCGTTGCGCAGGAGCGACCGGGAGTACTGGTCGCTCATGACGGAGGGCGGCAACGTCACCACGGAGCCCACTGGCATAGCCTTCTCGCAGATCTCGGTGACGGTGGTCTTGGCATTCCCGCCTGCCCCATAGAGCAGCAGGGCGCGTTGGAAGGGCGAGGCGATCTGCACGATCGCGGCTCCGAAGAACTCTTGGTACGACAGAACCTTGTCGTTCGCGTCGGGACTGCCACCGAAGACATCGTCCACGAACCGTAGGAACCGCAGCGGCCTCGCTCCGCCCGCATAGGGAAACTGGTAGCGATGACGGGCCCGGTGCTCTCGCGCGAGTGGTTCGGTGTGCAGACCGTCGGCAGCCACTCGAACGAACAAGTCCTGAAAGGCTACGCCCGGCACGGCTTCGTCGAAAAAACCCGGCTCGGCGAGCTCGATGTGAGCGAGGCGCAGCGCTCCTCGGGTTGTCGAGGACTGGACACGGAGCGTTCGACTGCCGTTGCCTATTGGGCTGCCCGCCAGCTTCTTTATGCGGCGCTCGATCGCCAAGTTGTCGATGGCCTCGTAGATCCCGTCGCGGTAGCCGTAGACAACGCCGGCTTCCGACACGAGGTCGGCGCGCGCACCCAGCGACTGGATCGCAACGTCGGCCAGCTCGGCCTCATCGCCCCGTTCCAGCACGCGCCTCATCATGCTGCCTCCCAGCGTTGGCCAAGCAACCACTGCACAAGGCGGCAGTGCCGATCGAGCGCGGACGCAAGTCGAGCGACCTGGGCCGTGTAGATGCCGATCGGCGCCTCTTCTGGGTCTGAGATCAGTGCGGGTGCCGCGCGAAGCTGCGCATCCACTTCGGTGAGGACGCGGCAGAGCGCGCGCATCTCTGCGAGCACCCAGACACGGCGAGCACGCAGCCGATAGCGACGCGGGGCAAATGCAGGCACGCTATCGAGACGCTGCAGGTCGGTGACACGGACTGCTGATCCAGAGGCATGGAGCGCCGCAGCGATCGTCTTCAGACGAACGGGCAATCCGCAGGCAACGACGGCTTCAACGGCGCATGCCACGTCGGCCAAGTCGTGCTGCGCGAAATGGCCCGGTGCGAGGGGGAGCAGGTCGGCCGGAGCAACGTATCCCATCGCCAGCCCGGCGACGCAGTCCTCCTCGGCAGCGATGTCTGCCGGTGGCGGGTAGCCGCCAATATCTAGGACGACAGCGGCCTCGTAGACGCGCGCCGTCAGGTCAGGGAGCCATGGCGGCCGCCCACAGGTCGGGCAGGGCGCGTCGTTGTGTGTGCGTTGGGACCGGCGCATGGCTATTCCGCTACGCGCGTTTCCAGCGTCCCAGGGGCCTCCCCAACCGGGAGGCGCGGTCGCTATTGGTGCGGACGGTGTTCCGGCTACCCCGTGATTACATAATGATTACTGAAAGGTAGCGCGCGATGCTGTGTCCCAACCTGGTGTCCGACAGAATGAACGAGCATGACAGAGGCGAGCAAGTCCCCTCGGCTGATTGTCGAACCGACCAACCTTACGGTGACGTTTGACGGTGTTCGGCTTCACGCTCGGTCGGCGCGGTGGGGGCCACGCAAATTCGTTGCACTCCGGGTGCTCGCGCACTTTGCGCCGGAATGGGTGTCCATTCCTGTCGCGACGGCATATCTTCACGAGATCGGAGACAAGCATGCGTTCGATCGGATCAGCAAGCTGACACACGAGGTTCGCCGCGCGCTTGCGGAGTGTGGCGTGGAGGGCGCGCGGCTCGCCACATTCGTCAAATCGAAACGGGGTCAAGCTCGGCTCGACCTGGCTCAGAACGAGTGCCGCATCCTCGGATCGGATCGACCGCCCGTCGTTGTTCTGGAAGTCGAGAGCAGATGCCTTCTTCCAGATGGAATGCGCATCGTCACGCTTGTGGTTAGAGAATTGCGCATTCCGAGTGGGGTGCGCATCAAGCTATCGCGATCGCTGGAGATGGAACTCGCAGACGGCACCGAGCGTCGGTACAAACTGCTGGCCGGCGACGACCTCGATCGCTTCTTGGGAATCTTTCCCGATGAATTGGCTCTGCTGCGTGTGGGTAGCAAGCTGAGCGTAACTGTGGCGGACGAGGCCGAGCTCGAGACCATCGCCCAGATCGCCAGGGATCTCGAAGACCGACTTCGCCATCGGATGGCGTCCAGCGAATAGCGTTTGCGGAAGGTCAGCCTGAACCTGCGCGCACCAGAAAACGCTTCGCTCGGTTGTCATATTGGTGCGGCGTCGCCCCCTCCGCTATGCACCGATCGAGCAGCTGTTCGAGCTCACGCGCGACGCGGGTGCGCTCTTCCTCGCTACTTCGCCAAGGGAGTGCCATCCGGACGCGGTGGTCGATGTCGCGGCGTCGAATCGACCACTCGCGCCGCTCCTTGACGCGAGCGACGATGGGAGCAGCTGCCGCGCGGGCCGCAGGGTTGAAGTCGAACCACAGACAGGGGCCGATCTTCTGGTAGAGACTTCGCAGCTGGCCGAGAAGAGACTCGCGGTCCGCCGCCGTCGCATCGCACGGCAAGAGGCGCTGCGACATTTCCGGCAATTCCCCATACAGCTCGCGCCAGTGTCGAGCCCGCCACTCTTGGTCCGCCGCGCGGTCTTCTCGGTTCTTGTGCTCGCGGGCGACGGCGCGGGCGGCAAACGACACGCGATCCGCAGCGGCTTCGGTCGCGACATTGACCCTAGCGGCCTCGGCTTCGGCCGCTTCCCGAGCCGCGGTTCGACCCTCTGCACTACGTTCGCGCACGATCGGCTGGCGGAGTGCTTGCTCTACGAGGCGAGCGCGGGCCTGAGCGAGCTGTGCCGAACGCTTGGCTTCTATGTGTTGCGTGAGCGCCAGCGTCAGCTTTGCGTCCAACAAGGCCGCGACTGCCGTGTGCGGCGTCTCCGGCGTCAGCTCGGTGAGCGCCTGCTTCACTGTTTGGGCGGCGATCACCGCGGCCGGGCCGCCGAGATGTGTGTTCGCGCCCTCGACCGCCCAAGCGACCCACTCCGCGCTCCAGCGCTGCCGGCGGTTCTCGTCGGCCTGTTTGCGCCGGGCCCGCTCGCGCTCGATCGTGGCGCGCGCCGCCTGATCCCTGGCACGTGCCGCTTCGGTGGCTCGCTGGCGTTCCAGTCGCAGCGCCATGTCGTCGGCCTCCAACGTGGCGCGGCGGAAGCCGAGCTCGCCTTCGGCCGCTGCGCGCTGCACGGCGGATGTCGCCTCCGCGAGCTCCTGCTGCGCGCCGAGCCGGTCGCGCTCGGCACGAGCTTGCTCGGCAGCAAGCTTCGCCAGCTCGATGCGGTCGCGCGCGGCCTTCACATCTTCGCTCTCCGCCGCAGATGCGTGCTCCGCATCGCCGCGCTGTGCGCGTGCAATCGGCTGGGATTGCAGTGCACGACGCGCAGCACGCGCTTGCACTGCAGAGAGCTGCACAAGCATTCGTCCGTCGTCGGCACGATGGGGTACCTGGCCTCGCTCGGCCCATGCGTAGACGGTTCGCGGCGCCGCGCCCGTCGTTGCCGCGGCCTCCGCAACGGTCGCCCAATCGGCCTCGTCGACTTCTGCCATAGGTGGATCCGAGCACTGCCGCCAATCCCCGGGTAGCGCCTTGCATGCGCACGCAGGGCGCACAGGGCCGCCCTTTCCATTCGGGGGCTCTGGCGCTACGCTCGTGTCTATGAGGCTACCGACCCGAACACGAACGGAGCGCTTCACGGTTTGGCTCACAGAAGCCGAGCGTGAGGACCTACGTCGTCGCGCTACTGAGCTCGGGATCGACGCATCGACCTACACGCGCCTGAAGGTGTTCGACAAGCTGACGGACACGCCGGACGCATCAGGCGATGCGGAAGCCGCTGCACCTAAACGATAGACGGCGCGTTGTGTGCGCACGCTGGCGTCTTGTGGTCGCATACGGGCGTATCTACTTCCTGAACTGGAGGTAGCGTCAATGAATCAGATCGACGAATTCTTCGAGGACGACGGCAATCGCGGCGTCGCGAGCGTGGCGGAAGCTGCTCGGCTTCTCGACGTGGACGAGCAAGAGCTGCGCCGTGCTGTTCGTGCTGGCGGCACATTTCGGCGCGTCGGAACCAGCTACGTGCTCGATCACGACGACGTGATGGAGCTCGCCGACGAGTTCGACGCCTGCGGCGACTACGCGCCGAACCGGGATGACACCGCCGAAGACGCGGACGACGAAGACGAGCTCGACGACGATGACGACGAGCTCGACGACGACGAGTAGCCCTTCGCTGGGCCGGCGCGAGAGGGGCGCGCCGGCCCAGCGCCCTTCGCGGCAGTCAACACGCTTCGCAAGCGTTCGGATGCGTGCACGAGCTGATGGCATTGTTGCACGCGGCCGCCCCCTGTGCCAACGTCGCGTGAGACAGCTCCCCCTCGAATCCTAAGTACCGATGGGCGGAGAATGGATCGCAGATCGTGCCGAAACCATCCCGAATTTCCGACCGTAGCACCTCGCCCGAGAGCGAGCGCCGACAGACACGCGTGAGCAGGGCTACACTGGAGACCGTGCCGAAACGGACTCGCCGGGTCTTTAGCGCTGCCGACAAGCTCCGCATCGTGAAGGAGGCCGACGCCTGTCTGACGAGCGGCAAGCGCGGCGACCTGGAGGCGCTGCTTCGGCGGGAGGGCATCTACAGCTCGCTCCTGTCGTCGTGGCGCACGCAGCTCGGCGCGCACGGTGCAGCCGGCCTGGCGGCGAAGAAGCCCGGCCGCAAGCCGCGGCTCACCGAGGCCGAGAAGCGCAACGTGGAGCTCACGAAGCGCAATGCGGAGCTCGAGCGAAAGCTCCACATCGCCAACGTGCTCATCGACCTCCAAAAAAAAGCGCACGAGGTGCTGGGGATTGCACTCCCCGAGAGCGACGGAGACAGTTGATGGACCTCGTCGAAGACCTCGCTGACCCAGTCGTTCCGGTGGTCGCCGCGTGCGCCGCGCTTGGCGTGAGTCGGGCCACCCTGTACCGGGCGACGGCACCCTCCGCGCCACCGACCGTGCGTGAGCGTGCGCCCAGCCCTCGCAGGCTGAGCGACGACGAGCGGCAGGCCATCGTCGACGTGATGCACACGCCGGAGTTCGTGGACCAGCCGCCGATGGAGGTGTTCGCAAAGCTGCTCAGCCGGGGCGTGTACCTCGCGTCCATCCGCACCATCTACCGCGTGCTCGCCGAGCTCGGGGAGTCGAACGAGCGGAGAAACCAGCGGCTTCCGCGTCGGTACGTGAAGCCCTCGCTCACCGCGACGGCGCCGAACCAGGTGTGGACGTGGGACATCACCAAGCTCGCCACGTTGGAGCGCGGCGTCTTCCTGCACGCCTACGTGATCATCGACCTGTTCAGTCGCTACGTCGTCGGCTGGATGGTGGCCGCGAAGGAGTGCAAGCATCTCGCTGCCCAGCTCTTCGCCGAGGCCGTCGCGCGTCACGGGATCGAGCCGGGCCTCACCGTGCATTCCGATCGCGGCTCCGCCATGAAGAGCGACACGCTTGCACAGTTGCTCGGAACCCTCGGCGCCAGCCAGAGCTTCAGCCGCCCTCACGTCTCCGATGACAACGCCTTCAGCGAGGCGCAGTTCAAGACCCTCAAGTACCAGCCGGACTACCCCGGTCGTTTCTCGGGTGTGCTGCACGCGCGCGGCTGGCTCGAACCGTTCTTCGCTTGGCACAACGACGACCATCAGCACTCCGGGCTCGCTCTCTTCACGCCGGCGGAGGTGTTCTCCGGGCGCGTTGCCGCCGTGCACCGCGTGCGCCAGGACACCCTCGACGCCCAGTACGCGCTGTACCCCGGCCGCTTTCCGAACGGCCCACCCAAGGCTGCGCTGCCGCCCCCAGAGGTGCACATCAACCCGCTGGAAGCGTCGACGGTTTCGGTGAACGCCAACGCTCCCCCCATCGACGACGCCTCGCCCGCGAGCAGATCGCAGATGGCGCCTCACGCCGCGGCGAGCGCGCCGCGACGCGACCCGCCGGCTGCCGCAACAGCAACGCTTCCCTCATAGAATTGTCATGACCGCTGTCTCATCCCCGTTGACAAATTCCGCAAA
>CAWDXG010000002.1:0-94786 GCA_963806225.1 uncultured delta proteobacterium | reverse complement strand
GACACGGACGGTGTCGCGAGCTGCCATCGCGTGATCTCCACGACGGATTTTGGGGGCTACACTGGGCCGCGAATCGACAAGATCGCCGCCACGGTCGATTGGCACGAACGCCTATGGGTGGCCGTCGAAGACCGGGGCAAGAATACCGTGCGGGTCTTCCACAACCTGGATCCGTTGGACGGCTGGGACACATTTGTCGAGGTGAAGCGCTGTTCCGAGTCGTCGGCACCTGACTGCATTCCGGACGCAGCGATCGGCAACCGACGCCCCGTGCTTCGCTCGGCAATACCGTGCTCGCAGCTGGTCAGCGACGATTGCATCGACGCTCCGGAAGGCGGCCAGGCTGTTTTCCTCTCCACGGTCAAGGAACCAACCGACACGGACACGCCGGAAATCCTGCTCGCAGAATTCACTCAAGCTTCTATCGACAGTGGTGTTGCGTGCAGCGGGGACCCGAGCACGGATCAATGTGCGACGCAATCGTGCGACACTTTTGGCGTGTGCACCTGCAGCACCGACGCGAACTGCCCGGTCACCGCGCCCACATGTGGCACGGACGGCTACTGCACCGGACCCGCATGCACCTCGGATTCGGACTGCCCGCTGACCGCGCCCACGTGCGGTGCGGACGGCCACTGTATCGGGCCCACGAGCTTCGAGCAATGCACGACCGACGTGGAGTGTCCCTTGCTCGATTGTGTGCGCGGAGGCATGTGCACTTGTTCTGCGGATTCCGATTGCCAACCGTCTCAAGCCTGTGATGGTGGCCTGTGCCGTCGGAAGCCTTGTACGGTGGACTCGGACTGTCCCGCCGGATGGCGGTGTCCCGGCCCGAACGACCCAGAAGTGCTGAACAATGGCGTCGAGGCGAACGTCTGCGCGCAGGCGGACGAGTGGACGTACTTCTCGCTCTCGAACACCTGCGAGCTCGGAGGAGGAACCTTTCCGGCACCGATGGCGCCCGGGCTGCAGGACTACGGGCCATTCATCGGGACCGGTGCGCAAGCCATCGAGATGTCGCAAGCTTTCCCGTACTGGTTCGATATCGGCTACGACGATGGTGACGCCGGTGTGCTTCGCTTTGCCTACGTGTACAGCGATTCCGGCCACCAACATGTCCAGGTTGTCGAGCTCGATCAGACAGGCGCGTGCCGGTCGCTTGGCTCCACGGCAGTGCTCCAGGCCGTCGCGACGAACGACATCCACCAGCAATTCTGGCCGATGATCCAGTATACCGATCGGTCCATTCTCGACCCGCTTGCGGCGGGTTCCTCGGGGCTCGGTTGGCAGGCCGTCTATATGTCGAATCACCGCGCCGTCAACGCCAACGATCGCTACGTGGCACCCTACGGTACGACAATCACGAATGCTGGATTGTTCGACTTCGTCTCGTTGGTCCCCGGTGCTGCGAACAACTATCTGGCGCCGCGGGTCGACAACTTTGTCTGCGCGGACACGCAATCGCTGGGAATCAGCGGATTCCCCCCCAACTCGGCGTGGTGGGGCGACTACTTCGGCAGCGCGCAGATAATCGTACCGTCGGTATCCACCTCGATTCCGCTGTTCGATGTTCCTGGCTGGATGAACCTCACGGCCTTTCCCTATTCGGGTCATCGTCCTGCCGGGCAGGCGTCACCCTGCGTCGTGACGGATCCCGACACCTCGGATCCGCAACACATCGACGCAATGGGTTGGCTGCAGGTGCGATTCAATTGAGGGTGCCGCGGCTCTTCGCATTCGGCGTCGCGATGCTGTCGGCCGCGGCGCCACAGGCCTGTAAGTCGTCGGGAACGCGGGCGCCTTCCAGTTCGCCGTCGACCGCGGCATCGGGAGTCGTCGACGCCGCGCCGTCGCACGCGCGAGAACGTGACGCGGCCGTGGGGAGGCCGGCGCAGCCGGAAGGAGGCCCGCGCAGCGATGGTTCGACCGAAGCCGGCGTGAAGAAGAGCGCCACGAGCTCTCGTTCACAGAACATCGACGCCAAGTATATGGCGTGCTGCGCCGCCGTTCGTCGCGTTCACCGGCCCGAGGACTTCCCGTCGGAGAAAGCCTTCATCATCTGCTTCAGCGGGAAGTTCTCGCACGAGGAGGTCCTCGCCCGCGTCCGGAAGGTCTTCGGCGCGGCTACGCCGAAGGCGTGCCGCTAGCAGGCCTGTGTATCATTAGCGCCGGGCGAGTCCGTAGATCGGGCAACCGCGCTGCGAGTTCCGTTCCGGGCGATACTGGGCCGAAGCTGGGCCGATAGAGAAAGGAAACCCCATGAAGATGAAGCTCACCATGGTAGCCGCGTTCGCGTTCGCTCTCGCTTGCTCCGGATGCAGCTCGAGCTCCGGATCCAGCTCTGGCGGCGGTTCCTCCGGGGTCTTCTGCTCTGGCGTTGTCAACGGTGTCACGGTCGCGTGCGCCGGATTCAAGTCCTTGCCCGCGTCCGATCAGAAAACCTACAAGGACCAGTGCATCCAGCAGGGGCAAACAATCGGCAGCGCTTGCCCGACCGACAACCTGGTGGGCTGCTGCACGCAGAAGAGCGCCAACGGCTACAGCCTGGAATCATGCATGTACGGTGCGGACAGCATGAGCGATGCCGGGAGCACGGGGGACGCAGGCGCCATGGCAGACTCGCAGAAGCAGAATTGCGAGAGCAACGGCGGCACCTGGTCGACGACTCCTTGAGACTCGCTGGATCCCGTGATTCTACTCGACGGGGGAGCTCGCGCTCGCTGCGCTCGCGGCAGCATAGCCCGACCAAGGCTCGCGGCCGACGTCGCATAAGCGAAATTATGTCAACCATTTCCAGTATTTATGAACTGAACCCAGCTTGCCTCGGCTTGTCCGGCCTGTCAACCGCCGGCGCGGCTCCACCGCTGGCCGCCACCACGTTTGCTCCGGCGGATGCAGGTTGGTTCGCCTTCTATGGGGGGAGACGTCAACACGCGCTTCTCCGTTGTCGCCGACAACGTGGTGTTCACGTCGGGCGTCCGGCTGCCAGCTCGGAGAATGGTCTTCGATCGCGTGATCGTCGGATCGGACCGCGCCGTGCAGCTCGGCGGCGCAGGCCATGGGTCGTCGGTCCGTAGCGTCGATCGGCGCCGTGCTGATCGACTCGGTCGTCCCGTCTGCATCGAAGCAGTAGTGCTGTTCTTCCGCGAGGAGCGGGAACCAACCTTCTATCTGGGCTTCATCGAGCCATTGCTTCGTTCGGTACTCAGCCGAGGGGCCTTTGCGGCTGTCGCCGCAGACCAGGCAAACCATGGATGCTCGCCCTCGAATCCTGCTCGCGACGGGAACCAGGCGGCGGCGTCACGTTCGATGCTTGCCGTACCGACATCTCGTCCACTCGTGCGAGCCTGAGCTACTGCTTGCGATAGCGATCCGGGTCGTACACCTCCTGGCGCTTCCACATGGCCAGAGCCGTCGCCGCGATCTTGCGGGCGAGCGTCAGCTTGGCGAGGTTCGGTTTCGTGCCTTGGTCGAGCAGGCGCTGGTAGTCCTGGCGCAGCGGCTCGTCCTGATGCCTCGTCACGATCGTCGTCGCGGCGCCCTTGAAGATCATCTTGAGTGTCGAGTTGTGGCGTCGATTGAGGCCGCGGGTCTTCGCCACCTGCGAGCGTACCCAGCCATCGCCGTCCCGCACCCAGTCGCTCGAGGAGCGCATCACGATCCCCAGCCCACAGTAGCTCCAGAACTGTCGCGACGTGCGGAAGCGCTCCGGGCTGACGACCACCGGGATCAGCTGCGCGACGCGGATCTCGCCCAGGCCCGGACACGTCTCGAGCACATGGCTGATGGGGTGGCGGTGCGACTCCGCCACGAGCTGCTTGTGCGCCTCGCGCTTCAGCTCCCGCAGCGCATCGAGCTCGGCGTAGAGCAGGATCGCGGCCGTGCGCGCGGGCACGGGCAGCTTCGTCAGGAACTCCTCGCGCCGCGCCTCGCCGTAGACGGTCTTGCCCGGTACCGCCACGCCACGCGACCGGTACAGATTCTTCAGCCGGTTCTGCGTCCGCACCACGTCGCGCACCAGCATCGAGTACGTCCGGCCCAGCTCCCGCAAGAGCGCAAAGCGACCTGGCGCCTTGAACACCGGTGTCGCGATCGCCCCGATCCGCAGCGCCTCGGCCAGACCGAACGCATCGCGCGCATCGCTCTTCGGGCCGCGGCTTTCGGCGATGCCCGCCACCACCAGCTCCTGCACGTGCGGCGATAGCACCTCGTACAGCCACGCACTCTGTGTGCCCTCCTCCATGCACAGATGCCGCGGTTGCGGGATCGCCCGGATCGCTTCCACCAGCGCCTGGCCGTTCGTCTCGACCACCTGCGAGCCGAGCTTCCGCCCGCTCGGCCCGACTACCGCGATCGTGCAGCTTGCCGCGTGCACGTCCATGCCGATGTACCTGTCCATGGTCGTCCTCCTTCGCTGCAGTCGTCGTGGACTGCACTCCGGGCGTGGCCCGTGCCGGCAGCGCCTGCCACTCCGCACCGACAAGCACACCTGGCGCGGCGAGCGTGGCGACCGCGAGCAGCGCCGCAGCGCTTCTGGCTCGCGTCCACGTTGCAGCTCTCGCACCACGCGCACCGCGCCAGGACCGCGCGCCGGGATCTACCTGCGAGTCACCCCTGCCCACCTGGCGCGCGGCGCGGAATGTCGCCACAGGTCGCTGCGCAACAGCTTGAATTCCGGACGCCACCCCCCGATGATGCCTCGCCTTCGGCAATTCGGCAGGCCTCCAGTTGGCACCTCGGTGTGCTGCGCCGATTCCAGAACCGCCGCGAGGTCGACGTTGCTGGCTGATCGCACGTTCGTGTTGTTGCGGTAGCTGCCTATCGCCGCGACCTCGAAGTGTCGCCCGCGCAGTTGCGCGTGCGAGACGAGGGCGTCGCGTACCATCCGCGCGACGCGTGCGGCCTTTCCTGCGCATCACTCGGCGGCTTCGAACAGGCTCAAGCGGCTTCGCGCAATGCCAGGCAGCGGTCTCCGGGCGCCCGGGGCATCCGCGCGCGGTTGCGCCGGTTTCGCCGTAGGCGCGGGCAGTGATATGATGTCGCGACATCCATCGACAATCGACATGCCACACGAAATCACCCACTTCATCTGGGGCTACCAGGACGCATTTCGCATCAGTCTTGAAGTGTTCGCCAAGAAGGTCTTGGCCGAGGCGGGGCTGGATCTCGACGCACGAGCGTTTCTCGTGGGCGTCCAAGAGCCCGAGGGCAAGTCTTTTCCGGTATGCGTGGAGCCGGAAAGGGGGCCCCTACCGCTCAAGCTGTTCGACGATATCTTGGGGCGAATTGGCGCTCTACAGTCCGAGGACCCGAAACGGAACACGATCTACGGCGACGAGGCGTCGAATCGAGATCAGCCGAAGTGGGTGAGCGCTCGAGCGATCCACAAGGCGGTCCGCGAGCGCCTGTCGTCGTACGATCGTGAACAGGACGTACGGTCCTTTGTCGGCGGGGCAGTTGTCGTCGGCACGTACTCGGTCGTTCCTGTTCTCCAACTCCCGGCGCGCGGCGTGCGACGGCTCCCGGCTCTCCGTCGAACTTCGCGAGCATCATTCCGCATCCAGACGAGCTACCTCGACGCGATCGTTCAGGCGGTGCTGGAGCATGCAGTGCGTGAGCTCAAACTCCCCGAGCCTGGTCGCTTTGCCAGCGAAAGCTTTTCGCGCGAGGCAGCCGATGTCCTGCGTGAGGCCGCCCGCAGCTTCATGTACACGCCTGGCCTGGCGACCGGGCTGATGACGGCGGGTGGGCTGTTCGATGGCTGCAACGACATCTCCGCTCTGCGATACGAAGGCACCGAGGGACGGGGCAGGATGGTAGTAGCGAGGAAGAACCATCCCGCGGTCCACGTGCACCTCGGTTTCGCGCGGCCCGTCCCCATTCGAAAGGCGGGATGGGCCCGGAAAGTCCTCCAGATGGGGTCCAGCCCTGTGGCCCTGCTTTGCGACGGATCAACCATCTATGGCCTGGGCACCCTGTGTGATGCATATGACCCGTCTGAGGAGGATGCATTTGTTGTCGAGTTCGTCGGCCACTTCACGTGGGAGCTGCGGCACGATGGCACGCTACTGATGCGCACGTCATAGGTGCGCCACGTGTGCCGGCCGTTCCCATCACGGAAGAAGCAGTTCGAACCCTCCTCAGGCGAGTCTTTCCTGAGAATCCCGAGTTGAACGTCGACCGCATCTGGGCGCTGGTGCGCGGCGCGCTTGAGCAGAAGCACGGCACGCTGCTTGTCGTTTCGGAGCGTGCCAGGAGCGAAGCCGAACGCCTCGCTGCACAATCCACGCCGGTGGATCCTGTCGACCTCTCGGACACCATGATCCGGCGAGTCACGAGTATCGATGGCGCGGTGCTCGTCGATCCCGCCGGACGTTGCCACGCGATAGGCGTGATTCTCGATGGGACGGCGGTGCCGGACGGCGATCCGGCGCGTGGCGCACGTTTCAATTCGGCGAAACGCTACGTGGCCGCGCACCCGAATACCGTGGCGCTTGTTGTCTCCGAGGATGGGCATGTCAACGCACTTCCCGAACTGCGACTGCAACTGCGTCGCTCGGACGTGACTGCGCACGTAGCGCGCCTTCATGAGCTCGCCGACGAAGCCGACTCGGACTGGCATCGAGAACGGAACTGGTTGGACGAGCATCGCTTCTATCTCGACGCGGAGCAGTGCGAGCAGGTCAACGGTGATCTCGAGAAGCTGCGCATCGCAGTCACGAGCGAGACGGGCAGGCTCTGGATGGACGTGCGTCCGTTCGAGCCGGACAACGCGATGGACGAGTCGTACTTCCTAGAGGAGTTGCCATAGACTGGCGCCCACCGGGTGCCCGTGACTGGAGGGCATCGCTCGCTCGTTCGCTCGACTCGCCCTCGCGGCCGTCGGGCTACTAGCGCTCCCGAAGCAATACTCGCGAAGTTCGTCGCGACCTTCAGATCGAGTGATCGGGTCATCTCGCCCAGTCCGACGCTCGCGTGCTTGCCGCGTTTCGGGCCGCCTTCGTGGTGGCGCGGCTTTTGGAGCGAAGCGGCACGCATCGATGGACTGATCGCTTGATGTCCTGGTACGATTGCAGGCCGTTCATGGCACAGATCAAAGTCTACGTGGAGAGCACGGACGACATGGCGGGCGACCTACGTCGGCTCGGCAAGGTGCGTTACGGGCTCTGGCAAAGCGGCCTCGTTCAGGGTGCACCGCTGGGGGCCCATCGAGATCGGGATGGGCACCTTTTCTTCCGGTTGCGAGGCGACTTCCAGCAGGTTCGAGCCGCGGTCGACCCGGATCAGGCGAAAGTGGAGCTGGTGCATGACACTGACGCCGACGAATGCGTGAACTGTGGAAATCGGCCTGGGGATCCGCTCCCAACGGTGTGCACGAACTGCGGCTTCCGCGACATCACCCCTTGTCCGAACTGTCAGCAGGAAGTGCCACGCCAAACGTACGAGCAGGTTGCGGAAGCTAGCCTCTATCGCTGCCCGAGGTGCACACACCATGTTCGCTTGGAGTTCAATCCGGACCTCTTCGATGCGGCTGGTCAGCTTCACGCGCCGGCAGTTGTCGTCCGTCTGGCCGAGGCGTAGCGTGCGTTTCGATGCTGAGGGGCACGTGCTCCTGTCGCCGAAGCACGTCGAGCAGGGGCTGTCCGACTGCGACTCGCTGGTAACACAGTGGTTGCTGCCGGGAACGCCGCACTTGTTCGATACGTATGATGACTTCCACCGGTTCTTGTCGTTCGTCGCAGACGAGTTGTACATCCCGCCGATGAACGTGTGTGTGCGCGGGAGCGGAAAGATCGGCTTCAGCATCGCGCCGAAAGGCCACAAGCTCTGGATGGCTCCGGGGCCCGATTCAGATGTCGACGTTGGGATCGTGGACGTGGACTACTTCAACCTAATGCATCGGGAGCTGAGGCGCTGGATGCGGACAGCGCCCGTCGACCGGGGGCGGGAGGTGCTCAAGAAGGTCAGAAAGACGCGAATACACGAGTACTATCGGTATTTCGACCTGCCCCAAGAAATCCCCGTGGTAGCCCAGCACATTGGCTGCTTTCAGCGTGCAGGGAACGCCGTCGAATGTGTTCGGGGACGAGTGGTAACGGCGTTCATCTTCCGAGATTGGTGGAGCGTGTGCGCACGTTACAAGTACGACCTCGAGGCTGTGAAGCATGGATTGGCCGAGGGTGGGGATCTACCGCCGGCTTCGGACAAGCCCCGACCGTACGTGCCGCCGTCAGAGGATGTGCGGGACATGGTCGAATAGGGAATGGTGCACGAGAGTAGGCAACCGTCCGGCGGGGTCGAGTTCCCGGGTAGCCAGCGACTCACCGTGCGTCGGCAGTTCTATTTGCGAACCAGGTACTCAGTCCAAGGTATTGGCCGGTGTGCCACGCTGCGAAGCGACTCGGACAGGTACATCCAAACGTTGGCGAGCATGTGGCCTCGTTTCTTCTTCGGCAGCTTGGCCCCTTGCGCGCCCGTGTGGTCCCCGACGGAATAGATCCGATGCTTGATGTTCAACAGGAAGACCGGCGGGCAGTCTTGCCCGAAGGTCTGCTGCAGTTCTCTGACGGCTTGCGTCATCCTTTGCTCCGATTTCCAGCCCGTGAGGCCCACCACAATGAAGGGGATGGCCCAATCGGAAGGCATTGGTTGCGAGCCGAAATTCACCATCGTCGGGGCTCTGCGAATCACTCGAATCTTGTCCCAGGTCCGAAGCACCTCCTTCCACTGTTTCGACAGGTCCGACTTCGATTCCACAACTGCAACCACGCCCTCGGCGGGAACGATCGCGTGGTCCTTGGAGAGCAGGAGAGCCGGAAACGCCTGGTGAACGAAGATGCCGTCGAGTTGCCCCGTCGAACGTTCGCCGGCATCGATGATGTCACCCGAGTAGTGGCGCATGAGAGGGGGGAGGGTTTCGCTCAGTGCCTGGCGGAGGGATTCCTCCCGTGCTCCGCCCTTGGTGCTGGAGCTTGCTATGTTCGCCTTGCGCAAGGCGGAAGCGAGCTCGTCAAAGCGTTCGTTGAAGAACTCGCGTAGCTTGTCGTGCATTCGATGATTCCCCCTGTCAGTCGGCGGGGCCGTCCGGTTACTTGTCTTCTTCTGGGTCGGGCTTGCCGCGGCGTGGCGCGAGCATGAGCAGAGAGGCGACGCTTGCCAGGGCGAACGTCGAGTCTACCCGGCCATAGTCGAGGGGATGAGCACCGGCTGCGTGGTGTGCCTGGTTGAAGTACAGCTCCAATGCGGTCCGGACAGCCGCGAAGCGTTCTGCCATGCTCAACGAGTTGGCCCGATGCTTGATGAAGTTGACCACGGTGTCGTCCCTGCGGCCGCCGTAGCCGCTCAGCTCCACCGCGTTGAGTGCGATCCGGCATTTCCGGATCGCTTCTTCGTCCTTGCCCTGCTGTTGGTCGGCAAGTGCCTCTTTGAGCCTTGCTACCGCTTCGGCCATCTTCTTGTCGGACGATCCCTTTGGCATCGGCACTTCGAACAGCACGTTGTCGCTGTAGCCGACCGCGTGCAGTTGCTGTAGCCAATTCTCGTGATCGATCTTGTGCGAAAAGCTGGTCATGGACATCCCGACGTAGCTGGCCCCGACGTACGTAGCTTCGCCGCTCTGGGTGTAGCCGGGTCCAACATAGGTGCCGTCCTCCACGTAGTTCCGGCCGATGTAGCCGTCTGCGAACATGTCGGCGTTGATGTGGAACACCTCGCCGCGCCGCAGTTCTTCTAGCTCGTACATCGCAGCCTCGGAAAGCTGACCCACGTACGTGATCTGCTGGTCCTTCGGATCCAACATGACATCGAACGCAGTATTCGGTGTGGCGTGGAAGTAGCCCAGCGATCCGGGGCGGCGAGACGCACCGGCGGCGATCTTCACTTCGGACATCGTCGGGAAGATCGTGAATCCAACCCGCGGCGCGTGCTGCCACCCCGGCCAGCCAAGCGCGTGTAGCTTGATGTGGAGGGAGAGTTCGTATCCACCGAGCACCCGGCGGAGCTGCGGTGCCATCTCGAAAGGTTCGGCGACGTTCCTGTTCAGGTAGTTCCAAGTCATGATCGGCCCGCCCTACCACGAGGGTGTGCTCGGCAGCCAACCGGCACCCGATGAGCTGCGAAAAGGCGACGTTCTGGTCCCGACCGTGCCGGTTCTTGACCTCTGTCAAGCGGTGTCCAGGTCCCGGGCGTTGCAAAGCACCAGCGCTATGGTCGGCCGGCCCTCCCGTTCCGCAATATTACGTGGCAATCCCGTTTGGGGCCCCCCCTTTTTTGATGCTGGTTCGCGCTTCGCTGGCCCACTTCGTGGCCCGGCTTGGAGCGCGGCGTCTCCCTTCCGGGCTGTTCGAACCCCACCAGCAACTAGAATCGCCCGGGCGCGCCTGGCCGTCCCGGCACGCTGCCGATTTCCGCGCGATCTGCGTCGACACCCGTGCGCCCGTTGCGCGCGGCGCTCCGCCGCTCCAACTCACGTGCGATCTGGACCACGACCTCCCAGCGGCCCGCCTCGGCAGCGAGCAACAATGCACGCGCCAGTGCTGTCTCGACCACACCGCCGAGCGCAAGGCGGTCGGCACTTGCCTGCGCCTCGGCGGGGCGTGCCGGCGCTGCGGGGCGTGAGCTCGGGGCAGGCCTAACCGCGGCGGGCGCCAGGATCACCCCCAATCGTCCAGCCGCGCCAGGATTCGGCGGGATACGCCCGGTATTGGCGTCTTCTCGCGGGTCGGTTCGGTCGCCGATGGCCCCCGATACCCCCTCGATCGTGCGTCCGGTCTGGCGTTCGAATCCCGTTAGGGACGCTCTGCCGCACTCTGGGCGTCGCTCGTCAGGACGCCAGGCTTGTCTTGTCTTGCGACGAGGCGTCCTACATTGTCCGACCCGCCGCCGCGAAAAGCAGGAAAACGAGGACGAACGGCAACACGAATATCGCCACGGCGAGCGTCGTCAGCACGACGGCGACGCGGGCCACGATCCGGGCCTTCGGGGCGCTCGGCAGCACCCGGCCGCAGATCCACCAGCCCGCGGCACCGGCGCCGATCAGCGCGGCGATGGCGACCGCCATTCCGACAATGGGAATCAACGTCTGGACCGGACTTGGCGCGTAGCCGGGCTCGGCCAGGGTGGCGAGCGGGGCCAGGAACATCGGGAGCGGGAAACAGAACGGCTTGGGCGGCATCGGTGGCTCGGGTACCAGGCTTATCCTGGCGGTGTTGTGGGTCGCAGGGCGCGCGCGGCCCCGGCGGACGAGGTCGTGGTCAATCCGCGTCGGCAACGTCGGGTTCCGCATCGATCGGCGCGGCGTCCGTGTCGGCGGCCGTTGGGGGCTCGCCGGAATCGACTGCCACTCCCGCGTCGCGCGGCGGGCGCTGGATGGGTTTGACGCCCGGCGGGCTCTGTTCCCTTTCGCACAGTCCCGATTCGTGGTCGCAGTGCCAACCCTTCGAGCACGTCGCCCAACAGTCGCCCGTGATCGCTCGATTCACGGCCGTCGCGCCGACCGCCGTGCCCGCGAACAACGCCGCCCCGGCGTAGGTCGGCGCTCCCGCAGCCCTGCATCCCGGAACCAGCAACAGCAGCCACAAGAGCCGCGTCCTCACCCGGGAAAGCTACCCCCGCGCGATCTCCGCGTCGAGCGCGGGCGCCGCGCCACTTGTGCGGATCCGCTTCCCGCGGCACGGTCACCCGCGAAGCCGTGACGGTCGGGGAGTCAGGAGCTGGAGCGAGCGACGCGCCGACGGAGGTGCTGCCGGGCGGATTTGCGCGTGGCGACGAGGCGCCCTCGATGCTCGATCCGGGCGTCCTGGCGAGCGAGGAGATACGCACGCGCCTGGGAGCGCTGCGCGCCTTGTTCGTCGCGCTGGTGCTGTTCTGCGGCGCCATCGCGCTCATGCCGGGGAAGACGGCGCTGACCTGGGCGCTCGTCGCGCTGTACGCGGCCGTCGCCGCCGTGATCGGTGTGCTCATCGTGATGAGCCGCACGCGCCCGTACGGAGACGGGGTCTCGACCGCGATCGGCGTCGCGCTGGTGATCCTGGTTCTGGGCTCGTGCCTGTACTTCGGCGCCGTCGGCGGCCCCGTCATCATCCTGCCCGTGGTCGTCTACTACTACGGCCTCGGCAATTCGGCGCCGCGGCGGCGCTGGGTGGCTGCAACTGCGGTCGGCGGCGAGGCCGTGCTCACGTTGCTGGCGGCCAGCGGCCTCGTGCCGCCGACGGGCATGATCCCCGTCGCCGCGTTCACGGACCGGGGCCACGTCCTGAGCGCGGGGATTGCCGTTACCGCGCTCCTGGGCGCGACGTACTGGCTGTCCGCGCGCAGCCGCCGCTCCACGCTGCTGGCGATGGCAGAGCTCGAGCGGGCGCGGCGCGGGATCCGACAGCGCGATGCTCTGCTTGCCGAAGCCCACGAGGATCTCGATCGCGTGGTCGGCGGCGCGCGCACGGGCCGCCTGACGGGTCGCGACGTGGACGGATTCCTGATCGGCAGCGTCATCGGTCGGGGCGCGATGGGCGAGGTGTACCAGGCGACGGCGCGCGACTCCGGGCAGGAAGTCGCCCTCAAGGTGCTGCACCCGCACGTGGCCGAGTCGGAAGGCCAGGTCGCGCGCTTCTTCCGCGAAGCAGAGATCACCGCCGTGCTCGAGTCGCCGCACATTCCCCGGCTGTTCGCGTCCGGCACGGACAGCGACGGCGCGCCCTACCTGGTGCTCGAGCTCCTGCACGGGCTGGACCTCGCGTCGGATCTGCGCCAGCGTGAATCGTTGCCCCTCGACGAGATCGACGCGCTGGTCGAGCAGGTCTGCGACGCGCTGCATGCCGCTCACGAGGCGGGCGTCGTACATCGCGACATCAAACCGCAGAACCTGTTCCTCACCATCGAGCCAAGCGTCGCCTGGAAGGTGCTCGACTTCGGCGTCTCGATGATGGCCAGCGGCTCGGGCACGCTGACGCAAGGCGCGGCCATCGGCACGCCGGCGTACATGGCCCCGGAGCAGGCCCTGGCCGCGACCGTGGATCGGCGCGCGGACGTGTTCTCGCTGGGCGCGGTGGTGTACCGCGCGCTCACCGGGCGCCCGGCTTTCCGTGGCCCGTCTGCTGCCGCCACGCTGTACGCCTCGCTGCACTCGCAGCCCGTCCGTCCTGGCGAGCTTTGTGCGGTGCCCGCTGACATCGACGCTGTAGTCGCCCTCGCGCTCGCCAAGCGGCCCGAGCAGCGCCTCGGCTCCGCGCGGGATTTCGCCGCTGCCTGGAAGTCAGCCCGCCGCGGGCGCCTCGCTGCGGAGCTTCGCGCCGCCTCGGAACGCCTGACCGCCGCACACGGCTGGGGCACCGAGGACGACCTCTAGCGAACCCGCCGCCCGCGACGGCGGTTCACGCAGCGCCGCGACGCGGGGGGCCGCGTCGCGGCGGATTTCCGGCTCTTGTGGCTTGCGGGATCGCGGCGCTAGTGGACGACGATCTCGACGCGGCGGTTGTTGGCGCGGCCTTCCGGCGTCTTGTTGGTCGCGACCGGGTCGTCTTCACCCTTGCCGACGGCCGAGATGCGGGACGAGTCGACGCCCTTCTGCACCAGGAAATTGCGCACGGTCTCCGCGCGCGCCTGGCTGAGCTTCTGGTTGTTTGCCTTGGTGCCGATCGAGTCGGTGTAGCCGTAGACCACGATCTTCTTGCTCGGATCCTGCTCCTGGAGCACCGTGGCGACCTTCTCGAGCTTGTCCTGGGCGATCGGAAGCAGGTCCGCCTTGCCGGTCGTGAACAGCACGGCGCCGCTCAGCGTGATGACCATGCCGCGTTGGTCTTGCTGGACCTTGGCCATCTCCTGCAGGCTGGCCATCGCGGCCTTGTACTTCTTCTCGGCCTCCTCGCGAGCGGCGTGCTCCGTCTTGAGCGCCGCCTGTTCGGCTTCGAGCTCCTTCTTGCGGGCGGCGAGCTCGGCTTCCTGCTTCTTCAGCGCCTTGCCGGCCGCATCCAGCTTGGTGCCCTGCTGGGCGAGCTTGTCGCGGACTTCCTTGAGGTGGCGCTGGTTCTCTTCGAGCGCCTTGGCTGTCGCCTCGGCCTTCTTCTTCTCGGCCAGGCGGAGCCTATCCTGCTCGGCCTTGTAGTTCTCGTTGGCCTGGCCCATCGAGGCCTTCGCTTCGGCCTGCTCGGCGAGAGCATCGGCGATCTCGGCCTTGCGCTCGGCCACGTAGGCGAGGCTCCGTTCCTTGAACGAGCCGGGGTCGTTCTTGAACGCCGCCTCGGCGCGGTCGAGTGCCTGCTTAGCGGTCAGCACCTTGTCGGGTACGAGCTTGTTGGCTTTGCCCTGCGACGCGGCGTCGTACGCGCTGCGGGCCGCGACGAGCTCCTTGCTAGGCGTTGCTGCGCCGCAGGCGCTAAGGCCCGCCAGCACGCCGGCGAGGGCGAGAGGTCCGAACTGTCTGGAATATCGTATGGTCTTCATTGCTTATTGCCTCGCGCTCAATCGCCTTCAGCCGCCTTCTTCTTCAGCTCCTGGACCTTCTTCATCTCATCGGACGCCTTCGCCTTCAGGTTGGCGGCGTGGGTCAGCTCGATGGCGAGCTGTGCGTCCGCATCGGCGCGGTCGAGCACCAGTGATGCCTTCTCGTTCTCGCCGTCCTTGATCAGCGCCTCGGCGTCCGTGATCTGGTCGCGCGCCATCTTCAGGTGCAGGGCTGCCTGCGGGTTGTTGGGTGCGCCGACTTCC
Organism: uncultured delta proteobacterium; assembly: GCA_963806225.1. GTDB lineage: Bacteria > Myxococcota_A > Polyangia > Polyangiales > Polyangiaceae > CAWDXG01. The sequence continues at coordinate 80,086 of CAWDXG010000002.1, read as the reverse complement.
TCGGCAGCGCGGATGTCCGCCTTGGACGTGGTCATCTGCGTGGCGGGCACGGGCATCGAGCTGCCGCAACCCGCGATCAGGAACGCGCCACTCAGCGCAAATAGGTACCAGGCTCTCGTCATGACTCCTCCGTGGGGACAGGGTAGGCTCGTCTGTTCCCGTTGGACAATGCGTGTTCTCATAATCATGCCCTCGCGGGAACACCACCCGTTCCGTTCCGGCGGATGACCGGGCTCGCACGGGAGTCCGGTTCGGCCCGGTCTTTGCATGCCCGCGTGGCCCGGCCTTTTCCACGGTGCTGGGTGCCTGCTTGACCGCCAACTCCGGCGCGGCGGCGAACGACCGTCCGCCCTGAACCGCCTCGCGCCGTGGGGCGGAACGGCTAGGATGGGTCGATGGGCCCCCGATCCGGAACGGACCTCGCCGCGCTCGAGCTCGCGCGTCGCGCTTTTCCACTCGCGGACGACGCCTTCGCGGAGATCGCGCGCCTGGAGGGGCAGCTGCTGTTGCCCAAGCCGACGGTGCACGTCGTCTCGGACGTGCACGGCGAGGACAAGAAGCTCCGGCATGTCGTCAACAACGCGTCGGGCGCGCTCCGCCCGCTGGTCGAGGGACTGTTCCGCGCGCGCTACGACCAGAGCCGGATCGATCATGTGATCGCGCTGGTGTTCTACCCGCATGAAACGGTGGAGCGGCTGGCTCCTGCGCTCGAAGATACCGCCGAGCGCCGCCGCTGGCTGGTGGATGCGCTGTCGGACGTGCTGGAGGTGCTGAGAGCGGTGGCGCAGCGGGCCACCGTGCATCGCGTGCAGCGCGCGCTGCCGGAGAGCTACGGCCTGCTATTGCAGGAGCTTCTGTTCGACAGCGCGCCCGAGCGGGGCGACGACTACCTTGGCGCCGTGGTGGGCGCGCTGATGCCCGGCGGCCGCGCCGAGCTGTTGATCCGGCTGGCAGCGCGGCTGGCGCGGGATCTCGTCGTGGACGAGCTCGTCGTGGCGGGTGACTGCTGGGATCGGGGACCGCGCGGCGATCGCGTCGTCGACTACCTGCTGCACCAGCCGAACGTGCATTTTACGTGGGGAAACCACGACGCGGGCTGGATCGGGGCGGCGTTGGGGAACGAGGCGCTGATCGCACACGTGCTCAGGATCTCGTCGCGCTACCGGCGCTTCTCGCAGCTGGAAGAAGGCTACGGCATCACGCTGCAGCCGCTCGAGCGCCTCGTCCGCGAGTGCTACGCCGACGATCCGGCGGAACGCTGGGCGCCGCGCGGCGAGGGCATGCGCGACCAGCTCACGATGCGGCGCATGCAGAAGGCCGCGGCGGTGATGCAGTACAAGCTCGAGGCGCAGTTGATCCAGCGTAATCCCGCCTTCGGTCTGGACAATCGCCGTCTGATCACCGCGATGGACCTTGCGGCCGGCAGCGTGAGCATCGACGGACGGAGCTATCCGCTCGAGGACACGCGCTTCCCCACCGTCGACCCGCGCGACCCGAGTCGGCTGTCGGAACAGGAAGCCGCGTGCATGGCGCGGATCCGCCAGTCGTTCCTGTCCAGCCAGAAGCTATGGGAGCACGTGCGCCGGATGGTGGAGCTCGGGGCGCTGTGGCTCGTGCGCGATCGCAATCTCGTCTTCCATGGCTGCGTTCCGGTCGACGACGACGGACGGCCGCTCGAGTTCGAGGTCGACGGCAAGCCGCGCAGCGGCCGGGCGCTGTTCGAGGCGCTCGAGGCGGTCGTCTACCGGGCGATCGAACAGCCGACGGAGCGGGACCTGGATCTGATCTGGTACCTGTGGTGCGGTCCGCGCTCGCCGTGCTTCGGCAAGGATCGCATCACCACCTTCGAGCGGGATCTGGTGGCCGACCCGGCCGCGCACGTGGAGACCAAGAACCCGTATTTCCGCCTGATCCACGACGCGGCCTTCTGCGAGCGGATCCTGCGCGAGTTCGGAGTGGATCCGGAGCAGGGCCTCATCGTCAACGGGCACGTGCCGGTGAAGATCGATGCCGGCGAGTCGCCGCTGAAGAAGAGCGGGAAGGCGATCACGATCGACGGTGCCTTCTCGGAGGCCTACGGCGATCACGGATTCACCCTGGTGCTCGACGCGGAGGGAACGCGCCTGGCCAAGCATCACCACTTCGAATCGGTCGAGGCAGCGGTCGAGGAGGGCGTGGACATCGTGCCGGAGGTCAGCGTGATCCGGGAGTTTGCCGAGCCGCGCCGGCTCGGCGACACCGAGCAAGGCGAGGTGATCCGGGCCCGCATCGCTCTGCTCGAGCGGCTGGTCGGCGGCGGGTCGCGTACCCGCGTCGGGGCGTAGGGGTGTTGCCCTGTCGCAAGATGCTGGAAATGCGCTAGGCTGGCGGTGCGATGCAGCGTGGCGACGACCTTTTCTACAGCGTCATCTGGAAGCTCGTTTTCGTGGGCTTGCCAGTGTTCATCATGCTCCGGCTGTTCGTGCTGTAGCCCGGCGGAGCAGAGCGGCGCATACGGACCTGGACTGGAGCATCACGAACCAGTCGAGGAGGGCCCATGAGCAGCCGATACGAGGAATTGCACCGCCGCTCGATCGAGGAGCGGGACGCCTTCTGGTCGGAACAGGCGGAGCGCATCGAGTGGCATCGGCCGTTCGACGCGGTGCTGGACTACTCGAAGCCCCCGTTCGCGAAGTGGTTCGTCGGCGGCGAGCTGAACCTGTGTGAAAACGCCGTCGATCGGCACCTCGGCGATCGCGCAGCGCAGAAGGCGCTCGTCTACATCTCGACCGAGACCGGCGAACACCGCTCGTACAGCTATGCCGAGTTGCATCGCGAGGTGCAGCGGATGGCGGCGGTGCTGGCGGCCCAGGGAGTCGAGAAGGGCGACCGCGTGCTCATCTACATGCCGATGATCCCGGAGGCTGTGTTCGCGATGCTCGCGACGGTGCGCCTCGGCGCGATCCACTCCGTCGTCTTCGGAGGGTTCGCTTCGGCGTCGCTGGCGACGCGCATCGACGACGCGCGCCCGCGGGTCATGGTCACAGCGGACGCCGGGATGCGGGCGGGCAAGGTCGTGCCCTACAAGCACCTGGTGGACAAGGCGCTGGCGGCCGCAGCATATCCGCCGGAGAAAGTCGTGATCGTGGGGCGCGGGCTCGATCCCGGGATGTCGACCGTTGCCGGTCGCGATCTGGACTACGCCGCGCTGCGCGAAGCCCACATGGACGCCGACGTGCCCTGCGTCCATGTGGAATCGAGCCACCCGTCGTACATCCTGTACACCTCGGGCACGACGGGCATGCCGAAGGGCGTGCAGCGGGACACCGGCGGCTACGCCGTGGCGCTGGCCGCGTCCATGGACCTCATCTACGATGCGCGGCCGGGCGAGACGTACTTTGCGACGTCGGACATCGGCTGGGTCGTCGGACACTCCTACATCGTGTACGGGCCGCTGCTCCAGGGCATGACGACGGTGGTGTACGAGGGTACGCCGATCCGTCCGGATGCCGGCATCCTGTGGAAGATCGTCGAGGACGAACGCGTCACGGTGATGTTCTCGGCTCCCACGGCGCTGCGCGTGCTCAAGAAGCAGGATCCGGCGTACCTGTCGAAGTACGACCTGTCGTCCCTCAGGCACCTGTTCCTGGCGGGCGAGCCGCTGGACGAGCCGACCGCCCGCTGGATCACCGACGCGCTGGGCAAGCCCGTCTACGATCACTACTGGCAGACGGAGACGGGTTGGCCGCTCTTGACCAGCATGCCCGGCATCGAGAAGCTGCCGCCGCGCCTGGGCAGCCCGGGCTTCCCCGCCTACGGCTACGACGTGCGGTTGCTGCACGAAGCCAGCGGGGAGGAAGTGCCGCGTGGCGAAAAGGGAGTGCTGTGCGTCGTGCCGCCACTTCCGCCCGGTTGCATGACGACGGTGTGGGGCCAGGATGAACGATTCGTCGAGACCTACTTCACGTCGGTCCCCGGCCGGCAGGTGTACACGACGTTCGACTGGGGGGTGTGCGACAAGGACGGCTACTACTTCATCCTGGGGCGCACCGACGACGTGATCAACGTGGCGGGGCATCGGCTCGGTACGCGTGAGATCGAGGAGGCGGTGTCGTCGCACCCGGCGGTCGCCGAATGCGCCGTTGTGGGCATCGTCGATCCGCTCAAGGGACAGATGCCGCTGTGCTTCGCCGTGCTCAGGGATGCTTCGCTGGCCGGCACACCCGACAAGCGCGCTGCGCTCGAAAAGGAGATCCTGTCCACGGTCGACAGCCGGCTGGGCGCGATCGCACGGCCGAAACAGGTGTTGATCGTCGGGCAGCTTCCCAAGACCCGCTCGGGCAAGGTGCTGCGCCGCTCGATCCAGGCCATCGCAGAAGGACGCGATCCCGGCGACCTCACCACGCTGGACGATCCGTCCGGAATCGAACAGGTCGTGCGCGCGGTGGGCCGGAGCTAGCAGGCCTTCACGCCCGACATCAGCGCGGCACTTCGCGAAATGCCTGCAGCGCCGTGGCAATCTGCCGCGCGTCGCCCGGAGCAGGACCATCTGCCCGCGCGGAAGAGCGTCTGGCACGGTCGATGCACCCTTCGGGGCATGGCTCATCCGCGACAGCTCCCGCGCATCATGCTGGCCGCGGTCCTGGCGTCGGGCGTCGGTCTGGCGCTTGTGCCGTGGGCGCGTGCCGGCGAGGGTGCCGCTCCGCTCGACCAGGGCAGCTGTGACGCGTGGGACGTGACCTACAGGCTGAACGCCAACCTCGAGCTCCGCGACACGCCGATGGGGCAGGGCGACGGTGTCTACAGGATTGGTCCCGGCCGGGTCGTGCTGCGCTTCGAGAACCAGGGCGGCCAGCCCGGTGGCGACGTGCAGATGCGGTCGTACCGCATGCGGGACTACTTCACGGTGAAGACGAAGACCTTGTTCTGGAGCACGACGGTGGTGAACCGCACGAACACGCGCGCTACTCCGGACAAGTGCGGCAACGTGGCCAAGGGCAAGCTCTATGGCGACAAGCTGGGCTGGCAGTCCAAGGTCCGCGGCTATCGAACGGACGGCTACCTGACGTGCGAAGGCTCGCTGTGCGGCAAGTTCGGTGCACCCCCGCCTGGGCGGACGGATCTGCACATCGGGCCGAACGACATGCAATTCAATCCGTTCGGCTTCAAGGACGGGAAGAAGGTCTTCACCATGGCGAGGACCTTCGTGACCAAGACCGACATGCCGAAGCAGACCGGCTACGTCACGCTGGCAGGCCGCGAAGTCAGCCGAGCCTGCGTGCATGTGAAGCCCTGCAAGTGGAGATCGGAGCTGGGGGTCAGCCTTCCGCACCGAGCCCGTCGCGGGTCAGCCGACCTTGTCGGCCGGCTGCGACGCGGGCAGGCTCTTCCGTACGACTTCGAGCAGGTCTGCCGGTGCGAACGGCTTGGGCAGGAAGCGCGACCCGTCGTCGAGCCCGGCCTCGGCGTGCTGATCGGCGTAGCCGGATACGAACACGACGGGCAGGTCGCTTCGCGTTTCGCGCAGCGCGCGGGCCAGTGCAGGTCCGCTCATTTGCGGCATCACGACGTCCGTGAGCAGCAGATCGATGGGGGACGCGGCATCGCGCACCACCGCCAGGGCCTGCTGGCCGTCACCCGCCACCAGCACGTGGTAGCCGGCCTCGCGGAGCACCCGCTCAACCAGCAGGCGCAGCGAGGGTTCGTCCTCCACGAGCAGCACCGTGGTGCGCGAAGCAGGCGCCGGCGCCGGGGAGCTCCATGGCGAAGGGGCTTCGACGGCTCCATCGGCGAGGGGTAGGCACACGCGGAACGTGGTGCCCTGGCCTGGCTGGCTCTCCACGTCGATGAAGCCGCCCGTCTGCGTGACGATGCCGTACACCGTGGCGAGGCCGAGCCCGGTGCCGCGACCGGCGCTCTTGGTCGTGAAGAATGGTTCGTACAGATGCTCCAGCGTGCGCTCGTCCATCCCGCGGCCTGTGTCCTTCACCTCGAGGGTTACGTAGGCGTCCGCCTTGGCTTCGGGGTGGCGACTGCGGAGGTCGGGGCTGGGTGCCGAGCCCGAAGTGGACAGTGACAGCGTGCCGCCGTCTGGCATGGCGTCGCGCGCGTTGATCGCCAGGTTGAGGATCACCTGCTCGAGCTGCGCGGGATCGGCCTTGACCCGACAGGGAGCGTCGGATGTCTCCACGGCAAGCTCGACGTTGTCGCCGACCAGCCGGGCCAGGATCGCCGCCATGCCCTGGGTCAGGACGCCCAGATCGAGGATCTGCGTCTTCAACACCTGTCGGCGCGAGAAAGCCAGAAGCTGCCCGGTCAACCCTGCCGCGCGCGCCGCGGCGTCCTGCAGCGCCTCCACGAGCTCGTGCTCGGTGCGCTTGTCCGCCACGCGCGCTTCGAGCAACGACAAGTTGCCGAGGATGACGGTGAGCAGATTGTTGAAATCATGCGCCACGCCGCCCGCAACCCGTCCGAGTGCCTCCATCTTCTGCGCCTGTCGCAGCCGATCCTCGAGCCGGCGCGAGTCCGTCACGTCGCGGACGAAGCCCTCGTCGTAGCGCGTGCCGTCCGGTGCGCTGAGGCGGCGCACGTGCAGGCTCACGACCACGGGCTCCCCGTTGCGGCGGAGCCAGACCACCTCCTGTCCGCGCACCAGACCCTGCGAGTCGAGCTCGGCCTCGAGCCGGTTCCGGGCGCCCGCGTCCTCGAACAGGGCCGTGGCCGGATCGAGCGCGCAGAGCTCGTCGCCGCTGTCGTAGCCCAGAAGCCGTACCAGCGCCGGATTCACCTCGAAGAGCCGTCCGCCCGCTTCCGCGCGATAGACGCCTTCGAGCGCGCCCTCGAACAGGGTGCGGAAGCGGTGTTCGCTGCGCTCCAGGCGCGTGTGGGTCCGCTCGAAGTAGACGACAACGATGCCGATTGCGACAGCGAGCTCGAGGACCGTAGCCAGGCTGTACCCCCAGGGCGCGAACCAGGTCACGCCCCTGAGGAACGGGTGGTCGATCAGGTGCAGGCCCCAGAGCACCAGGCACCAACCCGTCAGGCGCGTGCCGGGACTCCGCTCGGTGTGCCGTAGGAACACCACGCCGGTCCATGCCGTGACGGCACCCATGAACGCGAACGCGGGCAAGCGCGTGGTCTCGAGAGACAGGTGGCGCATCTCGCCCTGCACGGCCCAGGCCGCAGCGGCCAACGCACCGACGATCCAGGTGCGTGGCATGCGGCGCGACGCGAAGCTGTACGTACCGCCGAGGATGAAGAGCAGGGCGATGGGCCCGGCGGCCTGGAGCACCACGGCCAGCACGAGCTTCGGCCCGAGCAGCAGCTCGAGCGTGGCCGTCAGGTGCCGGATCGCCGAGCCCGACCAGCCGATGCCCCAGAGCCGAAGGTACGGCTCGCGGTACTGGCGGTACAGGTACCCGAAGACCCCGACCAGCAGCAGATCGGCACACAGCGTGCTGAGGATGGCCGGGACGAGCGGATGCACCGGGCGAGAATACCAGCTTGAAAACGCGGTGCTCGTCGGTGGGAGAGCGCCAACCGCTTTTCTGGCCGTGCCGGCGGGCATCGGGCTACGATCGCGATCGCGCGGCTCGGGATCTACCCGCGCACCAGGGCCTGGATGAACTCAGAATCCGATACCGAACTCGATGAAGGTTGGGATCTTGCGGACGACCCGGTAGCTCCGCCGCGGCCCCTGTCCGTTGCACCGCCGTCGCTGCAGGCCGACACCGCCGACGTCGACGACGATTGGGGCGAACCCGAGCCGGCTGCCGCTCCGCCGCCTGCGTCGAAGCCGGCAGCCCCCAAGCCGACAGCCGCGGCGCCCAAGCCGGTAGCCGCGGCCAAGCCGGCAGCCGCGGCCAAGCCGGCAGCCGCCGCCAAGCCGGCAGCCGCCGCCAAGCCGGCCGTGCCGACCGCGTCCTCGATGCCAAAGCAGACGGCTGCCGGCGGAGCGGCAAAGGCGTCGACGCCGGAGCACGCCGCGAGCCTGCGTCCCAGTCCTGCGCAGACCCCGTCGGCCAGAAAGGCCTACCGGGCGCTGCAGCGCGAACGCGCGAAGAGCCAGAAGCGCTCGCGAAAGAAGCCGCGGCGGGCCAAGCGCCGCGCCGCCGCGTCCGGGTCATCCGGCAGCACTTCCCCCAGCAAGCGCGCCGCCACGAAGCCTGCCGCCGCGAAGAAGCAGGGTGCAGGCAAGCAGGCCGAGAAGAAGCGTGCGGCGAAGCCGGCCGGGACGAACCGACGCGTCGCCAAGCCCGCGCAGGCGAAGAAGCGTCGCGAGCCCACAGCGGACCGCGCGCCCGTCAAGAGCGGCGCGAAGAGCCATGGCGAAGGCGCGAAACATGCGGTCGCCGCGCCGTCGTCCGGCGAGGCGCAGCCGAACAGCGTCTGGAAGTGGGCACTGCTCGTCGCGTTCGCGCTGCTGCTGGTCGCGCTCGTCGTGTGGCGCGCGCGTACGCGCTAGCGCTCACTCCGGTGCGAAGCTCGCACGGGCTACTTCGAGCTTTGCGGTCTTCGGGAACCGGAGCGCCCAGGCCTGGTTCGCGATGCACGTTACGATAGCGTGGTGGGCAGGCAGAGTGTGGACGGTCACTCCCACCGTCCGACCGCCCTTGACAGCCACGCACAGGTGCACCTCGAACAGCTTCACGCTGCCGCAGTCGCTGAACCAGCGCCCGCTCCCTACCAGCTTGGCGACGCGCGGGTCGGCGGCGGCAGGCGGGCCGCTCTGGTCCTCGTCCGCCTCGATCGCGTCCTCGCAGCTGGTGTGTCCGATGCCCGACGAGGTGGCCATGGTCGGCGCATCGTCGACGATGGCTTCCCCGGTGTCGCGGGCATTGTCTCCGACGCCGTCCGACGCCGCGAACGGATCGATGCCGTTGGAGTCGTAGCGATCGGGATCGGGTCGCGGCGGAGGCGCGGCCGCGACGCTCGCAACGCTGCTGCTGCCGGGGGCCGGTTCGATCGCGCTCTGCGCAGCAGCCGGAGCTTCCGACGTTCCGCCGGTGGCGTCGCCGCTGCCGATCGCCGCGGCCTGCACGGCCCGAGCGCGCAGCGGGCCCGAGCGCGACGCCGTCGCGCGCTCGGCGAGTGGTGCGCGCCGGGCGCCCAGCCAGTGCGCCAGTGGCAGCGCGCCGGTCGCGACCGAGTAGCAGAGCAGCGCGAGGCCCAGCCATGTCGTCGCGCCGAGCAGCGCCAGGCGGCCGCGCCGCCGGCGCGGCATCGGCGGCGCCCAGGGTTCGTCGGGCAGGCGCACCCGGGTCTTGTACTGGAGCGGCGCGGCCATGCGAGAGCACCTGTGCTAGCCGCTCGCGCGGCGCTCGTCGAGCTTTCGACGGGCGGGCTGCGAGCCCGGTAGATGCTCGAAATCCGCGCGGATCCGCCGCCAACGGCCCCCTCGGCTGCGCGAATCGGCCGGGCACAGGGCCTTTTTCACAGACTTCCGGGCGTGGAAGGAGTACACGCGGGAGCGTCGGGTCTGTAGCACCTGATTCCGGTGGGCTGATCGTGGCCACCCGGATGCGAAAGAGAAGTAAGCAAAAATGGCGACTGGTACTGTCAAGTGGTTCAATGATTCCAAGGGCTTCGGCTTTATCCGGCAGGACGACGGCGGCGACGACGTCTTCTGTCACCAAAGCGCGATCCAGACGAGCGGCTTCCGCACTCTTGCCGAGGGGCAGCGGGTGGAGTTCGAGATCAGCCAGGGCCCCAAGGGGCTGAAGGCGGACAACGTCCGCCCGATCTGATCCGTCTGGAGGGGGCACCGCTCCGCGCGCGGGGCGTGCCCCCTTCGCCCGTTATCCGGACGCAATGTAGCCCGGAACAAAAAGCCACGAACACCAGAGCTTCAACGACCGTGCAGCGCCGCCGTGACCTCGGCTGCTCGCGCTGACACGATCGCGTGCGCTGCCGAGAAGCGTGCATCACTCCTGAGCGGTTCGAGCAGCGGGCAGAGCTCCAGCCAGTTCTTGTCGATCAAGCCCAGCGGCACGGCTCGTTCGAGCAGCTTCAGTGCCGGGTCGACCTCGCAGGCGTAGGCCAGCACCTCGGCTGCGAGTTGTAGAAGCAGCGTCTGGAAGCGTACCGAGCGCCCCGGTTGCTCGGCGGCCTGGATGATGTACTGCGTCTGGTCCATCGGGACCTTGTCGTGCTCGATGACGTCCACGACGAGCTTCGCGTAGAGCGTTGGCGAGCCCATCGGACCGACCTCGAACTCGCGGAGATCCGCGAGGAGTACCTGGGGATCCGGGCTCCAGAGCGCGAGCCGCGTGCGCATCACGACACCCGAGACCACGTCGCTCTCGTCGTCTGCGATCTCGTCGAGCAGTGACTTGACCTTGTCCCACTCGCCGAGGAGCGCGTATGCGCGGGCCATGTCCACACGCGGCCTGCGGAGCGACGGATCCAGCGTCGTCGCCGTTTCCAGCCGGTGGATCGCATCCGGCAGACGGTCGGTCTCGAGCTGGATCGCGCCGAGCAGCTCGTGCGCTTCTGCCAGGGCAGGTGCGTGCGACAGCGCGGTTCTCAGCGCCCGGACGGCTTCGGGCGCGCGCCCCTCGATCGAGCGCACGCTGGCCAGCGCCAGCCAAGCCTCGCCGCTCCCGGGCGCTTCCGCCACGGCGCGTTCCGCGACGCTGCGCGCCTCGGCGGCCAGCTCCGGTGCGTCCTCGGACTTGAAGAACCAGTTGCGGGCCAGCGCGCGCGCATAGCCGGCAATGATGGTGGGGTCGCCGGGCGCGCGTTCACGCGCCTGGCGGAACAGCTCTACCGCACGCTCCACGGCATCGCCCCAGCTCTGGCGCAGCTCCGCGCGGGCGCGCAGGTAGAGATCGATCGCTACCGGATCGCTTGGCGCCTGCCGCTGCTGTGCGTTGGCATCCACGGTCAGTGCTTCAGCGATGGCTGCCGCCGCCTCGTCGCTGACCACCAGGAGGTCCGCCGCCGGACGGTCGAAGCGGCGCGCCCACAGCTGGAAGCCGTCGCTGACGCTGAGGAGCCTCGCTGCCACGCGCAGCGCATCGCCGCGGCGCCGCACCGATCCGTCGACCACGACCTGCACGTCGAGCTCCTCGCCGACCTGCCGGGGATCAACGTCCTGCCCGGAGAAACGTGCGACCAGCGCGCGGGGCCGCACGCGCAGACCGCGCGTCATGCTCAGGGTGTCGATCAGAATCCTCGGTCAGCCCGTCGGCGATGTAGTCGTCGTCGGGTCGGCCTCCGTTCCTGAACGGCAGTACCGCGACGGTCTTGGCGAACTCCGAGCTCTGCGTCGGCGTCACGATCGGGGCTGCCGGGACCTCGCCCGGCAGTGTCCGGGCGAACACGCCGGTCGAATGATCGGCTGGAGCCATCACGGAAAGACCCGTCGGGCCCAGAGCCGACAGCGCGGCCGCGACGTCCTCGGCCCGCGCAAAGCGCGTGGCACGGTCGCGCGCCATGCAGCGCCGCACTGCGGCGGCCAGCGCTGGCGACAGCTCGGGGCGGAGGCTCCGCGCATCGGGCGGTTCGCCGTCGAGGCGCGCCATGGCCACCACGAACGGCGAGTCCCCCTTGAACGGGAGCTCGCCGGTCAACATCTCGAACAGCATCACGCCCAGTGCGTAGATGTCCGCGCGGGCGTCGACGTCGGCGGCGCCGCGCACCTGCTCCGGCGCCATGTAGGCGGGCGTGCCGATGGCCACGCCGACCGTCGCGTTGGCGTTCCCCGCGGATGTCCGCGCCACCCCGAAATCGGTGATGACCACCCGCCCGTCGCGCGCGAGCATCACGTTGTCCGGCTTGAGATCCCGATGCACGACGCCCGCAGCGTGCGCTGCCGAGAGCCCCGCGCAGATCGGCCCCGACAGCTCCACCACGCGCGCCGGGGGCAGGCGGCGCGTGCGGCCCAGCACACTGGCCAACGACTCGCCGTCGATGAGCTCCATCGTGAGGTATCGGTCGCCCTCGTGCTCGCCGATGTCGAAGGTGCGCGCGACGTTCGGGTGCGTCACCCGTCGGGCGAGCTTGACCTCGCGGCGGAACAGCTCGATGACGCGCGCCGAATCGACCAGATCGCGCCGGAGCATCTTGAGCGCTACCGTTTCGTCCAGCTCCACATCCAGAGCGCGGTACACGCTGCCCATTCCGCCGGCGCCGAGCAGTCCCAGGATGCGGTAGCGGCCACCGACGAGGGCGGGGGGCGCATCTCCGATGCTCGAAAGCGAGCTCCCGGGGAGCGAGCCGGGATTGGCCGCCAGGGTCGGCGCTGCGTGCGGTTCGGGTCGCTTGTCGTCGGGGCTCAAGGGTTCCGGTCGGCTCGGGCGTCGGGCCGCGAGTATAGCCCCGCCAGCCGCCCGGACCGACTCCAGTTTGTGGGTTGGGGACGGCTCGACGCAAGGCTTGCGCGCCCTGCGTGCAGCGCCGCCGGCCCGGGTGCCCCGGAAGCGTGGAACGTGGCTTGCTTGTTCATGATGCCGAATGACCGCTGCGTCCCGGTTCGCCCACACCCTGAGCGCCGCACTTCTGCCGCGGCAGGAGCGCGAACGCCTGGCAGAGCTGCAGTTCCAGAATGCCGGCCACGGCTACGATGTCCTGGGGCTGGAGCCCGAGGCGCTGATCGCCGCGGTCGGTGCGTCGAACTTCCTGTACGAGCGCTACTTCCGCGTCAGCTCGCACGGCGCCGAGCACATACCCGCGGAGGGGGCCGCGGTGCTGGCGTGCAACCACAGCGGGTTTCTGGCGGTGGACGGTGTCGTGGTGGTGATGGACGTGCTGCGGCACACCGATCCGCCGCGGCTGCCCCGTGCCGTCGGCGATCTGTTCATCCCGCTCCTGCCGTGGGTGGGAGCGATGTTCTCGCGGGTGGGCGTGGTCAGCGGCACGCGGGGCAACTTCCGCCATCTGCTCGAGAGCGGCGAGCTGGCGCTGGTGTTCCCGGAGGGCACCCCGGGGATCGGCAAGGGCTACAAGAAGCGCTACCAGCTGCAGGACTGGCGCGTTGGTCACGTCGAGCTGGCGCTGCGCCACCGCGCGCCGGTCGTGCCGGTCGCAGTCATCGGGGCGGAGGAATCCTGGGCCCAGATCGCGCGCATCGACGGCGTTCATGCGTTTGGAGCACCGTACCTGCCGATACCGGCGACGCCGTTCCCGCTGCCGACCCATCACCACGTCTACTACGGACAGCCGCTGTGCCTGCACGAGCGCTACCCGCCCGACGAGGCCGATGATCCCGAAGTGACCGACGCGGCCGCGGCGGAGGTGAAGGCGGCCGTCGCGGCGCTCATCGAGCGGGGCCTGGCCGAACGCCCGGGGGTGTTCCGGTGAGCGGCGTGCTGGTCACCGGCGCCACCACGCCCATCGGGCACGCGCTGCTCCGCGCGCTGCTCGACGATCCGGATTGCGAGCGGGTGCTGGCCGTGGGCGCCGAGGCGGAGCCGGCAACGCTGCCCGGCTACGGCTCCGGGCGTGTCGTCTACGAGCGCGCCGACCTGACCCGACCGCGCGAGGTGCGGCGGCTCCTCTTCGGTCCCGCGCGCGAGCTCGGCATCGAGAGCGTCCTCCACACCGCGCTGCACCGCAGCGCCATCGACGAAGGCGGTCGCGTGCGCGCGCTCAACGTCGAGTCGACGCGCCAGCTTCTGTACCTGGCCGAGCGCCACCCGACCCTGCGCCGGTTCGTGCTCCGCAGCTACGGTGACGTGTATCGTATCGACCCGGGGCGTCCGGTGCTGATCAGCGAGGAGCACCCGCTCGATTTCTCGTCGGGCGCGCCCCAGTTCGTGCGCGATCGCCGCGAAGCGGACATCACGGTTTGTACGCGCATGGGTCTGTCGCCGGTGCGCATCATCGTCTTGCGCTGCGCCGAGATCCTGGCGCCCGCCTCGGGCAGCCAGCTGTACGACTACCTGTCGGCGCCGGTGTGCTTCCGCCCGCTCGGTTTCAACCCGATGCTCAACCTGATGACCATCGAGGACGCTGTCGACGCGATGGTCCTGGCACTCCGGAGCGAGGCCGACGGGGTGTTCAACATCCCGGGCGCCGACACCCTGCCGCTTTCCGAGGTGGTGCGTGAGTGGGGCCGTCGGGGGCTGGCCGTGCCGGGGCCGCTTCTGGCGCCGCTGTACCGCGTGCGCGCTACGGCTCTCGGCATGGAGTTCCGCTACGACCTGAACCATCGTCGCTTCCACTTCAGTGCGGTGCTCGATGGCACCCGCGCGCGGGAGGTGCTCGGCTACGTCCCGTCGCACCCCATCGCCTGGCCCAGCGGCGGCGCCGCCGTTCTGGAGCGCGCGGAGCCGCGGTCGAAGCCGGAAGCCGCCGAATGACGCTTGTCGCTGCGCGCGGGGCGGCAAGCTGGTATCCAGCCCGGCATGGACCGCAAGCTGGAGCTGGGCGCCGACCCCTTCGAGACCCTGGATGCCTGGTACGAGGAGGCCCTCTCGGCCGGGACGGCCTTCGCCGACGCCATCGCGCTCGCTACCGCCACGAACGACGGACGCCCGTCGGTGCGCATGGTGCTGTACAAGGGCGTGAGCGGAGGCGGCATCCGCTTCTTCACCAACTACCTGAGCCGCAAGGCCGAAGACCTCGCCGACAATCCCCGCGCGGCCATCGTCTTCTTCTGGGCGCCGCTGCATGCGCAGGTGCGCGTCGACGGGCGCGTCGAGCGGCTCCCCGAGGAGGAGTCGGACGAGTACTTCAGGAGCCGGCCGCGCGAGAGCCAACTCGGCGCCTGGGCCTCGCCCCAGAGCCGCGAGGTGCCCGACCGCGACGCGCTGGAACGCGGTTTTGCCGAGATGGCGGAGAAGTACGCGGAACACGACGTGCCGCGCCCGCCGCACTGGGGCGGCTACCGCATCCTGCCCGAGAACTTCGAGTTCTGGATCGGCCAGGACCACCGCCTGCACGACCGCTTCCTGTATCGCCGTGACGGGGACGGCTGGAAGTGGACGCGGCTCGCGCCGTAGCTACTTCCGCGTGACCACCAGCTTCGCCGGATCTGCGGCGGGTGCGCTGTTCACGACCAGCTCGCCCGGTTTCTGCGCGCTGTCGCAGCCGCCGCACTCGACGCTGTAGCCGTTCGGGTACGCGCGCTTTGGGACCGAGACCAGCGTCGGCGCTTTGATGCTGGAATCGGCGTGCCAGGTCAGCGTGAATGTGCCGGTCTTGTCGTCGAAATCGTACGAGACAGGGTCGCCCGCGACGCGCTCGGGGTACGGCCGCACCAGCACGTCGAGCAGCTGGGTCTTCTCCGAGCCGTCGGTGTGCAGCATGCCGTAGCTCTCGTCGCGATCGTACGACCAGTATTCGCTGCCGGCGGCGACTGCCGCCATGCCGCCGTAGTTCGCATCCATGTACGCCGTGATGCCGGGCGACGACGCGGGGCCGCCGTATTCACCGATCCAGAGCGCCGCGCCGAGACCCTGCGCCTCGTCGGAAAGCGCCTTGATGTTGGCGATGAGCCCGCTGCGTGCAGAGGGGTCGAAGCCGTTGCCCTGCTCGGCCGCGGAGTTGTACGAGTGCGGCGCGTACACCACGTCGGGAAAGGGGAAGGGCGTCAGGCTGGTGGAGATGCCGATGTTGCGTCCCGCGCTCGGCTCGAGGAAGGCTAGCCAGTGCGGCGCGACGGAGCGCACTGCCGGTACGATCTTCTCGTAGAAGGGCTCGAGCTTGTCTCCGCCGAAGCTCGACGCGACCGCCGAGCCCCAGTGCGGCTCGTTGATCACGTCGAAGCCAATGACGGCGTCGTTGTCGGCGAGCCGCTCGGCCACGCGCTTCCACGCATCGGCGTAGTGTTGCTGGAGCTCCGCGGACGACCAGAGCTGGTCGAAGCACGCCTGCACGTTCGGATCGAGGTAGTCCAGAAACCACTGGCTCGCCGGCGTGAACGCCGCGTAGTGCGACTCGTCGCAGGTCCAGCGCGGCGCGCCGTCGCCGCCGAAGCCCTCGCCATACACGTCCTGGTGCATGTCGAGCACCACGGTCAGGCCCGCGTCGCGCGCCCAGCCGATGCGCTTCGCCAGCTCGTCGATATAGCCGTCGTCGTACTGGCCCTTTTTGGGCTCGATGGCCGCCCAGCTCATCAGGAAGCGCAGCGAGTTCATGCCCCACTGCCGCTTGACCCGTACGTAGTCTGGCGGCTGCTGGAAGCCGAAGTACGGCGACTGCTTGTGCGCGTTGGCCAGATTCGCCCCGCGCAGGATGACCGCCCTCCCGTCCGCGTCACGGATGAAGCCCCCCGCCACGTGGATGGTGTCCGGCCGGGGCGTCGTGGCCGCCTCCGGCTGGCCCCCGCAGGCGGTGAAAAGCAGCGACGCAGCGAGGAAAATCCAGCGCATCGCGGCCCAGGATATCATCCCTTTCCGCCAGTCCGGGATCGGCGAGCGATAGCGAGCCCGTCGCCGGGCGAAGCGAGGCGCGTCGGGCTGCTCGAGGGGTGGCGAGCCGCCTCGAGGAGCACTACGGAGGGGGTGGGCGGGTGGGTGGAAACCAGCTAGATCTCGCCCCGCCATGACCGAAGCGACCGAGCATCGATTCCAGGCCGAGGTGAGCGAGGTGCTGCGCCTCGTCATCAATTCGCTGTACAGCCACAAGGAGATCTTCCTGCGTGAGCTGGTGTCGAACGCTTCCGACGCGCTCGACAAGCTGCGCTTCCGCGCCATCCAGGAGCCCGGGCTGATGGGCGAGGGCGAAACGCTCGAGGTGCGCATCGTCCCCGACCCGGAGGCGGGCACGCTCACCGTCAGCGACAACGGTATCGGCATGAGCGCCGAGGAGCTGGCGCAGAGCCTCGGCACCATCGCCTGGTCCGGCTCGCGCGACTTCATCAAGAAGCTGGAAGAGGCGCAGGGCAAGGACGACAAGAGCCTGCAGCTGATTGGCCAGTTCGGCGTCGGCTTCTACAGTGCGTATCTGGTTGCCGATCGCGTGGAGGTCGTGAGCCGCGCCGCCGGCGTCAGCGAGGCCTCGCGCTGGTCGAGCGAGGCGCGCGACACCTTCAGCATCGAGCCGGCCGAGCGCCCGGGGCGCGGTACGGACGTGATCCTGCACCTCAAGCCCGAGCAGCGCGAGCTGGCTGATAGCTTCCGGCTGCGCGAGCTCGTGCGCCGCTACTCCGACTACGTCTCGTATCCGATCCAGCTCCAGGTCGAGAGGCAGAGCGGGGAGGGCGATGACAAGAAGACCGAGAAGGTCTTCGAGACCGTCAACCAGGCCAGCGCCCTGTGGCAGCGGCAGCCGAAGGACGTGACGAAGGAGCAGTACGAGGAGTTCTACAAGCACCTCGGCCACGACTGGGAGCCACCGCTCGCCTGGAAGCACTTCCACATCGAGGGCACGCAGATGTTCGCGGGGCTCTTGTTCGTTCCGCGCCAGCGCCCGCTGGACCTGTTCGGCCCCGAGCCGCGCCACGGCGTGCGCCTGCACGTCCGCCGCGTGTTCGTGATGGACAACTGCGAGGAGCTGGTGCCGCGCTGGCTCCGGTTCGTGCGCGGCGTCATCGACTCCGAGGACCTGCCGCTCAATGTCTCGCGCGAGCTCCTGCAGGACTCGCGCGCCATCCGCATCATGAAAAAGCAGGTCGTGATCCAGACGCTCGATCTGCTGGACGAGCTGGCGAAGGATCATCCCGAAGACTACGCGAAGTTCTGGGAGAGCTTCGGTGCTGTGCTCAAGGAAGGGCTGCACTTCGACCCCGAGTACAAGGAGCGCATCGCGAAGCTCCTGCGCTATCCAAGCACGAAGGAGAGCGGGCTCAACTCGCTCGACGCCTACGTGGAGCGCATGGCCGAGGGGCAGACGGCCATCTACTACGCGGCCGGCACAGACCGCGAAGGGCTTGCGCGGAGCCCGCACCTCGAGGCGCTGGAGAAGCGCGGCTACGAGGTCCTGTACATGACCGACACGGTCGATCCCTTCGCCGTCTCCGGGCTCGGCAGCTACCAGGAAAAGCCGCTCGTCTCGGCCATGAACGCCGATATCCCGCTCGACGAGGAGACCCACAAGAAGGTCGAGGAGCAGGCGAAGGAAGCCGGCTCGCTCTTCGAGCGCTTCAAGACCGTGCTCGGCGATCGCGTCGCCGAGGTGCGCGCCTCCGAGCGGCTCACCGACTCGCCCGCGTGTCTCGTGCAGCCCGAGGGCGCGCTCGAGCCGCACATCGAGCGCATGCTGCGGGCGCAGCAGGTCGAGCTGCCGTCCGCCAAGCGCATCCTCGAGCTGAACCTCGATCACCCGCTTCTGAAGAGCCTGCGCACGCTCGCCGAGCAGGACACACCGCCCAGGCGCGTCGACGAATGGATCGAGATGCTCTACGACCAGGCGCTGCTCGCCGAGGGCAGCCCCATCGACGCGCCCGAGGAGTTCGCCCGGCGGCTCGCCGATCTGCTCACTTCCGCGGCCAGCGCGGCGGCGATCAGTGCCGGGGCGAAGTGATGGGCGGGCCATCTGCAAGGGACGGCCTCGAGCTGCTCACGCGCCATCGCGACGACGGCGGGCTCGAGCGCACACATCTGGTGCGCGAGCAGGGCGCGCTCAGCGTGCGTATCGACAGCGGTCCGGCGATGCCTCTGCCCGACGGCTCGCTGGAGCGCGTCATGCATCGCTACGGACGCCCGCTCGCCGAGGACGTGAGCGCCGACGGCCCCGCGCTCGATCTGGGCGGGGGCAGGGCGCTACGCCGGCTGCGCTTCCGTCCCCGCTACGACGTGATCGCCCGTGACTACCTGGTGTTCGAGGAGCCCGGCGCAGAGCCGCTCGCCGAGCTCGCCATCGCCGTCACGGCCGCGCTGGTGCACCTGGCGCGCTCCAATACGTCGCATTTTGCCACATAAGTGTAGCGAAATGTCACAAAGCTGGGGGCGTGCGGCTGCTGATCGGGCTGCACGTCAGGTCGAGCGCCGCGGCTTGAGCGCGCTCTCGATCGGGCCCTGGTGTTGCTCTGGCGTCACGCAGAATGCGGCCGCGTGTCCGGCCCCTTCGGACTTCATTCCCGTCTCGCAGCCTTCCAGGCCATTTTCCTGAAGGAAGCCCAGAAGGTGCTCCACGAAGTGCTCGGCCGTCGGCTGCGCGCGCGGACCGAAGAAGTCCCAGTAGTAGGTGCGGACGGGCATGGGCGGGAGGATGACGGAGGAGCGCGGGAATAGGAAGGGGCGGTCGGCGCCGCGTTCCCCGCGACACACGCTCGTGGGTCCAGCCCCACGCTTCGATAAGCGATCACGTGGGTTTCTTGCGGGATCGGCTTGGCCTGGGGCTTGCTGGAGGGGTGTCTGCCGGACGCAACCCCGGCAGAGGAGAAGACCCATGAGCACCGATCGCCGCATCCGCTGGACCGCCACTTCCGCCCTCGCTGTTTCCTGCTTCGCGCTGGGGTTCTCGCTCTGGTCCGCGGGCTGCCAGGGGCGCGCCCCGACAGGTGCGAGCCGACAGCAGCCGGCCGCGGTGCACGCGGCGGCGAAGAGTACGCAGGGCGCACGGCCCGCCCAGCACGCGGCAGCACCCGCGGTGACCCCGGCCGGAGCGGTGCACGCGGACGTCGCACCGGCCGAGCCCGCCGATCCCGCGCCGCATGCGGACGCGCCGTCGGCGAGCGACCCGTCGGCGGCGGGGCTCCAGGTCAAGCGGCTGGTCGTCACGCGCGGCGTGAAGCACCGCGAGCCGCTCGACACGGATCAGCTCGTCGCCGGCAAAGGGCCCGTGTTCGCGTTCGTCGAGCTCGGCAACACGAGCGACAGCGACAAGGTCATCACCGTCGACTTCCAGCACTCGAGCGACGAGCCGGTGGGCCACATCAAGCTGAAGGTCCCTGCGCACAGCTCGCGCTGGCGCACCTGGGGACGCACCCGCATGGTCGACCAGGGCGGCGAGTGGACCGCGCTGGTGCGCGCCGCCGACGGCACCGAGCTCGCGCACGTCGCCTTCGACGTGGAAGCGCCGCAGAGCTAGAGCCGCGGTGCGCGTGGCGGCCGCTGTGCGCACCGCGACGCCACGCGCGCCGCTTCGCGAGTGGCTACGTCACGACGAACATGGTCGTCAGCATGACGAGCCACACGATCGCGAGGAAGTGCCAGTACTGGGCGCAGAGCTTGATGCCTTCGCAGTGGGAGCTCGAGTACTCGCGGCGCCGGGCGCGGACTGTCACGATGGACAGCGGGATGAAGCCGCCCAGGACGTGCACCGCGTGGAGTCCAGTGAGCAGGAAGAACGTCATGATGTAGAGCGTCTCGCCGTTGGGTCGAAGCTGGGCGCCGCTCATGTGGATCCAGTTGAAGGTCTGCCCGCCCAGAAAGCCGACGGCGAACAGCAGCGTCAGCATCAGCGAGTGCTCGAGGCGCTCCAGCTGGTTTGCGCGGATGGCCTTCATCGCGCGGTGCAGCGAGGCGCTCACGCACAGGATCATCGTGGTGCTGGCGAACAGGCCGATCGGGAGCCCCGGCACCTGGTCGGTGCGCCAGACGTTGTTCTCGTAGCGGGTGAAGATGTAGACGAGCAGCGTGGCCGCGAACAGGACGCTCAGCGAGATGAGCAGCACGATCAGCCCCATCTGCCCGGTGGACATACGGAACGACGGTTGGCGGCGCTGGCGCCGGGTGCCGTGGGACGCTGTGAGGGGATCGGCTCGCATGGTGGCTTCAGCGGCGCGTGGCGCCGTCGCGCCAAGTCCTAGCCCGGTTATGCCGGTTCGTCATGTCCGGACAGGAATTCCGCCAGTAGCCGGCCGAGCTCGGCGGGGCGATGGCGTTGCATCATGTGACCGGCGCCGTCGATGACGGCGCGCCGGGCGCCCGGAAATTCACTGCTCCGGTCGAGCGCGCGGAAGGGCGATTCGCTCCCCTCGACGAGCAGCACGGGGCAGGCGATGCGTTGCCAGAAGCTCCGCGCCACGTCCAGCTGGAAGGGGTAGGGGCCGCGCGTGAGGTGAAGCGGGTCGTGCTTGAAGCGCAGGCGTCCGTCGGCTCCGGGCGCGGTGCCGTGCTCGGCGAGGCGGAGCGAGAGCGCCTCGTCGAGCCCCGCGTCGTTCTGGCGCAGCCGGGCCGCCGCCGCCTCGACGCTGTCGTAGCTTCTCGGTTCGCGGCTGCGCGCCCGCCGGCAGGCGTCCACCCAGTGGCGGACCCGGTCGGGCACGGGGGTGCTGTCCTCGGGCGGGCCGCTGCCTTCGAGCATCGCGAGGCGCGTGACGCGCCCGGGCCACGCGCCGGCGAAGTACGCCGCGATGCTGCCTCCCATCGAGTGGCCGACGAGGGAAACGCGCGCCCGGCCGAGCTCCGCGACGAGGCTGTCGAGATCCGCCAGGTAGTCCATGAAGTGGTAGTAGCCGCCGGCGCCGACTCGATCGCTGTCGCCGTGGCCGCGCATGTCGGGTGCGATGACGTGGAAGCGCCCGGCGAGCCCGGCTTCGATGCAGTCCTGGAAGCCCCAGCACAGATCGAGGAAGCCGTGCACCATCACCACGGTGTGCTCGAGCGCGGCCTCTTCACGCCCCCACTCGAGCAGGTGGTAGTCGAGGCCGGTGGAAAGGCGTACGCGACGCGATTCGGGCTCGGGCATCGCGCACAGCTAGCCGCGTTTCGAGGACGGAGTAAAGCCAGCATGCCGCGCTGCGGCACGGATCCGTACGCGACGTAGAAGGGGCGCGGATGCTATCCTGGAGCGGGAGATCCTTGATGACGACGCTCTTTTCACGATCGGGACTGATGGCTCTGGTGACCGCCCTGGCCGTCGTGGCGACCGCCGGGCAGGCGCGCGCGCAGACCGGCACCTGCGACTCGGACCCAACGGGCTCGCCGACCAGCATGCAGAAATGCATCAACGCCATCCAGACCGCGGGCGGCGTCGTCAACGACATCTTCAAGGACGCGAACGGCACGACCGGACCCAACCTGCCGCTGTTCGGCAAGCTGTATCCGAACTGGAAGGACAGCTCGGGCAACGCCTGTCCGGAGAGCTTCGCGGGCTGCGCCGGGCGCGACACGGCGCCCTACGACTGCCCCAAGCAGTACACGTGCGACACGACGCCCAACGATTTCGCGACAGCGGCGCAGTACGTCGCCGGGCTCGATCACCTGTGGTGGCATCCCTGCCGCTCCTCCACCCACACGCTGGACGCCAACGGTTGCCCCGTCTTCACCTGCGTCGCCAACGGGCAGGGTGGCAACTACCTGCCGTGGGAAGGCATGGTCTTCGACCTCGGAGGCCCGTCCAACCGAGTGGCGATCTTCGCGACCAACGACCACGAGCCACAGCCCTGCGAGTCGATCGAGTACACGGTCTACCTGACCGACAACCCGCTCTCGCAGGACATCATCCAGAAGCCGACCACCGTCGGAGCGGACCCGCAGAAGTGGAACCGCGCGGTGCTCGAGAAGATCTACACCGACGGCTGGTACAACACGCGCGCCCCCGACCCGACCGGGCACGCCAGCTGCGGCGATACGGCCAACTACGCCGTGGAGCAGGATTCGTTCGCGCAGGTGTTCGCGCTGCCGTGCGGCATCACGTTCCGCTACGCGGCGATTGTCGCGGGCTACGACGGGCAGGACTTTCCCGAGTGCGGCTACGACTCCAACGAGGCCGAGCTCGATGCCGTCGCCGGCCTGACCGAGGAGGGCACGGGCGTGTGCCCCGACAAGGACGGCGACAACTACGTCGACTGCAACTGCGCCGAGGCGCCGAAGATCTGCGACTGCAACGACAACGATCCCTCCGTGCACCCCGGCGCGCCGGAGGCGTGCGACGACGCGGACAAGAACTGCGACGGCGTGCCGGGCTCGTGCCCGGCCGGCGAGTTCTGCAACGCGAGCGTGTGCGTGAAGGGCTGCGGCAGCGGCGAGTTCTCCTGCCCCAGCGGTTCCAGCTGCCAGTCCACTGATCAAGGGTCTTTGTGCATCCCGAACGACTGCAGTACCGGCGGCTGTCCGCCCGGAAGCGTGTGCGATCCCGTGAGCAAGACCTGCAAGCCCGCCTGCGACGGCGTGACCTGCCCGTGGGGCCAGGTCTGCCAGGACGGAAAATGCATCGACCCTTGCCAGACGACGCAGTGTCCCTCGTCGCAGGACTGTGTGGCGGGCAAGTGCGTCCCGCCGTGCAGCTGCTTCAGCGGCGACGTGGGCTGCACGACATCGGGCTGGGTGTGCGACCGCGGCAACACCGATCAGTGCGTGCCGCAAGCGTGTCTGAACAAGACCTGCGCGGCGGGCGAGCACTGCAATGACCAGGGCAACTGCGTCGGGCTGTGCGACGGCGTGACCTGCCCGCCCGGCCAGACCTGCATCGAGGCGAAGGGCGGATGCGTGAGCCTGTGCGACGGGGTCAGCTGCCCCACCGGGCAGAGCTGCGACCCGAAGACGGGCAAGTGCACCGGTGACCCGTGCGCGAACGTCTTCTGCCAGGGGGGCGAGGTGTGCGTCGCGGGCAGTTGCGTGAAGAGCGACGGCGGCAGCACGTCGGACGGGGGTAACGGCGTGGACGGCGGAGTCGACGGCGGGCCGTCACGGGGCTCGGCCACGTCCGGCCAGACGGGCGGTTGCGGCTGTCGCACCGCGCCCGCGCAGGGCGGCGCGCTCGCGGGGCTGCTCGCTCTGGTTGGATTGCTGGGTCTGGCGCTCCGGCGCCGGGGCCGGCCGGGCGATCCCGAGCGGTAATGCACCGCGTCAAGCGCCGGGAAGCGCGAGCAATCTGCGCGCTTGCACGGGGCGTGGCGTGCTCGCTGCGCGAATGGATGTTACACAGTTGAAACCTGTGCGGAGCGGGGTCGACACGCACGGTATGTATAGATCGATGGGAAGCGGCGCGAAGCGCCGCTGTCCGGCCAGGTGGCACGAGTGCTGCTTGGGGGCGGGGCCGAGGAGGGCAGATGAACGAAAGCAGTCAGAGAGTGTGTGTGGTGGTGATGGAGGCGGGCGGCGAATGGCCCGACTTCGTCGAGCGGGATGACCAGCGCCCGGTCAACTGGGCCGTCGTTCCGCAGCAGCCCGACGAAACACCCGCAGAGCTCGCGTTGCGTGCCGCGCGTCGAGTCGAGGCCGTCGTCGCCAGCGGAGCAGACCTCGACACGGTCGTGATCGCCGCGGGATCGCGGCACAACGACGAGGTGTTCGCGGCGCGTTGTGCCGTCGCGCGGGCGTTGATCCAGGTTCTTCGCGTCCGGGAGGGCAGCAGGCTCGTCTTCTCCGCACCGGCTACGCTGCCGATGTCGGCGCGGCACGATCTCATCGCGCTGGCGGGCACGCTGGCCGCCCAGTCGCGCGACACAGCGCTCGACGTGGGGGTTCGTTTCGACACGCCCCGCGATCGGTCCCAAAGCCGGTCCCAGGCGCGGCAGGCAAAGGTCGCGAAGGACAGCTCGGCGCTCGCCTAGAGCTACCGGTTCGGTCGGCTCGCCGTGCAACGTCCACCTGGCACGCGGGTGACAGCTCGCGTCGCATTGAACTATGCTGCGCGTCACCGCTTCTGGGCGTTGCCACGGTCACTGCCGTGCCAGCGCGCGGGCGGGTAGTGCCGAGCCTCGAAGTGCCCAAGCCGTTGACTCTCCAGCGACCGGCCGAGTTCGTTGCCGCCGGCGTCTCGGCCGCCTGGTATTTCGTCGCGCTGGATCTGGCTCGGCGCGGCAGCTCCCCCGGCGTGCCGGCGGTCCGCCACCTCGTCGGCGCGCTTGCGCTGTACGCATTGGTCGGCACGCTGGCTGGCGGTGCCGGCTGGGCCGCCTGGCTCGGCGAGCGCGCGCTGACTGCGCCGCTGCGACGGCGCCGGTCGCGACTGGCCCGCGTCATCGGGACAATTTTCT
The DNA here is from genome assembly GCA_963806225.1 of uncultured delta proteobacterium. Lineage (GTDB taxonomy): Bacteria > Myxococcota_A > Polyangia > Polyangiales > Polyangiaceae > CAWDXG01. The sequence goes on along the minus strand of CAWDXG010000002.1, from coordinate 55,353 downwards.
ACGCTGCGTTGGCGGCGGCGGCCAGCTGGAGCACGGCGTTCTATGCCTTCAGTGGACCGAGAGCGTCCGCGGCGAGCTACGCCAACTACGGTCCGTATGTCCTCATCGCTGCCGCAGCGCTGGCGGCGGGAGCCCTGGCGCGCGCGTTGCCGTCAACTCTCGATGCGTTGCGCGGGGGCGCGCGGCGCCGCGCGCTTCTACTGGTGCTCGCGCTGGTTGTCGCGGCCGGAGCGGCGAGCTGGGCGGATCTGCATGTGCTGGTCGCGCTGTACGTGCCGCTGCACACCGCGCTCGAGGCTGCGACCGGCGTGCTGCTGTTCCTGGCGGCGTACGTGTTGCTGTCGATGATCCGGAGCCGCGGCGCCCTGCTGGGCGTGCGGGTCCTGGCCGGCGTCGGATTGGCCTGGAGCCTGGCCTTCATCGCGCTGCGTCCTGCACGCGTATGGTTGGGCACAGCGCTCGGACACGTGTGGACGAAGCCGGTGTACGTGGGCCGGATGCTGCGCCGCGAGCAGGCGGCGGAGATACTGCTGGCCCATCCGCGCGACTGGAACAACCTCGCCATGCGGCGGCTGGATGCGCTGGGCGAACGCTACGGCGGTAGCGCCACGGAAGACCCGGCCTGGAAGCGCCCTCTGTCGGAGGCACCCGGGTTCCGCGCCGCGATCCGCCACTGGCGGGGCGATCGTCACGACTACAACGTGCTCGTCTACTACGTGGACACGTTGCGCTACGACGCGGCGTCCGATCCCGGGATCATGCCGCACGCAGTGGCGTTCAGCCGCCGCTCGCTCGACTTCCGCAATGCGTACACGAGCGGTTCCGACACACTGCGTGCGCTGCCGTCGCTGACGAGCGGTCGCTACCAGGGGGGAGCCGCGCACGGCAACGGCATTCTCCAGGTGGCGCGACGGACCGGCCGCACCCGGGTGATCGCGATTGCCAAGTCCGCTCACGAGTTCCTCGGCAAGCTGGACCCGGCCTTCAAGTTCGACCAGGCGCTTGTCCTGCCCGACTACTCGGAGGAGCGAACCGACGTTTGGGGCTACGGCGCCGATCACTCCACCGCGCGGGGGCTCGTCGACAATTCGCTGTCGTGGTTGCGCTCGCATCCCGACAAGCCCTTCTTCATGTGGGTCTTCAACTTCGACCAGCACGACTGGCGCGAGCTCGACAAGGACTACGTGTACGGCGTGGCGCGCCGCTACCACGTGCCGGACAAGGGGCGGCTCAACTGGCGCTACCGCGCCGTGGCCACCGGTATCGACGCCCAGTTCCAGCGGTTGCTCGACGGTCTGAAGCGCCTCGGCCTCTCCGACAACACGATCGTGGTGTTCGTCGCCGATCACGGAGAAGGTCTCGGAAGGGAGGGCTTCTGGGTGCACGGCGTGTTCCTGTGGCAATGCCTGATGCACGTGCCGCTAGCGATCCGTATCCCGGGGATGAAGCCTCACGCCGTCGACGAGAAGGTCTCGCTGGTCGACGTGGCGCCGACTCTGGCGCGCTACCTCGACCAGGATCCGGACATGTCCGGCTACCAGGGCGAGGACCTGCTCGGCTATCTGGTGCCGGATCGGCCGCCGCGCCGTCTGCCGCTTGTGATGTCCGGTTTCTCGCAGCAGAACCTGGCGCGCGTCGGGATCATCGAGCCCGACAAACCGTTCAAGCTGGTGCTGACGCTCGACTCCGGCGCGCCGGAGCTCTACGACCTCACCGCTCCCGATCCGGACGCGACGAACGTCGCGGGCGCCCATCCGGCGCTGACGGCCGCTCTGATGCGGAAGTTGGTGCGCTCGCCGGTCTTTCCGCGACCAGGGGGAGGCGTGGCGATGCAGGCGGTCGCGATGCCGACGCCGGGCAACTGACGAGGGGCCGATGCCGCCCGGCACTTGCCTTCAAGCATTGACAGGAGGCAAGCTCTCGAATCGACATGCCCATTCGATTTCGCCTGATGCCGGGAGCCATCGGCGCGCTGGTCCTGGCGGTCGCGGCACCGGCGCTGGCCGGCGACGTGCCCATCACCGACGCGGCGCGGAAGCACTTCAGCGCCGGCGTGAACTTCATGCAGGACCCGGACGGAGCCCGCTACGAAGAGGCCTACCGCGAGTTCAAGGCCGCATATGCCGAATCGCCCTCGTGGAAGATCCTCGGCAATCTCGGTATCTGCGCGATGAAGCTCGAGCGCGACGGCGAAGCCATCGACGCCTACAAGAAGTACCTGCAAGGGGGCGGCACGCAGCTGGGTGCCGCGGAGCGCGCGCAGTTCAGCCGCGATCTGTCCACGCTCCAAGCCAGCGTGGTGACGCTGAAGCTGCAGTCGAAGCCCGCTGGAGCGTCCTACGTCGACGAACGGATCCCGGTGCGCGGCGAACCGGTCGTCAATCGCTACGCGTCGAAGGGCGGCGAGCTCGCGCTCGGGATCCGACCGGGCCACCACCGCATCACGGCGCACCTCGACGGCTACACCGACGCACAATGGGTGTTCGACGCGCAGCCCAGCGGGAGCGTCTCGCATGTCTTCGAGCTGCAGAAGCCCTCGGCGGCGCCGGTTCCGACCACGCCTCCGACCACGCCCGCGGCGGCCGGGACCAGCGCTGGGACGGCGCCTCCGCCGACCCTCACGCGTCCGGTCCCGACCGGCGTGTTCATCGGGTTGGCCGCGACCGGCGCGCTTGCGGTCGGCGCCGGCGTCACGGGAGCCCTGGCGCTGAAAAAGAAGAGCGATTTCAACGCGGCCAACGATGGTAGCGACCCAGCGGCGGCCAGCAGCCTGAGGAGCAGCGGCAAGACCATGAACCTGGTCACCGACGTGCTGTTCGGCGGCGCGGTTGTGGCGGCGGGAGTGACCGCGGTGCTGTACCTGGACCGTCCGGAAGTCCCGGCGCAGAAGGACACCGCCCTGCGCTTCAGTCCAGCCGTGGGTCCTGGCGGGGGTGGTGTGTCGGTTTCCGGGCGTTTCTAGCCCTTCCGCAAATCCGCATGCGGGCGCCGCTGCGCTGGGCAGGAAGCTTCCGGCTGTGTTAGCGTCGATTTGATCTACGTCAAGGGAATGGCGGCCCGCGGATGGCTCTGACGACCGGCGACATCATCGACGAGAAGTACCGCATCGTTCGCTTGATCGGCGAGGGTGGCATGGGTGCGGTCTACGAGGGCGAGAACCTGCGCATCCACCGGCGCGTCGCCATCAAGGTGCTGCACGCGGGGGTCGCCGAGAACGCGGATGCCGTGCAGCGCTTCGAGCGCGAGGCGCAGGCCGCCGGACGCATCGGCTCGGAGCACATCGTCGAGGTCCTCGATCTGGGCAATCTGGCCAACGGCGACCGCTACATGGTCATGGAGTTCCTCGACGGCGAAAGCCTGTCGGATCGGATCCAGTCGTACGGGCGGCTATCGCCCGCCCAGCTCTACCCGATCGCGCGCCAGATGCTCGAGGGGCTCGAGGCGGCGCACGGCGCGGGCATCATCCACCGCGATCTGAAGCCCGACAACGTCTACCTGCTCAAGGGACGCAGAGGCCAGGCGGACTTCGCCAAGCTCCTCGACTTCGGGATCTCCAAGTTCAGCCAGCTATCGGGCGAGAGCGGCTTCAGCATGACGCGCACCGGCGCCGTGATGGGCACGCCGTACTACATGTCGCCGGAGCAGGCGAAGGGCGCGAAGGAAATGGACCATCGCGCGGATCTATACGCGGTGGGCGTCATCCTCTACGAGAGCGTGACCGGCCAGGTCCCCTTCAACGCCGACACGTTCAACGAGCTCTTGTTCAAGATCGTGCTCGAGCAGCCGCCGCCGGTGGAGCAGCTGGTCCCGGACATCGATCCCGGCTTCGCCGCGATCATCGCCAGGGGCATGGCGCGCGAAGCGGCGCATCGCTACCAGACGGCCGAGGAGTTCCAGCAAGCGCTGGATGCCTGGGCGCAGACGGGTGTCGGGCCTGAAGCCCTGCCGTCCGGCCCGGGTGCGGCCCAGCAGCGCGCCTCGATGCCCAGCGTCGTCACGCCGGGGCAGCCGATCCAGACGGGCACGCCCGGAGTCTGGTCGAGCACCGGCTCGTTCTCCGGGTCCGGGTCGGCACAGCCGCTGCAGCAGAAGAAGAGCAAGGCGGGCATGTTCGTTGCGCTGGGCGTCGTCGTGCTCCTGCTGGTCGGGGGAGGCACGGGCGTGGCACTGCACTTCCGCGCTACGGCTGCGGCCGCGAAAGCGCAGGCCGCCCGCGCAGCGGCGAGCGCGCGAGCGGAGCAGGAAGCCCAGCAGAAAGCGGCGGAAGCGAAGGCCCTCGCGCAGAAGGCGGCGCTCGACAAGGCCATCGCAGAGAAGAAGAAGCTCGAGCAGGAGGCCGTCGACGCGCAGAAGAGGGCCGACAACGAGAAGTCCGCGTCCAAGAAGGCTGCCGCCGAGCAGGAGGCAGAGCAGAAGAAGGCCGAGGCCGAAGCGGCGGCCGCGAACAAGCGCGCGGCGCTCCAGGCGTTCCAGAAGGCCCAGCACGCCAAGCAGGTGCTGTCGAACAAGAAGCCGGCCCCCGCCAGCACGGCGACGTTGAAGGGCCGCGTGATCCGTACGCAGCTGTAGGGACGCTTCCAGGCGGCCCAGAGCTGTCCAGGCGACGAAGCCCCTCGCCGGACTCGCTACGTGGTCTTGGGCGGATCGCCGCCGGGCCGGTCGTTGGCGCCGGCCAGCGCGCCGATGATAAGAAACGCCGCTGCGAGCAGACCCAGGAAGATGGGGCGCCGCGCGTGACCGTGGAAGAGACCCCTGGCGTGAGCGCGACCGCCGGCTGCGGCGCTCGCCGCGGGCGCTGCCGCGCTGGCTGTCGCGGCCGGCGCCGCGCTGGCCGACGCTGCCGGCGCGGGATTCTGCGGCCCACGCCGCAGAGGCCACATCCAGCGCGAACAGCAGCACGATGGCGCTGCCGAGATGCCGTCCCCAGCTCGCTCGTCGCATCGGCCTTCATCGGTACGCGCGCGGCGCGCGGCGGTCAAGACGACAGGGCGTCTCTGGCCTCCTGTCGCACCCTGGGGTCGGGGTCCCCGTTCATTGCTTCGGCGAGCGCTGCGCGCGCCTCGGCACCGCCCAGGCGTCCCAGGGCCCATGCCGCATGCCCTCTCACCAGGGCGCTCGAGTGGGTCCCGAGTGCGCGGCAGAGCGGAGCCACGGCACGCGGGTCGCCGCTGTTTCCCAGCGCTACGGCCGCATTGCGCGCCAGCCGGGCGCGGCTCACGCGTCCGAGCGCGCTTTGCCGGACGAGCCTGCGGTACGCGCCCGAGCCCAGCTCCAGCAGCTCTGCGAGACCGGGCGCTTCGAGCGCCGGTCGCTGGGCGAGCTCCGGAGCGGCGGGGCGAGGCGTTGCGGAGGCGTTGAACGGGCACACGTCCTGGCAGATATCGCAGCCGAACACGTGCGCGCCGCACAGGGGCCTGAGCTCGCGCGGGATGGGACCGGTCAGCTCGATGGTGAGGTAGGAGATGCAGCGCCGCGCGTCGAGCACGTGCGCATCGACGAAGGCACCCGTCGGGCACGCGTCGAGGCAGGCCGTGCAGGAGCCGCAGCGTGGGGGCTCGGAGTGGCTCGTCGGAGCGAGCTCCAGGTCGACGAGCAGCTCGCCGAGCAGCACGTTGGTTCCGACGCCGGGCACGATGAGCATTGTCGATTTAGCCGCGAAACCCAGGCCGGCGCGCGCTGCCGCTTCGCGCTCGAGCAAGGGCGCCGTGTCCACGCAGGGGCGCGCCAGCACGGGGCGCCCGGCGATTTCCGCACAGGCGTCGGCCAGTGCGCGCAGCCGCACCTTGAGCAGCAGGTGGTAGTCGTCGCCGCGGGCGTAGCGCGCCACGTAGCCGGTCAGCCCGCCGGGCCGGGGCGTCTTCGGGGCGGCGGGGTAGGGGAGAGCGACCGCGATCAGCGTGCGGGCCGCGGGCAGCAGCGCGCGGGGGTCGGCCCGTTCGCCCGCGAGGTATGCCATCTCGCCGTGGCGGTCCTGCTCCAGCCACTCGGCGAGGCGCCCGGCGGCGGCGTCGAAGCGCTCGACCGGTGTGAAGCCGACGCGCACGAAGCCCAGCCCGAGCGCTGCATCGCGAATCTGCCCTGCCAGCTTGCCCGGATCGGGCGTGGCCGTCTCTACGGCGGGCGCGTGCCACGCCGCTCCGGCTGGGAGCTGCTCGGCGGCTCCGCCCGCATTTCCGCGCGGCGCGCTCGCGATCGGAGGGGTTTTGGCGGCCATCTGGCTGGCGGCTACTCTGCCGTGCATCGCTGGATCGAGCCAGCCGCCTCGACAATGGGTTGCGATCCGGGGCCCGGTCGGGGAATAACCCCGCCCTGTTCTTGATTCGTGCCCCGGGGTTGTCGCGCCAGCTGGAAAAGCCAGTTGGGCGCGGGTTCCGGCACAAACCAGAGCCAAGCCGTGATCGAGATCCGCGAGCTGCACAAATACTACGGCGATCGTCGCGCCATCGGCCCGGTGACCGCCCGCATAGAAAAGGGCGAGATCGTCGGGCTCCTGGGCCTGAACGGCGCCGGAAAGACCACCACGCTGCGCGTGCTGGCCTGCGACCTCCTGCCGACGAGCGGCACCGTCCGCGTCGACGGGGTGGACGTGGTGGAGAGGCCCGAGGAGGTCAAGCAGCGCATCGGCTACCTGCCGGACGTGCCGCCGCTCTACGGTGAAATGCGCGTGCGCGAGTACCTGGCTTTCGCCGGGAAGCTGCGCAGCATGAGCCGGGCGGACATCGACCGGCGCATCGCCGAGGTCGCCGAGCTCACCGAGATCGGCGGCGTGCTCGACGATCTCATCCTGTCGCTGTCGCACGGCTACCGCCAGCGCGTCGGCATCGCCCAGGCGATCCTGCACCGGCCCGCGCTGGTGGTGCTGGATGAGCCCATCTCGGGGCTGGACCCGGTGCAGATCGTCGAGATGCGCGACCTGGTGCGGAGCCTTGGCGGCGAGCACACGGTCGTCGTCTCGAGCCACATCCTCTCGGAGATCAGCGAAACCTGCGATCGCATCCTGGTGATCCGCGACGGGCAGATCGTGGCTTCTGGAACCGAGGCGGAGCTGTCCGAACGGCTCTTGTCCGGTATGCGGGTCGACGTGAGCCTACGCCTCGGCGATCGCGAGCGCGCCGGGGTCGAGGCCGTGATCGGCGGTGTCGACGGCGTACAGGAAGTGGAAGAGATCGATCCGCTGGAGCCCGGCAAGGGCGTCGTCAGCTACAGCGTCCAGGCCTCGAAGGACGTGCGGGACGCCCTGTGCCGCGCGCTGGTCCAGGCGGATGTCGGCATCCTCCAGCTGGCACGCAGCGAGCACGAGCTCGAGAGTGTGTTCCTGCAGCTTTCCGCACCCGTCGAGGGGCTCAAGCGCGCCAAGCGCAAGCGGCGACGGCGTGCACCGAAACCAGAGGCGCCGCTGCCGCCGGCCGAGGAGCAGCCATGAGCCGCGCTCTGCTCATCGCCCGCCGCGAGCTGTACGCGTATCTGCGCTCGCCGCTCGGCTCGGTCATCATCGCCGGCGTTCTGCTCTTCGATGGCATCTATTTTTACTGGCAGGGGCTGACGGAAAAGCTGCTGAGCGCGCAGGTGCTGCAGCAGTTCTTCTACGGTGCGAGCGGCGCGACGATGGTGGCCAGCATCGTGCTCAGCATGCGGCTTCTGGCCGAGGAGCGGCAGACCGGCACGCTGACGCTGCTGAACACCGCGCCGATCCGTGACCGCGACATCGTGCTCGGCAAGTTCCTGTCGGCGTTCGGCATGATCGCGCTCACGACCGTGCTGACCGTGTACATGCCGCTGCTCATCTTCGTGAACGGCAAGGTCAGCGTCGGGCATATCGTGGTCGGATACCTCGGGCTGCTCTTGCTCGGCGCGGCCACCGTCTCGATCGGCCTGTTCGCGTCGTCGCTGGCGAAGTCGCAGGTGGTAGCGGCGATCGTCGGTGTGGTGATCCTGGTGCCGATGCTCCTGCTCTGGGCGATCGCGCGCGCGACCGATCCGCCGCTCAACACGTTCCTGGCGGCGCTGGCACTGCACCACGAGAACCAACGCGCCTTCATGGTCGGCACGCTCGAGCTGTCGCACGTCGTCTACTACATCGCCGTCAGCTATTTCTTCCTGCTGGCTGCCACGAAGAGCCTGGAGGCGCGCCGATGGCGGTAGACGAGGAGCGCCCCGGGCGCGAGGAGGAAGAGGCCCCGGGTGCTGGCGAGGGATCCGCCGGGGCGGCTGCCGTCGACCCGTCTGCGGAGGCCGCCGTGCCCGCGGATGCCGAAGCCGGCGGTGAGGCGGGAAAGCAGGGGGGCAGTGGCCCTCCGCCTGTCGCGCCGGCGGGCTCTCCGCACGGCCGCCCAGCGCCGGCGTGGGTGGTGCCGCTCTACGTCGTCGGCCTGGTGCTCGTGTACCTGGGCGAACGGGTGCTTTCCGCGAACCCGACCTGGCACTGGGTCTTCAGCGGCACAGGTCTGGCTGCGGTGGTCCTGGCGACGGGCGTGCGCTTCTCACCGCGCTTCCGTGTAGGCGGCGAGCGGCGGCACATCGAGCGCCTGCTCGCCGCGCTGTCGATCACGGGGCTGGTCGGGTTGGCGCTGTACTTCGCCACGACCGACTGGGGAACAGCCAAGCTGGGGCTCGATACGGCCCAGACCGTCACGCGCGACCGTGTCGAGGGCGTGCTGACGGTTCTCTGGATCGCGCTTGTCGGGTTGAGCGTCGTGCCCATGCTGTTTGCCGAGGGCGCGCTCTATCCCATGCGGCATGCGGAGCGCCCCGAGAGCCGCCGGGTACGCGCGGCCGCCGCTAGCGGGCTGATGCTGGTGCTCGCCGCGGTGTACGGTGCGCTGTTCGTGTACGCCGCGCAGGGCGTCGATCTCCGCGTCGACTACTCGTACTTCAAGACCTCGAAGCCCAGCGAGTCCACCCGCAAGATGGCGGATGCGCTGGACAAGCCGGTGAAAGTCATCGCGTTCTTCCCGGACGTGAACGACGTGCGCACGCAGGTGAAGCACTACCTCGACGATCTCTCACGCGGCGTGCCGAAACTGCAGGTCCAGATCAAGGACCGGCTGCTGGTGCCGAAGCTGTCCCGCAAGCTGCACGCCATGCGCGACGGGATCATCGTGCTCGCCAAGGGCGAGACGACGGAGACGCTCGACATCGGCACAGACATGAAGGACGCGCGGCCCAAGCTCAAGACGCTGGACCGCGACTTCCAGGCCAAGCTCTTGAAGCTGGTGCGGTCCGAGCGCACGGCCTACCTCACCGTCGGGCACGGCGAGATCTCCGACGCCGAGGCCGCCAGCCCGAAGAACAACGGGCGCTCGTCGCGGATCGCCCGCTTGCTCCTGCAGCGGCAGAACTACGTTGTAAAGAACCTCGGTCTGTCACAGGGCCTGGCGAGTGATGTGCCCAAGGACGCGGACCTCGTGTTGATTCTCGGTCCGTCGCAGCCGTTCGCACCCGAGGAGGTCGCGTCGCTCCAGCGCTACGTGAAGCGAGGCGGGCACGTGCTGATGGCGCTGGACCCGGACGCGTTGCCTTCGGCGAACCTCGCGCTCTCCGACGCGCCGCTCGGTGCGGCGTCGGGCGCTCCCGCCGGACACGCGGACCCGCCCGTCCCGGCCCATTCCGGCAAGGCCGCCGAGAAGAGCCCGCCGCCCGCCGGCTCGGCCCTGCCCGCTGCACCGGGCAGCGAGCAGCCGGGCAGCGGCGCCGGCGACGCCTCGACCCTCAGCGGCCTCGAGGCGCTGGCGCACGTCGTCGGCCTGACGCTCGACCCGGCGATCCTGGCGAACGACCGCAACTACGTGCGCCGTCGCTTCAACGACTCCGACCGCGTCCAGCTGGTGACGAATCGCTTCTCGTCGCACGCCTCGGTCTCGACGCTGAGCCGCAACGCATCGCGCGGGGCGGCCGTCGTGGTGTTCGGCGCGGGCAGCCTGGAGCGCGCTCCAGGCTCGACCGACAAGGTCGACTTTGCCGTGCGCACGATGCCGGGCACGTTCGCCGACGAGAATCACGACTACAAGCTCGACGACAACGAGAAGCGCTCCATCTTCAACATCGCGGCGGCCGTGGAGAGTCCCGCGGCCGGAGCGAAGAAGAAGAAGCCGGCCAGCAAGAAGGGCGGTCCCGACGAGATGCGCGCCTTCGTGCTGGCCGACGCGGATGCCTTCAGCGATCTGGTGCTCGGGCGGGTGATGACCAACCAGCTCTGGTTCGTGGACGCGGTGCGCTGGCTGGGCGGTGAGGAGAGCTTCGCCGGCGAGGTCAACACCGAAGAGGACGTGCCGATCCAGCACACCAAGCAGAAGGACCTGATCTGGTTCTACGCGACGATCTTCGGCGCGCCTGCGCTGGTGCTCGGGCTCGGGCTTCTGTTCAGCCGCCGTTCGCGCCGCCCGCGGCGCCGGCGGCGCTCCAAGGACAAGGCAGGCAACGCATGAGCGGCTTCAAGGGACTGCTGCTCCACGGCGGGCTCCTGGTGGTGGCGGCCGTGCTCGCGCTGCTCGTGTGGACGCGGAGCGACAAGCCCGTGGCCGAGGCGCGCGAGCAGGTGAAGGTCTGGGCCGGCGCTCCGGACCAGGTCCAGCGCGTCGAGTTCGACGGCGACAAGCGCAAGGTCACGCTGGTTGCCCACAAGGACGCTCACGGGCACTGGTACGTCGGCACGGTGGACCGGACCTACCAGAGTCCCAAACCCACGCCGCCCCCGGAAACGACCGACGCGGGCGCACCGGGTGACTCCGGCACCACGGCGACGGACGCCGGCGGCGCGGCAGCCAGGTCGGGGGACGCGGGAGCAGAGAAACCGAAGCCGCCCGCGAAGCCGGAGATGGTCACGCACCACGAGGCGATGAGCTTTGTCTCGGTGGAGGGCGCCGACAAGCTGGTCAAGAGCCTGGCGCCGCTGATGGCCTACCGGTCCATCGGCAAGGTCGACAAGTCGCGCGAGCCGGACTTCGGCCTGGACAAGCCGAGCGGCACGCTCCACGTCGTCATCGGCGGAAAGCAGCACACGCTGGTGCTCGGCGGGACGACGCCCGGCGGCGGCGACCGCTATGCGCGCGAAAAGGCCACCGGCCTGGTGTACGCGATTCCGGGCGAGATCAGCCGGAACATGATGTTTGCCGAGTCGCGCCTGGTGGAACACGACCTGCACGGGTTCAAGCCCGAGGAGGTCAAGCGCATGCGCGTCAGCAAGGGCAAGTCGCACCGCGATCTGGTTCGCATGCCGGACAAGCGCGATGCCTGGGCGGACGCGGCCTCGCCGACGAAGCTGGACGAGACCGCCGGAAACTGGCTCGACAAGCTCGGGCGGCTGCGCGTGATGAGCTACGTGGAAAAGCCCGCGTCTCCGCCTTCGCCCGCGGATTCTCGTTGCCGAAGTGGACTACTTCGACGGCTCACGCGACAAGCTCGGACATCTAGAGCTGTACAAGGTCCCGTCCAGCAAGGGCGACAAGCCGGAGTACCTGGCCCGCACGGAGTACACCCGCTGGTACGCGAAGGTCCTCGAGAGCTCGGCCCGCGAGGTCGATCAGGATCTCGGCTCGGTCGTGAAGTAGCCGCTACCAGCGGTGGAAGGCCGGGTGGCCCTCCTTGACCGCGACGAACACGCCGCGGCAGGTGGCCGTGGTCTTTCCCCCCGCGTCGATACGTGCCTCGACGACGACCTTGTCGCCCTCGACGCTGACCGGCTTGGCGTGCAGCTCGAGCGGCTTGTCCATCGGCGTCGGCGCACGCAGTTTGACGTGGAATTCGGCGGTGACCGTGCAGGGTGGCGTGTCGATACCGCGGTCCTGCATCATCGCCCAGGCGGCGGTCCAGTTGCTGTGGCAGTCGAGCAGTGCGCCGGCGATGCCGCCGTTCAGCATGCCCTCGAACGCGAGATGGTGGGGCGCGGGCTGGAAGCTCGCCACCACGTCGTCGCCCCGGACGAAGCTCTTGATGCGCAGTCCCTTGTCGTTGGCGGGGCCGCAGCCGAAGCAGCGGTTCTCTGGGGCGTAGCGGTCCTGCAGGCTCTGTTCGCTCATGGCCCGAGGGTAGGCGAAAATCCGCGGGCGTGCAGCGTGCGTTCAGAACCGGATCGTCTCGCCCCGGGCCGGGACGTGGACGGTCGGAAAATGGCGCTCCTCGAGCAGTGCGCGGAGAACGGCCTGTGCCTTGGGCTCGCCGTGGACCAGCGCCACGGCGCGGAGCTTGCCGCGCTCGCGGACCTTCTCGGCGAAGTCGATCAGATCCTCCTGGTCGGCGTGGGCGCTGAAGCCGTTCAGCACGGTCACTTCGGCGCGGAGGTTCCGCTCCACGCCGAAGATCCGCACGCGCTCGCGCCGTTCGACCAGCCGGCGCCCGAGCGTGTGCTGCGCCTGGAACCCGACGATCACCACGGCGTTCTTCGGGTCCTCGATGGTGGACTTGAGGTGGTGCAGAACGCGCCCCGCCTCGCACATCCCGCTCGCGGAAATGATGATGGACGACTCGTCGGCGGCGTCGATGGCCTTCGAGTCTTCCTTGTCCGTGATGTACTCGAGACCGTCGAACTCGAAGGGCGAGTCGGAGCTGGCGAGCAGCGTCCGGGCGTCCTTGTCGTAGCACTCGGGGTGCATCTTGAAGACCTCGGTGATCTTCACCGTCAGCGGCGAATCGACGTACACCGGCATCCGCGGAATGCGCCCCGCCTTCTTCAGCCGCTTGAGCGCGTAGACGATCTCCTGCGCGCGCTCCAGCGCGAACGAGGGGATCACGACCTTGCCATGGCGCTTGTGCGTGCGCTGCAGGACCTTGGCCAGATCGTCGTCCATGCGTTCGACAGGGTCGTGCAGCCGGTCGCCGTAGGTGCTCTCGCTGAGCAGCACGTGGGCGCCGTCGGGGATCTCCGGATCGCGCAGGATCGGGATGCGGCGCCGCCCCAGGTCGCCGGTGAACACCAGTCGCTGCTCCTGCCCGTCGTCGTCGATGTCCAGCACGACGATCGCACTACCCAGCACGTGGCCGGCGTCGAGATAGGTGAGCGTGACGCCCGGCGCGACCTGGTGACGGCGGTGGTAGCCGAGCGCGACCATCTGCCCGAGCGTGTCGACCACGTCCTCCTCGTCGTAGAGCGGCTCGACCGGATCCATCCCGGAGTGCTCGCGCTCGATCATCTTGTTGATGTAGCGGGCGTCTGCCGCCTGGATCCGGGCGGAGTCGGCCAGCATCGCGGCGCACAGGTCGTGCGTGGCCGGCGTGGTGAAGATGGGGCCGGCGTAGCCGCGCTTGACGAGCATCGGCAAGGCGCCCGAGTGGTCGATGTGCGCGTGCGAGAGCACCACGGCGTCGATGCGGTCGGGGTCGAGCGGCAGGTTCTTGTTGCGCTCGAGTGATTCCTGCCTCCGCCCCTGGAACAGGCCGCAGTCGAGCAGCACCGTCGCGCTGCTGGTATGCACCAGGTGCATGGAGCCCGTGACAGTCTGGGCAGCGCCCAGAAAATCGATCTTCATGCCGCCAAGGTAGGTCGAAATGGAATCGACCGCGCGCCGGGGCTGACGGCCGTCAGCGTCTACGGGCCGACGTTGCTCACACTGCCGGAGACGAGCGCTGCGACGTAGTCGGGCAGGGCGGTGCCGCCGACGGTCGTTCCGTAGAAGTGCGCGTTGTCCATGAGCCAGGTGTGGTGCGAGCAGGGGTTCGAGCCGCACTGTCCGACGTAGTACGTGCCGAAGTTCTTGTAGCTCTGCATCGCCGTGCGCATGTCCATCAGCCCGTTCTGGAACTGCTGGGCACCCATCTGCGCGTAGTTGCAGTTGTTCTGGCCGAACGACAAGAAGCCACGAATCGTGCTGTCCGCGACGCTGGAGACCACGGAGAGCTGCCGCGTCGGGTACTTCTCGGCCACGTACTTGATCATGTCGGACAGGTAGTTGGTCTTGTCCGGACAGTGGCTGCCGCAGGCCTTGAGAATCGTGGCGTCCATGTTCCACAGCTTCCTGAGCTGGTCCTCCAGGCAAGCCGGGATGGCCGGGGCAGGCATGGGTGGGCCGGAGTCGTCGAGCAGGTCCACCGGGACCGATCCGAAGTACCGTTGGGTCTGCAGGAAATTCGCCGCCGAGCCGAAGCCGCCGGCGCTGGATCCCGTGAGCAGCACCTGGGAAGCGCCGCTGAACGTCGGCACGATCCGCGCGAGATACTGCGACATGTCGCTGTAGCCGACGAACTGCTGGGTTCCGGCGAGGCCGGGGATGCTGCCGTCCGGCTTGTCGCCCGCGTGCACGTCGCCTGTGCAGTACGGCACGTAGACGTAGTTCCAGTCCTTGAGCGGGTTCTTCGCCTGACCGCGGTCGAAGATGCCCGCCAGCGAGCCCTTGCGCGAGTTGAAGGTGCTCTGGTCGAAGTGGCTCGGATTCGTCGCGCACAGGATCGAGTTGAAGCAGGCGCCGCCGCCCTCGAGGTAGATGGCGACCTTGTCCGAAGCGCTGTTCAGGTTGACCCCGATGCCGGTGCTGGAGCCGTCCCGGCATTTCGCCTGCGGGAAGGGGACCCAGGTCCAGGTCTTGTCGGGCGCGCTGATGGGTTGCCCCAGCGTCGGGGCGCCCGCCGTGCCACCGGTTCCAGCGCCCCCGCCCGTTCCAGCCGCACCGCCGGTCCCGGCCGCGCCGCCCGTTGCGGTGCCGCCGGTGCCGCCGGTCGCGCTGCCGGCGCTGCCGCCACTACCACCCCCGCCGGTGTCGGTGCTGCTGCCGCCGCACGCGGTCATCAGCAGAGGAAGCACACACACACATCCCGTCGCGACCAAGGAAGCAATTCGCATGTCGTTCCCGTAGCGGGCCGGCTGCAGCCCCGCAACATCCGGGCAGTCTTTGGTAGGACGATGTGCGACACCGGGCGAGAGCGCGCCCGGGCGCGGCGGCTAGTTGCGGGGCCCGTTCGCCACGCCGCCGCCGATGAGCTTGTTGCCGCCGTAGGGTTTCACGGCGGGGACCTTGCCCCAGAGCTTCTTGTACTCCGCCTTCATCTTCTCGAGGCGGTCCGGCTCTTCCTTGTTGAGCTTGTGCGTCTCGCCTGGGTCCTTCTTCAGGTTGTACAGGTCGAAGCGCCAGTCGTTGCCGAACGACAAGAGCTTGTAGTCACCGTCCACCAGCGCGTGGCGCTCGGGGTTGTTGCTGTCGGCCGGCAGATTGATGAGCACCGGCCGCGGCTCGGCCTTCGCGCCGTAGAGCTCCGGAACAAGGCTCTTGCCCTCGAGCTTGTCGTCGCCCTTCACGCCCATCAGGTCGAGCACCGTGGGCGCTAGATCGATGTCGCTGCGCGGCGTGTCGATGTGGCGCCCATCCACGCCCGGCACGTGGATGAAGAGCGGCACATGGGTGAGCATGTTCCAGAGCTCGAACGCATGGCGGAACATGTGATGCTCGCCGAACGCCTCGCCGTGGTCGGCGCTGACGATGACGACCGTCTTCTTCCACCACGGTTGCTGCTTGCAGAAGTCGAGCAGCTTGCCGATCCACAGGTCGGTGAAGAACACCTCGGAGTCGTACTTGTCGCGCCGCTTGTTGCCCCAGTCCGGCGACTCCTTGTGCTTCACGTAGACGTTGTGCGGATCCATGTAGTGCATGTAGATGAAGAAGGGCTTGCCCTTCGGCGCTGCGGACAGCTGCTTCTCCGCGAGCGGCGTCATCTTGTCGCTGGTGACGAAGTCGTCCTTCGTGTTGTCGAACTTGATGCCGCTGACCACGCGCCAGTCGTCGAAACCCTGGTCCATTCCGCTGTGTCCCGGAGCCAGGTACATGTGCCCGTGAGTGGCCATCGTGTACACGCCGGCCTTGTGCAGGAGCTCGGGGAAGAACAGATCGCTGTCCGGGTACTTGGTGAAGAAGTAGCCGCTGCGTTTCAGCTCGTCCGGGTACTGCCCGGAAAGGACCGCGGCGACGCTCTTGGCGGTGTAGCTGGAGACGGAGTAGGCGCGCGTGTAGCTCACGCTCTCTTTCTCCAGAGCCGTCAGGTTGGGCGCGATCTTCCGGGGATAGCCGGCCCACGGCATGTCGGCCCGCATGCTGTCGACCAGGATCAGCATCACGTTCATCGGCCGGTCAGGTCCAGTGGGCTTGGCCGGCACGGGCTTCGCCTTTGCCTCTGGCGCGGCGGGCTTGTCGGGTTGGGCGCTCTGGGCGGGCGCAGCCGCTTTCGCAGGCGGGGCAGGGAGCGGCGCGGGGCTCGGTGGCGGTGCGGGGCTCGCGCAGGCACCGGCGAGAAGCAGCGTGGCGACGCTCGCGACGTGCTTCACTTCGCCGCTCCCTTCGTGGGCGCGTCCTTGTCTGTCTTCGGCGGACCCATCGGCCCGTTGGCGGTCTTGCCGCCTTTGATCTTGATGCCGCCGTACGGGAGTATCACCGGCAGCTTCTTGAACGTCTCCTCTTCGAGCTTCTTCATCTGTTCGAACTTGTCGGGCTCTTCGTGCGACAGATCGTGCTTTTCGCCGGGGTCCTTCTTCAGGTTGAACAGCACGTGCTTCCAGCCGTTGCCGAACACGATCAACTTGTAGTCGCCGTCGATGATCGCGCGACGCCGCTCGTTGTTCGTGTCGTTCGGTAGATCCAGGATGATCGGGTCGCGATTCCCGGGCTTCTCGGCGCCGTAGAGCTCCGGCACCATCGTCTTTCCTTCGAAGCTGGGGGCTGGCTTCTGGCCCATCAGATCGACGATCGTCGGCGCGAGATCGATGTCCGAACGCCGGACGTGGACGCGGCGGGGTTCGACGCCCGGCAGCTTGAAGGCGAGGGGGACGTGCACCAGCTCCTGCCACAGCTCGAACGCATGCCGGTACTCGCCGTGCTCGCCGAAAGCCTCGCCGTGATCGGCCGACAGGATGACCGCCGTGTTCTTCCACCAGCTCTGCTGCTTGGCCCAGTCCAGCAGCTTGCCGATGTAGTGATCGGTGAAGAAGATCTCGCAGTCGTAGCGATCGCGCGCCTTGTGGCCCCAGTCCTTGGGACACATGTCGTGCCAGTTGTACTTGTCGTGCGGGTCCAGATAGTGGAACCAGGCGAAAAACTGCTTTCCGGTGTTCTCGGGCTTCGACAGGATGTCGATTGCCATCTTCGTCATCTTGTCGCTGGTGATGTCGTTGTCCGTCTGCGGATCGAACGTGATGCCCGGCACCAGCTGCCAGACGTTCGAAGCCCTGATCGAGGCCCTTGCCGCGGTTGAAGTACATGTGGGCCTGGCCGCCGATGGTCCGGATGCCGTGCTCCTGCAGCACCTCGCTGAAGAACAGGTTGGCCTTCGAGTAGCCCGTGAAGAAGTACGCGCTGCGATACAGCGTCGACGGGTAGCGCCCAGCGAGTAGCCCGCCGAGGCTCTTCGCCGTGTAGCTCGAGATCGAGTAGGCGTGGTCGTAGTAGACGCTCTCGGCGACGAGCTTCGACAGGTTCGGAGCTATCGGGCGCGAGTAGCCGTTCCACGGCATGTCGGAGCGCATCGCGTCGACCGTGATGAGCAGGACGTTCAGCGGCTTGTCCGGGCGCCCTTTCGGAGCGCTGGCCACGGCGGCAGCCGAGCTCGCGGCCGGCGCAGAAGCGCCGCTCCCTGCCGGCTTTGCGCTGGGCGGGGCAGTCGCCGAGGAGTGGGTTTTCTTGTGATTGCTGCAGCCGGCGACGAGCAGGCCGGCGAGCAGCAGGCTGGTGGAAAAAGACAGACTCCGCACCGGAGCCACCTATCGCAAAACCGCGGGACAGGCCAATTCGGCCGGTCCCGCGGCTGTTGTCCGGGTGGCCGGGGTGGCGGGTCTACTGGTTGATTTCCTTCTCGAGCTTGTCGAGCTGGTCGTCGAGGTTCTGCGCGGTGACCTTCTGCGCGGCCTCTTCCTCGTAGTCCTCTTCGGTCGGGATCTGCGAGTCGGCCACGGAGCTGGCCGGCGCCGCCGAGGCGGCCGCGCTCTGGCCGCTCGTGGACGAGGAGTTCGAGTTGTCCTTCTTGCTGCACGCGACGGTGGTCAGCAGAAGCACGCTACACACGGCGATCGCGCGTTTCATCAGCGGGCTCCTTTCGTGTTCAGCACGCCCATGTGCTTGTCGTGGCGTGCCTCTTCTTTCGCGATCAGCTTGTCGACGCGGGCGACGACGTCCGTCTTGTCCTCGGCCGCGGCGAGCTCCCGGACGCGGTCGAGCCGTGCCATCCGCCATGCGTGCACCTTGAGCTCGGCGCGGACGGCGGGGTGGGTGACGAGACCTCCCCACTTCTGCTTGATCTTGGCCAGGCGCGCAGCACGCCGCTCCTTGCGGGTCGCGCGCAGCTGTTCGAGCTTCTTCCGGACCGCCTCGGGCGGGCCCTTGTGCTCGCCGTGCTCGTCCTTGTCCTTGTCGGCCTTGTCCTTGTCCTTGTCCTTGTCGGCGTTGCCGTGGTCCTCTCGCTCCGCCTTGCCGTTGCCATGGTCCTCGTCGGCCTCGTGTCCCTTGGACTTCGCCGCTTCGGGTGCCTTGGCAGCGGCAGCCGCGTGCCCCTTGGCCGCCGGCGCGGCGCCGTGTGCGGCAGCCGCAGGCCCGCGCGACGCCTCTGATCCCTTGGGTCCGGCCTGGGCTGGCAGCGCCAGGCCGGAAACGGCCGCCAGGCTCAGGGCGAAAGTCCAGTGCGGTGTCCTCATCGTGGCTCCTTGGGGTGGTCTGGATCGCTGGGCACGACCCGCAGCGCTGCGCGAGCCGCCGTCGCCCCCTGCATAGTGTGCAGCAAGGCGCGAGATTATCAGCAAACAGGCAGGGATTGCGCGGATGCGACGGAAGGCTGGGCGGCCGGCCACAATTCAACAAAAACGACCGGCGGGTGGAATATGTGGATTGATTCCCGGACAGGCCGTGATCAGAGTACGCGGCATGAAAGCACGCTTTATCGTCGCGATTCCGTTTCTGGCTCTAGCGCTGTCGAGCGGGTTCGCCTGCTCCAGCAACGACAACAATGGGACTGGGGGTTCAGGTGGCACCACCGCGGGCAAGTGCACCAGTCAGAGCGATCAGGACGCTATAGGCAAGGACTATCCGGGCAGCACCCCGGACGCTGGCACGCGTTCCGTCAACACCATCGCTCGCGACTGCGCGCTTGGCGGCTGCCTGAACAAGTCGACCGACGCAGAGAAGAGCCAGTGCATCCAGGACTGCATCGAGACGAGCACCAACAATTCGATCTCGAAAGATTGCGCAACCTGCTTCGTCGGGTCGGTCAACTGCGGTTTGAGCAAGTGCGTCGGGGATTGTCTGGGCAGCGATGTCCAGTGCAACAAGTGCCTCTGCGCCAACAACTGCCTGCAGGACTTCGCGACCTGCTCGGGAATTCCTGACACCATCTGCGCCGGTCTCAACGATGCCGGTACGGGCGGTACCGGCGGCACGGGCGGCACGGCTGGCACGGGCGGCACGGGCGGCACGGGCGGCACGGCTGGCACGGGCGGCACGGCTGGCATGGGCGGCACCGGTGGCAGCACCGGCGGCACCGGTGGCATCACCGACGCCGGCACTGAGTAACGCTCTGCGTCGTACGGCTGACGAGCGCCTGTCCGGTGATCCGGACGGGCGCTCGTGCTATGTGCGCCGCCTGATCAGGCGTCGAGCTGTGACTGGAGCTTTCGTGCCTGGTCGCCGACGCAGGGCAGGGCGAGGAGGCCGCTGTCCAGCTGCAGGAGCAGGTGGTGCGGTTCGGCAGGGTCGGGTCCGACCGTCCAGGCGTGACGCAACGCGCTGCGCTGGATGGTCTGGCGCTTCCAGGCGATCCCGAGCGCGCGGCGTTCGATGCACAGCTCGTCGTCGCCCTGGATGCGCAATCGATCGGATGCGATGAACGCGCCGATCAGCACGATCAGGACCACTGTTGCGCCGGCGAGTGTCAGGCTCAACGCCGAGACGGGAAGGCCGCGCTCGCGCTGCGCGCCGATCATGATGCCCATCGCCGTCGCGGTGCCGATGCCGCCGATGAGCGTCGTCACCGCCGAGGAGCGTTGTGCCGGATGGCGCCGCACCAGCGCGTCGATCGGCGCGCCGCCACGTCTCGGCGGCGACTGTTCCTGCTTCGGCGTGTCCCACGGCGCTGCATCAGCCGGCAGTCCCCAGCCGCCCCGTACCGGCAGCGGAAGCACCGCGCGGATTCGGATCAAGTCGGACAGCACGCCGGCAGGCTCGTCACGCTCGAGCAATAGCTCGCGGCGACCGTCGGCGTCGGGGAGCACGAGCTCGGCGCGGTACGTCGCCCCCGGGTAGGGGGGGGCCTCGTCGCGCGCGCCGACCAACTGCACGGCGCAGTCGCCGAGCGGGATCTCGAGCCCGTCGCGTTCCAGAACGCGATCGCGCACCCGCAAGACGACATGGGTCCAGCGAGGACGGGTGAACCGGATGAGCAGGATCGCCGAGAGCAGCAGCACTGCCGACGTGATGACGCGCCACGCCGTGACGGGACCCGGCGAGAGGAGCGGCAACAGCGCCAAGGCCGCGAAGGCGACGCCCACGAGAACCGGGGCGCGGGTTCGCCGATAGCGGCTGAATTCGAGCCGTTCTGGGCTTACGTGGCTGAGGAGCATTCGAGGTGCGCGTTCATGTCCTGATGGCCTGCCGGACGCCCGCGATCCGCGGGCGCGAAGCTAGATCAGCGCGGCGGGATGTCGACCAGTTTTGCAGCGCATCCTTCCTGCCCCCCAGTCTGCGTGCAGCCGGAGCGCCCGAATCGGAGCGCGCTCGGCGCCGGCGCGCATTTCTGATCCGACGAAGACATTTCATATATGAAAAATATTGGCCCCGTATGAATAGCGTATCTATTTGTATTTACATGAATCTAGCCGCGGCATGTGAATTGCTGCAACAAGGGGCCACGGCAGTGGCTCGCGGTGTACCCCCCCTCCGCCCGGGCTGCTGCCTTTCCTTTTCCATGGCCCGGGACGAGCTCGCTGCGGCGCTTTGGCGGCCCGCTTTCTGGCAGATTCGCGCCCGTCTGTGCGATCTAGCCGGGGCATGAGGCTGACAGCGTTCCCGAAGCCGGCTGCTCTGTTGCTGCTGCTGGCGGCGTGCTCGCACCACCGCGCCGAGCCGACGAGCAAGGCGGAGCCTGCCGAGACGGGCTCCGAAAGTCCGCGCGCTTCCGCCGACGGGGCGCGAGGCAGCGCAGCCGCTCCGCTTCCCAAGGCTCCGCCTGTCGCAGCGCAGCCGCCCGTTGTCTCGCTCAGTGGCAAGAGCCATCCCTTGAGCGTTGCGGTGGTCGACCCGGGCGCTCCGCGCGTCTACAGCCGTGCGCTCCGGACGTGGATCCACGAGCGCCCGAGCCGGTCTTCGGCGCGGCTCGGCTACATGCGTGCGGGCGCGTCGACCCCGACCAGCCACAAGGCCGCGGGCTACGCGGACTGCAAGGGCGGCTGGTATCCTGTACAGCCGCGCGGCTACGTGTGCATCGGGCGTCGCGCCACGCTCGACGCGAACGATCCGATCGTGCGCGCGACGCGCGAGTATCCGCCCGACCCCCTGCGCGAGCTTCCGTACATCTACGGTACCGTGCGGCGTCCGGGACCGATCTATGCGCGCCTGCCCACCGCCGCGGAGCTGCGCAAGGCGGAGCCCAGCATCGACGAACGCATGCCGAAGTGGCTCGCCGCCAAGGGCGAGATCGGCGCCAGCTACGCCCAGGACGTATGGATGGGCGGCATCGGGCCCGCCCCGGATCCCGCCGAAGCGTGGACGAACAAGACCTCCGACCCGCTGCCGTGGTTCCTGAAGAACAACGCGGCGACTCCCAATATCTACAGGAAGCCACGCGACAAGGATGCGCTCGTCGTCGGCCACATGAAATCGCACGTCGGCTACTCGATCCTCAAGACGTTCCTCTACCAGGGTCGTCGCTATGCCCTCACGACCGATCTGCTCGTGATCCCCACCGATCGCCTGCGCCCGATCCAGGGCTCGGATTTCCACGGCTTCCAGATCCCCCAGGACATCGACTTCCCGTTCGCGATCGTGCGCCAGCCCAGTGCGCACTATGTGGTCGTCAAGGACGGCAAGTTGAAGGACGGCGGCGAAGCACCCTACCGCCACGCGATCAAGCTCACCGGCAAGCAGCAGTTCTTCCACAAGCGGCTGCATTACGAGACCGCGGATCACAAGTGGCTGAGCGACATGGATGCGTCGCGTCTCGACCCGGCCAAGCGCATGCCGGCCTGGGGAAAGAACGGCGACAAGTGGATCGACGTGAACCTCACCAAGCAGACGCTGGTGTTGTACGAAGGCACGAAGGCCGTGTACGCGACGCTCATCTCGAGCGGGGAGGCGGGGCTCGAGGATCCCAAGCACACGACGGCCACCAAGCGCGGCATCTTCCGTATCCACACCAAGCACATCACGGCCACGATGAGCTCGGACGAGGTGGGCGAGAGCTTCGAGCTGCGCGATGTGCCGTACGTGGAGTACTTCGACAAGCAGGGCTACGCGCTGCACGGTGCGTACTGGCATGACCGCTTCGGCATCCCGAAGAGTCATGGCTGCATCAACCTCTCGCCCGAGGATGCCCGGCGTATCTTCTACTGGACCGACCCGCAGGTGCCGGTCGGCTGGCACGGCGTGCTGCTACCGCTCAAGGGCACGGTGCTGTTCGTGCATCCCTGACGCAGGCGGTCAGTCCGCCGCGGCGTCGCCCGCGTCGCTGCCCGAGTCGGCGGCCGCGTCGCTGGAAGCGTCGCCAGAATCGGCGGCAGCATCGCTGGAAGCGTCGCCCGCGTCGCTGCCCGAGTCGGCGGTCGCGTCGCTGGAAGCGTCTCCCGCGTCGCTGCTGTCCGCGGCGGCATCGCCGGCGTCGCTGCCCGAGTCGGCGTCGCTGCCCGCATCCGTCGGTCCACCGCCGCAGGTTCCTGGCGCGCCCAGCGTGACCTGGAGGTCCACCGCGTAGGGCTGTCCGGTCTTCTTGTCGATGACCGGCCCATTGTGGTCGCCGCGCAGCTCGACGCGCAGCGTGTGCTGACCGAGCGCGCCCGGCAGCGACGCGAACGGAACCGGCACCAGGCTGGCCGCGGCCTGCGCGGAGAGCGCCGCGCCGTTGTCGCCCTGCGGATCGACCTGGACCTGGACGTAGCCGCACTGGGGCGTCGCGCCGCAGGTATACGGCGGCCGGAGCGTCCAGTTGTCGAGCTTGACCTCCACGCCGATCGTCGCGTTGGCGTCCTGCCCGAGCTCGACGCAGCCGCTGTCGCCTGGCTTCCACGCCGGACCCCCGCTCGGCAGCAGTGCCTGTACGGCAATGCCCGGTGACCCGGCCGGGCCTGTAGCACCGCTGCTCGGCGTGCTGCTGCTGCAGGCCAGGCTGCACGCGGAGCCCAGCAGGATGGCGATCGCGCCGGCGACTGTCCTCACGAATGGCCCTCCGGCAGCGCCTTGAGCTCGGCTTCGTCGAGCAGCGCGCGCTCCGGATCGATACGGAATCCCTTCACACTCTCCTCCAGCTCGTCGGCGAGCTTCTGCAGCCGGTCTCCCTGGGTCACGGCGTTCTCGCTCGATGCGAGGACCTCGTCGGCGATGCGCTGCACGGCGTCCATGTTGCGCGCGATCTCGTCGGAGGCGATGGCCTGCTCCTGCACTGCCGACGCGGTGTCGTCGATGACGTTGACCAGTGTCTTGAGGTCGGCGAGCGTGGCTTCCACCAGACCCGTGCCTTCCTCCACCTCGCTCGACCCCTCCTGCATCGTGCGCACCGCTTCGCCGGTCTGGTCGCGGATGGTGGCGATCAGGTCCTCGATGTCGCGGGCGCTCTGGCCGGTGCGCTTGGCCAACGAGCTGACCTCGTCGGCGACCACCGCGAAGCCCCGGCCGTGCTCGCCCGCGTGCGCGGCCTCGATCGCGGCGTTCAGCGCCAGCATGGTCGTCTGCTCGCTGATCTGGCGGATCACCTCGACAATGTTGCCGATGCGCTTGCCACTCTCGCCGAGCATGCCGATGCGGTTGGCGGCGTCCTCCACGGTCTGGCGGATCTGGCCCAGCCTCTGGATCGCCCGCGTGACCGCTTCGCCGCTGGCCTTGGCGCGGCGGGTCGCCTCGGCCGCGTTCTCGGCGACCTGCTGGATCGACGAGGAAAGCTCGGTGACGGCGGCTGTCGAGTTGGAGATCTTGCCGGCCTGCTGCTTGGCGCCGTCGAGCATCTGCTTGCTCACGGTCGAGATCTCGCCGCTGGACGAGTTCACCTGGAACGCGGAGCGCTGCACGCTGGCGGCCAGGCTGTGGATCTTGGCAAACGCCCGGTTGAGGTTGCGCGCCAGGACACCCAGCTCGTCACCCGTCTCGACTGCGAGGCGCTTGCCGAGATCGGCCTGCCCGCGCGACAGATCCCCGGTCACCTCGATGTAGCGCCGGAGCGGGCGTGTGATCTGCACGGCCAGCAGGTAGCCGAAGAGCAAGGCGATCAAGAGCGCGAGCCCGAAGAAGCCGCCGATGCCCAGGTACGCCTCGCGCAGGTCGGCCGTGACGTGAGAGCGCGTGCGCACCAGGTAGAACGTGCCGATCACGTTCGTTTCCGGGTCGCCGCTGCGCTCGTAGCCGTGCACCGGCGCGCTCCAGAAGTCGTACAGCGAGCCGCCCACGTCGAGCACAGGTACCGTGATCTTGCCTTCTCGCGCGGTGCCCGGAGCCTCCACCGCCTTGACCAGTGGACCCCAGTCCTTCTTCGGCATGGCGCTGGCCAGCACCTTGTCGCGCGAGACCAGCGAGACGCGGTGCTGCTTGGCGGGCTTGTCCGAGCCGGAGTTGGCCGCGAACTGGTCAAGGAAGCGATCGAGCTGCTCGGCGATCATCACCGTGCCGACGATCTGGTTTCCGTTCTTCACGGGCGCGCCGGCAACGCGGTAGGCGTGGTTGCCGATCACGGCCAGCTTGCCGCGCACGCCCTTGCCACCGCGCAGGTCCTGGTACAGGCGCATCGAGCGCCACTGGTCGGAGGGGACCGGCCTCAGGCTGCCTCCGCTGAACGTGTTGCCCTTCGCGTCGGAGATCACGAACAGGTCCGGCGCGATCGTGCCCTGCAGCGCCTCCGACAGTCGCTTCGACGCTTCCACCACCTGCGCGGGCTCCCCCGCCTGGAGCGCCTGGGCCAGCGTCGGGTCGCTCGCCATGAGCAGTGCGGCTGCGAAGTCACCGGTCCCGGCATCCGCCAGCGTCGACTCGAACCGGAGGTAGTGCTTTTCCAGATAGCGGCCCCGGCCTTCCGCGTTGCGGACCGCGTTGAACGCGGCATACGAGCCGAGCGCGAGCACCACCGCTGCAACCACGATGATGGTGCCCATGATCTTGCCGCGGACGCTGAGGCTTGGAAAATGCATCGGTGTCTCCCCGGTCAGGCTCGGCCGAACCTACCCGAGGCGGCACCGTGCTGACAAATGCCCTCATCGGGCGGGCAGCGACGTGCGCCAGGCCCGGTTCTGGGCCCAGGCAGCGAGCGCGAGCACCACGGCGGCCGCGATGCCCACGGCGGCGAGGGCAGCGGGGGGCGCGCCCGTCACCCCCAGAGCCAGGCCGCCGGCGAGCGAGACCAGCGGTATCGTCACGCCGATCACGAGTGTCCGGGCCGGGGCCCTGCGCTCGGGCGGCATCGCGTCGTAGAGCAGGTTGGCCACCGGCGTGCGGACGGCGTTGCGCAGCTCGCTCTCCACCAGCCGGGCGCCCAGGGCGATGGCCACGGTCGCCGGGCCGAACGCGAGCAGCAACTGGGCACCCAGATACGCACCAGCCCAACCCAGGTTGAGCCACGGCAAGCCATCGGCGGAGAGCACGCGTCCCACCACCCCCAGCTGCAGCACCAGCGCCGCGCTGCCCGCCACGGCGAAGTACACGCCGAGCACGCTGGCCAGGCGCGCTTCGGAGAAGCTCGCTTGCAGGATCGCGCCGCTTTGCGTGCGCAGTGCGATGCGGCCGGCTGCGAGCGCCGCGGCTCCGATCAGGATCGCACCGAGCAGCCAACGTGGCGTTCGTTCCGGCACCCGGCCGGGCAGGGACGGGAGCGCCTCCTCGTCCTGCTGCAGACTCGGGGGCGGAACCGAGCGCGCCGTCGCCCCGTCGCCCAGCCACCGCCCCTGCATCAGCGCGCCCAGCGCGTAGACCGCCGCAGCGACCGCCAAGAGCGGCGCAGCACCCAGCGGTCCCGCGGCCAGCGCCAGCACCGGACCGGCCAGGATCGCGCCGGCGCGGGCGCAGGCGTACACGACCGGCAGTGCGCGCGGCGCCGAGCCGCCCTCCAGCTCCTCCAGCGCCAGCACGCCGAAGTGGATCACGCGCAGCCGCGCCAGCACTGAAGCGGTGACGAACGCGGCCCACACCCCGGCCGAGGTGCCGGCGATCAGGGCGCACACAGCGACCGCGACCGCGCCGAGCAGCGCCACGCTGCGCAGGGTGCGCGCCGCGCTCCAGCGGGCGGCAAGCTGGCCGAAGCCGACCGACAGCACGACCTCGGCCAGCGCCCGGGCCGCCAGCGCAAGCGGGAGCAACGCAGCGCCGATCCGCGCCAGGAACGCTGCGGTCGCCACCCCCTCGACCAGGAACTCGGCGAGCGTGTACAGGCCGATGACGGTGCCCAGCGCCCGCGTCGAGCGCATGTCGTCGGACGAGAGCCCCAGGAAGCGTGCCAAGCGGCTCAATCTGCCTTGTCCAGGCGGCAGATCTTCGCGTGGAAGCGTCCCTTGATGCTCATGGCCGGGCGCTCCGCATCGCCCGGGAACTCGAACGCCAGCAGGCCGTCCACGCGGCCGTGGGGGTCGAGCGCAACGCGTTTGAGCTGCACGCTGCCGCCGGGCGGGAAGATGTAGCTGCGGGACCCGATGCGGGCGGTAGGCTCGGCGTAGGCGTGCTCGGGGCGGCTCTTCGTTCCGCCGCGCGGATCGGGCCCGCTCCAGTCATAGCTTCCGGCTCCCGGCTTCCGGCCCGGTGGCGTCACGATGGTCACCGTGACCGAAGCCTGGCCGGCCCCGGGCGGCACGAACCGCTCGCACGAGGCCTCGTAGCTCGACAGCGTCAGGATCAGCTCGTTGTGCTCGCGCGGCAGCTCCACGTATCGAGCCAACGCCGTCCTGGGCACGAAGCTTCTCTGTCCGGCGTCGCCGCGGCCGACGACGAGCTGGACCGTGGCTCCCGAATCCGGGTGACAGCCCGCTCCAGTTGCCAGAGCCACCAGCATGCCCCAGAGCCAGCTTCGTCCGGTCCGGAACCGGACACTCTCGATGCCGGGACGCAACATCATCGACGGGCAGCTTCAGGCGCTGGCAGCGGTTTCCGGCAGCTGGAGGGGCCAGCGGAGGCCCCCGAGCGCGGTGCCGGCCTGCGAAAGCGCGGCACGGGTTTCGCTGGCTGTCGGCCGGTCGCGGGGATCGCGCCGGAGACAGGCCGCCAGCACTACGCCGAGCCCAGAGAACTCCTGGGAACGACCGAATTCCGCGAGCTTGGGTGGCCAACCATCATGCGATACTTGAGCCGTGATCAGGCCGGTCTCGTCCTGGGCTTCGAAAAGTGGCTCTGCGGTCAGCACCTCGAACGCTGTGCACGCGAAGGCATACATGTCGGCTTGCAGCGGGGAGGGCGTCACGCCGTCCGGCACCACGCCCAGAACCTCGGGCGCGCAGAACTCGAGCGTGCCGCAACCCGGCCTGAGCTGCCGTCCGCTGAGCCCGAAATCCACCAGCACCGGGGTTTCGCCGTCGCGGAGGATCACGTTTGAAGGTTTCACGTCGAGGTGGCCGACGCCCGACTCCGTGCATGGCCTCCAGCCCGGCCAGGATCCCGTCGAGGTGGTGCAGCGCACGCTGGGTCGAGAGGGAGCGGCTGCGCACGAGCCGGTCGAGCCCCTGGCCCCGGATGAGCTCCATCACCAGGATCGGCTTCGGCCGCGCTGCCATGTCGAACGTGACGAAGCGCGCCAGGTTCGGATGCTGGGGCAGGGACAGCAACGCTCCGGCCTCCTCGCGGAACATCTGGAGGAATTCCTGCTCCGACAGGCTGCGCGCGGTGGCCGGATCGAACTCCGGCACCTTGAGGGCGAAGGACTCGGCCTTGGGGTCATGTCGCTCCTCCATGCGCCGGGCGACGAACACCGAGCTGACGCCGCCGGTGCCGAGCGCGCGGACCACGTAGAAGGCGCCGATGGTCCTGCGTGGGAGTAGCCA
This sequence comes from uncultured delta proteobacterium, assembly GCA_963806225.1. Classification (GTDB taxonomy): domain Bacteria; phylum Myxococcota_A; class Polyangia; order Polyangiales; family Polyangiaceae; genus CAWDXG01. Next base: position 27,251 of record CAWDXG010000002.1, on the reverse strand, counting down.
GTCGGGCAGGGCGGTGCGGCGCTTGCCGAGCGGTATCGCGTACACGTCGCTCGCAGCTGCGACCGGCAGCTCTTCGATGCGCTCGACCACACGCTTGATCGCCGCGGCCAGCCCGTGGGGCAGCTCCGCCGACCAGCTCGCCGATCGCCATGCCGATCTGCTGGGTGTTGGCGGGGACGCCGACATTGACGGCGCGAGCCGATCAGGCGCGCTGAGAGGAGCCACGTCGGTGACCACCGCGATGTCGGCCGAGCGTCATCGTCCATGAGGCGGCGTTGGGCGCCGGATGCCAGGCGCCGGAGCTCGGAGGCGGCTCGTCTCGAGCTCGCCGACCGCGATCCTCTCCGGAGCCGTGCTGTCGGCCAACTCGTTCAATCCGCGCGCTGCCGCCACCACCTCGAGCGCGCGGCCCATGCGCAGCACGACCTGGCGCAGCGCCTCGCTCCGGTACGAGCCCCCCGCGCCGAGCCCGCGGCTGAGCCGCACCACACGCCGTGCCATCGCCGACTCGTCGTCGCTGCCGGCGATGCTCATCGCGCTGGCGGTGTCCGAGGTGATCTCGGCGCGCGATTCCATTCTCGGCCGTGGCGACTGGCACCCAGAAACTCCGCGTACGCGCCCATCGACCCGCTCACGTCCGGATGCGTCGAGGCCTCGCTGATCGTCGCGATGCTGTGCCGGTCCGCGATCAGCTGGGCGACGAGCAGCAGGAGGTCGCTCGGCTCCGCGACGCCCTCGCGCACCGCGGCGTCGAAGCTGCGGGCCAGCGTGGCACACAGGATGCGGTGCACGGATGCGTCCGGGCCCGAAGCCAGATAGCGGCCCAGCACCTGGATCGTGCGGCGCACGCGGGCGCGCACGCCCGCCCCGGCCTGATCGGTATCGCTGCGAGCGGTGTCCAGATCCACCAGATGCAGCAGCGCCACGAGCAACCGCCGCTGTGCGAGCGAGCCGCTGCGCGACCAGGGGGCGTCGACGGCGCGCGCCTCGCCGTCGAGGATCCAGCTGCTGATCCGCTGATAGATCTGCTCCATCTCCGGCACGCTGGCTGTCGCTGTCGCCCGGGCGGCGGCCGAGCAGCAGGAGGTCGGGCAGACGCGAGCGCTCCAGCGCGCTGGTGTCCAGATCTGTCAAGAGGCCGAGCCCCACCGGCAGCGCCTCCTCGTCGAGCGCGTCGTGCGCGACGATCTGGTCGAGGTTCTTCTGTGCCGCCGCGACGGCGTGGAGCGCCAGCTCGTGCGCGGCGCGCGCCCCCGATGTCTCGTAGGCGACCAGCGCGCGGCGCACGTGCTCCTGCACGCTCCGTCGTCCACGTGCTCGCGGTCCAGCACGCGCAGAGCCCGCTCGGTGATCGCCCGCTGCGCGGGGCTCTCGCTCTCGGCGCGCGAGGCCAGCACGGCGCGCAGTGTGCCGGCTGCGCGCGCCCCGAACGTGGCGTGCAGCGTGTCGCCCAGCAGGCTGGCGGTCGCTTCGGCGACGTCGGGGCGCCGTGTGGTGCTCAGACGGTCGAGCAGCTCCTCGGCGAGATCCGGCTCCGCCTCGATCACGCGGGGCAAGCCCCACACCATGGTTGCCGCGATGCCCGGATCCTTGACGGCGATCTCGCTGTGCAGCAGCGCCCGGCAGCTTTTCGGGGAGAGCTCGGGATCGCCCACGATGCTCGCTGCCAGCGAGACCGCGGCGCGGCGCCACTCGGTCGGTGTGAGCGCCGGATCCAGCGCCAGCTCGATCTCTTCGCGCAGCCGCGACGCCACTGCGGCGAGCAGGCCGCGCGCCACGGCCGCGTGGCGCCACACCAGGGGCTCGCGGTCGGCGAGCAGTCGCTGGAACACCGGCCGGATATTTTCGCCCAGGAACAGATCGCGCGCGTGCGGATCGCCCTGCTGTGCGCGCATCACTGCTTCGCGGGCCGCGTGCTCCAGCAGCTTGGCCGCCAGTCGCCGCGCCGGAAGCGCGCCGGTCGACGGAGCGAGGACCCAGCGCTCGAGCAGCTCACGGCGCGAGACCAGGGTCAGCGCCAATGCGTCCGCGTCCACGCTGCTGCCCACGGGCATGTCGAACAGGAGGCCGACCCGCGCGCGCAGGGTCGCGGTCTCCAGCGGTTTGCCCGAGCCGAGCGCCATGCGCGTTGCGACTGCAGCGAAGGTGCTGGCCGTGCCTTCGTACAGGCGAGCGAACACGCGCCGCCCCACGTCGCGTCGCTCGCGCCCCGGCGGCAGCGCGGAGCTGAGCTCGTACAGCGCAACTGCGGCCGCACCCGGCGCGATCCAGTCCAGATCGTCGGCCAACCCGCTCTCCAGAGCCACCTGGGCGGCGCGCGCCAGTGCAGCGGGCTCGGCGCCGTCGAGCGGCGGCGGCCCCTTCACGCGGACATTCTGCCCGAGCGCTGCGATCGCCTGGCGCCAGCTGGCGCGCCGCTCGGCGGCGTCGGCGAGCCGTGGCAGCCCGACCAGGGCTTCCACCGCGTTGAGACGGGCCCGCATGACCTAGCAGCTTACTTCAAGCCACAACGCAGGGGAAACGCGCGGCATTGGCGGAGCGAGAACGGGCGTCCACACCTCTCGTGCCCCCTGGATCACACTGTGCGGCTTCTTCCAGGGTTTTCGGGGTGTGCCGGATTGGCCCGGTCCTTGAAAGAGGGACGCCGAGCTCAACGAGTGGAGGAAGCCGATGACGATGCGAACCGCTGTGTGGATGCTGACGACAACTGTGGGTGCCGCGCTCTTCGTGCCCGGCTGCATGCTGAAGACGCAGGATGACGCTTCGCAGTTCCGCGACGCCATCCCGCAGGCGAGCGAGGTCCAGCTGCACGGCCCCGAGAACGCGTCCGGCGCCCAGAGCAGCACCGCTTCGGTCGAGGGTGACCAGAGTCATACAGCCGGCACCGGCTCCGGCTGGTCCAACGGACCCTGGGCCAAGTACTACGGGCTCACGCGCGAAGTCCGCAAGGGCGTGAACGTTGTCACGAACGCGGTGCTCGGCAGCGTGTGGATTGTCGTCAACACCCAGCCGACGTCGATCTCGAAGAACGAGGCCATCTGGGGTCCGTACACCGACTCGCTGTCGCCGGTGACCTATCGCTTCCGCGTCGACCGCGTGGGCGACAAGGAATACGACTATGCGCTCGAAGGGCGCCCCAAGGACTCGCAGAGCGACGCCGACTACCGCGCGGTGCTCGACGGCCGCGGCTGGGGCAAGGACAGCCCGAAGCACGGCGACGGCTACTTCACGCTCGACCTCGACACGCTGCGCGAGCTCGATCCGTTCGACCACCAGGACGACTCCGGAACCATCAAGATCACCCACGACCTGCCGCAGGACATCACCACGAAGCTCTCTCCCGTGCGCACCGTCACCGCCGAGGTGAAGCCGACGGCCACGCAGGCCTGGTGGAACGTCACCAGCGTGCAGAACCAGGACGGCACCGGCGACCTGCTGGTCAAGGCGCACGACGACGTCGACGACAGCCACACCACTCAGCTCGAGGACATCCAGATCGAGAGCCGCTGGAATGGCGACGGCGCCGGCCGTGCCGACATCACGCTTTCGGGCGGCGACATCCCCGCCGCCGACTCGCCGGTCACCGCCGTCGAGTGCTGGGGCGCGGACTTCATGCGCTCGTACTATTCCGACTCCATCAACTACGAGCAGACCGAAGGCGACGCCACAGCCTGCGTGTACAAGCAGCCGACCAAGCTGTAGCCCCGCCAATCTCGCGACCATGCCGAACAGGGGTTGCCCCCAACTCGGCACGTCGCTGGCACGGCGCCGCCGGCTGAGCCGGCGGCGGGCCCACCAAGGCCGGGCGTCCCGCCCGGCCGGGGGCCCCACGCGCCGGCGACGCGTGCGCGTTGGGCCGACATCGGGGCGGACATAAGCGGTTATGTGGGGGCGAAATGTCGGCGAGCGTCGCGGCGCGGAGCGTTGGGACGACATCGGGGCGGACATAACCGGTTATGTGGGGGCGAAGTGTCGGCGAGCGCTCCGGCACAGCCCGTCGCCCCGGCCGCTCGCAGAGCCCCCCGCTGTTGGCACGTGACGCTACGGCATATTAGGGTGCGCGGCGTATGCCTTCCGAGCACGACGCGCTGGAGCGCGCGAAGGAGCACTGTTTTCTGTCCGGCGTGGGCGACGTGGGCGAGGCGCTGTGCGGCGCGAACATGCCTTTCGGCATCGCCAAGATCCAGCACGTGCAGGCCGAGCTGGGGCTGCCGCCCGATGCGACCTTCGTCGGCGCGCCCGACGCGACGGTGACGCGCAACACGCGGCGCTGGGCGCAGGGCTTCGGCTACGGCGGCCGCATCCAGTGGAGCGGCGATTTCGCGGTGCTCGACATCAAGTCGAACGCCTGCGGCATGATCGTGGCGGAGCTCGACGACCCTCCGCCGCCGGACGAGATCCGCGAGCGCGCGCGGCGGCTGATCGACACGCCGCTCGTCGTGGACGGCGTGGACGTGGAGTTCGATCTGGCCGAGAGCAATCACTTCCTCGATCTGTGCGAGGTGCGTGAGACCTACGTCGGCGCCGACACGAAGGCGAAGACCTACGCCATCATCCATTCGAGCGGGCACGAGCACCGCGAGGCGACGGCGAAGGGCCCGGGCATCTACTACGACGCGAGCGCGACGCTGGCGGCGATGGCGGAGGAGCGCGCCACGCCCTGGGGCCCGCTGCACATCCTGCGCGGCGACACCGCGCGCGAGTGGTTCACGTTCTACCAGTGGGCGCAGGATTTCAGCCTGCGCCGCCGCGAGGCGCTGGCGCGCGCGCTGCTCGGGCCGCTGGAGGTGACGTGCAACCGCACGCACCAGGGCCTGGGCGCGATCAACGACGCCATCCTCGGCTGCTACGTGTTCGACGACGACGATCTGGCGCGCGGCCAGCTGTTCCCGCTGACGCTGTCGCCGGATCTGCCCGCGTACCTGGTCGAGCCGCGCCCGAACCTCGACGACCAGGCGCTCGACGAGACCGGCTTCGGCGACCGTGCCGAGCGGCACGGCGTCACGGCGCGGCTCCGGAACGCGAACCTCCTGCCCCACGGCGGCGGCTACAGCTACGCGCAGTACAGCCGCGTCGGGCGCGTGGTCGAGCAGGACGGCGCGCGGCAGTTCGAGCTGTTCAAGCCCGACGGCAGCGCGGAGCTCGTCAGCGACGTGCGCGGCGCCGCCTACGGCTACCGCGGCGACGAGGTGCGGCAGCGCATGCTCGCCCTGCGCCTCGCCGAGCCGCGCGTCAGGACCGAGATAACGTACATCCTGAAGGTCTAGCCGGGCGGGCAGGGGCCGGCGCGGTATACTGCCGATGTGCAGCCCGCGACGAAGCCCGCGACCTACGCCGATCTGCTCGCCCTGCCGGAGGACGTGCGCGCCGAGATCCTCGACGGCGAAGTCGTGGTCGCGCCCTCGCCGCTGCCGCGTCACTCACGGGCGCAGGGAGCCTTGCGGAGCTTCGTCGGCGGACCCTTCGACGACGACGACGGCCACGGCGGCCCCGGTGGCTGGTGGATCCTGCTGGAGGTGGACATCCAGCTCGAGCCGCAGCAGGTGGTGCGTCCGGATCTGTCCGGCTGGCGGCGCGAGCGGCTCGTGGATCCCTGGGACACGCGCCCGCTCCGCGTCGTGCCCGACTGGATCTGCGAGGTGAGCTCGCCGAGCAACGCGCGCACCGACCGCGTCACCAAGCGCGCACTGTACGCCAGGCACGGCGTCGCCCACTACTGGCTCGTCGATCCCGACGCGCGCATCCTCGAAGCGCTGGAGCTCCAGGGCGGGCGCTGGGTCGAGGTCGGCACCTACGACGACACGGCCGTGGCGCGCATCGCGCCCTTCGACGCCATCGAGCTGGAAGTCGGTCGGCTGTTTCCGCCGGAGTGAGCTAGCCCAGCGGAAAACGCACCTCGCGGATCTGCTCGGCTTCCATATCGACGAGCAGCACGCCGTCGGTCCGGTACGCGACCAGGTACTCGAGCAGCTGGCGGCGGGTGGCAGCGGTGCGCAGATCGGGCGCGAAGCGGCCGCTCTTCACGTCCGCCACGTAGCGCCGACCGCGGCGCGCCACCAGCAGATCGGCGCGCAGCTCGATCGCTTCCTCGCGGCCGTCGACCACGATGCTCCAGCCGAGCCGCGGCTGCACCTCGAGCACGCGATAGCCCGCCCGCGCGAGCAGCCGCTCCGCCCGCTGCTCCGCCCGCGCCGCGACGCGGTTTCTCCGCCGCGAGCGCCAGCCCGCCCGCCGCCGCTGGAGCCAGAGCCGGAGCGTCTGCACGAGCAGCCCGAGCCCGAGCCCGAGGGCGACAAGCCAGCGCGGATCGCGCGGCAGCAGATCGAGCATTGCCCGCGCAGCATGGGTGCCCGCGCGCCCGGCCGGCAAGCGCCGCGGCGCCCGGGGGCGGACAGGAAATGTCAGCGCGAGCGCGAAGATAGCGGGTCGCCGGGGAGGGGGGGCTATGGGGAGGTGAAGGGCCTTCCCTGTCCCGGCGACCCACGTGGGCGGACCGCAGAGCGCGGCGCTGTCCGTCAGTGGGCGGCACGCCCCGGGATTATCGAACGCCGCCCGCATGCGCATCGGCCCACGGCACGCTGAGCTCGAGATCGACGCGCACGCGCTCGCGCGGCAGGTCACGGGGGCCGCAGGAACTGCGTGGAGGGGGGCGGCGCTTTGCGACTTTCCCGGCTCGCGCGTCTTGCACGGAAAATGCAGGCCGCCAGGGTATGACTGGACGCAAGCTGACGCGGAGGCAGAGCCTGCAGCTCGCATCCAGCGCCGTCGCGCTGGGGGCGGGTCTCGGGATCGGTCTGACGGGCGAGGAGGCCTCGGCAGCGAGCCCGCAGGTCTCGATCAAGTGGGAGTTCTACGCGGACGGCATCAAGGCGCCGATCGCGGTCTACGAGCTGCCGGAAGGGGCGCTGAAGGTGCTCAGGGAGCGCGGGGCCGCGGCGCTCACGGTGCGCGTGGTAGCGCAGGCGGAAAAGGGCGCGACCGCGCTCGGCGGCTTCAAGCTGCCGGCGGCGCTCCAGCACAAGATCGACACCCACATCACGCGCTGAGGCGCGGGCTCGTGGTCGCCTCGCTACAAGCCGGTATCGTCGAGCTGCTCGATGGCCGGCAGGCTGCGTTTTCGTACCGCTGCAACGCCTGCAACCGCTGCTGCCGGGACAAGCTGATCCCGGTCAATCCCTACGAGGTCGCGCGCATCGCCCGCCACCTGGGGCTGTCCACCACCGAGACGCTCGCGCGTTTCACGACCGACGGCAGCGCGCTCGCCTTTCCGGACGGGGTGTGCGTCTTCCTCGGAGAGCAGGGCTGCGGCGTGCACGCGGACCGGCCGCTGGTGTGCCGGCTGTACCCGCTCGGACGGGTGGTGCAGCCGGACGACAGCGAGACCATCGTCCGGCTCAGGCCCCACCCGGACAGCGCGGGCACGTACGCAACCGACGGCACGGTCGAGCAGTACTTCGAGCTCCAGGGCGCGGCTCCGCTGATGGACGCGGCGCGGCGCTACCATCGCCTGCTCGCGCGTGTGCTGACGCTGCTTGCCGCCCAGGGCGAACGGGCGGAAGACGAAGCGGAAGAAGTGGAGGAGGGGGACGGCGGCGGGCCCGACCTGCTCGACCTGGACGCCGCCGTGCAGCAGTACTGCCGCGAGCACCAGCTCGCCGTACCGGACGACCCCTGGCTCGGCATGGAGCTGCACCTCGCCGCGGTGGATGAGTGGCTGGACGCGCTCAGCGGCAGGACTGGGGCTTGGACTGGGTGACGACGCGCTGGCAGGTCAGGATGCTGCAGCTCGAGTAGGTGCCGGTCTTGCCGCCGCGGGGAGCGCGCCGGACCAGCCCGAGGTGCCGCTGCAGTAGCGGATCGTGCGGCAGCAGATCGAGCATTGCCCGCGCAGCATGCCCGGCGCGCCGCGCGAGCGGCAAGCAGCGCGGGTTCGCGAGCGGTCAGGAAAGGTCAGCTCGCCAACGCTGCTGCAGAAGAGGAGCCGCCGGGTAGGAGGCTGTGGGAAGTTGACGTGCTTGGTCCCTACCCGGCGGCTTCCCGAGCTCGTGGCAGCTACTGGCAGGCCCCGTTCACGCACTTGCCACCGTCGCAGGACGTGCCGCAGGCGCCGCAGTTGGCCGGATCCTTCTTGATGTCGGCGCAGCTGCCGCCGTTGCCGGCGTCGTCGGCGCCGCACAGCTGCTGGTTCTGCCCGCAGCCGCACACGCCGGCGCTGCAGCTGCCGCCCGGGTCGCACTTCGTGGTGCAGTCGCCGCAGTGGGCGGGGCTGTTGTTGGTGTTCACGCACAGCGGCGGAGTGCCGCACTCGCTCGAGTTCGACGGGCACACGCAGCTGCCGCCGCTGCAGACATGCCCGCCGGTGCAGGCGATGCCGCAGCCGCCGCAGTTGTTCACGTCGGTCTGCGCGTCGATGCAGGCGCCGGTGCAGAGCGTCTCCGTCGCTGCGCAGTTCGCCGCGCACGCGCCCTGCGAGCAGACCTGCCCGCTGGTGCAGGCCGTGCCGCAGCCTCCGCAGTTGGCCGGATCCGTGCCGGTGTCGACGCACACGCCGCCGCACAGCGTGGTGCCGGCGGGGCACGCGCAGCTGCCCTGGTTGCAGACCTGCCCGCCGGTGCAGGCTGTGCCGCAGGCGCCGCAATTGGCCGGATCGCTGGCGAGCCGGACACAGGTGCCGCCGCACTGCTGCTGCTGGGTCGGGCAGCCCGTCGCGTCGCAGGCGCCGTTGATGCACGCCTCGCCCGAGGCGCAGCTGGTGCCGCAGGCGCCACAGTTGTGGAAGCTCGACTGCGTGTCGACGCACTGATTGTTGCAGAGCGTAAGGTTCACATCGCAGGTGCACTGGCCCGCCGAGCAGATCTGGCTCGCGCCGCAGGCGTTGCCGCAGCCGCCGCAGTTCTGGGGGTCGCTGCTCGCATCGATGCAGCTACCGTTGCACACCGTCAGGTTCGTCGAGCAGCCGGCCTCGCACGCGCCGGCGTTGCAGACTTCGCCCGTGCCGCAGGCATTGCCGCAGGCGCCGCAGTTCTGCGGATCAGCGGACAGCTTCACGCAGCTGTTGCCGCACGCCGTCAGCCCTGCGTCGCAGGTGCACGCGCCGCCGCTGCAGATCTCCCCCGCCGCGCAGGCGTTGCCGCAGCCGCCGCAGTTCTGCGCGTCGCCCTGCGTGTCGACGCAGCTCGAGCCGCAGGTGGTGAGCGGCGAGCTGCAGCTCGTCTCGCAGATGCCGAGCTGGCAGACCTCGCCCGAGCCGCAGGCAAGCCCGCAGCCGCCACAGTTGGCCGGGTCGGTGTTGGGGTTCACGCAGCTGCCGCCGCAGTCGATCTGGCCCGTCGCGCAGGTGACCGTGCCGCCGTCACCCGCCGCTCCACTGGTGCCCGCCGTGCCGCCCGTCGCGCCTGTGCCGCCCGTTGCCCCTGTGCCCCCCGTCGCCCCCGTGCCCCCGGCAGCGGCCGAGCCGTCGGATCCGCCTGCGCTGGCATCGCTCCCGGCCACCCCGCCCGAACCCCCGCCGATGGGCGAGTTGTTGGAGCTGCCGCAGCGCGGCAGGATGGCAAACGAGGACAGGGCGAGCAGCGTCGCCGCAAGACGGATCCTGGGGGTCATGCCCGTAACAGTGGGCAGCTGCGGGCCGGATTATTGAAGAGCGGGCTGCTTCGCTCGTCTCCGGGCAGAACAGCTTCTGCGGGGCCTGGAGATCGGCTCTGCGCGCTGCCGCCGGCGCAGGACTTGCCGCAGCTGGTGATGGTGGACACTAGCCGCGCGTGTATTTCTGCTCTTCCGTGCGGTCGCAGTTGTAGTCGAAGTCGATCGAGACCGGCGGGTTGCCCGACATGGCGCCGGTCTGCCACGCCGAGTTGTTCCCGGACGCGGTCATCGGGTGCGCCACGCGCAGTACAGCCGCGTGGGGCGCGTCGTCAAACGTCAGTCCGGAATTGCCACCCGAAGACGAAATGAAGCCGCCGGGCAGAGGGGGTGGGGGCGTGGGGTGCCTGGCGTCGCACGAATCGCCCGGCGTTGCCACTGCTCACGACCAGCACCGCGGCCGGTGGGGGCGCGCGACGTGGATCATGGAAAGCGTAGGCGGGCTCCCGTGGAGCCGGGCGTTGGACGCCACGTGTCGCGGCACGATAGACTGCTTGTGCCGTGTTCGAGCCACCGCCGTCCGCGAATCGTCGATTGTCCGTACGTGTTGCGCTCGCTGCTCTGGCTCTGCTCGGCGGCTGCAGCGTGCCCGGAAATCTGGTCAGCGGGCAGGCGCACCACGATGGGGGAAGCGACGCGACCGCGGCGGACGCGAAGAGCGGCGATGGCGCCGCGATGGACGCGGATGCCGGCCGCGATGCCGGTTGCACGGCGCCACTTACCGACTGCGGCGGACAGTGCGCGTACCTGGAGAGCGATGACGCGCACTGCGGCAGCTGCGACAACAAGTGCGCCAGCGGGTCCTCGTGCCAGGCCGGGCAGTGTGTGTGCCCGGGCGGCGGCACGTACTGCTCGGGCACGTGCGTCGATGCCTCGACGGACAACAATAACTGCGGCGACTGTGGAACCAAGTGCTCGGGCGGAACCGTCTGTACCAACGGCATGTGCCGCTGCCAGTCCGGGGCAACCAACTGCGGCGGACAGTGTGTCGACGCGCAGACCGACGGCTCGAACTGCGGCAAGTGCGGCCAGCAGTGCTCGACGGGGCAGACCTGCTCGAAAGGCGCCTGCTCGACCAACTGCACCAAGACGACGTGTGGCGCCTCGTGCGTGGACACGACGACGGACAACAACAACTGCGGCGGTTGCGGCACAACGTGTACCGGCGGAATGACCTGCGCGAGCGGTAAGTGCCAGTGCCCGACGGGGCAGGTGGACTACCAGGGGGCGTGCTGCACGCCGAAGACCACGTGCTCGACTGGACAGTGCGGCAGCATCAGCGACGGCTGCGGCGGCACCGTGCAGTGCCCGAGCTGCGCGAACGGCGAGACGTGCATCGGCGGCAGCTGCTGCGCGCCGAACTGTCCGCCCGGGAAATGCGAGATCAGCGACGGCTGCGGCGGCACGTGCGGCGCCTGCTCGAGCGGGCAGGTTTGTTACAACGGCAGCTGCTGCACGCCGAGCTGCGGAGCCTCGAGCTGCGAGCAGCCGAACGGCTGCGGCGGCACCTGCAATTCGTGCAAGCTGGGTCAGAAGTGCTGTGCTTCGGGCGTTTGCACCTGCGCCACCTGCGCGTGCCCGTGACCGCGGCTACCCCAGGAACGGATAGCGCCAGTCCCGCGGTGCGTTGAAGCTCTCCTTGATCACGCGCGGCGAGGCCCAGCGCATCAGGTTCAGCGCGCTGCCGGCCTTGTCGTTGGTGCCGCTCAGGCGCGCGCCGCCGAAGGGCTGCTGGCCGACGATGGAGCCGGTGGGCTTGTCGTTGATGTAGAAGTTGCCGGCGGCGTGCGACAGCTCGCGCGACGCGAATTCGATGACGTCGCGGTCGCGGGCGAACACGGCGCCGGTGAGGGCGTAGGCGCTGGTCTCGTTGCAGAGCTTGACCGCGCCCTCGAAGTCGTCGTCGTCGTAGACATAGGCGCTGACGACCGGGCCGAAGATCTCCTCGCTCATCAGCCGGTGCTTCGGATCCTTCACCTCGACCAGCGTGGGGTGGACGAAGAAGCCCTTCGAGTCGTCGTGCTTGCCGCCGGCGACGATGCGGCAGCCCGCGTCCTTCTTCGCCAGCTCGATGTAGCCGGTGATCTTGTCGTAGGCGGTGCGGCTGATGACGGCGCCGAGGAAGGTCTTGAAGTCCGCGGGATCGCCGACCGTGAGCTCGCCGATCATCCCGACCAGGCGCTCTTCCAGCTCGGGCCAGAGCGAGCGCGGGATGTACAGCCGCGACGCGGCCGAGCACTTCTGCCCCTGGTACTCGAAGGCGCCGCGCAGCACCGCCACGGCGAGCTGCTCCACGTCGCCCGTGGGGTGGGCGACGATGAAGTCCTTGCCTCCGCTCTCGCCGACGATGCGCGGATAGCAGCGGTAGCGCTCCATGTTCTCGCCGACCTGGCGGAACAGGCCGCGCAGCACGGCCGTAGAGCCGGTGTAGTGCAGGCCCGCGAAGTCCTCGTGGGCGAGCACCTGCTTCGTGATGGCCACGGCGTCGCCGGGCACGAAGTTGATCACGCCGTCGGGCAGGCCCGCCTCGCGGAACAGCTCCATCACGAGGTGGCTGCTGAGCACCGAGTTCGGCGACGGCTTCCACAGCACCGTGTTGCCCATCAGCGCCGGCGCGCTCGGCAGGTTGCCGGCGATGGCCGTGAAGTTGAACGGCGTGATGGCGTAGACGAAGCCGTCGAGCGGCCGCATCTCCAGTCGGTTCCACATGCCCGCGGGACTGAACGGCTGTCCGTCGGCCATCTGCGTGGCGTAGTGCGCGTTGAAGCGCAGAAAATCGCACAGCTCACCGACCGCGTCGATCTCCGCCTGGTGCGCGGTCTTGCTCTGGTTCAGCACGGTGGCGGCGTTGATGCGCTGGTGCCAGGGGCCGCTCAGTAGCTCCGCGGCGCGCAGGAACACGCTGGCGCGCGCTTCCACGGAGAGCGCGGCCCAGCCGGGGCGCGCGGCCTGCGCAGCCTGGATGGCGCGGGCGATTTCCGCGCTCGCCGGCGTTGGCGTGCACGCCGAGCTTGAGCTGGTGGTTGTGCGGCGAGGTGAACGTGCGCGTGTCCTTCGTGTGCACGGCCTCGCCGCCGATCCGCAGCGGGATCTCCTCGACCTTGGCGGCCTGCGCCTGGATGGCGGCCTGGATGGCGTCGCGCTCGGGCGTGCCGGGCGCGTAGGAAAGGTTGGGCTCGTTGGCGGGCTTGGGCGTGTGGGTCATCGTTCGCTCTCTCTCAGTTCGTGGTGTAGCCGCCATCGACAGTCAGGCACTGTCCGGTGATGTAGGAGGCCGCGTCGCTGGCCAGGAAGAGCGCTGCTCCGGCGATCTCGTCGGGGCGGCCGATGCGGCCGAGCGCGGTGCGTTCGGTGAAGCGCGCGGTCATCGATTCGCTGGCCGTGATCGCCGCGGCGAGCCGCGTTTCGATCAGCCCCGGTGCGATGGCGTTGACGCGGATGTTGCTGGGGCCGAGCTCGATGGCGAGCGTCTGGGTCATGGAGATCATCGCGGCCTTGGTCATGCCGTAGACGCCCTGCAGCGGCGCGGCGCGCAGACCGTTGATGCTCGCGATGCTGACGATCGCGCCCGAGCCCTTCCGATCGATCACATGCTGCGCGAACGCCCGCGAGGCCTCGAAGGCGCCGCGCAGGTTGACCTCGAAGGTCTTGAGGTAGGCGCCTTCTTCGATGCCGAGCATGGGGCCGAAGTAGGGGTTGGTGCCGGCGCAGTTGACCAGCACGTCGGCCTGGCCGAAGCGCTCCACCGTCTGCGCGATCAAGGCGTGGCACTGATCGGGGTGACCGACGTGCGCGGCCACGGCGAGCGCTTCGCCGCCCAGCTCCTCGATCTTGCCGGCGACCTTCTGCACGCCTTCGAGCTTGCGCGACGAGACCACGACGCGCGCGCCGGCCGCGCTGTAGGCCAGGGCGATCGCCTCGCCGATGCCGCGGCTCGCGCCGCTTACGATTGCCACCTTGCCTTCGAGTTCGATGAGCGCCATGCGGCGGAGCCTAGTGACGCGCAGCGCCGCCCGCAATGACGGCTGGACGCCGTGGCCCGGGCGCTTATGCTCCCCGTCGATGAGGCGCGACGCGGTGATGCTGGTGGCCCATGGCACAGTGACGGATCTGGACGATCTGCCCGGTTTCGTGCGGAACATCCGCCGCGGGCGGCCGCCGCCTCCGGGTCTGGTGGAAGAGCTGCGCCGCCGCTACGAGGCCATCGGCGGCTCGCCGCTGCTCGAGATCACGGGGCGGCAGGGCAGGGCGCTCGGCGAGGTCCTGGGCCTGCCGGTGCTGACCGCCATGCGGCTGTGGCACCCCAGCGTGGAGGACGTGCTCTGCGACGGGGTGGAGCAGGGCTACGAGCGGCTGTGCGTGCTGCCGCTCGCGCCGTTCAGCGTGCACGTGTACTGCGACGCTGCGGAGCGCTCGCTGGCGTCGATCAAGGACGGGCTCGAGCGCGTGCCCGAGCTGGTGCGCGTCGAGCCCTGGGGCACCGAGTCGGCGTTCGTCGAGGCGCACGCCGCGCGCATCGAGCGGGCACTCGGCGAAGCCGGCGAGGCGGCGCTGGTCCTGACGGCGCACAGCCTGCCGAGCCGCGCCATCGCGGCGGGCGATCCCTACGCCGATCAGGTCTCGGCCTGCGCGAAGGCGGTCGGCGAGAAGCTGGGCCGCGCCTACCGTCTGGCGTACCAGAGCCAGGGTGCCGACGGCGGCGACTGGCTCGGCCCTGACGTGAAGAGCACGCTCGAGCAGATCCGCGCCGACGGACTGCGATCGGTCATCGTCGCGCCTATCGGCTTTCCGGCCGAGCACGTCGAAACGCTCTACGATCTGGACATCGAGGCGGCCCGGCAGGCGCGCGAGCTCGGGCTCGACTGGCAGCGCGTGCCGGCGCTCGACGACGATCCAGGGCTCGTGCAGGCGCTGGCAGCCGTCGCGCGCCGGGCTCTGGGCTGAGCGCGCGTTGCGCCGGCCACGCGGCCACCGTAGCATGATGCCGCGGCGCGAAAGGTGTGTGGCTTGACATGAAGACTCCCAGGATCGCTTGGCTTCTGGTCGGCGTAGTGAGCCTCGGGCTCGGCTACGCCTGCAGCTCGAACAGCGGCAACACCGTGGCCGGCGCGGGCGGCGCGGGCGCCTTCGGCGGCAGCGGTGGTGGTTCGGGCAATGGCGGCTCCGGAGCCGACGGCGGCATCAACCTCGACTCGGGCCAGCCGAACATCATGTCGCTCGCGGTCGTCCCGGCGACGGGCACGATCGACGTCACCAACGGCCAGAGCTCGCCGCTGTCGTTCAAGGCCATGGCTACCTACAAGGGCGGTAGCCAGGGCGAGGTGCAGGCCACGTGGTCGTTCGATCGCCTGGACCTGGCGACCATCGCGCAGACCGGCACTCTCACCGCCAACAACACCAAAGGCGGCAAGGGCACGGTCACGGCGAAGGTCGGCAGCCAGAGCGCCACGGCGAGCGTGGTGATCCAGCTCGCTTTCGACGACAACAGCGCGGGCCTCTCGAAAGCCGATCAGGGCAAGTTCCTCGCGCCCGACACGAACCCCAGCGGCACGCTGCTCTACCCCTACGACCAGACGGTTTTCGCGCGCGGCATCCTGCCGCCGGAGCTGATGTGGAGCGGCGGCGCCCAGGGCGACTCGTACAAGGTGAGCATCGTCGACAGCAACGTCAGCTTGACCGCCTTCATCCACGCCGACCCGCCCAGCCGCTGGACGATGCCCAAGGCGTGGTGGGAAGCGCTCACGCAGAGCAACAGCGGGACGCCGGTGAGCGTCAAGGTGCAGCGGCTCGATGGCGCGGGCGCTGCTCACGCCGCCATGAGCGAGACCTGGCAGATCGCCCAGGGCAGCCTGCGCGGCACCATCTACTACTGGGCCGTGAACCAGGGGCAGATCGTCAAGATCAATCCGGGCGCGGACAAGCCCGTCCCCGCCTTCGACCCGGGGCCGTACAACCAGCTCGGCTCGCCAGCCCCGGTCAGTGGATACGCGAACCAGAACCCGCCCTGGCAGCAGGCCAGCGGGGGACATCGCTGCGTGGCGTGCCACACGGTCTCCAAGGACGGCTCCACTATCGCGGCCGTGTTCAGCGCGCCGACCCCTGTGGGCGGCAGCGCGGGCCCGTGGGGAACGGTGAACAGCACCTCCGAGCAGGTCCAGGCACTGGGCGACTACACCGCCAAGGTGCGCTTCATGGCGCTGACGCCCGACGGCAAGTACATCGTGTCGAACAGCGACGGCTTCACCATGGCGCTAGGCAACGCGACCAACGGTCAGCCCATGGCGTCCGCTCTCGATTCGATGACGCAGATGGCCGACCCCCAGTTCTCGCCGGACGGCAAGCTGCTGGCCTTCGCCGGGAACGTCACCGGCAGCTATCCGGTCGAGTTCACGCAGTCCGATCTGCAGGTGATGGACGCGAACATGACCGCCGCGCCGTATTTCTCGAACCTGCAGACGATCGTGACCGGCGGTGGCCAGGAGATCGCCTTCCCGAGCTTTGCACCGGATTCGAAGTGGGTGGTCTACCAGCGTGGCGACTACAGCCGCGCGAGCTACGGGGCGGGCGGGGCGAGCACCGGTCACAACGACCTCTACATGGCGGACGTTGCCAAGCAGGTCGGCGAGCTCAAGCTCGACCTGGCGAACGGCGCGGGCGTGCTCGGCGCCAAGGACAGCCAGCGCAACTACGAGCCCCGGGTCAATCCGATCTCGGTCGGCGGCTACTACTGGGTCGTGTTCGTGAGCCCGCGCGACTACGGCAACCGAATGCAGTCGACGACGGACTCGACGACCGAGAACCACAAGCAGCTCTGGGTCGCGGCCATCGACGCCAACCCGACGGCAGGCAAGGACCCCAGCCATCCCGCCTTCTGGCTGCCCGGCCAGGATCTGACGACGATCAACATGGATGCCTACTGGGCGCTCGAGGCCTGCCACCAGCAGGGGGACAGCTGTAGCCAGGGCTACGAATGCTGCTCCGGCTTCTGCCGCGACCAGGGCAACGGTACCTACGCCTGCGTGCCGCCCCCTACGAACCAGTGCGCCCAGATCGGTGAATCGTGCAAGACTGCGGCAGATTGCTGCAAGTCGAGCGGGACGGTGGACTGCGTCGGCGGGTTCTGCGCGCTCAAGGGGCCTGCATGATCCGCGCGCGGCCGGCGTCCAATCAGGGGTAGCCACATGCCGAGGGTCTCCAGAAGTGCGCCGCGCATTCCGCCGCTGCGGCTGCGCATCCTCGGGCTCGTGCTCGTCGCGCTGGTCGGCGTGGGCTGCCCGTGCGTGAGGAGCGCCGTCAACGCCAGCCCGGGCCTGAGGTGGTGGTTGTTCTCGAATTTCGGCGCGCAGCGTATGTGCCCGGAGATGCTCAAGCGCGGCGCGTCGCTCAAGCTCTCGCCGAACGGCAACACCATCGGCCGTTTCTTCCCCGAGCAGTGCCACCTGGACGTGAACGACCAGGCGCAGACGGTGACGATCCGCTTCACGGGTACCGGCTACGCCTGGACGCCGATCGCCGGCCGCATCGGCTTCTCGGCGGACACGGCGGTGGAGTACCGTCCGGACTTCTACATGGCGGAAGACGCCGTGTACGTCTACGCCCGGCTGGCGCGCATCGCGTACGGGCCCGAGTTCAAGATCGGCTCGGTCGAGAACAAGGTGGTCGACTGGGCGACGCGCACGCCGGTGGGCTACATGGCGAACACGTTCGGCAGCCAGATCGTGCAGAGCCAGCTGGCCAGCGGCTTCACGGTCGTGCACTCCGACGAGGGCGACGACTTCGCCATCGGCATCCTCTCGCCGCCGCAGAAGCCGAAACACCCGTTCAACACTTCCGGCAGCGACCGCTACGTGTTTGCGAACGAGACGACGGAAGTGCATCCCGGCCAGGTGGATTTCCTCGGGCCGTTCGAGGTGGCAGACAGCGACCAGGCGTTGTTCCTGCGGTTCCGCGTGGAAGGGCCAGCCGTGGATGCGCTGGTCGTGCCTCGCGGCAATGGCGACCTGTGGCGCAATACGCTGCAGCTCGGCGCGCCGCTCGGCCCGCCCATGCAGCCACCCATGGCCACCTTCGTGATTCCGCCGGGCGCGGAGCAGCGCCAGAAGCTGAAGCTGCCGAAGGGCCAGTACTACGTCGTCATCGACAACAGCGCGGCAGTCGGCCAGGTCAGCCCGCCCTGGAATCCGCTCAACGTCGTGGGTGGCGGCACCGCGAACGTATCGTACACCGCCGAGCTGGGCGACGCGGACAGCGACTTCTGAGGGTGCCCACCCCCGCTGCGCTGGGCCCTGCGGGCCCTCGCGCAGCTTGCCCCTCCCAAGCGCATGCTCGCGCCCTTCGGGCGCTGCGCGTGCGCGGGAGGGGCCGGCTGGCTGGCGCCTCGCCGGTCGGTGACGTCTTCCATCTGGATTCGCACAGCTCTGGACGCCGATGTTGTGAGCGCCTGGGGGCCCGCCGCGGAGCGCAGCGTTGCAGCCCGATGGCCCGGGGTTACGGCGAAGGCGGACAGACCGCGCCCAGGCAGGCGGTGACCTCGGGGCCGCAGGACTTCTGCAGGCAGCCGAACACGCCGGCACCGCCCTGGCCAGAAGCGCAGTTCGAGATGTCGTTGATGTGCGATACGGCGCAGTTGACGGCCTGGTCGACGAAGAACTGCACGTCGGGGCAGCCCTTGGAGACGCAGTTCCCGATGCAGCTCACGCTGAAGTTCGGCGGGTTCGCGCCCAGGTCGAGGCAGCCGAGCGTGCAGGTGACGATCTGGAAGCAGCCGATCTGGTTGCACTGACCGCAGTCCTTGGGGCAGTTGACGCAGGTCTCGTACTCGCTCGTCTCGCACTTGCCGTTGCCGCACACCGAGCACGTGCCGCAGTCCTGCGGGCACGATGCGCACGTCTCGGTTCCGCCGCACTTGCCGTCGCCGCAGCCTGCGCACTTGCCGCAGTCCTCGGGGCAGGTGAAGCAATCCTCACCGGCGGCGGAGTTGCAGGTGCCGTCGCCGCAGGTGTCGCACGCGCCACAGTCGGGCGCGCAGGTCAGACACGTCTCGCCGCCCTTGCAGTATCCGTCGCCGCAGGTGGAGCAGGCGCCGCAGTCCTGCGGGCAGGAGTAGCAGGACTCGCTCTTCTGGCACGTGCCGTCGCCGCACGTCGTGCACAGCCCGCAATCGCCGGGGCAGGAGCTGCAGGTCTCGTCCGCGTCGCAGCTGCCGTTCCCGCAGGAGTCGCATACCCCGCAGTCCTGCGGGCAGGAGCTGCACGTCTCGCCGGCGCCGCAGCTGCCGTTCCCGCAGGTGAGCCCGCCGTCGCTGCCGGTGATATCGGCCTGGGTCTCGAACCCGGACTTCGCCCCGCAGCCCGGGGCGGCGAGGACGAAAACCGCGAGCAGGAGCCCTGCGGCAAAGAGCCAACGACTGCGCATGCCGGGAGTGTAGACGATTGCCGCCGGTTCCGGGCAGTTTCCGCCGGCCGAGCGTCGCTCGAAGCAACTACGGGCGGGCTTCGGGCGGCAGATCAGGTGGAGCGCTGACTTCGATCGACGAGATGCGCCAATGGTCGGCGGCTCGGGTGAAGCGGAACAGGACGTGGCGGTTCTGGCGGTGCAGGCCCGCGGCATCGGTGGCGGTGAGCGTGGCTTCGCTCTTCACGCTGGCCTCGATCTTCCGGGTATCGAGCTGGATCGACGTGTCCGACAGCGCCACCTCGGCGGTCCGGTAGCGGTGGCCTGCGTACATGGCGACGCCGAGCAGACCCTCGCGGCCCTGTCCGGGATCGGGAAGGTCCGGAATGCGGACCACGATGTTGCGCGAGAGCACTTCGTTGAACGCGCGGCGCACGCGTGCTCCGCGTGTCAGCGGATTGTCGCCCTGGTCGACGCGTACCGCGGTGGTCAGCTGATCGAGCCGCGCCCGGATCAGCTCCTCGTCGGTGTCGCGGGACAGCAGCGCATAGCCCACGAGCCCCACTCCCAGGGCAATGCCGCCGATGGCGATCCAGCGCTTCATCCCGTCCCCGTCAACGCCGGCAAGGCTCCCGGCGTTCCGCACGCCGACGGCGCATCCCCAGAACCAGACCGAGCAGGGCCAGTGCCAGCAGTGCCGAGGAAGACGGGCTCGGGCTTCCGCCGAGCCGACAGCCGCAGCCACCGCTCGCGCCCGGTGCCGCGCCGCCATCGCCGGGCGCCGGCGCGGTGCGGGCATCCGGAGACACGTTGTCGGCGCCGTTGTGCGTCGACTTCAGGAAGCGCCCCATCCAGTACGCGCAGTGGAACCCACCGCCCGGGTCCAGCAGCGGTCCGCCGCCGCCGTTCACATCGTAGGGGTCGCTGCGCCACTCGAAGTTGCTGGGCGGTCGGAGCTTTATGGGCAGTGGCTCGGTGGCGACCAGCGAGCTGCCGTGTCCCTGGCCGGTGTCGAGCGTGATCTGGGTCTTGCCATCGATGGCCGTGCAGCTGCCGGCGGCGATCTCTGTCGGATCGCAGTTTTCTACCGCGTCGTTCCAGAACGGTGCTGCGGGAAAGCCGCCGAGTGTGTCGAGGGCGTCGCTC
Source organism: uncultured delta proteobacterium (assembly GCA_963806225.1). GTDB lineage: Bacteria > Myxococcota_A > Polyangia > Polyangiales > Polyangiaceae > CAWDXG01. Next base: position 7,070 of record CAWDXG010000002.1, on the reverse strand, counting down.
ACGGCCTGGGCGCCGTTTCCGGAGCTGCCGCCCTTGCGGAAGGCGGCGTCGATCAGGTCGAAGAAGGACTGCTTGAGTCCCTGCGCCTGGCGGTCCTTGCCGGGCGCGTAGAGCTTTTCGTCGAGGATGTCCGCGGCCCGGGCAAAAACGGCCGGATCGCTCTCGTAGCGCAGCAGGTTGTAGGCCGCTACGAACGCCATGTTGACGGACGAGTAGTTCGTCGCGGCCTTCATGTAGACGATCGGCAGCGTGTCCTCGGCGGACTTCAGGTAGTCCCGCGTGCCGAGCAGCTCGTCGTAGTAGAAGCGCCCGATCTCCGCGTCACCGGTCATCTGGTAGAACGTGCGCATCGCGCCCAGCGCCATCAACGCGTTGAAGCCATTGGTCGGAGTCGCCACGACGAGGCCCGGCGTGATCTCGCGGGCGTTGATGTCGTGAAAGGTTGTGGGGCGACCATCGGCGTCCACGAGCACCAGATCGATCGTGTTCTTTCCGATCTGGACTTTCTGCATCAGCTTGTGTCCGAGCGCGCGGGCGTCCTCGACGAGCGGCTCCAGCAGCGAAGCCGGAATGTCGGGGTCCTTGGATGTCACGTCGTAGACGACGCCCAGGGCGAACACATAGCCGTCGAACTGGTCCTTCGACGTGTCGTCTTCCCAGATCAAGAAGGGCAGCTTGCCGGAACGGTCCGCGCGCCAGGTCGGCTGCTTGTCGGCGGGTTGCGGCTGGCCGTTGGCATCCGCGAGCGGCACCGTGGCGGGTGGCGTGCCGGGCAGCGGCGGATCGCCGGCTTCCGGCGTGATGCGCTGGAGCCCGCGGGCGATGACGCCGGGCTCTCCGGTGACCTCCATGTACCAGTGCAGCCCGCGCATGGCGGCTTCCAGCTGGTTCCGCGCTTCATCGACGCGCGCGCGCGGCGCGCCCGAATCACGCAGCACCGCGTATCGGAATGCATCGCCGGCGGCCTGGACGCCGCCGAACATGCCGAGGTCGCCGAACTCGCCGTAGCTGTCCACGATCTGGTACGGATGCTTGCCCGTCTGGGCCTGGAAGTCGCGCGAGCCCGACTTGACGAAGTCATCGACGAGCTGGCGGTTCGCCGGGTCGCTGATGTCGGCTTCGCAGCCCCCAGCCGAGCGAAGGCGTCATGATGGCGTGGATCACCCGGCTGTAGTCGTCCGCCTTCTGTGCCAGCGCCGCGTCGTAGCCCGGCTGACCCTGTGCCGGCACGAGCGAGTCGGCGCGCGCCTGCCCGGCGAGCAACAGGGCGGCGGCGGTACAGCAGGACAGGCCGGTGCGCAGAAGCCACATGCCGGCAGGCTAGCAGATCGTGCAGCGCGAAGCGCTCGCGCCGGCCTAGCCCTCGCGCCCGAGCTTCACGCGCCAGTCGACCGGCAGATCGAGGAAGCCCTCTAGGCACAGGAAATCGTACAGCGAGTCGCACAGCACCTCGCACGTCTCGCTGAAGATGTGTGGGTCGGTGAAGAACTTCACGGTTTCCTCGTGGAAGGCTTCTTCGCCTCCCGTCAGCCGCGCCATCAGCTCGTCGCCGCAGTAGTAGACCATCTGCTGCATGAGCAGCCGTTCCCACTCGGTCCGGAACTGCGGGAAGCGATCCGCCAGCACCTTGTAGCCGACGCTGTTTTGCTGGCGGGCGGTCTCCGCGGCGCGGATCGTCACCTTGGCCATCTGCTCCACGCGCGGCGGCAGGTGCTGGTGCAGGAAGTCCATCAGCACCGAGGAGTAGATGTTCATGACGCGGTTGAGCTCGGGCGAGCGCCGCGACAGGAAGGCGACCTGCAGCTCGCGCTCCATCTTGGCGAGCAACTCGAGGGTCAGCTGCTTGACCTCGTCGTTCACGTAGTCGAAGCCGTCGAGCTCGGCGCGCAGGCGGTTCTTGTAGCGCGTGAGCACGTAATACACGCCCTGCTCGGCGTGATAGATGGTCTTTTCCTTGTCGCCCTTCGTCTTTTCGTGCAGCTCGCTTTCGAAGAACAGCTTGGCGACGCGGCGCCCGATCGACTTCAGGTTGTGGGTGGCAAACGCCGATTGATCGCCGGGGGCGAAGAGCCGCGTCAGGAGCTTGGCGAGGGTGCGGACCTGCTGGCCCTCGAGCTGTTCGGGCGGGGGGCGCGAACCGCCCTCCGTGCCCATCGCAGCCTGCATCTGCTTGAGCTGCGCGACGACCTGCGCGGTCACCGCGTCCAGCTCGGGGCTGGTCTCGAGATCCCCCTTGTAGTGCACGATGCGCGCCTGGACCTGCTCGTTGAGCAGACCGAGCGCCTGCAGCGCCAGCGCGTCCTTCTGGCTCTCGCTCATCGAGGGCGGCGGCTGGCCTGGCTTGGGCGGTCGTCGCGGGGGCGGCGGCGGACGATGGGGGGGCGGCGGCGGCTTCGGGGGCGGTGCGGCTCCAGTCACGGTGCGGCAGAATAACATCCCTTTCAGGAGATCCGACCAGAGCCGGGTGCGTAGAACCGGGTCGATGCTCTGCTTTTTTCCGCGCTCCGGTGCTCCTGGGACGTTTTCGACCGCGCGCCAGCGCCCAGGGCTGTTTTCGCGGCGTGGGATTCGCTATGGCTCGGTCGGGTGCGGCTTCGTGCCGCCCTTGCCCTCGCTCGGGGGGCGGGTCTGCCGGCTCGGTCCGGAAGGGAGGCGCTGATGCGCTACGTGTGTTCAATCGCTCTGGCCGCGCTCAGCTCGCAGGTTGCGCGCGCGGTCCCAACATCACGACCGGCCAGCTGCCCCTCACGCGCGTGGTCGTCTACCGCAACGGCGTCGGGTACTTCGAGCGGTCCGGACACGTCGACGAGTCGCAGGTCACGTTCAAGATGCGCCAGCGCATGGTGGGCGACTTCCTGGCGACGCTCGCCATCGTGGAGCAGGGCGGCAGCTCGGTGCGCTCGGCGTCGTTCCCGCTGGAGCTGCCCGAAGACCAGGACAAGCCCCAGCCCGACGCACGGCTGCAGAGCATGCTCAAGCCGTTTCCCGGGCCGGCGCCCGAGCCCGAGGATCCGGGCCGAGAAGCTGCGCAAGGTCGTGCTGCGCCTCGACGGCAGCGAGCACGATCTGGCTGTCGGCTACGTTGCCGAGACGCCGGTGTGGCGTCCGTCGTATCGGCTCGTCGTGCGCGACAAGGGCGCGCGATCTGCAGGCCTGGGGCATCGTGCAGAACCTCTCGGGCGAGGATTGGGACAACGTGAAGCTCGCGCTGGTGGCCGGCGCGCCGCTGGCGTTCCAGTCGACGCTGGGTGAGCCCGTCATTCCCGCAGCGGCCCGTCGTCACCGACACGGGCGAGGTGATCACCTCCGTGCCAGAGGGAGAGACCTCGCTCGAGGAGAACGACAAGGGCGCCGTCGATCGCGTCGGCGACGAGACCAGGACGAAGAAGAAGGCCGAGAAGGCAGACAGGGCGCACTGGCGAGGCGGGCGGCTACGCCGGGGGAGGCGGCCTCGGCCGCGGGCACGCCGCCCGCAAACCCTCGAGCAGTACGCGCGCTGCTGCGAACGACGAGCCGGCCGCGCCGGCCGAGCGGCCGGCTCCCAAGGTGCCCAGCGCGGCAGCGCGCCGCCAGATGGCGCTCGAACAGGCGCGCCGTCGCGGCCCGAGCGCGACCGCGGAACCTGCGGGCGCTAGCCGCAGTGGCCATCGACACCGGCACCACGCGCTACGAGATCCCGAATCCCATCACCGTGCCCGACAAGAGCGCCACCATGGTGCTGCTGCTCAGCCACCACGTGCCGGGCGAGGCGGTGTTCCTGTTCGCACCCGACGGCGGTGTGCCCGACTCGAGCTCGCACCCGTTCCGCGTGGCGCGCTTCACCAACGACACCAAGGGTCTGCTCGAGCGCGGTCCGATCGCCGTGTTCGAGAAGGGCTCGTTCCTGGGCCAGGGCATGGTCGACCCGCTGCCGCCCGGAGCCACCGCCACCGTGCCGTTCGCACTCGAGCGCAGCCTCGCTGTCGAGGGCGACCGCAAATTCGACCAGGCCGGGGCGCGCCTGCATCAGCATCGAGTCGGGCGCGCTGACGATCGAGCGCGATCGGGTCACGCGTACCATCTACAAGATCAAGAACGGCAGCGACGACAAGGCACGCGTGCTGGTCAAGCATCCGCGTATCCACGGCGCGCGGCTGCTACAACCCGCCGAAGGGCACCGAGGACAACACCGGCACCGGCAGCGCGCTGATTCCCGTCGACGTGCGCCCGCACGCCCGCGCCGAGCTCACCGTCGACGAGCGCCAGAGCACCGAGCAGCAGGTCGACTGGCTCGAGCCCGCTCGCCGACACCGCGGTGAAGGCCTACCTGAAAGACCCGCGCGCCGACCAGCCACATTGCAAAGCAGCTCTCCGACGCCTGGGTACTCCGCGACAACCTCAAGAAGTCCGTCGATGAGCGGCAGAAGCTCGCGGACGAGCAGGACGAGCTCGAGAAGGAAGCACGCGAGACGCGGCTGAGCCTGCAGCTCGATCGAGAAGAACAAGCAGGCCGCCGATCTGCGCGCTCAAGCTCACCCGGCGTCTGAGCGACGTGACCTCGCGCCTCGAGCAGATCACCAAGCGCATGATCGAGGTGAAGATGGCCATCAACGAGCAGCAGGTCCGCTTCCGCGACGCCATCCACGGCATCAAGCTGGAAAAGCCGCTACCGCCGAAGTCCTAGCCGCGCCGCCGGGGCCGGGACCGCCGGACATTGACAGCCAGGTGACGTTGCGTCATCTATTGCCGGAAATGATGGATCCTGCCCAGGTACGCGGGCTGCTCGACAAGGCCTTTCCCGATGCCGACATCGAGCTCGAGGACATGACCGGGACGCAGGACCACTACCAGGCGCGCATCGTCTCCGGCGCGTTCGCGGGCAAGTCGCTGGTCGAGCAGCACCAGCTGGTCTACGCGGCGCTGGGCGATGCCATGGGCGGTCCGATCCATGCCCTCGCGCTCAGGACGTACACGCCCGAGGCGTGGGCAAAAGCGAGCGGAGGCAAGTGATGGACGACATGACGCGCGAGCAGATCAAGGGCACGGTCGAGCAGAACCGGATCGTGCTGTTCATGAAGGGCAGTCGCATGTTCCCGCAGTGCGGGTTTTCGGCCCAGGTGGTCAACATTCTCAAGCAGCTCGGGGCCGAGTTCCAGGACGTGAACGTGCTCACCGATCCCGCCGTGCGGCAGGGCATCAAGGAGTACTCGAACTGGCCGACGATCCCACAGCTATATGTCGACGGGAAATTCGTCGGCGGCTGCGACATCGTCACCGACCTGTTCGAGCGCGGCGAGCTCTCGAAGCTGATCGGCGTCGACGGCAGTTAGAGCTGCACGGCCCTTCGGCCCGGCAGTCGCGCGTCACTCAGTGCGACAGCCGCACCGCGTTGGCGATTGCCTCGCTGCCGCGCTCGGCGCGGTTGGCTTCGTGGAAGGGGAAGAGGAGGGTGGCGGGGCCGCCCGGGCGGACCGCGATGCTGCCGCCGCTGTCTCCGAGCAGCGTGGCGGTGCGGCGCTTGTCGAGCTGACGGGTGGCCTGTGCTATCCGCTCGAGCGCGCCGACGCGATCCAGCTTTCCGTGCGGCGCGAGCACGGCGTGGCGCACCTGCGAACCGGGTGCATAGGTGCCGACGAAGTACACCAGCGCCGCGGCGGCTCCGGCTGGATCGGGGCCGCGGAACCACGACCCGATGTGGTGGGTGGTGCCTCCGGCGCAGTGCGCGTAGAGGGCGCCGTAGAGGGCCCCGAGCCGTGTGGCGAGCGCATCGGCCGTCTTCAGGTAGTCGCCGCGTTCGCTTTCCGTGAAATAGGGCGTCACGTAGCGGCCGCTAAAGGTGAGGGCGACGCCGCGGAAGCGGGCCTTTCCGGACGGAGGGAGGCTGGCGTCGGTGACGGTCACATGCGTCATCGGTCCGTGGAGAGCCGCCAGTACCTGTGCGCCGTCCCAGACGAAGCTGCCCGACGCTTGTCCCGGGCTGCGGCGGATGAAAGCGTCGAGCCCGGGGTCGAGGTCGAGGGGCGGCGTGTCGCCCGCGCGGAGAAGCACGAGCTCCACCACCCAACCCTCCACGTCGGCCGGTCCGACGCTTGCGCCCCGCATCACCCGGGCCCGGGTGATATTGCAGATCCGGGCGCCGCGCTGGCTGCGGTCCTCGTCGCCCAGCGTGCTCGAAGGAGCAGCGGGGCCGTCGGGTGTCTCCACTGCCGCCCGGCCGTGCTGTCCGGGCGCCAGCATCTGGTAGGCGACGTACACGAGCGCGCCACCGCCCACCACGATCAAGAGCGGCAGGATCCAGCCGAGCACCGCGAAGCGCCGCCCTGGCAGCGTCTTCGTCGCCGCTCTGCGGTCGCCGACGAGCTGCCGCGCCAGCTCGTTCACCCGGCGATGCCGGATGTCCCGCGGCAGCGTGTCCCACTGCTCGAGCAGCGCGCCGATCTCCACCCGGCTTGTGGGGCCGCTGCCTTCCAGCAGCGCCACGCCGGCGGCGATCCGCACCCGTCCCGCGACGCCGAAACGGGCGACCGCTTCGCCGATCAGCACCTCGATCTCGTGGATCAGCTCCGGGTCGACTCCGCTCACGCGCGGCGCAGCATACCCCAGGTTGGCCGGCACCGGTTCGTGGCCTAGACTGCGCGCCCCATGACCCGCCCCCTGGTCCTGCTCGCGAACGACGACGGCTACCGATCCAGCGGAATCGCTGCGCTGCGCGCGGCGCTCGAGCAGTTCGCCGACGTGGTCGTCTCGGCTCCAGAGTCGGAGCAGAGCGCCGCCAGTCACGCGCTGAGCCTGCACCGGCCGCTGCGCCTGTTCCGGCACAGCGAGCGCGAGTTCTCGGTCGATGGCACGCCGGCGGACTGCGTCTACGTGGCGCTGCATGCCGCCGACCGTGTGCTGCGGCGCTGGCCCGACCTGGTGGTGTCGGGGCTGAACCACGGCGTCAATCTCGGCGATGACGTGTTCTACAGCGGTACGGTGGCTGCGGCGCGCGAAGGTGCACTCAAGGGCGTGTCGTCGTTGGCGGTTTCCGCGGCACCCAAGGCCGATCGCGACGCCGCTGCAGCGCTGTCCGCGCGCATCGCCCGGGACAT
>CAWDXG010000001.1:0-2070263 GCA_963806225.1 uncultured delta proteobacterium | reverse complement strand
GAGTTGGCGCAGCGCCGTTCAAGTCTTGCGCGTGGCAGGTTCCCGAGCGTTTCTGCGGCGGACGCGACAAGTAGCCAGCACCGATTGTCCTATCCTCCGAAGTAGATGCCGAGGGGCACGCCCAGAAAGAGCAGGCAGATGAGGAACCTCCAGGCGAGGCTCCACCAGAGGGCTCGCTGCGCTTCGGCCTCCGCCTGGAGCGCAGTGCGCTCCTCGTTCACCAGGGCCTTGTCCACCTTCTTGGTAGCCTCGAGCCACGCCATGGGCACGGCCACCAGATTGTCCGCACCGCAGTAGTCGCAGCGCACGCCCAGCGCACCGGGCGGCACGGCCAGCGCCGCTCCGCACTGGCGGCAGAGCGCGGGGCCGCCTGCTGTGCTCGGCGGCGACGAGGCCAGCGCCGCCTGGAGGCCGGCGCGCGAGACCATACGCTTGTGGCTCCAGCCCGCGAGCAGAACTCCGACCCAGAGTGATTCCATGGCGAAACCAGTCGTGAGGGCATCTCCCGTCCGCTGGGTGAGATTGCTTCGCCCCAGGAGCGTGCAGGAAGACGCCGCGCTCCAACGTGGCGAGCTTGGTGATGTCCCACGTCCACACCTGGTTCGGCGCCGTCGCGGTGAGCGAGGGCTTCACGTACCGACGCGGAAGCCGCTGGTTTCTCCGCTCGTTCGACTCCCCGAGCTCGGCGAGCACGCGGTAGATGGTGCGGATGGACGCGAGGTACACGCCCCGGCTGAGCAGCTTTGCGAACACCTCCATCGGCGGCTGGTCCACGAACTCCGGCGTGTGCATCACGTCGACGATGGCCTGCCGCTCGTCGTCGCTCAGCCTGCGAGGGCTGGGCGCACGCTCGTGCACGGTCGGTGGCGCGGAGGGTGCCGTCGCCCGGTACAGCGTGGCCCGACTCGCGCCAAGCGCGGCGCACGCGGCGACCACCGGAACGACTGGGTCAGCGAGGTCTTCGACGAGGTCCATCAACTGTCTCCGTCGCTCTCGGGGAGTGCAATCCCCAGCACCTCGTGCGCTTTTTTTTGGAGGTCGATGAGCACGTTGGCGATGTGGAGCTTTCGCTCGAGCTCCGCATTGCGCTTCGTGAGCTCCACGTTGCGCTTCTCGGCCTCGGTGAGCCGCGGCTTGCGGCCGGCCTTCTTCGCCGCCAGGCCGGCTGCACCGTGCGCGCCGAGCTGCGTGCGCCACGACGACAGGAGCGAGCTGTAGATGCCCTCCCGCCGAAGCAGCGCCTCCAGGTCGCCGCGCTTGCCGCTCGTCAGACAGGCGTCGGCCTCCTTCACGATGCGGAGCTTGTCGGCAGCGCTAAAGACCCGGCGAGTCCGTTTCGGCACGGTCTCCAGTGTAGCCCTGCTCACGCGTGTCTGTCGGCGCTCGCTCTCGGGCGAGGTGCTACGGTCGGAAATTCGGGATGGTTTCGGCACGATCTGCGATCCATTCTCCGCCCATCGGTACTTAGGATTCGAGGAGGAGCTGTCTCAGACGACGTTGGCACAGGGGGCCTCGGTGAACGGCTCCGCCAGCGCCATGATGTAGAGTGTGAACCTCATCGGTTTCCCTTCGGTCCCCCAATTCGATGCCCTTTGCCTTGATGACTTCGCGCCAGTCTGCGTTCGCCAAGCCAGCGGCCATCAGCGTGTCGCGCCAGTCGCAGCAGGCGCGCTCCAGCTCGGTGTCGAAACGCTTGCGGTCGCCCCCGGACAGCCAGAGCACGGCCATGTGCACCCTGGGTGGCGGGGCGAGTTCTTCCCGGGGGAGCTTCGTCGCGACCAGCTTGGATTGCACGTAGGCGGCATCACGTGGCTCGAACAGTCGCTGGATCTCGTCTTCGACGCCGGGCGCGAGCGAATAGACCGGCATCTTCATGACACGCGAGCAACTCGCGCCCGCCGTTCGCCAGGAACAGTCGCTTGTACTCGGTGGTCCGGGTGTCCGGACACGCAAGGACGGCCTTCACGAACTCGTCGGGCGGCGCGTAGCTGTGGACGTTGATGTAGTGCAGGATCAGTTCGGGCGCGACGTACAGGACGCCATCGCCAGGAACGAAAATGTTCTGGGTCCCCGACGCCTCGGGCCGGAAACGGCAGAGGCAGCAGTGATGGCCCCCTGTGCTGGCGACGGGCTGGAAAGCATCCGTCAGAAGCTCGCGCAGGCGTTGGTAGACCCGTTCGTCGACATCTCCGGTCTGGTACGGCACACCGCGTTCAAGCCAGCCCACAGCGCGAAGGCTGCCCACATCGCCGAAGCAGTCGAGAGGTTCCAGATCCCTGTAGGCCGTCAAGATCGTCCCCGTGGAACCACGATACACTGGACGGGATGTCTCTGGCGACCCGGTCCGAGTTGCTGGGTGCCGCCCTCTTCATCAGCGGCTTCTTCGTTGCCTACGGCATAGCGGAAGCACTCGACGGCATCACGCCAGGCTACGCGCGAGCCGTTGGGTGCGCGACGGCTGGCCTTCTGATCGCCGTCATCGACCTCGGCATCAGGTCAACGGTGGGGCGAGGGAGATGGCTGGGCACGGTACGTCCTTCCACTGCGAGGTCCGCGGGTTGGCTTCGTGCCTGCATGGCTCACGGGTCTCGGCTTCCTGCTGGCGGCGATTGCGGTGGCGGGCAGCTGAGACTGGAAATCACCGACGCTGCGAGAGGAACACTTGCGTCGCCTCGGTGTCGAAGACCAGCCGTGTATCGCCTGGGCATCGCCGTTCTCGTCGGCCTCGCGCTCGCCTCTTGCGGAGTGGCGATCTGGGCCCTGAACGGATGGCGGCACGCGGAGAACGAGCGCTTCTGGGCGGCGCGGGATCTCCAGGATGCCGAGCGCGATGTAGGGCGACTGAACCATAGCGTCGCCCGGACCCAACGGAAGCTCGACGAGGAGCGGAAGTGGCAGGACATGCTGATCGCGTGCCATCAGGAGTACGTGAAGATCGTGCTGGAGGACGCGGACGCGGCTCTTCCTGTCAGACCGCCCGAGCAGAGCAGCAGCCTGTTCATGCACGCGCCTTGCGAGATCCTCTCCTCATCGGTTTCGAGCGGCTGGCATCGCTGACCGGACAGGGTTCCGGACATTGTCTGTCCCCGCGCGGCTTGCGGAACCGCATTCGGACACCGCATCGTGGAAGCTGGCCCCCATGCCGCCCCGCCTCTCGAAATCCCGCTTCGTTATCGGCCATCAATGCCATCGGCGGCTCTGGTGGGAGACGCACGACCGCGAGGCTCCCGAGCTGACCAGGAACGCCGCCGACCAGGCCATCCTCGACCACGGCCGCCACGTCGGGGAAGTCGCCCAGCAGTACATCCCGGGCGGCGTGCTGATCGACGCGCCGTACACCGAGCCGAGGCGACGAGTGACCGAGACCCGCGCTGCTCTCGATGCCGATGCGCGACGTCATCTACGAGGCGCGTTTCTTGAGGACGACATCTTCGTGGCCGTCGACATCCTGCACCGGAACCGATCGGGCTGGACGCTCACCGAGGTGAAGTCGACCACGCAGCGTGAAGCCCGAGCATCTCCTCGACGCCGCAGTGCAAACCCATGTGCTTCGGCGCGCTGGTCTCCCCGTCCGAAGCGTCGAGATCATGCACCTCGACCGCGCCTGCACCTACCCGGACCTCTCGAACCTCTTCTGGCGGCAAGACGTGACCGAGGAAGTCGAGGAGCTGCTGCCGACGATCCCGCGCGAGGCCAGGCGACAGCTCAAGATGCTCCAGGGCCCGCTTCCCGACGCTCCAGCCGACGACAGCAACTGCTACGCCCCGTACGAGTGCCCGTTCCTCGGTCGCTGCTGGGAACCCGCGCCCGAACATCACGTCGGGACGCTCTACCGCATCCGCACGAACGAAGGCCGCGCAGCTGGTCGACGACGGCTACGAGACGATTGACGAGCTGCCCGACGAGATGGTCTTGAGCAACATCGCCGAGCGCCAACGTCGAGCAGTCCGTGAAGGGCGGATGATCGTCGAGCCCGGTTTGGTCGGTGCCCTGGAGCTGCTCGAAGGGCCGGTCGCGTACCTGGACTTCGAAACGCTGAACCTGCCGATCCCGTGCTGGCCTGGCTGCCATCCGTACGACCAGGTCCCGGTGCAGCTCTCGGTCCATCACGACAATGGCGAGCACTTCGAATGGATTGCCGACAGCCCCGAGGACCCGCGTGAAGAGCTGGCCCTGGCGCTGATCGAGGCGACCAGGGGAGCCAGGACCATCGCCGCCTACAACTCACCCTTCGAACGCAAGTGCATCGAGGGGCTGCGCGTCCATCTTCCGCATCTTGCCAATGAACTCGACGCCATCATCGAGAGGCTCGTGGATCTGCTGCCGATCGTTCGCGACCACGTGTACCACCCGGGATTCAACGGCAGCTTCTCGTTGAAGAGCGTGTACCCGGCGCTCGTTGGTCGAGATGGCTACGACGGGCTCGATGTCGCAGATGGTGGGACCGCGAGCGTCGAGCTGGAGCGGCTGATGTTCGACGCCGAGCTGGGCGAGGACGAGCGGGAAGGGATCAGGTCGTCGCTGCTGCGAGTACTGCGGGATGGACACGAAGGCGCTGGTGGAGCTGGTGGACTGCCTGCGTCGAGTTGCGGGAGGGTAGCCGGCATCATCTTCAGTCGACACTCCGGTGGCTCTCGACCTTGGTGCGCACAGCTGCTCTGCATCTTCCCGGGCGGCGTCGTTGGCTCGAGCTGAGCTCGAGCCAACGACATCCAAGCGCCGCGGCACTACTGGGCACGCAGCGCCTTGCACGCGGTCGGGATCCCGCCGTCGCACGCCCGCTTGAGTAGCTTCGCCGCCTTGGCCTTGTCCTGGGCGACGCCCGTGCCCTGCGTGTAGCGAAGGCCGAGCACGAGGCAGCTTCCCGCGTTGCCGAGATCGCACGCGCGCCCGAGCAGTTCGATCCCCTTCGCGTTCGTCCTTCTTCACGCCGTCGCCGAGGAAGTAGAGCTTGGCTTCGCTGATCGCACGCGGCGAGTCCTTGGCTTCGCACGCCATCGCGAACAGCTCGGCCGCGCGCTCCGCGTCCTTCTTGACGCCGATTCCCGCCCTCGTAGGCGCTGCCCAGCAGGACGCATCCGAACTTGCTCCCCGCGCGGCACCCGCGCTTGAAGAAGTATGCGCCTCGCTCCGCGTCCTTCGCGACACCGAGCCCCTGCTGGTAGAGCATGCCCAGCGTCGCGCACGAGTCGCCGTCGCCGCCATCGCATCCGCGCTCCACCAGCGGGACGAGCTGTGTGGATGTCCCCCGCGTGCTTCTTCATCAGAAGGCCATCTGCGTCGTGCATGCCTTGGCTCCATCCGGCCATGCACGCCTTGTGCAGAAGCGACATCGGCGCGCTTCTGGTCCGGCTTGACCCCGCTGCTCGCCGAGAAGCATTTCCCCGAGCCGAGAGCAGGCTGGCTCGTCGTTCACCGGCGCACGCCTTGTCGTACAGAGCGGCGGCCTTCGAGAGATCCTTGCCGACGCCCTCTCCGCGCTCGTGCATCAGCCCGAGGCGCGTGCAGCTCGGCGCGTTCCCCCGCTGGCACTGCTGCGTGCAGTCCCGTCCTTCACCGTAGAGCAGAGATGCGGAACGGAAGGCTTTGCCCGCGCACACTTGCCGGCCTCGAACACCGCGGCGGTCGGACAGGTGTTCTGCGTGGCGTACTCGGTGAATGGATTGTAGCCGAGTTGGACCGGCTTCGCGGAGACGGCCTTCAGCTCGAGACGCAACAGCGACGCGCAATGCGGTGACGGCGACTTCGACGACGGATCGGCCGTGCGGCAATCTTCCGGGTTGCCGTCGCTTGTTGATGATCTCCTTGCTCGATGTCGATGAGCCACTTGCGCCGAGCGACAGGATCTCCGCGGCGGCTTCGACCTTTCCGCTCGTGTTCTGCCGGGTCACGAATGCGCCGACCGTGGCCTCGCGCACGAAGTGTGTCGCGCCGGTGCAGTCGCCCGCCAGATCCGACTTCGCGATGACAGGACGGCTCGCGACCTGCTCGCCGACGATATCCATTGCCGCATCAAGAGCGGCTCCCCGCTGCACGCCGCCGCCGACCCGCCCGTGGGAGAAGGGTAGGTTCAGCTTGAGCTCGTCCGCGTTCGCGAGGTGGATGACCTGTTGCTTCCGGGTAGTGCCGACGAAACCGTAGCTGCCCTCGACATGGCAGTCGCGGAGGATGCGCGCCTGCTTGCAGTCGTAGGACACCACCGCGATGCCCTGCTTCATCGCGACTTCGAGATCCGCGCGGTCTTCCGGCCTCCAGTCGATAGCCAGGGGACGAGCGAGGTTCGGCACGCCGGTACAGGCGACCGCTCCCGTGGCTTCACCGTAGGTGGGGGCCTTCGGTCGTACGGCTTTCCCCGCAGAGCCCGGTCCGCATGCCGTGACCCCCAGGATGAAAAGAAGTGTCCAGCTCCTCACGGGCCACGGACTCTAGTCGGCGTGCGTGCTGGACACCAGACCAGGCCGTCAGGTCGATCAGGCGAAACCGATCGTTGCCAGCGCGTCGTCCAGCCACGCGAGGTAGAAGTCGGCGAAGCTCATCTGGACACCACCAGGTTGGGCCAGCGGTTTCCAACCCTCGCAGTCTGCCGTCGCATCGTGCCAGACGTGACCCGCTTCGGACCCGGTCACGACCAGCCAGTCGCGGAGATTGCAACCCTCGTGACAAATGGGTCTCGCGCCGTCCACAGGCTCCAGGTAGAGGCTCTCCATCTCGTCGTCGCTCAAGCGTTCTCGTAGACGCTCGTGGTTGGCGAAGCGGAAGGGTTCGAGCAGGATCGCCTACGAACATCGGATTCCATTTCGAGTGGCTGAAATCCTTGTCCATCTCGCCGAGCTTGAAGACGCCGTAGAAGGGGCCCGCGCCGCCGTTGCCCAGCTTGACAAGGAAGCTGCGGTAGTCTGGTGGTAGCTCGATCGAGTACTCCGCTTCGAACACGTCGACTTCAGCCGCTGACAGAGGTGGATTCAGCACGTATTGGTGGCTTGTCGCGCCGAAGACACGTTTCGCCCTCTGGGCCTGCGCGCCGTAGCTGTTGGAGCCCGTCGCGGATCCGCGTCACGAAGTCGATGTTCACAGGCAGACCCACATCATCAACCGCTTGCCCTGCTCCCGGGCGCGCTCTGCCAGTCCACACAAAGCATCGAGCAGCATGCGGACATCGGACCGCTTCCAGCCGTCTAGCTTGAACTCCTCGATCTCGGCCCAGCTCTCGGCAATGCGCTTTCGCTCGCGACCATCCAGGCCTGCCATCGCCTGCACGAGATCGGTCGGGATGGCGAACACCCACGGCCCGTCCTGCTCGTCTTCCTGGGCCAGCACCGCGAAGTCGCGGACGCTCGCTGCATCCCACTCGCTGTCCGAGAGGATGGCGCGCAGCAGATCGAGTTTTGTAACATCCACACCTTTCGCGTCGATGCCCGGGAAAGCCTCGCTCGGTACGCTGGCTCGAAGGACCGCCTCTGCGTCGTCGGCGATCACGATGTCGGTGAGGACGCCCATCGTCTTCTCCTCGCTCCTGCTCCGGTGGCAATGAGGATATCATTGCCTGCCGGAGCGTAACGGGTTCAATATTGGCCAGCGGAAGAGTAGTTGGGCAAGGTAGGGGAACTTGAACGACAACCATCCATACCGCACGCCAAACTAATCACACACCAGCGACCCATGGAAGAAGGTGTGCGCGTCCTGAGGACGTGGCCAAGTGTGTTTCTGGCGGGCGGCGGAGTGTCAACCTCGTCGCAGGCCTTGTCGCCGCAGCGGTACATGGTCGCTGACGATCCTTCTTCTCGGTGTGTTCGACTGCGTGTATGACATACTGCTATCTTTGCAGATCCTTCGCGTGTCCGCGATGCGGCGCAACGGTACTTCTTGCCGATCGAGACCAACCGATGCGCGCGTCGAGGGTGTGGAAGAGTGCGGTCTCGTGTGGCGGGGCTCGGGGCCGTTTGACCGAGCCTGAACTTCGCGCGACTGAAGAGCGTGTCCCAGCATAAGCGCCGGGCCGAGTTCGCAGATTCGGGCGCGCCATGTGGCCTGGTTCCGGTGGTGACCGTTACGGGCGAGTTTGTCGGGGCCTGACCGCTCCGTCGACCCACGCTCCACTGTCTCGCCGCTGCCGCTTGGGCGTGATGCTTAGTAAGCTGCCGACGGAGCCAGGCCACGCGAGCAGCAGCCGGCAAGTGCCAGCTCGCGAAAACGGCTGGAATACCATCATCTGGAGTGCGACGGTTCTGGAGCTTGATGAAGCGGCCCGGGCAGCCTCGCATGCCGACTCTGATGCGGCGTCCGAAGGCGGGCCGGCGTCCGTGAGCAGCTGCATGATGGGCATACCGCCGCCAACTCGCCCTCCGAATTGGCAGGCGGTTGGACATCCCGAGAGCGAACTGTGGAGGGCATCCTCCGACGGACGTCGACGAGGCCACCGCTGTAGCCGCCCGCGCCCTCGCCTCCAGGCCATGGCACCATGCTCTCAGTAGACGCCGAGCCATCCTCCTCCGGGTGTATCCGTTCGACGAACCGCGTCCCCCCACCGACGGCGCGGATCCCCAGCGAAACCAGTCCTTCAGCCGCTGGTCAGGTCTCGGAACGGATTGTGTTCGAGCAGTTTCCGCACGTCGTCGCGCTCGCTTGTGGCGGACCATTCGACGGGCGCGAGAGCGAGGAGGTCGTGCGCCGGCCAGGCCGGCAGCAGGCACAGAACGTCGCGCAGGTACGTCCAGGGCTCGATCCGGTGCATCTGGCAGCTCGCGAGCAGCGACGTGAATGTAGCGTTCACGGTGCCGGCGTCATCGTTGCCGACGAAGAGCCAGTTCTTCCGGCCCACCGCTTGGCGGCGTAGCTGAAGCTCGCTCCAGTTGTTGTGGATGGGCAGCCGACCGTCGTCGATGAACCGGCTCAGGCCTTCGCGCTGGTTACGCGCGTAGCGGATGCCGTCGGAGATCGGCGTGTCGTCGAGCACGGAGTCGGCCTCTGCGTCGCACCAGGAAAAGAAGCTGTCGACGATGGGTCGGGAACGTTTCTGGCGGATCTCTCTTTCTTCTTGCGGGGCGCATCCGCGAGCGTGCGCTCGATCCGGAAGAGCGCGCCGATGAAACCGAGCGCGACCTTCGCGCGCTCGGGATCGGACGCGAGCGCCTTGAAGAAGTAGCGGCGGGCATGCGCCCAGCAGTTGACCTCGACGACCTCGCCGCTCGCGTAGAGGTGATCGTAGACGACGTGTGCGTCGGCAACGAGGTAGCCTTTGTATCCTGCGAGCACATCGTCGACAGCGTCGCCCGAGTGGTCTGGCGTGAACTCGAAGAGCACATGCCGCTCGGGAGCTATCGAGCACCCAGAAGTGACCGGTGCGGCACTTCTCCTGGCTCTGCACCAGCACGCCCGTCGCGTCGGTGCACAGGTAGGGCTGCTCGAACGCATCGCGCCGCATCGCCGCTACCAGCGGCTTGGCTAGCTCGGCGAGCTCGGCGTGCCAGCCGCACATCGTCGAGCGCGCCAGCTCGATGCCTTCGCGGGCGTACACGCCTTCGAGGCGGTTGAGCGGCAGGTGGTCCTGCCAGCGCTTGACGATGGTGTCGGCGAGCAGGCCCGGGCCGGCGAGCCCGCTCGGGATCGGCAGCTCGGGTGGCTCGCCGATGAGGACTTCCGTCGGCTCGCTGTCGTCGCGGTCCTTGCGCACGAACTTGCGGCGGATGATGCGCGCGACGACGAGCGAGGCGGGTCGCCGCTCGACGACTTCCGCGACCTCTTCTCCGATGCGCACGAACGCATCGAGCCCCGCCCGCTGCACTTCCGGCGGCACGACCTCGATGTCGACACGGGGCAGGTGCTCCGGGATGCGGCTTGCGCCCGGTCGGCTTGCGACGGGTGTGCTCGCGCACCGGCTGCTCGGCATTCGCAGCCACGAGCGCTTCGTCGAGCGCGGCGCGCTCGCGGTCGCCCAGCAGATGGCCGAGCACGTCGAGGGACAGCTGCGTCTCGCTCGGCGGCAGGTCGCTCGGACTTGCGCCGCGAGCAGCCCGCGCTCCAGCTTGCGGCAGCGCTCCATCATCTCCAGGTAGAGGCGGCGGTACTCGTCCCGCTCGCGCTCTGCAGCCTGGAACTGCTTCTCGAGTGCTTCGAGGCGTTGCTCGAACTCGCCCTCGCTCACGCGATTTTCTCAGATCGATGCGCGATCCCTTGTCAACGCGAAACGATCACGCGGATCACTTTTCGACGCCGCGCAGGATGATGCCGAGCGTGCGCGGATCGATCGACGCGATCGGCCGATGCAGATCGCTGGCCGCTGGCAACTCGAAGCGCGCGCGGTGCAGCCGCTTGTACAGGATGCAGTAGCCGTTGCGATCGAACCACAGCACCTTCAGCCGATTGCCGCGCTTGTTGACGAACACGAACAGCGCGCCGCTCTGCGGGTCGAGCTCGAGCCGCTCCTTGACCGCCAGAGCCAGCCCGTCGAACGACCGCCGCATGTCCTGCGGCTCGGTGCACACGAAGATCCGGACGCTGGTCGGGATCATCCGCGCCCGTCCAGCACGTCGAGCAGGCGACCGAGCGCGACCGCATCGAAGTCCGTCGGCACACGGAGCCGGACGCCGCTCGGCAGTACGATCTCAAGTGGCTCGGTGCCGGCTGCGCGCGCCGGTGCCGACATCTCCACGAAGGTGATCGGCGAAAGCGCTTCGCTTGTCGCGCGAGCGCGGCGATGCGAACGAGCCTTGCTCGGCCTGCGGGATGACCTCCGCGCAAGCGTCTTGGCCTTCGCCCGGGTGGGCTTCGGGTGCTTCGACGCCGCCTCGCGACCGAGCCTCCACTTCCACCACTTCAGCGTCTCCGGCTTGATGTCATGCCGCGCTGCGAACTGCTTCGCCGTAAGTCCGCTCCGCTTCCACTCCTCGACCCGCCTTGCCCAGGCATCACGACCGTCTCGCGCCATGCCACAAGACGTACGCCGGAGCCGGCGCTACGTCAGGAACGCGGTTGGCCGAACGGATACGCTGGTCGCGCGCCGCGACGCGGAAATATGCTGGCGCCTGCCGACGCGCCCGCGCTCGGGCTACGGAGAGAAGATCTGCGAGGCTGGCGGACGAGTGACCGCCGTGCACGGCCGCTCGCTCGATTTCTCGAAGGGCCGTACGCTTGCCGCCAACCGCCGCGTGCTGGCAACGCACAGGCCGCCACATGACGGACTTGTCACGAAAACCTCCGGCGCTGTTTCGCCGACTTCTGACCCGCGGAGCTCCGCAAGGCGCCATCCACCCTCGAAGCGGCGCATTGCGATGAAAGCGGCGAAAGATGGCGGCCCACCATCGCCCCGCGCCCGAAGTGCTTGATCGCGACAACTCCATACGCGCGACCCGATAGCCTGGTCAGCGACATCATGGGCATCTGGACAATCGAGGACCTCCCCGAGTCCACCCCTGTGGTAGCTTCCGCGCCGAAGGAGCCCGCATGCAGCTAGCGATATTGGCCGGAGGATTGGGCAGCCGACTGTCGGAGCGGACGGACGTTCGGCCCAAGCCCATGGTGGAGGTCGGCGGCACCCCATGCTCTGGCACATCATGAAGATCTACTCCGCACACGGCGTTCAACGATTTCGTGATCTGCCTGCGGCTACAAGGGCGAGGTCATCAAGGAGTACTTCCACGAACTACTTCCTGCACACCTCCGACGTGACGTGTCGACCTGCCGACGGCAGCGATGAAGTGCACCAGCGACCGCCGAGCCGGACTGGCGCATCGCGGTGGTGGACACCGGGCTGCACACGCATGACCGGCGGCCGCCTGCGCGCGGCTGCGCGCTAGCTCGGCGACGAGCACTTCATGGTCACCTACGGCGACGGGGTCGGCGAACGTGGACATCGCGCGCGCTGGTCGCGTTCCACCGCGCGCACGGCAAGCTGGCCACCGTCACCGCCGTGCAGCCCCCGGCGCGCTTCGGCGGGCTGGTGCTGGACGGCGACCAGGTCACCAGCTTCAGGAGAAGCCGCAGGCGGATGGCGGCTGGATCAACGGCGGCTTCTTCGTGTTCGAGCCGCAAGGTGCTCGACTACATCGAGCGGCGACGAGACCGTCGCTGGAGCGCGAGCCGCTCGAGCGGCTGGCGCACGACGGCCAGCTGCTGGCGTACCTGCACGACGGGCTTCTGGCAGCCGATGGACACGCTGCGCGAGAAGCAGCATCTCGAAGCGCTGTGGGAGAGCGGCGAGGCTCCGTGGAAGGTCTGGTGAGTCCGGCGCGAGCTTCTACGCGGGCAAGTCGCGTCTTCGTGACCGGGCCACACCGGCTTCAAGGGCGGCTGGCTGGCGCGC
The DNA here is from genome assembly GCA_963806225.1 of uncultured delta proteobacterium. Classification (GTDB taxonomy): domain Bacteria; phylum Myxococcota_A; class Polyangia; order Polyangiales; family Polyangiaceae; genus CAWDXG01. The sequence continues at coordinate 2,057,965 of CAWDXG010000001.1, read as the reverse complement.
TGGCTCGCGGCGCATGGGCGCGAGGTGACGCGGCTTCGCGCTCGCGCCGCGACCAGACGCCGAGCCTGTTCGAGCTGCGCGCGCTCGGCGGCGACATCACGTCGATCATCGGCGACGTCCGCGATCTCGACGCGCTGCAGCGCGGCGTCGCGCGAGCGCGGCCGGAGATCGTGTTCCACCTGGCCGCGCAGTCGCTGGTGCGCGCGTTCGTACCGCGATCCGGTCGAGACCTACGCGACCAACGTGATGGGCACCGTGCACCTGCTCGAAGCGTGCGCGCGCGCCGACTCGGTGCGCGCCGTCGTGATCGTCACCAGCGACAAGTGCTACGAGAACCGCGAGTGGCTGTGGGGCTACCGCGAGAACGAGCGCGATGGGCGGCGCCGACCCCTACAGCTGCAGCAAGGGCTGCGCCGAGCTGGTGACGGCGGCCTACCGGCGCTCGTTCTTCGCCGACGACGGCGGCGCCGGCGTCGCCAGCGCGCGCGCCGGCAACGTCATCGGCGGCGGCGACTGGGCGGAGGACCGGCTGCTGCCCGACATCGTGCGCGGCGCGACGCAGCGGACGAAGCGGTACGATCCGCAATCCCGGCGTCGACGCGCCCCTGGCAGCACGTGCTGGAGCCGCTGTCCGGCTACCTGCTGCTGGCCCAGCGCGCTGTGCGAGGAGCCTGCACGCTACGCCGAGGGCTACAACTTCGGGCCCGCGCCGAAGGCGTGCGCGACCGTGGGCGAGGTGTCGGAGCGCTTCGTGGCCGCGCTCGGCAGGGGCAAGCCGGTCGATGCGGCACGCGCGGATGCCTCGGCGCCCGCACGAGGCGCGCTTTCTCGCGCTCGACTGCAGCAAGGCGCGCGCCGAGCTCGGCTGGCGGCCGCGCCTCGATCTCGACGCGACGCTGGCATGACGGCGGCGTGGTACCGGGCGCACCTCGAGTCGCCCGGCTCGGAGCGCGAGCATGCTCGACCGGCAGATTGAGGAGTACGAGAAGCGCGACGCATGACCGCGCTCGGCTCGGCATCGTCGTCAGCGGCGGCACCGGCTTCATCGGGACGCGCGCTGGTGCGGCGGCTGGTCGCCGAGGCACGCGCGTCACCTGCCTGGTGCGACCGGAGAGCGCGGCTCGCGGCGCTGGACGGACAGCGGCGGCGTGACGCTGGTCGACTTCGACGAGCTCGAGCGTCGTGGCCAGGCGCCCGAGCACACGTCGTGTTCAACCTGGCCTCGTACGGCGTGCGCCCGGCCGACCGCGATCCGGAGCTGCTCGTCGAGGGCAACGTGACGCTGCTGGCCCGCCTGCTCGGCGTCGCCCAAGCGCTGGTGCGCCGCGCGCGGCTCTGCACGTCGGCAGCTGCTCCGAGTACGCGCCGCATCGACGAGCCCGCACTCGCTCAAGGAGAGCACCCGCTGGAGCCGCAGCTCGGCCTACGGCGGCGCCAAGGCGGCGGCGCATGTGTTCGGCACGGCGCTGGCGCGCGAGCTCGGCGTGTCGATGGTAACGCTCGGCTGTTCGGCACCTACGGCCCCGGCGAGGCGACCATCGTCTGATCCCGCACCTGGCGTCGCGCCTCGCACGCGGCGAGCAGGCCGAGATGACCGCCGGCGATCAGGCGCGGGACTTCACCTACGTCGACGACGTGGTCGACGCGTGCGTGAAAGCCGCGACCAGCGACCAGCTCGAGAGCTATGCGGCGTACAACGTCTGTACGGGCACGCCGGTCCGCGTCCGGGAGCTGGCAGAGGTCGTGGCCCGGCTGATGGACAAGCCAGCGAGCCTGCTGGGACTCGGGCGCCGCCAGATGCGCCCAGGCGAGCCGATGTGGATGGTGGGCGACCCTGCGCACTTCCGGCAGGCAACGGGCTGGCGGCCCTGCATCGGGCTCGAAGAGGGAGTGCGACGCACTCTCGAACGCATCGCGTTGCCAGAGCCGAACCGACCCGGGTCCTCCGGAGACTCGATTGGATGAGTCCAACCAGCATGGCTCGCCTGTGGTGGGGTTTCATAAGACCCCACCCCAGCTCGGGTGGCGGAACGTCTCGCATCGGCCAGGTGAAGTACGCGCTGGTCGCCGCCGGCGGCCTGATCGTCGAAGCCGCCGGCGGACGGCCGAAACCCTCTACCGCTGGAGGTGGGGCGAAACCGTTCGGCCGGAGCGGCTACGCGTTCTCTGGCGGGGCGGACTTTTCCCTATCGCATGGACGCGTCCTGCACCCCGCTTTCGGTGGTACGTTTCCAATCATGACCGCAGGGACCTCTCGCGCACGCGCAGCCCGGCGAGCCGGTCGAAGCGCTCGCCGCGACGGCCGGGCGAGCATGCGCTCGAGGGACCCCGCCCGCGCGCAGCGGAGCAAGCGCCGGACGGGCGCCCCAACGACGGGTAGCCCCGGGGGAGCAACCCTGAGATGCTGGATCGAGAGCTGGAGGCGGCGCGAGCCGCGGCGGCCGGGGCCTGCCAGGTGTGCGCCGGGGTGCAGCGCGAGCCTGGATTTAGGGGGCCTGGACAAGAGCGATCAAAATCCCGGTAACTGTTGCGGATTTCGCCGCCCAGGCCGTCGTAGCCCGCGCCCTCGCCGAGGCATTTGCCGACGACCCGCTGGTCGCGGAGGAGGGCTCGGCCCAGCTCCGCGAACAAGCGAACTCGGCGCTTCTGGACCGGGTGGCCGACCTCTGTGGTGCGACGCCGGAAGAGACGCTGGGCTGGATCAATCGCGGCGCAGGAACGCCCGGGCGGCGATTCTGGACGCTGAATCCAATCGACGGGACCAAGGGCTTCCTGCGCAGCGCCTCACCAATGGACAGCCACTGAGGCACAATAATCACGCCCGGCAAGTGCCCGCCGGCGGCGATGCGACGGTACGCCCATGCCGTCATGCTCGAGGCATCGTGAGAGAGGACGATTCTGTTTGCCTGCGCCGCCCACTCGAGTACGTCCTCATCGCTAGCGCTGCGGAGGTGGGCGTCCTGCACGCGCGTGATGTCGAGTTGCGGCAGGTGCCGCCGGAGGCTCCGGACGATGTGACCGTCCAGATCCTCGTCGGCGACGAACTTGATCACCGCTCGGCGCCCTGGCGTCTAGCGAGCAGCTTCGTGCGCAGCGCGTCGGATGGGAAACGCTTCTCCGCTTCCGCCCGCAGACGCTCCAGCTCTTCTCGGCGGCGGAGCAGGTAGTCGTCGACGTCCGCCCGATCCACGAGAACGTACGCCAGCGTCGCATAGACCATCGGCAGGTCGAGGGCAGGAAAGCTTTCCACGATTTCCTCGGCTGAGGCGCCACGGTCGAATGCCAGCACGACGGACTCCAACGACACACGCGTATCGCCAACGCGAACTACGCCATGCGGGTCGGTGCGAAGGGGCGGCAATCGAGCCTCGAACGCCTGCATGACCCAATCGTAGTCGTCCCGCCGTCAGCGTGCCAGCGACGCGCATCGGCAACCGTCGGAAGCCTCACGTGAGCCGGTACAACATCGCCGACAGCCGGCTCCCGAGCGCCACCACCGCCGCCACGTCCGCCGCCGCGCACGCCCCCTTCGCCCCCGCGATCTCGATCGACGCCACGCACTCGCCGCACTCGCCGCGAGCAATGCCGTACACCCGCGCCTTGTCCGCCCGCGAAGTGCGCCCCGCACCCTCCGCCGTGTTGCGCGCGCAAGCCCCAGCCGCTGCCCGCGCCTGCTTGCGATCTTCCGCGTCCCCGATGCGAACGCGCTGCACCAGCGAGACCAGCTCCAACGCCAGATGCCACGCCTGCAGGCGATGATGTGGAAGTGACGGCGGAAGTGACTGTGATTGCATAGCGAGCCTCCTTCACCCCAGAAGGAGGCTCGCGAAGAGCGCCCGCCCCAAAATCAAGTGCAAGCGCCAGTGCCAGCCAAGCTGGCACGCGCTTGCCCCCGCTCCGGCCCCCGCTCCGGCTCCTGCCCCGGCTCCCGCCCCGGCTCCCGTCCCCGCTCCCGCTCCGCGGATGGCCCCGTAGCATGCTGATGTAACTTGATTTATATCGTAAGCGGCTTATGTAATATGGCGTGATGGATCCGCGGGTCGCACACTACCTGAGCGAGATCGGCCGGCGCGGAGGGCGGGCGAGCCGGCGGCGACTCGATCCCGAAAGCGCGCGGGCCATGGTCCGGGTGCGCGAAGCACAGCGCGCGTTCCGGGAGTTCCACGCGCAGTGCTTCTGGTCGGAGGACCCTGGCTATCGCGTCACCTTGGCGGATGTCCCGTGGGTCGCCGAGCGGCTGATGCGCTACGGAGGGCGAAGAGGCTGGGAACGGGGAGCAAAGCTGTGCCGCTGACGCCCTTCCAGGCCGAAGTGTTGCGCCTCGTCAGCGCGAACCGCACGCCGGACAGCTACCTGGCCGGCGGCGCCGCGCTGCATCTCGAGCCGCACACCAGGCGCTACAGCAACGACCTGGACTTCTTCCACGACTCGGAGGAGCGGGTTGCAGGCGCGTTTGCCGAGGATCGCGGCACGCTCGCGGATGCCGGCTACGAGATCGAGATACTGCTCCAGCAGCCGGGCTTCGTGCGAGCACTGGTGCGCAAAGGTACGGACGCCACCAAGGTCGAGTGGGCGCACGACAGCGCCTGGCGCTTTCTTCCGACCGTGAAGCACGAGCTGGCTGGGTTCCAGCTCCATCCAATCGATCTCGCGATCAACAAGCTCCTCGCGCTGGTGGGCAGGAACGAGCCGCGCGACTTCCTCGACATCATGGACGTGCATCGGCACGTGCTGCCGCTGGGGGCGCTGTGCTGGGCCGCGGCCGGGAAGGATCCGGGGTTCACTCCGCCGCTGCTGCTCGATCTGCTACGCCGCCGGGGCACGCTGCGGCCGGAGGATCTAGAGCGCCTGCACCTGAAAGAAGTGCCGGACCTGCCCGGGCTGAAGCGCGAGTGGCTGGCGGCTCTCGACGAAGCCGAGGCGTTCATCCAGTCGCGTCCTCCCTCCGAGATCGGGTGCCTGTACTACTCGCCGTCGCTCGAACGGTTCGTGGGCAATCCGGCGGACGTTGCCGATGCTGTGGCGCACTATGGCCGACCCGGCGGCGTGCTGCCGCGAGTCGCAGAGGCATGAGGCTCGCCTCGCCGCACCGGCGAGGAGCGCGCCCGCGTCGATCCCCCGAACCGCCGCGGCCAGGACAGATGTCCGCCACGCGCCAGCGCGGCCAGCTGAGCGGGCCGTTCGCGTGGACGCGTCCTGCATGCGGGCTCGCCTGAAAGCGTACGCATACATTTGCATGAAGCTAGCGATCGCTTACAATCCGTCATGAAAGCGAACGCATGCAATGCGTCTGATCCTCGGGAATGCCAGGGATGTGGGAGCGCTGATCCGTGATCGGCGCCGGGCGCGTGGGCTCAGCCAGCAGGCCCTGGCCGACGCCATCGGGGTCAGTCGCCTGTGGGTTGGCCAGGTCGAACGCGGCAGGCCGCGGGCGGAGCTCGGTCTCGTCCTGAAAGCGCTGCGTGCGCTCGGGATCCGGCTGATGGCGGACGAAGAGCCTGCGGCCGTCGGCGGTCCGGATATCGACGCCATCGTCGAGCAGTCGAGAAAGCCGAAGCGGTGACCGACGAGCTTCTGGTACATCTCGGCAACCGACGTATCGGTCGGCTGCTCCGCACGCGAGGCAGGACTGCGTTCGAGTACGACGACGCGTGGCGCGGGGGCAACGATGCGCTTCCGCTCTCGCTGTCGATGCCGCTCGCTGCCCGGCACCACCCGCCGAAGGTTGTCGAGCCCTACTTGTGGGGTCTGCTTCCCGACAACGACAGTATCCTGGAGCGCTGGGGCCGCCGTTTCCACGTTTCCGCGCGGAGTGCGTTCGCTCTGCTGGCCCACGTCGGCGAGGATTGCCCGGGAGCCGTGCGCATCCTTGCTCCGGATCGCGATGGGCAGGGTGACCAGGGTGGTATCGACTGGCTGTCCGAGGCGGATGTCGCGTCACGACTGAGGTCGCTACGCGCGGACGTTTCCGCCTGGCGTGCCGAAAGCGATGCCGGACAGTTCAGCCTGGCGGGTGCGCAGCCGAAGACGGCGCTGTGGTTCGACGGATCACGCTGGGGCGTGCCGCGGGGACGAACGCCGACGACGCACATCCTGAAACCGGACATCCTGGAGCTGGACGGCTCCGCGGAGAACGAGCACTTCTGTCTACAGGTCGCGCGGGGGCTCGGGCTTCCTGTCGTCTCGTCGCGCATCCGCGAGTTCGAGGATCAGATCGCCATCGTCGTGGAGCGATACGATCGAGTCATGACGACCGACGGCGTGACCCGCCTGCACCAGGAAGACGTGTGTCAGGCGCTGGCGATCCACCCCGAGCGCAAGTACGAAAACGAGGGCGGACCTGGCGCTCGCACCGTCGTCGAGCTGCTCCGCGACGTGTCTTCGCGCGTGGATGAGGACATCGACACGTTCGTCGGCGCGCTCGTGTTCAACTGGCTGATCGCGGGCACGGACGCCCACGCCAAGAACTACTCGCTGCTCCTCGGCGCCGGAGGACACGTGCGGCTGGCCCCGCTCTACGACATGGCCAGCGCCCTGCCGTACCCGGACATGGCGCCCCAGAAGCTGAAGCTCGCGATGAAGGTCGGCGGCAAGTACCGGCTACGCGACATCGGGCGACACGAGTGGGACAAGCTCGCCGCGGAGATTGGCATCGATAAAGGGCGGATCCTCGCGGCTGCACGGAACCAGGCGGCGTCACTTCCCGATGTCGCGAACGACGTGCTCGGCCAGGTACGCGAGGCTGGCCTCGTGCACCCGGTCGTCGAAGCGCTGTCGAGCGCGCTCATCGAGCGCGCGCGAAGCTGTACGGAGCTGCTACCGGGATAGGCCACCCGCCGCTCCGGCCTCCGGCTCCGGCTCCGGCTCCGGCTCCGGCTCCTACCTTGACATGCGTTCAGTTACAACGCATGATGCCCGGGATGGGGGGCGAACCTGCCGCCCCCGTTCTCTGCAAGGCGCCAGATGTCCGCCGCCGCTCCGCCAACGCAGCCAGATGTCCGACTATCAAGCGGCGGCACGGCTCGCGGCGTAGGTCGTCGGGATGTAGAGTCCCCTGCCCTGGACCACAAGGACCGGACGGAGAAGCGATGCTGGAACGCGAGCTCGATACGGCGCAGCGCGCAGTGAAGCTGGCCGCGGCGGCGTGCACGACAGTGCAGCGGAGCCTGGACCCGGGCCGCCTCGACAAGAGCGACAAGTCGCCCGGTCACCGTCGCGGACTTCGCCGCCCAGGCGGTCGTAGCCCGCGCCCTGGCCGAGGCGTTTCCCGACGACGCGCTGGTCGCCGAAGAAGGCTCGGCCCAGCTCCGCGAATCCAGCCAACCGGGCGCTGCTGGACCGGGTGGCCGGCCTGTGCGGCGCGACGCCGGAAGAGACGCTGGCGCTGGATCGATCGCGGCGCGGGCGAGCCCGGGCGCGCGCTTCTGGACGCTGGATCCGATCGACGGGACGAAGGGCTTCCTGCGCGGCGAGCAGTACGCGGTGGCGCTGGCGCTGATCGTGGACGGCGAGGTGGTGCTGGGCGTGCTCGGTTGCCCGAACCTGCCGCTCTCGGGCGCGGAGCGCGTGCGAGCCGGGCGCGGGCACGCTGCTCTGGGCGGTGCGCGGCGCAGGCGCCGCAGCAGGCGGCGCTCGGTGGTGGCAGCGCGACGGCGATCCGCGTGAGCGACCGCCCTGTCCCATCGGACTGGCGCGCGTGCGAGTCGGTGGAAGCGGCGCACTCGCGCCACGATGTAGCAAGCGAGCTCGCGGCAAAGCTCGGCGTGGGCGGCTCGGTGCGCGTCGACAGCCAGGTGAAGTACGCGCTGGTCGCGCGCGGCGACGCGGAGATCTACTGGCGCCTGCCGACGCGCCCCGGCTACGAGGAGAAGATCTGGGACCACGCCGCCGGCAGCCTGATCGTCGAAGCCGCGGGCGGGCGCGTGACGGACGTGCACGGCCGCCCGCTCGATTTCTCGAAGGGTCGCACGCTCTCGGCGAATCGCGGCGTCCTCGCGACGCACGGGCCGCCGCATGACGCGCTGGTGGCAGAGACAACGCGGCGCTTCGCGGACGCGTAGGCGCGCTGCGGCTCCAGTTACCGCTGCGGTCAGCACGGTGGTGCTGCGCGCACCGTCATCACACCAGCGGCAGAAAGCGCACCTGCCCGAACCACTCCTCCGGTGCACTGCACTCGGCGATCAAGGCGAGATCTGCGACGGCCTCACCAATGGACAGCCACTGAGGCACAATAATCACGCCCGCGCAAGTGCCCGCCGACGGCGATGCGACGGTACGCCCATGCGCCGCCGGAGGCTCCGGACGATGTGACCGTCCAGATCCTCGTCGGCGACGAACTTGATCACCGCTCGGCGCCCTGGCGTCTAGCGAGCAGCTTCGTGCGCAGCGCGTCGGATGGGAAACGCTTCTCCGCTTCCGCCCGCAGACGCTCCAGGTCTTCTCGGCGGCGGAGCAGGTAGTCGTCGATGTTCGCCCGATCCACGAGAACGTACGCCAGCGTCGCATAGACCATCGGCAGGTCGAGGGCAGGAAAGCTTTCCACGATTTCCTCGGCCGAGGCGCCACGGTCGAATGCCAGCACGACGGACTCCAACGACACACGCGTCATCGCCAACGCGAACTACGCCATGCGGGTCGGTGCGAAGGGGCGGCAATCGAGCCTCGAACGCCTGCATGACCCGAATCGTATCCGTCCTGTCCGCGAGCGCCAATTGTTACCGCTCACCGTGGACGCCGGACGTAGCGCCGTTTTCGTTCACGCAGCGTGAGGGGTTCGGGGGCGGCGGGACGTCGATGTCCATCGCGGGTTTCTCGCCCGGATCGGTGGTTGTCGGGTAGCTCGCGCGGCTCCGGAGGCGGAGCATCGGCGCGTAGCCGGCCGCACAAAATAGGTGACGGGGCGCGCGTGGAAAACGTCCCCGTCGTGCTCCGGACCCTATCGAAAAGAAGCGGAGCGCCCTACGCATCGTCTACTTCGAGCTGGACGTTGAAATTCTGGGCAGACAATCCGCCCGCGGTGGCGGCGGTGCGGCCGGCGAGGTGCCCGTGCTGCGAGCATCCGGGCGCGCCGCCAAAGCCCGCGGGAAGGGCGGCAACGCGGGGCGGGGAAAGACGCGGCCCTACCGCACCGAGCTGTCGAGCTTCGTGCCGCTGCGCGGCAGCTGCGACTGCGCGGATTTCGTCAGGAGCTCGCTGGGCGTGTGCAAGCATCTCCTGTGCGTGCTCGACGACGTGTGCTCGAGCCGCAAGCGCGTGGAGGCGGTGGAACGCGAGCAGGCGCGGGCGGCGCTGCCGGTCGATCGCATCTGGTGGGAGGCCGAGCTACCGCTCGAAGGCGAGCTTGATCGGCTCGCCGGGCTGCGCCTGGGCGCCAAGCGGGCGCCGGCGGGATGGGTACTCCACGAGGACGCGCGCGCGCCCGGGCACTACGTGTGGAAGAAGCTGCGCGTGGGCGCCGAACCCCTGAAGCTTCCACCGGGTTTCCGGCTGTACGCGCTCGACCCCGGGCGGCTCGCGGACCAGGACGCGCGTCTTTCGCTGCTGCGCAAGCTGGCGAAGAGCGGCAGAGCGGCAGAGCCCGCTGCACAGGCAGTCGTCTCCGAGGAGCTGGCGCGCGCCGAGCGGCGCGACAAGGCGCGCCGCGCGGGCACGCGCGCGCTGTCCCATGTGGAATCGATGCAGCGCAAGCTGTACGCCTACCAGCGACAAGGCGTGGAGCGCTTCCTCGACGCGGGGCGGCTCGTGTTGGCCGACGACATGGGGCTCGGCAAGACGACGCAGGCCGTCGCAGCGTGCCACGCGCTGTACACGAGCCGGCAGGTGCGGCGTGGACTGCTCGTGGTGCCGGCCGCGCTGAAGCCGCAGTGGCTGCGCGAGTGGGCAGCGACGACGCGCGTGCCGGCAGAGCTGGTGGAGGGGCGGCCCGACGAGCGTGCAGCGCAGTACAACAAGCTCGACAAGGGCTTCCTCATCATCGGCTACGAGCAGCTGCTCCGCGACTTCGAGCACGTGCGCCGGATGGCACCAGACATCGTGGTGCTCGACGAGGCGCAGCGCATCAAGAACTGGGCGACAAAGAGCGCGGCGTACGTGAAGGCGCTGTCGCCGGCGTGGCGGCTCGTCTTGACGGGCACGCCGATGGAGAACCGCCTCGAAGAGCTCGCCAGCCTGCTCGACTGGGTGGACGATCTCGCGCTTGCGCCCGAAGTGGCGGCTCGATGCCTGGTACACGTACGAGGACAGCGAACGGGGGCGGTGCGAAGCAACCTCGACACGCTGCGCACGCGGCTCGTCGCCCGGCCTGTTCCGGCGGCGGCGCAGCGGACGTGCTCTCGCAGCTTCCGCCGCGCACCGACACGCGCGTGCCGGTGGCGATGACCGAGCGGCAGCGCGAGCTGCACGACGACCTGATCGCACCCATCAAGCGCCTCCAGGCGGCAGGGCGGCGGCGGCCGCTCACGCAGAGCGAGTTCCTCAGGCTGATGTCGCTGCTGAACCAGCAGCGCATCATCTCGAACGGCCTCGGGCAACTCGAGTTCGAGGAGATCTGGCCGACCTACCAGAGCGCGCGCCCCGACGGCGCGCTGCTCGAAGGGCTCTTTTCGCCCAAGCTGCTGGAGCTCCGGGCGCTCGTCGAGGAGCTCGCGGTCGAGCAGCAGCGCAAGGTGGTCGTCTTCAGCCAGTGGCGGCGCATGCTGAGGCTGGCCGAGTGGAGCCTGCGCGACATCCTCGGCGACGCGGGGCAGCGCGCGGTGTTCTTCACGGGGGCGGAATCGAGCCGGCAGCGCACGCGCTCCATCGTCGAGTTCCACGACGAGCCGGACACGAACGTGATGTTCCTGAGCGACGCGGGCGGCGTCGGGCTGAACCTGCAGCGCGCCGCCAGCGCGTGCATCAACCTCGAGCTGCCCTGGAACCCGGCCGTGCTCGAGCAGCGCATCTCGCGCATCTACCGCCTCGGGCAGAAGCGGCCCATCGAGGTGTTCAACCTCGCGAGCGAGTACGGCATCGAATCGCGCATCGCCACGCTCGTGTCGAACAAGCGCGCGCTGTTCTCGGGGCTCTTCGACGGCGCGAGCGACAGCGTGCAGTTCGGTGGCAAGGCGTCGTTCATGGCGACCGTCGACAAGCTCGTGCCTGAGGTGCCGGGCATCGCGGAAGTGAGCACAACCGAGGACGACGACGGCGCGGTCGAGGTGGAGGCGGCGCCGGACGGCGACGCCGACACGATCGAGGAAATGACAGGTCCGGGCGCCGCGCTGATCGGCGCGCCGCGCGAAGCGCTGGTCGACGGTGCTCGGCAGGGGGCGAGCGACGGCGTCGGGGCGGGCGGCGGTGCTCGGCAGGGGGCGGGCAACGGCGCGGGGGCACCGGCAGCCGGCGGCGACGTGACCGCGCTCCTTTCGACCGTGCAGGTGCGCCGCACCGAAAGCGGCGGCGTCGCCATCGAAGCGCCCCCCGAAGCCGCCGCATCGCTGATGGCGCTGTTCGAGGGCATGGCGAAGCTGATGGCGCAGACCGCGTCACCAGCCAGGCCAGCCGACAAGGACTGACCCGTTCCACCGCCGCCGCGCGCGGCGACGCGCTCCCGCTCCCGCTCCAGCTCCGGCTCCGGCTGCGGCTGCGCTCTCCGCTCCGGCTCCCGCTCCCGCTACGAGTTGGCCGGGCTCTGCTGTCATTCCGTGGTCCGCGCGTCAACCCCGTCACGCCGCCCTGGGCGCCAATTGTGCGGCGCTCCTTGGGGGATAGACCGGCTCTTGGCCATACAGAGCACCTCGACCGTTGACGTGACAGCTGGCGCGCCATATATATCGCGCATGCACAAGACCACGGTGTACCTGGACGAGCAGATCTACCTGAAGATCCGCCGTCTTGCGGAGGCCACCGGGCGCACCCAGGCGATGATCATCCGCGAGGCGTTGGCCGAGTACCAGGGCTCGAGCAAACGAAAGCGGCCGTCCAGCATCGGCGCGGGAGCAAGCGGCACGGCCGATCTGAGCGACCGCGCGGAAGAGCTGCTCGAAGGCTTCGGCGAAGACCGATGATCGTCGCCGACACCGGCGGCATGCTCGCACTGCTCGACCGGTCTGATCGCCATCACCGGGTCGTCTCGCTGCTGTTCGACAGCGATCCGGACTGGATCCTGCCGTGGGCCATCTTGCCGGAGGTCGACTATCTCGCTGCGAGCCGTCTGGGCGATCACGTGGCGCTGGCGTTCGCCGCGGATGTTCGCGAAGGCCTGTACGCCGTCGACGGCAACGTCGCACGCGATCTGCCACGTGCGGGTGAGCTGCTCGCGCAGTATGCGGACTTGCGGCTGGGTCTTGTGGACGCCGTGGTGATGGCACAAGCTGAACGCCATCAGGCCACCGTGATCGTGACCACGGACGAGCGCCACTTCCGCGCCGTGCGCCTTGCCATCGACCCCGCGCCGCGCCTGGTTCCGCTCGAGTAACGCGCGCGGGCAAGCCAGATGTCCGCCAGGCGTCAAACCAGCTGCGACAGCGCGTCCGCGGCGGACATCACGACCACGCGCGTCCCATCGAGCTCGTGCTCGATCCGGACGCCGGGGGTGGCGACGAGCTGCAGCGCGGTGAGGCAACCGAGCCGGTGGGCGAAAGTGCGGAATGCCGGCGCCGGCGTGACATCCGCGAGCTTCGCTTCGACGGGCAACCACGCGGCGCCGTCGCGGACAATCAGGAAGTCGAGCTCTCGGCCGTCGCGGTTGCGGACGTAGCAGAGCGAGAAGTCACCGTAGCCCGCATCGGTCCAGTAGTGGCACGCCTTGAGCAGATGACAGGCCACGAGATTCTCGAAACGCGGACCGGCTTCCGGAACTTCCCCGGGATCCCATAGATAGAGTTTGCCCTCCTTGCGCACGGAGCGGCGCACGCCGCGCGTGAAGGGTTTGACCTCGAAGCAGTAGTAGAGCTCCGCGAGCGCGGTGAGCCAGCGGCGCACCGTATCGTGGGCGACCTCCAGATCCTCGCGCAGCGCCTGGACGCTGAGCAACGAGCCCACGCGCTCGGGCAGGAGGGCTGCCAGCATCTGCACGCGGTCGAGCTCCGTGATGCGCGACAAGTCGCGTAGATCCTCACGCACGACCGCGTCGACGCGTTCGCGACGCCAGAGCCGCGCCCGGCGCGTATCCGCAGCCAGGACTGGCTCGGGAAACGGGCCGAAGGCGGTCAGCAGCTCGAACGCCTCCTGGGCCGCAGTGCTCGGCCGGGCGCGGGCACCGAGCAGCGACGCGAGCGCTTCGTCGGGCGGAAGCGGCTTCTTCCGCGTCAGCTCGGCCACCGAGAACGGGTGCAGGCGGAAGGTCCGGTAGCGGCCGAGCAAGCTGTCGCTGCCGCGCCGGTACACCGCCAGACGCGCGCTGCCGGTGACGAGGATATCCACCGGTCGCTCCAGCGTGTCGTACATCCCTTTCAAGGTGCGCTTCCAGAGCCTGGCCTTGTGGATTTCGTCGAGCACCAGCAGCGGCACCGTCTTGCCGCGCGCTGCGGGAACGAGCGACTGCGGATGCTTCGCCCACGTCCGCCTGAGCTCGACCTGGTCCCAGTTGTGGTACGCGCCGGACCCCCGCGCCGCCAGCAGCCGCTTGGCGAGCGTGGTCTTGCCGCACTGGCGCGGACCACCGAGCAGCGCGATCTTGTGGTCCGCAAAGGCGAGCTCCTCGATGAGAGGTTCCAGATAACGGCGGCGCATCGGCAGAATTCGTTCTATCACGAATTTCGCCGAATTCGGCCAGATTTGGATCTACCTGAATCCCGCCGAAGAGACCGCTCCGGCTCCCGGCCCGGCTCCCGCTCTTCTCTCGCGCTCCCGCTCCAGCTCCGGGGCCCGGCTCCGAGCTTGACGTGGACGGCCCGCGGGAGCGATCGGTACTTGACATTAGTTCAGTCATAATACAGACTACTCGAAAATGGGGGCGGGCAGTCAGCTATGGGGCGAAGCGTGGCGATGCGCGGCTCGCCGGGGCCAGTGGCCGCTCCCGTCCGTGGGGGCAAGCGGCGCCAGATGTCCGCCAACCGCCCGCGAGCCAGATGTCCGCCATCGCAACCAAACGTCGCGCCGGCTCCGCACCGCCGCGTGCCGCTACCCCGCTCTGCCCGCGTGCTAGGTTTCCTCCCGTGACGCAGCCGGCGCTCCACCACTACAGCTACGCCGAATACCTCGAGCTGGAGGAAGGCAGCACGGTACGCCACGAGTTCCTCAACGGCGAGATCTACGCCATGGCGGGTGGCACGCCGAAGCATGCCGCGCTCGCCGTGGCGGTCGCCGCCGAAATGCTTGGCGAGCTGCGCGGCGGGCCGTCCCGCGTGCACAGCTCGGACCTGCGCGTGCGCGTCCTGGCAAACGGGCTGGCGACCTATCCCGACGTGACGGTCGTCTGCGGGCCCTATGCGTATGATCCCGAAAGCCGGACAACCGTCACCAACCCGAAAGTCGTGGTCGAGGTCACCAGCGACGGCACGGAGGAATACGACCGGGGAGAGAAGCTCGCGAGCTACAAGCTCGTCCCCGGCCTCGCAGCCATCGTGATCGTCGACCACCGCGAACGGCGCATCGAGCTCCACGAACGCGACCACGACGGGTGGAAGCGGGTCGCCGCGCACGCCGGCGAACACGTCACGTTGGCGGCTCCGGCCTGCACGCTGGCCGTCGACAGCATCTACGACGCCGCTGCCCCGCCCGACTGAGAACGGCTAGTATCCCCGGCGGCTCATGATCCGCTACGCCTGGCAGCGTCGTCGGTACGGGTGGCTTGTCGCCGCGCTCTCGGGGCCGGCGCTGGGCGCCATCGCGCCGCTGCCCGACGGCCTCACGCGCCCCGGGGCGATCTCGCTCGGGCGTGTTCGCGATGGCGATCGTGCTGTGGGTTTCGGGGGCGATCCCGCTGGCGGTGACGGGGCTGCTCATCCTGGCGGCGCTGCCGCTGTTCGGGGCGATGTCGCCGGCCGAGGCGTTTCCGCTGTTCGGCAATCCGGCGGTGTTCTTCATCCTGGGCGCGCTGGTGCTGGCCGCGGCGCTGATGACGACGGGGCTGAGCCGCCGGGTGTCGCTGTTCCTGCTGCTTCGCTTCGGGGGATCGGCGCGGCGGCTGGCGACCGGGATATTGCTCACGTGCGCGCTGCTCTCGTGCGTGATGCCCGAGCACGCGGTGGCGGCGATCGTGTTCCCGACGGTGTCGACGATCTCGCGCGCGCTGGGGCTCGAGCCGCGCAAGAGCCGCCTGGCTCCCCTGCTCTATCTGTCGATGGCGTGGGGCTGCATCGCGGGGGGCATCGCGACGCTGCTGGGCGGCGCGCGGGCGGCGCTGGCCATCGGCATCCTGAAGGAAACGACGGGGCGCGATCTCGATTTCGTGGGCTACAGCGCGGCGGCGCTGCCGGTGGCGCTGGTGCTGGTGGGCGTCGCCGTCGTCGTGCTGAACCTGTTCTACAAGCCGGAGGTCGACGACGTGACGCCGGCGCGCGTGCAGCTCGAGCGCGAGATCCAGCGAAGCGGGGCCGTGGAGCCGCAACGAGATCAAGACGGCGGCGGTGACGGCGCTGTCGATCATCGCTTGGGTGGCGCTGGGTCATTCGGTGGGGCTGGCGACGCTGTCGCTCCTGTGCGCGGCGGCGCTGTTCGCGCTGGGCGTGGTCAGCTGGAGCGAGATCGAGCGGGCGGTGAACTGGGGCGTGTTCCTGCTGTACGGCGGCGCCATCGCGATGGGCAGCGCGCTGACGCGCACGGGCGCGACGAAGTGGCTCGCGGCGCAGGTGCTCGGCGGACTGCCGGCTTCGCCCTGGCTGGTGCTGGCGGCGCTGGGCGCGCTGACGCTGGTCTTGACGGAGTTCATCAGCAACGCCGCGGCAGTAGCGGTGCTGCTGCCGCTCGCGCTGAGCGTGACGCCGCGCTACGGGCTCGACCCCGTGCTGGTGACGGTGGCGGTCGCGGTGCCGGCGGGGCTCGCCTACACGCTGCCCGTCGGCGCGCCGCCGAGCGCGATTGCGTTCTCGTCGGGGTACTACGAGGTGCGGCAGGTGGCGCTGCCCGGCGTGATCATGACGCTGGCTTCTTTCGTCGCGTTTCGTGGCTGCGGCTTGGCTGCTGTGGCCGCATTTGCCATGGTTCGGATAGATGGAGCAGCGACGCGTCGTGATGGCGGTCTTCTCGGGCACGGAGCTCGACCGCGCGCTGTTCGAGCGGGCGCTTTCGGTGGCGCGGCGCGACGGCGCGCGGCTCGTGCTCGCCGACGTGCGCCACCAGCACCGGGCCGATCGGCTCGCCGAGTCGCTCACCTCGCAGGCGTTCCTGCCGCCCGCTGCGGTGGAGGCGCTCAAGCAGTCGGTGAAGGAGCAGCGCACCGACACCATCCGCCGCTCGCTCGCGTCGATGCGGGACGAGGCGGAGGCGGGCGGCGTCGCGGTGGAAGTCGTTGGCGGAAAAGGGTTCGCTCCGCGAAACGGTGCGGCGGCTGGCCGCCGAGCGCGGCGTGGACACGGTGGTGATCGACGCGCACAGTGCGGGCGAGGTGGGCGACGGATACGAGGTTGTTGCGCTGTGATCGCGGCGCGGGCGGCGCGGGCGGCGCGGGCGGCGCGGGCGGCGCGGGCGGCGCGGGCGGGCATTTCCGGGCCCAAGCTGCGGCTTGGACGGCAAAATGACCGATATCCGGGCATTTTGGGCGCCAAGTTGCAGCTTGGACGGCAAAATGCCCGCCACGTCGTGCTGGACGGGCATTCCGGTCCCCGAGTTGCAGCTCGGAGTACGACGCAGCGGTGATCGCAGCGCGCGCCGCAGGCAACCGAGGAGAGCGACGTGAGTCAGGGATTCGTGTTGTGGTTCACCGGGCTTTCGGGCTCGGGCAAGAGCACGCTGGCGGCGCAGGTGGCGACGGAGCTGTCGCGGCGGGGCGTGCACGTCGAGCGGCTGGACGGCGACGAGGTCCGGAAGAATCTGTCGAAGGGGCTCGGCTTCTCGCGCGAGGATCGCGACACGAACATCCGCCGCATCGGCTACGTGGCAAAGCTCGTCGCGCGCAGCGGCGGCTGCGCCATCACAGCCGCCATCAGCCCGTACCGCGCGGTGCGCGACGAGGTGCGTCGCTCTGCGGAGCGCTTCTGCGAGGTGTACGTGGAGTGTCCACTGGAAGTGCTCGCCGAGCGCGACCCGAAGGGTCTCTACAAGAAGGCGCTGGCCGGCGAGATCAAGAACTTCACCGGCGTGAGCGATCCCTACGAAGCGCCGCTCTCGCCCGAGGTGCACGTCCGGAGCGACCGCGAAACACCGGAAGAGAGCGTCACGAAGATCCTCGCGCGACTGGAGGAGCTGGGCTTCATCGGCGCGCACGCGGGCGAGCTGGCGCGGCCGCACGGCGGCGACCTGATGGAAGCAAGGTCGAAGCGGTGGACAGTGCGCTGCCCTCGATCGAGCTCGGCCCACAGGCAGCGCTCGAGCTCGCGTGCCTGGCGAGCGGCGCGTACTCGCCGCTCGCGGGGTTCATGAACGAGAAGGACTACCTGCGCGTCGCGCGCGCGGGGCGGCTGGAAAACGGCTTGCTCTGGCCAGTACCCATCACGCTCGCGGTGGAAACGCCGCCGCCCCGTGGCAGAGCCGCGCTGCGCTCCGCCGACGGCACCGCACTCGGCACCCTCGACGTGCACGACGTCTTACGAGGTGGACGGCGTGACGCACGTGGGCGGTGACGTGCGTGTCCCGGACGCAACCAACGTGCGCGCCGTGCGCGACGAGATGCGCGCGCGCGGCTGGCGCCGCGTGGTGGCGTGGCAGCCGCGCACCCCTCCCCTGCTCTCCGACGAGCACGCCGCACGCGCCGCGCTGGAGTTTGCCGACGGTCTGCTCGTCCAGCCGCGCGGCGAGCTGGTCGCGGAGTGCTGCAGCGTACTGTGCGATCGCTACTTCGCGCGGGAGCGCACGCTCGTCGCCCCGCTCCGCTCCCCCCACGACTCGCCGCTGCTCGACGCCATCGTGGCGAGGAACCACGGCGCGAGCCACCTGCTCACGCCCGACGAGCTCGACGGCGCGCTCGACGAGCTCGGGCTCGAAGCCATCCCGCTCAGGCCCATGTTCCTGTCGCAGCGCGTCGGCGTGCTCGCCAGCGCGCACACCGCGCCGGAGACGGGCACCACGCGCTCCTACGCGGAGGTGCGCGCCGCGCTCGATCGCGGCGAATCGCCGCCCGAGCTCAGGCCGGAAATCGCGGAGCTACTGCGCGGGACATCCGCGGGCTGCTAGGGCGCCACTGGGTGCGTGCCGTCCGACGGTGCGCCGACTTGCCAAGGATTCTATCCTTGCTAGAGTAAGGACGTGTCGAAGGTGACCAGCAAGCTCCAGGTCACGGTGCCCAAGGCCATCGCCGATGAGTACCGGATCAAGCCGGGCGACGAGATCCTGTGGGTCGCGTCCGGAGAGAGCGTCCGCATCGTGCCCGCGAGCGCGCAGGTCAAACCGGATGTTGCCGAGCGGCTGAAGCTCTTCGACCAGGCGACGCGCCGCCAGTCCGAACGCGATGCGCAAGCCCCGCGCCGGGCGGACGGCTACCGCGGTTGGACGCGCGAGGATCTGTACGATCGTGGCCGCTCTCGTTGACACCAATGTGATCGTCTACCGCTTCGACGCGCGCTTTCCGGAAAAGCAGGGGCGCGCGACGGAGCTGTTGCGCCGCGGCATTGTCGAGAACTCCGTCCGCGTACCGCATCAAGCCATCGTCGAATTCGTCGCCGCCACGACGCGACCGATCGACGGCGGCGCGTCGCTCCTCGAGCCGAACGACGCGCGGCGCGAGGCGGAAGAGATGCTGCGGCAGTTCACGATCCTGTACCCGGACGAGACGCTCGTCCGCACTGCGCTGCGCGGCATGGCCGCCTACGAGTTGTCGTGGTTCGACGCGCATCTCTGGGCGTACGCGGAACACTTCGGGCTCTCCGTGCTGTACTCCGAGGACTTCCAGCACGACCGCATGTACGGCACCGTCCGCGTCGAGAATCCCTTTGCGAAGGCCAGCTAGCGCGTCGGCGGCCAACGGGCCGGTCCTGGATGAACGTCCCGGGGGCCAGGTGCCCCTAAGCACAGGGATCTGCTAGATCGCCCCCGGGGTCGCTTTGACTGCAACAACCGACGACAAGTCCGCTACCGACGCGCTCGTCGACCGCCGTCTGACGCATCTGCGGCAGCTCGAGGCCGAGAGCATCCACATCCTGCGCGAGGTCGCCGCCGAGTTCGACAACCCGGTGATGCTGTACAGCATCGGGAAGGACTCGTCCGTGATGGTGCACCTGGCCCGCAAGGCCTTCCATCCGGGCAAGCTGCCGTTCCCGCTGCTGCACATCGACACCACGTGGAAGTTCCGCGCGATGATCGAGTTCCGCGACCGCTTCTGCGCGGAGCACGGGCTGCGACCTGGTCGTGTACACGAACCAGCAGGGCGTCGCCGACAACGTCAATCCGTTCGACTACGGCAGCCAGAAGTACACGACCATCATGAAGACGCACGCGCTGCTGCAGGCGCTGCAGAAGGGCGGCTACGACGCGGCCTTCGGCGGAGCGCGGCGCGACGAGGAAAAGTCGCGCGCCAAGGAGCGCATCTACTCCTTCCGCGACCGCTACGGCCAGTGGGACCCGAAGAACCAGCGGCCCGAGCTGTGGAACCTGTACAACGGGAAGATCACCAAGGGCGAGAGCATCCGCGCTTTCCCGCTGTCGAACTGGACCGAGCTCGACATCTGGCTCTACATCTACCTGGAGAACATTCCCATCGTGCCGCTGTACTACGCGGACAAGCGCCCGGTGGTGGAGCGCGAAGGCACGCTGGTCATGGTCGACGACGAGCGCATGCGGCTCGAGCCCGGAGAAGAGCCGCGCATGGAGACGGTGCGCTTCCGCACGCTGGGCTGCTACCCGCTGACGGGCGCGCTGCAAGCTCGCCGGCGACCACGCTGCCGGAGATCATCCGCGAGATGCTCCTGACCCGGCACTCGGAGCGCAGCGGGCGCCTCATCGACTTCGACGAGGAAGGCTCGATGGAGATGAAGAAGCGCGAGGGGTACTTCTAGGATGGAACGCGATCAAGGACATCCACGACTACCTCGACAAGCACGAGACGAAGGAGCTGCTGCGTTTCGTGGCCGTGGGCTCGGTCGACGACGGCAAGAGCACGCTGATCGGGCGGCTGCTTGCACGATACGCACGGCATCTACGAGGACCAGCTCTCGGCGGTGAAGCGTGCGTCGGGGCGCGCGGGCCTGGAGATCGATTTTTCGCTGTTCACCGATGGGCTGAAAGCCGAGCGCGAGCAGGGCATCACCATCGACGTCGCCTATCGCTATTTCTCGACCGAGAAGCGCAAGTTCATCATCGCCGACACGCCCGGGCACGTGCAGTACACGCGCAACATGGCGACGGGTGCGTCGACCGCGAACGTCGCGGTCATCCTGATCGACGCGCGGCTGGGCGTGCTGCAGCAGTCGCGGCGCCACGCCTACATCGCGTCGCTGCTCGGCATTCCCGCACTTGGCGGTGTGCGTGAACAAGATGGACCTCGAGGGCTACAGCCAGGAGGTCTACGAAGGCATCAAGAGCGGACTTCTCGGCCTTCGCGGAGAAGCTCGGCTTCAAGGATGTGACGTTCATCCCGATCAGCGCGCTCAAGGGCGACAACATCGTCCACCCGAGCGACAGCACGCCCTGGTACACGGGCGGCACGTTCCTCGAGTACCTGGAGACTGTGCCCATCGCGAGCGATCGGAACTTCGAGGACTTCCGCTACCCGGTGCAGTACGTGCTCCGGCCGGACTTGAACTACCGCGGCTTCGCGGGACAGGTGGCTTCGGGCGTGGTGAAGAAGGGTGACCGGGTTCTGGTTTTGCCTTCACGGCGCGAGTCCACCGTGCGCGCCATCGACACGTTCGACGGCGAGCTGGAAGAAGCCTTCCCGCCGCAGAGCGTGACGTTGCGGCTCGCCGACGAGATCGACATCAGCCGCGGCGACATGCTGGTGCACCCTGGGGGCGAGCCGCGCGCCGCGCGCCACTTCGACGCGATGCTGGTGTGGATGGGCGAAAAGCCGCTCGATCCGCAGAAGAGCTATTTCCTCAAGCACTCGACGCAGATGGTGCGCGCCGAGATCGCGCGCGTCGCGTTCACGACCAATCTGGAGACGCTCGAGAACATGCCCGCGCAGCGCCTGGAGCTGAACGACATCGGGCGCGTGACGCTGTTCTGCCCGACGCCGATCTACTGCGATGCGTACAGCGAAAACCACAGCACCGGCGCGTTCATCCTGATCGACTCGCTGACGAACAACACGGTCGCGGCCGGCATGATCCTGCCGGAGAGCGACACGCTGGGCGACGAGGAAGAGGCCATCGATTCGAGCATCGGCAACACGCCGCACTCGCAGGTGAGCCCGACGGAGCGTCGCGAGCTGGTGTCGCAGTCCGGCGCGACCATCTGGCTGACGGGGCTGCCGGCCTCGGGCAAGAGCGAGATCGCCTACGCCGTCGAGCGGAGGCTGTTCGATCGCGGGCGGCTCGCCATCGTGGTCGATCCCGACGACGGGCTGTCCAGCCGCGCGCGTCCCGACGGCTCGAGCCCGCGCTTCACGCCCGAGATGGCGCGGCGCATGACCGACTCCGGCGTGCTCACGATCTTCTCGTTCGCCTCTCCGCTCCGCGCCGACCGCAGCGTGGTGCGCGACACTGTGGGAGCGGATCGCTTCATCGAGGTCCACGTCGCGACCTCGCTCGACCTGTGCCGCGAGCGCGACACCCGCGGCAACTACGACACCGCGCACGCCCCGCCCAGCTACGAAGCGCCGCGCGAGCCGGATGTGTCCGTCGCGCTCGACGACATGAGCGTGGAAGACGCGGCGAAGGCCGTTGTCCGGGCGATTACGGCGCGCGGGCTATTGGACGACGCTTAGGCGGCCCCAGAGGGTCAACACGAAGGGCCGAAGGTTCTTGGGGGTCGAGCGCGGTGAAGTGCGCACCATCGCTCGAGCGGTTCGTCGGCGATCCGGCGGACATTCCCGATGCGGTGCCCCACTACGGCCGACCAGGGGGCGTGTTGCCTCGCGTCGCGGAAAGCTGACTGGGTCGCCCGGACAAGATGACGGCCCGGGGCGGTCGGCCCATCCATGCGGCGGGGCATGGGGCGGGCATTTTGGGGCACGAGCTTGCTCGCGAAAATGCCCGCCCGCGCGCTAGGCGGGCATTTCCGGGCGCAAGTTGCAGCTCGGACGGCAAAATGCCCGTGCTGGTTGGTGGGGCAGGACGGGGATGCAAGCGTACGCATGCACTTGCAGAAAGATAGCGAGCGCTTACAATAGCGTATGAAAGCGAACGCTTGCAATGAGTCTGGCTCTGAGAAATTCCAGCGATGTGGGGGCGCTGATCGGGATCGACGCCGCGCGCGCGGGCTGAGTCAGCAGGCGCTCGCGGACGCCATCGGGGTCAGTCGCCTCTGGGTGGGCCAGGTCGAGCGGGGTAGACCGCGGGCGGAGCTGGGGCTGGTGTTGAAGGCGCTCGGCGCGCTCGGGGTCCGGTTGACGGCTGACTCGCAGCCGGACGCCGTCACGGGGCCGGACCTCGACGCCATCGTGCAGCGCTCGAGGAAGCCGAAGCGGTGACCGACGAGCTGGCCGTACACCTCGGCGACCCACGGATCGGTCGGTTGGTGCAGACGCGTGGCAGGACTGCGTTCGAGTACGACGAAGCGTGGCGCTCGCGGGACGATGCGCTTCCACTCTCGCTGTCGATGCCGCTCGCTGCGCGGCAGCATCCGCCCAGGGCTGTCGAGCCCTACTTGTGGGGGCTGCTTCCCGACAACGACAGGATCCTGGAGCGGTGGGGCCGGCGCTTCCACGTCTCGGCGCGGAGTGCATTCGCGCTCCTGGCCCAGGTCGGTGCGGATTGCCCGGGAGCCGTACGCATCATTCGTGCGGATCGCGGTGGGGAGGCGGACGAGGAAACGGGCATCGAGTGGCTGTCCGAGGCGGATGTCGCGTCGCGACTGAGGACGCTGCGCGCGGACGTTTCCGCATGGCGCGCGGAAAGCGACGCCGGACAGTTCAGCCTGGCCGGTGCGCAACCGAAGACAGCGCTCTGGTTCGATGGCTCGCGCTGGGGTGTACCGCGCGGACGAACGCCGACGACACACATCCTCAAGCCCGGCATCCTGGACCTGGAGGGTTCGGCGGAGAACGAGCATTTCTGTCTGGAAGTCGCCCGGGGGCACGGGCTTCCCACCGTCTCGTCGAGCATCCTGCAGTTCGAGGACCAGATCGCCATTGTGGTGGAGCGATACGATCGAGTCACAGGGCCCGCGGGCGTGGCCCGCTTGCATCAGGAAGATATCTGTCAGGCGCTGGCCGTCCACCCCGAGCACAAGTACGAGAACGACGGCGGGCCTGGTGCGCGCGCGGTTGTCGAGCTGCTGCGCGAAGTGTCCACCGGAGTGGAGGAGGACATCGACACGTTCGTGGGCGCCCTCGTGTTCAACTGGCTCATCGCCGGCCCGGACGCCCACGCCAAGAACTACTCGCTTCTCATCGCCGCCGGAGGACGCGTCCGACTCGCTCCGCTGTACGACCTGGCCAGCGCCCTGCCCTACCCCGACATGGCGCCGCAGAAGTTGAAGCTCGCGATGAAGATCGGCGGCAAGTACCGACTACGCGACATCGGTCGGCGTCAGTGGCAGAAGCTCGCAGCGGACATCGGGGTGGATCCGGAGCGCGTCGTTGCGGCAGCGCGGAGCCAGGCAGCAGCGCTACCCGATGTCGCCACGAGCGTGCTCGCCGACACGCGCAGGGCTGGGCTCGTGCATCCGGTCGTCGAAGCGTTGTCGGACGCGCTGGTCGAGCGCGCGCGAAGTTGTGCGGCGCTGGTGGCGGAATAGATGGGCCGGAGCGCCGCTTGGCGTGGAGGCGGGCATTTCCGGGCGCAAGTTGAAGCTTGGGGGGCAAGAGGGCCGCAAAACGGGCATTTCACGGCGCAAGTTGAAGCTTGCCCACGAAAATGCCCGCCGCTCGGCCCAGAACGGGCGTTTCACGGCCCAACTTCGAGGTTCGACGCCGCCGTCTACAACCCGAACACGTTGTCGCCGCCGACGACGCAATCCCGCGTATCCACGACGAGGCGCGCTTCGCGCCGTAGCCGCTCGCGGTCGAGCTCGGGGTGGTCGGTGACGATGACGACCGCGTCGTAGTCCGCGAAGCTTGCGGCGGGGTCGACGCTGCGCTCTCCGCCGGGCAGCGCGGGGACGCGCGGGTCCATGTACGCCACGTCGGCGCCGCGCGCGCGGAGACCGCCGATGATCTCGAACGCGGGCGACTCGCGCATGTCGCTGACGCCCGGCTTGTAGGCGACGCCGTAGACGAGCACGCGCGCGCCGGAGAGCGCGCTGCCTTGCTCCGCGAGCACGTCCGCCACACGCTCGACGACGTACGCCGGCATGCTGCGGTTGACGGCGTCGGCGACCTCGATGAAGCGCGCTTCGTATTTGAGCGTGCGGAGCTTCCAGGAAAGGTACAGCGGGTCGTTCGGGATGCAGTGGCCGCCGAGCCCAGGCCCCGGGCGGAACGGCATGTAGCCGAACGGCTTGGTCGCCGCGGCGCGGATCACCTCGTGCGGATCGATCCCGAGCCGGCGGCTCATCAGCGCGACTTCGTTGACGAGCCCGATGTTGACGGCACGAAACGTGTTCTCGAGCAGCTTGGCCATCTCGGCGACCTCGGTGCTGCTGACCGGGACCAAGGTGTCGATAGCTCCCGAATACAGCGCCGTCGCCATCTCGAGGCACGCGGGCGTCATGCCGCCGATGAGCTTGGGCGTGGTGCGCGTCGAGAACTCCGCGTTGCCAGGATCCGTGCGCTCGGGCGAAAAGGCGATGAACACCTCCTCGCCGAGTCCAAAACGCGCGGAAAGGCGGGGCGCGACGACTTCGCGCGTGGTGCCCGGATACGTTGTCGACTCCAGCACGACCAGCATGCCCGCGTGCTGGTGCGCCGCGATCTCGTCGATGGCCCCCACGATGAAGCGCATGTCCGGATCACGGCTCTTCGTCAGCGGAGTCGGCACGCAGACCACCACGGCGTCCGCCTCGCCGAGCACTGCGGCGTCCGTCGTCGCATCGAGCCGCCCGGCAGCCACATGGGGTGCCAGCTGGCCGCTCGTGATGTCGTCGATCGTGGACTCGCCCGCGTTCAGGAGCCGCACCTTGTCCGCATCGCGATCCAGCCCCGTGACGCGAAAGCCCGCGCGCGCCAGCTCCGCCGCTAGCGGCAACCCGACGTACCCGATGCCCATCACGACGACGCGGGCGGTGCGGGCGTCGAGTTTGCCGCGGAGCACGTTCACCCCATGATTTCCGGATGCTCGCGCATCCAGGCGTAGGTGCGCTGGAGCCCCTCGTCGAGGTGCACCTTCGCCTCGAAGCCGAAGCGCTCCTTCGCGCGCGTCACGTCGAGCTTGCGGCGCGGCTGGCCGTTGGGCTTGTCGGTATCCCAGACGATGCGGCCGCTGTAGCCGACGAGCTTCGGAAATCTTCTCCGCCAGGTCCTTGATCGAGATCTCCTCGCTGGAGCCGAGGTTCACCGGGTCGCTCGAGTCGTAGCGCTCGGCGGCCAGCAGCAGGCCTTCGGCGCAGTCCTCGACGTAGAAGAACTCGCGCGTCGGCGAGCCGTCGCCCCAGAGCACGACCTCGGCGGCGCCCGCCTGCTTGGCCGCGTCGAACTTGCGCAGCATGGCGGGAATGACGTGACTCGTGTGCAGATCGAAGTTGTCGCGCGGGCCGTACAGGTTCACGGGATAGACGACGACCGAGTTGAAGCCGTACTGCTCGCGGTAGCCGGCGCTCTGCACGCCCATCACCTTCTTCGCGATGCCGTAGGGCGCGTTGGTCTCCTCGGGGTAGCCGTTCCAGATGTCGTCTTCCTTGAACGGTATCGGGCAGAACTTCGGGTAGGCGCACACCGTGCCCACGGCCACCAGCTTCTTCACGCCGGCCTGGTACGCCTCGTGGATGAGCTGGATGCCCATCATGGCGTTCTCGTAGAAGAAGCGGCCGGGGTTGTCGCGGTTCGCGCCGATGCCGCCGACGCGCGCGGCGAGGTGCAGCACGAGATCCGGCTTGGCGTCGGACAGCAGCCGGCGCACGTCGTCGCCCTTCACGAGGTCGTAGTCCTTCGAGCGCGGGACGACGATTTCCTTTGCGCCGCGCTTCCCGAGCGCCTCGACCACGAAGCTGCCGAGAAAGCCCGCGCCGCCGGTGACGACGACCTTGGTGCTCTTCCAGTCGAGGCTCATCCCTGCGCCGCTTTCTCGCGCTCGTCGTGCTCGGCGAGGGCGCGCTCCTTCTTCGCGATCACCATGTCGGCGTCGACCATCATCTTCACCAGCTGGTCGAAGCCGACCTTCGGCTTCCAGCCGAGCTTCTCGCGCGCCTTGGTAGCGTCCCCGAGCAGCAGGTCCACCTCGGCGGGGCGCTCGTAGCGCGCGTCGTGCTCGACATGTTCCTTGTAGTCCATGTCCAGCGACGCAAACGTCTTCTCGAGAAACTCCCGCACGCTGTGCGTCTCGCCCGTGGCCAGCACGAAGTCGTCGGGCTCGTCGGCCTGCAGCATGCGCCACATGCCCTCGACGTAGTCGCCAGCGAAACCCCAGTCGCGCTTCGCCTCGACGTTGCCGAGGAACAGCTTGTCCTGCAGGCCGAGCTTGATGCGCGTGGCGGCGCGCGTGATCTTGCGCGTCACGAACGTCTCGCCGCGGCGCGGGCTCTCGTGGTTGAACAGGATGCCGTTGACCGCGTACATCCCGTAGCCCTCGCGGTAGTTCTGCGTGATGTAGAAGGCGTAGGCCTTGGCAGCCGAATACGGGCTGCGCGGGTGGAAGGGCGTGGTCTCGCGCTGGGGCGTCTCGTGCACCTTGCCGTACAGCTCGCTGGACGAGGCCTGGTAGAAGCGCGCGTCGAGCTTGAGCCGGCGCATCGCCTCGAGCAGGCGGACCGTGCCGAGCGCCGTGATCTCGGCGGTGTACTCCGGGATGTCGAAGCTGACGCGCACGTGGCTCTGCGCGGCCAGGTTGTAGATCTCGTGCGGCCGCACCTCCTCGAGGATGCTCGACAGCGACGAGGCGTCGTTCAGATCGCCGTAGACGAGCGTGAGCCGCACATCGGGCTCGTGCGGATCCTGGTACAGGTGCTGGATGCGGTCGGTGTTGAAGCTCGACGAGCGCCGTACCACGCCCCACACCTCGTAGCCTTTGCCGAGCAGAAGCTCCGCCAGATACGACCCGTCCTGCCCGGTAATTCCCGTGATAAGAGCCCTTTTCATCGTGCCCGGACTCTAGCCCACGGCCTCCGCACTGACCAGCACACGCGCGTGATATCGTGGTGGCCCGGCGGGCGAATATCCGCGCAGGTTCGCGCAACGGATCCCGGGTTCTTGAAGCAAGAGGAGGGTACTTGAATGAACATCACGCGGAAGCAGTTCCTTGAAACGGCTCTGACCGCGCTGGGCGCCATGGTCGCCCTGGGCGCAGCCGGCTGCAGCAGCAGCGACAACTCGTCCAGCAGCGGCGGTGGCGACTGCAGCAAAAGCAACGCTGCCGTCACGATCGAGGCCAACCACGGCCACGTGCTGAAGGTCACGCCGGCCGACGTGAAGGCCGCCGTCGGCAAGACCTATCACATCAAGGGCTCCGCCAACCACGACCACACGGTCACACTCGGCGCTCCCGATTTCCAGCAACTGGCCCAGGGGCAGACCGTCTACAAGACCTCGACCCTCACGAACAACCACCAGCATCCGATCACGATCGTCTGCGCGTAGCAGCGGGCTGGCACGAAGAGCGACCTTGATCCGCCCCTGGCCGGCACTCTTCGCCCTGTTCCTACCGGTGGCGTGCGATCACGCGCACGCGGCGCACGATGCGCCTTCCGCGCGGGCGGCGGCCAGCGCCGAGCCGGCGCGCCAGGCCGCTGCGCCGCCGCCGGCGCGTCACGTCGATCCGCCGCCGAAGCCCGTTCTGCCGGCGAAGCTCCGCCCGCGGAGCGTCCTTTTCATCACGGTGGACGCGCTGCGTGCGGACATGCCCTGGGTCGGCTACCCGCGGCCGATCGCGCCGAATCTGACGAGGCTGGCGAAGCGGAGCGTCGTCTACACGCACGCCTATGCGCTGTCGAGCTACACGTCGATGTCGCTGGGCGGACTGATGGCGGGGCGCTATCCGTCGGAGCTGCCGCGCGATGGGCACACCACCAGCCGCTTCTACGACGACGCGACGTTCCTGGCGGAAGTGCTGCACAAGGCGGACGTGCGCACGATCGGCGTGCAGGGGCACGTGTGGTTCGCGGGCGACACGGGGATCCAGCAGGGTTTCGACGTGTGGCGCGTCATTCCGTACATCACGGCCAAGCCGGCACGCGAGGGGGCGGTCACCGACGACCAGCTCTCGAAGATGATGATCGCAGCGCTCGACGACAGCGCGAAAAAGCACCCGGGAAAGCGCTTCTTTGCCTGGGTGCACTTCATGGACCCGCACTTCAAGTACGTGCACCACAAGGGCTACCCGCACTTCTCCGGTTCGGCGTACAAGCCCGGTGCGCACGTCGTACCGCCTGGCGTGCGGCTCGACGAGGTGGGGCAGAACCGCAAGAACCGCTACGACGGCGAGGTCGCCTTCACCGACGCGCAGATCGGCAAGCTCGTGCGACACGTGCGGCAGACGAAGTGGGGGCACGACGCGGCGATCGTGGTCACGTCGGATCACGGCGAGGCCTTCGGCGAGCACCCGAGCTACTTCGAGCACGGCTTTCTGCTCTACGACGTGACCACGCGCGTGCCGCTCATGTTCGACATCCCCGGCGTGAAGCCCGCCCGCATCGACACGCGCCGCAGCCACATCGATCTCGCCCGCACGCTGCTCGAGCTCGAGGGCGTCAAGCCCGACCCGCACATGCGCGGCACAAGCCTCGTTCCCGAGCTGCTCGGCGCGCGCCCGCCCCAGCGCGACGTCGTCATCGACCTTCCCCACACCGACCAGACGCCCCGCCGCCGCGCCCTCATCCACGGCGCCGACAAGATCATCGTCAGCCAGGGCGACCCGAAGCTCGAGCTCTTCGACCTCGCCCGCGATCCCGGCGAGCAACGCGATCTCTCGAAGTCCAACGAAAGCCTGCTCGCCGACATGCAGCGCCGCTGGCACACGGCCGACGCCGCCCTCCCCGACTACCCCGCCCCGCACCGCACGCACGTGTACTGAGCGCGCGCTACGCCCCGAGCCAACCCGTCACGGCTAGTGCACCCAGCGTCGCGAGCACGTGGACACCGCCGTCCGCCACGCGACGCGCGAGCTGTTCGCGTGTGAAGCGACGGACCTGCTCGATGCCCTCGTCCCGCTGGGGCCGCGGTCGCGCACCGTCCGGCTCCACGCCGCGCGCGATGATCACGTGATGCGGCATGCGTCCCATCCCCGGCGCCGCTTCGATCGTCGTCGGCCACAGCTCGGCGCCATCGCGCGCGACAAGCCCCGTCTCCTCGGCGAGCTCGCGCAGCCCCGCTTCCACCGGCGTCTCGCGCTTCCCCACTTCGCCCCCCGGCAGCTCCCAGCTCCGCGTGCGCGTCGGCACCCGCGCGATGCGCACCATCCACAGCCGCCCGTCCGCCGACTCGGGCACCACCACGGCCGCGGCAGGCCGATCGACGATCCACCCGTACCGCCCGAGCCACCGCACCTTGAAGAAATCGAAGTCATGTACGCGCTGCATCGCCGCGAGCATCGCACAGGCGCGCGCCATCGCGCCGAGCCGACGCGGCGCGCGCAACAGCACGACATCCGGTGGTGGGGACCCTCGCGCGGGCGCAGGCCGGCTCGCTCGGCGGTGCGGGGATCGCGACGCGCGGCGGCGGACATGTCGCACGAGGTCCGGCCGGCCGAGCACCGCGCGTGAGGGACCCGGGCGCGCGCAGCGCGCACGGCGCGGAAGCGACGTGAAGCGCGGGGGAGCACCCCCTTCGCGGAGAGCGGCGGGGCGACGGCGCGACGGCGCGACGGCGCGACGGCGCGACGGCGCGACGGGCGACGGCGCGACGGCGCGACGGCGCGCGCATTTCCGCTCTCCGGGACGCCCGACAGCACCGAAATGCACGCCTCACGCGCATTTCCGCTCTCCGGGACGCCCGACAGCACCGAAATGCACGCCTCACGCGCATTTCCGCTCGCTCCGACAGAGGACGCCACGACATCGTCGACGCCCGAAATGCACGCCTCACGCGCATTTCCGCTCTCCGGGACGCCCGACAGCACCGAAATGCACGCCTCACGCGCATTTCCGCTCTCCGGGACGCCCGACAGCACCGAAATGCACGCCTCACGCGCATTTCGGACGCCGACGCTCCGCTCCCGGGACGCCCGACAGCACCGAAATGCACGCCTCACGCGCATTTCCGCTCTCCGGGACGCCCGACAGCACCGAAATGCACGCCTCACGCGCATTTCCGCTCTCCGGGACGCCCGACAGCACCGAAATGCACGCCTCACGCGCATTTCCGACGCTCCGGGACGCCCGACAGCACCGAAATGCACGCCTCACGCGCATTTCCGCTCTCCGGGACGCCCGACAGCACCGAAATGCACGCCTCACGCGCATTTCCGCTCTCCGGGACGCCCGACAGCACCGAAATGCACGCCGCCCGGCGCGTCACGGCCCGCGCGGCGTCACGGTACGCGCGGCGTCACAGCACGGGGAGCGAGGCCTGCCCGCATGCGAGATGGAGCGCGCACTCGAAGCGCTGGGCGGCAAGCTTGCCGGCCAGGCACGAGGCGACGACGCTGTCCGCACCCACGATGCGCGTCGCGCAGCCGTTGTCGAAGCCTACCCAGATGATGTGCCCACCCGCGTTGCACTGCTGCACGATGGTCTCGAGCTGCGAGTCGAGCGTCATCTGGTTCGTCTGGTACGCGCTGGGATCGCACGCGACGGTGGAACGCGAATCGCACGCCGCGCCGCCCACGGCCGTCGCCGCTCCCGCGTCGCCCAGCGCGGCACAGTCGTAGCGGCAGAGCACGCCGGTCGACACCCACCACGGCCCCGCACCCTGAGCCGCGCAGTCGTCGAGCGCGACGCCGGAGTTGGCGGGGTACGCGCATTCGAGCCCCTGCTCGGCGCACGACTTGCCGGGCGTGGGCACAGCGGCGGGGCACGCCGGATTGTTGACCATGTCGGGCTCGCACCACTTCTGCCACGAGCCGCCCTGCGCGCCCGCGTCACCCGCGTCCGTGTCGGCCGCATCGCCCGCGTCCAGCTGCGCCTCCGCCCCGGCGTCGACTGCCGGCGCGGCGCTGCTCGTCACCTGCCCGCACGACAGCGCGGCGAGTCCGCACAGCACCACGAGCCCAGCGCGCCGCATGCCATCACGATATCACGTCGAGGCTGCGTGGGTCCGGCTCGCGAGCGACGCGACGACTTCCGCGCAACCGCGCCGAGCGACGACCGATGGGCGGCGCATGCTCTGGCATCTCACCGCGCACGCGCTCACCGGCTCGCGCCCGCTCGAGTCGGCGCAGGCGTGCAATGCGCTCTGGGCAGCGCTGCGCCGGCAGTTCCCCGATTGCGTCGCCGCGGTGCTGATGCCCGACCACGTGCACCTGCTTGTCGAGGCGGCCGATCGCGACGAAGCGCGGCGCAGGCTCGCGCAGTGCCTCGCGGCCTTCGCGCGGCAGGCGGGCCTCGGTCGCACCTGGCAGCCCGTCCCGCAGCCCGCGCCCATCCGCGACAGCAAGCACCTCGCACGGCAGATCCGCTACGTACACCTCAACCCCTGTCGTGCGGGGCTCGCCGACGACCCGCTGTGTTGGCTGTGGTCCACGCATCGCGGCGCCGTCGGGCTCGAGCTCGATCCATGGGTCTCGCCCGCGCGGCTCGCCGCCCTGCTCCGCCGCCGCGAAGCCGACCTGCCACAATGGCTGCACAGCTACGTGTCCGGCGATCCGTCGGTGCATGTCGAGGGCACGCCGCTTCCCATCGCGGCAGCTCCGCAAGCCGTCCCGCTCGTGTCGCTCGCCGACATCGCCAGCGCCGCAAGCTCCGCTGTCCCCTGCGGCGCCCCGCGCCGCCACCAACTCCTCGTGCAGCTCGCCCTGCACCAGGGCTGGCGCGACGCGGACCTCATCGCCAGAGCCGCCGGCATCTCCGTCGAACAGGTGCGCCGCCTCAAGAGGTGCCTCGCCCCCGGGCTGCTCCGCCTCGGCGCCCTCCACCTCGCCGACCCCCGCCTCCGCCAAACCCCCGACTTCACCCGCCGCCGCCGTCACTGAGCCGCGTCATGCGGCGCGGAAGGACGTCACTGTGCCGCGTCATGCGGCGCGGAAGGACGTCCCGCTGCCGCGCGGATCGGCGGCGCGCTGCGGCGCGGATGGGCGGATGGGCGGCGCGCTGCGGCGCGGATGGGCGGCGCGCTGCGGCGCGGATGGGCGGCGCGCTGCGGCGCGGATGGGCGGCGCGCTGCGGCGCGGATGGGGCGGCGCTGCGGCGCGGATGGGCGGCGCGCTGCCGCGCGGATGGGCGGCGCGCTGCGGCGCGGATGGGCGGCGCGCTGCGGCGCGGATGGGGCGGCGCTGCGGCGCGGAAGGGGCGGCGCTGCGGCGCGGATGGGCGGATGGGCGGCGCGCTGCGGCGCGGATGGGGCGGCGCTGCGGCGCGGATGGGCGGCGCTGCCGCGCGGATCGGCGGCGCTGCCGCGCGGATCGGCGGCGCTGCCGCGCGGAAGGACGTCACTGTGCCGCGGGGCGGCGCTGCCGCGCGGATCGGCGGCGCGGCGGCGCGGAAGGACGTCACTGTGCCGCGGGGCGGCGCTGCCGCGCGGTCGGCGGCGCTGCCGCGCGGAACGTCACTGTGCCGCGGGGCGGCGCTGCCGCGCGGATCGGCGGCGCTGCCGCGCGGATCGGCGGCGCTGCCGCGCGGATCGGCGGCGCTGCCGCGCGGATCGGCGGCGCTGCCGCGCGGATCGGCGGCGCTGCCGCGCGGATCGGCGGCGCTGCCGCGCGGATGGGCGCAGGCGGGCATTTTGCTGCCCAAGCCCGAGCTTGCTACCCGAAATGCCCGTCTCGCGGGCGTTTCCACCCCTCCCCGGCGAGCTTGCCACCCGAAATGCCCGTCTCACGGGCATTTCCACCCCCAAGCCCGAGCTTGCTACCCGAAATGCCCGTCTCACGGGCATTTTGCCGCCCAAGCCCGAGCTTGCTACCAAAAATGCCCGTCTCGCGGGCGTTTCCACCCCTCCCCGGCGAGCTTGCCACCCGAAATGCCCGTCTCACGGGCATTTCCACCCCCAAGCCCGAGCTTGCTACCCGAAATGCCCGTCTCACGGGCATTTTGCCGCCCAAGCCCGAGCTTGCTACCCGAAATGCCCGTTTGGGGGCTGCCCCCGCGCTGCACGTCGCTCCACGGCGCGCCGTGCTCGGCCTCCGGCCTGCGCGCGGACGCGGGCCCCCAAGCGCGGCGCTCCGCGCCGCACGGGGGCCCCACACACCACGTCACATCACGGCCCGCGCGCACATCACGGCGCGCTCGTCACATCACGGCGCGCTCGTCACATCACGGCGCGCGCGTCACATCACGGCGCGCTCGTCACATCACGGCGCGCGCGTCACATCACGGCGCGCTCGTCACATCACGGCGCGCTCGTCACATCACGGCCCGCGCGCACATCACGGCCCGCGCGCACATCACGGCCGCTCGCGCACTCCACGGCGCGCGCGTCACATCACGGCGCGCTCGTCACACCACGGCGCGCTCGTCACATCACGGCGCGCTCGTCACATCACGGCGCGCTCGTCACATCACGGCGCGCGCGTCACATCACGGCGCGCGCGTCACATCACGGCGCGCGCGTCACATCACGGCGCGCTCGTCACATCCACGGCGCGCTCGTCACATCACGGCGCGCTCGTCACATCACGGCGCGCGCGTCACATCACGGCGCGCTCGTCACATCACGGCGCGCGCGTCACATCACGGCGCGCTCGTCACATCACGGCGCGCTCGTCACATCACGGCGCGCTCGTCACATCACGGCGCGCTCGTCACATCACGGCGCGCTCGTCACGTCACGGCGCTTTGCCGCTCAGTTGCCGGTCATCTTCGCGACTTCGGCGGCGAAGTCTTCGCCCTGGGGCTTCTCGACGCCTTCGCCGCGCTCGAAGCGGACGAACTTCACGAGCTCCACGCCGTCACCGAGGGCGGCGACCTGCTTGGCGATGGTCTTGTCGGTCTCGATCACGCTGGCTTGCTCGAGCAGGCAGATCTCTTTCATCCACTTGGCGAGCTTGCCTTCGATGATCTTGGGGCGGACCTTCTCGGGCTTGCCCTCGTCGGCGAGCTGCGCGTCGAAGATTTCCGACTGCTTGGCCTTCAGGTCCGCCGGCACCTCGCTCGTGGAGAGGTACTGCGGCGCCATCGCGGCGATCTGCATCGCCGTGTTGTCCGCGAACTCCTTGACCGCGGCCGGCACGTCACTGGACGGCGTCTTCACCGCGAGCAGTACGCCGACCTTGCCGCCCATGTGCACGTAGGAGTGCACCAGGCCGTTGCCTTCGACGGCGAGCCGCTGCCAGCGGCGCACGGTGATGTTCTCGCCGAGCTTGCCGACCAGCGCCTTCCTGTTGTCCTCGATGCTGCCCTCGCCGCCCTGATAGGGCTCCGCGGACAGATCCGCGCCGTCCTTCGCGTTCGAGGCCGCGTCGACGACCTTCTGCACGAAAGCGAGGAAGTCCTCGTTGCGCGCGGCAAAGTCGGTCTGGATGTTCACCTCGACGAGCACGCCGCTCTTGGCGTCGGCCGCGACGCGGGCCTCGACGACGCCTTCCGAAGCGACCGCGCCGGCGCGCTTGGCGCTCTTGGCGAGCCCCTTCTTCAGGATGATGTCGACCGCCTTGTCCATGTCGCCC
Source organism: uncultured delta proteobacterium (assembly GCA_963806225.1). Taxonomy (GTDB): domain Bacteria; phylum Myxococcota_A; class Polyangia; order Polyangiales; family Polyangiaceae; genus CAWDXG01. Next base: position 2,023,010 of record CAWDXG010000001.1, on the reverse strand, counting down.
TCGGACTCGATAAGGGCGCCGCGGCAGTCGTTGAGTCCCGCCTGGGTGCGATCGCGCAGCTCCTTGACCTGCTGCATGTTGACCTGGGCCATGTCTACTTCCTTCTTCCTTGGGGTACCGATCGCGCGCGCCGTCCCCGGAGGGACGGGCAAGGCGCGACGGCGTGCTATCGGTTCTAGCGGCGCGGGGCCTGGTAGATGACGGTGGCTTCCGGTCCGCCGCGGCCCGGTGCGGCGCTGCCCTCGCGGCCCTGCGCGTGCTCGCGGCGGCGCGCACTGCCGTAGACGCAGGCGTCCGCGATCGCGCCGGTGAGCAGGCGGATGGAGCGGATGGCGTCGTCGTTGCCCGGGATCACGTACTGGATCAGATCCGGATCGCAGTTCGTGTCGGTGATGGCGACGATCGGGATGTGCAGCTTGCGGGCTTCGTTGACCGCGATCTGCTCCTGACTGGGATCGATGATGAACACCGCCTGCGGCGGCGAGCCCATGCCCTTCAGGCCGCCGATGTACTTCTCGAGCCGCGCGCGCTCCTTTTCGAGCTTGACCGTTTCCTTCTTCGGGATCTGCTCGTAGGTGCCGTCCTCGCGCATGCGCTCGATGGAGCGCAGGCGATCCAGACCCTGCTTCATGGTGCGGAAGTTGGTCAGCGTGCCGCCGAGCCAGCGGTTGGTCACGAAGAACATCCCGGCGCGGGACGCTTCTTCGCGCACGATCTCCTGCGCCTGGCGCTTGGTGCCGACGAACAGCACGCTGCCGCCGCGGGAGACCGTGTCGGACACGAAGTCGAACGCCTTCTTGAAGAGATGGACCGTCTGGTCCAGGTCGACAATGTGGATGCCGCTGCGCGAGCCGTAGATGTACGGTCGCATCTTCGGGTTCCAGCGCTTGGTCTGGTGACCGAAGTGCACGCCGGCCTCGAATAGCTCGCGCACGGTCATCGGCTCGGCAGGATCGCGCGGCTTGGCGACCTGCTCCGACTCCTCGGCGGCGATGGCGCGCTCGGCGGCGAGCACCGCGGTGCGCGGCACCTCGGTGGCATTGGCCTCGAGCAGCGGGTCCTGCCCCGGCTGCGCCTCGGGCCTGGGTTCTTCGGCGGTGCCCTCGACGGGCGTGGTCTCGTCACTCATCGCGCTCTCCTTCCGGTTAAGTCCTCCGCTCCCCGCCGGGCTAGCCCCATGAGGGAGCACCGGACCCGGTCGTTCGCGCCGGGAGCGTGTGGTCTATGATGTTGAGGTATTCCCCGGAAAGTCCGGGGGCGCGGAACCTACTCCAGGATCGGGCCCTGGTAAAGGGCTCGGCAAAGCGCGAGCTAGAGCCCGGAGCCTGGCATGCCGGGGGGCGGCGCCAGGTGGTGGACGGGCTGATGGGTGGGCTTGGGACGCAGGGTGGCCGCCGCGTGGTGCGTGGGCCGGGTTGCGGGGGCCCTAGCCGGCGCCGGCGGGGCCTTTTCCGCCACCGGAGCGCTCCCGGACGGCTGCGCACTGGGCGCAGACTTCGCAGCGGCCGGCGTGACGGCAGTGGCCGACGCCGAGGCCACCGGCGCTTGCGGCGACGCGCTGGCCGGCAGCTCTGCGGGCTCGGCCGGCGCGCTCGCCACGCTCGCCGTCGCCGAGGGCTCGTCGTGCGCCGCGCTCGCGCCGTGGCCGAGCACCGCCCACGCGCCCACGCCGAGCACGCCGACCGTGATGAGCGCCGCGAGCCCCAGGGCCACCGCGAGCCCCGCCCGCTGGTGCGGCGTGCCCGAAACCGACGGGGGACGCTCGGACTCGACCGGCGGAGGCGTCTCGCCGCCGATGACGGCCGCCGGAACGGCGGTGCGCGTGGGCGGCGGCTGCTCCACGGGCCGCGGTTTCTCGCCCAGCTCCTCCAGGGTCAGGGTGCGGTCCACGGGGGCGCCCTCGACGGACGGCAGCAGGTGTGCGGGCTGCCCGGCGCCCGGATGCCAGTCGGGCAGAGACGGCGACGTGGCGCCGTCCACGGCAGCGGCGCGCTCCGGCTCCGCTGCGATCGCGCGCGGCGGAGCCGAGCGGCGCGCTTCCATCTCGTCGAGCCGCAGCGTGCGCTTCGGATCGAGCACGGTCGTGTCGCCGACGGGAGGCACGGATGGCACCGTCGCGTCGGGCGCCGGCCCCGAAAGCGGCAGCGTGGCTTCGAATTGCGGCGAGGCGCGCGGCGACGCCGGTCGCGTGAGATCCGCGGGAGCACCCGACGGCCGCGCCGGAGGCGTGGAGCCGCGCGGGGGCGGCGGATAGCTCGCCCCTGCCGGCGGCAGCACCGCGCCGAGCCGCAGCGCGAGCTGGCGCAGCGCATCGGCCACGGGGCGCGCGGCCGGCGGGCGTGCGCGCGGATCCTTCTCGAGCAGGCTCGCGACGATCTGGTCGAGCTCGGGTGGCACGTCCGGCACGAGCGTCGCAAGCCGCGGCGGGATCTTCGACAGGTGGGCGAGCAGCAGCTCGTTGGCGTCGGCCACGTCGTCGAACGGGCCGCGCCCGGCGATCATCTCGAACAGGATGAGCCCGGCGGCGTACAGATCCGCGCGGCCGTCCACGCGCTCGCCGCGGGCCTGCTCCGGCGACATGTAGCGCGGCGTGCCGATGGCTACGCCGCGCGCGGTGATCACCTCCGCACTGGACGAAGCGATCTTGGCGATGCCGAAATCGAGCAGCTTCACGCCGCCGCCGGCCAGCACGATGATGTTCGGAGGCTTCACGTCGCGGTGCACGATGCCGATCTCGTGCGCCGCGCTGAGCCCGTCGAGCACGCCCGCCGCGACCATCAGGGCTTCCGGCGCCGGCAGCCGTCGCTCGCGATGGAGCCGCGCCGAGAGCGTCTCGCCGTCGAGCCGCTCCATCACGTAGAAGGGCACGCCGTTGCCGCTGGTGCCCGCGTCGGTGACGTTGACGATGCAGGGGTGCTCGAGCCGCGCCAGCGCCCGCCACTCCTGGCGCAGGCGCGCCACCAGATCCTTGCGGCGCGACAGCTCGCGGAGCAGCGCCTTGAGCACGAAGCGCTTGCCGAGCTCCGTGTGCTCGACGTCGTAGACCGAGCCCATGCCGCCGCTGCCGATCAGCCCCACCACGCGGTAGCGGGTTCCCGGCACCAGCTCGCCGTCGGCAAATTCGCGGATCAGCTCGCTCTCCACCGGCGCTCTTCCCTGTCACCAATGCCGCACATGGCCCCACATCCGGCGCCCGGCGGAGCATATCTCCATCAGCCGGGTATTTCGACCGTCCAGCCTACATAGCCAGCTTTGATCGGTTCTCGTCGGCGCGAGCTCCCGCGTCCGACTGGGGGTGACCGTGGCAGGGGGGCGGCCGCGGCGCGGGGTGTCCGGGGCCGGATCTGTCAAGGAACGGGGCGGCGGGGAGGCCTCGGGGGCGGCGGGGCGGCGGGGCGCGCCCCGGCAGCGGCGCAAGGGCTGCCGGGGCGGTCCTGTTCAATGCGTGAGCTTCCATAGGGAGCCCAGCAGGCGATCCAGATGTCCTAACGCGGGCTCCGCCTCGCCGTCCCGGAGGTAGCCCCAGCCGACGGCCGCGTGCAGGCCCATGCGGACCTCGCCGGCGCTGCCGGCGGAGCTCTGGTAGCGGCTACGGCGTGTGCCCGGGTCCGAATAGGCGCCTTCGCCAAGATTGAGCACGAAGCTGTTGGTGGCGTCCTTCATCTGCTGCGCCAGCTTGCGATCGTGGCGCTGGATACGGCGGACCAGCGGCACGAGGGCCTTCTGGGCTTCGAGGGCGAGGTCGAGAGTGTGGAAGCGCATCGTGTTTTCTCCTTTCGCGCGCCTGGCGGCGGGTCGCCCGACCCGCCCGCCGCCGGGCGCGCGAAGGAATATGACGCGCTGCATCCATCACTCGCGCTCTGCCGCTGCGGGCGCAGTGACAGCCCGCAGGGCTGGCGCGAGCCTGCCTCGTGTCGTGGCCATGTCTCGCCGTGCCGCCCCCTGCCACTGCCACCGGCGCGGTCGCCGACGCCGCCGCAGTCCCGGTCGCCGCCTCCGGGCCCGCTTTCCCGGCGTCGCCCGGCCCGACTACCGAGCGAAGCTGCTGACCGGGACCGGGATTTCACAGGTCCGTCGACGTCTCCGCCTCGGCGACCGTGCGCGCTGCGCCCGCGACGCCCGTCTTCGAGAGCAGCGCCCGCCCCAGGATCATCCCGCCGATGCCGGCCGCCAGCGAGCCTACCAGGATGGCCAGCTTGGCCACGCCGAGCTGCGTCGCGTCGTGGAACGCCAGCTGCGCGATGAACAACGCCATGGTGAAGCCGATGCCGCCGACGGCACCGACCACAAGCAGCCCGCGCCAGTCCACACCGCGCGGCAGCGCGCACAGCCCGAGCTTCACCGACAGCAGGCTCGCCGCCACGATACCGATGGGCTTGCCGATCAAGAGACCGAGCGCCACGCCGACAGCGATGGCGCTGGTGCCTTCCTGCCCCAGGTGCACCTGCCCCACCGTGACGCCGGCATTGGCCAGCGCGAACAGCGGCATGATGCCGTACGCCACCCAGGGGTTGAGCTGCGCCTCGAGCCGCACCACCGGCGGCAGCGCCTCGCGGCTCGCCTTGTCCAGGCGCGCCAGCGGATTGACCAGCGCGTGCTTGTCGAGCGCCGCGTTCTGCGCGCGATGGCGGAACTCGCTCAGCGCGTCGCCCGCCTCGTGCAGGAACCCCTCCTCGCCGAACCACGACCGCGCCGGGGTCGAGCAGGCCCAGGATCACGCCGGCGATGGTGGGATGCACGCCCGCCACCATCATGCCGATCCACAGCACCGTCCCCGGCACCACGTAGGCCATGGCCTGCCGCACGCCGAAGCGCTGCATCCCGAGCACGCCCGCCACGCCCGCCGCCGCGATCAGCAGCCCGATGACCTTCACCCCGGCGGAGTAGAAGAAGGCGATGACCAGGATGGCGCCGATGTCGTCGATGATCGCCAGCGCCAGGAGCAGCACTCGCAGCGCCGCCGGCACGCGCTTGCCGAGCAGCGTCAGGATCCCGACGGCGAACGCGATGTCGGTTGCCATCGGCACGCCCCAGCCGTGGTGCGTGAGCCTGGACGTGTTGAAGGAGAGGTAGATCAGCGCCGGCACCAGCATGCCGCCCAGCGCCGCCGCGATGGGCAGCGCCGCGCGCTTCAGATCGCTGAGCTCGCCCGCGTGGATCTCGCGCCGGATCTCCAGCCCGACGACGAAGAAGAAGATCACCATCAGGCCGTCGTTGATCCAGAAGTGGAGGTCCTTCCGGAACACCGCGCCGCCCACGCCGAACGAGATGGGCGTGTGCCAGAGCGCCTCGTAGCTGTGCTGCCACGGCGAATTGGCCCACGTCATCGCGATCACGGCCGCGATCAGCAGCACGATACCGCTGGCCGCCTGGATCTTCAGGAAGCGCTCCAGCGGGCGGACGAGCCGCAACGCTGCCTGGCGCGCCGGAGCCCAGGCCCCGGGCGGCGGGCGTTCGGTAGCCGGGTGGCGCGGGTTTTCCGGCGCTCCGCTCATCCGATCATCCGAACTCCTGCACGAGGAAGAGCACGAACCACACCACGTGACAGCAGCAGATTCACGGCGCCGAGAATGATGCCCGCCAGCGCCATGCCGCCGCCGCCCACGGTGCCGGGGTTTTCGCGCGCGGCCTTGCGTCCCATGAAGCCGGCCACGATCGCCGTGATGCCGGTGAGCGGCCCGAGGCATAGAAGGAAGCCGCAGATCAGCGCCACCACCGCCGCCGTGCTGGCGGGCGGTTTCTCGCCGCGGGGCATCCCGGTGGCCGGATCGAGAGTCGTCGCGTACAGCGCCATCGTCTGCGGGCTGCCCGTCACCGGCTTGCCCCCGCCAGGCGGCTGCGCCGGCGCGAACCCGCCCCCGCCCGGCGGCGCGGGCGGCGGATACCCACCCGGCGGCGCTCCCGGCGGCGGATAGCCCCCACCCGGCGGACCCGGCGGCGGATAGCCCCCACCCGGCGGACCCGGCGGACCCGGCGGCGGATAGCCCCCACCCGGCGGCGGCTGCCATCCACTCTGCACACCGGCTTGCGTCGCGCCCACCTCGTTCATGCGCACTTTCTAGTCGACCGGAACCGAATCCGAAACAGCCGGAATTCCGCTGTGCATAGGTCCGCCCACCGCCCGCCGCCACCAGACCCCGGACCGCGGCCTGGAAACGTCGCACCCGCCCCGTTTCCAGCGGCTGCAGTAGACCCGGAATCGCTCACGCTCGCCGTCGCGCTCGAATGATCCAGATTTCCGACGCCCATTCCAACACTTGGAGCACCTTTTTTGAAGCGCAAGCTCATCTCCTCGGGCCTTTCCGAGACCCAGCTTCAACTTGCCCACCAGCGGGATGCCCCCCGCGCCAAGCGCCGCTTCGCGGAGCGCCGTGCTCGCCCTGCGGGCTGCGCGCGGCGCGGGCCCACCAAGGCCGGGCGCAAGCACCCGGCCGGGGGCCCGCCACCCGGAACGGACCCGACTGGCAGGCCCCGGGCGGCTGTTCTAGGCTCCGCGCCCCGGCGATGGCGATCTCACGACAGGACGTGCTGCACGTGGCCCAGCTGGCGCGGCTGGAGCTCGGCGACGACGAGGTGGAGCGGATGATCCGCGATCTGGGCGGCATCCTCGACTACGTGGCGCAGCTGGGCGAGCTCGACACGAGCCAGGTGCCCGCCACGGCGCAGATCGCCGTCGAGGGCGCGCCGCTCAGAGCGGACGAGCCCGCGCGGGGGCTCTCGGCGGACGAGGCGCTGGCGGAGGCGCCACGGACCAGCGACGGCAGCTTCGCCGTACCGGCGTTCGTGGACGAGTCATGAGCCCGGCTGATTCCGTGGGCGAGGCAGCCGGATGAGCGAGCTTCTGGAGCTCGGCATCGCCGGGATGGCCGCGGCCGTCCAGAGCGGCGAAGCGAGTGCGGAGGAGCTGGCCCGGGCGAGTCTGGACGCCATCGACGCCGGAGCAGAGCTGGGCGCGTTCCTGCACGTGGCGCGCGACTCCGCGCTGGAAGCGGCTCGTGAAGTGGACGCGCGACGGCGCCGCGGCGTGCCGCTCGGTCCCCTGGGCGGCGTGCCGATCGCGGTGAAGGACGCCCTGTGCACGCGCGACGCGCCCACCACGGCAGGCTCACGCATCCTGGCGCGCCGCGACGGGCGCGGCTGGCAGCCGCCCTACGACGCGACGGTGGTGGAGCGGCTCAGGGCGGCCGGCGCACTGATGGTCGGCAAGACGAACATGGACGAGTTCGCGATGGGCTCGTCGAACGAGAACAGCGCCTTCGGCCCCGCGAGGAATCCCTGGGATCCGGAGCGCATTCCGGGCGGCTCGAGCGGCGGAAGCGCCGTGGCGGTTGCCGCGGGCATGACCCCCGGCGCGCTGGGCAGCGACACGGGCGGCTCGATACGCCAGCCGGCGGCGCTCACGGGCGTGGTCGGCGTCAAGCCGAGCTACGGCCGCGTGTCGCGCTACGGCCTGGTCGCCTTCGCGTCCAGCCTCGACCAGGTCGGACCCATCGCGCGGGACACGAAGAGCGCGGCGCGCCTGCTCGGCGCGATCGCGGGCGGCGATCCGCACGACTCCACCTGCGCGACCGCCGCGGTCGGCGACTACGAGGCCGCCTGCGGCCGCGAAATCAAGGGCCTGCGCATCGGCGTGCCGGAGGAGTACTTCGGCGAGGGACTCGACCCGGACGTGGAACGGAGCGTGCGCGATGCGATCGCCGCGCTCGAGCGCGAGGGCTGCGAAATCCACCCCGTGAAGATGCCGCACACGCGCTATGGCGTGGCGACGTACTACATCGTCGCGACGGCGGAAGCCTCGAGCAACCTGGCACGCTTCGACGGGGTGCGGTTCGGGCTGCGCGTCGAGCCGCCGGCAGGCGATCTCTCCGCGATGTACGGCGCCACGCGCGACGCCGGCTTCGGCGCCGAGGTCAAGCGCCGCATCCTGCTCGGCACCTACGTGCTGAGCGCCGGCTATTACGACGCGTACTACCTGAAGGCGCAGCGCGCGCGCACGCTGGTCAAGCAGGACTTCGACCGCGCGTTCGAGGCAGTGGACGTGCTGGCAGCACCCACCAGCCCCGTGCCGGCGTTCAAGCTCGGCGAGCGCGTCGAGGACCCCCTGGCGATGTACCTGGCGGACGTGTACACGCTGCCTGCGAGCCTGGCGGGCATCGCGGGCCTGAGCGTGCCGTGCCGCCCGGTGCCGGCGAAGGCCGACCGCCCCGAGCTGCCCACGGGGCTGCAGCTCCTGGCTCCTGCCTTCGCCGAGGAACGGCTGTTCACGCTGGCTTCGGCGCACGAGGCGCTGTGTCCGCCCCGGAGGCCCGCACGGTGAGCGGCGTCGAGGTCGAAGCGGCCGGCCCGGAGCACGCTGCAGGGCTCTCGGCCCTGTTCGAGCGCAACGATTCGCCGTGTTTCTGCCGCTGGTGGCATTTCGAAGGCGACAAGAACGCCTGGGAGGACCGCTGCGCGAACGCATCCGCGGAGAGCCGCCGCGAGCTGTCCGGGCGGCTCGCCGGGCGCTCGGACGAAGCGCGCGGCCTTGTCGCGCTCGGCGACGGCCAGATCGTGGGCTGGATGAAGCTCGCCCCGGCCAGCGTCATGCAGAAACTCTACGCCCAGCGGCTATATCGTGGGCTCCCCTGTTTCGAAGGCGAGCGCAGCGGCGTGTTCACCATCGGCTGTTTCCTCGTGGACGAGGCGTGGAGACGACGCGGGGTCGCGCGGGCGCTGGTCGACGCCGCGGTGGAGCTCGCCCCGCGCTGGGGAGCGCGGGCGATCGAGGCGTTCCCGCGCCGCGGTGACGCGCTGTCGGCGCACGAGATGTGGACCGGACCGGTCGGAACGTTGACGGATGCCGGCTTCCGCGAGGTGTTCGATTTCAAGCCGTATCCGGTGCTGCGCCGGGAACTCACGCCCGTAGCATCCAGTCGAGAATCCAGATAGTGTGGAAGATGCGCCGTGGGTCGAGGCGGCGCGTCATCCCATGTCCAGCACGCTGCGCCTGCGACGGCTCGAGTCCCTGCTCATCCTGGCGACGCGCCTAGCCGGCGAGTCGAGCGGCGGTGTGCTCGGCGACGCGCTCGACCTGTTGCTGGACGCCTCGGCGGCGGAGGCCGGCGCCGCATTCGCCGTGACCGGCCACGACGCGCTCGACCAGGTCGCCGAGCGCGGGCTTCGGCGCTACCGTGGGCGACCGCTCGCGGATCCGCGCGCTCCTGCGCTCGATCGCGGAACGCGCGGCGACCGGACGCCGCCCGCTGTGGCTCGCGGACGTCCGCAGCGAAAAGTCGCAGATCGCCGACGCGGGCGAGCTCAGTGCGATCGGCTACACGGCGGTGCTGGCGGTGCCCATCGAGCACCGTCGCAGTCCGCTCGGCGCGCTCTTGCTGCTGTTCGCCAAGCGCTCGGGGCTGGATGACGAGGCGGCAACCTTCGCCGAGACGGTTGCCCACATGCTGGCGCTCGCTCTCGATCGCGATCGCAGGCTGGAACGCGAGCGGCTCCAGCGCGACGAGATCGAGGAAGCCGGGCGCATGGCCAGTCTGGGCCTGCTCACGGCGAGCGTCGCGCACGAGCTGCGCGGGCCGGTGGGCGCGCTGGTGCTGCAGCTCGACGAGCAGCGGCGCCTTCTGGAACAGCTGACGGTCCTGGGCGGCTCCAGCGACAGCGCGCTCGGCGGCACCGTCGCCGAGCTCGACGAGCTGACCAACGACATCGAAGCCGCGGTAGCCCGCATGCGCGACACCACCGAACAGCTGTCGACTCTGAGCCGCCGCGACAGCGAGCCGGAGGAGCTCGACCTGGGCACGGTGGTGCGCGAATCGCTCTCCGTCGCACGCCCGCACCTCGAGCACCGCGGCATCACCCTCATCGAGCAGCTCGACCCGGACTGCTTCACCACCGGCCGCCGCGACAACCTGGGGCAGGTCGTGCTGAACCTGGTGTTCAACGCCGCCGACGCCTGCGAGAACACGGGCGACGAGCACCCGCAGATCAGCGTCCGCGCCCAGCAGCGAAGACGATCACGTCGTACTCGTGGTCGAGGACACGGGGCCGGGCGTGCCGGACGACGCAGTGCGCATGATCTTCGAGCCCTTCTACACGCACCAAGCAGCGCGGCAAGGGAACCGGCCTCGGACTGAAGATCTGCAGCGACGTGGTGTCGGCGCACGGCGGCCACATCGAGGTGCAGAACCGCCCCGAGGGCGGAGCGACGTTCCGCGTGCTCCTGCCGCGCACCGACGACAGCAGCGGCGTGCACCCCGTCGCTCCCGTGCAGCCGGAGCCAGTGCCCGAGCCGCTGCCGGTCGCTCCGCGACGCGTGCTGGTGGTCGACGACGACCCGGTGTTCTCGCGCTCCATCCGCCGCGCTCTCCGCCCGCACGACGTGCGCACTGCAGCCACAGCGTCCGAAGCCGAGTTCGCCCTGCTCGATCCGGAGTGGACGCCCGACGTAGTGCTGTGCGACGTGTTCCTGCCGGGAGCGAACGGCAACGCGCTGCACGCGCGCGTCGCCAGCTCGCGGCCCGAGCTGGCCCGGCGCTTCGTCTTCGTCACCGGCGGCGGACTCAGCAAGAGCGAGGCCGACTACATCAAGCGCTCGGGCTGCCGCACGCTGTTCAAGCCCGTCGGCATCGGCGATCTGCGCGAGAGCCTCGAACCCGGCAGCGCCGATTCCAGCCCGCCGAACTCCGTGCGGACGCTGAGCAATCGGCCGCCAGACAGCCGGAGCCTCGGGCCCACCGGTCCGCCCTCGTCGCGCTCGTAGCCGGAGCGCCGGCTCCCGAGCGCTAGAGCGCCGAGCGGACGCGCCAGCCGGGCATGGCGATGAGCCCTGCCGAGAGACCGACGAAGACCGCCCTGAGCGCCTGCTCCGGCGTCGCGACGTCTGTCGGCAGCCAGACGCGCCACCAGCGCCTCCAGCGAAGGCGAGCCTCCGGCAAGCTCCAGCGCGCGCCGCTCCGCGATCGGCAGCGCGAGGCGCGCCGGCGTGATGCGGGCGCCGGGAACGCGCGCGATCGGCTCGGCGCGCCGGGGCCCGAGGAATGCGAGCAGCTCGCGCTCGCCGTAGCCGGCGCGCACGGCACGGGTGAGCAACTCGGCCGACGGCATCTGGGCGCGGATGCGATCCTCTCCCGCCTGCTCGCCGCGCACGAACCACAGCTCGCCTTCGGTCCACCGAAGCAGATCGTCGAACCTCGCCTCGACCTGTTCGACGAGCGCCCGGAGCAGCGACATCGGCCTGAGCGCGCCGATATCGACCAGAGCCTCGCCCAGGTGACCCTGGCCGCGCTCGCTACACTCGACGAGCGCGCGTTCCACTTCCGCCTTCGACGCCAACCCGGCGTGGACCAGCCGCGTCCCGAGCAGCTCGCCGCGATCCGTCGAGCTGATGAAGCGCACAGCGCCGTCGTCGAAGTAGATGCGCTTCTGGCGGCGGCTGCTCTTCGCGACCAGTACGCCGGTCTCGCGACGCAGCACCAGATCGAAGAGCAGCGCGGGCAGCTGGGCGCGGTCGAGCTGGCTATGCCAGCGGGCGCTCGCCGCGTCCGGCACGCTGAAGCGGTAGGCGGGCCGCGACGTGAGGAAGGCGAGCGCTTCGATCTGCCGGGCGGGGCGGAAGCCGTCGCCGTCCTCGCTGACCAGCGTCTCCGGGGCGAGGCGGCCGGTGGCGACGAGCTCGAGCACCTGCGGCAAGCGACAGCGGACCGAGCAGCGCGCCGGCGCCCATGCGCACGTGGTAGCGCGACGACTCGACCGCGGGCGCGTCGCTGCGCGGAGCGGGCTCGTGGAGCGGGTGTACGGCCGCGAGCCTGGCGCTGGCGTTGCGCGCGGCCGCGGCGATGCGCGCGGCCTTGCGCCGCGCCCGGTCCGGCGCAGCGCCGCCCGTGAGCGTGCTGGCCTCGTGCATGCCGCTCTGCGACGGCAGGACGCCCAGGCTCGACAGCCACGGAACCAGATCGGCGTCGGTGAGCGCCACGCCCTGCGCGGCGCGCCACGCGCCCGGAGCGCATCGGCGAAATCGCGCGCCGACTGGAAGCGTGCGGATGCGATCGCGGGCGAGCGCGGTGCGCAGCACGGCGACGAGATCCGGCGGCAGGTCGTCGCCGTAGCGCTCGAGCACGCGCAGGTCGGCCTCGTGGATGCGGGTGAGGATGTCCAGCTCGTTGCGCCCCGGGAAGAGCGGGCGCGCGAGCAGCATCTCGGCCAGCACGATGCCGACCGCAAACAGATCGCTGCGCGCATCCACCTCCGCGCCAATCACCTGTTCGGGCGACATGTAGCCCATCTTGCCCTTGAGCTCGCCGGGATAGGTGCGGCGGTCGACGAACGCGCTGCGCACGATGCCGAAGTCGGTGAGCTTCACCTCTCCGGCGCGACCGATCAGGATATTGCCGGGGGAGACGTCGCGGTGCACGATGCCGAACGAGCGACCCTCCTCGTCGCGGGCCTCGTGCGCGAACGACGAGCGCGCGCAGGATCTCGTGCGCGATGAACAGCGAAGCTCCGAGCGGGAAACGTTCGCCGCGCGACGCGACGGAGCGGAGCAGCCTGGCTCCGGAGATACCGTCCACGTACTCCATCGCCATGAACAGCTCGCCGTCGTGCTCCCCGAAATCGACGACCTGGACGATGTTCGGATGGGAAAGCGCAGCGCAGATGCGCGCCTCGTCGCAGAACATCGCCACGAATCGCGAGTCGCGCGACAGCTGCGGCAGGATGCGCTTGATCGCGAAACGCTTCGCGAAACCGTGCGGACCGGCGCGTCGTGCGACGTAGACTTCCGCCATGCCTCCAGCACCGAGGCGTTCGCCGAGCTCGTAGGGACCGAGCCGGTGACCCGAGGCGACGCAAAGACCGGCCATCTGCCACTACAATAGCGCAAACGCACCAGTGGCGACAGACTCATCCCCTTGTGTGTCCGTGGGCGGCCGGGCCGTGGATTATCATCAGGGGGACAGCGTCGCACCACAACCTACATCGACCGGACCTGCCGGCTCGAAGCGGCCGCGACAGTACCGTGATTTGCGGGCCGGCAGGGCATCCAGGCGCACGGCGTGACAATCGCCTTTCAATTTGCCACGGGCTGTCATTACTTTCTCGGCGACCATGGCTAGCCGGCGAAAAGGCGGATCCGCCGAAGCTGCACAGGGTTCCGGGGGCGGGACGCGCGGATCGCTCGCGCGCAGCGGCTCGCGCGAGGTGAGCCGCGGACGCGAAGGACGCGTGGTTGCCGTGACCGGCGCCAGCTCCTTCGTCGGACAGAACCTTATCGGTCTTCTCGAGGAAGATCCGCGCGTCCGCCGCATCGTCAGCCTGGACGTGAAGACGCCCCCCACCGCCGGGGCGAGGACGCGGCTCTACGACATCGACCTGACCCAGCCTGCCACCGAGGAGCGTCTCGCCGAGATCTTCGCGGCAGAGGGCGTCGACACGCTGGCGCACCTGGCCTTTCTCGCGTCGCCGACCCACTCGGCGGGATGGGCGCACGAGCTGGAAAGCGTCGGCACGATGCACGTGCTCAACGCCTGCCGGCGGGCGCGCGTGCACAAGCTGGTCATGTGGAGCCAGACCGTGCTGTACGGCGCGCACCCGACCAACCCGAACTTCCTCACCGAGAAGCATCCGCTCCGCGCCCGGCGCGAGGAGCCGTTCTTTGCCGACAAGATCGAAGCGGAAAACGACGCGCTGCGCTTCGGAAGGCCCGGCAAGGGACGTGTCGTCACGATCCTGCAGGACGGCGCCGATCCTGGGCCCGACTGTAGACAACTATCTCACCCGCTACCTCAGCCGGCGTATCGTACCCACGGTGCTCGGCTTCGATCCGCTCTGGCAGTTCGTGCACGAGGCGGACGCCATCGCGGCGTTCAAGCTGGCCATCGACCGCGATACGCCCGGCATCTTCAACATCGTCGGCGAGGGCGTGCTGCCGCTCAGCACGACCATCAAGCTTGCAGGGCGCGTCGGCATCCCGCTGCCACGCTCGCGTGTACCAGCCCATCGCGAGCGCGCTCTGGCTCGCACAGCTGGCCGAGGCGCCGCCTTCGTTCATCGACTACTTCCAGTATCTGTGCGTCGCGGACGGAGAGCACGCGCGCAAGGTGATGGGATTTTCCCCGGTGTACACGACGCGCGAAGCGCTCATCGACTACGCCAGCGCGCAGCACCTGCGCGACGCGAAGCTACTCTCGGAGACGCCAGCGTGACCGCGAAGCCCCCCGACAAGGACAAGGACCCGGTCGCGCCGGACAGCGACGCTGCGGCGGACGCCGGCCGGTCGAGCCGGCCGAAGCGCGTCGCCCGCGAAGCGGCGGCGCGACGCACAAGCGAGCGGCGGCGAGCCGCAGGGCAAGGAGGAAGCGACGCCGCCGAAGAAGCCGGCGAAGAAGAAAGCGCGCACCCGCCGCACCCCCAGGAAGCGCGCAGCCGCGAAGACGCGCAGTGACAGCGAGCAGCGGACTGCGTCGCGCAGGACAGCGAAGAACAAGACCACCGGGGACAAGCGGGAGCAGACGGCAGCGCCCGGGGACAAGCCGGACAAGCCGGAGCAGACGCCGGAAGCGAGCTCGCCGGAGGCTGCCGAGCGCCCCGCGCGCAGCGGCCGCCGCGCGCGCTACGAAGACGCGGAGGACCCGCACGCGCTCGGCATCGGGTCGCGGATCGTCCCGCCGGTGATGGCGTACGGCGAGGACGTCGCGCCGCCGAGCGAGCCGCCCGGACCGGCCGACACGGGCAACTTCGAGCTCACGCAACAGGAAGTCGAGGCGCAGATCCGCGCGCTGGAGGCGCGGCTCGACGGAATGATCCGCCGCGCGGGCGGACCGCGCGATGACGAGAGCGAGCCGCCACCCTCGATCCGCGAACAGGTGGGCAGCGCGGCGCGCGCGGTCGTGGATCGACTTTCCGCGCCGCTACCGCTTGAACGACCAGGCAGCGACGACGGCGGCGTCGTGGACGCTGTCCGCGAGCTTTCGTCCAGCGACTACTACATCCGGCAGTGGGGGCGCATCGGCATGCGCAACCGCTCCGAGGAGGTCGACGACTTCGGGCTGGACCCCACCTACGAAAAGAGGCTCCGGCCGCTGTTCGATTTCCTTTACAAGCGCTACTTCCGCAGCGAGACACGCGGGGTCGAGAGCATCCCCGCAGAGGGCCGCTGTCTGGTCGTCGCCAACCACTCGGGAACGGTGCCGTTCGACGGCATGATGCTGCGCACGGCCGTGCGTCTCGAGCATCCGGCAGCGCGCGAGCTGCGCTGGCTGACCGAGGACTTCATCTACTACCTGCCCTTCATGGGCGCGTTCATGAACCGCATCGGGGCGGTCCGCGCCTGTCAGGAAAACGCCGAGCGACTCCTGAAGCAGGGACGGCTGGTCGGTGTGTTTCCCGAGGGCATCAAAGGCGTCGGCAAGCTGTACCGCGATCGCTACCGGCTGCAGCGATTCGGGCGGGGCGGCTACATCCGCCTGTGCCTGCGCACGCAGACTCCGCTCGTACCCTGCGCAATCCTCGGAGCGGAAGAGACCAATCCGATGCTGTACCGGGTCGAGTACCTGTCGCGGGCGTTCGGTCTGCCCTACATCCCGGTCACGCCCACCTTCCCGTGGCTGGGCCCGCTCGGCCTTTTGCCCGCGCCTACCAAGTGGCGCATCCGCTTCGGCGAGCCAATCCGTTTCGACGAGTACGGACCGGAAGCCGCCGACGATCACGTGCTGGTCGGGCGGCTGTCGGAGCAGGTGCGCACGACCATCCAGCGCATGCTCGACAACGCACTGAGGGAGCGGCAGAGCGTCTGGTTCGGCTGAGTCCGCCGACCGCAGAGCCATGGCGCATTCCCTCGAAGGGGTCGTGGTCGTCGACAAGCCGCGCGGGCCCACCAGCCAGAAGGTGGTGGCCCAGGCGCGACGGTTGTTCGACACGCGGCATGCCGGCCACGCCGGCACGTTGGACCCGATGGCGACGGGTGTGCTGCTCGTGCTGCTGGGGGAAGCAACGAAGCTCTCTGGCCATCTGACGCTCGACGACAAGCGCTATCGCGCGGTCGTCGCGCTCGGCCGCAGCACCGACACGCTGGACGCCGAAGGGGACACCACCGACGAGCGCGAGCTCGAGCCGGGGTCGGCCACGCGCGAGGCGGTGCTCGCCGCCATCGCGGCGGAAACGGAACGACGGGAGCAGATCCCGCCCGTGTTCAGCGCTATCAAGGTGGCGGGACAGCGCGCGCACCGGAAGAGCCGCCGCGGCGAGCACGTGGAGCTCCCGCCGCGCGTGGTGCGGGTCGAGCAGCTCGAGCTGGTGGCGCTCGAACCCGCCGCCATCACGCTCGAGATGACGGTCTCGAAGGGCTACTACGTGCGCGCGCTGGCACGCGATCTGGGCGCGCGGCTCGGCGTCCCGGCGCATCTGTCCGCGTTGCGGCGCCTTTCCAGCGGCCCTTTCCACATCGACGAGGCCGTGCCCTGGCCACCTGTCGGCGTAGTAACGCCCATCCCGGTCGCCGACGCGGCCCGCCGCGCGCTGCCGAGCACGCAGCTGACCGAGCGCGGCGCGAAACGGGCGCGTCTCGGCCAGAAGCTGGAAGCCGCAGACTTCAGCGAGGACGCCGAGGCGATCCACGGCGATCCGGGCAGCCGCGCCGTGGCCTGGCTCGACGCCGACGGACAGCTCGTGGCGCTCGGACAGCGGCGGGACGCGACCCTGTACGCTGTGCTGCGCGGCTTCAACGCACGTTGAGCTCGACCAGATCGAAGCCGCGACCCTTGAACCGCTTCTCGAGGCGCTCGCGCCACACGTCCGCCGCGGCGCCGGGCGGCAGCTCGACGTCCACCGACAGCGCGCCGTTGTCGCTCTCGACGAGGATGGTCGCGCCCGCGAGCTCGCCGGCACCGAGCTCGATGCGAGCCGCGCCGCGCCGCCCGTCGCCGCCCCACGCCACCTTGCGCACGAGCTTCGTCATCATCTGGTCGAGGTGCACCAGCGTCGGGTTCGGCGGCAGCGCCGCCGGGGGAGACGCCGCCGCGGCCATGTGCATCTGGCCGTGCGCGAAGCTGCGGGTCAGCGGGTCGAGCAAGCCGCCGCCGCGCGGGCCGTCGCCGCCGTCGGCGTGATGCGCCTCGTGGCGCTCGCGGCCCTCGTCCAGCGGACGGGGCGGCGGGGCGACGCACGCAGCTTCTTTTCCGGGGCCCCCGGCGCGCAGACCGGCGCCCCGCGCCCCGGACTGGCTGGACGCACGAGGGCCGGGCTGCTTCCCGGCGACCGGCCGGGAACCCTTGCAAGCACCTGGGCGCGCCCGGAGCAGGTGGGAGAAGCCACCGTGATTACTGCCTTTTCTCGCGGGCTGCGGGCTGCGGGTGGGAGCCGCGGAGGGCTTCTGCGAGGCGCTGGAGACGGAATGTACCGGACTGGACACGGCCCCTCATCGGACACATTGCTGCGCGGGTTGCGCGCCCGGTCTCCGGAACGCTAGATTTGGTCTCGGGGGATGGGTGCCGAGCCGCACCCGAAAAAAGAAACCGTTGGACCCAGCTTCTCCACCAGAACCACTAGCCACCCACCTCGCTGTCGCCGTGTTGCCCGCTCTGGGCGCCGCCGTGTTCGCGGCAGCCAACGCGGCGCTCAGCGCGCTGTCGGGAGCCCGCAAGGCCGCGCTCCGCGACGCACTGGAGGGGCGTCCGCGTCATGCGATCGCGCGCTACCTCGACCACGGCGAGGCGATCGAGTCGCGCTGGCTGGTGCTGCGCGTGCTCGGCATCGCGGTGAGCGCGCTGCTCATCGGCCAGCTCCTGCCGCACTCGCTCGGCGGCTGGCTGCCGGAGCTGGCCGCGCTCCTCGCGCTCCTGGCCTATGCCGTCCCGGCCGAGATCGGCCGGGTGATGGCGGCGCGCACCGCCGAACGCTCGGCGCCCCTGCTGCTGCGCTTGCTGTGGCCGCTGGAAATGGTCGTGGCGCCGCTGGCGGCACCCATCGTGTGGCTGGGCGAGATATTCGGCGGGCTCCTGGCGCGGCCGGCCATCTCGCCGCGGATGACCGAGACCGAGGTCGAGATCATCGTCAACGAAGGCGAGCTGAACGGCTCGCTCGATCACGAACAGTCGGAGATGATCCGCAACGTGCTCGACTTCGGCGATCTAACGGCCGGCGAGCTGATGGTGCCGCGTACGCGCGTCACCGCCTTCGACATCGAGACTCCGACGGACGAGCTGTTGCGCCTGGTCGTCGAAAACGGCCACTCCCGCTACCCGGTGTTCCGCGAGCGCATCGACAACGTGGTCGGGATCCTGCACGTCAAGGATCTGACCAGCCACCTGGCGTCGGGCGATCTGGAGCAGCTAGCGTTCACGGACATCGTGCGCGGCCCGGCCGTCTACGTGCCCGAGGGCCAGTCCGCTTCCAGCGTGCTCAAGGACATGCGCGCGCTGCGCCAGCACATGGCGATCGTGATCGACGAGTTCGGAGGCATGTCGGGGATCGTGACTCTGGAAGACCTGATCGAGGAGATCGTCGGCGACATCCAGGACGAGCACGACGAGGACGAAGCGCCGATCGTGGACCTGGGCGACGGGCGACTGCTCGTGGATGCGAGCGTGCCGATCGACGATCTGAGCGACTACCTCGGGGCCGAGTTCCCGGAAGACGGCGACTACAACTCGCTCGGCGGATTCATCGTCGACCAGCTCGGGCGCGTCCCGCGCGTTGGCGCCCGCCTGTCGGCCCTTGGCCTCGACTTCCTGGTGCGTGAAGCCGACGAGCGGTGCGTGGCGCGCGTGGAGATCGTGCGCTCGTCATCCAAGGAGTCGGTGTCGCCCCGCTCCTCCCGCATGACCGCCGCATGACGCGTCGCGGGGAGGCAGCCGACGGCAGCGTGCCGCTCGCACCCGGCGAGCACGCGGCGCTCTTCCTGCACCCCGAGCCCGGAGCGGAGTACGGCGACGGTCTGTTGAGGCTGCTGTCCGGGCAGCTGCCCGACCCGTCGACGCTCGCTCCCGGCAGCTGGGTGGCGCTGGGCGCCGGCCCCGCCGCAAGCCGCAGGTTGTTCGGCCTGATCGCTGGCCGGCGCCGGGCCGGCGTGCCGCTCGCGGTGCGTTGCACCGCGCTGCTCGCCCGCGGCTACACCGACATCCAGGCCGACGACTCCGGCGTCGCCTTCGGCCGCGTGCCGCGCTGATCCACCGGGGGCGGGAGCTCAGCCCGAGGGCGCGCCGATGCCCTTGAGCTTCTCGACCAGAATCTTGCCGGTGTCGATAAGCCCCTGCTTCTCTTGGCCGGGCGTCTTGTCGCCCTGCAGCGTCTGCTGCATCTTGCCGAGCTCGCTCCGCAGCTTGATGAGCACGTCGGACGGGCACACCGAACCCTGCGAGCTCGGATCCACCGGGATGATCTTCGGGTCACCGCCACCCTTGGTGGGGTCGCCGCCGGTGTAGCGCTTCAGGTGGTACGTCTTGCCGCTGTCCTTGATGTCGAACTTCTCGGGCCACTTGTAGGGCTTCTTGTCGTCCTTCGCGCTCTTGTCCTGCTTGACGAGGAACGGCTTCGGAAGCGGCTGCATCACCGCCCAGGGGCCATACGGACCGGTCTGCAGGTACATCGACCAGCGCACCTTGGGGTTCGACTTCTGCGACAGGAAGTCGGTGATGGCCGGCTTGGCGCCGGTCAGCACGCTGCGGATCCTGTCCTTCTGATCATTGGCCGCCGCCGCGCCGCTGGCGAACGACACCAGCATCGTCACGACTTCCGGCTTGAAGCGGCCGATGCCCATTCCGACGAGATCCGTCCCGGTGAAGGGGATGTCGATGCCGCCGAGCTTCTTGACCGCCTCTTCCGGGTACTTGTTGTCCGCGAGCTTCTCCTTGGCGGACTTCAGCACCTCCGAGAGGCTTTCCAGCTCCTGGTTGGCCTTGTCGACCTTCTTCACCAGGGTCTGCGCGCCGGCGATCGCCTTGTCGGCGCCCTTGCCGCGCTCCACGCCGCTGCCGATCGAGAAACCGATGGCGCCGCCCACGACAGCCGCGGCAGCCGCGAGCACGATGATGCGCGCGCGCCCCTTCTTCTGCGCGGCGACCACCTCCTCGCTCATCTCGACCTTGATGGCCTGCGGCTCGGAACGAGTCGGCGCGGCATCCGCCGAGATGGCAGCGTAGGGGTCGGACGCGTCTACCTTCGGTGCCGCCTGCCTCTGCGAACCGAACGGCGGAACGGGAACCCCGCTAGGCTTGGGGATCCCTACCGGAGGGGGAATGGAAGGACCTCCCGGCGTGGTGACGGTCTTCTTCCCGAGGCGGGCCTTGAGATCTATTCTGGGCTTCTTTTCGTCGGCCATCGAGCTATCGTGTCTGCGGGGGTTGTCGCAGGGAAACGGCGACGTGCCGCGGCGATTGGGCGGCACAGTAGCGGTCGAACAACCAGCCGGCAAGATTGAATCTTCGGGTCGGCTCCGTTCGACCCCGGAGGCGCATTGACCGTTGGGCCGCCCGGGGCTCGCCGCCCTTGCCGCGCGGCCCGTGACGGGCTTGGATGCCACGCCCGCATGGCCCCCCTCGAGCTCGAGACCCACACGCTGGAGACGGCAGACGGTACCACCCTCGCCTACCACGACACCGCTGGCGACGGCCTGCCGGTCGTTCTGGCCAACGGTCTGGGTGGCTCGGTCACGGCCTGGCGCCACCAGATCGAGTACCTGCGCGGCCGCCACCGGATCGTGAGCTGGGACTATCGCGGACTGTACGGATCGTCCCGGCCGCCCGGCGACCCGCCGCGGGTCGACGTCCCGGCGCATGTCGACGATCTGGAGCGGGTGCTCGATGCCACCGGCATCGAACGCGCCGCGTTCATCGGCTGGAGCATGGGCGTGCAGGTGCTGCTCGAGCTGTACGCCCGCCACCCCGAGCGGGTGAGCCACCTGGTGCTCATCAACGGCACGTTCGGCCGCCCGCTGCACACGGTGGCGATCCCGATGGCGTCCCGGCTCATCCCCGGCGCCATCGAACAGGTCCGGCGCTTCCACGAGCTGGGCTCGGCGGTGCTCCGGCGGGCCAGCCGCTGGCCCGAGACGGTGCTGTGGCTGAAGCGGCTCCGGCTGGCGGGCAACACGCTGGACGAGGATCTGTTCCGCGAGCTGGCGCAGGAGTTCGCGACGCTCGACCTGGACGTGTACATGCGCATCCTGCGCTCGCTCGGCGACCACGATGCGTCCGACGTGCTCGAACGCATCGAGGTACCCACGCTGGTCATCACCGGCGACCGCGACGCCTTCACGCCGCGCCAGCTGGCCCAGCAGATGGCCCGGCGAGTGCCGGGCGGAGAGATCCTCGTGGTGCGCGGCGCCACGCACTACACGGCCGTCGAATACCCCGAGCTCGTGAACCTCCGCATCGAGAAGTTCTTCCGCGAGCACGGCTACTAGCCGACGAGCAAGCCGACGGCGGGGGTGGGTGGGATGGAAACGATCAGCTCATGAGGTAGCAGTCGAGGCGCTCGCGGTCTCCGGCATCGAGGCCCACGAACTCGATCGCCTGGCGCGTGCCCTGCCTCCACACCCCACGCGCCCAGATCCAGAGGCTGTCCGCCTCGTCACCGGGCAGCCGCAACTCGAGGGGGAACGAGCCGCGGATGGAGCGGGGCTCGGAGAAGGTCACGGCGAGAAGCCCGCCCGGCGATAGGTCCACGGAGCGGCACAGATACGGATGCCCATCGAGGAACTTGTTGAAGAACATATCGATGGGTCTACGGAAGGCGTGGCGGCGGTCGAACATGGACGTGATCGTATCGGGACCGGTGCGGGAGGCCCCAGTTTCTGCGTCAGATTGACCGGGCCCCGGGCCGATGCCACGCTCCGGGGCGTGAAGAAGCGCGTCGTGGTGGTCGATAACTACGACTCGTTTACCTACAATCTCGTGCAGTATCTCGAAACGCTTGGCGCGAGCTGCGACGTGCGCCTGAACGATCGCACCACGCCCGAAGCCATTGCCGCAGCCGCCCCCGACGGCGTGCTGCTGTCGCCGGGGCCGGGCACGCCGGACGACGCCGGCATCACGCTGGCCACGATCGACGCGCTGGCCGGCAAGGTGCCGCTGCTGGGCGTGTGTCTGGGGCACCAGGCCATCGCGCAGGCGTTCGGCGGGCGCGTCGTGCGGGCGGCGCGGCTCATGCACGGCAAGACCTCGCCCATCGAGCACGACGGCCGCGGCGTGTTCCGGGAGCTCCCCTGCCCCTTCGAGGCGACGCGCTATCATTCACTCATCGTGGAGCGTGAGAGCCTGCCGGGCTGCCTGGAAATCAGCGCCTGGACCAGCGAGGGGGAGATCATGGGCCTGAGGCACCGGAGCCTGGACGTGGAGGGCATGCAGTTCCATCCCGAGTCGATCCTGACCGCGCATGGGATGAAGCTGCTTTCCAACTGGCTGGAGGCGTCGTGAGCGAAGCCCCGCGGTTTTCCGAAGTGTATGCCGAGCTCTCCAGTCCGGCGGGTATCTCGCCGGAAACGGTGCGCCGGGTGTTCGACGCGATCCTGGCCGGCGACTGGACGCCGGTGCAGGTGGCCGGCTTCGCCGTCTCGCTGCGCATGCGCGGCGAGTCCGCCCCGGTCATCGCCGCCGCGGTGGAGTCGATGCGCGCTGCCATGCTGGGGGTGGATCACGGACTGTCACGCTTGCTCGACACCTGCGGCACCGGCGGCGACGGGCTCGGCACGGTGAATCTGTCGACCGGCGCCGCGATCATCGTGGCCGCCGCGGGCGTACCGGTCGCGAAGCACGGCAACCGCGCCGTGTCGAGCCGCGCCGGCAGCGCCGACGTGCTGGAAGCGCTGGGGCTCCCGCTCGATCTGCCGCCGCACGCGGCCGCCGACGTGCTCCGCGAGGCGAACATCGCGTTCCTGATGGCACCGGCGCACCACCCGGCGATGCGTCACGGCGGGGTCGCCCGGCGGGAGCTCGGCATCCGCACCATCTTCAACCTGCTCGGTCCGCTCGCGAACCCGGCCCGGGCGACGCACCAGCTGCTCGGCGCCTACGACGACAGCGTGCGCCCGGTGTTGGCGGAGACGCTCCGCACGCTCGGCGTCCAGCGTGCGTGGGTGGTGCGCGGCGAGGACGGCCTGGACGAGGTGAGCCCCTTCGGCGCGACGCGCGTCACCGAGCTATCAGGCGGCTCGCTCACCGAACACCGGATCGCGCCGGAGGATTTCGGTCTGCAGCCGAGCGCCGAGGGTGCGATCGCCGGTGGCGACGCCGCGCACAACGCGGGCATCCTGCGCGAGGTGCTGTCGGGCAGACCGCACCCGGCTACGGACGCATTCGTGCTCAACGCCGCGGCGGCGCTGGTCGTCGCCGAAGAGCTCCCGGCGCGCGCCGCAGTCGATCGAGTGCGCGAAACCCTGGAGACCGGCGCGGCCGCGCGCGCGCTCGATCGCTGGCGCGCCGCAACAGAGAAGCATCGCGCACCGACGGATTGACCGTGCTCGAGCGCATCCTGTCCGTCAAACGCGACGAGGTCGCCGCGCTCCGCGAAAGGCGGCTGCCGAGCCCTCCCAGCGAGCTCCGCCGGGTGCAGCTGTCGCGGCCCGCTGGCGAGCCGCTGCGACTGATCGCGGAGATCAAACGCCGCTCGCCCTCGGCCGGCGCGCTGTCCACGCGGCTCGGTGTGCCAGAGCGCGCGGCGGCCTACGAGCGCGCCGGCGCGCGCATGCTGAGCGTGCTCGCCGACCGGCAGTTCTTCGACGGCGCCTGGGAGCACCTCGCCGAGGCCCGCGCCGCCTGCGAGCTGCCGATCCTGTGCAAGGAGTTCGTGATCGAAGAGGCGCAGCTCGATGCCGCGCGCGCGTTCGGAGCGGACGCCGTGCTCGTGATCGTGCGTTGCCTCCCACCCGGCAAGCTCGCTCCGATGATAGCCGCCGCGCGCGCACGGCAGCTCGTGCCGCTCGTCGAGGTCGTCACGGAGGACGAGGCCGCGCGCGCCCTCGACGCAGGCGCCGATCTCGTCGGCGTCAATGCGCGCGATCTCGACACGCTGGAGATGGACGGCGAGCGCGCCGCACGCGTGCTCGCGACACTGCCCGCCGCGGTAACGCGGGTACACCTCTCGGGCATCGCCGCGCCAGCGGACGTGACGCGCGTGGCGGCCTCGCCAGCGGACGCCGCGCTGGTCGGCGAAACGCTGATGCGCCAGGACGACCCGGAGCCGCTGCTGCGCGAGCTCGTCGCGGCAGGCTGAAGCCGCCGCGACCCGACGCTCGACGACACTTCACCCCCACATAACCGGTTATCCCCTCCTGAATGTCGCCGCGCGCCGCCGCGACCCGACGCTCGACGACACTTCGCCCCCACATAACCGGTTATCCCCTCCTGGATGTCGCCGCGCGCCGCCGCGACCCGACGCTCGACGACACTTCGCCCCCACATAACCGGTTATCCCCTCCTGGATGTCGCCGCGCGCCGCCGCGACCCGACGCTCGACGACACTTCGCCCCCACATAACCGGTTATCCCCTCCTGAATGTCGCCGCGCGCCGCCGCGACCCGACGCTCGACGACACTTCGCCCCCACATAACCGGTTATCCCCTCCTGAATGTCGCCGCGCGCCGCCGCGACCCGACGCTCGACGACACTTCGCCCCCACATAACCGGTTATCCCCTCCTGAATGTCGCCGCGCGCCGCCGCGACCCGACGCTCGACGACACTTCGCCCCCACATAACCGGTTATCCCCTCCTGAATGTCGCCGCGCGCCGCCGCGACCCGACGCTCGACGACACTTCGCCCCCACATAACCGGTTATCCCCTCCTGAATGTCGCCGCGCGCCGCCGCGACCCGACGCTCGACGACACTTCGCCCCCACATAACCGGTTATCCCCTCCTGAATGTCGCCGCGTACCGCGCGCGTGGACGCCGGCGCACCAACACCGCATCGCGCCCGCCCCTGCACCCGCACCCGCACCCGCAACCCGGACCCGCCCCGAGCCAGCGAGCCAGCGAGCGAAGCGGTGCGAGCCTAGGCCGCGCCCAATTCTGGCCTGCCCGCCGCTGCGCAGATACCCTGTACTCCGTGACCCTCGACGCCCTCGTCGACCTCTTCCTCGACCACCTCCGCGTCGAACGCGCCCTCTCGCCGCACACCGTCCAGGCCTACGCCCGCGATCTCGCGAAGCTCGTCGCCTTCGCCGAGACGCAGGGCGTGTCCGCGCCCGACGGCCTCGACCCCGGCCTCCTGAGTGCCTGGCTCGGCTCCCTCGCCAAGAGCGGTCTCGGCGCCCGCAGCACCGCCCGGCACCTCTCCGCCGCTCGCGGCCTGATGCGCTTCCTCGTGCGAGAGGGCGTCCTGTCCGCCGATCCCACGTCGCAGTCGGCCAGACCGCGCTTCGGCCGCCGCCTGCCGCACGCGTTGAGCGAGCACGACCTGGTGCGCCTGATCGAGACGCCCGACACCAACACCCTGCGCGGCCTGCGCGACCGCGCCATGCTCAGCCTTGCGTACGCCGCCGGGCTGCGCGTGAGCGAGCTCTGCGGCTTGAAGCTCGGCGATGTCGACTCGCAGCGCGGCGTGGTCGCCGCGTTCGGCAAGGGTGGCAAGCGCCGCCTGGTTCCGCTCGGCGAGATCTCGCTCACGCACCTCGACGCCTACCTCGTCCAGCGGCAGGCACAGGCCCGCAAGGCCGCCGAGCGCCGCGGCGCCAGCGCGCGGGAGATGGATGACGTGCTGTTCCTGTCGCCGCGCGGCGGCGCGCTCACCCGGCAGGCATTCTGGAAGGCGGTGCGGCGCTACGCCCGCGCCGCCGGCATCCGCGGCAGCGTGTACCCGCACCAGCTCCGCCACTCCTTCGCGACCCACCTGCTCGCCGGGGGCGCCGATCTGCGCAGCGTGCAGACCCTGCTCGGCCATGCGGACGTAGCGACGACGGAGATCTACACCCACGTCAACCGAGACCACGTACGCCGCGCGCACCAGCGCTCGCATCCGCGCGGATAGCGCGGCGCGGGCTGCTGCGACGGGCGGGGTGGGCCTGCTCCGGGACCTCGCGGGGTGCCCCCCCAACCCCCGCTGACCGACAGCCAATGGCGGACGACTGTGCTAGAAGCTCGCGCGAGGTCTTTCGTGTTCTTTTCCGTGCAAGAGCCCCAGGCAGCGGAAATCCCGGTGGTCGTCGAGGTGCCGCACGCCGGCCTGTCCGTCGACCCGCAATCGCTGGCAACCCTGGAGGCGCCCGCCCGGGCGCTGGGTTTCGACGCGGATCTGTACGTCGACGAGCTGTACGCCGCAGCGCCGCTCGAAGGCGCGACGCTGCTCGCCTCCCGGGTCAGCCGCTATGTCTGCGACCTGAACCGCGGTGAAGGTGACGTTGACGCGCTGACGGCCGAGGGCGGCAACGCGCGCTCCACGCCGCACGGACTGGTCTGGCGCACCACTACCGAGGCCCTGCCGGCCATCGCCGGTCCCCTGCCCCGCGCGGAGCTGGAACGGCGCCTGGAGCAGATCTACCGGCCCTACCACAACACGCTGCGCGAGCTCCTCGAGGACAAGCGCCGCCGCTTCGGCTTCGCCATCCTGCTCTGCGGGCACTCCATGCCCAGCCGGGGCCGTTCGGGACACAGCGACCCGGGCCGCGTCCGGGCCGATGTCGTGCCGGGCAGCCGGGGGCGCACCTCGGCGGCCCCCGAGGTGATCCTGACGCCGGAGCGGGTAGCCGGAGAGCTCGGCTGGAGCGTGTCCCACGACGACCCCTACCGGGGCGGTTACAGCACCACGCACTACGGCCGCCCCGGCGACGGGGTGCACGCGGTGCAGGTGGAGTTGGCGCGCAGGCTGTACATGGACGAGAAGACGCTTGCTAGAAATGCTGAGTGATTTCAGCAAGGTGCAGTCGTTCTGCCGAACGCTGGTAGCCCGCCTGGGGCAGCTGGCGCTAGCATGAACGCCTAACGTTCGCTCCCCCAACCTCTGATGGCATCGGAACCCTCGACTGCCGCCGCCCAGCGGGGCCCGACATCGGGCGTCCACCAGGCACTTTCCGCTACCGGGACCCCCAAGCCCCTGCTGGCGTCCGAGGTGCTTCGGGACGAGCTGGCCCCGAAGGAACCCGCACGCCAGGCGATCCGGATCTGGCTGGTGGTGGCGGCCGCGCTGCTGGTCGCGCTGGGCCTGGCCTTCCGGCATGGGGTCGGTGTGCCGACAGAGCGGCTGGATTCGTCGACGCTGTCGTTCTCGGCGGCAGGCGCCCTGGGGGCCCTGGCCCTGCTCCCGTTCCCCTACGCGCTCAGAGCTGGTGTCGCCTTCCTGCTGGGCGCGGCGCTGATGGCGCTGGGCTTCCGCGGCGCGGGCCCGATGGCAGGCATCGCTGTGGACGGGGGCCTGCTGCGGGATCTGGGGCGGCTGGTGACGCTGACGGCCCTGCCGGCAGCCCTGCTGTTCCGGGCCCACTACCGCGCCTACCGGCGGGCCAGGGTGATGCTGGCCGCCGCGCTGGCGCTGGCTCTGCCCTTCGTGGTGGTGGAGGTGATGCTGGCCATCAATCCGGCGGCCGCGCTGCTGCCCCGCATTGCCGCCGGGGCCGACGTGGTGGTGATCGGCTGCAGCCTGCTCGGGTTCATGGGCGAGGGCACGACCGGCGCCGGGACGGTCTGGGCAGCGCTGGTCCTGGCAGTGCTGCCCCTGGAGATCGCGGTCCGGCAGCTGACGCCGCTGGCCGAGGGGGACACCGGCTGGTTGACCTATCCCGCGACCGCCGTGGCCATCCTGTGCGCCGGGCTGCTCACCAGCCTGGGGCTGTTCCAGCTGCTGTCCGCCGCCCTGGCAGGCGACGCCCGGCGGGTCTCGAGCCCGATGCGCCTGGTGGACGAGGACGATTCCGGCCTTGAACAGGACGGGCCCGTGGGCTAGCTTCCCGCCCCCCATGGCCAGAAGCGAGATCACCGGCAAGCGTCGCCACAGCGCGCGCAACGTGTCGCACTCGAACATCAAGACGCCGCGCTGGCAGCACGTGAACGTGCAGCGCCGCCGGCTCTGGGTTCCCGAGCTGGGTCGCTACGTCACGCTCAAGCTGACGACGCGTGACCTGCGCACGATCGACAAGATCGGCCTCGTCGCGTTCGCGAAGCGCCACGGCACCAAGGTCGCCTAGCTCCGCACCGCGGCCCGCCTCGCGGCTGTAGCCGGATGCGGGCCGGAACGCTTCGCTAGGCAGTCGACCCGTACGCGCTTCGGTCGCCTGCGTATGCGGGTCGCGCTTGACGACCAGTAGCGGCTTGGCCTTCGACGGATCGTCGAGCCGATGCGAGCATGGGGCCGGCGATGACCTCGAGCGGCGTTCCGCTCTTGTCGCGGCGGATGGCGATGGGCGCAGGCGCCGGGATGCGCGCGCCCGGCGCGACGCGCGTCACGCCGCGCTGCACCGGCACGGCCGCCATCGGTGCTTCCAGATCCAGGTCGTCGATGGGCAGTCCATCGGAGATGCGGCGGTAGCACAGCGCTGCGAAGACTCCGCGCACGTCGATCGCACAGACGGCGAAACCGATCCCCAACGCCTCGGCGTCCTCGACGACGCCCTCGCCCTCTTCCGCCCAGGGCGGCTCGAGGAGGCTGCCAGCGTCGAGCTTGCGCTCGCCCGCGTCCTGGTCGATGTCCGGAATCGTGCCGAAATCGGACGGCGTCACCAGCCCCCCTGGCTCGGCCCTGCGATACGCAGCACCGGCCGGACGAACGCCGCTTCGGTCAAGGCGGCGGCGCCCGCCGAGCGGATGCGCTTGAGCAGCGCAGCGCGCGCTTCCGCACCGCTGCGCTGAGCACGGGAGATGCCGGGCTTGAGGATGGTGCCGAGCCGCTGGCTGCCGTCGTAGGCGTGAGCCACCAGCGCCGCAACCACTCCGGTCGGGATGGCGACGCGCGCGGAATCCGGGACCTCTTCCCCGGCCTTGAACCCGCGCGGGCGCTTGGTACCGAGCCCCGGCTGGCGGAGACGACCGTCGAACGCGCGCGCGCCGACGCCGACCCCGCCCACCAGGATGCTCACCGGTCCCAGCAGCACCCCGGCGAACGCGCCGCCGGCGGCGAAGAATCCCGTAAGCACGGCTCCGACGGCCGACCCGCCCGA
Source organism: uncultured delta proteobacterium (assembly GCA_963806225.1). Taxonomy (GTDB): domain Bacteria; phylum Myxococcota_A; class Polyangia; order Polyangiales; family Polyangiaceae; genus CAWDXG01. The sequence goes on along the minus strand of CAWDXG010000001.1, from coordinate 1,993,948 downwards.
CGCGAGAAAGTCCTGGGCGGCTTCATCGGCAATCGGATCGTTCGCGATAGCGGCGGCTCGAGTGGTCATGCGCGGTCGTCCAGTTCCTCAGTCGGGGTCGTCGGGGTCGTCGGGGTCGTCCGGCTCGTCGCCCGGCATTCCGTCCGCGACGCCGTTCCACGCAACGTAACCGCCGTCGCCCGCTTCGTCACGCCCCTCGCCGTCTTGCGCTTCGTCGGCGCTCAGCTCGCGCAGCATCTGCACTGCCCGCACTGCGCCCCTGCCCTCGACCACCACCCAGGCCTCGGAGCTGACCGACCAGACGCTCGGCGAGCGCTTCGACGGCCGCTGCGCGGAGCTCGGCGGCTTCGCCGAGAGCCAGCAGGCGGGTGTACAGCACGTCGTCGGCGGGCGGCTCGCGCCGGGTGAGATCGCGGACCAGGTGCACCCCGAGGGACTTCGCGAGCCGCTCCGCTTCGTCGTCTTCCCACACGCCGCGGGGCTCCCAGGCGATCCGCCACGAGCCCGGCGAGCCGCTCGACCAGCTCGGCCAGCGTCCCGGAGAGCGCGCTCCGGGCATCACCGACGATGGCGTCTGGAGCACCAGCCAGGCTGCGTCGAGCGCGCGCGCGCTTTGGAGCGCGTAGCCGAGCGCCGACTCCTGCGCTTCGCCGGGCACAAGCGACCCGACGGCGCGGGGCAGCATCACCTGAAAACCGGAAGCCTTCCGGCACCGCGCTCAGCCATCGCTTGAGCGTTGCAGGTTTCGGCAGCCTCCCCGGCTCCGCGCGGAGCTCGAGCAGGTTGAACCGCTGCGCGTAGCGGCTGATGTCACCGTAGAGCGCGGACTGGCCGATATGGAGCCACATGGTCGGGTCCTTTTGCCAAAGCGCGCCTCGGCGCGCCAGTTCCGTCGGAACCGGCCCTACCCGCCGCCGAAATGGAACCACTGGGTGGGATGGGCGCGGATGAAACGCTCCATCTCCATCGTCGCCTGTTCGGCAGCCCGCCGGAGTCATCGGGGCCCGGCCCGGCGCGGCAACTGGATGGCCGGGCTGATCGAGAACTCGTAGTCGAAATAGTCGACCCGCCGCACGAACACCGGCAGCACGGGTGCGCCGACCAGGGCCGACAACACGAACGGCCCCTCGGGTATGCGGAACGGGGCTGCCGAACATCTCCACGTCGAGCGAACGCTGGTTGGGATAGGAACGGTCGATCTGCGCCGCGACGACCCCGCCCGCCCCAGGTGTTTCAGGAGCGGCAGAGCTGTCGAGCGGATGGGCTGCCGACATGGACGACACGGACGCCCTCGCTGCGCCGCACCTGGTCGTGCAACAGGCGCGCGCGCACGTCCGGCTCGGCGTGCATCACGACCATCACCTCGAGCCCCGCATCGCGCGGCAACAGATGCGCAGCGGCATCCCACGCACCGGTGTGCGCCGTCACCAGCACGATGCCGCGCCCTGCCGCCACGAGCGCGTTCGAGATGCTCCGTCCCGCGCAGTCGCCGACGGGCGCGCTGCGCTTCCGGGCGCCCTCTGGCCAACGACTCGGCAAGGCAGCGCGCATAGGTAGCGAAGGTGCGCGCGACGTCGACGTTCTCTTCGAGTTGCGCTGCGCTCGCCAAGGATGCGGCGCAGGTTGTCCCGCACGCGCGCGCGATGCTCGGGCAAGAGGGCGGCGAACGCGAGACCGAACAGCGGCGGGCTGTAGCGGACCCAGGGTCGCGGGCCGTAGCGCGCTCCGGCAAAGGCCATGCGACGCCAGAACGCCGCATCGACGCCAGGCGCCGTCACCTTGGAGGGGAGGGGCAATCTCTTCATGGAGGGGGCAGTACCCGACAGTCTAGCGAATCCGCGCCAGCTTCTTCTGGATTCCTTTGCGGTCCACCGGACCATGGGCTTTGAGCGCCTTTTTGTAGGCGTCCCGGGCTGCCTTCGGCTCCTGCCCGGCCGCCAGCACGTCGCCAAGGACTTCCCAGCCCGGCGCCCAGTCCGGGAAATCCTCAGTCGCACGCGACGCAAATGCGTGCGCCGTGGTGGGGCGGGCCCCGTGCAGACAGGCGCGCGCCGCGTGGACGAGCGCCTCCGGGCTGGTGCGCGACAGGGCGTGCGCCTTCTCGTAGGCCTCGATGGCCGGATCGATGTCGCCGCGCGCGGCCAGCGCATCGGCCTCGAGCAACTTGCCGGCGGCGTGGTTGTGCACGATCGAGAGCGCCTGCTTCGCCTCGGCCAGTGCCTTTGTCCGCGTCGCCCTGCGCGAGCAGCACCCGGCCGAGATCGGCATGCCAGTCGGCCTGCTTCGGATCGATCGCGAGCGCACGTTTCAACGACGCCGCCGCCGGCGCGAGCTGTCCCTGCTCGAGCTGGTTTTCGCCGAGCTGCGCCAGCGCTGCGCCGTAGTCCGGCCTGAGCGAGAGCGCGTGCTTCAGCAGCGTCTCCGCTTCGCTTGCCCGCGGGCAGCTGCGACGCGAGCTGCACCAGCAGCGCGGGCTCGTCGGGGCCCAGGCGCGCCGCGGTGCGGAGCTCGGCCAGACCGGCCTTGCTCCCACCGCCCTCGTACAGCAGCGCGGCGAGGTAGCGGTGGGCCTCGTAGCGCGATCCGTCGGCGGCGATGGCCGCGCGGAACGCGGCCTGCGCCTCGGTTGGCTTGCCCATCTGCTCGAGCGCACGGCCCTTCGCCACCAGCGCGTCGTAGTCGTGCGGTGAACTCGACAGCGCGCGTTCGGCTGCAGGAAGAGCGAGCGAAGCGCGCCGCCACAGGAGCTGCGCTTCGGCCGTGCAGGCGTCCGCCTTGACAGGCGACAACGGCCTGAGCCCGCGACACTCGCGCAGGGCCGCCTTCTGCTTGCGCTCGGCGATCAGCGTACGCGCGGCCTGGAGGCGCAGCTGGATGGCGGTCGACTTGTCCTTGCCGGCGCGGAAGTAGCCGTGGCGCAGCACGCGCACCGCTTCGCCACACAGGCCGGCTCGACCGAGCGAGCGCCCGAGCTCGAGGGCCTTGACCGGATCGGACGGCGGGTGCAGCGCCGCGGCCCGGAGCCCCGCCACGCTGTCGGCGGCGCGCGCGGGCGCAGCGCCCAGGACCAGCGAGAGTCCCAGGACAAGAGCCGGCAGAAGCCCCCGGGTCGTTGTCATCTGCTCATCCTCGATGCGGCGCGGTGGTCCGCGAATCTGCCACCATTGTCAGCCCATATCCAGCAGTGGACGGCCCCCAGAGCCGCGCCGCTGCGCGAAAACCCATGCGAAAGAGAGCGAAATTAGCTAGCTTCTCGTCTGGTGGAAAACTCCCGGGAGCTGGCCTCCCAGCGCGACCTGTAGGACGAGCCTGCGGCCCGCTGGATTCACGATCCAGCGGCCAACCGCGCAACTGGCCACCCGGAAAAAGAGCGAGGTCCCCGCATGCATCAGCTTATCGGTCGATTCCTGGCTTTCGCAACCATCGCCGCCACCGCCGGGTGTTCCAGCGGCAAGACGAACTCCGGCGGCTCGTCGACGGATTGCACGAAGCTACAGACGCCCTCGAACAGCGACTTCTGCAGCAGCGACAATTGCAATCCGGCGCTCGACTGTCGCCATGCCTCGCAGCGACCGATCAACGACTGCTGCGTGCTCGTCAGCAAGCCCGGCGCCGGCATTGGCGCCACCCTCAAGCGCAGCACGTCTACCAAGAAGTACGCCGGCACCGGAGCCCCGGACGTGTCCTGCTTCAGCCCCGCGGGCTATCCGGCCAAGCCGCCCAGCGGCAAGCCCAAGCTGGTGACCATGCAGGGGCTGGTCCAGGCGTTCGCGCATGGCTGCGACATGGCCGGCGTGAAGATCGAGGTCTACAAGGTCAAGCGCACGGGCGATCCGGCCACCGACGGCGAGCTGGGCGACCTCGTGGGAACGCCCGTGAGCACGGACCCGAACTCCACGGTCACCCTGACCGACACGGGCAACTGCAACGACCCGCGCAAGGACCGGGCGTACACGTACGACAAGGTGCCGATGTACACCGAGCTCGTGGTCAAGACGAGCGACGCTTCCACCGGCCTGTGGGCGCCGCTCGTCACGTACAACATCTACATCACCGACAACGACCCGGAGTTCTCGAACGGGGTCTATACGCACAACCTGGAAGCGCTCGCAGCCGACGACTTCCAGACGATCCCCGCCGCCGCATTCAGCCGTCCGATCTCGCCCGGCAACGGCGCCATCGGCGGCGAGGTCCACGACTGCGGCAACGTGCGGCTGCAGAACGCGAGCGTGGACGTGACCGCGTCCCGCGCGGCTTTCGTCTACTTCAACGACGACGAGGACAACCCGTTGCCCAAACTGGGGAGCCAGGGCACCGGCCGCACCGCACTGTACGCGGCACTCGACGTGAAGCCGGGCTTCGCGCGCGTGGCAGCCGACGGGCTGATGCCCGATGGCAAGGGCGGCACGAAAGTGGTCAGCCTGGGCTACTACGACGTACGGGTGTTCGCGGACAGCGTCACCAGCGTCTCGCTGCGCGGGCTCAGGCCGTTCCAGGTGCCGTAGGCGCGAGCAGCCGGTCGAAGATGATGGCGGCCGCGGCACGCACGCTCAGGTGGTTGTAGCCGTCCTGGCGCGGCGACACGATCGGACCGAGCTGCGCGTCGGCCCGGGCCAGCACCTCGTCGGCGAGGCCCCAACCCGTGCCGAACGCGATCAGCACGGCGGGACCGTCGCGGCGTAGCTGCTCCGCCGCGGCGGGGTAGTCGAGCATGGGAGCGGCGGCCTCGCGCGCGCTGGTGGTCCACAGCTCGACCGCGTCCCGGCCTCCCAGCGCGGCGATCGCGTCGTCGAGCGACTCGACGATCTGGATCGCGCGCATAGGCGGTGAGCGGTCGGGGATGCGCCGCGCGCCGGAACCGCTGATCCAGTGCTCGCGGATGCGCAGGGCGAGCTCCCGCTGCGCCGCCACGGGATGCGCGACGAACAGCCCGCCGAGACCGTAGGTGTGGGCGCTGCGCGCGATATCGTGCAGGTCGAGATTGGTGATGGCGGTCGTCACCACGTCGCCCTGTCGATCGAGCACCGGATGGTGGATGAGCGCGGCGGCGACGCGCCTCATCGGTCGTCCTTCCCCTCGCTCGACAGATCGGGCCGGCGCTCCTGGGTGCGCTCGCGGGACTTCGCGAGCCGCCACTCGGCGATGCGGCCGTGGTCGCCGCTCACCAGCACCTCGGGCACGCCGAGGCCGCGGTAGCTCGCCGGTCGCGTGTACTGCGGGTACTCGAGCAGGCCGTCGCAGTGCGGGCTGAAAGACTCCTCACGCGGCGAAGCCTCGTTGCCGAGCACACCCGGCAGCAGGCGCACACACGCCTCGATGATCGCCATGGCGGGCACTTCGCCTCCGGTGAGGACGAAGTCACCGAGCGAGATCTCCTGCTCCACGAAGCCGCGGACACGTTCGTCGAAGCCCTCATAGCGGCCGCACACGAACGACACGTGCGCCCGGGCGGCGAGATCGCGTGCGAGCTCCTGGTCGAAGCGCCGGCCCTGCGGCGTGAGGAGCACGCGGTGCGACCGCGCCCCCAGCTTCGCTTCAACCGCTTCGAGAGCGGCGACGACGCAGTCGACCCGGAGCACCATGCCGGAGCCGCCGCCATACGGCGTGTCGTCCACGCTCAGGTGGCGGCCGAGGCCGTGCTGCCGGAGCGGCTCGAGCTCCACCCCGAGCTGGCCGCCCGCGATCGCGCGCTTGACGAAGCTCGTCTCGAGGAACGCTCCGAACAGCTCCGGAAACAGTGTGACGACGCCGACGTGCACGGTCCCCGTGTATCAGACAATCAAGCCGTCGGTCGTGGAGAGGCGCACGCAGGCTTCCTCGACGTCGACGCTCTCGATCCACGGCTCGACGAGCGGCTGCTCGACGAGCGTGCCGTCCTGCCTCTGGATCACCAGCGAATCGACGCTCGGATGCACGCGCACCTCCACGACCGTGCCGACCTCGCCCGACGGCGCTTCCACCCGGGCCCCGACCAGATCGGACAGGTAGAATTCGTCCTCGCCGGGTTCGGGCAGCTGGTCGCGCGGGACCAGCACTCGCGCGCCACGCAGCTCATCCGCGGCGTCCATGTCCTCGACGCCTTCGAGCCCGAGCAGCACGAAGCGGTTTGCACGGCGGGCCGACACAACGCGGAAGGGCCGCGGCTCCGCCGCTCCGGAAGCGAGCCACACCTCGTCGATCGAGAGCAGGCTGTCGCTACCCGCAAAGTGCGGGCGGACCTTCAGCTCGCCGCGCACTCCATGCGGCTTCACCACGCCGCCGACCTCGACGACCTTCGGCGGCTGGCGCGCGGTGACCGGAGGCGTCAATCCACGATGTCGAGATGCGCGCGCCGTCCGAGCTTGGTCGACGCCGCTGTGAGGATCGTGCGCATCGACTGTGCCGTGCGCCCGTCCTTGCCGATGACCTTGCCGATGTCGTTCTTGGCGACCTTCAGCTCGATCAACGAATTGTGATCGCCTTCGATCTCGGTGACTTCGACGCTGTCGGGATCGTCAACAAGAGCCTGGGCGATGGTGGAAATCAGTTCCTTGAGTGCCATGGGTGACAGAACTCCAGAGTCGCTGGCGCATCTCGCGCCCGGAAATGCTGCGGGGAATCGTGGAATGAAAGTCCGGGGGGCACGCAGGAGCTCTGGACTGCCGGCTCCAGGTCAGCCAGAAGCTTCGGTCGCCGGCGCCGCGTTCTTCTTCAGCAGGCGCTCGACAGTGTGGGAGGTACGGGCACCCTGCTTCTGCCAGTACTCGAGCCGCTCGCGGTCGAGCTCGAGCTTCGCGGGGTCCGACGCGGGATCGTACACGCCGACGTTCTCGATGAAGCGGCCGTCGCGCGGGTTGCGCTGATCGGTCACGACGATGCGGTAGAAAGGGGTCTTCTTCGAGCCGTGGCGGGCAAGGCGGATGTGAACGGCCATTAAATTTCCTCGATCCGTGGGACGCTTTGGCCCGGACCAGACAAAAGCTAGCACCGGCCACAGCCGGCGCCAGAAAAGCCCTCTGCCCGGTCCGGGGGGCGGGGGGGCCCGGGAAACTAGAGGAAGCCTCGCGGTCCGGTCAAGCGGCGTGCTACCTTCGGGCCCGGATGCCCTCCCCTCGCGACGAGATCCTCCGGGTGGTCCATGACATCCTGGCCCCGCTGGTGCGGGCCGATGGGGGGGATGTGTACCTGGTCCGGGCCGAGGACGACGCGGTCGAGCTGCACCTGGCGGGCCGCTTTTCGGGCTGCCCGGGCAACACGCTCGCCAAGCGCCGGGTCATCGAGCCGGCAATCCTGGCGGTGGCGCCAGGCGCCCAGGTCAAGGTCACCTCGGGTGCCATCGTTCCGGAGGGAGCGGAGAAGATAGAAGACTGAGGCCCGCCGGCAGGCGGGCCTCGAGTCGCGACGTGCGGCCTAGTGCCCGCGCCGGCGCTTCTTCTTGCTGTCCTTGGCCTTGTCGTCGGGGGGCGGAGTCGCCGGCTTGGTCACGGCCAACACCGAACTGTCGATCGAGTTCGGGTTCTTCTTCTTGTGCGTGCGGTAGCGCGCGAGACCGTCGGCGACGTTCTTGTCCTCGTACACCATCGCCAGGACGTGCTGCGCCTCACGGTTCACTGCGCGGATCAGCGTGCTGTTGTCGAACCAGATCGCCTCGTCGTAGTACTGGTGCTTGCTGAAGTCGGCGGGGATCATCTTCGGCGCCACGCCGAATTTCTTGGTCAGGATCGCCACCGCTTCCTTGTAGCTGTCGCCGAGCGGGCCGCCCTTGCGCAGCTTGTGCTCGTCGTAGATCTTCCAGAGGCGATCCGAGAAGAAAAAGAAGTGGCGCGCGGTCCCGCTGCGCAGCGTGACGCGGCTCATGCTCTCGTGATTGCCGTAGGTGAACTCGCCGGCGAGCGGCGACTGATCGAGACCGGTCGGCGTGTCGTTGAACCCGATCAAGCTGCGACGCAGGATCGCCTTCTTGTTCTTGAGCTCGACGTCGAGTGCCGTCATCCGCGGCCCGGGCTCCACTTTCTTGTAGAGCGGCACGAACTCCTTATCGAAGATCTTGTCGTAGAGCCGGGCGATCTGCTCGTTGCTCATGCCCCAGCGCAGACCTCGCGGCGCGACGGCAATGTGCTTCTTGAGACGCCCGGGTTCGCCTGCCGCCTTGGCCTTGTGGGAATGCCTCGCGTGACCGTAGCGGGCCAGGACGGACGACGACGCCGGTGCGGCGCTCGCCGTCGTGGCCGCCAGGGGAGCTGCGACGAGACCGAAGGCGGTAAGTGTCACGACGACGCTGAACTTCATTGTATCCTCCCGAAATCCTTGACAGTCGTTTCGATCTGCGGGCGCCGGGACGCTAGCATTGCAGTCGACCGCGGCTCAAGGCACGCCCACGCGGGGTGGGGGTGCCTGCATTAGACGTTTGACGCCGCGGAACTATGGAGCAACTTGGCCGGAATCCCCACCGGATTTCCCGGACCGGTCCCGTAGGCCCTGCTTTTCCCCATGCCGCAGCCGGCGCTCGCGGTAACAGCGCGCTGCGTCATGTGACCTCGACGCGACCGACCCGGATGGCTATCTAGAGAACAACGTTGGATTCCCCAGCCCCCAAGCGCTCTCCCCGGCCGCTCCTGACAGCCGCCCTGCTGGCGTGCCTGGCACTCCCGACGAGCGCCTGCGGACCGCCCAACCGGCCGGAAGTGGCGCCGGCTGCCCAGCAGCTGCCGCCCTATGGCCCCCAGGCCGCGGCCCTGTTCGACGACAGCATCGCGCCCGAGATCTTCGGAGCCACGCTGACGGGCAACAACGCGGCCGGCGATCCGGCACTGCCCAGCTGGACGGAGCAGGCCGAGTCGGTGCTGCCCGTGAAGATCTCCACCATCAGCAGTGACTCGGCCGGCGACAACCCGGCCTACACGCTGGTGCTCGTGCCCGCGGCTGCGCCGCTCGCGGGCCGCGCCCCCGGGCAGCCCATCGACGTCGAGATCACGCCCACCAACCCGTCGTACGCTTTCGTACGCTCGGCGGACTCGACTCTGGTCGGCAAGGAGTTCATCCTGTTCTTCCGTCGCTATAACGAACAAGGTCGGGCTACTCTCCACTGGCGCGCCGAAGCCGACACACCCGAGTTGCGCGCTGCTGTCGAACGGGCACGGCTCGTCGGCGGTTTCAGCAGATGAACGAACGTCATGCGGTCAATGCGTTTCCAGATGTCCTCCGTTGAAATCAAGACGCCACGCGAGATCCGGGCAATGCGCGATGCGTGTAGGCTCGCAGCCGACACGCTGGTGCGCGTGGGAGGGATCATCCGCCCCGGGATCACCACCGAGGAAATCAACGAGTTCGTGCACCAGGACACGCTCGCCCAGGGCGCGATCCCCGCACCGCTGGACTACAAGGGGTATCCCAAGAGCGTGTGCACCTCGATCAACGAGGTCGTCTGCCACGGCATCCCCGGGCCCCGCACGCTCGAGGACGGCGACATCATCAACGTGGATGTCACACACATCTACAACGGCTTCCACGGCGACACGTCCGCGACGTTCTACGTCGGCACGCCAAACGAGGAAGCCAAGCTGGTCACGGAAGTGTCGCGGCGCAGCCTCGAGCTCGGCATCGCCGAGGTGCGGCCAGGCGCTCGGCTCGGCGACATCGGAGCCGCCATCCAGGAATTCGCTGAAGCGCAGGGCTGCTCGGTGGTGCGCGATTTCGTCGGCCACGGAATCGGCCGGGTGTTCCACGACGAGCCGAAGGTCAGCCACGTCGGCACCCGCGGCCGCGGGATCCGGCTCCGCCCCGGAATGACGTTCACGATCGAGCCGATGATCAACGGGGGCGACTGGGAAGTGACGATTCTGGACGACGACTGGACCGCCGTGACCGCTGACGGTTCCCTGTCCGCCCAGTTCGAGCACACCATACTGGTGACGGACAGTGGCTGCGAGGTCCTGACAGCGCGCTCGGAACCCCTGGAAAACAGCGAGATATTCCCCGATTTCTTCAGCTGAACCGGGCGCCGCCGGAGGCCGCGCGCGGTGGGGACCGCCCAAGGTGCGGGAGCGCAACACGCTGCTTGACGGGGTACGTGCCACCCGACTAGCTTCCGGGGGCAATTTCGGGACTGCGGTCCCATTTCTCCTCCGACGGGGGCAGAACCCTGCACCTCGTGTCGAGGTATTCGGCCCGTTGGCCCGCCGCCAGTCTGGGGTCCGGGTGCGGCCGCTCTCCCTGGTCAACGCTGATGCCGGCCCGAAACAAGAAGAAGCCATCCAAAAAGCGCACTAGCGCTCGTCGGACCGGGACCAAGGCCGCGAAACGCTCGAGCAAGAGCTCCGCGAAGCCGAAGCGCTCCGGAAAGAAGTCGAGCCGCCGCGGAACGACGTCCAGGACAAGCACCAGCAAGGGCCGCGCTGCCGCGAAGAAGAAGACCACGCGGGCTGCCGCGAAGAAGAAGACCACGCGCGCCGCTGCGAAGAAAAAGACCGCGCGCGCCGCTGCGAAGAAAAAGACCGCGCGCGCCGCTGCGAAGAAAAAGACCGCGCGCGCCGCTGCGAAGAAGAAGACCACGCGCGCCAGCAGCCGTGGAGCGACGGCCAAGCGCAAGAGCGCCCGGTCCACCCGCGGCACACAGCGCACGCGCAAGACGGCGGCGCGCTCGTCGAAGAAGGCGCCCAAGCGCGTCAAGAAGACCGCGGCACAGGTCAAGCGCGAACGGGAGAAGGCGCAGCGCGCACGCGAGAAGGAACGCGACAAAGCGCGCCGCGAGAAGCAGCGCGAACGCGCCCAGCGCGAGAAGGAACGCGAAAAGGCTCGCAAAGAACGCGAGCGCGCCCAGCAGGAGAAGGAGCGCGAAAAGGCTCGCAAAGAACGCGAGAAGGAACGCGAAAAGGCTCGCAAGGAGCGCGAGCGCGCCCAGCGTGAGAAGGAACGCGAGCGCGAGCGCGCCCAGCGTGAGAAGGAACGCGAAAAGGCTCGCAAAGAACGCGAGAAGGAAAAGGCGCGGGCCGACCGCGAGAAGCAGCGCGAACGCGCCCAGCGCGAGAAGGAACGCGAAAAGGCTCGCAAAGAACGCGAGAAGGAGCGCCAACGCGAACGCGCTCGCAAGGCGGCCGAGAAGGAGGCCGCACGCAAAGCTCGCGAGGAAGAGCGCGCCCGGCTCCAGGCCGAGCGCGAAGCCGCCCGCGAAGAGGCCCGCCGCCTCAAGGAAGAAGAACGAGCGCGCATCCAGGCCGAGCGTGACGCCGCCCGCGAGGAGGCCCGCCGCCTCAAGGAAGAAGAACGAGCGCGCATCCAGGCCGAGCGCGAGGCGTACCGCAAGGCCAAGGAAGCCGAGCGCGAGAAGGTCCGCGCCGAGCGCGAGGCCGCCCGCCGGGCGCTCGAAGGTCGGGTCGCGCGCGCGACGCGCCGTGCACAGCGCGTCGCCGGCGTCGGACGCGGCACGACGACCCGCGTCTACCGCCCGGATGCCATCCCCAACCAGTCAGGCACCACGCGTCGCACTATCGAAGGACAGTTGCCGAGCAGGTTCGCCAACCTCCATCCACCGGACGGTGGACAGGTGGCACCGCCGCCGCCTCTGCCGCCCGCGACGGAGATCCCTCCTCACCGTGCGCCGGTTCCGCAACCGCCGGCCACGCCGAAGCCCGACCGCATCGAGGATCGCTACACGCTGATCGTCAAGCGGCTCGAGGGCACGGACGATAGCTTCCGGCGCCAGTACGCCGAGAGCTTCGACATGTCGTGGATCTACCATGACAGTGCGCTCGAAGGCGTCGTGTACACCTTCCAGGAGCTGAAGACGGCCATCGACCCGAACATCACGGTCGTGCCGGACTCGAGCCTGCAACCGGTGTGCGAGGAGATCCGGCGCCACAAGGCGGCGCTCGATCTGGTCCGCGAGCTCGGCGACAAGAAGCGCGTGCCGATCAATATCGACATCATCAAGCGCATCTACCTCACGCTGCATCCCGAAGAGGGCGACCTCAAGAGCGTGAAGTACAGGAAGGACATCCCGCAGCACCGCCTGTACTTCCACGAGTACGCGCCGCCCGACAAGATCGCCTACCGCGTGCGACAGGTGATCGACTGGCTCAACGGGCCCGAGCCGAAGAAGATCAAGAACCCCGTGCGGATCGCCGCCCGGGTCCACTACGACCTCCTGCGCGTGTTCCCCTTCGCCAGCGACAGCGGGAAGGTCGCGCGCCTGCTCATGAACGTCATGCTGCTGCGCGCCGGTTATCCGCCCGCGATCATCCACTCGACGGAGCGCCAGCGCTACTACGAGGCGCTGAAGGGCTCGCTGCCGACGATCGTCTCGATGGTCAATGAAGCCATCCTCAACGGCATCCAGAGCATCGAGAAGCTGCTCGACGAAGAAGACGCGAAGGCCAACGGCTAGCGCCGGCAAGGCGCACCCGTTGGACTAGGGCGCGTCGGCGATCTCGTCCCAGCCTGTCGCCAGGGCCAGCTTGGCGATGGCCATGTTGTAGTCGAAGGTGGCCGACATCTTCGAGAACTTGTGCAGCGCGTACGCCTTCGCGGGATCCACGATGTCCTCGTCGTCGAAGGTGCCCACGTCGATGCCCTGCTGCACCTTGATCAGCCACTGACGCGCGTACTGCGTGGCCCGCGAATACGCGTCCAGCCGCCGCTTTGCGCTCCTGGCCTCGGCATACGCCTGCTCCACTTCCACGCCGACGCCGCCCAGAGCGTAGCGCTCGGTGGCACGCGTTTCCTCCAGCTTGGCGCGGGCCTGGGCCAAGCGCGCAGTCTGGGGAAGGAAGTCGAGCTTCCAGCGCAGCACCAGACCGAAGCCATAGTGCAGGTAGTTGCCGTTATCGAGCACGAATGGGTTGGTCTGATCCGTGACCTCGGGTGCGCGCGCCCATTTCGCGGTGAGCCCGATACCGACGTCGGGAAAGTAGCGCGCGCGCGCCAGGCGCACCTGCGCCTGGCGGGCTACCACGCCTGCACGTGCCATGTTTATCTCCGGGCGGAACAGCCGCGCCGCCGTGAGATAGCGCGCGAGCGGCGCCAGCGTGTGATGCACGCGTCTGAGCGGCTTGTCCGGCACGTCGAGGCTCTTGACTCCCGTGAGGAATCGCAGGCCGGCCAACGCCGAGGCCTCCGATTTTTCGGCCTCGGCCTGCCGCGCGTCGAGCTCGGCCCGGTACATACGCATCTTCAGGAGCTCGATGTCGTCACCCTCGCCCTTGGCGACCTGCTTGGCCATGTGGTCGATGTACTTGTCGATGCGGCCGGTCGCGTTGTTCAGGAGCGAGAGCGAGTCGCGGGCCAGCTGCACTCCATAGTAGGCCTTGCGGACCGACAGCTTGACCTCGTTCTGCTCCTTCTTGACCTCGTGCTGGCCGAGCTTGACCTGCGCCTCGGCCGCATCCCACAGGTTGCTGATCTTGCCGAAGGTCCACAGCGGGACCACCCCCTCGATACCGACCTGCCAGGCGAGCGCCATGTTGGAGGTCAGCGCGACATCGGTATTCGGGCTGTACACGCTGGTGCCGCGCACGGTCGGCGCGAGCCCCACCCCGCCGGTGACGTTGAAGTTGCTGAACGGCGCCGTGTGCGCCTCCCACAGCTGGGCGCGCTTGTCCGCCAGCTTGGCCCGCGCCACGGCGACCTTGGGATAGTTCTGCTCGGCGAGCTCCAGGCAACGCGCCAGCGTGTAGGTGTGGCGCGTGTGCACGAGCGGCGCCGTGCGCGGCGCATGGGCCCGCGCGCTGCCAGCCGCTGTCTGGCCGGCCGCCGGCAGCGCCCAGAGCAGCGCAATCAGCAGCAGAGGCCGCGTGCCCGCTCGCATCGGGCGCAGACTACATGACCGACCGGGTACAAGGCGACAGATTGTGGGGACCGCTCGCCCTCTCGGGCTCCGGGGGCTCAGCTTGTGGACGGACCGCCGCCCGTCGGGCGGGCGCCCCCGCGCTCGCCCCGGTCAGCCGTCCGGGGTTCTTCTCCGCTGTCGATCGAGCCTGCACGCTTGGCGGCGCGCCGGAAGTTCGAGCGATCCAGGCCGGCCTGGCGAGCCGCCTCGGAAATATTTCCGTCGGCGCGTTTCACCAGCTCGGCGAAGTACTCCGCCTCGAAAGCCGCGACGACCTGCTGTTTCGCGTCGCGATACGGAAGATCGGCGAGACCCGCGGGGAGCACGGCACCGCGTCCCGGAGGGTGCGAGGCGGGGCCGCCGCTCGAGCGCGTGAACGGCAGATCGCCGGCGCGGATGGTGTCGTCGCTGCAGAACACCGTCGCGTACTCGATCGCGTTCTCGAGCTCCCGCACGTTGCCCGGCCAGGGCTGCTCCTGCATCGCACGCAGCGCCTCGGGTGCGATGTGGCGCACGTCCCGGCCCGCCCGCGCGGCGTACTTCTTCAGGAAGTGATGCGCCAGGAGCGGGATGTCCTCGCGGCGCTCCCGAAGCGGCGGCAGCTCGATCGCGACCACGTGCAGGCGGTAGAACAGATCTTCACGGAACGCGCCCGCAGCGATGCGCTCGCGCAGATCCACGTTCGTGGCCGCGATCACGCGCACGTCGACTCTGCGCATCACGTTTTCGCCCACGCGCTTGATCTCCCCTTCCTGCAGCGCACGCAGCAGCTTGACCTGCGCCAGCGGCGGCAGATCGCCCACCTCGTCGAGGAACAGCGTGCCGTGGTCCGCCGCCTCGAACAGGCCCTCGCGCGTCCCCGTGGCGCCCGTGAAGGCGCCGCGCGTGTGCCCGAACAGCTCGCTCTCGACCAACTCCACCGGAATGGCCGAACAGTTGACCGCCACGAACGGTTGATCCGCGCGCGGCGAGTGCTGATGGATGGCCCGCGCGGTCAACTCCTTGCCTGTGCCGCTCTCGCCCAGGATGAGCACCGTCGAGAAGGTCGGTGCGACGCCAGTCGCCAGCCGATACACCTCCTGCATGCGGGGCGAGTTGCCGATCAGCTCGCCGAACTTCTCCATCTGCTTGATGCGCTTCTCGAGCAGAGCCGCGCGCGTGACCAGCCGCCGGTGCTCGGCGGCTTTTGCGACGGTGAACGCCACCTCGTCGTTGGAGCGGAACGGCTTGGTCAGGAAGTGGTACGCCCCCGCGCGCACGGCCGTCACGGCCGTCTCCACGTCGCCGAAGGCCGTCATCATGATGACCTCGACGCCGACGTGATGCTGCTTGACGTGATCCAGCAGCTCCAGCCCACCGACGTTCGGCATCATCAGATCGACCAGCGCGACATCCACGCGCTCCTCGACCAGAAGATCGATCGCGGCCGCTCCGTCGTCCGCAGTGAGCACGTGCATCCCGCGGCTGAGCAGGAGCCGCGCCAGACTGCGTCTGAGCGCCGGCTCGTCATCGACGATCAACACGCGCGGAGCGTCGCTCCCGGCTCCAGCGGCGACCATCTCGCCCGACCGCTTGCGGGCCGACAGCGTCATCCGGAGCGACGCCCTCCGCTCGGCGGACGGTCGGAACCGGTACGCCCGGACCCGGGCGATGGCGACCTGTCGGTCGGCGGCGGGCGGCTGGACTTGCGTCCTGCGCGTGCCCCCGTCGAGCGGGGCGCGCGCTCGCTGGTCGGGCCCACCACCGGCGTGTACAGGTAGCCGTCCTGCTGGAAGACGCAGATGCGGTTGCCCCCATCGCGCTTCGCCTGGTGCAGGGCCGAATCGGCCGCACGCAGCAGTGCGTCCTTGGTGCGAACGTCACGCGACGGGAAGAGCGCCACCCCGACCGACAGCGTGACCTGCGGCGCGCTGCCCGACGCGGCCATGAAGACCTGCTCGCCGACCTCGCGCCAGATGCGCTCGGCGACCGTGACCGAGCCAGCGAAATGCGTACTGGGCAGCACGACGAGGAATTCGTCCCCTCCGAAGCGCGCCACGACGTCGACCTCCCGGACGCTGCCGCGCACCACATCCGCCACGGCCTTGACCACCTTGTCGCCGAGCGAGCGGCCTCCGGCGTCGTTCATCGCCTGCAGGCGATCGATGTCGATCACGATGCACGCTAGCGGATCGTGGTAGCGCTCGGCCCGCTTGAACTCCTCGCTCAAGCGCGTGTGCAGGTAGCGGTAGTTGTACAGCCCCGTCTGGTCGTCGTGGACGCTCAGCCGCTCCAGCTTGGCGCGCGCCTGGACGACGTGATCGTGCAGCTTCTTGATGCGCAGCATTGCTTCCACACGGGCGATCAGCTCGCGCTCGTCGAACGGCTTGCACACGTAGTCGTCGGCCCCGATCTTGAGCCCCTCGACCCGACTGGCCGTGTCGGTCTTCACCGTCACCAGCACCACCGGAAGGAAGCTGTCGCTGGTCATGCCCTTGAGCAGGCGGCAGGCCTCGAGACCGCTGAGCCGCGGCATCAGGATGTCGAGCAGGACCAGATCCACTCCCCCGCGACCCACCCGCTCCAGGGCCGCCTGGCCGTCGTCTACCGCTTCAACGAGGAAGCCGTGGGCCCGCAGCATGCCTGCCAGGAGCTCGCGGGTGATGCGGTCGTCGTCCGCCACCACCACGGTGGACCCGATAACCGAGCGCGAAGTCGGCCCTGCGGAAGTGGGCGGCTCGCTGCCCAGCGGCCTGTCGCTTGCGGGCACGAGAGCGAGGGTAGCACTACCGGTTCCGGTTCCGTACGATCACGCGAGTCCAATACGGGATGTCGACTAGGGAGCCGAGATCGACGCTCATCCAGGCGTCCACACCAGGACGACCGATGCGGTGGCCCGCCCAGGCGACCAGCGCCAGGCAGCCGCACGGGTGGCGGTAGGCCACAGAACCGCGGATCGCGAGCAGTTGCCGGGTCTCCAGGTCGTAGTCGCCCGCCACCGCACTCGCGAGCCAGTCCGTCCAGGGCACGCCCAGCTCCCCGCCCGTCGACCAGCCACTCCGGTCGAACCAGCCGGCTTTCGGTGCATCGAACGCGTCGGCGACCAGCAGCCGGGCCAGGGTCGGCGACGCGCCGGACCGCCCTTCCACATATCCCGTCACGTGCAGCCGGTCCTCGCGTCCCAACCTGAGCCGCGTCGCCTCGATCACGTCGCGGCGATGGCGCGGCAGCCACGCCAGGTCCGAACGGAGAGCGAGCCAGCCGACGGTAGCGCCGAGCCGCCCGGAAACGGCCGGCTCGGGCCCTGCCGCGGGGCCGACGTAGCCGCCGCGCACACCGAGCGTCGCCGCCGCCCTGTCCGGCGTGCTCCCCAACACGTTGTCGAGACCTGCCACCGCGCTCACCAACCCGCCGTCGACCAGCTCGGGTTCGGCGAACGCCGCGCCGCGGCTGGCCGCATATCCGCCGCCGCCTTCGATGAACGGCTCGACGCGATGCACGATCGGCGCGGAACCGCTGCCGTACGCACGCACAAGCGGCAGCCCTAGCCTCGCCCTTCCCGCGCTCTGCAAGAGTACACCGCCGGCACTATCCGTGGTGCCGGCGTCGAACTCGTCGCGCACCCGCACGCTGGCCGACAGCGGCCCCGGGCGCGCCGCCATTCCGATCTCCAGCCGCTGGACGCCGAGCGTCGCGGAGCCGTAGCCGGCAGCGTGCACCGTCTGCACGTCGACGCCGGAATCGATGTCGCCCACATCGCCCAGCGCCCCGCCGAACCCGAGGTGCGCGCGCGGACCGACCGCGCCGAAGCGATCCAGCGGCCCACCGCGGGCCGCGTCCGTGCGCACCCCCATCGCGAAGAGCCCCGCGCCGCGAGCCCTGAGCGCCAGGAGCACGGCTCGATCGTAGCGGCGCGCCGCCGGCTCGAGCAGGATCGTCCCTTCGAGACCGCGGGCGCCCCGGATAGCGTCCAGCTGCCACGCCACGGAACCTCTGCGCGGTCCGGCCACGGCTCCGTGCGCATCGATCTCGAGCAGGCTCCGGCGGAGGTGATCCCAGCGCACCCGGGTGCTCGTGGTCGGCGTGGCCATGTTGCCGTCCAGCTCGGCGCCCCCTTTCACGTAGCCCGCCGCGCGCAGATCGAGCGCAGAGCGCCGGCCGTGGTCCGGCTTCGGCCCGAACGGCAGGTGAACGCCCGAGCCGAGCAACAGGCCGTCCTGTGCGCGCCAGGCCACCCTCGGCGGCAGCATGCCCACCCGATCGGGCGAGCGCAGCCAGAGGTATGGCAACCACATCACCGGCACACCGCCTAGGCGCAGCGTGGGCTGCGCGATCAACATGTCGGTCGGCGGCGCCACCGTGACGGACGAGAAGCCGATCGACACCGGAGGGTCGGGGCAAGGACAGAACGCGACACGCCCGCTGCCGTCGACCACGATTCCGCGCGGTCCGCGGTGGAGCTTCAAGCGATCGCTGGTCAGGCGATAGCGATCGACCCGCACCACCACATGGTCGCTGAGGTCGAGCTCGTTCGAGTTCGCGTCGATGTCGACGCGGCCCGCCGAGAAGTCGAGCCAGTACGGTGTGCCGTCGTCGTGCTGGGTGCGTTCCCGCGTCTCCGTCGTCGGAGCAGGCTTGTGCGCCGCCGCCGCGCCCGGCTCCGCGGCGTGGAGCGGCAACGCCACGCAGAGCCCCGCCAGCGCGAAGGCCCTCGCGAACCGGGCCTCTGGACGGAAGCTCACCCTACCGACCCCTGCCCGAGCCCACGTGCCGGGTCGCGTCTACAGCTTCGGCCCGGACCGGCCGCTCGCGTGCGTGCCGGAGGCGGCAGGCATCCGCATCATCGATCGGGGACGGTCCTGGGTCTTGCCGCGTACAGGCGCAGCGCTCGGGGGCCGGAAGCTCTTCGATGGCGGCGGGAGCGTAACCTGGAGCAGCATCGTGCCGCCCGGCCCCTTCAGGACCTTGTAGCCCGGCTCCACCTTCTCGCGCAGCTCCAGCACCAGCTGCGTGCCCTGCTTGCCGGGGACGAGGCGCGCGCGCGAAAGCGGCGTGTCGAAGTAGGTCGTGACGAGCGCGTTGGTGTTGTTGCGGATGCTGACCTGTGCGCCACCCAGTAGATACGTCACGCGGCCGGCCGCGCGACGCACCTCGACGGGCACCTTCCGGCTGACGTTGACCCAGACCATGCTGCGGCCGTCGGGCAGCATCCGGAAACCCGGGAACATCGCGGTCGGGGCGTTGGGATCGAAATGCAGGCGGACGCGGTGGTGGTGGCGCCGGGGCCGGTGCTTGTCGGACCAGGAATAGCCGCCCATCGGCGCGCTGGGCTTGGCGGGCTCGGCAGACGAAGCGCCGGAGCCGGACGGCGCCGCCGATTTCTGCGCTGGCGGCGACTTCGCTGGAGCCGCGGCGCCGGCCTTGGCGGACTGGGCTAGAGCAGGCAG
This sequence comes from uncultured delta proteobacterium, assembly GCA_963806225.1. Taxonomy (GTDB): domain Bacteria; phylum Myxococcota_A; class Polyangia; order Polyangiales; family Polyangiaceae; genus CAWDXG01. The sequence goes on along the minus strand of CAWDXG010000001.1, from coordinate 1,974,721 downwards.
GGCCGCGAGGCACGCCAGCGCGGCCAGGGCCGCCGCCGGGGCCGCAAGTCGCCGTAGGCGGGATGGGACGGACATCGCCGCTATTTGAGCACGGCAGCCCGGAAACCGCCAACCAACGGGCGATCGCCGGGCGGACCGGCCCCTCCGCCGCGCCGGAACGCGCGGCAGCGCCGCAACGTGGCCGCGCGCCTACTCGACGCCGGGGCCGCCGCGCAGGAGCGCCGTCTGCTTGGACGCCGAGGGCTTGGTGATCGTCTTGTAGATCTGGTCGAGGTAGGCCGTCGCGGTCAGGTAGACGACCGCGTCGGGGCTGTAGAAGATGTTGCGCCGCTTGCCGTCCGGACCGATCTGCGGGGTGACGTTCGCGTAACCCGCCGCGATGCTCAGCTGATCGAGCACGCGCACGTCGAGCTCCGTGTCGAACAGCGTGACCACCGAGTAGTGCGTCGGATTGTCGACCGTGCTCGGCGTCACGCACTCGCCCGTGATCTGCACGCAGTTGGCCTGGTTATCGAACGTGTACTTCCAGTACGGCCGCCAGCTGAACTGGTTGGACCACGAGATGCGGTCCGTGATCATCAGCTCGTCGGCGATGGTGAAGTCGGCCTGGTGCTCCGCGAATGCGGCGCCGCCCAGCTGGTCGCCCGGCAGCGCGATGCCCTGCGGATTCATGCGCACGTAGCTCAGGTTCGGGTTGGTGGCCTGGGTGGCGCGCGTGAACCAGTGGCCGTAGCTCGCGGCGGCTTCCAGCGACAGGATCTGCAGGAAGTCCGACTTCGACCCGAGCACCGGCAGCTGCTGGATCGCGGCGATGGTGGTGCCTAGCTCCAGGTAGCGGCCGGCGTCGTAGCTGAACTTCGAGGACGGGAAGGTCAGCTTGGGAAGGTCGACGACACCGATGGTCGAAACGTCACCCTTCGAGTAGAGCATCCGGGTCAGTGCCAGGTACAGCTGCCCGTCGGTCGCCGTCCACTCCCCCTTCTTGGTGGTGGAGTCGCTGTTGGTGAACTCGCGCGACAAGCCGATATCGCCGCGCAAGCTGATGGTCGTCTTCGTCGCGGCGTTGGCCGCGGCGGCCGTGCCCAGCGTGCTCACGTCGGCCTGGGAGTCGTCGTAGATGTAGTAGCGGGGCCGGATCGAGAACGTCATCGTGTAGTTGGGATCCCGGCTCTGGAAGTCCTTGCCGAGTCCGACCGTCTGACCCGTCGCCGTCTGGTCCCACACGAACGTGGTGTTGCGCCACTTGAGCTTCCTCGGCCGCGGCTTGGCCTTCTTCTGCTCCGCCGGCTTGGCGCCGGTGTCCGCCTGGGGATTCCAGGTGAGCTGGCCCCCGGTGGACGCGCCGGCCTGCCCCGACTGCGCGGGTGCCGCGCCCGTCGGCGCCGGCTGCGTCGCCGGACCGGTGGGCTCGCTGTTACCCTGCGCCCAGGCGGGCGCAGCAAGAATGAACGAGGACGCGGCCAGCGCGACCCCGAGACCTAGGCTTCGGCGCATCATGATTTTTCTTCGCCTGCTCCAGTTACTGCGACAGCGGCTCCTCTCACGACGCCGCTGCAGCGTCAATTCGCCACCGCGCGCGCACTCGCACGCCCGGCCTGGCCGTCCAGCAAGCAGGATCTGTTCCCACAAGCGACGCGCTGTCAATAGGCTGGAATCATTGGTGTTCCAGAAACGACCCGGGCGCACGTTATCCGACTCACGGCCCCAGGGGGTGCCTGGCGTCGATATGCTGACGACGGAACGCGGGCGTCCGGGGGCGCGCAGGGGATCCGTCGCGGGACGGCCCTGCGAAGCCGAGCGGCTGCCAGGACCCCCAAGTAGGACGGCAAGATTGTAGCAAATTGCTACGGCACCGCCGCATATTGCTACAAATACCGCTCCGGATCGTAGCATTATGCCTCATATCACGGCGTGCTGGGCGGCGGCGCGGAGGCTGGTAGGATGCGCGCCCCATGGATCCCGCGCTTCCCGCCACCGAGATCACCGCCCTGCTCGGCCGCGGCACCCACTTCGAGGGCAAGCTGCACTTCGAGGGGCGGGTGCGCATCGACGGCAGCTTCAAGGGCGAGATCCGGAGCCCCGACGTGCTCATCATCGGCGAAGGTGCCGAGGTCGACGCCGAGATCGAGGTCGGCACGGTGATCATCAAGGGCGGCACGGTGCAGGGCAATGTGCGCGCCGCGCAGTCGATCGAGCTGCACGTACCGGCGACCGTCACCGGCAACCTGCACTCGCCCGAGATCTTCATGGACAAGGGCGTGCAGTTCTCCGGAAATTGCACGATGGCGCCGCTGTAGTCGCGAGCGCACGAGCGTCAGAAGCACACCCTGTAAACGAGCGGCGACGGTGCCGCGCGATACGAGCCGCTGTCGCGTGGTTTCCGGGGGCAGCCGGAGCGGCACGCGCCGTGCACCGGGCAGTCTCCGGTATGAGACCTCTGGAGCTTTCCCGACGCACGTTGTTCTTCGCCACCCTGCTCGCGTTCGCGGGCAGCGCGTCGGCCGCATCTGCCGAGCCGTCGGCGGTGACGAAGCGGCTGATGAAGCACCAGAAAGCGGAGCGCTACGAGGTGCAGACGCGGCTCAGCAGCATCCGCGCCGGCGCCGCGCGCATCGCGGTGCGCGCGCCGGCTGCCACGGTGAAGAAGGTCGTGCTCGACTACGGGCACTACGCGGACTTCATCCAGCGCTTCGAGAAATCGCGCGTTCTGGGACGCCACCACGGCAAGGCGGACGTGTACCTGCAGGTGCCGATCCTGCGCGGCGCGGCGAAGATCTGGGCGGTCGTGCGTTTCGAACCGCCAAAGAAGGTCCACGACGGCGAGCTCATCGAGGCCCACATGGTCAGGGGCAACGTCAAGCGCCTCGACGCCTGGTGGCACATCCGACCGATCGACAAGGACCACACGCGGCTGGACCTCGAGCTCTTGATCGTGCCGAAGCTGCCGGTGCCGGGCTCGCTGGTGACCGGCGAAGTCGCCTACGCGGCGGACACCGCCGTCACCGGCTCGCGCGATCGCGCCGAGCACAGCAAAGCGACGCGGCGCCGACGCTGAGCGCACCGCTTGACGAGCAGGCGACCGCTCGCTAGCGCCTGATCCGTGCAGCGGATTGCGATCCTCATGGCGACGGCGCTGGTCAGCGGCTGCCACGGCACGCCTCCGGCCGACGCGCACGAGGAAACGGCGGCCGCGCCCAGGCCGTCCGCCTCCAAGCTGGCAGTGCCCCGGGCCTCCGCCGACGCGGCGGCGCCGCTGCCGCCCTATCTGCCCGATGGCTGCTGGAGCGACGTGGCCACCGACGCGGGCGCCGCGCCCCTGCTCGACGCGATCGCGAAGCGCTGCGCGCCGGGCATGCAGCCGCTCGTGGCGCAGCCGCTCTCGCTGCAGCTTTCCGTGGGGAAACAGGTAGAGCTGCCGTTCAAGCTCGACGGCGCCGCCCGCTGCGTGCGCGCGATCGCAGCGGGCGGGCCGGGCGTCGGCGATCTCGAGCTGTCGCTCGTGGACAGCGCGGGTCACGTCTACGGCATGGACGCTCTACAAGCGCCGTTCGCACTGGTCGACTCCGCCGGGCCCGTGTGCCTGCCCGCGGGCAGGTACCGCGCCCGGGTGCGCCTGCGCCGCGGCGAAGGACGCGTGGCCGTCGACGTGTACGGCGCGAAATAGCTCAACGGCGCACGAGCGCCCAGAGCACGGCGCCGTCGCGGCGTACGGCGGCGACGACCTCGCCGCCGCTCGGCTTGCCGCGCTCGAGCACGAGCTGGTGCGGGCGCTCGACCGGCGCGGTCACGATCGCCGTCTGCAGGCGGCCCGCGTCCCGCAGCTCGCTCCAGATCCCCGGGGGCACTCCGGGTGCGAGCAGTGTCAGCTGAGAGCGACCGAGCGCGTCGATGCGACGCGCGAGCACGCCGAGCTCGCTGCCGTCGCCGATCGGAAACACGCGGCGGGCTGCGCCGGAGCGGGCGCCGCCGAGCAGCACGTCGTAGGAGGCGGAGTTGGTGCCGGGCGCGCGCAGCCCGAGGAAGCCGACCACGAGCACCACCAGCGCCGCCGGCAGCGCGGCCAGCCGATCGCCGGCAGCCACCCGCGCCGCGCGTTCCAGACCGATCGCGGCCAGCAGCGCGACGAACGGCAAGGCGAGCGCCGCGCGCGGCGGGAAGACGGTGAGCACGGCCGGCGTGAGCGCCGGTCCGATCGCGCCGAACGCCGCCCCGAGCAGCGCCAGCGCGCCGAGGGCATGGCGATCGCGCCCCGGACGCAGCGGCCCGCGAGCGAAGATCCGCGCGAGCCCGCGGTGCAGCACCACGCCGACGCCGACCAGCGCAGAGACGAGCACCACCGCCGGCAGCGACGTGGACAGCCAGATCGGCGCGTAGCCAAGCGGAACCGGCGGCGAGTCGACCAGCGCGCCGGCGTACAGCGTGGGATGCACCGCCGGGGCCAGCGGCGCGAGCAGCCAGCGCGCAATCTGGATGACGTTCGAGCCCCCAGAGCGCGGGATTCAACGCCAACAGGACTGCCGGCAGAAAAGCCAGCGCAAACAGCGCGAACGCCGGCACCGGAACACGACCGCGGGGCGCGAGCCGGCGCGTGGCCGGAGCGCGCGCGACCCAGAAGTGCACCGCGACGAGTGGCAGAACCCAGAGCGCCGCCAGCGAAACCGCGGCGCCGAAGCCGAGCGCACAGGCGGCCGCGACGGTCCAGCAAAGCCGCCCCTTCGAGTCCTGCCGGGACCGCTCGCGCGGCGGGCCGAGCGAGCGGACGTAGGCCGCCAGAACGACGAGCCAGCTGCACGCGATCGGCACGCCGGCGCCGCCGACGACGCTGCCGTGCAGCCAGCGCGGCAGAAGCGCGAGCAGCAACGCCGCGAGCACCGCGACCCGCCGCCCGAGCGCCGGACGCGCGACGGCGTAGAGCAGGAGCGGCGCGAGCGCAGCGAGCGCGAGCCACGGCAGGCGCGCCGCCTCGAGCGGCCCGAGCAGCCCGACGCGCCCGATGCTGAGTTTCGACCAGGCGCCCAGCAGCACCAGCAGCGTGCCCTGGCCACCGAACGCTTTGTAGATCTGGTGCGCCGAGGTCGAGCCGAGCGCCGCGAGCCCAGCCTGCGCTGCGCCCTGCACGAGCCCCGTCGCGGCGTCCACGGCGCGCAACCGGCCAAGCTCCGCGAACGCCGGCCCCGTGCGCAGCGAGACCAACACCAGCAGCAGGAGCGAGCCGGAAAACGCGGCGACGCCCAGCGCTGCGGCACGCCAGCGGCCGGAGCGCGCGGCAGGAGCGGGCTCTGTTCGGGTCATCGCAGCAGAACGGCCACGACGACTTCGACCAATGCCAGCACGAAAACGGCCCATGCTGCGAAATGCCCGAAGCGGAGACGGGGGCGGGAGTCGGAAGCAGGCAAGTTCGAGGCGCTCCAGACGCCGTCAGTTGTCCTCGTTCACCTTCTTGATGATCTCGCGGTAGCGCTTGTCGCGCCGGAGCGGCCCGAACTCGGACTGCCGCCGCGAGCGGTGGATCCAGTCATCCAGCGAGCGATGCGTCCTGAGGAAGCGCGGACGCCTGAGCGCCTTGGCAATGACCAGTGCCTGCTTGAAGTTGTCGGCGCACTGGTCAACGTCCTTCTTCAGGCAGTAGACGCGAGCCAGCGTGTAGAAGACCTCGGCGCTGTTGGACCAATGCTTCTTGGCGATCTCGAGCTGCGTGAGCGCGGAGTCGGCGTCTTCCTTGCGCAGGTAGGCGTACGCGCTGTCCATCCTGAGATAGTAGTGCTCGATTTCCGGTAGCGTGCACTCCTGGTTGTGCAGCTTCTCCGCTTCCTTGTAGAACACGAGCGCGTCGTCGGCGGCCTTCTGGTATTTCTTCTTGCCGTCGGACAGGTGACGCTCGAAGAGCGCGGCGTCGCCCCGCCACACGCGCAGCGTGGCGCTGTGCGGGTAGTTCTTGATCAAGTGGTCGAGCAGCATCTGGGCCTCGTCGTAGCGCTTGTCCTTGAACGCGGTCTGCGAGGGCCGGAACTCGCCGGGCTTCGGGTCGATGCTGTGGCCGTTGGGACAGGGGCCGGTGGACACCGGCTTGGGGGCCACGGTCGGAACGGGCTTGGGCGCCGGCGCCTTCTTCTTGCAGGCGAGGAGCGCGAGCGCGACGACGGCAGCGAGGGCTGCGGCCTGGCGCAGTGACGTGGCCGGCTTCATGATCCGGCCACGTACCAGTGCACGCACAGGACCACAACGGCGCGGCGCGCCCCACCCCGCAGGGATTCCGGCGCTGGGCAACGCTGGGGCCGGCTGGCCGACCTCCTGTTGCTTGCGCGGCGCGTCACTCCGTGGCCCAATAACGCCGGGTCTGCCCGGGCCATGGCCCGGCCAGCGTCGCCGCGGGGAGCCTTGTGCTGTGCTCCTCGACGCGGCGCCCGCCAGACCCGCTGCCCACAGCGAAGTGGGTCCGCCGAACCGCTCTGTCCGTATCCCAAGCTGCGATGACCCTTCCCCCCCGCTCCGGACTGTACGACCCGCGCTTCGAGCACGACGCCTGTGGCGTAGGCTTCGTCGCCAACATCCAGGGCGCGGCCTCGCACGACATCGTGCAGAAGGGCGTCGACATCCTGCTGAACCTCGTGCACCGCGGAGCCTGCGGCTGCGATCCGCTGACCGGCGACGGCGCGGGGATCCTGATCCAGCTGCCTCACGCTTTCTTCGCCGACAAGTGCCAGTCGCTCGGGATCAAGCTGCCCGAACCCGGCCGCTACGGCGTCGGCTCGGTGTTCCTGCCCCGCGACAAGAAGCAGCGCCTGCGCATCACGCAGATCCTCGAGGACAAGATCTCCGGCACTGGCCAGCGCCTGCTCGGCTGGCGCCGGGTGCCGGTCGACGAGGACGCGCTGGGGCCACTGGCCCGCGCAGTCGCGCCCGTGATCCTCCAGGTGTTCATCGGCTCGACCTGCGAGACGCAGCAACAGTTCGAGCGCAAGCTGTATGTGATCCGCAAATGGTCGGAGACGGCCGTACGCGACAGCGGTCTGCCCGGCCGCGACCGCTTCTACATCCCCAGCCTGTCGTCGAACACGATCATCTACAAGGGTCTCCTGCTGGCCGACCAGGTCACCGCGTTCTATCCCGACCTCTGCGACGAGAAGATGGTGAGCGCGCTGGCGATGGTGCACCAGCGCTTCAGCACGAACACCTTTCCCACCTGGGAGCTCGCGCAGCCGTTCCGGATGCTGTGCCACAACGGCGAGATCAACACCGTGCGCGGCAACACGGCGTGGATGAAGGCGCGCGAGCAGCTGTTCGACGGGCAGATCTTCGGGGAGAGCGTCCGCCACGTGCTGCCGACCATCACTCCGGGCGGGAGCGACTCCGCCACGCTCGACAACGTCGCCGAGCTCCTGCTGCACGCGGGGCGTCCCCTGCCCCACGTCATGATGATGCTGGTTCCGGAAGCGTGGCAGAACGACGAGCACATGCCGCGCGCGAAGCGCGACTTCTACGAGTACCACTCGTGCCTGATCGAGCCCTGGGACGGACCGGCGGCGCTCACCTTCACCGACGGCCGGCAGATCGGCGCCATTCTCGACCGCAACGGCCTCAGGCCCGCGCGCTGGACCATCACCAAGGACGGGCTGGTGGTGCTCGCTTCCGAAACCGGCGTGCTCGCCGTGTCGCCCGACAACGTCGAGCGGACGGGCAGGCTCGAACCGGGCCGCATGTTCCTGGTGGATACCGAACAAGGCCGGATCATCGAGGACGATGAGCTGAAGGCACAGATCGCCGGGTCGCGTCCGTATGGCCGCTGGCTCGAGGACAACACCATCTCGATCGGCGACATCTCCGACGTGGACGAGATACCGCCCAGCTGCCGGGGCAGCGAGCTTTTGCAACGCCAGAAGATCTTCGGCTACACCGAGGAGGACAGACGCCTTTTGATGGCGCCCATGGCTTCCACCGGACAGGAAGCCACCGGTTCGATGGGCACGGACACGCCGCTCGCCGTCTTGAGCGAGCGACCGCAGCTCCTGTTCAACTATTTCAAGCAACACTTCGCACAGGTCACCAACCCCGCGGTGGATCCGATCCGCGAAGAGCTGGTGATGAGCCTGGTCAACTACATCGGCGGAGAGGGCAATCTGCTGTTCGAGCTGCCCGACCACGCGCAGATGCTCAGGATCCCCCAACCCATCCTCACGAACGAAGACCTGGGGAAGCTGCGCGGCACGCATCAGCTGCACTTCCGGCAGCCCATGACGCTGCCGATGCTGTATCCGGTCCACGAGGGCGGCGCCGGATTGAAGGGCGCGCTGGACGAGCTCTGCCGCCTGGCCAGCCTCGCCGTCCTGAACAACCACAGCTTGCTCATCCTCAGCGATCGCGGCGCGAACGAGCACATGGCGCCGGTGCCAAGCCTGCTCGCCACGGCCGCGGTGAATCATCACCTGATGCGCAACGGCACGCGCATGCGCTGCGGCATCCTGGTGGAGACGGCGGAAGCGCGCGAGGTCCACCACTTCTGCCTGCTCGCCGGCTACGGCGCGGGCGGCGTCAACCCCTACCTCGCCTTCGACACGCTCACCGACATGGTGGAAGGTGGCCTGTTCCCTGGCCTGTCCGACGCAGCCGTCGCCCACGAGAAGTACATCAAGGCGATCGACAAGGGCCTGCTCAAGGTCATGAGCAAGATGGGGATCAGCACGCTGCAGAGCTACCACGGCGCGCAGATCTTCGAAGCGCTGGGGCTGTCACCCGAGGTGATCGAGCGTTACTTCACCGGGACGGCGTCGCGCATCTCGGGCATCGACCTGGACGCCATCGCCGAGGAGTGCCGGCTGCGTCACGAGGCGGCGTTCCCGAAGCGGGCGCCCACGTTCGAGACGCTCGAGCTCGGCGGCCAGTACCACTACCGCGCGCAGGGCGAGCGGCACCTGTGGAGCCCGGAGACGGTCGCCCGGCTGCAGCGCGCCGTGCGAGAGGACGACATCAAGAGCTACCGCGAGTACGCGAAGCTCATCAACGAGCAGGGCGACCACCCCATCACGCTGCGTAGCCTGTGGGAGCTGGAACCCGCTGCCCAGTCGGTGTCGCTCGACGAGGTGGAACCCGCCAGCGAGATCGTCAAGCGCTTCGCGACCGGCGCCATGAGCTTCGGCTCGATCAGCTCCGAGGCGCACGAAAACCTCGCTATCGCGATGAACCGCATCGGCGGCAAGAGCAACACTGGCGAGGGCGGCGAGAAGGAAGATCGCTACAGCCGCGATCCCAACGGCGACTGGCGCCGCAGCGCTATCAAGCAGGTTGCGTCGGGTCGTTTCGGCGTGACCACGTGGTACCTGGTCAACGCCGAGGAGCTGCAGATCAAGATCGCGCAGGGCGCCAAACCTGGCGAAGGCGGACAGCTGCCGGGGCACAAGGTCGACGCGATCATCGCCAAGACGCGCTATTCGACGCCGGGGGTAACGCTGATCTCGCCGCCTCCCCACCACGACATCTATTCAATCGAGGATCTCGCGCAGCTCATCTTCGACCTGAAGAACGTCAATCCCCAGGCGCGCATCAGCGTCAAGCTCGTGGCAGAGGCCGGCGTCGGGACCGTAGCGGCCGGCGTGGCCAAGGCCCGCGCGGACGTGATCCTCATCTCCGGTCACGACGGCGGTACGGGCGCCTCGCCGCAGACATCGATCAAGCACGCCGGCGTGCCGTGGGAGCTCGGACTCGCCGAGACGCACCAGGTGCTGGTGAAGAACGACCTCAGAAGCCGCGTCATCGTCCAGACCGACGGCCAGATGCGCACCGGACGCGACGTCGTGCTCGCGGCGTTGCTCGGCGCCGAGGAGTTCGGGTTCGCGACGGCGCCGCTGGTCGCGTCCGGCTGCATCATGATGCGCAAATGCCACCTCAACACCTGCCCGGTCGGCGTGGCGACGCAGGATCCAGTGCTCCGGAAGAAGTTCACCGGCAAGCCCGAGCACGTGATCCGGTTCATGTTCTACGTGGCCGAGGAAGTGCGCGAGCACATGGCGCGGCTCGGCTTCCGCAGCGTGCGCGAGATGGTGGGCCGCGTGGATCGCATCCGCGTGCGGGACATGTCCCACCACTGGAAGGCGTCGCGGCTGGATTTCTCGGACGTGCTCAGGCCGGCAGAAGCCGGACCCGGCGTCGACGTGTGCCGCACGCAGTCCCAGGAGCACGGGCTCGGAGCCGCACTGGACGTGCAGCTCATCGAGCGCTGCCGGGATGCGCTGGACGGGCGCGGACCGGTGCAGGTCGAGATGCCGATCCGGAACGTGCACCGCACCGTGGGAGCCATGCTCGCCGGCGAAATCGCGCGCCGTCACGGCAGGGACGGCCTGCCTGAAGGCAGCATCCGTCTGGACTTCACCGGTTCGGCCGGACAGAGCTTCGGCGCGTTCATCACGGGAGGCATGGAGCTGTCGCTCACCGGGGACGGCAACGACTACGTCGGCAAGGGGATGTCGGGCGGGGTGCTGGCGGTCAGGCCGCCGGCGGGCGCGACCTTCGCCGCAGCCGACAACGTCATCATCGGCAACGTCGCGCTGTACGGCGCGACCGGCGGCAAGGCGTTCTTCGGCGGCACGGCGGGCGAGCGCTTCGCGGTGCGGAACAGCGGCGCGCTGTCGGTGGTGGAGGGCGTCGGCGACCACTGCTGCGAGTACATGACGGGCGGGCACGTCGTGGTCCTCGGACGCACGGGCCGGAACTTCGGCGCAGGCATGAGCGGCGGATTCGCCTACGTGCTCGACGAGGACGGACACTTTGCCGACCGCTGCAACATGGGTCTGGTGGAGCTCGAGCCGCTGGATACCAACGATGCCGCGCTGGTCGCGGCGCTGCTCTCCGAGCACCGCATGCGTACGGGAAGCGTCAAGGCCGCGCGCCTGCTCGACAGCTGGCAGGAAGCCGCCGCGCGCTTCGTCAAGGTCGTCCCCGTCGAGTACCGCAAGGTGCTCGAACAGACCCGGGAGCAAGCGTCCGGCGGCTCCGCGCCGCGCGTCCACGCCGAACAGCCGGGGGCGGAGTAGCCGTGGGAAAGGTCACGGGTTTCCTCGAGTACGAGCGCAAGGACGCTCCGAAGCGTCCGGTCGTGGAACGGGTGCGGGATTTCCACGAGTTCGAGCTGCCGGTCGTGCAGGAAGAGCTCGGCGTGCAGGGCGCACGCTGCATGGACTGCGGGATCCCGTTCTGCAACACCGGCTGTCCCGCTCCAGAACCTCATCCCGGATTGGAACGACGCCGTGTACCGGGACCGGCCGCGCGCCGCGATCGCCCTGCTACATGCCACCAACAACTTCCCGGAATTCACCGGACGCGTCTGCCCGGCGCCCTGTGAAGCTGCCTGCGTGCTCGGCATCAACGACGACCCGGTCAGCATCAAGCTGATCGAGAAGTCCATCATCGACCGCGCCTGGGAAGAAGGGTTGGTCACGCCGCTACCCGCCCGGCAGCGCACCGAAAAGCAGGTTGCCGTCGTGGGTTCCGGGCCGGCAGGCCTCGCCGCCGCGCAGCAGCTGGCCCGCGCTGGGCACGACGTGACGGTCTACGAGAAGGCGGACCGGTTGGGCGGACTTCTGACCTACGGCATTCCGGACTTCAAGATGGAGAAGCGACTGGTCGAGCGCCGGGTGGAACAGATGCGCGCCGAGGGCGTCGTGTTCGAGACCGGAGTCGACGTGGGACGCTCCGTGACAGCGGCCGAGCTCCGCGATCGGTTCGACGCGATCTGCCTGGCCATGGGTTCCCGCAAGCCACGGGATCTGCCGATAGCGGGGCGCGAGCTGGACGGCGTGCACTTCGCGATGGATTTCCTCGAGCAGCAGAACCGGCGCAACGCGGGCGACCCGGTCCCCGACGAGATCGCGATCCTCGCCACCGGCAAGAGGGTCGTGGTGATCGGCGGCGGCGACACCGGCAGCGACTGCATCGGCACCTCGCACCGACAGGGCGCGACCAGCGTCACCAGCTTCGAGATCATGCCGCGCCCGCCGGACGAGCGTTCGCCGAACACGCCTTGGCCGATGTGGCCCCTGATGCTGCGCACATCGAGCTCGCACCAAGAGGGCGGCACGCGCGACTTCAGCGTGTCCACCGAGCGCTTCAGCGGCGCGGAGGGCCGCGTGCAGCGGCTGCACTGCGTCCGGGTGGAGTTCCGGGACGGCGGGTTCCAGCGCGTGCAGGGGTCGGATTTCGAGCTCGAGGCCGACCTGGTGCTGCTGGCGATGGGCTTCGTGCACCCGGAGCACGAAGGGCTGATCGAGGACCTGGAGCTCAGGCTCGATCGCCGGGGCAACGTGGATGTCGACGCCGACTTCATGAGCTCGCTGCCCGGGGTGTTCGCCGCCGGGGACTGCCAGCGCGGCCAGTCGCTCGTCGTCTGGGCGATCGCAGACGGCCGGCGGGCGGCGCGCGGCATCGACCGCTACCTGATGGGCCAGAGCGAGCTTCCGTAGTAATTCCAGTCGCTTGGCTGCCGGAGAAGCCCGCCGCCCCGGAGCTTTCGCCGCGGGGTGTCGATCCGTGCGATACTGAAGGGTAGATTGCCCCCCGGAGGCTGTTTGACGTCCAGCTCCCGCAAGCCGACAAAATCCAGCCGTCCACGCCGCAACGCCCGTGCAGGTCGTCGACCCGAGCCGCCTCCGCCGCCGAGTCGCCAGGCCGCCGCCCGCCAGGTCGAGACCTCCACGCCGGAAATCCGCGTGGGCTACGGCCCCGCAGGGCGCGAGACCCTGGCGGCGATCGCCGAGGAGCTCGTGGCCGTGGTCCAGACGGCCCAGGCGGCTCCGCAGGCCAAGAAGCAGGACCCGGGCCCCGATCCCGGGAGCCAGGGAGATCGCCGCACCACCGGCTACGAGCAGAGTCTGCCCGAGCGGCGCGTGGTCGCCCCGAAAGCGCCGCCCCGCCCCGGCTCGGCGCCGGACATCGCGCTCGGACATGCCGCCGTGGGGCGGGAGACGATGTCCGCCATCGCCGAGGAGCTGGTCGCGGAACCGGCGACCGGCGTGCGCGCGCGGAAGAGCACCCTCGGCTTCGAGGAGCGGACCGAGCGCCGCCCGGCGCAGGACTCGGGCCCGGAGCTCGTCACCGAGGCCCGACCGGCGGGTCGCGACACGCTGGCGGCAATCGGGCGCGAGCTCGAGAACACGCTCGCGGGCAGCGAACCGGAATCGGGCACCCACGCCCGAGCCGCCGAAGCCCTGGAGGTGTTCGAGATGGCGACCTTCGTGGTCCGCGGCCCCGAGCTGTCGCGGCTCTCGTCCCAGCTGGCACGCCGCGATTTCGTGGCCGAACGGCTGCTGCACCGGCTCCCGGTGGGGTCGATCGACGAGGTCGACCGCGTGGACGTGACGCCGTGGACCGTGCGCGGAACGGTGATTGTCCGCGTCTGGTGCCGGGTCCCCGAAGGCTAGGTCCTGATCCGCGGCCGGGTTCTGGTAGGCTCCTTCGAGCATGCGGCCGGAAGACAGGGAGAGGGCGCAGGTCGAGTCGGCAGGTCGCGTGGTGGATCACCACGTCGCGGCGGCCGGCAAGAACCCGCGGGAGTATCTCGAGGATCTCGTCGGCGACACGCTCTACTACGAGCGCCAGCGACTCGAACGCGAAGCACACGGGAGCGCCAGGACACACGACGACACGGCGTTCTACCACGAGGTCCAGCGCAGACTGCGGCACGCTTCCACCGCCGACCTGCGCGAGCTGCTCCAGGAGATCGCGCGGCGCTTCGCTGCGGAAGTCGTCGGCAATTTCGACGAGCGCGTCTACAAGCTGACGACCACGGTCGTCCCGGCCGGCCTCTCGCTGATGCTCAACGCGATGAGCCCGAGGCGCTCGGGCTCGCTGTCGGCGCTGCGAGCAGGCCTGTCCGGGCACATCCAGACCCAGGGCGAGACCGACCACGTCCGCGACCTGCTCGACCGCGGCACGCTGGTCGTTGTTCCCACCCACTCGTCGCATCTCGACAGCATCATCCTGGGCTACTCCGCGCACCTGATGGGGTTGCCGCCGCTGCTGTACGGCGCCGGGCTCAACCTCTTCAACAATCCGCTGGTCTCGTTCTTCATGAACCACCTCGGGGCGTACCGGGTGGACCGCAAGAAGAAGGCGCTCCTCTACAAGGACGTCCTCAAGGAGTTCGCGTCGGTGGCCCTCGAGATGGGCTACCACAACCTCTTCTTTCCGGGCGGCACTCGCAGCCGCAGCGGCGCGGTCGAACAGCACCTGAAGCGCGGCCTGCTCGGCACGGCGATCCGCGCCTACGTGGAGAACCTGCGAGCCGGGCGGCCCAAGCCGGAGATCTTCATCGTCCCCTGCACCATCTCCTACAAATTGGTACTGGAAGCCGAGACGCTGATCGACGATCACCTCCAGGAGACCGGGAAGTCGCAATACATTATCGACCGCGACGAATTCTCGCGACCGCGCCGTGTGCTCAACTTCATGTCCGACCTCGTCTCGCTCGACGGTCGCATCGTGCTCACGTTCAGCAAGCCGATCGACCTGCTCGGTAACGAGGTCGATCGCCAGGGCCGGAGCCTGGACCCCCGGGGCCGGATCGTCGACCCCAGGCGCTATGTGCTGTCGGACGGCGCGCCGGTCCACGACGCGCAGCGGGACATGGAATACACGAACGGCACCGCCGAGCGGATCGCGCAGGCATTTCTACGCGACAACGTCATCATGTCCACTCACGTCGTCGCGTGGTCGCTGTTCAGGATGCTCGAACGCAAGAATCCGCATCTGGATCTGTATCGCCTGATCCGCACCGGAGGCACGACGCCGTCGCTGCCCATCACCGACGTAGCGCAGGAAGTGGAGCGAACCCTGGCGGCAATCGCCGAGCTCGGTACGCGCCCGCGCCTGGGCAGCGAGCTGCAACAGGGCGATACGCTCGATATCATCGCCGATGCGCTGCGGTACTTCGGCACATATCACACGCAGCCCGCCGCCATCCGCCGCGGCGACCGCGTGTTCCCGAAGGACATGAAGCTGCTCTACTACTACGGCAACCGGCTCCGCGGTTACGAGCTCGGCCGACGGCTAGCCGAACAGCCCGAGGAGACGCTCTCGCCATGAGCGGCTGCGATCGCGACGAGTCGGTGGCCGTGATCGGTGCCGGCAGCTGGGGTACGACGCTGGCGAAGATCCTCGGCGACAACGGCCAGCGGACGCTGCTCTGGGCCCGACGTGCAGATCTCTGCCGCGAGATCAACGACTCCAGGGAAAACCGGGACTACCTGCCCGGTGCCGAGCTCGCGCCGTGCGTGGAAGCCACACACGACCTCGAGCGTGTGTGCGAGACGTGCAAGTTGATGCTGCTCGTGGTGCCTTCGCACGGGCTGCGCAAGCTCGCCTACGAGCTTGGCGCTTTCGTGAGCGGAGAGCACGTCGTGGTCCATGCGACCAAGGGCATCGAGCAGGAAAGCTTCAAGCGCATGAGCGAAGTACTGGTCGAGGAGACCTGCCTGCGGAAGATCGGCGTACTCGCGGGACCGAACCTGGCCAAGGAGCTGGCCCAGCGCCAACCCGCCGGAACGCTCATCGCTTCGCGCTACGACGAGGTGTTCCGGCGCGCCCACGCCGCACTCTCCAGCGACTACTTCCGGGTCTACTGGGGGCAGGACGTCATCGGCGCCGAGGTCGGAGGTGCGTTCAAGAACATCGTGGCGCTGGCCGCGGGCGTGGTGACGGGCCTCGGACTGGGCGAGAACAGCAAGGCCCTGCTCCTGACGCGGGGGCTGAGTGAAATGGCTCGTCTCGGCGTCGCCATGGGCGCCGAGGTCCTGACCTTCGGCGGCATGGCCGGCATCGGTGATCTGATCGCGACGTGCTCGTCTGCGCTGTCGCGCAATCACCAGGTCGGAACGCGGCTCGCCCAGGGCGAGTCGCTCCAACAGATCCAGGACCACATGCAGATGGTCGCGGAAGGCGTGAAGACCACGGGCGCCGTCCACGGTTTTGCCACGCGCAAGGGGCTCGACCTTCCGATCGTACGGGCGGTGTATCACCTGCTCTACGAAGGCGGGACGGCACCCGGACTGCTGGAAGACCTGATGAGCATCCCGACCGGTGCCGAGTTCGTCGCCCTGACGGTCTAGGCGCCGGGCGGCGATTGATGATCGGCAAAGCGAAGCCCAGGCGTTTGCGCTATAATGACGCGCGCATATGCCTTCAAGGGTCCTAGTCGTCGAGCCTGTCCGGGCTGTCGCCCGGGCCATCGCAGCCATACTGGAGCGTCGCGACTACCGTGTGACCGTGGTGGGCGACGCCGCCGGAGCCAACCTGCGTCCCGGCCGATTCGACTGCGGGGTCTTCAGCGACATCCTGCCCGACGGAAACGGCATTTCCCTCGCAGGCTGGCTTCTAGCGGAAAATCGCGTGTCCTGCGCGGTCTTCTTCGGCCACGCGGAGGATGTCGATACGCGACTCCGGGCCAGCAACCTCGGCACGTACGTCCACCGCAACGACGGCCTGCACGCACTGTCCGCGGCGGTCGCCGAGGCCGCAGCAGACACGCTCGAGCGCGCGCGGGCCGTCGGCGCCGGGGACGAAACGCAGCGCAGGGTCGAGCTCAAGTCCGGCAAGCGCCGGCGGCGCTAGTCTACCGCGGCGGCTTCTGCCGACCGGGCGCGCCGGAGTCCCTCACCACGCCGTACGACAGGAGCTTCCTCAGCTGGACGGGAGGCCGTGGCTCACCCGGTGGCGCGATCCTCTGCGAGACGTACCACACGTCGAATGCGACCAGGCGGTTGTCCGGGTGCCCGGTCAGCGCCCAGTGGTCCAGCAGGTATTCGCGCACTCCGCCGAGATACGCCGAGAAGCGTTGATTGCCGATACGGCGGTGGAAGTCGCCCCAGAGCTGGTCCATGCGGAAACCGCCCTTCGGCTGGACCTCGAAGCTCGGCGCCCTGCCCGTCAGCGGGTCGAGCTTGCGCCCGTCGACGGTGCGTCCGTCGACGACCATACGCCCGTCCCAGTTCGGCGGCGCCGGCGCGAACATCCTCCAGCCCTGGAAGAGCCGCGGGTAGACCACCGTGGCGACCATCCATTCGGGGCGATGCTCCGGCTTCAACCGCTTGGGGACCGCCGGGTTCTCGACCAGCACCTCGCTACCGGTCGCAACGATCAAGAACGCCACGCACAGCGTCCCGAAGCCGTGGGCCGCGCGCGTGACGAGACGCCGCGCTCCCGAAGCAGGTCCCGGCGGGCCAGTGTCGGTGCCCGGCAGGTCCTCGACGCCGAAGAACGCCGCCAGCCGCGGCCTTCGTTCCACCGCCCGCTCGATCCGGCGGTCGACCGCGCTGCGCACACCTGGCAGGCGCGCCCACAGCACGAGCCCCGGCAGCGGCAGCGCGTCGAACAGGTGCACCAGCGCCTCGGAACCGGTCCAGCGCCGGGCGCCGGTCTCGTCGCCGACCGACAGTGGCGCGGGGTCGTCGACCCCGTGAGCAGGCACGAATTCAACGAGCGAAAGCGGGTCGAAGCGTTTGACCCAGCGGCACACGCCGAGGGAGAAGCCGTCGTCCGGGTCGAAGTAGAGCCGGCGCGGCTGTTTCTTCCGCCGCATGCGGCGCTCGAGCGCGTCCCAGGCCTCGCGCGGAATGAGCACGAAGAACATGGTGACCATCGCGTACGAGAAGGGCCCGAGCTGCACGACCGCATCGATCGACAGGTGCAGCGCACAGACCAGGAGCCACGCCAGCATCCGCGTGTAGCGCGTCGCGATGGGAGCAATGATCAAGAACGCGATGCTGCTCTCGATGACCAGCGCCGAATAGGTCATCAGCTTGAAGCCGACCATCGGCATGAGGCTCCGCACCCACACCCCGAACGGCGTCACCATGCGGTCCTGCTGGAAGAAGTACCAGACCGCCGAGCCGTCGTGCCACGGCTGGCCCGTCTTCTGGACCACGTTGAAGTAGTAGATGACGAACCACTGCGCGATGAGGGCCGTGATGGCCAGCGAGACGACAGGCTGGGAGTCGCCTGGCGCAGGGTCGTTGAGCGCTTCAGCGGTCCCCTCGCGACGGGCCTTCAGGGAGCGGCGGAGCGCGTCGACGCTGAAGCGGCGACCGAGCGGCAGGAACATGCTCCAGACCGTGAGCAGGCCGAGGACCACCCAGCCGCCGTTCTCCAACATGATGTTGCGGGTGTTCAGGCTGATGATGAGCACCGCCGAGAGCACCTGCATCACACGCGTCTGCCAGCCGATCAGGAGCAGCACGCAGACGAGGAGATGGATCGCGATCAGCACCCGGACTTCCCCCGGCGTGCTGAACGCGAAGTACAGGGAGAACTGGTGACCGCTCATGGGGCGGTAGAGCGCGAAGTGGTTCTTCAGCCAGCCGGCGTTCGTGTAGTGGGCGTCCAGATCGGGCAGCCGGCGCGCCACGTCCTCGAACAGGAGCGCGCCGAGCGCGATGCGGAATAGACCCAACGAGCGCGGATCTGCCGTCGCGTAGGTGCTCGAGAGCCAGCGCCAGAACGCGACGAGCCCGTCCCGAAAGCCCGCTCGATTCGCTTCCGTGCCGCTCTCCGCCGTCACTGATTGCCCTGCGGCTGGAGCCACGGAGTGGCGCCGGAGTCGGTCACCCGGCCATACGACAGGAGGTCCAGGGGCGGCAGCGGCTGGCCGCGCTTCTGCCCGGGCGGCGGGGACTTGTCCTGGACCCACCACACGTCGAAAGCGACCAGTCGATCCTGCGGTCGGCCCTCGTACCGGTACAGATTCAGCAGGTAGCTACGAAGGAACTGGCGTTGGCCGGCGTTCGCAGCGAAGCGGATGCGGTTTTCGTAGTCGCACCAGAGCTGCGAAAGTCCCCACCCATTCGGCGCGTAGGGGTCGAAGTCGGGCGGCTTGCCTGTGAGCGGATCCAGCTTCCTGCCGTCGACAGTGCGACCGTCCACGACGAGGTGCCCGTCGTCGTACGGCGGCTCCGGAGCAAACATGCTCCAGCCCTGGAAGATGCGCGGGTAGGCCACAACCTCCGCCATCCACTGCGGCTGGCGTATCGTGAAGAACTGCCGCACGAAGGCGTTCTCGACACAGAGCTGCGAGCCGACCGCGACGGCGAGCACGACGACCAGCGTCTCGCGGAGGAAGCCCAGAGTGGCTGCCAGCTCGTCACGAAACCTGGACTCCGGCTCCTCGTCGGCCGCTCCGCCGCTCGACCCGTCCTCGTCGGGCTGCTCGTCGTCGTCCTCGTCGGGCTGCTCGTCGTCGTCCTCGTCGGGCTGCTCGTCGTCGTCCTCGTCGGGCTGCTCGTCGTCGTCCTCGTCGGGCTGCTCGTCGTCGTCCTCGTCGGGCTGCTCGTCGTCGTCCTCGTCGGGCTGCTCGTCGGCGACCGAACGGCGCCGAGCGGGCACCTCGTTCCCGGAGCTTTCGTCGTCGTCGCCGGCGCCGCCCGCACTGACCGCGCTGACCGCGCTGGCCACGAGCGCGCCCCCCGCGTCGGGCACCCCGCAGACGCCGAGACCGAACCAGGCCGAGATCCGCATCCGGTTGTCGGCGACGCGGCGGTAGAAGTGCCGGGCCAGCGACGACAGCCCGGGCAACCGCATCCAGAACACCGCCAGGATACCGAACGGAAGCGCCCGCACGATTTCGAAGACCGCGCGCTCTTCGATGTGCACCCGCCCGGAGGGATCCAGGGCGACCACGGTGTGGTCGAGGAGCGCCGCGTCCACGCTGTCCGGTATCTGCTCCGCGTCGCTGTTCTCGACGAAGTGCAGACGAGCGAAGGGGTCGAAGCGCGCGAGGATCCGGCACACCTGCAGGCAGATCCCACAGTCGGCATCGTAGATGACGGTTCGCGCGCGCTGCGGGCGCCCGAACCAGCGACCGACAAGCTTCCAGTCGTCGTTTCCGAGGAGCAGGACGAAAAACGACACCATCACGTACGAGAACGGCCCGAGCCGCGCGCTCAACGCGATGCCCCCATGCAGCATGAGCGCGAGCAAGAGCGCGATGCGGCGCGTCCACTTCTGGAAGAACGGCACCAGCAGGATGAATGCGAGCGTCCCCTCGACGACCAGGGTGCCGTGCGTCATCGCGTGGACGACCGACATCGGCACGTGGTTGCGCGCCCAGATGGAAAACCAGGTAACGATGCGATCCTGCTGCCAGAACCAGTAGATCGCACTCCCGTTCTTCCAACCGTGCCCGGTCTTGTGGACCGTGTTGAAGAAGTAGATACAGCTCCACTGCAGGATCAGCGCCAGCACCACCAGCGACACGAAACGGGTCGCGTCGCGGTAGCTCCGATCGTTGAGCCCGGCGGCATTGTGCTCGGGATGCTCACGGAGCGAGCGGAGCACCGCATCCACCGAGATGCGACGCCCCAGCGGCAGAAACAGCGTCCAGATCGTGATGATGTTGACCACGACCGTGCCGCCGTTCTGCACGAAGAGATTCCGCGAGTTGAGGCTCGTGATGCAGAGCGCCGACAGGATGTGGAAGAGCTTCGTGCGGTAGCCGGCGGCGAACAGGACGTAGATGACGAGCGTCAACGCGAACGCGACGTTCACCTCGCCGAACGTTGAAAATGCGTGGTAGAGCGAGAACAGGTACGCGCCCATGGGGCGGTACAGCGAGTAGTGGTTCGGCAGGATGCCGTCGTTCGTGTAGAACGCGCGGATGTCGAGCCAACGGCGCAGCAGGTCGACAATCAGGAGCGTGCCGAGCAGGATCCGGAACACGCCGAGCCAGCGCGGATCGACCGACAGGTATCGCTGCCGGAACCACCTGGCTGCTCGCTCCCAGCCGCTGATGCTCCCCGTCCGGGACGAGCTGTCCCGACTACCCATCTGCCACCAGCCCGGACACTCGCGGCTCCGCGAAAGGGGGGGCCTCGACTCGCAGATGCACGCGCCGCATGGGCGACGAGCGTACCGCAACGCGACGCCAATCCGTCGCTGGAGAAGCGGGAAGACCAGAGTACAACGTTACGCTACGACAGGGTTTGTTGCGGGGAGCTGCGGGGGTTCCGCTTCACCTCTTGCGCTCGGCACGAAAATGCAATGAAATCCAGCGTTCCCGAGCGATAATGGCTCGACACCCGCGAGCGGTGCGACGCGCTGCCGGCCCGCGGGTCGACTGCACAAGAACATGAACGTCTCCTGCGGCAACTGCCCCGCGAAATACGCCATCCCGGATCAGAAGGTCCGTGGGAAGAAGGCCCGGATCAAGTGCAAGCACTGCGGGGCAGCCATCCTCGTGGACGGCACGCATCTGGCGACCGGAACCGCAGCAGCCAAGCCCGCTGCAGCTCCGTCCAAGGCCGGCACGCCAGCGGCGGCGCCGCGGCCTGCGAAGGCGACACCAACGCCGGCTCCGAAGGCGCCGCCCCCTGCGGAGGCGACACCAACGCCGGCTCCGAAGACGCCAGCAGCCAGCTCGACGACGCCTTCAACCGCTGCGAAACCGTCACCGGCGACCGCCTCGGCGAAGGTCACCCCTTCCGTGGCGAAACCCGCTGCCACCCAGCCTGCCGCAGCGCCCCCGGAGCAGAAGAAACCGGCAGTCGGCACACGCGCCGCGCGCTCTTCCGCCAAGCAGACGATGCTGGGCGTCCCGCTGCCGGCGATCGGCGCCGCCCCTGCGCCACCGACGGCTGCGTCACCGGCGGGTCCCGCACCCGCGGCTGCCCGAGCACCCACCGGGAGCGCGACGAAGCCAGACGCAGCCATCGGTAGCGGGATCGCGCCGGCGGGATTGAAGCCTCGCGCCCAGCGCAGCGCCGCCAAGCGCACCATCATCGGCGGCATCGAAGCTGCACCGGGCAGCACGAACTTCGCAGACCGGAGCGCGAAGCCGGCGCCCGCTGCCGGCGTCGGCGTGCCACGGCCCGATCCCGCGCCCGCGCCAGCGTCCGTCCCGGAGCCAGCTCCCGTCTCGGGTCGGGAGCCCGAGTGGACGGTTGCGGTCACGGACGAGCAGCACGAGGAGATGGACACCGATGAGGTAGTGGCCCTCTACAGTTCGGGCACGATCGACGAGGACACGTTCATCTGGAAGGACGGCATGGACGATTGGGCCACGCCGTTCGAGATCCCGAAGATTGCCCGCGAGCTGGAAGCGCGCGGAATGTATCCGGGCAGCGAGAGCGCGGATCAAGCCACGGTCGTGGCAGACTCTCCACTCCACGGCGCGAAGGCCGACGGCGTCTGGCACGAGCCCGGCAGCTGGAACGAGCCCCCGGTCGCGCCTGGAGTCGATATCGACGACGTCGGTTTCGACGACGTCACCGTGAGCATGGCTGCGCCGCAAGCGGCCGAGCTGCTGCGCGCTGCAGAGGCACGTGAAGCCGCGCGGCACTCGCTCCCCACCGAGCCGCCGCCGGCACCGATGGCGGGCCAGAGCGCGTACTCCGACGACGGCGGCGAGCCCGACGACATCGGGTCCGAAGACGTGACCGTGATGCGGTCCGCGTTTTCGGACTATGCCGCAGGCAGCCCCAACGACGACGTGACGGTGAGCGCGCCGTCGCCCATGTTCTCGGCGGAAGGCGGATTGCTGGGCCACAAGGCGGCGCCGCGCCCCGCTGCGGGCGCGCCCCTGGAGCCGCGCGCCGCCCCCGGGCCGACAGGCCCCGCGCCGACGGCCGACGGCGAAGCGCCGGCGCGCGCTCCCATGCCCAGTGCCTCCTCGATCGACGGCAAACCGACTGGAGCGCGGAACGAGAGCTCGGTCCTGTTCTCCCTCGACGCGCTGATGAACGAGAACGCTCCGCACGAGCCCGCCCCGTCCTCGGAAGATCTGTTCGGCCTGCCTCCACAGCGACCCGCTCTAGACGAACAGGCGAGCGCTCTGACGGCGCCGGACTTCAGCGCACCGCTGCTGCAGGCCGCGCCGCCGCCGAGCGCGCCGCAGGCCGCGGCGCCACTGCCCGCTCCGGCAGAAGAGGTCGAAGAACCTTCGAAGGGCGGCTCGGGAGCGCTCTGGTTCGTGCTCGTCGTGCTGCTGCTCGGAGCCGGCGCCTTTGCCAGCTATCACTTCCGCTATCCGCCACAGCTCTGGAGCGCGCTCTTCCCGGGTGCAGCCGCACCCGCACCGACAGCTGCGCCGGCCGCACCCGCTGAAAGCGCTGCACCCGCTGAAAGCGCTGCACCCGCCGAAAGCGCCGCACCCACCGGGAGCGCGTCCGCGGGTGCGGCGGCGGCCGCAACCGCACCCGCCGCCAGACCGTCCGGGACCTTTCCCGACTCGACCAGGGCGCCCGCGACCGGGAACAGCCCGGCCGGTGCGCCGACCGCCGCGGCCCGCGCGTCCGCCAAACCCGCTCCGAGCGCCAGCGCCGCGCCTGCCGCCAGCAGCACGCCCGCTGCCCCGCCTTTCAACCAGGGCGCTGCAGCCAGTGCCCTGGCGGGCGCGGCCGGCTCGGCCGCGTCGTGCAAGCAGCCCGATACCTCGCCTGGAACAGGACGGGTGACCGTGACCTTCATGCCCAGCGGGCGGGCGACCAATGCGGTCGTCACCGGCGACTTCGCAGGCACCGCCGTGGGCGGCTGCGTCGCCCGGCTCTTCCGCGGCGCGAAAGTCCCGCCATTTTCCGGCAGCCCGGTCACCGTCGCGAAGAGCTTCGCCATCCATTGAGGCCCGACTAGCCGTCCCGCGCGATCTGTCGCAGATTCGCGGTCGGGCGAGCACAGATGGATTCGACGGCCCGCTTCTTCGAGGAACTGTGGACGAGCCTGCGCGTTGCCGACGTGCTGGACGTGGCCGTGGTGTCGGTCTTCGTCTACACGCTGGTCACGTGGTTCCAGAAGGCGCGTTCCCGCTTCGTCGTTGCGGGCCTGGCAGCGCTGGTGGCGCTCTACTTCGCCGCGCGGATCCTCAAGATGTACCTGACGCTGTTCGTGCTGCAGGCGGGCGTTACCGTCGCGGCCGTGGCGCTGGTCGTCATCTTCCAGGAGGACATCCGGCGCGCCTTCGAGCACATTGCCATGCGCGGACGGTTGCGCAGCCCGAGGACGGCGCGCGCCACCGAATCCAGGACGGTCATCGACACCGTCGTGGAGGTGGTCTCGAACCTCTCCACCCGACGGATCGGCGCGCTGATCGTGTTCAAGGGCAGCGAACCGCTCGAGCGTCACCTGAGCGGCGGTTTCGCGCTGGAAGGGCAGATCAGCGAGCCGCTCCTGTACAGCATCTTCGACACGGGCTCGCTCGGACACGACGGCGCGGTCGTGATCGACGGCGGGCTGGTCCGCAAGTTCGGCGTCCACCTGCCGTTGTCGAGCGCCCTTGACGACAACGCTCCACCCGGTACGCGCCACACGGCCGCGCTCGGCATGTCCGAGGTTTCCGACGCCATGATCGTGGTGGTCAGCGAAGAACGCGGGACGATCAGCATCGCGCACCAGGCCCGGCTCGAAGTGGTCGGCTCGGCCGCGGAGCTGCGCCGCCGCCTGACCGGGTTCCTCGAGGGCATCGCGCCGGAGAAGCACGTGTCGCTCGGGCGGCGCCTTTTCACCCGCCAGCTCGGCCTCAAGCTTCTTTCCGTCGTCGTGGCCGTCGTCGCGTGGATGCTCGTCTTCGGCTACCAGGGCGAGACCGTCGCCCGGACGTTCAACGTGCCGATCGCCTATCGCAACGTGCCGGCAGGCTGGCTGCTCGACGAACCGCGACCGCTCGGCGCGCGGGTCACGCTCTCCGGCTCCAGCCGCGCCTTCGACGTGATGCGTCCGTCGAAGCTCACGATCGCGCTCGATGTCGGGAACATCCACGCCGGCGCGCAACGCATCGCGCTGACCGACAGCGACCTGACGCATCCGGCGGATCTCGACGTGCACCGCATCGAGCCGTCACAGGTGACGGTGGTCGCCCAGCACCTGACCGTGGTGTCGCTGCGCGTCCTGCCGAAGACCACCGGACACCTGCCGCACGGCGTCTCGTTTCGAGGCCTGAAGGTCGAACCATCGCACGTGAAGGTCCTGCTCAAGCGCTCCGACCGCGGCCGCGTCACCAGCATCACGACCGAGCCCCTTGATCTAGGAAACGTCGATAGGACGACCGATTTCAGTCGCGGCTTGATCCTGCCCCGTGACGCGCGGCTGGCGGACGGCGCGCCGGACAAGGTCAACGTGACTGTCGAGATCGCGCGCCCCGGCAAGCCCTGAGCGGCTACGGGTGGATATTGACGATCGTGCCCTGCTCCAGCGCGTCGCTGGCGTAGGCGGCCTGCCAGTGCTTCGGCACGGACGGCGTGGTCCACATGAACGTGTAGCGGGCATCGATGGGCGCGACGTTGACGCAGCCATGGGAGCGCACGCGCCCGAACCCGTCGTGCCAATAGGCAGCATGGATGGCGTAGCCGCCCTTGAAGTACTCCACCCACGGCACGTCGCGGAGCTCGAACTCGTGGTCCGCCACATTGGAATCCATCGTAGTGGTGACGTGCTTCTGGTAGATGCGGAAGGTACCGCGGGGCGTGCTGAGCGTCTTGCCGGGCTCGCCCAGCCCGCCACGACCGGTCGAGACCAGCGTCGCGTAGACGGGCTTGTCGCCTTCCCACAGCACCATCGTCTGGCTCACGATCGAGATGTCGATCCACTTCTCGCCGCGCTTCGCCCAGCTGGGCAGCGAGCTCGGCTTGGCGGCGGTTTTCAGATCCTTGCTCCTGAGCCAGAGGCCGTTTCTCGCCTGGACCATGCGAATGCCGCGGATGAACTTCACGGTGCCGTTCAGAGCAACGAACTGGCGGAACTTCAGCCGATCGCCGCGCACGAGCTCGTCGCCGTCCAGCGTCCAGAAGTGGCTGCTCGCGTGCCGCGCGAAGGCCACCGGCAGGCCGACATCGTGGATGTCGTGGCCGTGGAATGGCGAGCCCGACGTGGCCTTGAGCTTGTCCGCCGGCAGCAGCCGCGCGTCGGTACTGATCGCGAAGCGACGGTTCTGGGCCGCGGGCCCGGCAACGAACGTGCCGATCAACGCGACGCCGGCGTGCCGCCGGATGCGACCGGCGATGACGGCGTAGGCAGGCGCGCGGAACGACGAGAGGTTCGGAATGCGGCGTTCGCCCGAGAGCCACCAGGGCACGGCATCGTTGTCATCCCCGCCGTAGCGGACGCTGATGTCCATGGGCTTGGCGTGATCCGGGATGCCGCCGATGGCCACGCCGTTCTTGTCGAGCGGCACGTCGTTGGCGCCAACGTCGAGCTTGTCCCAGCGTTCGTGCAGGTGCTTGTAGCTCCTCAGGTGCCGCGCCAGGCGCATCTCGTACTGGAACTGCTCGGCCTTCGTCGGGATGCGCAGGTAGTTCGGCGCGATCGCCCGCAGGAAAGCGTACTTGTACGGCATCGGGTCGGCCCGCTTCGGCTCGACGTGGACGGCCTTGACGATGGGGTTGTCGGCCTTGATGGTCGCGTCCGGACCCACGCAGACGAAGCCGACCGGCCGGATCGCGTACCAGCCTTCCGGACAATCCTGTCGGCTGACCGGCTTCCGCGAACGGGCCACCTTCGCGCCGACGCGCAGATAGCCGATGGCGTCGCTCTTCTTGTCGGGCTTGGGGTAGATGGGCGTCACCATCGCGAGCGGGTACAGCTTGGGACCATCCGCGGCGGGCACCGGCACGTCGGCCCAGGCGTCGCTCTGGACGCTGACCCCGCCGTTCTCGGGTTTGATCTTCGAAGCCGCCGGGGGCTTCTCCTTGAAGAAATCCAGGTTGTTCTGGCTGCAAGCGGGCAGACACGCGGCCAGCAGGACCGCCAGGACACTGCCTGTGTGCACGCCTCTTCGCGTGGCGTCAGCTCTCGTCGCCATGCTCCCTGCATGCCAAAATCGGCCCATCGGGCCCAGAAAACGACAGCCGGCTGGGCCTGGACTAGTCCCCTGCCCCGCCCCCGCTGCCTCGAGCCCTCGTCCCCAACATCACCGGTTGGATCCAGGCCCGCTGCCCGGAACTGGACTCCACGACCGCGCGAACCCAGCCTTCATCCCCGCGGATCTGGTAGCTCGCCTCGGGTCCGTCGACGCGGGAAAGCAGCTTGCCGTGCCGCCCGACGAAGTGGATGGCGTAGTGCTCGCCGGGCCGGGGCTCGACCACCAGGTGGAAGCCCCTGGCGTCGCGCTCGAGGCTCCGCAGCGTCACGCCGGTGGAGTCGTAGAAGTGTCCGGCGAGCAACGCTCGCCGGATCGCGTCGGGGTGCTTTTCGGCGCGCACCATGACCCACGCACGGTTTCCGACGTAGGCGTAGCGCCCGTGGCGCCGCCTGTCGGCAGCGTCCGCGAAGTGGTGCGCGTCGTCGGTGGCCATGCCGTAGACGAGGACCCCGCGATCCAGGATGTCGTTCCACAGGCGCTCGGCGCGGTCCTCGGCGGCGCGCCTCCCACCGGGGAACTGCCCGTCCAGGCTGGCATTGAACAGCTCGACCAGCTTCAGCCCCTCGCGCGCCAGCCGGGCGATCATCGACGCGTTGGCGGCGAAGTGGAATAGCGGGTGATCGAGCACCGCGACTCCGCCGAGAGCGCGGGCGTGCTGGATCTCCCATCGATAGGCGTCCATGCGCCCGCGCTGGAACGGCATGCGGATGAGCCCACCCTGGAACCTGTCCCGTGCCGGGTCGACGAACAGCCCGGTGGTGTGGAACAGACACCGGTAGCCCGGCGCCGGAGGCGGGACACAGTCCTTCGAGTTTTGCGTGAATTCGACTCCGGGGATCAACAGGAGCCCGTCCGGAGGATCGACCACGGTGATGCGATTGTGATCGGTCAGCGCTACGAAGTCGTAGCCGTGCGCCGCATAGAACGCGAGCACGTCCCGCGGTGGCGTGTGAGCATCGTAGGAACGCGCCGTGTGGACGTGCGTTTCCCCCTTGAGGAAGGGTAGCGGCGCCGACAGAGCGGGTACCGGCGACCGGGCTGTCACCCGCGCGGGGGCCGCGCTGCCCGCCGGCGCCTCTCGCGACGGCACCGCGTGCGCTGCTGCGCGTGAGGACGAAACGGGAGCGGGCCGCCTGGGCGGGGGCCCACCGGCGCACGCCGCCGCCAGCAGCAACAAGCTCGAGCCCGCGATGGAGCGGTTCACAATCCGCATCATGTCCCGTCGAAGACGACCCTCCAACCTACAGTCGCCGCTCCAGGGCTGCAAAAGCGCGGCGACGGGACTACGCTCGGCGTTCATGGCGTCTGCCCTCCGCCACCTTCCGGCCGCGCTGCTCGTCCTCTGTGCCTCGTCGAGCTGCGACTCTCGTGCACTGCCACCCGAGCACCCGCCCCAGCCCGGCGCACCAGCCAGCGCGGCGCCGATCATCGTTCAGGAGACTTCCATGAGCCGTCTGCCCGTCCGCACCCGGCGCGACAAGGTCGTGGACCACCTCTTCGGCGTCAAGGTGGCCGACGCCTACCGTTGGCTCGAGAACGGCAAGAGTCCCGCCGTCAAGAAGTGGATCCACGCCGAGAACCGACTCACCCAGAGCACGCTGTCGCGCGTACCAGCGCGCGCGGCGATCCGACGCCAGCTCGAGAAGCTGCTCGCCATCGAACAGATTTCCCTGCCCACCGTGAAGCGCGACAAGAGCGGCAAGCTCAGGCTGTTCTACACCCGACGCAGCGGCAAGCAGAACCAACCGGTGCTCTACGTGCGCGACAGCGTCGAAGGCAAGGACCGTGCGCTCGTCGACCCCAACCGGATGAACGCCCAGGGCACGGTGGCGCTCGACTGGTACTACCCGTCGCACGACGGCTCCCTGCTCGCATACGGGATCAGCGCAAACGGCAGCGAGAACAGCGTGCTTCACATCCGGAACGTGGACACCGGCAAGGATCTGCCGGACGTGATCACGCGCGCCCGCTACGCATCGGTGTGCTGGATGCCCGACAACAAGCGGTTCTTCTACTCGCGCTTCCCCGCCAAGGGCAGCGTGCCCGCGGGCGAGGAAAAGTACCACCGCAGGATCTACGAACACGTGCTCGGGCGCGACCCGGACAAGGATCCTGTGGTGTTCGGCCAGGGACGCCCGATGACCGAATTCCCGGCCTGTGTGATCTCCCCGGACGGCCGCTGGCTGATCGTGCGTGTGGCCGAAGGCTGGAGCCGGAGCGAGCTGTTCATCGCGGACACCCGCGCGCACAAGCTCGCCTTCAAGGAGATCACGCAGAAGAAATCGCACATCTACGACCCGCTGGCGCTCGACGACAAGCTCTACATCCGGACCAACGAGGGCGCGCCGCGCTACGCACTCTACGAAGTCGACCCACGCCGTCCCGCGCGGAAAAACTGGCGGGCGGTGCTGCCGCAGCACCCGAAAGACGTGCTCGACAGCTTCGACGTGATCGGAGGCCAGATCCTCGTCGGCTACCTCGACGCCGCAGTATCAAGGCTCGAGCGCTTCGACTCGAAAGGCAGGAGCCTCGGCAAGGTGCCGCTGCCGACGCTCGGCAGCAGCGACGGCTTCACGGGGGTCCACGACGGAGAGCAGGCATTCTACAATTTCGAGTCCTTCGCCACCCCGCCCGTGATCCGACGCATCACGCTCGACAGCGGAAGGACGCGCGTCTGGCAGCGGGTGCACGCTCCCATCAAGCCGAAGGACTTCGTCGTGACGCAGCATCGTGCGCGCTCGAAGGACGGCACCGAGATCCCCTACCTGGTCGTGAGCAGGAAGAACGTCGAGCTCGGGAGCGGTCACGCGCCGACGCTTCTGTACGGCTACGGCGGATTCAACGTGAGCCTGGAACCGCGGTTCTCGCGCACCACCTACGTGTTGCTCGATCACGGCGGCGTGTACGTCCAGGCCAACCTGCGCGGCGGCGGCGAGTTCGGCGAGGACTGGCACCGCGCCGGGCAACTCGAGCACAAGCAGAACGTGTTCGACGATTTTGCCGCCGTCGCCAAGGACCTGATCGCCCGACAGGTCACCGACCGGAAACACCTGGCGATCTATGGTCGCGTCCAACGGCGGCCTGCTGGTAACCGCGAGCATCACGCAGCATCCGCGGCTGTTCCGCGCTGCCGTGGCGAGCGTGCCGCTGACGGACATGCTGCGATACGACCGCTTCCTGATCGCCAAGCTCTGGGTGCCCGAGTACGGGTCCCCGGAGGACAAGAAGGCGTTCAAGTGGCTCTACGCCTACTCGCCGTACCACCATGTGGTGAAGAACACGCCCTACCCGGCTGTGCTCCTGACGACGGCGAGCAGCGATACCCGGGTCGCGCCGATGCACGCCCGCAAGATGGCTGCCGCACTGCAGTACGCGACCAGCTCGGACAATCCGGTTCTGCTGCGCACCGAGACGAAGGCGGGACACGGCGCCGGCAAGCCCATCAGCAAGGTGGCCGATGAGTACGCGGATCTGTACAGCTTCGTCTTGTGGCAGCTCGGCGTGATCAAGGGGCCCCCAGAGGCATCACCCGGCGCACGATTGAAGACCGCCAAGCCGCTCCCCGGCGACCGGGCGCGGCGCGGCGCGCGCTGACGCGCTAGCGCGTGACGCGACGAGCCAGGAAGCGGCGGAGCAGCACGACCAGACCGCCGGCCGCGAGCACGCCGGCGAACACCAGGAGCTCCACCGCCTTGGCGGCCTGTCCGAGCAGCAGGATCGCACCGAGCGCCAGCGGGGCGGGCCACAGGTGGCGCAGCCCGAGGCCGTTCTTGCGCTTGACAGCGAGCACGGCCAGAGCGGCGACGCTGACCGCGTACTGCGCCAGCACCGAGACGCTGGAAAGCACGAACAGCTCGCCGAGCTTGCCGCTCGTCGCCAGGACAAGCACCACAGCCAGCGTGATCCACAGCGCGCGCTGGGGCACGTGGCGCTCGCTCTCCCTGCCGATCCATTCGCCGAGCCCGTCGGGGCGGCCCAGCGTGGACAGATACCGGGGAGACATCGCGAACATCCCGAAGGCGATCCCGAGCGCGGAGATGTTGGTTCCCGCGGCGACCAGCCACTCGGCGGACCGGCCGCCGTACACCGCCGCCGCGTCGACGAGCGGCCGGCCGCTGTGCGACAGCCCGGGCACGGCCCGCACACAGGCCCACTGCAGGATCAGGTACAGCACGGTCGCACCCGCCAGCGAGCCCAGCGTGGCCAGCGGGATGGCGCGACGGGAGGCGCGCGCGTTGCCAGCGGGGACCGGCACGATCTCGAAACCCTGCATCGCAAACACGACCACAAGCGCGGCCCGCAGCACGCCACCGACGCCGCCGCCGGTATGCGCCTGGGGAGCGATCGGCGCCGCGGCGGCCAGCGCCAGCGCAGCCAGGCCGAGCAGAGGCAGAAGCTTCAGCACGGTCACCGCGTTCCAGGCGATCGCGCTCGGCTTGAGCCCGCTGGCCACGACCGAGCCGAGCAGCAACGTGCACACCACGATGAATCCACGCTCCGCGAGCGGCCCCGAGAGACCGAGCGATGGCGCCGCATGCTCGGCGAGCCCGGCCATCACCGCCGAGGTGCTGAACAAGGCCGACACGTACGCCACCCACCCGACCGCGAACCCGAACCGCGCTCCGAACGCCGCTCGCGCCCACACGTAGGGACCGCCATCCTCGTCGAAGTGGCCTCCGAGAGTGGCGTAGGCCCACGCAACAGGCGCCAGGGCCGCTGCGGTGAGCGCGTACACGCCGACGCCGCCCATGCCGGGCACACGCGCCGCAACCTGCGCGGGCACGAAGAAGATGCCGACGCCGACGATGCCGTTCACGCCCAGGGCGAGCAGCGACCAGAAACCGAGTGTGCGCGAACGCGCCGGAGCGCCCTCCACGCGATCCGATCCGGATTCCACGCGGCGACCTCCCATGGTCGATATCGCGGCCCGGACTCAGCCCAGGAGCTCGGCGAAACGCTCGCGCACAAGCGCCACGGCGGCGTCGTTCACCGACGCCTCCTCGTATCCGAAACGGCGTCGCAGCTCGTCCACGACATCGCGGGCGGCCTTGCGTTGTTGATCGTCCAGGCCCGCTGCTTCCTCGCGCAGCAACACCACGACGTCGCGACAAAGCCGTGCCACCACGACCTGGCGGTCGGCGAACACGGCGGCACGGATGCGCTCAAGCTGGGGTGCGAATACGCGCGAGTTGTCGAGCGGCTCGCCGGGATGGTCGATAGCCCACGCGGCCACGCGGTTGATCAGCGAATGGCGGAGCTGCTCGGGCCTGTCGGGCACCCCCAACAGCGCTTCGACCTCTTCCATGAGCTGCTCGCTCGCTTCCTCGTACTGCCCGGTGAGCGGGTTGAGCAGCTTCTCGCCCTTGATCCAGTAGCTGACGTGATTGACGTAGCGATCGAAGAGCTCGTTGTAGCGGGTCTCGTCGACCAGTCCGCTTGCCGCTCTGAACTCGTCCTCGAGCAGGTCCAGAAGGCGCTCCCGCAACAGCTGGCGGAACAGCGAGTGGTCGTGATAGCCGCCTGGCAGACGCTCTTCCGTCAGCCAGGCGTACTCGCCGATCCGCTCGCAGAGCTTGTCGAGCTCCTCGAGCACCGCGAACGGCGACAGGCAGGCGTAGAGCGGATTCTGGGCGGCATCGAGCAGCACCGTGCGCATCTCGCGCGGACTTGCGCCCGTGCTGCCTTCGTAGATCGGGTAGGACTCGCTCTCGGTGTAGATCCCGGGGATCGCCGCCCGCAGCAGCTTGGCGGAGTCGTCGTCGAGGCGTCGCGGAGCGACGCCGCGCGCGTAGAGATCCAGCTTCTCGAAGGCCGTCAGCTCGCTGACGACCGAGCGCAACGGCTTGCCGTATCCGTCCTCCTTGGGCCGGCGCATCCGCGTAAGCACCGCGAACATGGCGGCGACCTCGGTCGCGTGGGGCGCCACGTGGCGTCGGACCTGCGGAGCGATCTGTGCGTCGTAGATCTTCTGCTCGTCGACCCAGCTCAGGAGGTACGGAGAACGCACCAGCTCCAACCGACCGCGGAAGCTCTCGAACTCCGGGTGCTCGTGGAAAGCCGCGAGGTGCACCTCGTTGCCACTGGCCAGCATCACGCAGTTGACCTGCACGTTCTGCGAACGCAGCGCGACCTCGCCTGTCTCCGCGGTTATCTGCAGGTACTTGAAAGCGTCCAGCGGCCGCTTGAGCAGGTCGGAGAATTCGATCATGCCGCCTGCCGCGTCGACCAGCTCGCCGAACGCCTCGAAGAGCGTGACCGACTGCAGCGACGGCGGCAGCGCCCCTAGCGACCGGTCGGCGGTGAGCTGCCGCTCCCCGGCATCCACGGACAGCTGCGGACCGAGCGTGACCGCGCCCACGCGGTAGCGACGCGAGATGAAGTAGCGCTCGACCTGGACGTGGCGCAGCACCTCCGCAAGCGAACCGTCGCAGCTGACGAGCAGGGCCTCGTACACCTGACGGCTCTTGTGCGACAGACTGCCGCGCAGGATCCAGCCGGGCGGCGGCTCTTCGATGCCCGCTTCAGCGTACAGGCGCTCCAGCAGGCTTGCGCGCTCCCGCGCCGGGATCAGGAACAGCGGGTGGTCGCGGACCTCCATGAACAGGCGCGCGTCGATCTGGTCGTCGGGCAGGTGGGCATAGCTGCCATCGTCGCTCCGGCCGGGGCGCCGCCCGCCCGTGAAGCCAATGGAGCCGCGGAGCTTGGCCTGGTTCGGGAAGACCCAGTGGAAGCGGTAGAGCGCTCCCTCGTCCAGCGAGGAGTAGTGCTCGAGCGCGTACATCAGACACGAAGCAGCGGTACTCTTCGCCGAACCGTTGGGCCCGTGCATGAGCACGACCCGGTTCGGACGCCCTTCGCGCACGAAGTTCGACAACACGCGATACAGCTCGCTCTGGACCGCCTCCTGACCGACGAGCGCCTCGCGACTCGCATCCGACGCAGGCAAGAACGGCAGATCGAAGAGGCCATAGCGCGTCATCGTGCCCCAGGGACGCTCCACCTCCGTCCGGCCGTAGTGGTCGAACATGTCGCGCATGTAGCGGGCTGCGTCGCGCGAGTGCCGGATCGGGTCCGACGCAAACAGCTCCACGTACTCCGCGAACGACAATAGGCGACGCTCGTCCTCGAACTCGCGCTGCACCTGCTCGGCAACCGAACGCAGCTCGTCCAGGATCCGGCTAGAACCCATGGCGGAAGCCTATCACGTATGCGACGACCGGCACCGCCAGCCGGAGCCGCGGCCAAACGGCAGAAACCGCCGGATCTAGTCGACGTTCACGTCGAGCGAGAGGTCACGGCGCTCCACCAGGCACTTGTCGGCCGAGCATAGCGAGAACAGGAACTTGCCGGCGATGGTCTTCTTGCCTGTGGACTCCGGCGTGAAGTCGACGGTCATCGTGGCCCGGTGCTTCTCGAGCTGGACGGCGTCCTTCTTGACGATCTTGTCCGCGTACTTCACGCCCTCCGAGTCCTTCAGCTTGAACTTGTAGGGGTACTTGTCGTTGCAGTGGAACGGCGCGTTCGCCGAAAGCACGATCTGGACCTGCCCGGCCTGCCCCGCCTTGTAGCTGCCCTTCGGCTGGATCTGCAACTGGAAGCGCGCATCCTTGAACTCGCTGGCGGGCTTGCCCGCCAGCGCAGCGCCGCTGGACGCGCCCGCTGCCGACGCCGCGGGCTCGGCCGTCGCGTCCGGGCTGCTTTTTTTCTTGCAGCCGACGGCGACGACGAGCGGGACTACCGCGAGCACCACGAACTGACGAGCAGCCCGCGGCCCGCGCGGCGCCGGGTGGACGATCGAGCGCGCAGTTTCCATGCGCGGGACGGATACCACACGCCGTGGGACGCCACCAGGGACGGCCTCAGTGCATGACGATCAGCACGATCACGACTCCGAGCACCAACGCGACTGTGCCGACCAGCGCGAACACCATCCAGCCCAGGCCGCGCTTCGGCAAGCCGGCCGGCGCGCCGTCCATCGGATTGGCATAGGCCTGCATCGGATCCGCGTACGGCTGCGGATAGGCCGCCTGGGCCGCCGCGGGTCCGGGCGTGCCGAACGGATCGCCGAGCGCGTCCAGCGCAGCCGACTCGCCGAAGAAGGAATCCGAAACGCCGTCGGTGGGCGCGGCCGGCTTGGCCTGCATCATCTCCGGCAGCCGCGCCTGGATCGCCGCACCGAGCTCGGCCTGCGTGGTGTGCGCCCATTCCAGGTGGCTGCCCGTCAGCCCGTACGCCGCGCCGAGCGCGTCGGCCAGCGCGCCGACCGAACCGATGCGGGTCGCCGCTGCCTTCTTGAGCGCATGCGTCATCACGTGGTCAAGCGTGGGTGGAACGGGATACTTCTGGCCCGCGCCGGCCTGGCTGGGCGGCGCCGGCTCCTTGGTCAGGATCTCGAGCAGGATGCTCGGACCGTTGTTGCCCTTGAACGGCACCTGACCGGTCACACACTCGTAGGCGATGGCGGCCAGCGCCCAGACGTCCGCACGGTGATCGAGCGTCTCGAGGCCCTGCGCCTGCTCCGGTGCCATGTAGAACGGCGACCCGATCGTCGTCCCCATCACCGTCAGCTTCTTCGCCGTCTCGCCCTTGTCCTTCACCGATCCGAAGTCGAGCAGCTTGACGATGTCGCCCTCGCGCGTCTGGCAGAGGAAGATGTTGTCGGGCTTCAGATCGCGGTGCACCAGCTTGCGCGAGTGGGCACCGTCGAGGCCGATCGCCACCTGGCTCACCATCCGCACCACGCGTTCGGGCGGCAGCACCGATTCGCGCTTCAGCGTGGCGCGGAGCTCCTCGCCGTAGAGGAACTCCATCACCAGCGCGTAGCTACCGTCGTGGGTCGGCTGGAAGTCGAGCACGTCCACGATGTGCTCGTGCGGCAGCTGCTTGCTCACCTCGAACTCGCGCTTGAAGCGCTCGAGGGCCACCGGATCGGTCGCGACGTCGGGATGCAGGATCTTGAGCGCCACGTTGCGACGCTCCGACATGTCGAGCGCTTCGTAGACGCGCCCCATGCCGCCGTCGGCCACCACGCGACGCACCTGGTAGCGCGTGCACATCAACTGGCCGATACGCGCGTCCTGGTCGTCGCTGGCGACCGGCACCTGCGTCGCGCTCGACAGCTGCTGGCCGTCCTCCGGGCAGAAGCCGGCATCGGCCGGATAGAGGCGGCCGCAGACAGGACATGCCTTCATCTACGAGTCCCCCCAGGGGGAGAGCTAGCACGCGGGCGCTGCTCTCCCGACTCCTCAAGGCCCACTCGACTGGCTGTCCGC
Organism: uncultured delta proteobacterium; assembly: GCA_963806225.1. GTDB lineage: Bacteria > Myxococcota_A > Polyangia > Polyangiales > Polyangiaceae > CAWDXG01. The sequence goes on along the minus strand of CAWDXG010000001.1, from coordinate 1,938,631 downwards.
CTGGCTGCTCTCGGCAGCTGGGGGATCGGCGCGGAAGTAGAGGATCCGGTTGCAGCTCGGACACTGACCGAAATCCTCGCCGCGCCTGAGCTGCTGGAACAGCATTGGCGGCAGCAGCATGTGGCACGCGCTGCAGGTACCGTCGCTCGCGTAGGCGATCGCCGTCCCCTTGCGCTTGCGTACCAGCTCGTAGCGACGATAGAGCTGCGGCTTCACCTTGGCGACGTACTGCTTGCGTTCGTCCTGCTTCGCCTTGGCGCGCTGCTCGACTTCGCCCAGATGGCTTTCCACCGAGCTCTGGCTCTTGCCCAGCTCGTCGGCGAGCTCGTCGTGCTCGGTCTGGGTTTTCTCGATGTCGCCGCGGGCCTGGTCGATGAGTCCGACGAGCTTCTCGATCTCGACCTCGCGATCGCGGTAGAGCTTGCGGAGTCTCTTCGACCTCGCGCTGCGCGGCGTTGGCCTCGCGCTCGGTGCGGCAGCGCGAAAGCTTCTCGCGCGACTTCTCGACCTGCAGGCTCATCTGGCGGACTTCCTGCATGAGCTCGTTACGCATCCGCTCCATGTCCTCGATGCTCTGGTGAGCTCGCGACAGGCTCTCGTCCAGCTCGTCGAGGTGGGATCTGCTTGCCCAGCCAGGGTTTCGCGTTCGCGGTCGAGCTCTTCGTTCAGCTCCTTCAGATCCGCGTCGACTGCGGCAAGGGCTTCGAGGGCTTCTATCTGGGGTTGCATGTTCACTGCGGGGCTCGGCTCCTTGCCGCGGATGGCGCTATCTGGCCAGCACCGGACGCCCGGGCGGATGCGGGCGCCGGGCATGCGGCGTGTCGGGGGCTTGGCGCGAGTGGGCCCACCTGGGTTCGAACCAGGAACAACCCGGTTATGAGCCGGGGGCTCTGACCGATTGAGCTATGGGCCCTGGCAGACGAGCTTGCTTGCACAAGCCGACAGGCTCGCGCAAGGTCAGCATAGGACCACTGGCGCATTGGGGCACAACCATCGCCGCGTCGGGGGAAACTGCCCACCCCAGTGCTGGCGAACGCTGGCTCCACGCCGGGAAACGTAGTCGAACCGGCCTGTCAGGGCAACACCGGGCTCGCAGCGGCCGGCACGCCGGGGGCAACACGGGCAGCCGGCGCGGGCCGCGCGGCGCTGCAGCAGCGGAACCCGGCCTGGTAGAAGCGGAACCACTCGTTGTGATCGGTGGTCATGGGACGGCAACGGGCGCGGATCTTGCCGAAATAGCCGCCTTTCAGCCCGGAGCGGTGGGGCTCTGCCCGTTACTCGTTGACGACCCATTCGTCCACGTTGCCGGTCATGTCGTGGACACCGAAGGGGCTCACGCAGCGGTCCATCGAGCCGCTCGGCACGCGCTGATCGAGCCTGAATACCTCGTCCGCCACGATCCGATCCTCGGTGAAGGCCTTGAAATCCGGGGTCAGCAGTCGGTCGGTCGATGTTGCAGGCTTGCCGGATTCGCGCACGTATCCGTACGGATACGGCAAGCTCTTCGGTCCCTTCGCACGCGAAGGTCCACTCGTCCTCCGTGCAAAGCCGCTTGCCCTCCGCCTTGCAGGCGTCCCTGGCCTCGAGCCAGCTCGACCATCACGGCCGGCAGCACGCCCTTTTCGTTCGGATATTCGTAGCGATCGATGCAGAAGCGCTTGTGAGATCGCGCCGGCCGTGGCAGACCGTCGGTTTCGCGTAGCGGCGGCAGCGATCACGCTTCTGGTCGATCCAGTCGACGCAGCGCTCGGTCAGGTACGGGCACCAGTCGCCCTGCACGAGCAGCATCCCGGCCGGACACGCGCTGGTGCTGTCCGGATCCGGATGCGACCACGGGGCGTTCCCGGACGCCTGCGCCGGCCCCGGACCGGCCTCGGCCAGGGCTGGCCCGGCATCCCACGCGGCCGCCGGGAGATCCGGCGCCGACGGCGTGGGGGCCAGGCTCTCGAGCGACTGCGGGGCGCCTTCAGGCGCCGTCGCGTCCCGCTCTGACGGATCGCCTTGCAGGACGGCGGTCGAGCGCGCCAGGACCGTGCCCGATGGACTGGGTGCGGACTTCCGCACATATCCGACTGGCTCCGCCGCCGGGCCGGGCTCCGCTATCAACGCGGCCAACAATCCGAGCAGCACCCCGCCCAGGAACCACCCCGTGATCCCCACTTTCCGCCGACGCGGGCCTCCCCCCCGCTTCCCTGCCGCGCTCGTAGGGGGGGCGGGGCCCGGCCGCGGGCTCGCCTCACGCTCCGGCCGGCGCACCCCTGGGTTATGCGCGTTCCGGAAGCGTCGGCCAAGTTCGGACTGCCCGGCCCGCGCGCCGGCCTGACGCCGACCGGTGCACGACTGGGCGCGCCGACTATGCCAAGATGCCCGCTCCCATGGAGCGCCTTGTCGTACGGGGAGCGGCACAGCACAACCTCAAGAACGTCAGCTGCGACCTGCCGCGGAACCGGCTGGTGGTCATCACCGGCCCGAGCGGCTCCGGCAAGTCCTCGCTCGCCTTCGACACCATCTACGCCGAGGGGCAGCGCCGCTACGTCGAGTCGCTGTGCGCCTACGCGCGCCAGTTCCTCGACCAGCTGCCCAAGCCCGCGCGTCGAGAGCATCGAGGGGCTGAGCCCGGCGATCGCGATCGAGCAGCGGGCCCTGGGCAAGAGCCCGCGTTCGACCGTCGGCACGGTCACCGAAATCGCGGACTACCTCCGGCTGCTGTACGCACGCGTCGGCGTTCCGCACTGCCCGATCTCCGGGAAGGTTCTGCACGCGTACACGGTGCAGGAAATCGTCGACGCGATCTTCGATCGCGGCGATGGCGCGCGCGCGGCGATCCTCGCCCCCATCGTGCGGAAGAAGAAAGGCGAGCTGCGCGCCGAGCTGGAGCGACTGCGGCGCGACGGCTACGTGCGCGCCCGCGTCGACGGCGAGCAGTTCGATCTCGGTGACGAGATCAGCCTGGACAAGAGCAAGCCCCACGACCTCGACGTGGTCGTCGACCGCATCGTGGTCCGCGAAGGCGCCAAGGGCCGTGTCACCGACTCGGTGGAGCTGGCTCTCGGGCTCGGCGACGGCACCGTGCTCATCGACGCACTGGACGGCAGCGAGCCGGTCGTCATGAGCGAGCGACTGGTCAGCTGGGAATACGGCATCACGCTGCCGCCGCTCGAGCCGCGGTTGTTTTCCTTCAACAGCCCGCACGGCGCCTGCCCCGCATGCGACGGCCTGGGCGTGCGCTCCGCGATCGACCCTGGACGGGTCGTGCCGGATCCGACACGCACGCTGCGCGAGGGCGCCGTCGCGGCCTTCGGTACGGCGCGGGTCGCGTTGCCACGGCCACCGAGGTCGACAAGCTGGTGCGACGCGCTCGGCGTCGACCCCGACACGCCGTGGCAGGATCTTCCCGAAGAGCAACGGAACGCCGTCCTGCACGGTCCGGCGCGATCCTGGCGGCGCAGGAAGCGCGGCGACTACGACGGCATCGTCCCCCGGCTCGAGCGGATGCTCGAGACCGGCGAGCGCGAAGAAGCCGGACGAATCCGACGCTGACGAAGGCGCCGATCGGGCCGGAGGATCTCGGGCCGCTTCGCGGTGACCCAGACCTGCGAGGCCTGCGGCGGACGGCGCCTGCAGAACCGAGGCGCTTGCCGTCAAGCTGGGCGGCCACGACATCGCCGAGCTGTCCGCCCTGCCGCTCAGGAAGCTGCAAGGCCGCTCTGCTCGAGCTGTCGCGACAGCGACGACCTCGCAGCGCGCGATGCAGACGATCGCCAAACCCCTGATCCGCGCCGTCACCGAGCGGCTCGGCTTCCTCATCGACGTGGGTCTCGACTACCTGGCGCTCGACCGCTCCGCACAGACCCTGTCCGGCGGCGAGGGGCAGCGCATCCGCCTCGCCACGCAGATCGGCGCCTCGCTGGTCGGCGTGCTGTACGTGCTCGACGAGCCCAGCGTGGGGCTGCACGCGCGCGACAACGCGCGGCTGCTCGAAGCGCTCGGCAAGCTCGTCGACAAGGGCAACAGCGTGCTCGTCGTCGAGCACGACCGCGACGCGATCATGGCGGCCGATCACGTGGTCGACATGGGCCCCGGGCGCCGGCGCGCTCGGCGGCAACATCATCGCCGAAGGCACGCCGCAGCAGATCATCGACAACGAGCACTCGGTCACCGGTCCGTACCTGTCGGGCGAGAAGCATCTGCCGATCCCCAGCACGCGCAAGAAGCCGGGGCGCCACAAGCTTGAAGCGTCGTCGGCGCCCGCGCACACAACCTCAAGGACGTCACGCGTCGAGATCCCGCTCGGGCTGATCACGGCCGTCACCGGCGTGAGCGGGTCGGGCAAGAGCAGCCTGATCGTCGACACGTTGCTCAGCGCGGCGCGAGCGGAGCTGTACGGCGCCACGGGTTGGGTAGGCCCATGCGATCGCATCGACGGGCTGAAGCACATCGACAAGGTGATCAGCATCGACCAGGCGCCCATCGGCCGCACTCCCCGCTCCAACCCGGCAACCTACACCGGCATCTTCACGCACCTGCGCGAGCTGTATTCCGGGCTGCCGGATGCGCGCGCGCGCGGCTACAAGCCCGGGCGCTTCTCGTTCAACGTCAAGGGCGGGCGCTGCGAGGCCTGCCAGGGCGACGGCGTGCTGCGCATCGAGATGCACTTCCTGCCGGACGTGTACGTCACCTGCGACGCCTGCGGCGGCCGCCGCTACAACCGCGAGACGCTGGAGATTCGCTACCGCGGGCTTGAGCATCGCCGACTGCGCTCGATCTGACCGTCGACGAGGCGCTACGACCTGTTCGAGTCGATCCCGCGTATCCGGCAGCGCCTGACGGCATTGCGCCAGGTCGGCCTCGGGCTACATCCAGCTCGGCCAGGCGGCGACGACGCTATCGGGCGGCGAAGCCCAGCGCGTCAAGCTCGCCAGCGAGCTCGCGCGCAAGGCGACCGGGCAGCACGCTCTACGTGCTCGACGAGCCCACGACGGGCCTGCACTTCCAGGACATCGAGCTGCTCACCCACGCGCTCTTCGGCCTGCGCGACGCCGGCAACTCGATCCTGGTGATCGAGCACAACATGGATCTCATCGCCTGCGCCGACTGGGTCATCGACATGGGACCCGAGGGCGGCGAGGGCGGCGGTCGCGTCGTCGCGGAAGGAACACCCGGAGAAGCTGGCCGGCATCGAGGAGAGCCACACCGGGCTCTACCTCAGGCAGACCCTCGCCGCGCGCCCGTCGCTGCGGGAGGAAGCACCGAAGCGGGCGCGTCGGGGGTCCTAGCCGAAGTCCTTCTCGACGCGCTCCTGGTCCTCCTTGCAGCGGATGCAGAGCGTCGTTTCGGGGCGGGCCTCGAGACGCTTGAGCGAGATCTTCTCGCCGCAGTCGTCGCACACGCCGAACGTGCCCTGGTCGATCTTGTCGATCGCCTTCTGGATCTTGTCCAGGAAGACCTTCTCGCGCCCGCGCAGGCGGAACGTGAAAGACTGCAGGTATTCGCTCGAAGCGAGATCCATTTCGTCCGGCAGGTCGTTCGAGTCCAGCGCCATGTCCTCGTCGAGCGTCTGCTGAGCGCGCCTGATGATCTCCATGCGCTTGGACTCGAGTAGCTCCCGGAACTTCTTCAGCTGTGCCTTGGTCATGGTTGGCTCGCGAAAAGACCCCGCCCCTCTGTGGCGGGAGCCCCAAAACATAGGGAGCGTTTTCCAGCTCGTCAATGTGCGCGGAAAGGTTGACTGACGCCTCCCGGCCCTCTCCTCGGACCCCTTGCCGCGGCGTCTCGGCGGCCGGCCTCACTACCACTGCCCGGCCCGGAGCGCGAGGGCGGAAATGGGCCGGTCCTCCCGGAAATTGCCGTTTTCCAGGCCAGCGGGCCTTCCACGGGCCACCCGGACCGGGGTGTCCTACCATCCGGCCATGTTGCAATTCGACCCCGAGCGCGAGCCCGTAACGCCCAAGGACGCCGCCACGGTAGCGGTGGTGCGCGAGACTGCCGGCCGGGCTGGAGGTCTTCTGCGTGCAGCGCCACACGCGCTCCGGATTCCTTGGCGGTGCGGTGGTATTTCCAGGCGGAAAGGTCGACGTCGCGGACCGCGGCGAACACTGGCGGAACCTGACCACCGACCTGACCGCGCGCGCCCGCTCGTTCGCAGAGGACGAGCCCACGGCGCGTTCCTTCGCGGTGGCTGCGCTGCGCGAGTTGCTTGAGGAGGCCGCGATCCTGGCCGTCGAAGGCGGCGAGCTCGACGCGGAACAGACCGCGGAGCTCAGGAGCGAGCTTTCACGGAGAGCGGCCAGCGAGACCCAGGCCCACGCGTTTGCCGGGCTGCTCCGCGAGCGCGGGCTCAAGGCCGACACCAGCCGCCTCGAGGCGCTCGCTCACTGGATCACGCCGGCAGCGGAGTCGCGGCGCTACGACACGCGCTTCTACATCCTGCCGCTTCCTGGTCGCCAGCACGGGGCGCACGACCGCCACGAGACGACCGCTAGCTTCTGGGCCACTCCACGCGAGGTACTGGGGCGCTGGGAACGCGGCGAGATCTTCCTGGCGCCGCCCACGTCGCGCACCCTGCAGATCCTGCTTCCGGCGTCGGACGTCGAGTCCGCGATCGCGATCGCCCGGGCGCAGCCGCTGGAGCCCGTTTGCCCCTTCTTCACGCTGGACGGCGATCAGGCGGTCCTCGCGCTGCCGGGCGATCCGCTCTATCCCGAGCCCGCTCCCGCCCCGGAGGACCCGGACGCCCCGACGCGCTTCGTGCTGCTGGACGGCCGTTTCGTCGGGCGCCGCGCGGTCTGAGTCGCCGGTGCGCCCGCCTCAACGCCCTTCGCGGTAGGCCCGGATCGCATTGACGATGGCGTCGGCGACCTTCTGCCGGTAGTCCGCCGTGTTCAAGTGCGCCTCGCCGGTCGGATTCGAGATGAAGGTCGTCTCGAACAACACGGCGGGCATCCGTGCGCCGGCGAGGACGTAGAAGCCCGCGCGCTTCACGCCCTGGTCTGCGATCCCGCCGTAGCCCGGCGACAGCGACGCCATGGCCGAACGTTGCAGGAGCTCTGCGAAACGCACCGAGCGCGCCACGCTCCCGGCGTCGAGCGCGTGGCTGATCACGTTGGCCAGCTCGGCGGCGGCGGCCGGTGACGCCGAGTTCTCGCGGGCAGCGACGTGCGAAGCCAACACGTCCCGGGACTCGTCGAGGACGAAGGTCATCACGCCGCGGCTGTCGGTGTTCTCGCTCGCGTTGCAGTGGATCGACACGAAGAGATCGGCCTGGAAGGCGTTGGCACGCGCCGTCCGTTCATCGAGCGGCACGTAGTCATCGGAGTCGCGCGTCAGGAGCGTGGCGATACCGAGCTCGCGCGCGATCAGGGGCGCAGCACGGTGCGCAATATCGAGTGTCACGTCTTTCTCGCGCAGGCCGCTCGGACCGATAGCACCGGGGTCGTGACCGCCATGGCCCGGGTCGAGCACCACGCGGTGCACGCTGCGCGGCCCATGCTGTTTCCCCATCTCCGCGGGCGGCTCGCGGGACACGTCGACCACCAGCCGGAACGGCTCGGGCAGGTAGAAGACCTTGCGGTAGACCTTGGCGTCCAGGTCCAGCACGACGCGCGTGTCCTGCTTGTGCTGGCCCAGGCGGACGCGCCCGACCAGGCCTCCCACGGCGAGTTCGCGCTTGCCGTGGTAGCTGGCGTTGTGGATGTCGATGTAGAGCCGTGGTCCGCGGTGTTGGCCCTGTGGGGGTATCGAGCCGACCGCGAACGTCGTCGGGTGCGTCACGAACACGACGACGCGCGCAGCGTCCTTCGCCCCGTAGCGCTCGATGCGCGTGATGCGGGTCGGCTTCCGGAGTGCCGACGCGGAGAGCGTCGGCACCACGACCGGTCCGTTGCCGTCGGCAGTCGCAGCGCTCGCCGACGCCCGGGGCGCGGTGCCCCGCTCCTCGGCTGCCTGCCGGTCGAGCGATGCCAGGACGTTGGGCAGCGGCTTGAACGCGGCGAGCGTTCCGAGCACGGCATCGGCGTGCCGTTCGCATGCGGGCTCGTGGGTCCCGGCGCGGACGAGATACACCGCGCGATAGGTTTCTTCGGGGTCGCTGTGCAGCTCGCCTTCGAGGACCGCCCGGTCGACCCGGGCTTCGCAGGCGCCGTTCCACGCAGAGCGCCCGGCGTTCCTGAGTAGCTCCACCGCCTCCAGGCCATCCGCGGGACGGCGTTCGAGGCGCCACAGGCGGCGCCGCAACCGTGCCGCCTCCATCACGAGACGCCCACCGCTTTCGCCGGAACGATGGGCGCCCGCCAACGCCAGCGCGTCGGCCTGCGCGACCACGTCGGCGCGGTCCGGTAGGACGGCGGGACCGGTTCCAGCGCTAGCGTTCGCCGACGGAACCGCGCCCTGCGCGGCAGCCGGGCCACGGCATCCCACCAGCGCGCCCAGAGCCAGCAATGCCCCGAAGCGCCGCAACACTGGCGGCACGCCTTTGCAGCGCGCTCTCGAACTGGCCCGTCCTACCGTCATTTCCGCCCGAACCCGGGAAATCAAGCACCCGGAGCCGCCCGCGACCAGTTTCCGGCACGCCACCACCTTCGTAGCCCGCCGCATTGCACTGATGCTGTAGCGGGTGCTAGCCTATTTCCGCTTCAAGATTAGGGAGTTCCCATGGTCGACCGTCCGGATCAGCAGCCTGGAAGTAGCGCTGCGCAAGGCAAGAAGACTCCGGACGGCGTGACGGCCGACGAGGCTGAGCGTCTCGCCGACCAGTTCACGCCGCTCTGGGAACAGGAACCGGAGGAAGCCGCCGAGCCCGAGGAAGCCGCGGCAGCGCCACCGGCACCGACCCCCCCCAAGAAGCCCGACCGGAAGAAGACCATGATCGGGATGGGTGCCGTAAAAGCACCTACGCCCGAGGCGTCGCCCCCGGCGGCGGAGAAGAAACCGGAACCAGCTCCGGACAAGGCTGCCGGGGAAAAAGCCGACGCTCGCCTTGGCAAGAAGACCATGATGGGCATGGCGCCGCCCCCGGAACCGGCCGGCGAAGCGACGGCGACGAAAGCCGACGCGCCCGCGGGCAAGAAGACCGTGATGGGCATCGCTCCGCCACCGACAGCCTCCGGGAAACAGGAGCCGGAAGCCGCCGCCAGCAAGGCAGAGGTCGACAAGACCAGCGCGGACGAGAAGGTTGGCGACGACGGCATCGACGTCGACGTGGACACCGGGCAAGCCGAGGCCACTGCCGACACGGGAAAGCCCGCCGAGGAAAAAGAACCCGCCGAGGAAAAAGAACCCGCCGAAGAAAAGGAAGCCGCAGGGGCCGGGCAACCCGTCAAACTGGAGCCCACCCTCGCGGCGCCGACGGCCGATGTGCTCCTGGCCGCCGACGAGCCCGTCCACCGACCGCCGGAGAAGAACCGGAAGGTGGTGATGGCAATCATGGGGATCGCCGCCGCGATTCTCCTGGCAGTCGGGGTAAAGGCGGCTATCGGCTCCGGAAAGAGCGACGACAGCGCTGGGCGCAGCGAGTCGGTGCCGGCCACGACCGCGAAGCCGCAGGCGACCGAGCCCGAAGAGCCCGCGGCCACCACCGAGCCCGCGGCCACCACCGAGCCCGCGGCCACCACCGAGCCCGCGGCCACCACCGAGCCCGCGGCCACCACCGAGCCGGAAAAAACCGCGGAACCCGCCCCGACCGCGAAGCCTGCCCCGCCTGTGCACCACGCCGCGCGGCCGGCGGCGACGCACGCCCCGGCCAAGAAGCGAACGACGCACGCGGCCCCGCACAAGGCCTCGACGCACAAGGCTGCCCCGAAGTCCGGCTCCGGATCTATAGTCCGGAAAACCCCGTTCTAAGCTGAGCTGCGATGCACGGGACGCTCCGTCCCGCTCGCAGCGTCTCGACGAGGCTTCAATGAAACTCCGCGCCCGCTCCCTTGCCCTCCTTCTCTCCGCATCTTTCGTCGGTCTGGCCTCCGTGCCGTTGCTCCCCTCGACGGCCTTCGCGCAGGACGACGCCGTGCTCAAGATGGCACGCGAACGCTTCCAGGAGGGCGTCAAGTACTACGACCAGAAGAAATACGACGACGCACGCGCCGCGTTCCTGCAGGCCTACGCCCTGAAGAAACATCCCGCCGTGCTCCTGAACCTCGCGCAGAGCGAGCTGCACTCTGGACACGAAGCGGACGCAGCCAAGCACTTCTCCAAGTTCCTGCGCGACGCGAAGGAGTCGTCCCCGGCGGAGAAGGCGGACGCCCAGAAGGGCCTGGACGCGGCCAAGAGCAAGGTCGCCGAGATCAACCTGCGGGTGAGCCAGTCCGGCGCCGAGGTTTTCATCGACAACACGTCCCAGGGCAAAGCGCCGCTCGCCGGTCCCATCTATCTCAAGCCAGGCAACCACACGCTCGAAGCGCGCAAGAACGGCAAGGCGGGGACAGTGAACGTCAACGCCGCCGCCGGAGTGACCAACACCGTCAACATCACGATTGGCGCGCCCCCAACCACGATGTCCGGGGCCGGAGCGGCGCCGCCCCCCGCGGGCGCAGCGCCGCCAATGGGCGGTGGGCCACCTGCAGGACCGACAGGGCCAGCGACCGGGGCGCCTCCTCCAGGCGGTCCGGGTCAGGCCGGAGGCGGGTTCAAGATGGACACGGGCGGGGAGCGCCAACCGTTCCTCGACTGGGCCGCGCACAACAAGCTGGCCTGGGTCGGCGGCGGCATCACGCTCGTGGGTCTCGGAGCAGGCATCGGCTTCGCGGTCGCGTCGCATAGCGCGTACGGCTCCGCCGACGACGTTGCCAACCAGATCAAGGCGCACGCGAGCGCGGACGGCATTCCGACGGCCGGCCTCTGCAACAACGCCGCCTACGCAGCCCCGGGACAGAAGTACGCAGGGGCCTGCCAGCAGTACCAGGACAACGTCAACACGGGCGACACGGACAAGACCCTCTCGGTCGTGGGCTTCGTCCTGGCGGGCGTCGCGGCGGGCGGCACCGTCGTCTACTACTTCGTCGACAGCAAGAAGAAGCCCGCGCAGGAAGGCGCATCGGCCGGCGGCGTGCGCGCCGCATTCGTGCCGATCGTGGCCCCCTCCGTCGGCGGGCTGGGCGTGGTCGGCACGTTCTGATCGCGGTCGCCCGGAGCGTTGCGGATCCGGAGCGCCGGGCGCACGCACGCACCAGCGAAGCCTCGGCGCGCGTCAGTCCGACAACCGCCTGCGTCGCTCCCGTTCCACCCACGCGCGGAACGTGCTTCGGGCCACGCGCGCGGCGCGTGCAGCCGCGCTGACATTGCCCTTGTGCCGCTCGAGCAACTCGAGCGCCTCCCCCGGCGTCATCTGGACCGCGTGCGCCGATCGCTGCTCGGGCATGGCACCGTCCACGTGCCGCGCTTCGATGTGCTCCCCGTCGGCGACCACGGCCGCCCGGTAGAGCACGCTGCCGAGCTCGCGCACATTGCCCGGCCAGTTCGAGGAGACGAGCTTCGCCAGCGCGGCGCTCGACAGCCGCCGCGGCCCGACCTCGTCGCGGTAGCGCGAGAGCAGGGCCTCGGAGAGAGCAGGGATATCGCTCTTGCGCTGCCTGAGCGGGGGCAGCCGGACGACCAGGGTCGCCAGCCGCTGGTACAGGTCAAGGCGGAAGCGCCCGGCCTCCACGCAATCCGCGAGCGACTCCCAGCTGGCCGACACGATGCGCGTGTCGACCTGCACCGGCTTCGTAGCGCCCAGGGGGCGCACCGACTTGTCCTCCACGACCCTGAGCAGCTTGACCTGGATAGCCGGCGAGAGCTCCGCCACCTCGTCCAGAAACAGGGTGCCGCGGTGCGCCTGCTCGAACGCTCCACTCCGCGCAGCGACCGCGCCGGTGAAGGCGCCCCTCCGGTGACCGAACAGCTCGGCGTCCGCCAGCGACTCCGCGATGGCGCCGACGTTGAGCGGCACGTAGGCGCCGCTGCGACGCCCGAGCGTGTGCAGCGCGCGCGCCACCAGGTCCTTGCCGGTACCGGACTCGCCCTGCACCAGTACGGCGGCTGGCGTGCGGGCGAAACGACGGACCTCCTCTGCGACACGCAGCATGACCTGCGAGCTGCCGACCACGCCGGGTAGCGCGCCGCCGACGCGACGCGGGACGTCCGGTTCAGCCTGGCGGACCGCAACGCTGGTCTGTCCGATCACGAAGTGGCTGCCCTCGCCCGCAAGCACGGCGGAGCCCACCCGCGCGGCTCCGACAAACAGCCCGTTCCTGGAATCGAGATCCTCGACCACGATTCCGCGCTCCGTGGCGTGCACCACGCAGTGGCGCGCGCTCACCGCTCGATCCCGTATCCGCACTCCCGCCGCGCGCCCGCTGCCCAGAGTGAGTCGTTCGCCGACGACCAGCGGCACGGAGCGCGTGTCCTCGGGTGTTCCGATCTCGAGCGCCCAGGGGCCGCGCGCAGGCTGCCAGCGGAGCTCGAGTGTCTGCTCCTCCGGCGGCGGTGTCGGCGCACCCGGGCCCAGGTTGTCCAGAACGTCCACATCACCCCGATCCAACGTCCGTGTCATCGCCCATGCTCCATCGACCAGCGCAGCCTGCGGTTGCGCGCTTCGCCCGCTCCAACGCGGATCCGGGCGCACGGCCGGTCACTGTCGGGACCAGGGGGCTCCCCGGCGCGGGCGGCCAGTGCTAACAAGGCGCGCATGCGTTTCCAGGCCACCCTGCTTGCCGCTTCGGCGGTGCTTGCGTCGCTTCCGGCTGCCGCCCAGCCTGCGCCGCCGCCCCCGACCTCCGCCGCCGCCCCGGGCAACAACAGCGCTCCCGACACCGAGCAGGGCGAGACGGGCAACGACACCGACCACGGCGAGACGGGCACCGACACCGAGCAGGGCGAGGCGTCCAGCGACAACGCGACCGCGCCCGCCGCAGAACAAGGCAAAGAAACCGCGGCGGAAGACACAGCGGACAACGACGATGATGACGACGACACGCCGGATGTCGGTACCGCCCCGGCGCTGATTCCGCCTGCGGTCGACACGCTAGGCGGGCACTTCAGCGTGGCCGGGTCGGCCGGGCTGGCCGTCCCCTTCGGCGAGCTGCAGCAGAATGCCGCCGCCTCGCATCTGATGGGCGTGGGCTGGGGCTTCGGAGCCGAGCTCGGCTACGGCGTCAGCCGCAGCGTCGTCATCGGCGCCTGGGGCCAGGCGCTGTCGCTAGGAGCGGGCAGCTCGTGCAGCGGGTGCAAGACCACCAGCTTCGCGGCGGGCCCGTTCGTCCGCTACCACCTGGTGCAGGGCACGCGTTTCGACCCGTGGATGAGCGCCGGCCTCGGCTTCCGCAGCACGAAGATCGCCGGCGCCCCGGGCGGCGATCTGTCGTATTCGGGGCTCGAATGGCTACGGCTGCGCGTCGGCGGTGACTGGTACGCCTTCAGCAACTTCGGCTTCGGCCCCTACATGGAGCTCGACGCCGGTCACTACCTCAGCCGACCTTCGCAGACCTCGGGCAACGCGAGCGCGCATCTGTCGTTCAACGTCGGGCTCAGGCTGATTGTCGATCTGCCGGGCAAGTAGACGCTCGCATCCCACTCGCCCATCCCCGCCGGAGTGCTCCGCCGGGGCGCGTGGTGCGCTCGCGCCGCGTGGCGCACGCGCCGCTAGCCGATGGCGATGCCGAGCGCCTTGCGTAGCTGCGCGTAGTCCTCGCTGACGCTGAACACGAGCAGCTCCTTCATCTTGTCGGCGGCCGACAGATCGCCCGGGAGCTGCGGCTCCGCACTGATGATCTTCTTGGCGATCTCGAGGTCTGCGGAGACCAGCAGGCCGGCGCGACAGGCCGTTAGCTCCGACCGCCTGGTTCCAGCGCTTGATGTTGGCCTTCGCTCCTTCTTCGATGAAGCGCTTGACCACCATACGCAGGCCTTCCATCTGCACCGGCTGCATGTACTTGGCAAGCTCCTGCGCCGTCGCCCGGATCTGCTTGGCCGTGTCCTGCGGCATCGGCGTGTTGGGCGCCGCGATCATCACGCCCGCGAACAGCATGATGGTCAGCTCTGCCTGCGTGGGGAACAGCGTGCGGATGTAGTGCTCGCCCCGGTACTGCGCCAGGTGCTTGCCGCAGATGAACGTCAGCTCCTGCGGCTGGAACCCGGTCAGAACGGTCTGTCCTGCAACGGAAGCCGGCGGGACTGCCGGCACCGCGACCACCGAACCCGGCACGTCGTTGCGGACGTACAGCTCCGGCGACGGAACTCCCAGCACCTGGGCGGCCCAGCCGAAGGTCTTGGCAAAGGTCACAGTCGAGTTGGCCGGATCCTGCTTGAACCGCTTGTCGAGCACCGGCAGCTTGTTCTGTGCCTTGAGCTGCGCGATCTTCGCCTGCAGCGCGGCCGGAGCGATCATCTCGAAGATCTTCGAGATGTAGAGGTTCTCGTCCGGGTGGAACAGGTGCCGGGTCCACAGGTCGTTGGAGAGCCGGCCCTTCACCTGCAGCATCCCCTGCGGCCGGTAGTCCTCGAAGAAGCGCTGCTCCTCCTCGTCGGTCTTCTTCATGAACGCCATGGCCGCCGCCAGCCAGCCACGCCTCGTCGTAGGCGTGCTTCTGCAGATACAGACGATACAGGGCCCGGTACGGATCGACGTGCAGCGAGTCGTGCCCGAGGATCGAGCGCTGTTCGGTGATCGCCTCGTCGTAGCGCTCGGTGTTTTCGTACAGCTCCGCCAGGATCTGGTGTTCCAGTAGCGCGCCCGGCTTGGCGGTCGCGGCCATCTTGAACGCCTCGATCGCCTCGTCCGTCTGACCGAGGCGGTCGCGATAGACCAGACCGAGCTGGTGCCACAGCGTGTGCTCGAGGTCGTTGTTCCCCTTGCCGGCGATGCGGTGGAGCATCTTCCGGTAGGAACGCTCGAGCTGCTTCCAGTTCTTCTCCTGGGTCAGGATCTTGTTGATGCGCTCGAACGCCTCCAGGTAGCTCGGGTTGAGATCCAGCGCCTCGTTGAACAGCTCGACCGCCCGGTCCATGTCCTCGATCTTGTCGCGGATAGACCTGCGCCATCGTGAAGAAGTAGCGGGCCTTGAACTCCGGCTTCTCTTCGATGTCGGCGATTGCCTGCAGCGTATCGACCATCTTCTGCCAGTCGCCGGCCGACTGGTAGAGCTGCAGTAGCTTGTGAAGCAGGATGTGGTCCTCGGGCTTGAGCTCGAGGGCCTCCTCGAGTGCCTCGATCGCCTTGTTGCGGCGTTCTTCTCCTTCTCGCTCCAGATGTCCCCGATTTCATTGAGGATCTGGTAGCGCTCCTCGCCCTCGAACACGCTGTCGAGGATCTGCCGCTTGTACGCGGCGACCTGCTTCCAGTCGTTGGCCTGCGTGTAGATGTCCGACCAGAGCATCGAGCGTGGGACGGTGCTCGCTGTTCAGCGCCAGCGCCTTCTCGAAGTTGTTGATGGCCTGCTTGGCCTGGCCCTGCTCGCGCTTGATGCAGCCGAGCCGGTAGTAGACGTCGGTGCGCTCCTCGACGTCCTCCTCGCCGAGCGCGGTGAGCACCTTCTGGTAATTCGTCAGCGCGCTCGGCCAGTCCTTGAGACGGAAGGCGACGTCGGCGATGCCGCGGATGGTCTCCTGATCCGTCAGATCGAGCTGATGCGCAGTCTGGTAGGCCTTGAGGGCCTTGTCGTCCTTGCCCAGCGCCGCCAGCACCTTGCCCTGCAGCTTGTACAGCGTGTGCTGCTCGTGGCGCTCGCGGTTCTTGCTCTTCTTGACGAGCATCTCCGCGAGCGGCTCCGCCTCGGGCCAGCGTTCGGTCGCGGATGTACTCCTCCACGAGCGGTAGCGCCGCTTCCTCGCAGTCCTCGTCGCACTGCATCGCGAGCTCGTAGGCCTGCACGGCCAGCTCGTGCTCGCTGAGCATCTCGTCGCGCAGCTTGCCGAGCTCGACCAGCAGCTTCGCGCGGGCGCGCGGCGCCTGGGTGTTCATCTGCTCCTGCTCCAGGTAGCGCGCAGCGCGATCCCAGTCCGCCTCGTCGATGGCGATGGTCCTGAGCGCCGCGAGCGACGGCAGATGCGCAGGATCCAGATCGAGCGCCATCTCGAAGCGCTCCTGCGCCTGCATGCGATCGCCGAGCTTCTCCTCCAGCGACTTGCCGATGCGGTAGTACATCTCGACGCGCTGGGTGCCGTCCGTCGTCAGATCGGCGACGCGGGTCATCGCATCGATGGCGCGCGACGCATCGCCCTGCTTTTCGAAGAGCTTGCTGAGTGCTTCCAGAGCGCCGGGATGTTCGCTTCGTCCAGATCGACGATGTTCTGGTAGGCATCGATGGCGCGGTCGATGTCTCCGACCTCGTCGCTGTAGACACCTGTGCGATCTGGCCGTACAGCTCGATCTTCGCTGCATAGTCGGCGGCTTCGCTGATGTGCCGCTCGTAGGTGTTGATGAGGTCGAGCCACTGCTTGAGGCGGCGGTAGCAGCGCTCCAGCGCCACGTACGCCTGCTCCGAGGTGGGATCGATCTCCAGCGCCTGCTCGAGCCGCTGCGCCGCCACATCCGGCTTGAGGAACTGCTCCTCCTGGATGTGCGCCAGCTTGAGCAGCACGTCCACGCGCTCGCGCTCGGTCTCGACCACATCCAGCTGCCGCTCGAGAACCTCCACCAGATCCGGCCAGTCCTGCAGGGCCTCGTCGATCCGCTCGAGGCCGCGCAGCGCGAACAGGTTGCCGCCGTCGATGTCGAGAACCTCGCGGTACACCTTGCCGGCACGCTCGAAGTCGCCGATCGCCGTCTCGTACAGGCCACCCATGCGCAGCTTGTGCTGGCGCGATCTGCTCGCCGTCGGTCAGCGCCTGCACCTTCGAGCCCAGGATCTCCACCAGCTCGCTGTGGTTGCTGCGCTCGTCGTAGATCCGCTCGAGCGCTTCCAGCGCCGGCAGGAACAGTGAATCCACCTCCAGGGCACGCTTGTAGAACGAGATGCCCTGATCGGTCTGGCTCATGTGCTTGTCGAGCAGCTCGCCAAGGTCGACGAGGATCGCCTTGCGGTCCTCGTTGGCGACGGCAACGTCGAGCGCGCGCGTGAGCGTCTCGCCCATCTTCTGCCACTGCGCGCCCATGCGATGGATCGCCGCCATCTGGCGCAGGACCTGGACGTTGTTCGGGTCCATCTGCATGATCTGCGCGTAGTACGGCTGCGCATACTCGGGATGGCCGAGGTCCTCGCCGTACCACTTGCCGAGACGCAGGCAGAGCTGGATCTTCGGACGGCTGTCGGTCTGCTCCTGCAACCAGGCGTTGGCCGTGTTGATCAGCTCGCCCCAGCGACCCGTGGCCTGCGCCATACGCTCGAGGTAGCGCGACGCTCTCGTCGTCGCCGAGTAGTCCTCGCTGAAGGCATTCACCAGGGCGTCGAACGCCTGGTTGTTGTCGTCGAGCTGCTCCTCGAACACCTTGGCGATGCGCCGGAGCAGATCGCTGCGTTCGCCCACGTCTTCGCGCGTGTCGAGGCGGTTGAGATACAGCTCGACGACCGGCTCCCAGCGCTCTGCCGCAGTGTGCAGCCGCTCGAGCGCATCGAACGCGTCCTGGTGCGTGGGATCGATGGTGAGAATCTTCTCGAAGGCCGCGGTCGCCTGGTCGTAGTCGTTGACTTCCTTCTTCCAGAGCGAAGTGACCTCGAGCAGCTCGCGGATCTTCTCCTCGGGCTCCTGGAGCGCCTCGGCGCGCTGCATCTTGACGCCGATGACCTCCACCCAGCGCTCCTCGGCACGGTAGAGCTTCTCCAGCTCGTCCATCGCCTCGAAGTCCGCGGGATCGACATCCAGCAGGTGCCGCCAGGCATCCGACGGCGTCGTACGGCTGCTCCAGCACGTCGCCGTACGTCTTGCCGAGCTCGCGGTAGACGCCAGTCAGCTCCTCCGGCTCGAGCAGCGCCGCCGCACGATCGATTGTCGCGTGCAACGCGCTGACCAGCTCGTGCGGGTCCTGGCGGGTGCGCCAGATCTGCGCGGTGGCGCGCAGTGCCGCGATGTTGGAGAAATCGATGTCCAGCACGCGCTGCCAGGTCTCCAGCGCCTCGTCGTCGCGGCCGAGCTGTTCCGAGAACAGACGCGCCCGCCGCGTGAGGATGTTGACCCGATCCTCGTCGCTGTCGGCGATATCGAAATGCCGCTCCAGCACGTCGGTCAGCTCGGCCCACTGGCCCTGACGCTGGTACAGGTCGGCCAACGCCCACAGCGCCTCAGGGTCCTCGCCCCTGCAGGTCGAGCACACGCTTCCACCCCTCGACCGCCTGCTCGACGTGATCCAGCCGCTCGGCGGCCAGATGCGCCATCTTGGCGCGGATCTCCGCTTCCTGGACGTCGCCCACGGCGTTGTCCAGCTCGCGCTGGTACACCGCGTTCAGCTCCTCCCAGCTCTCTTTCTGCTCGTAGATCCGGCCGAGCGCGAAAATCGCTTCCTCGTTCGTCGGCTCGAGCTCGTCGAAGATCCTGCGGTAGGCCCGGATCGCATCGTCGATCTGGCCAAGCATGCTCCTCGTAGACCTGTCCCAGACGCGAGAACAGATCGACCTTGTCGCGCTCGTCTTCCGCCGTCGCGGCCCTCGCTTCCAGCACGCCGGCGAGCTCCGGCCACTGTTCCAGCGAGCTGTAGATGCGATCCAGGTTCGCCAACGCGTCGGGCTCCTCTGCCGCGACGGTGAGGACGTAGCGATACGTCTCCTCGGCCTTCGCCACATCCGCGAGCTCCTCCTCGAAGACCCGCGCGAGACGCTTGCCGATCACCGCCTGGGTCGCCTGCTCGATGCCCTCGATGGACAACACGTCGGCGTAGGCGTTCGCCAGCTGGTTCCAGCCGTCGTCGATCATGCCGGCAAGGCGCTCGAGCTCGTCGCCGGTGCGCTCGTCGAGCGGCCGCTCCTTGATCGCGCGGACGTACACACCGAAGGCCAGCGCGGCGTCCAGCAGCCGTTCCTCGGCGTCCTCGGCGATGCGGTAGTACATGCCGACGCGTTCGTCCGGATCCTGCGTGTGCATCAGCTGCGCTTCACGGACGCGGAGCAGCTTCTCCCACTCCGCCATCGACTGGTAGAGCGGCTCCAGGATCCCCGCGATCTCGAGCTGCTTGGTGCCGCTCTCGAACAGCCCTTCCAGGGCCATGAGCGTCTCGCCGTGCTCGGGGGCGGCGTTGATGACCTCGCGATACGCATCGATGGCCTTGTCCAGGTCGCCCAGGCGCAGCTGGTAGACCTGTCCCAGACGGAACTTGAACTCGAGGATCTCGTCGGGGCTCTGTCCGATCTCCGCCTCACGGGCCAGAACATCCGCCAAATCACTCCAGCGCTCCGCCTGCGAGAACAAGCGATCCAACGCCCGCACCGCACTCTGGTTCTCGGGATCCGCCTCCAGCACGCGCCGGTAGCGCGCCACGGCGCTGTCGACGTCCTCGAGCTGTACCTCGTAGACCTGCGCGACGCGCAGCCCGAGCTCGACCATACGCTCCGGCTCCTCCGCGAGCTTGTCGAGCTCCTGATCGTAGAGCTGGGCCACCGCGGGCCAGCGCTCGATCACCATGGCCAGGCGTTCCAGCGACGCCAGCGATTCCTCGTTCTGGCTGTCGACGGCGACCGCGCGCGCATACGTCTCGAAGGCGTTGGCATGGTCGCCGAGATTTTCCTCGTACAGGCGTGCGATCCGGTGCAGCAGGTCGACCTGCGTGAACGGATCGTCGGCGAACCGGACCTCGACCTCGAGCACGCTGATCAGGCGCTGCCACTCGCCCATCGCGTCGTAGACGGGCTCGAGCACGCCGGCGGCGGCGAGCGGCGCCCGCTCGCCGTTCTTGATCCCCTCGAGCGCCGAGAGCGTCGGCCCGTGATCGGGCACGATGCCCAGGATGTCACGGTACAGCTCGACCGCGCGCTCCACGTCCTCGAGATGCTTCTCGTACAGCTCCGCGATCCGGTACTGGTAGCTCACTGCCTCGTTCGGATCGGCGGTCAGCTCTGCCTCGTGCGTGAGCACGCTGAGCAGCTCCTGCCAGTTCTGCGCGGTCTGGTACAGCACGTCCAGCCGACCCAGGGCAGTCAGATCGTCGGGGTCGAGCTCGAGCACGCGCTGGTACGTGTCGATGGCCCGCGAAACGTCACTGAGCTCGCGCTCGTGCACCGCGCCCACCTGGTAGAAGATGAGCTTCTTCTCCTCGGTGTCGATCACCAGGTCGGCCTTGCGCGAGTACACGCCGAGCAGCTCTTCCCAGCGCGACAGGCCGAGATACAGATTGATCAGGGCGTCGATGCTACGCAGGTCCTCGGGGTCGATCTCGAGGATCTTGAGATAGACGCCGATGGCGTTCTCCTTGCGATCGAGAACCTCCTCCTCGAGCGTTGCCGCCTGGTAGAGGGCGGACTTCTGCTCGTCCATGTCCTCGAGGATCTCCGCCTTGCGCTGCAGGATCAGCGACATGTCCGCGTAGCGCTCGGTGGACTGGAACAGCGTCTGCAGCGATTCCGCGGCGGACAGATTCGTCGGATCCGTGCTCAGGACCTTGCGATACAGCTCGATCGCGCGCTCGATATCGCCCACATCGCTCTCGAACACACGGGCGGCGAAGGTGTAGAGCTGACTGCCGAGCTCCGGGTCTTCCTGCTCGCCGGCGAGGCGCTCGAAGACGGATGCCAGATCAGGGAAGCGGCCGCTCGCACGTGCCAAGCGGTCCAGCCCCTCCTGGGTGGAGTCGTTCCCGGGATCGACGGCCAGCGCACGCGCGTAGGTGTCGAACGCGAGGTTCACGTCACCCGCGGCGTCCTCGTACAACTCCGCGATCTGGTGCAGAAGCTCGACCTTGCGGTGCGTGTCGTCGGCGCGACGCACCTGGACCTCGTGGACACCGATGAGCTTCTGGTAGTCGCCCTGCTGGCGGTAGAGCGGTTCGAGGATCTCGGCGATAGCCAGAGCGTGGGCCTCGTCCTGGCCCAGGCGTTCGAGCGCCCCGAGCGCCACCTCGTTGATCGGGTCCCGATCGAGCACCTGGCGGTAGCCCTCGATGGCGGCCTCCACCTCGCTCATCTTCCCCTCGCGCAGCGCCGCCAACCGGAGCATCAACGCAAGCTGCGCTTCCTCGGTCTCGGCCAGCCCGAGCTGCGTCTCGAGGTTTTCCGACAGCTCGCTCCACATGGACTGGCGGGTGAACAGGCCGTCCAATGCTCCCAGTGCCACCTGGCTGGTCGGATCGAGCGCCAGCACCTCGCGGTAGGCAGCAATCGCGTCGTCCGGCTTGCCCAGTCGCTCCTCGTAGACCTGCGCCATCTGGGCGTAGAGCGATTCGCGCTCGTTGCCGTCGCCCGTGAGCTCGATGCGCCGACGGAACACGCCGATGAGCTCGTCCCAGTGCTCGGTGCGACGGTACAGCGCGTCCATGGCCTGCAGCGCCTCGGCGTCACCGGGGTCAAGCGAGAGCACCTTCTCGTAGCTGTGCGCTGCTTCCTCGACCTTGCCCAGCCGCTCCTCGATCGCCGCGAGGCGCATCCAGTACTCGCGCGCGAGAGTCGGCTCGTCGAGCCCGCCAGCGACCTCGTTGTAGATCGTGATGAGCTTGTCCCAGGCGTTGGCCTGCTCGGCCAGCTGCTCCAACTCCAGCAGCGAGTCGGCCAGCGACGGATCCTCCTTGAGCGCGCGGGCCTGCGCATCGAGCGCACGCTCGACGTCACCGAGCTGGCTGGCCGCAGTCGCGGCAATCTTGCGCAGCAACGACACGCGGCGTTCGCTCTCGGCGTCCGAGATCGCCAGGATCTCCAGCGCACCGATCAGCTTCTCCCAGTCCTCGCGGGTTTCGTAGATGGACTCGAGGATGGACGCTGCCTCGCCGCGCAGCGCTTCGTCCGTCTCCAGCATGCCCTCGAGCGCCAGGCGTGCGCCTTCATGATCGGCATCGAGGAACAGGATCTCGCGATAGTTTTCGAGTGCGGACGCGGCATCGGAGAGATGCTGCTGCTGGGTGCCGGCGAGACGGAACTTCAGGTCGATGAGCTCGCCCTCGTTCACATCCAGCTCGATCCGGCGACGCAGGACGTCGGCGTAGGGCTCCCAGTCCTCGGTCTGCTGGTAGAGGCGATCGAGCGCCTCGAGCGCCACGGCGTCGGCCGGATCGTCCTCGAGCACCGCCTGGTAGGTCTGCACGGCGGAAGTCGGCTCGCCGATCTGGGTCTCGTACAGCTTGGCGATCTCGTAGAGGATCTGCTTGCGCTCGTCGGGATCCGCGACGAGCTCGCGCTTCTTCCCGTAGACATCGAGCAGGTCGCGCCAGCGCTCGGTGTCCCGGTACAGCTTGTTCGAGGGCTTCCAGCGCGATGGTATTGTCGGGCTCGCTCTCGTAGACGGCGCGGTACTCCGCTAGCGCGTCGTCGACACGCTGCACCTCGTCGACCAGCACCCGCCCGAGGCGCAGCCGGAGCGCGTTGGCGAGCACCGCGTCGCCTTCGCCGTCCGCACGCGTCACCTGGTTCCTGTACGCCTCGATGAGATCGTCCCAGCGTCCGGTCAGTTGCGCAGCCCGTTCGACGTCCGCCTGGCTCTGCTCGTCGGCAGGCGCAATCTCGAATGCCGACAGGAAGCGCTCGAAAGCCTTGTTCTTGTCGTTGATGCGGCTCTCGTAGAGCCCGGCGACCTCGCGCAGAAGCTCCAGCCGTTCCGTCGGCGTCCTCGACGTGACCCAGCTTGACCTCGATCGCGCCGCTCAAGCCCTTCGGGTTGTTGCCCTGGGTGTAGATCGGGATCAGCTGCTCTGCGGCCGCGAGGTTGTTCTCATCCAGATTGAGGATCTTCTCGTAGGCGCGCGCCGAGCGGTCGGGCTTGCCCTTCTGGGTCATCCACAGCTCGGCCACCTTCATGAGCATGCCGATGCGCTGCTCGGTGTCCTTCGTCCGCGCCTCGTTGCTCTCCAGAACGCGAATGAACTCGTCCCACTTGCCCGTGTCCGCGTAGAACACCTCGAGGTCGTCCCAGCGCCCGAGCGACACGTAGCGCTTCTTCAGCTGTTCCTGCGCGCGACGGTCGTCCGGCTGCAGGGTGAGCAACGTCCGGTACGCGTCCACGGCCCGCGCGTCGTCCTTGAGGCGATCGCCCGTGACCTGACCCAGCTTGGTCAGGATCTGGACCTTCTCCTTCGTGTCGAAGGTCAGCTCCGCCAGCTTCTCGAGGACGTCGGCGAGCTTCTCGTAGTCCCGAGCCCGCTCGTAGAACTGGGCCAACGCTCCGAGCGCGTCGAGATCGTCCGCGTCGTTGTCGAGCACCACGGCCCACAGCCCGATGCACACGTCCGGCTTCTTCACGCGATCGGTGGCGAGCTGCGCGATCTCCTTGAACATCGCAGTGCGCTCGGGACCGGACTCGAGCCGCTCGGCCTGGCTGGTGTTCAGCGCGATCAGCTTCTCCCAGTCGCGACGCTTCTCGTACATCTGGCGCAGGTACGCGATGGCGTCCTGGTTGTCCGGGTCGACCTCGATCACCTTCTCGAAGGTCTTCACGGCCTCGGCCTGGTTGACGAACTTGTTGACGTACAGGTCGGCGGCCTTGAGGTAGAGCTCCACGCTCTCGGCCGGGTCGCCAACCTCGTCTGCCAGCGCCACCAGCGTCTTGACGTACTCGTGGTAGCGCTTTGCTTCGTCCTGCTGCTGCAGCTTCTCGCGCAGCTCTGCGACCAGCGCCTCGTCGACCTGTTTCGGTTCCGCCTCGGCGGGTTCCGCCGCGGGCGCTTCGCCTTCGGGCTCGGCTGCGGCTTCGGCCGGCGGCTCCGCCTCGGCGACCTCGGGCTCGGGCTCGGACCCGGACGCTTCGGCCTCCGGCTCGCTTCCGGCACTCTCGTCGGCCGCGGGCGCGCTCTCCTCGGCTTCAGCGGGCGGCGGCGACGGCGTGAGCTGCGCGCCGATCTGTGCCTCGAAAGCCTTGAGTGCCGGGTGATCCGGCGCGAGGTGCCCGAGCTTCTCGAAGTACGTCTTCGCCTTCATCAGGTCGCCGAGCTCACGCCACGCGAGCCAGCCCCGCGTTGGCGAGCAGATAGGCGGACGACGAGTTCTCGCCGGCCTGCTCCGAGAGCTCCTCGGCCAGCCCGATGACGCGGTCCCAGTCGCCACCGCGCGTTCCGTACGCATCGCGCAGGAAAGCAAACGCCGACTCCCGACTCGGGTCGAGCTTCAGCGACTCCTCGAGCAACTGCGAGCCGACCTCGGGGTTCTGGTGACGCAGAGCCCAGCGCGCTCCGAAGCGGAACGCCGCGTCGGCGCGCTCGTGCGGATCGCTCACGTTGTCGAGCACCTGGCGCTGTGCCTCCAGGATCGCGTCCGTGCGCTCTGCGTCTACCAGCAGACTCTCGTACAGCGCCGCGGCAACGACGCTGGTCGGGATCGGCTGCGTAGGCCTGCGCGAGCATCCCCTCCAGCTCCTCGGGCGCGTAGCGACGCGCGATGCGCGCTGCGCGCAGGAACGCCGATGCCTTCGTCGCACTGTCCGGTACGTCGTGAGCGGCGCGAAGCAACTGCCCGACGCGCTCCTGCCACTGATCGTGGACCGAGCTGCACTTCCTCGAGCAGCTCGCCGATCTTCCGGCATCGTGCCGTTCGCGGTCTGCAGCGCTTTCGCGTACGCCTCGGCGGCGCGCTCGTAGTCGCCCTGATCGCTGAGCACGTCGCCGAGCTCGCGGCTACAGCGATGCGGCAGAGCTCGGGATCCTGGGTGCTCTTCAGCTGCAGCTCGAGCAGCTTCTGCACCATGTTGAGCTTGCCCAGCTCCCAGTAGATCCCCCGCGCCTCCGCCAGCGCCTCGAGCAGCGCGGGATTCAGCTTGAAGGCGTCCTGGAAGTGCTTGAGCGCCTTCACGCCCTGCAGGAAGCGTGAATGGAGCAGCCGACCGAGACGTAGATGCAGCTCCGCCTTGACCGAGGCATCCTGTTCGCTCTGGAGACCCTGCTCCAGGGCGTCCATCGCCCCCTGCCAGTCATGATGGCGTTCCAGCTGGTTCAGACGCTGCTCTAGATCCATGCTCCCTCGGGCAACACTACTGCTGCTAGGGCGGCCGCCGGCGTTCCGGTCCCGGCCACCCGGGAAATCCCCACGGAAACTCTGTTCATCGCTCGACGAGCGAGCGTCGGCTCCTCCGCGCAGAAGGCCGCATTCCTGCAAGCGGAATCCGGCCTTCGCTCGTGGATGAGCCGCCCAAGGTCAGTTGACCTTCCCGCCCAGCTTCTGGATGAGCGCCGAGCTCGTCTCGCACTGTTCCTTGAACTTCTTCGCCTTGGCGCTCCGGCATGCCCGCTTCGTGAACGAGCTCAAGAGCCGGACCGCCTTCTCCTTCTGCGGCGGATCCATCACGGCATAGGTACTGCCGAGGTTGAACGCGATCTCCGGGATGCGTGTCGCCGGCGACCTTCTGCGCCTGCTCCATCGAGGCCACCATCTCGGCCTTGTCGTCGTTCGCCTGGGCCACCTGGAAGCGCAGGACGTACATGCCGTACAGGTTGTTGTTGTTCTCCTTGCTCGGCTGGATGAGGCGCGTGCCTTCCTTGAGAACCTTCCCTGCCTGATCGTAGAACTTCAAGGAGATGTAGGTCTCCGCCGAGCGGCGGGTAGAAGTACGCGACGTGCGAGTTGTGCTCGATCGCCTTCGTGTAGTTCGACAGCGCGCCTTGCGTGTCGTCCGTCCACAGATCGGCTTCGCCGAGGAAGTGGTAGCACTCGGCGTAGTTCGGGTCCTTTTCGATGCACTTCTGCAGCGGCTGCTTCGCCTCCTCGTAGGCGTCGGGGTTGCCCGCTTCCGCCTGCGGACGAGCGCATAGCCGCGGTTCGCCCAGTAGTTGGCAAAGCTCGGCGCGACCTGTACGGCGCGGGAGAGGGTGGACGCCATCTTGTCCCAGTCCTCCTTCTTCTCGTACGCCTTCGCGAGCTTCCAGAGAATCCGGTGATTGGTCGGGTCGAGCTGCAACGCCTGCTGGTACTGCGAGATGGCGTTCTCGACATTGACCTTTACGGACTTGTCACCCCGGTTCGCCAGGTTGATCGCCTCGATATGGTCGCGGCTGCAGCCGCTACCTACCAGAAGGGCCAACACACCCGCCGCCATTGCGGCGGTCTTCGTTACACTTCGCAATTTCATCGCGAGCTCACTCTCTTTCGTTCGTCCCTCCGCGGAACGCTCAGCCGTAGAGTCGACTCCTACGCGAAAACATCGGTCAAAAACCCGCAAGCTCGAGCCGTCTGGAACGGCGGGACCCGAGCGGGTGGCGAGACAGGCATCGCGTGCTCGGGGCCAAAGCTCACCCGAGCATAGTTCTACGCCGCGGCCGAAGTAAAGGCGGTTCGTCGCAGATTGCCCGGCGGATTCCTTGGGTTTTTCCCCGGCGGCGCCCCTCCCGGGAGAGGGCCCGCCCCACACGGGGCGCTAGGCCGGGAGCCCGCGCATTTGCGGGGACACAAACGAGCCTGGCGCGCGGGATACGTGATCCCACGCGCCAGACCAGGCTGCTCTCCTATGACCGGCTCAGCCCGGCGAGAACATGATCGGATAGACCACCGTTACGATGCCGCCCTCGGGCTGCGGGAAGCTCAGGCCGTAGTAGGCCCGCACCACGCAGTTGACGACACCGCTGTCCGGCATATCCGAGCCGCCGTTGGCCACGTTCGACACCGAACCATCGCGGCCGATAACGAATCGCACCGAGACGCGCCCCTCCAGGTTCGGGTTCCGCGCAAGGCCCTGTTCGTAACACATGCGGAAACGGCCGTAGTTCTGGCGGACGATACGCTGGATGACCTCGGGCGGCAGGCGGCCGCTGACGGTGGTCGCACCCATGCGCACCTTCGGAGCCCGCGTCTTGTGGGAACCACCCAGACGCCCGTGACCTGAACCGAAGCCCTGGCCCGTACCGGTGCCGGCGCCGTGACCGAGAGTACCGATCGATCCGAGACCGATACCTTCACCGCG
Source organism: uncultured delta proteobacterium (assembly GCA_963806225.1). Taxonomy (GTDB): domain Bacteria; phylum Myxococcota_A; class Polyangia; order Polyangiales; family Polyangiaceae; genus CAWDXG01. The sequence goes on along the minus strand of CAWDXG010000001.1, from coordinate 1,911,715 downwards.
ACCACCGCCACCTTCGCCGATGCCGGACAGGCCGAGACCGCCCGCGCCGAAGGCGTCGCCGATCTCGTCGCCCCACATGTTGCCGCGGGCGCTCATGTCGTCCATGCCGAGCGACGTGTCGCGACCCCAGGGCGCCGTGGGCGCGTTCGGGTCACCCGCCGCACCGGTGTTCAGAAGGCCGATCATGCCGAATTCCTGCGCTTCACGCAGAGCGGCCTGACGTGCGATATGCGGGTCGGGATTGTCCTTCGGGCCCTGGACCGCGTAGCGCTTGTTCTTCGCGTGCGAGGTCTGCTTGCCCATCGAGCCTTCCTCGCCCTTGGCTCGCGTACCTGTGCCGCCTTCCTTGTTGTCGGCCTTGTCGTCGGTGACCTGCTCGGTCTCCTTCTCTTCCTGCTCACGCTCGGCGGCGCTCTTCAGGTACTGCTGGATCAGGTACATCTGATCCTTGTTGATGTCCTCGTCGTCGGTCAGACCCAGCGGGGGCACGAAGAACGCCATCGCTGCGACGAAGCCGCTGACCGCCAGGAGCGACAGCCCGAAGTACATGAAGATGGCCCACTCGAGCCCGGCGCCAACGCCGTGCTTGAGTGGCTTGCCGGCATTCACGGCTGCCACCTGGAACACGAAGGTCTGCAGCTCGACTCGCGCCTTGGCTCCACCAGGCAGCGCGATCTGCTGTGCTCCGCTCACCTCGGCACACGGCTGCGCCTTCTGCCGCGCCTCGTCGAGGGTCATCCGGCCCTGGCCCGGAATCTCGATGAAGCCCTTGGCTCCCTGCGGGAATGACCAGATTGAGCGAAGTCCTGTCACCCAGCACCACCGGCATGCGTGTCGTGCCCAGCTTCTCGGCCGGGATGAAGAAGTCGCAGGAGAAGTTCTTTCCCTGCTCCTCGCCGACGTAGAAGTTCCTGGGAGGCGTGAGGTGCGAGACGTGCAGCACGTTCGTGCCCCAGAGGACCATCACCTCGACGGCCTGCACGTGCGCCAGCTCCACCTCGTCGGGGCTCACGTCCGGCCCGCTCTTCACCAGCGTGTAGGTGTACGTGCCGGGCGCTGCATCGTCGGGAACCTTGAGCGCCTCGGCCTGCGCCTGCGCAGCGGACATGGCCGCACCCGCTGCGAACGGATTGACCGCCGCGGCCTCGAACGGATTCGAGGCGGCCGCAAAAGGACTCGAGGCGGCAGCGGCCGCAAAAGGATTCGAGCCACCGCCGCCGAACGGATTCGCCGCTGGCGCAGCCGGCGCTGCTGCAACGGGCGGCGGCGCAGCCGCTGGTGCAGGAGGGGCAGCGACAGGCGGCGGAGCGGCAGCGGCGGGAGCCGGAGGCGCCGCCACAGGTGCGGGAGCTGCCGGAACTGGTGGCGGTGCGGCGGCCGCAGCCGCCTGCTCCGGAGCAGGCTGCGCCTCGGCAGACGCTGCTTCAGCGCTCTCGAGCACGATGCGGGTGCCGCCGACCTGGACTTGATCGCCCACGTGCAGCTTGCACTTGTTCACCCGGGCGCCATTGACCATCGTGCCCGGCTCGTTACCGAGGTCGATCAGCGTGATGTCCTCGGGACCGGCGACTTCGATCACGGCGTGCATGCGCGACGCGAGCTCGTCGTCGACCCTCAGATGACTCTTCGGATCCTTGCCGACCTTCACGATGTCCTGCGTGACGGTCTCCCGCCGTTGCAGGGCGTCGCCCTGGTAGAGCGCGAACGTGAGAACAGCCTTTGCCATGCGTTGCCTTTCCTCGATTCCCTGTTCTAGCGGACCCGCGTAGCGCCTTTGGCGCGAGCTAGCCCCTGAGCACAATGGGATTGCGCCCTGATCGGAATTTCGTGACTTTCCTGCCTGTCAGATGTTCTCGACCGACTTGAGCATCTCGGGAACGAACGACGTGCGCGGGCGGATGAGCGTCGTGCGCGCAGCGCGAGGCCGGACCCGGATGGTTGCGTCGTTCGGACCGAAACCGCCGGCGTTCAACGGATCATCGTCGAACGTGTATCCGTAACCCTCGTCGCCCTTGTCACCGCCGCCTGCCGCACCAGCCGCTGCGCCCGCGCCAGCACCCTTCGTCTGTGCAGATGCGGAGGGAGCGGCAACGAATGCCGTGAGCCCGATTGCCAGCGCTGCGATACCAAACTTCATCTTCGAATAGGCCATTGCAATATCCTCGGAATATTGTCGCTCTATTACAGTGTGATTGTACTTTCTGCGACCGCGGCACGTCAACCGCGATCTGACCGGAGTAGCCACTCTAATCCGATGGAGCTTGCCACGAGATCGACAGCGGCTGGTCCCGGAAGTTCCACGATTGGAACACTCGAGCTGACGAATTTCTTGCCCGGGGATGCGGATCGCACCCGCCTCGGCAGTGCCGCTGGAAAAGTCCGGACTGGTTGGACATACCGGACCCGGGGATGGGAGACAAAACGCCGACGGGCGGCCGCTGGCGGTCCGCCCGTCGTACCAGCCGGAACCGGCGTCACTTCTTCGGCGCAGCGGCCTTCTTGTTGGAGCCGCCCGTTGCGGCTGCCGCGTTCGCCTTGTCCTGCGCCGCCTTGGCCGCCTGGCCTTCCTTGATGAACTTCACCGTGTCGCGGATGTCCTGCTCGCGGTCCTTGGAGCGCTTGACCGCTTCCGCGAACTGAGCGCCTGTCCCGGCCTTGCCGATGAACTGACCGTAGAGGTCCGCCGCCTTCTCGAGCATCGGGATTGCGTCACCCTGAACCGCCCTTGGCCTTGTACTCCTGGGTGAGGATCGCCTCGTTGTAGTAGGTCTCCGGCCGGTTCGGGCTCGAGCTTCTTCGCCTTGTCGAGCTCCTTCTGCGCCTCGGCCACGTTCTTGTCCCAGTTGGCGTCGTTGATCTCCCCGCGGAGGGCAAGCGCCAGGCCCAGGTGCGCTTCGTACTCGTTCGGCTGGAGCTTCAGCGCGTCGCGATAGGCGCGCTCCGCTTCCTGGAACCCGCGGAAACCGAGGTTGACCGCCGCGTAGTTCATGTCCGCTTCGAAGAACTTCGGATCCAGTTGGCGAGCGCGCTTGAAGTTCTTCACCGCGCCGTTGAAGTCCTTCAGCTCGACCTGGATCAAGCCTGCGGTGTTGTAGATGGGAGCGTAGGTCGGATTCTTCTGGATGGCCTGGGAAGCCACCAGAGCGGCAAGGTCGAGCTGCTGCTTGTCCACTTCAGCCTGCTGGGCGCCGGCAACCTGCAGGCTCCGTCGGCGGCTGCGACCGCCGCTGCCCTTCTTCTTCTCCGCCTTCGCCTTGGCGAGCTCCATGTAGTAGATGGCCAGCTGGTTGAAGGCCGGCATGTAGCTGTCGTCGATAGCCAGCGCGCGCTGCAGGTTGAGCTTGGCCCGCTCCAGATCGTTCTTGCCGTCGCTGTTCGGTGTGTCGTTCCCGCGCTCCATCTGCAGCGCAGCCAGGCTGACCAGACCGCCGACGAGCTGGAAGTGCGCGGCGCGGATGGTCTGCTCGAGCCGACCGATGGTTCCGTCGAGGTCGTGGTTCTTCTGGTAGTCGTACAGGACCAGCTGGGCCTCGGCCCTGTAGAACTTCTTGTCGACGCCCAGCGCAGCCTGGAACTCCTTCTTGGCGTCCGCGTCGTCATCACAGCGCTGGTAGACCAGACCCGCGTTGTAGATCGCCTCCGGAAGGGCGCGGTTCGTCTCGCCCTTCTGTTGCGTGCTGGCGTGCAGGAACTGCTCCGCCACGTCCTTGCAGACGCTCTCGCTCCAGTCCGACGCCTTGTCATGCGAGACGAAGCTGTCGAGAGCGGTGTTGAAGCTCCGCGCAGCAGCCTTGCTGACCTTGTGACCGGACCGATCCGTCTTGCCGCTGGGGTGGCTCGGCGCCTTGACCTCCTTGGTCGCGCCGCCGCACGCCACCAGCCCGACGGCAAGGCCCATCGCCGCATAGCTCTTGAAACGCATCATCTTCAGCTCCTCTTCCAGAAATCCCTTGGAGCGATGACCGGCCCGGGCGTCCCCTGACGCCGCGGGCCGCCCAGCTCACTTCTTCTTGTCGTCTCCCTCGTCCTTCTTCTCCGGAGGAGGCGCTGCGGGTGGGGGTGTGGTCACCATCGGTTGACCGCCGAGCCTGAGGGGATACGGACGTTCCTTCAGAGCGCTATTCACCCGGGTGGGCGAACCGCGGAACTCGTCGATGATGTGGTACTCGCGCCTTGTAGTTATTGGAGAGCCACTTCTCGCAATCAGCGGCTGAAGTGGTCGAAGTACTGGTACTTCACCGAGTAGCCCAGGCACACCTCGAAGGCGCTCTTCGCTTCCTTCTTCTGCGGCTCCGAAGCGGCGTCCAGCGAGTGGTAGTACGCGTTGCCGGAGCTCCGTGTCGTTCTTGATGAAGCTCGGAATCGGAGCGGCACGGAAGTCCTTCACGAAGTCGCCCCACATCTGGCCGACCCGCTCGCCCGCTGCGATTACCCAACGCGGCGGCGGCACCGGCTGGAGATCGACGATCTTCTTGTACTCGTTCGAAGCATCGACGATGGCCGGCCGCTTCTTCTCGATCCACGTCTTCACCTTCGTGTTGATGAACTTGGTGATCCCCTCCTTCTCCTTCTTGATCGAGTCCATGTAGGCCCGCCAAGCGGCAGAAGAAGCGTTCTTCCCGGGCTTCTTGACCTCGGGACCGCCCTTGTAGACGGGGAGCTTGATCTTGTCTGCCTTCTCGCGCTTCTGCTCGGCGAAGAAGAACAGCGACTGGCCCACCGCTTCCAACGCGCGGCCGATGCGGCGTGTCGGGTTGCCGGCATCCTTGTCCGCCTTGATCGACTCGACGGCCTTGTTCGGGTCCTTCCAGAGCCCGATGACCTTGCGGTACTCGTTGGAGGCGTTGCGCCCCCGGTTCATCTCCTCGTAGGCGTGACCGAGTAGCGCGTGCGCCTGCGCCCTGATGTCGAGCGTCGCCTTGCCGTCGATCAGACGCATCGCGCCGGAAAGGCGCTTGCGCACTCCGTCCCAGTCCTTCTTCTCGCCGTAGTGCGCTGCGACTGCGAAGGCGATCTGCGCCGCCTGGGTCGGCTTGCGCCGTCCGTAGTAGCGGTTGAAGTTCTTCGCGTCGTCGATGGCGTTGTCGTCCTGACCGAGACCGAGTCGGAGCACGACAGCGTCGCTCAGGGCCTTGTCGGCGTTCTCGCCCTTGAACTTCGTCATCTTCGCGTACTTCTCGTAGTAGTCGGAAGCACGGTCGTAGACGGCGATCGCCTGGTAGTTCGCGCCGATCTCGTAGACTGCCTTCTTGGCGAGATCCGACTTGTCGAGCCCGTACTTCGGACTCAAGAGGATCAGGCGCGCCTGGATCGACTTCGCCAGCAGGCGTCCGGCCTGGTAGGCCTTCGCCATGTTGTAGACGATCTCGTCGGCCGTCGCGCACTGCTTGGGATGGTCGCCGTTGGCAAGCGGATCCTTGCAGTACTTGCGCCAGAGCGCGAGGTAGGCGTCGCCGCCTTCCTTGTACTTGTCGAGCGCCTGGCGATAGCTACCCTTCTTCTGCAGGCCGTCACCGGCTTCGACGAGCTTCTGCGCCTTGAGGCGCATGATGTCGAACTGGATCCGCGTCAGCGTCTCGCACTGATCCTTGTTGTCGTCGGCCTTGCTGCCCTTGCAGTACAGCTCGAGGAAACGCGGAACGTCCTTCTGCATGTCGTCGAAGCACGAGGGCCGCGGCGGATCGGAGTGGGAGCCGAGCACGTTGATCGACTCCAGATAGAGCTGCGCGGCGTAGATCGCGGCGTCGTGCTCCGGATAGTTCAGCGCGATGTCGCGGAAGCCGAGCGCGGCCTCCTCCCAGTGCTGCGCTTCATAGTAGGTGCGCGCGCGGGCGTACTTGACCTCGACGTACTGATCGACCGCCTTCTTGTCGCCCTTCGCCGGCTGGATGTAGCAGACGTAGCGGTTGAAGGCCGTGATCATGCCCTTCTGGGCGTCGGTGAACGGCTTGGGCTTCAGCTTGTCCCAGTCGCTCTTCTTGGCCTCGCGGTCCTTCTTGCCAGCACCCTTCGGCCCCAGACCCTTGCCCTGGCGGTCCGACTGGCCCTTGTGCTCCTGGTCGTACATCTTCTGGTAGCAGAGCACCGATGCATACGCGGCCTCGGCCGCGTCGGAACCCGTCGGGTCCTCGGCCACCACCGCGTCGAACGCAGGGCCGCACTTCGCCCACTCCTTCTGGAAGTACAGAAGGTCGGCCATCGCGTACTTGATCTTGTAGAGCGTCGGCCAGTCCGACTTGACGATGCGCGGGAACTTGAACTTCGCGAAGTCAGCCTTGGTGAAGTTGTCGCTGATCTTCTTGTAGAGGTACGCGGCAAGATCCATCGTCTTCTTGTCGCCGGTACCGCGGACACCGCCGGAGCCCACCGCCTCGAGATGCCAGCTCATGGCAGTCTCGGCGAGCAGGTCCGCCGTCTTGTTGTCGCACTTCAGCTTGGCCTTGGCGGAGTGCTTCTCCTCGTCGAAGTTCTTGCGGACGGCCAGCTGGCGATCCAGCTCCTTCGTGATGGCCTTCTTGTCGCTCGACTTCACCGCCTCGACCGCGCCGGTGATCTGTCCCTGGTAGAAGCAGGTTTGCTCGCCCTTGTCCCTGTTGAGCAGGTCCTTGTAGAGCGTGATCGCGTCGCCGTAGTGACCGGTATCGAGGTAGGCCAGACCAAGTTCGTTCATCATCTTGATCGTCTGGGTGTCCTCGCCTCCCTTGTCGCCGGACAGCGGCTTGAAGAAGTTGTAGGCACGGTCCGGACGCCCGCTGACCGCGTACACGGGGATCATGTCGCGGCGCGCCGCCTTCGCGAGCTGCTTCGCGTTGGGCAGGTTCGAGTAGCTGGTTGCCGTACTTGATGACCTTCGCGAACTGGTCGATGGCGTGGACGTAGTCGCCCTTGTTCCAGTACACGTACCCGAGCTTGTAGTGCGCGTAGCCGAAGACCTTGTTCTTGGGCGGCGGGTAGCCGATGACCTTCTGGTACGCCGCGGCGGCCAGGTCCCACTTGGACGGGTCGGCCTGCGCCTCGTTGAAGAACAGCTCGCCGAACGCAAGGTAGGCGTTCGGGATATACGGCGACTTGGGCGCCTTCTGGATCAGGTCGTAGTAGACCTTGCGCGCGTTCTTCAGATCGCCGGCCTGCTCGTACTCGTAGGCCAGGTAGTACAGGACCTCGTCGATCTTGGAGTAGTTCGGGATACTCCTTGCGCCATCACCGTGTAGTAGGCAATCGCTTTGCGCCGGGCGGCGTGGATGATCTTCTTCGCGCGCGCCTCTTCGATGCGCGCCTTGCGTGACTTCGCCGTCTGGCGCTTCCGGCGATAGTCCTGCGCCGCGATCTCGCCATGCCGTCTTGTCGTGGACGGCGGCGTTCTCCAGCTCCACGTAGGTCTCGGCGAGCCGCCGGGTAAGCTGCGGGCGATCGGGCGAGTGCCGCGGCGTCCGCCGGAACAGGCGCTCGAGGCCCTGGATCTCGGTGATGAGCAGTGCGCGCTGGCGCTGCTTCAGTGCCGACTTGCGGAGATCGCGGATGCCCGCCGCCATGGACTGGCTGGGGTTCTTCGGCTTGAGCGAGTCCTGCTTCTTCTTGACGTCGCGCGGCGGAGGCTTCGACTTGAACGCGGCGCCGCGCTTCTGGTGGATGTGGAACTTGCTCGGTCCACCCGGGCACTCGCTGATGTTCTTCACCGCCGCCGGACTGATGCATTCCTTGCTCAGGTCCGTCGGTTTGCGACCGTGGCCGCGAGCGCCTGACGAAGCACCCATGAGGATGCCCAGGAGTGCGGCGACGACGGGGTACGCTCTGGTAGCGTTCATTTTCTCACTTACCTCCCACACGCGGACTGGACGACCTGGCGATAGAAGCCGAGCTCGTCACGCCAGTATTCGCCGTTGAACGGCCACCTGATGTGCTCCGCGTCCGGCTTGACCACGCCGTAGATCTTCGATTCGGCCTTGCTGACCTGTCCCTTGGTGATCTTCTCGTCGAGCAGGTTTCGCTGCGCGGCGGTGATGTCGATGAGGATCTTCTCTCCGTCGCGCAGGTGCTCGTCGAGCTCGTCGACGTTGCGCTGGTAGCGCTGCTGGGCGAGCTCACCCGCCTTGCGCACAGCGAGATCGCGGGAGAGCTTCAGAGCGTCGGCGACCTGCTGACCGAGCGACGAGTTGCGGAAGCTCGGCGGCGAGTTCTTGAAGTGCTCCGTCTCCTTGTCGAGCATCTTCACGTACTTGATGTTACGCAGAAGCTGGCGGTCGCTGAGCGCGTCCTCGACGATGTTCTTGACCTGCGGATCCAGGTCGGCCGTGCCATCGCGCACGGCGAGCAGGAACTTGAAGAACGGCTCTTCCTGGTTCGGGCCCTTGAAGCGCTTGAGCACCTTCGCGAGCTCGTCGCGGATGGGCTGGTACTTCTGGTCGAAGCGCGCCACCACGACGGTCGCAGCGTCGTAGTTGCAGTTCGAGAAGTAGACGACCGCCTTGAGGATCTGCGCCTCCGGATAGAAGGCGTGCGGGAAGTACGGCGACTCGATGGTGTGGATGTTGCCGAGCGCACGCGGATAGTCGCCCGCCATGAAGTAGGCCCACGACTCCTCGAACAGGGCGTCCAGCCAGTACTCGCTGGCTGACGTTGACGTGGTTCCAGTACTTGACCGCGGCGCTCAGCTTCTTCGCGTCCACGCTCGGCGCGTTCGTCTCCGGATCGAGCCGGATCGACGCCGAGTAGTAGGTGCGCGCCATCGAAAGGTAGCGGCCAGGTCGCGCAGACGCGCCTCGTCCTCGACCTTCGCGCCCTCGTCGATCGCCTTCTCGATGCGCTGGAAGGACTCCACCGCGGGAACCGACTTGCGCAGCTGCACGTAGCTGATGCCCGTGAAGAACTGCGACTTGACGTAGTACTCGCTCTCCTTGTCCACCTTGCGGAAGACGCGGATTGCATCGGCGTACTGGCGATTCCGGTACTTGTACCGACCCAGCATGTAGTTGAGCTGCCAGTACAGGTCGCGCTGCTGCGGATTGTTGAAGCGCGCGATCTGCTCGTCGCTGTACTTGCCGACGCGCTCGATGATGTCCGCCGGCTCGGGCAGCTGCGTCGCGAGCTTGGCGAGCCAGAGCAGCGTCTCCTTGAACTTGAGGTGGTTCGTTGTTGTCGGCGATCACGCTGAAGATCGCGTAGCTCGACTGGTAGAACTTCAGGCGGTACAGGCAGATCGCCAGGTAGTACTGCGCAAGCTGCTTGTTGCCCGGGTCGTCGCCGGTCTCGCCGTTGACGACGCGGTAGAGCGCGAGCGCCGCTTCGCTCCAGCGTTCGCGGTCGAAGAGCTTCTTCGCTGCCGCCGCCTCCTCGGTCATCTGCCCGGCGACGACCGGGCCCTGCTCTGCGGGAGCCGCCTTCGTCGAGATCGATGTCGACCGCGTTGCCTCCGCCAGCGTTGGTGGCCTTGGTGGCCTTCTTGCTGGCCTTGGTCGCCTTCTTGCCGTTCTTGTGATGCTTGGCAGGCTTGGCTTCTGCGGCTGGTCGGCATCGAGATCGATCACTTCCTGCGCGTGTGCAGGCGAAGAAACGAGCAGTCCGATCGAGCATGCAGACGCTGCGAGCAAGGAGACTGCGACGAGGCGCTTTCGCAACATGGATCCTCTCTTTCCAGAGTTCGGCGCGAGTATTGGCGGCATCTGCGCCGCTGCTGGTAATCTGCAAAGCCCGGACGGTATCGAAAAAATCAATAAGAACCGGTAGATACCACCCTCGGCCGCGCCGATGTTAGATACCCCGTTGTTGCGTTGTCAAGCGGCACCGGAAGACGGTGACTGTCCAGGGCGCGGACGGTGCGGCCCGACTTCTTGCTCTGCTTCAATATTCGACCAAGAGCGCATTCCTGTGCCTCCGTGCAAGTGACGCACTGCACCCGACCCGACACGGTGGGCGCGGGTGATCATGTGCGAGCCGACGCTGGCTACGACACGCGAGACACCGACAACCCTTGGCGCTTTTTCGCAGTTGACGGGGTCGTTCCCGCTCGACTAGCGTGACGCCAGGTCGCGCGCCGGACGGTACCGGCCGCACAGGGTACCGGCTATCGGGTTGAGCCGTTCCAGGTCCTCGCTGACACTACTGGGAACAATCACAGCAGAGCGGGTGCGGGGACGAACGACATGACGAGCACGCGAATGATAGGGAATCCGAAGTACTGGTTCGTGGCAACGGCGGCCCTCGGGCTCTTCATGTTGGGCTGCCAGAGCGGCGGCGTGGGCGACCCCTGCGTCCCCGAGGACGAGTACCAGACTGAATTCGGCGGCTACTCGGTCAAGGAAGTCAACATCGAGAGCCGCTCCTTCCAGTGCACGACGCGCGTCTGCCTGGTGAACCACTTCCAGGGCCGCGTCACCTGCCCCTACGGGCAGACGAGCGACGACATCACGAAGTACGGGAACGCCAAGGATCCGCATCGCTGCCGCATCCCTGGTACGGACGGTTCCGACAAGAACGATGCCATCAAGGTGCCGGTTGCGGCGCAGCTCGCCGGTTCGACCTCGCAGGGCGGCCGCCGCGCAGATGACACGGTCTACTGCTCCTGCCGCTGTGACGGCCCGGACCCGAACGCGCGTTACTGCCAGTGCCCGAGCGGCTACGAGTGCACGAAGCTCGTGCAGGATCTCGGTTCCGGCCTTGGCAGCACCCAGCTCGCCGGCTCGTACTGCGTGCGCAACGGCACCAAGTACACCGAGGTGGGCACAACGGGTCCCACCTGCCAGTACGGCGCGCCCAAGGACGACTCCCAATACTGCGGCAACGACGGGAAGAACCCGTAGCGCTGCCTCGACAGGCCTGACGCGGGTTGGTCCGCGTCGCTCGCGGCCGCGCGCTTGACTACACTTGTCGCGTGGACGGTCGCAGTGAAGCCGGCGCGAGCGCCGAGCGAGCGGTCGCGCGCTATCTCGAGGAGCGCGGATACGACATCGTCGCCATGAACCTGCGCGTGGGGCGGCTGGAGCTCGACGTGGTGGCGCGGCAGGGTGGCTTGATCGTCGTGGTCGAGGTGCGGACGCGCGGCAGCGGAGCCTGGACCAGCGGCTTCGGCAGCATCGACGGCAAGAAGCAGCAGCGCGTCCGCCGCGCCGGCGAGCGCCTGTGGCAGAGACGCTATCGCCACGATCCCGAGCGCCGAACGCCTGCGCTTCGACGCGGCGAGCGTGCGATTCGAAGACGGGCGCGCGATCGTCGAGTACGCAGCCGCGGCGTTCTAGTCCCGCCGCGGCTGCGCTCAGCTCTCGAGCGAGGCCTTCATCTCCTTGTCCAGCACGCGCAGCGGTTCGAGCGTCGCATCATCGGCGTGACCCTCCAGCTTTGCTATCGCGGACTCCAGCATCTCGATCTCGCGCTCCTGGTTCGCGCGCAGGCTGCGCACCATCGACTCGAAGGCGTCGAAGAAATCGACGAGCTCGTCGCCCTTGCGGAGCTTGCCGGGGATCTTCAGCTTGCCCTCCCCCACTTCGCGGATCTGCCGTTTCATCTTGAAGATCGGCCCGGCCACCTTGTGGGTGACGACAATCCCCGCAAGCCCGACGCCGAGCACCAGGAGCAGCAGCGCAAGGCCGACCGCGAGCAGCATGTAGCGCTGCCGCGCCGCAAGCGTCTCGGACTGGGCCTTGAGCGCGGCGGCCTGTTGCTCGAGCTCGACCTGCTTCTGGTTGAGCTTCGCGTCCTTCTTCTTGGCGTCGGTCTTGAACGCGTCGACCAGACCGGGGCTGTCAGCGTAGTCCGGGTCCTTGACGATGTTCATCTGGACCACTTCGCTGACCTTGTGGCTCTCCTTCACGAGCTCGCGGCCGCGCGCAACGACCAGATCGCCCTGCTTGGCCGCCTTGTCGCTCTGGTCCATCAGCGCCCGGCTGGTACGCCACAGGATGAAGCCCAGCCCGATGCCCAGGACGGCAGCGATGGCTACGAGATAGCCGCTGTACTTGAGCTGGAAACGTCGATCGAGCAGATAGTTCCGAAGACGCCGCTGCTTGCGACCCTGCGCCGCTGCCGCTTCTCCCATGTCACTCTCCTTGGGGGATGCTCCCCGATCCAACCCGCCGCGCCGATTCGACGCCGACACGTGCCGGAACCACAGCGTAGAAGGGCAAGCGCCGGAAGAGCAAGAACTGCGCCCTTCCCGGGCCTGGTCTGGGCCCCCACGGGAGTCGCTGGCGCCCTAGCGCGGAGCATCTTCGCCCGGGCTGTCGACCGCCCAGGTGCCCCGCCCCGGCGTCACTGGATCCTCTCGACGTTGTTCGCGAACTTCTCCACAGCGCGCGAGGCGGCCATCTTGATGAGCTGGTCCTCGCTGTCCGTGTCCTTGGAGGGCACGTCCTGCTGCGTGAGGTTGACCGGGATGGTGCCCTTCAGAGCCTTCCCCGGGTAGGTGAAGATGGCGACCTCGACCTTGATCGTGAGATTGCCACCGGAGTAGCGCGGTTTCAGGACCTTGGCGCTCAGGTAGAAGGCCTTGAGCTGCGGGTACTTCGCCAGTCGGTGGCGCGCCTGGGTCTTCGTCTCTCCCGTGGGCGCGACCGCGTAGCCATCGAGAGAGGCGGTCGCGTGCGCCATCGCGCTGTGCACCATCTCGTCGACTTCGTGCCCCTTGCGCCCCGTGTGATCGGTCGTCTTGCCGATCGCTATGTAGTAGTGCGTGGAGTGCGTGATCGTCGGTTCGGCACCCGCCAAGATGCGAGCGAGCGCCTTCTTGATGACGCTTCTGACCGACGCGCTGCTCTCCTCTTTGTAGCGCTCGTTCAGACAGTCCGTGCCGCCCAGGCGCAGCTTGCCGAGCGCCGCAGCCGCCGCCGCGCGGACGGTCGTGTTCGAGTCGTCGAGACCGCCGCAGAGTGGCGTCACCGCGCGCGTGCTGCGGCTTGCGCCCAGCGCCAGCGCGGCCTGGGTGCGAACGCGGAAGTCGTCGTCGTGAGCGAGCCGGTAGGCCAGCGTGTCGATGCGATCCGCTGCGTGGACGCCTCGCGCCGAACCGACAACGATGAGCACCAGCAGAAGCGCCCAGATCCGTGCCAACACGCGCACCATCCCGCGTGAGGATAACATGACCGATGCGCTGCCCGCTGCGCTCACTGCTGATGTCGACCTTGTCCTTTGACCCATCTGGTAGGACGGCCGAAGGGCACAATTGCTTCAGTCCATCGTGGGCGCAGGCCGATGGTTGCCGGGCAGGCCCGGTTGTCCTACCCCAATGGCTATCGCCAAGCCGGCACTCGCTCTCGGATTTCTACTCTGCGTCGGGCTGTCGGCCCTGCCCGGCGGAGCGGCGCCGCTCCGCGTCCGCGGCGGCGCCGTGATCCAGGTGCGTGCCACGCCGGTCGCAGGCGGGCTCCAGATCAGAGGGCAATTGCAGGACGAATCCAACCGTCCGTTCGGCGACGCCCCGATCCGGCTGTGGCTGCTGCCGTGGCGTGGACAGCCGCCGAAGGACATCCTGCTGCCTGCGGCGTGCGGCCCTACATCTCCCCACAGCATCCAGCGCGGCCCGGGCCCCGCGAAGTACATCAACGTGCGCGCGAACGACGCGGGACGCTTCTGTGTCTTGCTTCCTGGCAAGGCGGTCAGCGGCACCGTTCGGTTGCGCTTCCCGGGCAACGACTACTTCGTCGCGACGGAAACCGAGCTCGACGTCGATTCCACGCGCCAGAGCCTCGGCCTGCGGTTCTCGCCTGAACCCCACGTCCTGTCGCTCGAGCGGCCGCGCCACTTGATCGGTGTCGAGACCAGCGTGGAACCCGCCAGCGGGGTCGGACACGAGGAAGGTGCGCCGACCATCCACCTGTCGCTGAAGCTCCAGCCGCAGCACGGACCGGCACGCGAGCTCGCCAGCAGCAGCCTGCGGGCGGGCGACCGGGCGTTGTTCGCGCTCGACTCCAGCTCGCTCGGGGGAGTGGGCCCCGCCCGCCTCTCCGTCGTGTTCGCCGGGTCGCCAACCCTGCAGCCCGCCCGCTTGACGACTGTCATCGAGCGGACGGCGTCGGTCGCCGTGTTGCTGGCGCGACCGGTCGCGCGCTCCGATCCCCGGCGCGGAGTCGAGATCCCGGTCGAGGTGAAGTCGCGAGCGGGGCCCGTGCAGGGCGGCACGATCGAGGCGCGGCTCGGCAACGAGTCGGTCGGCAGCGCACCGGTGGGACAGGGTGCGGCACACGTGGTGGCGCTCTTCGACCCGCCGCGCGGCAAGAAAGCGCTGCTGACCCTGCGCTATCTGCCGGACGCACCCTGGTGGCTTCCCGGGGCCCCCATCGATGTCGCCGTGCCGCTCGCACCGCCGAGCCCATGGCGGCGTCTGCCGTGGCTGCTCGCAGTCGTGGCGATCGCGCTGTGGGTCGTGCGGGGTTGGCAGCGACCCGCACGCCGCGAAACGCGAGCGCGGGTCGACCCTGCCGAGCCGCCGGGCCGCCCCGCCCTCGATCTGGTCGAACGCGGACCGCCGAAGTCGGGATGGCGGGGTGAAGTGCGCGACGCGCATGACGGCGCCCCCATTGAAGGCGCCACCGTGCTGATTCGCGTGCCCAGCTTCGGCTCGGACGGCGTCACCGCCCGGACTCTCGCGGACGACCGCGGACAGTTCTCGCTCGAACACCTCGACGGCGTGCTCGTTGAAGGTGCGACACTGGAAGCGTCGGCGCGCTGGCATTCGTCCCTTGTCGAACCTCTGGTGCCACCGGGACACGTCGCGATCGCGCTCGTCTCCCGGCGCCGCGCCCTGCTCGACCGCCTGGTGCGCTGGGCGCGACGGCGCGGCACCCCGTGGGCCGGGCGCGGCGAGCCAACGCCCGGGCACGTCGTGGACGTCGCCCAGCAGCGCTCCGCACCGGAAGTGGCCGAGTGGGCGCGGGGCGTGGAGGAGGCCGCGTTCGGACCCACTCCGCCGGACGAGGACGCGGAGCGTCAGCTCGGCGAAGGCGAGCCGGAGGGCGTCGACCGCCCCTGAGAAGCCCGATGTCAAGCACAATGGCCGCAGCCGACGGCCGTTTCCACCCGGCTTCCAGCACCTGGAACGCCTTTTCGGTTGCGGGAGACACGGCCGTTGACGTGGCTTCCGACGCCTTCCTATAGTGCCCGCCGTCCCGTGGGGGCTCTACCCGATGACAATCGTCTACGTCCTGGTCGCGATCGCCCTGCTGGTCGGCATCTATCTGCTCTTCTCGAAGAAGAGCGAAACGCCGGAGCTGAAGGCCGCACCCCCGGAGCGCAAGCTCGGTGCACGCAAGGAAGCTGCGCCCAAGCGCGCGGAAGGCAAGGCGGAGAAGCCCAAGGCGGAGAAGGCCGCCGCTCCTGCTGAAGCCGGCAAGCCCAAGGAACAGGCGGAAGCAGAGCCGGAGGAGCAACCCTCTGCCGAAGCCGAGATCCCCATCGAGGAAGAGGCCCCAGAAGAAGAGGGACGCCCATCGATCGAGCACGTCCGCGACATCGGCAGCCTGCGCAAGGGGCTGGCGAAATCCCGCGGCGAAGAAGGCTTCTTCGGCCGGCTCAAGGCCCTGTTCGGCGGCCGGAAGGAAATCGGCAGCGAGATCGCCGAGGATATCGAAGAGGTACTGCTCGCCTCGGATGTCGGCGTACAGACGACCGAAACGATTCTGGGACGCGTGCGCGACGAGCTGTCGAAAGGCGATCTCGTCGACTCCTCCCGGGTGTGGGAGGCGCTGCGCGCCGAGGCCCGGCAGGTGCTGGAGGTCGACGGCGAGGCGGGAGCGTTCCAGCTCCGGTCGAAGCCCACCGTGGTCCTGATGGTGGGAGTCAACGGCGCGGGGAAGACCACCACCATCGGCAAGCTGGCCACGCGGATGCAGGCCGAGGGTCACAAGTGTGTACTGGCAGCCGGCGACACATTCCGGGCAGCCGCCGTACAGCAGCTCGTCGTGTGGGGCGACCGCGTGGGGTGCGAGGTCGTCCGCGGCAAGGACGGCGCGGATCCAGGCAGCGTGATCTTCGACGCGATCAAGAAGGCCGAGGAAGTGGACGCCGATGTCGTGCTCGCGGATACCGCAGGACGGCTGCACACCAAGTCGAACCTGATGGCCGAAATGCAGAAAGTCGTGCGCACGGTCGGAAAAGCCATGGACGGAGCGCCCCACGAGGTGCTGCTCGTGATAGATGCGACCAACGGCCAGAATGCGCTGGCACAGGCCAAGGAGTTCAAGGAGTCGCTTCCGCTCAGCGGAATCGTCCTCACGAAACTCGATGGCACCGCCAAGGGCGGAATGATCCTGGGGATCTGCGACACCTTGAAGCTACCCGTCCGCTTCGTTGGACTCGGAGAACGTGCCGACGATCTTCATGATTTCTCGCCGGTCGAGTTCGTCGAAGCGCTGCTCGGCAAGGAAAGCGAAGCGAGTGCCGCATAGGTCACTCTGGATTTGGATGTTGATCAGCGGAAATTCCGCATGATATAGTCGCGCGGCGCTTGCGTTTGGCAGATTTTTCCAATATTTCCACGTAGTTGCAGAGCTCGTTCTAGCGGTCGTTGAAGGGGATAACGGAAGAGGCATCGATGAAGAAGACTCGCATCGGGCTCCTCGTCGCAGCTGCGCTCTGGGTCGTCCCCGCAGTCGCGTGGGGCCAGAAAAAAGCTGAGCCCGACAAGTCCGGCGATGCCCAGGCGGGCAGCGCGGACCAGGGCGCAGCGGGAGAGGGCGCAGACCAGGCTGGCGAAGGCAAGGCCGGGGAAGACAAGGCTGGCGAAGGCTCGGACATCCCCGGTGGCGAGGGTGTGCCGGGCACCGGGGAAGCGCTGCCTGGCGGCGCAGGCCTTGGTGATATCTGCCAGATCGACCCGCAGGCCTGCCCTCACCTCGACATGGCCAAGGAGGCGAAGAAGCCTCTACACGAGCAGATCTACGCGATGCAGCAGCTGTACGTGCTGCGCGCTCGGCGCTTGGAGATCAATCCGTACTGGTCGTTCACGCTGAACGACCAGTTCGTGAGCCATCCCGCGCCGGGCATCGCGCTGAACTACTACATCACGAACGTTCTCGCGATCGGCGCGAACTTCAACTACTACGCGCCGTTCAACAACGACAGTAAGTTCAACGCGGATCTGCGTCGTGCAGCTCGCGTTGCGGTCCCCCTGACGGAATACAGCTGGGGTGCTGCAGGGAACTTCACGTACGTGCCGGCCATGGGCAAGTTCGCCGGGTTCGGCGACTTCATCTTCCACTACGACGCCTACGTCGTGGGCGGCGTAGGAGCGCTGAGCACGCGGCCGGTTCCGATCATCGACCCGGACAACCGCAACTTCAGCTACAAAACGAAGCTCGCGTTCAACGCCGGCATCGGCCTCCGCATCTTCTTCAACCGCTGGTTCGCCGGCGTGCTCGAGGTGCGTGACTACATCTTCAACGACAAGCTGGAGAACCTCTCGATACCCACGACGGTCAAGGCCCAGCAGGATTCCGCCAACTGGTACGGCGACTCCAAACTGACGAACAACGTCCAGGCGCAGGTCGGTATCTCCATCTTCCTCCCGTTCTCGTTCGAGTACAGGTTGCCGAAGTGATGGGCGAAAGGCGAGGTCAGGCAACAATGCGCACGACGACCACGAAAACGAGGACGAAGGCGGCCCGCTGGTTGCTTTCGGCGGCTGTGGCAGGCGCCGCCCTGTTCGGCTCCACCCACAAGGCGCAGGCGCAGGAGATCCTGGTAACGGGGCCCCTCGCCGGCGCGCCTGCGGTGCGCCATCTGCGGCTGTACCGTCAGGGGCGCTTCGAGGTTTCCCCGGCGGTGACCTTCTCGCTGCTGGATCAGTACCAGCGCACGATCTTCTTCGGCGCCCGCCTCAACTACAACTTCACGGACTGGCTGGGTGTGGGCGTCTTCGGCAGCTACGGCGCCGTCAAGATCCCGACCGCGCTGTCGGATCATGTGCAGGACGTGAACGCACAGCGCCGCGCGGCGAACGCGAAGGTCGTACAGGGCGGCGGCGGCGAGATCGTGGATCAACGGCTGGTCGACACGAACCTCGGGCCGAACTTCAAGGACCAGCTCGGCACCATGGATTGGATCCTGGCGCCGCAGCTCACGGTCACGCCGTTCCGGGGCAAGCTCGCCCTCTTCAAGAACATCTTCGTCGATACCGATCTGTACTTCTTCGCAGGCCCGGCGTTCGTTGGCGTTCAGGAGCGGGCGGACTGCCCGGCCAACAGCTGCAAGGGCAAGTACGACCGCGCGAGCCGGGTGGCCATCGCGCCGACGTTCGGGCTCGGCTTCACGTTCTACGTGAACAAGTGGAACGCGATCGGCTTCGAGTACCGGGGGCTGCCCTTCTCGCGCAACACGGGCGGCTTCGACACCCGCGGCGGCGGCAAGGACAAGAACTTCCCGGACAACGCCATCAGCAGCGACGACCGTCAGTTCCAGTTCAACCAGATGCTGACGATCAGCTACAACTTCTACTTCCCGATGCAGTACCGCGTCAGCGAGTAGCCGAGGCGTCACCACAACATTGCGTCGGGTCCCCCGCGCTTCGCGCGGGGCCCTCGCTGGGCTCCTCGGGCGCTACGGGAGCGAGCGCGCAGGCGCGCCGCGGTGTCCCGTGCGCGCGGTCACGCCATCGCTCGGGGCGGGACCTACCCGACGCGACGGACGACGCTGCCGTCGAGCTTGAAATCGTCTGGCAGCGCGTCGCGGCAGGATTCCTGAAGCTCGCTCGGGATCTTCCAGCCGCGCTCCGCCAGCCCCTGGGCAATCCGGTTCTTCACCCGGAGCGACTCCTCTTCTTCCAGCGCCTCGAGCAGTGCGGGCACGCTCTGCTCGTCGCCCATGGCGAAAGTGGTCGTCGCGGCCCGGAACCGGACCGGCTCGCTCGCGTCCTGCAGGAACGGCTCGACCGCGATGCGCACGTCGTCGCACGGGTATTCCTCGAGCGTAGCGATGAGCTGCTCCTTCGGCTCCGCGTTACGCGTGTACTCGGTGTCGAACTCGTCGAGGACGCCCAGCAGCTCATCGACGATGTGTTCCTCGGTGACGATCTGCTGGAGGATGCGTAGCGGCCAGGTCAGGCTCTCGGCGCGAGCGCAGTACTTGCGGATTGGCTCGAGCGCTACTTCGCCCGTGGCGATCACGCCCTGCGCCGCCGCTTCCTTCTCTTCCTGATCGGTAATCGAGGGGTCGAGAGTCCAGTCGAAACGCTTGAGCAGCGCCAGGGCGGCCTCGGGGGTCCCCATCCGGCCCAGCTCCTCGATCGCCTGCTGGCGATCGTAGTTCTGGCTCATCTTGTTCCCGACGAGCTTCTGGAGCTTGGCGACCTCGCGCTCGCTCTTCTTCGGGCTCGCTGACTCCCCCTTCTTCTTGCTGAAGATATCGAAGACTCCCATCCGACCTTCTTCCGTGTTGACCGGCAGCGTTGCCGCCGCGGCGAGCTTATAGCCCGATTCAGAGGCGCCTGCAGGGACTTTGCCCACGCCGGGCAGCGCCTACCCGACCCGCCGCTCTACCGCGCCTGGAACCAGGACAAACGGCGTTGCCCCGGGATTCCGGCGATCTCCGCCGGCCTGGGCCTGCGCCGGCTCAGCCGGGCAGCGGCACCGCGATCAGCACCACGGACCCGTCGCGGAGCTGCACCTGGTAGCGGACGGGACGACCGTGCTTGGCGGCCATCTCCTGCTCCGTCCCCTGGATGCGGGCCACGAAAGCCTGGGGCGTGATGTGATCCACCGGATCGCCGAGCTGGCGCTTGGCGTTGATGTATTCGCCGTACAAACGCTGGTAGTACTGGTCCGCGGGTTCGGCCGCCAGCGCGGCCGCGACCTGCGGATCGACGGCTTGGCTCTGGACCGAGCTCTCGTCGACGGAGAGCGCTTCCTGGAAGTCGTTCGCGGAGGCGGGGCGCGACGGCCGGCCCTCGTCGTCCGTGGTGTCCTCCGGAACGCCCATCAACGCGTTCAGGAGCGAGTTGATGCGGAACACGAGCCCGCCCAGATCGGGATGCTCGATCTGGAAGCGCAGGTCGGTCCGGCCGTTGATAATGGCGAGCAGGCCGTCTTCGAGCTCCGAGAGCGGCGTGTCGATGTAGTTGCCCAGCAGCACGCCGGAGACGATGACGAGCAGGATCCCGAGCGCCGTGACGCCGAACACGGGCCACAAGAGCCCGCCCAGGCTCGCGACCAGCGACGCCGGCACAGCGGAGACCAGCACGGCCCGCTTTCCGTTGCCGTACCCCGTCAGCGGCGCGGCACCGAAGATCTGGGCGGCGGCGGTCTTGTCCCCGATCGTGACGTTGCCTGTGGCCATGGCGCTCACGGCGGCCTGCGTGGCGTCCGGACCGGTGGCGGCGGCCACCACATCGGAGCTGGCGCTTCCGGTCTTCGCGACGAGCTCGAACTGCTTGCCGGACGTGATGCCGAGCAGCAGCACGTGCCCGCTGGTCAGGTCGCTGGTGCGTGTCAGACGCTCGTCGTTGAGCGGCGTACCGACGATCACCGCGCCGAGGATCTTGCCGTCGTCGCCACGGACCGGAGCGTAGCTAGCCAGCATCTGCTCCTGCCGCGAACGATTCAGCCACACGTCGCTGGCGGTGTTGCCGGTCTTCAGGGCCTTCGCCAGGGACGGATAGGCATCAGCCATCTTGTCGCCCCGCATCAGGTTCGAGCCGTTGCGGCCGAGCGCCACACCCTGGGCATCGACGAAGAGCACCAGCGACGGCGCCATCTTCGCGAAATCCGGTTCGCCGACGGCGGCATCGCGGATCTTGTTGGCCTGTGCCGTAGCGCTTTCGCTGCGGGCATCGGCCGTGCCGCCGAGGAAGACGCTGCGAACCGCGTCCGTGTTCGCCCGCTCGTCCAACCAGCGTTCCAGACGCAGCGCGTCGAGAGCCAGCTGGGCGTTGGCCGCCCGGAGCGCCTGGCCCACCTCGGTCTTGCGCTGACCCTGGTTGGAGACGACATCCCCAAGCGAGGTCGAGAGCAGTGCGTACGACAAAAGCCCGACGATCAGGACGATGCCGGCGTTGACGACAATGATCTTCCAGCGCATGTGATGGGCCCCTTCCGCGTAGCCCGCCCTGCTTCGAATCCGGCCCCAGACCGGCTTTCAGCCACCTGGCGTCCCGCTTGAAGTGCGCGCGAGGTTATCATTCGAGCACGCCGGAGTGAAACGAACATGCAGCATGGGTCCACCTCTCCTGTCCCCGCGCTCGCGCTGGGCGACGATCCGCTCTTTTCCAGTCACCGGGCGGTCGGAGGGCAGCACCCCGAACGGCCCGAGCGGCTCGAAGCGGCCCGGGCAGCGCTGGCCCGGGCCGACCTGGATCTAACGCGCCTCGAGCTCGAGCCCCGCGACGCGAGCGAGGAGCAGCTGCTCCGCGTCCACGAGCAGGCCTACCTGGAGCAACTCGGCCGCGTGGCCGGCAAACAGGGCTGGTTCGACGCGGACACCTACTACTGCGCGACGTCGACCGCGGCCGCCCGCCGGGCCGCCGGCGCGGCCACCGCGCTGGTCGACGCCCTGCTCGAGGGTCGCGCCAGCTTCGGTCTGGGCCTGCTCCGGCCGCCGGGGCACCACGCACGACCCGGTGCCGCGATGGGCTTCTGCCTGCTCAACAACGTGGCCGTGGCGGCGGCGCACGCGCGGGCCCGCGGTGTGGACCGCGTGCTGGTGCTCGACTGGGACGTGCACCACGGCAACGGAACGCAGGAGATGTTCTATGGGGACCCATCGGTACTGTACGTCTCGCTGCACGAGTCGCCCTTCTACCCGGGCACCGGCGCCGGCGACGAGGTCGGCCGCGGCGAGGGCCGCGGCTTCACCGTGAACCTGCCTCTCTGTGCCGGTGCGAACGACGCGGTGTACTCCGCCGCGTTCGAGCGCATCGTGGCCCCGATCACCGAACAGTACCGGCCGGAGCTGGTGCTCGTCAGCGCCGGCTTCGATGCGCACGTGCGCGATCCGCTGGCCGGCATGTGCGTCACGGAATCCGGCTATGCCACGATGCTCGAACAGATCCTGGCGGTTCTGCCCGGGCGCGGGGCGGGGCGGGTCGCGCTGCTGCTGGAGGGTGGCTACGACCTCAGGGCGCTCGGTTCGTCGCTCTTGGCATCGCTCCGCGTGCTCGATGGTCACGGCCGTGCGGAACAAGGCCTGCCACAACCGCCACGCACATTCGATGCGGACAACGAGGCCGCGCTCGAGCGCGCGGAGCGCACGCTGTCGGCGTACTGGAAGCTGTAGCCGCGCGGCTCAGTGATCGAGCACGGCGAACGCCAGCACTGGCAGAACGACCTTGCTCGAGTAGTGGACGGCGTCCGTCGCGCCGTCGGGCGTGTAGGTCGTCGACATGGGCGCGTAGAGCACCCGACCGATCACGCCGAGACTCCACTGATCTCCGACCCAGAAGTCGTAGCCGACGCCGCCACCGAGCACGACACCGCCGGGCTGCTGGTCGCTGGGCGCCTGGTTGCCGTTCGCGTCGCTCCAGGAAAGCCCGCCGAACCCCACCAGCCCCATCAGATGGAATCCGCCCTTCGGGTCGAAGTAGTAGTCGGCAAAGCCGGTCAGCCCGATCAGCCCCTCGGAACCGAGACTGCCACGCGGACCGCTCGTGTTGCCTCCTGCCTTGGGGCTGCCGGCCGAAGCGAAAAATAGCCCGCCGCCGAGCGCAAACCCGTCGACGGGCGTCCCGCCGAACAGGATCATCATGCTTCCGGCGCCGCCGCTCTGCGTCTGATCGACACTGGCGCCGGTGGTCTTGAACGTCGCCGACTCGTGCAGGTAGCCGAAGCCGAGATCCGCGCGGAAGTAGAAGCCGTCGTGAAGGTGGACGCCTTTCGGCTTCGGCGGCGGGGGCGGCTCGACCGGCGCGTAGCCCGGCGGCGGGTACGGCGGATAGGCCGCCTGGCCGTAGCCCCGCTGGCCATACCCGTATGCGGGCGGTCGGCGCTGGCCGTAGGCCGGCGGGGGCGGAGCGCCGGGCCGGGGCGCGGCGCCTGGGGCCTGCCCCGGAGGAGCAGGCGGGGGCGGCGCCGATCCGGAGGGTGCCGCCGGAGGTGGAGGCGGCAGCGCGGTCGGCGAGCCGGGACCAGCTGGAGCCGCAGAACCGGCTGGAGCGGCCGAGCTTGCGGGAGCGGCCGAGCCGGCGGGGATCGCGGAACCCACCGGCGTCGCCGAGCTCGTCGGGACACCGGGCCGCGGCTGGGCGACGGCCTGCGCCGCGCACACTCCGACGACCAGACCAGGGAGCAGGAAATGGCGGGGGCGCATGCCGCGGATCAGGCTAACCCAGCAGCGGGCGTGAGCACCAGCCCCGACCTCCTACGGGAAAAATCGCACCGGCCGTCGAGCCCGCTTGCGGAACCCCGGTGGCGTGGACTAAATGCCCGTGCGCCGGGCCCCGGCCCACGAAGTATGGTGGGTGTAGCTCAGTGGTAGAGCACTGGATTGTGGCTCCAGTTGTCGCGGGTTCAATTCCCGTCACTCACCCCGGGCGGCCCGCAGCTTCGAAGCTGCGGGCCGCGTCCTTTTCCCGGCACCACGGGTTTCCGGAGACGTAGCCGCTGCCGGCCGTTTCGCGGTATCTAGGCGAGCCATGAGCTCCGATGCCTCGCTGTCCCGGGACACCCTAGCCATCCACGCCGGGCAGGAGCCCGATCCGGTGCACGCTGCCGTGATGCAGCCGATCGTGCTGTCGAGCACGTTCGCGCAGGTGCGCCCGGGCGAGCCCAAGCTCTACGAGTACTCGCGCAGCGGCAACCCGACGCGCGAAGCGCTGGAAAAGTGCCTCGCCGCGCTCGAGGGCGGCGAGCACGGCTTCTGCTTCGGCAGCGGCAGCGCCGCCACGCTCACGCTGCTGCACATGCTGCGCCCCGGCGACCGGGTCGTCTCCGGCGACGACGTGTACGGCGGCACGTTCCGGCTGTTCGACAAGGTGCTGCGACCGATGGGCGTCGAGACGAGCTTCGTCGATCTGCGCGATCCGGCGCGACTCGAGAGCGCGATCGACGAGCGCACGAAGCTGGTCTGGATGGAAACGCCCACCAATCCCATGCTGAAGCTCTTCGATATCCGCGCCGTCTCGGAGATCGCTCGAGCGCACTCGCTGCCGCTGGTGGTCGACAACACCTTCGCGTCCCCAGCGCTCCAGCACCCGCTGGAGCTGGGCGCCACGGTGGTGATGCACTCGACCACCAAGTACATCAACGGCCACTCGGACGTGGTCGGCGGCGCGCTGGTCACCAGCGACCCGGAGCTGGCCGAGCGCATCCGGTTTCTACAGAACGCGATCGGCGCCGTCCCGAGCCCGATGGACTGCTACCTTGTGCTACGCGGGCTGAAGACCCTGCCGGTCCGGATGCAGCGGCATGTCGAGACCGCAAGCGGGCTGGCCCGGCGGCTGGAAGGGCACCCGGACGTGGAACGGGTCCACTACCCGGGTCTCGAGAGCCACCCGGACCACGCGCTCTGCCAGCGCCAGATGGAAGGCGGCGGGGGCATGATCAGCGTCGAGCTCCGTGGGGGCCTGGAGCAGGCCAGCGCTTTCCTGGCAGCACTCCGGATCTTCACGTTGGCCGAGAGCCTGGGCGGGGTAGAGTCGCTGGCGGAACACCCCGCCATCATGACCCACGCCTCGATTCCAGCCGAAACCCGCCGACAGATCGGCATCTCGGACAGCCTGGTCCGCCTGAGCGTCGGGCTGGAAGGCGCCGAAGACCTGTGGGCCGACCTGGAGCAGGCCCTGCGTTTGATCCCTCGCTAGGGGATGAGCTAGATATACGTGGGCTCCGAGAGGAGGAGACAGTCGATGATGCTTCGAACGCTTGCCCTTGCCACCGCGTCGCTACTGGCGCTTGCAGCGAGTAGCTGCAGCGGCTCCGCACCCCCGCCCGCCCAGGGCTCGCTGTATATCCACATCGCGTCCTCCTCGAGCCCGCCGGCGGGGAAGACCTGCAACCTCCCGGCGCACAATGCCCAGATCGGTACGCGGGCCCCGGGCCAGACCGATCCCGGTACACGTGTCGAGGACGGCAACGGTGGCGCCTACGTGCGTTGCAGCGTCAAGGGCAGCAGCACGTTCACCGTGACCGGCACGATGCGCAAAGGCAGTGTCTCGTTCCGGATCAACGGCAAGGTGCCGAAGTCGTCCGACGGCACAGCGTCGATTGGCTCGTTCGATCCCACGAGCGCCACCACGATGAGCTCGCCGGACGGCACGGATTGCACGGTCACGCCGATCCAGCTCGCGGGTGGACGCATCTGGGCGCATTTCCTTTGCCCCGGCTTCGTCAACCCGACCTCGCCGAGCACGTACTGCCAAGCCGACGGCTTCTTCGTGTTCGAGAACTGCGACCAGTAGCGCGAGTCGCTAGACCCGGCCGTCCTGGTCGTTAGTGGGCGGCGCTTCGCCGTCCTAGTCGCCGGTGGGCGGCGCTTCGCCTTCGGGCGGCGTGTCCGCAGGCGCGACTGCGGGAACGCCCGCTGGAGGCGTGTCCGCGGTCTCCTCGACCGGTTCCACCGCCTGGACCGGCGCCACCCCGGGTGGCCGCGGGAGTGTGTCGCTGAAGCTGAGCTTCTCCTCGTCCGCTCCGTCCTCGATCCGCACGATGAGCGCAGTGATGTTGTCTTCGCCGCCGTGCTCGTTGGCGAGCGCCACCAGGCGCCGGCAGGCCTCCTCCAGGTCGTCGGTCCCGCCGACCACTTCGAGGATCTC
This sequence comes from uncultured delta proteobacterium, assembly GCA_963806225.1. Classification (GTDB taxonomy): domain Bacteria; phylum Myxococcota_A; class Polyangia; order Polyangiales; family Polyangiaceae; genus CAWDXG01. The sequence goes on along the minus strand of CAWDXG010000001.1, from coordinate 1,886,055 downwards.
GTCGTCCTCGATCATGCCGCTCAGTCCATCTGAACAGAGCACGTACAGGTCACGAGGCTGCGCGTCATCACTCTGCAGATCGACCGTGACGTGGTCCTGCATGCCGAGCGCGCGGGTGATGACGTTCTTCGGCAGCTCGCTTCGCTGCTCCTCCGTCAGCTCGGGCATGGCGAGCAGGTAGTCGTTCACCAACGAGTGGTCGCGGGTCATCTGCGCGATCTTCCCGCCGCGGATCCGGTACGCGCGACTGTCGCCGACGTGGCCGATGTACATCTTCTTCTTCTTCGGGCTGAAGAGCGCGCCCACCACCGTGGTGCCCATCCCGTGGCACTCCCGCGAATGCGCGCTCCGCTCGATGATCTGGCGGTTCGCAATCCGGATCCCGGTCAGCAGGCGGTTTTCCTCTTCGCTGAGGCGGGCGTCGAAGTGGAACGGCCACGTGACGTCCTCGGCCGCCGTGGCGCGAAAGAAGTCCACGATGGCGTCCGTGGCCAGCCTGCTCGCGACGTCGCCGGCACGGTGACCTCCCATGCCGTCGGCAACAACGTACAGCTCCTGCTCGTTCAGGATGGCATAGCTGTCCTCGTTGTGATCACGCTGCAGCCCAACGTCGCTGATACCGGCCGCTACTGCACGCATTCGGAAGCCGTTCCTTCTGGGCCATCCCCTGGACGCCCCGCAGGCAGGGTCGGAGACACCTGTAGGAGAAATTTCACGGGGGGCGGAAGCTTGTCAAGAACGGCGGCCGAGGGCGGACCGCGGACAGGAACCCGCGGATGCCCAGGAGGCCGCGCTACGCGGCGGAAAAGCGCTCCCCAGCTGGATGCAAGGCCCCCGGAACGGGGGCCCGACTAGACCGTGAGGATCTCCTTTTCCTTCGACTGGATGATGTGATCCACGCTGTGGCCCGCCTCGGACACGATCTCCTCGGCCCGCTTTTTCGCCCGATCCACCTCGTCTTCGCTGGCGTCGCCGCCCTGCTTCATCTCGCTGAGCATGTCGAGCGCTTCGTGGCGGGCCTTGCGGATGCTCACCTTGCATTCCTCCCCGTGCTTGCGGGCGAGCTTGACGAGATCCTTGCGCCGCTCCTCGCTCAGCGCAGGAACGGGGATCCGGATCAACTCCCCGTCCACCTGGGGATTCAACCCCAGATCGCTCTCCATGATGGCCTTTTCGATGGCCTTGACCTGGCCCTTGTCCCAGGGCTTTACCGCCAGCAAGCGGGGTTCCGGCACGCTGACGGTCGCCATCTGGGAGATCGGCGTCGACTGCCCGTAGTAGTCGACCCGCAGACTGTCGAGCATGCCTGAGTGGGCCCGACCCGTCCGCAGCCTGGAGAGCTCGCGTTTCAGCGCTTCCTGGGCCTTCCCGGAGGCCTCCTGGAGCTCGGTGAGTACCTCTTCGATCATCGCTGCTCCCTCCGTCGCAGGGCGGACCTATAACACCCTGCAACCCCGGGGGCGACCCTCGCCCCGGCAGAAATCAGTGCGGGCGGCTCCGGCCCGGCCGGCGCGGTCGCCCCGCGCCGGCGTCCCGCGCCGGCGCGGCATCGGCTCCGCCATCGTTGACCCCGGCCCAGAAGGCGCGTTCGGCCTCCTTCATCTTCCGGTCGTTTTCGGCATCGATGACGGCCGCAGCGCTAGCCGACGTGCGCGAGATGGCCTGGTTGGCCGCCTCGGTACGCAGATACACGAAGTAGCCGAGCGCTCCGATGGTGACGGCAACGCCGGCCAGCACGCCGCCGATCAGGAGCGACCGGCCTCCCCTCGGTTCGGGGATGTCGAGCTCGAGCGCACTCGGCTGCGCCGGACGCAGCTCGTACGCGTCCTGTTCCTTCTGTGCCTGCGCCCAGCGATCCAGCTCTGCCAGAGCCTCGGCCATCTCCGTCACGGACCCGAATCGCGCCTCCGGGTTGCGCGAACAGGCCTTGGCGAACCAGGCGTCAAAACCGCGCGGTACGTGGGGATTGACCTTCGTCGGCACCGGCATCGGCGCCGCGCACACCTTCAGCACCACATCGCCGATCGCATCGCCCTCGAACGGCACCCTGCCGCACAGGGCGGCGAACGCGCAGGCCCCGAGCGACCACACGTCGGAGCGCGAGCTCACGGGCGCCGAGGCGGTAAGCGCTTCAGGACTCATGTAGTGGGGGGTCCCGAGAACGGCTCCGGCCTGGGTGGCCGCAGCGCCGCTCGCGGCATCATCCTGCACGATCTTGGCGATGCCGAAATCGACGAGCTTGACCGTGTAGCCGAGCTCGCCCGCCTCGTGATCGTCGGCGAGAAAGATGTTGTCGGGCTTGAGGTCGCGGTGCACGACCTTGGCCCCGTGCGCCACGGCCAGGGCCCGGGCTGCTTGCGTTACGATGCTCGAGGTCTCGGCCAGGGCGAGCGCGCCGCGCTCGCGGATGAGCTGTTCGAGCGAGCGTCCTTCCAGGTATTCCATCACGATGTACGGCTGTCCGTGCGTCGTGACGCCGTGATCGAACACGGCCACCGCGTGGCGGCTCTTGATCCGGGCCGCGGCCTTGGCCTCGAGGTCGAACCGGCGCAGCGCCTCCTGGCTGCCCGCGAGCTTCGGATGGATGAACTTGATCGCCACCAACTTTCCGAGCGTCAGATGGCGACCGGCCCAGACCGAGCCCATGCCTCCCTGGCCAATCAGCCGCTCTACGCGGTAGCGCTCCGCAACGATCGTCCCCACGAGGTCCGGCGGGGGTGACTCACTCATCCGAATCCAGAAGTGCGGGCCGGACCCGTGCAGCACGGGCCGGGCTGGTTAGCGTACGATACTACACTCTGGCAGCCGAGCCGCCAGCCTCGTCCTCCGCTGCCCGTCCTCCGCTCCGCCCCTCCTCTGCTCCGCCCCCTCCCATCCCCTCCCCCTGCGACCATGCTGCTGCGCGTCGTCACCTGGAACATCCACAAGGGCATCGGTGGCGTGGATCGGCGCTATCGCATCGAGCGTGTCGTGGACGCGCTGAAGGCCCACGCTCCCGACGTCGCCCTGCTGCAGGAGGTGAGCGAGGACATGCCCCGTTCCCGCTTCCACGACCAGGCCGAGCTCCTGGCCGATGCGCTCGAGATGCGCCACCGCGCCTACGGTCCCCAGCATCGCTTCGCCGTCGGGGGCTACGGCAATGCCATTCTCAGCCGCTGGCCGTTGACCGAGGTGCACCACGTCGATCTCACGGTCGGAACGCGCAAGAAGCGCGGCGCTCTACAGGCGCGCTCGCGCGTGCGCTTCGGACGCCACTCGCGCACCGTCATCTTCCACAACCTGCATCTCGGCCTTGCGGGTTCGGAGCGCGGTCGGCAGCTCGAACGCTTTCTGGAGAGCGAGCCGTTCAAGGGACTGCACCATCGCACCCCGATTGTTCTCGGCGGCGACCTGAACGACGTGTGGGGAACGCTCGGACCAAACTTCCTCGAGCCCGCAGGGTTTTCGCGTGCCGGCAGGCTAGCCAACACGTTTCCCGCATGGCTGCCCGTGCGGCCGCTGGACGGCCTGTTCATCCGCGGCGACGTGCGCGCGCGTCATTGCATGGTGCCGCGCAGCGCGGTCGCTCGGCAGGCGTCCGATCACAGGCCTTTGTTCGCCGAGCTCGACCTGCGCGTGGCCGACTGAGGCGAAACGCCTCGCCCAGAAGCTCCGCGGACCGCGACGCGCGCGTTCGAGGCGGCGATCCAGGCCGGCATGATGAATGCAAGCTCGCCTACCGGAGCTCATCGAATGTCGCATGGAATCAATATCGGTCGGATTTTCGGTATCAGGATCACGCTCGACTGGAGCCTGATCCTCATCTTCCTGCTCGTCACGTTCAACCTGGGCGCGGGGGTGTTCCCGGCCTGGCACCCCGGCTGGAGCCCATTCCTGTCGTGGGGAGTCGCGATTGCCGCCGCCGTGCTGTTCTTCGCCTCGGTGCTGGTGCACGAGCTGTCGCACGCGCTGGTGGCGAAGGTCTACGACGTGCCGGTCCGGAGCATCACGCTGTTCCTCTTCGGCGGCATCGCGAACATCGAGCACGACCCCGACTCACCGAAGGAAGAAGCGTTGATGGCCGGCGTGGGTCCGCTGACCAGCATTGCCCTGGGGATCGGATTCATCATCCTGTTGCGCCTTTTCTCGACCGTCCCTGCCGGAGCCGCGGACAACCCGCTGGCTGCGCTGGAACATCTGGGACCTGTCGCCACGCTCCTCGCATGGCTGGGTCCGATCAACATCCTGGTCGGCGTGTTCAACCTCATCCCCGCGTTCCCGCTCGACGGTGGCCGTGTCTTTCGCGCGCTCGTATGGGCGCTCACGCGGGATCTGCAGACCGCTACGCGCTGGGCGTCGCGCGCCGGGCAGGCGTTCGCCTGGCTGCTCATCATGACGGGCGTGGCGATGGCGTTCGGCGTGCAGGTGCCGGTGTTCGGCAGTGGGCTCGTCCAGGGTCTGTGGTTCGCGTTCATCGGTTGGTTCCTGAACACAGCCGCGGTGGCCAGCTACCGGCAGGTCCTCATCCGCGGGCTGCTGCAGGATGTGCCGGTGCGGCGCTTGATGCGCAGCGAGCTGCCGCCCACGATCGACCCCGAGAGTCCGGTGAGCACACTGGTCGATGACTACCTGCTCGCGACCGGTCGGGCGCTGTTCCTGGTGGGCAATCCCAGCCTGGGCACGGTCGGCGTGGTCCGCGCCGCGGATGTGCAGGGCGTGCCGCGACAGCAGTGGCCGATGACGCCTGTCAGCCGGATCATGCACGCGCTCGCCGACCTGCCCCAGGCGGCGCCGGACGACAACGCCTTCGACGCGCTGCAGACGCTGGGCCGCCTCGATGTCGACGATATGCTGGTGATGGAGGACGGTCGGATGGTCGGGCTGGTCCGCCGCCAGGACATCGCCCGCTGGCTGGAGCTGGAAAGCCACAACGGCGGCGGGCGGGCCCGCCCGGGCACCCTGGCGGATTCGCACGGCTGAGCAGGAAAACCGCGTAAAATCGTGTCCGGGAAACCCGGCAAGCGGCGCGTTCGTACCGGCTTTCGATGCTCCCCCTGATGGCCGCCTTCGCGGCCGGGCTTCTCGCGTTCGTCTCCCCCTGCATCCTGCCGCTGGTCCCGATCTACCTGTCGCTGCTCGCTGGAAGCGCGGCCGAAGCCACCACGCCCGAGCAGAAGGCCCGCTCCCTCAGAACCGCCGCGCTCGGCTTTGTGCTCGGCCTGTCGATCGTGTTCGTCGCACTCGGCATGGTCGCCTCGCTCGTCGGCGGCTTCCTGTCCCAGGAGCGCGATGTGCTGCTGCTGGTCGGTGGCGGTTTCGTAGCGCTGTTCGGCCTGAAGCTGCTCGGCGTGCTGCGCATCCCCTTCCTCGACAGGGAAGCCCGTCCCCTGCTCAACCGCGTGCCGGCGCTCGGCGGCTTCCGCGGCGGCGTCGTCTTCGGCGCCGCATTCGGTCTGGGCTGGACTCCGTGTGTCGGCCCCGTGCTGGGCGCGGTACTGACCTACACCGCGGGCTCGTCGGCCAGCGCGCTGTGGGGAGGTGCGCAGCTACTCGCGTTCGCCGCCGGTCTGTCACTGCCGCTGCTGCTGGCGGCGCAGTCCGCACCGCGCGCTCTCGCGTGGCTCAAGCCGATCCGCTCCTTTGCGCCGGTCGCACAACGGGTCACCGGCGCGCTGCTGGTCGCGGTCGGAGCGCTGCTGATGACGAACCATCTCGGCTGGGTCGTGCCCAGCGCCGGGCCCGACACCGCGCAAGCCAGCGTCGCGTCGCAGCCGGGGGCAAGCTGCGAGAGATCGGGCGCCTGCCAGTTGAACCTCGCCAAGGCGGCGGGCCGGGGCGAGCTGGCCGCTGCCGACGGACCGCGCATGGTCGAGTTCATGAGCGGACACTGCACGGTCTGCAAGCACATGCGGCCGCTCGTCCACGAGGCGGAGCAGCGCTGCCGCCTCCACCCCGGCGGCGTCCTGCAGATCAACGTGGATACTTCGAATGGCGCTGCGCTGGCGCGGCGCTTCAAGGTGCACGTGGTGCCGACCTTCATGCTGCTCGACGAGACGAACCAGGAGAGCAGCCGGTTGGTCGGCGAGCAACCGCTGTCCTCGCTGGAGGCCGCACTGTACGACGTGGCGGGCGCGCAGTGTGCCGACCGCGCCCCGCCGGCCGCGGGCAAAGCCTCCGCCCCCGGCTGAGGTCGGGAAGATTCCCTCGCCGCGGCGCGCGGCCGACCACTACGCTCGGCGGAGTTTGCCGCACAGTCCTTCCACGTCATCGCAGCGCCGCGAACGCATCCAGGCTGGCTCCGCTCGCGACGGCTCCCCTGGATCGCCGCGGCAACAGCGATCGCGCTATGCTCCCCTGCGCTGTGGGGCGGTCTGCAGACCGAGGACTACGCCCAGGGCAACGCCGCGCGCGCCCTGCCGTGGTTTTCGAACCTGTTCGGCTCGCCGCACACGCCGCTGTGGGCGAACTATCTCGCCAAGGACCGGGGCGAGCTGCCGTGGATCGCCAGCCCGCACCTGATATCGCGTTCTGGCGACCCATCGCCTCGCTCGCGCACCAGATCGATTGGGCGTTGTGGCCGGCGCATCCCTGGCTGATGCATCTGCACAGCATCCTGTGGCTGGCAGCGATGGTGTTCGTCTGCGCTCTGCTCTACCGCCGTCTGCTCGCACCACCGTGGGTCGCTGGTCTGGCAACGCTGATGTTCGCGGTGGCCGACAGCCACAGCCTCGACGTAAGCTGGATCGCCAATCGCAACGCGCTGATAGGCGCGGTCTTCGCGCTCTCGGCGCTCCTCGCGTACGACGCCTGGCGACGCCGTGGATTCTGGCCCGGGGCGCTGCTCGCACCGCTGTGCCTCGCGTTGGGGCTTGGCAGCAACGAGCTGACCGTCGGTATCGCTGGATACTTCGTCGCGTACGCGGTCTCGCTCGACCGCGCACGCGTCGCACCGGCGGCTTGTGGCCAGCCTGCCGTGGCTGGCCGTAGTGGTCGTCTGGGCCACGCTGTACAAGCTTGCCGGCTACGGGGCGCATGGATCCGGCGTGTATTTCGACCCCCTCACCCAACCGCTCGCGTTCCTGAACGCGTTGCCGCAACGCTTTTCCGGGTTGGCACTCGGGCTGCTGGCCGGCCCCACGTCTTCGCTCTGGTATCTGGCGCTCGGGCACGCCTGGGGGATCGCACTCGGCGCCGCCTTTCTCCTGCTGTTTGTCGCCGCCGTCGTACCGCTGCTGCGCCGCGACGCGCACGCGCGCTTCTGGGCGCTCGGCATGCTGCTTTCCATGTTGCCGGCGTGCGCGACCAGCACCTCGGATCGCCTGCTGATACTGCCGGGCGTCGGCGCGTTCGCGCTGATCGCACAGCTGCTCGGCGCGTGGGTGTCTCGCTCGCCCGCCCTGCCCGGTGGCCGCCGCTGGCGCGTCCCGCTGCTCCTGCTCGGCGGGGAGCTGCTCCTGATGCACGTGCTGCTCGCCCCCGTGTTCCTGCCCGTGCGCGTGCTGCTGCTCCACCCCTACGAAGCCGTGCTCGACCAGGCGCGCCTTGCGGCCTACGACGGCCTGCGCTCACCCGCCGAGGATGTCGTGGTGCTCAATGCGCCCGACTACTACTTCGGCACGCTGCTTGTCTCGACGCGCACGGCCCGGCGCGAACCGGTGGCGCTCCACACGCGCGTGCTCTACGGAGGTTTCGGGCCCATCACCGTGACGCGCATGGGCGCGCACACGCTCAGCGTCCGCGCGCCGCACGGTTTCCTGCAGGGCCCGTTCGACCGCGTGTACAGAAGCGCCAGCGAGCCCATGCGCGCCGGCCAGGGTCTGCAGCTCACCGGCGCGCAGATCGTCGTCGTCGCAGGCAACGCCCCGCGGCGAACCGACGGCCATCGATTTCCGTTCGGTACAGCCGCTTGACAGGCTCCGTATCATCGCCTGGAACGGCCGCGCGCTACGCGCGCTTCTCGTCGCCTCCACTCGGCGCGAGCCGCGTCGTGCCACGCTTCAAGCCCAGCCTGCTCGCCGACCTGTTGTGAGCGGCGCAGCCCGGCCGGCGGCGCCCGCGAGGCACCGGAAGCGTTCTTTCGGGATCCGGAGTACGTTTCCCCCGTGATCAGCTCGGCACCCGACCCGACCTTCGCCGACCCGGCGGAGCTGGCGCGCGCCATCGCCCACATGCTCGGCGGCGGCGACCCCGAAGGCACGACGCGGCTCGAGGCGCAGCTCGTCGCGCTGTTCCGCACGGCTCCGCCTGAACAGGTGCACGGGTTCTTCCGCCAGCTGGCCGAAACGGGAGGGAAGTGGGGCTACGAACCGCCCCACCCGCTCGCCGAGCGCCTCTCGGCGCTCGTGCTCACCGACCGGCTCGACGGGGTTCCAGAGCTCGAGAACGCGACGGTGCTCGACCAGGTGGGCGATCGGCCCGTGGTGTTCGTGGGCAACCACCTGTCGTTCGTGGATGCGAACGTGCTCGCCCACCTGCTGGCGCGTTCCGGTCACGAACAGCTCGCCAGACGCCTGTGCGTGATCGTGGGTCCCAAGGTGTTCAGCGACCCGGTGCGGCGGGTTGCCACGCTCTGCTTCGGCACGGTCAAGACACCGCAGAGCATCAGCCGCGCTTCCGGCGCCGCACGAATGTCCGCGCGCGAAGTGGCACGGCTTGCGGCCCGCTCGCTTGCGGCGGCGCACGAACGGCTGGACGCCGGCGATGCGCTCCTGATCTTCGTGGAGGGCACTCGAAGTCGCAGCGGCACGATGCAGCGCGCCCTCGAGCGGCGTGGCCCGCTACCTGAAACGACCCGAGCTGCTCGTGGTGCCGTTCGGGCTCGCCGGCAGCGAGCGGCTCACCCCGATCGCAAACGCCGAGTTCCTCTACCGGACGCGGATCCACGCGCGCGTGGGGCAGCCCTTCACCGCCGCGTCGCTGCTCCACTGCTGCAGGCGGCGACCGTCGCTGGCGATGGATGTGGTCGGCTTCCGCATCGCCAGCTGCCTACCGCGCGGCTACCGCGGAGTCTACGACGGCAGCCAGACCGAGCTCGCCACTGCCAGCGAGCTCTCGCTCGAGCTCCTCGATCGCGAGCTCAAGGACAGTTGACGCCGAGCTTGCCGAAGGCGCGACGGAAGGAATCGAGCAGCTGCCGGCAGCTCGCGGTCGGCGCGGTGCGGATCGAATCGCACACCTTGAGCGAGGAGGGACTCGATCCGTTCTTCTGCATGACCTGCTCGCAGCAGAGCGCGGCCGAGTCGCAGTCCGGCCCGCCCGTGGCTGCCGAGCCCTGCCAGACCTGGCGTGTAGAATCATTCCGATCGATCGGGCGTGGGGCTTCTTTGCTGCCGGTTGCCGCGGGCTTGGTCTTCACGTCCGCGGCGGGCGGCGCGCTCTTGTCCGAGTCGAAATCGTGCAGCTGGCCAGGGGTCGCCTCGGGGATCCGGATCACCGCGCTCACCTGAGGAGCGGCGGCCGGCGTCTTCCTTGCTCCGCAGGCACCCAGCAAGGCCGCGGCGACCAGCACGCAGGGCGTACAGCGCATCACCCCGGCCCCCGGCGTTCTAGCGACTGAACAGCTCCTCGAGATCGCCGTCCGTCAGCTCGTCGAGCACATCCCCACTGGACTGATGCGTCCGATCCAGCAGAGCATCGAACAGGCTGCTCAACGCGTCCCCCGCTTCGCGCGCACGGAGTCGCACCAGGCCCAGGCTCGACTTCGAATCGAAGATCACGACCAGGATCACGCGCTTGCCCACCAGACGGATGTGCACGTGCGTGTCCTCCCCCTCGTGGAACTGGGAGGTGAATTCGCCCGAAGCCAGCAGCTTGGCGATCCCGTCGGTGGTCGCGACGTTGCCCGCCGTGAGCGAGGCCAGCGACGTCGAGTCGACGTCCTCCTCCTCGAGGTCGCCGCTCGCGGTCACCAGCTGGCCCGCGCGATCGATGGCGAAAGCCAGGCGCGCGTGCGCGTGCTTCACCAGGCGGTCCATCACGCGGCGGACCTCGGCCATCTGGTCCTCCGCACCGGGGACCTCGGGAGCGGGCTTCCGCTCGACCGGCTCGGCTCGCGCCTTCGGCTCCGCGGGAGGCTCCGGCGACGGGGGCGCCGCATCCGCCGCATCCGCACCCGGAACAGGAAAACCGATCGGGCGGAGGCAGCGCCGGGCGCAGTCCACGATGGCCGGCGTGGGTCGCGACACGTCCCCCTGCCAGCCTTCAACGAGCTGTTGCAGTTCCTTGACCGTCGGTTCCACCTTGAACAGCGTCGCGCTCTCGCTCGATGCGCTGCGCCGGAGCACTTCGATCGCCTCGACGAACCGCGACAGCATCGCCAGCACGTGCGCCCGTACAGGGTCAGCCCCTTGTTCCGACGTCCACTGCGCGTACAGCTCCGGTGCGGCAACCAACCCCACGACGTTCAGGGCTTCGGAGATCACCTGCGCCGTGCGCTGGGAGTTTTCGCTCGAGTCTGTTCCCATTCTCTGTCGCTTGCCGCGCTCGGACCATTTTCCCGGCATTGCCGCGATTTCGCAAGCGCGGGCTCGGCCTGCCGATGCAGGGCGCCGGAGTGGACGGCGATCGAGCGCCGCCAGCTTCCCCCCACGCATAGCACCGCTGGACGCGGGGCGGCCGGACAGGTGTCACGCCCGACGGCGCGACGGTCCTCCGCCGCACCGCGCGAGCTGGCTCCGCCGGACGCGGATCGCAGCATTTTGCCACGGTTTTGTGGCAAAATGCTACGATCCAGGCGCGTTATCGGCGAGGCGCAGCTCGCGCCGCTTCCAGATCGCAAAGATCGCCGGGTACACGGTCAGCTCGAGCAGGAACGATGTGACGAGCCCGCCCACGATCGGCGCGACGATGCGCTTCATCACGTCGGCGCCGGTCCCGGTGCTCCACAGCACCGGCACCAGACCGATCATCATCGTCAGCACGGTCATCATCTCCGGCCGGATGCGATTGGCCGCACCTTCCACGATGGCCTCGGTGAGATCCTCGTTCGAGCGGAGTCTGCCGGCGCTCTTGCGCGCGTCGTACGCGAGCGTGAGGTAGAGCAGCGTCACCACGCCGGTCTCGGCATCGAGACCCGCCAGCGCGATCACACCGACCCAGACAGCGACGCTCAGGTTGTAGTGCAGCAGGTAGAGCAGCCAGATCGCCCCCACCAGCGAGAACGGCACCGCCAGCAGGATGATGAATGTCTTGAAGAACGAGCGGGTGTTGAGGAACAGCAGCAGCGAGACGATGAACAGCGTGATCGGGATCACGATCTTCAAGCGTGACTTGGCGCGCTCGAAGTACTTGTACTGACCGGCCCACTCGATTCGCTGCCCGGGCGGCAGCTTCACCTTGGCCGCCACGGCCTTCTTCGCGTCGGCCACGTAGTCCGCGACCGGACGGTTGTCGATGTCGACGAACACGAAGCCCTCGAGCTTGCCGCTCTCGCTGCGCACCATCGGCGGGCCGGTCGTGAACTTCAGGTCTGCCACCTGCGAAATCGGGACCTGCGCGCCGGTCGGCGTGCTCACCAGCACGCGATCGAGCGCGCCCGGCGTGTCACGAAACTCGCGGGCATAGCGGACGTTGATCGGATAGCGCTCGCGACCCTCCACCGTCTCGGAGACGTTCATGCCTCCGATAGCGGACATCACGACGTTGTCCACGTCCTTGACGGTCATGCCGTAGCGGGCCGCCTCCTGCCGTTTGACCGTGAAATCGGCGTAGAAGCCGCCGGTGGAGCGCTCGGCGAAGGCGCTGCGCGTCCCCGGCACGTTCTTCACGGCGTGCTCGATCGCAATGGCGGTCTTCTCGATCTCCGCGAGGGTGTTGCCGAAGACCTTGATGCCGAGCTGGCTGCGGATGCCGGTCGCCAGCATCTCCGTGCGGGTCTGGATCGGCATCCACCACACGTTCGGCATGCCGGGGTATTGGAGCTTCTGATCCATCTGCTTGATCAAGCCGTCCCAGGTGACCCCCTTCGGCCACTGGTCACGCGGCTTGAGCAGGATGATGATCTCCGCCATCGACAGCGGCGCTGGGTCCGTCGCCGTCCGCGCGCGTCCCATCTTGCCGAAAACGCGTACCACTTCAGGGAACTGCATCAGCTGCCGGTCCATGGACTGCAGCACCTGGGTCGCCTCACCCACAGACATTCCCGGCGGCGCGGTCGGCATGTACAGGATCGCCCCCTCGTTCAGAGGCGGCATGAACTCGTTGCCGAGGCGCTGGAAGGCCGGAATCGTGAAGATGATCGCCAGCACCGCAAGCGCGATCACCATCTTGCGGTGACGCACCACGAAGCGCACCACTGGCGTATACGCGGCCACCAGCAATCGATTGATGGGGTTCTTGTTCTCGGGGCGGATCTTGCCGCGGATGAACAGCACCGCCAGCGCGGGCGTGAGCGTCACCGCCAGGATGGCCGCAAAGCCCATCGAGTAGGTCTTGGTGAACGCCAGTGGTTTGAACAGCCGGCCTTCCGTGCCCTCGAGCGTGAACACGGGCATGAACGCCACCGTGATGACGAGCAGCGCGAAGAAGACGCTGGGCCCCACCTCCTGCATCGCCGAGATGATGACGTCGGTGCGGCTGCCCGGGCGTCCGGCCGCTTCCCACTGTTCGAGCTTCTTGTGACTGTTCTCGATGATCAAGATGGAAGCGTCCACCATCGCACCGATGGCGATGGCGACCCCGCCGAGCGACATGATGTTGATCGTGAGCCCCTGGTAGTACATCGGGATGAACGCCAGGAGCACGCCGATGGGCAACGTGAGGATCGGCACCAGCGCGCTGCGCACGTGCAGCAGGAACAGGAAGATGATGATGCTGACGACCAGCATCTCCTCCATCAGCGTATGGCGCAGGGTCTCGATCGACTTCCGGATCAGGCCGGAGCGGTCGTAGGTGACCACCAGCTTCACGCCGGGCGGCAGTCCCTTGCGCACTTCATCGAGCCGCTGCTTGACCGCATCGATGACCTTGAGCGCGTTCTCGCCGTAGCGCATGACCACGATGCCGCCGACGGTCTCCCCCTTGCCGTCGAGCTCGGCGACGCCGCGTCTCATGTCGGGCCCGATCGACACGGTGGCGACGTCCTTGACGTACACCGGCGTGCCGTCGGAGTTGACCTTCAACGGGATGTCCGCAATGTCCGATTTCTTCTTGATGTAGCCGCGGCCGCGGATCATCTGCTCGTGACCCGCAATCTCGATGACGCGCCCACCCACCTCCTCGTTCGAGTCGCGCACCGCCTTGATCACCTTCGTGATCGGGATGCCGTAGCCCCGCAGCTTGTCCGGGTCGACGTTGACCTGGTACTGCTTGACGAAGCCGCCTACCGACGCCACCTCCGCCACACCCGGCACGCTCTCCAGCGCGAAGCGGATGTTCCAGTCCTGCAGGCTCCTGAGTTGCTGGAGATCGTGCTGGCCCGTCTCGTCGACCAGCGCGTACTCGTACACCCATCCAACGCCGGTAGCGTCGGGCCCCAGAGTCGGCGTCACCCCCTTGGGTAGCCTGGAGCTGACGCTGTTCAGGTACTCGAGCACACGCGAGCGCGCCCAGTACATGTCGGTGCCCTCGTCGAACACCACGTAGACGAAGGACAGACCGAAGAAGGACTGCCCGCGCACCGATTTGACGTGCGGCGCGGAGAGCAGGGTGCTCGAGATGGGATAGGTGATCTGGTCCTCGACCAGGGTCGGGCTGCGGCCGGGCCAGTCGGTGAAGATGATGACCTGCACGTCCGACAGGTCCGGAATAGCGTCGAGCGGGCCGTGGAGCATCGAATACGCGCCCCACACGGCCATGCCGAGCACGAACAGGATCGTCACGAAGCGGTTCTTCGCCGAGAGCGCGATAATGCGCGCGATGGGGCCGGGCTTCGGCTGGTCATCCGGCGGCGCGGGCGGCGCGGGCGGCTCGTTTCCCGCTGGCCCGTTTCCGCCGGAATCCTCCGGCAGCCCGACAGCCTCCGGCCGTTCCGCCGGAGCTACCCTTTCGGGATTGTCGGGCGGGGCCGGTTCTCGCGGGTGTTCGTTGTCGCCATTTCCTGGCATCACCACTGACCGGTTGCCGACTTGAGGCGGCTCTCCGCGCCGATCAGGAAGTTGCCGGAGGTGACCACGCGCTGCCCTGCATGAAGTCCGCCCAGGACCTCGTACATGTCATCGCTGTGGACACCGACCTTGATTTCCTGCGGCTTGAGCTTGCCCCCACCCAGGTCGACGAACACGATGCGCCGCGGTCCCGCATAGATGACCGCCGAATCGGGTATCACCAACTTCTCTCCGAGATCGATATCGATCGAGACGTTCGCGTACATGTCGGGCTTCAGCTCGACGTCCCGGTTCGGCATCTCGATGCGCACCCGCCCTGTCCGCGTCCCGTTGTCCAGGTACGGATAGACGAACGTGACCTTGCCCTTGAACTTGCGGTCCGGGACGTACGCGAGCGTGATCCGGGCCTCTTGCCCCTGCTTCACCAGCGGCAGCTCGTTTTCGTACAACTCGGCCTCGATCCAGACCTTGTCCAGGTTCGCGATGCGGAACAACCGCTGGCCCGGCTTCACCGAAGAGCCTTCGACGACGTTCTTCTCGACGATGTAGCCGGTCGCCGGCGAGACGATCGGGATGTAGCGGATCGTTTCGCGCTTCTTGATGATGTGATCCACCACGCTGGTCGGCACGTCCCACAGCCGGAAACGCTGCCGGATCGCCTTTTCCATGAACTTTCGCGGATCGGGCATGCCGCCGTCCAGCGCGACGATCCCGCTCTGCTGCGCGGTGAGCAGCTCCTGCTCGGCCGCGTACACGTCGGGGCTGTAGATGGTGAACAGCGTGTGCCCGCGCTTGACCTTCTTGCCGATGGAGTCGGCGTAGAGCGTGCGGATCCAGCCCTTGAACTTGAGCGACACGTCGGCCAGCCGCGTCTGGTCGTAGGCGATGGTGCCCACCGTGCGGATGTGCCGGACCAGATCCTTCTTTTCGATCACGCCGGTCCGGACTCCGATGAGCTGGCGGCGCTTTTCGTCCACCTGGATGACGCCCTCCTTCACTTCCTGCTCGGAGACGGGCGTCAGGGTCATGCCGCAGATCGGGCACTGGCCCGGGCTCGGCTGGTGCACCGAGGGGTGCATTGGGCACGTGTAGTAGGCGACCTTGCCACTGTCTGCGGTCTCCTTGCTCTTTCCCTCGGCGGGCTCGGCACCGGGCTTCGGCGGAGACACCTCGGAGCCGCAGGTCGACATCTTCTTGCCCATGTAGGGGTTTTGCAGCGTGGCCGACGGTTGCACCCACTCGTTGAAACCGAAGCCCTTGGCCATCGGGCACTCGAACACGTGCTGCCCCTTGGCGAGCTGGTCGTCCGCTCCGGCCAATCGCACCAGGGTCCGGCTCACTTCGCCGAAGGCCCCGCGTGCCTCGTCCAGATCCTTCGCTGCGGCCAACCGGGTCGCGGCGTCGGCGCCTTTGCCGAGCTCCTGTTTCACTTCGGGTGCGCCCTTCACCGTCGCCGTCGCCGCCGCCGCGCGCAGCGACTCGGCGATGCGCTGGGCGCGGGGCTTCACGTTGTCGAGCGTGTCCTGTGCCAGTCGGACGCGCACCTCTTCATAGGCCGCGTAGGCGGTGCGGAGCGATGCGAGGATGGGGCCGTCGAACTTCTGCTCCGGCAACGGCAACGCCGTGGACTTCTTCCCCTTCTTCGCCTGCGCGCCGCCCTTCCCTCCGCCGGAGCCCACCGGGGTGAGGCCTTTGGTGCCGACGGTGAGGTTGTACCGCGCCGAGGCGTCGCCCGCCGAGCTCTTGACGTCGACGCCGATCGTCCAACTGCCTTTCATCGGCAGCGAGAACGCGGCCAGGTACCTGCCGCCGCCCTGCTCCTCGATGTCGGCCTTGCCCTTCATCTCGGGCATCGAACCCATGGCCGCCATCGAATACTGGACGGTCACCTGCGCGCCGGTCACCGGTTCGCTCGTGGCGTCCTGCACGAGCACGTGCAGCGCGTTCTTGTTCTGGCGAGGTGGATCGGGATCCAGCAAGAGTCCGAGCCGCAAATCGCCAACCGGGCTCGTCGTCATCCCGCCACCACCGCCCAGCGACGAGCCCTCGAACCAGGCATACAGCGGATGCCGGTACACGACCGCCAGCACGCCCAGCACGGCGAAGACGACGACGGGCAGGATGCGCTCTCGATGACGGCGGAAAAAGCCGGTCATGGCCGCCCCCCTGTTCTACCGGAAGAGTGCAGGGGGGTGTCGGCGCGGTCTGCACCCGGCAGCGCCGACGCCCGCGAGCGGCAGGCGTCCTGGACCAGCATCCCGATAGAGATCACCGCGGCCAGCGCGGCGAACAGGATGGGCAACCGGTGCGACATGCTCCGGCGTCCGAGCAACCCGCGTGCCAGTGCCAGACGCAGCATGTTTCCCGCACAACCGGGGTTGGATGGAGAATATTGTGAGACGGCCCTGCGGATTTCGAAGGGTCTCCGAGGCCCGTTCCGTGGGCACCCATCCGGCCGCCTGGCTCAGCTTCCCCAGAGCAGCTCGCCCAGACCCGACGCGCGCTCCACCCGGCGAGCGACGGCGGCACGCACTGCGGCCTCGTCGGCATACAACGTCACGCTACGCCGGGCGCGCGTGACCGCCGTGTACAGGAGCTCGCGACCGAGGAGCGGGGACCGCTCGTCCGGCAGCACGACCGCCACGTCGTCGAACTCCGAGCCCTGGCTCTTGTGCACGGTCATGGCAAAGACGGTTTCGTGCGGAGGCAGCCTCGACGGCGCCAGCACGCGCGCGCTGCCGTCCGCAGCGGCAAAGCAGGCGCCAAGGCCGCCCGAGGCCGTATCGGGAAACACGATGCCGACATCGCCGTTGAACAGCGACAGCTGGTAGTCGTTCTGCGTCACGAGCACCGGCCGCCCTGGATACCAGATGCCGGACGGTCGCAGCGCTCCGGCCTGTTCCAGCGCGCGCTCGATGTCGCCGTTGAGCTGCTCGACGCCGGCAGGGCCGCGGCGATGCGCGCACAGCACCCGGTAGCGCGACAGCGCGGCCAGCGCCTGCAGCGGATCACGCGCCTCGAGACACGGACGGAAGCCTTCGACGGCAGCCTGGCCGAGCTCCGTGCGATCCCGGCCCTCGACCAGCGCGACACCGTCCGCGCCGGAGCGCAGCAGCGAAAGCGCCAGGTCCGCGTCCCCGTCGCGGACCGCCCGCGCCAGCGCGCCGATCCCGCTGTCGTCGGAAAAGCGGTAGCTCCGGGTGAGCTCGACCACCGAGTCGGCGATGCCGCCGGCGTGGCCGCCCGCTCCGGGCAGCGATTCGCCGAACACGCTCTCGACGCGGCGACCGAGCGCCTCCGAATACGCCGGCGTGGAGCGCTCTCCGCAGATGTCGGCGAGCACGGCTCCGGCGGCCACACTGGACAGCTGGTTCCGGTCGCCGAGCAACACGAGGCGCGCGTGATGCGGCACGGCTTCGAGCAGGCGCCGCATCAGCGCCACGTCCACCATCGACGATTCGTCGACCAGCACCAGATCCGCAATCAGCGGGTGCTCGCGGTCGTGGCGGAAGCGCGTGCGGGAGCCCCGGATACCGCCCAGCGCGCGGTGCACCGTCAGCGCGCGCTCCGGAATCGCCGCGCGCACCTGCTCGTCGCAGTCGAGCCCCGCCCGGGCCTTCTGGACCGACTCCTCGAGACGCGCCGCCGCCTTGCCGGTGGGCGCGAGCAGCAGCATGCGCGGCCGCTCGCGTCCCTGGCTTCTCGACTGCTCGATCAAGAGCGCCAGGAGCTTCACGACGCTGGATGTCTTGCCCGTGCCCGGGCCGCCGCTCACCACGACCAGCCGTTCGAGCAGCGCGAGCTGTACCGCGACCCGCTGCCAGTCGGGCTCGGCCGGCGCGGGGCCGAACAGCCGCAGCAGGGCCGGGCGCAGCACACCGGCATCCAGCGCTTCGTCGTGCATGCCGGCGCGTTCCCGCAGCAACCCGGCGAGCCGCTGCTCGTGCTCCCAGTAGCGGCGCAGGTACAGCCGCCGGCCGCCCGAGAGCACCAGCGGCGCGAGGCGCGAGCCGTCCGAGACCAGCCTGCTCTGCTCGAGCGCGGCCTGCCACGCCAGAGCCTCGGGGAAGCGCGCACCCTCGATCGGCTCGCCGGCAGCGTCGACGGCCAGCCCGCCCGCAAGCCGCGCCAGATCCGCGCACACGTGCCCTTCGCGGGTCTGCCGGCTCGAGACCGCCAGACCCAGCATCACTTCCTCGCGCTCTTCCCCCACCAGCGCCGCGGCGCTCTTCGCGAAGTGCACGTCCAGCGGGGCGAAGTAGCCCGCCGCGGCAAGCGCATCGAACGCGCCGCTCACGGCCGCGCCTCCGCGCGTCCGGGCGCGGCGAGCAGCGCGGACAGTCCTTCGACCACAGCGCGCGCCGGGCCGTCGGAAAACACGCCGTAACCCCGAGGATGCGCCGGCGACATCCCCCTGAGGAAAAGATAGCGCACGCCGCCGAAGTGCTGCTCGTAGTCGTAGCCTGGCAGGCGCAGCGCGAGGTGGCGGTGCAGCGCGACCGCGTACAGGTGGTACTGCAGGTAGTAGTGATGGTGCGCCATCGCTTCGACCAGGCGCTCGGGGCGATAGTCGCCAGGGTGATCGCCGAGGTGATTCGACTTGTAGTCCACCAGATAGAAGCGTCCCTCGTGCTCGAAGACCAGGTCGATGAAGCCGCGCAGGAAGCCGGCGAGCGGCGCGAATCCGAGGCGCCGGACGCGCTCGGCATAGCCGCGCGGCAGCGACGCCCCGTGCCGCGAGAGCTCGTCGGCCAGCGCGTTCGCCGTGAAGCGCGCACCCGCCGGCGCGACCGGGAACACGAACTCCATCTCGGAGCGGCGCGCGGCGGGCGCTAGGTCGCGGAGGGCGAGCGGCTTTCGGGCGTCGAGCGGCGTTTCGACGATGCTGCCGAGCGCTTCGACCAGCAGCGGCGTCCAGCGCGCCGCATCGAAGCCATGCCGTCCGAGCAGGCTGCCGACCAGGCGGGCGATTTCCGCTTCGTCTCGCACCTGGAAGTCCAGCCGCTCGAGGATCCCGTGCAGCAGATCGCCGGGCTTGGCTCCGCGCGGGAAATCGTGGAGCAGCACGCGCTCGCCGTCCGGGGCCGGCGGCGCCGGGGGTAGCGCCGCCCCCAGAGCGAGCTCGTCGCGGTCACGCCCCTCCGCGGCCGGCACCGGCAGCGGCACTCCGGCGGTCGCGGCCAGCGCCGAGAAGCTCGAGTTGCGATAGCCGCGATCGAGCAGACGCGCGGCCCGGCGCGCCTCGAGCTCCGGCTCGGCGTCCCCGTCGGCCTGGTGGGGCGGCGCCGGCGATTCATCGACATCGAAGACCTCGATCGCGCCGTCCGACGCGTCCACGAGCCGCGCCAGATCCGCGCGGAGAGCGTGATCGTCGCCGAGATGCACGCGCTGCTTCGCCGAGAAGTGCGGGCCGGCTTCGGCCGGCTGGTGCAGAAGCCAGGCCAGTGGGCAGTTCTCCCCGCCGTTGAACGCTCCCCACACCATCACCGCGCGGTGCTTCGCGCGCGTCAGCGCCACATAGGCGAGCCGGAGCCCTTCCGCCAGTGCCTCGCGGTTGGCCTGCTCGATGCGCTCCGCTTTCTGCTCCTTCGAGCGGAGATCGAGCTTGAGCCGGAAGCCGTCCTCCGGATCGTGGAAGCACAGGTGCTCGCGTGCGCCGGGGCGGAGCTCCGTGGAAGCCCACAGGTACGGGCAGTACACGACGGCGTATTCGAGCCCCTTGCTCTTGTGCATGGTGGTGAGCTGCACGGCGTCCCGGTCGCTCTCCAGCCGGATCTGCGCGCTGTCCGGCGCGAGGCCGCGGCGCGCTTCCTCGTCCTCCCGCACTTCGTCGAACCACGCGACGAGCCCCGCGATGCCCAGGTGCCCGCCCGTCGCCGCCCGGTGCAACAGCTCCACCAGGTGCAGCACGTTCGTCAGCCGCCGCTCGCCGTCGACCAGGGCGAGCAGCCGGGCGCTCACTCCCGCTTCGCGCAGCATGCGGTGGAACGACTGGACGAAACCCGCGCTCTGCCACTCCTCGTGCCAGCCGACGAAGCGACCGAGCCAGCGGTCGAGCTCGTCCTCGTGCTCGCCGAGGCGGAACAGCTCCTCCGCGCCCAACCCGAACAGATGGGTCGTGAGCGCGGCGCGCAGGCGCGTGGAGTTTGACGGATCCGCCATGGCGGCCATCACGTGGCCGATCTCTTCCGCTTCCACCGAATCGAGCACGCTCGAGTCACCGTGGAGCACGGCCGGAATGCGCAGCGCTGCGAGCGCTGCCTGGATTTCCCGCGCCTGCGCGTTGGTGCGCGTCAAGACGGCGATGTCGCCGGACCCCAGTGGCCGCCCCTCGAGCAGAGGCCGCTCGGCGAGCAGCCGCGCGATGTCCGCCGCGACGACCCGAGGTAGCTTGTGCTGGTACCAGTCGCTGACGATCTTGTCCTTCTTCTTTCCGGAACGGCCCGCGCGCGGGACGAACAGGATGCCGAGCGCCGGGCGCGGCGGCACGAGCTCGTCGTGCGCTTCTGGGCGCGCGCGCACCGGCGAGAAGCCGATGCCGTCGAGCAGGAACGGCGAGTGCGCCCGGGAAAAGATGGTGTTGACCGCGCGGATCAAGCCCGGCTCGGAGCGGTAGTTGGTGGCGAGCGTGTGCACGCGCTCTCCAGCGTCCCGTACAGCGCCCAGGTAGGCGAACACGTCCGCACCGCGGAAGGCGTAGATCGCCTGCTTCGGGTCGCCGATCAACAGCAGCGACGAGCCAGGCGTCGAGTACAGCTTGTGGAAGATGCGGTACTGCACCGGGTCGGTGTCCTGGAACTCGTCGATCAGCGCAGCGGGGAGCCGCGAGCGGATGCGGGCCGCCAGCTCCTCGCCCTCCGGCCGTTCCAGCGCGCCCGCGAGACCCTGGAGCAGATCGTCGAAGGACTGCACGCCACGCTCCTGCTTGCGGCGCGACAGCTCGCTCCGCGCGTAGTCGACGAACTCGTGCTGCAGCGCAAGCCACCACGACGACAGCTCGCGCGCGGCGCTCTCCCGCGCCGCGAGCAGCTCCGCGGCGCGGACGAAGAACGGGTGGAGCGGCGGCTCGCCCTTGGCCGCCTCTTCGAGCTTCGTCGGCGTGAAGCGGTCCAACATCTTGAAGGCATCGACCACGGCACGCGGCTCGCGCAGCACCTGGTCGAGCTCGTGGCACCACTTCTCGACCCACGTCCTGCGATAGCTGCGCCCGTCGAGCCCCTCCGACAGCAGCGCTTCCACCTGATCGGCGTCCCATGCCTCCAGCGCGCGGGCGCGGGCCTCCACGTAGGCCTGCACCGCCGCGTCCGCATCCGCCGCGGGGGCGGGCGGAACCACCGGCATCTCCGGCCATTTCACGGCCAGCCACGCCAGACGGCGGAAGCTGTCCAGACGCACCTTCGACGTCGACAGGAAGCGGAGCTCGGCCTCGCTCGCACCGGAGAGGCGGCTGCCCCAGAAATCCTCCACCAACTCCGAAACGAGCGGCGTCTGATCCTGCACGAGCTCCATGTCGAAGCGCACGTTGCTCTCGAACGCGTGCTCGGCGAGCACGCGCTGGCAGAAGCCGTGGATGGTCGAGATGGCCGCTTCGTCCACTCCACGCAGGGCCTCGAGCAGCAGCGAGAGCGCGACGGACGGGTCGGGGCTGCGGTCGACCAGCGCTTGCAGGAGCTCGTCCTTCACGACCTCGCCGCGGGCGCGGGCCTCGAACGCGTCCGCCGCTTCGCGGATGCGCCGACGTACGCGCTCACGCAGCTCCGCCGTGGCGGCGTTGGTGAAGGTCACGACCAGGATCTTCTCGATCGGCAGCCGGCGTTCGAGCAGCAGCCGCAGCACCAGCGTCGTTATCGTGTACGTCTTGCCCGTGCCGGCACTCGCCTCGATGAGCTGCGTGCCATCGAGCCCGACGCGGAGCGGGTCGAGCTCTTTCATGCGTCCGCCCTCCGCCACGAAGTCGAACATCGGTTCGAACACGCGCTGGGCCAGCTCGGCGAAGCCCGGCAGGGCGAGCTCGTCGCCGAACGGCGGCTCCAGCGCGAGCGGCTCGTGTCCGTCGAAGGCGCGCTGGATGTAGGCGTTGTCCGCTTCGGCGCCGCCGGTCCTGGCATTGAACGCTTGATCCGCCCTGCGCCGCGCTTCGCGCGGCGCGTCCGGCTCGCCCGCGTGCTTCGCCAGCTCCTCGACGTACGTGCTCGACGCCTCCGGAAACAGTCCCAGCGCCGCGCGTTGTCCGAGCCAGTACAGCTCGACGAGCCCGGACAGAAGCTCGCGCGCGCGCCCAGCCTCGACCGGCACGAGCTGGAACACGCTCGCGGCGCCGTCCGACGCGCGCCCCACGATGACGCTGTGGCGCGGATACCCATCCGGCGCGACGAGCTGCAGCGCCAGGTGCCGCACCCACAGCGAGAGTCGCTGGCGTGGCCTGACTTTCGAGTACTGCACCCGGAGCTGCGCACGCTGCCACAGCTCGCCGAGCGCGCCGCCGAGACGCGTCCCACCGAGCTCCAGATCCAGCTCCAGCGGCGGCAGTCGGCCGCCTTCGCGGAAGCGACGCGTCTCGAGTGCGATCTGCAGTGCCTGCGCCTCGATCGCCGCGTACTCGAGCGCCCCCGGCATGCCGAGCGGCAGTACACCGCCGGCGCGCGTGCGCTGGAGTCCGTCGTCGAGCGAGCCGCCGTCCAGTGCCTGGTCGAGCAACGCTGCGCCGATCCTGTGGCGCTGGAGAGGGTCGAGCTCGATGGGCTCGCGGTCCTCGACCAGCACCGAATCGCGGTCGAGCACCAGCCCCAGCCGGCTCTGCAACAGCCCCCGCGCGGGGTTCTCGAAGAAGCGCGCGAGCTCGCCGATGTCCACGCCTCGCTGCCCCGCGTCCACCGGTGGCAGAAGAGCGCTCTGGAACGGCGGCACGTCGTGCTGCTCCCGGACGAGCGCGCGCGCCCCCTCGGATTCGTCCACGCCATAGCTGAACAGCCGCGGATCGCGGTCCGGGCGGAAGTAGCCCGGGCTGAACGGCTGCAGCGGGTGCTCGAGCGACGAATCGCTGGCGGTCGATCGAGAAGGAGCCGACCAGCGCATCGATGAGCTCGCCGACCACCACCGAAGGCGGGCGCACGCCGTTGTCCTGGATGCCACGGCCCACGTAGCTGACGATCAGCCGCTCGCGGGCCGAGAGCAGAGCCTCGAGAAAGAGGTAGCGGTCCTCCTCGCGCGGATTGCGGTCACCCGGGCGCGGGTGCAGCGCCATCAGGTCGAAGCTCTGCTGGCGATTCACGCGCGGAAAGTCACCATCGTTCATCCCGATCAGGCACACGACCCGGAACGGAATACTGCGCATCGGCAGCATCGCGCAGAACGTCACGCCGCCGGCCAGGAAATCGTGCGTCGTGCGCTCCTGTTCGAACGCCTGCTCGAGCAGCGTACGCACGACATCTAGCTCGACGCGTTCCTCGAAACCGGCCGCGGCAGACGTGTCGGCGAGCGCCGCCAGTGCGTCGCGCACGAGCTGCAGCTGCCAGGCGTCGTGATCGTGGTACGGTGATCATCTCGTCGAGCAACAGACCGAGCGCGCCCTGCCACCCGGCGGGCGTGCGCGGTTCGGCCAGCCGTTTCCTCCACGCAAACAAGCGCTCGGCGAGCTCTGCAAGCTGGCCGACGAGCTCCACCTCGCTGCCTTCCATGTCGTCGAAGGGCAGCACGTCCTCGAACACGCCCGAACCGGGCATGGCATAGCCGAGCAGGAGCCGCTTCGAGCCCGAAGCGCCAGGTGTTCTCGTCGTAGGCGGGTTGGCCGGCGCGCACGCGGTCGTCTGCATCCACCGCCCAGCGCACGCCGGCGTCGTGCACCCAGCGCGAGACCAGTGAAAGCTCCCCGCTGCGCGGATCCCGAACCTCGCGCGGACGGGCTGGAGCTGCAGCAGATCCAGCACCTCGCTGGCGCGTGCTCGCCCTCCCGCGAAGGCCAGGATCGAAAGGAACGCCTCCGTCACCGCGCTGCCCGAACGCCGCGTGCGGTCGGCAATGCGATACGGAACGCGTCCGGGCCCCGCCCCCGTGCCACCGAACACCGCGTCGACCAGCGGCGCGTAGGCTTCGACATCCGGCATCATCACGACCACGTCGCGCGGCTCCAGCGACGGGTCGGATTCGAACAGACGCGAGCAGCTGATCGTGCAGCACCTGCACCTCGCGCATCGGGCTGTGGCAGGCGTGCACGGCTATGGCTCCGTCGTCGAGCTCCAGTGGCAGCGGCGTCGAGCCCGGAGCGCGGCGGCGGAGCGCGAGCATGTCCGACTGCAGCGCGGTCAGGGTGCTGCCCGTTCCCGGATCCCGGTACAGGTCGCGCTCGGTCTCCTGGTAGTCGTCGAGCGCCTCGAGCACGCGCTGGAAGTCGCGCCCCGCGCGGCCGAGCGAGGCCAGAATCGCGTTGCCCTGCTCGAGGTGTTGCTGCTCGCGATCAACGAGCCCGGTGCCGTCGCGCAGCGAGCGCAGCGTTTCGCGCTCGGAGCGGATCTCCGCCCAGTACTCGCGCGACGGGCTGAGCAGGAACAGGTGCAGCTCCACGCGCTCTGCCACGGCCGCGAGCAGGCGCACGTAGATGGGCGGCAGCGACGAGATCCCGAACACGGAGATGCGCCGCGGAACGGCCGCCGGCAGCTCGTCGAGCCCTTGCCAGGCCGCGAGGAACCGCTCGGCGCGCGCCGCGACGTGGGCGGAGCCAAGCCGCTCGACCAGTGCGCACCAGAGCTCGGCTTGCCAGCCGTCGCCGCCGCCGCGCTCCCACTCCGATGCACCATTTCCGGGCGGAAGACGGCGTACTGATCGAACAGGTAGGCGACGCGCTGCGAGAGCTGGAGGCGTTTGAGCCCGTGCGGGTCGTCGTCGAGATAGCTCGCGACGGGGGCGAACCCCGGCCGGCGCGCGAGCCCGGGGAGCAGCGCCGACACGGCCCATGCGAGCCCCTCGCGCGAGAAGCGCTCCGCACCGCCGTCAGCGAGCACTGCGTCGAGCAGTTCCTCGACAAGCGCACGGGGAAACGGGAACAGCCCGTTCGACCAAACGCCGAGCCGCCGCGACAGCTCCATGCCGAGCCAGCGCTCCATGCCCTTGCTCTGGACAACGATCACCTCGGGCTGGAGCGCGCCGCCCAGGGGACGCCCGGCCACCTCCGCGAGCACACCTACGAGCTCTTCCAGGCGATTGCTGCGGTGGACGAACATCGGCGTCCCACGTCCTTACGCTCGGCCCTGCCCCCGATCAAGAGCGGGTCTGACAGGATAGGTCACCAAGTGCGCCGGCTGGTCCTGGCAGCGGCTCCACGCCGCAGATACGCCACGCTCGCGCTGCCCTGCGGCACTCTGCTTCGGACCTGGGCCGGGGGGGGGGACGGGCACGGGCACGGACACGGGCACGGACACGGCTACGGGAACGGACACGGCTACGGGCACGGGCACGGACACGGACACGGACACGGCTACGGGAACGGACACGGCTACGGGCACGGATACGGCTACGGCTACGGGCACGGGCACGGACACGGCTACGGCTACGGGCACGGGCACGGACACGGCTACGGCTACGGGCACGGACACGGCTACGGGCACGGGACGATGGTTGTCGTCGTCATCGTTTCCTTCTCCTTCTGGGGTGAAGGAGAGGGAAACGATGACGACTAACGCCAATTCATCTCTCTTGCCCCACCATCGATTGCGCGCCTACGGCGTTGCGCTCGAGCTGCTCGCGGCGGTGCGCGCTGCGGATGTGCGGGACCGCAAGCTGCGCGACGAGGCGGTGCGGGCAGCCAAGAGCGTGTGTCTGAATTGCGCGGAGGGCGCGGGGCGAGTGACGCGGGCGGACAAGGGGCGTGCGTACGCGATAGCTCGGGGGGAGCTCGTCGAGGCGGTGGCAGCGGTGGAAATCGCCGTGGCGTCGGGCGACGCGCGACGCGAGGCGCTCCCGTCGGTGCTCGAGCTCGGCAACCGGCTGAACGCAATGCTCACGCGGCTGGTGCGCTGAACGGCCAAGGCACTACCCGGGTGCAGGGCATCGCCATCCACCCCCGAACGTTGCTTCCATCAGCGACTCGCGTCGCTAGAGTCCGGGGTAGTGCCTGCCGCGCTCAGCGCAGCGTGTCCACCGCCGCACGAATACCTGTGACCGCTTCTGGCATACGGCGCTGGACGAGTTCATCCTCCAGCCTGAGCACGCGATAGCCTGCCCGAGCGAGCGCGCGGTCCCTGCGAGCATCCCGCACAGCGCACGCGGCGTGGTAGCCACCGTCCACCTCGACGACCAGCCGCACCGAAGGAGCGGCGAAGTCCGCGATGTAACGACCGATGACGAGCTGACGCCGGAACGCGACACCAAGCCGGCTGCCGCGCAGCTCATGCCACAACCGCGCCTCGCCCCACGTGGGCAGAGCCCGCATCTCCCGCGCGCGCTCGGCGAGCACCGCCGCGCGCTTGGACCGGCTCCGCTGGCTGAAGGGACTGTTGGTGCGATGCATGATGTTCTCCTTTGCTGCGGCTCGCGGCCGGCCTTCACCCCCTGAAGGCCAGCCGCGAGCCGCAGCAAAGGCAGAGAAGCATCGCCCCCGCCGACACTGCACGCAGGAACCACACTTCCCGTTGGAACAACCCAACCGATCGGCCAGGCGCAGCGGACGGCCCCTCCCATCCGCGCGCAGCGCCCGGAGGGCGCGAGCACGGATTTGGGAGGGGCAAGCTGCGCGAGGGCCCGCAGGGCCCAGCGCAGCGGGGGTGGGCACCCCAGCTACAACTCGATCTGCGCGCCGATCTCCATCACCTGGTCGGGCGGGATGTTGTAGAAAGCCGTCGCGCGCTGGGCGTTCCTGCTCATGACGGCGAAGAGCGATTCGCGCCAGCGCGACATGCCCGCGCCTCCGGCGGCCAGCAGCGTCTCGCGACCGAGGAAGAACGTCGTATGCGGAGCTGCGCAGCCGGGAATCGCGTCGCCGGCGAGCAGCGCGGGAATGTCCGCTTCCTCCATGAACCCGTAGCGCGCCACCACGCGCAGAAACCCCTCTTCGAGCTGCTGGACGGTCAGCCGTTCTCCGGGCGAGACGCGCGACACCTCCTCCGTCACGATCGTCAAGAGCACGTTCTGCTCGTGCAGGACACGGTTGTGTCTGAAGTTGTGCATCAGCGCGGGCGGCGTGCCCTCGGCGTTGCTGGTCATGAACACGGCGGTGCCGGGGACGCGCGCCGGCCGCTCCACGCGGATGAGCTCGTACAGATCGACAAGCGGCACGATGTTCGCGCGGATGCGCTCCCCGAGCAGGCTGCGCCCCCGCTGCCACGTCGTCATCAACGTGAACACGCCCATCGCAACCAGCAGCGGAAACCAGCCGCCCTGCTCGATCTTGACCAGGTTGGCGGAGAAGAACGCCAGGTCCGGCACCAGGAACAGCAGCGTCGCACCGCTCGCAGCCCACACGCTCCAGCCCCACAGCCGCCGCGCCACGATCCACGCCAGCAGCGTCGTGATGACCATGGTCGTGGTCACGGCGACCCCGTAGGCCGCCGCCAGGTTGGACGAGGAGCGGAACCCCAGCACCAGACCGATCGTGGCGAACATCAGCACCCAGTTGGTCGAGGGCGCGTAGATCTGCCCTATCTCGCGGGCGGAGGTGTGCCGGAGGCGCAAGCGCGGCAGGAAGCCGAGCATCATCGCCTGGCGGGTGAGCGAATAGGCTCCCGAGATCACGGCCTGCGATGCGATGACGGTGGCCAGCGTCGCGAGTGCAACCATGGGGTACAGAGCCCACGAGGGCACCATGCGGTAGAACGGGTTCTCCGCCGCAGCGGGGCTTTCGAGCAGCAGCGCCCCCTGGCCGAAGTAGTTGATGACCAGGGCCGGCAGCACCAGTCCGAACCACGTCAAGCGGATCGGCCGCGGTCCGAAGTGCCCCATGTCGGCGTACAGCGCTTCGCCGCCGGTAACGACGAGGAACACGGCCCCCAGCACCAACAGGCCGTGCAGCTTGTGCCGGATCAGGAACGCGGCGCCGTAGCCGGGGCTCAGACCCACCAGCACGTCGGGCCGCCGCGCGATGTACCCGACGCCGAGCACGGCGAGCATGGAAAACCACAGCAGCATGACGGGGCCGAAAATGGCGCCCACCCGGGCCGTCCCCCGACGCTGGATCCAGAATAGACCGATCAGGATCGCGATCGTGATCGGCTCGACGTAGCTCGACAGCGACGGGGCTGCGATGCGCAGGCCCTCCACGGCGCTGAGCACCGATATCGCGGGCGTGATCATGCCGTCGCCGTACAGCAGCGCAGCGCCGAACAGACCCAGAAGGAGCACCACGCGCCGGACATGCCGCCCGCCGCGTTCCTGTGACTGCGCGAGCGCCATCAGCGCCAGGATGCCGCCCTCCCCCTTGTTGTCCGCGCGCATGACGTACGCCAGGTACTTGATGGAAATGACCAGGGTGAGCGACCACAGGATCAGCGACACCACGCCGAGGATGTTGTCGTGCGTTGCCGGCACGGCGTGCTCGCCGCGGAAGCACTCGCGCAACGCGTAGAGCGGGCTCGTGCCGATGTCGCCGTAGACGATGCCGGCGGACGCAAGGCACAGCGTCAGCAGATAGCGACCGCTGGGCGGCGCGGCACTCGCGGAACCGTTTCCGCTCGGGGGGTCGCGCATGGGAGTCCAGACGGGACCGGCCCCGGTCGTCCGACCGGACCGGGTCCTGTCGGACGGAAAGTAACGCCGGACCAGGACGCAGCAACCTCGCCGTGGCCGGGGCGCGTTGCGGCAACTGCTCCTGTCGTTGCTGAAAGACTGATTTCAGATCTGCGAAGCGGAGCGCCCGTACCGTACGCAAGTGCCCAAACCGTGGCCGTTCTGTGCTGGCATGCGCCGTGCATTCTCCCTACGCGGCGGCAGTCGAGTGGCGGTCCCCCCCCTGCCCTCGCCCTGCTGCCAAGTTCTCCGCACAGTGCCTCGTTCGTGCCCCCCTCCGACGGGGCGCTGTGTTCTCTCCGAGCAGCGGCTGGAACGTCTCCCCCCCTCGTTCCGGTCGCTGCTCTTTTTTTGTCCTCGGGGCGTGCCCGTCCGCGCCGCAGTCGAAAGTGCACCACAGACGCCCAGAGTCGGGTATTGTAGTGTCACTGCAATCTGGAACCGCGCGTTCCGGATGCGAAGGCACGGCCTAACCCGCGGGCCGTGCGAGGAGGCAAATCGTGCCGATAGAAGTCCCCGCCGTCCGGATCCTTATCGTCGACGACGACCGCGCGATCTGCGATTACATGCAGACGCTGCTCGAGAAGGACGGCTTCGCCGTCAAGACGCTCGGCGATCCGACCCTGGTGGAAGACGAGATCCGCCAGGGCAGCTACCACGTCATCATCCTCGACCTGATGATGCCCAAGCTCGACGGCATCGAGGTGCTCAGGCGCATCCGCGGCATCGACAGCGACATCGCGGTCGATCATCTTCACCGCGCACCCGAACCTGGATACCGCCGTGGCGTCGATGAAGCTCGACGCCGTCGACTACATCAAGAAGCCGTTCAATGTCGACGAGTTCCGCGACGTGCTGGCGCGGGTCATGAAGAAGAAGGGCCTCGCGCGCACGCCCGAAGAGCAGCTGCACAAGATCATCGGCGATACGATCCGCTCCATGCGCAAGGAAAAGGAGCTGACGCTCAAGCAGATGAGCCGCCGCACCGGCCTCAGCATCTCGCTCCTTTCCCAGATCGAACGCGCCGAATCGAGCCCGTCGATCTCGAGCCTGTACAAGATCGCGCTCGCTCTCGACTCGCGCATCCACGACCTGTTCGGCGACAATTGACGCCACCCGTCGGCCCGGCTCCCGGGGCCCGCAGGACATCGGGGGGGACACCGGAGACCCCACCATGAACAAGCATCGCACCACTCCACCTCCCCGCTGCGAGCACGAAGTCGTGGAGGCCCGACGCGGACAGCTTGCCCCGCGGCCCATGCTGGCACTGCTCGCGGCTGCCGTCGCGCTCGTGTGCGTCGACTCGCCGCGCGACGTCCACGCCGCCTGGCCGCCGCCCGAGACCGCGACCTCGGCCGACATGAAGAACCCGGCGAACTGGCCCAACGACCCGGGCTACGGCTACGTCGCCTCGGCCACCTCGTCCAAGCGCAAGAAGGGCCAGTGGAACTTCTACTCGTTCATTCCGGACCGCTCGCCCGGCGCACCGCCGCTGCGCCCGGGAGAGACCGCATCGGGCATGAGCATCGATCTGGCCTGGCGCCACACCATCGGCGACGACCGCGTGCTCATCTCGGTCCTCGATTGCGGCATCAAGTGGGACGATCCAACATCGCCGAGAAGGCGTACCTGAACAAGGGCGAGCTCGGAAACCACCTGCCGAAGCACAGCGACGGTTCGGACTGTGCGCCCGCTCGACCCGTCCAAGCCTGGACAGGATCTGTTCGACTGCAACGGCGACGGCATCCTCACCGATCTCGCGACTACGCCGACTCACCCTGGCTCGAGCCCGCCGGCCTCCACCGGCCACCCGCAGGGCGACGCGAACCGGAACGGCATCCTCGACGCCGGCGACCTCATCACCATGAAGAACGCGCAGGGCAAGCTCATGGTCTCGGACGGGAAGGACGACGACGGCAACGGCTTCGTCGACGACATCTCGGGCTGGGACTTCATGAAGAACGACAACGACCCGTACGACGACACGCGCTACGGCCACGGCACCGGCGAAGCGAACGACTCGTCGGGCGGCAGCGAACGACGGGCATCGGCGACGCCGGCGTGTGCCCGAAGTGCCGCTTCCAGATGCTGCGCGTAGGCGACAGCTTCATCGCGAACTCGCAGAACTTCGGCCAAGGCGGTGGTGTACGCGACCGACAACGGCTCGAGCGTCGATCCAGGAGGCCCTGGGCACCATCGACATGTCGCGTTTCGCGCAGTCGGCCATGGACTACGCCTGGAGCCGCGGCACGATCGTCGATCGCCAGCATGGCGGACGAGAACGCCCGCCATCACAACATGCCGGCCACGGCGAACCACACGCTGCCGGTCCACGCCATCACCATGCTCGGCTCCGACCAGCGAGTCGACGACGGCGACGAGCTTC
This sequence comes from uncultured delta proteobacterium, assembly GCA_963806225.1. GTDB lineage: Bacteria > Myxococcota_A > Polyangia > Polyangiales > Polyangiaceae > CAWDXG01. The sequence continues at coordinate 1,854,936 of CAWDXG010000001.1, read as the reverse complement.
CTCGCGTTCAACCTGTGCACGAACTACGGCGCGCCAGAACTTCCTGTCGGCGTCCGGCACCGGCTGCTCGAGCGAGGCGACCGCGCGCCTGTCGGGCGTCAGCGGGCTCGTCTACTCGATGGGCGTCGAGGCCGGCTACGACGGCTCACCAAGCCGCAGCTGACGGCCGGCGAGGTGATGCAGCTGGACATGATGACGGCGGACGACATCGACGTCGCCGAATCGCGCCAGCCGGGTTCGCAGTACTTCTACTCGCAGCCGGGCTTCGACCAGCGCTTCGGCTACGGGCGGGTCAACGCCAACACCGCGGTCGAGTGGGTCAAGGAAGGACGCATCCCGCCCGACATCGATGTCGTCAAGCCGCACTGGTTCTAGGTGTTGTACGCCGACCAGCTGAACGCGCCGGTGCCCATCGTCGGGACCGTCAGCGCCAAGCGCGCCAAGAGCTACGACTACGTGGTCGAGTGGGCGCCGGGCGTGCAGCCGCTGGACGAGGCCTTCAAGCCGGTCGAGCCGAAGCAGACGAATCTCACAGGCGAGGTCGGAAGCGACGGCTCCCCGCTGGCGTCGCTTGACGTGCGCAGCATCGACGTGAGCCACCCGGCGGATCCCGACAGCCCGCATGGCGAGAACGAGTACACCATCACCGTGCGGGTCCGCGCCACGGCGCACTACGGCGGCAGCATCGGGGACGTGAGCGGTGAGCTCCGCCGCGCGTACTACGTGTACAAGGACCCGGACCTCGTCAGCGGCTTCCCACTGCGCATCAGCGACTCGGGCGAGTCGAGCCCCAAGCTGGCCGACATCGACGGCGACGGCGTCAGCGACATCGTTCTCGGCACCAGCGGCGGCCTCGTGCACGTCTGGTCCATGAAGAGCGGCATGCCCGAGGAGGTCGCCGGCTTCCCCTTCAAGGTGAAGCAGGTCGACGGCCTCGACGGCGACACGACGCGCCCCGACTACTCGAAGAGCCCGGCCTACAACAGCCCCAACGGAGTCGACCCGGACCTGGCACGGGAAGCCATCGTGCCCGACTCCGGCGATCGCCGACATGAACGGCGACGGCAAGCTGGACATCGTGGTCACGACGTATTCGGGCACGATCTACGTCATCAAGAACGACGGCACGCTCATGAAGGGCTGGCCGGTGCGGCTGCCTGACGTTCCCTCCTGCCCGCTCGATGGTAGCAAGCCACCCGCTCTGTGCATGGGCGCGACCAAGGACGCGAGCGGCAACGACGTGAACAACGTCGTCGACCGCGGCGCGTTCGGAAGCCCCGTGCTCGCCGACATGGACGGCGACGGCAAGCTCGACGTGATCCAGGCCGGCTTCGACGGCTACGTCCACGTCTACAAGGCCGACGGCACGCCGCTCACGGGCTGGCCGGTGCGCGTGCACTTCCCTGGGCTCGACGAGTACAACCGCATCCTGACCACGCCGACCGTCACCGATTTCAACGGCGACGGCACGCCGGACGTCCTCGTCGGCTCCAACGAGAAGCTTGGAGCGGGCGGCGGCGCCGGAGCCTTCTATCTGATCGACGGCAAGACCCGGAAGTACATGACGAACTGGCCGGTCACGATGACGTCGTTCAAGCTGTTCCCGCTGGTCGCGGAGGGAGTCGGCAACTCGCCGATCGCAGCTGACATCAACGGGGACGGCAAGCCGGACGCGATCATCCACGGCAACGCCAGCGCGCCCATGATCCTGCCCGCCGACCCCGGGAAGCAGGGCGGGGCCGGCTACGGCGTGCCGCCGAACGCGCTGCCCGTGCGTCCGGGTCGAAGACGGTGGCCCCCCCGAGCGCGGCCTCGAGCCCACGGCGATCTTCGGCACCGACTCCAAGGCGGTCCGCCCCGACACGATGTTTCCCGCTGTTCGCGCAGCCATCCGCGGGCGACCTGGACCAGGACGGCACGCCCGACATCGTCACGTCGGGTGGCTCGCTCAGCCTGGCGCAGCAGCTGGTCTCGAAGGGTACGTCCCAGAAGCTCGGGCAGAACCTGCTGGCGATGTGGAGCGGCAAGACGGGCGCGATGTTCCCGGGCAGCCCCGTCGTGCTCGAAGACTTCACGTTCTTCAACAACCAGGCGATCGCCGACATCGACGGCGACGGCTATCCCGAGGTCCTGACCGGCAGCGGCGGCTACTTCGTCCACGCGGCCGACGCCTGCGGGCGCGAGCCGGAAGGCTGGCCGAAGTTCGTCGGGCAGTGGGTCATCTCGACCACGGCGGTCGGCGACATCGACGGGGACGGCAAGCTCGAGGTGGTCGTCCCGTCGCGCGAAGGCTGGCTCTACGCCTGGCACACCAAGGGCACGACCAAGGGTGTGATCACCTGGGAAAGCTTCCACCACGACAACCGCAACACCGGCGACCTCGGCGTCAAGCTCGACCAGGGCACGCTCGAGGGCAACGCTGGACCACTGCCGATCGACGCGAACGGCAGCTGCATTCTGCCGGGCTCGCCCAACGGGCAGACCAAGGTCGAACCGACCGGCGGCTGTGGCTGCAGCGTCCCCCGCACACCGGCCGGTAGCGGCTGGCTTGCCCTGCTGGGCCTGCCCGCCGTGCTCGTCCTGCGCCGGCGGGGCGCCAGGCGTAGTGCCGAAGGTCGGACTTGAACCGACGACTCCGCGCTTCAGCTCCGCAACGCCACGCCGTTCGCCACCGGGCCGCGGTTCATCATCCGCGACAAGGAAATGCTAGGGGCAACCCGATGCCGTCGGATGCGCCTGGCAGTACTGGTTGACACAGGCAATGTCCACCAAGGCCGGCGTCGCGCATTCCGAGCTGGATGAGACCTGCATGTTGCCGTTGCTGCAGCTGAAGTCCGAGCTCGGGGCCTGGCCGACACACGAGGTGTAGGCGTCCCATGCGCTCTCGCAGTGTCCGCTGCCGTCGAAGCCGTTCGTCGCCCGCGATTCGCACTGCGTCTGGCAATTCGTCTGCGCGCAGCTCAAGCCGGAGGTCGTCGCGCAGTATCCGTTGCAGGTGGTCGTCGCATCCGGCAACCCGGTTCCCGGACCGTCGAGCAAGCAGCTATTGGCCGCGTCCCGCTCGGTGGTGCAGCCAGTCGGCTCTACGCTGTTGTTGTTGCCCGAGCAGTTGAAGCTGGAGTTGGGCAGCGCAAGCAGACAGGTGTACGCGGTATCGAGATCGGGCCCGCACCACGGCCAGTACTTGGTCGTGATGACGCACGCGGCGTTGCAGCGCGCCACGTTGTAGGTGGCGCAGCTGTGGATAGTCGCCTCTTTCGCGCGCTTGCCGCAGTACGACTGGCAGAGAGCGGTTGTTCCGGCGTCGGTTCCGCCACTGCCCGCTGTTCCGCCACTGCCCGCGCCTCCAGCGTCGACACCTCCGGTCCCGCCACTGCCTCCAACGCTGGCGTCGGTGCCGCCGCTGCCTGCAGTTCCGGCATCCGCGCCGCCGCTGCCTGCAGCTCCTCCGACTCCTGCATCGGCACCTGCGCTGCCTGCGCTGCCTGCCGTGCCGCCGCTGCCTGCGCTGCCTGCCGTGCCGCCGCTGCCTGCGCTGCCTGCCGTGCCGCCGCTGCCTGCCGTGCCTGCGCTGCCTGCCGTGCCGCGCTGCCTGCCGTGCCGCCGCTGCCTGCCGTGCCGCCGCTGCCTGCCGTGCCGCCGCTGCCTGCCGTGCCGCCGCTGCCTGCCGTGCCGCCGCTGCCTGCCGTGCCGCCGGTGCTGGCCGTTGCGCCGCTTCCGCCCATGGCGCCCGTACCGCCCGTGCCCCCCAGGCCTCCATCGACACCCGCCGTTCCCCCGCTGCCGAACGTGGCCTTGCTGCTGCCGCCGCACCCCCCGATCGCGAGCGCTACAACGACTCCAACTCCCAATGTGAACCGTCGATTCATCGGGCTCTCCCCTTCGCTGCGGGCATCATCGCAAACCCTATCCTATACGCCATTCCCACGGAAAAGTCTCTCGTCGCGCCTGCCGCCGGCATGTTCATCGCTCACGGGCCGAGCATCAGCGAGTACGCGCCGCAGGGGCCGTCGGCGCGCTGGATCTCGAGCGCGCCGTGAAGCGGAGTGGAGCCCTTGTTCGCGAGGACCGTGCTGACCAGACCGTTGCCTGTCGTGCCGCCAGGTCCGACGCAGCAGCCGGCACCGGGCGATTCGGGGCAGGCGCACAGAACGCCCCACGCCAGATGGCCGGACAGCAAGAGCGGAATCTCGGTCGCTGGCGGCACGGTGAAGCGGAAAAACACCGTCGGTACTGCGCTGCACGACGAGCCGGGCGGATTGACGGCTGTGCACGTGCTGCCCGACACGCCCGGGCCCGGCAGCAGCTCGGGCGCGCACAAACAGGGCTCGCTCGCGCAGAGATCGCCCTCGAGGGCTGCATCGCTCGCCTCGGCGGTGGCGTCGCTCGCGTCGTTGGAAGCGTCGCTCGCGTCGAGCGAAGCGTCGCTCGCATCGAGCGAAGCGTCGCTCGCGTCGACGGGCCCCGCGCCCGCGCCAGAATCCACGAACGGCGCTCCGCCACCGCCGGCGTCCACGCCCGTCGTGCCGGCGACAAGACCCGTGCGCGCGCCGCACGCGACAAATGTCAACGCGCAGAGCAGCGATCCGACCGGACGAGCAAGCGACATCCAGCCCGAGTCTACGCCGGGCGTCCGCGCGCTGCTGCCCGCGTTGATCTCCGCGATTCCCGGGGCTAGAGCGCCGGATCATGATGGGGAGGCTGGTCGACGGCTCCAGCCGACGGCACGCGGTAGCGTTTCGACCGCATCGCCAGCTTGATGGTGCAGGCGCACGGGAGCGGCGTGCAGATCAGGCTGCGCTCAGTCCGCCGAAAGCCGCCACAACGCACCGCGGTGCTGGCCGCCGGCGTAGAGCGTGCCTTTGAACACGACCATGGGCGGCGCGCAGTAGGCGTCGTCGACCTTGAAGATCGACTTCGGGGGCGCGGGCGCGATCAGGCGGAAGGCTCCGTCCGACAGCTCGTAGAGGCCATGCTCCGCCAGCACGAGCAGGTGCTCGCCCACGCGCAGCACGTCGCTTGGGCTGCCCGCATCCGGCGGCAGCGGGAGCACGTTGAATGCGTCACCGTCCTTCGTGACGCGGATCTGCCCGCCGTCGGAGCCGATCGTGATCCAGTACAGGCTGCCGCGGTCGGCGTACCAGCAGAGCGTGTGCGCGCCCCCGGACTTGGTCACCTGCACCGGCGTGGCGTAGTCCGCCGAGATCGCTTTGGCATCGCGCGGCAGCTTGAACACCACGAAGTCGTGGCGGTCGATGTCGTAGAGCGGGCTGATGGCGACGTACAGCCGATCGCGGAAACGCGTCATGTAGCCGAGGCGCACCGACGCTTCCCCCGGCGCGCCCGCATACGTGTACGCGACGCGCCAGCGACCGGGCTTGTCGCCCGGCGTGAACAGCGTGCCCGGCGACGAGCTGGCCGTCGCCTTGGGCGGGATCGCCGCGCTGGTCGAGGCGTAGAGCTTTCCGCGGTAGCGGATCACGTCGAAGTCGTGGATCGCGCCGGGCAGCACGATCGCGCCGGCGTTTTTGTCCGTGGGCGCGGCGGGCGGCAGGTGGTGCGGCGAACGCGGGCGAGCAAACCTGCCAGTCGCATCGCTTTCGAACACGTAGCCCTCTACGCCGGCGGCGAGCCCGAGCCCGAGATACGGCGGATCCGCATCCGGAACGTACAGCCGCCCGTCGATCTGCCGGATGCGCAGGAAGCCCTGCCCTCCTCCGCCGCCCTTCTGCGGCTCGTGCTCGCGGTTCCAGTCGAACACGAGCGAGAACGGCGGCTTCGCGTCCGGCGCGTAGCGCGTCAGCGTCGCGCCGCCGAATCCGAGCGGTCTGGTCGCATGCGCCATGACCAGCGCATCGCCCACCACGGCGAAGTCGCACACGCGCGAGAGTGCCGCCCAGTGCCGCCCGACCTTCTCGAAGTGTCCGTGTGCCGGCAGCGCGATCGCAGCGCTCTTCGTCTCATCGTTGCCGTCCGGATCGATCTGCGGCGGCGGCGCCGCAGGCGCGGCCGACGCCCTCGGCTGTGAAGCGGGAGCCGAAGCCGTGGCGATCGGTCTAGCGGGCGGTGGCGCGGCACGGCGCCCGGGCGCGCGGTGAACAACCGCACAACCCACAGCGACGAACGCGAGCGCTACGACGCGACGGTGCGACCGGACGGTCACGGCGCCGCGTCGCCAATGTCTTGCGCTGCATCGGCGCCGGCCTCGGACACGCTGCCACCATCGTCGACCGGAGCCCCGGCGTCCGACACGCTCGGCGCTCCCGCGTCCTCGGGCAGGCGGTGGATCTCCAGCAGCGGAATCACGGCGCGTCCGTGATCGAACTCGAGCGTCCGTGGCTTGACGCCGCGCGCGCTCCAGGAGCTCCACTTGCCCTGCTTGAGCCCGCCGGCGAACTGCCCGCGCACCACCGGCGAGCCGTCCGCGCGGCGCTCCTCGTAGGGACCGTCGAGCACACCGTGGCGGTGCGTGGCGATCTTCCGGATGCTGCCGTCGTCGCGGTACACCACAAGCCGGCCTTCCATCTTTCCTTGGTGCATGTTGGTCACGAACTTCACGTGCCCATCCGGGTAGTAGAACGTGACGCGCCCCTCCATCTTGCCGCTCTTGAACGTCATCCTGGCCGTGACGTGTCCGTCGTCGTCGAAGAACACGAACGGCCCGTCCGGCGCCCCATTGCGATAGCAGCCGACTCCCTCCCGGTGCTGCGTCTCGGCCATCTCCGTGCCACCCGGACAATCCGGAATCGCATTCAGCCGCCCCCAGGCCCCGGCGCACGCGCCGACGAAGAACGGCGCGGCGAGCAGGAGCAGCAGGCGTCGAGTGTACGGCAATGGGCTCACGGTCTCCGATCTAGCACTGCCGCCTCCGTTGCACTCGCCTTGCTTGTCGCGCGTCAACGAGCTCTGGGCGTTCGCGTCGTTGCCGGGAGAGTGAGAACATCCGGGGCATGCGCAGGATCGAAGACTATTCGCCGGGCCAGGGCACCCAGGTCGCGTCAGTCGTCCAGCACCCACTCCTGCCAGTCCTTCGGACCCTGCAGCCGGAAGCGCGTGTGACTGAACGACTCGACATCGTAGTCCAGCACCTTGTGCGTCGGACGTTTGCAGAACATCACGAACACCTGCGTCAGCTTCGAGTCGTCTGCAGATATCGAGATCTTGCCGGCGTTGGTCCCGCAGTAGTCGCTACACGTGAACTTGCCGCCGTCTGTCGCGCACGAAATGGGAGACGCCGCGCTGCGACCCGTCCGCGCCGTACTCACGGACCAGCGATGCGACCCCGCGATCATCGCACGCAACGTGGTTTCGGGCTCCGCGCGCGGTGATGCCTGTGCTGGATGCGGCGGCGGCACCGCGGATTCCGCGCCCGCAGCAGCCGGCGGCAGCGACGCAGCGGGCGCCGGACGCACTTCCGACGACGGTGTCTTCGTCTCGGGGGGCCTGCGAGACCCAGGGAACCATCCTGTCTGCCAGGCGGCGGTCGCAGCAATCGCCGCCACACCGAATCCCAGTCCGAGCATGCCCAGGAGCGCGCCCCATCCCGTCCATCTCGGGCTCTGTCGGGTGTGCTGTGGTGTGTGCTTCAAGTTCGGCTCGTTCGTGTGCCCCGGCGCCGACAACCAATGGTGGATCCGGCGCCGACGAACAGTACGCGCGCCGGGCTGCCGCGTCGACTCGTGTACCAGGTCGGGCCGGGGCGAGGAATGCGCTCAACGCCTGAGCCGCTGCCACGCCGGCTGCAGCGACGGCTCGACGCCGTCGAGCCGCGCGCGGCCTACTGGATCGTGAACGATGTCGCGTTTTCGCAACCGCCCATGCTCGCGATCCCGCCGCCGTTCACGATCGATTGGACGTACGACACGCACGGCTCGGTCGGGGAGACCTTGGGGTCGCAGTAGTGCAGCGAGTACGGTGGAACCGGAGTAGGGTCGACAGGAGCGGCTGCGGCTACCCCTGGCGCGCCGCCGACGTGTACAGCTCGGAGCGGCTTGTCACGTCGAGCTTCCTGTAGATGCTGGCGGTCTGGTTGGCCACCGTGTGGACGGAGGTGCGTCGCGAGCACGCGATGGCGGTGTTCGAGCTGCCCAGGAGCAGCAGTCCAACGATGTTCCTCTCTGCGGCCGTCAACGTCAACGGCATCTGCGGCGTCGCTGGCGGGAACTCCATCGGCCCGGACGACTATGACAAGTGCGGCGCTCACTGCACCACCAACGCAGAGTGCGCGCCTGCAACTCGACTGCGCGTGCGCCATCACCTGCGCAAACGGAAACACCTGCGACGGGCTATGTGTCGATTGACCGCGGTTCCGGGTCCGGTGCGCGACCGACCTCCAGATCCGGGTCGAGGACGATCTAGCGCAGGTCGGGCGCACCACGAGGGACGGCTCCCGCTTCAGCAGCGCCTGCCAGAGGATCGGTCACGGCGGCTGCGAGGAGCACCAGCCACGACGGCGCCGGCTTGGGGGCCGGTCCGGCTTCGTCCAACACCCCGGCGAGCGCCGCGCCGCCCAGCGAAAACGCGTCCACGACGAACGGGGACGCCGGCGCAGCCCCGACACCCCCGGCTCCCGCGCACCGGACCGTCCGGCATGCCGTGCCACGCAGAGAGCCGAAGTGCTGGCTCCAGACGCGTATCGATTCGTCGGGCATCGAACATTTCGATAGGATATGCCGGTGAGATCGAGAGCCAGCGCCCTGTGGCTGATCGTGCCGTTGCTAGGCATGTCGACTCGGGCGTCTGCACAGGGCTCGAAGAGCGACCCCTGCCTCACGGCGCCGGTCGATGGCCAGAAACTGCAACGCGCCGGCAAGCTACTCGAAGCGCGCCAGAGCTTCGCGACGTGTGCCCTGACCTCTTGTCCCAGCGTGGTACGGAAGGCGTGCAAGCGCTGGCTCGACGAGGTGAACGCAGATGTACCTTCGGTGCGTCTCTTGGCCCGCAACGATCGCGGCCACACGCTGGCGGGGGTACGAGTCTCGATCGACGGCAAGCCGGCCGTCCCGCTTCCGTCCAGTCCTGTCGAGCTGGACCCGGGCAAGCACGAGTTCATATTCCACTCCGACGGAAGTGCGGATCAGACGAGATACGTTTCGCTCGATGACAACGGAACCACCGCCCGGACGTTGGTAACCTTCCCGTCGGCGCCCGCCCCCGAGCGCAGCGAGTTCTCGCCGCCGGTTGACCAGGGCACGCAGCGCAACCCGGGCGGGCCGGAGCGTCCGGTGCCCGTTGCGACGTGGGTGCTGGGCGGCGTGGGTGCTGCGGCCCTGGCGAGCTTCGCGACCTTCGGCACCCTCGGCTTGTTGCAGCGGGGCAGCAGCGATTGCGCCCAGAGCGCGCCACCGGGCACGTTCAATTCCTGCCAGAACGGCGCCCAGGGAAAGTTCCGGGGTGCAGACATCTCCCTGGCGATCGGTGCCGTGGCGCTCGGCGCGGCAACGTGGTTGTACCTGAAGCGACCTACCGTCAAGGAGGGCTCGACCACGCTCGCCGTCGGCGTGACACCCACTGCGAGAGGCGCCGTCGCCGCCCTACGGAACGTCCTTCTGAGACCGGGCGGGGCGCACATGCGTGATATCCTTTCAGCGCAGAGTTCGCCCTCCGCTCCCAGTCGCTGCGCCGCTTCCGGTGCGGCCACGCGGAGGAGCCCCTCCGTGAGGCGGCCCAGCCGCCGAGGAGGTTCTGCGCCCGCGTGGCTGACGCTCGCCGTGCTGCTCGTCGGGTGCTCGCAGCCGAGCCGCATGCGCGCACCCGACGACGGCGGCTCGTCGCGCGACGGAGCGGGGGACGCGCGGGCGGACTCCGGCACGGACGCAGCACCCCCGCCCCCGGGGACGGTCCGGACCGTGGGGCCCTGCGACCCCGGGTCGATCCCGGGGACGACCTGCACCCGGCTCTCGATTGCCTGCCCCGGCCTCTCCGACCTGGCCGTCGACGTGCGCGTCACCACCCCGCCCGCCGGGGCGGCCAAAGCGGTCATCGTCCTCGGAACGGGTGGCGGTGGCCAGGGCTTTTTCGAGGGCAGCCCGCCGGGGGCCGGCCTCGTCACCGAGCTTGCAGGCGGCGGTTTCGTCGTGGCCCAGCGTAAGTGGGACGCCCCCGGGTGGTTCCAGGGCGGCGCCGGGGTCCGGGCGTCCTCCTGCCGCTACGCGACGCTGCTCCGCTGGGTCGACCAGACGCTGCACCCGCCGTCGGTTCCCCTGTGCGCGCTGGGCTCCTCGGGCGGCGCGATTGAAATCGCCTACGGGCTGGCGCGGTGGGACGCCGCCGATCGACTCGGGGGTGCGATTCTGTTGGGAGGACCGTCGATGAGTCGTCTGGACGTCGTCTGCCCCAGCGTGGCGCCGGCGAGCTGGCTCGACGGCGACTGCCGCAGCCTCGCCACGCGCTACGGCCTCACGTGCCCCGACTCCCTCTACTGCACGCTGCAGGGCGCGGCCGGCGTGGTGGACACGGCCTGGGCGCCGCAGCACCCCTGCACCGACCCGCAGGACCCCGACGTGCCCGCCCTGGCCGGAGACGGGGTCCTGGCACCGGACTCCCACCTGTCGTACCCGCAGACCAAGGTGCGCCTCCTCCTCGGGGGGGACGAGTGCTCGGCGGCGGTGCTCCTCTATTACGACGCGATCACCTCGGACCACGTGCTGCAGGTCGTGCCGGGGACCCCGCACGACGTCACGGCGACGGACGCAGGCCTCGCCGCAACGCGGGACGCGATCCGATCGGCCTGCGCGCAGTATTGACCGATCGGAGACCTTCCCGTTTTCCGCACAAGTTCGGGCCGGACTTCGACCGCGCGTAGTCCGGATGAGGTGTTGCGGACGCAGCGGCAACGTGCGCGGCGTAGTCGACGTCCGTGTCGGCCTCCGGCCCCGGGCGGAAACGACATACGTACAATGCCCCGAGCGCGTCGAACGCCTCGACGTACATGTGCGGAAGCTGCGTCGCGCCCGGTGTCTCGTCAAGCGGCTTCCTTGAACCAGCGCTTGTCCACGGCGCCGACCCATGATGGGATTGTTCCACGTCGATGCGAGCTGTGTGGCTGGCTCTTCTCGCTCTGTTGCCCGCGGCTGCGATGTGCAGCTCGCCGAGGTCGAGCCCAAGGGACTCGGGGGCGCCCGCCGACGCGACGGCTCCGCCGGACGGCTCGCCCGAATCAGGCGCCGACGCGATGGCTCCGCCGGACGGCTCGCCAGAAGCGGAGGCCGACGCGGACGCCCAGTCGCCGCCGCGGTTTCCGGTCGTCCACGGCGACTACGCGGGCGTGCTGCATGACGCGACGTCGAACGCGATCGACGTCGCGCAGACCGTCGCGCGCCTTTCCAACGCGCACGTCGATACGTATGCGTACCTGATCTATCGCGATCCCCAGAGCGAGTGGGACACGCTCCCCGCGTTCCTGGACGCAACAGCCAAGAGCCACATCAACGTCTGGGTCTATCTGGTGCCGCCGACCGAAGTGCCCGGTGCGTCGGGCTGTGCCGGCGGCAGCTATCCGCCCTACCAGATGGACTACGTCGCATGGGCGAAGCAGATCGCCACGCTGTCGCTGTCGCATCCGAACCTGACGGCATTCGCCATCGACGACTTCGGATACAACTCGTCGCTCAGGCCGGGCGCGCCGTGCAAGCTCTTCTCGAAGAGCTACGTGCACCAGATGGTGCAAGCGGCCCAGGCGATCGCGCCGGCCATGGGATTCTGGCCGGTGCTCTACTGGCCCGACCTGGAAGGACAGAGCGCCATCATCGCGCCGCTGCGTGCCGACGTCGCGGGCGTGATCTTCCCGTTCCGTGACGGCAAGAACGCCAACACCTACGTCACCTCTTCGGCCGCTCCGGAGATCGAGACGCTCGGCGCCCAGCTCTCGTGCCTGCGCGACTACAAGACCCCGGACAGGCGGCGAAGCGGCTGCGTCCAGCTCCATTTTCCGTGGGGCACGCCGTCGACGGCCGGGACCTACGGCTCCGTCGAGCAGACCGCGAGCATCACCGGGTCAGGTCCCTTCGCCATCGACTTCTCGTGGCAGCACGACTTCGCCGGCACGACGAGCGGCTATGTCTTCGCCCAGCTCCTCGTCGACGGCGCCGTCGTCTGGCAACAGGACATCGGGGGCGTCAGCCGCTATGCCTGGCGGAAGGTTCACGTCGATCTGCCGTCCAGCCTGGCGCAGAAGAGCTCCGTCAGCGTCGCCTTCCGCGTGACGCACGAAAAAGGCGTGTCCAACTTCGGCCAGACGCTGTGGTTCGACGAGGTCCAGGGGACGGGGCTCTCGCTCCAGAACGGAGATTTCGAGAGCGGGGGCGCAGGCTGGACCACGTCGGCTAGCAGCGCGTCGTTCGACGTGGCAGCAGTGCGTACGGCTTCGCTCGTCACGATGGTCTATGCGGCGAAACTCTCGTCCGATCCTACCCATCCACCGACGGCCTCGTACGTCGGGGCGGTACTCGATGCTGCGCTGCCGCTGTCCGCGCAGGGCTACGGCGACGGCGCGATGACCTACGTGCTCGACCTGCGGCTGCCGGACACGCCGGTCTACACGGCGGTGCAGGCCGCCTACGCACCCGCAGACGCGGGGACGGACTGAGCGCTCATCTGCGGCGGACGCGACGAGTAGCCAGCACGCCGACTGGCGCGAGCTTGCTCTGGCGGGCGGGCGAGCATTCGCGGCCACGGATCACGCCGTCTACTGGATCGGCGCCGAAGCGCACCTCGTCGATCCCGCGTCACTCTAGGCCGGGATCCCGATGGGCACTGCGTGCGCCGGAGTGCCCCTGTGGGCAGCACACTGCGGTAGTCAGCTTGCCCGGTTGGCCGCCCGCGCCGCGTGGTTACCCTGCTAGATGGCGGCAGGCCTTCTGCCGGACGCAGCACGGGAGAGCGACATGGCAAACGGGGGGCATGTGGATGTGCTGGTGGTGGGCGGCGGGCCCGGCGGCACGCCGGCGGCGATGGCGCTGGCGCGCGGGGGCAAGCGGGTGCTCCTGGCGGTGGCCGGGCGGGGGCTCGGCGGCGCGTGTCTGTTCGAGGGCTGCATCCCGTCCAAGATCTTCCGCGAGACGGCGGCGCGGCGGCTGGAGATCGCGCGCAGCGCGGAGTTCGGTCTAGAGCTCGCCGACAGCCAGGCAAAGGTGGACTGGGCGGCGGTGCAATCGCGCCGTCACCGCATCCTCAACCAGCGCGCGCAGGGGGCGCTGGAGCAGGCGCGCGCCATCCCGGGCCTGGAGGTGGTGTTCGGCCGCGCACGTCTCGGCGGGCCACACGAAGCGCTGATCGAGGCGGGCGGCGAGCGACGCCGCGTGCACTTCGATCAGGCCATCCTCGCCACCGGCTCGGCCCCCAACCGCCTGCCGATCCCCGGCGCCGATCTGCCCGGGGTGATCACTTCCGGGGGGCTGATCGAGATCGGTTTCGTCCCCGACTCGCTGGTGCTGATCGGCGGCGGGCCGATCGGCATCGAGATGGCGCAGATCTTCGCGCTGCTCGGCAGCCGGGTGACCGTGCTCGAAGCTGCGCCGCGCATCCTGGCGCCGGTGGACGCGGTGCTGGCCGCGCGCCTGGCCGCTGAGCTCGCCGCGAGCGGCATCAGCCTGGAGACCGAAGTCCGCGTCGACGCCATCGAAGGCGGCGAACGCCACCACCGCGTGCGCTACCAGCACGCTGGAGCCGGGCGACAGGTCGAGGCGGAGGTCGTGGCCATCGTGGCCGGCCGTCACCCCAACGTCGACGGGCTGGGACTCGAGACCACCGCAGTGAACCACGACCGCCACGGCGTCCGGGTCAACGGCGAGCTCGAGACCAACGAGGCGGGGATCTTCGCAACCGGCGATCTGGTTGGGCATCCCATGTTCGCCCACTGGGCGACGGCGCAGGCGCTGGCTGTCGCGCGCCACCTGCTGGGGCAGCCCGTCGCCTGGCCGCGGCCGGAACACAACAGTGCCGTGATCTTCTCGCGCCCCGAGCTGGGCATGGCTGGCCTGACCGAGGAGGCGGCCCGCGCGGCAGGTATGGACGTGGCCGTGGCGGCGTACGACTACCGCGGCGATGCCCGCGCGCAGATCAGCAGCGAGACCACGGGGCTCCTCAGGATCGTGTATCGCTGCGACGACCTGCGAATAGTCGGCGTGCACGCCTTGATCGAAGGCGCGGCCGATCTCATGGGCGAAGCGGCGCTCGCCATCGCCGGCGGCACGCCACTACCCCTACTCGCCGGAGCCATCCACCCGCACCCGACGCTGACCGAGGCCTTCGCCTTCGCCGCGCGCTCGGCACTCGCCCGGGCGGAGCGACAGCACGTCGGGCCACGGGCCTCCACGTAGATCGCCTCGAGCGCCACGCGCACCTGGTTGCTTGGGGCCCTGACCGCAGGCGGCGGGTACAGCTCTCCCGAGACGCGCCTTCGTGGCATCCGGCCCTGCGCGTGTCATCTCCGCACGAATTCCCCGCCTCTGGTCCGATCCCCGCCCTCGCGCTCGCGCCAGTCAGGGCGCGTCGAACAGCTCCGCCTGCACGGGCTCGCCGAGCCTTCGGCGGATAGCGCGGCTCTTGAAAGCGCGAGGGCGGCACGGCCGTCGCGAGCCGGCAGAGGAGCGAGAGCGGATCGAGATCGATGGCAAACGCCCCGTCGCTGAACGGCCGCTTCAGCTCGAGCCGCACGAGGTCGCCCGCGACGAGCTGGACGCGCCCGGCCGCGGTGGCCAGGCGCAGGATGTAGCGGCAGCGTCGGCGCCGACAGGGTCGTGGTGCTCGACATCGGACAGCGCAGGGTGTTCTTGCGCTGAGCCGAGAGTGTAGATGTTGTTGACAGAATCAGTCGTCGCGCCGGCGCCGCAGCGCTGCCAGCCCCAGCAACGCACCGAGCATCAATACGAAGGGTTGTTGTTGGTGTCGGGACGGCGCTCGACCACCACGAGACTGGGCGCGATCAGCGCGCCCGAACACATGATCGTGCCAGTGGCTGTGTTCACGCGAACGGCGACGATGTTCGTCGCTTCCGGCGCATCGACGCCGTCGAGGATCGGCGCTGATTGCTGCGTTACAGATTCAGAAGGTGCCTTGGCCCCGCACGCCGCGACCACCAGACACGCGATCCCCACCCACAAGTGCCTCATCCCTCCAGGCTGCTCGGCTGGAGCTGGCGCAACAAAGGCCAATTCGTACCAGTGACTGACGACGATCACGGCGTGCGGCGCCGCAGCGCTGCCAGCCCAGGCAACGCGCCGAGCATCAACACGAAGGGTTGTTGTTGTCGGTCCGGCGCGGAAACGGAGCCAGCGGATCGAGATCGATGGCAAACGTCCCGTCGCTGGCAGCGTCATGAGCGCCTGCGGTGGTGGCGGCGTGGAGCGGGGGGGACGGTACCGAGCGTGGAGGCGACGGCGAGCTCCGCGAGCGCGGACTCGCTGTCGGCGAGCGCGGCGGCGTGCACGCCGTGCTTCGCTGGAAGCACGGCGGCTGACGCTGCGGCGGCTAGAACCCGCCCAGGCTCTTGACCATCGCGCTGTTGGCGAGCGCAGCCTGGCGCAGGGCGCTTCCGACTGCAGCTCCGCCCTTGCCGCTCTTCAGCGCGCTGGCCATCGCGCCCTGCTGGGCGGCAAGCTTGTGCGCGTGTCCGGCGAGCTTCGGCACCGACCGTGTCTTCGAGACGGCGTCCGCGACCACCCCGTCCTCCCCGATGAGCGCGTCCAGCGCCATCATGCCGTCCTCGCCGATCAGGGCCTGGCTCCCGTTCTCGCCGATCAGGGCCTTGCTTCCGTTCTCGCCGATCAGGGCCTGGCTTCCGTTCTCGCCGATGATCGCGACCAGACCGTCTTCACCGATCAGCGCGTTGACGGCAGCAGCGCGCTCCTTCGCGATGCCGTGCTTGTCGTGCCGGCCCACCAGCGCGTCACCCCGGAGCAGCGCGATGCTCGAGCCGGTCGCTGCCTTCCGCAGCTGCACCGTGCTGGGAGCTGCAGGCAGCTTCTGAAGGGCTGAGAGCGCCTTGAGCACGCTGCGGTACTGGCCTTCAAGCTCCGGCGCCTTCTTGTGGTGCACCCGCGCGTCGTGCAGCCCGCGCGCGAGCAGCGCCCGGCTGCTGTACAGGGCGGACTTCGCCAGCGAAACCGCGTGGGCGCGCCTCGCCGTGGTGGACTTCCCCTTCCACGCCTGGGTGAGC
Organism: uncultured delta proteobacterium; assembly: GCA_963806225.1. Classification (GTDB taxonomy): domain Bacteria; phylum Myxococcota_A; class Polyangia; order Polyangiales; family Polyangiaceae; genus CAWDXG01. The sequence continues at coordinate 1,838,780 of CAWDXG010000001.1, read as the reverse complement.
AGGACACTCGCGATGTGCACCCCGGCGGTGCTCGAGATCAGCGGGTCGTTGAACGCGGAGAGCATCTTCGGCGTGATGCGCAGCGCCGCATGGTGCGGAGCGACCTTGTGGGAAGTGGGCTTCTTCTTCGACGGTGCAGCCGCCGCGGAGGCGGGCACGCAGGCAACTAGAGCCAGAGCGAGGGAAAAACGACGGAACACGAGCTCCTCCTATCGGGAAATCGGCGGGACCGATAGTGCCATCTGCGCGGCGCGTTCATGAAGAGCAAGAATACTTGCCGCTCGCGCGCCGCTAGCCGTGCGCGGCCAGGAAGTGGATCTCTGCGGGAGGCACGCTTTCGTCGCATCCCGCCCGACGCGCGTCGTCTCCGCGCGAATTCCCTCCTCCGCACAGATCCCGGCCCTGTCGAGCGCGCCTAGTGCGCGTCGAACAGCTCCGCCTGCACCGGCTCTCCGAGCCTTCGGCGGATGACGCGGCTGAGGATGTCGTTCCCCGCCAGCAACTACCTCTTCGGCGGCCAGACAGCCATCACCGAGAAGGCGCAAGGGCCACAAAAAGGGCAATGCGGGCACGCTGCCTGAGCTGCAGTGCGCACCCGTCGGCCTGCACGCTGCCGCCGGCGCCGGGCAACGAGCCGCCGAACAAGAGCGGGGCCACGACGGTGATCGCGATCAGCAAATTCTACGTCGAAGCTCACAGACGACAACCACTGCAAGCCGCCTCTTGGCGGTAACCCGACGGCTGCGAAAACCGACGGCGAGGGGGGCATCGACAACTCCTTGGGGTACAATGTTCTGGAGCTGGTGGAGTTCGGCAACCAACCGATCCAAGCGAGCCGGGCCATGACCGACGGGGAGAGGACCGTCCTGTCCCTCTGGGTCATGTCGGCGCAGGGCACGCGGGCGATGGTGTAGGCGTGCTGGACGTTGTAGTGGCCCGGGGAGATGGCGCCCCACAGCTCGGTCGGCGTGGGGTAGTTCCGGCCGCCCCAGACGTACCCCTGGGGCAGATCGCTGGTGGCCGTCATCGTCCGGCAGACGCGACGCCGCAGCGCCGCTCCCCCAGCACTGGACGCTCCCGCAGACGGATAGCGCGCAGCCCTCGTCGATGCCCACCGCAACCTGCACGAACTTCCCGGCCGGAATCTTCGACACGATGCCGCTCGAGTCGTCCCCCCAGCAGGCGATGCTTCCGTCGACGGACGACACGGCGCAGTTCGTGTCCAGATAGGCGTCCAGATCGGAGAAGCTGTCCGTTGGTGGATGCGTCTGCCCAACGTCCGTAGAGGGCGTTCCCCAGCACTCCGCTGTTCCGTCCGTATGGAGCGCGCAACCGTGCTGCGCGCCGAGCGCGATGTGCTGGACCAGAGCCGACGGCGCGACGCAGCCGCCGTCGGAGGCATCGACGGGGCCCGCGTCCGCCGCCTCCCGCTCCGTCGGGCCCGGCTTCTGCCGCGCCACCCGGTCCGGCTTCTGCCGCGCCGCCGCCTGTTCGGCCCGCCGCATCGACCGAGGACGGCGGAGCGTTCGACTTGTTCGAACCGCAGGCTGCGATGCCCGCCACCACCAGAACCAGGCTCGCTCTACGCAGAACAATCCCGATTGAAAGAGGGTCGCTCTTCCGCCGACTGCGCGTCAAGGGACGGCACGGATCGGCGCGGACAGGCTGGTGGAAGGGCGTAACCACCGGGAACCAGCTTACATGACGCCCGACCATTCGTGTGCGGTTGGTCTAGCGCCGCGGCCGGGCGTACCGCGGCGCTAGCCGAACACGAATGAACTTCGATCGCGCGATGTCGATCGCGGGACTTCAACCGGGTCCAGCCTGGTCGCGTTGGTCGAAGCTGGTCGTCTCGATTACGCCGCTTCGCCGCCGCGCGTCGCCGTCGCCAGGTAGACGATCCCGAAACACCCTTGCTCGACGCACAGGCCTTCCAGGTACCGGCCCATCGCCGCCACGATGCGGTTCCACGGACGACGATCGAAAATCGCGTTGGTCACGCCGAAGCCCTTCAGCGCCAACATGATCGCCGGGCGTAGCCACGCGATTGGAGTGGGCGGGAGCTTCTGTCCCAGTACCGCCAAGCGGCCGCCCGGTGCAAGAGCCTGCGCCGCGCGCGCGACGATCTCGTCGCAGCGCGGGCTGAACGCGAGAGAGAACGTCGCGACGGCTGCCTGGACCGGCTCGGGGAACGTGAAGTCGGCGGCGGCGGCCAGTACCAGCTCGACGTTCGACCACCCCGCGTCGGCCACTCGCTGTCGCGCCAGCGCGAGCATGGCATCGGTCACGTCGACGCGAACGCTGCAGCGTCCCCGCACACCGGGCGGTAGCGGCTCGCTTGCCCTGCTGGGCCTGCCCGCCGTGCTCGTCCTGCGCCGGCGGGCGGCCAGGCGTAGTGCCGAAGGTCGGACTTGAACCGACGACTCCGCGCTTATGAAGCGCGTGCTCTAACCGACTGAGCTACTTCGGCGAAGGGCGGGGAATATGGGCGGCGGCGGCGGCGGCTGTCAAGTCGAGTCAGCGCGCCTGTCCAGGCCCCGGTCCGCGTCGCCCGACGGGCGAGTTCAGCGCGTCGAACACGAGCCTGAGCGCGACCGGTCCGCGGCCCAGCACGGCCGGCGGCGTGCCGAACGGGCCGGCGCGCTCGACCGCGCGCATCACCTTGCGGTCGAAATCGCCGACGCCGCTCCGGCGCACCAGGTGCACGTGCGCGACCGAGCCGTCGTGCATCACGCGGAAGCCGACGATCGCCAACCCCCCGCGACCCTCCCTTATCGCCCAGTGCGGAAAGGCGTCCTTCCACAACGGGTCGACCTTCGTCTTGATACCCTGGAAGTAGCCGAGCACGTGCGGATCGCGGCCGACGTCGAGCAGCGGTCCGGCGCCGGCACCGGCCGCCGCCGAGCGCGAGCCGCTCCCAGTCGCGCCCTGGCTTCCCGATGGACCAGGTCCGTCCTGACCGCCCGGACCCGCACCGGGCTGGCCTCCCGCGGTACTGGCGTGGATCAACGAAGCCACGCGGCTGGCCACGTCCTGGCTGCTGTTGACGTTGTCGCGGGGACGGCCGCGGACCGGCGCGGGCACGGCTGCGCGCGCTCGCTTCAGCATCGGACGCGCCAGCATCACCGACGCGCTCCGCCGGTGGTCGTGACCGCGCGCACCGGTCGGAATTCCCCCGGCGAGCTCACTCCGTCGGCTGCCGGCCTGCGCCGCACCGGGTTCCAGCAACTGGCCGCTCCCGCTCTCGGGGCTCTCCGCGCCGCCGGGCACCCCGCCCTGTTCGCGCGCTCGGTCGCCACTCCGGATGCCGAGCGAGGGGTCGAGCCGGTCGGAAGGGCGCCGGAGCGCCGTGGTGCCCGTACCGGTCGTCAGGAACGTGAGCTGCATCGGATGCGGCGTGGCGCGTCGGTCGTCCAGCGAGCTGCGCGCCCGCCCGGTGTCCAGGCGCTGGACCTGGCTGCGATCCAGACGATTCAGGAGATCGCGGTCGAGCGTGAGCCCATCATTGCTGTCGGCGAGATTCAGCGCGCGCTCGGACACCTGGTCCGAACCGCCGCGGCCGGCGCGCTGCATGTCCGGGCGCAGCAGGCGGTCGCCGCCGCCGAGCTGGGCTGGAGCCCTTGGCCGGTCGGGCTCGCGCGGCAGGGGCCGGCTGGAGATCGCGCCTCCCGCGGCCATCCGCGGCAGCTGCAGGTGGCTCCCGGTGAGCGTTACCTCCACGGTGTGCGGAGCCGCGCGGTCGGGTCCGCGGCTGGAAAGCGACTGCGAGAGCAGGAACGCGCCAGTCCCGAGCGTCAACGCATGCAGTGCGACCGAAGTCGCCAGCGCTCCAGACCCTCGAATTCGGGACGCTGTCCCCATTGATCGTCAGTGTGTCCCAGCCGGGCGCGCCGGGCCAGAGCGCCCCAACGTCGGCGACACTTGCGGTCCATCATTGGGGGAAGAATCCGGGCACGCGGGCGTACGAGAGAAACGGGCCGGACCGCTCCGCAGCTCTCGCCGCGCGACCCAAATCCGGCTACGCTCTGCCCGTACCCACACCACAGGTGCTCCCATGCGCGTCATTGCTTCAGTGCTCGCCGTACTTCCCGTCGCCGTGTTCGCGGCAGGCTGCGTCATCCAGACCCCGCCTGCGGACACCGCACCGCCGAAACCGGCTCCGGCCGCCGCCCCGGCCCCCAAGGCCGCGACCTCCGCGACGCCCGCCAAGCAGAACAACAAGCGCAAGGTCATCCACTTCAAGGACGCCCCCGCGCCGCCGGCACCTCCCGCCGCATCCGGCAGCGCTGCCCCGGTGCCGGCCCCCGTGGGCAACTGAGCCTCTCACTCGACTCCGCACGGGCACTCCAGCTTATCTAGCTGGAATCCATCGGTTTTTCTGCTCAAGGTCGCGTCCCCACTTTGTCCAACAAAGTGGATTGATTGTTGGACAAAGCCCGGGCTACAACGCGCTGCGTGAAAGCGGTCGCAAGGCAAACGCGCGCGGGGCAGGTCGCCGAGACGCTCAAGCGGCGCATCCTGTCCGGCGCCTACCGACCCGGCGACAAGCTGCCGCCCGAACCGACCCTGGCGGCCGATCTCGACGTGAACCGCTTCACCGTGCGCGAAGCGCTGACGCGCCTCGAACAGCTGCGCCTGATCGAGCGCAGGCCCGGCGCCGGAACGCTGGTGCTCGACTACAGCCAGCACGCCAGCGTGGACGTCATCGAATACCTCGTGCTCACCGAGGACGACCAGGTGAACACGGAGGTGCTCGCGAATCTGCTCGAGTCGGCCCGCATCCTGACGGCCGAAGTCGCCGGGCTGGCCGCGGAACGGCGGAGCGACGAGGACCTCGCCACACTCGACGTGATCGTGGCGCGCATGCGGAGCGAGAAGAACCTCTCGCGCCTGCTGTGGCTCGACTTCGACTTCAACTGGGCGCTGGCCGACGCCGCCCACAACATCGTGCCGCGGCTGCTGCTCAACAGCGTCCGCGGGCTGATGGACAAGTACACGCACCTGCTCGAGACGCTCTGGGTCTCGGCCGGGTCCATCACCGAGGGCTACGAGCACGTGGTGGATGCCGTGCGCCAGCAGGATCCAGAGCGCGCCCGCTCGCTCGTGCGCTGGATCTGGACCGGACGCCACCAGCGTTTCGTGGAGGCCGCCGAGAACTGGAGCGGGCGCTCGCCCGAGCTCAGCCGACCGGCAGGCTGATCGATCCCGACGATTCTGCCCGGAGGCCGACTGCCCGAGGGTCGAACAGGTCCAGCTACTCTGGACCGGACAAGACACCGAACAAAGCCACGAGGAGACAAGAGACATGGCGACTGCCGCAGAGAAGATGGAAGAGGCCAAGGCCAAGATCGAAGAGCACAAGGACGCGGCCAAGCAGATTGGCGCGACCTACAAGTTCGTGCTCGACGGCGACGGCGGTGGCACCTGGGTGATGAACCTCAAGGACGACCCCGGCGTGACCGAGGGCGACAGCGACGCGCAGTGCACCATCAAGATGGCTGCGAGCGACTACGTCGACATGATCGAGGGCAAGGCCAACGGTCAGCAGCTGTTCTTCTCGGGCAAGCTGAAGATCGAGGGCGACATGGGGCTTGCGATGAAGCTCCAGAAGCTCACCGACGTGCTCAAGTAGAGCCCGGTCCGGATGGATGTCGGGGCGCCTCGCCGTGCCCCGGCGTCCGCCGGAGCTGTTCTGGCTTCACTGGCTCCGGCCCGCGCTGGCGAAACTGGGCCGCGTCGTCTAGATTGGAGCTTCCGGGTCCGGACCCGGCATGATGGGCAAGCAGAAATCCGATCTCTACAACACGTCGCCTCTGCTCGACCGGCACACGCCCCGGCGCTTCCCAGCCGATCCGACCGGGGCCGTCACCGCCTACGCTCCGCCCTCCGAGGACCTGATCGCGCTCTCGACGCGTGAGGTCCCGAGCGGGCAGGAGCTGCTGGATTTTCCAGAACCGGCCTCCGGACCGCGCAGCACGCTGGCCGCCGACGCACCGGACTGGATGCGCGCTGCGCGTGCCCTGTCGGACGCACTCGAGGCCAACATTTCGCGCGGCAGCGTCGAGCCGACGCAACTGGCGGCCATCGAACGCGCCTGGGCGGCCTGGACGCTGGGTGGCGTCACCACGGGACAGATACTGCGGGTGGCGCACCTGGTGCGCCGCGCCCACACGGCCATCCGCGAGACGAACCGCACGGAGCTGGATCTCGCCTACCGCGACTGCGCGGGAGTGCTCTACGGAGGGCTGCCGTCGGCTCTGCGGCAGGGCCTACCGTTCGAGCGTGTGATCCTGGTCGTGCGCCAGCTGCGCGAGGAAGCCGACGGCTGGGCGGCCGTCGTGGAAGGCACCGCCGAGTTGCTCGGGTGGAGGGACTACGCACGCATGTGCGCCGCTTCGATCATCCGGATCGCGATCGAATCGTCCGGGTAGTCCGCATGGGCATCGACGACATCCGCCACCGTATCGACGCGATCGACGAGCAGCTCCTCGATCTGCTGGACCAGCGGGCGCATGCGGCAGCGGAAATCGGCGAGGAAAAGCAGGCGAGCGCCCAGCCGTCGCACGATCCGGAGCGAGAGGAACGACTGCTTGAACGCCTCGAGCAGCTCCTGGCGGAGCGTCCGGATGCGATCTTCCCGGTCGGCAGCGTCCGCCCCGTGTTCCGCCAGATCATCAGTGCGTGCCTCGCGCTGCAGCAGCCTATCAGCGTCGCCTACCTCGGCCCCCCCGGCACCTTCACGCACATGGCCGCGCTCAGCTCGTTCGGGCTGGCCGCGCGATACGTGGAAGCGACCACCATCGCCGCCGTGTTCGACGCCGTAGGGCGCGGAACGGCGAGTTACGGCATCGTGCCGATCGAGAACTCGACCGAGGGCGGCGTCACCTTCACGCTCGATTGCCTACTGGACAGCGACCTGCGCATCCGGGGCGAGATCGTGCTCGACGTGAACCAGTGCCTGGTGGGCCGCCACGACGACATCAGCCGCATACAGCGCGTGTACTCGCACCCGCAGGCGCTCGCGCAGTGCCGCGGCTGGCTGGCCGACAACGTTCCGTCCGCCCAGCTGGTGGTCTCGCCGTCCACGTCCACCGCCGCCCGCGAGGCCGGCGCGGACGACGAGGCGGCGGCCGTGGCCAGCCGGCTGGCCGCGGAACTGCACGGTCTATCGGTGATCCGCGAACGCATCCAGGATCGCCCGCAGAACGCGACCCGCTTCGTGCTGCTCGCTCCGGAGGACGCTCCGCCCAGCGGCAACGACAAGACGAGCCTGGTGTTTTCCACACCCCACGAGCGCGGCGCCTTGAAGCGGGTCCTGGAGATCTTCGACGAAGAAGGCATCAATCTCAGCCGGATAGAGTCCAGACCCGGCCGCGACCGCATGTGGGAGTACGTGTTTTTCACGGATCTCGAGGGGCATCGGGCCGATCCGCCGGTGGCGCAGGCGCTCGACAAGCTGGCGCAGCATTGCGCGATGGTGAAAGTGCTAGGCAGCTACCCGCGCGCCGGGGCGTCCTGACGCGGGGCTGGAGCCCCCGTCGCCGGCCAGGCCCCGCGACGGTGCTGCGATGCCGCTTTACCCCGGCGCGCGGCGTGACTATGCATCACCCCTAGGGGTGAAAAGCGACGACACAGCTCGACGGGTTTCAACGAGCCCACCTGGCAGCGGGATGCGCCAGCGCGCACGTGTGGCCTACGGGCTTCGCTATCGCGGGCGCGATCTTCCACTGTTGAAGCAGGAGATCGTCATCGGTCGTTCAGCCAGCTGTGATCTCGTGCTGGACAGCCAGCTCGTGTCGCGCCGCCACGCAGCCATCCGCCTCGACGAGGAGCAGCCTGTCGTTCGCGACCTCGGCAGCCGCAACGGCGTGCTCGTCAACGGCAAGTCGATCGACGCAGCCAGCCCGCTCGCTCTCGGCGACCGCGTGTCGATCGGCGAGGAAACGCTCGAAGTCGTGGAGCAGCCCATCCCGCCCGAGCGTGAACGGGTCACCGCGCAGAATCTCCGCGCCCGCGAGACCGTCAGCTTCGAAGCGGTGCGCGATACCGAAGACGAAGTCCAGAGCGAGCGCACGCGCCGTGCCGATGCGTTCGCGTTGCTCGGCAGCGTCGTCGACAAGGCGCTCGCTCTCCGTCGTGGGGAAGAGGCGGAGCGACTGCTGGGCGGTCACCTGGCGCGCGTGCTGGACGAATCGTGCGCTGGCCGTTTCGACCGCAGCGTGGCGCCCGTCGCCGCGAGCTATGCGATCAAGCTCGCGGCCGCGACCGGAAAGCCCGCGTGGGTGGACTACGCGGTCCGCCTCTACCGCGCGATCGGCGATCCCCTGCCGCTTCCGGTAGTCGACGAGATGTACGGACTGCTGCGCCGCGTGCGCGGCGTGGATCGCGCGCTGCTGCGCGAATACCTGGCGGTGCTGCGCGGTCGCGCGGCCAGCATGAGCGCTGCCGACCGATTCTCGCTGCAGCGCATCGAGGGCCTGGAGCGGCTGGCAGCGCTGTAGCCCCGCTGCCGCCCGTCGGCCTTCGAGCCGATACCTTTGCGCAGTGCGGCATCTTCCAGTACATCTCCCTGCCCGGGGCACCGGGGAAGGGCGCGCCCGCGCGCTCCGCAACAGCACCGCCAGGAAGCAGACCAGATCATGACCATCACCGCAGCGTTCCAGGGCATCGAAGGCGCCCACTCCAGCGTGGCGGTCGCGGCGTATTTCAACGCCGTGGGAACCGGACACGAGCCGCTCGGTGTTCCGACGTTCCGCCAGGTCGCAACCAGCGTCGTCAGCGGCAAGGCCGACGTTGGCATCCTGCCTGTGGACAACGCGATCGCGGGCACCGTGCGCGATGGCTACGACCTGCTCGCGCAGTACGATCTCGTGCCGATCTGCGAGATCGAGTGGCGCATGGATCACCGTCTGCTCGGCGTCGAGGGCGCATCGCTCAGCGATCTGCGCGAGGTGCACGCCCACCCGCTGGTTCTCGCCGAGTGCGGCCGTTTCCTCGGCACCCTCGCCGGCGCCCGCATCATTCCGTCCGTCGACACGGGCGTTGCCGCAAAGGAAACCGCCGAATCCGGCGACACGACCCGCGCAGCCATCGCGCCGCCGGAAGCGGCGGAACGCTACGGCCTGGTGGAGCTGGCGCGGAACATCGCGGACCATCCCGACAACTTCACCCGCTTCATCCTGTTCACCTCGCAGAAGCCGGGGGACGAGGTGCGCGCGCTGATGCAGCACGGCGAGGGCGCCAAGCGGAAGACCTCGGTGCTGCTCGCGACCCGCCACGAACACGGCGCCCTCAGCGAATGTCTGCGCATCCTCTCCGACGCGGACCTCAACCTGGCCAAGCTCGAGTCCCGCCCGAAGCTCGGCAAGGCGTGGGAGTACCTTTTCTACATCGATCTGGAAGGCGACGTGGCCGACCCCCGCGTGAGCGACGCGCTGGAGCAGGTGCGCGAGCACGCACTCTCGCTGCAGATCATCGGCAGCTACGACGTTGACACCGCCCGGGCTGCTGCGGAGCCTGGCAAGCCGCGGCGCGTCCAGCTCGTGCCGCAACCGAGCCAGCCGCCCGAAGCTCCTCCCCTACCCGACTCGGCCGCCAAGAACTGGCCCAAGGCTTCCCGCCCGGCACATCCGCAAGGCACGCGCATCCCCATCGGCAACGCGGTCCTCGGCGGCGACGAGTTCGTGATCATTGCGGGGCCATGCTCGGTCGAGTCGCGCGATCAGGTGCTCGCCACCGCGCGCGAGGTAGCTCTGCACGGCGCCCGCCTGCTGCGCGGCGGCGCCTTCAAGCCGCGCACCAATCCGTACTCGTTCCAGGGGCTGGGCTGGGAGGGCGTAGCGCTTCTGGCCGAGGCCGGCCGCGCCGCCGGCCTGCCCGTCGTGAGCGAGGTGATGAGCGTCGAGCAGGTCGAGCGGATGGCCCGCGAGGTCGATGTGCTGCAGATCGGCGCTCGCAACATGCAGAACTTCGATCTGCTGCGCGCCGTCGGCCGCACGGAACGGCCGGTCATGCTCAAGCGCGGCATGTCCGCGAGCCTCGACGAGCTGCTCGCGGCCGCCGAATACGTCCTGGCCGAAGGCAACCCGCACGTGATCCTGTGCGAGCGCGGCATCCGCACCTTCGAGACGGCGACGCGCAATACGCTCGATCTTTCGGCTGTGCCCGTGCTCCGCGAGCGGACGCACCTGCCGGTTATCGTGGACCCAAGCCACGGCGTGGGCGTGCGGCGCTGGATCCGGCCGCTCTGCCGCGCGGCCAAGGCGGTGGGCGCGCACGGCATCATGATCGAGGTGCACCCCAATCCGCCCGAAGCCAAGAGCGACGCCGACCAGGCACTGACCTTCGAGGACTTCGAGAGCATCGTCGAAGATCTCGAGCGCATCCCCTTCCCCAGCGCTTGACCGCCTACTTTTCGATCTTCAGTAGCTCGATGTCGAACTTGAGCGGCGCGTTCGGCGGGATCTTCGGCGGACTGCCGCGCTTGCCGTAGGCCATGTCGGGCGGGATGACGAGCTCGCGCTTGCCGCCCGCCTTCATGCCGACCACGCCCTTGTCCCAGCCCTTTATCACGCCGCCCTGACCCAGCGTGAACGAGAACGGCTGGTCGCGGTCGCGGGAGCTGTCGAACTTGGTGCCGTCGAGGAGCCAGCCCGTGTAGTGCACGCTCACGGTGTTGCCATCCTTGGCCGCCGGCCCCTTGCCGACCTTCTGGTCCTTGATCTGGAGCTTCGTCACCTTCGCGGTCTCGCTCGCTCCCGTCGCCGACTTCGCGGGCTCCGCCGTGGTGGGCGTGTCGGCGGTCGTCGTGGACGTGTTGGACGAGCCCGTCGGCTCGGGGACCCGGTCACACGCGGACAGAAGCAGGCCAGCCGAGAGCGCACACAGCGCGACGTGGCGGAGAGTGCGGGACTGTCTCGTCGTCATGCCGCCCACGTAGAACGCCATGGGCCGTCTGTCAAAGCGCCGCGGCTTGTGACCTGGCCGCCGGTCCGGGATGGTCCGGCTCATGCGAACGATCGTGCGCTATTTCCTTCGCGGCAGTCTGGTGCTGGCCCCGCTGGCCGCCACCCTCTACGTCGTGTACCTGGTCTTCACGACCGTGGATCACGTGATGCCCGTCGGCATCCCGGGGCTCGGCTTCGTGCTCACGCTGGGCTTGATCACGCTGGTCGGCTTCCTCGCTTCAAGCGTGGCCGGCAAGGCGGTCTTCGACTGGACGGAGCGGCTGCTTGCCCACGTTCCGCTCGTCAAGCTCGTCTACTCGTCGATCAAGGATCTGGTGAGCGCGTTCGTCGGTGACAAGAAGCGCTTCGACAAGCCGGTCATGGTGTCACTCCTGCCGGGGCACGCGGCGCGGGCGCTGGGCTTCGTGACGCGGGAGAGCCTGCCGTTCGTCGGCGTCTCCGGTCACGTCGCCGTCTACTTCCCGCAGTCGTACAACTTCGCCGGCAACCTGGTCATCGTGCCGAGCAAAAATGTGGAAGCGCTCGACGTGCCCCCCGCGGACCTGATGACGTTCATCGTCTCGGGAGGCATCTCCGGGCTCGGGATCGGTACCCGGGGAGAGTCCCTGCCGCCGCCCGAGGCGCCGCAAGACGGCGCGTAGGGCTCAACCCTCCATCAGCTGCATGAAGCTCGCCGAACCCAGCAGCGACTGCCCGCCGTCCACGACGAGCGTGGTGCCGGTGATGAACCCCGCCGCGGGCGACACCAGATACAGCGCCGCGTCCGCGATCTCGTCGATGGTGCCCCAGCGCCCCGCCGGCAGCCCCTGCTGCAGCTTGTCGCGCGCGTCCTCGTCGGGAGGCGCGAGCCGCGACATGCCCTCGGTGCCCGCGATGGGCCCGGGCGCGATAGCGTTCACGCGCACCTTCATCGCTCCCCACTCGAGGGCGAGATCCTGGGTGAGCTTTGCAATGCCCGCTTTTGCCGCACCCGCGTGACACTGCAGCGGCGTCGGGATCCAGGCCTGCGTCGCGGTGATGCTGAGCACCGAGCCACCCTGCTTCGACAGGTGCTCGAATGCGGCACGGCTGGCGTTGAAAGTCCCGACCAGATCGATGTCGATGACCGCCTTGAACCCGTTCGAGCTGAGGCCCGCAGCGGGCGCGAGGAAATTGCCTGCGGCCGAGTTCACGACGATGTCGAGGCGACCGAAGCGCTCGACCAGCTGCCCCACGGCGCCCGCGACCGCATCGAAGTCGCGCACGTCCGCCGGGAGCGGCACGGCCTCGCCACCGGCGTCGGTGATCTGTTGGGCCATTTCCGACAGCTTCTCGAGGCGACGGCCGAGCAAGCCGACCTTGGCGCCCTGCGCGGCGAAGCGCCGGGCAATGCCCGCACCGATGCCGCTGCCTCCGCCCGTGACCAGCGCCACCTGCCCAGACAGGATCCCATCGCGGAAAACGCTCATCCCGGCTCCGTCGCCCGGCGCGCGGGCCGCGTCAACCGCGGCGCTACGACTGACCGCCGCCCCAGCCGCCCGGAGGCGGAGCGCCTGGCGGCGGAGTAAACCCCTGCTGTTGTTGCTGGGGCGCCGCGCCGTACTGGCCCTGCCCCGGCGGACCGTACTGCGGCGCAGGCGGTGCGAGCATGCGGTGCTGCACGGGCGCCCAGATCGCCGCGAGCAGCTGGTCCTGCCGCGTCTGCCAGTCCTGGTAGCCGAGGATCCCGAGGATGATGGCGAGCGGAAAGAACAACACCCACGCCACGATCAGGATGATGATCGCGTTCGTCTCGAAGTCGGCGGCGACGCGCGCATCGACGGTGAAGCCGTTCTGCGAGGGCATCGTCGTCAACGCCACCTTCGGCGTCAGGCCGTAGCTCGACTGCTGGCTCCTGCCGCCCCACGTGTTCGGGCCGGTCTGCTGCAGCTGGATCCCGCTCTGGTACAGCGCTCCCTGGATCTGCTGGATCACCGACGCCATGTCCTGGCCGCCGAAGAACCGCTGTTCGTTCCTGTCGATCACGGTGCCTAGTCAGCGTCTTCAAGCGACTGCGCGCCGAGCTGCGGCGCACCGTCCGCGACGGAATCGAGGATGGTTTTGGCCTCGTCGGCCTCGAATCCCAGGATCTTGATCAGCCGCTCGAGCAGCTCGCTTTCGCTCGAGCTCTGCTCGCCGTCGGCATGCGTCAACAGGGCGGCGTTCGCGAGCAGCAGCTCGCGGTCCTCCTTGCCGAGCGAGTCGAGCGGGATATCGTCGCTCAGGGTGCGCCGCTGGCTCGCGTATTCGAGGATTTCCGTCTCTTCCTCGTCGGTCGCATCGAAGCCGCACAACATCCCTTCGATCACGCCGGATTCCGGCTGCTCGAGCTTGCCGTCGGCCCACGCCACGGCCACCAGGGATTTCACGATATTCTTCTCGCTCGGCGTCATACGCGGCATCGTACCCCGCCCTTCCCGTCCCTTCCACGACAACCGCTCCGGCCCTACCTGAACATCGGTCGCGTCACTCCGGACGCTCCGCTCGACGTTCCGCCCGCGCGCATTGTGGGCTAGAAAGCCGTGAGTGGATTCGGACGAAGCATTGGCGGCACGCCTCGTCGGACAGACGGTCGGCGGACGCTGGCAGCTCGAGCGTCTGCTCGGCACCGGAGGCATGGCCGCCGTGTATGCAGCGCGCGACAGCTCCGGCAACGTCGCGGCCGTCAAGATCCTCCATCCGGAGATGAGCCTGCGTCACGACGTGCGCGAGCGCTTCCTGCGCGAAGCGTACGTCGCGAACCGCGTCGCGCACCCCGGCGCGGTGCAGGTGCTGGAGCACAGCTCCGACGAGTCCGGCGCGACCTTCCTCGTGATGGAGCTGCTCGAAGGCGAGCCTCTGAGCGCCCGTGTGCGCCGCGTAGGCAAGCTGCCGGTGCCGGAGCTCTGCGACTATCTGGACCAGATCCTGGACGTGCTCGTGGATGCGCACGAGCAGGGGATCATCCACCGCGATCTGAAGCCAGACAACCTGTTCGTCACGAACGAGGGGCGCATCAAGATTCTCGATTTCGGACTGGCGCGCATGATGGACGACGTACCCGGCGACTTCAAGACGCGCACGGGCATGGCGCTCGGGACGCTGCCGTACATGGCGCCCGAACAGGCGCTCGGGCGCCGCAGCGAGATCGACGGCCGGGTGGATCTATTCGCGCTCGGTGCCACGGCCTTTCGCATCCTTGCGGGACGCAAAGTGCACGAGGCCGACAGCGAAGCCGAGCTGCTCATCGCGATGGCGTCGAAGCCCGCGCCGCCCCTCGCCTCCGCCGCGCCCGGTACGCCACCCGATCTATGCGCGATCATCGATCTGTCGCTCGCCTTCTCGCGTGAAGCGCGATACCCGGACGCGCGCACGATGCAGGCCGATGTGCGCGCCGTGCGCGAGGGGGCCGCGCCGCCCTACGCGTCGAGCCAGAACGCGGCACGCGAGGAATCGACGCGGCTCGACATGCCCGCGGTGCCGGCCGCCGCGGTTGCTGCGGCAGCCCAGGGCAACGCTCCGGCGAGCACCCGGGATCCCGCGACGGCGCCCACGGCTCCGGCACCGGTCAACCCGCTTGCCAGGACCGCCGGCGGAACCGCAGTGCTGCCGCAGATCCCCGAGGCCGCAGTGCGCGCTGACGCCGCGGCAGGGCAATTTCCACGCAGCACGACGCCCGCGCCCGGGTCGTTCGCCGCCATCGCCGACGCTCCGCAGTCGATGCACGGCAGCGCCATCGCCGACGCTCCGCAGTCGATGCACGGCAGCGCCATCGCCGACGCTCCGCAGTCGATGCACGGCAGCGCCATGGCCGCCGGCCCGGCCTCGGTACGCCCGATGGCCGGTACGCTCGCTCCGGGCAGCGCGGCCGCGACGACTGCTACCGGCACTTCGGTTCCGCCCCCGAAGAAGCGCTCGCTCCTGCCGTGGGTGCTCGCCATCGCCGCCGTGCTGCTGTTGGTCGGCGGGGCTGTCGCGGCAACGGCGGTGTACCTGGTCGAGGAGGACGGCGCCGCACTGCCCGAAATCGGGCTGCCCGGTTCCAGCAGCGCCGTGCCGTCCACGAGCGGCGCACCCGGCGGTCTCGCCGGCGCGGCCGGTGCCGGCGACAACGTAGCGGGCGCGATGGAGCAAGGTGCCGGCGGCGCCCCGGACACGACGGCGACAAGCGCGCCGGCGGGCGGCGCGCAGCCCCCCGCAGTCCCCCCCGAAGCGACCGTTGCCGGTGCGTCGCACAAAGCCGTGAGCGCGGGCGCACCCGCTCCGGCCCCCACGCAGGCGCCTCCCAAGCCCGCGGCCGAGCCGAAAACCGCGGCCCGCGCCAATCCCGGGCTCGCCATCACGCCGCCTCCGCCCGCGGACAAGAAACCGAAGAAGGACGAGCACGACAAGGGCAAGGCCAAAGGCCACGACAAGCCGCACGGCCACGGCCACTAGCGCGCCGCACAAAACGACAACGCGCCGCGAAGCTCCAGAGGGGAGCCGCGCGGCGCGCGGTCGTTGCAGGGTGGATCAGTACCGGTAGAAGTCCGGCTTGAACGGCCCCTCGGCGGGAATGCCGAGGTACTCCGCCTGCTTGGCGCTGAGCTTGTCGAGCTTCACGCCGAGCTTGCCGAGGTGCAGCTCCGCCACCTTCTCGTCGAGCTTCTTCGGCAGCACGTGCACGCCCGGCTCGATCTTGTCGTTGAACAGGGCGATCTGCGCCAGCACCTGGTTGGTGAAGCTGTTGCTCATGACGAAGCTCGGGTGACCGGTGGCGCAACCGAGGTTCACCAGGCGGCCGCGGGCCAGGATGATGAGCTTCTTGCCGTCGGGGAAGATGAAGTGATCCACCTGCGGCTTGATGTTCTCTTCCTTGATGTCCTTGTTCTTCTCCAACGAGGCGATGTCGATCTCGCTGTCGAAGTGGCCGATGTTGCAGAGGATGGCTTCGTTCTTCATCTGCTGCATGTGCTTGTAGCTGACGACGTCGCAGCAACCGGTGGCCGTGACGATGATGTCCGCCTGCGGGGCGGCCTCATCCATCGTCGTGACCTGGAAGCCCTCCATCGCTGCCTGCAGCGCGCAGATCGGGTCGATCTCCGTGATGAGCACGCGGGCGCCGAGCCCACGCATGGCCTGGGCGCAGCCCTTGCCCACGTCGCCGTAGCCGGCAACGACGCAGATCTTGCCTGCGAACATCACGTCGGTCGCACGCTTGATGCCGTCGGTGAGCGACTCACGGCAGCCGTACAGGTTGTCGAACTTGCTCTTGGTGACCGAGTCGTTGACGTTCATCGCCGGGCACTTGAGCGTGCCCTTCTTGAACATCTCGTACAGACGATGCACGCCCGTGGTCGTCTCTTCGCTCAGGCCGCGGATCGGGTCATCGCCGCCGAATAGCTCGGCGTGCTTCTCGTGCACCCACAGCGTGAGGTCGCCGCCGTCGTCGAGGATCATGTTCGGGCCCTTGCCGCCCTCGAACGCGAAGAGCTGCCGCTCGAGGCACTCGTTGTACTCCTCCTCGGTCTCGCCCTTCCAGGCGAAGACGGGGATGCCGCTCTTGGCAATGGCCGCAGCGGCGTGATCCTGCGTCGAGTAGATGTTGCACGAGGTCCAGGTCACCTCGGCGCCGAGCGCCTTGAGCGTCTCGATGAGCACGGCGGTCTGGATCGTCATGTGCAGGCAGCCGGCGACGCGCGCGCCCTTGAGCGGCTGCTTCTGGCCGTACTCCTCGCGCAGCGCCATGAGGCCGGGCATCTCGGTCTCGGCGATGTCGATCTCCATGCGGCCCCAATCGGCCAGAGACAGGTCAGCGACCTCGTAGGTGCCGCCGTCCTGGGTCGGCATCTGGCGCTTCTTCTGGACGGGCTTCTGGGCTTTCGCGGAGTCGGTGACGGATACGCTCTGGGTCATGTCGATGGGATTCCTTCCTTGCTTGTTGAGTGGTTCGAGGCGCGTGACTGGCTCTTGCCGCCACGGCCGTTGCTCTTGTGTGACGCGCCGTTCGATGTGCGGCGCTCGCCCTGCCCCCGCTTGCCCGGTGCGCCCTGGGCGGGGCGCTCCGCGACCAGCATCTGCCACAAGAGGTGCGCGTCGTCACCCCCCAGCACGTAGCCGGCCGGAATCGGGGCGGTGCGCACCTGGGTGAGACCTGCCGCTTCGGCGTAGCTCGCAAGCTCCCCGGCGTCGAAACCCATCCAGACATCGGCCTGGTGGTCGCGCAGCCGCTCGTCCTCGTGGCGCCCGTAGTCGATGATCACCAGCGTTCCGCCCGGCCGGACCAGCTTCGCCAGAGCGGCAACGGTCGCGCGCGGCAGCGGCGCGTGATGCAGCATTCGCGCGGCCATCACGACATCGGCGCCGTCGCCGACAGCGCGGCGCACTTCCTCGCCATCGACCTCGCCGCAGATGAGCTCGACGTTCTTGTAGCCGCGGGCGCGCACGCGGTAGAGCGAACGACCGAGCTGCGCCTCGCTGCGATCCAGCGCGACGACGCGCTTGAACACGGGCGCCAGCACATCGAGCAGGCCGCCGTCCCCAGCGCCCGCGTCCAGCGCGAGCTCGCGGTGCTCGAGCAGCGGCGCCAGCGCACACAGGTAGCCGGGCAGCTCGGGAGCCAGACCGGGCGGTTCGCTCGCCTTGCCGGGCCGTGCGAAAAACTCCCGGGTGGACGCATCGCGCGCGCGCACCACCTCGGCCACACGCACCAGGCGTCCCTCGTCCTGGCAGAGCCGCCGCCCGGCACCCAGCGCATCGGCGACCACCGCGTCGGACTGAGCGTCGTCGGCGAGTCGCACCATGGTGCGCGTACCCTGGCGTCGATCGGCAAGCAGCCCCGCCTGCCTGAGCGGCGAAGCGTGACGCGACACGTTCGGCTGCGACTCGTCCAAGAGCTCCGCCAGCTCGCCCACGGACAGCTCCTCCTCGGCCGCCAGGGCCAGGAGGCGCAGCCGGAAGGGGTCGCTGAGCAGCCGGTAGAGCTGCCAGCGGGAGTCGAGACTGGGCACGCCGTGCGTCACGCGGAATATATATGCAAATATTCACATACGTGCAAGAACCATTTTTTTACGCGATTTCAATGGTTTGCTGCCAAGCGCATGAACTGGACCCCTGGAGATACTGGCGTAGCGTTCGCATCGCGGCGGCCCCTTCGGGGTAGACTGCCCAGCATGGATCGGTTTCGGCGGTTCGACGAAGCCTACTACCACCGCTTCTACGAGTCCCCGAAGACCCGGGTGGTCTCGCCCGAGGAGCACGCCGAGCTGGCTCGGTTCGTCTTTTCGTTCGCTCGCTACAACCACGTCGAGCTGAAGAGCCTGCTCGATATCGGGGCGGGCATCGGCCTGTGGAAGTACTGGATGCAGAAGCACGCCAAGGGCGTGTCGTACACGGGCACCGAGGTCAGCCAGGCCATGTGCAAGAAGCACGGCTTCCAGCACCGCGACATCGCGCGCTGGCGCGACCGCAAGAAGCACGATCTGATCATCTGCCAGGGCGTGCTGCAGTATCTACCCGACCCGGACGTGGCACCCGCCGTGGCCAACATCGCCGCCATGTCGCGCGGGCTGGTGTACCTGGAAGTCACCACGCGCACCGATCTGCGCGAGAATTGCGACACCACGCGCACGGACTCGGACATCTTCATCCGCAATGGTTCCTACTATCGCGGTATCTTCAACAAGCACCTGATCAACGTGGGCTGCGGATTGTGGTGGCCCAAGGACCAACCGGCGCCGTTCTACGAGCTCGAGATCTGCGGCGGGAGCAAGTGACCCATGGCTGACGGCCGCCGCATCATCCGCCCCATCGTTAGTATCGTGCTGATCGCCGTGACCGCGTTCGGCCTGCTCAATGTCTTCGAGGACAACACCGCGTTGATCGGACAGGCACAAACGGTGGCCTGCGGTGGGACGACCTGCGCGGTGAAGATGACGCGCATGGAACGCAATCCGCTGTTCCAGACCTTCACGTTCCAGACGAGCATCAAGCACCAGACGGCCGCGACGGTGAAGTGCCACCGCCAGTTCTATCTGGTGGGCGCGTACCAGTGCGAAAAGCAGTAGCCCCGAGGACGCGCTCCGCGCCGGGCTAGCCCGGCACGCCCACGCCCAGCCGCTCGCGGAGCTCGGCGTACTGTCGGCTGATCGAATAGGCGCGCAGGTCGGCGAGCTCTTCCGCCGCGTCGAGCCCGCCCGGTGGCGGGAAGCGCTCGAGCAGCGTCGCGGCCAGATGCAGATCGCCGCAGGCGAGCAGACCGGCGCGACCGCCGGAGAGCAGCACCGACCGCATCCAGGCAGCGATGCGCCGGCGCAGGTTGCGCGTGTCGAATCCGCTGACGGCCTCTTCCAGCCGCGCGCGCGCCGTGGCGTCCAGCTTCGCCTCGAGCTCCGCGGACATTTCCGCGGTCCGGCCCTCGAGCGGTTCGTCCGCCTCGTGTCCGCCGAGCGGAAGCGCCGCGACCAGCAGCGCGGCGATGTCGCGCAGCGACGGGTAGAACGCCAGCAGGTAGTGCTCCGGGCGGAACAGGGCCAGATGCCGGCCCCAGATGAAAGCGAGCTCCGGCAGTCCGAGCCCGCTGCCCAGAGCGCGTGACACCAGCGTCGTCGGCTCGGACGCCGGCGCGACGACCAGCTCCTGCGGCGGGTCCGCGGCCAGATACAGCGCCGGAGCGTCGATGCCGAGCAGCCGCGACGTCCAGACCAGACTGCGCGCCAGCGTGGTGGTGCCGCCGGGATCCTGGCAGAGCGCCGGATCCAGCTCCGGCAGACGCCCATCCTTGTCGAGCCGGGCGAGCGCCAGCTCGATCGCCGCGCTGGAGACGGCCTCCAGCACCGCCGGCAGCGCGCGCTCGCGCTCCGGGTAGAACAGCTCCCAGTCCGGGTCGGCGATCGTGCCTTGCGCGGCGATCAGCCCCTCCGGACGATGCGCGTCGGCGACCAGCGACTCGTTGATGTCGGCTTCGCCGAGCAGATCCAGCACGCTCGCGGCCGACCACGCGCAATCCGCCTCGCCCGTCTTCTCGAACAGCCACAGCGCGCGACGGAAGACGTCCGGGTCGTCGCTCCGGGTGCGCGCGGCAGCGCGGAACTGATCTGCCGCGTGCTCGATGTCGCCCTCCGCCTCGAACAGCTCGGCCGTCCAGTAGCGGAGCTCCGTGTCGCCCGGCTCGTGCTCGAGCGCTCGCAGGAACGCGCTCTTCGCGCCCTCCAGATCGTCGAGCTCGTCGCGGCGCAGCATGCCGAGCTTCTTCGCCAGATCCCAGGCGACCTGCGCGTCGCGCGTGCGTTCCAGCACCGACTCGTACAGCTCCCCGAGCTCGGTCCAGCGGCGCTTCTTCGCCAGCAGCGGCGCGGCGATCTCGAGCGCCTCGAGCGCAGACGAGTCGGCTTCGAGAGCCTGCTCACACAGCTCCACGGCCTGCTGCTTGTCCGGCAGATGCTCCTCCGCTTCGCGAGCCGCTTCGATCAGCACACGCGCCCGCCGCGAGCTGTCGCCGTCGAGCGCATCGGCCAGCTTTCTGCGCGCCGCCACGGCTGCGGCGTGCCGGCCCAGCGCGACCTCCGCCTCCACGAGCTGCTCGAGCGCGTCGATCTCGCCCGGCCTGAGCTCGAGCCAGCTCTCGAGCGGCTTGATCGCGTGGCGCGGCTCTTTCGCGTCGCGCAGCCACATCAACGCGAGTGCCCTGTGGACCTGGCTGCGCTCCTCGTCGGAGCGCAGTGCTTCGGCGCGGCGGCGGTGCAGCCGATCCAGACGCGACCAGTCCTTCTGCTCTCCGAGCAGCTCTTCCGCGGCGGAGAATGCCTCGCGATCGAGCGGATCGACGCCGAGCGCCTTGTCGAAGTTGTGCACGGCCTCGCTGTCGCTGCCGAGTGCGCGCTTGGCGCGCCCGATGCGCACGTACAGCTCGGCGTGCCGCGCGCTGCGGCGCGTGGTGAGACCGAGCAGCGCGCGCTTCCAGCAGGCAATCGCCTCGTCGTGGCGTCCGTCGGCCGCGGCGGCGTCCCCCTCGTCGAGGAGCTCGTCCGTGCTCTGCCCCTTTGGCGGAGGACGCGACGCGGCGGGCTTCGACGAGGGCGGCGGCTTCGGAGGCGGAGTGGCTTTCGCCGGCGCCTGGCCCGTCCGCAGGGTCACGGCCGGCGAGGACCCGGGACGCGACGACTGAGGAGGCGTGCCCGCCGCTGGCCGCGGACGCGACGAAGCCGGCGGTCTGCCCGCTGCCGGCGGCGGATGTGACGAGCGTTGCTCGATGCGCGGCACCCGCGGCGCGGTCGGCGCGCTCACTTCCACACTGTCCGACGCATCCGCTGCGATCACGATGCTCGGCATCTCCAGCAGAGCGAAGTCGCCCGAGCCGCGGAAGTGTCCCGCGGCCGGGATTTCCATGAAGCGCTCTTCCTCGTCGCGCATCGCCTCGTAGACCGCTCCCGCGCGCACCGCTCCGCTGCGCGCACGGGTCGGCGTCAGATGCTCCAGCGCGAGCAGGAACAGCCGTGTGAACAGCGACGGCCCGGACGGCGTGGCGCTGTCCGATGGACGCGCCCCCACCAGCACGCCGATGCCCGTCTTCTTCGGCGAGAGCGCGTCGCGCACCGCGGCGACCACTGTCGCCGAAGCCATCAGGTCCTCCTCGTCCGGAGCGTGCACGATGTCCAGCACCGCCAGCACGTCCTCCGCCGCGCTGCGAAGCAGCTCGCCAACCCGCGACAGATCCAGCGAACCGCCGCGCCGCGAATCGAGCAGCAACGCGAGCTCGCCGCCTTCGCGCAGCATGACGTGTCCCGAGAAGTAGAACACTACCGCGCTCTGCTCGGGCTCCCGGCAGTGCTTCGCCAGCACCTGCTCGAGCTGCGACTCCAGCTTCGGCCCGGCCGCGAGCTGCTCCACCACGGCGCGCGCGTCCGGTTCGCTGAAGCGCTCCTCCATGAGCTCCGCGTCCAGTCCGGCCGAGGGCAGCCCGGACAGCTGCGAGCTCTTCTTGTAGGTCGACGAGACGATGAGGGTCAGGCGCATGGGACGGGGGGGCAGAGCCACGCATACCATGCCGGACCGGGCGGGCCGACGGCCGAAAGCGACCGGCCGGGCGCTCCCGCGCCGCAGCGCGTCGAACCCCTGCGGCAGCCGCGCGGTCAGTTCGCGGCGGCGTGACCTTGTTCGAGCTGGTCGATGATGCGGCGGACTTCGGCCACGTCGCCGGCGTGGGGGGCGAGGCGCACATAGTGGCGGAGATTGTCCATGGCGGCCTCGGGCGCCCCGAGGCGCGCGGAGAGCAGCCCGCGGTCGCGCAGCTCGCGGGGGGCGCCGGGGAGCAGGTCCACGATGCGGTCGAGCACCACGAGCAGCCGCGAATAGTCGCCGCGCGAGGCGTAGATGCTGCGCAGGTTCATCAGCATGCGGACGAGCACCTTGCGCACCGGCGCGGGCTCGAGCAGCGCGTCGCTGAAGTCGCGCCCGCCGCCGCCACGTTCGAGCAGCTCGCTCAGGGCTGTCCCGTCGAGCACGCCGCCGCCGCGGAACGGGTCGACGATCAGCGGCCCACCGGGCGCGTCGACCCGCACCAGGAAATGTCCGGGGAAGCCCACGCCCTGCGCCGTCACTCCCGCGCGCGCCGCGACCTCGACGTAGAGGATCGCCAGCGTGATGGGAATGCCGAGGCGGCGGTCCAGCACGTCGTTCAAGAACGAGTTTCTCGGATCGTAGTAGTCCTGCTCGTTGCCGCGGAATCCCCAACGCTCGAACAGATGCGCAGCCAGCGCGGCGATCTGGTCGCCGACGGGCAGAGCACCGATGCCCGTCTTGCGGAGTGGCGCCGCCAGCTCATCGATGCGGGCGGTCTGCACGCGGAGATCGAGCGACGGGTACTCGTCCTGTGCGATCAGCAGCGCGCCCTGCAGCAGATCGAGCGCGTCGTCCGGCTGCGCGGCGTAGACGCCGAAGTCCATCCAGAAAGTATACCGCGCTGCGGCGGCGACGCGCGCCGGGGCAACGAACACGGCTCCGTGCAGCCTGCAGATCAACCAGCAATACCGCAAATCTTGCGTGAGTCCACGAGCCAGGGGAGACTGGCGGATAACTGGGAGGCTTCATGCGCTCACTTGGCTTGATGTTCGGGATCGGGATACTTGCGGGCTCTGCCACGCTCGCCGGCTGCAGCGGCGCCGGCGGGATTTTCGGCAGACTGGATGGCGGCGCGGGCACCGGCGGTCAGGGCGGCACGGCCGGAACCGACGCCGGCGGCTCTGGAGGCAGCGGCGCCACGGGCGGCGCGGCGGGTAGCGACGGCGGCACCTGCGACGCCTCCGGAACGCCCAAGGACAACCCCTGCGCCATCGACAACCAGTACGGCGTCTTCATCGACGCGACCGGCGGCAGCGACGACACCGGCGACGGGACGGAGCAGCACCCCTACCAGACCTTCAAGAAGGGCATCGAACAGGCGACCGCCGCGGGCAAGCGGCTCTTCGCGTGCGCCGGCACCTACGCCGAGAGCGTGAAGCTCACCGCCGCCAACAACGGCATCGAGATGTACGGCGGCTTCGCCTGCGACAGCTGGGCGTACACCGGCGACAAGACCGAGGTGAAGGACGCGACCCACGGCCCCGCGCTCGGCATCGACGCGGTCGATGGTGCTCACGTCGAGGACATCGCGTTCACCAGCAGCGACGCCGTCACCCCCGGCGACAGCAGCGTGGCGGCGAGCGTCAACACGTCGACGAAGATCGAGCTCGTGCGCGTGGTGCTCACGGCCGGCAAGGGCGCGGCGGGGCTCGACGCTGCGGCGTTCACGACGAGTGCGACCACGGGCACGGACGGCAACCCCGGCTCGGACGCGTGCCACGCGAATCCGAATCCGGGCGGGCCGGCGGCGAGCACGACGTGCGGGGCGGATACGAGCATCGGGGGGAAGGGCGGCCTCGGCGGAGTCGGGACCAGCACGGCAGGGAATGGCGACAGCGGACAGCCGGATCTGGGGAAGGGCCGCTTCGGTTCCGGACAGGGAGATTCGAACTGGGACTGCAGCGTCGGCAAGACCATCGACAATGGCGGCGGCCATCTCGGCGCCGACGGCGCCAACGGCACGCCTAGACCCAGCGCCACCGGCCTCGGCACGCTCACGGAAAGCGGCGTCACCGGCGTCTCCGGCAAGAGCGGCACCGACGGCAAGCCCGGCCAGGGCGGCGGCGGCGGCGGCGGCGCGCAGGCGCCCGGCGGCACTGCTTCCCTGGTCTGCTCGAAGTTGACAGCGAACGTCGGCGCTTCCGGCGGCAGCGGCGGCGGCGGCGGCTGCGGTGGTACCGGCGGTCCCGGCGGCGGAGCGGGCGGCTCCAGCATCGCGCTCGTCTCGATCGGTTCGGATGTCGTGCTCACCGACTGCCAGCTGGTGGCCGCCGAGGGCGGAGCCGGCGGCAAGGGTGCGCTTGGCCAGATCGGCGGCAACGGTGGCTCCGGTGCGGCCGGCGGCAACGGCGGCCTGGCCAACAACGGCTGCCGCGGCGGCGACGGCGGCAAGGGGGGCCACGGCGGTCCCGGCGGCGGCGGCGTCGGCGGTCACTCGATCGCCATCGCCTACACCGGCACCGTGCCGCTGGTCGGCGCCACCACCACCACCACCGAGGCGAGCACCGCCGCGAAGGGCGGGCTCGGCGGTGGCGCCAGCATCGCCAACAAGGGCGACGACGGCGTCACGAAGGATCTGCAGAGCTTCTAGCGGCGAGGTTCGCGCGCGGGATTGGGGTGTGTCCCGCGCGCGCTTGACGCACCCCGCGCGCCGCCCTCCCCTGCTCGGTGATGAGC
Organism: uncultured delta proteobacterium; assembly: GCA_963806225.1. Classification (GTDB taxonomy): domain Bacteria; phylum Myxococcota_A; class Polyangia; order Polyangiales; family Polyangiaceae; genus CAWDXG01. The sequence continues at coordinate 1,814,043 of CAWDXG010000001.1, read as the reverse complement.
GAGCGCCGCAGACTGCCGGTCACGGTCCTCGTGCTCGGCACGGCGAGCCTGCTCACCGATCTGTCCAGCGAAATGATCTATCCGCTGCTGCCGGTGTTCCTCGCCACGCTGCTCGGCGCGGGTGCCGCCGCTCTCGGCGCCATCGAGGGCGCGGCCGAGGCGACCGCGTCACTGCTCAAGATCGTCTCCGGGCGCGTCGCCGACAAGATGAAGCGCCGCAAGCCGCTCGTCATCGCCGGCTACACCATCAGCGGCACCGCGCGCCCGCTGATCGGCTTTGCCGCCGTGTGGCCGGTGGTGCTCGGGCTGCGCGTGCTCGACCGCGTGGGCAAGGGCGTGCGCACCTCGCCGCGCGACGCGCTGATCGCCGACGTGACGCCGCTCGATCGCCGCGGCCGCGCCTACGGCCTGCACCGCGCCATGGACAACGCCGGCGCCGTGCTCGGCCCGCTCGCCGCTGTGATGCTGCTCGGCTTCGGTCTTTCCACGCGCCAGGTGTTCTATGCCGCCGCGGTTCCCGGCGTGCTGGTGATCCTCGTGCTCGCCTTCGGCGTGCGGGAAAAGCCGCGGCAGATCCCCGAAGCGCCGCTGCGCGCTCCGGGCGAAGCCGCACCACGCACCAGCCTCGGCGAGCTCGGCCCGACCTACCGCCGGCTGCTGCTCGTGATCGTGCTCTTCACGCTCGGAAACTCGAGCGACACTTTCCTGCTGTTGCGCCTCTCGCACGCGGGCCTTGACGAGCAGCAGGTGGCGCTGGCGTGGTCCGCTCACAGTGTGATGCGCACGCTGGCCGTGCTGGTAGGCGGCCGCCTCGCGGACCGCGTCGATCGCAAGAAGCTGCTCGCCGCGGGCTGGGTCGTCTATTCCGCTGTGTACGTCGCCATGGCGATGTTCCATTCGGCCACGGCGTTGGTCGTCCTGCTGGTTCTCTACGGAATCTACTACGGCGCTGCCGAACCGACGGAGCGCGCCATCGTCGCCGACCTCGCACCGGCGCACCTGCGCGGCTCCGCCTTCGGCTGGTACCACGGCGCCGTCGGCATCGCCGCCCTGCCCGCCAGCGCTCTTTTCGGCCTGATCTGGCTCGGTTTCGGCGCACCAGCAGCGTTCATCACCGGCGCGGTGCTAGCGGTGTTCGCGCTATGCGGCCTCGCCTTCACCGTCCGCCGCCCGTCACCCGCCGCCACCTAGCCGCGTCTCATGCGGAAATGGGCGGACAGGCTCTTGTCATGCCGCTCATCGCTTCCACCACGGTTGACGCAGGCCCTCATGGAGTGGGAGCGTAGTGGTGGCGATGGGAGTAACGAACGGGGGCTCGGGGCTCCACAGGGCAAGGGTGAGCCGCACGACGCACTGCCCGACCTCTGCTCCGCCAGCCTCCGGGGACAGATGCAAAGACAACCCCCGCAGCGCTCGGACTGCGCCTCGGATGTCGCCGGCGGGCTGGTGGAGGTGTACTGGCAATGAGACGTGCGGTGCGGAACCTGCTCGCCATGATAGGCGCCTGCATCCTGCTCGTGGCGTGTGGTGGATTGAAGGGGCTTGGCCAGGACAACAATGACCACTCCGCGGCTGCACATCTGCGTCGCTGGAAAGTCACGGACGCGTCCGGCACGGTGCTGTCCACCGGATGCACCCAGCAATCTGCCCCAGGACCCGCGTACTGCACGAACGTCATTACGGTTCATTCCGCAGCCGGAAGCGTGGTCACCTACGAAGGCAATCTTGGCATGCAGGCCGTGGACAAGAGCCGCAACGGACAGCCTCTACCGACCAGCGATGCGTATTGGTGCGGCAAATCAGACATCGATAGCATCAACAACCTCGGCACCACCGACCTCGATGCCGTGGAGGTCACAGGTACCGATCCCCCCGCGATCATCGAGAAGATCGAGCTCGTCAATCCGCACCAGAACGCCGACCCTGTGCTCGCCGAGGGGATCCGGCTCCAGCTGAAGATCCGTCACCCGGGCACGCTGCGGCTCGGTATCCATGTCTCCGCGGACGCCGACGGCGGAGCAGACGCGGGTGCTGATGCTGGAACGCAGCTGGTCGGGGTCTACCCGGCCATGACGATCCAATGAGCCACGCCATGGCGACTAGGCCACGGCAGACCATCGTCCGCCTCTCTCCATCCAGCTCCGAAACAGATCGCCGGCTACGGCAACTGCGCGGACCCGTCGTGCGCCGACGTCCCTCTCACGGCCCGCCGTCGTACGCTGCGCACGTGGCCGTCCAGGTGCTGCCGGACTTGCTGAAGCTGAAGTCGAGACCGGGATCATTGAGCCGTCCGCAGGCGTCGGTCAGCTGCATGCCGCTCACGGAGATCAGCGTGGCGCTTGCAAACGTCGCGGCGGGCATCTTGGACAGATCCATGGTCAGGACGTTGTGGTCGAGGCTTGTCGGGTACTGCTGGTCTCCCGCCTCCAGGTAGCCCCCGTCGGCGGCGGTCGCGGAAATGTAGAAGAAGACGCCCTGGATGCCCGTGATCGCGAGCGGGTACGAGAAGGCTACGGTGATCTTCTGGTGGGTCGCGTCGACGCTGCTCTTCGACACGTCCACGTCGCCGCACAGCAGATTGCAGTGGTAGACGGGGCCGTCCGGCGGGCACGCGCCCGGCATGCCCGCGTCGCCGACAGCCGGGCAGCTCTCGCACTGCGCGCTCTGGTAGTTGAAGATGCCGCCGGCATCGCAGCTGTCGGCTACCACCGAGCCGTCGCCGCTCGAAGCGTCGTTGCCGATGACCTTCTTCTTCAGGTCCTGGTTCGAGCACCCGGAAAAGACCGGGACGAGCGACCCGGCGACAACCGCAGCGCAGAGCAGCAGCAACTTCCGCATTCGGCCACGGTGGCCCGACGGAGGCGGAAAGCACGACGACATGATACGCTCCGGGGTTGGAGGTCGACGTGAAGCAGATATCCAGAAGGCAACCTCTCGTACTGTTCGGCGCCATGCTTGTCGTGGCCGCGGGTTGCTCCTCGGGCGACGGCGGCGCGGCGGCAGCGTCAAGCGGCGGCAACGGCGGAAGCTCGCAGGGCGGTGCGGCCGGCCACGAAGCAGGGCCCGGGGCGGGTGGTGCGGCCGGCTACGACGCGGGACCCTGGGCGGGCGGCGCGGCGGGCAACGATGCGGGGTCCGACGCGAGCGGCGGGACGACCAGCGGCGGCACCGGCGGAAGCGGCGCGGGCGGCACCGCAGGTGCCGGCGGGAGCACCAGCCCGCCACCGAAGTGCGGCGCCAACGCCAAGACCGGCGACTACTGCGGCGGCGACAAGGTGTTGAACGCCGACAAGAACACCCTCTACCACTGCAACGGCCCCGGCGCGCCAACCAGCGCGAAGAAGTGCTCGAACGGCTGCGTCGTCGCCGCCGCTGGATATGACGACTACTGCAAGCTGCCCGTCAGCAAGAAGAGCTACCGCCTGCCCTGGACGCACGGCGTGACGATGAAGCTGACGCAGGACTGCAACGACTCGTGCTGCACCGACCACGTCGGCCCGGACGAGTACGCCTGGGACTGGGGGAACACCACTCACTTCGTGGTGCGCGCTGCGCGCGGCGGCACCATAACGCACATGAAGCTCTCGAGCGACATGGGCGGCGGCAGCTCCACGTACAGCCACTACGTCAACATGATCGTCGTCGATCACGGCGACGGCACGCAGGCCATCTACATGCACCTGAGGTACAACTCCGCGAAGGCCGGCATCACCTGCGGCGCGCACGTCACGCAGGGCCAGGCGCTCGCCGTATCGGGCACGACGGGGCATTCCACCGGAATCCACCTGCACTTCCAGGTGAGCAAGGTGCACCCCGGCGTGGCCACCTGCGAGTGTGGCAAGGACGGCCTGCACTGCGCCAAGAACTGGAACCCCTTCCCCAATGTCTGGGTCAGCTCGACATATCCCACCGTGCCGATCTCGTTCGAGGAGTGGCCGGCCGCGTCGAAGTGCGCCAATCGCCGCATCACGATGCCGCAGTCGCTCAACTAGGCCCGGGCCCTTGAACTCCGGCCGCAGCGCGGCGACAATGTCGCGATGCGAACAGCACCACGGTCGGTTTCTGCGTGGGCGGTGGTGATGCTGGCGGCGGGCGCGGCGTCCGCCGCGACGTTCCAGGTCGGCCCGGGAAAGACCTACGCCAAGCCCTGCGCCGCCATCGCGGCCGCCCAGGACGGCGACACCATCGAGATCGACGCCGCCGGCAACTACGACGGCGACGTGTGCGCCATCGCGCCCAGCAACCTTGTCATCAAGGGCGTGAACGGCCGCGCGAAAATCGACGCGGCGGGCAAGGCCTACGGCGGCAAGGCCATCTGGGTCATCCAGGGCGACAACACCACGGTCGAGAACATCGAGTTCAGCGGCGCCACCGTGGTCGACAAGAACGGCGCCGGCATCCGCCAGGAAGGCACGAACCTCACGGTCAGGAACTGCTCCTTCCACGACAACGAGGACGGCATCCTGGCCGGCGACGACGCGAACAGCACCATTCTGATCGAGTACAGCGAGTTCAACCACAACGGCTACGGCGACGGCTACTCGCACAACCTGTACATCAACCACGTCAAGAAGTTCGTGTTCCAGTACAACTGGTCGCACCGCGCGAAGATCGGCCACCTCTTGAAGTCACGCGCGGCCGAGACGGACGTGCTGTACAACCGGCTGACGGGCGAGTCCGACGGCACCGAGAGCTACGAGCTCGACTTCCCGAACGGCGGCAAGACGTACGTCATCGGCAACCTGATCGAACAGGGCACGCAGACCGACAACCCCACCCTCCTCACCTACCAGGAAGAGGGCACCAACACCGCCAACCCCGACCACCAGCTCTTCGTCGTGAACAACACCTTCGTGAACGACAAGGGCAGCGGCACCTTCGTCCGGCTCGGCAGCTCGGTCACCACGCCCGCCGTGATCAAGAACAACATCTTCCAGGGCGGCGGCACCGTGACCAACCAGGGCAACGCCACGCTCGCCAACAACTACAGCGGCGGCACGACGTGTCTCGTGAACGCCGCGACCTTCGACTACCACCTGGTCTCCGGCACGCCGTGCGTGGACGGCGGCGCCAACCCCGGCACCGGCGCGGGCTTTGCGCTCACGCCGAAATACCAGTACGTCCACCCGACGGGCCGCGAGAACCGCACCAGCGTCGGCACCATCGACATCGGCGCCTACGAGCTCGGCGGCGGCAGCGGAGCGGGCGGAACCGGCGGCAGCGGCACGGGCGGCGCGGGCACCGGCGGCAGCGGCGGCGCGGGCAGCGGCGGTTCCGCAACCGGTGGCAGCGGCGGCGCGGGCAGCGGCGGCACGGGCACCGGCGGCAGCGCGGGCTCCAGCGGGAACACTGGAGGCTCCGCCGGCAACGCCGCGGCCGGCGCGTCCGGCAACGCCGCCTCGAGTGGCAATAGCGGCAGCTGCGGCTGCCGCGCCGCTGGACACGAGCAGAGCGGCGCGCCCTGGTGGCTCGCGTCCGTCGCTCTGTTCGGCTTCGCGATCCGTCGCCGCCGCTGAGCAGCAGGCGCCTACGCCCAGAGCTTCCGCGCGACATCGGCGAGATTGCCGAGCGAGTGCAGGTCGTGGTCGAGCTCGGCGAGGGAAGCTTGTTCGACGCCAGCCGGCAGGCTGCGCGCGAACTGCTCCCAGCGACGCGCTTCGGCGCGCGCCCGCGCAACCTCGTCGCGGTGCGTGCGGCCGAGCCACGCGAGCACGTCGGGCGGCGCGTCGAGCTCGCCGAGCAGCGCGTCGGCCGCGATCTCCGCAGCGGGGTCATCGAGGCCGGGTAGCGGGTGCGTCCGGTTCTGGATCACGGCACGGAGCGGCACGTCGAGCGCGCTCAGGCGCTCGCCTAGCGCGCTCGTCCCGGCGAGCACGGGCTCTTCCGGTCCTGTTACGAGCACGAACGCCGTCGACGGACCGTACAGGAGCGCGCGCGCCTCGCGTGTGCGGGCGCGGATGTCGTCGAACAGGCCGTCCATCGCGGTGAACAGCGCCGACACATCGCGCAGCGTCTGCCGCCCCGTCGCGCGCTCGAGCTGCCGTAGGACGAACCGGAGCGTCGCGCCCGCCGAACGGAACGCGCTCTTTCCCACCGCGGCGTACGGCCGCGTCAGCCACTGCGACAGCTCCGGGTCGAGCAGGCGGTCGATGCGTCCCGGCGCGCTCACGAAGTCGAGCGCGTGCGCGGCGGGCGGCGTGTCGAGCACGATCAGATTGTACTCGCCCGACTCGTCGAGCCGGCACAGCTCCTCGACTGCGACGTATTCCGTCGCGCCGGCGAAGCGTCCGCTCAGCTCCTGGTAGAAGGGATTGTCGAGGATGGCGCGGCGGCCTGCGGCGCTGCGCGTGTGACGGGTGATGAAGGCGTCCCACGCCACCTTCTGGTCGAGCATGCCCGCCGACAGCGAACCGCTCACGGTCACGCCCGACGAGCGCAACACCTGGTCCGGGATGCGCTGTCCGCCGCGCTCGAGCCGTTCCAGCCCGAGGCCGCGCGCCAGCGCCCGCGCGGGATCGATGGTCAGCACCATCGCGCGCCGTCCGGCCATCGCCCCGCCGAGGGCGAGCGCCGCCGACAGCGTGGTCTTGCCGACGCCGCCCGTACCGACGCACACCACCAGCCGCAGCCGCTCCATCAGGCCGCCCAGGCTCATGCCACCCCCCACAGCAGCTCGCCGAGCTCCGCCAGCCCCGGCTCCGTCACTTCCGTCAGCGTCGGCAGCCGGAGCGGTCGCGTTCCGATCTCCTCCACCAGCGCGGCGATGCCCTGCTCCTGGATGCGCTGCCAGCCCAGCGCCCGCCGCGCCGCAACCGCGAGCCCGTCGCGCGCAGCTTGCCGCGCGGCATCTCCGGCCGGCAGAACTTCGAGCGCGGCGAGCGCCGCGTCCACCCCCTCCGGCGCAACCGGCCGACAGCGGTTGACGACCACGCGCACGTCGCCGAACCCGGCGTCGGCAAGCCGCGACACGCTCTCGGCAGCTTCGCGCAGCGGCATCTCCTCGGGCGTCGCCACCACCCAGATTGCCGTCTGCGCGGGGTCGGCAAACAGCGCGTGCACGCGCCGCGACTCGCGATGCACGCGGCCGGAGTGGAACGTCTCCGCCGCCGCCGCCGGCATGCGCAGGTGCTCGATGGCGTGGCCGGACGCACCGGCGTCGACCACGACCACGTCCCAGTGCGGGCGGCCATGCTCCTTGTGCAACGAGAACTCGTCGCGCACCTTGCCCATCGCCATCAGCTCCTTCAAGCCTGGCGCCGCGTCGACGAAGGCGCGATACAGCGGATGTGCCAGGACCTTGTCGAGCAGCGCGCCGAAGCGCAGCGCATGCCGCAGGTACTCGGAAAGGGCCGCCGCGCCGTCGAACCAGCTCACGGCCACGCCCGACGGCGCTTCGACGATTGTCCCCGGCCCGGGCAGCTCGACCCCCAGCACGCGTGACAGCCCGCCGGGCGCGCCGAGCTCGATCGCGAGCACGCGCGCGTCGCGACGCCGTGCAGCGAGCGCCAGCGCGGCGCCAACGGTCGATTTGCCGACGCCGCCCTTGCCGAGCACGACGTGCAGCCGCCGTGGCGCGTCAGCCGACAAGCCAGATCCCCAGCGCCGCTCCCACCGCGAGCAGCACGAAGGAAAGCAGCGTCCAGCGCTGCGCCGGTACCATCTCCGCCGGCGTCTCCGGAAAGCGCACCAAGCGCTGCGCCGCGCGCGCCGCGAACGGCAGCCCGATGAACCCGCCCCAGATCCCGAGCGGAAGCCCCGCGAGCGGCAGCAGTGCCAGCCCGACATACGTCGCGGCAACCAGCCCGGCGAACGCCCGCGCCGCGCGGGGCCGTCCGAGCCGCACCACCAGCGTGCGCTTGCCCGCCAGCGCGTCCGCGCGCGCGTCCGGGAACTCGTTGATCCACAGGAACGCCATGATCGCGATGCCGAGCGGGAGCGACGCCCAGAGCACCTCGGGCGACACGCCGTGGCGCTGCACCAGGTACGTGCCGCACGCGATCACGGGACCATAGGCGAGCGCCACCGCGACTTCGCCGAGGCCGCGGTACGACAGCTCGAGCGGCGGCGCGTGGTAGAAGAACGCGAGCCCCGCGCCGAGCATGCCGAGCCACAGCACGCGGGGCTCGCGCCCGATCACGATGGCGAGCCCTGCCGCGATGCCGAGCGCGTAGAACGCCGCCGCCATCCACGCCGTCTGGCGCCGCGTCATCAACCCGTCGACGAGCACGCGCTTGCCGCCGGAAAACGGCGTCCGTTCACTGACCGACAGCGCCTGGTCGGCACCCGAGTCCCAGTCGAAGATCTCGCCGGAGGCGTTCTTCGCGGCCTCGAAGAAGAAGATGCCGAGCACGGTCAGCGCGAGCCATCCCCACGCGATGGTTCCCTGCCAGGCGGCAATCGCCGCGCCCAGAACCATCGACGACACCGACGCCAGCGTGATCTTCGGATCGGCGACGCGCCAGATCCCCTGCCTTATGTGGTGATGGACCGCGCCGGGCCGCGTGCCCATCTCGTGAACTGCGTTTGCCATTCCCCCTCCTATGCGAAAAGCCTGGCCACCCCCCACACCGCGGCCGGCACCACGACGTTGTCGCTGCCGCGCGGCGCGAGCGCTTCGGCGACCGCGGCGATCACGGCCAGGCCGGCCACTCCCGCGGCGCCCGGATGCTCGCCGAAGCGCCACCCGGCGATCGCGATGCCGGCCGCCGCCGCGAGTGCGACGACGACCGAGCCTTCGATGCTCTTTTCCTTGCCGCCGGGCGCGCGATAGTGATGCCGTCCGAAGCGCCGCCCCACGGCACCACCGATCCCGTCGCCGAGCGACAGCGACAAAAGCGCAGCGCCCGCGGCGAACGCGCCCAGCCAGAGTCCCGCGCACGAGAGCAGTGCGTAGGCCGCCACGTACAACACCAGCCCGCTCCAGCGCTCGTCTCCACTCGCCAGGCTGTCGACCACCAGCAGGGCGAAGCGGCTGTGCCGCGCCAGCACCGGCAGCGACACAGTCACGGCGAGCGCGAAGCCGAGGATCAGCACGGGCGCGATGGCTCCCTTCCACCAGGGCCAACCCAGCACCCACACGCCGGTGCCGATGTGGAGCAGGTCGCGCACGTACGTCGCCCGCGCGCCAAGGTGGTGGAGGAGCAGGCAGAATCCGAGCCCGCCCGCCAGGACCGATAGCCAAACGACAGCGCCGACGAGATCGCTCATGCCGCCTCCGTCTTCGCCTGCGTCAGGATCGCCCGCGCCGCCTCGAGCGCCGACGCCGCGGCCAGTTCCGTGCCGATGCCGCGGCCGCCCGCGCCGTCGCCGCACAGGTACAGGCCGTCCACCGGCGTCGTCACCGGCAGGCGATCGCGCCCAACTTGCCCCGGCAACTGGCCGTTGACGATCGCAGCGTTGTTGCTCTTGCCCATCCACGCGCCGAGCGCCGGCACGGGCTCGAACTCGACGAACAGCAGCTCGTCGTACAGATGGGGCACGATGCTCGCGAAGGCCTGGAGGATCCGCTCGCGCCACTTCTCGGGCGGATCGGCCGGATCAGGGCGCACCGGTCCGTAGATGCTCGCCACCACGAGCTGGCAACCCTCTGGCGCCAGCGACGGGTCATAGTTGGTGGGCACCGGCGCATAGATGGCCAGCGGGTCCGACACACGCCCGGCCTCGATCGCGCCCACGGTTTCGCGCATCAGCTCGAGGCTCAGGTCGTCGAGCGTCTTGCCCTCCAAAGACACGCCGCCAATCAAGCAGCCCTCGCCGATCAGCGGACGCTTGAGCGCGAGCTTCACCTGGTGCGCGCTGCCCGATCCCTCGATCGCCGCCACGCGTTCGGCGTATTCCGGCGGCACTTCGATACCGTCGAGCAGGGAGACCAGGTCGGCGGGCGCCATGTTGCATGCGACGGCTGGCGCGCGGTACTCGGCGCCGTCGTCCGTCGCCACCACGAGCCCGTCGCAGTTCCTGCGGATCGCCACGACGCGCCGCCCAGTCACCAGATCGCCACCCGCCGGCCCGACGAATCCCAGAAGCGCGTGCGGAATGCTGTCCATGCCGCCTTCCACGTAGGACAGGCGGTAGCTTGCGATCACCCAGCGTAGACAGCGGATCGCCTCACCCGCGGACACCTTCCACGGCGGCAGCACGAAGAAGATGCTCGCCAGGAAGCTGAACAAGAAGTAGGCGCCCGGGTGTTCGGTGTGCCGGCGGATGAACTCGTCCAACGTGCGGCGGTCCCAACGCCGGAGCTCGAACTCCGTCAGCGTGAAAACCGACAGCATCATCCGCGCCATCGACGCCATCTCACGAGCCGGCAGTCGCAGGAGCCGCGCCGCCTCCAGTGCGTAGGCGGGCAACTGCCGCCGGTGCTCCGGCGCCGACAGCTCGAACATCCCGCGCGATCGCACCGGCATGGGATGCGTGATGAAACGCGGGTGGGAAAGCCCCAGCGAGTGCAGCGCGCAGCCCAGCGGTCCGCGCTCGCCTCGCGAGATGAGGTGGCTGCCCACGTCCAGCTTGAAGCCGTCCCGGCGGGTGGAAGCGAGGATCCCACCCAGCACCGGGTTCTTCTCGAGGACCAGCACGCGGAACCCGCGCGCGGCGAGGGTCCCGGCCGTGACGGAGCCGCCCACGCCGCTGCCGACGACGATTGCGTCGTAGCGAGCGAGCCGGCCGTGTCCGCTGGTCGAGGGAACGGGGATGGGCGCCGTCATCGCGGTTTCCACGCGGATCGTGCAAGCGTTGCGCGCGAACCCCATAGGCACGCCAGCCCTGCGTCCGCGGATGGATCGCGCACGCGCGGATTCGCGCATATGCAGCGGGGGCGGACGCGGCCTGCTTCCAGCGCGCACGCCGTGGTCGACATGCGACACGTCGTTTGCACTGTGCATGCCAGTCACGTGGCAGCGGCCGCCACCTCGTTCCAGTGGCCTGATTTCCGCTGGTATTGACTACCATCATGGGTGGCACGCCCGATGCACCACCACGCGACATGCAACCTGCACCCATCGCGCGCCGCAGCATCTTGCGCCGGGTAGCATCCAGTCTGCTCGACGTGGCGCGCACCCTCGCATGGGCCCGGCGTCTCGCGCGCCGTTCCCTGATCGACCTCGAGCAGTCGCAGGTTCCCGGTCTAGTCGCGCGACGCGCGCCGGCGCCGTCGCGCGATCGCCACCACGCCCAGCGTGGCGAACGCCAGCCAGCCGCTCCCGTTCCGCACCGGTTCCGGACTCGCGAGCGAACAGCTCGAGTCGAACCAGGCGGGCAGCGGCGGTGTCGCCGCTCCGGGCCCCGCGTCGGCCGTCGCGCCAGCTCCGCCGATCCCGGCGTCGTACGCGGCACCCGCAGTGCCGCCGGCAGCAACGCCGCCCGTTCCGCCCACGCCGGCGTCCATGGAGCCGCCGCTGCCGCCCGCTGCACTGCCGCCGGCTCCGCCGACCGCGCCCGCGCCGGCAGTCCCTCCAGCGCCTCCCGCACCGCCGGTGCCGCCGCTACCGCCAACCCCGGGTGACGCGAACTTGATCAGATCCTGCAGCGAACCGTTGAACTCGTCCCCATCGACGGCGCTGGTGCTGCCGTTGCCGATCCCCGCTACGCTCGACTTGTCGGTGTACTGCCAGAAGGTCCACGTGCTCCAGCCCGCGTCGGGGATGTTCGGGCAGCTCACGCCCCAGTGCGCGTCCCACAGATAGTACTGCGAGAAGCCCGAAGGGCTGCCAAGCGACTTGAAAAAGCCACCGGAGTAGAGCATCGGCGTGCGCCCGGTCAGCTTCTGCACTTCCGCCATGAAATCCTTGGACCGCTGGATCACCGTCGCCGACGACTGCCCGTCCATGACCTCGAGATCGAGCACGGGCGGCAGGTCGCCGTCGGCGAGCGGCCCCATCACCTGCACGAAGTGCTGTGCCTGCGCGACGCCATCGTAGCTCGCGCGGAAGAAGTGGTACGCGCCCCTGAGCACGCCCGCCTGCTTCATCCCCGCCCAGTTGGCGGTAAACTCGGGATCAATGAAGCCCGTGCCCTCGGTTGCCTTCGCGATCGCGAACTGGATACCGTCGCCCTTGACCTTCTGCCAGTCGATGGTCCCCTGCCAGTGAGAGACATCGATGCCCTTGGTCGTGGGACCGGCCGCGCACACCGTCTGCGCCTGCTCGGTCGTTTGCAGGCCGTCCGAGGCCGTGCCGTCCCGCTCCGCCGCGCAGCCGCCTGCGAGCACACCGAAAGCCACCAGCCCTAGAGCAAGACCCAAGCTACGCATAGCCTGGGATCCTAGCCCAAACGCTCGTCGGAGATCCTGACATACTCCTGACATCTGGAGCGGGAAGCCGCGATTCGCAGCGCGCGGCGTCGCGCCGCGCCGGCGACGGCAGAATTCTTCACTCGTGGCCGAGCGCTCCCGCCGTCGACAGCTCGAGCGCGTCGAACGCCCGGGCGCGGTTCGCTACAGCGCGGTCCCGTTCGCGAAGTCCTTCTGCGTGGTCGTGAGGACCTTGTTCACCTGGGTGGCGGCGCTGAAGATGAGGCCGAGCTCGCGATTGTTGTCGAGCGAGTTCTGCGTGAAGTTTTCCGAGCCGACGTAGCCGCGCGCGCCGTCGGCGACGAGCGACTTGGCGTGGATGTACGGCGTGCCGAGCGAGACGAGCTGGACGCCGTGGGCCTTCAGATTGGCGACCGCCTTGGTCTGGGCGTTGGACGCGCTGCCGGTCGCAAGCACGATGTGCACCTTCACGCCCCGGCTCGCGGCGCTGTCGAGCGCACCGACCAGTACGTAGTCGCTGAGCTCTTCGGCTTCCATGTCGAGCGTCTTGTGCGCGCCGTCGATCAGCGTCTTCAGCTTGCCGCGGGAGTTCACCGGCGAGACAACCAGCTTGCCGTTCACGGTCGCCGTCTTCCCGGCGTAGTCCGCCAGGAAGATGCCGTCCGCCTCGCTCACGTCCGCGGGATCGCGGTCGACTGCGAGATACTCGCGGTTGTCCATCGGCGAGCTGTAGGTGGCGTTCATCGTCATGATCCACGCCGCCTTGCCGTCGATGATCACGCATTTCTCGTGCGTGTAGTTGAACCCCGACGGCGCCCAGTGCACGGGCACGCCGGCACTCTTCAGCTGATTGAACACGGACTGGTTGCCCGTTCCGGAAAAGAAGTTCTGGTTCAGCACCACGCGCACGTCGTGACCGGCCTTGTGCTTTGCGATCAGTGCGTCGATGACGTTGTAGCTCGTGAGCAGATACATCGTCATGTGCACCGACTTCTGCGCATTCTGGATGGCGTGCGTGAGTGCGGCGCCCTTGTCGCTGGGCTCGACGATGATATCGAGGTTCGACGTGCTCGGCGCGCCGCCGCTCGACGACCCGGCCTGTCCGCCGCTGCCGCCCATTGGTGCGCTGCCGCCCGTTGCTGCGCTGCCGGCCGAACCCGCAACGGTCCCGCCCGCTCCTGCGCTGCCCCCGGCGGAGCTACCGCCCGTCGAGTTGCCGGCACTGCCCCCAGTGCCGCTGCCGCCACTCGCGCCGCTGCCGCCGTAGCGCGCGCCGGTCCCGCCGTAGCCCGCGCCGCTTGTTCCGTTCGTGCTCGAGCTGCCGCAACCCGTACCCAGCACCAACACGACAAACAGTGCGCCGAGCTTCCGCTTCATCGGGGCCTCCAAGCAAAAGTATCCGGAGCGCACGCGCGCTCCTTCAACAAGCAACAGGCAAGGATGCTCCGTCGTTCCCGCACCTGTCACGAAATGTCGGCAAAGACCGGCCACACCGGAATCATCCAGTGGTGGCGCCCCCACCGCCCGCGCCGGGGGGCGAGCGCGGGGGGGTGGAAGCATGGTCTGGCGCCCGGACCACAATTCCGGGCGCTCGGGCTTGTCGGGACGAAGCCCTACGGCATCACGCTGCAGTCGGGCAGACCGTTCACGACCCGGCAACGCCTCAGGCTCGGAATGACACCCGCGGGGAGCGTGCGCTTCGGAGTCGCGGCCGCAGGCGCCGGCGTGATGATCAGCGGCGAGGTCTGGCTGTAGTTCGTCTGGCAGGCGTGCTGATCGGCGAAGGCCTTGAACGTGGTCTTCTCCGCATTCGTGGCTTCGCCCCACATCCAGGGCATCGCACCGGCGTAGCCGGTGTTCCAGAAGCTCTGCACCACCGACGAATAGGACGCGCCGTTGAGCCCGGCGAATGACATCTCCTGCATCACGATCGGCTTGTTCAAACCGTAGCTGCTGGGCGCGTTGCTGTAGGGCCAGTACTGGTCGATCCAGTCGTAGATGTGCAGCGAGTAGAAATCGACGTTGACATGCGACCAGTCCTGCGCCCACTTCGCCGCGGCACCGCCGACCGTAACGAGCGCGGAGCTCTCGCTCCGCAGCACGGCGATGGTGTCCTTCACGAGCGTCTCCATCTGGGAGAAGGTCACGGTCTGGAGCGATCCGGACTGCGGCGTGAAGGCCGGATCGCCGTACGAGTCGCTGCCGCTGATCGCCCACTCGGGCTCGTTGATGACGTCCCACGCGACCATGCGGTTCCTGTACGGGCTGGCCTCCACGGTCTTGGCGATCTGCCGCACGACCTTCATGAGCGCCGCCCGCTTGGTCGCATCGGTCACCATCGGCGCCATGCCCGGAACGTGGATGCCGGCTACGTCACCGGTCGGCTTGAAGTCGTCGAAGGAGAACAACGTCAACATCAGGTAGACGTCGTTCTGCTCGGCAAGCTCGAGCGCCTTGTCGATATCCGCCACCGCAGTGCCGCCGAGACCCGTCGGCGTGTCGGTCGCGTCGAACGTCACGCCGGCGCTGCGGAAGTCGGGGAACATCCACCAGCGGATCGCGGTCACTCCATGCGCGTGCATGTCCGCCAGATCGGCCGATACAGCTGCCACGTTCTGGCTCACCCCGTTGTCGCCCCACTGCGGAATGCCGCCGAAGTCACCGCTGAAGACGTTCCAGGCGTAGTTCACGCCGTACATGAAGCGCTTCTCGCAGTCCCAGGTCACGCCGCCGTTGGGCGCCGGACACACGTCGTTGCACGTTCCGCCGCCGGCGCCACCGGCGTTGCTTCCGGCCGCGCCGCCTGCGCCGGCTCCGCCTGCGTTGCTTCCGCCTGCGCCGGTTCCGGCTGTGCCGCCTGCGTTGTAGCCGCCTGCGTTGCCCGCGTCGCTGCCGTCCGCACCACCGGTGCCGCCACTCGCGCCACTGGTTCCACCAGTGGTGGCGCTTCCGCCGCTGCCCGCCGCGCCGCCTGCGTTGCCGTGCACATTTGCGTCAGGGGTCCCGCAAGCAATGCCGAGCATCGACGCGCAGCCAACGAATATCCATTTCCCGAACCCGATGTGTTTCTGGATCACGCAATCCCTCCGTGGACAGTAGAGGCTAGCGCACATCCCGCGCAGCGCTCGCGATCACACGTTGCGCGACGCGCAGAGTTTTCAGTGCGTGCGCGAGCGTGCAAACGCCATGCGATATGTGCGCGTGCGGTTTCGCGCGGGCCGTAACACTTCGGGATCACGGCGCGTGCGCGCGCGCGGGTTCGGGACCTCGCGGCGAGCGCGGTTCACCAGCGCTTGTCACGCGCTGTGGGATGGCGCGACTACTGCCCGGGAGCGACCGGCAACGTGAAGCGGAAGGTCGACCCTTCGCCCTTCACGCTCTCCGCGGTGATGCGCCCGCCGTGCGCTTCGACGAGAAGCCGCGTGATGTACAGCCCCAGACCGAGACCGTCGGGACCCGTCACTCCGCACGCACGGTAGAAACGCTCGAACACGCGCGGCAGCGCTTCCGCGTCGATACCGATCCCGCGGTCCTCGACGCTCACCGTCACTTGATCGTCGCCACCCGAAAGTCGCACCGTGACGCGCGCGTCGGAAGACGAGTACTTCAGCGCGTTCGTCACCAGGTTCGTGACTACGCGGCCGATGCGCTGGCGATCGGCGCGCACGAGCGGAAGCTCGCGCGGCGGGTCCTGCTCGACGCGTTCGCGCTCCGCCGCGGGAAGCATATCGAGCACGTCGGACACCAGCGTCGCAGCGGAGAGGCTTTCGATATCCAGCGAGACCTGCCCCGACTCCAGTCGCGCGGATTCCACGAGGTCGCTAATCATCGAATTCATGCGCTGTCCGCCGCGGATGATCGCCTCCGCCACCTCTGCGCACGACGCGTTGCCGGAGCGCTCGGCGCGGCGCCTGAGGAGCTCGGCCTGCGCCAACATGCCCGACAGCGGCGTGCGTAGATCGTGCGAGACCATCGTCACGTAGTCGTCCTTGAGGCGCTGCACCTCGCTGGCGCGCGCGCGTTGCCGGTCCGCCTCCTGCAGTGCCGTGCCCAGCTCCACGACCTTGCGACGCAGCTCCGCGCCGGTGCTCTGGTACACGAGCGCGTGTTCGATAGCCACGCCGATCTGGCGGCCGATGGTCGAGAACAGCCGCCGCTGGCTGCCGTCGAGCTCGTGGCCGGGCGGTGGATACAGGAACAAGACGCCGCGCACGCGTTCGTGCGCCGCCAGCGGCACGATCACGTGCGAGTGGCTGCAGCCGTCACGGCAGCGGGTATGCCGGGGATCGGAACAGGAGTCCGGCGAGCCGATCAGCTCGCCCGTAGCGGCGACCAGCCCGCACAGACACTCGCCCACCTTGACGCGCTGCTCGTGCTCGACGAACTGCGGCGACAGTCCGCGGTGCGCGACGAGTCGGAGCTCGCCCAGCTCCTCGTCGAGCAGGAAGATCCCGCCGGAGGGCGCGAGCCCGCTCACGCGCAGGACCGCATCCAGCGTGCGCTCAAGGATGCTGCCGAGCTCCAGCGACGACGACACGGCGATGGACACCGCGTTGATCACCTCGAGCTCGACGTTCCGCTCGAGCAGCTGCTCCTCGATGCGCTGTTCGCGCCTGTCCCCCGCGGATCCGTTCCGTGATTCAGGGCCCATGGGCTCACCCGGCGGGTGCGTGGGATGGCGCACCCGGACCACCGGCTAGGCTAGGCTCCTCGCCGATGTCGCGCCACCCATGCAGGAACGGCGGTTGATCGCGATCATTTTGCGTGTTTTTGTCCTGGCGAAGGGCCCGACGCCCAGGCGCTCACAGGGCGGGTGCACCGTCCGGCGCCGATGCCGGGCTGGGCGGCGCCGCTGCTCGCGCGGCGACCCCGAGCATCTGCCACAGGCCGAGTGCCGCCAGGGCAGCCAGATCCGCGAACAGCAGCGGAGCGAACACAGGTGCTCCGTAGATCAGGCGGTCCCGGAATGGGACACCCGGCTTCGCGAGGTTCGCCGCCAGGTGCAGGGCGAAGCCGCTCAATCCGACCACGGCCTGGAGCGCCGCAATCCCCAGCGACAGCCGCAGCAACGCCCGCCCGCGGCGGAGCAGCGCGGTCGAGAAGAAGGCGAGACCGAATGCCGCCGCGACCACCGGGACCCACTCGAGCGGCGAGAAGAAACCGTTCTGGGCGTGGTCCAGCAGCGACAGCACGAAGTTGCCCACGAAACCACCCGTCGCCAGAAACAGAACCCACGCCCCGAAGTCCGGCGACGAACGCGACTCCATGCGGTTCAGGATCAGGAGCAACCCGACCCCTACGTACGACAGCGGAGCGACGAAAGGCGCCGTGTACACCAGGCTCTTGAGCGTGCGGAGCTCGAAGAACGCACTTTGGAGGTGCAGCAGCATACCGGCAATCCCGACCAGCACCGCTGCAATACCGACGACGTAGCCGGCCACACGGCAGACGCCACGCTGGTAGCGCCCGCTGGACAATCCCCCAACGAGCACCAGCGGCGCCAGGCACGAGAAGAACACCGGCAACCACTCCGCCGTACGCGCGAAGTTGTTCTCGAGGTGCGCCAGATAGATGTCGGCGGCGAGGAACGCGATGTTGCTCGTCGCGAACACCTCGACCAGCCAGTGCGGCGACAGACCGCGCAGCCGCTCAACGAGTCGCATCGTGCCCCGACCCGTCCGCCGCGCCGGCCCGGGTCGGAGCGGATTGCTGCGCGGCGCGCGCACGGACCTCCCGCGCGGCCGCCTCGATGTCCACCTTGTGGCGGAGCAGCTCGTAGTTGCCATGCCACTGCACGAAGTCGGCGCCGCCCATGAAGGCGCCGTGCTTGGTGGTGCGGCCGAAGTAGTGCCACAGGTCGAACGCCATGAACTCGATCGGCTCGTCGAAGGGCTTCGGCGTGAGCAGGCCGTCCTTCCGGAGCTTGTCCACGACGGCGAGCGTGCTCTTCACCTTGGTGTTGGTGTCGCGTACGACCTGCTCGGCGGTCTTGTAGAAGCGCTCCACCCCGCTCTTCGCGTGACACTTCAGGCAGACTTCCTTCATCTCCGTCTGGCCGCGCAGGTAGTTCGGCCGCTTCTTCGACACGGGCTCGAACAGATACCAGCTCAGCCGCTCGCTCGTGTCGTGGGTGACGCCCATACCGTCGAGCCCGCTCATGTGGCAGGTGGCACAGGTCGGTACGGGCATGTCCTTCGTCGTCAACCGGTCGGGCAACGCCTTCAGGTTGATGCTCGCGCGTTCGGCGTTGAACAGCACGCCGTGCTTCGACTCGTCGTAGATCTCGATCTGTGAGTGATCGGGGCCCATGTGGCACTGGCCGCACGTGGCGGGCTCACGCGCGGTGGCGACCGACGCGTCGTGACGCGAGTGGCATTGCGTGCAGCTTCCGATCGAGCCGTCGGCGTTCGGCTTGCCTATGCTGTGACAGCTGTCGCAACCGCGGTGCATCGCGGGATCGCCTTCCAGCTTCGCCAGGGCGTTCGGCTGCCGATCGACCCAGCCCTTGTGATAGCGCTCTCCCTCGGCCAGCTGCGACTTCGAGAAGTCCGCGGCTCCGTTGACCGCCGCCCACGCCGGCGCCGCGTGCCGGCTGCGCTCGAACTGCCGGTACTCCGCCGCGTGGCACTCTCTGCAGTTCTTCGCGGTGAGCGCGACGGCAATGGTGAAGCCCTTGTGCTCGCGGGTCTTCTGCCCCGGCGCCGCGCGGTGGCAGTCGAGACAGTTGACGCCTCGCTTGGCGTGGCGGCTCATCTCGTACTGCTGGACGATGGCCGAGGTCTCGTGACGATGGCATCCGGCGCACTTGCCGGTCGCCTCGACGAGCTGGGCACTCGGCTGCTGTCGCTCGACCGTCGGCCGCCGGCTGTTGACGAGCATCGCTGCGACCACCAGCGCCGTCGCCAGCAACACCGCGATGAACACCGACTTGAACGAGAGCTTGCCCCCTGCATCCGCCATGAAGCCCCCAGAGTAGGTCCGGGTCCATGGGGATCAAGGCATCTCCGCCAAACGCTGCTACCGGCGCAGGAAACGCGCGCAGCGCACCGGCCCGCCGCCCTGCACGCACACGCGCCCCGCCACGATCCGGACCTTTTCCGCGCTTCCGAGCGCGTCCACGGGCGTGGGCCTCACGAAGTGCACTTCGCTGCCGAGGAAGCCGGCCAACCGGCCCCAGCAGAACACACGGCCATCGTGCGCCACGGCGCAGCTGGCGCTCCCATCGGCGGAGATCGCGCGGGCTCCCCGCAAGCGGACTACCTCCACCGGCGACCTGGAGTCGACGCCGGTACCGTCGCCGAGCTGATCCGACCTGTTCGAACCCGAGCAGAAGATCGCACCGGCGCGCCGCAGCACGCACGTATGCAGATCGCCAACCGCGATCGCGACGGCATCGTCGATGAGCGGCATGGGCGCGGGGGAACTTGCGGCGAACGCGCTCGTGCCAAGCTGGCCGTCGGGATTGTCACCCCAGCACACGACGTGTCCGCTCTCGAGCAGCGCGCAGGCGTGTGCGAGACCGATCTGGATGTCGACGACCGGGCTCGGCACGTTCAGCGCGCGGGGCGCCTGCGCGCGGATGACGCCACCAAGCGACCCCCAGCAGCTGGCCGCACCGTGCGAGTCGATGGCGCAGGCGTACATCAGACCCATGGCGATCCTGCGCGCGTCGCGGACGCCCGGCACGGGTCGGAGCTGACCCGCCGGGGCGTGCGACTTGGTGTTCAGGCCCAGCCTGCCCCCGAGCCAGCTGCCCCAGCACACGACCTTTCGCCGCGCGGTGATGGCGCAGCTAGCCGCGCCGCCGCGCGCCACCGCCCGGAGCCCAGCCGGCAGTTTCGGCAGCGTCTCGCCCGGAGACGCGAGCTTTCCCCTGGAAAGCGTGGCGAGTCGTTCGCCCCGATAGCCCCGCGCCAGCTCCGCCAGCGAACCGACCGCGGGTTTCTCGAGCGTCGGTGTCGGCCTCTCCAGCGGCGTCGGTGCCGCCGCGGCCCAGATCAGCACACTGGTGTCGCGCCCCGCGGAGGCCAGCCACTTTCCATCCGGAGAGAACGCAAGCGCTTGAACGTCTCCGCTATGGCCCCGGAACACGCCCAGCAGCCTGCGGGGGGCGATATCCCAGAGCTGCACATCGCGACCGGCAGCGGCCGCGAGCCGCGTGCCGTCGGGCGACACCGCGAGCGCGCTGCAGCAGTTCCCGAGAGCAAAGCGGGCCTGGACCTTCCTTGTCCGGAGGTCGAACGCGACGGCACCGCGCCGCCTGCTCGCTGCAACCAGCGTGTCCGGGCCGGCAAACGCGAGCCAGTCCCTGTACGCATCGAGCGGCGCCAGAGCCACGCGATGCTGCAGCGTCGCCACGTCCCGGAGCTCCACGTGCCCGACCCCGCCCCCGGTACGGTCGCTGTAGAGCGCGACCTGCCTGGAATCCGGCGCAACCGAAAGCGAGCGCACGTCGCCGACCTCGACCGAGCCCAGTGTGCGGCCGTCGGGCGCAAGCCGGAACAGAGTGCGGTCCGCGCGCAGGTGCGATTGCTTGCCGCGCGTGCCGGGCATCCAGCCCGGCCCCATCAGGGTACCGGCGAGCAGCCCGCCGTGGGCCAGGAACGCCACCGCCGGGACTTGATGCGAGGTGTCGATGCGCAGGAGCTTTTTCCCCGCCGTGTCCGCGATCTCCAGGTCGCGTCCGGCGATGGCGAGTCTCGCGCCATCGGATGACGGCGCCAGCCGCACCCTGCCGCCGGCCAGGCGGGAGGAGCCGAGCGGCGCGCCGGTGCGCGGATCCCACAAGCGCAGCGAGCCGGCTGCCGAAGCGAGCCGACGCCCGCGGTCGATGAAAGCGAGCGCCGTAACCGGCAGGCGATGCCCCGCCGGCACGTCGTAATGCTTGCCGCGCACCACCGCGGCCTGGGACTCGCGGTAGAGGAGCAGGCCTCCGTCCGGCGAGAACGCCCGAGGCGATGCCGTGGCCGGGAGCTGCTGGACGCTGCCCGTCTTCGTGTCCACCAGGTGCACGCCCCGCTGCCTGTACGTCAGCTGGCTGTCGTCCGGTGACACCAGCAAGCGATGGCTGCCCGCCGAGAGCCCTCCGAGCCCCGAGCCCTCGAGGCGCGCCAGCGTCCGGAGCGAGCCCGTCCGGGCGTCCACTACGTCGATGGCGTTCGTCGTGCCGATGAACAGCCGGCGCCCCTCGCGCGACAGCGCGACGGCCGAGTACTTGAACGGCTTGTCCCTGGTACCGAGCGTGCGGAGAGTGCGGCCGCTCGCGAGCTCCACCAGAGTCAGCACGCCACTCCGCTCGACCGGCGCCAAGAGACCCATCAGGCCGTGGCCCGTGGGGTGGCGGCGGGTGACGACCAGCGCTCGCGTCCCGTCGCCGCTCAGCGCAAGTACACTGTCCCCCGTCAGGTGCCGCTTCCGCTCCAGGCGCGGCGGTTCGAGCGAGACCACGAACACGGTCATACCGGCGACGGCGAGTGCGCGACGACCGTCGAAAGTGATCTGGAGCGGTTCGAAGGTCGCGTCTTTCGGCACCGACAACGGCACGCGTCCCCGCTCCTTGCCGTCGGGAGACGAGACGACCAGCACGGACTCTTGCGGTCGCTTCGTGGGGCGGAGCGTGACCACCGCGCTGCCACCAGGCGAAAGCGCGCTCGCCTCGATGTCGGGAAGCGTCCACAGCGTCTTGTCCTCGACGACATCGCGCACCACCTGCCAGCCGTCGATGTTCTCGATCGACAGGATGCGTCCGTCGTTGGCAATCGAAACTGCCTCGGGGAGCGCTATGAACCGCATGCGCGACGTACCGCAGCGCGCATGCGCCCCATCGGGCAGCGGCGCCCGCGGATCGAGAATCGGCGCCGGCGCAGGCCCGGGCGACACCGCCGTGGACGCGACCGGGGCAGCGCGCGTGGGCGCCGCGGGCGCTCTGGGCGTCACGGGGGAAGCCTGCGCTCCGCCGCAGGCCAGAGCCAGAACTGCCATCGCGATCGGCCACCCGCGCATGCGCGGCTCGTGACTCGACCTGCCGTACGCGTCAACCCGCGGGCACGTGCGACACCACGAACCCCTCCGGCAGTGAACCGTCACGATTCCGCGCCACGCTGCGCGTCACCGCGACGAAGCCGTAGGCGCTGCCTTTCCTGAAACAACGCGACGCGTCGCTACGACGTGCGCGACCCGGCCGGCCCGCCGAAATAATCATGGACTGGCAGGTATCTGCGTGGCGTAATGCGTGGCGCGCGCGGCCTCGAGCGCGCTGGAGGGTCTTATGTCGGTGTTGCGCACGCTGCTTGGAACTGTCACCGCGCTCGCTCTGGCTCTAGCCGTCGGCTGCTCGGCTTCCGGAAGCAGCGATCACTCCGGCGGCGGCGGCTCCGGGGGATCGGGGACGGGCGGCCTCGGCGCCACGGGCGGCAGCGGCGGCTTCGGTGCGCTGGGCAATACCGGCAACTGCACGGGGCCGCACTGTTCGAGCGATCTGCACACCTACGTCGACTGCGACGGCAACGTGCTCAAGACGTGCCCCAGCGACCAGGGCTGCGTTCCCGGTGGAAAGTGCGTCAAGGCCTGCGACAGCGCCGTCGCCAACAAGAGCACGATCGGCTGCGACTACTACTCGGTCGAGCCCGACATCAGCTCCGACGGCACCGGCGCATGCTTCGCCGCCTACGTCGTCAACACGTGGAGCACGCCGGTCAACGTGCTGATCGAGTACGGCGGCCAGCAGTACGACGTGTCCCAGTTCGGCTACATCCCGAGCGGCACCGGCGCGTCCATCCAGTACAAGCCGCTCGCCGGCAACGCCATTCCTGCGGGGCAGGTCGCGATCCTGTTCTTGAGCCAGAAGCCCAATCCGTTCAGCCCCGGCCTGAACTTCAAGTGCCCAGCGGGCGTCAACAAGATGCTGAACGTCGACGCCGCCGCGCATGGCACCAGCATCGGCAACGCTTTCCACATCATCACCTCCGCGCCCATCACGGCCTACGACATCTACCCCTATGGCGGCGGGCAGAGCGCCATCACCAGCGCCACGCTGCTCATTCCCACGTCGGCCTGGGACAGCAATTATATCGCGGTGGACGCGTTCGGAGCGGGCATCTCGCTCGGCACGTTCGGCTCGAGCCCCTTCGTGGAGGTCGTCGCCCAAAAGGACGGCACCAAGGTGAAGGTCAACCCGACGGTGCCCATCATCGGAGGCAACGGCGTAGCCCCTGGCCCCGCGGGGCAGGAAACCATCTACAGCATCGACAAGGGCCAGGTGCTCCAGTTCACCCAGGGCAAGGAGCTCGCCGGCAGCGTCATCCAGTCCAGCGCGCCGGTCGGCGTCTGGGGCGGCAAGACGTCGCTCGGCATCGAAGCCTGCTGCGACGACAGCGCGCACCAGCAGATCCCGCCGGTCAAGGCACTCGGCAGCGAGTACGTCGCCATCCGCTACAGAAACCGCTACGACGGCAAGGAGGAATCGCCGCCGTGGCGGCTGATCGGCGCCGTCGACGGGACGAAGCTCGCCTACGATCCCGCGCCGCCCGCCGGCGCGCCCTCGACCCTGAAGCGCGGGCAGCTCGTCACCTTCAACGATCCCGGCCCGTTCGTGGTCCGGAGCCAGGACGAAAAGCACCCGTTCTACATGTCGGCGCACATGACCGGAGGCGGCCTGTACGATCCGGATCCACAGGGCAACAGCGACGGGCGCGGCGACGCCGAGTTCGTGAACGTGATCCCGCCCGGCGAATACCTGCAGAAGTACATCTTCTTCGCCGATCCGACCTATCCCGAGACGGACCTCGTGATCGTCCGTATCAAGGGCAACAAGGGCTTTGCCGACGTGAAGCTCGACTGCGCAGGCAATCTCACGGGCTGGCAACCGGTCGGGAAATCCGGGAAGTACGAATACACGCGCTTCGATCTTTCGCGACACAACTTCCAGGGGCAGAACGGCTGCGACAACGGCCGCCACGTCATCAGCAGTACGAGCTCCTTCGGCGTCACCGTGTGGGGCTGGGGTTCTGCCGAAACGGGCACGTTCGCCAGCGGTTTCTACACGCAGTACGTGAGCTACGCCTATCCGGCGGGCGCGGGCGTCGCGCCGATCAACGACGTCGTGATTCCAACCATCAAGTAGCCCTCTCTCGCCCGCCGTGGGCGTTCCGGGCTCCCACGGCCGGGCTGCGCGGATCCGGCAACGTCCACGCCGACGCCCGTGGTACGTTCCAGCGCCGTGACGATCCAGCGCCGATTGCTCGGCCTTCTGTGTCTGGTGCCGCTCGGAAGCGCCGGCTGTGGCTCGACGCCGTCGTCGGCTGCCCCCCACCCAAAGCACGACGCCGCAGCGACCGACTCGAGCGCCGAGGCATCGGTTTCCGATGCCTCGCCGGAGGCCGACGCCTCGCCGGTTTCCGACGCCTCGCCGGAGGCCGATGCCGCGCCGGTTAGCTGCGACGAGAAGGCGAAGAACTGCGCGAGCTCGTTCGGCTCGTTGTTCACCAAGAGCGACGGTCGCGCCGATGGAACGCTGGTCGCGCTGGTGCGTCCGGTGGATCAACAGTGCGCCATGCCAAACAGCACCCACGTCGTGCTGGAGCTGTCGATCCAGGGGCAGGTGCAGCGGCTGGTCGTGTCCGTCAACGGCGTGGCTGTCAAGACAGCGAGCGCAGCGCTGCTCGGCCCGGCCTGGGCCGAGGGCTGGCACCAGAACGTCGCTCTCGACTACCCGTCGTACCTCGGCGTGCACAGCGCGGACTTCAAGAGCGTCACGCTCGACGGGGGCGTCGCGTTCATCTGCAACCACATGACGATCGGCTCGAAGGTGTCCGTGTATGCGTACTCCGACGGCAGCGAGCCAAGCAGCGCCCACCAGGTCCACCGCAACGACAACTACCCCGATGGCGCCATCGTCCCGGACCCGACAGCGCCGAATCCCACCTACCTGCTGTTCCGATACGCGAACCAGACGTTCTGACGCCGCGCCCTACCCGGCCTCGCCGGACGCGGGTGGCGTTGCCAGGAGCTCCTTGACGAGTCGCCGGAGCTGATACGGGTCGATGGGCTTTTCCAGGAAGTCATCCGCTCCGGCGAGGAAGCTCCGGGCCCGCACCGTGCCCGAGTGCTCTCCACTTATCAGCACGACGCCCACCCGCGTGCCGAAGTCCTCGCGCTGGCGGATGGCCCGGACGAGCTCGATGCCGTCGATGTCATCCATACGGACGTCGCTTATGACGAGATCGATCGAGTCTGGCCCGGCCAGGAGATCCAGGGCACCACGGCCGCTTTCCGCCTCGACGAAATCGCACTCCATGCCCGCAAGGTGCGTCCGGAGAACCAGGCGCATCGTCTTGCTGTCATCCACGAGCAGGATGAGGGGCATTCTCGCAGTATACTCTCCCCGGAGCCCCAAGCGGAGCTCCAGACCCGCAAAGTCGCGGCGGTTGGCGGAAGCCGCCCGGCCGGGATAAGCTGTTGCGTTCCCGCGTGCACTGTCGATGCAGACCTACCTCCTCTGCAGGATCCATGGCGAGAGGTTCGCTTTCGATGTCGAGAAGGTGGACGAGGTCGTGCGCATGCCGTGGGTCACCCAGGTGACCGAGACGCCTGCCGATGTCCGCGGCATCATCAATTTCCGGGGCGGTTGCATCGCGGTCGTGGATCCGGCCTTCCGGCTGTGTGGCGAGGGCAGCGAGCCCGGGATCGACAGCTTCCTGGTTGTCGTACGGCTCGACGCGGATCAGGTCGCGCTGATTGTCGACGGCGTGGAGAGCCTGGTCGAGGCCTCGCCGGAACCCGCCCCGTCGGGGGCGGCATCACCCGGCTTCGTGCTCGGCCACTTCGACGACGGGCAGGGTCTGACGACGGTCGTCGACGTGGCCGAGATGCTTTGGGCCGACGTGCAGGACTTCATCGCGCACACGCGCACAGGCCCCGTACCACCGCGATGACAGCCCATCTGGCACCCTCCGCGCGTCTCATCGGCGTGATCCGCGAGATGTATGGACTCGACCTGGGCGGGCATCGCATGCCCGCCTTGTTCGATTGTCTGAGCGCAGTCGATCAGGACGTTGAACGCGCTGCGAACGATGTGCTGCGGAGCCCCGCGCGCCTGCGCGAGCTCGCCGAGTGCGCGACCAACAACGAAACGTATTTCTTCCGTCACGCCGAACAGCTCCTCGCGCTCCAGGCCCTCGTCACCCAATCCCTCGCCGAGAACCCGCGACCGTCCCTGCGCGTCTGGGTCGCCGGGTGTTCCTCCGGGGAGGAGGCGCTGTCCATCGCCGCGGTGCTGCGCGACGCACTGGCGAGCTCGCCTGGCACGCGTTTGAGCGTGTTGGGCACGGATCTCCACCGCGGGATGCTGAAGAAGGCCAACTCCGGCTACACGATGTGGTCGTTCCGCGGCGTGTCCCCCGAGGTCAGAGCCGCGCACTTCGTCGAGCGTGATGGCCGCTATGAAGCTTTCAGAGCGCTCCGGGCTCTGGTGAGCTACCGCCGCCACAACCTGCTGGAAGGTTCTCCCGAGGCGGCGCCGTTCGATGTCGTCTCGTGCCGCAACGTGCTCATCTACTTCGACGCGGCGATGGTTGCCCGTGCGATCGAGCTCTTGGCGCTGGCGGTGAGGCCCGGCGGCTATCTGTTGCTGGGGCCAGCCGAGAGCCCCACAACGCCGCCGTCCGGGTTCGAGACAGTCGCCCAGAGCGGGGTAACCGTGTTCCGGCGCAGGCGCGGCACGACCGTCGCGCCGCCATCCCCGCATCAAGCCAGCCGACCGCTGCCGCCGGACAGACCCGCTCGCGCGCGGCCCCGGCCGCGCGGGGTGCGGAAGACCGGAATCCACTGGCCCGAGCATCCCGCTGCGCCGCCACCGTCGAGCCCGGAAGCGCACGTGGCCGAAGCCCTCGCCGCGCTCGAGAGCGGAGATCAGGACGGCGCGCTGCGTCGCCTGCACGCCGTGATCGTCGCCGAACCGGACATCGCCATGGCGCACTACCTCGTCGGTTCGATCCTGGAATCGCGCGGCGAGGACGACGCGGCCGAGCAGTACTACCGGCAGTCGCTAGTTGCGCTCGGCGAGGCCGACGCGGCACAGCCCGTTTCCTGCGGCGGTGGCATCACGGTCGGAGAGCTCGTGCAGGTCCTCGCCCGTGTCCTTCATGCCCATCGCGCGAGGACTTCCACGTGACCCCGGACGAAGCCGGAGTCGAGCGAATCCTGCGACAGCGTGCGCACGACCTCGCGCGCGAGCAGACGCAGTCATCGGAACAGCGAGGTGAAGCGCTGGTCGTGCGGGTCGGAAACGCGCGCTATGCCGTGCCTCTGGTGGGTCTGGGTGCGGTCATGGGGCTCGAGTCACTAACGCCATTGCCCGGCGCGCCTGACGTCGTCGCCGGCCTGACGCAGATCCAGGGGCACGTCGTTACCATCGTCCATCTTGGAGCGCTGCTCGGCGAGGCGCCGGAACCGCCGGCCGCGGCACTGCTCATCGAAGTCGACTCCGGCTCGTTCGGGCTTGGAGTGTCCGGCTACGAGAACGTCATTCCGATACCGGCGAAGCGTCTCGAGAGCGTACCGCCTGGCCTTTCCGAAGCGGCCTCGCGCTACGTGGAAGGCGTGGTCGCATCACAGGGTATCGGTGTGCTGAGACTTGCCACGCTCGTCAACGATCTGATGCAGCTCGAAACTGGAGAAGAGGAGCCATGAACGAAGACGCTGGGACGCCAGTCCGGTCGTACCGGAACCTGTATCTGGGTTTCGGTGGCGCCGGGGTGCTTATCGGCCTGATTTTTCCCTGGTTCGCCGCATTCTTCGTGGTGGTGAAGGCCGACATGGGGGTCGCGTTCAGCGCCGCGTGCATCGGTGCGGGGCTCATCATGGCGGCCGTCGCAGCAGTGTCGGTCCGCTTCACCGTCGTGCAACAGCTCATGTTGCAGGAGCAGACAGAACGCGAGAAACGGAAGGAGCTGCAGCAGGCCTTCCACGCATACAGCGACTTCGCCGATCAGATCGGACGAGGCACGCTCACCATGCGGCTGGGCCACGGGACGAGCCGGTACGCGGACAAGGAAGTCAAACGCCTCGGAAAGCAGCTCGACGGCATGGCCGAAAGCCTCCACGACATGAGCAAGCAGATCTTCCAGGCAACGGAGGCCATCGGCGGATCCAGTGCCACCCTGCTCACGACCTCCGCACAGCAAAGCAGCGGTGCCGCCCAGCAGGCGGCGGCGGTCGCCGAGATCAGCACGACCACCGAAGAGCTCAGACAGACAGCCGAGCAAGCGGCCGAACGCGCGCAGGCAGTGATCGGGACGACCGAGCAAGCCCAGCGCTCCTACGAATCCGGACAGAAACAGGTCGAGGACACCATCGACGGCATGACGACGCTGCGCGAGCGCGTCCAGACCATCGCCAGCAGCATTCTCGAGCTCAGCGACAAGACGCAGAAGATCGGCGAGATCGTAGCGACGGTCAGCGAGCTGGCGGAGCAGTCCAACCTGCTCGCCATCAACGCCGCGATCGAAGCCGCCAAGGCGGGAGAACACGGGCGCGGCTTCGCGGTCGTCGCCAGCGAGGTGCGCAACCTGGCCGAACAGTCCAAGCAGGCCACGCGGCAGGTGCGCACCATCATCACCGACATCCAGCGGGCCACGAACAGCTCCGTCATGGTCACCGAGGAAGGCACCAAGCAGGCCGAGGTCGGCCTGGCGATCGCGCGGGAAACGGGCGATACGCTCTCCACGCTGGCCAACATCATCTCCGAGGCGGTGCAGTCCGCGCGACAGATCGCCGCGCTCTCGCGACAGCAGGCGATCGGCATCGACCAGGTGTCCGCATCCATGCGCGATATCCAGCTCGCTTCGAAGGACACTGCCGAGGGCACCCGCAGCACCGAGGCGGCGTCGCGGGAGCTCGGCGCGCTCGCCGGGCGGATGCGGGATCTGGTCTCACGCTACGCGATCTGATCGCCGATGGCCGACAGCGCCCTGCCTCCCGAGCTGACTGCGATGTTCCGCGAGGAGCTGCGCGAGTCCGTGCAGCTCATCTCGAAGGCGCTCGGCGAGGTCGAGAACGGCGCCGAGCCGGACCGGGCAGCTTCCCTGTCCAACGTCATCAAGCGCCGGTTCCACAACATCAAAGGGGCGGCCAACAGCCTTTCGATCGGCGACGTCGCGAAGGTGGCACACGCTGCCGAGACGTTCCTCGCGCGCGGCATCATGGAGGAAGGCTCCTTCCCGGACGCGACCGTCTCCGGGCTGGTTATGGCCGTCTCGTGGTTGCAGGACGCCGCCGACAGCAACGCAGCCGACCCTGGAGAGGTCCTCGCCCGGCTGGGAGCGAGCCAGCCGCCGCCGCCCCCTCCCCAGCCCGTGGAGCCGACCGTGGCGGCGAGCTCCAGCCGCACGCAGCTCGAGACACCGGCGAGGAAGTCGTGGGCAGCGAACGAAGAGGTGGTCCGCGTCTCGGGCGGCCTGCTGGAAAAGGTCCTGTCGCCGCTCACGATGCTGGTGGTCGCGCGCACGGAAGGGCGCTTCCGCACGGACCGGCTGCAGCAGCTCGGCGAGCTCGCGAGTGAGCTGTCCCAACGCGCTTCGTCGGGACAGCTCGACGTGGACGACGTGGCCCGGCTCAGGTCGCTCGCCACCGATCTCGACGGCGAAACCGCGCTGCTACGACGCGACGCCCGGCGCACGGGACAGGCCCTGGCCACGCTGGAGGACCACATCCACAGCATGCGGCTGGTCTCGCTGTCCTCACTGGAAAGCTCGCTGCTGCTCGCCGTTCGCGACGCGGCCGTGCGCACGAACAAGGAGGCAGGGCTCAGTCTGGCCGCTGCGGGGATCCAGGTCGACCGTCGTGTGCTCCAGACGCTCCGCGCGCCCTTGATCCATCTCGTCCGCAACGCCGTCGACCACGGTATCGAGCCCTCCGCCGTGCGGGCGGCCGCTGGCAAGCCTGCCTACGGAACCATCCGGATCGCCGTGCGCTCCCGTGGCGAGCTCATCGACATCGTCCTGGAGGACGACGGCGGCGGCGTCGATGTGGAGCAGGTCAAACGGCAGGCCGTCTCGCGCGGGCTCGTCGATCCGGACAACGTCGAGTCACTCGGCCTCGACGAGATCCTCGGCCTGCTCGCCCATCCAGGGTTTTCCACGCGCGAGTCGGTGAGCGAGCTGTCCGGGCGCGGCATCGGGCTCGACGTGGTGCACCGTGCAGTTCGCGAGCTCGGCGGTGCGGTCAAGCTGGAGTCGGTCCCCGGACGCTACACCCGCTTCACGCTCACGGTCCCGGTGTCCATGGTCACCACGCGCGTACTCTTCGTGCATGCGGGTGGGCACGGCTTCGCGCTGCCTCTGA
This sequence comes from uncultured delta proteobacterium, assembly GCA_963806225.1. Classification (GTDB taxonomy): domain Bacteria; phylum Myxococcota_A; class Polyangia; order Polyangiales; family Polyangiaceae; genus CAWDXG01. The sequence goes on along the minus strand of CAWDXG010000001.1, from coordinate 1,783,454 downwards.
GCGGCGTGTTGAGCACCGCGCGCGTCGACGCGCAGGATCTGTTCACTCTGGACAACAAGCTGTACGTCAACGTCGCCGGCAAGCCCGCCATCGTGCACCGGCTCGCCAGCACATCGGCCGGCGTTGCCGCGCTCGAGGGGAAGTCCTGCATCGTGATCGTGGCCATGCCCAACGGTCGCGTCGCCGTCCTGGTCGACGAGATCCTCGGCGAGGAAGAGATCGTCGTGCGCCCGCTCGGCCCGCCCGTGCGGCACGTCCCGGGGGTGGTCGGCACGACGCTCGCGGAGTCCGGGGCCGTGGTACTCGTGCTGGCCTGTGCGGAAGTGCTCCAACTCGGCGTCGTGACGGCGCCGGTCGAACGCTCGAAACGCCGGAGCCAGCGCACCATCCTGGTCGTCGACGACTCGATCACGACGCGGACGCTCGAACGCCACATCCTCGAACGCGCCGGCTACGGCGTGCGGCTGGCCAACGACGGCCAGGAAGCGCTCGGCATGATGCGCGCCAACCGTTTCGATCTGGTCGTAGCCGACGTTGACATGCCGAGGCTCGACGGGATCAGCATGGTACGGGCCATGCGAAATGAGAGCGGGCTCGAGTCCCTGCCGGTGATCCTGGTCACCTCGCGGGACGAGGGGAGCGACCGCCAGCGCGGCCTCGCCGCTGGAGCCCAGGCCTACATCGTGAAGGGACGTTTCGATCAGGACGAGCTGCTGGACACGATCGCCCGTCTGCTCGCGGAGCAACCATGAACGGTCCAGTTCCCGTCGTGGTCATCCAGGCGACCCGGCATCGGCAGAGCGATCTGGCGGCCCGGCTCGAAGCTTCCGGGGAGATCATGGTCGTTCGCGAGATGACCGACGTTGACGCGGCGGCCAGGGCTGTTTCTACCCGCTCCGCGCGTGTGCTCCTACTGGTGGCGGACGACGCGCTCGCGCCCGGGCTCGTCAAGTCGCTCATGCACTCCGTCCGCATCCCGGTCGTGGTGTTGGCGCAGTCGACAGCGGGCGTCGTGGCCGCCATGGCCGCCGGCGCGGTCGAAGGGATGATCGCGGACTCGTCCCCCGCGCGGCTCGTCGAATCGCTGAAGCTGATGTCGGAGGTGCGCGTCGTACGACGATTTTCTCCGTCGCCGACGCGTCAGCGCTTGGCTTCCGGGTCCATTCCGCCCACCCCGGCCGCCGCTGGCCGGCGTCTGGTGGCGATCGGCGCTTCGACCGGCGGCCCCGCGGCGCTGTCCGAGCTCCTGGCCCCGCTGCCCGCGGATTTTCCCGCGGCCATCGTGATCGCGCAGCACATGCCCCATGACTACGATGCCGCGTTCGCGCGCTGGCTATCGGAGGTCACGAAATTCGAGGCCGAGGTCGCCGAGGACGGCAATACGGCGCGCGCGGGACGGATCTACATCCCGCGCGGCGGATTCGACCTCGTGTTGCGCCCTGGCGGCGTGCTCGAGAATGTCGCGCCGCCCGGAAGGCGGGCCGTCCCCTCGGTGGATCGGCTGCTCGAGAGCGCCGCAAACCTCAGACATTTCTCGCTGTTCGGGATCGTGCTCTCCGGGATGGGCCAGGACGGCATGCTGGGGCTCCGGGCCATGCGGCTCGCCGGAGCGGCAACGCTGACCCAGGACAATGAATCGTCGACGGTCGGAAGCATGCCCAGCGCGGCGCTCGAAAACGGCAGCGCGGATTTCGCACTGCCCCCGAAACACATCGCGCAACAACTGCTGGTGTGGGCCAGCGGCTGATCGGGATGAAGGGACGAAGTCGAAGGCGCCGGACGGTGCATGCGCTATCCTGGGGGGCTCATGCTCACCACTGAGGCCCCCCAGCGTCTGGGGCAGTACGAGATCACGCGGCGACTCGCCATGGGCGGGATGGCCGAGGTGTTCCTCGGCAAGCTCCGTGGCGCCGACGGCTTCGCAAAGGACGTCGTCATCAAGCGCATCCTCCCGCAGCACACCGGAAACACCGACTTCGTGTCGATGTTCCGCGACGAAGCCCGCATCACCTCGCAGCTCTTCCACGGCAACATCGTCCAGGTGATCGAGTTCGGGGTCTCGGAGGGGCAGCACTACCTCGTGCTGGAATACGTCGACGGCCCGAGCCTCCATACAGCGCTGCATCGGCTCCAGCAGCGCTCGCGCCTGCTGTCCTTCGTGGAATCCGTTCACGTCGCGGCGGAGGTCGCGCGGGCACTCGACTATGCGCACCGCAAACGCGGCAGCGACGGCACGCCGCTGCAGGTCGTGCATCGCGACGTGACCCCTTCCAACATCCTTCTCTCGCACGAAGGAGAAGTGAAGCTCGCGGACTTCGGGATCGCGCGGGCCCGCGCCCGGCTCGCGACGACTGCCGCCGGCAGCGGCATCGTCAAGGGGAAGCTGCCGTTCATGGCGCCCGAGGCAATCCAGTCCGCTACGGCCAACGCGATGACCGATGTCTTCTCGCTCGGCGCGGTGCTCTACAGCATGCTGACCGGCGTCACGCCGTTCCGCGGCGAAAGCGAGACGCAGACCGTCGCGCGGGTCCTGAGCCATACGCCCCCGCCCCCGTCGCAACACAACCCCGATGTGCCGGCAGAGCTGGACGATATCGTGGGAATGCTGCTCTCCAAGGACCCCGAAAAGCGCCCACAACGCGCGCTTTTTGTCGCCGACGCCCTCTCCCGCTTCATCCCGGTGGGCAGCTCACCGGCGGAGATGCTCGCGGCAACACTGGCCTCGCTGGAGGCGCAGACCCCGCCGACGACCCCGCAGCGGCTGCTCATCGTGCACGAGTCGCGGACGGTACGCGCGGTACTTCGCGCCAAGCTCGAACCACACTTCAGCGTGGAGGAAGCCGGGAGCACCCGGGAAGCGCTCGACCGTGCATCCGCGTCGGACATCGTACTCTGCCAGCGCACACTGGGCGGCGCGCCGGACTCCAACCTGGGTCGTCGCATCCGCGCCGGGTCCAGCCCGGAAAAGACGAAGATAGTCGTGGTGGCGTCGCAGGACACGCAGGAGGTCCGCGCTCTGGCCCAGGCAGGCGGCGCCGACGCCGTGGCGACCCCAGCGATGCCGACAGACGCACTGCTTGCGCTGCTCAAGCGCGTGGCCCAGGCGTAGCCGCTGCCCGCACCCCGGCGCCGCGCCTTGCACCGGCCGGTCGCTGCGGTCGCCTACCGCGGCCCGAGCGGCTACCCTCCACCCATGCCCAAAGCGAACCGCAGCTGGACGGTGCTTCCGCACGATCCGATCGACGAGCTGGACGAAAACCTGTGGCGGGTGGTCGGCACGCTCGGCAACATGCCGCTCAAGCGGGTGATGACGCTCGCGAAGCGCGCGGACGGGGGCATCGTCGTGCACAACGGCGTGCCGCTCGACAACGCTTCGATGAAGCGCGTCGACGATTGGGGCAAGGTGACGGCCATCGTCGTTCCGAACGGCTACCACCGATTGGACGCGCCGGCGTTCGTCGCGCGCTACCCGGAGGCGCGCGTCTACTGTCCGGCCGGCGCCCGGAAGAAGGTGGAAGAGGTCGTGCGCGTCGATGGGACCTACGACGACTTTCCCGCCGATGACGCGGTCTCGTTCGTCACGCTCGACGGCGCCGCCGCGCGCGAAGGCGTGATGATCGTGAAGAGCCCCGGCGGCAGCACGCTGGTGTTCAACGACGTCATTTTCAACATGAAAGACATGCGCGGATTCACGGGATTCGTGTTCAAGCATGTCACCCAATCCACTGGCGGCCCGCGCGTCTCGCGCCTCGTGCGCTGGTTTGTCGCCAAGGACCGGGCCGCGCTCCGCGCCCATCTCGAGCGCCTTGCTGAAACGCCCGATCTCGCGCGTGTGGTCGTCTCGCACGGCGCCATGATCACCGACAACGCCCCCGCAGCGATCCGGATTGCGGCGGCCACACTGGCGTGACGCACGCGATGGATCGGCGCGACAACGCATGATCGCTTGCGGACTCCCGGGTTCTCGCTAGACTGCGGTCCTTCACGAAGGCGTAGCTCCCCCGCTCGGGGGAAGATGCCCCGCGTGATGTGCGGGAGGTTCTTCCGCATCCTGGAGAGGCGAGCGGCGGATGCCAGCCCGCCAGGTCGTCGGGCGAGCCAGATGAAAGACAGACGAGTCACCGTTTTCCACAAGTCCCTGGAGGAGCTCGTCGAGTCCCTCGACGCCACGCTCCGCGTCTCTTCCTGGGATCCGGCCGAAGCTCCGCCGCTGCCGCTCGAGAACAGCGCGTCGCAGCTGATGGCACGGCTGGGCGCTGCGGATCGTCTGGCTTCGGGCGTGTTCAACGGCAACCCGAGGGACGCTGTCCGGGTGAGCGCGCTCACCGACGCGATGCGCCGGCTCGAAACCGCCTACCTCGCCTACGTCAAGGCAGCCGGTTCCGGGCGCGACAAGGCGCGGGAGGAGCTATCGGCGACGCTCGATCAGGTGCGCACCGAGGTCGTCGAGACCGAGTGACCTACTTCGCCGCGGCTCGCTTCGAGCTCGACCGCAGCGATTCGCGCATGAAGTCGTAGACATCCAGCAGGTCGCGCGGCGCCTCCTCGCGCTCCTCGAGCCGGGCGCGGACGTTCTGCGCCATCGCGAGACAGCGCCGGTAGGGAGCGGCTCCCGGCGTCTTCGGCAGCGAGAATCCGGGCACCATCCGCTTTGCCTGCGTGCGGAACATCGCCGGCCGCACGACGATCCACTCGTCCGGCGCGTACAGGGCCGGCAGCGCAGTGGCAAGCTGCCACCCCGGCGGCTTGCCGAACGTCCTGTGGAAGGCCGTGACGAAATGATCGAGCCGCGACCCTGCCTCGCCGGAGCCGTGCACCAGCTCCGCCACCATGAGCGCCAGCGCTCGCTGGTTGCCTGGCTCCGCGCCTCGCAGCACGGCGAGCTCTGCTGCCGGGACGAGATCGGTACGTCCGAGTAGAGCCAGCACGCTGTCGTAGATGGCCCGGTACTCGTCACCGGCCAGCCTCTTGTCGAGCACGGCCGGGTCGAGCTGCTGCTGGGCTTCTTCGACGGACGGATCGCGATGGGCGCCGACCCGCCGGGACGCCGTAGCTCCACGGTGCTGCTGGATCCAGGCGTCGTCCTTGAACCCGTTCGGGAACGTGGCGTGGAAGCGCGCCAGCTGATCGTCGAACGAGACGGGCGAGGTCGACTTGCGTTGCGCGGGTTGGGTGACCGCACCCATCTCGGCTCGCGCCGCATCGAGCTCCGGCCGGAGCGTCTCGTGCAGGGCCCGGACCTCTTCTGTCGGGCGATCCACCTGGCGCATCATCGAGAAAAACGCCTGCACCAGGACCCGGAGCTGGCCATTTTCGAAGACGTAGCCGCGCTTGTCGCGGTGCTCCCAGGCGAGCACGGCGAGGCCCCATTCGCGCCGCTTCTTGTGCTCGAAGACAGCCAGATCAGTGGATTCGTCCGATAGTGCCTGGGTCATGCAATGACGCTCCTTCGCCACATACCAGCGTGCGGCCGCCGGGCGCGCCATGCGTCGGCGGGGACATCGCTGCATCGCCAACACGCGCGGCCCTCTGGCCGAACCGCGTAGCGACCCCCTATTCCTAGCACCGAAACAGACGCGCGGCGAGTCTCGAAAGCCGATGGAGGCCCGCCCGGAGGGGATCTGGGCGCTCTGGCCCCCGGGATTGCGGCTCGATGCGCGCGGCCGCTGCCCGCCGCGCCGGACAATACGCGGCAGGCCACCCGCCCGCTACACCGCGCACACGTCCGACCGGATGATGAAGCGCATCCCCTCCGGCGCTTCCAACGAGAAGCCCGCGCCGCGGCCGGGGACGACGTCCAGGGTGAGCCGGGTGTGCTTCCACAGCTCGTACTGGTCACCGCCGATGTAGAAGGGCGTGCCGTCGACTTCGCCGAGCAGGACGTCACGCGCTCCGATGCGGAACTCGCCTTGCGGGTAGCACATCGGAGCGCTGCCGTCGCAGCAGCCGCCCGACTGATGGAACATCAGGGGACCGTGATCCTCCCTCAACTTCCGGATCAGCCGGACGGCGGCTTCAGTCGCCACGACCTGTGGCTCGTCGGACATCTCGACTCTAGAAGAACCCCATCGGGTTCGGGTCGTAGCTGGTCAGGATGTTCTTCGTCTGCTGGTAGTGGTCGAGCATCATCTTGTGCGTCTCGCGACCCATGCCCGACTGCTTGTACCCGCCGAACGCGGCGTGCGCCGGATACAGGTGGTAACAGTTGGTCCACACGCGACCGGCCTGGATGGCGCGCGCCGCCTTGTACGCGGTGTGCGTGCTGCGGGTCCACACGCCGGCGCCGAGCCCATACAGCGTGTCGTTGGCGATGCGCATGGCGTCATCGAAGTCGTCGAACTTCGTGACCGAGAGCACCGGCCCGAAGATCTCCTCCTGGAAGATGCGCATTCGGTTGTCGCCCTCGAACACCGTCGGCGCGACGTAGTAGCCCTCATTCATGTCGCCGCCGAGCCGGACGCGCTCGCCGCCGGTCAGGAGCTTGGCGCCTTCCTTCTTGCCGATGTCGATGTAGCTGAGGATCTTCTCCAGCTGGTCGTTCGACGCCTGTGCGCCGAGCTTGGTCTCCGTGTCGAACGGATCGCCCGGCTTGACCTGTGCAGTACGGGTGATCGCGCTATCAAGGAACGCCGGGTAGACCTTCTTCTCGATCAGAGCGCGCGACGGACAGGTGCAGACTTCACCCTGGTTCAAGAGGAACATGGCGAAGCCCTCGAGCGCCTTCTGGCGGAAAGCGTCGTTCTCGTCCCACACGTCGGCGAAGAACACGTTCGGTGACTTGCCACCGAGCTCCAGCGTCACCGGGATGATGTTCTCCGACGCGTACTGCATGATCAGCCGCCCCGTCGTCGTCTCGCCGGTGAACGCCAGCTTGGCGATGCGCGGGTTCTGCGCCAGCGGCTTGCCGGCTTCCACGCCGAAGCCGTTGACGATGTTGAGCACGCCGGGCGGCAGTATTCCCTGGATGAGCTCCGCCCAGAGCATGATCGACGCCGGCGTCTGCTCGGCCGGCTTGAGTATCACGGCGTTGCCCGCAGCCAGCGCGGGCGCGAGCTTCCATGCTGCCATCAAGAGCGGGAAGTTCCACGGGATGATCAGCCCGACCACGCCCAGCGGTTCCTTGACGTGATACGAGACCGTGTTCTCGTCGAGCTCGGCCATGCCGCTGTCCTCGGCGCGGATGGCGCTAGCGAAGTAGCGGTAGTGGTCGATGGCGAGCGGGATGTCCGCCGCCAGGGTTTCGCGGATGGGCTTGCCGTTGTCCCAGGTCTCGGCGACGGCGAGCATCTCGAGGTTCTTCTCCATCACGTCAGCGATGCGATTCAGCGCACTGGCGCGTTCTGCCACAGGCGTTTTGCCCCACTTGTCCTTCGCCGCGTGCGCCGCGTCGAGCGCGAGGTCGATGTCCTCGGCGCTGGAGCGCGTCACCTCGCAGAACGACCGGCCCGTCACCGGCGAGACATTCTCGAAGTATTTCCCCTTCTTCGGTTTGACGAACTCGCCGCCGATGAAGTTCTCGTAACGTGAGCGGTACTGGGCCTTGGACCCCGGTTGATTCGGACGTTCGTAACGCATCGCGTGGTCCCCCTGTGGGTTCGGGTTGGGAGCGCGATGGGTTGCAAACCGCGCGCCAGCAGATCCGACGTCGCACCGTCGCGTCCTGCCACGCCCGTTGCGCAGGCGCTGCGTTGTCCACAGGCCGCGGCGGCAGCAGCTGCGCGCGCCGCCTGCCTGGCTGGACCACGCGCGTCAGCGCCCTGTCACGGCAGAATTCACCGACGTCGTTTGACATTGCGCCCCCGGAGTCGCCGTGCCACACCTTGCCCCGTAGCCGTGGAGGGTCCGCCCTCCTTCGCCCACTCTCCGGTAGCCAGTGTGTGTGGACGAAGCGTGCTCTGCTCGCTCGATGTCCCGCGCCAACGCTTCCAGCACCCTAGCTCTCGCCGCACAAGCGGCCGGGAAGTCATGGGCCGATGCAGTCCGCATCGGGCTCGAGGCGGATGGGCGGGACGTGGGCATGTGGCCGGGCACGCTGTCCGAGGCGCGCGCACTCGCGGTCCGCATCATCGGCGAGCACCGGACACCGGATGACGAGCACGAAGCGATCGCGCGGGCCGTCTACGCCGCCGCGCGTGCGTGCTGGAACGCGAGCCGGAGCACACGGCGCAGCTCGCGCCGCCGCGGCTTTACCAAGGATCCAACGGACGAGGGGTAGCGCTGTCGTTGCAGCGCGCGACTCGTTCGGGTGAGAGAGAGACAGAAGAGAAGAGACATGGGAAACAAGTTGTTTGTTGGTGGTCTAGCGTGGGGGACGGACGATCACGGCCTCCGTGAGGCCTTCGAAGGTTTCGGAGAAATCGTCGAGGCCAAGGTCGTTACCGATCGTGAAACTGGTCGCTCACGGGGCTTCGGCTTCGTGACCTACGACGATTCCGGGTCCGCCCAGCGCGCGATCCAGGAGATGGATGGGCAGATGCTCGACGGTCGCTCCATCCGCGTCAACGAGGCGAACGATCGCCCCGCTCGCGGTGGTGGCGGTGGTGGCGGCGGCGGCCGCGGTGGCGGCGGCGGCGGCGGCGGCGGTCGCTTCCGTCGCTGAGCGACGCACAACCGATAGAAAAAGAGCCCACCGTCGCGACAGCGGCGGTGGGCTCCTATCGTTCGGGGCGCGGGCTACGCGGCCTGCACGCGCAACCGGCAGCGGATCAGCCGTTCGATGTCCGTGAGCAGGCTGCGCTCGTCGCGGTCACAGAACGAGATAGCCCGACCCGAGGCGCCCGCGCGACCCGTGCGGCCGATGCGGTGCACGTAGCTCTCCGCGACGTTCGGCAGATCGAAGTTGATGACGTGCGAGATGCCGTCCACGTCGATGCCGCGCGCCGCCACGTCCGTGGCGACCAGCACGCGGGTCCTGCCGGACTTGAACGCGCCCAGCGCCCGCTCGCGCGCGTTCTGTGACTTGTTTCCGTGGATGGCCTCGGAGCCGATCCCCGACTTGGAAAGCTGCTGCGAGAGGCGGTTGGCGCCGTGCTTGGTGCGCGTGAAGACGATGGCGCGTTCCACCCCTTCGTCACGCAGCACGCTCTCGAGCAGGCGGCGCTTGTCCGCCTTGGCGACGAAGATGACCGACTGTTCGACGCTTTCAGCCGTGGTAACCCGCGGCTGGATCGCGACGCGGACTGGATTCTCCAGCATGCCGCGGGCGAGCTTCTCGATGGCGGGGGGCACCGTGGCGGAGAAGAAGAGCGTCTGCCGCACCGCGGGCACCGCGGCGGAGATGCGCCGCACGTCGTGGACGAAGCCCATGTCGAGCATGCGGTCGGCCTCGTCGAGCACGAAGTGCTTTACGCGATCGAGCCGCACCAGGCCCTGCTGCATCAGATCGAGCAGGCGCCCGGGCGTTGCCACGAGCACATCGGGTCGGCGGCGCAGGGCCGCTTCCTGCCTCTGCTGGCTGACACCGCCGTAGATGACGGTATGGCCGAGATCGAGGTAGCGGCCGTAGGCCTCGACGCGCTCGGCGATCTGCGCCGCCAGCTCGCGGGTAGGCGTGACGATCAGGGCGCGGATTCCGCCGCGCGGCCCCTCGTCCAGAGCGAGCTGCTGCAGAATGGGCAGCACGAAAGCTGCCGTCTTGCCGGTGCCCGTCTGGGCGCCGGCGAGCACATCGCGACCGGAGAGCGCGGCCGGAATGACCTCGCTCTGGACCGGCGACGGCGTCGCGTAGCCCTCGTCAAGCACGGCACGGGCAAGCGGAGTGGACAGCCCCAGCGCCGAGAACGGCGAGGCCGCCACTGCGGCAAGGATTTCGGGCGTCGCCGGCGGAGCGAGACGCTGCGTCCGGCTCTCGGGAGCGGGACGGGGAGATTGGGCGCGCGGCGCATCGCCGCGTGCCGGGCGCCGACGGCGCCGGTACGTAGTCTGGTTCACGTAGATCGGTTCTTTCTTCCGGACAGGCCGGAAACACATCACACAGTCGCAAATCCGCCGTGTGGCCACGTCCGACCGCCGGCAGTTTCGTCGCCAGGCATTCGGGGAGTCCCCGCGCCGCGAGCGAGCTCGCCGGTCGAAGACGTGGTGGGGGGGCTTCTAGCGCAAGCGGGCGGAACAAGCAAGAACGACGAATAGGGCCGGAAGCTTCGGGAGGGCCTGGCAGCCGCTCCACATCCACCGCACGCAGCGCTCGCGCTGCCCTGCCCCGCCCGGCTAGCGCCGGTCCGCCACCAGTACGTTGATCGTCGCGTGCCGCGCGATCACGTCCAGATGCGCCTTGCCGATGCGGATGCGCATGGACGTGGACGAGCCGCCGTCCAGATTGAGCGCGGTCCGCGCGTGCAGATCGCCCACGAGCAGCTTCGCGAACTCGAGCAGCGTCGGCCCAGACGTGGTCGACGCGGCGCTCATGCGGATCTCGTCGTCCGACAGGGGAAACGCCGCCTGCGCGTCGAAGGCAACAGCGAACAGCACCGCGCCCTCGGCATCGATGACCACGGCCGAGCGCGCATCGCGCCGCAGGCCGGGGCGCGCGCGGACCAGCACGCGCCCACCGTCGACGAGCCGGTCGACGCTCTGCAGCGCGAGCGCCGGCTTCTTCGCCTTGTACGCGTCGCGATGCACGATAGCGGGGCGGCCCATTTCCACGAAGAACACGCCCGAGCCGCCGCGCTCGCGTAGCGGCGCAACCGGGCTGCCGCCAGCAACGACCAGCCCCATGGGCCGCTCCTGGTCGTAGAAGCCGCCGTTCACCGCTACGTAGTCACCGCGCGGTTCGCGACCCTTCAGGATGTCGGCGAGCGGCCGCGGGCGCGGCACGGGCAGTAACTGGATGTGCGCCTTGCCCGGCCGGACGTGCGCGACCCACATGCGCCCGTGGCTGGCGGCTCCGGTGTAGCGGTAGAGCTCGGCGGACAGCGCATCGCCACTCTTGCCGATCTGCCGTTCAAGATGGAGCACCAGACCCGCAGCGGGCGCGGCGGCGCTTGCGGAAGGCGCGGCACTCGCCGCCGCTCTCGACACCGCTGCGCTCGGCGGAGCGGGAAGCGGCGGGGCCTTGTGCGTCTTCGAGCACGCAAAGCCGAGCACGCAAGCCAGCACCGCTCGCCACCGTCGCGACATCGCCCTCTGACCTACCACGACTGCGGCATCGGGGAACGCCTCGCCGCCGCAACACGACTCCGCCACCCTGCCCTCGTGCACGCCCCCGCGATGTGCCCCTGGAGCTTCACATCCGCGAATCCGCGGACACGCTACGACCCGCAGTCCACGCCCACCCACACCACCGCGTTGCGCGCTGTGTACGAGGACGCTGCGAAGTACACGCGACCCGGTTCGGAGACAGCAAGCGCGGTCGCTGCGTACATTCCGCCGAGATAGACCAGGCCCAGATCCTTCACGACCTTGCCGCTGCCGCGGGCAACGAGCAGGAGCTTGGGGTCGAGACCGTCCGGGGTGTTGACGAGAACGAGCAGACCGTCGTCGGTTCCGGCCGCGGCGAGCGGCTGGTCGGCAAGGGTCGTCTGCTCGAAAACCAGGCCGTGCGCGTCGAGCTCGAGAACCTGCTTCCCGTCCGTCAGCACCACCTCCCTGCCGTCCCAGGCGGCGGTCCGCCTTCCCTTGGTGCCACCCGTGTCCACGAGCAGCGTGTGCGCCGGGGTGGCAAGCCCCGTGTCATCCACGGCGACGCTCACCAGCGCGGCTCCGTCGATGCCCGTCCCGACCAGCCCTTCGCAGCTTGGGCTCAACGTAGCCTGGGCAGCCGACGATCCGCTGTCGTCCTGCCTCGCCAGCACCTTCGAAAGCGATGCGTCCAGCAGTACGACGTGGGTGCCACTCTGGTCGTCGCTGATCGACACCACACGCTCACCAACGGCCCGCGGCGTCGGAAGAGGCGCCGCCGCGACAACCGCGCCCAGCTCGTCCAGCGCCGGCACGGAATAGCGATGGACCTTGTCGTAGTTGCCGGCGGGCTCGACCGCGTCGATCTCGCTGCCCCGCGCGAACAGCGGCAGCGGGCTCTCGACGAAAGGCGCCGGCACCGTGGCGGGACCCCAGATCGTCATCGAAGCCTGCTGCTCGAGCAGCGCAAAACCCGCCGCGGCCTGGCTCGGCGTTGAACAACAGGAGCGTTCGCCCCACGGCACGACCGGCCCCAGCTGCGTCATCACGCCGCTGCCGAGCTGCACATTGCCGTCGGCAATCGGCCCTAGATCGACCTGCTGCGGCGATCCGACCTGCTGCACGTGGTGGCAGAATCTGGGTGTGGAGCAGCGGGCGATGGATCCGCCGCCCTGCGATCCGGTGCTCCGCACCGTTCCTCCGCATCCCGCGACGGCCGATATCGCGAGCACCGTCGCCGCGCGCTGCGCCGCCCACGCGAACAGCTTTCTCAAGAGAGGCCTCCCTGTCGACCCTGCTTCGTCATCCTAATCCTACTGCAGGGAAGGCACCACCGCACGACCTGCACCGCTTGACACCACCGTAGCCCGACGTCCACGCTGATGACGTGCGCCCCCTGCGGCTTGCCGCTTGCTTCGCCTCTGCTGTCGCTTTCGCCTACGGATGCAGCAGCGGCGGCGGCTCGCAATCACCCGCGATGGACGCATCCAGCGACGGCACTTCCTTTGCGGGCTGGCCCTCGACCGACTCGGGCGCGGGGGGAGGCAACCTAGACGCGGGCAACGAAGGCTCCGCGACGGGCGGCGCGGGCGGCAGCGCGGGCTCGAGCGCGGGCGGTTCTGGCCCGTGCACCACGCGCATCAGCTACGGCGACACCTGGATCCATCCGGCAAGCCATCCCGACGCGTTCGACGACGTTGCCGGCAGCGTCAGCTGGGACGGCGCGTGCACCGACGACGGCCAGAACTCCACGGCCACGCTCTCGAACGGCTGGAAGCCGTACTTCTCCGGGCACAGCGCCTGCGTGATGGCGCTCGACACGACGTGCCCCGGCGCGCCGGCGTGCACCACGCGCATCAGCTACGGCAAGAACTGGCTCCCGGCACCGAACCATCCCGCCCACTACGACGACGTGCCGGGTCGCGTGTACTGGGATCGCGCGTGCGTCACCCAGGGCGCCACGTCCTACGCGACGCTGTCCAACGGCTGGGCGCCGCACTTCAACGGCACGTGCGCGATGTCGTTCCGCTACGAGGGCTGCGGCGGCCTGTACCAGAACCCGGTCGTTCCCGGCGGCTGCGCCGATCCCGGCGTGATCCGCGACGGCAAGCAGTACATCGTCGCCTGCACCAGCGGCAACGCCGCCAACGCCTTCCCGCTCCGGACCTCGCCCGATCTCGTGCACTGGAAATCCGCCGGCGCGATCTTCCCCGCCGCGAGCAAGCCGTCGTGGGCGGCGAGCGACTTCTGGGCGCCCGAGATCCACAAGGTCGGCAGCCACTACGTCGCCTACTTCACCGCGCGCCACAAGGACGGCCAGCTCTCGGTCGGCGCCGCCACCGCGTCGAGCCCGCTCGGCCCTTTCACCGACATCGGCCAGCCGCTGGTGCACGACGCGGCCATGGGGATGATCGATCCCAGCGAGTTTGCGGACTCGAGCGGGCGGCCGTACGTGGTGTGGAAGGCCGACGGCAACGCGGTCGGAAAGCCGACGCCCATCTACGGCCAACAGCTGTCCGCAAGCGGCACCGCCCTGAAGGGCTCGCGCGTCCAGCTGATCGTCAATGACCGGAGCTGGGAAGGCAGCGTCGTGGAGGGCCCCTGGGTCGTCGCCCACGGCGGCTCCTACTACCTCTTGTACAGCGGCAACGCCTACTACAACGCGACGTACGCGGTCGGCGTCGCGCGCTCGAGCTCGCCGCTCGGTCCCTACCAGAAGGCGGGCGCGCCGATCCTCACGACCGGCGGCAAGTGGGTGGGACCCGGGCATTGTTCAGTCGTCGACACGCCCGGCGGCAACACGGTCATGGTCTATCACGCCTGGCAGAGCGGCCAGGTCAACGGCCCCGGTGACCAGCGCCATCTGCTCGTGGACGCGATGGGGTGGAGTGGCGGCTGGCCTTCGGTTCCAGAAGCGCCGTCGCAACACTCGCGCCCGATGCCGTGAGACAGGCAGTGCCGGGCGCCCAAGACAAGTAGCTGGAATCCCAGGGCTATTTTCGCGGCGCGGGAAGCGGAACCGACAGGCTGGGTGCCCGCATTCCCGCCTCGCACCGGCGACACGGCGCGGCAGTTCCAGGCGCCGGTCGATGCCCAGATACGGATTGACGGCCGTCAACCATTCGGCAAGCCTCGAATTGCGGAAATCCGCAAGTGCGCGTGTAACGACCTGGCGACAGGCCCGTATGCACCAGGGCACGCTCCACCCGGAGCGGGCAAACACGAAACCTGACAAGAGGGAACATGAACATCAAGAACGCTCTATTGACGGCAGCAGTCGGCGGGATCCTGGCGGGAGTCACGGGTTGCGGCGGCGGTGCGACGCCCGCACCGAATGCACCCGACGCTCCGGCCGCGAACAGCAACGCCGAGCCGGCAGCGGCACCTGCCAAGCATTCCTGCTCGGGCATGGGCTCGGATTCGGCGCCCGCGCCGGCCCCGGAAAAGCAGTCCTGCAAGAGCATGGGCGGCGGCGCCGACGACGGCAGCTGAGAAGCGAACACGAAAAGACTGCAGGGACTGGCGGCAGCCATGGCTGCTGGCCTTTCCCGGGGTGGACCGCATCGGTGATACCGGTGCGGTCCTCTCGATCTCTCCACACATGAAAAATCGGTTCGATCTGCCCGACCTCGGCGTCGGGCTAGGCCTGAGGACGGTGCACTACGAGCGCATCGTGAAGGACCGCCCGCCTGTCGCGTTCTTCGAGATCCTCAGCGAAAACTACATGCGCACGTCCGGCCGCCCGCTGGACTACCTCGACGCGATCGCCGGAGCGTACCCGGTCGTCATGCACGGCGTGTCGATGTCGATCGGCTCGACGGATCCGCTGGACCGCGACTACCTCCGCGAGCTCCGCGAGCTCCGCGATCGCGTCGGCGCGCGCTGGGTCTCCGACCACCTGTGCTGGACGGGCGTCGCGGGCAGGAACACCCACGACCTTCTGCCCCTGCCCTACACGGAGGAAGCGCTCGAGCACGTCGCCGCGCGCGTCAGCGAAGTGCAGGATTTCCTCGGCGCGCCGCTCGCGCTCGAAAATCCGTCAACGTACGCCGAGCTCACCACAAACAGCATGCCCGAGTGGGAGTTTCTGGGGCGGCTCGCCGAGCAGGCCGACTGCGCGATCCTGCTGGACGTGAACAACGTCTACGTCTCGTCGAAAAATCACGGCTTCGATCCGATAGCGTATCTCGACGCCGTGCCCTACGACCGCGTGGTGCAGTTCCACGTCGCCGGACACACGGACTACGGCAGGTACATCATCGACTCGCACATCGGCCCGGTCATCGATCCGGTGTGGCAGCTCCTGGCTGTCGCGCACGAGCGCGCCGGCGGCGCTTCCGTCCTGCTCGAGTGGGACGCGGAGATCCCGTCCTTCGACGAGACGCACGCCGAGGCGCTGCGCGCACACGAGTTCATCGGAGCGACCCGGTGAAGCGCGAAGCCACCGCCGACGCCATCGGCACGCACGAGCGCGCGAGCGCCACGCCGGCACACGTCGACGAGAGCGCGGCGGCGCGTCACGGCGCCGCCCCCGCGTGGCTTCCCGCCAAGCTCGATCTGCGCGCGCAGCAGCGCTGGTTCGCCGACATCGTCACCACGCCGGAGAACGAGCCCGCCCCCGTCGACGAGCGCTCGGCAGCGGCGCTGGTGACGCCCAGCGCCACGCTCACGGCGCTCGAGCGGCTGGAGATCTACCGCCGCAGCTACCACGCCCGGCTCGTGGAATGTCTGGCCGACGACTACCCCGTGCTCCAGCACCACCTCGGGCCGGAGCGTTTCGACGCCCTCTGCCGCAGCTACATCGCGCGCTTCCCGTCGACGGAGCCGAACCTGAACGTCTACGGAAGGCACATGGCCGAGCTCTGCCGCGACCAGCCGCTACCCGCGCCGGGCTTCGCGGCCGATCTGGCGAGCCTGGAGTGGGCGATCGTGCTCGTGATCCATGCGCCCACTTCCAACGTGATCAGCGAAGCGGATCTGGCGCGCGTGCCCGCCGATCGCTGGGCCGAGGCACGCCTGGTCGGCAACCCCTCGCTCCGGATCCTGCACTTCGACTACCCGGTCAATGCGTATCTCCAGGCGTTCCGTCTCGGAGAGTCGCCCGACGTGCCCTCGGCCCGGAAGACCAGCGTCGCCGTCTATCGCACGGGCGCGACGATCTGGCGTACCGGGCTCACCGAGGCGATGGTGGCGCTGTTCGAGTCGCTCGCCGCGGGCGAAACGCTCTCCACCGCGCTCGACCGCGTGGCGCCGCTGCTCGACGGAACGAGCGAAGCACAAGCCGCGCAGCAGGTGATGGGCTGGTTCAAGAGCGGCGTCGCCAGCGGGCTGTTCGCCGACGTCGGCGTCTGATTGCGCGGTCCGAACCCGGCGCGGCTGGAAGCGTAGCGCCCGCTCAGTCGCGCGGCGTGGAGCTCCGGCGGTCGTGCTTGGGCAGCGCCATCAGATACGCCACGGTGACACTGCCGCCCGTCAGGCGCTCGATGCGCTCGGCAAGCGCAGGCCCCGGACGCCGCACCTCCCGGCAGATATTGTCGAGGAACTTGCGCGAGATGCCCAGCTCCGCGGCCACGGTCTGCCGCGACAGCCCCGACTGTTCGATATGGAGCGCGAGCCTCCCCCAGCGCGCCGGCGGGCGCCCTACCCGCCCTCGCGCTACCACCTCGGAGCGCGGCGCTCTCTTCGCGCGGCGCGCAACCTCCGGCTTGCTCCACAGCACGCGGCGGAGCTCGGCGAGCAGCACCCGCTGCTCGTCACGCTTCGGCAGTCCCGCGCTGCGCGCGAGCGCCGGGTCCGGTTCGCGCACGCAGCGCTCCAGGCGCTCCACCGCATCTTCCAGCGCGCACCGGACGCGCGTCTGATCGCGCCGCGACAGTTGCGCCAGGAGCCAGTCCCACAGCGCCCAGGCGAACGCCGCATGGCGCAGGCCGTCCCGCGCGATCGCGTCCATCGCCTTCGAGACGGAACCATTGCGCGCGTGCTCCGCCTGCCAGGTCGCAAGCAACGTCGCGTAGGTGTCGCGCACGCAGCCCTCGGCTGCGTTGTCGATGGCGATCTCCACCAGCGCACGCGGCTTCCGCTTCGCGACGCGGAGCGCGCTGGGTCGTCCGCCGTGACGCGCCGCCAGCCGCGTGAAGAGCTCTGCGTGACGGGTGCGGTCGTTCGCGGCGCATGCCGCGCGACCGGTCAGAGCGCACGGCGCTCCGGCAGCGAAGAGCGCGTCGGACAGCGCGCAGAACGCCTCGGCCGAGGCCGAGAGCATGCGTGCCTCGCGCGCGAGGTAGTCGCCGAGCACGCTCCGCCCCTCACGGGGCTTCTGCGGCACCAGCCCCGGCGGCCGGCGGAACGTCAGCATGGCTCGACCCATTTCCCGAGTCGGAGAAGTGGCAGATTTGAAAATGAAAATCAAGTTCATTTTTGCGCCCCTTCCGCGCAGCGCCGTGCGGAATTTGCGCAGAATCACCGCGGGCGGCGCGTACTACTGCAAACGACTTTCATATCCACTTGCCAATTTTGCGCGACCCGGGGACCCGCCGTCCGTCCTTGGGTCATCGGGCGCACCCCACCAGGTCCCGGAGCAGGCGCGCCCCGCCCGTCCCAGCAGCCCACAGCCGGCACAGCCAACGCGACGAGCGGTCCATCGAGTGCTCGCGATCGACGGGCGGCGCTATCCATGATGCCAGGCGACGCTGGTCCCGCTCTTCATCTGTGGCGGATCGATCGCGAGGATGTAGTCGACGCGGCGGTTTCGCGGTTCGTCGACGTTGTCGGCGGTCTTGACGGCGGGCACGGACTCGCCGAAGCCAGCGTAGTAGACGGGGATGTGGATGCCGCGGTGGCGGAACCACCCGGCGATGGCGCGGGCGCGACGGCGTGACAGCTCCATGTTGTGTGCGGCGCTGCCCACGGTGTCGGTGTGGCCGCCGATGAAGAGCTTGATGGAGCCGAGGTCCTTGTGCTCCTTGATCGCCTGCTTGATCTTCGCGTAGCTGTCCTCGAGCTTGGGCTTCTCGCTCGCCTTGATGAGCGCCTTGTCGGTGTCGAACAGCACTTCCTGGTGCGGGATGCTCACCGACCAGGGCACGATAGCGACGCCGGCGTAGTAGCCGTGCGTGTCGTAGCCGAATACCTCGATGCGAGCGACCGGGGAGTCATTCTTCGGCGACCACGTCACGATGAGCGGCGTCCCGGCGGGCTTGTTCTTGAAGTCCTGGGTCTCGTCGGCGAGCACGTCGCCCGAGTCGTCCATCACCTTGATGTGCACCGACTCCGCTGCGCGCGACAGCTTCACCTCCAGGTGGTGGTCCGCCAGATCCACCTTCGATTGATCGATGCTCACCTTCAGCGGCGGCAGCTTGGCGTCGCTCTTCGCGCTCGAGTCGCCATGCGCGTGCTTTTCCGACGAGCCGGCCCGCGCCACGGCCGGCAGCAGCAGCGCCGCCGAAATCCCCACGATTGCCCACTTCGGTCCCATGCGACCAGTGTAGACCCGCACACGCGCATCCGCTACGGCACCGCCGGCACCCGCCGCGGCGACTTGACGACGCTCACTCGATATCCATGTGCGCGCGCAGCGCCGCTTCCACCAGACCGAGCGCGACGTTGGCGTCTTCTGCCGAGAGTCCGGGGATTTTGCCGGCTGCGGCGGAGGCCAGCCGCGCCCGCACGGCGCCGTCGAGCTGGACGCGCGCGCCGCCGCAGGCACGGCAGACCAGGCCGCCGCGCGTCGCGTCGATCATGGCCGCGCGCCCCGACTCGCAGGCGCGACCGCAGCGCACGCAGCGCTGCAGATCGAGCCCCCAGCCGAGCGCGGCGAGCAGACGCAGACCGAGCTCCGCGAGGTGCAGCTTCGGAGTGCGTGCGTCGCTCTCGTCGTCGAGACGATCGAGCAGCTCGATGATCACGCGCCACGCCTCGGGTTCCGGCGTGCGCGGCGGAGCAGCGCGACGGATCCATCCGAGCGCGCGTCCCGCGGCCTGCATGCGATCCAGATCGCGCACCAGATGATGTCGCGGCGTCTCGAGGCTCGCTTCCCTGAGCGCCAGGAGCTCCGCGCCAGCGCGTTCGTCCATGCGCAGGATCAACGTGTGCATCGGTTCGAGCGATCCGCCGAAGCGCTTCTGGCTGCGCCGCGCGCCACGCGCCAGCGCGCTCACGCGTCCGAGCGCTTCGGTGAACAGCGTGACGACCAGATCCGACTCGCCGTAGCTCACACGACGAAGCAGGAGCGCGCGCGTCGTGTGCGGGCGGGCTGCCGAGGTCGCGCGCGGACGCGCCACGCTGCGCTAACCGGTGAAGCTGCCGAGCACGCGGACCGCCGGCGCGCGGAGCGACAGCTCCTGCGGCATGTCGTCGCCGCGCGGCTTGAGCACGATGCTGAGCGCCAGCGTGAACAGGATGAGCAGCAGCACGAACGCGATAGCGACGCCGAAACGCCGGCCGCGCGCGGGCTTGGTCGGACTCGAGATCGGCAGCGGCGTCACCCACGCAACGCGGCGGCTGGCCGTGTAGCGCGCGAGCACTTCTTCCGTCGGCACGCCGACGGAACGCGCGTACGACTTGAGGAAGCCGCGCACGAACACTTCACCCGGAAGCTCGTCGAACTGATCGGCTTCGATGCGCTCGACGCTCGACATTGGCACGCGCGTCGAGCGCGAGATTTCCTCGATGCTCATGCGGCGAGCTTCGCGCTCCCTCTTGAGGTATTGGCCGACGGTCTCCATCGCGGGGCCCAGAGCCTACTTGAGTTTTTCCAGCATGGAGCTGCATTCTTTTCCGGCGCGGGTCGCCTCATCCAGCTTCACGCACTGGTCCAGGTCCGCCCGGGCCTTGTCGGCCTCGCCGAGCGCGAGCTCCACCCGGCCCTTGCCGGCGAAGGCGACCTGGAGCTTCTTGCAGGCCGGCGAGTCGGTTTCCAGGGCGTTCGTGTACGCCTCGAGCGCGGACTGCAGCTGCTTCTTCTGCTCGAAAGCCCGGCCCAGCCGGTAGTTGCCCACGCAGAAAATCGGCTGGGCGGCGACGCTGCGCTGGAGAGCGTCGATGGCCTTGTTCAGCTCGCCCTTCTCCAGGTACGCCCAGCCCAGATTTCCCCAAGCATTTTCGGGGGTCGCATACAGGATGTCGGCCGTCAGCGGCTTGAGCACCTTGATCGCATCGTCGTAGCGCTTCTCGTGGATGAGGATGACGCCCAGGGTGTTCTTGGCCTCGCGGAAGTCCGGCCGCGCGTCCAGCGCCATGCGCGTGTACTTCTCCGCATCCGCCAGGTGGCAGTCGTCGGGGCTCTTCTCGCAGAAATCGAGGTAGATGAGCGCCACCAGGTGCTCGGCATCGGAATTGTCGTCGTTCAGGTCGACGGCCTTGAGCGCGTGGCCCAGCGCCTCGCGCGTCTTGCCCTGCCTGAGCCACAGGTCGCGCGCCATGTCGTACTGGGCGTCGCTCATTCGACCCGGATCGCCGCCGTGCGGGGTGTCCGGGCTGGGCGGACAGGCGGAGAGAAGCGGAGGCAGCAGCGCCAGCGTGAGCGCAACAGCCAGCCGGTATCCCACAACCCTCATGTGACGGCGTCACGTACCGCACGGCTTCCGGCGAGTCAACGCGCAACCAGACGGCTACGTGCTTGAATTTCCAGGCTTACCGCGAGCCGGACCGGCCGGGGCCCTCGTCGCCGCCGACGATCTGGTCCTTGACCCCGAGCAGGCCGTACAGCTCTCCGAGCGCCTCGATGTCCGGGATCTCCATTCGCTCGCCCGAGATGTTGATGTACCCGCTGTCGCGCAGCTGCTGGACGTTGCGCTTGACCGTGTCCACGTCCAGACCGACGCGCGTCGACAGCTCCATCGGCGAGATGTTGACCGATACCGCTCCGGTGGTCTGCCCGCTGCTGCTCTGATGGGCCAGCTTCAGCAGCAAGACCACGATCTTCGACTGCGAATCGCGCAGCATCAGGATCTCGATCTGGTCCTCCGCGTCGCGCAGCCGGCGGATCAGCTGGTGCAGCACCCGCGAGCCGACGCCCGGGTTGCTCGAGAGCACCTGTTCAAAAGTGGCCTGGTCGAGCGCAAGCGCCACGCCGTCGGAAAGCGCCACGGCGGTCGAGTTGCGGGGCGCGCCCTGGATCAGGGCCGTCTCGCCGAACAGGTCTCCGGGCCGGAGCACGCGCAGGCTGCGTTCGACCGCGCCGACCCGCTTGATCAGCCGCACCCGGCCTTCCTGCAGCAGGAAGGCTTCGCTGGCCGGATCGCCGTCGTTGAACAGCACGTCGCCGGCCGAGAAGCGCCGCCCGAAGCGCGCCAGAAGGCGGCTCTCGCCGCCGCCCTCGGCTGGATCCGCGGAGGAAGCCATCTGCGGCGGCATGCTAGACGAGCAGAGGGGACGGCGCCACCGGTCTCATCCCGCCCAGCTACTACCGCGGGAGGCCTAGCCGAAAGGTGACGGCGGTAGGTCGGGCTTGATGGCGTCGGCCTCGCGCACATACAGCGGCTCGGCGGGCGCCAGAGCGGGATCCAGCCCGGCCCCGACCCTGGCCGTGGACGCGGCGTGGGGCAGATCGGTTTGCGCCGAGTGCAGGGCGTCGGCGATCCCCAGCGCAGCCGTCACCTCTCCAATCAACACGCGCGCGCCGGGCGCACGCTGCTGCAGCACCGCGAGCGCGGTGTCGCGGGGCAGGACCAGCGGCGCCACGAGCTCCTGGCCGGTTACGTCGTAGACGGCCGCGAACAGCTCGCTGCGGCGGGCGTCCAGCAGCGGCACGCGGAGGCCATGGCGGTCGGAGGGCACCGCAGCCGCCATCGCCCGGAGCGAGCCGACGCCGACCACCGGAATGCCGAGGCCGAGCGCGATGCCCTGCGCCAGCGCCATCCCGACCCGGAGCCCCGTGAAGGAGCCGGGACCGATGCCGACCGCCACGCGATCGAGGCTGCTCCGCGTCCAGCCGGCCTCGGCCAGGACCTGCTCGACGAGGGGCAGGGTCTTCTCCGCGTGCGTGTTCGGCTTGGTGTGGCTCGCCTCGCAGACGAGCTTGCCCGCCTCCACCAACGCCACGCTGCCGCGGTGGGCCGCCGAGGTCTCGATACCGAGCACGCGCATACTGGCGCCGCCTGTATCACGAATCCGCGCGCTCGGCTCGCGGGGCGACTACGCTAGGCGGCGTGGCGAGCATCGTTCCCCGCTTCGACTTCCGGATCGGATTCTCGGTCTGCGAGGACATCGGACGCGCGCGCTCGACGTACGAGGACGTTGCGCTGCTCGAGCCGGGCCTGGCGCTGTTCGTCGTGGCCGACGGCATGGGCGGACATCCGGCGGGCGAGGTCGCAGCGCGGCTGGCGGTCGACGAGGTGAAAGCGGCGATCGCGGACGACACCTCGCAGCGGATCTGCGACCAGTACTGCGCGCGGCCGGACCTCGACACGCGCCGCAACATGCTGGCGCGGCTCAAGCGCGTGATGGAGCGCGCCAACGAGAAGGTGCGACAGGAAGCCGATCTCGATCCAGCGCGGCGCGGCATGGGCACCACGCTCGACGTGGTGTGGCTCGCGCGCGATCGCGCGTTCGTCGCGCACGCGGGCGACAGCCGCGTGTACCTGGCGCGTTCGAACGCCGTGCTGCAGCTCACGCAGGACCACGCGCAGCTCGAGTCGCTGAAGGCCGACGGCAAGCTGGGTCCACGACTCCGCGCGCAGGGACACAACCGGCTGATCAATGCGATCGGCATCGCCGACGTGATCGCCGCCGACGCGCTGTTCGTCGATCTCGCCCGCGGCGATCGGCTGCTGCTGTGCTCCGACGGCGTGCACGACCAGCTCGACGGCGAGAGCGAGCTGGCGCACCTGCTCCGGCTGGGCTCGACCGAGGACGCCGCGCACGCTCTGGTCGGTCGCGCCGGACAGAAAGGGCGCGACAACGCCACGGCGGTCGTGATCGAGATCGGCGATCGCTTCGTCAAGCGACCGGACGAGGATCGCGGGCTGGGTGCGGCGGATCTGCAGCGCGCGGGGCAGAGCCCGCTGCTCAGCGATCTGCCCCAGCCGCTGATGCTCGAAGCGCTGGCCGCGGCGGTCGAGATCGAGCTCGAAGCGGGTGCGAGCGTGCCGCGCGTCATCGCGAGCGATCTGGTCGCGTACATCGTGCTGGACGGCATCCTGAGCGGCGTCGGCGCCAGAAACCGGCAGGTGGGGACCGGCGCGCTGGTCTTCCCCGAGTCGCTGGTCGGCGTGTGGGGCGAGGGTCCGCTTCCGACGGTGAGCCGGACCGCGCGGCTCCTGCGCGTGCGGGCCGACGACTTCGAGGAGGTGTGCGACGCGGACCCGGCACTGGCCGGCGAGCTCTACCGGCGGCTCGCCCGGCACATCGCGCGGATTTCCAAGCGGACCGACGCCGCGTCCGACCCGCCTCAGGCGGCCGAGCCGGACGAGCAGGAAGCCGCCCCGGAAAGCCCCAAAACCCGCGGCTGACTCCGCCGCTGCACAAAGCCCGACGGCAGGCTTGCATTCGCGGTCTGTTCGACTACGTTCCGCTCACCCTCGACGACCCGCCCGGTCGCCGGGGGCGGTCGGGGCGTAGCGCAGTTTGGTTAGCGCACTTGACTGGGGGTCAAGGGGTCGGTGGTTCGAATCCACTCGCCCCGACCACTTTGTATCTCCCCGGACTCGCTGGACAATCCGTCCAGCGAGCCGTCGCTTCCCAAAGGCGCCGCGTTGAGGGCTGGCCGACCGCTATGGCGGCTCGATGCTGTTCTTGCAGTCCACGCTGGGCTCGGAGAGCCACGTGTGGATCGGGTTCGTCGCGAACTAGCTACCCGCGGGTCCCCAGCACATTGGGCTGCGTGGAGCTGCAGATCTCGCTCGAGATGCACTGCGCATCGCCCCGTAGTGGCTGGATGTTGTTCGTCGACGGCGAGCAGGCTGCACCCGACGCGCGACAGACTCCGCGGGTGCCACTGTGGATGACGCACTCGTCGCCGGAAGCGCAATCGCCGTTCGACGTGCAGCCGTCCACGCAACGACCGTTCAAGTCGTTGCCCTCTACGAGGCAGGCCTGGATGCCGTAGCAGTCGTCGTCGGAGAAACATAGCTGGTCGAGCTTGCGGCAGAAGCCGTACGACTTGCCGCTGACCTGCTCGCAGACTTCGCCGCTGCCGCAGGCGGCGCCTGCGTCGCCGCCGGACGGATCACAGTAGGGGCTGCAGGCACCGGGCTTCGTCGTATCGGGCTGATCGCATCGACGCAGACCGACTCGGCGGGGTCGCAGGTGTAGCCGGTGGGACATCCGCCGTTGGTCGCAGTGTCGAAGGTGCACTTCAGCCGGCAGATGGCGTCGCTCGGGCTGCCCTGGAGCACGGCGAAGGGCCGGACGGTAAGCCCCGCGTCGCGCCAACCCGGCGATCCGCCCAGCGTGCTGCTGCAGGCGCCACACGCGCCGCACGTGTCCGGCACCACGCTGAAATCGCACTTCGTTGTGCACTCTCCGCCAGGCGCGAAACCGATGGGGACCGAAGAAAACGTTTTGCCCCGCTCGCTGGGTGGAACTGCGGCGGCAGGGTGTCGAACGGCACCGAGGTGGACCTGCAGGTCGACCCGTCGCACGCGGCGATGAATCCGATGCCGGTTGTGCCGGCGCGGTAGGGCTGTCCAGAACCAGGCGCCCAACTGGAAGACGAAGGTCACGGTCCGGCGTCCGCGCCGCTACCGCCGACACCGGAACACAGCGCCGCGTCAACTATCGAGTTGTCCGACGGCATGGCTTGGCACGTGCCGGCCGAGCCACAGTTGGCATTGCGAGCGCACTGCTGGCCCTGGCTGCAATCGCCGCCGAGCTGCGCGTACACCTGGCAGACGCCCGTGCCGTACGTGTCGCAGTAGGCGCCCGCCGCGCAGGGAGTCACGGAGCAGTCCTTGCCGGGAGCCGTCAAGGGGACGCATGTGCCCTGGTTCGAGCAATACAGCCCATCAGTCGCAAAACAAGCGCCGCCGTGGTCGGGGACGGAGGCTCCGCTAGCGTTGTAGCAAAAGGGGACGTTCTCCTGGTCACAGCTGCCGACGCACGGGGCGCCGGCCGTTGCGTGCGTCACGGCCACGCACACTCCCGTGACCGCCGTGCCGGGAGTGTTGCAGAAGGCGCCCCCGCCGCTCGCTGGCGCGCACTCGGAACTATCTAGACAGGAGGCGCCGGGAGGCTTGGCTCCCGTGAACACAGCGCGGCACGTTGCGTCCAGCTTTTGCGCCACCGCGTCGCTGATCGAACAACTCCTGGCAGCGCTTGCGTACAGATCGACACACGCGCCGGCCTGCTGGGCGTTGAACTTGCTGTCCGGGGGAAGGCTCGCGGTCGAAAGCAACCGGGTCAGGCACTTGGCGTCGCTGTAGCCGTAGCTCTTCTTCTGGCAGCAGCTTCCGATGTTGTCACAGATGGCGTGAGCCAGCGCGTTGGCGTAGTTCTGCTCGCTGACCGGCTGCGAACCGCCGGACGTCGAGCCGCTGCAGCCGACCGCAACGAGCGCGACGACGAGCAGGAGGCGTCCGTTCACGTGGGCGTCCCTCCGGAAACGCCGACCGGCTCGCGACAAGCCATCACCACGGCCTACCACGCCGGCCCCCCCCCGACCCGGAGAAAATCAGCCCTCCCGGTCGAGGTGGCGAAAACTCATGGCCGTCTCAGTTCGCCGCGAAGGTGACGTTGAAAGCCGGCACTTTCTGGCTCTTGCCGGCGAAATCGAACTCGCGCTGTGGCGTGTAGATCGCATCGATGACAGCGATGACATCCGAGAACGGGGTCGTGCTTTCGGTGTGGAGCACGGCCTGGTCCAACTTCTTGTCGGTCGCCGCCCGGTGGTTGCCGTTCTTCTTCCACTCCCGGGAGATCGCCTTGGCGAGGTCCGGGGAGGTGTAGTCGCCGCTCGAGCCCACCGGCCCCTTCCTGCAGGGAACGTCGATGGTGTTGACTACCGTGCTCCCTTCCGTCCACACGAGCTCGAACTTCCGGTCACCCCGCATCTCGACGTGGAGCTCCTTTCCCTGCTTCACCTCCACCCGGTCCCGCGGGGGGTGTCATGGCTACCTGCATCATCCGCAGACATGAATGCCCCGGCATTACGCTGCTGGCCGGTAGTCACGATGGAGCCCGTTCAGCACGGAAGCGGCGACGACCTCTCCGCCGCCGCTTCTCCGGGGTCGCCCCGCGGCGACGTCACGGGCAGGCTCCCTTGAAATACGCGTCCTCGACGTTTCCGGTTCCGCATGCTTTGCGGGCAACCTGCTTGCAGTTGGTCGGTGCGGCGTGGATCTGCTTCCAGCCGTCGCCGTCGGAGCACTTGTAGCAGCACGACTTGCACACGCAGTCGATCCCGCCACCGCAATACTGAGCACAGGAAGCACCGTCGGCGGGCGGGGGACAGCACACCGGCTGGGTGTCGCAGGATGGGTATTGGCTGCCGTTGGGGCAACACGGCTGACCGGTGGCTCCGCACTTCACGCACTGGTGGGCGTCGCCGACACCAAGGCAGATCGACTTGGTCGTAGGGTCCGACTTGCACCAGTCGCCGCGGGCGGCGCAGGTGTGGCAGCGGCCGTCGCCACCGCACGTGCGGGAGGGGCCACACCCCTGAGGACCCGCGCAGCAGATCTGGTTCTCGCCGCCGCACGGTTTGCATTCGTTCTGCGAACACGCGAGACCGGCGGCGCAGAGCACCGGCCCTGCGCAGCAGGCGTCGCCCAGCTCTCCACAACCCGTGCAGCGCCCGCTGACGTTGCAGGTCAGGCCGCCACTGGTGCACGAGCTGCCGCAACACGGTTCACCGGGGTCGCCGCAGTGCTGGCACACGCGCTCCGGACAGTCGCAGCCGGCACCGGCTTCTGCGGCCACCGATGCGTCGAGGGACGAGCAATCGCAGGTCGCGCCAGCGTCGGGACGCCCTGCGTCGGGCGTTGACCCGTCGAGGGCTCCGCCGGCGATCGCCCGCGGGGCGCAAGCCAGGTGTTCGCCGCAGCTGTCCCCTGCACAACACGCCTGCCCCTCATGGCCGCAGGAAGGAAAGTCCTTCGAAACCGAGTCGACGTTGTACACGAGACCGCACGCTGTCAGATAGAGCAGCGTCGAACCCAACAGGATCGCCAGGACGTTCCTCGGTTCGAGCCGCACGGTTTCATCGTACGCCTCTCCGAAGTCCAGCTCCAGCGCAGGTAGAATCCTGGCCCTCGCACCAGCTCCGCGCAGAAAGCAGATGACGCCCTCGGCGCCGCATTCGTCTGCGCGCCGTGTTCGCAGGCCATCGTGGACAACGAGGGGCGGGTCGCGAGAGCGAGCCGCCTGTTCCGCGAGTGGTTCGGCGAGGAATGCGTGGGGCGGCCGATAGAGGAGACTCTCGGTGGCGCAAGCGCCGGGCTCGCGCGCATGCTTGCGGCGCTGTGCTCGGATCAGCTCGTCGGTGCCGTCGCCCGTCAGCTCCGCCGGGCGGGGCACTCCGTCTACGTCGCGATGGGCGTGATGCTCGGTGACGGCGACGGGCGACGTTTTGCCGAAAGGTCCCGGGCGGCGCGCCCCGATCTGGGGATCGTGCTGATCTCCGCCAACGAGGGTTCGACCGTTGCCGGCAGCGCCGCGCCCGACGGGATCCTGGTCAAGCCGTTCGATCTGGCCGAGCTCGTGGAAGCCATGGAACAGCACGCGAGGCCGCCCTCGCGCGCGCCGCGGAGCACTGACGTTAGCGCCGCATCGCGCAAGTGAGGTATGCTTGTGTGGTGCCCGCAAGACCGAGGCTCGTTCTTGCTTCGCTGCTGCTCTACGTCACAGCGTGCGGTCTCGTGTACGACGTTCGACTCGGTTTCCACTGACTACAAGACCTGCGGCACGCAGGGGAAGCCGTGTTGCGCGGGGAACGTCTGCGGCGACAATCTCGCATGCGTAGCGGCGCCGAGCGGTGCGGATGCGTCGACGCCCGACGCTGGAGACGCCGCGACCGAGGGCGGAGACGCGGCGCCGCCGTCAAGCACGGGCTGCGACTGCCCAGATGCCGCGGCAGATGCCTCCGGTCTGGACGGCGCGCCGGACGTTCTCGAGCGTCGACGCTTCCGGCGGCTGCACGTGCAACAGCTTCGTGTGCAAGCACTGCGGCGACCCGGGGGAGCCGTGCTGCACGACGAGCGTGGACGCGTACGATGCCTGCAATGCGAGCGAGCTGAAGTGCACACAGGGCAGGTGCACGGGTTGCGGCGAGAAGGGCGAGGATTGCTGCAGCGGGATCGTACGCTGCGCCACCGACCAGGGGCTGAGCTGCAGCGGCGGAAAATGCGTCGCACAGTGCGGCGCCGACGGGCAGACCTGCTGCAACGGGCAATGTGATCCGGGGCTGACCTGCAATCCGCAGGGGCACTGCGAGGCCGCGGCGTGCGGCGCGAACGGCGAACCCTGTTGCGGCACCGGCGCCAAGTGCGCCACGGGCGATCTGGCCTGCCTCTCGGGTACGTGCACGAGCTGCGGCCTGCAACCGGGCGATCCGTGCTGCCAGAGCACGACGCCGTGCACCGCCGGAATGATGTGCGACGGCACGCAGCACTGCATCTCCTGCGGCGGGGAAGGCCAGCCGTGCTGTCCGCCTCCCACGGGCTGCTCCGGTGCGCTGCGCTGCGGGGGCGACGGTGCCTGCCACACGTGCCCCTCCGTCGGCACCTGGTGCGGTTCCACGCAGCCGAACGGATACGTCTGCCTGGGCGTCGGCGACGGCTCCCAGTGCGCCCATTGCGGAAAGGTGGGCGAACCGTGCTGCCCGGGCGGCGTGCCGGACCAGGCGTGTCCCGGCACCCAGACGTGCTGCAACGGTAGCGGAAACGGCTGCACGCTGTGCAACACCGGATCGTGCACCTGCAAGGTCTGCTGCGTGCAGTGCGGCAACTGGAAGTCGACCAGCTATCAGCGGATTCCGGCGCCGGGGAACGACTGTCCGACGGCGGCAGCGGCGTACTGCACGGGCAAGGGGGGAAAGACGTACGGGCAATGGAGTCCCCACTGTCCCTGAGCGGGAGCGAGCCCCGCGCCATCGGGCGCTACCTCTTGTTCGGCGAGATCGCCGCCGGCGGCATGGCGAGCGTGCACCTTGGCCGCCTGGTGGGCGCGGCGGGGTTCTCGCGCACCGTCGCCATCAAGCGCCTGTTGCCGCATTTCGGCAAGGAACCCGAGTTCATCGCGATGTTCCAGGACGAGGCGCGGATCGCGGCTCGGATCCGGCATCCGAACGTCGTCTCGACCCTGGATGTCCTGGCGCAGGGCGACGAGCTGTTCCTGGTCATGGACTACGTGGAGGGCGAGTCGCTGTCGAAGCTGCTCGGGGCCGCCCGGAAACGCGGAATGCCTGCTCCGCGCGAGATCGTGATCGGCGTGATCTACGGAGCGCTCCAGGGGCTGCACGCCGCGCACGAGGCCAGGAGCGAGACGGGTGAGCTCCTGCATGTCGTGCACCGCGACGTGTCGCCGCAGAACATCCTCGTCGGCGTCGACGGCACGCCGCGCGTGCTCGACTTCGGCATCGCGAAGGCGATGGGGCGGCTTACCAACACGCAATCGGGACTCGTCAAGGGCAAGTTCGCGTACATGGCGCCGGAGCAGCTCACGGGCGGGGACATAACGCGGCTCACCGACGTGTACGGCGCTTCCGTCGTGCTCTGGGAAGCGCTCACGGGGAAGCGGCTCTTCAGCGGCGTCGAAGGCGTCGTGATCGCCCGGGTGCTCGAGGGAGCGGCGCCGCGCCCCAGCAGCGTCGACTCCTCGATTCCGCCCGCGCTCGACCAGCTGGTGATGCGCGGCCTGGCGAAGGACCCGGCGGATCGTTTCCCGACCGCTCTCGAGATGGCGCGTGCCATCGGCGACCTCGGGCCGATGGCGTCGGCGCTCGAGATCGGCGAATGGGTCGCGTCGGTAGCAGGCGAGACGCTCCACGAGCGGGCGGGGCTGGTCAGCGCGATCGAGTCCTCCGGCGCGGCGTCGCCTCGTTCTCCAGGGTCTCCAGGGCCGGGCGCCAGGGCGACGGCGCAGGCCACTTTGCTCTCGGCTGGCCTGGAGACTGCGGTGGCAACGGCGCATTCGGCCGTCGCGGAGACCGCGGTGGCGACGGCGCACGCGAGTTCTTCCGCCACGCCCGACGACGAGGCCGAGACGCGCGTTGCGGGGCGTGGTGGTTCCAGACCGGCGCTGGGCGGTCGCGCGTCACTTCTCGGAGCGGTGGTGATCATCGGTCTGGTCGTGCTGGCTGTCGTAGTGCTGCGCGCCCGCGCCGGTTCGGGTGGGGTTGCCTCGGTATCGCCCTCGGCGGTCGCGGCTTTTCCGTCCGCGGCTCCCGCTCGACCAGCAGCGTCCGCGGCGGCGGCAACCTTCTTGAAAGCCGGGCCCGCTCCGGGCGCTGCAGCGTCGGCAGCGCCGGTCGCGAGCTCCGCGCCGGATGAGCGACCCCACCCTGCGATCGCGCGTCCGCGAGTGCCCGCGCACGCCGCGGCGCCGGACTGCAACCCGCCCTCGTACATCGACAAGAACGGTTACAAGGTGTTCAAACCCGGATGTCTGAAATGAGCGGTCGAGGAGCAACGCGGGGAGCGATCGTCGGCGCAGCGGTGCTGCTGTGCCTGACGACGGCGGGCCGCACTGTCCGGGCGGAGAATTCCAACACCGCTACGTGTCTGGCCGCACACCACGATGCGCAGCGCCTTCGCCGGGACAAGAAGTTGATAGAAGCGCGGGCGCGCCTGGTGTTGTGCGCCGGCGAGAGCTGTCCGGGTCTGGTCGAGAAGGACTGTTCGAAATGGCTGGACCAGGTGTCCAGGGCGATCCCTTCGGTGGTGATCAGCGCCAAGGACGAGGGGGGCCGCGAGCTGACGGATGTGACGCTCGGCGTGGAGGGTCACTTCTCCCACCGAGCGGTAGACGGGTCGCCGATCGAGCTGGACCCGGGCGCCTACCACTTCGTGTACGAGCGTCCCGGCGGGATCCGCGTCGAGCGCAACGTCGTGTTGCAGCAGGGCGTCCGCAATCGCCTGGTCGAGGTGACGTTCCCGGGCGGCAAGTCGGTCCACGAGAAACCGCCGCCGCCGCCGATCGCCTACGTGCTGGCGGGCGTGGGCGTGGTCGGGCTCGGGAGCTTCACCTACTTCGGGTTGAAAGGTCGGAGCGAGTATCTAGAGCTGAAGCACAGCTGCGCGCCGAGCTGCAAGCCGAACGCCGGCGACTCGGCGCGGAGCCATTTCCTGATCGCCGACGTCTCGCTCGGAGTGGCGGCGGTTTCGCTGGCAGCTTCGACGTACTTCTTCTTGTGGTGGCCTTCGAGTCACGAAAAGGTCGTGAGGACGCGCGGGACGGCGGCTTTCATCACGGCCTCCCCGCTCGGCGGAGGATTCACTACGCGGTTCTAGAGGCGCGGCTGGAAGAACGGGATCCAAGCATCAAGCCGCGAGCGCTGCAACGCGCCGGAGGGAACGTCGCGCGCGTGGCGGACGTAGAGCTGCAGAGCTGGAGCGCCTTCTCGAAATCGGCGTCGCCGTAGACGTAGGCGCTGACGAGCCGGCGGCGTCGAGCCACGCACCCGCTATCCTGTCCGTCACGGGTGGGACTTCGTGGCGCGACAGCGTCGTTCCGACGGCTCAGTGTGTCGCCCGCCGGATCGATCTTCCAGACGCGCGATGCGCCGTGCCCGCCCTGGTTGCTGGCCCTTGCCGAACGGGCCATCCATCGCACGCGTCTCCCGCCCACATCGTGATGTCGAAGTACCCATGTCCGAAGCCACTGATCCTGGCCCGCCGGATCACTCCCTTCGGGGCGAAGTCGGCCGTGATTCCACGACGCCAAGCAGTCTGTCGGCGACCTGGCGGGGCCCGAGCCCGAGGGGCGCTTCGAGTCCAAGCCGAAGATCGGGCACCGCAACAGTCTGAAGCACATCGGTGTGGACAGGGCGTAAGGGCAAGCTGAGCCTGTCGTGCCCCGCGTGCCATCAGGAAAAGCACTATGCGTGGCCCGCCGCGCGATCCTGACCAACCGGGCCCGGGCCACTACGCCACGGAGACGTGCCACGCCGCATCCGTTGCCGGCCGCGCCAGCGGCGACACGCCGCCTTGGCAATCGCTCCCGCACGCCTCGCCGTCGTCAGTTGCAACCAAGCGCCCGGGCGCGCGTGCGGGCTTCGTCGGCGGTGACCGAGCGCGCGTTGGCCTTTCCCCACCGATCCAGCACCGCTTGATACGCCGCGCATGCGCCGCTCTTGTCGTGCAGCGCGTCGCGCGCCTCGCCGAGCAGGAGCCACGCGCGCGTGTGCTCGAAGGGGTTGTACAGGGCGTCGCAGCGATGGGCCGCGCTGTCCAGGTGCGGGAGGGCCGCCTTCGGGTTGCCGGCGAGCAGGGCCGTGCTTCCGATCAAGAGCTCGACCTGCGTAGCCTGGTACGGGATCACGTGCGTTGGGGGCGCCGTCTTCATGGCCTCGCGAGCTTCGGCCGGAGTGCGGACGAACATGGCGGTGCCGTATGCCCACGTCACCTCTGGCGTCGGCTGCAGAGAAGCCAGCTCCTTCTGCCATGCGGCGAGGTCCCACTGGGCAGAAAGCGCCGAGGCCGCGACGAGGCTGCCCATGCGGGCGACTTCCCAGCGGACGCGCTTGGTGTTGCGGACCGAACGGTTCCAGGCCTGCCGGCGCGACAGCAAGTCGACGGCGAAGCGCGCCGCTGCGGCGTCGTCACCGCGTTCGACCCGTAGTTCGAACTCGAGGCCTCCAACGCGAAAATGGGGATCGAGGTTGGCCTCGGGCTTGACCTGGACGGAGAGCTTCCGGAGATCGGTGTCGGCGCCCGTGAAGTCCCCCAGCAGTACCTTGCGCGCCACGCGCCAGGTCTCCGCGACGAACAGATGCTTGTAGGTGATCCGCCGCTCCCATTGGTCGATAGCTTCGGGTACGAGAGGGCTTGCTGGATCCAGGGTCGCCTGCGCGAACGCGATGTCGCAGTAGACTCCGGTGTCGTCCGATTGCAGCTTGACCTGGCGGGCCTCGGTCTCGAGCCCTGCGCAGTCATTGGTCCGCAAGAGCAGATCGCTCAACGACTCCTTGCACCCGAGGGCCGCGGGCGCGTGCTGTTTGCATGCGTCGATCGCGGCGCGCGCCGCTTTCGGATCGTCGGTGCGCATGGCCACGTCGTACAGGGTCGTCCAGACGTTGGCGAAAGATGGGTCGATCTGCCGCGCACGCTCGGCGAGACGCCGCGCCGTCGGCGCGTCGGGCGCTTCTTCACTGGCCAGAACCTGCAGCTCGGCGTCGCCGGGACGGGAATCCGCCAGCGCGACGAGAGCCCGCGAGGTCGCCGCGTGATCCGGCGGATCCCGGGCGACCTCGGGGACGTAGGCCCGGGCCAGCGCGGCTTCGCGCGACGGGAGGGCCGAGATCATGCCCAGCGTGCGCTCGAACGCCTCGCGTCGCGCCGTGCTGTTCAGCGTCATCAGCGCGACGCGCAGCTGTGTGACCGCGCACCCGGGATCAACCTTGCCGGCTTTCTCGAACAAGTCTTCCGCGTTGGAACTGCCGGTGTCATGGAGCACGCGCATCGCTTCGAGGTACTGGCGACGCGCAGCCTTGTTGCACTTCGCGACAGGACGCGGATCCGAAAATGGGCTCGGAGCGCGAGCACTGGCTGCTGGCTGCGCGGGCGGCGCCCCTGCGCGTGCGCGCGAACGCAGGGTGCCGACGGCGATCAGAACGGCAACGAGCGCCGCGAGCACGCCCGCCGCCGTCAACAAGCCGCGCCTCGCCGTGGTCTTCGAAAGCGACGAAGCGGGAGAAGCCTCTGGCGTCATCTGCACCGTCGGGGCGGTGAGCGACGTGGCGCCGAGCGTCGCGACGTCCCCGTCGGCGTCGGCGTCAGCGATGCGTTCGAGCGCGGAGAGAAGCTCGTCGGCGCTTTCGAAGCGCCTCGCGGGGGACTTTGCCAGACATCGCATCACCAGCGCTTCGAGCGCCGGCGGGATCTCCGGCACGACGGTGCGCGGCGCGGGTGGGTCGACGAGCATGACCTTGCGGATCGTGTCGGGAGGCGAGTCACCGCGGAACGCGCGCGTCCTGGTGAGGAGCTCGTACAGCAGCGCGCCGAGGGCGAACAGGTCGGCGCGTCCGTCGATCTCGCCCTCGCCGAAGGATTCGGGCGCCATGTAGCCTGGTGACCCTACCCAGCTCCCCGTCGCGGTGAGCGCCTCGACCTCGGCGTCGTCCTGGGAATTTCCGGCGATCAGCTTCGCAATACCGAAGTCGACGAGCTTGATCTCGCCGTCCTGGGCGACGAGTACGTTGTCGGGCTTCAGATCGCGATGGACCACGCCGGCCGCGTGGGCCCTGGCAAGCGCCGAAGTAGTGGCACGCGCCACGCGTACCGCCTCCCGCCACGTCATGGGTTCGGTTGCCCGGCGCAGGATTTCTCGCAGTGAGCGCCCCTCGACAAGCTCCATCGCGATGTAGAAATGTTCGCCGTCGTCGCCCATCTCGTAGACGGTGACGATGTTGCGATGGCTCAGGCCGGCCGCCGCGCGCGCCTCGCGCAGCATGCGGGCACGCGCTTCCGGGCCGGCGGCAAAGGGCGCAAGCACCTTGATGGCGACGTTGCGACCGAGCTTCTCGTCCACGGCGCGGTACACGACGCCCATTCCGCCGCGCCCCAGACGCTCTCCTATGCGGAAGTGGGCGATGCGCTTGGGGGCATCCACCATCCGGCTCAGTATACCCGTCCTATTGGAGCAGGCCTTGCCTATCCCCCCGGCTCGGATGGCCTTACGCTCGACACGATGCGTTATTCCGTCACTCTGGATCGCAGGAGCACGCCATTGCCCCTCCGATCTGCCCGGCGGCGGATATCAGGTCCGCGTTGTTGAACCGGACGGCGCGGCCGGGCGAAGCGTTCGATGCCGACGTTGTGGCGCGCGACAACATGCTGGCGCGGTCATCGTCGAGCTCAAGCGATCGTGAGTCTCGTGGACAAATGGCGCCCGGCGCCGATACCGGCCTCTCGCGGACCGAAGGTCGCGCCGCGCACAGCGGCGAGCCGATGATCCTGCTCCACAGTCACGGCCTGTCTGGCCGCCGCACTCAGCATTGCCTGCGAAGAACCCGGGCGCTTCGCTGGGTCAGGGCCACACGACGGGCGCGGAATAGAGCCGGCTAGTGAACGTTCCGTCGCCGAGCTGGCCGTACTCGTTGGCGTCCCAGCAGAAGAGCTCCCCGTCGTACGCGCCGGAACGGATCGCGCAGTTCTGGTCGCCGCCGAACTGAGTGGCGCGAGCGCGGGGGCGGGGATCTGATCGGAGCGCAGAGACAGCGAGACTGACGTGGGGCTATCGAGACAGGGCGTTCATCGCACCTACGCGCGCTATTTCTTTCCCCGCTTGACCGTCCGGGTCTTCTTGCGGTTCGCCTTGGGTCGACCTGCCTACGGCCCGGGACGAGCGCGGCGGCTGGTCAGGGAGACAGCACGAGCGGCACTGGCGTGGAGGTGGAGGTGCTGTCCTCCAGGATGCGTAGGCTGACGCCGCCCCAGCAATACACCGCCTGGCTGTCGCGGAGCGAGCAGGCAAGATCCCGACCGATGGCCAGGCCATTCGCGTGGTCCAGCCCGGGAACACCTGTCGGGTAGTTGGCGCCCTGCCCGACGTAGGTGCTGGCGCCCCAGCAGGTGTACTGGCCGCCAGCGGCCGTGCAGGTGCAGTCGGCGCCGGCCGCCAGACGGCTCCTTTGCGCTCGTGTACGAAGCGACCGACACCGCCGCTGCGGTCACGCCCAAGAGCCCCTGTGACCAGAGCCTGGAACGCGATCTGCTCTACGCCGTGCGCTTCGACGCGCAGGGGAACCGCCTCGGCAAGCCTAGAGCGCTCTTCGATCACGAAGGCAGCCGCGAGTACCCGCGTATCGCCGCGCACCCCGACGGCTTCGCGATGTTCTGGGAGGACCAGCGCTCCGAGTGCAGCACGACCGC
This sequence comes from uncultured delta proteobacterium, assembly GCA_963806225.1. Lineage (GTDB taxonomy): Bacteria > Myxococcota_A > Polyangia > Polyangiales > Polyangiaceae > CAWDXG01. The sequence continues at coordinate 1,747,374 of CAWDXG010000001.1, read as the reverse complement.
CCAGCACATCGGCGTGGCGATGAACGTCGCCGCACCCGACTTCGGATCGCTGCTTGATCCGTACCTTGAAGCGCCGGGCTCGATCGGCCTGCCGCCGGAGTACCCGACGCTCGCCGTCACCGGAACGAACTTCGCGGTGAGCTGGTCCGACGATCGCCACGGCCAAGGCCTGCTCGACCCGAAGCCGGAGGTCTACCTCGAGACCTACTGGCGGAAGTAGCGGGCCCGCACCGCTCAGTTCCCCCGCGGGGTCGCAACGTCAGACGGTGCGCTCAACGAGCGGAGCGCCGCAAGGCGTTTGCTGCGGGTCACGGCCGGGCCATGGCCGCATCTCTCCCGGGCGCCGCAGAGACAACGGCTAGGGCAGGATCTGGGAGTTGATCACGTTCGCGGGCCCCTTGGCGATGACGTAGAAGCCGGGCAGGCCCGGTGTCTCGAAGGTGCCCTTCGGGTTGTTCTGCGTGAGCGAGTCCTTGATGGTGATCGTGCCGGTCTTGTTGTTGCTGACGAAGAACACGGCGCTGCCGCCCTCGTTTGCCTTGCAGTGCTCGATCAGGCTGCTCTCGAGGTTCATCACGATCTCGTTGCCGTCGTTGTATATGGCGCCGCCGTTTCCGCCCTGACCGCTGTTCGCGCCATGGCCGACCGCATTGTTGTACGAGAACAACGAGTTCAGGATGTTCCACGACACGCCGATGCTGCTCAGCGCGCCGCCGTTCGCGCAGTGGTTGCCGTAGCCGGACTTGCCGCCGAAGGTGCTGTTGACGATCCACACGGGGCGCGCCGGACCGGCGCCAGCCGCCACCAGATAGTCGAGCTTGCGGATAGCGCCGCCTCCCAGGTCCGAGCCAAGATCGTCGCACACGTTGTTGAAGAAGCGGCAGTGCACAACCTTGAGGCTGCCGCCCTGCGCGTAGATAGCGCCGCCGCCGGCGCCGTTGTTGTTGCCTTCGGGAATGCCGTTGGCGCTGGCGTCGATGAACGTGAGGTTCTGCACGACCAGCGTGGGGCCGGGGTTGGTGTTGCAGTTACCCGACCCGGGCGGATACCCGCCGTGCGAGTTGTTGCACGTGGCCATGTAGAGGATGCGCCGTGTGCCTTGCCCGCTGAGCGTCACCTTGTCGCCGCCGTCGATGACGACCTTCGACACGTTGTTGTACACGTTGGCCGTCTGCGTCAGCTTGATGGTGACCGGGTTCGGCCCGCAGTTGAACGTGATGACGCCGCCCTTCTTCACCGCGGCCACCAACGCAGCGCTGGTGCAGCTCGCCGGTGTGCCCGTTCCGATCACGGTGGTCGGGTTCGACACGTCTTCTGGCTGCCCCGCGGCGGGAATCGTTGCGTTGCCATTTGCCCAGCCCGCCGGCGGTCCGTTCAACGGGTTCGTCCCGCTGCTTCCGGCGGCTCCGCCGCTCCCGGCAGCTCCGCCGCTCCCAGCGGCTCCGCCGGTGCCGGCAGCTCCGCCGGTCCCGGCAGCTCCGCCGCTCCCGGCAACTCCGCCGCTCCCGGCAGCGCCGCTGCTCCCCGCGGCTCCGCTGCTCCCCGCGGCTCCGCCGCTCCCCGCGGCTCCGCCGCTCCCGGCAGCTCCGCTGCTCCCCGCGGCTCCGCCGCTCCCGGCGGCTCCGTTGCTCCTGCCGCATGCCGTAAGCGCAAAGAGCGCGACGAGCGTGATGGCGATGGTGGTCGAAGACGATACCCAGCGCATCCTGCGATGGTACCGCTCCGCGGCCCGACCCTGCAACGCCTCCCGATCTAGCGCGATCGGCCTAGCAGCGAGTGGGCCGAGCTGGGCGCGTGATCGGAGCAGAAGGCGCTGGCTGGAACGATCACGGCGGCCGAGCGGCGCGTCGCGCGAAGTCTGATCCGTGGTGCACGGCCCACTGACATTGCCAGGGAGCGCGGCACCTTCATAAACACGGTGCGAAACCAGATCCGGTCCATCTACGACAAGCTCGACGTGCACTAGCTTGAAGAGCTCGTCGTTCGTTGTCGCTAGCTCGCGCGCCCCGTCGTCGCGCGCACTCGGCTGTTGCTCACGCAGCGCAAGCGCGCGATGGGCTCACCCACGGACAGCTCGAACGTTCGACGATTTGACTATTGACTGCGGTGCCAGGCTGGAGGCAAGAGGTTGCAGCCATCACGGGGTTGGCTCTGATCTCCATCAATGGTGCTCGGGAGGGAGAAAACGATGCGTTGGTCCCCCGCTCTGCTGTCGGTCCTGCCCCTCGTTGTCGCGGCAACGGCGCAGGCACAGCCCGGTCCGGCGCCCGCGCCGCCCCCTGCCGCGCCAGCCCCGGCCCCTGCCGCGCCAGCCCCCGCCCCTGCTGCGCCAGCTGCGGCTCCGCCGGCGACCTATAGCTCCGAGCTGACACAGACCCCTACGGCCGCCAACTCTGCCGCTGGCGCGGGCTCGGGCGGCGAGGACGTCGGGGCGCGCGATGCGCACGTCGGGTTGTTCGTCAATGCGCTGGGCGTGCTTCAGTTCGGGCTGTCACCAACCTTCGAGTACGGCAGCCACGTCGCGTTCAATGCCCGTGTGCTGTTCCTCAACAGCGGCGCGCTGTCCTACGTCGTAGCCTCCCCCGACAAGCTGAACTTCTCGGCCTTCGCGGGCCCCGGCCTCCGCTACTACTTCGGCACAGACGGCAACCTGCGCGGAGGCTACATCGGCGGCGTGGCACTGTATGGGAAGTGGGAGGAACAGGCGGGCAACTCGTACAAGTACGATAGCTCCCACCTCGTCCTGGGCGCCGAAGGCGGCTATCGCTGGGTCTTCGGCAATGGCTTCCTGCTGGGTCTAGGTGCCCTGGCCGGGTACAACATCGTAACGGACCAGAGCGCCACGACGCTCCAGCCCGATCTCATGCCCGACACCAACGACGCGACGAGCGGGTTCTTCGGAATGCTGACGCTCGACATCGGCGCCGTGATCTGACGGATTGCGCCCCGGCGGCCACCGGAGCTCCGGCCCCGGACGTACGCCGCGAAGTGGTGTCCCTGGGCGTCACGCCAGTAGTTGGTGATCGCGGAGCCCTGTCCATTGGAGTCGAGCTCGTGGAAGGCAGGACCTCACGTCGTGTTCGCGAGATAGTACGTGCCCGTGGGTACCCGTAGTCGACCCCCTTGGCCTTGACACCATACAAAGTTGAACGAGTAGCGGCACGGCTCCTTCCACAGGGAATCGTAGCGCTCGCGGTCGGCTGCGCCCTTTCCACTTGTTCCACCGCCGCCGCTGCGTCACACTCGATGTATGCTTGGCGCAAGGCGCGTGGCGGTCCGGCGAATGACGCTCGGGGTGGATGTGAAGTCGAGGGCCGCTTGGCGCCGGGCGCGGTGGACAGTGCTGGTTTTCGGCGTCGTCGCGCTGGCGGGCTCGTGCGCGTCGCTCGAGGGGTGCGCGATCAAGAGCTGTACTTCGGAGTACGTCGTGCCGGAGTACGTGATCCGCGTGCGGGACGCCTCGACCGGCGCGCTGATCTGCGATGCGACGGTGAGCGAAGGCGGCACGCAGGCTTCCGCGTATTCCAAGCAGGGCGATTGCTACTACCGCGCGCCCATTGGCACGGTCGGGTCGACCACCACGATCCACATCGAGCGCACAGGCTACGTCGCGGTGGACCAGCAGCTTTCGAACCACTACCAGACGGACAGCTGCGGACACGCGCTGGAGACGCCGGTAACGATCAAGCTGCAGCCGTCGCCCTGACGGCGCCTGACCCCATGCGAGGAGCGCTGCGTTGCTGTGCCGAACGGCTGCGGGAACGCGACCGCTCCCTGCAGCCGCTTGAGCGCGGCCAGCGGGGGCTCGACGAAGCTGTGCGAAGCGAATGGCTCGGGCATGACGACCCCCGAGTGCAAGCTCACGTCGTCTGCGGACATCGTGTTCCCCTGCGCCTGGTGACGAATGCAATCCGACGAGGCCGGAAGAAGACGAACGGCGACGCTCAGGGCCCGCCGCCGACCTGGATGTCGACGAAGCCTGCGCCTTCGTCACTGGTCAGCTTGGAGCTGCCGTCGTCCTCCAGGGATACGCGCAGGATGAAGCCGGTGATCGCCGAGACCGCCGACTGCCACACCTGAGGCGTTTTCATTGTCTCGGACGTGGTCTCGTCCACGTTGCCGTTCGGAAGATCCCGGGTGTGGGTCTGCTGGAAGTCACCAGAGCTGACGAGCCAGGAAGCCTCCGGTGGCACCGGTACCCCGCCCACGACGGCCCACAGCGCCCAGGTCTCTTTCATCTTCGCCGCGCGCCCTGGCTTCACCAGCGTACGCTCGAAGTCCACGTCGCCGAGTCCCAGCGTCGCGCCGGCATCCGGGTTGGAAGGGATGTTCACCGTTACCGGCGTTCCGATCTCGATCATCACCGCAGGCGCCACCTCCCACGCGAGCACCTCGCCGAAGGTGGTCCCCGCGACGATCCACGAACCATCTCCGCTGATGGCGGCCACGTTGATGGAATCCGTGTCGCTGGTCGTGCGATACACGCGGAAGGGACGGCTCTTCTTGCCGTACATTCCGAACAGGTTCCCGCTGTTCCAGGCGCCGGCAATCGCGTACTTGCCATCCGCCGAGAGGGCGACGGTACCGGGATAGGCGCCGATGCCGAAATCGCCTTCTGCGTTCGAGCCGCCCTGGTAGGGGTCGACCAAGCCGATGCCGGTTGCATGAGGCGACGCGTAGTTGCCGTTGTAGGTCCAACTGGGCGTGTTTGTCGTCGTGTCCTCGAACATCGCGGCACTGTCCTGGCCGCTCGCGGCGAACAGCTTCTTGCCATCGTCCGATAGGGCGAGGGACCACACCGAGCCTTCGGCGCTGCCCGCGTCGTAGCTCCACGTGGGCGTGAACGAGCCGGAGAAGAAGTGCACCTTCTTGTCGGCTCCACCCGCGGCGATCACGCTGCCGTCGTTGGAGATCGCGATAGGCATCGCCACGGCGTTGGAGCTCTGGAACGCATACGGTGTGGAGAACGTGCCGAGCTCGTTCTGGTCGTCGTACACGAACATCTGTGCTCCGCTCTTGTCGGTGATCCACGTGCCGGCCGCGACGCGGCTGCCGTTTCCCGAGACGGCCACCGTCGTGAGCCAGCCGCCTTGGGTGACGTTCGGGGTGTACACCGAGACGGGCGTCGAGTTGCTCCGGTCGAACAGGTACACCTTGCGCTTGCTGACCGCGGCCACGCGGCAGCCGTCGTTCGAGACGTCGACGGCGACGAAGTCGTCCGTATCGTCGTGCGAATCGAACGTCCAGGTGGGCGTGCCGCTGTCGCAGGTGAACAAGTGGATGGACGTGAGGCCATCGGTGGCGGCGGTGGTGGTGCCATCACGCGGAAATGGACACGCTGTTGAACTGTGCCTGCGGGTCCCCGGCCGTGAACGTCCAAAGCGGGGTGCCGCCGCCGTCGTGCGCGAACATCTGCACACGCCCAGCTTGGTCTCCAACGACGATGCGCCGCCCGTTGTTTGACAGCGCCACCGCTCCGACACTCACGCCGGCGGCGTAGCTGAAGCTCCGGTAGTTTCCGCCAGCTGGGGGTTCGACCGAAGTGTCGGGCTGACACGCGAGCGGCGTGCACGCCGGGGTGCCTGCATCGGGAGTGGCGCCACCGCTGCCCGCTGCTCCGCCAACACCCGCCCCGCCTCCGGCGTCTTTGCAGGCCGACGCGAGAGCGGAACACACCCCTATGAAGCCGACCACGAGAGTGCGGCGATTCATACGGATCACCCTAACCACGCAAAGTCATCGCGGGTAGCACCATGGGTGACATCCGTCGGTTCGCCTTCAGTCGTCGGCGGGCATCCGCGTTCCCGCGGTGCGCCGGACCGTGCGGCGGCGCTCGCCTGGTGCGGCGAGCGCGGCGACCGTGAACACCACAGGCATGCTGCCCACTCGCGCATGCGCGACGCCACCCCCCGATGATGCCTGGCCCTCGTCCTGAGCAGCCACTCGAGCGAACGCACCGCGCTGACCCCGAGCGCGGGACCTACCGGCGCCGGCCTCACCGTGATCCGGGAATTCTAGCGATCCCCGAGGCGCGGGTTTTCAGTGTGGACCTCGAGCACCAGCACACGTTGTGGCGCGACGATGTGGTGCTGATCATCATCGCCACCCGTCGCGTCGCAACGAAGCCGTCGAACTGACGCGCCGTTAGGCGCTCGGCGCAGCGCGAGTGGGCAACTCTAGTACCGATAGTGCCAGAGCAGGTGGAGGGCGGTGCTGGCGTTGCCGGCTTCGGTGCGGAGCGACCAGTTCTTGTGGAAGCGCCAGTCGATGGCGGCGCCGGGTGGCTCAGAACGTCCAGCCCAGAGCGAAGCGCGCGCCCCCGTCCGTCGGCGCGGCGCCGACGCGCACCCGGTGGGTCCAGCCCGTCTTGTCGACCTTGTGCACCCCGACGATCGGCTGGCGGTTGGGCCAGAACAGGTGCCAGCCGACCGGCATCAACACCGCGCCGGCAATCCCCAGTCCGAATCCGATCGCGAAGTCGTTCTGATGGGTCGCGCAGGAGCTGTCCTCGCACATCGAGTCCATCACACCTTGCCCCATCAGGAACACGCCCGCGCCAGCTGCCGCCGAGCCGACGACGAACGAGCCCAGTCCGAACCACTCGAGCGCGCGGTTCTGGGGTTTCACCCACCAATTGGCGTCGTACTTCACGCTCACCATCTGGGTGCCGACGCGGCGTCCGTGGTCGAAGACCTCGAAGGTGTAGTCGCCGGGTGCCAGGTACAGCGTGCAGGAGCCCTCGCAGCGGTCGGGCGACCCCTCGCTCTGCTCGCGCTCGGGGATGACCCTGTACGACAGCCCGGGCTGGCGAGGCGACAGATGGATCCGCACATCCGGCTCGTCGCTCTTGCCCGGTAGCGGAGTGTACTCGCCAGGAGGCGGCAGCTCGTCGGGCGAGAGCGTGGGCTCTGCGAGCGCCGCCCGCGATCCGCCGCACAGCGCAAGCACCATGGCAGCGCCGGCGGCATGGCGGGCGCGGAAGCAAGGCATGCACCCTCACCCAGCAAGCAGCGTGCCATGAGGAACAACGCGGAAATGTACCAGGTTCCAACCCGGGGCGTCTGGCTGTGCTGCCCTGGCTACACGAGGTGTGACCCGCGCGCACGGCGTCGTGCGGCCCAGGCCGGGCCTGCCACCGCCGGCGAGCCGCCCTACGAATGCGAGACGGTGAGCGCGCTCACGGCGCGCATGGATCCGGCAGAGGGGTAGCCGGCGCTGCCACCTTGCCCAGCGATACTCCCGAGCCGTCGAAGCCGATCCCCACGCTGATCGCGTCGCAGGTCTTGCTCGGGTCGCCGTTGCTTCCGTCGGACATGATGTCGCTGGCCGCGCGGATCTGCTGGGCGATGCTGTCGAACGTGGCCCCGCTGCACAGGCTCGAGTCGAACGAGCCAGCGACCTTCTTGAGCTGGGCGATGAACGCTTCCGTGTTGATGATGCCGGCGATGGTGCCGTGGACGGCGATGGCGTTCGTCCCGACTCCCTTGAGCTGCATGCTGACGATGGCGCGCGTGATCCGCGTCTGCACGTCCCCGCCCAGCAACCCGAGCGGGAGAACAATACTCGCCTTCGTGCCGGACACCCAGACGTTGTTGACGACGTAGCTCTTGGGGAAGGTCACCCTGGGCGCGTTGATGTTGCCGTTCGTCACCGACTCGTACGTGACGGGCCACACGTCCGTGCCGTTGAAGAGAGCGGGCGAGCCCTTGTTCGCGCCGCCGTAGAGCGCGCCGGAGACGCCATTCTGGTCCGGAGCGAGCGTGAGATTGTCCAGCCTGAACAGATCGGTAAGAGCGCCGCTGGCGATCGACTGGTTTGTCGTCGCAGAGGGATCGGGAGACAGGGACGTGATCAGGGGAAGCAGGTTCTCGCCGTACGAGTTGTCGATGCCGCCGTTGCCGTCGGTCTTCACGTCCTGTGGATTGGCGCCGACAACGGGCATGCAGTGGTTCGTGTCCGAGGGTTTCGAGACCAGACCATCGAGGTTGTAGCCGATGGACTTCCAGGCGGTCGGGTCGGGCTGCCCCTGCTGGTTGGTCTCGCCCAGGAAGAGCTTGCTGATCGCAATCACCGTCTTGGTTCCACTCGTGTTCGGCGGCTTGGAGCTGGGTGGCGGAGGCAGGACGCACGACGAGTGATCCGACGCGCAGTTGCTTCCGCCGTAGCCGCCGACGCCGCCCGTGCCGGGGTATCCGGCGTAGCCGCCGACGCCGCCCGTGCCGGGGTATCCGGCATGGCCGCCGGTGGCGCCCTGACCGCCCGTGCCGCCGACGCCGCCCGTCGTGACGCTGCCGCCGCAGGCGACCGCTACGCCGCCGGCCAGCACCAGCGCCATCGAAACCCGCGATCCAAGTGAAGTCACAAGCCCTCCCGGGGCCCGCCGGCCCATCATCCGACGCCGGGCAGCACATGCCTGACGCGAACTCCCAGCATAACGCCCACAGCGGCGCGACGCCTGCACTATTTCATGGGGAACTCCCGGGTCGCCGCGGCGGGGAGCGCCGTCCGCGCCGTGCCAAGCTGACCGGCGTCATGGGGCTGTGGGCGCGAAGAACCGAAGATCGCAGTGGAGGTCTGCCATGACGAAAGCCGCGCTCGATCCGGCACGCGTGAAGTCCCTGTACGATCGCAAAGCGCGCGTCTACGACCTGCAACACAGCCTCGAGACGCTCAAATCCGACGACCGGGGCCGCGAGCTTGTCGTCACGCACGGCGTGCACTCCGGGGATCGAGTGCTCGACGCCGGCGGCGGCACCGGGTCCACCGCGCTCCGCGCGGCGCGGGCGACAGGGCCGAAGGGGCACGTCGTTGTCCTCGATCTCAGTCTGGGCATGCTCGATGAGGCGAAGCGCAAGGCGGAGGAGGCCGGCCTGGTCGATCGCATGGAGTTCGTGGAGGGCGACATGCTCAAGCTCCCGTTCGACGACGAGAGCTTCGACGCGGTGCTCTCGACGTACAGCGTGTGCCCTCTGTACGACCCGGCCGCTGGAGTGCTGGAACTGTACCGCGTGCTCAAGCGTGGCGCTCGCCTCGCCGTCGCCCACTCGACAGAGCCCCAGAGCGGTGTCGTGCGCTGGGTGGCGTCGGCGGTGGAGAACGTGGTCTGGCGCATCCCGTGGCTCAGCATGGGATGCCGTGCGGTGTCCACGCTGCCTGCGCTCCGCGAGGCCGGAGCCCGTGTGGTCACGGAAAAGCACTTCGGCGTGCCGCTGTGGCCGTTCGTGTTCTACGTGGTCGAGAAGCCCGAATAGGCCTATCCGGCGACGCCTCGCCGCGAGCCCTGTTACGCCGCTCCACGACGGCATCTACCGACTACTACCCGGCGTTCGGCGATCAGGATGTCCCGACGGGTTTCGTGACTCCAAAACACAACGGCTTACAGCCGGCCGTCATCGATCTCAACGTCGCGTTCCGGCGCTAGACGCGCGCCCGCATTGTTCGGCGTCCTCTGCGAGCACGCCGTGCGCCGACATTTCCACGGACATAACCGGTTATGTCCTCCGCTGTGTCGCCCTGCGCGCGCCCACGCGGCCCCGCGCCGACATTTCCGCGGACATAACCGGTTATGTCCTCCGCTGTGTCGCCCTACGCGCGCCCACGCGGCCCCGCGCCGACATTTCCGCGGACATAACCGGTTATGTCCTCCGCTGTGTCGCCCTACGCGCGCCCACGCGGCCCCGCGCCGACATTTCCGCGGACATAACCGGTTATGTCCTCCGCTGTGTCGCCCTCCGCGCGCGACTCGTCGAGGTGCTGCTCATCGAGCCGCGCGACCATCACCGGGATCGTGCGTCCACCCAACTCGAATGCGTCGCCGTCCGCGGCGGCCTCGTCGAACGTGATTCCGTCGGCGCGATTCAAGATGTCGACACGGAGTGGCGGCACTCCGATCTGCAACACGCCGTCGTAGCTCGCGAAGTCCGCGCTTCTCTTTCGCCGAAACGCAGCTGTCGCCGGAGACCTCGCGGCGCTGCTGGCGACATACTCACGAAGCCCCGGAGCCCCGCCTGGAAGCCGGTTCGAACAACGAGAACAGCTCGCTCATCTCGACCGGCTTGACGAGATGGCGGTCGAAGCCAGCTTCGGCGGTGCGGTCGCGATCCTCGGACTGACCCCATCCGGTGACCGCAACGAGCTCCACAGTGCGCCCCCAGCTGGTCTGTCGCATGTGGCGTGCGGTCTCGTAGCCGTCGAGCTCGGGCATGCCGATATCCAACAGCACGGTTGTCGGACGGAAGCGCTCGGCGAGCTCGATCGCCGAGCGGCCATCGATGGCCGTCTCGACCTCGGCACCCATCATGGAGAGCAGGGCACGCAGCATCTCCACCGAGTCGGGGTTGTCGTCGACAACCAGCACGCGATGTCCGCTCAGCGAGATTCTGTCTGGGTGGGACGGGCTGGAAGAGTGCCTGGGGGCTTCGCGGAGTGGCAGCGTGACCGAGAACGTACTGCCCTGCCCCTCGCCTCCGCTTTCCGCGCGGATGGTGCCGGCATGCAGCTCCACGATCTGCTTCGACAGGGTAAGCCCGATGCCAAGGCCGGCCTTCGGCGCGCCGCCTGCGCCACCGCCCTGGCGGAACATGTCGAACACCTCCGGCAGAAGCGTGGGCGCGATGCCGACGCCGGAATCGACGACGCGGATTTCCACGGTATCGGCGTCACGCTGGGCCTCGATCTGGAGGTCTCCGCCTGGCGGCGTGAACTTGACGGCGTTGTCGAGCAGGTTGGCGAAGACCTGCGCGAGCCGCAGTGGATCGCCGTGGACCCAGAGCTGCTCTCCCGGCAACGATAGCTCCACATGCAGTGACTCGGCCGCGATCAGCGGTTGCTTGGTCTCCAGAGCTGCCTGCAGCACCGATTCGACCGTGGCCGGCTCGCGCTGGAGCTCGAGCTTGCCCGACGTGATGCGCGAGAGGTCCAGAAGGTCACTGATGAGCCGCGTGAGCTGCAATAGCTGCCGATCGATGACTTCGAGGGCATGCCTCGCGTCGCCGGATCTGCCGACGAGGCGTTCGAGTACCTGGTGCGCGCTACGGATTGGCGCCAGCGGGTTCCGGAGCTCGTGGGCGAGCGTGGCGAGAAAGACATTCTTCTGCCGATCGCGTTCCGTGAGCTCACGCACCAACTGCTTGAGGTCCGCCTCCAGCTGGCGGCGCTCGGCGTTTTCGCGAGCGAGCGCCGCGTTGGCGCGGGCCAGATCCTGCGTGCGGTCCTGCACGCGTTGCTCGAGCTCGTCCCGGGCCGCTTCGACTTTCTGCTCGATGCGACGGCGCTCGGTCAGGTCGCGAGTGACCTTGGCAAAGCCCTGTAGCCTGCCGTCTTCATACATCGGAGTGATGACGACGTTGGACCAGTACTGCGAACCGTCGCTCCGCACCCTCCATCCCTCGTCCTCGAAGCGCCCGTCGCGCAGCGCCCGTCTGAGCTCTTCTTCGGGCCAGTCCCGGTCGGCGGCCTCGTCGGGGTAGAAGCACGAGAAGTGTCTGCCGAGGATCTCCTGCTCGGAGTAACCCGTCATGCGCTCGGCACCGGGATTCCAGGTCATGACGTGGCCGTCTGCATCGAGCATGAAGATGGCGTAGTCGCGGACGCTCTCCAGCAGCAGCCGGAAGCGCTGTTCGCTCACGCGCAGCGACTGCTTGGCGCGATCGCGTTCGAGGCTCACGTCCTTCAGCGCGTGGGTATCGCTTCGTTGATCACGGGGCATTGCATTCGAGGATAGCCATTCCGCGAGCTGGGTGCCCAGACGCGTACGAAGCGTCGCGTCCGGGGTGGCGGCCTGTGTCGCGCGTCCGGAGATCTCCAGGTTGCGCGTCTTGGCATGTACCAGGTGCACGTCCTGTTCGTGCGCGCGTACGTCGAGGTCGACCGTCGCCTGGAGGTCTAGGCTTCGTACTGCGGCGCCCCTTCGATGTCTTCGATTCGGCGGCAGCACACGCCGACGTGAGACTCACGCATGCGTGGCAGAATGTCGCATCGTGACGAAGCGCCGCACTCCAATCGCGGCGCCCGCGGCACCGCGTCGCTGTCGGGTGCTCGACTGTCCGCGACGACCGTTGTGCAATTGTTCCAAGAGGATACGCAACTCGGCCGAACGGTAGGCCGGCGCCCGGGTATGCAGCTTGCAGAGTCGTCTGGCTCGATCGTGGGGGGCCACCACCAGGAGAGTCGAAAATGGGACGAATAGGCAGCCTACCGTCGGTTCCCGAGGAATACGCAGGGGACGTAATGGCAACGTCCTGGGCACTCGCCAACACCGATCGTGACCCGAGGCTCGTCGTACGCGCGGAAGCTGGGGAGCTAGCGACGCAGTGCCCATCTTGTCACGATCGATTGCTGATCGACATCGTCGGCACCCGCACCGCGCATGACGCCGCCTACTTGCGGGACGCGCTCGAAGCACCTGTGACCAGCGCGATGCGCCATGCGACCCAGATCGCTGAAGACGCACCCCTTTCCACAGCTGCCGAGCTCCTCGGTACTTCTCCGCGACGCATGGTCGTCGTCGTCGACCCGCGGCATCACCCGCTGGGGGTACTCACGTCTGCGCAGGTCCTAGCAGCGGTCAAGCAGTATTCCTCCGACCAGCTCTCGACCGCGTCGGCGCTGCAGGCAGCGATTCCCAGCGATCCAGTGGTTTCCGCGCGTGCACGACTCGACCTCGCACTGCGCGTGCTCACGCGCGAGGACCGCGATTTCGTGCTGGTGGTGGACGACGCGGGAGTGCTCATGGGAGCACTGCGAGCGACGGACGTCCTCGACGCCCAGGCGAAAGTGCCCCACCACCGCAACAGTGAACCGCGCGAGAGCCGCCGGCGGTAGCAACTTTCAAGTTCTGCACGGAGGTCAGTGTGTCATCGACATCCCTGTCTTCACAGGCGACGGCGGCATTCATGGCGACGCAGTCGGCGCTATCCGCCTCGACTACACCGGGAACGGCGCCGTGTTGCTGGTCGACCCGAAGACTGGAAGCCAACTCCGGCAGCTACACGGCGTGTATGCCCGGGAGTTCGCTTTCGAGTGAAACGCTTCAGCCTGGGCGCGGCGACCGTCTCGACCCTGGAAGCGCGATGACTGCATCCCGAGAGAACGACGCCGTTCGGCGGCGTCGTCTCCCCCGGGTCACCTCGCGGGCGAGCCTGGCCGATCCCCGACCTCCGATACTCTAGTAGTCGCGGGGCCACATGCAGATGCGTCCGTATCCATAGGGATGAACGGTGCAGACCATTCCCTGGGGGCACTCGTCGCTCTGGCCGCAGGGCAGCACGCACAGCCTGCCGGAGGTCTGGCTGTTCTTCCGGCACACCGGCTCCGGGCCGCCCGGCGCCGACGGGCAATCCGGGTCGCTGCTGCAATGGATCGCGCAGGAGTCGTAGAAGCGGCAGGTCACCTTGTTGTCATCGAAGCCGAAGCCGAAGCAATCGTCGGCCGGCATCTGGTCGGAGGGGTAGCCGTACGCGTTGCCCGCGCTTCCATTCCACGCGCCCGCTGTTCCCTTCGAGTAGCCGCCCTGGGCTGCTTCTCCGCCACACCCGGAGTCCGCCCCGTTCGAGGAGCCGCCCGCACCCGGACCCGACGAGCCGCTACCCGTACCGGGAGCCGCAGTGACCAGGCACGAGGTCACGCACAGCCCGGCGACCAGAGCCAGCATCACCACTTCCATCGTTCCCGCCTTTTTCATCGTTCCGACCTTTCCGCCTACGCGCGCAGCTCGCCTGCAGGAGTCGTGCCGTTGGGTTGCCACGGGGAAAAGTCAAACGTCGCCTGGACGCCGATCGACAGGGTGGCACGACCTTGGGGTCCGGAAGAGCATGATGTGGACAGGTTGGCAGCGAGCAGGTCCACGCCGGGTCGTCGGACCGACCCCGGCGCTGTCCGGCACCGTCCTGCTCGCCATCGGGGACACCACCGGCGTCTACTGGACGAGCAACAGCGGGACCGTCGAGAACGCCCGCGGCGGCGGAACGCCAACAACGCTGGAGTCAGCACAGGGCAACCCGTGGGCCATCGCCGTGATCAACGCCGGTCGGGTAGCACCTTCAGCCCGGGCCTGAAGCTGTTCCTGAACACCACCCAGCCGGGGATCGAGAGGCTGACTCCGCCAAGCACCATGAGCCCGCCGACGGTCTGCCGATTCTCGCGCTGCGACGGGCCGTAATCCGAGTAACTTCCAGTGAGGACAAGAAACATTCCGCCAAGGATGGCCGCCGTTCCAACGACCGCCATTGACAGCCCGGTCCAGCGTTGCCACGGCGCGTCGGGCGTCAGCCGCATGCGCATCGGTGCGTCGAGCTCGAACATCCGCCGGCCGCTCGCGACGCCGTCGGAGCCGTGAACGACCAGACGGTACTGATCGACGGGCAGCAACACGCGGCATTCGTCGACGCACTTCGCCAGTGGCACGAGATCGGACAAGCGCTGGATCTCGAAGCGCGTACCCGGCGCGTCCGACGTGATCGACAGCGGTGCGACCGTCGGAGCCGTGTACAGCGATTGTGCACTTGCCGGGGCGGCGAGCGTCAGTCCCAACAGAGCAGCGCACAGCGCGCCTGACACATCTCGAATCTACCAGATGTGACCTGCCCCGCACACGGCGTCCATGTCCTCGCGCTCGGGCGGCGGAAGCGGGTGAAAGCTCGCGTGGGAGGCCAGAACGGCCTGGTTGGGTAGAACCACCCAAAGCGGTTCGCGCGTGAAATTGGGGGGTCTTCCCGAAGTCCGGGCGGGCGGATTTCCGTAGTTTCTTCTTCACCGACACGTTGTCGGGGGCGCAACGAAAGGCTGAAGGAGACACGAACATGGAAGACATGAAGCAGAACCAATCCACACCGCAGGCCGGCAACGACGCAGCGAGCGACACCAACCGGCACGGGGAGCCCATGGTGAAGTTCAAGAAGGTGGCCCACGTCGTCCTGGCAGTGCGGGAACTGCAGCGATCGATACGGTTCTACACAGAGGCTCTCGGCATGGAGCTCGTCAAGGCGCTCGAGGAACCGCGGATGGCGTTCTTCTCGTTCGGTGAGCGTGACCACGACATCGCCGTGATCCAGGTGCCCGACGGTCAGCCGATCGGTAGCTCACTCATGGCCCACACGGCTCTGGAGATCGATGGGGGACCGGAACAGCTTCTCGCCATCATCGCGCGGCTCGAGAGGCACGGTGCGCGTCTGGACTTCACGGCTGACCACGTTTTCGCGAAGAGCGCGTACTTTCTGGATCCCGACGGCAACCGTCTGGAGCTCTTCTCCCAGGAGATGCCCACGGCGGAGGCCAAGCAGTATCTGCGCGATGCCCGTGGCAAGGCCGACGTCTTCCGGAGGCTGGACCTCGGGAGCCCATTGCCCAGCTACTGCTCCCGCAGCGCACCCGGAGCGGAGTAGAAGGCGCGTGAACTGAGCTGCCGCGACTCCAGCCGTTGGCCGAGGTTTGGGCGGGCCGAACCGCTCAACCTCGGGTGCGGCGCTTCGCGGGCTGCGGCTTTCCGGCTCGCTCCAGAGACGCTTTCGCCTTCTTGGCCTTCTTCGCCGCTTTCTTCCTGGCCTTCTTCGCCGTTTGCTTCGCAGCGTTCTTCGTCTTCTTCCCGGGCAGAAGATGGACCACTTTCGGCGACCGCCCGGCTTTCCGCGCGGCCATGAGCTCGGCGTAGGTCATCTCCACGGCCTCGGCGTCCAGTTCCGCCTGCCTGCGCGCGCGCTCCTCGGCGATCGCCTTTTCCTGGGCGGCGGACTGCGCTTTGAACCGCTTCTTCGCCTCCGCATCTCCGAAGCGCGTCGCGACTCGAGCCCACGTTGCCGCGTCGGCCGGCGTGCCGATCGGCACGAAGCTGTCGAAGCCGTCCTTTGCGAGCGCCTTCGTGGTCTCCTTGATCCGGTCTGGCTCGAGCTGCTCGAAGAAGAGCAGCCCCTCGAGCTTCATCATCTCCAGAAGAGCCGTCACGCTTGCGTCGTCGTCCAGCCAGAAACGATCGTTTGCCGCAAAGTCGACGAGCCTCTTTCGAAAAGCGCACTGGTACTCCTTCGTCTTCTCCCAGGACGAAGGCTTGCCGAGCCAGCGGTAGTGCGCTCCAAGGTTGACGTAGACAGAATCGCCACTTGTCTGCAGGTTGACGACGGCGACGAAGTCCTTGCCGACGAACTTGCGGAAGGTCGGCGCGCTGCCCCGGAACCCGTGCTCGCGGAGCAGCGCCGCGAGCGCCTTCTTCGCATCGGATGGTGTTGGCACGCACCGGAGCCTACGTCGAACGGCCAGCCGGTGTCGCGTTCTTGTGCCAATCGACCTCGGATGCCGGCCCTCGTGCAGACCTAGACCAGGAGCAGAGCGTGGCTATATCCGATCAGGCCATCAGCAGAGCGAAGCTCCGCCCGACGAGCTTGTGCAAGCCGGCCTCGACGCGCGCCTGTCCGCGTCGAGCCGCCTCCGCGTCGTCAGCGGCAAGGTTCCACTACTGAAGGCGTCGACGTCTCGGTGCCGGTCGCCGAGCAGTGGTAGAGGGTGCCGCTCTGACCGCACTGCACTATCGTTTGGAAGGTGCCCTTGTACGCCTGGGTGACCGACGCACAGCTGTTGCTACCGGGGCACTCATAGCCCCATACCTGCAGGGGGCTGAGGCAATAGGTCGAACCGCAGTTATGGCATGTCGTGGTCCCGCTAAGGACCGTCGCATACGCTCCCTCGTTGGTCCCGTCGCAGTTGTAGTCCCAGGTCCCGCCGGCGCTCTTGGTCGTAAAATACTTTGCCTGACCGGGGTGCGCGTTGCCGTCGGTGTCGTCGCAGTCGGTGTTGTTCTTGACGTAGTGGTGGCCGTTCACGTCCGGGGGCTGGGCGGTGTCGCATCCCACCTTGTCGTTCGACGAATGTGCGCCGAACCCGTCGCCGTCCTGATCCAGATACCAGGTGATGCACTTCGAGCAAGTCACGCCGTTGCAGAGACACGTGCCAGTCGAGCAGCTCCAGGGCGCGGCGCAGCTCGTCTTGCAGCACGTTCCGCTGACACAGTTGCCGCTCGTGCATTGGTTGTTGCCGCCGCAGGCGCTGCCGTTCGCAACCTTGGGCACGCACGAGCCGCTCTGGCACCACGCCGTCGAGACGCAGTCGCCGTTGACCGTGCATGAGGTCTTGCAGCTGCTAGTGCCGCAGACGTAGTCGCCGCAGGTGGTCGTTTTCGGCCCGCAGCTTCCGTCGCCACCGCAAACGTACGTAGTCTGCAGGCCGGCGGCGCAGGTCGGGTTGCCCCCGCAGGACGTGGTGCCGTTCGGGAACGTGCAGCCCGAGCTTCCGTTGCAGGCCCCGGCGCACGGGTCGCTCGAGCTCGAAGCGCTGCCTAGACACTCCTTGTCCGGATCCGTCCCGCTTGTGCGCGGCTTGCAGGTGCCCTTGCTCGCGGTCTGGTTGCAGGCCTGGCAAGTGCCGGTGCAGACGGTATTGCAACACCCGCCGTCGACGCAATGCCCGCTCTTGCAGCTGGATGCGCTGCTGCAGACGGTACCGTTGGAGCTCTGGCCGCCGCCGCTTCCGCCCGTGCCAGCACTGCCGGCGGTACCGCCGACGCCTCCACCATCGGGCCCTGCCACGCCGCCCGCTCCGGCGGTTCCGGCAGTTCCGGCGGTTCCGCCGGCATTGCCAGCGTCTGCGGGCGCGTCCTTGTAATCACCCAGGCCAAGCACCGAGGTGCAAGCCGGCGCCATTGTCACGACTGCGACCGCTGTCGCAGCGCGTATGGATCGAGTAGTCCAGTTCATGGGGGCTCCGGCCGCGGTGTCTCCCCGCGGCGCCTCCGAGGCAACCGGTATCGCTGTCACCCTTCGCGACCTGTGGCAGGGGACGAGCGTTTCCATGCTGGCCTGGCCGCGCTTCTCGATGTGTCTGAGTGTCCCTGGTAGAAATACGTTTCGCGCCCGCCACGATTGCGACGTCAGCCATCCCCTCCTCTCGTAGGCTAGATGACGCCGTAGACGTCACGAGAGAGCTCGTGCTCGCGGATGACTTCGTCGAAGGCCGGCAGGAGCAACTACGTATCGTCCTCGTGCATGTTCGGCAGGGCGAGCCGGAAACCGCCAGGAGGTCGCCCTGAACAGCGCCTCGCAGAACCTCGGCCGAGCCAGCGTGCGTCGATGCTGAAACAACCGGGCCCGGCGACGAGTACGGCGACGGGGACCGCGCCGTAGCAAGCGCTCTTGCCTTCCCTTCAGCGCGGGCCGATTGCCCTCGGCTCGAGTCAAGTGGTCCTGGGCAGCGAAACCGGGCAGGTGCTGCTCCTGCCCAACGCTCGAGGCTTCCCCATTTCGGTGGATGTGCCAGGCGCGGGCACAGCGTGGCCGCTGACGCCCAGCTACGCCCCCCCCGTGGCGGCCTTGAATGTCCCGCGGATCGCGGACAAGCTCAGGGCGTGCGCGTGCTCGTGTTGCTGGTGTTGGCCGCCTGCGCCCTGCCTGCTTGCAGAGGCTGCACGACGACGCATTTCCGCGAGGTGCCGGTCGGCGGCATGCCGGGGTGTCCGCCGACGCCGGCCAATCCGTCGCGCCAGCTGGTGCGGCCGATTGTCGTGGAGCTGAGCGGAGGCGACACGCACTTGAGGCGCATCTTCGACGGCTGGAGTGGGCGGACGCGGCCACGCACGCTGTCCTTGCCGGAGGGCCGCCGCACCTGGACGGCGCGCTTTGGTCAGTGCGCGCCTGCCCCCGCTGCGGGCCGGCGCTGCACCAGCGTCGCGTGGTACGCGAAGCGTTCGCTCGACATCGACCCGGCGGCGAGCGGCGTGTCTATCGTTGTGCCCGCGCCGCCCTCGTCCGCCTGCGAAGACGCCGCGCCGCGCACCGACCGCTGACGCCGCCGGTCCGAATCGAGCGCGTCTACTTGGCGCGCAGGTTCAGCGAACCGATGAAGTCGATCTTGCCGAGATCCACGCCATTGTGGCGCAGGATCGAGTAGGCCGTGACGATGTGGAAGTAGAAGTTCGGCAGTGCCATCTCGCACAGGTAGTCGCTGCCATCGATGACCTGGCCTTCAGCGAACGTCAGCTCGATCTGGCGCTTGTCCGCGCCGGCGAAGTCCTCGGGCTTGAAGCTGCCGAGGTAGGAAATCACGCTCTGGATGCGCTCGCGCAGCTCGGGCAGCGTCTGCTCCCCGTCGGGATGCGACGGGGGTTTCTTGCCCGTGAGTCGCGCGGCCGGGAACTTGGCCGAGTCGCACGCCGCCTGGATCTGCTTGCGCAGCGGGTACTGATCGGGCGCGAGGCGCGCGACTAGCAGCGTTTCGGGGTCGAAATTCCTGGTCTTGGCGTAGTCGGCGGCCTTGTCGAGCCAGCGCTCCAGGTTCTGGAGCATCTTGGAAAGCTGCGGGATCGATGAATCATAGAGCGACATGGGGGAACCTCCGCACGCTTCCTGGGGCGGGAGCGCTCGCGGCGCAATAGGCCCGGCGGGGAATTCGTGCGGGAGTCGCGAGCAGGTGGCGCCGACTAGTAGCAGCAGGTGCCCGTCGACCGGAGCGACGTGCTGCCGTCGTAGATGACGGTGTTGCCGTCGCTCTGCACGAACCGATGCGCGCCCGGGTGGTTCGCTGTGTTGGAGTTCGATGCGCGGCGCTGCCGCTCGTCCATGCAAGGCGCCGATCGGCCACCGGCGTTGTCCGACGGCAACACGGCGTGCCGCGGGTGCCACACGTCTCGGTCAGAAGAACACCCATGTTCCCCGGTATCAGGTTGGCACGCGACCTGCTTGGGGCGGCGCCATGCACAAGCTCCTGACACTCACTCTTTTCTTCTGTCTGGTCGGCTGCTCGTCGAATGACGGGCAACAGGGTTCTTCTGCCGGCGGCAACGGTGGCGCCTCCGGAGGTGCCGCAGGTTCGTCGAGCGGCGGCAGCGCAGGTTCGTCGAGCGGCGGCAGTGCAGGTTCGTCGAACGGCGGCGGCTCCGCGGGCTCGTCAGCCGGCGGCAGTGGAGGCGCCGGCAGCTGCACGGACGCCAACAACCCCATGTTCGGCTCGTGCATCGAGTCGTTCGTCAGAAGCTGCTACGCCCCCGACCTGTCCGGAACGTGCACAGACAACAACGGCACGGTCGCCTGGTCCGATGGTTCGAAGTACGTCTCGAACGGGAACGGAGCGGGCATGTACGGCCCCGGCGATACCACCCCGTGCATCGACGTGACTGTAGCCAGCGGCGTCATGATCGCTACTACGGGAAGCGAAGTGCTGAAGTACGCGCCCGACACCAGCACGGACACCGGAACCATCACGTGCCCGGACGGTTCGACCTTCACCGCCACTTTCGATCAGGTGACCGCGTACAATCGGTGCACGGGCATCAACTGCCCCTGAAGGCGGTGTGGACCAGGAACTCTGGGCGTCGCCGTGACAGCTAGCTTCCTTGTCGCAACGCCTAGCGAAGCGACGACCCCTGAATCCCGGAACCGTGTGGACCCAATTGTCGCGGCGGCAGCGCAGCCCTGCCGGAGGCGGCGGCGCATTTCTCGTCGAGCCGGACGGCTCGATGAGCATGCCCCTCGAAGGCGACGAACCTGGTCGCCCAGCCTCAACTCGCGCGGGTCGGGGCGAGCGCGACCTTGGAGTGGCTGGTCGGGCGCCTTCGCGAGCCGGCGCGCTGCCCCGGGTCCGGACTGGAATATCCTCATCTGGCACTTGACATCTGTTCAGCTGTCACTAGGTTTCCCGCATGTTTTCTGGGGGCGCCGTCGCTTGGACGCGGCCGTCCAACGCGGGGGTGTGCCGGGCGCGTGCGGCCCCGCCGGGCGAGGTGGTGCGGCTCGACGCGCGGCTGACCAAGCTGGTGCGGGGCGAGAGCCAGACGCGGCTGGTGCTGGGCGAGCTGCTGGAGTTCTTGGCGCAACGAGGCGGGCATCACGAGCTCGGGTTCTCGTCGCTCGGCGCGTATGCGCGCGAGCGGTGCGGGCGGAGCGCTCGCTGGGCGGGCGAGTCGCGCCTGCTCGCACAGCGTGTGGCGAAGCTACCGCAGCTCCGCGCCGCGCTCGCCGGCGGCGCGGTGGGATGGTGCATGGCGGAGCTCGTCGCGCGCCATGCAACCGCGAAGACGGACACGGCGCTGACGGAGCTGGCGTTGCGCTCGACGGTACGCGAGATGCGGGCGCTGCTGGTCACAAAGCCCGACTCGAGCGAGGTGGACAAGCCCTCGAGCGAGCGCGTTCAACGAGCGGATCTCGACATGGTAACGCTCGGCATGACGCTGGGCGCGGCGGATGCGTGGCTGTGGCAGTGGACGCGGCGCTTCGCCGAGCACGCTTTCGGAGAGCGCACGACAGAGGGCTTCGTGCATGCGCTGCTTTCGGAGAGCTACAGCTCGCTCTCCCATGTCCTGCCCGCAAACGATCTGGAGGCATTCGAACAGAGCGAGCGCGAAGCAGATGCAGTTGCCAGGTGGAGGCAACAGCTCGACGCCTGGCGCGAGGAATCGGAGGAGCGCTGCGAGGAGAACTTCCATGCGCGGGGTCCCGGCGGGAAACAGGCGGCGGTGGTCTTCGAGCTGCCCCGGAGCCTGCGGGCGCTGGATGCGCGGATCGGCCAGCTTTCGCGGGAGCTTTCCCAGCGCGAGGTGGAGCTGGGCCGGGCCGCGCGGGCATTCCATGAAGCCGAAGGCTGGCGTCGGCTCGGCTACGCCACCGAGTCGCAATACGTCCGCGAGCGCCTCGGGATTTCGCCGTCGAGCTTCAAGGCGAAGATCGCGCTGGCACGGCGCTGGTGCCCGCGGGTGCGAGGCGCACTGGGTGCGGGCGAGATCGGGTACGAAGCGGCGCTGTTGATCTCGCGGGTCGCGACCGCGGAGACGGCCGGCGCCTGGATCGAGCGAGCGCGGGCGCGCACGGTGAAGCACCTTGAAGAAGACGTGCGCGCCGCCGAGCTCTCGCGCGGCGTCGGGGGGCGGGCAGTGCCGCCGCCGGAAGAGACGCTGCGGGAGATCCGGGAGCTCGAGTCGCACGTGCTCTCCGGCGACCGCGACGCAGTGCTCGAAGCACAAGGCCAGATGTCCGCCGCGCTGGGCGCGGGCCCGGCAAGCGTGCGGGTGGATCTGCGGGTGGCGCGGGACACGGCGCGCTTCTGGCGGGCCCTCGCCGGCGTGATGCACAAGCACCTGTCGCGCTGCACGAGCTTCGTGCGCTTCCTGTGCGACCAGTTCTGGAAAGCGTGGCGGCACCTCACCGTGCGCAGCGAGAAATACGCCCACATCTACGCGCGCGACCGCTACACGTGCTCGAGTCCCGTGTGCTCGCGGCATGATGTAACGCCGCACCACGTGCAGTTCCGGTCACAGGGGGGCAGCGACGAGGACGACAACGTGATCGCTCTGTGCACCTGGTGTCACCTGGAGGGGGTGCACGGGCGGCGCCTGGCAGTTTCGGGAAGCGCGGGCGGCTTGAAGTGGGAACTGGGGAGGCGCTAGCATCCGGCTTCATGCCGACCTGCAAGCAATGCGGTGAAGAGGTGGACGAGCTCGAGACGGTGCGCATCGGCGGGAAGAACCGGCGGCTCTGCGAGGACTGCGCCGACGAGGCGCGGGAACAGGAAGAGATCGCCGAGGCGAGCGAGTCCGTCGTGCAGGAAATGATGGGGTTCAAGGGGCGGCGCTAGTCGCGTCACCGCGCTGCGGCATAGCGTGACGGGCGCGCGAAAACGTCGGGACCCCGGGCGTTCCGGCTGCGGCGCGACGCTTTTTCCGGCTATGCTTCCGGCCGTGAAATCGCTCTGGGCGCTTCCGCTCGTCGTGCTTGCCGCCCTACCAGCTCTTGCCTGCTCGTCGTCGGATCGGGGCTCGAGCGCAAATCCACCGCTGTGCGACCCGGCGCAGAGCCAGACGGCGGCGGCGGACCGCAGCTCCTGCAAGTTCGCAGCCGGCGCGCTGGCGGAAGATACGATCGGCTGCGCAGGCAGACAGATCCCGATCGATCACGTCGTGCTCGTCATGCAGGAAAACCGCTCCTTCGATCACTACTTCCAGAAGCTGCCGGAGTACGGGCAGCCGGACGTGGACGTGGCGCCGGCCGGCGTGACCAACCCGGCGCCGGACGGCACGCCAATCCCATTTTCGCACAAGACGGAGTACTGCTTCGACGACACCGGTCACTCGTGGAAGGCGAGCCACACCGAGTGGGACAACGACAAGAACGACGGCTTCGCCATCGCCAACGCGAAGCCCTCGGATCCGACCGGCGCCCGGGCGATGGGCTACTACGACCAGACCGACATCCCGTTCTACTACAAGCTCGCGAGCACCTTCGCCATCAGTGACAACTACCACTGCTCGCTGCTCGGGCCGACCTGGCCGAACCGCATGTATTTCTACGCGGCCACCAGCTTCGGCCTGGTCTCGAACACGCCGCCGCCGGCCGAGGGCAACAACATCTTCAAGGTGCTGGACGCGGCGAACGTGAGCTGGAAGGTCTACAGGTCGAACTATCCGCCGGAGGCGATGTTCATCTCGACGTTCCTCGCGAACAAGGATCACTTCGTGGCCATAGGCGAATTCGCCAAGGATGCTGCAGCCGGCACTCTGCCGCAGGTTTCCTTCGTCGACTCGCTCTTCGACGCCGGCGGCGCGGGCCGCAGCAGCGAACACCCCCCCGGGGACATGCAGGTCGGCCAGAAGTTCGTGTACGACCAGGTGACCACGCTGATGAAGAGCCCGCTCTGGAAGCGCTCGGCGATGTTCATCACCTATGACGAGAACGGCGGCCTGTACGATCACGTGCCGCCGCCCAAGGCGTGCGCGCCGGACAGCACGCCGCCGGCGAAGGACGCCAACCTCGGCGGCTTCGACCACTACGGTTTCCGCGTTCCCGTGTTCGTGATCTCGCCGTACGCGAAGCAGCACTACGTGTCGCACGTGCTCCACGACCACACGTCCATCCTCCGGTTCGTCGAAGCGCGCTTCAATCTGCCGGCGCTCACTGCGCGCGACGCCAACGCCGACGCGATGATGGACATGTTCGACTTCAAGAACCCGCCGTTCATGACGCCGCCCAGCTTCGACCCGCCGCCGGTCGACCAGAAGGCGCTCGATGCATGCGTGGCGGCGTATCCGCCCTGAGGCCTACAGATCGATCTTCGCCTTGAGCGCCTTGTTCTCGCAGGCGACGCGCTTGAAACCGAGGGTGCGCGCGCGGTCGCCGAAGTCGTTCATGAAGTTCGACAGCAGGAAGCGGTTGCACGGCGGGCCCTTGACCTCGAGCGTCGTGCCGTCGTCTCCCGACGCGACAACACTGTCGGGCTTCTTGCCCTTGTCGACCAGCTCCTTCTCGTACTGCCGGGCGAACACGGGACGGGCCGCGGCCTTCAGCGAGGCCTTCTCCGTGCCGCTCGCGGCCGCGAACAGGGCCTTCGTCTCGAGCGCCTTGCACTGGCTTGACACGTAGCAGCCGCTCTTCGCGGCCTCGGTCCGCTCGGCGGCGCTCATCGCCTTGTACTTCTTGATCAGCTCCGGCAGCTCCGCCGAGGCGGCGGTGGCCGGGCCGCCCTCTGCGCCGGGGCCGGGCCGCGGCGCCGGTTTCTTCTTGCAGGCGCCGAGTGGCAGGACGAGCAGGGCAGTCAGGAGAAGCGCTAGAGGAAACCTCATGGGTTGCCAGCATAGGACGGTCCGGCCCCGCCTGCAGCGCCACAAAGACTCCAAAAGCGGTGCTACGCTCCGGGTCCCGGTAGGAGCGCTTTGGGAAGCAGGCGATTCGTCAACCTCGATGGCAGCGGCCCGCAACCGTTCTCCAACGTGCTCAAATGGGGCGTCGTCGACCGGCTGGCAGGGCGCAGGCGGCGCTCACCCGCGCGCGCTCTCGTGCCGCGGGTGGAACCCGACCGCCGGGTTCTGGCATCGCCGCCGGCCCAGGCAGAGCCCGCACGCGTGACGTGGCTCGGGCACGCCAGCTTCCTGGTGCAAGTCGACGGAGTCAATCTGCTGACCGACGCGGTCCTGTTCGACCGCATCGCGGGCGGCATCCAGCGCAACGTGCCCCCCGCGCTGGGCGTGAACGAGCTGCCGCCCATCGCCGCGTCGCTGGTCAGTCACAACCACTTCGACCATCTCGATCTGCCGACGCTGGCGGCCGTGGGCGCCCCGGTCATCGGCGGGCTCGGGCTCGGGCGCTATCTCGAGCGCGCTGGGCTCGAGTGCACCGAGCTCGGCTGGTGGGAGCGGACGCGCGTGGCGGGCGTCGACGTGAGCTTCGTGCCGTCGCAGCACTGGAGCCGGCGGGGGCTTGCCGACGCCAACCAGTCCTTGTGGGGCGGCTTCGTCATCGAGGGGCGCTCGGCGCGCGTCTACCACGCCGGCGACACGGCCTACTTCGACGGCTTCCGCGAGATCGGCCGGCGCTTTCCCGGAATCGACGCGGCGATGCTGCCGATTGGCGCCTACGACCCGGCGTGGTTCATGGAGCAGCAGCACATGAACCCCGAGCAGGCGACGCAGGGCTTCGTCGATCTGGGCGCGCGACATTTCGTCGCCATGCACTGGGGGACCTTCAAGCTGACCGACGAGCCGCTCGACGAGCCCCCCGAGAGGCTCCGTGCCGAATGGAAACGCCGCGGACTGGACGAAACGCGCCTGGGCCTCGTCGCCGTAGGCGAAAGCCTGCGCACGGGGGGCCGATGGGCCTAGAGCGGCGAAAGCCGGGCGGCCGGGCCGGGAAGCTGGTATTTTGCCCGCGCCGATGAACGGAGCCATGCCCCAACCCAGGCTGTTCACACTGCTCGCCCTGCTCGCCCTGTCCGCCGGCTACTGCCGCAGGAAGCCCGCGGCGCCCCCGCCCGCAGCGCCGCCCGCACCGACCGCGTCGGCCTCCGCTTCCGCGGAACCAGCGCCCTCCCCTCCACCGAGCTGCAAGTCGCTCGACGACAAGTGCGAGGCGAAGGCCGATACCGAGCTCGGGATCGGCGACGGCGCGGCAACGTTCCATCCGCCGCCCGGCTGGACCTACGCCGAGGAGAGCGCGGCTTCCGTCGCCACCGCACCGGGCTCGGTCGCCGTGCTGGCCTTCAGCACGGCGAAGACGGCGTGGTCCGCCGACACGAGCAAGGCGATCGACAAGCTGCTCGACCGGCTCGAGATCACCAAGGTCGCGCGCAAGGCGCTGAAGACACGCCTGACCCACGCGCAGACCAAGCTCGACGCGGACGGCGGCATGAAGATCGAGCTGTGGGAGGTGAACAAGCAGCGACAGTTCGGCCAGTCGCCACGGCTGTCGGACAAGCCGGGCTCGGTGCTGGTCATCGTGACGAAGCTCGAAGACAACCGGGCGATCGTCGGGGCCGCCGCCGTGCTCAAGCCCGGCGGCGAAGACAAGGTGCCAGCGATCCTGCAGGCGGTGAAGAGTCTGCGGAGCGGCAAGTGAACGCACCCGCGCTCGCGCCGGGAACCAGCGTCGGCGGCCGCTGGCAGGTGGCGGCGTTCATCGGCCGCGGCGAGCTCGGCGAGGTGTACGCGGTGCGCGACCCGCTGAGCGGCCAGCCCGGAGCTCTGAAGCGCTTCGCACCCGCGCTGCTCGACCACGCCGACGCCTGGGCCGCGTTCGACAAGGCCGCCCAGGCGGTCGCCGCGCTGCCGTTCGATGGATTCGCCAAGCGCATCGATTCAGGGAAGGACACGGCGCCCTGGGTGGTCACCGATCGCGTGGTGTGGCCCTCGCTGGCCGACCAGATCCGCGCAGGCGGAGCCTTGCCGATTGAACGGCTGGCGGCGATGCTCGAAGCGCTCGCTCCCGCGCTCGACGCGGCGCATGCGGCCGGGCTGGTGCACCGTGACCTGAAGCCGGGCAACGTATTTGTCGAACCCGCCGAGAAGCCCACGGTGCACATCACCGACTTCGGTGTGTGGCGTCTCAGGGTGGCGCTCGGGCTCGCGCCGGGCTGGGCGGCGACGCCGGGCTGGCTGGGTCCGGACGCGGCGGACCCGGCGGAAGCGAGCACGCCGAGGATGGATGTGTTCGCGCTGGGGCTCGTCGTGTTCCACGCGCTGACCGGTCACAGCCGTTTCCGGGCCGTCGAACGCGAGCCGCTGGACACGGCGGCGCTGTGGACGCAGATGCTCGAGCCGATCGGCTCCGCGTCGGCGCTTGCCGCCGAGCTCGGCGCGCCGCTCGACGCCGCGCTCGACGACTGGTTCAGCCAGGCGCTGGCGCCGAGGCCCGAGCAGCGCTTCGAGTCGGTCGGCACGATGGCCGGGAACTTCCGCGCCGCCGTCCAGTCGATCGGCGGCGCGTCCTCGAAGCCGCCGGCGCGCCCCGGCCCTGCTCTCGAGCGCCAGCTTGGCCCCTCGGTGCCACCACCAACGGGAACGAAACCCGCGCGCGAACCGCCGCCGCCATCGAGCGACCCGCAACACGAACCGGTTGCGATGGTCAGCGCGCAACCGCTGGCATACCTGCGCGTCCCGACGCGACCCCCGCCGGCAGATACCGCAGCCGCGCCGCCCACGCCCGTTGCCATCAATCCGCCGACCCCCACCGCGCCCCTGTCGGTCCCCGCACCGACACCGCCACCCGCACCCGCACGCCCTCCGGTCGCCGAAGCGGCTCCGGTCGACGTGGCGCCGGCCGCACACGGCCTGCCGAAGAAGCGGGGGCTCACCGTGCCGCTGGCGATCGCGGGCGGCGTCCTCGCGCTCGGGGGACTGGGACTGCTCGTCTCGCACCTGGTCGGTTCCCCGGCACCGGCCGAGAGCGAGAAGCCCGCCGCGAGCGCTCCCGCTACGCCGTCGGCGCTTGCCGCGGCCTCGAATCCGGCGCCGCCTGCCAGCGCGGCGCCGCCCGCCGCAAGCGCGTCCGCCGCTGCCGAACCCGCGCCACCCAAGCAGGCCGCGGTGCGCTTCGAGTGCGAGCCCGCCTGCGACCGCATCGAATGCGACGGCCGCCAGGTGGAGCTGGACGCCGGCAGCGCGGCGCTCGACCCAGGCCCGCACCGCTGCACCGCGACACGCCGCGGCTATCTGCCGGCCAACGACCGCTTCGATCTGGAGCCCGGCCAGGACGCCTCACGCCATCTGACGCTCACCAAGCTCCGACCTGCGCGCCCCGCCGCGCCGCCCCACGCCCCAGCCAAGAAGAAGAAGCCCTGCGGGACCTTCATCAATCCGTGCAAGTGAGCTCCGTGGCCGGAATCGTGCCGTAGGAGCCGGAAAACAGCAGGAAATTCGCGGTCTGGCGGGGGCCGCGCTACAGCCGGCTAGTGGCCGAGGAAAGCCCCAGCGCCGCCGAGCCGAGCGACGCCCAGAGCCATGGCGAGTCCGAGCGGCGCCGGATTGCCGGCCGCGCCGGCATCACCGCCGCCGGCACGCTGCTGAGCCGCATCCTCGGCCTGGGCCGGGAGCAGGTGCTGGCGGCCATGTTCAGCCGCGGCGCCACCGACGCCTTCTTCGTCGCCTGGGTGATCCCCAACGTGCTCCGCCAACTGCTGGCCGAGGGCGCCGTGCAGAGCGCGGTGCTGCCCGTGCTGTCGCAGATCCGCGAGCGCGACGGCGACGAAGAAGCGCGGAAGTTCTTCAGCGCGATGCGCGGGCTGTCGCTCTTGATCCTGGCGCTGGTGGCCGTGGCCGGCGTGATCGCGGCGCCGCAGCTCGTCGATCTATTCGCCGCAGGCTACAAGAACCAACCGGGCCAGTTCGAGCGCACCGTCACGCTCACACGCTGGGTGTTCCCGTACATCTTCTTCATGGGCACGGCGGCGCTCGGTGTCGCGGCGCTCAACACGCACCAACGCTTCGTCGTCACAGCGTTCGCGCCCGGCCTGCTCAACGTCGCGTTCATCGTCTTCGCGCTGCTCTTGCCGGGCTGGCTCGGCGCGCACGGCTACGAGCGCATCCTGGCGATGGCCTTCGGCGCGCTGGTCGGCGGCGCACTGCAGGTCGTGGCGCAGTGGCCCAGCCTGAAGAAGATCCGATACTTCGAACGGCCGCGCCTCGACTTCAAGCACCCCGGCGTGCGCGAGGCGCTACGCCGCATGGCCCCGGTGCTGGCGGGCATCGGCATCTACTACATCGACGTAGTGCTCGCGCGGCGCTTCCTGTCCGAGCTGCCGCGCGGTTCGCAGAGCTACTTCGGCTTCGCTCTCAGGCTGTGCGATTTCCCCCAGGGCATCTTCGTGATGGCGCTGCAGACGGCGACGCTGCCGAGCCTTTCGTTGCTCGCCGCGCGCGGCCATCACGACGAAGTTAGCCGCACCTTCGCGTTCGGCATGCGGCTCGCGCTGTTCGTGGGCATCGCCGCGACGGCGCTGTTCGTCGGGCTCGCGCAACCGCTCGTGGTCCTGATCTTCGAGCGCGGCGAGTTCGGACCGGTCGCGGCGCACCAGACGGCGCTAGCGTTGATGGCGCTCGGCTCCGGGATCTGGATCGTCGCAGCGGTGCGGCAGCTCGTCGCCGTGTACTACGCGCTCGGCGACACGCGCACGCCGGTGATCGTGTCGGGCATCGACCTGTGCGCCTTCATCGGCCTGGCGCTCTGGCTGCGCGGGCCGCTCGGGCACGTGGGCATCAGCGTGGCCGTCACGGGCTCGGCCTTCGTGCAGATGCTGCTGCTCTGGGTGCTGCTCCGGCGCCGGCTCGCCGACACGCGCTTTCTCGAGATCGCGGGCGCTGCCGGGCGCACGCTGCTCTGCGTCGCGCCGGCGCTGGCCGCCGGGATCTGGAGCGCGAGCTGGCTAGGCGCCCACGTCGGACGCGGTTCAGTCGTGCGCATGCTGCCGGGCGCGCTCGGCGCCGTGTTGTTCGGCGTGGCGTTCCTCGTCGCGGCGCGGCTGCTCGGGAGCGAGGAGCTTTCGACGATCCTGGGCGCGGTGAAGCGGCGTCGGGCGGGCTGAGCTCAGTTCTTCACGCAGTAGGACTGCGTACTGCAGCCCGACGTGCTGCAGCTGCAGCTCGTGCTGGTGCTTTGCTGGTGGTAGCCAGCCGGGCAGCTGTTGCCACAGGCGTAGAAGGAATTTCCTGTGTCCGCTTTGCAGTTCACCTGTTCCGAGCAACCCGACGTGCTGCAGCTGCAACTCGTGGACACCGACGAGATGTGATAGCCGGACGGGCACGAATAGCCGCAGGCGTAGAAGGTGCTGCCGCAGTCGGGCGCGCAGTACACCTGCGCGTTGCAGCCGCTGCTGCCGCAGCTGCAGCTCGTCGACACGGACTGGACGTGGAAGCCGCTCGTACAGGAGTAGCCGCACGTGTAGAAGTTCTTGATCGTCGTGTGGTGGACGCCCGTCGACGGGTCACAGCTGTCCGTCGTGCAGGAGTTGCCGTCGTCGGTATTGACCGGTGTGTGGGTGATCTGGCCGGTCGACGTGTTGCAGCTGTCGGTCGTGCACTTGTTGTTGTCGTCGACGTTGACCGGGGTGTGCGTGACGGTCTGTGCGGACGAGTTGCACGTATCGGTTGTGCAGGCGTTGTTGTCGTTGATCTGCGGCGGTGAGCCCTGGACGCAGTTGCCGCTGCCGTCGCACTTGCTGAGGCCCGTGCAATAGGCGCCGCCGCACGTCGTGCCATTGGCCACGAAGCTATGACCGCACTTGCCGTTCGAGCAGCTGTCGTTGGTGCAGACGTTCCCGTCGGAGCAGTCGGCGTTGTTGGTGCACTGCGGCGGGTTGCCGCCGCTGCCGCCCGTGCTGCTGGAACCCCCGGTGCTGCTGGAACCCCCGGTGCTGCTGGAACCCCCGGTGCTGCTGGAACCCCCGGTGCTGCTCGAATCCGCTGGAGCCACCGCTGCTGCTCGACCCGCCCGTGGCGCCCGTCCCGCCGGAGCCAGATGCGCCGCTGCCGCCCGAGGCTCCCGAACCGCCCGTGCTGGTGGTGCCACCGGATGGCCAGCCCGCCGTGCCGCCCCCGTAGCCGCCCCCGTCGACGCCAGCTCCGCCCGCTCCCGGCCCGCCGTCAGCGCGGTTCAACAGGTCTTCCGCGCCGCTGAACGCCGTACAGCCCGAGGCGAGCGCGACACCCACAGCGACCACCAGCATCGGTCGAAGCGAAGACACCACCACCGAGTGTAGCGCGAGGCGGCGGGGCTCCGCCAGCACTGGCCGCGGGGCGCCAGGCAGGCAACACTCCGCCCGTGCCCACTGCCGCAAAACCCAGCGAAACCCGGATTGTCGAGGCGGAGTTCGTGGCCGGTGCCAAGGCGCCAGGCGAGCTGCCGCCGCCGGTCGGTGTCGAAATCGCGTTCGCCGGGCGCTCCAACGTGGGCAAGAGCAGCCTGCTCAACTGTCTCATGGAGCGCAGGAATCTGGTCCGCACCAGCTCCACCCCGGGCTGCACGCGGCAGATCTCGCTCTATCGCACGCGAGCCGCCGACGGCGTCGTGCTCACGCTAGCTGACCTGCCGGGCTACGGCTACGCGAAGCGCTCCAAGACGGAGAAACGGCACTGGGCCGATCTGATCGAGGGCTACCTGCTCGAGCGACCGACGCTGCGGGCCGTCGTCGTGCTCGTCGACGTACGGCGCGGCGTCGAGCCCGACGACCGCGACCTGCTCGAGATGCTCGGCAGCCCAGCCCGGACCTCCCGACCGCCGCTCGGTACCCTGGTGGTCGCCACCAAGCTGGACAGGCTCGCGTCCTCGGCACGGAAGCCGGCGCTGTCGAAGCTCATGCGCGCAAGCGGCATCCGCGCACTCGGCTTCTCGGCACACACCGGCACCGGACGCGCGGAGCTCCTCGGCTGGGTGCGCCGCGCGGCCCAGGTCGGCGCGGAGAACGCGCCCTCCGCGACTCCGCCGCCCAGCTGAAGCTCAAGGGAAGATGGTGGTCGCGTCGGCGCCCTTGAGCTCGCGCCCGCAGTCCCCGTAGAGGCTGAAGCGGTAGGGCGTCCCGGGAAGGTCGAACCTCCACGCGGGCCCTGCATGCGCGCGGTAGTACTCGATGCGCGCGCGATGATCCTTCGGCGCTCCCTTCGCGATCGCATGCTGCCAGACGTCCTTCATGCTGCAGCGCGGCTCGGGCAGCTCGTCGTAGTGCTGCGGCGAGCACGGATAGCCCGGCACATCCGGATCGTCGTAGAGCCCCTTCGCGCGCAGGTGCACCGTCTGCTTGCCGCAGTACGGGCGGCGGGGCAGCGTCCCCGGCGGCCGCTTGGGCTGCGGCCCCGCGCCCGGCGAGCTCTGGAAGACGTAGCGGATGCGCCCGGACTTGCTGGTAACGTCCACGGTGCCGTCGCTCGACACGCCTTCGGCGGTGATACCGCGCAGGATCGAGCGCTCCGTGATCTTCCGCGCCGCGGGCAGCGACTTGACCGGATCCACGGCCTTCGGGAAACCGACGATGCCAGCGGTGGTGGGCGGCGCAGGCGGCTTGCTCAGCTCGGGTCGCGAAGCGCGGCGCGCCCACCACGAAACCGCGAGCGCGATCGCGAACGTCACGCTGATGATCACGAGACCGATCGCGCGGTCACGCCGGCGGCGGGCCTCCCGCTGCTCCGGTCCAATTTCAGTCATGGGGTCGCCCCTATAACACCAAGCCCGCTGCTGCGGCAGCCGGCTGACCCGGCCCGACGCCCGGCACGGTCGCCCCCCGGCGGCGGAGGTCGATTGCGGAGCGGCGCAGGCCGCGCTATGTAGCGCGGCCGTTGCCCCCAGAGGCAACGCTGGCGGGCCGCCGCGATGGCCCCGCCGGGCGCATAACTCAGCGGTAGAGTGCGTCCTTCACACGGACGAAGTCGCAGGTTCGATCCCTGCTGCGCCCACAAACCGGATCAAGAGCCCGAGCCCCGCCTCTCGGTGTGCGGCGGTTCAATTCGTGCCGGCGTCGCTACACGGATTCGACGGCGTCCTCGGGGCCGCTACGGTACTTGCCGCTGCGTTCACCCCGTCGAACCCCAGGCCGATGCTGATGGCGTCGCAGGTCTTGGTCGAATCGCTGCTAGTGCCATCCACCATGAGGCCGCTGTCTGCGCGGACCTCGTCGAGGACCCCGTTCAGCGTCGGGTTGTTGCCGTAGGAGCTGCTGATGGCGTCGACCACGTCTTCCGCGGCGACGTGCCCGGCTATGATGCCGTTGATCGCCGTGGCATTTGGGAAGTTTCCCTGGAACTGCATGGTGACGACCGCGCCATGGATGGGCAGACATATGGTGTAGCCGTAGATCGTGAGGGGCAGTTCGAAGTCCACCTTGTCGCCGCTGACCCAGGTCCCTCCCGACATGTACGAATTGGAGAACCTGACGGCGGGCGTGTTGATGTCCCCGCCCACTACCGATTCGTAGGCCACGGCCCAATTGTCCGAGCCGTCGAATAACTTCTGCTGGCTGTTGTCCGTTCCCACATACACTGCCCCGACCAGTCCGTTCTGGTCCAGGGACCCGGCGAAGTCCTTCATCCCGTCGATTTCGAAGAGCTCGGTATAGCTACCGGCCTCGATGGCCTGCGTCGTCCCGACACCCAATGGACCGAGCGCCTTCATGCGATCGCGCGCGGCCTGCTCGCGCTTCTTCTGTCCTTCGCGCTTCGCTCGCGCCGCCACCTCGCCGTACGTCGCCCACGCGCTTGCAGTCTTGCCGGCTCAGTCCTGGCACACCGCCAGTGCGAGCAACGTTCCCGTTGCGGGGTCCTGCTTGTAGCTTTCCGCCAGCTTCGGGCAGGCGGCGGCGTAGTTGCCCTTCTTCATCTGTGCCTTGCCATCGTGGAACAGGGCCTCGGCCAGCACGGGGTCGCCGGCGAAGGCGAGCTGGGAGCTCGAGACAAGGATCAAGAGGAGAGCGGTAGCAACGGTACGGTGGTTCATCGTGCTCACTGGCGTTCGTCGATCAGCGAATCAACGGATGGTTTGTTGCGCGCGGGCCTCGCGACGGGCGCAGGCTTCGTTGCAGGTGGCCGCAAAGCGGTAGCGACCGCAGGCTTCGGTTTGTTCTTGGGGCTTGTCTTCGTGGGGGCGCGAGCGGGTGGCTCGGCCTCGGCGGCGACGGACTGGACCGGGGCCGCTGAATCAACGTGCGGAGTCTGTCGGTCCGGCGTGGAACCCATCGGGGCGACTTGCGGAGCGGCAGCTGCTACCTCGGGAAGCGCAGGCTGGGCTGCTGCTGCCGGCGCGCTGGCCGCCGCCGGCGCACTGCTGGCTCCCGAGTGCAACGCGAGCGCGCCTGCTGCAATCGCGCCTATCGCCACCACCGCCGCCACGATGACCGCTCGCCCCCTGCGCCGCTCACCCGGAATCGCGGTGTTTCCCCACGGTGCGACGCCGCCGGCGCTCTGGGCGGCTTGCACTGCCGGCGCAGGCGCTGCCGGCGCCGCGAAAGAAGGCGGAAACGCAATAGCCTGGGTCGACACCCCCGCAATCTGCAGCACGTTCGAGATACGCTCGGCCGAAGCACGCGCTTGTTTGGGACCGAACTCGACGAGCGCCGCGGCCAACTCCGCCACGTTCCGGAAACGTGCGTCGGGGTCCTTCTCCCGACACTTGAGCAGCACCGACTCGAAACCCGCTGGCAGGTCAAGGCCGTGTGTACGGAGCGCCGTTGTCGAGCGTCCCCACGTCGCTCACGCGCGCGACGTGTTCGCTCTTGAGGGCATGCGCCGCGGGCGCGCCGCCTCCGGGCAGGAGGGCTTGACGCGGAGGCGGACTCCGGCGCCAGCTACGAGGTGCGCGGTCTACCGGAAAGTCGGCGTGAAGCGGCGCCTTGCGTTGGGGGGGCCCACTTCGAGGTCGCCGCTTGGTAGCAGGGCTCCGTCGTTCAGCACGTAGCATGCGGGTGTGCCGGCGGTACCGAGACCGCAGACGACAAGGACCCGCCAGTTGGCCTGGTAGCCGCGCGAACCGGAAACCTGCTCGCCGAAAGTCGCGACGACGCGCTCGACTCCCCCCAGCTTCCTGATCCGGAAATGCCGCGGGCTCGCGCCCTCTGCATACGTCTCGCGAAGGCCCTCCTGCGCGCTCACGCCTCGCGCAACGAACTTCCCCGCCGCGGTCGTGATCTCGATGTCGAAGAGTGCGGGCACGCCCGTCCCGAGGCGCCACGTACCTCCGCGCGACTCGGCGATCAGCCGCGCGCTCTTGATCGCCCCCGAGCCGTGCGCGCTCCAGACCACCGTGCAGTCGTGCGCGCAGAAGCCCACTTCTTCACGCACTGCCGCAGTCGGCGTCGGGGCCGGTGCAGGCGGCGCGTTCGATGTGGGCGATCCGGTCGGTGCAGCCGGCGCGGCGATTGCAGTCGGTTCAGCCGATGCGGTCGGCAAAACTGCTGCAGAGTCGTCTGTCCCCGGCACGGGATGAGCTGCTCCCGCCTCACCTCGCGTCGCGACCGCCTTGCTCGAAGCCGTCTCGCTCATGGCCGGGGCGCGCGTTGCGCACGACGCCATCCCGATCGCAACGATCAGCAAGCCGCGCATGACGCGGCAGTTCTACCGCAGACGGGCCGCGCCGTCTCGGATGGGCGAGCGTCGCGCTCCCGGCGAAGCTCGTCGGCTGGCGTCTAGCGGTGCGAGCTGGCGCCGGACGTCACGTCGGGCGGGCGCGACGTCAGCGTGGGCGCGGGCCTGGGATCCGGCGTGGGTGCGGGCCTGGGCGTAGGGGCCGGCGTCGGCGTCGGCGTCGCGGTCGGCCAAGCTGTCGCGGTCGGACGTGGTGTGGCTGTCGGACGCGGCGTCGGACGCGGCTTCGAGGTGGGCCGCGGCGCGGGCTTTGCGGGCGATCGCGCTGTGCTCGTCTCCACGGGCGCGGGCTCGGGCGTGGTTGCCGCAGCGCGCGGCAGCAGCGACTTCCACGCAGTCGTGGTGTGGCACTCCTCGCACGCAGTCGAAAAATGCTTCTCGACGTGGCGCGGAGCTTTCTCGTAGTCGGCGCGATGGCAGCCGTAGCACTCGTGCGGCGTGCCGAGGAACACGCGCGGCTGGCCCTTGTGACAGTAGAAGCACGAGGCCTTGGCGTGCGCGCCGGTCAGGGGAAAGTTGTGGCGGAGCTGCGGCATGGGATGCCAGCTGCTCTGCGAGTGACAGACACCACACGTCGTCGGTTTCTCGCCCTCGTGGTGCCGCGCCGACTCGAACTCCGCCGTGTGGCAGGTCGCGCACTCGCCGGCACTGCCGGTCGTCGGCGCGGGCTGCACGTCGAGCGTCGGTGTCGTCTCGCACGCACAAGCGAGCGCGGCCGCCAGCAGCATCGCGATGCGCCTCATCCTAGAAGCGCTCCTCGCGGAACGACATTCCGAGCCGTTCGCAGACCGGGCGCAGCTTCCTCGCGAGGCCAGGCGGCCCGCAGAAGAAAACGTCGATTTCCTCGTCGGGGTGCCAGACGCAGATCTGGCCCAGCATCGCTTCCCAGTCCGGCGGCCCCACGTGGGTGTGGGTGCGGAGCCCAGTGATGAGGTCGCTCCGCCCCCAGGCGTGCATGACCTCCCGGGCGATCTCCAGCCCCATCGCGGTCGCGCCGCTGCGCGCGCCGGTCATGCACAGGTGGATCTCGAGCAGGCCCCGGAGATCGATCTTCTCGAGCTCGGTGAGCAGCGCCGAAAACCACTCGAACGAGTACTGGTCGCGGTTCAGCCAGAAGAAGTGCACCTTCTGCAGGTTCGACGGGCGACTGCCATGGCCGTAGGCGCGCAGCACGATGCTCTCGAGCACGCTGGCGAACGGCGTCACGCCGATGCCCGCACCGATCATCACTGCGAAGCGCGACTTGAAGATGTGCGCGCTCGGTGAGCCGTAGGGACCGTCGACGTACGCGACGAGCCCGGGCTCGTCGGGGCGCTGTTCCACACGCTGCCTGAGCGCCGCCGTCCAGTTGCCGAGCGAGCGCACGTGGAACGTCAGCGTCTGCCGCTCGGGTGCGCTGGAGATGGTGAACGGGTGCCACTCGTGCTTGGCGATGGCGGGCACGCGCAGAAACACGTAGTCGCCCGCGCTGGCGTCGAAGCCGGGCGGACGCGCAATCTCGAGTCGCGTCACGCCAGAGCGTTGCGGCCGGCTGCTGACGACCGGACTTGCCGGCGCGCGACGCGATAGGCGCACCACCTGCTCGACCAGAAAGCCCAGCAGCGGAACGCCCGTCCAGAGCGCAAACGAGGGCGCGTGAGCGATGGCCAGCACGAACCACGCTATCCACAGGAGGTGCGTGGTGGCGAAGAGCTCGAAGCGGTGGCTCTTGCGGATGAACGACAGCGAGAACAGCCACATGATCGCGAAGACGACGATCAGGGCGCCACCGGTGAGGAAGCGCTCGCTCTCGAAAAAGCCCGCAGCCGACGACGGCGTGTGGCCCACGGCGAACGCCGCGATGAACATACCCGCGTGGAACAGGCCCAGGAAGAACAGCGAGTGGCCGACGACGCGGTGGAAGTCGACGGACTCGTCGACCGGGATCACGCGCCCGAGCCAGGTCGAGCGTACCCACGTGAGGAGCCGCCGCATCATCGGGACCAGGATCAGCGCGCCGGCGAAATCGAGGCACAGCCCGGAGGCGCGCCCTGCCTGCATCAGCGGATTTTCGGTTACGAAGGCGCCGCCCAGGATCATGCTCGCGGTGAAGATGCCGATGATCGCGAAAGCGAACAGGCCGAGCAACACGTACGGCGCGACGCCGTGCTCCAGACTGGAACCCCCGAGCTTCATGCCCGCGGCGCGCTCGTCGACGAGCACGAGCAGCTCCTCGTTGGGAGCGATCCAGATCGCCTCGTTCCGGGTCATCTTGCGCAGCAGCTCGGGCCGCGCCATCGCCGCGCGCACGAACTCGTCGAATGACAGCCGTCCGTCGCGGTTGGTGTCGGCGACCGACATCAGCGCGCGGCTCAGGTACTCCGGCGGCTGCGACAGCTTCTCCGCAATTTCGCTCTCGGCCAGGCTGAGCGAGATCATCCTGAGCAGCTCCTGCTGGCTGATGCTGCCGTCGCCGTCGTGATCGTGCAGGCGGAACGCGAAGTAGAGCTTGTCTCGATCGGAGCCGAAGACGAGCGCACGCACGCCGGCGAGGAACTCGTCGCGCGTGATGTAGCCGTCGCCGTTCAGGTCGAACAGCTTGAGCATGCGCTGAGCCAGGTAGTCGCTCTTCAGCCTGAGCGCTTTCTTCAGATCGGCAAAGTCGATCACGCCGTCGGCGCCGGCGTGGTGCGCGAAGGCACGCTCGAGGACGGCAAGCAGCTCTTGATCGAGGTAGGACGGATCCAAGGAAGGCAATGCAGGCTATGGCTGCCACCCACCCCACGCAAGCGACGAACAGCAATGCGCCCGGAACGTCGCCCACGTCGGTGGGAATCCAGGTGCGAAGGGAATAGACTTCCACCTCGGGTGTTGTCGCAACGCGCCCGGTTCCAGCCGAGGCGCACGGAGCAAGACCCGTTCTCGGCGGACCCTGGTCGCGCTCCCGTAGGCCTCGACGCTACGCCAACCCTGCCCGGCCGCGCGGTTCCTCGAACTTCCTGACTTCAAAGCGCCTGAGCGTGACGCGCGCTTCGGGTTCGATGCCCGCCTTGCGGCGCGCGATCTCGACCTGCATCGCCGCGTCGGTCACGCCGGGAACGTCTGGAAGCAGCAGTCCCTGGCGCCCGAATCCGTCGCGCACCACGACGCCATAGCGCGCGGGGTCCAGCTCGGAGATGCCCGAAATGGGCTCCTCCGGCATGAGCACGCTCACCTCGATGTGCAGGCCGGGCAGCTCCTCGGCGGTGACTTCGGGGAAGCGCGGATCGCGCGTGGCCGCCAGAACGGCGCTACGCGCGGTTTCCTGGGCGACGTCGCGCTCGGCAGCGACCAGCGACCCGATACAGC
Source organism: uncultured delta proteobacterium (assembly GCA_963806225.1). Classification (GTDB taxonomy): domain Bacteria; phylum Myxococcota_A; class Polyangia; order Polyangiales; family Polyangiaceae; genus CAWDXG01. The sequence goes on along the minus strand of CAWDXG010000001.1, from coordinate 1,708,697 downwards.
CGCGCAGGCTCCCGTCCGGGCTACGCAAGGTGACGAACACCGGCGCCGCCGGAGCCTCGAGCCGGCGGATCACCAGCCGCTGACCGCTGGAAAGCCGCGTCCGGATCGCCTCCCGCGCAATATCCGGCAGAGAAGGACCCACTACATCGAGGCCGCTCATGCCCCGGATCTACGCCTCCCGAAGCCGGATGTCACAGCTTCGCTCGTGAGGCATGACGCCCGTGATATGACGTGGCCCGGGCTCATGTCCGATTCGAGCACGCATCGCCGTCCACGATCCGCGCGGCACCGTGGCCGCCTGCTGCTCGGTGCGCTCGCCGTGGCCACGCTCTGCGGCTGCCACGCCACGTTCCGCGACCCCAGGGTGCCGGCCGGCAAGGAACACGCGGCGTGGTCGAAGTTCTATCTCGCCGGACTGGTGGGCCACGCCCGCATCGATATCCGTGACTACTGCCCGTCCGGGCGCGTTCACGAGGTCGAGACAACCGAGGATTTCAAGACGGCCCTGCTCACCGTCCTGACCGTCGGCATCTACGCACCCCGCCGCGTCTACATTACCTGCGGCCCGGAGAAGCCCCGATGAGGCGGCTGGCACTGGCAGTCCTGCTGGGGCTGTGCGCGACCGGCTGCTTCCGCACCAGCGTCTACGCCGGCGTGCCGCCCGGCCGTGCCGTGGTCGAGAACCACTGGCACAGCGGCTTCCTCGGCGGGCTGATCGAGACCAGCGGACCCTACGACCTGTCGAAGACCTGTCCAGGCGGCTGGGCGGAGCTGTACGTCAAGACCGGCTTCGGCCGTCTGCTCGTCCAGTACCTCACCATGGAGATCTACACTCCGCAGAACGTCAGCATCGTGTGTGCGGCGCCCGGCGTGCGCGGACCGGCGCCGGCCAGCGGCTACCCTATGCCGGCCCCGCCGCCCGCGTCCTCGGCCTATCCGCCGCCCGCCTCCTCGCGCGCAATTCCGCCCCCCCAGCCCGTCCCGCTGCACCGCGAACAGCGCTGAAGAGCGGCCGCGCCAGCGCCAGGGTAGAGTCCCCGCATGCAGAGCCCAGCCATTCGAGTCGAAGTCGGCCGCATCGCGCGCATCGTGCTGTCCCGGCCCGACAAGCACAACGCGATGACGGCCGAGATGGGCGACCTCATCGCGGAGGCCGTCGAGCACATCAACGCGTCGCGCGAAACCCGCGTGGTACTCGTCGAGGGCGACGGTCGCGCGTTCTGCGCCGGTGGCGATTTCGACTTGATCGAACAGAACGCCGATCGCGCGCCGGAAGACAACCGCGTCGATATGCTGCGCTTCTACCGCCGCTTCCTCTCCGTGCTCTCGCTCCGGGCGCCGAGCATCGCCGTCGTGCACGGCGCCGCGGTAGGGGCCGGCCTGTGTCTAGCGATGGCCTGCGACGTGCGCCTGGCGGCGGCCGAAGCGAAGCTGGGCGCGAACTTCGTCCGCGTCGGACTGCACCCCGGCATGGGCTGCACGGTGCTCTTGCCGCGGCTGGTCGGGCCGGCGAGAGCGGCCGAGCTGATCCTCACCGGAAGGCTCATCCGGGGCGATGCGGCTGAACGGATCGGCCTGGTCAACCAGGCCGTTCCCCGGAGCGAGCTGCCCGCGCTGGTCGACGCGACAGTAGAGGAAATCGCGAGCGCGGCGCCCATTGCAGTGGCGCAGGCCAAGGCGACGCTCTCGGCCAGCCTGCTCAGACAGGTCGACGACGCGCTGCACCGGGAGGCCAACGCGCAGGCAATCGACTTTGCGACGGGCGATCTGCGCCGCGCCATCGCGGCGTTCCGCACCGGCACGACGCCGGAGTTCACGGGCGAGTAGGCCCGATGGAGAGCTTCCGCATCGCCGGCGCAGCCGGCTTCTGGGGCGACCGCAACGACGCGCTCTCCGATCAGATCCACGCCGGGCCCGTGGATGCCGTGATGCTCGACTACCTGGCGGAAGTCACGATGTCGATCCTGCGGCGCAAGCTCGAGCGCAATCCCGCCCAGGGCTACGCGACCGATTTCATCACGGCGCTCGAGCCCGCGCTCGACACGGTCGCGGCCCGGGGTATCCAGGTGCTCACCAACGCCGGCGGCATGAATCCACGCGCGTGCGCTGAAAGCGTGCTCCAGCTCTGCCGCAGCCAGGGCGTGCGTGGAATGCGCGTTGGCGTGATCGAGGGCGATGACCTGTTCGACGGCCTCGACGGCTTGAGCGAAGCCGGCGTCTCGCTGGAAAACCTCGACACGGGCGAGCCATTCGCCGGCATCCGCGATCGCGTGCTCAGTGCGAACGCGTATCTGGGCGCTGCGCCGATCGTCCAGGCGCTCTGCGCCGGCGCGCAGATCGTGATCACCGGCCGCTGCACGGACTCGGCGCTCGCGCTCGCACCCCTGATCGCGCGCTTCGGTTGGGAGGCGGATGACTTCGACCGCCTCGCCGCAGGGACCGTCGCCGGCCACCTGCTCGAGTGCGGCGGCCAGGCGAGCGGGGGCAACTTCGCAGGCGGCTGGCAGGACGTGCCCGGCCTCGATCGGCTGGGCTACCCCATCGCGGAAGTGAACGAGGACGGCAGCATGCTGATCACGCGGCACGCCGGCCTCGGGGGACGCGTGACCCCGGCCGTGCTCAAGGAACAGCTGCTGTACGAGATCGGCGATCCACGCGCGTACCTGACGCCGGACGTGAGCGTGGATTTCACGAGCATCCAGCTCGGCGACCTCGGCAACGACCGGGTGCGGGTGTGGGGCGTGACAGGCAACCGGCCGCCCGACGAGCTGAAGGCGTCGCTCAGCTACCAGGACGGCTGGCGCAACGTCGCGTCCCTCCTCTTCGTGTGGCCGCACGCCGAAGCGCGGGCGCGCGCGGCGGCAGAGGTGCTGCTTTCGCGCTGCCGGCATCTCGGCCTGTCGATCGACGAGCACCGCGTCGAGCTGGTCGGGGTGTCGTCGGCGCACGCCCACATGACGCCGCCAGCCGCGGCCGAACCGAACGAGCTACTTCTGCGCGTGGCCATCCGCACGCGCGACCGCGACAGCGCGCGCCGCTTCGGTCACGAGATCGCTCCGCTGATCACGTCCGGCCTGCCGGGCGCCTGCGGCGGACCGGGGCTCGCAGGCCGCCCTGACCCGGCTCCGATCATCAACTTCTGGCCGGCGCTGGTGCCGCGCGACGTGGTAACGCCGCGGGTGGAGGTACTCGAGTCGTGAAGACCGTGCTCTACAACCTTGCGCACGCGCGCTCGGGCGACAAGGGCGACCGCTGCAACATCGGCGTGATCGCACGCCGGCCCGAGTACTACCCGGTGCTGGTCCGCGAGCTCGACGCCGAGCGCGTCGCCGAGTGGTTCGGTTCGTTCTGCCGGGGCCCGGTGGAGCGCTTCGAGCTGCCGAACCTGCACGCGCTGAACTTCGTGCTGCACGGTGCGCTCGACGGTGGCGGGCTGCGCTCGCTGCGCATCGACCGGCAGGGCAAGACCTACGGCTACGCGCTTCTGCGCATGCCCATCGAGATCCCCGACGGGCTCGAAGTCGAGGATCTGGCGGGCGCACTGTAAGCGGCTGCCGGCTGCTGCGTTCTCACAGGCAGACGCCCGGACCGCGCGCCGGGCGCGGAGGTCTGCCCATGTCATCCAGACGTTGCGTCGTACTGTTCGCCCTGCTCCTCTTCCTCGTCGGCGGCTGCTCGAAGCGCGCGGCGCGGGCCGTCGGCGTCGGGGCCTCGGCGCAGACGCCGGCCCAGAAGGTGGCAACGACCCTGCCGCCTACGTCCGCAACGTCGGGCAAGCCCGCTGGCCGCCGCATCATCCGCAATGCCTCGCTGTCGATGACGGTGGCGGATCCCGCCGCGGCGCAGCACAAGGCGTCGGCCATCGTGAACAAATCCGGCGGCTACGTCGCCAACGCGACCAGCCGCCGCCTCGGCACCAGCCGCGACGCCCCCCTGCACATCACGCTGGAGCTGCGCGTGCCCGCCGACCACCTCGACCGCGCGCTCGACAAGCTCAAGGCTCTCGCCACCGGAATCGACGGCGAGCAGATCGAAAGCCGCGACGTGACCGACGAGTACATCGATCTGGACGCCCGGCTCCACACCCAGAAGGCGCTCGAACTACAGTACCTCGACATCCTGAAGAACGCCGCCAAGGTCTCCGACGCGCTCGAGGTGCAGAAGCAGCTCGCCAGCGTGCGCGGGAAGATCGAGAAGCTCGAGGGGCGGAAGCGCGTGCTCGAAAACCAGATCACGATGAGCACCATCAAGCTCGACATCGATCAGCAGCGGAAGCTCGTGAGCGCCTCGATCGGCGATTTTCCGCGCAGCATCAAGAACGCCGGCGCCGACGCCGTCAACGTCGGCGCGGCGCTGGTCAACGGCTCCATCCGACTGCTGGGCGTGCTGCTGCCCGTCTTCCTGCTGCTCGGCCTCCCCGCCCTGTTGATGTTCCGGTTCCTCTTGCGCCGTGCACGCCGCCGGCGCGAAGCGTTCAACGCGGGCTAGAACGCGGGCCCCGTCGAGGCGCTAGAAGTCCTCGAGATTCTCGCGCAAGAAGCGCAGGATGAGCCCGTTGTTCTGGTGGTAGCTCTCGGGCACGTCGTCCCAGATCCACTCGTACGCGCCGTCCACCCAGTCGGCGATCTCGGTCATGTTCCGCGTGAAGGGCGGGAAGCGCGCGTTCTGCGTACCCGGCACGTCCACCCAGTAGCCGCTGAAAACCAGGAAGGCGCGGTACGGATCCGCGCCGTCGCCCTTCTTCCGGATGCGGCTGGTGAGGCGGTCGAGGCCCAGCGACCGGAGCCCATAGGTCGGCACGCCGCCGCTGCCGAGCGACGGGGGCGAGAGCACCTGCGTCGGCTGGATGGCAGCCTGCGCGCGCGACGGCCTGCCGCGAATCACGTCGCGGTCGACGTAGCCGGCGATCTCGCGCAAGAGCGAGAGCTGGTACTCGCCGCTGGTCGGGTACAGGGCATGCGACCCCTCGCCCACGGCAATCACCGGATGGTCGCCGAACTTCAGCGTGCGTTCATCATCGAACGGCACACGGATCCGCCCCTGCGACCAGCGCTTGAGCTTCCCCAGGAAGAAGATCGTCTGGTTTTCGAGATGTCCCGAGATGATCATCGAGCTCGGTCTGTCGCTCCCTTCGAACACGAGGATCATGCTCTCGCGGTCGAAGACATGCGGTCCGATGTTGGTGATGCGCGCGAGCCCCGTCTTGGTGTCGTAGGCGTAGATCTGGTGGTAGGTGATGAAGAAGCGTTCGCTGCCCGGATCCTCGATGTACGAGTAGTAGATGACGGCGTCGCGGGGGTCTCCGCCGAGCGACGCGAAGACGGAGCGCTTCATGCTGAAGACGTTGAAGTCGAGCAGGTACTCGCTGTGGCCGTTGAAGCGCATGAACTCGCCGAGCCGGCTGAGCGGTATGCTCTCCTTCCCGAAGATCGGTCTTGATCTTCATCACCTCGTCGGACTCGCGGATCGGCCGGGCCCGGAGCAGTGTGCGGAGCGAGACCGGGAAATATTTCTCGCGTTCGCTGAACACGAAGATCGGTGCATAGCGCTGGGCGAGCTCGTCGATCACCTCCGCGGAGCGCCTGAGCGCAGACTGCACGAACAGCCACTGGCTCCAGAGCGGCTTGACCCAGCTCTCGTCGGGTCCAACGGCTTCGACGCGCACCTGCCACACGCCGTCGGGATCGACCCCGCGGCGGAATCGCAGGAAAAACCGCGCCTCTTCCACATCGATGGGCCCGCTGTGGACGTGCTCGCCGGAGCGCGCCTCGTAGCGCAGGGAGAACGGCCCGCTGTGGCCGATCACGCGTTGCACCTCGGCCGCATGCGTGCGCAAGGCGGGCATGTCGATGGAGAGCAGGCGATCACCCGAGTCGTCGAGCTCGCTCCGCCGGATGTCGAACATCCGCTTGAGGTTGTCGCTGCCTTCGGGGGCCATCTACGTCGATTGTTCGATATCGCCGACCGGGATCCTGAATAGCCGCGCCGCAGTCTTCCACGAGATATTTTCGATCTGTTCTTCCGGCAGGTCCAGGTTGTTCAGGAACTTGACGTAGGGTCCCATCGTCACGAGCGGCCAGTCGCTGCCGTACATGAGCTGGCGACCGGGATCGCCCATGTACATGATCATGTCCTTCACGCGCGTCTTGATGTAGCGCTCGAACTCGTAGTCGAAGTCGCCGAGCGTCAGCCCCGAGATATCCGCGTACACGTTGTCGTTCTTGTACAGGACTTCCGCCGTGTCCTGGAACCACGGATTGCCCAGGTGGCAGATGACGAACTTCACATCGGGAAAGTCCACCGCGATGTCATCGACGAGCAGCGGGTGCGCCTGCCTCACTTTCGCCTGCTTGCTGTAGGTATCGCCGGTGTGGATCATCACCGGCACGTCATACTTCTCCGCGATGCGGAACACGCTCTCCAGCGACGGATCCGTGATCGGGTACTTGTCGTAGCCCGGGTAGAGCTTGATGCCGCGAACGCGACCGTCGCGGATGCGCTGTTCCATCTCGAACAAGTCGGTGCGGGCGTCGCCGCGCCAGCGCAGGCCCTCCACGACCGTGGTACGCGGATCATTGGCCAGGGTCTCGAGCACTTCCTCGACGCTGGGGCGGCCGAGATCGACCTTGTAGGAAGTGAGCACCACCGAGTGGTCGATGCCGTGACGCTCCATCTCGTCGAACAGCCTCTGCACGTGCTCCTTGGTGGGACGGACGACCCCCTCGCCGTGGTAGTCGTTCAGGTGCACGTGGCAGTCGATGAGCATCGAGGTTCCTCTCGCAGGTTCAGTGGCTGTCGGGGTTGTACGGATCGGTGCCGGCTTTCTTCTCGTCCGCGTCGGTCACGCCGTCGCCGTCGTAGTCGGCAACGGGCGGCTTGGTGACGATGATCTCCGGGGCAGCGGACTTCATGTCGCTCTGGAACAGGTGCACGACCTGCTCGTCCAACTCGCGGATGGGCAGCTCCACGCGAATTTTCGCCGGGATCTCCGGCCAGCGGTTGTCCGGATCGGCCTGTGGATCGCCGGGCATGTACTGGCGCCAGTCAAAGCGGTTGGTGCCGAGCGCGTGCGTGGACGGGGAGTACTGCACGGCCGCCGCCGTAGCGCCCTGCATGTTGCCGCTGACCGGCGCATCCACGCTGGGCACGCCGTCGAGCTGCTCCAGCGCCGGCCGCGCCAGCGGCATGCCAAACGCCCGGATGAGCGCCTCGGTGGAGATGTTCGCCATCACTTCGTCGTCGACAGAGTAGCTGACGAGCACGCTGGGGCGCTGTGCGCGCGGCGGCATGCCGGGCAACGCTTCGCCGTACACGCTCGGAGCGTACGACAGCGGATCGCCCGGCTCGGTGATCTCCGCCATCAGGTTGATGGCCGGATGGAACTCGTCGAGCCGCTCGTCACCCTGGACGCCGAAGGTGCCGGTCGCCAACGTGGCCACCAGACCGTGCATCTTGTCGGAGTTCGTCGCGATCAGATCGACAAACCCGCCGCCGGGCACCTGCAGCGCCGCAGCGCGGATATCGGGCTCTACCGCAAGCGTGATGGTCCCCATCATGCCTCCGAGCGAACCGCCGTCGTAGTAGATGTGCTTCGGGTCGAGCTTCGGCGCCACTCCGCCCAGCGCGGGCCCGAGCGGAGACAGATCCAGCGCGGGGTTTTCCACCAGGCGCACCAGGTTCATCTCGTCGACCACGGTCTGCCGGAAGTTGTCGCGGATCGCGACGAAGTCGGAGAACCCTCCGAAGAACTGGAGCGGCAGCCCGGCGTGGTCAGGCAGCCCGTCCGGCCCCTGGTAGCTGCCCTTCTCGCTGCTGGCCACGTCGGGGATGCCGGTCCTCAGGCCGTGCGCCACGTCGTCGATGCCGATAACGGCGAAGCCGGCGCGCGCCAGCTCGTTCGCAATAGCCAGCATCTGGCCCCGATCGTTGGCGAGGCCGTGACCGAACAGGACGACGGGATAGCCCGAAGCGGGAGGCGGCGCCTTCGGCACGACCAGCGTCACCGGGACCTTCGCCTGGGCGTCGGCCACCCGCAGGCTGCCGTCGGCGGCGTGCTCGAAGTGGCCGTCCTTGCCGAGGAAGCTCGCCGAGATGAACGCGCCGCTGGCGACAGCGCCGATCGCGTCGTGTGCAATCCCGCCGGCATTGTCGACCCCCGGCCATTCCTTTCCCTGGGGATCCCTGTCCGGCGTGCCAAGCCAGGCGTCCAGATCCGGGCTGCCGGCCACGCCGAAGATCACCGCCGTGTACGGCGCGGCCCCCGCGGAATCGAGCAGCAGCTGCGGCGGCGGGAACTGCTTGGGATCGCGCAGCCGCGCCCGCAGCTGGGCGAGCTCCCCCGCGAGCTTCAACGTCGTGAACACGGAAAGCCCGGCAACGTCGCTCGCCTTGTCGACCACGCCGGAAGCGACAATGCGGTCCAGCGCGTCACCGTAGAGCTTGTCGGCCGCGCTGTGCCGCTCCGCCGCAGCCAGGCGTTCGATGGAACGGAGCGCGCGGTCCGCGCCCAGCGCGCCGCCGCCGGCGCTGCGCACCCGCGTCGTGACCACGGCCGCATAGCGCACGCCGGGCGACAGCACGACCTGGGGCAGCACGGAGATGCAGTGGAGCGACGGCAGATAGGCGGTGCGGACCGGATAGCGGGTACCGAGCGCCGGAGAGTGCGGGTCCACGTCGAGCAGCACGATCGACGAGTCGGCCGAAAGCGATGCCTTGCCGTCCGCGGGCAGCGAGGCGGGAGCCACGTCACCCGTCGTGAAGAGCTCGCTGGCCGTGGCGCGACCGAAGCCGTCGAGCGTCGAGAGCCCCTTCGCGAACACGTCGCCGTTGCGCGCGACCAGGCGCGACAGACCGGGGATCGCGCTGACGTGACCGCCGGCGCCGAGGTACAGGTCGCTCGGGAACGGCACGGCGCCGTAGTCCGGCAGCCCGCTCGCCGGAAGCTCGAACTCGATGACCGCGGAGCGGGCCGTCGGGACATCGGGCTGCCCCGAGCAACCGAAGGCGCCCGCGAGAAGAACCGCCGCCGCGAAGCGCCGCTCCCGCTGGAATCGTCCGGGCATCGGTCCCCATGCTACATCGAGCCGGGTCTCAGTGCAGGCGCCCGACGCGGTCGGCGACGCGTTCGGCCAGTGCCCCGGTCTGGATGAGCTCGACCAGGCGCGCGATGTCCTTGTACAGGGGGCGGTCGTCGTCGAGCGGCGCTACGACCTCCCGCACGGCGCGGTGGGCTTCGGCAACACCGGTGCCGGGTTCGAGGGGCGCACGCTGGTCGATCCCGGCCGCCGCGGTGAGTATCTCGATGGCGAGCGAGCGGCGCACATTCTCGACCACGCTGGCCAGCTTGCGGGCACCGATGCTGCCCATGCTGACGTGATCCTCCTTGCCCGCGCTCGACGGGATCGAGTCGACGCTGGACGGATGGCAGAGCACCTTGTTTTCGCTGACCAGGGAGGCGCTGGCAACCTGTGCGATCATGAACCCGCTGTTGAGGCCGCTGTGCGGCGCGAGGAAGGGCGTGAGTCCGCTCGACAGGGCCGGGTTGACGAGCTGCTCCACGCGGCGCTCGCTGATGTTGCCGAGCTCCGCCAGCGCGATTGCGGACAGGTCGAGCGCGTAGGCTACGGGTTGGCCGTGGAAGTTGCCGCCGCTGACGATGTCGGCGTCGCCCGAATCATCCACGAACACGCTCGGGTTGTCGGTCACGCTGTTCATCTCGCGCTCGATCACGTCGCGCGCGAATCCGAGCGCGTCGCGGGAGGCACCATGGACCTGCGGCATGCAGCGGAGCGAGTACGGGTCCTGGACCTTCCCGCAGTTTTCGTGGCTGACCATGATCGCGCTGTTCGCGAGCAGCCTCCTGAGGTTTTCCGCCACCAATGCCTGGCCTGGATGCGGCCGCAGCTTCATCAGACGTTCGGCGAACGGACGTTCGGAACCTTTGAGCGCCTCGAGGCTCATCGCCCCGGCAATGTCCGCGCAGGCGGCGAGCCGGAACCCGTCGACCAGCGACAGCGCGCCCCAAGCGGTCATGTACTGGGTACCGTTGATCAGCGCGAGGCCTTCCTTGGCCTGCAGCTCCAACGGCGAGAGCCCCGCACGGGCGAGCGCCTCGGCGCCGCCCAGCCGCTCGCCGTCGAAGGTCGCCTCGCCTTCCCCGATCATCGACAGCGCGAGGTGCGCGAGCGGAGCCAGGTCGCCCGATGCGCCCACGGAGCCCTGCGACGGGATGCAGCGGCAGGACGTTGTGTTCGAGCATGTCGAGCAGCAGATCGACCACGACGCGCCGGACACCCGAATGACCCAGCGAGAGAGTCTGCGCGCGTAGCAGCATCATGCCGCGCACGGCTTCGGCGGGCATGTCGGGCCCCACGCCGGTGGAGTGGCTGCGCACCAGATTGCGTTGCAGGCGCCGCACGTCTTCAGCGCCGATGCGTGTCTCGGCGAGAGCGCCGAATCCGGTGTTGACGCCGTACACGCGCGGTGCGGCGTCACCCGCGGCGGCGATGCGTTCGACCGCTGCTCGCGACGCGTCGATGCGTTCCGCCGCGCGCGTGTCGAGCGCCACCGCGCGCGCTTGTCTTGCAACGCCGGCGAGATCCTGGACGCCGAGCGGGCGACCGACGAAAACAACCTGGTCGGATTCTGGCTTGTCGGTGGGGGTGCTCACGTCCGGAAGCTATACCGCTGCGGCTTCGAATCCAGGTGATTTCGGCTGGCGTGGCACGCGCCCGGCTCTCGCCGCCCCGCGTCATCGCATTGAGCGCGAACAAGCCGGGTGATTCGCTCACGAATGCTTGGACAGCGTCATGAAGGATCACTATTCTCGCCGGCCCGTGGGCCGCTACTTCTCCATCCGCATTCCGCTCTCCGCCGGCGCCCTCTGCTCGGCCTGTCTGCTCGCCACCAGCTCGACCGCATGGGCGCAGGGGGCAGCTCCCGCCGCACCAGCCGCGGCCGCGCCCGCGGGGACCAGCGCGCGACCGGTTCCGCCTCCCCCACCCCCGTCGGACGAGACCGCGGGCACCGGCTTCAAGGATCGGTTCGTGCTCGATACCGGGCGCGTACCCGTCGCGCCGCCCAAGCCGGACACGCTCCACATCCAGATCCACGGACAGTACCAGCTCCGGCTCGACGGGGCTCAGCGATCTCCCGCTGGCCCAGTTCGGCGGCGACGCGCAGAGCGGCTCGCTCGGACAGACGGTGCGCCTGGTGCACTGGCTGCGCATCACGCCGCGGCTGCAGTTCCGCGACAAGCTGCAGGTGGTCGGCCAGCTCGACGTGCCGCGCGGATTCATCGCGGGGCAGACGACCCGCCACGTGCAGGCGGCGGAGCATCCGATGGACAAGCGGCAGCCGCTCGAGCTCGCGCCCCGCTGGCTCTATCTCGACTGGATGTCCCCTGTGGGCCTGGTGCGGGTCGGACAGCAGCCGTCCCACTGGGGCATGGGCATCCTCGCCAACGACGGCGACCATCCGACATTGTTCGGCGACTACCGCGACGGCTCCATCGTCGAGCGCGTGCTCTTCGCCACCCGACCAGGCGGCAAGGACTCACCGTTCAACGTCGCGCTGGCGGGCGATCTGGTGTTCAAGGACCCGAACGCGGACCTGGTCGACGGCGACCGCGCTTTCGAGGGCGTGCTCGCGGCCTTCTACCAGGACAGCGACGACAACATGCTCGGCCTGTACGGCGTCTACCGCGATCAGCGTCGCGACACCGATGCACCGCTCGCGCAGGCCTTCGACGAGAAGCTGCAGGTCTGGGTGATGGACTCGGCGGGTCGCTTCAACGCCAAGATCCCCGGCGCCCGCGGGCACGTGTTCGGCGGGTACGAGGTTGCCTATGTCCTGGGCAAGACCAACTACGTCCGCACGCTCACCCAGACGCAGAACAACACCGATGGAAGATGTGCGACAGCTCGGTGCGGCCGCGCGCCTCGGCGCGGTGACCACTGCCGGCCAGGGCGACGAACGCTGGGGCGATTTCGTCGCCTCGCTCGAGTGGGGCTGGGCATCGGGCGACGCGAACCCGAACGACGGCGTCGAGAAGCGCTTCACCTTCGATCCGAACCACAACGTCGGGCTCATCCTCTTCAACGAGGCGCTCGCGTGGAAGACGGCGCGCGCTGCGACGATCGCCGAGGACCCGGGGCTGTCGGCGCGACCGAGCCCGGGCGCGAACCTCCTGCCGACCAACGGCGGCGTCGTCCGGCGCGACCTACCTGAACCCGACCATCGTCGTGCGTCCGGTGCGCCAGCTCGACCTGAAGGGCGGCGCCGTGATCGCACAGACCACGGCGGACTTCGTCGATCCGGTCTACGTCGGCACCAACGGTCGCTTCCGCAACTACGACCGCGGCTGCTCCGAAGAGCCACGACCTGGGGCTCGAGCTGGATGCCGGCTTCGAGTACCGCCTGGCGCTCGACTACGGCATGAAGCTGCAGCTCGGTGCGCAAGGTGGCGTGTTCTTCCCCGGCGGCGCCTTCACGGACGGCGCTGGACACCGGATGGACGACCAGTACATCGGCGTGGGCCGGCTCGGTCTGCAATACTAGAGGGGCTTTTTTCCACCGGGACCCCGCCTGGAGAAGCAAACGATGATGAAGCAACTTGCCGCGACCCTGATGGCGCTGGGCTTCGCCGCCGCGATCGGTCGGCTGCACCGCCGACAAGGTTCCCGACGGCCTGAAGCGCACCCCGGCGGGCAACGGCCCGATCGTGCGCTTCGATCTCGAGCACAAGCCGCTGCCGGAGATCCCGATGCCGAACGACGCGGCGATGTGGCCTGACCCCACCAGCCGCACCGGGCTGCGCATAAACGCGAGCCTGGTCGCTCCCACCCACATCGAAGCCGATGCGCGGGAGAAGTTCGACCAGCTGGAAGGCTGGGGCACCTTCGCCCCGATCACCGTTGCTTTCGACAAGGCGAACAAGGACGACGCGCGTCCCGGCGATCGATCTCCAGAACATCAAGCAGCGCCACCAGGGCGACGACTACGACTTCGCCAACGACGCCGTCTACGTAGTGAACCTGACCACGGGCGTCCCGGCCGTGATGGACATCGGCGAAGGCGCTTTCCAGTACATCGTCAAGGACAAGAACAAGTACTGGAAGAACGACACACGACGCTCGGAAGAGAACCTGTTCTGGGACACCGTCGACGAGACCGTCGACCCGGTGACCGGCAAGTTCGATCCGGGTCGCACCGTCGACGGCACGCGGAACGGCAGAGCCATCTACAAGCCCGCAGTGGGACACCGACTTCGACGGCGTCATCGATCGCCCCAACCTGCTGGACCCGACAGCGTGCGCCGAACCAGGCGCAGGTGGCGCTCGGCGACGCGGACGAGCTCGACCGCGACCGCTGCATCGCCAACAACCTGCTCACCTGGTACGAGCGGGAAACAGACACGCTCATCATGCGGCCGCTGGTGCCGCTCGACGAGGAGACGAAATACGCCGTCGTGGTCACCGATCGGGTGGTCGATCCGGACGGAAACCCGGTGCGTTCACCGTTCGACTTCGTCTACTACCCGGCGCAGGAAAAGGGCATCGAGAAGCTCCAGTCGATTCTGTCGAAGCCCGACGACCCGTACTTCGGCGACATCGCCGGCACGGGACTAGAGCACGTGGCGTTCGCCTGGACGTTCACCACCCAGCCCGTGCAGGAGGATCTGCATCTGCTGCGCGATGGCCTGTACGGCAAGGGACCGTTCGCGCACCTGTCGAAGCAGTTCCCCGCCCACGCCGACATCCGGCGCGCGGTCGGGAAAGTCGACGACGAAGCGCTGGCCGCCGGAGCCCAGGATCCGCCGGGCTGGCGGGACTCGCCCGAGTGCAAGGACAAGGTGAACTACTGGCGCATCGTCAAGGCCGATTCGATCCGCAGCACGCTGAAGAGCCTGGCCTCGCAGGGCTTCGGCATCGACGGTCCCTCGCTCGATTGGCTGCTCAAGACCTTCAACGCCATCGATCACTTCGCGATCGGAAACTTCAAGAGCCCGTTCTTCATCACGGGCGGGCCCAAGGGCACGGACCCGACGGCGTCGTTCGACCTCGACTACACGACCGGCCAGGGCAAGCAGTATTCGGACACGGTGCAGTTCTTGATCGCCGTGCCCAAGGAGACCAAGCAGTACAAGCAGCCGTTCCCCGTCGCGTACTACGGCCACGGCTATACAAGCTCCATGGTCGAGGCGCTCGGTTTCGCCGGGTCGGAGGCGGAGCAGGGCATCGCCACCGTGGGCATGAACGCCGTGTTCCACGGGCTGGATCTCGATGAGACCGACAAGCAGCTCGCGCGGGCCCTGTTCAAGGGCGCCTGCGAAGGGCCGTTCTCCAGCGCATTTCTGGAGGGGCGCTACCGCGACCTGAACGGCGACGGCATTGCCGACTCCGGCGGCGACTACTGGACGAGCTACCTGTTCCACACCCGCGACGTCGTGCGCCAGAGCGCCGTCGACCTGCTGCAGATGTTCCGCATCTTCGAGAGCTACGACGGCAAGAGACTGGACACGATGCAGTCGGCCGAAGACCCGAAGGCGAAGACCATCGCCGGTGACTGGGACGGCGACGGCACCCCCGACGTGGGCGGACCGGACAACCAGTTCTACGCCTGGGGCGAGTCGCTCGGCGGCATCCTGGCGCCACTCGTCGCCGCGCTGGATCCCAAGGTGATCGCTGCCGCTCCCACTTCGGGCTCCGGCGGCCTGCTCGACGTTGGGGCGCGCACCGTCCAGGGCGGAGCCTTCGAGGGCATCTATCTCAGGAACTTCGGCCCGCTGGTGGTCGGTGTGCCCGCCAGCCAGTACTACGACAGCTCCGGCAACCATCCGAGCACGGCCTGCAAGCAGAACGAGATCTCGCTGCGCTTCATCATGATCGACGTGAACAGCACGGCCGAGGTGGAGTTCAGCTGTTTCGACCCGGCCGCGAACACCGGCGGCGCCGGCGTGCCCCAGGGCGGCACGGTCCTCGTCACCAACGGGCGCAGCGGCGAGGTGCGCTGCGCGCGCATGGACAAGGACGGCATCTTCCGCATCGGCATCCCGACCAACGTGGGCGACAAGCTGGAAGTGCAGATCTGGGATCACCCGGACATCGTCGACCGCTACGGTGACCACGGCTGCAACGTCGATGCTAGCCAGGGCAAGCGCATCGCACTCATCAACCAGTGGGGCCCCGGCACAGTGGCGAACGGCGCGCCCGATCCCACCGGACAGAGCGATCAACCCGTGTGCACGACCGACGGCGGCTGCCACAAGTTCCAGAACACCTACGTCGGTGCCGGCAAGACGCTCAGGGCGCTGGTCGAGGGCTTCGGCTACATCCGCCAGACGCCGACCCTGAGGCGGTTCATGGCCCTGGCGTCGAACATCGTCGACCCGGGCGACCCCATCAACTATGCACCGTACTACGCGCTCAAGCCGATGCTCGACCCGTTCGGCAAGGTGCAGCCGCCCACCGGTGTGATGAACATCGTCACGGTCGGCGACATGAACGTGCCGCTCAACTCGGGCATTGCGCTCGGGCGCGCGGCGGGGGCCGTGCCGTTCATGGTACCCGGCGCCGCCGAGAAGTACCCCGAGTACGCCGACTATGCGACGCCGCAGGCGCTGTACGACAAGCTCGGCGGCAAGACGCCCAACCGCGTGCTCGTCGACCAGGGAGTGATGGAGGGCATGGCGCGCCTGAGGCGCCATCCTCCGAAGGATCTCGCTTCCTGCCAGCAGAACATGGTGCCGCTGACCAAGGACGACATCACCTGCCATCCGAACTGCACCGCGACCGACACCTCGGCGTGCCTCTCGCACCAGCACTGCGAAAGCGGCCGCTGCGTTGCCGATGCTGTCAGCGAAGACGACTGCGCGCAGGCGCTCTACGACGTTGACGTGATCGACGAGGGCGCATCGCTCTACGGCGAGGAGCAGGCGCAGGAGCCGCTCAGGCTGGCGCGCATCGCCCGGCCGGTCGCCACGGCCGCCGACGTGGCCGCAGTCTGGGCGCCGCGACTCGAGGGCGAGCCGTACAGCCCGGACAAGGGCGCGTGGACCGCCGACAAGCGCGTCGAGGCACAGCTCATGGCCTACATCGAGCCGCGTGGCGTTCACGGCTTCAACAACAACGATCCGTGCCAGAACTGGCAGTCCGGGGCGTACATGATCAACCTGATCGGGCACTTCTTCCGTAGCGGCGGAGCGGACGTGTACTACCTCTCCCACCCGTCCAGCCACGAGTGCCTCGGCCGACCGATCGGCAAGGGCGGCTGCCCGTTCGTGCAGATGCCATAGGTGTTCGGGACGTCGCCGGGTAGCGGGGCGACCCGCACTCGACTACGCTCGCGCACCCGTGAGCGGCAAGACCACCAGCGAGTCGGTCGAGACGGAAACAGTCGACGAGGCAGCGGCGCTCGAGACGGCAGCCGCCGCGGTCCCGCGGCGCTGGCTCCGCGTGGCGCTTTCGCGCCTATCGGCCTCGCTGGCCGGCGCATCGCTGTTGGCGCTGGTCGCAGCGGCGCTCGACGCTCGATGGTCACGGGCCATCGCGTCGCAGCCGCCGGCGTTCGGCGCGCTCTTCACCGCCGACCTCGGCTTGATCGCCCCGGTCGCGGTCGCCGGCGGCATCGGCATCGGCGCGCTCTCGCTGTACCTCCACCCGGCCGCCGCGCCGACGCCACGCGACCTGGGCCGCGCCCTCGCGCCAGCCGATGCCGACGCCCGGGCCCAGCTGGCCGGACTGCTGCCGCTGTCGGCCATCTTCGTGGTGCTGTGGACTATCGTGACGTTGCAGGTTGCGCTCGGGCTGCTTTCGTCGCCCGCCTCGCCCCGGGTCGCCGGCGCGGCGCTGGGGCTGGCCGCGGTCGCGCTCGCCCTGTTGTTCGCCCTGCTCGCGCTCGGCGGCGCGCGGCTGCTGGCAGAGCTGTGGCGCAAATCGCCGCCGAACCCGATCGCAACAGGCGGCGTCGGGCTCGCCATCGCAGTGCTGCTGTTCGGCTATGCGGTCTGGACGGGAACCACCAGCGGAACCGGCGGCGTGCTTTCCATTTTCGGCGTGCTGAAGCGTCCGGAGCTCGATCTGCGCGCCCCCGCCCTGCTCTTCGTGATAGCCGCCGGGGCGTATCTCCTGCCCCCGGTCCTGCGCCGCATGCCGGTGGCGGCGCTGTTGGTCGTCGGCCTGCTGCCGCTCGTTTTCACCTGGCGGAGCGCGACCAGCGCGCTCGAGCCGCGCCACGTGTCCCTGGCGCTGGAGCGCGGCGCGCCGCTCGGCAAGCTCGCGCTCGGCCCGCTCCGCAAGCTCGGCGATCGCGACCACGACGGAGCCAGCCGCTGGTTCGGCGGCGGCGACTGCAACGACCACGACGCGCACATCCACCCCGGCGCGGACGACATCCCCGGCAACGGCATCGACGAGGACTGCTCCGGCGCGGACGACAAGCCGGTCAAGCTCGAAGCGCCGGCAAAGCCCGAACCGAAGACTGCGAAAGAGTGGATCGACCAGCACCTGCCGAAGAAGATGGACGTGGTGCTGATCACGATCGACACGCTGCGCTACGACCTCGGATTCATGGGCAACCCGCACCCGGTCTCGCCCAATATCGACCGCCTGGCAAAGCAGAGCACCGTCTACGAGAGGGCCTACTCGCTGGCCTCCTACACCGGCAAGAGCGTCGGCCCGCTACTCATCGGCAAGTACCCGAGCGAGACGCACCGCGGATGGTCCCACTTCAACCACTACAGCACGCGGGACACCTTCGTACAGGAACGACTACAGAAGGCGGGCATCCGCACCATCAGCGTCCAGGGCCACTGGTATTTCGAGAAGAACACCGGCATCGGTCGCGGCTTCGATGTCACGGATCTGAGCGCCCTGCCCAAGGTGCTACAGGCAGAGGGCGACCGCACGGTCAACAGCGACAAGCTGAGCGACGCAGCCATCGCCCAGCTCTCCAAGCCGGAAAACACCGACAAGCCGTTCTACCTGTGGGTGCACTATCTCGACCCCCACGCCGAGTACGTCCTCCACAAGGAGTTCGATTTCGGGTCCAGCAGCCGGGATCTATACGACAGCGAGGTCGCGTTCACCGACAAGCACGTCGGCCGCCTCATCGACTTCATCCAGCACAGCCCGTTCGGCAAGCACACCGCGATCATCATCACGGCCGATCACGGCGAGGCATTCGGCGAGCACGGACTGATCCGCCACGGATTCGAGGTATGGGACGAGCTGGTGCGCGTCCCGTTCATCTTCTACGTGCCGGGCGCGAAGCCACACCACATCAAGATACGGCGGAGCGCGATCGATCTGGTCCCGACGATCCTGCAGCTGTTCCGCCAGCCGCTCCCACCCGACGCAGCGGAGGCGCCCAAGGGCAGCTTCGATTTCGTCAGCGGTCAGTCGCTGCTCCCCGACATCATGATGCCGCCGGGGTACAAGCCGGAAAAGCGGATTGTTTTCGTCGACATGCCGGCTGGGCCGCACAATGGCGAGCGCCAGGCTTTCATCGAGAACGACCTGAAACTGATCGCATCGCGCGGTCGCCCGATGGGCCTGTACAACCTCGCCCAGGATCCTGGCGAAAAGAAGGATCTGCTCGACGACCAGGACCTGGAAAAGCGCGTTGTCGGGCGCTTCAAGGCGTTCCGCCGGAGGCTGCGGGGCGTCTACGTGAAACCGATCCCGAAGTAGTCCGCCCCGGCGAGTGGCGGCTTGTTCTCACGGGAAAAGGCCGGTACCCTTTTCTGTCGTGCGCAGGTACTGGGTCGAATACCAGGGTAGTCGCTACCGTTTGCATGAAGGCGTGACAGTGGTGGGCCGCGGCGAGGATTGCGCGTTCTCGCTGGACGATCCGTCGGTGTCTCGAGCGCACGCGCGGCTGTCCATCGAAAACGGTGCGCTGTCGATCACCGATCTGCGCAGCAGCAATGGCACGTTCGTCAATGGCGAGCGGCTGGCCCACACCTCCCCGCTGCGCTCCGGCGACGTGATCGCGCTCGGCGACACGATGCTGAAGGTCGCTGCCAGCGAGTCGGCGGACTTCTCGCCGGTCGCGCCCGGTATCGAGATCATCGAGCAGACCGCGCCGCGCCCGCAGTCGGAAATCAGCACCGAGCCACAGTTCAGCTCGATCGAGGTGCTCGAATCGCTCGTCGTCAATGCGCAGGTTGCAGAGGACCCCGCCGCGCTGGCCCAGATGATCCGCATGTCCGTGGATCGCCTGCTGGCGATGATCCACGCCAAGCGTCAACAGGTCGGGCGCGACAACGCGGCCCGCCTGCTCAGCATCGTCGAGATCGTGGCGTCCTGGTCCGCCAACGGCGAGCACGACGCCTGGGTCCGCGAGGTCACAGCGAAGCTCCAGAGCTAGGTCGCCCTACTCCTCGAACCACGGCAGGTCGGACTGCGCAAGCAGACCGGGCAGCCCGCCCGTGTGGATGAACAGGACCCGCCGCGGCTTGTCCTGCATCCGCGACAGACCGAACAGCGCCTTGCCGGAATACACTGGGTCGAGCACCAGGCCGGTCCGACGGGCAACCTCGACGATGAAGGCGCGCTGCTCGTCGCTGGCGACAGCGTAGGCCGGGCCCTTGAACGCGTCGTGCACGACCAGCTCGGCGAGGGCGTCGCCGTCCGCGCCGCGCCCGACGGCCTCCAGCACGATCCGCCCGATGACGGACTCGAAGTAGGGGCGATCGTCGCACACAGCGATGGCGTGCACGACGGGGGCAACGTCGAAGCGCTGCGCCCCGAGCACGATGCCGGCGGCGGTGCCGCCGGAGCCGCATGCGTGGACGACCGCGTCGAAGCCCGACGGCCCGCCGCCCAGGCCGAGATCGAGCTGGCCGCGGATCTCGCGCATGGCCTCCAGGTAGCCGTGTGCTCCAATGCCGTTCGAGCCGCCTTCGGGGATCACGTACGGCTGCTGTCCGTCGCGCTCGAGCTTGGCCGCTGCGTCTGCCATCAGCGCATCGCGTTCCCTGTACTGCTCTGGAGTAATGAAGCGGATTTCCGCGCCCGCCAGCCGATCCAGCATCAGGTTGCCGACGGGCGGGGGCGCCGCCGAGGGGTCCGGCGTGCGCAGGAACAAGAGCGGGCGCATCCCGAGCCCGACCGTTGAGAGCGCAGTGGCGCGCGCGTGGTTCGACTGCACCCCGCCGCAGGTCAGCACCGTCCTGGCTCCGCGGGACAGCGCGTCGGCCAGCAGGAACTCGAGCTTGCGGATCTTGTTGCCGGCCTCGGCCCCGGCACTCATGTCGTCGCGCTTGACCCACAGCTCGGCGCCCACCAGCCGGTCGAGCGCGTCGCTTTGCCAGAGCGGCGTCGGCAGGTGAGCGAGCGGCAGGCGCCGGGGCATCACCCGACCGCGATCAAACGGGCGCCGCCCTCGACGGCATCACCCGTCTCGACGAACACTTTCTGCACGACGCCGGCGCGCTCGGAGACCAGTTCGTTCTCCATCTTCATCGCTTCGACCACCACCAGCGGCGTCCCCTCGCTGACCTCGTCGCCTTCGTGAACCAGCAGCTTGACCACCTTGCCGGGCATGGGCGAGACCACGACGCCTTCGCCGGCCCCAGCCTTCTTCCCGCGGACGGACGCCGTGGCGCGCATGCGCGCGCTCTCTACCTGCACCGTGGCGCGGTGCCCGCTGGCGTACACATCGAGCTCCGGCAACTCGCCGTCGACCACGAGATCGAGCACGCGCCCACCCAGGCGGACACTGAGCAGACTGTCGCGCGCGACCACATCGGCGTCGAGGGCCTCGACCGGCGCGCCTTCCGCATCTCCGATGACGCCGACCCGATAGCCGCCGCCCGGCAGCTCCGCAACGTCGATGATGTGCTCCTGACCGTCCAGGGTGACGAAATAACGCATCGTGTCGAACGGTAAGCTATCCGAGCGCAGGCAGCTCGGCAACCCGGATCGCAGGGGCGGGCCGGCGGGAAGAAAACGGCCTAGCGTCTGCCGCCGCGCGCGAGCGGGTGCGCCTGATCGTAGACGCGCACCAGCTGATCGAGCGACAGATGCGTGTAGCGCTGGGTGGTCGACAGACTGCTGTGACCGAGCATCTCCTGGATGGCGCGCAGATCCGCCCCGCCTTCGAGCATGTGCGTGGCGCAGGAATGGCGGAGCGCATGCGGATGCAGATCGGGTCGGCCCGAGCCCAGGGCGCCGTAGCGACGCACCAGCTGCTGGACCCAGCGCACGCCGAGGCGCCGGCCGCGGCGTCCGAGCAGCAGCGCCGCGGGATCCTGGGCACCCGTCTTCGGATGGCGGAGCTCGGCGCGGCGCGGCAGGTAGGCGGCCAGCGCCTCGAGCGCCTTGCCGCCGAGCGGGACGATGCGCTCCTTGTTGCCCTTGCCGAGGACCCGGAGCTCCGCCTGGGCCGCGTCGACCGATTCCAGGTCGAGACCGGCGAGCTCGCTCACGCGCAATCCCGAGCCGTAGAGCAGCTCCAGGATCACGATATCGCGCAGCTGCTCGGGCTCGCGCCGGTCCGGCTGCTCCGCCGGAGCGCTCATGACCTGCGCTGCGGCGTCCACGCCCAGGAAGGTGGGCAGCTTGCGACGTACTTTCGGACTGGCGAGCAGCGAGGCGGGATTTTCGCGCACCGCGCCGCGGCGTTCGAGATCGGCGTAGAACGCCCGCACCGCCGCAAGCTTGCGAGCGATGCTGCTCGCCGAGCGGGTCCGCGAAAGCTCGCCGAGCCACGCCCTCAGGAGCAGCTTGTTCACGTCCGCGAGCTCGACGGATCGCGACAGCCGCCCGCGCAGGAACTCCGCGAGCTGCGCGAGGTCGCGGCGGTATGCCAGGACGGTGTTCGGCGACGCCCGCTTCTCGCTTGCGAGATAGTCCGCGAAGCGCTCGATGCTTCGGTCCAGACCGTCCTCTTCGGAAGTCGTACCGCCCACGGATCCGTTCTACGCCCTCCACACCGCCAAGGTCCAACAAGCTGCACCGACGAGGGTCAGGATCAGCCCCAGCCGCGCCTGGGTCAGCACCAACCTCCCATCGCGCGTCACGCCGCGCAACGCCACCAGCCAAAGTCCGCCGAGCGACAACAGGAAGCCCAGCGACAGCAACATCACCCAGACCGCGGCCGGCGCGCTGTCCCGCTCTAGCTCGGCCAGCGCGCGCTTCCTCGCCAGCCGAGCGGCGCGCGCGCTCGATGCGCCCGAGGACACGGCCTCCAGACGTGCCAGGTTCTGGTTCGCGCGTCCGAGCTCGGCGCGCTCCGGGATCCAGACGTGCCGCGTCTCGAGAGCGGCTCCGCGCACCGCGCGCCAAGCCATGCGCGCGGTTTCCTGCTGCCCCGCCGCCTCGGCGCCCAGCGCGATGGCATCCAGCCGCGCGTAGGCCTGGGCGACGTGCGGCGCACCCGGCGCGTACAGCACGGCCGCGCGCCGCGCATGATCGATGGCCACCCTGAGGTCGCCGCGATCAAACGCCACATCGCTCATCTGCATCTCGCGATTGCCGTCGATCACGGCACGCGCAGTCAGCACCGCCACGGCCAGAACGAACAGCATCATCCCCAGCGCGATGCCTCTGAGCCACCGCCCCACGGTCATAGGAAGTCGCGACGCCGGAAGATCAGGCTGGCTACCGCCAGGAGCCCCACGCTCCAGGCCAGCGCCTGCCCAGCGGCGAGCGCCACATAGTGACCGAGCGACGGGCCCGATGCGGCGCCGGTGAGCAGCGGCCGCGGCGGCACGTACAGCATCAGGTTCGGCACCACCTTGGCGAGCACCACCCCCATGTGCTGGATGGCGTGTCCGAAGACACGCGGTGGCAGATGCGCCAACGTGTCGGCCGAACGCCCGACGAGAAACACGCTGAAGGTCAACACGGCCGTGAGGAACGGCGACGAGAACGACGAGAAGAGCGTGGCGATCGCCGCGACGATACCCACCTCGCACAGCGTGAGCAGCGCCGAGCCGAGCACAACGCGCCGATCGTCCGGCGCGCCCTGCGCCAGCCACCACGCCACGAGCGACAGCGCGACCGCCCAGGGGATCGGCAGATAGCTTCGCCAGCGAGGTGCGCGCCAGCCGACGAGCACCACCAGCCCGATGCTGCCCAGCCCCACGCCGAGCGTCATCGCGAGTGAACGACCCGACAGCACGCCCAGCGCCAGGAGAAGCGCAGCCGAGTTGGCGGCGATGAACACCGCCAGCGTGACCAGGGTGCCCACGTACTTGCCGGTCAGATACTCCCCACGACCGATCGGCCGCGCCAGGATCGGGAAGACCGTCTTCAGCTCGAGCTCGCGGTAGAGCGACGTCGCACCCAGCACGACGGCCACGATGATGCCGTAGATCGAGATCGACCCCGAACCGATGTCGCTGACCGCCCGCATGGTGTTGCGGACCGCGAACGCGCCGACGACGAGCGCGTAGCCGAGCGTTCCCAGCGCGAGAGCGAAGAGCCCGTGCAGGACGCGCGCGCGGACCGCCTCACGGTAGGTATTGAGCGTGATCGCGCCGATGCGCGGCAACATGGCCCTTTCCTTACAACAACCGGGCCCCTGTTACGACCCCGGCGGATCAGCCGGAAAAAGCCAATGCCCGGGGCTCGATGAAGTCGCGGATACGCGCGGGCGTGCCCAGGATCGCATTCTGGATGCGCCCTTCGAACAGGATCCGCGCCAGCCCCGGCCCCAGGTCCAGCGCCACCGCCACCGTGACCAGGCTGCGCGCGCCGTCGAACGCCTGCACGCGGAAATAGCCCCACACGTCCTCGATGCCGTGCGGGCGGCTCCGATCCAACCAGAACCTGAGCTCGCGCCGTCCCTCGACCCGGCGCGCCCGCACCGTGTAGGTGGCGCTGACCAGGCCGTTGCCCTGCGTGAGCTCGATACGCACGTCGCGCCCGGTGCGACCCAGTCGGCGCGCACTCCGGGTGTGCGGCAGCATGAACGGCAGTTGCCTCGGATCCTCGAGCGCGGAAAGCACGGCGCGCGGCGATGCGCGCACCAGCTGATACGACACGCCGCCCACGTAGTGCGCGGCGCGACGCTCGAACGCCACCGGGTGTGCGACCGTGTCGCCCATCAGCAGCCTGCGCCGTTCCGACCGCGTCAGCCCATCGCGACGGGCGTGCCGCTGTGAGTGGAGCAACGCCCCGCGCGCCGCTGTCGGACGCCGCGCCGATTCGATCAGCCGCGCACTGCCCAGGTCCGCGTGCGCCGACGCGGTCGCGCCCAGCAGTGCGGCACAGACCGACACTCGAAACACAAGACCCCTGGCCCCCATCGTCCGCACGGCCGTGAGGATAGCAGCCCCCGGCGCCACTCCGCACGGCCATCCGTGCACGTCGGACAAGGCGCAGCAATATCGAGTAGATGCGTCAGGGGTCGGCCGTGTACACGTCCAGCGACCAGGAACCTGAAGCGCCAGCGTAGCCGTCGATCTGGACGTAGTAGTCGCCGGCGTCGAGCGTCAGATCGAGGTAGCTGCGGTCGGCGACGTAGCCCGCCGCGCACGCCAGGGCGACCTCCTGACCTGGACACGACGGACCGCGCCGCACGTCGAGCAGCGTGTTGTAGCTGCTGCCCTTCATGTCGAACACGACGCGCTGCTTCTTCGAAAGCGACAGGTGCAGCATCTGATCGGGCGCGCCGCCGGGAGGCTGGGCCCCCAGGTCGCAGCCTACGTCGTAGTCCGCGCTGGCGTTGGCCGTCGTTCCCTGGAAGCGCCCGCCCGCAGGCGGGATCTCCACGGCGTCGGCACAGGTGTCCGAGAACGCCACGAACACCGGGGGCGTCGCTGGCCGCGTGAAGGCCGTGAGCTGGGTCGGCGTGGAACCGACGGCCTCGACCACCGCGCGGTAGCTGCCGGGGACAACGCCGTAGGCCGCCGCTCGATTCGGGCTGGAACCGGAGGTCCCGCACGAGAGCACGTCGCCCTCGCCGCACGGCGCCTTGTCCAGCCCCACGCCACCCGTGTCGCCGTTCGAGATGCGCTCGACGAGCAGCACGTCGGACTTCTGGGCGAGATCGAGCGTGTAGGCGGCGTCGGGCGCTCCTTTGACGCAGCCGAGCTGGATGTCGTCCGTATGCCCCAGGAGCGGCACGTCGATCGTGGTTCCCGGGGCGAGGGCCGGCGAGCCCGAACAGCTCTCGTCCGGCGGCGGCGAGGTGGCCGGCGACAGCTGGAGCAGCAGATCGAGCACGCTGGGCGCGTCCGCGCTCACCGCCACGTAGTAGTCGCCCGCCGGCAGCCCCCGCTCGTACAGGTCCACCACCGGGCCGTCGCGACACGTCAGCTCGTCCGTCTTGCCCGAGCAAGCCGCGTCGCGCAGCGACAACGACGGCGAGCCGTAGCCGTCGAGCGAGCTCGCGTACAGGTGCACGTCCCGGGGGCCGGGCAGCGTGAACTTGTAGACCAGCTCGCCCAGCGCCCCGCCGCAATCGCTCGGCACGTCCTTGGCCGCGTCGATGATCGGCACCTGCTCGTGCACGCCGGGCGTGAGCGTGGCTGCCGTGCCGCAGGTCTCGTTGGTCGGCTTGGGCTCGGGCGACATGAACTCGACGGCGAGCTGCACGTCGTTCTGGCCGTCGCCGAAGACGTAGAGCGGGTAGTTCCCGCTGGAAAGCGCACGGAGCCTGAGTCGCGCAATGCTGCCGCCCGCCGGGGCCGTCACGCTGGCAGCGCAGCCAATCTCGCCCGAAGGATCACCGCACTGCGCTGCCGATGCCAGCGCGAGGTTCCCCGAGGGAGTCGTGGCAGTGATGTCCACGTCCACGGCGGGCCCCGACGGCACGACGATCGCCGCGACAACGTCCCGCCACGTCGTCCCCGCGCCGGCGCAACTCGCAGAGTAGTCACTCGCCGCGGCAACCAGCGACATCGAGTAGTTGCCGGAGGCCTTGATCAAGAGCGGATCGACGCAGGTGTCGTGCTCGGGCGTGCTGCAGGGCTTCTCGTCCACCTGGCCGTTGCAGTTGTCGTCGATGCCGTTGCCGCAGACTTCCGGACTCTTGCTGCTGACCAGCGGATCGTTGTCGTTGCAGTCTCCGCCGCCGGGGCAGTTCCAGGGCGGATCGCCGTCCCCGTCGGCGTCGCGTGGAGTGTGATCGCAGCTCTGGGTGGACTCGACGCAGCGGTCGACCGTACAGGTGTTGTCGTCGGAGCAGGCTACCGGCACGCCGGCGATACAGCCGAGCTTGGGATCGCACACCTCGACGCCGTCGCAGTACACGCCGTTGTCGCAAAGGGACGGGTCGGGGGTCGAGCGGCAGCGCCCCAGGGTCTTTTCGCAACGATCGACCGTGCAGTCGACCCCGTCGTCGCACTGCGAGTCGTCCAGGCACGGGCCACCCAGGGTCGACGCATCCGCGCCCGAGTCGTCGCCGATCGGTCCGGCGTCGGCCGCGTCGGATGCGCCCGCATCGCGAACGAACGGGCTCGGCGCCGTCGAGCCGCTGCAGCCCAGCAGCAGCACCACCACGAACAGGACGGCCCGCTTCATGACGGCTAGCGTAGCGGGCTCCCCGGCCGCGGCGACAGTTCTGTGGCGGAAACACCCGGATACCGGGCGGCCGTCCCGACTGCGGGCACCGCCCCGGCGGCATTTTGCCGCCTCGCGAGCACGCGTAGCCGCAGCGGCGGAGGCATGGCATGATGCTCGGCCGTGTCGCAGGAACGCCTTACCCGGCAGGAGCTCAGCTGGCTGCTCGCGCAGGAGGCGCGTGGCGCTGCCAAGGCGCTGCGCGAGGGCGTGAGCCAGCTCAAGCAGCCCGGACCCAGCATCACTGCCTCCCAACCGGTCGAGACAACGCTGGACACGCTCGACGAAGCCATCAGCAGGCTGAGCGAGCTGCAGAGCGGCGCGGGCAAGGCGGCGCGCCGCGGCCGCATCGATCTGGCCGCGCTGCTGTACGACCTGGCGCCCGGGGCGCGCATCGCCATCGAGCCCGGCGCCGGCACCGAGGTGTTCGGAGAGGAATCCGAGCTGCGGCGCATGCTGCACGTGCTGGTCAGCCAGACCAACAGCAACCCCGCGGTCCCAAGCGCCAGCTCTTCTCCTGAAGTGCACATCCGGCGCCAGGAGCAGTGGGTGCGCATCAGCGTGGAGCTCGGGCCCGACAGCTCCGCGACGGCGGAGCTCGAGCGGCGCTGGCTGAGCCGCATGGCGACGCGACACGGCGGCCGGCTGGAGTTGGAAGGCGGGACGCAATCGGTGCTTCTGCCGGCCGACGGTGCCAGCGATCAGCGCGAGGTCGTCGAGCTCCGCAAGGAGCTGCAGCAGGCCCAACAGCTCGGCGAGGCCTATGCCCGTGAGCTGGCCACGGCCTTCTCGGCGGGCGATCTCGCGGGTGCTCCGCCCGCCAGCGCAGCGCACGAAAGCAGCACCGAGCGCTTCGAGCTGCTGGTCTCGACCGCCGCCTCGTTGTCAGGTGGGCTGCGCGACATGCTGGAGGGATTGCGCGCCGACGCGGCAACTGCGGCCGAGGAACTGGGCGACGACTCCAAGCTGGCGGAGCGGCTGTCGCGGCGCGTAACCGCCGCTTTCGAGCTCTCGCGCGAGCTGTCACGGATCGCGGAATGCCCGCTCGATGAACGCCCCACCCGACTAGAGCTGTGCCGGGTCACGCGGGACGCCGTCGCTGAAGCAGCGACACTCGCCGCCCGCCACGGAATCGAGCTGACCGTGGAAGCCCCGGACAAGCTGGAGCTGCCGCTGCCGCGCGCCTGTTTCGAGCTGTTGTTGCGCACACTGCTCGATCATGCCGTCGCCGCGACTCCGCACGGCGGCCAGGTGGGGATCGCGCTGTCGGGCAGCGAGGCGGGCGTAGAGCTGGTCGTGAGGGACGGCGGGCCGCGGGTCCCCGAGGTATCCCGTCGAAACGTGCTCACCCACCGTGTCGACCCGGCCTCCCTGGGGCGCCCGGCTGGCATCGCCCTTCTGGCGGGCCAGGTGGTAGCGGCCCGCCTGGGCGCCGAGCTCCACCTGGCGGAGAGCCCGGACGGGCACACCGAGGTCCGGACCGTGCTCCAGAGCTGACCGCGGTCGATCAGGTTGCGGGTTTCGAGCGACGCGCAGCCGATCTGGGTTACTATCCTCCGTCATGCGCATTCTTGTCGTCGAGGATCAGGACTCGATCCGCCGCATGATCGAAGCTCTGGTCCATGCCCGGGGCTACGACGTGGAAGCAGTGGCCTCCGGCACCAAAGCGATCGACGTCGCCATGACCCGGCCCCCGGATCTGGTGCTCCTCGATCTGATGCTGCCCGGCCAGTACGACGGCTTCGAGGTCTGCAAGAGACTGCGCGCGGATCCGGCCACGAAGACCGTCCCGGTGGTGATCATCAGCGCTCTGGACGACGCCGATTCCCGTGCGCGGGCAAGCGAAGCCGGAGCGACCGCCTACTACACCAAGCCGTTCAGCCCGATCGCACTGCTCAAGGAGATCGACCGGCTGAAGCAGCAGACCGGGGCGGCCGACTGACACAGCAGAGCGGGGCAGCCAACCGGGAAACGCCCCTGCCTACTCCTGCAGGTTGAGGAAGCTCTTCGCGCGCTGCTCCGCAGCGGTGATCAGGCTCTTCGCTTCTACCGCCGGGATGTTGAGCCGATGGCAGAGCCGCTCGATGAGCTCCTTTTCCGTCTCGTGCTGCTCGCCGTCGATGTAGGTCAGGAGCACGGCATGCTGCAGGAGCACGCGCCGGTCGTCGAAGCTGAGGTCGGTCAACGGGATGTCCTCGAGCTGCTTCGGCTCGGCGGCGTACTGGCGGACCTCCTGCGACTCGCTGGGCGTCGCGTTGAACGCCTGCAGGAGCGCTTCGATAACTTCCTTCTCCTCATCAGCCACGTGGCCGTCGGCCCAGGCGACGCTTACGAGCCCCTTGAGGATCGCCATGTTCTGATCGTGCATGGCAGGAGAATCGCACACCCGTGCGTGGCGTCAACGCGCCTCGCGTGCCGGCGGATCACCTCCCCCGGCCCGGCTTTCGCCAGGCTACTCGACGCTGCTGGTCCCCGCGGGCGGCGGGGTCGGCTCGAGCCCGGCGATCCGCTTCAGGTCGCCCCTCAGCTCGCTTTCGGAGCGGGTGCCGGCCACGCTGAAGCTGTCGAGTAGCTCGGAGACGTCGCTCTGGCGGGGGGCGAACCGGGCGGGTGCCGGCGCCGGCTTCTCGCCCGGGACGCGCGGCGGCGGAGTGGGCTCCGGCTCGCACGGCGCTGGCGTGGGTTCGGGCTCGCACGGCGGTGGGCCCGGATGCGTGTCGACCGTCGGAGCTCCGCCGACCACCACAACGGAGGGTCTCCAACGAGCCTCCACACCGGGTGGATCAGCCGAGGGCGCGATGCCGAAGGGCTCGGGGTCGCGGCAGAGCGGCGGCTCCACGCTCGGCTCCACCTCGATCCACTCTATCTCCTCGTAGTCTTCGTCCGCGGCCGACGGCGACGGGCCCACCGGTGGCGCAACGCGGGTCAGCTCGGCGTCCAGCTCGAGCGGACGGGTCTCCTCGGGTTCGAATACGGGAGGTGCGCGGTCGGTGACGTCGGGGTCCTCGCTATCCACCGGATCACGCACCATTTCCGGAGCGCACAGCGTGCCGAGCATAGGCGTTTGCTCTACGGGTGGCACGGCGGGCGGCGACGGTTCCGGCGCGACCTCCGCTGCCGGCGGCGACAGCTCCAGCACGACCTCCGGCGGGGACGGCTCCAGCGCGACCTCCGCTACCGGCGGCGACAGCTCCAGCACGACCTCGAGATCGCACGACGGGAGCTCGATGACTTCATCCGACCGTTCGGCGACCCCACGGGTCCGCGCCACGATGGTCTCGGGGGCCGTCTCGTCGTCGCGGGACTCCGCGACGGGCTCCGGCACTCCCAGGGGAAGCTGCACGTCGGGAGCCTCCGGGCTCGCCTGCAGCATCTCGAGCGGCACGCTCCACTCCTCGGGCTCCGGCTCCGGCTCGACCGGCTCCGGCGCGGCGACCGGCTCGAACCCTGGCAGCGACTCCTGACAACCGGGATCGACGTGTTCCGGTGGCACCGCCTCCTGCGCCGCGAGCGCGGCAGACGGCGCCTCGGACCGCTGGGCTTCGAATGCGGGTGCGTCGACGTATCCCGACTCGAGAGCACGCGCCGTCTCGCGGTGCAGACGCGACAACGCACGCCGCGCCGCCGCGCGGTTTACGGGAATCAGCGCCGTTTCCAGCTCGCCGATCAGGGCATCGACGCCTGCACCTGCCGATCGTTGCGTGGTGCGGAACAGCGCCGGCGTCGCGGAGCTCGCAACCTGCATCAACTCTCCGAGCAGGCTGCGCAGCGACTCCTCGCGCCGCATCGGAAGCGCAGGCATTGCCGGCACCGACCACGCGCACCGCGCCGTCTTCCGCCAACACCACGTCGGCGGCGCGTATCCGTCGCGGCGCCCCGGCGCTCTGATCCGCAGCGCCCAGCACCAGGTATCCGGCGAGCTCGGCGACCAGCGGCGCGCGCCGCGCCTGGGCCGCAGCCATCACCTCCAGCAGCGTAACGCTCATGCCTTGCCTCCACGTGTGCAGTCGCCCACTCCCATCATGCCGCCCTCTCCTCGCGGCGTACCAGCACGTCAGCGGCTTCCAGATAGCGCTTGGCGTCGCCGATCGTGTACGTCCCGTCGTGGAAGATGGAGGCGGCGAGCGCGGCGTCCGCACCGCCTTCACACAGACCCTGCCGGAGATGTTCGAGCGTCCCTACGCCGCCCGACGCAATCACCGGCACGGGAACCGCGTCGACGACGGCTCTCGAGAGCTCGAGGTCGTAACCGGAGAGGGTGCCGTCCCGATCCATGCTTGTGAGCAGGAGCTCGCCGGCGCCGAGCTCGGCCGCCCGCACGCACCACTCGACCGCGTCGAGCCCCGTAGCCCGGCGTCCACCGTGGGTGAACACTTCCCAGCCTGCCGCCGGCGCGCCGCTTCGCGTCCACCGCGACCACCAGCGCCTGCGAGCCCCAGGCGCCTGCGATGTCGGCGATTAGATCGGGGTGCGCGATAGCTGCCGTGTTGATGCTCACCTTGTCCGCGCCGGCATGAAGCAGCGCCCGCACGTCGGCGGGCGAGCGCACCCCGCCCCCCACCGTCAGCGGGGTGAAGACCACGTCGGCCGTGCGCTCGACCACGTCCAGCAGCGCCCCGCGCGCTTCGTTCGAAGCGGTGATGTCCAGAAAAGTGATCTCGTCGGCGCCGTCGGCGTCGTAGCGACGTGCCACTTCTACCGGATCACCGGCGTCCCGGATGTCGACGAAGTTGACGCCCTTGACGACACGGCCATCCCTCACGTCGAGGCAGGGGATGATGCGTTTTGCCAGCATGCCCTTGTCCCTTCCTCATATCGGAGGCTCGGTCCAACGGACAAAGACCTTGCAGAGCGGGGGCCGGGCGAACGGCCCGTGAGCCGGGAAACGATGCCGGGTCTGGCGCGCCAGCAAGGCCAGCCGAGCGGATGTATAGTGGCCGCGATGGCCTTCTGCCCGCGCTGCGGAACTGACAATCCGCCCGCGCAAGCGGTCTGCTCGGCGTGCGGCAGCCCGCTCCAGGCCGCCGCGCCGGCCGCGCCCGCCGCACCGGCGGCGGATGCCCACAAGACCATGCTCGGCATGGGCGCGACGGCACCGCCAGCCAGCGGTGTCTCACCCACCTGGCCCGACGGCCCACCCGGCCAGCCCGGTCAGCCCGGGGCTGGCTCCACACCTGCCGCCGCCACTCCACCGACCTGGCCAGGCGAAGACCCGACGGGCCAGTTCCAGGGCAGCGCGACCGGCAACCCGCTGCACAAGACGATGCTCGGCATGCCTGCTCCGGGTGGCAGCCCGCCGGCCCAACAAGAACCCGCACAGGCGCAGCCGCAGCCGCAGGGCGGGTTGCAGCGCACCATGCTCGGCATCGCGCCCATGCCGGCGCCGGCTTCCGCGCCGGCTGCGCCAGCCAGCCCGCCGCAGGGTGGCGCGGCCGGATCCCCGGCGGCCGTGCAGCAGAAGACGATGCTCGGCATCGCGCCGCAGCAGCCGGGCCAGTGGCCCCCCGCTGCACCGCCCTCGGCGCAACCGGCGCCGCCCGCTGCAGCGCGCCCCCGGCTGCACCGCCCTCGGCGCAACCGGCCTCGACGCCGCTGGCGTCACAACAGAAGACGATGCTCGGCATCGCTCATCCCGGCATCGCCCCGCTCGACCCGACCTCACGCAAGCCGGAGGCAGCACCAAAATGGAGCCCGGCGGCACCTGCAGCGCCAGAGTGGAACCCAGCGGCGCCCGCAGCGGGTCAAGCCGGCGCCGCCCCGACGCGGGAGGAGCTGTCGGTCCTGCAGGGACACAAACCCCGCCGGCTGCCGCTGGTGGCCGTGCTGGCGATCGGTGGTTTCGTCCTCCTGCTCGCCGGCGTCGCCGTGGTTGCCCTGCTCTGGAAGAGCAGCGGACCGCTGTCGGCCAAGGTCACGCTCGATCAACACAGCCGGGAGCAGCTCGAGCTCGGCTGTCCGCAGTGTCCCGACGGCACACAAGCCGCCCTGGGCAAGGCGAGCGCGACATTCAAGAGCGGACACGCCGTAGTTCCGGTCGAACATCCGCTCGTGATGGGCGACAACGATCTGCAGATCGGGCTGACGAAGCCCGGCGAGGAACGCACCACCACGGTGGAGCTGACCGTCCCGGTCGACTACCGCGTGCGCGGCGACCTCGCGCCGCTGTCCGGCAGCCCGCCGCAGCTCAGGGTGGATGTGCAGGCCCAGAAGGGCTCGAAGGTGAGCGTGGAAGGAAAGCCGCTGGAGCTCGCTCCGGACGGCAGCGCCCACTATGACGTGGACGTCACGAAAGAGCTGTCGGGAGGGGCCGCAAGCGTCCAACCCCTGGAACGCAGGGTCGCCTACAGCGTGACGCCGCCCGGGGCGGACAAGCCCGATCAAGGCGAGATCAAGTTCCAGCTCGGAATCGTACCTCTGGTGATCGATGCGCCCGGTCCACGCATCGTAACGGATGCGCAGACTTTCATGCTTGCCGGCCACACCGTGAAGGGTGGCACGGTCCGTATCGGCGATCGGCCGATCAAGGTCGATGCCCAGGGGAGCTTCGCCCAGCTGATGAACGTCTCGGCAGTCGGGCAGACCACAATCAACGTCAGGGCGTCCGCCAAGGACCGCGCGCCGCGGCTTTTCCCCCTGCACGTCAAGCGCGTGACGAGCCTGCACGACGAAGCTCTGCAGTTTCGCAAGACAGCCACGCAGAGCTACACCGACATCTCGAGCGATATCGACTCGAAGAAGGGCCGGGCGGTAGCGCTGTCGGGCAAGGTGGTCGAGTCACGCGTGGATCACCACCAGAGCTTCGTGCTGTTCGACGTGTCCGGGGGCTGCCGGCACAGCCCGTGTCTGGCGCGACTGGTCTACGGGCAGAGCGCACATCTCGGCAAGGGCGACCGCATCACTGCCTACGGCCACGTCACGCATGCGGTCGATGGCCCGCGCCAGGGCAACACGATCCCCGAGGTCGCCGTCGAGTTCTACTTGAAGGGATCCCCGCCGTGACCGAGTCGGCCGCCGAGCTGCAGGTGTGCCCAGCCTGCCGCGCCAGGAACCTGGATGACGCACGTTTCTGCAGCCAGTGCGGCATCCGGCTTGATACCGGCGCCGGCGAAGACGACCCGGCACCGCCGGGCGGCGCGGACAGCATGGTGAGCCTGGTGGGAGCCGCTACCCTGGCTGGCGACACGCCAAGCGAGGATCCGGCGCACCTGGCCGATCCGCTGATCGGCGTCGTCATTGCCGACCGGTATCGCATCATCGAACCACTGGGTCGTGGCGGCATGGGCGTCGTCTACAAGGTCGAGCACGCGCGCATCGGCAAGCTGATGGCGCTGAAGATCCTGACGGGCGAACTCGGCCGCAATACGGAGTTGGTCGCGCGCTTCAAGCGCGAAGCGCTGATGGCGAGCAAGCTCTCGCATCCGAACACCGTCCAGGTGTTCGATTTCGGCAGCTCGGAAGGCATGACCTATCTGGCCATGGAGCTGCTGCGCGGCAACGACCTGGGGCGCATCGTGCGTCGCGGGGGACCGCTCGGCCCGTCGCGCACCTCCCGCATCGTGATCCAGATCTGCAGCTCGCTGGCCGAGGCGCACGATCACGACATCGTGCATCGCGACCTGAAGCCCGAGAACATCATCATCATCAAGGGCCAGGCGGGCGACGATGTGGTCAAGGTGCTCGACTTCGGTCTGGCCAAGCTCAGGGAATCCAAGGAGCTCGGCGAAGTGACCACGCGCGGCGCGATCGTAGGCACACCGTTCTACATGTCGCCGGAACAGATCCGCGGCGAACCGGTGGATCCGCGCAGCGACGTGTACTCGCTGGGAGCCCTGATGTACGTCTGCCTGACGGGGCAACCGGTCTTCGACTCGGCAACGCCGATGGGCATCTTGACCAAGCACCTGACCGAGGCGCCCGAAGCACCCGCCCACCGCTTCCCGGATCTCGGTATTCCCCGCGCTCTCAGCGCGATCGTGATGCGCGCGCTGCAGAAAGACCCCGACCAGCGCTACCAGAGCGTACGCGAGCTCCAGCAGGCCCTGGTCGACGAGCTGCGCGGCGCCGGGCAGAGCAGCGTGGACCTGCTGCTTGATTCGAAGCAGATGCGGGAGCTCGCCAGCGCTGATCAGGAAGCCGCAACACGCGGCGAGATCGAACGCTACGAGAAGAAGCTGAAGCGCCGCGGCCAGTACGCCATGACGACCTTCGGCGTGGTGCTCGTGGCGCTTGGGTTCGGCGGCTACAAGCTCTGGTCCGCAACAAGCAGCGCCAGCGAGTTCACGGGAGCGGAAGTCGAACCGAACAACTCGCCCGGCACCGCGACGCCATTGCCGTTCGGCAGCGAGGTGCGCGGACAGCTCGGGCGTCGCCTCGATCCACAGCACAGCGACCGCGACTTCTACAGCGTCACCGTGCCCGCCGGCACGAAGACAGTGCGGATGACGACCACGGCGCTGCCCAACATGGCGCTGTGTACCCTTGTCTACCGCGCCGGCATCCAGACGCCGCTCGGACGCTATTGCCCAGGCACTGAAGGTCAGGGGCTCGTCGTCAAGCAGCTGGCTCTGCAACCGGGCGACTACCTGCTGGCGGTGATGCAGGATCGCGAGCGCTACGGGGCCGAACCCGCGCCACCGGTGCTCGAAAACATCTCGGACGTGTATCGGCTCGAACTGTCCGCAGCGAACCCGGAGAAGAACCAGGAGGTCGAGCCCAACGACAGCGCGCGCGACTCCAACTCGCTCCGGCGGGGCGGTTCGCTCCGCGGGCAACTCGCCTGGATGCACGACGTGGACGTGGTGTGCGCAGCGACCGGCAGCGGCAAGATCCGCTTCGTCGTGCGCGACGCCGTCAACCAGCCGAGACCCGAGCACGCGGTGCTGCAGGTCACGCCGATCGGGGGCCCCGACGACGGCGTTCCGGTGCGTGTTCATGGAGCGCGAGAGACCTTCCACGCCTCGCCGCGCGACGTGGCGAGCCCGTGGAGGGGCCCACAGACACGGGTCGACTCTACGCCGGACAGCACGTGCCTGGAGCTCGAGCTGGTCCCGAACCCGTTGGCACCCACGCCCCATCCGCGCGTCGCGCCGGCCGGCAACGAGGAGTACGTGGTCCGTGCAGAGTAGCGCGACGCGACGCGCGCTCGGCGCGCTGCTCGCCGGGAGCGTCGTCGCCGCCGCCGCCTGGTCGCGCGCCCAGCCGATCGACCCGACGCTGCCGCAGCAGCGGATTGTCGGCCGTCCCAGCGCGCCAGCCTCGATGATGCGCCTCACTCCCGGCCGGACGGGGCGGAGCAGAAGCCCTTTGCCGCTGGCTCCCCGCGTGCTGTGGCGTACCCGCGCACAGGGCGGGATCGCGCACTCGGTGAGCGTGGACGCCCGCGGTGCGATCGTGATCGCGAGCTCGATCGCGCAGATCGTGCAGATCGATCCACACGGCAAGCCCGAGTGGACCGTCCACACCGGGCGCGGTGCGCCCCTGACCACGCCTGTCATCACCAGCGACGGGACGCGCGTCGTGGTCGTCCCGGGGCCGCAGCTGGTCGGCGTGGACGCGACGGGACACGTGCGCTTCAAGCGCGCCTTGCCGGCGTCCGGGTCGAGTGCGTCGTTCGTCGCTGCGCCCCTGCCACTGGACAGTGGCGGAGTAGCTCTGTCGCTGGGCAGCACGATGATCCGCGTCGATCCGGCTGGGCACGTCGTGTCGATGGCGGACGCACCGGAGACGGTGCAAGCACTCCTCGGCCGTTCGGGTTCACTGCTTGCCGTCACGCGCCGCGGCAACGTGCTGTCATGGCGCTCGCCCGACGCTCCCTCGCGCGTCGGCAGCTTCGGCGAACAGGTCGACGGTTGGCCAGCGCTGTGCTCTTCGCACAGCATCTGCGCGTCGGTGGGCCATCACCGGCTCGTGGAGCTCGATCTGGACAACGGCATCCGGCACGTGCGTCTGGACGACCCCTCGATCCTGCTGCTGGGCTCGCCGGCCATCTCCCGCACGCGCGAAACGCTGACGCCGACGGAGGACGGCCTCGTGCTGGGACACGACGCTCGAGGCAAGGAAACGCTGCGAGTGGCATTGATCCCCGGCAGCCTTTCGCCGGACGGCGGCGCAGTGCCTTCGTTGGTGCGGCGCACGACACTGCCGCCCGTGATCGTGGACAGCGCCGGCACGCTGGCGTTCGCGCGTCCCGGCCTCGACGCCGGCATTGTCACGCCTGCCGGCGATCTTCACACCGCACCGGGCACGGCCTGCGCCGACCCGGTCGGTGTTGCCCCGGCCGGGTCCCACCGGATGGTCGTCGCCTGCCGCTCCGGCCTCTTGTGGCTCCTGGGCGACAAGGCCAAGC
Organism: uncultured delta proteobacterium; assembly: GCA_963806225.1. Classification (GTDB taxonomy): domain Bacteria; phylum Myxococcota_A; class Polyangia; order Polyangiales; family Polyangiaceae; genus CAWDXG01. Next base: position 1,671,839 of record CAWDXG010000001.1, on the reverse strand, counting down.
GCTAGGCCGCCTGCAACGGGGAGCGGCGTCAGTGATAGAGCGCCGTGAACAGGATCGTGATCGCCTGCGCGCTCGCCGTCCGCCTGGGCGTCGTGTCCGTCGCCGCGTGCACCGTCCGCGCACCCGTCAGACGCAGCATCCCGCCCATCGACCACTCCGGCGCGATCCACGCCGCATACCCGACCCAAACTCCCGCACCGTAGCCGCTGAAGGTGGTGGTCGAGCTGCCACCGCCCGCGTTGTCTTCGAGGGACAACCCCGCAGCGCCGAGCATCCCGCCGACGTGGAACCCGCCTTTCGGATCGGGAAAGCCGTCGATGAACGGACCGAGCGTCAGGAAACTGACCTGCGCGCCCACGTCCTGCTGCTTGCCGTCGACCTCATAGCTGGGGTTGGGTGCGGTGTTGCCGAGCAGCGCACCGCCGATCACCACTCCCCGCCCCGGCGTGCCACCGATCATCAGATCGAAGGCGCCGCCGCCACCGGACAGCGTGGTGTCCGGCGCACCACTCTGGCCAATGGTGCTGCCTATGTATCCGCCGCCCAGGTTCATGCGCAGATAGAAGCCGTCGTGCATGTGGTAGGTCCGCCCCCGGAGCGGGGGCGGCGGTGGCGTCTCCACCGACATGGCCCCACCGGTCGACGGTGGCTCCGCCGACCGAGGCGGCGGTGGCGGTAGCTCGCGCGAGGGGCTGCCCCCTTGCGACGCGGCCGACGAGTCATGGGCTCCCGCGACCGGCGCCGCATCCTGCGCGCGCGCCGGAAAGGCGGCGAACAGCAAGCCGAGCGCCAGAGCAACGGACGACAGCCCCACCACCTGACTCGCCTCGCACCGATCCCCGATGATCATCACGCCTAGAGCAAGGGTCCGCGACGCGCCCGCGTCAAGGCTGGAAGCGAAGCGCCTGGACGCCCGGGCAACGGCCGGCACAGGGACGCGCAGGGGTTGCGCGATGCGATGCCGCCTGAGGCATTCCGGCGGGCCCCAACGGCGAAACGCTCAGGGGCGTCCCGGCGCTGCCCGCCCGATCACCATGTGGCGGTGCACCCAGTCAAGCGCGCGCTTGACGCGTGCATACAGCTCGGGGCTGGGCACGGTGGCCGCGAGCGCTGTCGCGCCCGTGCCGGGGCTCTGCACTCCGACGAGGGACGCATCGTCGACCAGTACGTGATCCACGGAAGTCTTCAGGTACAGGCACGGCTGGACCTGCATCGGCGACTGGGTCCCCTCCAGGTGGCACCAGCCCGTCGCGTCCGGCGTGCTCGCCACCGGCTTGAGGCTGGACAGCACGATCGGCAGCGCTACCGAGCATTCGATGAGGGACGCATTGACTGCGTTGCAGTCACCGTTCGGCGGCTTGATCCACAGACTGACCTTGATCGACTGGTTCGGGGGTGCCGCCGCCTGCCCGAGGAAATCGGTGCCGAGCGTCATCACTCCGCACGCAACACCCGAGTGGCAGAGCCCGCCTGTCTCGCGCTGCAGCTCGGCCTGCTGGCCATTCGCGATCGCATACCAGCCGTACTGTCCCGACGCGCCGGTGAATTCAAAGTCACCGTCGACCATCAGGTTGTTCTTGATGTCGGTGTGACCGTAGGGATTGCGCTGTTCCACGGTGCGGACACGCTGGGCCGTCTGCGCCGGAGGCACCGACGCCTCTCCCGCGCTGCCCGCCGCCCCCGCAGCATCCACGCCGCTGTCCGCACCCGCCTGCCCCCCAGCACCGAGCGGATTCACACTCGAAGTCCCGGCGCAGGCCACGACCAGAAGCGGCGCGAGCACGACAAGCGACAAGACACGCTGGACGCTCATTTCAGGTGCCCCCTCACCCACGCCAGCGCGGCTTCGTACGGCAGGTCCTTGCCCTGCATCAGCGCCGTTTGCGTGTGGTCGACAATCACATCGGGCTGGATGCCGTGACCGAGAAGCGCGTTGCCCTGGTAGTCGATGGTGTCTCCGCTGGCCAGCTGGAACGACAGCCGCGACCAGTACTGGAACTGGTAGAACGACGAGAACGCGCCGGCCGTCTGGTGCGGCCCGAAGATGCGCACGTCCGGGGCACCCTTCATCCCGTGTGGTAGCCAGTCGCTGGCCGATCCGTCGCGATCGATGATCAGCGCGACGGGCAGCTTCAGGTCGGGATTGTTGCTGCCGACGTGGTAGAGCGTGCCGTTGCCGGCGTTGAACAGCTGGAGGCCCTCGGCCTTGGAATCGGGGCCGTCGTAGTCGGCGACCGACATGAAAGTCGGACCGACCGAGAGGTCGAAGGGCGTGCGGACGAGCTCGGTGAGCTTCTCGGGCGCGTCGATCGTGCCGCCGTTGCCCGCGCGGTGGTCCAGGATGACGCCGCGCGCGTTCTTCCTGAAGAAGTCGATGGAGTCCTGCAGGAAGGAATCCACCTGCGGACCGTAGAGCGAATCCCAGGTGATGCCGTAGATATCCTCGCCCGGCTGCGAGTCGACGACCTTGTCGCGCCAGTCCGAGAACCCGGCGTAGTGCAGCGCGATCGTCTGCTGCGACGGCGGGTTCTCCAGGTGATAGGCGGGGCGGTTGTCGCAGTAGGCCACGCTGCCGCCGACCGGGACATCGGTCACTGGAATCGTCTCGATCGTATCCGAACAGCTCATCGACGACGAATCGCAGCGGATCACGCTGAAGTTCCTGGCGTAGCTCGTGATGAGATCGCGCATCGCCTCGACGAAGTCCGCGTCGACGTGCGGATCGTCGGCGGCGTGATAGCCCCAGTTGGCCTTGGTGAGCGAGCGCGCCCACTCGATCGGGTTCTGCCCGTCGACGGCGACGAGACGATCGCCCGGATGCAGGCCCATCGTGTTGTCGGGCCCCGTGTACGCGACCAGCACGTCCTCGTGGCCCGGCGCCGTCGGCCAGGTCGACTGCGTGAGATCCCCCTGCCCCTCGACGAAACAGGCCCCGAGGCGCCGCGGGCTTCCGTGGATGCCGATCGCCGAGCTCGTGTTTGTGTGCCAGTCGTGCAGCATGCGCATACCCTGGAAGTAGTCGTTCCAGAAGCTCCACGGCATGGTCGCGGTGCGCATCTTGTCCATCTCGGCAAGCGCCACCGGCAGGTAGTGCGTGCGCGAGTAGTGCCCGCCGAAGAAGTGCTGAACGCGGCCGATCAGGTAGTCGGTCACGCTGCTGCGGTACGCGACGGGCGGGAGCGGCGGCACATAGCGGGCACCCTGACGGCAGCGCTCCGAGATGCACACGCTGCCCGCACCGCACACCGGATCGGACGCGCCCAGGCACGCGCTGCCCGGGTCGTAGTCTCCGCCGGGCACGACTTCGATCGCGTCCACGTCCGCGTCGGTGCCGTCGAGCCGGAGGTAGGCGCGGCTCAGCTCGCTGCCGGTCACGCTGACGGGATTGGACTCGAGCTCCACCCAGCCGTCGCTGGTGACGCGGCCGGTAGGAAACATGTAGCCGACCTCGGAGTCGCGATCCTGCGAGGTGTACTCGAACACCGCGCGAGCCGAGGCACGCCCATGGCGCACCCACACGCGGAAACGGTACGAGCCGTCGAGCCCGGGCAGCGGCAGCTCGACGTCGAACGGATCGCGCAGGGCGGTGATGTGGACGTAACGCTTGCCCTCGAGAGCGAGCTCGTCGCCGGGGTTCCCGCCGCGGCTCTCCCACTGGCAGGTCTTGCTGCAGCTGACCTGGAACGTGCCGCCTTCAGCCGTACTCCCGGAATCCTCGAAGGACTGCACCACGACGGCATCCGGATCGAACACCAGATGCCCCGCCGGGTCGAAGTCCGCCGCCCGCGCGACGCCGTGCGAAAATAGCATTACGCCGGCCGGAACCAGCGCCAACATCCGCATCCTCATCGCCCGGCCCTCCACGCGCGGTAGGCCTGGAGCGCGGCGCTGGGCGGGCGCGTCGTCGGCTTCAGGTATTGCCGCAGGATCTTCTGCATCTGCCGGACGGCAGCCACATCGCCTGGCGCGGGGGGACCAAACGCGATGAGGGCCTGCGCGCCCACGGGCGCAGCCTGGATCACCGCATCGTCGATGAGCGCTTCCTTCCCGCCGCCGAACTTCGCGTCGAAAACTATACAGGTCGCGCTCTTGCGCTCCGGGGCCACGGCGCGGAAATGGCACCAGCCGTCCGCGTCGGTCTTCCCATCGGCGTCGGTCAGCGGCACGTCGGGCTCACCCGCACCGCTGCAGCTGAAGAGCTGTACACTCACGTCGGAGCAGCTGTCGCTCGGCGGCTTGACCCACGCGCTGGCGCTCACCGTCGCACCGGAGGGCGAAACGCCGATGGCAGACGCCTTGCCACCCGCTTCGATGTAGCCGCACTTCATGCCGCTGTGGCACTCGGCGCCGATCCGGATCTCGGGGAACGTGCCGACGCCTGCGAAGAGCAAGGAATCCACCCAGCCGTACTCGTCACCAAACGCCGTCTGCCACTCGAAATCGCCGTCCCAGAGCAGATTGTCGCTCGCCGCGACGTCACCGTAGGGATTGCGCTGGATGACGGTGCGCTTGACCGCCGCGGGCTTGGGCGGCGTGCCGGGCGTGTCGGGTGGCTTCGACGAGATGCTGGCCTCGGGCCCCGCGTCCTGCTGCGGGAGCGGATTGACGGCGCTGTTGCTGCCGCAGGCCACAGCGACCCCGCCGACCAGCAGGGACAGACCAAGTGCCCGGAGCGAAGCCGGAATCGACGCTCTCATGGCTTGAGCTCCGAGCGAACCCAGGTGAGCGCGGCATCGTAGACGGTATCGCGACCCGCGAGCAGATCCGACTGCAGCGGAGCGACCTGGACGTCCGGCTCGACACCGTGACCGTTCAACATCTGGCCCCCCGCACTCACCGTGTCACCGACCGCGATCGAGTAGCCGAGCCCAAGCCAGTAGGCGAACTGGAAGCGCGTCGAGAAGCCGCCCGCCGTTTCGTAGGGCGCGAAGATGCGCGCCTTGGGCGCACCCTTGACGCCGAGCGGCAGCCAATCGCTCGCCGAACCGTCGAGTGTGGTGAGCAATGCCACCGGAATGTCGAGTGCGGGATTCCCCCCGCCGGCGTATTCGGTCTCGCCGAGCGCGGCGAGCTGGTTGAACAGCGCGAGCCCCTCGCTGGTGTCCTTGGGCCCCTGATCGTCCGAGGTATCGCGGAACACGAAGATGTCGAGGGGCGTCGGCTTGCGCACGAAGCTCCAGATCTTCTGCGGGCCCGCCGACGTGCCGCCGAAACCGGTGCGGTGGTCGAGGATCACGCCGCGGGCCTTCTGCCGCCACAACGAGACCGCTGCGTCGAGATCAGGCCCCACGTCGCCCTGCTGTCCGGTCCCGGTGACGTACAGCGAGCTCCACTGCAGACCGTAGATGGCCTCGGTCGGGTTGCTCTCCACGACGAGCCCCGAGTATGTGCCGCGCGTGGAGTGGCTCGCCGGCGCGCCCGGGACGTGGGAAAATGGCCTGTTGTCGCAGGCGATCCCGGTGCGCGTGCCCGGAGGGGACGGCGCGAGGGCGCTGATCGAGATCGTCTCGGGCTTCGACGCGCAGGTGCCGCTTTTCGAGTCGCAGCGCAGAACCTGGATGTGATCGGCGTAGCGCGCGATGAGCGAGCCCAGCCGCGACGCATCCTCGGCGTGCGTCTTGTGGTTGGACGCGGTCCAGAAGCCGTCGTCGACGCCGATCAGCGAACGCGCCCACTCGATCGGATGCCGGCCGTCGACGCTCACCAGCCGGTCTCCCGTGTGCAGCCCGAAGGTATTCACGTCGCCAACGTGCGAAACCAGCACATCCATGTAGCCGGGAGTGGACGGCGCCGCGGCCTGCGAAGCGTCGGCGTTGCCCTCGATGAAGCACACGGCGATGGGCTTCGGACTGTCGATCACGTAGCCGGCGAGATCGCTTTCCTGGGTGTGCCAGTCGTGCAGCCGGTGCACCGCCACCTTGAAGTGCTTCCAGAAGCTCCAGGCGTCCGTCGCCGAGCGCATGGCGTCTATCTCGGCGCGAGCGTTCGGCAGATCGCGCCGGCGGTTCTCGAACGGACCGAACAGATAGTGGAAGCGCGCGTCGAGGTAGCTGACGAGCTGATCCCGATAGTCGACCGGCGGCAGCGCAGGCACCTGGGCGGTCATGTTGCGACAGTGTCCCCACTGGCACTCCTGGTCGGGGGCGCACGCGAGTGGATCCGACACGCCCCCACAGGCGTTTTCCGCGGCAGCCGGTCCGGCCACGGAAATCTCGATGGCGTCCACATCGGCGCCCACCGGCGAAAAGAGGCCGACCTGGACGACCTTCGCGCTGGAGGCGTCGAAGGAGAAGGCGTCGGTCGACAGCTCGTACCAGCCGTCGCTGGTCATGCGCCCCGTGGGGAACAGCTGGCCATATTCGTCGATGCGGCCCGTGTCGTAGCCCGCCTCCACGGTGGCTATCACCTCGCCCCTCGCCCACAGGCTCACGCGGTAGCTGTGAGAGTCGGAGGGCAGCGTGACGGGGATGTTGACGCCCTGGAACTGCGCGACGTGGAGCACAGTGGCTGCCTTCTATCGCGTGCGAGTCCTTGCCGATGTCGAGCGGCGGAGCAGCGTCCGGAGCCCCCGCTTCCGCGCCCGCTTCGGTGCCCGCGTCGCCACCATCCGGCGCGCCGGCGTCAGCGGGAGCGGCCGGCGGCAGGTGCGGATCGCCGGGCTCGAAGCCCAGCGTCCACGCCGCATGCGCGTCCAGCACGAGCATACCGGTGGCATCGAAGCTGGCGGCCGTCGCGGCCGTCGCCCCGGAGAGCGCCGCCAGCGAGACGAGCGCGCCCACGGCACGGAGATGGGGGCGGGACAACATTGAGAAGCTTCGAAGCGAAAGCCCTCGTACCACGCTCGCCGGAGCCCGACCAGACGCGCGGAAGGCCTGGAAAGTCCCTGGAAACGCTCAAGCGCCGGTGCCGGAAATTGCTGACTCTGCTGGATCAGGTGCCCCCTGGCGAGTCCGGAGCGCGATGCGTATACTTGTCAGTGATCAGGCGCCGATCAGCTGGCGCAGAACTATGTAACGCTCGCCAGGAGGGCCAGCTCCCGATGATCTCGATAACCACGCTCGCAGCAGACAAGGTCAAGGACATTGCCCAGGCCGAGGGCCTCGATGGTCAAGGCCTGAGGCTGCGCGTCATCGGAGGTGGCTGCGCCGGCTTCCAGTACGACCTCTATTTCGAGGACAAGCCGACAGATATGGACGAGACGTTCGAGTCGAATGGCGTCCAGCTGTACGTCGATCCGCTGAGCTTCCAGTACCTCGACGGGACCGAGATCGACTACGTCGACGGTGTGCATGGCTCCGGCTTCAAGTTCGGGAACCCGAACGTGACCGGCACCTGCGGCTGCGGTTCGTCCTTCCAGGTGTGAGCCCGCTCGGGGCTGGGGGCCGCAGCGGTGGACTGCGGAACCGGGCCCCGACGCCTGCGTCGCCAGCTGGCCGCATCTCCGCGCGTCCGGGCGCACTTTTTCATCCTCACGCCGGGCTTGGCGAGCTTCCGGCTTGTCTGACGCCGTTCGTCTGCGCCAGGCGGCCAGGCCGTTTGTCGCGCGCGATGGGGTCGAGCGGACAAATCGACATGACGGTTGCCCGTAGGTGGAACCGATCAGGGCCCTGCTGCGTACTAAAATTCGAGTGAACCCCAAGCATAGGGCAAACCAAGGAATTCACGCACGACCGCAGGCCTTGACGAGCTAGTGTCTAGGACACATGTTGAACGCATGCTACTCAGGGCGATGGCGGAAACGTAATCCGGCCCCAGCGAAACAAAGCAGCGACACCAATCTCTCGTTACGTAAGGTAAGAAGCACCATGGCACGCGAAATCGATTCCTCTGTGTCCCGCTACATGTCGACAGCGCAGCACTACCCGAAGTTGTCGCGCGAGGAAGAGCTGGAGCTCGCGCTGCGGTGGAAGAACGACGCCGACGAGGCGGCCGCCGACGCACTCGTGCGGGCGCATCTGCGCTACGTCGTTGCCATCGCGTTGAAGTACCGGCGCTACGGCCTGCCCATGGCGGAGCTGATTGCCGAAGGCAACTTCGGCGTCGTGCATGCGCTCAGGAAGTTCGAGCCGGAGCGCGGCAACCGCTTCGTCACCTACGCCGCGTACTGGATCCGCGCCTACATCCTCAACTACATCATCCGCTCGTGGAGCCTGGTGGGCGTCGGTTCGGGCGCGCTGCGCTCGAAGATGTTCTTCAAGCTGCGCCGCGAGCGCGTGCGCATCACGAACCTGGTAGGCGAGGGCGAACACGCCGACGAGCTTCTGGCGGAGAAGTTCGGCGTCTCGCGCACCCAGATCGTCTCGATGATGCGGCGCCTCGAAGCGCGCGACGTATCGCTGGACAGCAAGGTGTTCGACGACTCGGTCACGAGCCTGGTCGATACGCTGGTCTCACCGGGCATCGACCAGGAGCAGTCGTTCGCGGGGACCGAGGTGCAGGATCAGTTGCGCGACACGGTTCGCGAGGCAGTCGAGATACTGGACAACCGCGAGCGCTACATCGTGGAGAACCGCCTGATGGCGGATTCGGACGACGCGCTGTCGCTGGCCGAGATCGGACGCCGGCTCGGCGTGTCGCGCGAGCGGGCCCGGCAGCTCGAGGCGCGCGCCAAGCGGAAGCTGCGCACCCGTATCAGCGATCATCACCGGTCCCGACAGCGGCGCCTTCCTCGAAATGGCCGGCGCCGCGGCCTGAGCCGCCGGGCCGTGCGACGTGCCCGGTCGCGGAGCCAGGGGAGCATGCTAGGCTCCCCGCTGCCGCAGCAGTCCAGGTGATCGCTCGCAGCAACACGCGCGGGAGGAAAGTCCGGGCTCCGCAGGGCAGGGTGCCGGGTAACGCCCGGTGAGGGTGACCTCGAGGAAAGTGCCACAGAAAACAGACCGCCCGGACCGGCTTCGCCGCTCCGGGCAAGGGTGAAACGGTGGGGTAAGAGCCCACCGCGCAGCCGGCAACGGCTGCGGCACGGCAAACCCCACCCGGAGCAAGGCCACGTATAGGGGCGTTCGAGGGCTGCCCGCCCGAGCCCCAGGGTAGGCCGCACGAGGCGTCCGGCGACGGGCGTCCCAGATGAATGATCGCCAGCTCCGCAAGGGAGACCAGGCGGAGCGACAGAACCCGGCTTATGGAAGGCTGCGACCACGCCGGCGGGGCTACGGCTCCGCCGGCGCGCGACTTTGTGCGACGGGCTACTGCGCAGCGAACACGAACGGAACGTTGACCGTCGTGGTGCCGCTCGAGCGCGGGAACTGCCAGCCCCGCACCCGGCTCGCGATGCAGCCGGCCAGGCCGTGATAGCCATGCGGATCGCCGCTGGTGCTCGACGCCTTGCACGCTGCCCGAAGACGAGACCTTGATCGTCACCGACACGCGCGCCGAGGACGGCGCGTTCTTTTCGCGCGTGTCGAGCGCGGGCTGCCAGCAACTGCGCTTCACGCTGCCGGTGTAGCGGCTGACAGTGCGCTGCACCGCCGATGAATCCAGCGGCTGTCCGGCGGCGGCGTTGTTCGAGCCGCCGGAGGGGCCGACCTTCGGGCCTCCTTTCAGGCCCGAGAGCCCGCTGAGCCCGCTGAGTCCCCCGCCCTTCTCCTTGGGCTTGTCGGTGGAACCGGTCGCGTGCCCACCGCCGCGCGCGCCACCCTTGTTGGTCTTGCCGTTCGACGTGGGTTCCTTCTGGTCCCCCTGGTGGCCGTCGTCGGCCTTTTGATTCGGACTGCTTGTTGTCGGAGGACTTCTCCGAGCCCTTGGCGGGCACTTGCACGTACTTGATGATCGGCTGCGCGGGCTTCTGCCTGCTGAACACCACGAAGCCGATCGTGAGGCCGAACATCAGCGCCACGACGACCGCAATCCATGGAGCAAGGGACATGCCGCGCCGCCGGGGAACCAACGCATCGAGATCGACGTCGCCGAGTCCGTCCTTCTCGGTAACCACGGCGGGTCCCGTGGCAGCGCTGGCGGCGGGCGCTCCGGCTTCCGCGAAAGGATCGCCGATCGCGCCGACGCCGGGCGACCCTACCGGCGCGGCGAACGGGTCCTGCATGGGCGTCAACTGGGCAGACGGCTCTGCTCCAACGTCCGGGCTGAGCGGCGTCAGCGAAGCGCGCGCGCTCGACACGCCCTCGTCGACGATCGCCACGAGCTCCGGGAACGTCTTGAGCGGCATCCACTGCTTCGAAGCCGTCGCGCCACACGAGCGACTCCTCGGTGATCGCCCCGGACGCGGCTTTGGAGCGGAGCTCGCTCAAGCGGATGGGACCGACCGGGACACCATTGATGCCGACGTACCATTCCTCGGATCCAACGAGATCCGGCAGACCGCTCGACTCGGGAGCGTGGACCGCCTGTGCGAACGCACCGGCCAGCGCGCCCGCGCCGGCGATCATCGTGCGTTCTTCGTCGTCGTCGTAGCGGACCAGGCCCAACGCCGCGGCCGAGCCATTGGAGCCTGCTCCACCACGTGCGTGGACGTCCCGTTCGGCCGCGGGTGCGGCAACCGGGGACGGCTCGGGCGACGATGTCTGCGCTCTAGCCTGCGCTGCCAGAGGAGCCGCGTGCGGGCGCCCCGCAGCACGCGGCGGAGGCGGCGCCACCTGCGGGGACGATGCGCGCGCGGGGCGGGGCGGTCGAGCCGCAGCGCGAGGGGGCGATGGCGAGTGCGCCGCGGGTGGCGACGGAGCGGGCGGAGCCGGGCGTGGTGTTCCGCCAACCTCGCCGGGCGGCCCCGGTGTCGCCGGAGCGTCATCGGCGGGGAGCTTCCGCGCGACCGAGCCGTCGGTCACGGCCTTGCTAATCTGGATCATGTAGCCGCACTTGCGGCACTTCATCCGCACCGAGCGGCCCGCGACCTTTTCGTCGGCGATCTGGTACTTCGCCTTGCAGCTGGGACAGAGGAACTTCATTCAGCTGGGGGCCCGGGCCTCGGTGGTGTTTCGGACGGGGAGAGGATAGCGCGAGGGCCCGCCCCGCGCGAAAGCTCTTTCGTGCCGTGCGGGTGGCTTTTCCTGCCCTCCCCGGGGCTGCCACGGCGCCAAAGCGGGTCTCCCGACGGTCAAAGGAGGCTCAGAAGGTGCTGCTTGATCGACTGGCGCGTGCTCTCGTCGGGCGCCAGGCCGAGCGCCCGCTCCCACATCTCCGCGGCCTTGTTCCTGAACCCGGCCTTCTGGTACAGAATTGCCAGGTTCTTGATGGCCGGAAAGTGGCCGGAGTTGATCTCCACGGCGGTCTCGAGCTCGCTGATGGCCTCGTAGACCTCACCCTTTTTGCCGAACAGGAGTCCGAGGTGGAAATGGAGCCGGTAGGCTAGCGGGTCGATTCCGATACCTCGCTTGAGGTACTCGATCGCCTCGTCGATCCGGCCGGCCTTGTAGGCCGCCACTCCGGCCGTGAGGGCCTTCTCCGCCTCGGCGGAAATCTCCCGCGCCCGCTGGCTGTCGCCCGGCTGCTCCTCTGCGAGGCATGCCTCGACGGCCCGGAGCACGTCGGCGATCCTGAACGGCTTCTCGATGTAGTGATCGACGCCACAACTCTGCTTGAGATCCTCGGCATAGCGCCAGCCCCTGTACACGGCGCTGACCATGATGATCGGGATATGGCCGTAGCGCTTGCTGCCCTTGATGCGGCGCGCAATGTCGAAGCCGTGCACCTCGGGCAGCATCGCGTCGAGCACGATCAGGTCGGGAGCGTGCTCCTTGACCATCTTGAGCGCGAGCAGACCGCGGTCCGCCTCGAGAACGCGGTAGCCGCGAGTGCCCAGCAGGCGCTTGAGCATCTTGCGGATGTCCGCTTCGTCGTCCACGACGAGGATCAGCCTCGCGTCGTCCGCCGGCGGCTGCGATTCCAGCAGGTGCTCCGGCAGGTCCGTGACGACGCTGAGCTCCCGCGACATGTCGCCGAAGTCCGTGTCGGAAATTTCGTCGGTCTGCGACACCCTTCCCACCGCATCGTCGACGACGACCCCCGGCGACTCGAAACCGCCGGACTCGGTGCGTCGCATCCCACCCGGAGGCAGTTCAGGCTGCTGCTCGGCCATGGGCGTGCCATCGGGGCCCAGGCCCACCTTCTCCAGGACCTCGGGCGGACAGCGGGGTCCGACATAGAAGTCCTCCCCGCGCGTCTTCTTCGAGTAGGCCTCTTCGATGACATGCGCGAGCACGGTCTCGAGAGCGACGTAGGGATAGACCTTCTTGCCCGTCACGAACTCGAGCTCGTCGATCACCTTCTTCTCGCGCGGATTGGCCATCGCGATGAACAGGCGATCGTCGCGCACCAGCACTGGAAGGATCAGATGCTTTTCCGCGATCTCACGCGGCAGCAGATCCAGATCCTCGAGCTTGAGGCAGATCTGCCCCAGATCGATCCCCGGGATCCCGTGCTGTTCGCTCAAGGCCTTGAGCGCCGAAACGTCGGAGATCGTCCCCTGCTCCATCAGTCGCGATGCGAGTCGATGGCCGGTCGGCTTCTCGGAAAGCGCCTGCTCCAGCTGCTCGGCGCTCAACGCCTTCTGCTGAAGCAGGATGCGACCGATCTGTTTCTTGGGACCGGAGCTCATGTCCAAACGGGGTGATTATTCCACGATGCCGGCACATTCGCCGGGAATTTCACCGGGATCCTCGTGTCGAGCCCGCATCGCTGCGGGAACGCGGGCGCGAGCCCGGGGGGGGGGAGGCCGGCTCAAGGCTGGAAGCCGGGGAAGGAGCACGGCCCGCCGCAGCTGTTCTCGACCGTCCCCGTCTTGAGAAAGTGGTCGGTCTGCTCCTGGTTTGCCAGCAGCTTGCGGATGTCGCCGTGCACATCATTGTCGGTATACGGCGTGGCGTTCGTGTCGGGTGGGGGAGTCCGCCCCAAATCGTAGAACGTCAGCGCTAGATCGCCGCCACCCTGCGTGGTGTCTAGACCCCACACGTCGAGCGCGGAAGGCGAGAGCAGCGGCGTGCCCAGCGTGCGCGCCTGGATCTCCGTCGCCAGATTCGACACCTGGCAATCCCCCACCCCGGCCTGGAAGAGCAGCTGCTTCTTCTGCGTGCCGGGAAGCGGCGCGTGCTTGCCCTGCGCATACGCGGTCCCGGAGCCCTCCGACATGTCGAACATCGACTGCCAGAGCGCCATCACGAGCTGTTGATCCACTCGATCGGGATAGCCATTGCGCAGCGACGGGTAGAACTCGGTCCAATCGACGCTGCGCTGGATCATGAGCGAGTACGCCGTTCCCCCCACCTGCAGCACGCCGCGCTGGATGTCCGGCGAGTACGCCAGCAGGCTCGCTCCCAGGATGCTGCCTTGCGAGATGCCGTAGTAGTACACCTGCATCGGATCGACGACGGCGCTCTTGCCGCCCACGAGAGCCTGCGGGTCCTTGACGATCTGCTTGGCGGTGCGTGTGAGCACCATGAAGTTGATCATCGACTGCTGCAGCCGATCGCCGACCCAGGGGAAGTGATTCACGTCCTTCACCGCCTCGAGCGCGGCGGCGTTGGCTCCCACGCCCGCAGCCTCGGTGTACGACATGCCGATCCAGTCGGTCGCGATGCCCACGTAGCCCTTGTCGTTCTCGAATCCGCGCGTGTGTCCGCTGTCGACCTCGCTCATGTCGCCGAGCAGCCCGTGGCCGTAGACCAGGAGCGGATACGGTCCATTCGTCTCGGCGCTCTTTGGAATCACGAGCTCGAACGGATACTGCGCATTTTCGACGATCTGCGGCTTGCCGTCGGCTCCGGTCGAGAGCTTCGTGTCGGCCACTGAGCGATCGTTTTCGGTGAGGAAGCTCGGCACGGTGAACGTCCCCGTGATGCGCTTCGAGACCTCCGGCTGGGGGTCCTGTTCGACCATGTCGATGTGGTAGCCAAGGCCGGTCGGGCCGACCTTCTTCAGGGCCTGATCGCGCATGGACAGCACGTTGCCCGTCATCTGCTGGAGGCTGGCGGTGTGGAAATCCCAGGCGAGCAGCAGATCCTTCTTCCGGACGCCGGCCTTTTCGATCGACGACAGCACGTCGGGCAGGTCGTCGATCATGCGCTTGGCAACCGGATTGTCGCTCTTCGCCCCGGCGAGCGCGCTCTTGAAGCCCGGCGGCATCGCGGGCGTCGTTCCGTCGACGGCCTTCAGCGTGCGCGTGATGCCTACGGCGTAGCGGTGGTCCGGCTTCAGGATCATCGCCGGGCGGATCATCATGGGCTGCCGCTCATCGGGCGTGATGTCCGACGACAGATCGACCTCGCTGAAATGTGGGACGAGCTGGTTGGTTTCCATGTCGACCAGGACCGTCGCGCTGGAGGGGTCGAGGCTCTTCGTATAGTCGGATCGCGGCGGAAGCGACGACGCGTCGATGCGCTTTTCGAAGTAGACCAGGATGGGCGTCGCGGGCGAGAAGCCGTCGAGCTCGTTCCAGCGCGTGGGATCGAACGCGCTACCGGCCGCCGAAGCCGGCATCGCGTCCGGAGCGAGCGCAAGCCGGTACCCCGTCGCGGTCGTCGGGTCGGCTTTCTCGTAGGCAGTCGATGGGAAGGGCAGCGCGCAGGCACCCGCACTGCGGAACGGGTTGCAACTCGCCGGCAGGCCGTCCTTCGGCAGCTGGAGCTTCTCCGGAGCCTCCGGCGAGCTGCCGCAACCGGCCGACAAGAGTAGCAGGGCACACAGCCCGACAGCACGCACCCTCATGCCTTGCATGGTGCCGAAGGTCGGCCCGCGCGGCAAGCGGGCGGCGCGAGGCGCCTCTGGCTACGCGCCGAGCTCCGCCAACCTGGCCTGGGCGAACTGCTCGTAGCGTTGCTCGCGAATCGCCTCGCGCGCTTCGAAAACCAGGCGTTCGTAGAAGTGCAGGTTGTGGAGCGTGAGGAGGCGATGGGCGAGGATCTCGCGGGCAATGTACAGGTGCCTCAGATAGGACCGTGTATAGCCCGCGCAGCACACCGGACACGGGCAGCCGGGCTCCAATGGCGAAAGGTCGTGACGGTAGCGCGCGTTCTTGATCACCAGCTTGCCCCCCGCCACGAACGCCTGGCCGTTGCGCGCATTGCGCGTCGGCATCACGCAATCGAAGAGGTCGACACCGGCTCCGATCGCGCGGACCAGATCGGCGGGAGTGCCGACGCCCATCAGATAGTGGGGCCGCGCCGGATCCAGTCGCGGCCCGATCACCGACAGCGTGCGGTGCATGTCCGCGGGGGGCTCGCCCACGCTGAAGCCGCCCAGCGCCAGACCGTCGAGCGGGAGCCGGGACAGCGCCTCGGCGTGTTGGAGCCTGAGCTCCACGTCGGTTCCACCCTGCACGATGCCGAACAGCGCCTGCCCTTCATTCCTCGCCGCCAGGCAGCGTTCGGCCCAGCGCGTAGTGCGCTCCACGGCCCGGGCGAGCTCGGGACGCGGCGATCGACCGGGTGGGCACACGTCGAGCTGCATCGCGATGTCCGAACCGAGCAGGCCCTGGACGCGCATCGACTCCTCGGGGGACAGCAGGTGCCGCGAGCCATCCAGGTGCGAGGAGAACTCGAAGCCGTCGTCGCCGAGCTTCACCCGCTCGGCGAGCGAAAACGCCTGGAATCCGCCAGAGTCGGTGGCGATCGCGTGCGGCCAGCGGCAAAACCCATGCAGGCCACCGTGCTCGCGAACCACCTCCGGGCCGGGTCGCAGCCACAGGTGGTACGTGTTCATGATCAAGAGCCGTGCGCCGGTGCCTTCCACCTCCTCCGGCGTCAGAGCCTTCACCGTGGCCTGCGTGCCGACCGGCATGAACGCGGGGGTCGGGATATCGCCGTGGCGGGTGGAAAGCACACCGGCGCGCGCAGCACCGGACGTCGCGACCAGCTTGAAAAAACTCACGCGAGCCGCTCCGGAATCCACATGGCATCGCCGTAGGAGAGGAAGCGGTAGGAGCGGCGCACCGCCTCCTCGTAGGCACCGAGCGTGCGCTCCTTGCCTGCAAACGCCATCACCAACGCCAGCAGCGTGCTCTTCGGCATGTGGAAATTGGTGAGCAGCCCGTCGACCACGGAAAAGCGATAGCCCGGCTGGATCAAGCAGACGCGTCTCGCCCGACATCGGCTGGACCCGGCCGGGGCGCGCGGGATCGGCTGCGCTCTCGAGAGCGCGCACGACGGTGGTCCCGACTGCGATGACCGGGGCGCCGCGCGCACGCGCCGCCGTCACTTTCCCGGCGAGGACTTCATCCACTTCGATGTGCTCGCTGTGCATCGTGTGCTGGTCCAGGTCGTCCGCGGCCACCGGCCGGAACGTGCCCACACCGACATGTAGAACCAGCCGCCCGAGCTCGATGCCGCGCGCCTCGAGCCGCGACAGCAGCTGAGCCGAGAGGTGCAGCCCCGCGGTTGGCGCAGCCACCGAGCCAGGGTGCCGTGCGTAGACCGTCTGGTAGCGCTCGACATCGTCGGCGTCGTCGTCGCGGCGGAGATACGGCGGTATCGGCACGTGGCCGTGGCGCTCCATCGCCGCCTCCACGCCACCCTCGGCGCGCACGGCGACGCGCAGCGTGCCGTCGTCGTCCCGACTGTCGACTTCCACCTCGATCGGCCCGATATCGATCCGCGTTCCCGGGCGGAGCGGTTTGCTCGCCCGGCCGAGCGCCTTCCAGCGCTCGACCCCGCCGTCGCTGCCTTCCCTCGCGAGCAACAGGAGCTCGACCCTCCCGCCTGTGCCACGCCGCTCTCCCAGGAGCCTCGACCGGTACACCCGGGTGTCGTTGACCACGAGCAGCGCGCGTTCCGGCACCAGCTCGGCAAGATCGACGATCCGGCGATGCTCGTTCCGCTCCCGCGCCAGCACGAGCAAGCGGCCACCATCGCGCTCGGCCGCGGGCCGCGACGCGATCAGCTCTCCGGGCAGCAGATAGTCGAGCTCCGCGGTCTTCACCGCCGAAACCTGGCACACGCGCTGGAGCCTGGCACGGCCCGCGTCAGCGCTTCCATTCGACCTGGTAGCTGAGCCCGAGCGTGAGGATCCGCTGCAGCAACGCCGAGTAGCCGATGCCCGCGCTCTCCGCGCTCTCCGCGAAGTCCTCGCCGTACTTCAGGTCGGGGTTCGGGTTCGCCTCCAGCACGTAGACCTGGCCGTCGTTCGAGAGCCTCAGGTCCATGCGCGCGTAGCCGCTGAGGTTCAGCGCCCGGTAGATGCGCTTGCAGAGGCGGGCCATGTGGGCCTCCTGGGCCGCGCGAGAGGCCCTCGGCGTGTCGCGTCTTGATCTTGTACTTCTCCTGGTAGTCGAGATCCCACTTGACCTTGGCGGTGGCGATTCGCGGTACGTGCTCCGGCAGCTGCGTGAGCGGCAGCTCCCAGACGGGAAACGTCTGCAGCCGTCTGATTGCCGATCACCCCGACGTACAGCTCGCGGCCGTCGATGTACTCCTCCACGATGACGTTGACGCCGAACGTCTCGTGCATGAACTCCACCCGTTCCTTGAGCTTCTCGTCGTTCGTGACTACCGACGCCTGCGAGATGCCGAGCGAGGCTTCCTCGTTGATCGACTTGACGACCAGCGGGAACTCCAGTCGGCGCGGCCGCTTCACCTTGCGCCGGACGGGAAAGACGTGGAACTTCGGCACCCGGATGCGGTGGTAGCTCAGGATCTCCTTGGAGAGGGCCTTGTCGCGCGCCAGCATCATGCCGCGCGGGTTGCAGCCGGTGTACGGCTTCCTGAGCAGCTCGATGTAGCTGACGACGTGCTGGTCGTACACGGCGACGCCGTGGAAGTGCACCATCAGGTTGAACGCGATATGCGGCCTGGATTCGACGAAGGCGTTGCGGATCGTCCCGAGATCGGAGCCGACTCCCAGCATGTACACTTCGTGACCGAGCCTCTGCAGGCCGGCCACGACGTCGTACTCGGTCGCCCATTCAGCGATTTCCTTCTCGCTGTACCCATCCAGACTGACGGGGGGCACGAGATCCTCGTGCATCAGGACCAGGACGCGCAGCTTCTTCATCGTCCCCGCGCCCCGCGGCTAGGACCTCACCAGGCGATGATGTCCGCCGTGGAGGTAGTTCATGGTCTGGACGGTGAGCAGCATCATGGCGTCCTGCTTCACCTCGGCTTCGTCGCGGATCGACCCTCAGATCGAGTTTCTCGCAGCGTTCGATCATCTCGGCGAGCACCTGGTCGATGGTGTACTGGTATTCGCCGGTCCAGCGCGCTACGGCGCGTCGGATCTCGGGCCGCACGCGCCTGAGGTAGGCCGCCGCGGAACGACCCTTCTGCCCCTCGGGCAGTAGCGGAAACAGCCGCCTCAGATCGCGGTCGTAGAAGCTCGGATAGTCGAGCCCGTAGCGCTGCTTCTTGCGGGCATAGTGCTCGCGCAGCGTGGTCTTCAGGCGCGGCAGCGACTCGACGCGCTCGCGCGTCGCTGACCACGGGCTTCCGGCCCGCAACGTCCTGCATCAGACGGTCGACGTACTGGAGCTTCTTGAGCGCGCTCCAGCCGCGATAGCGCTTCCTCCAGCGCGAGTGCGGGTCGAGCCAGACCGCAAACGTCTCCGCCCAGTCCTCCGCCGGGTGGCTCTGCGCGTACCAGTAGTCGAGATGCAGGACGTAGCTCTTGCTGTAGGGCTTGGGCGTGTAGAACTTGGCATACGGGTCGGAGTAGCGGCCGAACACCTCCCGCCAGGTCCGCTTGTAGTGCAGCCGGAAAGCGGAATCGAGCGCGTGCGCCGACTCGTGCCGGAGTAGCTGCATGCACCAGCGGGGCGTGCCCCCCTCCACTTCCAGAACCTGGCTCTCTTCAAGCTTCATCAGGCGCGGATGGGCAAGATAGAACGGGATGGCAATGCCGGGCACGCCGTCCGGCGAGAACCACTCGGTCGACAGCCAACAATGCGGACGGAACTCGATGCCACGGTCGACCAGCTCGTCGTAGAGCTTCTCGATCCGCCGCTCCAGCAGCGTTCCCTTGATCTCGAGCTTCAGATCGCAGAAGCGCAGCTCGAGCAACTGCTCGTCATCGAGCCCCGCCCAGGGGGGCTGGGTTCGATGTCGGCTGGTCTTTCGGTTCCTTCCGGGCTTTTCGGCCGCCATGACTGCCGGTCATCTTGCCCACAAACCGGCGCGGCGGGCTACCGGTTGTCGAACGTGATGCCCAGACGAGTCATCTTGCGCCACAGCGTGGTCGGGCTGATGTCGAGCGCTTCCGCCGCCCGCTCGCGGCTGCCGTCGCTGGCCCGGAGCGCCGCTTCGACTGCCTCGCGCTCGGCATCGTCCACGATATCCGCGAGCGTGCGCCCCGTGGCCGCCGTCGGCTTGCGGGGCGCCTGGGGCAGGATGTCGTCCGCCGTGATGATGCCGCCGGACGACAGCGCAACAGCCTGCTCCACCATGTTCTCGAGCTCCCGGACGTTCCCGGGAAAGTCGTAGGACATCAGCCGCTCGATGACGCCTTCCCCGAGGCGAGCCTGCGCGCTCATCTTGCGGTTGTACTTGTCGAGGAAGAACTCGATGATGATCGGGATGTCCTCGCGCCGTTCGCGCAACGGCGGCAGGTGGAAGCGCGCCACGTTCAACCGGTAGTACAGGTCCTGCCGGAAGCGCCGCTCCTCGACGGCCTGCGCCAGCTCGACATTCGTGGCCGCGATGACGCGGATGTCGACCGTGATGGGCTTGTTCTCGCCCACGCGGCGCACCTCGCCGTCCTGGATCGCGCGCAGCAGCTTGGCCTGGAACGACGGGGTGGTTTCGGCGATCTCGTCGAAGAAGAACGTGCCGCCGTCCGCCTCCTCGAACAGGCCCTTGCGCGCCGTCGCCGCGCCAGTAAAGGCACCGCGAGCATGGCCGAACAGCTCGCTCTCGAGCAGCGTCTCGGTGATGGCGGCGCAGTTGACCGTGACGAACGGGCGGTCGGCCCGCTTGCTGTTGGCGTGCACAGCGCGCGCGATCAGCTCCTTGCCGGTGCCGCTCTCGCCCGTGATGAGCACGATGGCGTCGGTCGGTGCGATCTTGACGACGCGCGTCAGGATGTCGCGGATGGCCTGCGAGCGGCCGACGATGTTGTCGAAGTGGTAGCGGGCCTTGAACTCCTCTGCGAAGAGCTGGACCTGGCCGTGCAGCTTGCGGCTCTCGAGCGCCTTGGAGACCTTGACGATGAGCTCCTGCTCCGTGAACGGCTTCTGGATGTAGTCGAAGGCGCCGAGCCGCATCGCCTCGACCGCGCTCTCGATGGTGCCGTAGGCCGTCATGACGATGACCTCGGTCATCGGCTGGGCTTCCTTGATCGCCCGAGCACCTCGATGCCGTCGTACTCGCCCATTCTGAGATCGGTGATGACCACGTCGTAGGCGCCAGTCGCCCCCATCTCGCGCCCCTGGGCGCCGTCGGCGGCCTCGTCGACCTCGTAGCCTCCGCCACGCAGCATCATCGCCAGCGTGGTGCGCATGTTGCGCTGGTCGTCGACGACCAGGATCTTCCCCAGACTCTCGTTGGTCGAGGCGCGGCGCGACCCTTGCCGCGCGGCGGTCTCCAACTTGTCGCTGTGTGTACCCTGCAACCTCTCCACCCTCATCCAGTTCGACAAAGCGACGGCCTGCCGGACGGGGACCCGGCACAACACGCGGTAAGGCTAGAGCGCCTGTCTTCAGAGCGCCAGAGCACCGGGGATAGTAGCCTGGAATCAGGCGAGTTCCAGCAGGATCGCGGCGCCACAGCGCTGCAGCAGTCTGGCGGCGTCCCCGGGCCCTCGGGCCTGCCCGGTCAGTTGTCCGGCACGCAGTGGTAACCGGGTATGCAGAACGGCCCGCCGGTGCCGTCGCAGGTCTGGAGCGCGCCCTGGACGTTCTGGCCGTAGGCGCAGTCCACTTCTCCCTGGCTGCCTGGGCCTAGCCCGCTCACGTCGCAGGCCGCGCCCGCGGCGCAGCTGTTCTCGTCGAGCGGATTGCACGTCGCCTTGAGCGACCAGCACGCCTGGTCGAAGCTGCCAGCGTCGATGGGCGGCGGCGCGCCGGCGTCGCTCTGCGCGCCGCTGTCGCTCTGCGTGCCGCTGTCGCTCTGCGTGCCGCTGTCGCTCTGCGTGCCGGGGCCGATGCACACGCCCAGCGTGCCGGTAGTCGAGTCGAACGCGACGCAAGTCTCGCCCAGGTTGCAGTCACTGTCGCTGCAGCACATCCGGTGGCAGGTGCCCGGCGACGGCGGGGGCTCCTCCCAGGCGGCGTCATCGATCGGCAGCCCGCCGTCGTTGCTGCTGCCGCCGTCGTCCGCCGCGGCTTTCCCGCTCCCGCATCCTGCAGCAGCCACACAGGCGAACAGCACCACAACACGCATCGACAGACCCATCCGCATTACAACCTCCACTCCAGACCCGAGGCGCACTCCAGAACGGCCGGCATCATCCACGCTCCGCCGGCTGCCGCCCCGCGCGGCGCCGGATCTCCACCAGCGTCAGCAACAAGAAGAGCCCGGCGCCGGGCGACGTGTCACCGCGCTGCGGTCCAGCGACGGCGCAGCCCGTGGCAGCAACGGTGCTTCCGCGCGAGAAATCAGCGTCGCCGTTGAACCCATCGTCACTGAAACCGGGGTCGTCCTGCACCTGCGAATCGTTGCCGTCGTCGATGATGTCGTATCCGTTCGGATCTTCGTCGCTGCCCGGCTCGTAACCCGCGCCGCCCGCGCCGCCCGCGCCGCTGCCGCCGTAGCCACTGCCGCCGTAGCCGCTGCCGCCGTAGCCGCTGCCGCCGTAGCCGCTGCCGCCGTAGCCGCTGCCGCCGCTCCCGCTGCTGGATCCCCCGCTGCCGCCCGGAGGCTCGGTACCGATGGGGCCGTCGCTCCCGGGCTGTGTGTGCGGTGGGCACAACTTGAAGTTGTAGACGAACAGCGAGCCGTTGCCCTTGACGCAGTAGGCCGCAGCCGCCGCCTGGCACTGGGCGTCGGTCTGGATGTCGGGCACGACGTGGCTCTTGCCGTCTCCACCGCTGCTGCACGCCACGCTGCAGCCGCACTCCGAGCAGTCGACGACCTCGAAGCTGATGTCCACCTTGTGGCCGAACCCCTCGGAGTGCGTGCCCCAGTGCGAGCTGTAGTCGCGCAGGCGCCAGCGGGAGTGGTACGTGCCCGGGTTCCAGGGCGCCTGGCCCACCATCCCCCCCTTCGTGAACGTGGTCCTGCGGCAGCCGTCCTGCTTGCTGCAGTTCTTCGCGTTGCGATCGCCGCGCACGCGATGGTTCCGGTTGTACCTGATGCTGTAGTGCTTGTGCCCCGTGATCCGATCCGTCTTGCCGCTGGCGGTCACGAGGAACACGTCGCTTCCCACGGAGTCGCCGCGACCGTTCACGTCACGCCACAGCGCGCTGCCGAGGTTCTCGAAGGTGAACGCCAACCTCAACCTGTCGCCCGCGCAGGCGAGATAGTCCGCCTTCTGCTTCCCGTGATACTTGACTGCGTTGCTCCACTTCCTGACCGCCCGCGAATGGACGGTACTGTCGCTGCTCGTGGCCGGCTGGCTCTGGACGCCAATGCTGTCGTCCGCGCCGCCGCCCGGGGGCGCCCCGCAGCCCGCGCAGAGCACGCCGGCGAGCGCACCGCCCAGGAGCAGCAGCGGGACCCTGGTGTGCCTCGTGGGTAGATGGGTTCTCGCACGAACAAAGACCATGAAACCTCAGCGCCCACGATGCAGGAGCCGTGCCTTCCTCACGCCGCAGACTACAGCCACAGTCTACGCCGAAAGGAGGCTCGCGAAAACACCCGGCGCGCGCCATCCCGGCGGCTTTCTTGATGTTTTCATCGATCGACCTGTCAGGACATGTCACGCACAGGCGGGGCGCTCGGTGTTCACCGCTGGCAACCTCGTGTCATCCTTGATGGAGTTCGATGAGCCGGCAGAACTCGAGACGCCCTGGTGGACCGGCCGGAGTGACTCCGGCGGAGGGTCCGCGGAAGGTCGGCCGATACCTGCTCTTCAACGAGATTGCCGCCGGGGGCATGGCCAGGGTGCACCTCGCCCAGCTGGTCGGGGCGATCGGGTTCGCGCGCATCGTAGCCATCAAGCGGCTCCTGCCCCATTTCGGTGACGACCCGGAGTTCCTCGCGATGTTCCGTGACGAGGCCCGGATCGCCGCGCGCATCCGGCACCCCAACGTCGTCTCGCTTCTCGACGTTGTTCAGGACGGCAACGAGCTGTTCCTGGTCATGGACTACGTGGAGGGAGACTCGCTGGCGAAGCTGCTGTGGGAAGTATCGACGCGGGGCGCGCTCGCGCCGCGCGAGATCGTGATGGCCGTGATGTACGGCACGCTGCAGGGACTGCACGCAGCGCACGAAGCCCGGAGTGAGACGGGCGAGCCTTTGCATGTGGTCCACCGTGACGTGTCGCCCCAGAACATCCTGGTCGGAGTCGACGGCAGTCCGCGCGTGCTCGACTTCGGCATCGCCAAAGCAGTCGGCCGGCTCGCGCGCACGCAGGTCGGCCACGTCAAGGGCAAGTTCGGATACATCGCGCCGGAGCAACTCGGCGGCGGCGAGGTCACCCCGCGTACCGACGTGTACGGCGCGTCCGTCGTGCTGTGGGAAGCGCTGACGGGGGCCCGGCTCTTCAGCGGTGACGACACCGAGATGGCCCGGCAGATTCTTGAAGGCCAGGTGCCGCTCCCGAGCCGCATCGAACCAGGCGTGCCGAAGCAGCTGGAGCGGCTCGTGATGCGGGGTCTGGCGAGAGATCCCCGCAAGCGGTTCTCGACCGCGCTCGAGATGGCGGAGGCGATCGACGACCTCGGTGGGATGGCCTCGTCGCTGGAGGTCGGCGAGTGGGTGACGGCGATGGCCGCCACCACGCTGTCCGAGCGGGCAGCGATGCTGGCTGCCATCGAGTCCCCGGCCGCTCCCCCGGGACGGACGGCTACAGAGCGACCCGCGCCGCCTGCGAGCGCTCGCAAGGCGTCGGCCACGTTCCACGCGCCGGTGGGCGATCAGACGGCGTCGGCCACGTTCCACGCGCCGGTGGGCGATCAGACGGCGTCGGCCACGTTCCACGCGCCGGTGGGCGACGGCACGCTCTCGGCGACCATCCAGCCGGGAACGCCGGCATCCTACGAACCTGCACGGACCGGTGTCGTCCCGCCTGAAGCCTCTCCTCGGCGCGGTGCGCTCGCGAGCCGCGTTGCGATAGCCAGCGCGCTTGTGATCGCCGCGCTGGTCGTGCTGCTGGTGGTGCTGCTGCAGAACGGCCGAGAGGCACCTGCAACGGCGTCAGGTGCGTCGGGGCTTGCTCCCGCGCCGAGCGCCCCCGCTGCGCCAGTGGAGTCGATGTCGCGGAAGGGCGGTCCTCCACCGATCCGCTCCAGCGCGACCGCCAGCGCTGCGCCAGCGCCCGCCAGTCCGACAGCCACCGACGGCGAGGGTGCTGTGCCGCAAGCGCGACCGAGCAGCGTGCGCCCCCACGTCGCGCCCAGGCCGAGGCCTCGACCGAAAGTCAAGCGACCCGGCGGCATGCCCGACTTCGGCATCTAGAACCGCCCGCGGGATGCCGCGGACCGCCCGGCAACCTACAAAGCGGTGATAGGGTCATGAGGGATGTCGACGGATGCGCTGACTCTGCGCGGCAGGCCGCGCCGTGTGACTGCGAGGCCCCGCGGGCCGCAGGTCCCGGCGCTCGTCGCGCTCCTGGCGGCGGTTCTCGGCGTCGCGCCGGTGGCCTCCGCCCGGCAACCGGGCGCGGCGGACCGCGCGACGGCCCGTGCGCTGGCCTACGCGGGACAGCGCGCGCTCGATCGCAAGGACTACCAGGGCGCGCTCGACCGCTTTACCCGGGCCAACGAGCTGGTCCCGGCCCCTACCCTGGCTCTGCGCATCGCCCGGGCCGAGGTCGGCCTCGGCAAGTTGGTCGAGGCGCAGGAGACCTACCAGCGGATCATCCGGACGGGCGTAGCGCCCGGCTCGCCTCCGGTGTTCAGGCAGGCCCTCGAAGACGCGAAGAAGGAGGTCGCCGTACTCGCGCCGCGCCTCTGCTGGGCCACGATCAAGGTCGTGGGACCGCGCGATCCGACAGTCACGATCGACGGCACCCGGTTGCCGGGGCCCGAGCTCGGCGTGCGACGTGCGGTCGACCCGGGCGTGCATCTCGTCCACGTGACGTTCGGCGGGCTACGAGCCCCTCGATTCCAGATTCAGCATTGCCGAAGGTCAGGCCCGGAGCGTGACGCTCGCGCCGACGCGCGCCGTCGTGTCCGGCAGCGGAAAGCGGAGCGCCTGGCACAGAACAGCGGGCTTCACCGCCCTCGGCGTGGGCACCGCAGCTCTGATCGTCGGCAGCATCGAAGGCGCAGTGGCGATCAGCAAGCATGCCCAGCTCGGGAAGGCGTGCCCGGGCGGCACGTGCCCACCCGACCAGAGCTCCCGGCTCGACTCGTATCGCACCGCGGGCACGATCTCGACCGCCGGTTTCATCGTCGCTGCGGTTGGATACGGGGCAGGAATGGCGCTGCTCCTGACCACCCCGGAGAAGACGGACACTGGCTACGTCGCACCCTGCGTCGGCCTGGGCACGCTGGGCGCGAAAGGCCGCTTCTGATGGCCGGACGCCGCGCGGGTACGCTGCTCGTCGCCGCCGTGACGCTCGCGCTGTCGGGGTGTACAAGCCTGCTCGGTGACGGCTTCCACGTCGGGGCCGATCGCGACGCGAGCGCAGATGCCGTCGCGGACAGCACGACCTGCGAGGTCGCTTCCTGCACGTGCGACGGCGGCGAGCCCATGTGCGGCGGGCTCTGCTGCAGCGGAACCTGCACCGGAGGCCGCTGCGTCGTGACCCTCGCCTCCGGACAGAACCGACCGCTCAACGTGGCTGTTCGGGGCAGCCGCGTCTACTGGACCAACTTCGCACCGCCCGGCAGCGTCGTCAGCATGCCGATCGACGGGGGGGCGCCCACCACGCTCGCGTCGGGATTGGGCCAGCCGTTCGACATCGCGCTGGACGCGGACAACGCGTACTGGACCGATCAGGCCGCGGGCACCGTGATGAAGATCCCGATTGCCGGTGGGTCGCCCACTACGCTCGCGTCGGCACAGAAGCAGCCCGACGGGATCGCCGTCCGCAACAGCATGGTCTACTGGACGAACTACGGCGATGGCACGGTGATGAGGCTGCCAGCCACTGGCGGCTCGCCGACGACTGTCCAGTCGGGACAGGACCAACCCATCTATGTCGGCGTCAACGACACGGATGTCTACTGGACGAACCACGGCACGCTCGATCCCAAGGTGACGAACGGCGGCGGCGTGATGGGTATCTCGACCGCCGGAGTCGGCACAGGAGAGCTGCCTTCCGTGCTCGCCTCGGCGCAGGACCAGCCGCTCGACATCGCTGTCGGAGATACCGCCGTCTTCTGGGTGAACGGCGGCTCGGGGACGGTGATGCGAGCCGACTTCACGGGAGGCGCGCCCAGTACCATCGCGTCGAAGCAGGACGAGCCCGTGAACATCGCCGTCGGCGCCACGCAGGTCTACTGGACGGATCAGGCGGGAGGCACCGTGATGAAGGTCTCGATCTCCGGTGGAGCAGTCACCACCCTCGTCTCGGGTGTGGACCACCCGACGGGCATCGCAGTCGACGCCACCAGCGTGTACTGGGCGAACTCGAACGACGGCACGATCATGAAGCTCACCCCGAGGTAGTGCGTCACTCCGCCTTCGCGCGCCGGCGGCGCGACCGCCGGCGGGTCTCGGCCATCGCGGCCAGGAGCAGCAACGCACCGGCTGCGGGCGGCGTGCCGCGGTGCCCGCCCACGGCGCCGACGGAGCAACCCGGAGGAGGCACGTCGCCGGTGGAGTCGGCATCGCCGTTGAAGCCGTCGTCGCTGAAGCCGGGGTCGTCCTGCACCGCCGAGTCGTCGCCGTTGTCGACGATCGGAATGCTGTTCGCGTCGTCCGGGCCGCCCACGTCCCACGGGTCAGCGCTGCTTCCGGCACCGCCGGCACCCGCGCTGCCGCCGTAGGGGGTCGCAGCGCCGCCGCCGGACGAACCGCCCGCTCCGCCGCTCGACGACGCGCTGGCGCCGCCGCTGCTGTCCGACGCCGTGCTGGTGGATCCTCCGGCCCCGCCCTGAGGCGCGTTGCCCGCGACCTGGCAGACCTGGTAGCTGTACAGGTAGAGCGAGCCCTGGCCCTGCCCGGGACGGCAGTAGTTGGCCGCCGCCGTCTTGCACTGTGCGTCGCTCTGGATGCTCGACGACAGCCTGTGGCTCTTGCCGTCGCTGCACCAGACCTGGCAGCCGCACGTTGCCTGCTCGCACTTGATGACCTTGAGCTTGATCTGCACCTTCGGGCCGAAACCGTTCGAGTGCTTGCCCCACGCCTTGCTGTAGTCGCGCAGGCGCCAGCGAGAGCGGTAGATGCCCGGCTTCTTCGGCGCCCGGCCCAGCATGCCGTGGCGGATGAACGTCGTCTTGCGGCAGCCGTTCTTGTTGCTGCAGTTCGGCGCCTTGCGGTCGCCACGCACGTGGTGGTTCTTGTTCCAGCGGATGCTGTAGCGCTTGTGGTGCGTGAGCGGGTCCTTCTTGCCGTTCGTGGTGACCAGAAACACGTCGCTGCCTACACTCTTGCCGCGCCCCTTCACGTCGCGCCAGGTCGCTGTGCCCACGTTCTTGAACGTGAACGCAAACCTCACCTGGTCACCCGTGCACGCCAGATAGTCCGCCTGCTTGCCGTGGTAGCGACGCGCGTTGCTCCACTTGCGGACCGCCTTCGCCTTGTCCGTCTTCTCGGCCGTCTTCTTGTTGTAGCGGATGGCGTCGAACGTCTCGCTACCCGAAACGTGGATGCAAGCGGAGGAATGCGAACACCATTCGTGCGCCGGCTTGATAGTGACATCCGCCGTGAACTGGTGGGCGTAGTTCGGATACACCGAGCAGCCCGGTTCCTCGATGAACACCGCGCGCTTGCCCTTCGTCACCCAGTGCTTGAACAGCATCACGTGCCCGGAATTGTTGACCGCATCCCCCGGCTGCAGATCGATGGCCGAGATGGTGTGCGAGATCGCGCTGCTGAAGGGCGCGAAGCCCAGCGTCGTGTAGCCGGGCGGCGGCAGCTTCCAGGACCACGAGATCAGGCCCGAGCAATCCGAGCGATACGGGTCCCAGGACTTGTTGTTGTGGCGGTTGCAGGTCGACGAGCATGCCGAGTCGTAGTCGGGCATGTGGTTCGGCGACTGGCAGTATAGGAGCTTGGCGTGGACCCACTGCATGGCGCGGCTGACAGCATCGGAACCGGTGATCGGCTCGGTGGCGACGCCCACTGGCTCGTCCATGTACGGTTCGGGGCCTGCAGCGCAGCCGGCCACCACTACGGCCGAGGCCAGCGCCAGGATGAACGCCGCGACGATCCGGCGGCGGCTACGCCGGGGTTGCGGGCTGTCGGGGACCTGCGCTGTTGCTCCGGGGACTGACATGTCTTGACCTCCGGGCAGCTTCTTTGCAGGACCCGTTCCGCTCTGTAAGCAGTTGAAACTACGTGATTTTGCCCGGACCGCCGGGGACCTCGCCTACAGTGCGCAGCGCGATTTCAGGGCTCTTCCAGCGGTTTTCACCCCGCCCGGTGTCAGAACATGTCGAGAACACCGCTCGAAACGCGCCTCCGGCCACAAAGCGCCGCGCCGTCGCCTTCCCCCGACGGGCGGCGACGGCGCGGCACGCTGGACGACGCGCTCAAGCCCTGCGACGCCGGCTCCGCTTCCGGACCTCGACCAGCGCCGCGAGCAGCAGCAAGGCCGCCGCCGCCGGCGTGCCGCCGCGTCGTCCCGGACCAGCAACGGAACAACCCTGGGGCGGCACGCTCCCCGTCGAGTCCGCGTCGCCGTTGAAGCCATCGTCGCTGAAGCCCGGATCGTCCTCGACCTGCGAGTCGTCGCCGTTGTCCACGATCGGGATGGTGTTCGGGTCGTCCGCACCGCCCACGTCGTCGGACGCGCCGCCGCTGCCCGGGTCCCCCGCCGCGCCGCCGGCACCTGCCGCTCCGCCCGCGCCGCCGCTCGAGGTGTCCGCGGAGGCGCCGCCGTTCGGGTCGGATGCGGTGCTGGTCGCTCCGCCGACGCCGGCCTGGCAGACCTTGTAGCTGTACAGGTACAGCGCGCCCCCGCCGTTGCCCGGACGGCAGTAGTTGGCCGCGGCCTGCTTGCACGCCGCGTCGCTCTGGATGCTCGACGACAGCTGGTGCGCCTTGCCGTCGCTGCACCACGCCTGGCAGCCGCAGTCCTGCTGCTCGCACTTGATGACCTTGAGCTTGATCTGCACCTTCGGGCCGAAGCCCTTGGAGTGCTTGCCCCAGGCCTTGCTGTAGTCGCGCAGGCGCCAGCGCGAACGGTAGATGCCAGGCTTCTTCGGCGCGTGGCCCACGATGCCGCCGCTGATGAACGTCGTCTTGCGGCAGCCGTTCTTCTTGCTGCAGTTGGGCGCCTTCTTGTCTCCGCGCACGTGGTGGTTCTTGTTCCAGCGGATGCTGTAGCGCTTGTGGCCGGTGACGCGGTCCTTCTTGCCGCTGGCCGTGACCAGGAACACGTCACTGCCGACGTTCTTTCCGCGTCCGGTCACGTCGCGCCACGTTGCCGTCCCGACGTTCTTGAACGTGAAGCTCATCCTCACCTTGTCGCCGGTGCAGGCCAGGTAGTCGGCGGCCTTGCCGTGGTAGCGCCGCGCATTGCTCCACTTCCGGATGGCCTTGGCCTTGATCGTCTTGTTGCCGTCCGCCAGCTTCAAGAGGTCGGCCTTCGAGCCATTGAACACATCGCGGTCGAAGCCATGCCCGTTCGAACAGTACTGCTTCTGACCGTCGCAGTACTGCCAGATCTTCCAATTCCCCCAGCCGTTCGGCACCGAAGGACAGCTCGGCCCGTACGCGGCGATCCACAGCGGGTACTTCGAGAAGCTCTTGCTCCGGACGCTCCCCTCCCAGAAGTAGGCACCGGTGTAGATGATCGGGCGCTTGCCGGTCCCTTTCTCGACGATCTGGAGCCAGGTCTTGACCTTCGAGGCGACGGTCGAGGCCGATTGGCCGTCGCTGGTCTCCACGTCGATCATGGCGGGCAGGTCCCCGCGACCGAGCTTGCCCACGTACTTCACCACGAGCTTGGCCTGCGCGCTCGCACTCTGGGACGGCAGGAAGTACTGGTAGACGCCGCGCAGGACGCCCGCGGCCTTCATGCGCTTCCAGTTCGACTTGAAGTACGGATCGATGTGGCCGGTGCCGTAGCTCACGCGGGCGAAAGCGAAGTCGATGCCGCTGTGGCGCATGGCCTTCCAGTTCACGGTCTGCTGGAACTCGGAAACGTCCATGCCCTGCACACTGCTGTACTTGCCCTTGCCGCACTTCTTGCTCAGTGCTTCGCTGGTCGAACCGAGGTCATAACCGGCGTGCGCCGGCTCTCCCCGCTCGTCGCCGCAGCCGACGAAGAGCAACACGAGGAGCGGCAGGAGGCCTGTCAGTGCGACTCGCCGCATACTGCGACGGCGCGGACGCGGCGCCCGCCGACGGCGGATCACCAGCAGGCCGGCCAAGCCCGCGAGCATGAACGGTAGAGGTCCGGGGCTCGCCGGGCTGCCCGCCGCACCCGCCACGCTGCAGCCCTTGCCGCCGGCCGCGTCGGTGATCGGGTCGTATCCGGGGTACCCGTCGTCCACGAAGTCGGGATTGTCGGGCAGCTCGGTGCCCACTGCCTCGGCCGGGCTGCCGTCGTCCGTCGGGCCGATGCTGTTCGGGTCGTTCTCGTCGCCAGGGTCGTAGGACGCCTGCTCCGCGCCCGCGGAGCCGCCGCCGCCGGTGGCGTCCGCACCGCCCGCGCCGCCGTTCGACGACGCGCTGGCGCTTGCACTGCTGTCCGAAGCCGTGCTGGTCGTTCCCCCGGCTCCGCCCTGAGGCGTGTTGCCCGCGACCTGACAGGCCCGGTAGCTGTACAGGTAGAGCGAGCCCTGGCCCTGACCGGGACGGCAGTAGTTGGCCGCCGCCGTCTTGCACTGTGCATCGCTCTGGATGCTCGACGACAGCTTGTGGCTCTTGCCATCGCTGCACCACACCCGGCAACCGCATTCCCCGGAAGGCTGGTCGCACTTGATGACCTTGAGCTTGATCTGTGCCTTCGGCCCGAACCCCTTGGAGTGCTTGCCCCACACCTTGCTGTAGTCGCGCAGGCGCCAGCGTGAGCGGTAGATGCCCGGCTTCTTCGGTGCCCTGCCCAGCATGCCGCGGCGGATGAAGGTCGTCTTGCGGCAGCCGTTCTTCGTGCTGCAGTTCGGCGCCTTGTGACCGCCGCGCACGTGCCGGTTCTTGTTCCAGCGGATGCTGTAGCGCTTGTGGTGCGTGAGCGGGTCCTTCCTGCCGTTCGCGGTGACCAGGAACACGTCGCTACCCACGCCGTGCCCGCGCTTCTTGACATCGCGCCACGTCGCCGACCCCACGTTCTTGAACGTGAAGGTGAACCGGACCTTGTCGCCTGTGCAGGCCAGGTAGTTCGCCGCCTTGCCGTGGTAGCGCCGCGCGTTGCTCCAGCGCCGGGCCAGCTTCGCCTCGAGCGTGTGGCCGTTGCACGGTCCGATGCCGCGGTCCTTGCCCCACCACTCCCAGTGCCAGGACTCGCCCGGCACCGTGCGCTTGAAGCCGAAGTGGGCCGCGTGCTTGTCGAGCCAGCTGTAGACGCCGGGCGTGCTGGTGTTCAGATCCAGTGCGTGCCCGCTCTGGTGGTTGCTCGTCCCCGGAACCGCCGCCAGGTTGCAGCCGTTGCAGCTGCATGACGTGTAGCAGTAGTAGAGGTGCTGCTGCTCCGCCATGGTCCGGAAGCCGCTGACAATGCGGAGCTGCACGCCGGCCTTGGCGGCGGCCTTCGCCATCGAGAGGTACGCGTTGGCGGTCGCCCACTCGACCGACTTGCCATCCACCGTGACGACCTTGATCTTGAACGGCGTTCCCGACTTGTAGCCGGTAGCGCCGTGCATCTTGCAGCTGATGGAGGAGAGGGCCTCTTGTGTGGTGGCGACCGGCTCGCTGCTTCCGGTGGACACGGCGCCTTGCGGCGGGAGCGCGGACGACTGCTCCGCGCTGTCGCCCAGCGACTGCACCGCGCAGGCCGGCAGCAGCATCCCGACAAGCGCACACACCATCCAGGTCAAAAACCCAGGCATGCGCCGCGTCGCGGCGGCGGGTACGGGCAACGAAATCGTGCGATCTTGTCCAGACGGAACCATGACAGAAACCTCCGACGGGACCGCACTGCACGCCGCGTTCCATTGCGTTTTCGCTGGAAATCGCCGCACGCATAGCCGCACGGGCCCCCTCCACTGACACCGCCAGTCGCGATCGCAGCAGGATTCCTGCTGTTTCGTGGCACCACGAGTGTCAGGACACGTGCGCTGACACCATGACCGCGGCGAATCTACCGCTTGCGGTAGGCGTTCACGTCGATGTCGAGCCGCTTCAGCTCCTGGTACAGCCACGGCCGACCGCAGCCCAGATCCCGGGCCACCTGGGCGACGTTGCCGTTGCGGAGCTCGAGCGCCGTCTCGACGCGCGCGCGGAACGTCGCGTCCTCGTTCGACACCTCGGGTACGGCGGACGGCCTCGCTGGCGTGCCGCTCGCGATCCCCGGCGGAAGATGCGAGACGAGGATCTGCGACTCGGCTTCGAACGCGGCCCGCGCGGAGGCCGTCATCACGGCACTGCGCAGCTCCCGAACGTTGCCTGGCCAGGTCCACATGACCAGCCGCTCCATGACCTCCACCGAGAACTCCCGCGCGTCCGAACCCAGGAAATGCGCGGCGAGGAGCGGGATGTCTTCCTTCCGGTCCTGAAGCCTGGGCAGCACGATCTGCCAGGTCGAGATGCGATGCAGCAGATCGACGCGGAAGCTGCCCGCCTGCGCCATCTCGTCCAGGTTTGCGTTGGTGGCCGTGATCACGCGCACGTCGACGATCCGCGGACGGTCCTCGCCGACTGCGCGCACCTCGCCGCTCTCCAGTGCGCGCAGCAGCTTCGCCTGTGCGGGCAGCGGCAGATCGGCGATCTCGTCCAGAAACAGGGTGCCGCCTTCCGCCTCGCGGAACAGTCCCGCACGCGCGCCCTCTGAACCCGAGAAAGCCCCACGCGTGTGCCCGAACAGCTCGGACTCCACGAGATTGTGCGGAATCGCGCTGCAATTGACCGGAATGTAGGCGCCGCTGCGCCCGCTGGATGCGTGTAGCGCCTCGGCGACGCGCTCCTTCCCGGTGCCGGTTTCGCCCAGCAGGAGCACCGTGTGGGAAAAGGGCGCGACGGTCGCCAGCAGCCGACGGACGTCCGCCATGCGCGCGCTGCCCACCAGCGGCGGCTCCGAGCACGGCGGCTCCCGCTCGAACAGCTCGACGTCCTCCACCACCGTGAGCAGCGTCTTGCCGCAGCGCACGCAAGCTCCCACCGGAGCGAAGGTCTGCTCCTCGCCCACCCGCTGTCCGTCCACGAACGTGCCGTTGCGGCTTCCCAGGTCGGCGACCCCGATCCCGTTCTCGGCCGGGTAGAAGTCGGCATGCTCGCGGGACACCTGCGAATCGTCGAGGCGGAGGGCGAGCCCCTCCTGGCGGCCCACGCGCAGCACCGAGGTGACGGGCTGCGGGCCCGCCAGCCGATGCTGACCGGCCTCCGTGAACACCGGCACGACGCCGATGACCGGACGCGCAGAAGCGGATCGCTCCGGCCAGCGGCGCGTCTCGGTCACTTCCGCCATTTCGCCCTCATTCTACCGCGTGCAGCCTTTCTGCCAAGACCCGGAGGGCGCCGACGCCCGGGCTCGCTTGGGGACGGGTGATTCGAGCGACATCAGGACGACGACACCTCGCTGCGCGTCCGCCCCGCCTCCCGCGCCCGTTCGATCGCCTCGACCAGCTCGGCGACATCGAACGGCTTGGCGAGGATCCGATCGGGAACCGCACTCCCGGCACTCGACGACCCCGCCGTGGCCGAGATCAGCACGATGCCGAGATCCGGTCGGGCAATCCTGAACTGCTCCGCGAGGCGTCGACCGTCCCCGTGCCCTAGCATCACGTCGATCACGACCACATCGAGCGATGACTGGTACTCGTCGAACAGCCGCTGGCATTCGGTCGCGCTCATCGCCACGTAGACGAAGTGCCCGGTACGGCGGAGCTGCCGGGCCACGGCGCCGACGAGCGCGGCTTCATCGTCGGCCATCAGCACCTGCGCGGGCGAGGCAGCCGGCTTCGGCTTCAGGACTTCCACGGCGCTCGCCGTCACGACCGCGGTGGGCGGCCACTCCACTATGAAAACCGTACCCCCACCCGGTCGATCATCGAATCCCAGCGACGCGTCGGTCGAGCGTGCGACGGCCTCGACGATGGTCAGGCCGAGCCCGATGCCCCAGCCCTGTCCGCTGTCCAGACGTTTGCCCTTGGTGGTGAAGTACGGTTCGAACACCCGCTCCCGAAGCTCGGCGGGGATCCCGGGCCCGGAGTCCGCGACGACCAGACGCACGCCACCGGAATTCGATGACCCCACCGAAACCTCGATGCCGCCGCCGACAGGTCGGACAGCGTCCCGGGCGTTGACCAGGAGGTTCAGCACGAGCTGGTGGAGGCGAGCGCGATCGCCCACGACGTCGGGAGTCGTCTCGTCGACATCGAGCACGATCGGCACCGACGCACTGCCGCGGCCGAGCACGGCGGCCACGGCGCGCAGCTCCGCTCGCAGGTCGACCGGGCGCCAGCTGCCCGTGTCGTCGAACGCGATCGCGTGCAGCGAGCGCGCCAGCGACGCTCCGCGCTCGGCCTCGTCGATGATTGCCGAGAAGTCCTGGGCCGCATCGCCCACGCGTTCGCGCACGTCGGCCCGCCCGGCCTGCGCCGTCGCCACGATCGCGGCCAGCATGTTGTTCAGATCGTGCGCAAGCCCTCCGGCAAAACGTGCGATCGACTCGCTGCGTTCGCGCTGTGCAAGCGCCGTCGACTCGGACACGCGCTGGGTCAGGTCGAGCAGTACCAGCAGGCTCTCGCCGCCCTCGCCCAGCGCCTGCCCGCTGGCTTCAACCCTGAGCTCGCGCCCCTCCACCCTGAGCAGCATGTCCTGCACATGGAAGCTGTGCCGCTCCGAACAAAGCGCGCGCAGCTTCGACGCCAGACCTGCGCTGGCGGCACCGACGGCTTCCTCGACCACACGCCCGACGCAGTCCTCGCCGAACCACTCGCGGAAGGTGCGGCTGGCCAGCAGAATCCGCCCGTCGCTGTCGACGACCGCCTGGGAATAGGGCGCGGCTTCGAACGCGGCTCTTGACATGGCGCACCCAGGGCCAGCGGTCCCTGCGCCTTCGCCCGATGCAGGCCCAGACCCGACGCGATTCAGAACCGACCCCTCGCCGTAACCATACCACCACCCCGGGGAAGCGGGGCGACGTCGACCGCGACGCTTCCCCCATGCCGGGTGCGGGAAGTGTCGCTCTGGGGCGCCGTTCTGGATCGTTTCAGATCAGACAGGAGCAGCACGGTGCCGACTCCGACCCCGACGACACCGACCCCTAGGCTGATGTTCGTCAGGAGCTTGTCCTGGTTGAAGCGATTGTAGTCGTCACGGTTCGGGTTCTGGTCGAAAGAGTTGGCGGCGCTGTTGGCCTGCAAGCCGAACACTGCCGTGCCCGCCAGCCCCACGACGCCCACGCCGTACGCGACCCACGTCAGGGGGCGGATACCACCGCCGCCGCCGTGAGCGCCGCCACCGGCGTGGCTTGCGTGCTGCTGCTGGATCTCCTCCTCGGTGGGCATCAGCGTGGAAAGCTCGACGCTGCGGACCGTACCGGCAGCCACGTCGAGCGTGCGGAGCCTGGCGCCGTCCACATCGAGAAGGGTCACCTTGTGCTTGCCGGGGAACACGTAGACCTTGTCGCCACCCTTGAATTCGTTGTCGTCGACGCGGACGCGCTGCCCGGCCTTGCCCAGAAGCTCGATGGTCCCGAGCTGGGGCTTGAGGCGTGCCAGCCTGTCGATGGCGTCGGCTCGAATCCTGATCGGTGGATTGCTTGAGCCCGAGCACCTGCTGGAAATCCTGGGCGGCCTTCGCATACTCACCTGCCTTTTCCCAGGCGTCCCCCGCGTTGATCAGCGGTGCCGGATGAGGCTTGAGGTGGAAGGCGTCCTCGAAAGCTCTCGCCGCATCGACGTAGCGCCCGGCGTCGAAAGCCTTCTGGGCGGCTTCGAAGAAACGGCGGGCATCGGCAGCGGCGTCACCGCTGGAAGCACCAGCGGAGCTGTGCGCCTTGCTCCCCTTGCGGGCCGCGCCATTGCCCGCCCAGGCCGGCCCTGCCCCCAGGAGCAGGAGCGAGGCGACAAAGGCAGCGCTGGAACGTGTACGAAGAGGCCACATGGCTCAGCAGTCCTTCCGTGATGCTATCATGGCTCTCGATATGTTGCGCTCCCGGCCCCTGCTTGGCTTCTTGATTGGCTTTCTGGGTCCCGTTCTGCTGGTCGCTCCGGGCTGCCTCAGAACCCTGGACGAATCCCGCATCGGACAGAATCACGGAAATCCCGACGCCTCCGCCGGCAGCGGCGGCAGTGCGGGAACAGACGCCTCGACCGGCGGAAGCGGCGGCCAGGTCGACGGCGGGGGCGGCGTCAGCGGTGACGCGGCGACCGACGGTGCCGCGGACGCCATCGTGGACGCGCGCCCCGAAGCCGGGTTCACGGCCTACGACAAGTCCCAGCACCCCGTAACGAACCTGGCGGGCGGCACCGGCCGCCGCATCGTGGCCGTCGACAACACGACGGTGTTCGTCACGGACTACTCGTCCACCTACGCCAAGGCAACGCTATCGAGTATTCCGCTTGCCGGCGGCCAGGCCACAATCGTGACCAGCGCCAACCTGAGCGCGCCCCAGGCGATGGTCGCCCCGAGTAGCTCTCTGTACATCTACTACGCGGGCGCAACCCAGACCGACAACGGCGTGCTCGGGCGCTTCCTGAAGGACCCCGGCGGTTCAGCGAACCCCGAGCAGCCGATCACGACCAGCACCGGATTCGGACGGACGGTCGGCATCGTCGCGGGCAACGACACCTACGCCTACGTCAGCACGCGCGCCCCCGTTTCCGGCGCGCCGCTGGTGCTCAGGTTCTCGCTGGCCGGCGGCGTCAGCCAGGCCCAGGTGCTGACGGTGGCCGACGCCAACAACCAGACCGGCGGGCCAATCACGATGAGCCACGGCTGCGTCTACTTCATCAACAACGGTGGTGTGTGGGTCCTGCCGACCGCGGGCGGCTCGAAAGCCAGCCCAGCGCTCGCAAAGCAGATCACCGACGCCGTGGACATCACGTCGGACTCGAGCAACATCTACTACACGCGGAGCAACGGCGAGGTGTGGCAGAACCCGCTGTCGGGCAAGGCCTGCGACGGCAGCAACGCTGCCGAGCAGTTCATCGCGTGGGGCTACACGCAGATCGGTCGCATCGCGGTCTACGACAGCACTGTCGTCTGGGCCGCCGCGGGGGACGCATCGAACAACTTCGACGGCGGGGGGATCTTCACCACGCCCATCGGGGGCTACGACGTTGTGCAGATCGCGCCCCAGGACAACGGAGTGGACGACATCGCGGTGGGCCCGAACGAGATCGTGTATTCGACGAGCAACGGGGTCATCCGCAAGGTCAAGAAGTAGCCGCGGCCGAGGCGCGCGACAGCGCGCGCGCCCGACAGCTGGCTCACTTCCCGTAGGGGTTGGCGCGCGGTAGTCCGGCCGTATCGGCTGGAGCCGGCGGCTTCTTCTTCGCCGTCGGCTTCGGCGGCGTCTTCGAAGCGGTGTGAGCCGGAGTGGCGTGCTGATGGACTGCCCGTTGCGTGTGATGCCCGGGAGCAGCACCGGCGTCGCTGTCCTTCAGCGTGTCCACGCTCACCGTCGGCACGTCGTCGCTGGCGGTAGGCCTGGGCGGCGGCGCGGCGCTGGGTTCGACGGCCTGGGCACCCGGGCCCGCCGAGACGTTGAGCACCTTCGTCGTGGCGTGGCGCTGGCTCGTCGCGAAGAAAACCACGACCCCGATCGCGACGAGTAGCCCGCCAATGCCGACGACGTAGCCGAGCAGCCCGCCGCGACTAGGGGTCCCGTGGTGCGACACGGTCTGCGGCACGGTGGACATGCCGTTCTGGGATACGCCGGCGCACGAGCCGGTAACGGACGAGGGCTGGCTCACGCCACTGTTGGAGATCGCGCCATTCCCCGTGGAACTGATACCGCTATCGCTGCCCGCGCCGCTGACCCCGCTGACGCCTGTCACGCTGATGTGATCGCCGCCCGCGAATGCCGGATCGCTCGAGAGCAGCGGCGCGCCGCTCTGCGCATCGCTCGACACCGCCTTCAGTGCAGCCCGCACTGCCTTGCGGCGCTGCTCGATGCGCGTCCCCATCACGCGCTTGAGCAGGGCTGCAATGCCGTTGCGAGGTACGAGGATGCGTTCCTCCTTGAGGTACCCCTCCAGGTCCTTCTGGAACTCCTCGGCCGTCTGGTAGCGTCGCTCGAACGTCCCGCTCAAGCGCCTTGAGCACGATCTGCTCGAGCTTCTTCGGGTACTTGTCGTTGATCTTCGATGGATTCGGAATCTGCCCGGAAACCACGAGGTGGAGCGTCTCGGCGTCGTGCTCGCCGCGGAACAGTCGCCGGCCAGTGGTCAGCTCGAACAACACGATGCCGAGCGAGAACACGTCGCTGCGCCGATCGATGGGCTTGGCCATCGCCTGCTCGGGCGACATGTAGCCGAACTTGCCTTTGAGCTGGCCTGCGCTGGTCGCTTCGCTCAGCCGGCCCATGGCCTTGGCGACGCCAAAATCCACAAGCTTGATGGCTCCATCCGTGCCCAGCAGGATGTTGTGCGGCGACACGTCGCGGTGCACGACGCCCAGCAGCTGTCCGTCCTCGCCCTTGGCCTCGTGCGCCGCATGCAGACCGGCGGCCGCGTCGGCGATGATGCGGACCGCCATCTCGGCCGGGATCGGGCGGCGCTTCCCGGCTTCCGCGATCACCGAATGGAGCGAGTCGCCCTCTACCCACTCCATACTCATGTACATCACGCCGTCGTGCTCGCCGACCTCGTAGACGTCGACCACGTTGGGGTGGCGGATGCTCTGCACCAGCCGCCCTTCGTCGAGGAACATCTTGACGAACTCGGGATCGCCGGCCAGGTCCGCCAGGATCGCCTTGACGGCGAGGAGCCGCTGGTCCTCGACCTTCTCGGTGTGCTCGCGCGCCACCCAGACGGTCGCCATGCCACCGCGACCGATGCGCAGCAGGAGCTCGTGCCTGCCGAGCCAGCTACCTCGCCTGAGATCTTCGGTCATCGTGGCAATGTCGTTGCGGCTCGAAGCGCACACGTCAGGACGAGCCCGAACCGCGCCGCGCGTCTGGGTTGACAGCTTTGGATGCTATATTACTACGCTTTTTTCCGATTAAGCGCACCCACGCTGGAGCCCGTCAAGCAGCCGCGACCCGAGCTCCCCGCGAAATGGGTGGGATTTCCCTACATGCCACGACACGCGCCGGCGGCGATCCCGAGCTTTGATCCGCCGCCGGGTAATGCTAACCACGCCGCTCCCTACACAGATAGCGGTGGCATCATGGCGAGTCTGAAAGAGCTCCTGGGAAGCGGCGAAAAGCGCACGGCGGTGATCGACGACGCCTGCAAGGTGCTGGACCTGGAGGTCGCCGACAAGAGCGGCGTGTCGGGCCTGGCCATCAAGGGGGGCTACAAGCTCGTGCGGGGCATCAAACCGGGCTTCGTGCGCGAGGTGGTCGACCATCTGCTGGACGACTTCCTGGACGCGCTGGACCCGATCTACCAGGAGGCGGTCGAGAAGAAGCAGCCCGCAGGGGCACACCTGAAAGAGGACCCGGCCCGGGTCGCCGACGCCCTTCTGGGAATCACCGACGCGCGCGCGGAACACGCAAAAAGCGGGGCCATCAAGAAGACCTACCGGAAGCTCCGCCCCATGGCGCACAAGCACGTCGAGGCGGCCGCCCCGCGGCTGGCGGAAATGCTCGACCGGCACGCCGCCGCGGCCTGAACGCAGCGCGCCCGCTTCCGACGGCAGCCCCTCCGCTCCGCGCACCCCACGGGTTTTTCGAGGATCCCCCTCGCATCCGGAGCCAATCTGCCCTATGTCTCGGGGTGCGCAGAGTGCGTCTCCGAGTGTCCCCGTCACGGACAATCCGCTCCCTCCCCCGCGCGGCTCGCCCCGAGCGTACGCCTGCCCCAAGCAGTCCCCGACGGCGGCCGAAAGCGTTTGCGACCATTTCGCTCGACAATGATACCGCTCATTCGTGGCTGGCCCGCCAGGGTTCTGGTGGTAACCCTGGCCTAGCCGAAGTGGCATTCCTCCGCGAAAGCCCGCATCGTGGGCCGAGCAGGCGGGCTTCGGCCAACCTGAGCGGCCCACGTCCGAACCTGGAAAGGTAGATCCGACACACATGGCAACGCAGGCGTCCCCGCTATCCCCGCCCGCCGCTACGGCCCCGGACAACAGTCAGAAGATCCACGGCGCAGTGGTCCGATTCGCTGGTGATTCCGGTGACGGCATGCAGGTCACAGGCGCCCAGTTCACCTCGGCGGCTGCACTCGCCGGGAACGATCTCGCGACCTTTCCCGACTACCCGGCCGAGATCCGCGCCCCCGCTGGAACGCTGTACGGCGTCTCCGGGTTCCAGATCAACTTCGCTTCGCAGGATGTCTACACGCCGGGTGACGCGCCGGATGTCCTCGTGGCGATGAACCCCGCCGCGCTGAAGACCAACGTCAAGCAGCTGAAGCGGGGCGGCCTCCTGATCGCCAACAGCGGGGCGTTCAGCACCGCGAACCTGAAGAAGGCGGGATACGCATCGAACCCGCTCGATGACGACACGCTCGACGGCTACAACGTGCTGCCGATCGACATCACGAAGAACACGCTCAACGCCGTGAAGGAAGTGGGGCTTTCCACCAAGGAAGCCAACCGCTGCAAGAACTTCTGGACGCTCGGGCTGATGTTCTGGATCTACAGCCGCCCGCTCGAGCCGACCATCAAGTGGATCGAGTCCAAGTTCAAGCGGCGCCCCGACGTGGTGGAAGCCAACATCCTCGCGCTCAAGGCGGGGCACGCCTACGGCGAGACGACCGAGATCTCGCACTACCACTACGAGGTGCCGGCCGCGCCCGTCGAAAAGGGCACCTACCGGAACATCGGCGGCAACATGGCGACCGCCTGGGGCTTGATCGCCGCCGCGCAGCTGAGCGGCCTCGAGCTGGTGCTGGGTTCCTATCCGATCACGCCGGCCAGCGACGTGCTGCACGAGCTCAGCAAGTACAAGCACTACGGCGTCACCACAATCCAGGCCGAAGACGAGATCGCCGCGGTGTGCACCGCGATAGGCGCCTCCTACGCGGGCGCCATCGGCTGCACCACGACCAGCGGGCCCGGCGTGGCGCTGAAGAGCGAAGCGCTGGGCCTCGCCATCGCCACCGAGCTGCCGCTCGTGGTGGTCAACGTCCAGCGCGGCGGGCCCAGTACCGGGCTGCCCACCAAGACCGAACAGGCGGACCTGCTGCAGGCCGTCTACGGCCGCAACAGTGAAGCCCCGCTGTGCGTGATCGCCGCAGCGACGCCCGGCGACTGCTTCCACATGTCGGTGGAGGCGGTGCGTCTCGCGCTCGAGTTCATGACGCCGGTGATGCTGCTGACGGATGGCTACCTCGCCAACGGCGCCGAGCCGTGGCGTATCCCCGACGTGAGCCAGCTGCCGGAGATCAAGGTGAAATTCCGGACCGAGCTGGAAGGCTTCCAGCCTTTCGCCCGCGATCCGGAAACGCTGGCGCGCAACTGGGCCATTCCGGGCACGCCCGGGCTCGAGCACCGCATCGGAGGCCTCGAGAAGGACTACGATAGCGGCAACATCTCCTACGATCCGGACAATCACGACAAGATGTGCCGCACCCGGGCAGCCAAGATCGCCGGCATCGCGAACTACATCCCCGAGCAGTCGATGGACGTGGGGCCCAAGTCCGGCAAGCTGCTGGTGCTCGGCTGGGGTTCGACGTACGGCGCCATCCGCTCCGCAGTCGAGCGCTGTCGCGAGCGCGGGCTCGAGGTGTCCCACGCCCACCTGCGCTACATCAATCCACTACCGCGGAACCTCGGTGACATCATCGCTGGCTTCGATCGGGTGCTGATCCCCGAATTGAACCTCGGGCAGCTGGTCAAGCTCATCCGTGCGGAGTTCCTGATCCCGGCGGAGACCTACTCCAAGTGCGAAGGTCAACCCTTCCGGATCGACGAGATCGAGAACCGCATCCGCCAGATGATGGAAAGCTGAAGACAATGAACGAAGTCATCAAGACCCCCAAGCTTACGCGCAAGGACTTCGCGACGGACCAGGATGTCCGTTGGTGTCCCGGCTGCGGCGACTACTCGATCCTGGCCAACGTCCAGCGCGTCATGCCCGAGCTGGGCGTGCCGCGGGAGAACATCGTCTGGGTGAGCGGCATCGGCTGCTCCAGTCGCTTCCCGTACTACATGAACACGTACGGCTTCCACACCATCCACGGCCGGGCACCTGCGATCGCGATGGGCGTCAAGGCGGCCAATCCCGAGCTCTCCGTCTGGGTCGTGACCGGCGACGGCGACGGCCTGAGCATCGGCGGCAACCACCTGATGCACGCCCTCCGGCGGAACCTCGACATCCACATCCTGATGTTCAACAACCGCATCTACGGACTCACCAAGGGCCAGTACTCGCCCACCAGCGAGTTCGGAAAGGTGACCAAGAGCACGCCGCTGGGCTCGGCCGATCAGCCCGTCGACCCGGCGACGTTCGCGCTGGGCTCGGGTGGCAGCTTCGTTGCGCGCTCGATCGACGTCGATGCCCAGCACCTGTCGGCGATGCTGCGCCGCGCGGCGGAGCACAAGGGAGCGACTTTCCTCGAGATCTACCAGAACTGCAACGTCTTCAACGACGGAGCGTTCGACAGCTTCCGCGAGAAGGCCATGCAGGCCGACCGGCAGCTCCGCGTCGAGCACGGCAAGCCGCTCATGTTCGGCAAGGACGCCAAGCAGGGTCTCAGGATCTCCCCCAGGACGTTGTCGCTCGAGGTGGTCACGATCGGCGAGGACGGCGTCACCGAAAACGATATCCTGCTCCACGACGAGACCAACGCCACGCTCGCCTACATGCTGGCACGCATGCCCTATCCGCAGTTCCCGGTGGCCGTAGGCGTTCTGTACGCAGTCGATCGTCCGAGCTACGACGAGACGCTTCTGCAGCAGCACCAGACGGCCGTGGACAAGTTCGGCAAGGGCGACCTGGGCAAGCTGCTCAACAGCGGCAACACCTGGCAGGTCTGAGCCGCCTCAGCTGCGCCGGGGCCTGCCGCTTTCGCTCTCGAGGATGGGCGAGAAGAAGTTGTCCTTCTTGACGTACTCGTCGGGACTGAAGGCGAAGCGGTAGCTCGGCGCCGCGCGCTGGTTGCAATCCGTGCGCTCGCAGAAGCGGCAGGTGATGCCCACTGGCACGCCGATACGTTCCGCTCGCTCGGGCGCCCAGCGGGGCTGGTCGTCCGCAAATGTCAGATGATGGGCATCCTCGGCCTGGGTGCCGAGACCGATCGAGTAGACGGTCCCTTTCACCAGCGAACCCCGCTTGGGCGCCGTGGTGATCCGCGCAAAGCAGAAGTACGCCGCGCCGTCGGGCATCACGCTGAACTGCTTGGAAACCACGCTCGGCGTGAGGAACGCCGTGTGCGCGACCCATTTCGGGCAGGAGCCGAGCCCGCTGGGAAACGTGAGTCCGGTTTTCGAATAGCGCTTGGACAGATTGCCGGCGATGTCGACGCGCATGAAGTGCATCGGTACGCCGCGCCGCTTGGGATCGCTCAGATTGGTCAGGCGGTGCGCGGCCGCCTCGTAGTTCATCTCGAACAGATCCGCGAGCCGATCCACGTCGTAACGACAGCGCTGCGCCTCGTCGAAGAAGTCGGCGTAGGGCATCAGCATCGCGCCCGCGAAGTAGTTCGCCAGGTGCACCTTGCTCAGCGTGAGCGTCTCCGGATGGCGCGCCTCGAAGGTCTTCGTGATGCGGTCGAAGAGCCCACGTTCCTCGAGCACGCGCAGCCCGATGATATGGGCTAGATCGAATTTGCGCCGC
This sequence comes from uncultured delta proteobacterium, assembly GCA_963806225.1. Lineage (GTDB taxonomy): Bacteria > Myxococcota_A > Polyangia > Polyangiales > Polyangiaceae > CAWDXG01. The sequence goes on along the minus strand of CAWDXG010000001.1, from coordinate 1,627,763 downwards.
GCTTCGCTGAGTTCGCTCGAGATCTCGAGTTGACCTGCGTCCGGATCGTAGCGACGCACCACGCTGGTTCCGCTCTGCTCGCGCCGCACGCTCGTCTTCACGCCCAGCCCAGACAGTACCCGTGTGAGCTGGTCGCTCAGCACGCGGCGCTCGAGATGGAAGTCGCGCCGCACGCCCGAAGCAGCTTCTTCGATAGCCGGAAAGTAGTTGTCGCTCTCCTGCACGAAGTCGGCAACCTCGTCGAGCGGCGAGTAGTCATAGCGCAGCGACGAGTCGGCAATCCCGGATCGCCCCGCCAGGGACGCGCGGGCCTTGCGGTCGGCCTCGCGTCGGGAAACCAGGCCAATCAGGTTGTCGAGTTGCCCGCGCGTGTTCTTGTACAGGTTGAACAGCGTCGTGATCGTGGTGACGGCGCGCGGCTCGGCGCTGAGCGACGCGAGCGCGTCCTTGTCGAGGTTCAGCGAACGCAGCAGCGGTTCATCCAGCAGCTGCGCAAGACTCTCCTGCACGGGTTGTTCGCCCAGGCTGGAGATGAACGGCTCCGGGTCCGCGTCGAGCAGCTCGAGCGCCTTCCACAGAAGCGGCAGCTGCAGGGTGCGGCGCCCCTTCTCGATCAGATTCAGGTACGCCGGCGAGATGTCGAGTCGCCTGGCGAACTCCGCCTGGGAGTGGCCCCGCTCGAGCCGGAGCTCGCGCAGGCGCCGCCCCGCCGATGCGTTCAGGGTGCGGTTCTGGGGGATCCGGGGCATCGATAGCCTCTTGTTTACAGAAGCTGTTAATCGTTTACAGAAATCTGTCAAGCAGGTCCGGGCCCAGAGCCTTCTGTCGATCCATAGTGGAAAGGAGATGACCGCGCGCCCGCACCCACGCGCGTTCGCGGAGAGGGTTTTCGCCATCTCCGTGGCGCTGCTGGCCGCGCCCGCTGCGCCAGGCTGTCGGCATGCGCACAGAACCGCTTCCCAGAAGGCGGGCCCGGCGCCGGCGGCGTCTCCCGCGCCTTCCCCGGCTCCCCCGCCGCACGCGAGGACCACGGCACCCCGCCCTTCCGCAGCAGCCCCGGCGAACGACGCCTCGCGCTCCGGAGGCCCGTGCCCGACGGAAATGGTCCTCGCGGGCCCGGTGTGCGTCGATCGCTACGAGGACCAGCTCGTCGTGCGCGGAGCTGCCGGCAGCATCCACGTGCACCTCTGGTACGAGCGGCCGCGGTCGGGCGTCACCTATGTGGCGCGGTCGCGCGCCGGCGTCTTCCCCCAGGCATACGTCAATCGGTTCGAATCCGCGGCGGCCTGTCTGGCGGCGCACAAGCGCCTGTGCACGCTGCGTGAGTGGTTCAGCGCCTGTCGTGGCGGCCACCGCACAGCCTATCCCTACGGGCCGCGCGAACACGCCGGCGTCTGCAATTCGGGCAAGCCCCACCTCCTCGGACGGTTCCATGGTGAAAGTCCAGGGCTGTGGAGCTACCGCTACGCGTTCAACGATCCACGCCTGGATCAAGTCCCGGGCTTCCTGGCACACACCGGCGCCTACAGCCGATGCGTCACCGATGCAGGGCTCTACGACATGGTGGGAAACCTGCACGAGTGGGTGTCGGACACCATCGAGCCCACGGCCTCGTCCGTCGTGCCTGTCTCGCACGCGCTGCTCGCGCGGCTGGACCGCCAGGCGGGGCACGGGGTGTTCATGGGCGGTTTCTACAGCACGCGCGATGAACACGGAAACGGCTGCGGATTCGTCACCATCGGCCACCAGCCGAGCTACCACGACTACTCGACCGGCTTCCGCTGCTGTCGCGACCCGGCAGCGCGCGCGAGCGGCGGTTGATCAACCGCCCTGCCAGGGGCGCCCCAGCTTGGCAAGGGCGGCCTTCGCCTCGGCACGATAGGGCGAGTCGCGCGGCCCGGTGCGCAGGAAGGCTTCCCAATGCTTGGCTGCCTCCTTGTGCGGACCGATGGCGCGTGCCAGGAGATAGTGCGCCTCCCACAACCAGCGCGGCTTGTCGTCCATCTGCTCGCCGAGCTCGACCGCCTTGCCCAGCTGCTGCTGCGCCTCGGCGTCCTTGTGGTTCTGCTCGAGCAGTTTGCCGTAGCGGAAGTGCCACGTGGCGTTGTCGGGCTGGGCGGCGGTGGCCTTCTGCCACTCGCTCATGGCGTCGGCAGTGCGGCCGAGGTCGTAGTACGAGTCCGCAAGCGCCGCGTGCGCTTCGTTGCGGCTGGGCCTGAGCTCGAGGGCCTTGTCGAGATCCTTGATGGCATCCTTCACGGCGCCCTGGCGATAGCGCAGAACCCCTCTCTGCCAGTAGGCGTCGGCCAGGTTCTGGTCGATGTCGAGAGCCTTCTGCAGGGCCTTCTCGGCCGTCTGCACGCGCCCGGCCTCGTTCGCGGCCCAGCCCACATACAGCCAGTACTCGGCACGGTTCGGGTCGAGCTCCACGGCACGCTGCAGGGTCTTGAGCGCCTGTGCCAGGTTCGTGCCCTCGACAAGCAGCGCCCGCCCAAGGCAATGGTTCGTCTCGGCGGAATTGGGGCGCTGACCCAGCACCTTGCGCAGGAGCTTTTCCGCTTCCTTCGCGCGGCCCGCGGCGACCTTTCCGCAACCGACGCGCAGCATCAGATCGAGATCGTTGGGCGCCTTGGCCAGCGCCGACTCGTAGGCCTTGAGCGCTTCTTCCGTCCGTCCCGACGCTTCGTAGAGGAGTCCGCGTTCCAGCGCGAGGCCGGGGTAGTCGCGGTCCACCTTGGCAACGGCATCGAACAGCTTGCTCGCCTCGTCGAAATGCCGGCTCTGCCTCAGCGCGATGGCCAACTGGAACTTCGCACTCACATCGTCCGGGTCGAGCTCAAGTGCCTTGCGGAACTCCGCGGCGGCTAGATCGTAACGCCCCTGCGACAGCGCCAGCTTGCCCATCGCTTTGTGGATCGCGGGCGAATCCGGCAGCTTCTTCCGCGCTTCGTCGAGGGTCTTCGTCGCCTCGTCGTTGCGTCCCTGCTGGCCGAGCAGCATCGCGAGCGCGACGTAGGCGTCCACCGCATCCGGGTTCTTGCCGGCATTGGCGATCGCTGCACGGTAGCCCTGTTCCGCTTCCTTGCGCGAACCGAGCGCTTCCTGCGCCTTGCCGTACCAATAGGCGACGAGCATCGACTTCGGATGCGCCTCGCGGAGCTTCTTCATCATCTCGCGCGCGTCCTGCAGTCGCTCGAGCGCGATCTTCGTCTTCGCGACACCGACCTTCGACGGGATGTCATCGGGATCGGCCTGGGTCGCAGCTTCGAAGCGTGCGAGCGCTTCCGAATAACGTCCGGCCCGGTAGAGCGCATCGCCCAGACCGCGGAGCGCTCCGGCGGCCTTGGGATCGATCTGGAGCGCTTCGCCGTACGCCGTCTCGGCGTGCGAGATGCGGGAGCGCGCCAGATCGATGTCGCCGAGCAGCGTCTGCGCGGCCACGATCTCGTCGTCACTGGCGCCCTGTTTGTCCTTCACGACCTCGGTCAGGAGCTTCGTAGCCCGCGCTTCGTTCCTGCCCTTCCGCCAGGCAAATCGCGCCAACAGCACTCGCGCGCCGACGTGCCCCGGGCTCCGCTTCAAGGCCTGCTCGGCGGACTTCCGCGCGCCCTCGAAGTCGCCGGAGGCGAACTGGGCGCGGGCCAATCCGTAGAAGGTGCGGGCGCTCTTCTCGATCGCGAGCGCCTTCTGCCACGCCAGAAGCGCTGTCTTCGGCTCGCGTGCGCGCAGCGCGATCTCGCCCAACGTCACCTCCACATCGATATCGCGCGGACGCTTCGCGGCGATCTTCTGCAGGCTCTGGCGGGCACGCGCCAGCTGTCCCTGCTCCGCGGCCTGGGCGGCGCGGGCGAGCTCGAGATACTCGACGTCGTGCTCTTCCGATAGCTCCTTGAGCTGCACCTTCGCTCGCGCCTCGACTTCGGATTGGTCACCGAAGCGCAGTTCCCGCGCGTAGCCGACATACGCGGCGTATGCGGCGAGCGCCTTGACGCGCTTCGCCTGCGCGCGGGCGTGCTCGACGGACCGCTCGGCCTTCGCCGCCGCAGGCGCGGTGTCCGTGGAAAGATCGGACCGCGCCTTCGCGACGGTGCTCGCAGTGAGCTGGCGGTACTTGCCGGCGTTGACCTGATCCATGATCCAGTACGCGCCGAAGGGACCGAGCGTCGGGACCAGTGCCAGGGCACCACCGCCGACCAGCAGCAGCGCGATCACGCCGATGGTGATGCGAAGGCCGCGGCGTCGCGGACGCGGGAGCTCGATCTGCGCAGGCGCCCGCGGACCTGCCACCGCCACCGGCACCTGCAAATCCGGCGAGCCCGGGGTGGAAGCAGCCGGCCCGCTGTCGTGCTCCTGCGGGATGGCGCCGAACTCCATGTCGTCGTCGGCCTGGCGTCCCGAGTGGGGTGGACCGTCGAGACTGACCTCGGCACCCTCGTCCCCGCCTTCGAGGTTGACCTCGCCGTAGCTCACGCCACCGCCGCTCGCGCGCACGACGCCTTCCGACGACACCGCCTGGGGCGACGACTCGGGAGGTGGAGGCAGCGACGAAGCGAACGGATCGGAACCCGTCGGCTCCACCTGCGGAATTGGCGGCGAGGCTCCGATGCCCCCGACGAGCGGCAGCTCCAGCTCGCCGAAGCTACCTCCGCGCGCAGGCAGTCCACCGGCCGCGGCGGGCAGATTGCCTCCGGGTTGGGGCAGGCCGGCTGCCGGTGCTGGAAGAGCCGATGCCGGTACGGGCAGAGCCCCCGCCGGAGCAGGCAGTTCCCCCGCCGCGGCGGGCAGATCCCCAGCTATGGCGGGCAGATCCCCGGCTGCGGCGGGCAGATCCCCGCCCGGCGACGGCAGGTCGCCGGAAACCGCGGGTAGCTCGGCGGACAGGGAGGGAAGATCGATCTCGCCGAACCTCCCGCCACCTACCTGTGGCTTCGCCGCTGCAGGAGCTGGGGCGCCTCCAGGGACCGCCGGCAGATCGATCTCGCCGAAGGCGGGACCGCCCGCGCCGGCGGGCGCGGGTAGATCGACCTCGCCGAAGCCTCCCGCGGGCGGCGGCGTGCCAGCTGCGGGCGCCGGTAGATCGATCTCGCCGAAGCCGGAGGATGCCTGCGGAGCCTGCGCGCCGCCCGCCGGCGCTGGCAGATCGATCTCGCCGAAGTCACCAGAGGGCGCCGGTGCTCCGTCCGTCTGCGCGGGGGACGCACCTACAGGCGCAGGCAGATCGAGCTCGCCGAAGTCGAGCTCGGCAGGATCTGGACCCGGCTGCGCCGGAGGCGCCGCAGGCTGCGCGGCGGGCGCAGCAGGCGCCGGCGGGCGGGCACCCAGCGGCGCGGGGAGATCCGCATCGGGATTGGCCGCGGCACCTGGACGCGGCGGGCCTGGACGCGGCGGGCCTGGACGCGGCGGGCCTGGACGCGGCGGAGGACGCGGAGGTGCGGGTCGACCGACATCGGCTGCGGCCGGCGAAGGCCTGGGGCGCGGCTGCCCAACAGTGGGGAGATCGATTTCCCCATACGGATCATCACTCGAGCCGCCGGGCGCAGCGACACCGAGCATCGTCGCCTTGTGCGGCCGTTTCGGAGTCGGCGCCTTCCGGGGCGGTGCGACCGGAGCCGATGGCGCTTCGAGCGAAGCGCCCAACACCGGACTGGGACCCGTTCGTCGTCGGATCGGCCGCCGGAGGTTCGACCTGGAACGATGTCCCGCACTTCGGGCATCGCATCTTGAGCCCCGTGGAAGGCACGCGCCGTTCGTCGACCTGGTACGGAGCCTTGCAACCTGGGCACTCGACCTTGAACATCGCGACTCTGCGTGTATTAGCAGGTGAACACCGACCTTGTCGCCCATTGTGCGGGCCTGCCCGACCCGGAATCCATCGCGCCCCCGCGCCGATCCGTGGTACGCGACAACGCCGGAATGCAGAGGTGGACCTTCGCGGCGTTCGGTGCGTTGTTCGCCGCGGCAATCGTCGTGGTCCTGCTCCAGGCCCGCGGGCCGGTAGTGACACCACCGCCTGTAGAGTCAGCTTCCACGCAGCCCTCGGCCACGCCTCCACCCGCCCTCACGGCGGCCGATGCCGGTGCCGAGGCAACCGGGACCACCGGCGGAGGGTCGGCGGATGCCGGCGGGTTCAACCTGCTTCCGAACGGCAAGCCGGTTCCTCCGCTTCCAGCCACGGCCCCCAAGAGCGTCGGCTTCGGAGCTATCCTGTTCGCCTACGAAGGCGCGCAGTCAGCCCCCAAGAGTGCGCCGAGCAAGCAGAAGGCCCGCGAGCGCGCCGAGAAGCTCATCGAGCTGGCCAAGAAGGACTTCGATGATGCGGTCAAGCATGGCGACCCGGGCTCCACTGCTGACGCCGGTCATATCCCGCGGGGCGTTCTCGAACCCGCGGCCCAGTACATCCTTTTCACGCTGCCGAAGGGGCATGTGTATGAAAAGCCGATCGATACGCCCCGCGGCTACTGGATCGTCCGCCGCAATGACTGACCAGAGCGCCTAGGCATGAGGCCCGCAGTGGCCTAGAGTCGCCAGGGAGCCGCGTCACCCGAAGCGCATGTCGAGCACCTCCAGACCGCCGAACGCCAGCACATCTGCAGCGCCCCCCGACCCCGCGCTGATCACGTCGACGATCAACCGTTTGCGCGCGGAGCACGACGCCGCCACGACCTCGGCATCGCAGGCGATCCTGCTGCACGAGATTGGTGTGCTGTCCGAAGCGCTCGGCGACGAGGCTGCCGCCGCGCGCGAACAGCTCGGTGCGGTCAATGTGGAACCGGATTTCCGCGAGCCGCTCGAGCGCTTGATCGCGATTATCTCGCAGCGACAATCCTACAAGAACCTCGGCAAGCTGCTGGAACGGCTGGTCCGGGTCGCCGATGCACCGGAGGAGCGAGCGCGCGCGCTTCTGGCCCAGGCCGCCTTCCAGGCCGACCAGGAGCAGGATCTGGAAGCGGCTCGCGCAACGTTGGAAGAAGCCGTCGCCGAGCGGCCCGAGGACGCAGCGGGCTGGCTGGCCCTGGAGGTCATCGCGGGCAGATTGGGCGACGACGCAATCAGGCTGCGGGCACTCGCGGCCCGCACCGGGCTGACACAGCACCCGACCTGGCGCGCGCTGCTGCTGGTGGATCTGGCTTCGGGACAGCTCGCGGCGGGCGATGCCGAGGCCGCCCTGGAGTCGCTGGATCTCGCCATCGAACAGAAGAGCGGGGCGACCTATCTCGCGCTCGCCGCGCTCGAGGAGCTCGGTCAACGCGAAGACCGCAACGACGTGACCGCCCGCGCACTCGAAGCGCAGGCGGCGCTGGTCCTGAGGTCCCTGGACGACGCATCGACAGCGGATGCGCTCGGCATCCCGCGCTACAAGCGCACGCTCGCATCGGCAGCGGACGCCTTGCTGCGTGCAGCCGAAGCCCAGCGGCGCCAGGGCAATCTGGACGCGGCAACCAGGCTGCTCGACCAGGCGCTGGAGCGGCTGCCCGACGACCCGTCGCTGCTGCAGGCGCGCATGAGCGCGGCCGACGCCGCGGGCGACACCGCAGCGGCAGCGCGAATCGCGAAGGCCGCAATCGAGCGCGGAACCAAGGGCGCGCGCGCCGCAGCCATGTGGTTGCGCGTAGCCGAAGGCGCCGCCGCGGAGGGCAACGGCCTGGATGCGCTCGAGGCCGCCGACAAGGCGCTCGCCGAGGACCCGGGCTGCATTCCAGCACGCGCGCTAGAGCTGGATCTGCTGGCAGGCGGGCACGACCCATCGCGACTGACGAGCGCTCTGGAGGCCTGCGCCGAGCAGTTGCCGAACGACGAGGCCAAGGCCCGCTACTACCTGCTCGCGGCCGACGCCTGGGCCCGGCTTTCAGGTGACGTGCAGGGCGCCAGGGCCGCCCTCTCCCAGGCGGGCATGTACGGCGCGTCCCCCGGCGTGGTGGCGCGTGTTGCGCGGATGCTGGCGGGACTGGCAGGCGACGCCGCCTGGTACGAGGAAGCCACGCGGCGGCTTTTGGCGGCCGGCGCGACCGACGCGGAGCACGCGAGCCTGGGCTTCGAGCTCGCGCGCGCGCGGCTGCTGCGCGGCGATCGGCAGGCGGCGGAAAGCGCGCTTTCGGCGCTGGCCAAGGCCCCGCGCGGCGCCTGGCTGGGGCACGCGCTGCGCGCGTACTCGCTGGAGCTCGCCCCACCCCCGCAGTCGGCAGCGGAGGTCCCCGCGGCCAGCATGCCTCCACCCGCAGAGGAGCTGACGCCGCCGCTGCTCGCGCTGGCGCGCGCCGAGACCGACCCGGACGCGGCCCGTGCGCTGCGCACGGTCGTCGCACTCAGGGCGCTCACGGCCGGCAGCCACGACGAGGCCATCACGGAACTGGAAGAGCTGCACGAGGGAGACAACTCCGACACGGTCGTCGCGACGGCACTTGCCGGCGTGGTCGGCGCCGGCGGCGACACGCGGCGCAGCGCCGAGATCGTGTCGGCGTGTGCGGCAGCCACGCAGGATCCGCTGCTCTCGGCGGCGATGCAGATGGAAGCCGGCATCCGCTACTGGCAGACCGGCGACCGCAGTGCAGCGGTCGAGTGCTTTTCGGGCGCCGAAGCAGCAGCCCCGGCGTCGGGTTCCGCGCTCCTTGGCTGGGCGCTGCGCGCAGCCGATCCGGACAACGTCGAGTCGCGCCGGCGCGTGCTCGAGTCGGCCGGCGATGGTTCGGGACTGATCGAGCTGGAGCGCTTCGCGCTCGAGCTCGGCAAGCAGGGTGACGCGATACAGGCCCGCTCGTCGCTCGACGCGATCGGTCCTTCGGCAGCCGCTGACCTGTCCACGGCCGCCGTTCTCGCGCGTGCCCTGTGGCTCGACACCCAGGAGCGGGAGACCCGGCTGGAGGCTCTGGAAAAGCTCGGAGCAAGCTCGGACGCGGCGAGGTCGGTCTGCCGCCGCGCCGCCTTCCAGCTGGAGCTCGAAGCTGTACGCGAGAGCGGGCAGATGGCCCCGACCGCGCTCGCACAGAGCGCCCGTCGCTGGGCGGAGGACGACCCCTCGCCCGCAGCCGCGCTCGAATGGCTCGGCGCCAGCGTCGCTGCGGACGATCCGGGCAGCGAGGTCGACGCACGACGCGCACTGGCGGAACGCCTCCAGGGGGAGGCCAGTGCCGACATGCTGGCCAGCGCAACGCTGGTCGCGCACCTGTCAACCGGACGCGACGAAGCACTGCTCGAATCCGAAGAGCCGGCAGCGATGCTCGCCAACCTCGAGCTGGCGTTGCCCGGGTGCGACCCGCGAAGGCGCTCCCGCGCCTTGTTCGCCGTCGACGACACGCTCGGCGACGAGAGCATTTCGCTGTCGATGGCCCTTGCGGGGTGGAACCAACTCGCGGCGCTGGACATCGACGGAGCAGTGGACTCGTTCCGCGCGGTGATCGAGACCTACCCGCAGGAGCTCATCGGCTGGGAGGGCCTGCGCGCCGCGTCTGCAGCTGGAGGAGATCGTGCGACCGTCGCCGAGGCATGCGCCGCGCTGGGCGACATCGCCTCCGACGATCAACGCGGCGCGGAGCTGTGGGAACAGGCAGCGCTGATCCTCATCGATGAGCTCGACGACGAGGAGCGCGGCGAGTTCGCCCTTGCGCGCGCGGTGGAACGCGACATCGGGCGTTTCGTGTCCTTCGATCGCCTGTTCCGCATCGTGCGCGCGAGGAAGGACGGCCCGCGCCTGCTCGAGCTCATCGCCGCACGCCTCGAAGTCGCCGAGGATCCCGACGAGATTGCCAAGATGTTCTGGGAGCGCGCCCGCGTCCTGCGTGCCGCCGGGGATCGCGAGGGCGCGCTGGCCGCGCTGGAGAACGTCACCATGCTGGAGCCGGATCACGTCGGCGCGCTGGCGCTATCTGGCGAGATCTGCATCACGACCAAGCAGTTCCCTGAAGCCGCCGCCAAGCTGGCGCGGCTTTCGACCCTCTCCGATGCACCCGTCAAGCAGCGCCTCATGAGCGGAGTTGCGGCCGTCGACCTGTACGAGAAGAAGCTGGGCGAGCTGGACAAGGCACTCGAGGTGCTGGTCAGCCTGCATCACCAGGGGCTCAGCACCCTGCCGGTGCGGGAGCGTCTCGCCCGCGCGTCCGCGCGTGCCGAAGCCTGGGATCAGGCAACCGAAGTGCTCGAGCAGCTCATGAACGAGCGCGACACGAAGCAGGGACGCATCGAGGCGGCGCGCCTCGCGATGTCCATCCACCGCGATCGCCGGCAGAAGCCGGAGGACGCAGTCCGCGCCGCCGTCAAGTTGCTATCGGAGGCGCCCGGGGACGGCGAAGCGCTCGATCTAGTGCTGGCAGACGTACTGCCCGACGAAACCGCCCTGCCGCTGGTCGAGCGCGGACGCGATGCGCTCGTCGAGAAGTCGACCCGCGAGCCGCTCGACGCCGAGACGGTCGACCGCCTGGCGCGCATCGCCGGCAAGCTCGAAAACGCACCACTCAGACAGGCGGCACTCGGCGTGCTGGTCGCGCTCGGAGAAGGCACAAGGCAGATCGACGGCGAGCTCGCGGTGCTCGACCAGCGTGTGGCACGACTGCCCCAGATCGCGATCGACGAGAGCGCGCTGCCCGAGCTCTGCGATCCGGATGACAGCGGCCCGATCCCGCGGCTGGTCCGCGAGTTGGCTCCAACCATCGCCGAAGCACTCGGTCCTGGCCTTGCCACCTTCGGGGTCGGGAAGCGCGAGCGCGTCGACCCGCGCTCCGGCCTGCCGATACGCAATGATGTCGCCGCATGGGCGGGCGCGCTCGGGCTGGGTGATTTCGACCTCTACATTGGCGGCAGCGAACCGAACGCGGTGTACGGCGTGGCGACCGAGCGCCCTGCGCTGGTGCTCGGCACCGGTGTCGCCGCGCCGCTGGCGCCGTATCATCGCCAGCTCGTGGCGCGCGAGTTGTTCGCCCTGCGCCGCGGGACCACTATCCTGCGTCACCGTCCGCCCACGGATGTCGCTGCGCTGATCGTGGCTGCATGCCGGCTAGCCGGCGTCGAGGTACCCTCGCCACACTACGCGATGCTCGGCGAGTTCGAGCGACAGCTCGGCAAGGAGATGAGCAGGCGTGTCCGCCGCATGCTGCCGGAACTGGCGCAGCCCGTGGCGGAGGCCGGGCAGGATCTGCTCGCGTGGGTGCAAGCGGCAACCTCCAGTCTGGACCGGCTGGCGGCCGTTGCCGCCGGCGACGTCTCGCACGTGCTTGCCGACGGCCCTGGCTCGCGCGGACAGATCGGCGCTTCTGTCGATGCGCAGGAGCGCGCGCAGCGCCTGCTCGGCTTCGTGTTGTCACCGAGCTACCTGGCCGTCCGCGAGCGGCTCGGAATGGGAGTCCGATGAGCGATCGGGACAAGCGCGACCCCAAACCGTCCGGCAAGACGGATTCCGAACACCCGCACCGGGGGGGCTCGGGCGCCGGCCGCAGCGGTACGGCGGGCAGCATCGGGGCCGAGCTCGGCGACCTCGATTTCGAGCCGGATGCGCTGCTCGACTCGCTGCTCTCGGAAGACGACTCGGTCCCGGGCTCCCCAACCCCTTCGCAGCCCTCGCCACCCGCTGCGCCCTCGCCACCCGCTGCGCCCGCGCCACCCGCCGCGCCCGCGCCAGAGAAGCCGGCGGCACCGGCACCGCCCCGCCCGGCTTCGGCCCCGCGGGCGCCGGCGGAGCCACCCGTCTCGCGACCAGGCCACAAGCTGCACGAGCCCGAGCAGCGCGCGTTTCCAGCCGACGAAGTGACCATGGTCGGCGACCGCCGATCGTTCGGGGTGGATCAGGCGCTCGCCAGCAACACGGCGGACAGTGGGGACGATATCGACTCGCTGCTCGCGGAACCGACGGAGTCCGAGGCGCCCGCCGCAGCGCCACCCGCGGCACCGCCGCGTCCTCCAGCAGCGCGTCCCGCGGCTCTCCCGCGACCGCCGCCTCCCAGACCCGCTCCGACCGCGCAGCGACCGCCGCCACGGGCGCCCAGCGCGACGACTCCAGAGCCGGAAGGCAGCGCTCCGCACGCCTCCAAGCCGCCAGCGGTCGACGAGTTCGACGGGCTCGAGATGCTGGACGCCGGCTCCTTCGCCGAAGTGCCACCGTCGACAGGCAAGCCGGAGACAGCCGATGCTGCGCTCGACGACGACATCGCCCTCGAAGACGATGCTCTGACAACCGGCAGCCTCGAGAGCCTTCCGCCGGAAGCGGTCGACGATTTCGAGGAGCTCACTCCTTCGCACACCCCGGACGAGTCCCAGCTCGCGGCACGCGCGGCCAGCGTTACCCCTCCACCCAGCGTGCGCTCGTTGCGCCCCGCCGGCGGACCGACGGCGTGGAGCGACGAGCAGCCCGCCGCGGCGCAGCTCGTTGCCCACCAGATGCGCGACGAGTGGCTCGCACGCGCCGAGCTGCTCGAGAGCGAGGCACAGAGCGCATCCGACCCCCAGGTGCGGGCCCGCGCGCTGTTGATCTCCAGCGAGCTGTGGGCCATGGCCGGCGAAGCCAGCCGGGCCCGCGAGGCTGCGAGCGCGGCTGCCACAGCCGCGCCGTCCATGCCTCTCGCGCATCGCCAACTGCGCTGGCTAGCGGCGGCGGAAGACGACTGGCCGGCGGTCGCGGCGGCGCTGGAGTCGGAGACCCGGGCGTCCCCGACGCCCGAGGCGCGCGCGCACGCTGCACTGCTCTCCGCGGAGCTGAATCGCTTGATCCTCGGCGACACGGAGAGCGCGAAGCGCAAGTTCGAGCAGGCCGCCCGCGCGTTGCCGTCCGATCCACGAGCGCACGCGATGAAGCTCGCCGAGCAGCTTGGACAGAGCGCCGATCCACCCCGCATTCGTTGGCCCGAGGCCCCGGCGCTGGCCACGCTGGTGGAGGCAACGCACGAGCTGGTCCGGCTGCGCGGCGGAGCCGCACCCGACGAGGCCGGGGTCGACCGCTCGAAGACCGCGTTCGGCGACGCCCGAGCCGCAATGCAGAGCCAGGATCAGACCGCCGCCGGCGATGCCGTGGCCGAGCTGGCGCGGATCGAGGGCCTGGAGCGCGGCGCGATGTGGCTGGCTTCGTCGCTGCTCGCCTCCGCCAGCGGGTCCCGCGCCCGGTCGATCCAGCTGCTCCAGCGGTTGCTCGAACGGGGCCCCGATCCGCTCGTCCGCCGCGCTCTGGCGGCGCGCGCGCTGGAACAGGGCGATCCCGATGCGTTGCAAGCCGCGATCCGCCAGCCCGCGGAGACCGGCGACGAGGCGGCCCCGACCGATCCTTTCACTGCCGCCGACCGCGCCGCTCTCGCCGCGCTCACGGACGGTGGCGCGGAAGGCGTCCGGCAGTCGCTCGCGGAGCTCGCCGAGGACAAATCGCTACGGCCGCTGGCCGCTGCCTGCGAGGCAAGCAGCCTGCCCCCCGGACAGCTCCCGACGATCAGCAGCGGAGAGGAGCACTCGCGAAGCGAAGTCCAGCTTGGGCGGGCCCTCGCCGCAGAGGTGGCGAAGGAGCACGACCCCGACGTCCTGCGCACGGCAAGCGAGAGCTTCGCGATTGCTCACCCCGAGCATCCGCTGTCGCGAGTGCTCGCCCTGGAGCTTGCGCTCTCGGCACACGACGCAGCGAATGTGGCCGAGGCGCTGGCGAGCTGGCCCGGCGACGACGAAGACGGCGAAGCCGTGCGCGATCGGCACCTCGCGGCTGGGCTGGCCTACGAAGCCGGCGGCAACAGCGAAGCCGCAATGCGCCAGTACGCCTCGGCGCTGGCTGCCGACGCAACGTACGAGGCGGCCGCACGCGTGCTCGCGTCGAGGGCCGCGCCGCACGGCGCCGCGGAGCTCCTTCTGGCACTGGCGCGGGCCTGCGGCGACGACGCGCAGCGCGCCCTGCTCCTGATCGAAGCCGCGGTGCGTCGCGGCGACGAGAACCCCGAGGGATACCAGGCGCTGCTTGCCGAAGCTGCCGAGGCGATGCCTGCACTGCCCTTCGCCTACCGCCTGGGCGAACAACACGCCCGTGCACGCGGAGACGTCGAACGCCTGGTTCTGTGGCTGCAGCGCCGCCGGGACGCGTCGACCGACAACGTCGAGCGGGCCCTGGACGAGGTCAGGGAAGCTCTGCTCGTCGCCGACAGCGACCTCGAGCTGGCCGCCTCGCTCGTGGAACAGGCATGCCAGGCGCGGCCGGGCGATGTCGCCCTCGAATCACTGCACGACCGCCTGACTCCCGGCGCGCGCGCCAGCAAGGGCGAATGGCGGGAACAGCTTGCCGAATCGCTGGAGCCGGATCAGGCCCTGCCCCTGCTCCTGGAAGCGGCACTTGAATTCGAGCGCGCCGGCGATCCGGAAGGCGCCGCGCGTGCCGCGGTCGCAGCGGTCAAGCGCGGCGGCAGCGAACTTGCAGAGATCGCCGCCGAGCGCAACGCGGGCGCAGGCCCCGGGTCCGCCGCCTTGAGCGAAGAGCTCCTTTCGCGGGCGCGCGCAGCGGAGGACCCGGCGGTCGAACGCGAATTGTACGAGCGCTGCAGCAGGCTCGATCGTGCGCGCGGCGATCAGTCCAGCGCACTGCTCTGGCAGAGCGCCATTCTCGAGCGTGAACCCGACTACCTGCCCGCTCTCCGCCGGCTCGAACAAGCCTACGTCGAGGCAGGCCGCGAGGACGAGCTGGGTCCCATTGCGGCGACGCTGGCGCCGCTTCTGGACGCCAGCGAGGCCACCGCCCACGCCATGCTGGCGGCGCGGCTCCGCGCGCGCAACGGCGAGTGGCTGCAGACGCGCGATCTGGTCGACATCGTGGTGAACGGCGAGAGCCCCTCGCTCTGGGCGCTGAGGGAGCTCAGCGCACTCGCGCGTGCGACCGGCGAGGACGAGGCGGTGCTGAAAGCCGATCGCTGGCTGTGCGATCTGTCGACTCGCGGCATCGACGCCGCAACGCTGGCGTTGCGCGCCGCCGAGGCGGCGGCACGGCTCGGCAATCTCCCGGAGGCCAGTGCGCTGCTCGAGCGCGCCGTCGAGCTCGTTCCGGAACACCTCGTAGCCATCACCACGCGCGCCGAGGTTCTCGATTCCCTGGGCGACGCCACGGGCGCTGCGGAATCTTTCGAAGCGCTCGCAGCGGCGAGTGCCGTCCCGGCGCACCAGCTGGGCGCCTGGCATCAGGCCGCGCTCCTCTGGCTGGACAAGGTGGGCAATACGGACCGCGGCCTGCTCGCGCTGGAACACGCCGCCAAAATCGACGTCAACAACGAGGACGTGTTCGAGCGTCTGCAGGCGTTGTACGTCGCCGCGAACGAACGCACCAAGCTCGCGAGCCTCATCGAACAGCGGCTCGAGCAGACGACGGATCCGGAACAGCGCATCGCCCTCGAGGTCACCCGCGGCCGGGCACTGGCGGAGGTCGGCGACCGCGCGGCGGCCAAGCAGGCGCTGGCCGCAGCACTCGACGCGAACCCGGACCACGCCGAAGCACTCGACGCCTTCGCCGAGATATGCATGGCGGAAGGCGACTGGAGCGGCGCAGAGCAGGCGTGGATCCGCCTGGCACGCCACGCCGCGGAACCCGAGCGCCAAGCGGACATCTACGAAAAGCTCGGTGAGCTCTACGAAGGCGAGCTCCAGAATCCCGAACGCGCCGAGCTTTCATACCAGGAGGTGCTCAAGCGGCGACCAGACGACGTTGCCGCGACCAAGCGTCTGGTGGACGTGTACGGACGCCTGGGCAATACCGCCAAGGCGGTCGAGCTCGCCAACGGTCTGGTCGAGCGGGCAGAGAGCCCCGAGGAAAAGTGCGAACGCACGATTGCGCTGGCCCGCGTCTACGACGAAGTCGTGGGCGACCCGAAGAAGGCGGAAGCCACGCTCGAGCGCGCGCGCAAGCAGTGGAGCCACAACGGAGACGTGCTCCGCGCGTTGGCCGACTTCTACCAGCGCAAGGGGGAGGAGCGCGCGCTGCACATGGTGCTCGATCGCGCGGCCACCGACGCTCGACGCGCGCTCGGCACGGGCCGCTTCGACACCTCGTTCTTCGAGATACTCGGGACCGTCGCGGAGCTGAAGGGTGATGCCGATTCGGCCAAGGTGGCAGTCTCCACGATTGCAGCACTGGAAGGCCGCGAGGAGCCGCTGCGCGGCGGGGGCCCCGCTGCGGGAGACGCGCAGCTCGACGAGTTCCTGTCTCCGGAGCTCTTGTCGTTGCCGCTCCGGGCACTGCTCAGAAAGAGCGGCGATGCGCTCGATGCGGCCTATCCGGTCGACCTCCGCGTCCTGCGCGCGGCGCCGATGCCGGCCGAGGCCCAGGACTTCGTCGGAAACATCCGGCAACTGGCGCGTGCGTTCGGCATCAACAGCCTCGATGTGTTCGTGTCGACGACGATAGGCGCGGCCTGCATGCCGGTGAGCTCGAATCCCCCGCAGCTCGTGTTCGGCAAGGCCCTTCTGGACGGCGACGACGAGGCGGCTCGCTACTTCCTCCTGGTCCGGGCGTTGAAGATCCTCCAGGCGCATGCCTCGACCCTGTCGCGGACCTCACCCATTGATCTGTGGCCCCTCACGGCTGCGTATCTCGGTGTCTTCGCACCGGACTGGCAGCCGCAGGGCGTCGACGCGAAGAAGATGGCCGAGGCCCGACAGCGCATCCAGGGCGCGATGCCGCGCAACCTCGATCCGGACGTACCGGTGCTCGCTCTCGAGGTCATCGGATCCATCGGGAACCGTGCCAGCCAGCTGGCGACCGCGGTCAACCAGTGGGGCAACCGCACCGGCCTTCTGGCACTGGGCAACCCGAGCGCGGCGCTGCGGGCCATTGCCCTTTCGCTCGGCCAGCAGGGCGGAATGCCCCCGGAGGGCCCCGACCGGATCAAGTGGGTCGTGCGCCATCCCGAGGCGCGGGATATCGCGGTGTTCAGCGTGAGCGAACAATTCGGCGAAGCACGCCGCCGGCTCAACCTGGTCGGCTGAACCGCCCGCGTCCGCCCCCCCGTTTGGGGTGATCCAAGGATACCGCCACGGGTGGGAACGCGCATCACCCCCAGGGGTGATGTCGCGATGGATTTTTCGCCGACCAGCTAGCGCACATCGAAGTGAACGGGGGCACTGACGCGACCGCTGCCGCTCTTGACCAGAAGAGTGTGCTCCCCTCGTACAAGCGTCCACGGCAGCCGGAACGGCGCGACGCGGCGACCGACATCCCTGCCATCGACGATGAAGCCCAACGTTCCGATGTCACGCCGCGCGCGTGCGAAGAGCACGATCTGCTGCTGCAGGCGGGGCGCATCGGGATCGAGGACGAAGCGCGCGCCCTCGAACGGGAACGCGATGACGGGACTGCCCGTGTCGGTGCGCACGGAAAGCGGGCAGCGCCGCGAGGCCTCAAAAGGCAGCACAGGACGGCCTGCGCTCTCGGCCCATGCGGCATATGCGGCCGGGTAGCGCTCGAAGACGCGCTCCTGAACGCGTGTACGACACGCGGGGCCCGCCAAGAGACCGTTGTCCTCGTCGATCCGTGCGCGGACGTGCATGTCGCAGGTGTGGGTGGGAGCGTGCCCGGGTCGGAACAGCTCCCGCCGCCGGTGCGGGCAGTCCGGCCCGGCTAGCTCGCCGCTGAGCGGGCACACCTCGGCGACAACCAGCCCGGTCAGATCGGCGAGCGGCGCGGGATGCTCGATGCCGCGCATGGCGGCCAGCATCACGTCGTGGAACAGCGGCCCCGCTCCGGTCACGCCGCTCGAGCGGCTCATCGGATGGCCGTCGAAATTGCCGACCCAGACCGCTACCGTGCGCTCATGCGTGAAGCCGACCGTCCAGTTGTCGCGATACCCTTTGGAAGTGCCCGTCTTGGCCGCAACCGGAAACGGCAGCTCCAGCGCGTTGCCCCGGCCGAAGGCGGAAAGTCGCGCTGCCCTGTCCGACAGCACGTCGGTGAGCACACCCGCGATGCGAGGATCGATCACGCGCTTCGGTTCCGGGTCGCGCGGGTAGGCGCTTCTGCCGCTGTCGAGTTTCGCAGCGAGCGCGTAGCGGAGCGGCCGGTACACCCCGTGACGCGCCAACGTGGCGTAGGCCCCGGCGAGATCGGCCAGGCGGATTTCGCCGTCTCCCAGAGCCAACGCGGCGCCGTAGTGAACGGCGTCCTGGTCGAGCGTGTCGAGGCCAACCTGCCGAAGCAGCCCGAGCACCGTCGCGGGTCCGACGCGATCCGCCGTATAGACCGCCGGCACATTGAGCGAATTCGCCAGAGCGTCCCGCAGCAGCACCGGCCCGTGGAAGCGACCGTCGTAGTTCCGCGGAGCGTAGTCGCCGCGCTCCGTCGGCACGTGCAGCTCGACATCGGGCAACCGGGTTGCGGCCGTCATGCCGAGACGCTGCATCGCGGCAGCGTAGACGAACGGCTTGAGCGTGGACCCCGGCTGGCGCAGCGCCAGAACGCCGTCGTTGTGTCCGAGAGCAGTTTTCGAAAAGAAGTCCGGCGAACCGACGTAGGCGAGCACCTCGCCGCTCGGGCTGTCGACTACGATGGCGGCGGCCGCGCTCGCGTCGTAGGCCGCGATGCGGCTAGCCGTAATGCGCACCAGCTGTTCGACCTCGTGCTGTAGCGACAGATCCAGCGTGGAGCGGATGACCTGGGCGTGGCCGTCGTGAGCGAGCCCCGGTTCAAGCTGCCCGCTCGAAAGCGCCCGCACCAGGTGCCACGCTCCGCCCGAGGAGGCGGTTCGTTCGAGCAGCAGTGGCTCGGCCTCGGCGCGGGCGATCTGTTCCGCGGTAGCGAGACCCTGCTCCCGCATTCGCTCGAGGATGCGGTTCCTCCGTCGCAGCACGCGCGACGTGCCCCGCCGCGGATCGTACAGAGTCGGACCGCGTGGGATCGCGGCCAACGCGGCGGCCTCGGCCAGGTCGAGTTCGAGCGCCGGCTTGTCCAGATAGAACCGGCTCGCCGCGCCGATACCCCGCAGATTGGGGCCGAACTCGACGCGGTTCAGGTATTCATCGAGGACCTGCGCCTTGTCGAGCGACGCCTCGATACTGAGCGCGACCACCATTTCATGCAGCTTGCCCCACAGGGTCCGTGGACGGTGGATGACGGCGCGTGCGAGCTGCTGCGTGATGGTGCTCGCGCCCGAGACAACACGCCGGTGCCAGACGAGCTGCCCGGTCGCGCGTGCGATCGCCACGGGGTCCACGCCGGGGTGGTAGAAGAAGCGCGCATCCTCGGCTGCGACCAGGGCTTTCGGCACCCACGGCGACACCTGCGCCAGCCGCAGGTGTTCCGACAGCTGGTCGTCGGACGTCCGCACGTCGCGGATCACGCGGCCGTGCCGATCCAGCACGCGCACCGCAGGCGGCGGCGGTCCCCGTACGAGCGGTGCGGGCAGCGGCGTCACCGCCGCCGCAGCGGTCAGGGCCGCCGGCGGCAGCAACACCAGGAGCGCCAGACAACCGAGTAGTCTTCGCGCAGTGCCTGGCGTCCAGCGGCGACTCATTGCACCTCCACCCGCGCCGCCGCGGTGCGACCGAACACTTCCGGCGTGTACATCTCCTCGGCCTTCGTCGGCGGCACGATGAAGCTGCCGAGCGTCGTCGCCCGGGCCAGATAGCGGTAGTGGTACATGCCCTGCGCCATGTGATCGACGAAGAACACCACGCGATCGTCACGCACCTCGCGGCGGTACCAGCTATGCAGGAACGCACGCCCACTGGCGATGGTATCCTGGGCGTCCACGCAGCGCGTGCAGCTCACCGCCCCCGGCTCGCCGCCGGAACCGGGAACGTCGAGCCAGGAAGCGGTCGTCGAGAGCTGCGCGTCGACACCCTCGAGCCCGGCCGGCAGCGGATCGTCGATCACGACGTAGTCGCGCGGGCTCGGCGTGACGATCAGGAGATCGGCCAGCACCATGTCGCCCCCGTGGAACTTCCGTGTCCCTATCTCCGGAAGGGTGCGCAGTGCCTGGGCGAGCTCTTCGGGCGAGACACGCCGGAGCGTCTTCTGGACGTAGAAACCGCGGTCCAGCGATTTCACCGGCAGCGAGCGCGGGGCGTAGCGGAGCCGCGCCTGGTAGAAAAGCGAGCCCTGCCCCCGCTTGTCGAAGACGAGCAGGCCGCCGCCGAGCCCGGAGGTCGGCACGTCCTGCGCCACAGCCCGCGCGCTTCGCCCGCGCATGGCGGCGTTCATGAGCTGCTTGCCCGACAGCCATACCCGCGCCGAGAAGTCCGGCCGCTGCCGCTCCTGGGCTTTCCTGTACTCGTCGAGCGCGAGCAGTGCGTACGCGGTCTCCTGCGTCGAACGCCAGGTCCCTCCACGTCGCGCCTGGAGCAGCCCGCGCGCCAGCTTCGCCGCCAGGGGATGACCGGGCCGCACCGCCAGGAGCGCCCTCAGCACCATGGCACTGGTGCGCGCGGGCGAGTCCATCAACGTCGCGTACTCGTCGCCGACGTTTTCCGCGACGGTCGCCGTGTTGGCCGAGATCCTGAGCTGGTTTTCCACGCTCCGGTCGAGCTTCTGCAGCATCTGCCCGTGCTTCTCCGAGATGGCCAGCGCGTGGAGCAGCAGCGCGCGGGCGAACAGCGGCAGCCGGTCGCGCTCGTCGTAGAGCCGGCTCATGTATCCCGGATCGGGCGTGCCCATCTCCGCCAGCACGTCGAGCATGAACGCGGCGGTCGGCGCGAACAGCTTGTCGTCGTGTGGTCCGGCCAGGTAGCGGCGCAGATACGCCGTCCCGCGCTCCATCGCGTCGGAGGGGACCTGCTCGCCGCGCCTGCGTGCCTGATCGAGCGTCCACAGTGCGTAGGCGCTGACCCAGGGAAAGCTCCGGTCGGAATCCGGCCAGAGCCCGAAGCCGCCATCGCCGCGCTGACGGGCGAGCACGTCGGCTACGGTCTTGCCGATAACGGCAGGTAGATCGGCGGGCAGCTTGATCGAGAAATCGCGAGCGAGATCGCGAAGCGGCAACAGCGGCATCAAGCGGCTCGAGAGCTGCTCCGTGCAGCCGTACGGATACTCGAGCAACTGGTCGACGCCGCTACCCAGCCCGACCAGTGCCGTGGAGGACAGGCTCACCGACAGATGCCCGACGTCGTGCCGGATACCCGAAAGGTCGCCGATCTTCTCGCTCGCGGCTCCGTCCGTCCGTCCGTACAGCGCAACCGCCTCCATCGCTGCGGGCACTTCCACCTTGCGCGTGACCTGCACCGCGTCGCGTTCGCCCTCCGCCTGCACGTCGAAGCGCAGCCGGGCGGTGCCGCAGCTGGCGGCACGCATCGGGAAACGCACTTCCACCGAGTCGTTGCGCCCCACCTCCACGCTGCGCGTCGCGTCGCCCGACAGCGTCAGCCCCTCCACGCGGGCGCGCACCTGGACCTGCACCGGACCGAACTTCTTCGTGCTCACAACCACGCCGGCTTCGATGGAATCGCCGGCGCGCAGGAAGCGCGGGAGCGCCGGGCGCGCCATCAGCCGCTTGCTCGTGGTGACGCGCGACTCGCCGAAGCCGTAGCGGTCGTGCCTGGAGACGGCGATCGCCATCAGCCGATAGGTCGTCAGGCTCTCGGGCAGCTTGAACGACACGTGTGCCCGGCCGTCGGGACCGGTCACGACCGCCGGGTTGAAGTAGGCGCTCTGGCGGAAGTCGCGCCGTGCGGACGGCGCGTCGCTGCCCCCACCGCCCGGGTTGCCCTTCTCCTGTCCCAAAAGGCCTGCAAGATCGCGGAGCTCGACCTTCGCCAGCGAATCGCGCGACTCGATCGTTGCAACGGCGAGCGGTCGCGGCCGGGTGAAAACCGGCACCGGATCGGGCGTCTGGTAGTCGATCAGCGACAGCACGCCCTCGTCCACCGCGTAGAGCGTCACTTCGGACGGCTCGGGTCGCCCTTCCGGATTCTCTACGGAAATGTCCACCCCGAGCTCCGCGCCGGGCCGCAGATCGCGCTTGGACGGCCTGATCTGGACCTTCAGCCGGTGCGCGGACGGATCGATCTCGAGCTGGGCGTACCCGATGCGATAGGCAGGAGCGCCGACATCCGGCTGGTCCCCACCAGGCGGCGCGCGCGTGCGACCGCGCAGCAGGTGCACCGAGATGAAGGCATTCGGTCCGAGATCGGCGGTCACCGGCAGCCGCACGGTCGGTGTCGGACCGCTGAGCCGCAGGGTCTGCACGTGGTGGACACCGGCTCCTTCGACCGTCACGAGCGCATCCGCGTTCGGGAACGGCGACTTGATCAGCACACGTGCGGTGTCACCGACCTTGTACTCCGTCTTGTCGAGCGCCAGATCCACGCGCAACTGATCGCTGTCCGCCCAGGATGCGCCGCCATGTCCGATCCCGTAGAGGCTCACCGCAGAAGCCAGGCTGTTGCCCCGCCAGTCGCGGGCCGTGGCGTGGATCAGGTAGTAGCCCCCCTGTGCGAGCGCCAGCGTACAGGGTGCAGGGCGCGCGCCCAGGGTGGTGACTTCACAGTGATCGACCTCGGCGTCCACGGGTCGCGAGACCACGTGGGTGTCGCTGCCCGCGCGCTGGCGCGCCAGCGTCCAGTGGCGGCGTACCAGCGCGACGCGAATGCGGCGTCCCGCAAGCCGCTTGCCCTTCGGCGACAACGCGACGACGCCCGTCTCGACGTGTCCCGGCGCCGTCACGAAGTAGTCGTCCGGCCGCTGGATGCCGATGTAGAAGCTGCCCGGATGCACGATCGCCGAGGTCGAGCCCGACAGGGTCTGCCGCGAGACATCGGTCACTTCGGCCTCCGCCGTCACCAGCTCGGGCCCACGCTGGGCCGGCGTCGCCAGCTTCATCTGGAGCGTGGTCCGGCCCTTCTTGTCGAGCGCGGACTTCCTCGTCCGGAGCGTACCGGCCTGATTCGACTCGTCGGCGAGATCCGCGTAGAACGCTTCCGCGTTCGTGACGAAGCCGTCACTGCCCGGAGGCGTGAACCAGGTCGGGGTGTGCGTGAGCTCGACGCGCGCCGCCGCGCCTGACATCGGCGAGCCGAACAGGTAGTCGCCCTGTACGCTCCAGTGCCCGGTGTCCCCCCGGACGTAGGCGGGCTGGTCGCTCTGCACGCCCACCTTGAATCCGGCGGGACGGTACTCCGCGACGGTGAAGTAGCGGTCGATCTGACCTTCCCGGAGCCCCTGTGTGACCAGCAGCCAGTTGCCCAGCGCGGCCGAGCGCGGCAGCTTGAAGCGCGCGCTGAAGGTCCCGAACGCCGTCGTGGTGACCGTCTGGTCCGCGACCCGATCGCCCTTCGGCGAACGCAGCTCGACGTGGAGCGTCCTGCCGACGGGGATGGCGTTGCCGCCGGGCACTTCGCCGCGCACGATAGCCTTGACGCGCACGCTGTCGCCCGGCCGGTACAGGCCGCGCTCGGTGAACATCATGCCGTATTCCGGTTCGTCGCCGCTCAGGTCCATGGGCACGCCAGTGCGCCACGACCCGATGTAGTCGCCGACGCGCCGGAAGCACCAGTCGCCGTCCTTCTCGGCGACGATCACCGAAGCCCGATCGTGCGGCGCCCCGAAGTCCGGATCGAACGCGCCCGGCGGGATCGTCACCAGGCCCCGCTTGTCGGTGGTGAAGCGTGCCGTCGAGCGCTTCTGGGGACCCAACACGCGTACCCGGGCGCCCTGGACCGGCTGGGCGTTGGACAACCGCGTGACCCACACGACGGAGCCCTGGTGCGAGATCTTGGCGCTGATCGCCAGATCCGTCACCTGCACGATTCTGAACAGCTGCTGCTCGCGCCGGGCGCCGTAGCGGGGATCGGAATAGCCGACTCCGATCGCGATCGCGCCGCGCGCCTTCGGCCCGCCCAGCACCGTCGCCGGAGCGACCGGGTGCCGCGACATCGTGTTCTTCGGCGCTGCCGGGCGCACGCGGGCGGTGTGCACCCGCTTGAGCCTCTCCAATTGTCCGAAGCGCGACGCGGAGTCGGGATGCTCGAGCAACTGGGGGACCAGCCCTGGATCGAGCCGCGCGGTCAGCAGTCGGTAGCTGCCGATGTTCAGCGCTCCAATCGGGATCGGGCGGGTGCTCGAGGGCTCCAACGTCTGGCCCTGGAGCCCTATCTCCACGTCGGGCCAGAAGTCGTCGATGTCGACGCGCTGCGTGTAGCTCTTCCCGAGTTTCTGGCCGTAGTGGTCACGGAGCTTTCCGCTGACCGTGATCGTGTAGCTGTGCGCCGGCTTGAACGCCCCGACCAGCGACGCATAGCTCGCCATGTCGTTCTCGTCCCATGCGCCCCAGCGCAACCTGACAGGCGGCGAGACGCTGATCGCCCGCTCCAGATCGCGCATCTTCACGGCGTTCGACAGCGAGATCGACAGCGCTGATCCCGGCTCGCATTTGCGGTGCGGCGCGTCATCCGGACACGAGATGGGCTCGACCGTCAGCGGCCCGTAGGTCTCGAAACTGGTTTGTTGCAGTTTTCGGGACGCCAGCGGCCCCTCGGTGCTGGAAAGCCCCGGAGCTATCTCGAAGCGGACCGTGCTGTGCACCGGCAGCTTCCGCACCGGCCGTACCAAGAGGCGCTTCAGCTCAGAGGGATCAGGGCGCTCCACATGGAACGGGACCGGATGGTAGCCGCGCACCGGACGCTTGCGCCATGCACCGCCGCGGGCGACCGAGAGCGTGCCGACACGAGCGAGCGCCGCGGGGTCGATGGGCTGGTTGAAGCGGAGCTCGAATGCATCGGGCGGCACGACGCCACGCGCCCCGTCGTGGGGCGTGGATCGCACCAGCTCGGGACGCGGCGTCTGCAACCGGAACCGATAGGGCTGGCCCAGCGCGGATCCGTCGAGAGCGCGGGTGCTGCCGGGCACCTCGACCCGGACCAGCGTCGCGCCGGGAAGGCGTCCACCCGCGGGCACGAACACGACAGCGCGGGTGCCGACCCACTGCCAGCGTCCCGAAAGCGGTGGGCTCAACCGGATCGGCGGCGGCCGCTCGCTCTCCGCGGTGCCCAGCGAGCGCAGCGGCCGGCTGAACACCACGCTGAGCTCGCTCACCGAGGCGGCCTCGCCGCGCGGCGCCGCGAACACGACGCGGAACGGCCCGGTCCGGGGGGCCGCGTCGTGCCCGGGAGCGAGTGCCAGCGTGCTGTGCGGCGCTACGTGGGGCGGCCGGTTGTCGCTGATGCACGCGGTCGCGAAAGCCAACACCAGACCCGCAAACAGGCGCAGGCGCCGGGAAGGGAAACGGAGCGTGGTCGGCAGCAGCAGGTCCCGGAGTGTCACAGGCCCTCAGCCAGCAATGAGCGTGCCGCAGGCACGAAGGCCGGGTCCTGCGCCGGATCGCTGCCCCGTTGTGGCTCGCGGGACGCACCGGCGCGGGTGGTCGACCACGCAGCGGGGCATCGCCTCGGAGCGGCGCGGGCAGCACGAAAGTGGTATCCGGCAAGGTGCCACCGTGATGCCGACGTCCCGCCGCCTGCCCCTGTTCGTCGCTCTCGCGCTGTGCGTGCCGCTCCGCGCCGTCGCCGAACCCACGGCGCGCTTCGAGGATGCGCGCGCTCCGGCGCCGAAGCCCGCGCCCGCGCAGCGGCCGGCGCCCGTCCCGCTCCGGCGTACGCCGCGGCCGGCTGCCCCCGAAGATCCGGCGCCACCTTCGCACTCCTGGGCCCGGAACAGCATCGCCGAGCTGATGCGGCGCGCCGAGGAGCACGAACGGCGCGGCGATGCGGCGCGCGCCATGACCGCGTACACCCGGGCCATCCAGCTCGACCCCAGCTACGGACCCGCCATCATCCGGCTCGGAAGGCTGCGCGAAGCCGCCGGGGATTCCGGCGAGGCCGAGCAGCTGTACACGAGCGCCGCGCGGCTGCACGAGTATGCCGCGCAGGCGTTGGTGCACCGCGCGCGCCTGTTCCTGCACAGCGGGCGGCAGGCGGAAGCGTTCAGGGATCTGCGCGCAGCGATTGCCCTCGACGACACGAATACGGCGCTTCGCCGCCAGCTCGCTTCCTGGTACGCCAAGCGTCGCATGTGGCCGGCCGCTCTGGCCGAGTGGCGCCGCATCGCAGCGCTGCTCGAGTCGAAGCCGGGCTCGCCCGGACTTCGCGAAGCCCGATTGCAGATCCAGGCGCTCGGCGTTCTCGCAGGTCCGTGCGATCCGGTGCGGGCTGGCGCTTCGGACGCGAGCTGGGTGCGCCGCGCCCTGGCGAGCATGGCCCGCTAGCGCCCTGCCCCGCGCTACAGCTGATCGATGGGTGCCGGGCACAGATGGCGCAGCCGGCAGGCACCACACTCGCCCCCCGACCAGATGGCGTCGAACTGCGCCTGCACTGCGTCGAGCAGATAGTCGTCGTCGGTGAGTATTCCGATTTCGAAATTGCGGCGTCCGTCGCTGCGCGCGCCCAGCCCCGCTCCTGTGAAGTTCGCGCTACCGAGATACAGCACACGACCGTCGACGGTGACCGTCTTCATGTGCACGCGCGGACATTGTCGAAGCTCCAGCGCCCGGGCCAGGCGGTTGCGACGGGACAGCTCGGCCTCGAACGCGCGCGAGGGAACGCGCCCGTGCAGGATTCTGAGCTCCACGCCCCGATCCACGAGCGATTCGAGCACCTCGAGTATCGACACGTACCGCCCGCGCGCTCGCGCTCGCGTGCCGACCGGCGCCTGCACACGCAGCTCCTTCAGGTTCGCCGTGGCGATCCACACGGCCACCTGGGCCCCGGGCAGCTCGCGCGAGATGAGCTCTTCGTAGTGATCGCGCCCCGCGATCAGCCGCAGGCTCGCCTGCCGCGCCGGAGGCCGCTCGCGCCTGCCGGCAGCGCGCGCGACCAGCCCCTTCACGGTGCCTCCTCTTCGAGATGCGCCTCTGCGGCTCTGCGCACGTCGTCCGGCATGGGGCAGCTCTTCTTCTTGTCCAGATCCGTGACCACGACGGTATGGCGGATCACCGCTGCGAGCACCTGGTCGCGCTCGCGCACGAAGCGATAGCGGATCACCATGCTGCGATTGCCCAGGTGGACGACGCTCGTCTCGATACGCGCGGACTCCCCGTAGACGAGGGGCGCCGAGTATTCCGCGTCGACATGAACGGCGGGCAGGCCAATGCGGCGCCCCAGGATGAGCCCGACGTAGCCCTCGGCAAGCGGCTCGAAGAGCTGCTCCATGGCCTCGTGGGCGTAGGTAAGGAAATGTGGGAAGAACACCAGCCCCGCGGCGTCCACCTCGTGAAATGCCACGGAGCGCGTCGTGACGAGCATCGCCCTAGGCTAGCCAAGGGCCGCACGCCGGGCGAGTTCGCCGCGACGCGTCCGATCCTGATCGACGTCAAGCTCCTTGCAGTGCTTTCCGATTTAGCAGAAACTTTCTTGTCATGAGGCGTATTGCACTTGGCTTGGCCTGTCTCGTGGCCGTGGGTGGCTACGTGATTGGCTGCGGAAGCACCAGCGGCACCGCAAACGGCAACAATCATGGCGGCTCGGGCGGAAGCGGCACTGGCGCCACCGGCGGCGGCGCGACCGGCGGGAACGCTGGCTCGGGCAACGTGGGTGGCAGCGGCGCCTCCAGTAGCGGCGGCAGCGGCGCGACGGGCAGCGGCGGCAGCGGCGCGACGGGCAGCGGCGGCGCGGACGCCTCGAGCAGCGGCGGCAGCGGCGCGACCGGTTCCCAGGACGCAAGCGTTCCGGACGTGGTGTTCAGCTACGACGGCCCTTCGGACGACGGCAAGCAGGAAGCCTGCGCGGACCTGCAGGTCAAGGCGCAACCGACCCCGCTCGACATGTACGTCATGCTCGACCAGTCCGGCAGCATGGGGACGGACTGCAACATCGGGGCCGGCACCAACTCCAAGTGGTGTCACGCGATCAACGCGCTCAGCGGCTTCTTCCACGACAGCTCCGCGACGGGCGACCGCGTCGCGCTGCAGTACTTCATGCTGGACAGCGGGGGGACCTGCGCCGGCGCCGGCTACGACACGCCCGCGGTGCCACTCGGATACCTGCCGCAGATCGCCGGGAGTCTCGACAGCTCGATGAACTCGCATTCTCCCCACACGGACACGCCGACCGAGGCCGCGATGAACGGCATCGCGAAGTATACGTCGACGCACCAGACGGCAGGACGCGTGATGGTGGGCATCCTGATCACCGACGGCGTGCCCTGCTGCGGAGAGTGCAACGACAACGTTGCGACCATCGCGAAGATCCCGCAGAACCTCTACAACAACTTTGGCATCCGCACCTTCGTCATCGGCATGACCGGCGCGAGCTTCCCGGCGCTCGAGCAGTGGGCCGTCGCGGGCGGCGGACCATCCCACTCGAACTACTGCGCCTCGGGATATTCGACGTGCCACTTCTACAACGTCGGCAACGGCGACAAGACGGCCTTCATCAACGCCCTCAAGGCGATCCAGCAGTCCGCGCTCGGGTGTCAGTTCAACATGCCGAAGACGGACGCCGGAATCGTCGACCCGAGCAAGCTCGCCGTCCAGTTCACGCCGTCCGGCGCCAGCCCCCAGACGCTGCCGAACGCGGGCTCCAAGGCGGGCTGCAACGGCGATGGCTTCTACTACGACAACAACCAGACCCCGACCACGATCACCCTCTGCCCCGCCACCTGCACCAAGGCCGGCACCGGCGGAACGGTGAACATCACGGTGCCCTGCCAGGGCTCTTGATCGCGCGGACAACAGCCTGGGCCGCCGCGGGGTGGTACCGGGAAAGCCCACCTCGCCTGGCTGCTTGCGGCGCAGCCCGATCCAGCCGAAACTGGAGGGCATGAAGCGCTTTGCAATTGGCTTGACCTGTATCGTGGCGGCAACCGGCTATGTCGTCGGTTGTGGCAGCACCAGCGGCACCGTCAACCGCGGCAACCAGGGAGGCTCGGCCGGCAACGGCGTGGGCGCATCCGGTGGCACCACGGGAAGTGGCGGCAGCGGAGCGAGCAGCAGCGGCGGCAGCGGAGCGAGCAGCAGCGGCGGCAGCGGAGCGAGCAGCAGCGGCGGCAGCGGAGCGAGCGGCAGCGGCGGCAGCGGAGCGAGCGGATCGCAGGACTCGGGTATCCCCGATGTCGTCTTCAACTACGACGGTCCCGCCGACGACGGCGGCTTCAACACGGACGCATCCTGCGCAGAGGTGACGGCGAAAGCCGAACCGCTGCCCCTCGACCTGTACGTCGTGCTGGATCGCTCCGGCTCGATGGTGCTCTCGAGCCCGCAGCGTTGGCCACCGGTGAAGAGCGCGCTCACGCAGTTCTTCGAGAGCCCGACCGCGGCAGGCATCGGCGCCGCGCTGACCTTGTTCGCGCACCCCACGAAGAACGAATGCTCTTCGACCAGCTACGCGACGCCGTTGGTCGCGATGGCGCCGCTTCCGGGTAGCGCCACGGGACAGGCCCTCTCGCTGGTCAACATGATGAACGCGCACACGCCCGTCAGCGGCGTCGGCACTCCCACCGTGGAGGCGATGCAGGGCGCGAGCACGTACGCCAAGAGCTACAAGAATTCCCACCCCACCCACACAGTCGCCATCGTGCTGGCTACCGACGGCATTCCGGGTGACCCGGGCTGCACCGAATCGGCAGCCGCCGTCAAGTCGGTGGTCTCGTCCACCTACACCGGCACGCCTTCGATCAAGACCTACGTGATCGGCATCGATCCCGACACGACGATGAAGGCCAACCTGAACAGCTGGGCGGCGGCCAGCGGCACGACGGCATTCGACGTTGCCACGTCGGGCGGCTCGTCACAGTTCCTGCAGGCGATGAAGAACATCCAGTCGAGCGCGCTCGGCTGCAAGTACAACATGCCCACGACCGACGCCGGCATCATCGACCCCAACAAGGTCAACGTGGAGTACACGCCCGGCGGCACGAAGACGGCGCAGAGTCTGCCCAAGGTCAGCGGCGCCGGCGCATGCGGGAACAGCGCCGGCTGGTACTACGACAACAACCAGACCCCGACGACCATCACGCTCTGCAAGGCCTCCTGCGACACCGTCCAGGCCGACTCGGGGGCGAAGGTCGCTGTGAACCTCGGCTGTCTCGGATCGTAGGCTCAGGGCCTGCGCCACGCCGCTCCGTCGTCGTCGGAGGCGAGCACGGAGTAGGTCCAGGACGGCTGCGGCGAGCCGCCATAGAGCAGCACGCGCTTGCCGATTGCGAGCAGGCGCCCCGGCACCTTGACGCGCGCGCGTGCGCCAGGATGGGCGCCTTCATCGTAGGCTACGGTGAAGGGCGTCCAGCTCTTTCCGTCGTCACGGGTGGAGGCCACGCGCACGATGCCGTGCATGGTCACGGCCAGGATCGTGGTGCCGTGCATGCGTGCGATGTCCAGCGGATAGCGCGGCTGCGCACCCACGCCCCGGAACCGGGGCAGCGCCATCGGGTGGCAGGCGTCGCGGTAGGGGCAGAAGAGGAGCGTCACGTCCCGCGAACGGTGCGGACTGATCGCCGCAACCAGTGCCTGGTCGTCACAGGCCGCGGCAAACACGCTCTGGTTCGACGGCGCCAGATCGACCGTCTCGGGCGCGCCGTCGGGACCGAACGAGGTGACGGCGGTACGGCTGCCGTCGTCGCTCAGGCCGAAACTGAACGAGTGTTCGCTTCCCTGCCCGGAGCAGCGTCCCGCAAACCCCGCAACGCCGCCGGAGCGCACCGGAGCCGGCGTCCAATCGACCCCATCGTCGTCGCTGCGATACACGCTGAGGTTGGCGGCGCGGCCCACCGCGAGCAGGAGCTTGCCGTCGCGCGTCCGCCGGACGGTGCGGTAGCGGGCGCGCCACGCCGGCAACCCGCGACCGATGCCGGGGCGCGGCAGCTCGACCGGATGCACCGCTTCGTACGCGCTGAGCGACGGCTTCACCAGCTTGGTGTAGCCGTGCGCGAAGGGCCAGGCGTGCTTGGCCAGCTCCGCGACGGGGCGCGTGGTGACGCGCAGGTCATCCAGCTCGAATACGCCGAGGGCGCCGCGATGTTCCGCCGCGGCGCCTCCGTATTCGACGAAGCTCCACGCCGTGGCCCGATGCGCGCGGGCGACCTCCGCCGAGCCGGTCAGCTCGCGCGCGGCCTTGGCGCAGCGCTCGAAGGGTCGCTCGTCCGCTCCGGCTGCCACCAGACGCCGGCGCACCAGACGCCGGAACTCGGGCGGATTGTCACGCAGAAGCGAAGGACCGGTCGGCCCCACCATGCACAGGCCGTAGTCGGCCAGCGTGGTCGCCGCGGTGTGCAGCTGCCAGGCCGCCAGCGCCCGCGGATACGCCCACCAGCCGCCAGCGAACACCAGCCCGACAGCCAACACGGTGCGGATCCTCACCGGAGGACGGGCGATCTCGTGCCTGGGGGCCTCCACAGTCGCAGCCGGCATCACAGCCGAACCTAGCGACCACCCCTGCTACGGCCAAGATTCCAGCATGTTGTCGGCCGGACGGTCGCGGCGGCCCGTGCCCGTCGCTTTATCCCAGTGCGTGATCCAGATCCGCCAGCAGGTCGTCGGCGTCCTCGATCCCCACGCTCAGGCGCAGGAGGCCGTCGGCGATACCGGCCTGGCGGCGCAGATCCGCGGGCATGCTGAACGCCGTGGTCGAGGCGGGGTGCGTGATGAGCGAACGCACATCGCCGAGGCTGACGGCGTGCGAGATCAGCTCGACCCGTTCAAGCACGCGCCGCCCCGCCTCCAGCGACGCTAGCTCGAACGCCACGAGCGACCCGAAGGCACGCATCTGCCGGGCGGCCACGGCGTGCCCCGGATGCGACGCGAGACCCGGATACCAGACGCGGGAGACCGCCGCATGCTGCTCCAGATGCGCCGCGATACGCCCGGCCGAGGCGCAGGCCTGCGCCTGGCGGAGCGCCAACGTGCGGATGCCGCGCGCGATGAGGAATGCGTTGAACGGGGCCAGCACTCCGCCAAAGCCCTTCACGACCAGGTCCCGCACCCGCGCCACCCGCTCGTGCGCGCCCGCCACCACCCCGCCGATAGCGTCGCCGTGACCGCCGAGCGCCTTGGTCATCGAGTGCAGCACCAGATCCACGCCGAGCGCGAGCGGGTTCTGCGCGTACGGCGTCGCGAACGTATTGTCCGCGATCACGGCGATGCCGCGCTCCCTTGCCAGGCCGACGACAGCCGCCACGTCCGTGATCGAAAGCGTCGGATTTGCCGGCGTTTCCAGGTACAGGACGCGCGTTTCCGGACGGAGCGCCGCGCGATACTCCTCGACCTGCGTCGCGTCGACGAAGCTCGTCGTGATACCGAGGTCCGGCAGCCGCTCGCGCAGCAGCCGCGATGTTTCCCCGTAGCAGGCGAGCGGAGCTACAGCGTGATCCCCCGCGCGGAGCGACGACAGAAACGCACCCGTGACCGCCGCCATGCCGCTCGCCGTTGCCACGGCAGCGTCAGCGCCTTCGAGCGCGGCGACCTTCGCCTCGAGTTGCTCGACGCTGGGATTCTGCCAGCGCCCGTAGATGTAGCGGCTGTTTTCCCCCCGGAAGGCCGCGGCCGCTTCGTCGGCCGTCCCCAGCGCGAAGGCGCTGGACAGCACGAGCGGCGCCTCGAGCGCATCCGTCGCGTCGCGTCGCTCGCCTGCGTGCACGCTCTTCGTGGACCGGCCGCGCTGCGCGCCAGCCACGATGGGCTCTACGCCTCGATCTTCTGGCGCTTGCGACGACGGCGGGCCGCCTCGCTCATCTTCTTGCGCTTCTTGATCGACGGCTTCATGTAGTGGCGGCGGCGCTTGAGCTCCCGCAGGATCCCCTCCGCGGCCATCTTGCGCTTGAGATGCTTGATCGCGCGCTCGATGCCTTTGTCACCGACCTGGACCTCGAGCGGCTTGCACTGGACTGATTCGCTGGGATTCGACAAGGGGCCGGGGATATGACATCCGCCGGGCCGGACTGCAAGACCCTTGTGCCTCCAGCGCTGGACATGGGGCCGACCTTTGCCCCAAGCTAGCGCCCCGATGGCGGATCCGAAGCGGACGCGACCGACGGGGATCAAGGCGCCGCACGGCGCCCGGACGCTCGAGATCAGCTGGGCTGACGGGCATAGGTCCGCGTTTCCACACCGGATTCTCCGCGGCTACTGCCCCTGCGCAGGCTGCCAGGGCCACTCGGGCAACCTCGTCTTCCAGTCAGGCGGGAATCTCGAGCTGCGCAACATCGAGCAGGTCGGCAATTATGCCGTCCAGTTCGAGTGGGGCGACGGCCACGACTCGGGCATCTACTCCTTCCGCTACCTGAGGGCGCTCGGCGAACTGCTCGACGAGCACGGCGCCGAGGAGCTCGAAGCCATGGGCGAGCTGCCCCGGATGTAGCCGATGAGCGAACCACGCCAGCGCGTCGCCATCCTGACCACGTCGTATCCGAGGCGTGAAGGCGATGCTGCGGGACACTTCGTCGAGACCGAGGCGCGGGCCCTGGCAGCGCGCGGCCACGACGTGACCGTGATCGCGCCGGGGCGCGGGCTGGGTATCAGCCAGCCGCACGTCGAGTGGCTGCCCGACAGCGGGCTGTTCGGCTTCCCCGGAGCGCTGCTACGTCTGCGGGAAAGCCCGAAACGGGCGCTCGGGGCCGTGCGCTTCGTGATCGGAGCGCGGCGCTCGCTCAGGGACAAGGGTCCCTTCGACCGCGTCGTCGCCCACTGGCTGGTGCCTAGCGCGTGGCCCGTGGCGCTCGCCAGCAGCGCGCCACTGGAGGTCGTCGCACACGGCAGCGATGTGGCATTGCTGCTGCGGCTGCCTCGTGGCGTCCGCACCGCCATCATCAAGGCGCTCATGCGACGCGGTGCGCATTTCCGCTTCGTGTCGGCGGAGCTGCGCGATCGGCTCGCCCGCGCCACGCTGCCGGAGCTCATCGACGTGAGCCGCGTCGAGCCCTGCGCCATCGATGTTTCCGCCGCGCCGACGCGGCTGCGCGCACGCCGGCGCCTCGGAGTTGCGCGGGATGAGCGCCTGATCGTGATCGCCAGCCGCCTGATCCGCGACAAGCGCGTCGACGTCGCGTTGCGCGCGGCCGAGCTCCTGCCCGCGGCAACCCTGGTGGTGGTCGGCGACGGCCCCGAGCGCTCCGCCCTCCAGGCCGAGTTTCCCGGAGTGCGCTTCACCGGCGCAAGGCCTCGCCCCGACGCGCTCGCGTGGATTGCCGCTGCCGACGTGGTGCTCAGCGCGTCGCGCAGCGAAGGCGCGCCCACCGTGGTCCGCGAGGCGCGCGCGCTCGGCGTCCCCGTCGTCGCCGCGCCCTCGGGCGACCTCCTGGCCTGGGCCGAGAGCGATCCCGGCCTGGCAGTCATCGCGAAACACTGACCGGCTGCTTCGCGCTGAAGCCGGACATCGGATGAACCGCGCCGGCATTCGACAGCGTGGCGTCAACCCGCGCCGGCGCGGATGCGTGGCATCAGCTCGACGAAGTTGCAGGGGCGCGTGCGGGAGTCGAGCTGCGGAATGATGATGCGCTCGAGCGCCAGACGAACCGCCCCCGGCGAGCCCGGCAGCGCGAACACCAGCGTACCGCCACACAGGCCTGCCGTCGCCCGCGACTGGATCGTGCTGGTCGTGATCTCCTCGTAGCTGAGCGCACGGAATAGCTCGCCGAAGCCGGGGATCGACTTGGTGATGTGCGGCTCCAGCGCCTCGGGCGTTACGTCCCGCGCCGTGATGCCGGTGCCGCCGGTGCTGATCACGACGTTGACCGTGGGATCCACGATCCACTCGCCGAACTGGGCGCTGATGGCCTCCTGCTCATCCACGATGATGCGCCGCGCGATGATCTCGTGACCCGCTGCGGTCAAGAGCTCCACCGCCTGGGCGCCGCTGCGGTCGGTCTCCTCGGTGCGGGTGTCGCTGATCGTCAGCACGGCGACCTTGATGGGCACGAAATCACGCTCGTTCATGACGCCCGAGGATAGACGACCCGGAGCCGTTGCGCCCACAGAACTCACGACCCTGGCAGGATCCGCTACACTCCAGCCGGGATGACGGGCCAGGAGTTGATCGCGCCGGGAGCCGGCGCACCCGGCGCGGACACGCGCGTGAAGGTGCTTGGCGCCGTGCGGTGGGTGTTCAGCGACCCGGACTGGTCGAAGAGCGTCTTGCTCGGCGTCGTGTTCCTGCTGATCCCGGTTGCCGGACCGATCGCGCTCGCTGGCTGGAAGTGCGAGATCCACCAGCGCTTGGTACGCGGGCATCCGCGACCGATGCCGAAGCTCGATTTCAACGACTTCGGCCACTACCTGTCGCGCGGCGTCACGCCGTTCCTGGTGCAGCTCGCCGTGACGCTGCCCGTCCTGCTCGTCACCTACGGGCTCGTGGTCGCCGGCGGCATCTCGGTGGTGGTCGCCGAGCGCACAGGCGGAGCGGACGTCGCACTCCTCGTGCTCGGTCTGGTGTTCGCGCTGGTCGGGCTCTGCGCCTTTCTAGTGCTGTCCGTCGTGGTGAACGCGGCGGAGACACGCGCGGAGCTGACCGAGAACATCGGGCAGGCTCTGTCGTTCAGTCAGCTGATGCAGTACTCGCGCGCCACCTGGACGACAGTGATGTGGAAGTACATCGTGTTCGGATTCGTGGCCACGGGACTGTTCCTGTGCGGCCTGGTGCTGTGCTACTTCGGGGCATATCCGGCGATGATCGTCGTGCAGTTGGCTGCGGTGGCGCTGCGCTTCCAGATCTACCGGGGCTACCTCGCCGACGGCGGCGAGATGATCGCGTTGAAGGCGCCGGTCGCGCTGCCTTCGGAGGCGCCGCCGGCGCCCCCCGGATACCCCGGATACTGATGGCCAGCGAGCTCGGGGTTCCGCATGCGCTGGCGCCGGGTCCGGCGGAACAACCGCGCCCGAGCGCGCTCACAGCGTTGCGCTTTCCGTTCGAGGGCCCGGGTGCTGCCCGGCGGGTGATCGTGATGTCGCTCTGGCAGCTCGTGCCGGTGCTGGGCTGGATAGCGCTCGCCGGTTGGCTGTCGGAGACCTCACGGCGGCTGTGCGCGCGGCATCCCGAGCCGGTGCCCAGTCCGTCGCTCCGCGACTTCGCCTACTACCTTCGCGTCGGTTGGCGGCCGGCCCTGACGGCCTATCTGGCCGGCACGGCGCTGGCACTCCTGACGTACGCCGTACTGGCGCTGTTCTTCCTGGGCGGGCTGGCCGGGATGATCGCATCGAGCGGCAGCGTCGTGCCCCTCCTCTTCATCCTGGGCGCGCTGGCCGAGTTGGTGCTGGCAGCCGTCGGTACGGTGCTGGCCAGCTCGGCGGTGACCGGTCTGGAGCTTGGCGCCGATCCCATCGACGTACTGTCGGGCGCCTGGCTCGGGCGCTATACGCGGCGCACGGGCGTCCGGGCGCTGGTTGGCTATGCGCTGCTCGCGCCCGCTCTCGTGGTGCTGCTCGCTGCCGGGGCCCTGCTGTGCGGAGTGGGCTTGATCCCTGCGCTGGTCGTGGCAGAGCTGTCCGCGGTGCATCTGCGCTGGCAGCTCTACGAGCACTCGGGACGACGGGGCGCGGTGTTCGAGCCGCGCGCGCCGGCACTGCTCTCGTCGGAAACACGGGCGCTGCCTCGCAGCATCGAGGATCGCCCGCAATGAAGCGCGCCTGGGCGCTCGCGCCGCTCCTCGCCTGCGCGGCGTGCCACCGCGCACCGTCGGGCGCTCCCGAGCACGAGTCCTCGGCCCGCAGCGCAGCGAGCGCGCCGGCTCCGACTCGTTCCGCGGCCGTGCCGGCATCGGCGCCCGCGTCGGCGCCGCCGGCCGCCTCGTCGACCCCGCCCCCGCCCGCGGTCCACGCCGGCGGCAAGCGGGCGGTACGAGGCAAGTACGGGATGGTGACGAGCGTCGAGCCGCAGGCAACGCGCGCCGGAGTCGGTGTCCTGGAAGCGGGGGGCAACGCCGTCGACGCCGCAGTGGCGGTCGCCTACGCGCTCGCGGTCACGCACCCGAGCGCAGGCAACCTCGGCGGCGGCGGCTTCATGCTGGTCCGGCCCGGAGGCGGTCCCACCACAGCTATCGATTTCCGCGAGACCGCGCCTCACGCGCTCACCCAGAAGAAGTTCGACCAGATGATCGCGTCGGGCGCAACCGGGCCGGCGTCGGTGGGCGTGCCGGGAACCGTGGCCGGACTGGAGCTCGCGCACCAGCGCTTCGGACGCCTGCCGCGAAAGCGGGTCATGGCGCCCGCGATCGCGCTGGCAGAGAAGGGTCACCGCGTCGGACAGCGCGAGGCGCTCACGGTGCACTGGAACTGGGCCAAGCTGCTTCACGACCGCGCGTCCCGGGCTACGTTCAGCCACGACAACAAGCCCATCGCCGCCGGGCAGCTGCTGAAACGCCCGCTGCTCGGAAAGACACTCGAGCGGATCGCAAGCGCGGGACGGGACGGCTTCTACCGAGGCGCAACCGCCAGTGGTCTGGTGGGTGCGATGCACCACGGCGGCCTCCTGTCACTCGCAGATCTCGCAGGCTACCAGGCGAAGCTCCGCAAGCCCCTGCGCGTCCGCTACCACGGGCTCGAGGTGGTGATCATGCCGCCGCCCTCGGCCGGGGGCGTTGCTGTCGCCGAGGAGCTCGAGATGCTGGACAGGCTCCAGGTCTGGAAGGAGCCGGAAGGCTCCGCCGAGGAGCTGCATCTGTTCATCGAAACCTCCCGGCGCGCGCTTTCGGATCGCCGCTTCGGCGTGGTGGATCCCGACGCGCTCACGCCGGCAGAGCGCCAGCAGCGGCGCGGCCGCTGGCTGGACGCAAGAGGCCTGCTCGCACGCCTTCCCATCGATCGCGAGCACGCGACGCCGTCGGCAGAGGTGAGCCCGCTGTACCCCGCGGCGCTGAAGGAGATCGAATCCGCGCACACGACGCACTTCTCGGTCGTGGACGCCGAGGGCATGGTCGTCAGCTGCACGACCACGCTATCCGCCGGCTTCGGCGCGAAGATCATGGCGCCCGGCACGGGCGTCGTGCTCAATAATTCGATCGCGTCGTTCTCCACCGCGGGCGACAACCTCCCGAAGCCCGGGCGCCGCACGCTGAGCTCGATGGCGCCCGCGCTGGTGCTGCGGGACGGCTCGCCGGTGCTGGTGCTGGGTTCGCCCGGAGGCGACACGATCCCGAGCACCGTGGTCCAGGTGCTGCGCAATGTCGTCGACTACGGCATGACGATCGACAAGGCGGTCGACGCTCCTCGCATCCACGGCAGCTTCGCTCCCGACGAGGTGCGCGACGAGCGCGCGCGGCCCATTTCCTCTGGCGTGAAGCACGCGCTCGAGAAGATGGGGCACCGCTTCTCGAAGAAGCGCATCCCGATCGGCGACGCGAACAACATCCTGATCGCGGACGGCGTCGCCTACGGGTATGCCGACCGCCGGGAAGGCGGACTGGCAGCCGGACCGGATAAGGCACCGACCCCCGTGTCGCCGCGCACTCAGTGAAGCAGGTCGCGATAGAACGCGCGCCGCCATTCGAAGAAGCGCGCAAGCTTCTCGTCTTCTACGTAGGCCGGAACGCCAACGCCGGCGAGGCCCGGGATGCGCAGATCGCGCGAGTGGGGAAACTCCAGATGGAACGTGAGGCCGACGGCCGCCACGTCGGCCAACGTCGGCTCGTCACCGCACAGATAGCTCGAGCCATCCAGCCGCTCGCACAGCTCCTCCAGCAGCTTGCGCGTCGAGCGATGGGCCCGCGCCGCCATGTGGCGTGGGACGGGCAGCTTCCATGCGGCCTGCGCGGCCATCGCCCACACGCGCGAGGACCGCGCACCGACGCCGTACACTTCCACATCGAGCAAGCGTGCAACAGCGTCGCGATCGCTGCTGATGGCATCGAACCAGGCCACCGCGGCCGCCCCGCCGAACACGCGATCGATACGGCTCTCGAGCTCCAGCACCTCCCGCCGCCGGTTCGTATCCTCCGGCAACAAGCAGCGCCTGTCAGGAAACCGCTCCTCGAGGTACAGGGCGATCCGGGTGGAGTCGGCGATCACGCGGCCGTCGTGCTCGATGACGGGGACCTTGCGCTGCCCGCTCAATCGATACACGCCCAGCTGCGGCAGGCCGAGCTGGTGCTCGACGATCTCGTAGTCGAGCTCCTTGAAATCGAGCAGCGCTCTGCCCTTCTCGGAAAAGTGGCTGAGGGGGAAACGGTGGAGCTTGATCGCCGGCAAAATCATCCTCGCTTCGTGCGCCCCGCTTGTAGCTGCACGTCCGCCGGCCGTAAAGCGGGTCACCCGGGGCGCCAGAGCCGCCGCACCCAGGTGAGCGCTCGACGGAGCGGCAGGCGCGCTCGGCCGGGGCTCCGGACCGCGCAGGCGTCCAGCATCGACGCTAGCGAGGCGGCGTCGAGACTGCCGCGGCGCCCGATGAAGACGAGGCTGGTCGCCGGCCTGGCCTCGCCCCAGGGCTCGCCGAGCGATAGCTCCGCTCGGCGCCCCACCACCTGCAGGATCACGCGGTAGTCCGGACGCTGGTCGAGGTACACGATGCCCTTGGCGCGGAATACGCTCGGCGGCAGCCCGGTAGCCGTCTCGCGCAGCCGCTCGAGCGAAATCGGATCCGGCGTCACGTAGCTGACCGTGCTGAACACGCTTTCGTGATCGTGGAGCTCCGCGTGACGATGCGCGGCGGGCTCGCTGGACACGTCGCGCGGCTCGAGCAGCGCCTGCGACGACGGCGAGCCGACGCCGAGCAACAGCTCGAGCGGCGCTGCCGCGCGCACGGACTCCACCACGCGCGCAGTCGGCACCAGCTCGTGGATGCTGCGCCCGAGCGCCTCGAGCGCCGCGGGCTCGACCAGGTCGGCCTTGTTGAGGAGGATGACGTCGGCGAGGGCGAGCTGCTGCCGCGCCAGCACGTAGTGCTCGCTGCCGGGCTCCGGGAATTGTTCCGCATCGACGACGGCGAGCACGCCGTCGAGCTGGAGTGGCCAGGTCCTCGCCATCATCAGGAAGCTCTGCACGACGCTGCCCGGGTCGGCCACGCCGCTCATCTCCACGACGATATGCTGGGGTGGCACGGCCCGACGCAGCAGATCGCGGATCGTCGTGACCAGATCCTCGTTGATGGTGCAGCAGATACAGCCGCTGCTCAGGCTGACGGTGTTCCCCTCGATGCCGATGACAAGCTGGCTGTCGATGTCGACGTCGCCGAAGTCATTGACCACGACGGCCATGCGGCGGCCGTGCTCGCCCCTCAGGATACGGTTGAGGAGCGTGGTCTTGCCGGCGCCCAGGAAACCGCTGAGCAGGGTAACCCGGACGGGCTCGCGAACGGGACATGGGTCGGACATCGGAGAGCGCCCTACTGTACGCCGGAGCGCGGCCGGCGGCAGACTCCGGGCTTCGGATCTGGTAGATGCAGCGGGCGGCGCGTCACGCGAGGTGCACTCATGATCCCCCTGCAGCCCGATTCGAGGAAGCTTGCGCTGGTGATGGTCGGGCTCCCGGCGCGCGGGAAAACCTTCGTCTCCCGCAAGATGGTCCGCTACCTGTCGTGGCTGGGCTACCGGGCGCGGGCCTTCAACGTCGGCGAGTACCGCCGCGCCCTGTCGGGCGCGCGGCAGTCGGCGGACTTCTTCCGCCCCGACAATCCCGAAGGCCACGCGGCGCGCGCCCGCGCAGCCATCGCGGCACTCGACGACCTGCTCGGTTGGTTCCGTCAGGGCGGCGAGGTCGGCATCTACGACGCCACCAACACCGATCGCAGCCGTCGCGACACCGTGTACGAGCGCTGCCGGGCGGAAGGTGTGCAGGTCATCTTCATCGAGTCGATCTGCGAGGACGAGAGCGTCGTGGACGCGAACGTGCGCGACAACAAGCTGCGCTCGCCGGACTACGCCGACGTGGCCCCCGAAGAGGCGGTGCGGGACTTCCGCGAACGTATCGCCCACTACGAGGAGAC
The DNA here is from genome assembly GCA_963806225.1 of uncultured delta proteobacterium. Lineage (GTDB taxonomy): Bacteria > Myxococcota_A > Polyangia > Polyangiales > Polyangiaceae > CAWDXG01. The sequence goes on along the minus strand of CAWDXG010000001.1, from coordinate 1,587,020 downwards.
GTACGAGCCGGTCGACGACGCCGACAAGAGCTACGTCAAGCTGATCGACGTAGGCCGTCAGGTGGTCGTCAACCGCGTCGAGGGCTACCTCGGCGCCCGGCTCATCTTCTTCTTGATGAACATCCACCCAGCCAAACGCCGGATCTGGCTCACGCGCCACGGCGAGAGCCACTTCAATGTGGCCGGGCGCATCGGCGGCGATCCAGGCCTGACCGATCGGGGCCGCCAGTACCGCGACTCGCTGGCGCGCTTCATCGAGGAGCGCACACCCGAGGACTCCGGCGTGGTGGTCTGGACGAGCACGCTCCGGCGCACACTGGAATCCGCCGCTGCGTTGCCGGCGCTGTCGGTGCCGTGGCGCGCACTCGACGAGATAGACGCCGGGATCTGCGATGGCCTGACCTACGCGCAGATCAAGGAGAAGATGCCGGATGAGTACACAGCGCGCGCGACGGACAAGCTCCGCTACCGCTACCCGAGGGGCGAATCGTACGCGGACGTGATCCAGCGACTCGAGCCGGTGATCGTGGAGCTCGAGCGGCAGCGCTCGCCGGTGCTCGTGATCGGGCACCAGGCGATCGTCCGCACGCTCTACGGCTACCTGATGGGGCGGCCGCAGGAGGAGTGCCCCCACATCCCGATCCCGCTGCATACGGTTCTGGAGCTTTCGCCCACGGCCTACGGCTACGAGGAGCAGCGTTTTGCTCTCGACCCGCGCCTGGAAGGCTAGCTGGATGGCGGAAACCCCTGCGGGCTCTGGACGCCCGGCGCAGCTTGCAGCGCGGCGGCACGGGTGTATCCATAGGGGCAGCGCATGCTGCAGTTGACCCAGCGCAGACTCGAATCGCTCCGCGATCAGCTCAAGGCACGGGGACGCCGCCCCTCGATGGTGTTCCCCAGCGCTTCGCCGCAGGTGATCGAAGCGGTGGAGCTACTCGAAGAGTACGGTCCGATGTGCGAGGCCCTGTATCTGATGATGGCAGCCGATCGCCGGGTCCTGAACGTGGAACGCGAGGTAGCGCGTGGGGCGCTCGACGTGCTGTCGGACGGACGGCTGCGCACCACGCACATGGAGGCCATGCTCGATTCCTCCGCGCGACGGGTCGCCGAACACGGCGTCGAGCGGTGTCTGGCCGACGTGATCGAAAGCCTGCGCAGCGACCCCGTGCGGGCCGAGACCACGGTGCTGCTGGCGGCAGCCGTGGCCGCGGCCGACAACGAGATCACTCCGGAGGAACACGATCTGCTCGACCGCCTGGCTCGCGGGCTCGAGCTCGGCGAGGCGCGCGCGAACGAGCTGCTCGAGGAGCTGTCCGGGTCACACTGACGGGCGTCGGCAGCCCCCCGCAACCGGCGCGGCCTGCCGGGATCGCCGCGTCAGCCGCCCGAGGGGCAGTCGATGACCTGCCAGCCGCAGCGCGCGCCGCCGGTCTGCACGCAGGCTCCCACGCCGGCATAGCTGCCGTCCGCACAGCGACGCCGCGGTGCGAGTGGACGCTGGCCGCAGCGAGCCGGATTGCACGGAGTGGCAACGCCGGCCGCGGTCATGGGTGGCGCCGTATCGGGGCCGCAACCGCCCAGCACCACCGCGCACAGTGTTGCCAGACCAAAAGCAAGAACCAACCGCCGCACGATCACCATAGACCCACCTCCCTTTTCTCAAGGCAGGCTCGCGCGCCGGCGACCGGTCACGCGAGCCTCCCGGGCATAGAACGCGCGGCGCGCCGTGCCCTGCTACTGCGCCGGCGGGACCGGCGCGTCCGGAACGTGCATTGGCCCCGCCGGAGCCGAACCGGTGTCGGCCGAAGCCGTTGCGCCCGCCACGGGGCTGAACACGAACTCGTAGGTAGCAGCCGCCGGACGGTTGTCGCCGGGCATGAGCTTCAAGCCCGGGATGTACGTCAGCACGCACTGCTGCAGCGACTCCGGCGCGGTCGTCTTCTCCGGAATGATGGCGGGATCCACGAAGGCGCCCGTCTTCTCCTTCACCTTGAACTTCACCGCCACGGTTCCGGCGGCACTCGCGTCCTGCTTCACCGCCTGGGCCTGGCAGTCCGTCAGAGCAGAGCCCTGGGCGTTGAACACCTTGGTCACGTCCTGCGCGTAGATGTTGTCACTGCGTGCCGCGCAGCCGGCTGACAGCGACGCCACGGCGACGATCCCGAAAAAGAAGACTCTTCGCACGGATATTCTCCCTCGATCGATAGCTCGGCAGCGAGCGCGCCCCACAGTAGATGGCCGGCTGCGGGAGTCAACAGCCAATGCCGGGCCCGGGCCCGATCGCCCGGCCCGACACCTACCGGGCCGCAGAACGCTTTGAAATGCGGCGGGTTTCGCGGGAAGGACCCATGTCGGGGGGCCGCGTGTACCTGACCGTGAAGGCAGGCCATGGAAAACGAACCGCTCCGCCCTCTCGCGAGGACGGAGCGGTCCAACATACCCACGGATTGTCGAGAGGCAGCGCCGTCAGCCGCTCTGGCGACGCTGGAAGGCAGGCGTGTCCCAGTCGTGATCGAGGCTCGACGGGAACGTGATCCGCTCGCGGACCGGAGGCAGCGAGGACTGCGGCTCGCGCGGGGACGAGGCCTGCAGACTGGCCGCTGCGGCGGCGGGGCGCCGGGTCGAATAAGCCGGCATCGGCTCGCGCTGCATCTGCCGCGAGGGGGGAGCAGCGCGCTCGGCGGGGCGCCGCGTCTCGGCGGCGATCTCGACCGGGATCTGCTCCTCCATCGCGTCGAAGCCGGTCGCGATGACCGTCACCTTGAGCGCGTCGGCCATGCCCTCGTCGATGCTGGCGCCGAAGATGATGTTGGCATCCTCGTGCGCCTGCTCCTGGATGAGCGAGGCCGCTTCCTGGATCTCGCGCATCTTCATGTCCGGACCGCCGACCACGTTGATGAGCACGCCGGTCGCGCCTTCCACGGAGATGTTGTCGAGCAGCGGCGACTGCACGGCCTGCTCGGCCGCGAGCCGCGCGCGGCCCTCGCCCTTGGCACAGCCGGTGCCCATGAGCGCGCGGCCCATGTTCGCCATCACCGTCCGCACGTCCGCGAAGTCGACGTTGACGATGCCGTCGAGCGTGATGAGGTCGCTGATGCCCTTGACCGCCTGGTAGAGCACCTCGTCCGCCTTGCGGAACGCATCGACGAACGTCAGCTCGTCGTCCGCCAGCGTCATCAGCTTCTCGTTGGGGATCGTGATGAGCGTGTCGACGTGCTCGCTCAGCATGGAAAGTCCCTGCTGGGCGCGGCGCGAACGCTGCCGTCCCTCGAAGACGAAGGGCTTGGTCACGACGCCGACCGTGAGCGCGCCGGCCTCGCGGGCCAGCTGGGCGATGACCGGAGCCGCGCCCGTTCCCGTGCCGCCGCCCATGCCAGCGGTGACGAACACCATGTCGGCGCCGTCGATCGCCTCCTTGAGGCGCGTCACGTCCTCCAGCGCGGCCTTGCGACCCCGCTCCGGATCCGCGCCGGCGCCCAGACCGCGCGTCACGCTACCGCCGATCGGAATCTTCTCCGCGGCCGCGTTGGCGTTCAGGGCCTGCGCGTCCGTGTTGACCGTGATGAACTCCACTCCTTCCAGACCGAAGTGGATCATCGTGTTGATGGCGTTGCCGCCCGAACCGCCTACGCCGATGACCTTGATGCGCGCCTGGTACTGCTGCGCGTCATCGGCGAACTCGATAGAGAAACTCATCGTCCTATCCTCCCGGTGCGACTTGTCGCCGCGTGCCGCCTCTCGTGCCCGGGAGCTGCCTCTCCCATGTGGACCCGGATGTCGGCTCTTGTCGTTGCCTCTTCGCTCTCTCCGTTGGGTATCTACACTTCAGGAACGACTCAGAATGCGGCCCTGAGCCAGTTCCAGAATCCACTCCTGCGCTCCGCCATCGCGGCTTCCGGTTCGACGCCGGCCTGATCGGCCGCCGGCACCCCGTGGTGCTCGTAGCTGTCCGCCAGGTGCTGCGCGCCGTAGCGCACCAGGCCCACGCCGGTGGCGTACTGCGGGCCCTGTACCAGCTGCACGATCCCCTTGACCGCGGTCGGGAAGCCCAGTCTGACGGGCATGCCGAGGATCTCCTCGGCGCACTCGACCATGCCTTCCATCAGGGCAGCTCCGCCCGTGAGCACGCAGCCCGAGCTCACCTGCTCGAGCAGGCCCGTCTCTTCCATGCGCCGGCGCGCCTCGCTGAAGATCTCCTCGACTCGAGGCTCGATGATGTCGCTGAGCAGGCGGCGCGCGGCGCGGCGCGGCGGATGGCCGCCGACGCCCGGCACCTCGATCTCCTCGTCGTCGGCGATCATGCGGCCCAGCGCGCAGCCGTAGTTGCGCTTGAGGCGCTCGGCTTCGGCCATCGGAGTGCGCAGGCCGGCGGCGACGTCGCTCGGTGATGTTGTTGCCACCGGCCGGGATCACGCTGGTGTGCGCGATGCCGCCATCGGCATACAGGATCAGGTCGGTGGTGCCGCCGCCGATGTCGATGACAGAGACGCCGATTTCCTTTTCGTCCTCGCTCAGCACCGCATCCGAGCTGGCGAGCGGCTCGAGGACCACGTCGGCCACCGTAAAGCCCGCAGCGCTCGACGCAGCGGATCACGTTCTGCACGCAGCTCGTCGCGGCGGTGACCAGATTCACGCGGCACTGCAGCCGGACGCCGCTCATGCCGATCGGGTCGCGGATGCCGTCCTGGTTGTCCACGACGTACTCGCGCGGCAGCGCATGGAGGATCATGCGGTCGGCGTCCACCGGGATGGCGCGCGCGCCCTCGAGCACCCGGTCGAGGTCCGCCCGCGTCACCTCGCGCCCGCTGATGGCGCAGACGCCGTCGGAGACCTGGCTCTTGATGTGGCTGCCGGCCACGCCGGCATACACGGTCCGGATCTCGACGCCCGCCATCGTCTGCGCGGCGTCGATGGCCTCGCGGATCGAGCGCACCGTCCACTCGATGTTGCTGACGACGCCCTTGCGCAGGCCGCGGCAGGGCACGTTCCCGACGCCGAGGATGGTGATCCCGTCGGCATCGACCTCGCCGACCACCGCCGACACCTTGGTGGTGCCGAGGTCCAGACCGACGATGATCTCCGGGGAAGGGGTGGGGTCTATCATGTCTCTCTCGTGGCAGCTGGTCCGGCGACGACCCGCGTGGGACGCCGGCCGGAAGTCGGTCCGACGCTGCCACCAAGGCCGAAACGGGGCCAAGTTTTCACGAATGCTTCCGGGGTCATTGAAGGCATGGGGCGCGTAGTCATCGCATCCTCACCACCACCCGCTCGGGGTGCGCTTCGTTGTCGAGGAAGACGATGCCCGGCTGCTGGCCCTTGGCGCGCAACCTGCCGATGACCCGGGCCGCCATCAGGAGCTTCTTGCGCCAGGGCCCGTGCCCGAGCTCGAGCGTCACTCCGTCCTTGCCGACGGTCAGCACTGCGCCGCCGCCGGCCATCAGATGGACCTCCTCGGCGGGGTAGGTCTTGCTGAGCGGGATGCGGTTGTAGTTCTCGAGCACATCCAGCCCGACCTCGATGCGCCGGATCGCGCCCTTGCGATCGCGCGCCAGGTTCTGGGCGGAGATGCCCGTGATCACGGGCAGGTCGAACGGATCCCCGGCCCCCAGCTGCTTGAACGGCTCGCCCGTCCGCGTCAGGAGGTAGAGGCTGCCGTCGATGGACGCGACAGCGCGCGCTTCGTGCTCGGACAGCTCGACACGCAGCGTGCCCGGCAGCTGGCGGGTGATCTTCACCTCCTTGACCCAGGGGTCGTCCAGCAGCCGCCGTTCCGCCGCCGCCGTGTCCAGTGCGAAGATGTTCTCGCCCACGCGGATGCCGGCGAGCTTCTCGATCTGCTGCTGCCCCAGCCGCCGGCTGCCGCGGATGTCGAGCTTCTTCACCGCGAAGCGCGGCGTGCTGAGCGCATAGCGATGCGCGCCCCAGGCCACGGCGACGGACGCAGCAACGACCACGAGCACACCGGAGGCCAGCTTGAGCGCCGACCACAGCGACGAGAGCGTCCGTCCCCGGCCCGGAGCAGGCGCACTCTCTCTCTTCACGCGCCGCGACTTCGACCGGACGGGACCCGGCTTCGGGCTCTCGCTCTCGACGAAGGCGTCCTCTGCCGGCGCCTCGACCACCCTGCTCGTGCGACTCACGGCTGTGCCCCCTTCTTGCCCGCCCGGGCGCTGATGTTCGCCGACACGTCGCCGAGCACCTTGTTGATGTCGCCCGCTCCGAGCGCGATGACCACGTCGCCGGGGCGCGCCTCGTCGGCGAGCTGCCCCGCGACATCTGCGCGATCGGAGACGTAGCGGACCGCGTGATGACCGTGGTCGGCAATCGCCTGCGCAAGCCGCTCCGCCGTGACGCCGGCGATGGGCTTCTCGCCCGCGGGGTAGATGTCCGTCACCAGCACCAGGTCCGCCTTGTTGAAGGCGCGCGTGAACTCGTCGAACAGGTGCTCGGTCCGCGAGTAGCGATGCGGCTGGAAGGCGACCAGGACGCGCTGGTCGTAGGCGCGCCGTGCGGCGTCGAGCGTCGCCACGATCTCCGCGGGATGGTGGCCGTAGTCGTCGACGAGCGTGACGCCCTCCACCTCGCCGACGACGGAAAAGCGCCGCGCCACTCCGTGGAAGGTGGCCAGAGCTTCCTTCATCACGTCGAGCGGCACTTCGAGCTCGTCGGCGATCGCGATCGCGGCCAGCGTGTTGAGCACGTTGTGCTGGCCGGGCATGCGCACGCTGAACTCGCCGAGCGGATCGTTCTGCTTGTAGGCGACGAAGCTGGTGAGCGTGCCGCGGAAGTTGATAGCGCGCGCCGAGTAGTCCGCCTGCGGCGACACGCCGTACGTCACATGGCGCCGCCGGACGCGCGGCAAGAGCTCCTGCACGGCAGGGTGGTCGAGGCAGAGCACCGCCAGGCCGTAGAAGGGTACCTTCTCGACGAACTGGACGAAGGCCTCCTTGATCGCCTCGTGGCTGCCGTAGAAGTCCAGGTGCTCGGGATCGATATTGGTGATGGCCGCGATGGTCGGCGTCAGGCGCAGGAAGGACCCGTCGCTCTCGTCCGCCTCCGCCACCAGCAGATCGCCGGCGCCGAGCCGCGCGTTGGAGCCGAGCGCCGCCATGCGTCCGCCGACCACGACCGTGGGGTCGAAGCCCGCTGCGCGCAGCACGGTGGCCACCAGCGACGTGGTCGTGGTCTTGCCGTGCGAGCCGGCGATCGCGATGCCGTATTTGACGCGCATCAACTCGGCCAGCATCTCCGCGCGGGAGATGACCGGCGTGCCCAGCGCGCGGGCTTCGGCGATCTCCGGGTTCTCCTCGTTGATCGCGCTCGAATACACGATCACATCCGCGCCGTGCACGTTGGCAGCGCGATGACCGAGATCCACGCGAACGCCGAGCCGCGAGAGCCGGCGCGTCGTCTCGCCCTCGCGCAGATCCGAGCCCGACACGTCGAACTCCAGCGTGCGCAGGATCTCGGCCAGGCCGCTCATGCCGATGCCGCCGACCCCGATGAAGTGCACGTGACGCACGCGCCCGCGGAACATCAGGCCACCCCCCGCATTGAAAGCGATCCGTGGCCGGCGCCGGGCGGAGCCGCGCTGGCCCCGCCGCTTGGCGCCGCTTCCGCCTGCAGGCCGGCCAGCGCGAGCAGGTCCCGCGCGATCGCGAGCGCAGCGTGTGGACGGCCGAAGGCCCGCGCCGCCCCTGCCATGCGCTCGAGCTCGCCGTCGGCTGCCGCCAGCCTGTCGATCTCGCCGGCCAACCGCGCGGGCGTCGCGTCGACCGAGTGCACACACAGCGCGGCGCCCGCCTTCTCCAGCGCCTGGGCGTTTGCCAGCTGGTGGTCGCCCGCGGCGAAGGGATACGGGACCAGCACGCTGGGCCTTCCGACAGCGCAGATCTCGCTGACCGCACTGGCACCGGCGCGTCCGATCACGAGATCGGCCGCGCCGATCGCCGACGGCATGTCCTCGATGAACGGTACCACCTGCGCGCGATCGCGAGCGCCAAGCGAAGCGTACAGCTCCTCGACGGCCGGGCCGTGCGCCGGACCGCACTGGTGGACCACCCGAACGGGCGTCCGGGCCTGGGCCAGCGCGTGCGGCACAGCTTCGTTCAGCGCCTTGGCCCCCTGGCTGCCGCCGAGTACCAGCGCGCGGAGCGCGCCCGCGGCGCGCGCGTAGGGGCGCGGCTCGAAGCCGCCACGGATGGGCACGCCGGAGCGCAGCACCACGCCCTGCTTGAAATGCCGCTCCGGCTCTTCGAATGCCGTGTACGCACGCCGCACGAACGGCGCCACCAGGCGGTTGGCCAGGCCGATGACCGCGTTCGGCTCCATCAGCGCCAGCGGTACGCCGGAAAGCCGCGCGGCCAGAGAGACGGGCCCCGCCGCATAGCCGCCGAGCGAGAACACCGCCGCCGGCGCGTAGCGCTTGACCAGAGCGCGCCCCTGACCGACCAGCGCGGCCGCACGCCCCATGCCCTTGAGCGCGCCCGAAACGCCGCCACCGCGGATCGGCAGCACGTCCATCAGCTCGAGCTCGTAGCCCCGCTCCGGCACGACGCGCTTTTCCAGTCCGCGCGAGGTGCCCACGAACACCAGACGGAGCCCGGGCGCGATGCCGGAGAGCGCATCGGCCACGGCCACCATCGGGAACACGTGGCCCCCGGTGCCTCCGCCTGCGAAGAGCAGCGCCGTCATGCGCCCTCCCCGGCCGGCGTGATGCCGGGCTTCTTCACGCGCCGCTTCTTCGTCGGCTTCTTCTTCGCTTCCGGCGCGAAGTCGGCTTCGCTCACCAACATCGCGCTGGCCTCGGGCTCGGGGCCCGCGCTTCCGGGCACCCGCGCGTTCGCGTTGCCGATGCGGCTCCGCGACACGTTGAGCAGCACGCCCATCGCCGCAGCGCTCACCAGGAGCGACGAGCCGCCGTAGCTGACGAACGGCAGGGTCAGACCCTTCGTGGGCAGCATCGCCATGGCGACGGCCATGTTGATCAGCGCCTGCACGCCGAACAGGATCGAGATGCCGAAGGCGATGTAGGAGCCGTAGTCGTCCTTCGCGGCCAGAGCCGTGCGCACCCCCCGCGCGACGATCACCAGGAACACCGTGCACAAGAGCAGGATGCCGATGAAGCCGAGCTCCTCGCCGATGATCGCCGAGATGAAGTCGGTGTGCGCCTCGGGCAGGTACAGCACCTGCAGGCCCTTGCCGAGACCGAGCCCGGTAACCTGACCCGAGCCGAAGCTCATCACCGACTGGAAGGGCTGGTACGCCAGATCCTGCCGGTGCTGGTTCATGTTGAACCAGGCGAGCATGCGTTCCCAGCGATAGGTCTTGAAGCGCACCAGCCACGCCGCCCCCACGGCGCCCACCATGCCAACGCCGAGCAGGTAGCCGAGCCGCGCACCAGCGACGAACAGCAGCGTGAACGTCAGGAACAGGAGCACGACGGCGCTGCCGAAGTCCGGCTGCTTGAGGCACAGCAGCATCAGCCCGCCGACCATGATGAGGTGCGGGAGCATGCCGATGGAGAAGCTCTTGACCTTCTCCTGCTTCTTCTCGAGCGAGTAGGCGAGCCACAGGATCAACGCGAGCTTGGCCATCTCGGACGGCTGCACGTTGACCGGGCCGAGCCGGAGCCAGCGCGCCGCGCCGCCGCCGGAGTGGCCGAAACCGACCACGCTGAGCAGCATCAGTCCCGTCACCGCGACCAGCACCGGGTACGTGAGCGCCTTGAGCTTGTGGTAGTCGAAACGCGAGAGCGAAGAACATCACCGTCAGCCCGATGCCGGCGTAGATGGCCTGACGCTTGAGGAAGTACTGCGGGTCGTGGAAGACGGTGGTCGCCTCGATGACGCTGGCGCTGTACACCATCACCACGCCGAAACCGACGAGGCCGATCACCACCGCTGCCAGCACCACGTCGACCGGACCGGTGCGCGGCCCGGGCGCCAACAGACTCTTCAGGAACTTCTTCACCGGGCTTCCTCCAGCCGCGGCCGGGCGGCGAGCTCCCCAACCGCTTCCACGAAGCTATCGCCCGCGTTCGGCGTAGCTCTTGAACATGTCGAAGCTCGAGCAGGCGGGGCTCAAGAGCACCGCGTCGCCGGGGTGCGCCAGCCGGTAGGCGCGCTCCACGGCGGCGCGCATCGATTGCCGCACGCTCGACGGGCAGCCGGTCGCCGACCGCGGCAGCGATGCGTTCGGCCGCCTCGCCGATCAAGACCAGTGCACGCCCCTTCTCTTCCAGTGCGGCGACCAGCGGCTCGTAGGAGCCGAGCTTGTCGCGGCCGCCGGCGATCAACACGCCGCGCGGCTCGACGAGACCACGAAAGCGCGGTCACCGCCGCACCGACGTTGGTCCCTTTCGAATCGTCGTAGAAGGTGATGCCGTCGACCACGCCGGCCAGGGCCATGCGATGAGGCAGCGCCCGGAAGCGCGACAAGCCGTCGGAGATCGCCTGCCTGGAGACGCCGAGCTCGCGCGCAGCCGCGATCGCCGCGGCGGCATTGTCGAGATTGTGCCGGCCGTGCAGGTCGGCCCCTTCCAGGGAAAAGCGCTCGCCGCCCGCGTGCTCGACCACCTCGCGATCGTCGACCGAGTAGTCGCCACCCGGCCCGAAGCCCACCACGCGCCCGCGGCCGCGCGCGGCCTGCTCGGCGCACAGCTGATCGTTGGCCGGGATCACCGCGATGTCCTCCGGCGTCTGGTTGATGAAGGCGTTGCCCTTGGCACGCGCGTACGCCGCCAGATCCGGATAGCGGTCGAGGTGATCCTCGCTGATGTTGAGCAGCACCGCGACGCGCGGACGCAGCGTCGGCGCGCGCTCGAGCTGGAAGCTGGACGCCTCCACGACCAGGGCGTCCCAGCTGCCGTCCACGGCGTCGGAGAGCGGGGTGCCGAGGTTGCCGCCGACGAAGGTGCGCGCGCCGCTCGCCGCAACCAGATGGCCGAGCAGCGTCGTCGTCGTGCTCTTGCCGTTGGTGCCGCCCACGAGCGCCAGCGGCGCATCCAGACAGCGCCACGCGAGCTCCAGCTCGCCGATGACCTCGACGCCGGCCGCTTCCGCGGCGCGCAGCGCCGGGAACGCCGGCACACCGGGCGAGATCACGATCAGAGCCGCGTCCTCGAAGCGCACGCCGTCGTAGCCGCCGGTCACGACCTCTGCGTCCAGCTCGCGCACAGCGGCGTCCAGCCGCTCGAGTGGCGCAGCGTCGGCCGCCACCACGCGCGCGCCGCGCGCCGCGCACAGCCGCGCCGCGGCAATCCCGCTCTGCCCCAGCCCGACGACGATGACCCGCTTGCCCGCTATCTCCATCGGCTACCTCAGCTTCAGGGACGACAGGGCCACCAGGGCCAACAGGATGGAGATGATCCAGAAACGCACGATGATGCGCGGCTCGGGCCAGCCCTTCTGTTCGAAGTGGTGGTGGATCGGCGCCATCAGGAACACGCGCCGCCCGAACAGCTTGAAGCTCACCACCTGGGTGATGACGCTCACCGCCTCGAGGAAGAAGATGCCGCCGATGAGGATGCTCAGAAGCTCGTTCTTCGTGAGAACGGCCATCATGCCGAGCCCGCCGCCGAGCGACAGCGAACCGACGTCCCCCATGAACACCTGCGCTGGATAGGTGTTGTACCAGAGGAAGCCGACCCCCGCGCCGATCACCGCCGCACCGAACACCGCGAGATCGCTCATCTCCAGGATGCCGGGGATGTCGAGGTACTGCGCCATCGGACGGCCGAACAGGATCAGGCCGGCGATGTACGCCCACACCATGTAGGTCCCGGCGTTGATCATCACCGGACCGATCGCGAGGCCGTCCAGACCGTCGGTGAGATTGACCGCGTTGCTCGTGCCCACCACCACGAACAGCGCGAAGACGATGTACAGCCAGAGCGGCAACTCGACCGGGTGCTTGTGGAAGGCCACGAACGGAATCGACAGCCGCGTCCGCATCGCCACCCAGTCGGCGGGCATCTTGTTCGTGTCGAGGAACACGTAGCCGATGGCTGCGCCGCCGATCAGGAACTGCCCGAGCAGCTTGTAGCGCCCCGGCAGGCCCTTGGCGCTGCCACCCGTGATCTTCATCCGGTCGTCGATATAGCCGATGGCGCCGTAGCCGGCGGTGACCGCCGCCGTCGCCAGCACGAACACGTTCTTCACGTCGGCCCACAGCACCGTCGGCACCAGCACGGCAAGCAGGATCAGCGCGCCGCCCATGGTCGGCGTACCGGCCTTGGCCTGGTGCGACTCGGGACCCTCCTCGCGGATGATCTGGCTGATCTGCCTGCCGCGGAGCTTCTGATGAACCACGGCGCCAGCACGAAGCACATCAGCATCGCCGTGATCGTCGACATGATCGCGCGGAATGGCGTGTAACGCAGCACGTTGAGCGCGCTCGCCCAGCCGAAGCGCTGGCTCAGCGGATAGAGCAGCTCGTAGATCACGCCGCCCTCCCCCTGGCGCGGATCAAGCCGTCCACGATGCGCTCGGCGCGGACGCCGCGCGACGCCTTGACCAGCACCACGTCGCCCGCGCGCACGCGCTCCAGCACCGGCGCGAGCGCAGACTCCGCGTCCGGCGCGAACACCGCGTCGAGCCCGCCGGCGCGCGCCGGCTGGAGCGCCAGCTCGGCGTCACCGCCGACCAGTACCAACGCGGCGGCGATGCCCGCGCCCAGCTCGCGCCCTAGTGCCGCGTGCTCGCCGGCGGAAGCCGCGCCGAGCTCGCGCATCTCGCCGATCACCAGCACCAGCCGCGCGCTGCGCGCCTCGGCGATCTCGCGCGCGGTCTGGACCGAGCTCTTCACACTGGCGGGGTTCGCGTTGTAGCTGTCGTCGAGCACGACGGTGCCGTCGCCGAGGGTGAGCGGACCGAGCCGCCCGGGTTCGGCGGTGACCGCAGCCGCGGCGCGCACAGCATCGACGGGTTCCCCCTGGACCCGTTCCGCGACGGCGAGCGCCGCCAGCGCGGCCAGCGCGCCCGGCAGGCCGCACAGGGAGATGTCGATCGTGGCGTCGCCGCTGGGCCGGCGGATCGCGAGCCGCGCACCGGACAGTCCATGCGGCTCGCGCGACAAGAGCCGGTAGTCGGCGGACTCCGCGGCGCCGTAGCCGATCCTGGACCCGGCGGGACTTCGTTCAAGTTGGCGTCGCACGCGCGCATCGTCGACGTTGCCGATCGCCGTAGCGGCGGGCCCGAGCGCCGCCAGCAGCGCGCCCTCCTCGGCTTCCACCGCGTCCAGGTCGCCGATGCCCTCGGCGTGCTCCAGCGCGATGAGCGTCAGGAGCGCCACGTCCGGCTCCGCGACCGCCGCCAGCTTTTCCACCTCGCCGCGCTGGTTCGTGCCGATCTCCACGACCGCCAGCTTGTGCGCCGGCTCGAGCCCGAACAGCACCATCGGCACGCCGATCTGGTTGTTCAGATTGCCGCGCGCCGCGTGCACCTGGCCGGGCATCAGTGCCTCGAGCACCGACGCGACGGCGGTTTTCGTCGTCGTCTTGCCCGCCGAGCCGCCGATCGCCACCAGTGTGCCGCCCCAGCGCCGGCGATGCAGGCGCGCCAGCTGCGCCGAGCGCGTCCAGCGTCGACGGCACGCGCACGATCGCCACGTCGCCGTCCAGCGGAACGTCACGCGACACCAGTACCGCCGCGGCGCCCGCACTCACGGCCTGGGCGACGAAATCGTGCCCATCGAAGCTCTCGCCCTCCAGCGCCACGAACAGCTTGCCCGCCACGTCGCCGCGCGAGTCGGTGGTGACGCCGCGGACGGCCTGCGTGCCGCCGGCGAGCACCTCGCCGGCCGTCGCCTCCGCGATCTCCGCCAGCGACAGCGCCACGCGGTTTTCCGGAATCGGCGTCGCCATCAGCGCCCGAGCCTTTCGCGCCGGAGCGCCAGCGCCCGCCGGAGCTCGACGCGGTCGTCGAAGCGCCGGCGCACGTCGCCGAGGATCTGGTACGGCTCGTGCCCCTTGCCCGCGACCAGCACGACATCGCCGGGCTCCGCCAGGGTCACGGCCCGTTCGATGGCGCGGGCGCGGTCGAGGATCGTCTCGTACGGGATATCGTGCGCCGCGAGACCCGGCTCGATGGCCTTCGCGATCGCCTCCGGATCCTCCGAGCGGGGATTGTCGTTGCTGATGATGGCGTAGTCTGCGCCGCGTCCAACCGCGTCGCCCATGAGCGGACGCTTGTCCGGATCGCGGTCGCCGCCGCAGCCGAAAACGCAGAGCACACGCCCGTTTCCCAGACCCCGCACCGCGGCAAGAGCGCGCGACAGGGCGTCGGGCGTGTGGGCGTAGTCGACCAGCGCGAGCACGTCGTCCACCGGAACGTCGCAGCGCTCGAGCCTCCCGGGCACCGCCGGACACAGCGAGAGAGCCTCGGCGGCGCGCTCGGCGGACAGTCCGAGCGCCTCGACGATGCCGAGCGTGAGCAGCAGGTTGTCGAGGTTGTGCTCGCCCACCAGCCGGCTGGCGATCCGCACCTCTCCCGACGCAAGCCGCACCCGCCCGTGGATGCCGCTCGCATCGAGCTCCACGTCGATGGGGCGCACGTCCGCGTCCGGTCGGCGCCCGACGCGGATCACGCGGCCCCGCGCCTGCTCGGCGAAGCGCGCGCCGGTCTCGTCGTCGACGTTCAGCACCGATACATCCGGCCGGAGCTCGGTGAAGAGCCGGAGCTTGGCCGCCGCGTAGCTATCCATCGACTCGTGGTAGTCGAGGTGATCCTGCGTGAGGTTGGTGAACGCGGCCACCGCGAAATGCACGGCGTCCACCCGCGCCTGCGAGAGCGCGTGGCTCGACGCTTCCATCACCAGATGCGTGCCGCCGCTCGACACCACCCGTGCCGCAAGCCGCGAGATGTCGTCGGCTTCCGGAGTCGTGAGCAGCGACCCGGAACGATCGCGCGCCGAAGTCGTAGCCGAGTGTCCCGAGCCGCGCGGGCCTTGCGCCAGCCCCCGCAAGAGCGTGCTGCACGAGCCACGCCGTGGTGGTCTTGCCGTTGGTGCCCGTGAGGCCCACCACCGAAAGCGCCCGCGTGGGATGGGCGTGCACCGCCTCGGCGGCGAGCGCCAGCGCCAGCCGCACGTCATCCACCTCGAGCACCGGCACATCGAAACTCTCCGGCACGCCGCGCTCGAGGATCAGCGCCGCCGCGCCGCGCGCCAGGGCGTCCTCGATAAACGAGAGGCCGCTCGCGCGCCCGCCCCGCCGCGCCACGAACAGATCGCCCTGGCGCACCTGGCGCGAGTCGTGCCGCACGTCGCTGACCGCCACGTCCGCGCCGCCCTGGAGCCGCGCGCCGACGGCCTCGAGCTCACGCTCGAGCTCGCCCAGCGTAATGCCGGAGCGCAGGCTCTGCTGGACGTCGAGTCCTTTCGTCGGCACGGGCATGTTCATGTCGCGGGCTCGAACACGAGAAGCAGGTGATCGCCCTTCTTCACCAATCCGCCCGGCGCCGGATGCTGCTTGGCCAGAAGCCCCGAGCCCTTGACCTCCGGGTGCACGCCGAGCTCGATCGCCTGGCGCACCGCCTCGCGCACGGGCCACCCCGTCATGTCCGGCAGTCGCACCTCGCCGTGCGGCACGGGCCCGTCGTCCTTCTTCACCTCCTGCACCGCCGGCTTCACGCCGCCCGCCTGCCGCAGCATCGCGATGGTCGCGTTGGCCGGGTCGGGCTCGTGCGCGAGCTTCTTGATGTCCACCGGCTTCGTGCCCCGCGGCGTGAGCCCCATGTACTTCAGGCTCATCTCCGCGACCTTGCGGAACACGGGAGCGGCCACCGCGCCGCCTGCGTGCTCCACCATCGGCTCGTCCACCATCACCGCGATCGTCACCACCGGGTGATCCGCCGGCACGAAGCCGATGAACGACGCCACGTACTTGTCGAGCGAGTAGCGCCCCGTCGCGGGATCGGTCTTCTGCGCGGTCGCGGTCTTGCCCGCCACCTTGTAGCCCGGGATGGCCGCGGCAGTGCCCGTCCCCTCGCCCTCCGTCACGCTCACCATCATCTCCGCCATCAGGTGCGCCACGCGCCCGGAGATCACCCGCCGGCGCACGACCGGCGCGGCCTCGCGCACGACCTCGCCGTCGGCAGTCGTCACCTTCTTCACCAGGATCGGCTGCATCAACCTGCCGCCATTGGCGATCGCGGCCGCACCCATCGCGAGCTGCAGATTGGTGACGCTGATGCCCTGGCCGAACGACGCAGCGGCCGTCTCGACCTGCACCCAGGGCCGCCCGCGCGGTCGCAGCGTGCCCGAGGATTCGCCGGGCAGCGGAATGCCCGTTTCCTCGCCGAACCCAAAGCGGCGCAGGCCCTCGTACAGCTTGTCGCCGCCCATGCTGAGCCCGATCTTCGCGGCACAGATGTTCGACGAGACCTGCAGGATCTGCGACGGGGTCAGCCACCCCGAGCGGTGCGTGTCCCGGATGACGATGTTGTCCACCGCCATCATGCCCTTTTCGCAGAACAGCTTCTGCGTGGGCGTGATCACGCCGTTGGTCAAGCCGAGCGACAGCGTGAACATCTTCATCGTCGAGCCCGGCTCGAAGACGTCCGTCACGGTGCGGTCGCGGCGCTGGACCGCTTCGCTGTCGGTATAGTCGTTGGGGTTGTAGTGCGGCCAGCTCGCCATCGCGAGGATCTCGCCGGTCTCGGGCTTGACGACGACCACCGAGCCACCGTCCGCCTCGAAGGTGCGCACCGCGTTTCCGAGCGCGCGCTCGGCGACGTACTGGATGCCCTGATCGATAGTCAGCTGGATGTTGTGACCGGCGAGCGCCTGGTCGTCGCGGATGCCGCCGGAGAAGAGCAGCCTTCCTGCGCGGTCGCGCAGGCCACGCAGCTGTTCCACGTGCCCCTTGAGCTCGCGGTTCATCTCCAGCTCGAAGCCGTCCTTGCCTTCGCCGTCCGGCGCCACGAAGCCGAGCACGGTGCTCGCCAGCTCGCGACGCGGGTAGTAGCGATGCCCCTCCCCTTCCACGAGCAGACCGTGGACGCGCCGCTGCCCGTTCTGCTGCTTCCTCGACGCCAGCTCACGGATGCGCTCCGCCTCCTGGGCACTGATGCGTCGCTTCAACCAGGTGAAGCGATGCTTCTGCAGGATCTTGCGCTCCACCATCGCCGGATCGAGCGAAAGCGCCCGGGCGATACGGTTGGCCGCGTCGCGCGCCACATACGGCACCTCCGCCGGCGGCACTCCGCGCAGAAGCTCCACCGAGTCCAGGCTCACGCTGGGCACCTCGACGCTCACCGCCAGCGCGCTGCCGTTGCGATCGTAGATGGTGCCCCGCTTCGGCACGACGTGCAGGCGCCGCTGGCGCTGCTTGTCGGCCAGCTCGCGCCAGGTCCGCCCGTCCTTCACCATCAGGTCCCAACCAGCCGAGACCACCAACCCGAGGCCGAGCGCGAGCAGCCCGCACAGGATCCCCATGCGCATGCGGATCCAGCGCCCGCGCGCCGTGCTCAGGCTGCTCTCGTTCACGGAGCACCTCCGCCCTGGTCGTTCTTGTCCTGCTCCGCGCCCGAAGGCTCCTTGCCCGCCGACAGGATGCGATCGGGGCTCGGCTCCTTCATTCCGAGCAACGTGCGCGCCACCAGCTCGACGCGCTCCGGCGTCTTGTGACTGGCGAGCTCCAGCTCCAGTACGCGCTTGACCTCGCGCAGCCGCGACACCTTCGCGTGCGAGTGCCCGAGCTCGTAGCCGAGCTGCACGGAGCGCACCCGCAGCCCGAGATACAGGACGAAAGCAGCCGTGGCGGCCAGCACCGCCAGGGTCCACAACACCAGAAACGAGCGGGATTCCTTCATGCCTCGCTCTCCTCGTCCATGCGGTGGGCCGCGCGGAGCTTGGCGCTGCGCGCCCGCGGGTTGTCCGCGCGCTCGCTCTCTCCTGCGGTCAGCGGCTTCTTGTTCAGTCGCTGCCAGCGCTCGCGGTCGGCAAACGCGCGCTTGACCAGCCGGTCCTCCAAGGAGTGGAAGCTGATGAACACCGCCGTGCCACCGGGACGCACAACGCGCGACGCCACGTCGAGCAGCGTCGCCAGCTGATCGAGCTCACCGTTGACCGCGATGCGCAGCGCCTGGAACGTGCGCGTCGCCGGATCGATGCCTCCGACGCGCCGTGGTCCGACCGCACGCACCACGGCGCGCCGGAGGTCGAGCGTCGTCTCCAGCTCGCCGGCGGCCAGCGCCTGCTTGATGCAGCGGGCCACGCGTCGCGAGCGCCGTTCCTCGCCGAGCTGGTAGATGACGTCCGCCAGCTCGTCCTGCGACAACCGCGCCACCAGCTCGCGCACCGTCTCGCCCTGTGTCGGGTCCATGCGCATGTCGAGCGGACCTTCCACACGGAAGCTCATGCCGCGTGCCGCGTCTGTCAGCTGGTGCGAGCTGATGCCCAGGTCCGCAATCAGCCCGTCCACCTGTTGGACGCCCTCGTCGGCGAGCCATGCCTCCACCTCGTCGAAGCTCGCGCGCGCCACGCGGGCGCGCACACCGAACTCCGCGAGGCGCTTGCGCGCCGCATCGATCGCAGCCGGGTCGCGATCGAATGCGATCACGCGCGCGCCGTCACACGCCGCGAGGATGGCCGCCGCGTGTCCGCCGCCGCCCGCGGTCAGGTCCAGGTACAGGCCGCCGTCCTGCGGCGAAAGTGCCTGCACGACCTCGCCGGGCATCACCGTGGTGTGCTCGAAAGGCGGCGGAGGTTCGATGATCTCGGCTGCCACGATCATATCCGTATCTGCTCCATGACGGCCTGCTTGAAGGCTTCCTGCTCGTCCGGAGACATCGCGAGCGCAGCGTCCCAGCGCTCCTTCGACCACAGCTCGATGTTGCGACCCATGCCGGCCCAGAGTGCGTCCTTGCCGAGCGCCGCCTTTTCCCTGAGGTGAGGCGGCACCAGCACGCGGCCCGCGCGGTCGAGCTCGCACTCGATCGCCGCCGACACGTACAGACGACGGAAGCGCACGATGTTCGGATCGAGTCGCGGCAGCTCCGACATCTTGTGTTCGAACTCCTCCCACGCCCGGAGCGGGTAGACGTGCAGGCAGGGATCGAACGGCGCGGGCGTGACGATGAAGCGCGAGTCACCGTCCGCCATCAGCGCGTCACGGAAACGTGCTGGTAGCGAAACGCGACCCTTGGCGTCGATGCTGTGGACGAACTGCCCGCGGAACATGCCTGACCCGACCACCAGATGGGACTGTGCGACACTCTGCCCCACTTTCTCCCACTGGACTGGCCGACGCTAAGGGCGTCCAGGGTGCGGTGTCAACAAGTCGGCAACCGCATTCCCTCTTTATTTCCGCACGCTTGGATGCTTCCATCCTCCTACATGCTCACTCGTTCAGGTAGTTTGGCCGACGTGCGACCCTCCGGACCAGCTTCTGGATCGCCATTCCTTGGGGCACCCCACCAGGTCCCAGAGCAGGCCCACACCACCCAGCCCAGCAGCCCACGCTCGAATCCGTAGCAAAATGTCACACCTACTGTGACATTTTGCTACGATATTCTATCGCCCCGGCCGCAGCCGGAGCACGCCAGTGAAGATGCCGACGGCAACCAACGTGGGAAACAGCGCGAGCACGAACATGGCCCGCCGCATCGCAAGCCGCGTGCCCCACACGATCACACGGAAAACAAGGCGCTTCGTGCCCGAGAAAGTGTCCCACGGCACACGGACTGCGGCCCGCGGAACACTCCGTCCGCCAGCTCGCCGGCGCGCGCCGTACCGCCGATCGCCGCGCGCGTGCCCACGCGCCTCGCGCGTGCCCACGCGCCTCGCGCCTGTTTTCGCCTCCAAGCTCGGGCTTGGCGCCTTTTCCACGCGCCTCGCGCCACGGCGGCGCGCCTTCGGGTAGTCGCGCCGCTCCGCGCCGCTCCGCGCCGCTCCGCGGCGGGCGCGCGGGCTAGCGCGGCTTCACGTTCTCGCGGACCCAGTCGACGATCCCGGAGAGCGGCGTGCCGGGCCTGAACACCTTCTTGACGCCGGCCGCCTCGAGCTTCTCCACGTCCTCTTCGGGAACGATGCCGCCGCCGAAGAGGGCGATGTCGTCAGCCTGGCGCTGTTCGAGCTCGGCGAGGACCGCAGGGAAGAGCGTGTTGTGCGCGCCGCTCATGATCGACAGGCCGACGGCGTCCACGTCTTCCTGCACGGCCGCGCTGGCGATCATCGCGGGCGTCTGGTGCAGGCCGGTGTAGACGACCTCGAAGCCGGCGTCGCGCAGCGCGCGCGCGACGACTTTCGCTCCGCGGTCGTGGCCGTCGAGGCCCGGCTTGGCCACCAGAATCCGCACCTTCCGCTCGCCGCTCATGGGGGCGGACTATACAGGGCGCGGGGCGAACAGCACGCCGATTTTCACGCTGGGTCGAGACGCGCGATGACCGCGCCGAGCACGGCCGTCGCGGCCGTTTCGGTGCGCAGCACGAACTCACCGAAGCGCGCTGGCGAAAAACCAGCGGCACGCGCCTCGGCCAGCTCTTCCGGCGCGAGGCCGCCCTCTGGACCGACGAGCAGCACCAGTGGCTGCGAAGGCGACCAATGCTCGAGCCGCACTGCGAGCGACGTGGAGCCCTCGGGCTCGAGCACGAGCCGGAGCGCGTCTCCGGAGTGCGGCCCGCCCAGCGCCTCGCCGAGAGAGAGCGGTCCCACGATCCGCGGCACGTCGCCGCGGCCCGACTGTCGCGCGGCTTCGATCGCGATCGTGCGCCAGCGCTCGCGGCGCGCCGCCGCGCGGTCGCCGAGAGCGACCACGCTGCGCGCCGTCTCCACCGCGACCACGCTGTGCGCACCGAGCGCCGTCGCGTCGCGCACCACGCGATCGAAACGATCGCCCTTGCCGAGCCCCTGCAGCAGGGTGACCTCGAAGCCGGGCACATGGCTCGCCGGTCCAGGCTCGCCGAAGCGGCACAGGGCGCGGCGCCCGCGCACCGCGACGATGTTGCCCTCTGCCTGCTCCGCCGCATCCGGATCGAACGCGACGAAGCGATCGCCCGCTCCCAGGCGGTGGACCCGCAGCAGATAGCGCGACGCTGCGTCGTCGAGCATACGCTCGCCGCCTGCAAGCTCCGGAACGAAGACGCGGACAGTGCGGGCCAACGCGACGGTGATAGCACGGGCGACCGCGACAGCGGCCGGCGTGCTAGATACGTCCCGTCGATGGCGGAGCGCAACCGAGGCATGCTGGCGATCCTGGCCGCGGCGGCGGCGGCCGGCGTGTACATGGAGGTGCAGCGGCACCAACACCCGGGGCTGACGGCGGCCACGGCCAGCGCTCCAGCGGTGCCGGCATCGGCCGCGGCCGCAGCTCCCGGCATAGCGCCGCCGCACCAGGCGACGCGCGCGGAGATCAAGTCGACGCTGGCGACGCTAGAGCACGACGTGAAGGCGGGGGCGAGCGACGCCAAGATGCCGTGGGCGCTGGCGCACGGGCTTCTGGCGTTCGGGCCGCACTTCGAGGCGGACGACGGGCGGCCGGCGGTGGATGTCATCGCGAGCTTCGCGGTGCGGAAGACCGTCGACGGCAGGACGCTGTATTCCTTCCCCGTCAAAAAGGGCGACAGCCTGGTCGAGCCGCATCCGGGTCTCCAGGTCAAGTCGATGCTGGATGCGGGTGTGCCGCTCGATCGCAAGCTGGTGACGGCTGACGCCACGGAGGTGACCCTCGGACGGCTGGTGCACGACATGGAGGCCTCGGCGCACATGCCGACGAGCGACGCGGACTGGCACCAGGAGGCGTGGACGCTGAGCGCGTGGGTGTTCGACGAGCGACTGGGCGACAAGGCCCCCGGCAAGAGCGCGGTGGAGCCGGACAAGCTGCGCGCGGCGGCACTCACGCGGCTGGAGCAGGACGACCAGGTGCTGACCGATTTCCATGGGGATCCAACTGGCGCGTTCGATCCCGGCTCGCCCCTGCGCCAGGCCAAGCAGAAGAGGACCGGCATCTACGGACACAGCTGCGGCGGGCTGCACCTGGTGCAGGCCGTGATCCAGAGCGTGACGCAGGGTGGCGACGCGGCACAGAAGCGGCGTTTGCGGAAACAGCTCGGCGTCCTTCTATTCCGCTACGAGGCGGAACGGCACGCCTACGCGGAGCTTCTGGCGCGGCACCCGGAGGCGGGGCTGGTGCTGCGCGCGCAGCAGCAGAAGTTCTTCGGGCACCTGCTGGAGACGCTGGGACTGGCGCGCAGGCTCGGCGCGTACGACACGAAGAACGAGGGCGGCCGGCACATCGACCGCGTGATGCTCGAGGCAGCCGGCGATCTGGCCGACACGGTCAAGCAGCTCTCGCGAGGCGGAGTCTACGAGCGGCTCGACGCGATCCGCAGCCAGCGCGAGCAGACGTACCTGGACCTCATCGGCGACGGCTGTCATGCGATCCGCGGACTGCGCCGGACGCTCGCGGTGTTGCCGCGCTAGCCTGCGCGCAGCTTGCCGCCGTAGTCGACGTACGTCTGCCTGGCGGGCACGCTGGACAGCGCGTCCGCGCGCTCCGCGACGGGGGGCGGCTTTTCGCCGGCGCCGAGAACCAGCGCCGTGAGACGACCGCCGTACACACAGCCGGTGTCGAGGCCGGTCGCGTCGGGATGCAGCTGCGGTGCGAGGCGCGCGTTGTGACCGAACACGACGTGCGGCCCGCCGACGTAGCTCGCACCCCAGGGCGTACCGCCGAAGCGGTGGGACGGAATGCCCTCGGCATCGAGTGTGCGGATATGCGTGAGCAGCCAGGGGTCCTGCTCGTCGAAGGGAACGCCGGGCACGACGCCCGCGTGCACCACCCGCAGATCGTGATCCGGCAGATCGATCGAGAGCGGCAGCGACTCGAGCAGCGCCCAGTCCGCCTCGTCGAGCTCATCGAACACCCGCCGGTGCGCGGGCCCGAGCCGCGGTCCGGGCTGGCCGCGGGAGCGCGCGTCGCGCGCCGAAAGCAGCCGCTCCTCGTGGTTGCCGATCACCGAGCGGGCGCCGAGCTCGCGCACACGCTGGAGCACTCGCCGCGAGTCCGGCCCGCGCGCCACGAGATCCCCCACGAAAACCAGCTGGTCGCCGTCACCCACGGCAAGCTGCTCGAGCAGCGCGTCGAGCTCGGCCGCGCAGCCGTGGACATCACCGACGATCAGGGCCCGACCCATGTGGAGAACCTAATTGTATGAAAATACTTGTCAAATCAACCCAGCACCGGCGCTGGTGCAGAAAGCCATGAAAATCCCTGATCATGGGGTCCCAGGCGGGGCTATCCTCGCTCGCCCGGGCACCGCAAGGGTCCGGAGCGCTTGCGGTTTTGGCCGCGTGCGTGATAGCCGTCGACCAGTTCGACAACGTGTCAGGGAGAAAATGAGCATGCCCGTCCGCGTCCGCTCCGTGGCCACCTCGGCCGTCGTCGCTGTCCTTGCCCTTGGGCTCACCGGCTGTGACCGGAACGAGATCAAGTACAAGCCCAAGCCCGCCGCGAGCGGCGCCAAGGCCAACATGCCGGCGGTACCGAACGTGCCGCAGAAGCCCATCAAGAAGGGCGATGCGTACACCGTGTGGGGAGCGAGCTACTACCTGCGCAGCCGCGTGCACCACAAGGAAGTGGCCGACAAGAAGCTCAGCATCACCGGGTGGATCGTCAAGACGAACCTGCCCCAGGCGCCCAAGTGCGCGGTGCACAAGACGGGCAAGGCCGACCCCGACAACTGCAACCCGCCCATTCCGGCGTTCTGGATCGGCGACACCAAGGACGCCAAGCTCGACAACTGCATCAAGGTCGAGGGCTGGGCGTCCAACTTCGCGCAGATCTACGACGCGATCGAGAAGTACAAGAAGGTGAAGGACGAGGACAAGGGTCCCGACGAGCCGGTGCAGGACGAGCTGTGGGCCGTGCCCCTGCCCTACCCGCTGCCGGTCAAGGGAGCCGAGGTCACCGTCACCGGACAGTACTCCACGACCTTCACGCGTTCGTCGACCGGTACCGAGGCGGACCCGATCATGGGCCTCATGACGTACCAGAAGATCGACTACAAGACGAAGCCGGCCGAGAAGGCGACACTTCCCGGCATGAAGGACGACTGACGCGGCCGCGCGGCGGCGCGTAGTTGGTGGCGCCGCCCACGTGTCGGACCTACCCTGCTCTCGCGTGCAGGGAGACCGAACGAGTCCATGGCCGGGCGGCGTTTGTGCTGCTCGCGGCGCTGCTGGCGCTCGCCGGATGCGTGAAGAAGCCGTATCCGCCGGACCGGCCCGTCGTGGCGAGCGTCGGTCTCCGGAACGCGGGCTCGGTGGACAGCGACGACGTGCTGGAAGGGCTCGCGACCGCGAAGTCGCCGCGCTTCCTCGGCATCTGGGACGGCGTCGTCTTCGACTACGTGGTCTACGACAAGACCCTCCTCGCCAAGGACCTGCAGCGAGTCGAGCGCTACTACCAGCGCCGCGGCTGGTACGAGGCCAAGGTCACAGCGGCGCGTGTCTGGTACCCGGACCCGGACGACCGGCACCACGTGAAGGTGCAGATCAGCGTCGTACCCGGACCGCGTGTGGTGATCGGGAGCGTCGGGATCCACGGTCTCGAGCGGCTGCCGATCAAGATCGCCACCCAGGCCTATGCCGCCGGCACGGACCTCTTGAACGTGAAGTCGCCCTTCGAGGAGGACGCTTTCAACGCAGCCAAGAAGGCCGTCGGGGACACGCTGGCGGACAACGGCTATGCGTTCGTGAAGGTCGACGCGCACGCGAAGATCGATCTGGAAAAGCTCCAGGCCGACATCGAGATCGACGTAAAGCCCGGACCGGCGGCAACGTACGGCAAGGTGAGCATCGTCGGCCTGAGGGAGATCCCCGAAGGCCCGGTCCGCGCCAACCTGAACATCGAACCCGGCGAGCCGTACTCGCACGCCGACCTGCGCGAAGCCCAGGACGCGCTCATCAACCTCGGTGTCTTCGCCAGCGTGGACGTGCGCCAGGATACGAGCAAGCCCGAGACACAGAAGGTCCCGATCACCGTCGTGGTGCGGGAGAGCTCGCTGCGCACGCTGCAGCTCGGCGGCGGCATCCAGGCGGACGTCCTGCGCCTGTCCGGGCATCTGCGCATCGGCTGGGAGGATCGGAACTTCCTGGGGGGGATGCGCGATTTCTCCATCGATACGCGCCCCGGCGTCACGCTCTTCCCGGCCAGCCTCTACCAGCTCGACAGCCTGGGCAAGGGCATCAAGCCGGTGCCCGAGAACTACCTGCGCGCGGAGCTGAGGCAGCCGTCGTTCATCGAAGGGCGCACCACGGGCTTTGTCGCCAGCGAGTTCAACGTCTACCCGCTCCTGTATCCGAACATGAGCGTCAATGACCGCATCATCGGCTATCTCGAGATCAAGGCCTCGGCGGGCGTGGAGCGCGCCTTCTTCGGCTACCGCCTGTACGTCACGCCTTCGTACAACTGGCAGTCCGACCGTCCGTTCATCTATCCGAACAGCGTCACGAAGGACAAGCCGGACGGCCTCGATCCGGTGCAGGTCTCGTTTCCGGAACTGGTCACGCACCTGGATTTCCGCAATGACCGCATCCAGCCTACCGAGGGCTTCTACCTGACCAACTCGCTGCAGGTGGCGGGGTACATCTTCGGAGGCACGGTCAGCGACGTCCGCGTCCGCCCCGAGGCACGCATCTACCTGCCGATGACGCGATCGCACAGCGTCGTGCTCGCGGTGCGCGCAGCCGTGGGGCTCTTGTTCCCGCACAACTACGGCAGCTCGCTGAATGATCCGTCGCTCGACCCGTACGACCCGGCGGTGGTGCGCGATCAGCACAAGCTCCTGTTCCGCGCGTTCTATTCCGGTGGCCCCAATTCGAACCGGGGCTACGCGTACCGGGAGGTCGGTCCGCAGGGCCCGCTCGGCTTCCTGGTTCCAACGGGAGTGAACTGCTCGCTGACGCGCACCGGCCCCGGCGGTGCCACCACGACCCTCAGCTACGATCAACTGCCGGCGCAGTGCAACCGACCCCTGGGTGGGCTGACGCTGTGGGAGGCATCGCTCGAAGTCCGCTTCCCCATTGCTGGTCCGGTCCGCGGTGCGACTTTTCTCGATTCCAGCAACGTCACACGTAGAGTGGCCGATATTGCCTTCAACGCGCCGCACCTGTCGGCAGGCCTCGGGCTGCGCTACACCACACCTGTGGGGCCGTTGCGTTTCGACGTAGGCTGGCGGCTGCCGGGGCTCCAGGTCATCAGCGGCACGCGCAACGAGGGAACGCCGGGCACGACGTTCGGGCTCCCGATTGCCTTCAACATCGCGCTGGGAGAAGCGTTCTGATGCCCCGGCGCCCGGGCACGCGCCGTCTACTCCGGGTAGTCGGCCGGGTACTCGCCGCACTCGGGCTGCTGGCAACGTTCCTGGCGGCGACGCTGGCCGGGTTGCTGTTGCATCTGGATCTGCCGGCCGGGCGGCGGCTCGCGGCACGCGCCCTGTCACAGCTGCTCGGCGATCTGTTCCAGGGAACCGTCACCATCGGGCGCTTCGACGACATCGATCTCGTCCTCGGTCACCGCGAGCAACATCGAGGTCCACGACCCACAGGGAAAGCTCGTGCTCGAGGTGTCGGAGCTGCGCGCCAAAGCGGACCTGCCCGCAATCGCGGAGGAGGTGCTCTGGGGCGGGCAGAAGCTCGACATCGTGATCCCGCACGTGCGGATCGAGAAGGCCGAGGGCAACATCCTTCCCGATCCGGTGACGGGTGTCCCCAGCATCGCCGCCGCCTTCACCCCCGTGGTACGGCCCAGCAAGCCCGGCGCCAAGCCGTCCGGTCCGCCACGGCAGATCCGCGTCTGGCTGCCGCACATCGAGATAGGGCGTGCGTACGCGCGCGGCACGGTGGCCGGGCTGCCGACACTAGAGGCCGAGCTCGCGCAGGTAACAGGCTCGGTGCTCGCGACCCAGAAAGGCGTCGCGGTCGACGTGTCGCGCTTCGGCACCGTCGTGCGCGGCCTCGCTGGCACCGATGCGCGCGGCACGGGCACGCTGCATATCCGCGAGCCGGGCGCCGTCTGGACCTCCTTCGACGGCTACTTCGGCAACGTCGAGTTCGGCGCCTTCACGCGCGTCGACGAAAATCGCATCACAGCAACGCTGGATCTGCCGCGCGCCAGGCCCGCAGCGATGCGCGCGCTGTGGCCCGACTGGCCGCTGAAGCAGGATACAACGGCGCACCTGGAAGCGCGCGGCAAGCTGCCGGATCTCCAGACGAGCGCGACCTTCAACGTGGAAGGCTCACAGATCACTGCCAAAGGTCCGCTGCACCTGGCCGGCACCGTTGGCGCGAAGCTCGAAGTGAAGGGGCGCCACGCGAACATCCAGGCGCTGTGGCCGAAGGCGCCCGCCACGGACATCTCCGCCGACGCGTCCCTCGACATCTGGAACAAGAACGGACAGGTCGTGGTCGACGTGAATGGCACAACGCAGCCCACACGGATCGCCGACCAGCCCGTGCCGGCCGTGGACCTGACGGGCACGTTCAACGAGAAGGGCTTCGACGGCAAGGCGACCCTGCACGAGCACGGCCTACCGCTGAAAGTCGCGTTCTCGCTGCACCCCGACGGCGCGATCGATCTCGACGCGCGGTCGTCCGGCTTCAGTATCCAGGGCGCGCCGCGCCTCAGGCAATATACCGACGCGCAGGGCCGGGCACAGATGCGGGTCAAGGCGCGCATCGAGCACGAGCACCTGGATGCCTATCTGACGGCGGATGTGAACGATTTCGCGCTGGGCGACGTCAAGCTCGAGCACGGGCAGCTGAACGGACACGCCTCGGGGCCGCTCACGAAACCGGACAAGCTCGACATCAACGCCCAGCTATCCGGCCGCGACATGACGGCGGGAATGTTCTCGTTCGACAAGGTCGACGCCAGCGCGCGCGGCCCGGTCGTAGCGCCGCACGTGACAGCCTCGCTCAAGGACCGCTTCGGTCCTTCTGTCGACGCCTCGGCCACGGTGCCCACCCGCGGACCGACGCGGATCCGACAGCTTTCGCTCGAAGTGAAGCGGGGCAGCGCGAAGCTGCATGGCAAGGTCGCCCGGCTCGACCTTGCCAAGGGTAACATCGAGGTCAAGGACCTCGCTCTGTCCGGGACCGGGGGCGAGGTCCACGGCTCGGCGCGCATCCGGCCCAGCTCGCTCGAGATCCACGCCGACGGCACCGGCCTGGACCTCGACGAGATCACCCAGGCGCTCGGACTGCCACGCGGCACAGTCGGCGGCAGACTCGGCATCCATGCCGACGTGGTGTCCAACAAGAAGACCTCGAACGGCCAGGTGCGCATCGCACTCGGCCACGCCTCGATCATGAACTTCGGTGGCATCTCGATGCTGGTCAACGCCAAGCTCGACGACGGGAACCTCGACGGCGACGCCTCGGTGCTGGTCAAAGACATCGGCGCGCTCGGCGCGCAGTGGGAGACGACGCTGGCCGGCCCCGTCCAGAAGGTGTCCTCGTGGCGCGACGTGATCGGCCAGGCCCAGCTACAGTTCAGCGACGTGAACCTCGCCGGGCTCGAGCACGCGTTGCCGAAGAGCCTCCACGTCGACAAGGTCACGGGACGCGCTTTCGGCCAACTGCGCATCGACCGCAAGGTGGCGGCGGCGCTGCCCAGCTTGTTCGCGGTCGCCGGGACCAAGGGCCTCGACGTCGTGCGCAGCGTGCCCGACAGCAAGCCGGAGCGCATCCAGGGCGTCGACGTGCAGGTCGGCGGACAGATCAACGGCGAGACCGGCGACACCAACGGCACCATCCGGCTCATCTACGAGAACACGGTCCTGGCCGCGGCCAGCGGCACGCTCTCGGTCGATCTCCAGCGCGCGGTCCGCGCGCCCGGCAAGCTTGCCGAGCAGCTGCTGCAGACGCCCATCACGGCGGTGCTCAGTGTGCCGGATCGCGGGCTCGACGCCCTGCCGGCTCCGCTCAGGCCGCGGGGCGTCAGCGCAGTCGTCGGCGGACGCATCAGTGTCGAGGGCACGCTCCGGAGCCCCACGTTCAGCGCGCATGCCACGGCCCGGCGCGTCTCCTTCACGACCAGTCGCTACGCGATGCCGTTCGACCTCGACATGACCGCCCAATACGTCCAGAAGACGGGACGTTTCGGCGGGACGACCCAGGTGCTCGCCGGCGACCAGCGCCTGGCACTTCTGACCGCGCAGGGCACCGCGCGCTGGGAGGATCTGTTTGGAGACGTGCCGGAGAACAAGCCGCGCTGGACGGGCGGCGTGCAGCTCCTCTTGAACGGCCTGCCCTTGCGCCTGCTGCCCCCGCTCGCCGACAGCCACGTGGCGGGAGAGCTGTACGGCTCGGCGGCGCTGCAGCGCCAGAGCCTGTTGCCGCAGGTCGCCGCCAACGTGGACGTAAAGCGCGCGAACATCGACATGATTCCCGTCGGCGAAGGGCGCGCGACCGTTCGATCGAACGGCGAAGCGCTGAGCGCGACGCTGCATTTCGATCACAAGGCGGGCAGCCTGGACGCTCAAGCGCATGCGGCGCTCGCCTGGCAGGGCGTCGTACCGAGCATCGACGACAAACGGCCGGTGCGCATCGACGTGGACGCCAAGCACTTCGACGCGGTCGTGCTCTCCCCGCTGCTCAGCGACGTGTTCAGTGAGCTCAGCGGCGACATCGATGCCCAGCTGTCCGCCGTGCTGTCCCAGGAACCGGACCCGGAGCACCCCAAGAAGAAGCGCTGGACAGGCCAGCTCAGCGGCAAGGCCGACATGCAGCACGGCGTCCTGCAGATCGCCGCGCTCGGCATGCGGCTGTCCGACGTCGCGTTCACCGCGACCGCCACCGGTCGCGGGCGCCGCACCGTGATCGTGGTCCCTCGCGCCACGGCAAAATCCCGCTCCGACCAGCGCAACATCGCCGCGAGCGCAAGGCTCTACATGGATGGGCTGAGACTGGATCGGGGCGCCGCAGCGGTGAACCTGGGAGCCGGGCAGAACGGCGTGCCCCTGATGACCGAGGGCGTGCAGCTGGCGTCGGTGACATCGAAAGTGCCGGTCACGGTGACCCTGCACCGACTTCCCCAGCGGATGATTGTGGACGTCGAGGTGCCGGACGCCGTGGCGAAGCTGCCACGCGCCACCTCGCAGAACGTGATCTCGCTCGACGACAACCCCGACATCCAGGTCCTGCAGCCGCTTGGCGAGCCGGTGGAGCACCGCAGTGAACAGGCGCTCCCGTGGCACATCATCGTCAATCTCGGCACGGTACGCGTCATCCGCAACGACATCGAGGTACCGATAGACGGCCAGCCTATCGTCGACATCGGCGAGAAGGCGGAGGTCAAGGGCTACATCTCGCTGCAGCCGGGCGGCCGCGTGCCTGCGCTCGGCAAGGTGTTCATCGTCGATGGGGGGCGCGTGACGTTCGACACGGGTGATTCGTCGAACCCGCATGTGGACGCGACGGCGAGCTGGCGTTCGCCAGAGGGCACCACGGTGTACGCAAAGCTGCAGGGGACGGTAAAGGACGCCAAGCTCCGGCTAAGCAGCGATCCGGCGATGCCCGAGTCGGAGATCATGGCGCTGTTGCTAGGTGGTCCCTCGAGCCAGGGCGGGACGGAAACGGGCTCGAGGGGACAGCAAGCGCAGGCGATCGGCGTCGGAGCCGCGGCACTCGGTTTCAACGAGCTGTTCTCGGAGACGCCGCTCGGCGCGGTACAGTTCCGCACCAGCACGCGCGAGAACCGCTATACGTCCACCTCGAACCCCGCCTACACCGCTGCAGTGCGCATCAGCGACGAGGTGTGGCTCGAAGGCACCTACGAGCAGGGCGGCGCTACAGGTGCCGGCGCGGGCGAGCCGAACGCCTCCGGAGGCAGCAAAGCCGCCTTCAGTGCCGCACTCGACTGGCGCTTCCACCGCAACTGGTCGCTGCGTACCGAAGGTGGCAACGCAAGCACAGCCATCGACCTGCTCTGGCACTACCGGTACTGACCGGGAGCGAGGCGGCTACAACTTCCGGGCGCTCGCGCAGCCGACGTTGAGCGCGACCTCGAACTTGCCTTCCGACCAGTACTTGTCGACGGCGTCGCGGACGTAGTCGAGGGGCTTGGACAGATCATCCACCTCGAGGGAAGCCTTGAGCTCCGGTATGACGAGCAGGCGCGAGACGGGGTCTTCTATGAACGCGCGGCCGCTGTCGAACGTGAGCTCGGTCGCGCGGATCTCGACGTTGACGTTGTCGAGGCCGGCGTCCTCCAGCTCCTCGGACAGGGTCTCGATCGTCGGGCGGGTGGACATCGCGTCCTCCACGGCCTTGCCGAACTCGCCCTCGTCGTACTTCAGTGCGTACTCGCGCAGGAGGTCGCCGATTTCCTGGAAGGACCCTCGCAGGGGCAGCGCGATGAGCGCCTGGCCGCCGGCGTACAGGACGCGCTCCATCTCGCGGAAGAGTGCGAGCCGCTGCTCGCCGCTGCCGACAGGGTGCAGGTTGAGGGCGTGCGAGAAGCTGGCAGCTTCGAGCGACGTGGGAAGCTCGTCGGCTTCCACGTACTCGATGGGTGGATCGCCGAGCAGGGCAGCCTTGTTGCGCGCCAACTCCAGCGCCGATTCGGATGCGTCGACTCCGACGATGCTGGAGCCCTCGACCTTCTCGTACAGCTGGCGGTCGGGATAGCCGGTGCGGCAGCCGATATGGGCGATGCGCGCCGCCTGGCCCGCCAGCAGCAGCTCGATAGCCAGCTCGCCGAACAGAGACAGGTAGCGCGGGACCACGAACGTCTCCATGACCGCGGCATCCGCGGGCGCGAGCCTGTCCACCGGTATCTTCACCACGAAGGGAGCTATCAACCTACAGGGCCGGAATCAATCCATTCCTTCCCTGGAGCCGGAACGGCAGCTCTGGAGCCGGAATCGACGGCCGTTCCGGGCAAGCCGGAATCGACCGGGCCCGCTGGCGCGTTACACTCGCACAGGTGCAGCCCCTGGTCCGAGCCGCCGTGGTCACCGCCGCGCTGTCAGCGCTGGTACGGGCAGCCGCGGGCTCTGCGGCCCCCGCCGCGGCGCAGCATGCGGCCGGGCGCGGCACCCAGGCCGGCGGCGACTCGCTGCCCAGCCTCTGCCCGCCCGGCACGCTGCCCGACAACGGCATCTGCATCCCCGTGCCGAACGGCCAGCCCGGCGGCGCGGCGCTCCAGGCCGAGCGGAACGGCCACCACGAGCGGGGCGGCCGCTGGCGCGTGTACGACCAGATCCCCCGGCGGCCGGATCGCCCGGCCAACTACCGGCGCTACCGCTACCCGGTACCGCCCGAGCCCGGCCAGTCGCTGGTCATGAGCGGCTACGACCTGGACCGCCCCGACTACGAGCAGCGCCGCGGACCCGGACTCAAAGCCGTCGGCCACGGCGGCATCGACCTGGCCGAGCCGCGCGGCACGCGGGTGCGCCTCGTCGATCTCGCCCACCAGGTCGGCAACGCCGAGGTGCTCTACGTCGGGCCGCTGTTCGGCAACACGGTGGTCACCCGCCACACCCTGCGCGAAGGCGGGCACCTGCGCGAGTACCTGGTGCTCTACGGCCACCTGCAGGGCCCCGCCCCGGGGCTCGCCAAGGGCATGACCGTCAAGCAGGGCGCGCTGCTCGGTTTCGTCGGCGACTCCGGCTCGGCCGGCGTCGTGCACCTGCACCTCGAGGTGCGCCGCGTCCGCGAGGGCGAAAACCCCGCCCACTTCAAGCCGCGCGAGATCGTCGAAAACTCCCGCACCGTCGTCTGCGACCCGCGCAACGTGCTGCCGCTCCAGAAGTAGCGTAAGCGCGCGCCGGACTCAGCGGACGCAGCGGACGGGGTAGCTGTTGGCGGCGGCCTGCTGCGCGACGCCGCCGCCCTTGAGACTGACCGCGTAGCCGTTGCCGCTGCTGCCGTCCGCGAGCCAGTAGGTGCCGGTGTCGGAGGGGAACATGCCGGTGCAGGTCGAGCTCGCCGAGCACGCATTGCAGACGGTGTTGACGCCGCCCGCACCCATCTGCTTGCAACCGCCGAGCAGTGCCTTCCACTCCGCCACCGTGGACAGGCGATAGCCGGCTCCGAGCACTGTTTCGCAGATGTTCTTGCCCGGCGTGGACGGAGTGCAGCCGGTCGCGCTGTTGCCGGTCGCATCGCACCAGGTCACGCTCGTCAAGTTGCCGCTGCAGCCGCCGGCGTCCGGCGACTGCTCGAGCGAACACCGCCGCCAGCACAGCGTCGTGCCCGGCTGCTGGATCTCGGTAGTCGGGTCGCACTGGACAGTGGGCGGAGCGTCGCTTGCCGCGTCCGCCGAGCCGTCGCTGCCAGCGTCCACCGCGACGCCGCCGCCGCTGCCCGACGTCCCCGCCGACCCTGCCGTGCCGGCACTGCCGCCAGCGGCGCCACTTCCCGCGCTGCCGCCGCTTCCGCCGCCACCAGGGCTGCTGCTGCTGCTACACCCGGAGGCGCCCACCACCAGAACCAGAACCGGCATCCACACAGCTGCTGCTCTCATTGCGACTTGCTCCCTGCCAAAACCCCCGCGCGCACCGCGCGCCTCCACATTTCTACATCAGGCACATCGGGGGGTCTACTCGCCGAGGGCCGATCGTTGGCATCGCGCCCGCCCTTGTGCCTGTGTGCGCGGGGTTTGAAGTCCAGTTCATCGGCGAGCTCACCAAGCCGCGCGTCATGGACTTGATGGCATTGGTGGCGTTCGTCGGTGGGTACGCGTTCGGTAGCTGGGAGCGAGCGCGACACGCGCCAGCCGACGATGTAGCGGGAGTACACGTCGATGACGAAGGCCACGTAGGCGAAGCCGCTCCAGGTGGCGACGTACGTGATGTCCGCCACCCAGAGCTGGTTCGGTGCCGTCGCGTGGAACTCGCGCTGCACGAGGTCGGGCGGTCGTTGCGACGACTCGTCGGGGATGGTCGTCACCTTGAAGGCCCGGCCCCGTCTGACACCGCTGATTCCCAGCCGGCGCATCAAGCGCTCGACGGTGCAGCGAGCGACGCGCTTGCCTTCGCGACGCGTCAGTGGACTTCGAGATCATCGGCACGATTCGCGACGTGCAGACGATCGCAACGGGAAGCGGGATCCGCGAGATCGCGCGGCTCAGAAAGGTCCACGGGCCTGGTCGGTGGCGCAAGCGCAAGGGCATTGGTAGGATTCGGTTTGCAGACGGCCGCGTTCGCACCGCCGAGCTCCACTGGTACGAGGCTCACGGCATCGGTCGGAAAGAAGTGAAGATCAAACGCATCCTCCCGGAATCCTGAGATGGCCCGCGCGAAACGCCGACACGTCGTCTGCTTGTCCAACGAGGGGTATGCCGCCTCGCTCGAGCGTGGCAAGATCTACGTCGCGTTGGAAGACGCTGAAGCGCGTGCTGACGGCTTCGTGCGAGTCATCGACGAGTCCGGTGAGGACTACCTGTATCCGACGCGTCGGTTCGCGGACATCGAGCTGCCCAGGAAGATCGCGCGCGCACTAGGCACGCCCGCCTAACGGACCGCCACTAACCCGCGGCGGCCGTGGAAGAGATGATACCGCGCATTGCCCTGCGGAACATCCCGAAGACCGCGACTGCCCTCGCCGCCGTCGGGTTCATTGGCCTGTTGGGCGGCGCTCGACAGAACGTCAGGCTGACTGGTGAACCTGTCGGACAGCGACCAGATCGCCATCCTGGATCGCGCGGATCGCGTCGGCTGGAAGCGTGACGAGGGCCTGCGTCTGTCCCGACGCCTGGACGAACTCGACCTCGTACGCGTCAGCGGAGTGGACATGCACGATCGCGCCCATGTCGCCGCGGAGCAGGCCCTGCTCGGGCACATCGCGAGTCAGCACGACTGTGTCTAGAACACTGAAGGACATGGTCTACCCCGGAAACGCCGTCACGAACCTCGGAATGTCGTCGCCGTCCAGCACGATCCAGACCGATGTGACCCACGCGGTTCGACCTGGCGGCACCCCAAGTGTAGCACGGACCTCGTACTTGCGACCGAACGGGCTAGCCTGACCGGCTGCAGCTTCCTGGGTACGCGCCGCGGCCAGGAGGTCGTCGCGCAGCGCCTCCCAGCGGGAGCGGTCGTAGCCGATCGACGCGAAGAAGCGCGCCTTGAAGCGTCCGACTGGATGATCCGGCGACAACAAGTAGTCGCGGATCTTCTCCGGTTCGATCTGTGCGCGCTCGGCCCCCGGAAGTTGCACCGCTACGTTCTACCCCGCACTCACCCGCGATGCGAGTGCAGGATCCCGCGCCAACCAAGCGTTGGAAGTCACGGGGCCCGGCACGCCGACACCGGCTTTGCGTTCTGCACCTGGACCAGAGCGCAGTCCGTAATCAAGCTGTCGAGGCCCACGCAGAAGCAATCGGCGGCCGACGCGAAACAGCACTGAAGGCCATCGCAGGCGTGGGCGTTTCCGGAGTCGGGCGATCCCGCGTCGACACGCTGGCATTCACAAGACGGCGGGTTCGTCTGCCGCTTCGTGCACGACCAACTCGGCGAGTCCTTGGCAACTCCTCCGCAGCCGACGCCCGCGACCAACGCACCGACAACGAAGACCAATAGCTTCCGTGACACTTGAGCCCGCCCAACGAACCGCCACTAACCCGCGGCGGCCGTGGAAGAGATGATACCGCGACTTGCCGCGTGGAACACCTCGAAGACCGCGCCGGCCCCGCCGCCGTCGGGATTCAGTGGCCTGTTGGACAGCGAGAGCGGTCGCGTCCCCCGGAACGGCAGCGGCAAGTCAGCAGTCGACGCCTCTCCGGATGGAACGACCCGATGATCTCGCGCGGCGGCGACCCCGCCAGCCGGAAGCGAGCGCCCGAGCGCCCTCTGAACCCAGCGTAGCCCCGCTTCGCTCGGGGCTCGATCATTCTGCGCAGACCGCGGTCAACGGCGCGATCGGCTGCGTCTCGACGACCTTTCCGTCGCACGTCACGGTCATGGTGAAGCTGTCGCTGCCCACGTAGTTCGCGAGGTCGCGTGCGTTGTCGAAGTAGTTGATGGTGATCACGCATGCGTACGCTTCACTGGTGTAGCGTATCGGGCTGTCGCCGACCGGCTCGACGCGCGGCGGGGGCTGCATTTCCGCGCAGGGGGTCGCGACCGTGTAGCGCGCAACCTTGTGCCCCGCGTCGAAGTCGATCTCGCAGGTCGCGTACGTTCCATCCGGCAAGGTCGACCGGATCCAGTACTGAAATATCGAGTGGCAGGACTGGCCGCCGCAACTGGTGCACCACGCCGTCGTCGCCAACACGGCTACCGCAAGGATCCAGCGCCCCATCTCGTCGTCATCGTAACGCGCGACGACGAACGCGTCGAGGAGTCACCCCCGCTGCTAACGTTGGCGTGCCCCGACAAGTGCACAGCTAGGCAATCCAGCTCCGATCCGGAAGGGTGGCGCGCGTGCAGTGCGAGTCTGTCCAACGAACCGGCCCTCAGCTGCGGCCGCACGAGCAAGCATAACCTATCAGGTCGCGATGACCGAGCCAGTGGTACTCACCACGGGCGAGCGGCACCAGGCAGCAGGCCACGACGACGCGCGGCCGGCTGCTGCAGCGGCTTGTTAGCCGGCGCGCGCAGTGAAGTAGCCAGTGACTCCGATCCCGATGGTCGAGAAGTACCTCCCGTCGTCGTCGCTCGCGTGCGCGGGGATCGTCGGCCGCCATAGAGCGAGTTCCCACGCGGGAAAGATGTAGCTGTACCCGTACTCGGGGTCGTGGGGATCTGGCGCTACTTCTTTCGAGATGTGAGCGACTACTTCGTCGGCGGGTCGTGAGAAAACGTCCAATCCGCGCACAATCACGTGCATGGCAGGAACTCGGGAAAGCTCGATGAACTCGACAGTCGGACCAGACTCGTCTCGATAGAAGACCTGAAAGGAGGAATCGTAGAAGGCGTCGGTTGGGTAGAGAGCGGTCGGGGACTTCAGGAACTCGTGCGGAGCAGCGCCGATTGCACGGCGGACGGCATCTCGACGCTGGCCGAGCAGGACCGGGCCGATGCCAACGAGAGGGCGGGCTTCGAACTGCATTGAGACCGGCTAACTACTATTCGACGTCCATCATATCCCCTCGCGCCCGCCCTGTGTAGCGCTGCGTCGGGGGCGCCTGCGGGCTGCCATCGGGGCGGGCTTGCCGCTGCGGGGCCGCGGCCGGCTTGGCCTGCCCGCGCCGCTAGGTAGTTCCGCATAGCACCGTAAACAGTGCGCGCTCAGGGCAGGAGATCGAAGGGGCTCTGGACGCCGAGGGCGCCGCGGCCGAGGACGTGGGTGTAGATCATGGTGGTGCTCACGTCTGTCTCGATAGCCCCACGTCACTCTCGCTGCCTCTGCCGGACAGTCTACGCCTCGATCGAGCTCTGCGGAATGCGCGCCGGCGTGATCCAGCCCCCCGCGCGTCGTCTCCGCACGAACAGCCCGCCTCCGGTCGGATCCCCGCCCTCGCGAGCGCGCGTTCAGGGCACGTCGAACAGCTCCGCCTGCACGGGCTCTCCGAGCCGGCGGCGGATGACGCGGGCGGAGGTAGCGCACGATGCCGGCGGCGGTGACGACGAGGGCGCGGAGCTTCATCCTGCCGCCACAGTGCTCGCACCGCTCGACGTCGATTTTGAAGCTGCGGCGGAGCAACTCACGCCATGGGCGATACCCGCAGCGATGCGTGGGCGACTTGTCCTTCGTGTTCGCGCACGTGGCGCAGTGCGCGTCGTTGTCGTTCTTGTCGTCGTTCTTGTCGTCGTTCTTTCGTCGTCGTCGTCGCGCGGCGGCGGCGGAACAATGCGCGCTCTCCATTTGCTGTGTGCAGCGAGCACGCCGCCGTACCTCACCGTATTGAACCGTGGCGGGTGCACGGCCGCCGCGAGTCGCGCGAGCAGGGACAGAGGGTCCATCTCGAGCGCGACTGTTCCATCACTGAACGGCCGCTTCAGGATCAGCCGCACGAGATCGTCGCCGGCGAGCTGCACGCGCTCCTGCGAGATCGGCGGCCGCAGGATGTA
Source organism: uncultured delta proteobacterium (assembly GCA_963806225.1). Classification (GTDB taxonomy): domain Bacteria; phylum Myxococcota_A; class Polyangia; order Polyangiales; family Polyangiaceae; genus CAWDXG01. The sequence continues at coordinate 1,549,059 of CAWDXG010000001.1, read as the reverse complement.
CTTGCAGAGCGCTTCTTTTCCTGCGGCGTCGGTGGCGCTGGCGGTGGTCGAGGCGTGCAGCGACAAACCGCCCAGGGTGGCGCAGAGCGCCTTGGTGTGGAGGAGCCTGGCTCCGCCGCGCAGCGTGATGGGATCGCGCCGGCGCAGCGCGGGTCCTGCCGGCACGGTGCCGAGCGTGGAGGCGACGGCGAGCTGGGCGAGCGCGGGCTCGCTCTCGGCGAGCGTCGCGTCCGCGCTGACAACGCTCGCGCCGCTGCCGCTGCCGCTGCCGCTGCCGCTGCCGCCGCTGCTCTCGTCGGCGTCCGCGATCACGCCTTTGCGTCGCAAGAGCGCGAGGATGCGCGCGCGGGCGATCTGCAGCACGTCGGCGACATCGTCGTTGGTCAGGAAGGGCAGCGCGTGGAAGCGGAGCTCGCCGCTCTCGTCCTCGACCCGCTCCTGCCGCCGTCGATGCCGCGCTCGCGCAGGCGGCGGCGGTACCAGCGGAGCACCGAGTCGACGCAGGCGTGGCAGACCGCGCCGAGCAGCCCGGCGTCGTAGGCGAGCCGCGCCCTGAGCTCGAACGGCAGCGTGAGCACCCACTGCCTGAGCGGTACGCCCGGCGGCAGAACGTGTTCCACAAGGTCCGCAGCGCCGGCCGCCATGCGGCGGCCCAGGCACGAGGGACACAAGGAGCGGCCTTTGCAGGAAAACGCGACGACCCTCCGCCTCTGGCAGTCGGGGCACGCAAGCACGGAAAATCCCCGCGCCAGGACCCCGCAGTCGATGTAGCGCTCGAGCTCGTCCTTGACGAAGCCGGGAAGCGGCGCGGCGAAGCCCTGCTCGGCGGCGGCGTAGAGCGTGCAGAGGTTGTCCTGCACCACGCGGTACAGGGCGGTCGCTTCCGGATGGCGGGCATCGTGCTCGCCGTCTCCCCCGGTTGCTCGAACACCGACGTGAAGAAGAAGGTCATCGGCAACGACGCTTCGACCGCCGACGGCTCCGTCGTCGCCGACAGCTGCGACGCCGGAGGCATCTACAACTACGACAAGGACCAGTGCGAGAGCTGTCCGGCGATCGCCAGCGATGCGGGTCCGCCGGGTATGTGCGCTCCCGACGGCCCCGTCTACCACTGCAACCTCGGCTGCAGCGACGTTGACTTCTCGAAGAGCAGCATCGACACCACGAACCAGAAGATCCACCTGGCCTTCACCAGATATCCGCTCGCGATCACCACCGTGCAGGACGTCTTCTTCTATGTCGAACCTCCGCTGGGCGACGCCGGCGAGCTCTCGAGCACCCAGTATCCCACCAGCATCGATCACAACATCCTGACGATGGATCTCTCGAACCTGGACGCCGCCACCTTCGGTGCCTTCACGAAGATCCTTCCGAGCGGCATCCAGCTCACCGACGCCTGCGGCCGTTCCAACTCCGCCGACCTTTCCTTCGGCTTCACCAAGACGAACGGCACCTGGACCGCCTCGTGCTTCGACGGCGGGCCGTGAGCTGGTAGAGGGCCGGCGCGCAAGCGGTCACAGCGGAGCGAAGTCCGACCAGCGACGGGTCAGGCCGAGCGCGAATATCCCGCGCTCCGTGTCCCGGCCCGGCGGCGAATCGCCCCAGGGTTTGTAGCTGGCGCTCATGTCGAGCCACAGCCCCGCGACCACCCGCAGGTCCACGCGCAACGCGAGCCCACGGGCGATCCCGCCCATCAAGTCGAAGCTCCGCTGCCGCTCGCCGAACAGGAGCTCGAAGGGCCCCGGTTCGTTCGTCTGCACGAACCCTTCGCCCGTGCCGACGGAGAAGAAGAATCCGCGGCCCGTCCGGCTCACGCGCAGCGTGGGCCACACTTTCATGGCGGTGAAAGTATTTTGACCTGTCTCGCAGTCACCGCAGCTGTATCCGTCGTACTGGAGCGCGTCGCCTCCGTACCGGGGCCGGAACGATCCGAAGGAAATCGTCGCCCCCGCGTCGAGCGCCGTGCGCCCCGGGAGGAAGCGAAGCATCGGTGCGATGGTGCCGCCCACGTGCGGGTCGCCGAGCTGCGGATCGAGCCGGGACTCGTCCTGACCCGGCTCGAGCGGCTCGGCGGGGAGGGTCGGGGGAGATTTGTCCAGCCAGCCCACGCGACCGATCGCCGCCACAGCAAGCCAGCGCCAGATCGAGTACTCGCCCTTTGCCGCCAGCCAGTCCCCGCGCGTCACGAAGGGCTGCGCCGCGGTGGTGCCTCCTGTGGTCCACTTGAGGTCGACGTTGCTCTCCGTGTAGTCGATGGCGCCCAGCGTCACGCCCAGCTCCTGAAGCCCCGTTGTCGCCTTCACCGATCGCGCAGGCGCTGGCGCAGGCCGGGGCGCAGCCACCCGGGATCGCGCCGACCCGGAACGCGGCTGGCACGGCGCGGACCGGGCCACCACCAGCGCGAACAGCGCGCTCGTTGCGGCGAGGCAAACGCTAGCGATCCGTCCGACCACGCGAGGCGAGGCGGGAAGTGGCTTGCATGGGCTAGTCGACATGGCGTGGGCTACTTGATCGTCATGGCGGGGTAGACGTTGTAGAGCTTCGTCCCCGCGTCGGTGCCGGCATCGGGACTCGCTGAACCAAAACCAAGATGGAGGACACCGGGGTGTTGGACGCGTAACCGAAGCCTGGGCCCGTCTGACCACGTTTGCCCCGCGTCCTTGTGCGCATTGATAAGATCGATGCTCTCTATGGTCGCGCGCCAAAGCCGACAGCCGCTCTCGAAGGCGGCGAACATGTCTTCAGTCCAGGGAGTGGGACTGCGAAGATGGATCCACCGAGTCGTCGCCATGTGTCCGCCCAACAACTATTCGATGTCCAGCATAGCGCCCCCATCGGGCCCTGCATAGCGCTGGCCAGGGCGCGGTTCGAGCCGAGATGGGCGGGCGGCGCGTGATGCTATCGAGTTCCGCGTAGCACGCGAAATAGTGCAGAGCGCCGCGCCGGAGCGGGCGCCGCATCGCCGCTACGCCGCTACCGCGCAAGCGCCTCCCTCACCTGCCCCACCGCTGTAGGCAGGTCCCGCAGCACCAGCTTTGCATCCAGCCGAAGCACGCGATAGCCCAGCGCCGCGAGCGCCCGGTCCCGCCGCGCATCGTGCCGCTCGCGCCCGCGGTGCGCGCTGCCATCCACTTCCACGACGAGCCGCGCGGCGGGCGCGGCAAAGTCCGCAATGAAGCGCCCACCCAGCACATACTGCCGCCGGAACTGCACCCCACCAACGCGCCGCCCGGAGAGCGCGGACCACAAAGCCGCCTCCGAAGCCGTAGGCGCATGCCGCATGCGCGCAGCGCAGGCGGCGAGCTCAGCGTGCCGATGAGCGGAACAGCGAGACGAACAACGCATGACAATGACCTCCTGCCCGCCGGCACAGCGGGGCTTCACCCAGGAAGCCCCGCTGTGCCGGCGGGCAGGAATGTCCCAGCGAGCTCGTCCCAAGCCGCACATCGCTGTGCCCGCGCCGCGCAACGCCGTGCATGTCCCCTCCGGCCGCGCGCGGCGCGCGGAGCGCGGCGCGTCCGGCCTTGGAGGGGACCGCAGGCGCGCAGGCCCGAAGGGCCGAGCACCTGCGAGGGGAGGCAACCTACAGCACCAACTTGTACCCGAACCCGTACACCGTAAGAATGTGCTGCGGCTTGTCCGGCCGGCGCTCGAGCTTCTTCCTGAGCTTGACGATGAAGTTGTCGATGGTGCGGTTGGTGGGATTGGCGTCGACGCCCCAGATCTTGTTGAGGATCTCCTCACGACCGACGGGCTGGCCCTGGCGCTCGTACAACAGGCGCAGGAGCTCCACCTCGTAGAAAGAGAGGTTCTCCGGCTGCTTGCCGGCGCGCTGCACGGTATGGGCGGTCACGTTCACGCTGGCGCCTCCCACCTGGAAGATGAGGACCTCCGACGGACGGTTGGCGCGGCGGAACAGCGCGCGGATGCGCGCGATGAGCTCGCCCACACTGAAGGGCTTGGTGACGTAGTCGTCCGCGCCCGCGTCGAGCCCGCGGATCTTGTCCGCTTCCTGGCTCCGCGCCGTGAGCATGATGATGGGCATGAACGCGTCGTGGCGGCGCAGGTCCTCGCACACCTGGTAGCCGTTCACGTCGGGCAGCATCAGGTCGAGCAGCACCGCGTGCGGCCGCTCCTGCCGCGCCATGTGCACGCCCTCCTTGCCCGTGCCGGCCGTGACGACCCGGAAGCCCTCGAACTCGAGGGCGTCCTTGAGCCCGAGCGCGATGTGCGGCTCGTCCTCCACGACCAGGATGGTCTTCCGCGGCTCCACCGGGCGCCATCGTAGATCAACGCCCACCGGGCAGGGAATCCCCCCGCCGGGAGCCCATGCCGGACGTCAAGCCCACGCACAAAACGCGGCGGGGCGGCACGCCATCGGCGGCCGCCCCTGTCGCGGTCTGCGTTTCCGCCTCAGGATCCCGTCGCGAACGTCGCGCCGGCGCAGGCGATGAACACGTTGGCGCCGTCGGTCGGCGTCTTCGTGTCGGCCCCGACGAAGCGCAGCAGGCGCTTCTCCGTCTCGGGGCACTGGCTGATGAACTTGCCGTTGCAGGTCTTGGCGTCGACGCAGCTCTGGTCGACGTAGCAGTAGCCGTTGACACCCGCCTTGACCGGGTCGTCGTTCAGGCAGCTCGCCTGCCCGGTCTGGGGGCCGAGCTGGTCGATCTGGCACATCTTGAAGTCGGCACACGCCGGCTGACCCGTGCCGTCGCACTGGCCGTCCTGCTTCAGCCGCGAGCGCACGGCCGCCTCGAGCTTGGCGCCGTTGTCACCCGTGAGCGGCGAGCGGCCGGGCTTCTTCGTGCAGTCGTAGGCGTTCGGCGAGCCGGCGGGCAGCGCCTCGACCACCTCGCACGGCACCTGCCCATAGGTCGGGCTCTTCGTGTCGGTGACCGGCTGCAGCTTGCGCGGCAGGCACTTGCCACCGAGCACTTCCTTCAGCCGCTCGATGATGGCGCCGACCGCAGGGTTGTAGCCGAAGCTCGGGTCGGTATCGGAGCCGGTGGTCACCTTCGGACAGATGGAAGCCACGATCGAGTTGCTGCCGTAGTCCTTCAGCACCTGCAGCTGGCGCAGACCCGGATAGGCCTTGGCGAAGTACTGCGTGGTGCCGTAGCTGTTGTCCGCCGGGTTCTGGCACAGCGGCTTGTTGGGCGACACGTCCTGCTGGCCGTAGTTGCCGCAGTCCTGCCCGTTCTGCCGCGGGGTACCCAGCGGGAAGATGCAGGCGTACTGCAGGTCGTCCCGGCCCGGGATGTCGTACTCGTGGCCGTTGATGGGGTTCGTGTTCGCGTTCGCCCCAGGCGGCGCCAGCGCATCGTTCGTGATCGGGTTCGAGCCCGTCCGCGGATCGATCGACTCCTCCATCAGCGGGTCGTTGGGCTTCACGTACTTGTTCACGTCGCCCAGGATGTCGTCCCAGACGCCGCCCGCGGCGAGCTGGTCGGCCGTCTTGTACTTGAGGGCCTTGGGATCGGTGAGCGTGTTGTCCGTCGCGATGTCCTGCCAGGGGACACCCGTGATGCCGGCCAGGAAGACCAGGGAGGGATCACGCACCGTGGCTCCCTTCCCGCTCGGATCGGAATAGATGGGGTTCGCCTGTGGCGTGTCGTTCTTGCCGCAGGACAGATCGGCGTGGTTCGGGCAGATCTGCAGCTGTGTCAGCGCGTTCACGTAGCGCTGGGTGGGATAGAGCAGATCCAGACCGAAGCGCTTCTTCTGCTGGAAGCAGCGCAGGTTCAGCGCGTCCTGCTTGTCCGTGAAGCCGCCCTGGGTGCAGGCCGGATCCACCTTGATCGCCTGGCAGCCCGAGGGCGGCGAGCTCTCCTGCAGCGCGCAGGAGCGGCAGCAGGCGCTGTTCGGGTCCGTCGCGCAGGCAGCCGTCGCGCGCGGCATGTGATCCTGCCGCGCCACCAGCCAGCCGAGGCCCGAGTCGGAGATCGAGCAGTCGTCCTCGTCGGTCAGCATGATGATGGCGAGCAGCGAGTTCGGGCGCAGGAAGTTCGCTCGCTCGGTCAGCACTTCCTTGTCGATACCGGTCGGAGACGACACGTTCTTCGCGACGGTGACGCTCTGCGGCGGAGCCGGGTCGGCCAGGAAGCGGTACCAGGCCTCGAGCGACGACTCGAAGCCGCAGCCCTGCTCGCCGGCGTTGGTGACGTGGTTGGTAAAGTCCGTCTTCAACTGCGCGCCGTTGGTGCCGTCGAAGTTGAGGAAGCCCATGTTCTGGTAGCTCGACAGCCCGGTGCGGACCTTGGGCAGTAGATGGGCGTGGTCGTTGTTGTTGGGGTTCTTGTTGTCCGGCCCCTGCGGGTTGCAGAAGTTGGTCGCGGCACCGTGGCCGCCCAGGCTGGAGGTGATGACCCCGATGTGGATGTCGTTGACCGGCTTGAACTCCTGCGTGGGGCCGCTTGTGCCGGAGGGGCACGGCTGGCCGTTGGCCGCCGTGGTGTTGCCCGCATCGTCGGTGCACACCATGATCGGGTTGATCAGGCGGTCGACCAGCTGCGGGACCGCGCTGGCGAGGATCTGCTGCTTGTCCGCCATCGAGATCGAGTTATCGATCATGAACAAGAGGTCGATCTTGTCGACGGCGGTCTCCTTGACCGTGTCGACGAAGAGGTTCTTGGTCGTCGGGGTCGACGGCGCGACCGGACGGTCGAGGCAGCCCGTCGCCAGCGCTGCCACGGTGGCCACCGCGACGAGGCCGGCCAATCCCGTGCGCACGACGCGCGCCGGAAGGCTCGTTCCAGAGGTTTTCGCAGACTTCAGCTTCATCGAACAAGCTCCTTGGATGACCGGGACCCGCACTCCGTCGCGTCCGGCGACGGGCTGGGCGGGTGGACGAGTGGCCCCATCTGGGCCGACACCCACTGGCCGGCACGACAACCGGCCGCCCGAGCGTAAGTGCCCGGGACGATTGTTGTCAATCGCGCCCGGGGCACGCCGGGAGGGGATGCGAGCCGCAGCATGGGACGCCAACGTCGCAAGCAACGTGCCGGCAGGATCCTGCGGGATTTCCCGGCCCGGGGGCCTCGAGGCGCCAACCGGGTTGGCGCCCTGTCCACCACGGTTGGCTCGCGGGGGTCGTCGAGGAGCTCAGTTCTGGAAGGTGGCCCCGGCGCAGGCGATGAAGACGTTGGCGCCCTTGGTGGGCGTATCGCTCTCTGGCACGAAGCGCAGCACCCGCCGCTCGGTCTCGGGGCACTGGCTGATGAAGGCCGGGTTGCCCTGCTTCGCGTCGACGTAGCAGTAGCCGTTCACACCGGGGTCGACCGGGTTCTTGTCGAGGCAGCTCTGGAGCCCGGTCTGGTCGGTGAGCTGCTGGATCTCGCACATGGTGAAGTCGGAACAGGCCGGCTGGTTGGGGCCATCGCACTGCCCGTCCTCCTTCAGGCGAGCACGCACCGCGGCAGCGAGCTTCGTGCCGTTGTCACCAGTGAGTGGGGCGCGGCCGGCCTTCTTGCTGCAGTCGTACTTGTTCGGCGCGTTGTCCGGCAACGCCTCCACGACCCTGCACGGCACCTGCTTGGTCACCTTGTCGGGCGTCAGCTGGCGCGGCAGGCACTGGACGCCGAGGACCTCCTTGAGCCGCTCCACAATGGCGCCGACCGCCGGGTTGTAGCCGAAGCTCGGATCGTCGGGCTGCCCCTGGGTCACCTTGGGGCAGATCGAGGCCACGATGGAGTTGTCCCCGAAGTCCTTCAGAACCTGCAGCTGGCGCAGACCGGGATAGGCCTTGGCGAAGTGCTGCGTCGTGCCGTAGCTGCCGTCCGTGTTCTGGCAGAGCGGCCTGTCGGGCGAGGGGCAGGCGCTCGAGGTGGAGCAGTCCACGCCGTTGGTCTGGTTGCCCAGGGGGAAGATGCAGGCGTACTGCAGGTCGCAGCGCTTCGGGTTGTCGTACTCGTGGCCGTTGATCGGGTTGGCCCCGACGCTGGCGCTCGGCGGCGCGATGGCGGCGCCGGTGATGGGGTTCGTGCCCGTGCGCGGATCGATCGACTCCTGCATCAGTGGATCCCTGGGCGCGATGTGCTGGTTCACGTCGCCCAGGATGGTGTCCCACACGTTGTCCTGGGACAGCTGGTGGGCCGTCTTGTACTCCAGCGTGTTCTGCGAGTGGAGCGTGTCCGGCGTGTTGTTCTTGCCGTCGGTGGCAATGTCCTGCCAAGGCACACCGGTAATGGCGGCGATGAACACCAGCGAAGGATCGCGCGGGGTCACTCCACTCTGGGTCAGGTCCGAGAAGATCGGGTTGCCCTCGGGCTTGTCGTTCTTGCCGCACGACAGGTCAGGATTGCCCGGGCAGATCTGCTGGTTCGACAGCGCGTTGACGTAGCGCTGCGTGGGGTAGAGCAAGTCCAGACCGAAACGACGCTTCTGCTGGAAGCAGCGCAGGTTGTAGGGGTCCTCGTCCTGCGTGAAGCCGGGCTGCTGGCAGGCCGGATCCGTGCTCAGCGCCTGGCAGCCCGGGGGCGGGGACTTCTCCTGTAGCGCGCAGGACCGACAGCAGGCGCTGTTCGGATCCTTGGCGCACGCACTCGTCGCCCGGGGCATGGGCTTCGGGCGCGCCACGAGCCAGCCGAGGCCCTTGTCCGAAATCGAGCAGTCGTCCTCGTCGGTCAGCATGATGACCGCAAGCAGCGAGTCCGGACGCAGGAAGTCCGCGCGCTCCTTCAGCACCTCCTGATCGACGCCGTCGGGCGCGGAGTTGCTGCCGGTGAGCTTGACGTCCTTCGGCGGCGCCGGATCGACGAGGAAGCGGTACCAGGACTCCAGCGAGGACTCGAAGCCGCAGCCGTGCTCGCCCGCGGCGGGTACCTGGTTCTTGAAATCGGACACCAGCGACCCGCCGTTGGTACCGTCGAAGTCGAGGAAGCCCATGTTCTGGTAGCTCGAGAGCGGCGGGGTCGCGCTGGGGCGGACCTTCGGCAACAGATGGCCATGATCGTTGTTGTTGGGGTTCGTCTGGTCGGGCCCCTGCGGATTGCAGAAGTTGGTGGGCGGCCCGTGTCCGCCCAGGCTGGAGGTGATGACGCCGATGTGGATGTCGTTCACCGGCTTGAACTCCTGGGCGGGGCCTGTCGTGCCTTGCGGACAGCTGCCGCCGCTGGCCGGTGTCGCGTTGCCCGCGTCGTCGGTGCACACCATGATCGGATGGATCAAGCGGTCGACAAGCTGGGGCACGGCGCTCGCGAGAATCGCCTGCTTGTCCGCCATCGAGATCGAATTGTCGATCATGAACAATAGGTCGATCTTGTCAACGCCGCTCTGTTTGACCGATTCGACGAACAGGTCTTTGGTGATCGGAAAGGAGCGCACGACCGGGCGGTCGAGGCAACCGGACACAAGCGCGAAGCACGCCAGCGCGAGCAGACCGGCCAGGGTCGTGCGCACGAGGCGCGTCGAGTTCGTATGGGGCGAGTGCATGATTGGTACTCCCATCGCAGTTTGCGTGCCGTCCAGATCCACGTAGAAACGACGACCACTCCGGCGTAGCCGCCAACCCGACTTGCGCTGACGACAACCAGGTTGGCTCCGGCGGCGCGCTCGCAGCAGACATCGCGGGCGTCGCGCCGGCTCTGGATCGTCGTGGCGCCCTCGCCGGAAAACGGCTCACGCCCCGACTGATTCTTCGTGGGGGAGGGCGTTCGGCAGGCCCGACGGCCCCGAGCTCAGCCCTGTTGGCCGGGAGCCGGTTCGGTCCGGGCGGAAACGTCCGATCCGCCCGACGCCTGCCCGGATTGCGGCGCTTCGCCGGGACTGCCCAGCCGCTCGCGCAGCACGGCAAGCTGGCGGCGGCCCACGCCTTTCACCGCCAGGATGGCTTCGTCGCTCGCCTCGCGGATCGCGCTCACCGAGCCCAGGGCCGAGAGCAGAGCCGTTCGCGTGCGCGGGCCGATGCCAGGAATGGAGTCGAGCTCGGAGGCCAGGCGCCGCTTCTTGCCGACCTTCTTCCTGCCGCGGTTCGAGAAGCGGTGCGCCTCGTCGCGCGCGCGGGCCAGCAGGAACAGCTCGGGCGTGTTGGGACGGAGCGAAATGGGGTTTTTCTGCCCGGGCAGATACACCCGGTCGACCCTCTTCTCGCCGAGCGCGGTCTCGCGCTCCTTCGCTAGCCCCACCACGCTCAGATCGTGTAGGCCGAGGTCCTGCGCGGCGGTCAGCGCGACGGCGAGCTGGCCGCGCCCGCCGTCCACCACGAACAAGTCGGGCAGCTCGTCGGGCAGAGGTGCAGCGTCGTCCGCCGGCGCTTCTCCCGCCTCGCCCGGGTTGTCCGACACCGACGCGGCAGCCCTCGCCTCGGCTGCAGCCCGACCGCGACGGAACCTCCGGCCGAGCACCTCGTACATGGCCGCGTAGTCGTCGCCCTCCCCTACCCCGCGCACCCGGTACGTGCGGTAGCGCTTCTTGTCGGGCATGCCGTTTTCGAGCGCGACCACCGCACCCACCGTGTCCTGCCCGCCCAGGTGCGAGATGTCCACGCACTCGATGCGGCGCGGCAGGGTGGGCAGCCTCAGCCGCTCCTGCACGCGCGCCAGCCGCTCGTCGATATCCTCGGCCGCCCGCCGCTTCTCCTCGAAAGCATGGCGCGCGTTCTCCATGGAGAGATCGAGCAGCCTGCGGCGCGGGCCGCGCGCCGGCGCGAGCAGCTGGCAGCGCCGCGCGGTCACCCCCTTCAGCCGGGCGATCTCCTCGCGCCGCTCGCTGAGCCACTCGGCGACGCCGTCGGCTCCTTCGGGAAGCACCGGCACCAGCACATCGTCGGGGATGAACGCGGCACCGGGGCCGCCCTCGCTGTAGTGTTCGCGCAGGAACGCCGCCACGACTTCGTCGTCCTCGACTTCCACCTTGGTGCTGGAGAAGCTCGCCGAGTCGACCACCCTGCCCGAGCGCACGTACAGCACGTTGAGCTCGACCAGCTCGCCCTCACGGTACATCCCGAGCACGTCCTGGTCGCGATCGGAGACGGCCACGACGCGCTGCTTTTCCCGCACGCTCGTCACGGCCTGGAGCTGATCCCGGTAGATGGCCGCGATCTCGTACTCCATCGAGGTGCTGGCATCGCGCATGCGCTGCTCGAGCTCCTCGGTCAGCTCGTCGTGGCGCCCATCGAGGAACAACGAGACGGCGCGCACCTGCTGCGCGTACAGGTCGCGGTCCACGTCGTAGACGCACGGCGCCGGGCAGCGCTTGATCTGGTACTGCAGGCACGGCCGCTTGCGGCTGGCGAGATCGCGGTCGGAGCACGTCCGGAGCTGGAAGTGCTTTTCCACCAGGTGCAGCGTGCGGCGCGCCGCCGTCGCCGAGTGGTAGGGGCCGAAATAGCGCGCGCCGTCGCTCACGGCGCGGCGCACCAGCTCGAGACGCGGCCAGTCGTGCTGCGTGGACAGCCGCAACGTGAGGTATTCCTTGTCGTCGCGAAGCTTGACGTTGAAGCGCGGCTTGCCTTCCTTGATCAGGCTGTTCTCGAGGATCGCCGCCTCCTTCTCGGAAGCGGTGACGATCGTGTCGAGGTCGCCGATGCTCTTCTTCAGGTACGGGATGAACGCGCGCGTATCGCCCGTGCTGTCCTGGAAGTAGCTACGCACGCGGGAGCGCAGGCTCTTGGCCTTGCCGACGTAGAGCAGCTTGCCGCGCTTGTCGCGGAACAGGTAGCAGCCGGGGCTCGCGGGCAGCGATTCCAGCTTCTTTTCGACCTCTTCGGGGATCAACGCGACTCAAGGTAGATCGCGACCGGAGCGGCGACCAGCTGCTCGGGCCGCGCGCTCCGGCCCGGAGGCCGCCCGGCCGTTCCTTGACGGAGCCCCGAGCGGTTTCCAGGATCCGGCACGCTCATGAAGGTCAGAGGAGTCGAGCTGTCGGGAGCCGCCGCGCGTGGAGCGCTCATCATCGCTGTGGCGGTCGTAGCGGGGCTCGGCATCGGCTTCGTGATGGTGCCGCGCGCGCCCACCACCGACGACGCGAAGCCGAAGGCGCCCGAGGTGCGGCTGCTCGGGCAGCCGCTGAAGCTCGACGACCACGCCATCACCCGGGCGCTCGAGCGGGTGCGGAGCTACGCGGCGCGCAGCATCGGGCTGCGTATGCCGAACGGCAAGGTGCGCGAGTTCCTGCCGGGGCGGCTGGGCGCCGGCATCGACAAGCTGAGGCTGACCCAGCTGGTGCGCGACGCGCGCGACGCGACTAGCCCCATGCGGCGGGCCTGGCTGAACAGCGGCAGGAAGGGCCCGCTGGATCTGCCGGTGCCGATCGTCGTCGACGTGGACCAGGCGCTGCCGGCGATCCTGGTGCTGAAGGACGAGCTCGATCGGCTACCGAAAGACGCGCACCTCGACCTGGACAAGAAGAAGCTCGTGCACGAGGTGCCGGGCAGGTTGCTGGACGTCGACGCCACGCTCGGCGCCCTGGCCGACGCTTTCCACGACGGCAAGCACAGCGCGCCGCTCGTGTTCGAGCACAGAAAGCCGCGGCGCGTCGCCGCCGAGCTCGGCAACGTGGAGTTCGACCACGTGCTCGGCTACTTCGAGACGGACTACAACCGCGCGCGCAGGGCCGCGGCGCGCACGTTCAACCTCAGGCTCGCGGCCTCCAAGCTCGACGGCTACGTGATGCTGCCGGGCGAAGTGTTCGACTTCAACGACGTGGTGGGCGCGCGCGACGAGGCGAACGGCTACAAGGTGGCACCCGTGATCGCCGAGGGCGAGGTGGTCGACGGCATCGGCGGCGGGACGTGCCAGATCTCCGGCACGCTGCACGGCGCGGCGTTCTTCGCGGGGCTCGACATCGTCGAACGCTACCCGCACACGCGGCCGAGCTCGTACATCAAGATGGGGCTCGACGCGACAGTGGTGTACCCGACCATCGACTTCCGCATCAAGAACCCGTTCAAGTTCCCCGTGGTGCTGCACGAGACGGTGAAGAACGGCAAGGTGCACGCCGAGATCCTCGGACCGAAGCGCACGCGTACGGTCACCCTCATCCGCCACATCGACTCGGCCATCCCGTTCGATCAGGTGGAACGCGAGGACAAGCACCTGCCGTCGGGGGTGCGCGTACTCTCGCAGCGCGGCGTGCCGGGCTTCAAGCTGCACCGCTACCGCATCGTGCGCGACGGTCCGTATGCGGTGCGCGAGCGCTGGAACGACGTGTATCCGCCGACCACGCAGATCATCAAGGTGGGAACGGGCGACATGCCGCGCGACAGCGTCAACGTGCGGGGCGACCAGCACCCGGAATACGTGGCGGACGAGCTGCTGACGGTGACGCAGGGGCTGGACGTGGACGAGAAGGACACGCGACCAGGCGGCGCGACGCACGAGTGGCGCGAGCATGGCAAGTACGGCGAAGCCGGCTGGCAGGAGAAGGCGGGCATGCCGGTGTGGCGCTCGAGTGACGACGACGACTCGCACCGGCACCACAAGAGCGCGCAGCACACGCGCGGGCATCACGGGCGGTCGCGCTAGGTCGGGCGCGACCGCGACGCGACGCGATGCGACCACGACGCGACGCGCGCCGACACTTCACCCCCACATAACCGGGTATGCCCTCGGAATTGTCGCCGCTCGCCACCGCGACGCGACGCGCGCCGACATTTGACCCCCACATAACCGGGTATGCCCTCGTATTTGTCGCCGCTCGCCACCGCGACGCGACGCGCGCCGACATTTGACCCCCACATAACCGGGTATGCCCTCGGAATTGTCGCCGCTCGCCACCGCGACGCGACGCGCGCCGACATTTGACCCCCACATAACCGGGTATGCCCTCGTATTTGTCGCCGCACGGGCCCAAACCGAAGTGTCAAATGAAGACGTGTCGTGCACATCGCGGGCATGGACGCCGACGCCGGCACGGACGCACCGACACCGGACCGCGACCGCAACCGCGACCGCGACCAGCCGTAGGGCCCCCCGGGCGCGCGGAGCGCGGCTTTGGGGGACCGCCGCCGCGCGGAGCGCAGCGAGCACGGCGGCTCGCGTCCCGCCGTCCCGCGCTGGGGAGCATCCCCCCGGCGCTTGCCGAAAGCCGGACCCTCATCTAGCCTCCCGGGCATGCAGACGTGGACTTTCGCGGGGCTGGTGTCCGCGGGCGCGCTGGCGCTCGCACTCGGGGCGTGCGGGGGCAGCGAGGTGGCGAGCATTCCGCCGGTCGCGCCGGTGGTGCAGCCGGCACCGCAACCCGACATGTTCGCCAGTGTTCCCGACTCCGACAGCAACGCGGATCAGGAGAGCAGCGGCGACACGGGCAAGGCCGACGAAGGCAAGACCGACGACGGCAAGACCGACGACAAGGCCGACGAAGGCAAGGCCGACGAAGGCAAGGCCGACAAGGACGACAAGGACGGCGGCGCCAAGAAGGAAGACGCCAAGGGCAAGAAGGCCAAGAAGCCCGCCAAGCCCGCCCCCAAGAAGAAGAAGTAGCGGGTCTTTCCGCTACGGCAGAGCGGAACCATGCACGCGGTCGTGCTCGACAGGACGGGGGGACCGGAAGAGTTCCACTACCGGGAGATCGACGACCCGGAGCCGGGAGACGGCGAGGTGCTGGTGCGCGTGCACGCCGTCGGCGTGTGCGGGCGCGACCTGATCGATCGACAGGGCGGCTTCCCGATGATGAAGCTGCCGACCGTCCTGGGGCACGAGTTCGCCGGCGAGGTCCTTGCGGTCGGCACGGGGGTGACGGAAATCTCGACGGGCGATCGCGTCGCCAACCTGCACCGTCCCTTCTGCGGATCCTGCGCAAGCTGCCTGGTGGGCGAGCAGGTGGACTGCGAGCGCGCCTGGCAGAGCTTCGGGCACACCGTCAACGGCGCGTACGCCCAGCGCGTCGTGGCGCACGAGCGCGCGCTGGTGAAGATCCCGCCGGAGATCCCGTTCCTGCAGGCCGCGCCGGTCGGGTGCACCGCAGGCGTCGCGCTCAGGGCGCTGCGGCATGATGCGCAGCTGGCGCTGGGCGAGACGATCTTGATCACGGGCGCCAGCGGCGGCGTCGGGACCCCGGCGATCCAGATCGCCCGGCACATGGGCGCGCGCGTGATCGCGGTGACCGGCAACGAGCAGAAAGCGGAGGGGCTCCGCGCCCGCGGCGCGCACGAGGTCGTGGTCAGCCCGGACGGGCGCTTCCACGAGGAGGTGCGGCGGCTGAGCGGAGGCGGCGTGGATGTGGCGCTCGAGCTGACCGGCAGCGCCACCTTCGGCTCGTCGCTGCGCAGCCTGCGCCCGCGGGGCCGGCTGTCGCTGATCGGCAATATCCAGATGGATCGGGTCAGCGTGAACCCGGGCGCGATGATCCTGTACGGCTACCGGATCGTGGGCGGCCACGGCTACACGCCAGGCGACCTCGCCGACTGCTTCGAGCTGATGAGGCGGGGCGAGCTCGAGATCGCCATCGACCGGACCCTGCCGCTGGAGCAGGCTGCCGACGCCCACCGGCTGCTGGCGGACCGGGCGGTGGTGGGTCGCATCGTGCTCCTTCCGCCATAGGAGCCTTGCGCGCGGGTTTGTGTCAGGATCGGCGACGGTTTGTGGAAGATCGAATCCCGCCTGTATCTCGGTGATTACCGCTCCGGCGAGGCCGCCCTCGGCGGCGAGGAGCAGGTTCTCGAGCCCGAAGGGAAGCTCGCGCCGTTCGCAGGTGTTGTGTCCCTGTGCCCCATGCCGCTGACACTGGCTCGGCCGCTCGAGGGGCCTCGGCACAGGAATACGGAATGGCTGCAGATCCCGATTGCGGACGGTGGAGCGGGCGAAGAGGAGCTCGAGCGGGCGCTGGGCGTGGTGGTGCCGTTCGTGGAGCGGCGGATCAAGCACGGGAACGTGCTGGTGCACTGCGCCGCCGGAATGAGCCGCAGCGTGAGCGTCGTGGCGGCCTGGTTGTGCCGATCCGGGCTTTCGCTCGACGAGGCCCTGGATCGAAATCACCAGCGCCAAGACCGACGCGATGGGCCCGCCGTGGAGCCCCGGTTGGCTGGTGATTTCGCCCGCCGAGGAATTCCTGTCGTGTCTGCGGCGTATGTTCGGCGGGCCCTCGGCCCGGCCGCCGAAATCCCTCTGAATTCCGCTGCATGCCGCGCGAAATACCCGATTTATGCCTTCTCGCCCCTTGACTTGTGGGTGGAGGTGCGCAAGAAGGCCGGACGACCGGAGGGCCGACCGTGGGCCCGCCTGACATGGCCCAGACCGACGCTCAGATCCAGCGAAACCAGACCGGCTAGCCGGCCCCAAAAACGATCATGATGAACACTGCAGAAACTGCCCCGTCAACCGACACCGAATCCCACGACAACTCTGCTGCTCCGCGCGCGGTGGACTGGGACAACCCGCGCGTCTCCGCCATCCTGTCGGCGGCCGCCAAGTGCTTCGCTCGCAAGGGCTTCAGTGCCACCACCCTCGCGGAGATCGGCAAGGAGCTCGGCCTCCGCAAGAGCATCGTGCACTACTACTTCGCGAGCAAAGCCGCCCTCATCCATGAGGTGCAGAGCTACTCGTATCACAAGTACCTGGACAAGGTGAAAGACGCCATCCGCGTCTCGGGCGACGGCTCGTCGCCCCGCATGATGAGCGCTCTCGGGTCCCTGTGGGAGGTCGTGCAGACCAACAAGACGGGCACCGGCCTCAACATCGAGGTGTGGAGCGCGTCGCGCCGCGACCCGGAGCTCAAGCGCCGCGCAGCCGGCCTGCAGCGGGATGCGCGCAAGCTCATCAGGGAGGGCGTCTCGGACGTGCTCGGCTCGCAGGCGCAGAGCTTCCCCAACGTGGACGCGCTATCCACGTTGATCCTCGCCACGGTCAACGGCCTGGCCGTCAGCGACTACCTCGAAGGCGAGGAAGTCAACGCGAAAGAGGCCTACGACCTGTTCCTGTACCTGCTGAAGCTCGGCCTGCAGCAGTACGAGCATCAGGGCCCGCAGGCCTGAAGCGTACCCGCGCACAGCATCACGTCGCCGCGATTGAAATCGTCGCGGCGACGATGCATGTTCCTCCCTGGTGACACGCGATAGAGCCAGGCGCCTGCGCCCGCGCCCGCTTCGGCGCTGGGCCGCGCTGCCGGCTCTTGGGGTCTCGGCTCTGCTGTTCGCGCTGAGCACGCGGGCTACCGCGGTGCCGGCGCGCTCGATATGGTCTCCCGCGCCGCGCTCGCCACGACAGGTGCCACCTCCCGAGCCGCTGTCGCTCGACGCTCTGCTCCCCTTGTCCCCCACCGCGTGGCTGCTCGGTGGCATCGAGCACGATCGGCGCTACGGGCTCGATGAGCGGCCGCTGCTGGAGCGGTATCTGTCTCCGGGCACGGAGCGGGTCCCGGCGTGGCGTCGCTATTTCCATGGTCGCTTCGGAGTCCGGAGCTGGGCGCCCTGGCCGCGGCTGGCATGGAATCCGACCTCCTGCGAAGTGACGCGGCCCACGCCGGTCCAGGCCTTCGCGCCACACGGTCCGGCGCTCTCGTTGAGCAGCCCCGGAGCCGTTGCACCTCTGCCCGCCGCGCTGATGGAACTGCTCTCCGGTACCCCGGCGGACCTCGTGACCGCACCCGAACCGGAGCTGCTCGGTGTCACGCGGACGCGGCGCTGCCCGCCGTGGAAGCGCGTGCGACCGGTGACGTTCGCGCGCTACGACGGCGAATCCGATCGCTTCAAGCTGCTGCAATGCGACGGCTCGATCGCGCCTGGAGCGCTGGATCGGCTGAGCGTGATCGCCCGCCCTCCGGGTGTGCCGCGTCCGGCGCTGCCGCTGCCGCTCGAGCCCGATCCGTCGAGCGGCACGGCCGGCGAATGGGTGCCGGGGGTCAAGATGCTGCACCCGCGGCTCTTGTGGGTGCTCCAACGCATCGCGGCAGCGTTTCCCTGGCGGACAATCTACGTGGTGAGCGGATACCGGCGCGAAGCCGCGACCAGCTACCACGACAAGGGCCGCGCCATCGATCTGTTCGTGCGCGGCGTGCCGAACGAGTCGCTGTTCCGGTTCTGCCACGACAAGCTCCACGACGTGGGCTGCGGGTACTATCCGAACCACCGCTTCGTGCACGTGGACGTGCGGCCCTTCGGCACCGGTCATCCGATGTGGGTCGACGTGTCGAAACCGGGCGCGCCGTCCCACTACGTCGACAGCTGGCCCGGACTGGTCGAGTCCGGCGCGCTGGCCCAGGGCGGCGAGCAGTAATGGCGTTCGGCGACATCCAGGCCCAGGACTCGGCCATCCAGACGCTGGTGCGCGCGCTCGAATCGCGGCACGTGCACCATGCCTACCGATTCCAGGGTCCTGCCGGAGTCGGCAAGGAGATGGCGGCCTTTGCGCTGGCCCAGGCGCTCGTGTGCGAGCGCGGCGGGCCCCTCGCGTGCGGCGAGTGCAGCGCCTGCCGCCGCGCGATCACCTTTTCCGGGGACGAGCCGCGGGTGCCGCAGCACCCCGACGTGGTGCTGGTGCAGCGCGGCCTGTACCCGAGCTCCATCATCAGCGCCTCGGAAGCCACCGGCATCAGCGTGGAGCAGGTCAGGCGCATGGTACTGGGCCGCGCTGGCTACCCGCCGCACGAGGGGCGCGCGCTGGTGTTCATCGTGCGCGACGCCGAGGAGCTCACGCCCCAGGCAGCCAACGCGCTGCTCAAGACGCTCGAAGAACCGGGGGACCGCACCCACTTCGTGCTCTTGACCAGCCGTCCCAACCGCTTGCTCGACACGGTGCTGTCGCGCACGCTCGCGGTGCGCTTCGGACCCCTGCCGGACGAGCTCGTCGCGCAGATACTGACCGCACACGGCGCAGACCCGGCGGTAGCGCCGATGGCGCAGGGCAGCGCGTCACTGGCACTCGAGCTGTCGGAAGAGGACGCCATGCGCGCCCGCAGGGAGTTTGTCGACGGCGCGTTCGAGGCGATCGACGCACCCGATCTGGCGTCGGCCATCGGCATCGCCGACGCGCGCCCGCAGGGGCGCGACGCGCTGAAGGATCAGCTGGCCTTCCTGGCACATGCGTTTGCTATGCGGGGCCGGCAGAGCGTGGCCGACGACCCCGCGGCCGCCGAGCGCGCCGCGCGCTGCTACGAAGTCGTGCTCGGGACCCTCGCGGAAGTCGAGCGGAACGTGCAGCCGGCGCTCGCGCTCGAGGCCATGGTGTCCCGGCTCCGGCGCGCCTGAAGGGCGCTACTCCCCGAGCGTCGACGCGCCGCCGCCCCAGTTCTCGAGATCGCTGTCCTCGACCCGGCGGCCACTCCAGCAGATCGCCCGGGCGTCGCGCGCGAGCATCCAGAGCACGACACCGCCGAGCGCGCGGTACTCGGCCAGGAGCGCGCTGTCCCAGGGCGGGTCGGCAGCCCTGCCGAGCGTCCGCACCGCGACGGGAATGCGGCGCGCGCGTTCGAAGTGTTCCCCGTCCACGTCCAGGCTGGGCGGAGGCTCGCCGGCAATCGAGGGCGGGCTGGCGGCCGACAGCCAGTACAGCACGGAGCGCGGCGACGGCAGTGCGAGCACAATCACGTCGCCCGCGAACAGCACCGCGGCGACGGCGGCGCCTGCTTCTTCGAGCAGCCAGCCCTGCTCGAGCCAGGCCTCCTCGCCGGCAACCGAGATCACGTCGCCCAACGCCACCGGAAACCCGGAAAGCTCCGGCGCGGGCAGCGCAGGCGGCTCTTCCGGCCGCTTCGTCGAGCGGCGACGGCGGGTCAGGAGCGCGCTCACTGCCAGCGCGCCACCTCCGACCAGAAGCGCCACGACGACGAGGCTCATGCGTCGAGCGCTTCCATCAGGGCCAGGTAGCGCGCGCTGACTTCGTCGAGATCGGTGGAGGCCGGCAGGAGCGCGCCGATCACCGCGGCCATGGCTCCCAGGCTGCCGACCTGACGCACGGTGTCTGCATCGATGCCGCCGATCGCGACCAGCGCGACGCCGGCGCGGCGCGCGGACTCCGCGGCACGGGAGAGTCCGTCCAGACCCACGACCGGATCGGGCACCGCCTTGGACCGCGTCGCGAACACCGGACCGAACGCGACGTAGTCGGGTCGCGCCGCCAGCGCCAGCGCGAGTTGATCCGCGTCGTGCGTCGATACGCCGACGGCGAGCCCGGGCGCCACGCGCCGCACGTCCTCGATGCCCAGGTCGGTCTGCCCCACGTGCACGCCGTCACACTCCGCGAGCAGCGCGAGATCCGGACGATCGTTGGCGAACAGCGCCACGCCCGCTGCGCGGGTCGGCCCGCGCAGTGCGCGGAGCAGCGCCAGAGTCTCGCGCGCGTCGGTCTGCTTCGCGCGCAGTTGCAGAAGTGGCGGACGCTTCTCGATGACGCGCAGAGCAAAGTCGAGGATGCCGATCCCCCGGCGCTCGAGCGTACCCACGTCGACGATCGGATAGAGCCCTGTCCGGAGCACCGGAGCCGGCCCGGGAACCGCTGGCTGCCGCATGGACCGCACAGTAGCCGGGAAATGGCTGCGTTCCAGCCGGAGAACGCGCTCGCCGTGGCTCGCGGCGCCGCCCGGGGATGTGCTACGGATCAACGGATGAGAGCCGTGTTGGTGCGTACGGTGCTGGTCGGCGCAGCAGCGCTGCTTCCGGTCCCGGCACTAGCGGGGCCGGGATCTGGTGCGGCCGGTGCGGCCAAGCCGCGATCCAGCGCCGACCAGCCAACGCCGGCCGAGTCCGACCGCGGGCTCCGGCTCGACGTCTCTGAAGAGGGCCCCGGATTGCCGTGGCGCATGTCCATCGTGAACCGGGGACACGAACGCTCGCTGCTGGTGGCCGATCCCTCGCTGCTGTGGTTCGAGGTTCGCGTACCGGGCAAGCGACGGACCCAGACCTGTCGACTGCCGCACGGCCTCTTCCCGTCCCGACCCGCGGACAGCGCCAAGGTCGTGCTCCGGCCCGGCGAGGGCGTCGTGCACTCCTTCGACCCACGGCTGTACTGCTTCGCTTCCGGAGGCCAGTGGCGGCTGGTGCCCGGCGCGTTCGTGACGCCGCATTTCGGCTGGCCCGAGAAGAAGAAGAAGCTCTGGCGCCACGGCCGTCTGATCAAGGAGCCCGCCAAGAAACAGTCCGCGCCGTTCGTCGCCGGTCCCCCACCCCAGCGTCATCACGCACACGACGAGGACGACGCCGCACACAGCGTGAAGGAGCTCGAAGCCGAACCCTTCGCCCTGCGCTCCACCTACGCCGAGTGGTCGTCCACGCGCATCGGCAAGGACACCGAGGACGCTCCGACCGGACCGCTCGAGCTGACGATCTCGCGGGGTTCCGACGCTTCGCGGGAACGGACGGCCACCATCGCGGTGCGTCTCAAGAACCGCTCCAAGCACGGCGTGCATTTCTTCCTGCGGCGCGAGCTGGTGAGCTTCGAGGTCATGGGGCCCGAGGGACTGGAGACGTGCGATCCGCAGCCGGACGCGCGGGCGCCGGATCGCCAGGCCTTCCTCTACCTGAGGGCGGGCCACTCGATGACGATCTACAGCCGCCTCGTCGAGCTGTGCCCGCGCGGGACCTTCGCACAGCCGGGCCTGTACCTGGTCCACGCGCGCTACGACGCAACAAGTTCCGGTGCGCGCTTCGGCCTGCACGCTTTCGTGGGACGCGTCGTATCGCGACAGCCCGGATCGATCCGGATCCGCCACGGAGCACATCCGTTCATGATGAAGCGCCGCATGCGGGCGGTGCGCTTCGTCACGCCGCAACCGGACTCGCCGAACGAAGGCCAGAAGAAGTGAAGAGACTTGGCACCCTGTTGGTCGCCGCTCCGGCCGCGGCGGCCTGCGGCTGCTCGAGCAAGATCTGTCTGAGCCCGTACAACCTGTGCGCGCACGTCGGCGGCAGCATCGAGATCGATTGCAGCTGCACGACGTGCTAGCCGCCCCATGCGCGTAATACCGTGGGTCATCACAGGCCTGTGCGTCGCCGCGAACCTGGCCTCTCTGGCGTTGATCATCCAGTCGGCTGGCGTTCGGGAACGTGCGCGCATGCAACGGCTGGCGGGGCTGGCCGCGCGCGTGTTCTGGGCGACCGTCAGCGTCTGTGTGCTCGGCGGCGCAGTGACGATCGTGCACGGACCCGCCCCAGCGCCCGGCTCTGCGGGGCGCGGCGGAACGGTGGCGTCCGCAACCTTCGGTACGCTGGCCATGGCGGTCGTCTTCTCGCTCTACCCGGCAATTGCTGCGGTATGGCTACGCCGCAAGGCGCGACAACACAACGACTCTTGACCCGCCGCCGGCGGAGGGGCGGCTGGCGCGGCGATTGCTAGAAGTGATCGAACCTGCCGGCGGAGCACCGTGGGGGACGGAGCCCCCGCGAGCAGGGTTCAAGAGGGGGACCGAACATGAAAATCCGCGATCTGATGAGCACCCATGTGCAGACCTGCTCGCCCGATGACACCTTGAGCCAGGCCGCACAGGTGATGTGGGAGCACGACCGCGGCTGTCTGCCCGTGGTGGACGCCGAGGCCCGCGTAGTCGGCATGATCACCGACCGCGATATCTGCATGGCCGCTTTCACGCGCGGCAAGGCACTGCACGAGTGTCGCGTCGAAGAAGCAATGTCCCGCACCGTGTATTCGTGCTCGGAAGGCGATCGCCTGGCGGACATCGAGGAGCTGATGCAGGATCGCCAGCTCCGGCGCGTCCCGGTCCTCGGCGAGTGGGGACAGCTGGTCGGCATGCTGACGCTGGCTGATCTCGCTCGTTTCGCGCAGTCGAAGGCACGGCGCCTGGCACTCGGTGCGACTGGCGTGGTCAAGACGCTTGCGTTCGTCACCGAACCGCGCCCGGTCGAAACCAGCCAGGCCGCCGAGTAGTTCTTGTTCAGGCGGGCGGGCCGCCCGCGCGCCTGAAGCGGAATTCGCGCGAGCTGATCTGGCGCAGGATGCGCGCGAGGTGCAGCGGTTCCTCGTACTGCGCCAGGTCCGTCAGGCTCAGCACGCCCAGCAGGCGCCCATCGCTGTCCGTAACTACGACGCGCGAGCGCTGATGCTGTGTCATCAGCTCGCCCACCCGTGACAGCGGATCGCCCTCCGAACACGCGATGATCGAGCGCGTCATGATCCGGTCGACGGGCGTCCGGTCGACGGGCAGCTTCTCCGCGCTGGCACGCACGGTGATGTCGCGATCGGTCACGACTCCCACGACCTTTCCCTGCCCATCGCACACGGGCAGAAATCCGGTCTGGGCATCGCGCATTTTTCGCGCCACCTCGTCGAGCGTCTGTCCGGTGCGAGCGGGCTCGACCTCGTTATTCATCACATCACGACACAGCATCCCGCAAGCCTCCACGCAGAACGATAGCAAGGCTTGTTCCAGGAAGCCCGAGCGTAGCGTTGTGCCCCGCAGCGCACGCGCTGCAGGACTTTTTGCCCCGGGCGCGACAGCTGCGCCGTTTCACCGGATCACGACGCGATTGCGCCCCAGCGCCTTGGCCTCGTACATGGCCTCGTCCGCAGTCCTCAGCAGCGCCGCCGCATCCGGACGCGCGCGCCCCGGCACGATAACGGCAACGCCGACACTGACGCTCATCGGCAGCTCATCGGCCAGCGCCAGCTCCAGCTCCTCGACGTGGCGGCGGATCCGTTCGGCGAGGATCTCCGCGTTCCTGGGTGTGACGCTGCGCGCAAGCACGACGAACTCCTCTCCACCGTAGCGGGCCAGCACGTCCTCCGGCCGGAGGATGCGCTGGATCGAAGCGGCGATCACGCGCAGCGTTGCGTCTCCTACGTTGTGCCCGAAAAGGTCGTTGACCCGCTTGAAGTGGTCCACGTCGATGAGCAGAAGCGCCAGCGACGTCGCGTGGCGACAGGCGAACGACACTTCACTGGACAGGCGCTCTTCGAGGTAGCGACGATTGAAAACGCCGGTCAGCGCATCGTGCACCATCGAGCCATAGAGCCTGAGCGCCGCTGATTCCTCCAGCTCGTCCACGATGCTGAACTTGAGCGTGGTACGCCCGCCGAGCTGGATGCGGTCGCCGTCCGACAGCCGCACGGGCTGCTGGATGCGGTTCCCGTCGACAAAGGTTCCGTTGGTGCTCGCGAGATCCTCGAGATAGAAGCCGTCCTCGAGCCGGCGCAGTCGTGCGTGCACCCACGACAAGCCGGGATCGACAAGACGTACGTCGACCTGATCTCCGCGACCGAGCAGAAGCTCGTCGCCGTCGAGCCGGATCACCTGGCCGAGCTGGTCCCCGACCAGCACCGTGAGTAGATGGCGGTCGCGGGCGAGCGGTCCGGACCGCGTGCTCGAGTCCTCTTCATCCATCGTCCCCTGCGGCGGCCGTGGAACGGCGTGCATGCGCGTGGTCCGGATGTAGTGTGCACCGCGCCGCGAAGACGGCGTTGGCGTGCCTTCTGCCGCGGTTTCGCTCTCCTGGTGTTGCATCGACATGCCATTACACCCAGCAAAACCCGTGCCCGCACGAGCGCAGAAATGTGCGGCGCCCTGCCCCGGTCCGCAGAGGTTGCGCGCTTGAACGAGCGGCAACCAACGCGACGTTGCGCACCGCTTGTGTGGATAACGTCAGCGCACCATTGTCGCTCGACAACGGCAACGCGACGGATACAATCACTCGTATGATCGAGGGGGATAACAGGATTCTGATCGTCGAGAGGGACGCGCGGGTCGCAAACGAGCTCGCGCGCATCGTCGAAGGCTTCGGCTATTGGCCGGAGACAGTCGGCGATACCGAGCAAGCGCTCGAGCAACTGCACGAGCTCAGCTACCAGTGTCTGCTCACCAGCCTGCGCCCGCCGTACGTCGACGGCATCGATGTGGTCAGCGAGCTGCGCCGCTCGGGCGTGGATCTGCCGGCTGTCGTGATCGGTGCGCAGGTCGACGACGATGGCGTCCGCCGCGCGCATGACCTGGACGCGGAGCTCGTGCTGTCGGGGCCGCACCGGGTCAACTGGATCTGGCTGCTCGCCGATATCCTCGCGCGCAGCGGCCAGCGCCACAGCGGTCGGCTACGCAAGGCGGGGTCGCCGCAGGCTCTGACAGCGAGCGGCGACGGGACGCAGTAGCCCCGGCGGCGCAACTCAAGACGCGGCGGCTCTAGACACCGGTATCCCGGGCTCTGCCTGGCGGTCCAGGTATGCCCGGTGGACCGCATCGAGAAAGCGCTCGACACCCTCGATGACGGGCACGGCGCGCGGTGACGGGAAGACGTCGAAGGCGTGTTGCGCTCCGGATATCTCGGCGAACAGCACGGGAGCGTGGGATATCGCGCGCAGCCGCTCTACGAACAATCGGGCGTCCGCGAGTGGTGCCAGCGTGTCGCGGCTGCCGTGCACGACGAGGAAGGGCGGCGCGTCCGCGTGGATGCGGTCCAGCGGCGACGCTTCGTGGAAGCGCTCCGGCTCGTCGGCGAAATACGCCTTCATGATGTGCGGCTGCAGCAAGCGCGTTCTGAATTCGCGCTGCTGCGTGCCCAGCCGGTCCGTGAAATCGTAGATGCCGTAGAACGGCACCGCCGCCTGCACGCTGGTGTCCGCGTCCTCGAAGCCGCGCTGGTACGCCGGGTCGTTCCCGGTCAGCGCCATGAGCGCCGTGAGGTGGCCTCCCGCCGATCCTCCAGTCACCGCCACGAAGCCCGGGTCCACGCCGTAGTCGTCGGCGTGCTCGCGGATCCAGGCGAGGGCGCGCTTCAGGTCGACGAGATGATCGGGAAAGGTGGCCCCGGGGCTCAGACGGTAGTTGACGTTGAAGCCCACCCAGCCGTTGTCTGCCAGGTGCGTCAGAAGCGGGATGCCCTGGGTCTTCTTGTCGCCCAGCACCCAGGCGCCGCCGTGGATCTGCAGCACCGCCGGACGACGCCCGCCTTCGCGACGGGGCTGGAACACGTCCAGCTTGAGTCGCCGTCCGCTAACGCGCGCGTACACCACGTCGCGGATCACGCGAGCCCGGGCCGTCCTCAGCGGGAAGGGCAAGAGCACGTACCACCAGGGCACCTTTGGCCAGGGACCGACGCCGGCCAGGGTCCCAACCACCGAGTACATCGTGCGCGCCGAGCGGCGGCCCTGCAGCAGGAGCACGACGAGCCCGGCCCACGAGAGCAGCGTGATGCCGAGGCCGATCCACCCGGGCAGCGCGGCCAGCGCGCCGAGCCACACGAGCAGCGCAGCGGCCGCGGCCTGCCACACGAGATGGTGACCCGCGAGCTCCATCGTCAACCAGGACGCCAGGAAGCTCGGAACGAACAAGAATCCCCTGCCCCGCGTTGGGATGAACGCGTTCAAGGTGAAGGCGGCGCCGATCAGGCTCACCAGCAGAAACAGCCAGGGGATCACGATTCTGGACTCACGACGCGTGCATACCGCGTGCTGGAGGCACGTGGCCGACGACAAATTTCAGTCGAGCCGGTGATGATAGCGGCGCATCAGCTGTTCGCGGGGGACGCGCGCAGCAAGCTCCGCAATTGCTGCGCGACCGGCGTCGTCCACCGGCTTCTTCTCGTCCGCTTCCAGCATCAGCTCGAGCGCCCGCCGGTAGCGGGCAGCCGCCAGCTTCGGGCGGCCCGCGGCCTCGTGGATCTCCCCCTCGATGCGGCTCAGCTCGGCCACGGAGCGGAGGTTTTCCACCGGCCCGATCAGACCGGCCAGCGTGTGCGAGTCGACGACGTCGAACGTGCGTCGGTCGATCCTGAGGAGCTCGTCGTACGCCGAGTTGATCTCGGCGAGCGCTTCCTCGAGCTCGCCCTCCTTCTTGAGGCCAAGGGCCTTGGCGACCGCCTCCGCGGTGCGTTCGAGGGCGCGCTTGATGAGATCCTGCTTGAACACGCTGATAACTCTAGCAGCAGGTGCGCGCGGTGCTCACGGTTTGCGGTTCGCCAGATCGTTGGGATCCAGCGACGAGGCGAAGTCGGCCTGGAGGTAGTACGTGATGGGCACCGTAGCCTGGTAGCCGTCGCTGAAACTGCCGTTGTACAGACCGGCATAGGAAGCTTCGTGGTTCGGCTGCTCGTTCATCATCAACGTGACAATGCCGAGCTTGGCGGGCTTGCTGCCGACGGCCGTGAGCGGGATCTTGAACTCGATGAAGTTGCCACCCTTGGCGTGCGTGATGCCGCTCCCGGTAACGTCCGTCCAGACGGAGCCGGAGAAGCTTCTGTAGATCTCGTAGCTGCCGTCGGTCTTCCAGGCGTAGTAGTACTCGGCACCGAAGCCGCTAGGGAACTGGGGCGTCTCGGTGTTGTAGGTCTTGCCCGTCGTAGCGCCGGTGCCCGAACCCGGATCGGTGTCGAGGTAGATGAACACCCACTTGGTGCCCGACGCAGTGGTGCCGATGTCCGAGCCTTCGTAGCCGATGTAGAGCGCGGAAGCGTCCCAGGTGATGTACGCGTTGTAGCTGGACGTGGTGGTCGTGAACTTCTCGCCGGTGTTGGAGAAGTCGTCCGTGCCGTCGATCGTGATGGTGTGCGTGTAGGGCGCGCCGGCGTCGGAACCGCCACTGCCGGCCGTGCCGCCGCTGCCGGCCGTGCCGCCGCTGCCGGCCGTGCCGCCGCTGCCGGCCGTGCCGCCGTTGCCGGCCGTGCCGCCGCTGCCCGCCGCACCGTCCGTGCCGCCATCCGTGCCGGCGGCGCCGCCGCTGCCCGCCGTGCCGCCACTGCCGGCCGCATCGCCTCCCGCGTCGGTACCTGCCGAGCCACCGGACGAGCCGCCGCTGCCCGCCGTGCCGCCGGTCCCGGCACTTGCGCCGCCGCCGTCATAGCCGCCGTAGGCGCCGCTGCCTTGATTGGTGGTGGCGTCGCTTGCCGCGCAGTGGGTGGCGGCCAGGGCTAGAGCGAACAGGGAAGCGAAGGTAGCTGAAGGATAGCGGCCGAACATGCCACCGAGCCTAGATCACACGCGGCCCGGAATCCACGCGCGGGGCGGGCCGGTCATGCGCCCGGCGTGACCTCGATCTCGAGCGTTCGCTGCGACGCTTTCCCGGCTGGTTCCGGGGCGTGCCCGGGCGCTGGACGGCGTGCCCTGAGCCACGCCTCGTGGAGGGCCATCCCGCCCAGCATGCCGACGACCAGCACGAGCACCGGACCGCCGGTGGCGATGGACACGAACGCGGGACCGGGGCAGTAGCCCGCGAGCCCCCAGCCCAATCCGAACACTGCCGCGCCCACCAGAAGGCGGGCGTCGATGCGGTCGGACGAGGGCACGGCGAACGCAGGTGCCAGGAGCGGCGCTCGCCGGCGCCGGATCAGACGGTAGCTTATCAGATGCACGGTGACCGCGCCCACCATGGCTATCGCCAGGCTGGCGTCCCACCTCCCCGTGAAATCGAGGAAGCCGACGATTTTCGCCGGTTGGGTCATGCCGGCGATACCGAGCCCCAGCGAAAACAGGACCCCCGACAGGAACACGATGACGTGGCGAAGCTTCACAGCCGTCCTCCCAGCAGATGGACCACGACGAAGACCGACAGCGCGCCAGTGGCCATGAACGTCAGCGTGGCCACCAACGAGCGGCGCGAGAGGCGGCTCAGTCCGCATACGCCGTGGCCGCTGGTGCAGCCGCTTCCGAGGCGCGCGCCAAAGCCCACAAGCAGCCCAGCGACAGCGAGCGCGCCGAGCGAACGGTCAATGCCCACGTGGAACGCAGCGGGGCTCACGAGCGTCAGCACGACCCCGCCGGCAACCAGGCCAGCGATGAAGAGCAGCCGCCAGGACAGATCGCCCTGGACCGGTCGGAACAGCCCGCCGGCGATCCCGGTGACGCCCGCGACGCGACCGGTGAACAGCATCAGAACGGACGCGGCAAGCCCGATGAGCGCACCGCCGAGCAACGAGGCGAAGGGTGTGAAATGGTACATGGCCTATTCCCTACTATTCCGGTCGGAATAGGAGGATTATGATACCGGCAGTCACTTCCCGCCAGCCCTTGCTCGCAAGCTGTTGATTTCACGGGACTTCTTGGCCCTACGCGGGCTTGGCTCCGGCGCGCCGGGACGCTACGCGTGACTTCTCCCGCGGTGGAGCCGGCTAGACCGGGAGCGACTTGATCGTCGCGAGCGCCTGCTCCACGTGCGCTTTCGCGTTGAGCGCGGACGAGAAGGCGTGCCGGATGATGCCCTGCTGGTCGATCACGAAGGTCACGCGGCCGTCGAGCAAGCCGAGTGTCTTCTTCACGCCGAAGAGCTTCCGCACCGTTCCGTCCGGGTCGCTGAGCAGCGGATAGGGAAGATCGTGATGACCTGCGAAGCTCTTGTGGGACTCGACGGAATCGCGGCTGACGCCCACCACCGTCGCTCCGCTGCCGACGAACACCTCGTGCATGTCGCGGAAGCGGCAGGCTTCCGCCGTGCACACCGGCGTCTCGTCCTTCGGATAGAAATACAGCACCACAGGGCCCTGCTCGAGGGCGCGCGATAGCTGCCACGTCTCGCCCGACTGGGTGGGCAGCGAGAAATCCGGAGCCTTGTCGCCACTGGAAAGCGCCTTCGCCATGGTCCTGGCGGGTTACACCCGCGCGCGCCAGCTCGCAAGCCGGCGCCCGCCCTACGCCGGCATGCGGTCGAGGCGCGAATCGATGATCTCCGCGGCGCGGAGCGCGAGCGCCATGATGGTCATCTGCGGGTTGACGCCCAGCGAGGAGGGCACCGCGCTGCCGTCGGTAACGTAGAGGCCGGGCGTGTCGTGCGCCTCGTGATCGGGATCGACGCAGGATCGTTCCCGATCCGTGCCCAGGCGGCAGGTGCCGAGCGGATGGTAGGCGGTGACCTCGAAGTCTCCCGGGGACATCTTCATCCGGCGCATGCGCGCGAGAGCCGCCTCGCTCAAGATCTCGTCGCAGCCCATGATCATCGGCAGCACACGCTCGGCGCCCGCGCGCAGGAACACCTCGCTGAGGATCTCGAAGCCGCGCTGCATGCGCGCGGTATCGAGCCGACTCAGGTTGTAGGTGATGAGCGGCAGACCGCCGGGTCCCGCGCGCACGGCGCCGCGGCCGGTGTCCTGGATCATGAAGCCGAACTGGGCAATGTTCATGAAGCGATCCATCAGCTCCATGAAGCGCCGCCCGACCCAGGGCACGCCCAGGGCGGTCACGTCGAGCGGAGTCGAACCGCCCTCGAACATCAGACCCTCGTCGGCGTAGTGGTCGATGGCGTAGCTCTGCGGGATGCCGCGGGACATGTCGATGCGCTCGCCGAACAGCGCCATCACCTTGCCGGCGGGATGGATCGACAGGTTCCGGCCGAGCCAGCCGGACGAGGTGCACACGTCGCTGCGCGCGAGCAGCAGGGGCGTCATCAGCGCGCCGCCGGCGACCACCACGGCCGAGGCGCGCACCACCAGGCGCCGCCCGGACGAGAGCCGCGCGCTGACGCCGCGCGCGCGGCCGCCGCTCACGTCGACGCGCTCGACCTCTGCGCCGGTGATGAGCTGCGCGCCTCGCTTCAGCGCTTCCGGCACATAGCTCACGTCGGTGGAGCGCTTGGCGCCAGTGGGGCAGCCGAAACAGCACACGCCCTGGCCGTCGCAGCCCGGCGCGTTGCGGCGAAGCGGATGATGCGACAGCTGCATCAGCTCCGCGCCGCGGGCGATCACGCGCGCGGGGCCACCCAGGTGCGCTGCCGGCGCTTCCTCGACGCCCAGCATGGTCTCGACCCGCTCGTAGTACGGCGCCAGCGCTTCCGCAGACAGCATGCCCAGACCGTAGCGATCGGCCCAGCGCCGGAGCGTCCGTGGCGGCGCGCGGTAGCAGGTGCCGGAGTTGATCGTGGTACTGCCGCCGACGCTGCGTCCCGCCCACACCGGGGTCGAGATGTTACCGAGCGCGACCGTGGTGCCACGCCCCAGATACATCCGCCGGTACGACGCGCTGGCCCGCCCGAGGAACTCGTCGCGACGATGATAGTCACCGGCCTCGAGCATGAGCACCGCACGGCCACGCTGCGCCAGCTCGAAGGCCGTTGCTGCGCCGCCGGCGCCCGTGCCCACGACCACGACCTCGCACTCCAGATCCGAGATCCTCGTCGACGTCACGGCCCGCCGTGACCTGCTGCATGAAGCGCTCGGGCTCGACGCTCTTCGGCGGCTCCACGCCGTAGCCGCAGCCCACGTGTGCGAACAGGTCGGGGCTGTCGAAATGCGCCGCCTTCAGTGGCGTGACGATGCCGCGCAGGAGCCAGCGCACGTAGCGCGACGAGTGGCGGCTCCAGGCGTCGACCGCAGCGAGCCGGACGTTCGAACGGCAGGCGGCTCAACGGGCGGCCGTAGCGCGGCACGGTCCAGCCCTCGGCGGCCCACAGGCCCGCGCGGAGGGCTTTGAAGAACTCCAGTCCGGACGCCAGCGCGAAGCGCTCGAGCCGATCGACCGTCTCCGGGCCGCCGCCGGGCAGACCCGCACCAGGTGGCATCACGGCCTCGGCCAGAGCGGCAGCGATCCGCCGCTCGCGCGTAGAAAGGCGCGCGGCGAGAGCACCATCCTGCGGTTCGACGCGCTCGTTCACGGGGGCGGAACCAAGATGCCAAGCCGGTGACCCGCGTCAAGCACAGAACTCGGGGCAGTGGTGATACGCTCGCCGCATGAGGCTCCCGCCCGCACTGTTGGTGTTGCTGCTCGGCGGCTGCGGGGCGCCCGCCAAGTCGCAGCCGCCGCCCGCCACGCCGCCGCCCGCGCCCAGCTCCACGCCGCTCGCCGCCGTGGAGGGCGCAACGGTGTTCGACGCGAGCGGCGCGGCGACGACCTGCGCGCCACCGCGGGCCGACTGCCCGGAGTCGCACACCGATCCGGATTTCACAGACCGCTGCAGGCTCGGCGGCTTCCAGATCCGGCGCTGCGGCTGTGCCGAGTACTGCTCGGGCAAGGTCGGTGCGAACAAGAACTACTACGACGCTTCCGGCGCCGAAAAGGCCTGCGCGCCCGCGCAGAAGGACTGCACTCCGCCCGAGACCAGCGCGGCTTTCCAGGACGCCTGCAACGATGGGGGTCAGCATCTGGTCGTCTGCGGCTGCGAGTGGCTCTGCGATGGACCGCTGAAGCACTGATCGCCCCTTGCGCGGCGACGCGCAGGACCGCAGCATGGCGGCCATGCCGCTCATCAACGTGTTCACATCCGCCGAGCCGCCGGCCCCTGAAGCCGCCGACTCCCTGCTCAAGGATCTGTCGGCGCGCCTCGCCCAGCATACGGGCAAGCCCGAGACGTACGTCATGACGTGCCTCGTGCCGCGCACGCGCATGACGTTCGGAGGAAGCGACGAACCCACGTGCCTCGTCGAGGTCAAGAGCATCGGCCGCATGGAGCCCGTGCGAACGGAGACGATGAGCGCCGATTTCTGCGAACGGCTCTCCAAGGCGCTCGGCGTCGCGCCCGACCGCATCTACATCGACTTCACGGACGTATCGCCCCACCTCTGGGGCTGGAACGGCAGCACCTTCGGCTGAGCGCTACACCGGCAGGATGCCGCGCTTCTTCGCGGGGCGTTCGACGTGCTTGTGGGCGGCTAGCTCGAGGCCCCAGGCGACAACGCGTCGCGTGTCGCGTGGGTCGATGATGTCGTCGACCAGACCCCAGCCACCGACCTTGTAGATGTCGATGTTCTTCTGGATCATGTCGACTATCGTCTTCTTCACCTCGGGATCCGGCTCGGCGCCGCCGAAGAGCTTGCGACCGGCAATGCCGACCATGCCCTCGGCACCCATGACGCTGACCTCGGCGCCCGGCCAGGCGACGATCAGATCCGGCTCGTAGGCACGGCCGCACATCACGTAGTAGCCCGCGCCGTACGCCTTGCGCACGATCACGGTGATCTTCGGCACAGTGGCCGCGCTCATCGCGTGCAGGAACTTCGCGCCGTGGCGGATGATCCCCGCGTGCTCCACCTTGGAGCCGACCATGAACCCCGGCACGTCCTCCAGAAAGAGCAGCGGCACGTTGAAGGCGTCGCAGATCTGGATGAACTTCGCCGCCTTGTCGCTCGAGTCGTTTTCCAGCACGGCGCCGAGCTGCTTCGGCTGACTGGCGACGATGCCGACCGGCCGCCCGCCGACGCGAGCCAGGCAGGTGATGATGCTCCGGCCGAATTTCGGCTTGATGTCGAGATACTCGCCGTGGTCGACGATGGCCTCGATCAGCTTGTACATGTCGAAGGCCTGGCGTGTGCTCTCCGGCAGCAGATCGAGCAGCGACTCCTCGCGGCGCTCGAGCGGATCGTCACAAGGCCGGACCGGCGGCGTCTCGTCGCAGTTGGAGGGCATGTACGACAGGTAGCGTTTGACCATCGCGATGCACTCGTGATCGTCCTTCGCCTCGGCAT
Source organism: uncultured delta proteobacterium (assembly GCA_963806225.1). GTDB lineage: Bacteria > Myxococcota_A > Polyangia > Polyangiales > Polyangiaceae > CAWDXG01. Next base: position 1,515,872 of record CAWDXG010000001.1, on the reverse strand, counting down.
CACCGACGCCGCTGGTCTTCGTGTGCACCTTCGAGCCGCCGAGCTCCTGCTCGTCGATCTCCTGCCCGGTCACGGCCTTGACCAGCGGTGGGCCACCGAGCGCCATGGAGCCGATGTTCTTGACCATCGGGACGAAGTCGGCGAGGCCCGGGATGTACGCCGTCCCGGCCGCGCCCGGCCCGACCATCGCGGCCACCTGCGGCACGACGCCGCTCATGATGACCTGCTCGCGAAACAGATGCCCGGAGCCGGCAAACAGCGACAGCGTGTCCGCATGATGCCCCGCGCCCGGGTCGATGCGCGCGCCAGCCGAGTCGATGAACCACACGATCGGCCAGCGCCCCTTGAGCGCCATCGAGCGCAGACGCGTCACCTTCTCTTCGCCGGTCTGGCCGATGCTGCCGCCCTTGACCGTGAAATCGTAGGCGGCCGCGCACACCATGCGCCCGTCCACCTTGCCGAAGCCGCAGATCACGCCGTCGGCCGGTGTGTCGTCCTTCTCGCCGGCGGCGCCCATGGCGCGGCCGTGCAGCCCGACCTCGAACCACGCCCCATCGTCGTAGAACTCGGCCATACGCTCGCGTGCGGTCAGCTTGCCGCGCGAGTGCTGCTTGTCGACCCGCGCCGAGCCGCCCATCTGCCGGATCTTCTCGCGCCGCGCCTCGAGATCCTCCACCAGCTCGCGCATGTTCATGTTCGTCCTCCCGGATTGGCGCGGTCTAGCGCCCGGTCCAGTTCGGCTTTCGCTTCTCGAGGAACGCCATCAGGCCCTCGCGGGCGTCGTCGGTCGATAGGCACTGGCCGAGCCGTTCACTCAACAGCGGCAGCTTCTCCTCGAAGCGGAGCTCCTGCGTGTCGCGGATGGTTTCGAGCCCGAGGCGCAGGGTGCTCGGGCTCTTCGACGCGATCATGTCGGTGTAGGCCTTCACCGCCGTATCGAGCTCCTCCGGTGCGACGGCCTTGTTGACGAGGCCCACGCGCGCCGCTTCTTCCGCCGTCAGCCGCTCGCCCGACAGCATCATCTCCATCAGACGCCGCCGCGGCATCACGCGCTCGAGCACCGCCATGATCATGAAGGGGAACAGCCCGACGTTGATCTCCGGCGTGCCGAGCTTCGCTTCCGTCGAGGCCACCGCGAACGTACACGACGCGACGAGCCCGAGCCCGCCGCCCATCGCGTGACCGTTCACGCGGGCGATCACGGGCTTGACGGTGTGGAACAGCGCGACAAGCAGATCCTTGTAGTCGCCCTTCGGGGGCAGGCTCTCCTCGCTGCCACCACCGGTCATCTGCGAGAAGTCGCCTCCGGCGCAGAAGGCCTTGCCCGCGCCGGTGATGACGATGCTGCGCACGCTGTCGGCCGCGGCCGCATCCGAGAGTGCCCAGCACAGCTCGTTCGTCATCTGCGTGCCGATGGCGTTCCTGCGTTCGGGACGGTTGAGCGTGATCGTCGCGACGCCATCGTCTTCCGCGACGAGGATCGTCTGGTACGGGCGCTCTTGCATGGCTCAGCTCGCCGCCGGGAGGTTGAGGATCTGCCGCGCCTGCTCCACCGTGGCCGGCTTGCGCCCGGTGTCGCGGCACAGCCGTTCGGCAACCTCGACCATCTCGCCGTTGGATTTCGCCATCTCGCCATTGGGCAGATACAGGTGGTCCTCGAGCCCAGTGCGGATGTTGCCACCGAGCACGAGCGCCGTGGCCAGCATGCGCCAGTGGCAGTGCGAGATGCCGATGACCTCCCACTCCGAACCGGGCTGGGCCAGCTTGGACTGCAGCTGCAGCGACTCCACCGTGGGCGGGATGCCGCCGAGCACGTTGACGATGAACGAGTACTGCAGCGGCGGCTTGAGCACGCCCATGTCGACCAGCGGCCACACGCCGTTGGTGTGACCGGAGTCGAAGCACTCGAGCTCTGGCTTCACGCCGGCCTCGTTCATGGCCGCGAGCAGCTTGATGATCTTCTCGTAGGTGTTCGGGAACACCATGTCGAAGACGAACTGCTTCCGGCTCCTGCTGTACTTGGAGTAGTTCATCGTGCCCATGTTCAGGGCAGCGATCTCGGGCTTCGACTCGCGGATGTACGTGCACTGCTCGGTCACGTCCTCCATGATGGTGCCCGTCGAGAAGTTCAGGATGATGGGGGAGCGCTTCTGCACCTCCTCCTTGATCTTCGCAAACACCGCCGGCGAGAACGTGGGCGAGCCGTCGTCGTTGCGCGCGTGGATGTGCACGGCTGCGGCGCCGGCGTCGTAGGCGCGCTTCGCCTCTTCCCCGAGCTCGGCGGGCGTGTACGGGATGCCCGGACACTGCTTGCGGTTGGCGAGCACGCCCGTCAGCGCACACGTGATGACGCACAGATCGGGATCTCGATCGACTTTCTGGTCGGACATGATGCTTCCCCTTCTTCTCCTGCCCGCGCGACGGCGTCGCACGGGCTCTGATCTCAGGACGGGATGTCGGGTGAGTCCTCGACGAGCTCGCTGACGCGATGTGCGAGCCGGGTGAGGATGCGCTTCAAGTCGGTCGCGTCGCGCGGAGGCAGCTCCGCCAACACGCGCCGGAATATCTGGACGGGTTCCACGGGGATCCCGGCCGCGAGCTCGCGCCCCTTGTCGGTCAGCTCGATGTTGACCACACGTCGGTCCTCTTTCGAGCGCTTGCGCAGCACGAGCGCCTCGCGCTCCATGCGGTCGATGATGCCGGTTACGGTGCTGTTGCGGGCGCGGATGCGTTCCGACAGCTCGGAAAGCGACAGTTTGCCCACCGGCTCCAGCATCTTCACGACGGCGAGCTGGGGGCCGGTCAGTCCGTAGCGACCCGCAAGGTCCTTCGTGATGCGACGGGACTCCGTGTAGAGGTAGACGATCGCCTCGACGATCGCGTCGAGATCGGACTGCGCCAGCGGGGACGGCTCGGCCCCGGAGGAGGCGCTGCTGGTCATGCAATACTCCGCATAGAAACGTTTCGCGTGCGAAGTATTTGCCCGAGCCCGGCGTGCCGGTCAAGCCCCAACGCTCTCAGGCAATTTCGCCGCTGATTCTAGCGGCTTAGTGAACCAGCCTCTGCACGCGCTCGACAAAGTCGACGAAGACCAGCCGCGGATTGTTGCGGTCTACCGCATGCTTCGGCGCGCGACGCATGCGCACCGCGACGAGCCCGTCCCGCGGCAGCACGACCACGAACTGCCCCAGCGTCCCTTCCGAATAGCTGCCGACCGTGGGACCGAGGTCGAAGTGCGCGTCGGGCAGATCCTGCTTCCAGATGTTCCTGCGGAAGCCTTCGAGTTCCGGATCGTCGTAGGCCTTGCGGAGCGCGTCGAGGAACGCGTGGGTGGAAGTGAACGTCCGGCCCAGAAGAGGCTGCGCTCGATCCACGAACGCCGCGTCGACCCCTGCCTTGCGCCATCCGTCCAGCACGTCCTTGGTCACCGTGATGCGCGTCCACGCGGGCACCAGCCACCACAGAAGGCCCAGCCGGCGACTGGTCGGCTGCACCTTCGCCGGCTCCGCCGTCGCGCGATGGATCCACTTCGAGCTCACGACGCGCTGTCCATCGTACTTGCCACCCAGCCGCACTAGCTCGCCGATCTTCGCCAGGTCGCGAGGCTGGAGGTGGAGCCCGGCCATGCCCTGCGGCTGACCGACTCGATCGCGCTGCCACCACCAGCGATGGATGCCGAGCGGCCGGAACAACACCTTGTCGACGTAGCGGTCCGTGCGCATGCCGCTAGCCTTGCCCACGATGCCGCTGACAAGGTTCGCTCCGCGATTGGAGTAGTGGTACCAGGTGCCCGGCTTGTGGACGAGCTTCGAACGGAGCGTCATGTCGACGAAGCTCCGGCTCCGGTAGATCGGCAGTGTCGAGCGCGCCCATTCGAGCCCCGAGCTGTGCGTGAGCAAGTCGTAGAGCGTCACTGCCTCGTAGGGCGGCGTCTTCCAGCTCGGGAAGAAGTCGTAGACCGGCTCGTCGACGTGGAGCTTCCCGGCATCGACGAGGCAGCCGATTGCGAGCGCGAGCACCGACTTGGTGATGGACATGGTCTGGATCGGCGCGTGGCTCTTCGAGAAGCTCCAGTCGCCGACCAGTTTGCCGTCCTTCAGGATCACCAATTCGGCGCTGTTGCGTGCGCGCGCGTCGGCGACCAGGGCTTTCACGGCGTCGTGGTCCAGCGCGCGCGGGGCGGGCGCGGCTTCCACAGCTCCGTCCGCCTGCGCATCCGCGGCTGCGTGCGCGTCTCCCGCATCGCGCGGCAGCTCCGCAGAAAGAGCGGGCGCAGAGAACGCCTGTGCAGCGACCGGGCGCTTGCCGGCAACGTGCTGCTCGCGGGGCGCGCAGCGGGTGCATGCACCGAGCACCAGTGCCGACACCAGTGCGGCGAGCCTGCGGCTGTCAGCGCCGGGGAGCACGATACAGCTTGAAACCCGTGCCGTCGTCGGCCGCGTAGTACAGCGTGCAGAGGTCGGGCGACAGGCTCGGATCGGTCTGGTCCACGCCATTGTGCACGAGCGAAGCGAGCGGCTCGCCCACCGCACCGAAGCTCGGACGACCGCTGGTGGGGTCCAGCTCGATGCGGAACAGGCCGCGCTTGCCGCTGTCGGCGGGATGACACCCCACCGCGAGTCGCGTCGCGCTGAACAGCATCAGCTTGCCGTCCGGCGTGACCCACGGCGTCGCGTCGTCGCCCGCGCGCGTGCAGGTGTGCTGAGGATCCACCCGGACGTTCAGGTCGACGGGCTGCGGGGCGCCCACTGGAGCCCAGGCGAACGAGACAAGCCGGCGCCCCGCACCGCCGCGGTCGCTCATCCACCAGGCGCGGTGCACATCCGGCGCCACGGCAATGCTGTAGTCGTCGGCTCCGCTTGTGCCATTGAACGGCCCGGGCAGCCCGCCGGAAGGCTGGATGGATCCAGGCCCCACCTCCGTGGCGTACAGATCGCGCTCGCCCGTGGACTGTCCATCCGCCTTCACGCGGTCGTAGAGGAAATGCGAAGTCGTGCTCGCCACGAAGTCGAACTTGACGTACAGCGGTCCACTCGCAGAAACGGCCGAATCGCTGACCCTGGCACCCCGATCGCTGTCGGGGTTCGCCGCGAACCAGATCTGGTGCCCGGGCGGTGTCATCGTGTTGTTGTCCGCCACGTACACCAGCGCATCGCCGTTCGGACCGGCTACGCGCGGAAACCGCAGCCCGCCTGCCGGGTTCTGGTTTATCGCGGTCAGCGCCTCCGGTGGACCGAAGGACAGCTCCGACAGGTCGCCACAGCCGACACATTTCCCCGTGGCAACCTGGCAGTACTCGCCATCGCCACAGGCCGGGCAGGAGACCCCGGCGTCGCTGCCTCCGGCGCCTGCGGCCCCCCCGGCCGCGCCGCCGCTGCCTGCTGCACCTGCTGCGCCTGCTGCCGAGAAGTCGGAGCTGCTGCATGCGGAAGCCAGGAGCGCGACGCCCAGCAACACCGTTGTGGCAATCGAATCGCGGCGTTTCATCGTCCCGCTGGCAGAATGAGCCAGCACTGCGCGCGGCGCAACAGCAGAGGCTACTTCGAGGAAGGGCGCTTCCCCGCAGCGCCACCGTTCTTCTTCCTGAGCTCCGCCAAGTCCGCCAGGTTCGCCTTGGCGCGGGGGTCGCTCGGGTCGAGGGCAAGGGCCTTCTTGAACGCGCGCTCGGCTTCGTCGTACTTCTTCTGGCGCGCGAGCGCGGTGCCGAGGTTGATCCAGGCAGAGCCGAGCTTCCTGTCCTTGGAGAGCGCCTTCTTCACCGTGGCAACGGCCAGGTCGAGCTTGCCAAGCTGCTGGTAGGCGTAGCCGAGGTTCGACAGGAACGTAGCGCGGTCTGGCTCGAGCTGCACGGCGCGTTTCAATTCAGGCAAGGCGTGGTCCGCGCGGCCGTCGGCGATGTACGCCGTGCCGAGGTCGCCGTGCGCTCGTGCGTCGGCGGGCGCCAGCGCCACCGCGCGCTTGTAGGCGCCGATCGCGTCCGCGACGCGCCCGCGCATCATGTACGCGGTGCCGAGGTTCGTGAGCCGGTCAGGATTGTCCGGATCGAGCTGGGAGGCCGTGTGGAAGTGCTCCAGCGCCTGCTTCGCCTTCCCCGTTGCGAGCAGCCCCACTGCGAGCGCCGAGTGCGCCTCGGCATCGCGCGGCATCAGCTCCACGCCGCGCTGCAGCGACGCGAGCGCATCCGGCGCGCGCCCCAGGATCAAGAGCACGCGCCCGCGCTGCACGTGTGCCGGACCGTAGTCCTTGTCGAGGCGCAACGCGGCGTCGAGCCGGCGCAGGATCGCTTCGATGCGCCGGTCCTTCGGTGCCGCGGCGTAGTCGGTCGCGACGCCCGACGCCTCCAGCGCAACGCGCGACAGCCCGATGAGCGCCGCGGGATCTTTCGGCGATAGCGCGCGGGCCCTTTCGTAGTGCGCCCGCGCGGCCTTGAGGTCGTCCAGATTGAACGCCTTGTCGCCGGCGAGTAGCTCGCGGTCCTCCGCGGTGCCGGTGCCGCGCGCGAGCCCGCCGGACACGCTGCCCGGCTTCGGCTTGGGCTGGCTGGGCGCCGATGGGGCCGGCGTCCCCGCGTCCGTCGAGACGATGGGAGGTGCGCAGCCGCCATCCGGCCCCGGCGTTCCGCCTGGCGCGCAGACGGGCGGCGCCGTCGATCTGCCGGTCGAGGTCGCGGCAACCGGATACGGCGCCGGCGCGGGCGCGGGCGCCATAGCCCGCGGCGGCGCCAGAGCTCCGCCCTGCCCCGTACACCCCGACAAGAGCAGCGCACAGAGCGCCGCAACGGAGCCGCGGCGGCTCCGCGTCACTGCTCCACCGTGTGCTCCTTGCCGTCGAAGCGCAGGAGCACCTTCTTCCCTTCGAAAAGCGTGCTGATGCACACCGGCCGCTTCCACAACCGCACCAGCGCCTTCAGCGTCTCGCGCGCATAGTCGCCGCGCAGATCCACTCCGCGGTGATCGTGCTTGAGCAGGAGCTCGCCGCGGTTGTCGTGGTTGCCGTCCTCGACGTAGATGAACGGGTTGCCGAAGTTGGTCAGCTGGAAGAGCAGCTTCTCTTTGATCTGCGCAAACTCGCGCGACATGATCTCGTAGCGCTCGTTGCGATTCGACCAGCCGTAGGTGAAAAAGCCGTGCTCTAGCGCGAACTCCGGCGTCAAGAACTCGTCGATGAAGGTCACGTCGTTGTACAGCGCGCGCACCTCGAAGATCTTCTCGCGTCCGAGCCCCAGCCTGAGGTCCCAGTTCCGCTTCTCGTCGAGGTCGTTGCACTCTTCCCACTCGCGACCGAACTGGCCCTTGTTCCAGCGCTCCTCGATGCTCCGGTAGAGCTCGACGCCCAGCTTGTAGGGGTTCAGCCGCCCGCCGGCCGTGGACATCACGCCCGCGTTGTTCTCGGCGTAGTCGACGATTTCGCTCCAGTCGGCAACCCGCTCGGTCATGAGCTTGGAGTGCCAGTACGAGGCCCAGCCCTCGTTCATCACCTTCGTCTGCATCTGCGGAACGAAGTAGTAGGCCTCCTCGCGCACGATGGCGAGAATCGCACGCTCCCAGCGTTCAAGCGGCCCGTGGTCGAGCAGGAAGCGCAACACGTCCTGCTCGGCCTGCGCCGGGAAGCGCTTGGCCTGCTCGCGCTCCGCCTCGATCTTCTTCTTCTGCTCCTCGAGGTACTCCTCGGGGTTGATGTAGTCGTCCATGTAGTCCTTCGCGCGCATGCGCGGGACCTCGATGGCGCTCGGCTCCTCTTCGACCTCGACGTCGCGGCTGCGGCGAACGAAGCGCGACCACGGATCGATGAGGTTTTCTACCGAAAGGCACACATCGATGAACTCCTCGACCTTCGCAATGCCGTGGCGATCGACAATGCGGCGCACGGCTGCGCCGTGGTTCGCCATCTTGTCGATCCACTTGCGGTTGGGCTCGTAGGCGCCCTCGCGTTGCCGCATCGGGTCGACGACGTGACCCGACGCGTCCAGATCCGTCACCTTGAACGTGAAGTTGTTCTTGAAGAAGTCCACGTGTCCGTACACGTGGCACATCACAAGCTTCTGATCCGTCAGGCTGTTGCCCTCCAGCAGGTAGGCGTAGGAGGGGTTGTTGTTGATGACCATCTCGTAGATCTTCGAGAGGCCGTACTCGTAGCTCTTGCTGAGGCGCTCGTACTCCATGCCGTAGCGCCAGTGCGGATAGCGGTTCGGAAAGCCGCCGTAGGCCGCGATCTCGTTCATCTGATCGTAGGCCAGCATCTCGAAGATGGTCGGAAAGAAGTCCAGCCCGTACTCGCGGGCGATCTTCTCGACCTTGTCCTGCTCGACCCGCAGGTATCTCGGGAGGCCCATGCGCGGCGCGAATGCCATTACTTACCCTTGCCGAGGAAATCCTTGATGCTGTTCACGATGGCGTCGCGATCGCGGATCTCGCTGGTAATGACGCGGTCGTCCTGCCCGAAGTGCTCACGCAGATCCTTGATGAACTGCCCGGAGCCGTAGGGGCTCTCGACCTGGCCATAGGCAAACATGTTCACCGCCGGCAGGATCTGCTGCTTGAGGATCTCGATGCACGAGAGCGTGTCGTCCATCGACCAGTTGTCCCCATCCGAGAAGTGGAACGGGTAGATGTTCCACTCGCCGGCCGGATAGTGCTGGTCGACGAGGTCGGCCGCCAGCTTGTAGGCGCTGGAGATCATCGTCCCGCCCGATTCGCGCGTGCGGAAGAACGTCTCCCGGTCCACTTCGCGGGCAACAGCGTCGTGGATGATGTAGCGGCTCTCCAGCCCCTTGTACTGGCGGCTCAGCCAGGTATCGATCCAGAAGCTCTCGATACGCACGATCTCCTTCTGCTCGTCGCCCATGGAGCCCGACACGTCCATCATGTAGATGATGACGGCGTTGGCGACCGGCTCGAGGTCCTCCTTCCACGAACGGAAGCGCTTGTCCTCGTGCTGGGGCACGACCAGAGGGCGCCCCGGATCGTAGACGCCGCTGGCGATGGCGCGGCGCAGCGCTTCCTTGTAGGTCCGCTTGAAATGCTGGAGCGACTCCGGCCCCACGCGGCGGATGCCGGTATAGCGGTCCTTGGCGCTGATGATGCGGCTCTTGCCCTTGTTCTCGATGTCGGGCAGCTCCAGCTCTTCGCCGAGGATATCGGCCAGCTCGTCGAGCGTAACGTCGACTTCGAGCACGTGCTCGCCGGCGTCCTCCCCCGCCTGTCCGGCGCCTTCCTGATCTCCCTCTTCGCCGCCGATCGGATCGCCGACCTCGCCATCGCCCTGGCCGACGCCGCCGCTCTGCTTCTCGCCGAAGGTGAAGCGGGGAATGTCGATCTGCGGGATCGGGATCGAGACAACGTCCTTTCCCTTGCGACCGAGCATCTCGCCCTGCGAGATGTAGCGGCGGAGGTTCTGCCGGATCTTGCCGCGGACAATGTTGCGGAACCTCGAATGGTCCTGGTCGATCTTGAGCGACATCCGCGGATAGTGTCGCACATCCTGCGCCGCTGCGCAGGCCGTCCATGGGGCTCTGGAGTGGCTGGTTTCAGGCGCGTTTCCGGGCTGGGCGGCCGCCGGTTGATCTGTTATGAGCGCCCCGTGCCTACCGGACTTTCGCTGCCTCAAGTTCCGCTGCACGCAGTGTGGCAACTGCTGCAAGGACCCGATCCTCCCGCTGACCGACGCCGATGTGAAACGCATCATGAAGGGCACGGGCGCACGCCGCAACGGACATCATCCGCTGGGTGGACAGGAACGCCATCGACATGGACGACGAGCCGGAGGCCTTCGTCATGCTCAGGCAGGGCAAGCGCATCATGACGATGCGCCAGGGGCGCGGCGGCTGCCGCTATCTGGGCTCCGACGACCGCTGCACCATCTACTCGATCCGTCCGCTCGGCTGCCGCGCGTTCCCCTTCGACCCCACATTCAAGCGCGACGGAACGCTCCGGCGTCTGAAGCTGATCGAGGCCACCGAGTGTCCGTACGAGCTCGACGGACAGAACGACGTGGACGCGATGCGACAACTGCACGAGCGGTACGACGCGGCCACCGACGACTACCAGCAGAAAGTGGCCGAGTGGAACCGGCTGCAGCGGCGGCGGCGGCGTCAGGGCAAAGCCGCGCAGACCTCGCGGGAGTTCCTGCGATTTCCTCGGGATCCGCACGGCACCGGCGCCAAGGGAGAAGTCGCCTCGCCGTCCTGCCCGCGCGCGCGCCTGAGCTGGCGCCCGGAGCGGCGACGGTGGCAAGATGCCGGACATGCGTCGCCTCGCACTCTGTGTCGCCCTGTGCCTGCTTCCGGCCGCCTGCTCGTCGAAGGGGCCGGACGACGGGCCAGCACCAGACCACCGTTCCCGACGCCGGGCCGCTCGGAGGCGACCGGCCGGTCAAGCCCTACGTGCCGGCCAGCTACGACCCTTCCAAGCCAACCCCGCTAGTGGTCCTCCTGCACGGCTACGGTGCGAGCGGCCTCGCGCAGGAGCTGCTGTTCCAGTTCAAGGCGCGCGCCGACAAGTTGGGGTTCATCTACATGTACCCCGACGGGACCGTGGACTCGAGCGGCAAGCGCTTCTGGAACGCCACCGACGCCTGCTGCGACTTCGGAAACACCGGCGTCGACGACTCCGCCTACATCGAGAGCCTGATCGACCAGGCCAAGTCGATCTACAACATCGACCCCAAGCGCGTGTTCGTGGTCGGGCACTCCAACGGCGCGTTCATGGCCTACCGCATGGCCTGCGATCATGCCGACACCATCGCCGCCGCCGTCAGCCTGGCCGGCGCGATGTACAGCGACGTGTCGAAGTGCAAGCCCAGCGAGCCGGTCAGCATCCTGCAGATCCACGGCAGCGACGACCAGACCGTGCTCTACGACGGCGGCGTCATCAGCGACGCCGACGCCGGCGCAAGCTACCCCGGCGCGAAGACGAGCGTCGCCGACTGGGCGAAGCTCGACGGGTGCTCCGCCACCCCCAAGAGCGGCGCGCCGCTGGACCTGACCGACGCCCAGCCCGGCGCGGAAACGACCGTCGAGAGCTACGACGGCTGCAAGAACGGCACGACCACCGAGCTCTGGACAATGCAGGGCGAAGGCCACATCCCCGCCATCAACGACACCTGGCGCGACGACGTCATCGACTTCGTGCTTTCACACCCGAAACCGTGAGGAACGGCGAGCGGTGCTCGAGGGGCGGTGAGCCCCCTCGAGGTGCACTACGGCGGGAGCGGGTGGGCGGGTAGAACCGACTACGCCTTGGGACCGAACGCCAGGATGATGTAGCCGCCGGACTTATCGTCCTTCTGCAGCTCGAGCAGGCCGCGGCGCTGCGCGTCCTCCAGAAGCTCGTTGAAGGTGCGGTAGCCGTGGAAGGTTTCCGAGAACGTCGGCTTCTTGCGCTTGAGGGTCTGCTTGACCATCGAGCCCCACAGATTGTCGTCGCGCTCGCGGAACAGCGCGTCGACCGTGTCGAGCACCAGATCCAGCCCCTCGAGCTTGCGCGCCTCCTCGTCTGTGGCGTCGTCGTCGGGCTCCTTGTCCTTGCCTTTGCGGGTGCTCTTCGCGGGACGGGCGGCGCCCTTGGTCGCCTTGTCCTTGTCCTTGTCCTTGTCCTTGTCCTTGTCCTTGTCCGCAGCACGCGCGCCGCGACGAGCGCCGCCCTTGCGACCGCCCTGCTTGTTGCGCACGAGATCGTCGTAGTAGATGAACTCGTCGCAGTTCTCGATCAGGAGGTCGCTGCTCGAGTTCTTCACGCCCAGCCCGATCACCGTCTTGTCGTTTTCGCGCAGCTTGCTGACAAGCGGTGAGAAATCGCTGTCGCCCGACACGATCACGAACATGTCGACGTGCGCCTTCGTGTAGCAGAGGTCGAGCGCGTCCACGACGAGGCGGATGTCCGCGGAGTTCTTCCCCGAGTACGAGACGTGGGGGATCTCGATCAGCTCGAAGGCCGCCTCGTGTAGTGGCCTACGTGACGCCTTGTAGCGTTCCCAGTCGGCATACGCCTTCTTGACGACGATCTTGCCCTTGTCGAGCAGCCGCTCGATCACCAGCTCGATGTCGAAGCTATCGTAGTGGGCGTCGCGAACGCCGATGGCGACGTTCTCGAAGTCGCAGAAGATGGCGATGTTCGGAGCAGTCTGTGGATCCAGAGTCACGCGCCACCCGTATCATGCGCGGCCCCCGCGGCGCCAGATCCCCCGGATCTGGCCCCCCTCACCCCTGCAGCGGCCCCTGCGGCGACCGGGCCAGCGCGTTCAGCACGGCCGTGCGCAGATCGTCGATGTCGAACGGCTTGTCGAACACCGCCACCGCGCCCAGGCGTCCCGCCATCTCGTGCGTGTCCGGGTCGCCGAACGCCGTGATCAGGATCACGGGCGCCCAGCAGTCGACGTGGCGGAGGTTTTCGAGGATCTCCATGCCCGTCCAGCCCGGCATGCGGATGTCGGACACGATCAGGTCGACCGTCGAAAGCTCGCCCGAGTCGTCCAGCGTGCCAGCGACGTGCTCGAGCAGCTCGGCGCCATCCTTTGCTTCAGTCACTGCGTGACCGTCGCGGCGCAGCATGTCGGCCAACAGGCTCCGGAGCTCCGGGTCGTCTTCGCCCAGCAACACGTTCGCCGGGCGCTCGCTCATGGTCTCGCCATGAGCGGTCATGATGGAGGGCGGGTTCGACATGGATTCGTCCCTTCAGTTTGCGTGGCGAATATCCCTAGCGGTGCTTTGCAAGCCTCGTGCCCGCTATCCACAGCACGGAACCTTCGTGATTTCATGCTGTCCCGCGCGGCAACGGTGTCGTAGGTGAGGCAGGTTGCCTCACGCACGCCCCTCCAGACGGCGCGGCCGGGGTGCGTCCTCGAGCTGCTCGGGCCTCACGCTGTCAGCCCGCGCCGGAATGTAGATGGTGAACGTCGAGCCCTTGCCTGGCTCGCTCTCGGCCTCCACCCAGCCTCCATGCTCCCGCACGATCCCGTACGAAACGGACAGTCCAAGCCCGGTCCCCTCGCCCACGTCCTTGGTGGTGAAGAACGGCTCGAATATGCGCGAGCGCACCTCCTCGGTCATGCCGATGCCCTCGTCCTCCACCGACACGCAGACGTAGTCCCCCGACGCTCCGCCAACCTCCGGCGGCGGCGTCGCACGACGCCCGAAGACACGCACAGTGAGCGCTCCGCCGTCGGGCATGGCCTGGATCGCATTGCCAACCAGGTTGGTGAGCACCTGGCTCATCTGCCCCTCGTCGAATGACAGCTCGGTGCCGGAGTCAGCGGGTTCCAGGGACATCCGCACACGCTGCTTGTCCGCCAGCGGCTGCAACATCTCGAGTGTTTCCTTCGCGATGTGCGCGATGTCGTGGCGCGCCTTCTTCGGCCCGCGCGGCCGCGCGAACTCCAGCAGCTGCCGGATGATACCGGTCATCCGCCGCGCCTGCTGGCCGATGATGCGCGCCGAATGCTGCGCCTCCTCGCCCTCGATGCTGCCGGTCTCGATCATCTTGGCCCGCGCCGCCACCACGTTGAGCGGGGAACCCAGCTCGTGGGCGATCCCCGAAGCCAGCTTGCCGACCGTATTGAGCCGATCGGCGTGGCGCAGCTGCGAGAGCGCGTCGATGCGCGCGCCGGCTTCCGCCATGATGCGACGCTGCGCGTGCGCGAGCTGTTCGCTCATGGCGTTCATCTCGTCGGCGAGCTGTCCGAGCTCGTCGTGCGTGTCGAGCACGAGCGGGCCTGTGAGATCTCCGCTGCCGATGCGTCGCGCCTTCATGATCAAACGGTGCATCGGTCGCCCGACGAGCCAGCCGCCGAGCGGCACGGCGAGAACCACGAAGAGGAGGCCGAGGATCACCGTCGTGCCCACCGTGCGGAGGGTGGTGCTGTGGATGTAGCCGCTCTCCTCGTCCAGTGGCTCGGCCAGCTCCAGCGCGCTCGGGTGCCCCGCGCCGGAGAGCGACAGCGGAATGTAGGTGTACATCGCGCCGCCTTCGCCGCGGACCACGCGCGTCACGTCCCGGCCCGTCTCGATGGCGCTCCGGTCGACCCCGGGCGCCCGCGGCTTTCGCGCGGCGCTTGCCGGATGATCCAGCCAGACCCAGCGCAGCTTGACGTGGTTTTCCGCGCGGTTGGCCCGGTGCAGCAGCGTGAGCGCCTCCGCGTGGCCGGCGCGCTGCCACGCCGAGGTGAAGGCCGCCGCGAACGCGCGCCCGACCACGTGGTGATCGTGCTGCATGTCCGCCTCGAAGAACGACACCTCCCGCTGCTCGCGCAGCACCGCCTGGACGGTCAGGACCGCGAACGCCGCCAGCGCCAGCGCCAAGGTGAATTTCCTCGCGATCTTCACTCGATAGCCCCTGCCCCTGTGTCGGCGCTCGGGTGCACCTCGAAGAGAACAACGACGGCGCTCGAAGTATTCACGGAACCGTGTCGGAAGCCTCCGTCATCGTGCCTGTGCCCGTAGGCGGATAGCGTAGCACCGGCCTGGGCCCGCGCCCGGGGACGCTAGCCGCCGAGCTTGCGCGCGATGCCGCCCAGATCGACCCCGGTGGCCGCGCGGATCTGTTCCGCCGCCCCGATCGCCTTGCGCGCCGCTTCCGACCCGGCGGTGTCGTGGGACGGGAGCACGCTGAGCTTGCCGATCTTGAGCTGCTGGTTGGCTCCGGAAATGTACGTAAGCAGCGGCAGCAGGTTCTGCAGCGCCAGCACGTCGCGGGAGCCCGTGCCGCCGACCTTGAACGCCTCGATCAGCTTCTTCAAGCTCGCTGCCTCGGCCTTGCCGCGCTCGACCGTGGACGCCGCATCGCCGCGCGCCTTTTCCTCCGCCGCGCGTTGTTTGGCGAGCGCCGGCTGCACCACGTCGGCGTCGAGACGGTTCTTCTCCTGGGGCGCGCGGGCCTTCTGGCGATCGATCTCCGCTTTGACCTGGGCGACCTGCGCCGAGACCTGCCCTCGCGCCTCCTGGATCATCGCCTCGCGGCGGCTCTGGGCGTCCGCAATGCGCTTGGCGGTCTCCTGCTGGGCGATTTTCAGATCCGCGGCGGTCTTTGCCACCTCGCTGGCGGCCCAGTTGCTGGCCTGCTGCACCGAGGCATCGGCACGCGCCCCCGCCTCGGCAACGGCGGACTCCATGTTGAGCTTGGCGCCGCGGATGCGACCGATACTGGAGAGGTAGTTCACCTCGTCGGTGACGTTCTGGATCTTGAGCGTGTCGAGCACGAGCCCCATGCGGCTCATGTCGTGCTCGGCTTCTTCCAGCAGGGTGTGCGCGAAGCGCATCTTGTCCTCGTTCACCTCTTCAGGCGTGAGGCTCGCCAGCACGCCGCGCAGGTTGCCCTCGAGCGTCTCCTTGGCGATGAAGTAGATCTCCTCGCGCGTGCGGCCGAGAAAGCGCTCCACCGCATTCGTCATGAGCGGCTCCTCGCCCGGCAGCTTCACGTTGGCCACGCCCTGGATGGTCAGCGGAATGCCGCCCTTGGAGAACGCGCCCGTCACGTGGACCTCGACCGTGAACATGCTGAGGTCCATCGTGTCCACGCGCTCGATGAGGGGACGGCGCATCGAACGGCCGCCGCGCACGAAACGATAGCCGACCGACCTTTCGCCGAGCCGCCGCGTCGAGCCGCTGAAGATAAGCGCCTCGTTCGGCGTCGAGACGAACAACAGCTTCTTGATCGTAAACACCAGCGCCACGGCCACGACGAGCGCGGTGAGTGCCAGGACAGCGATGACGTTCATCGGCCCACTCCCTTCGGGTCGGTCCGGAGCAACTCGGCCATGTCGATTCCGATCGCCTTGCCTGTCGCCTTGAGCACCTCCGCGACGGCCGAGGGGAAGCTGGCCACCGCGCCCGTGTAGCTCGCGCCGTCGCCGCCATCGACGACCGCTAGCTCTTCGATCTTGGTCCGCGATACGCGGGCCACCGAGGCCTCCACGAATTCCTTGAGGTGCTGCAGGACGTACAGATCGCGGCCCTCGCGCCCCGCCGCCTGCCACTCCTGCGCCACGGCGGTGAGCGCCGCGGCGCTGGCCTTGCCGCTTTCCATCACCGGCGCTGCTTCGGCGCGGGCCTGGGCCTCGGCCGCCAGGCGAGCGGCTTCCGCCGGCAGGAACACGTCGCACTGCAGTCTGAGCTTCTCCAGTTCCGCACGCATCGCCTGCAGCTCCTGTTCGGCCTCGGCGCGCGCCGTCTCGGCCGCCACTTCCGCTTCGTTCTCGATGCCCTTGGCCTGCGCTTCGAGCTTGGCCAGCTCGGCGCGCAGCTCGTTGCGCTTGGTGAGCACCTGCGCCTCGGCCTGCTTCTGCGCCGACTCGGCGCGCTGCCGTTGCTCGGCCTGCGCCTCGGCGATGGCCTGGTTGCCGGCGTTCTCGGCGTTCTGCGCGTCGCGGATCATGCGCGCGATGCGCGCGCGCCCGAGGTTGTTCAGATAGCCCTGGTCGTCGGCCACGCTCTGTACCTTGAGCACGTCCAGCTCCAGGCCGAGCTTGTCGAAGTCGTCCTTGGCGAAGCGCACGAGGGTGTCCGCGAACTTCAACCGGTCCTCGTTGACCTCTTCAGGCGTCAGCTCGGCGAGCACCTCGCGCAGCACGCCTTCCAGCGTCTGCTGTGCGACCGCGCCGATCTGCCGCGGCGTCATCGACAGCGAACGCTCGATGGCGTTCCTGATGTACATGTCGTTGCTCGTGACCTTGATGTTCGCGATGGCGTGCACCCCGAGCGGGATGCCGCCCTTCGAGTAGGCGTTCTGCACCTGCACCTGCACGGGGAGCAGCCGCATGTCCATGCGGTTGATTTCCTCGAGCAGCGGAATGCGGAACCCGCGCCCCCCGTGCAACACCTTGTAGCCCACCGTGGACCCGTCGCTCAGCCGGTGCTTGCGACCGCTGAGCACGATGACCTCGTTCGGCTTGCAGATGACCAGGAAGCGGGAGATGAAAAAGACCAGCAGCGCTAGCAGGACAACTAGCGCCACCGCCCCGACCAGGATCAGGACGGCAGTCTGCATGTCGACGCCAAAGCCGAACTCCGTCGGCACCCCTTGCGGCATGGCGGCGAGGATAGGGCAACGGGCCCACGACAGGGTACGAAGAATCGCGTTGTCCGCGATCAAGCGGCAATACGCGGGAATCGCGGGAGTTCAGCCCTTGTCGCCCCGCCCGGACAGGAAGTCCGGCGGCGCCTTGGAGACGTGCAGCGTCCCGCCTTCCACCTGCTCCACCAGCACCAGCTCGCCGTCGGTCAATGCCTCGTCGTCGGTGGTGGCGAGGAAATCGATGCTCTGGCCGCGCAGCTCCACCCGCACCTTGGCATGGCCGCCGCGTTCGCAGGGCACGAGCACCTTGCCCACCTGCCCCACCGCGTCGTCCTCCTGCGCGGCAGAGCTGACCGCCGAACGCTTGAGCGACTGGAACACCCACGATGCCATGAAGCCGGAGCCGAGCCCCATGGCCAGCGCAGCCACCAGCGTGACCACGGGCGAGGACAGATGCAGGTAGAAGAGCAGCGTGCCGACCATGCCGAACGCGAGCAGCGCGAACGTGTAGAAACGCAACGACAGGAAGATCGCCGCGAACCCGGCGCTGTCGGCGTCCGCTTCGTGGACGGCGTCCAGGTGGGGGCCGCCCGCCAGGTCCATGTCCGCGTCGGCGTCGAAGTCCGCGTCGGCGTCGGCGTCGAAGTCCGCGTCGGCCGCGAGATCCGCGTCCGCGCCCGCGTCCGCGTCGTGCCCCATGAACAGCTGCACGAGGATCGTCCCGCCGCCGAGGATCAGCGCGGCCAGATACAGGATGCCCACGCGGGGAATATAGCCGTCCATGTTCCGGATGTCTTGTCCCGCACCTGGTCGCGACCGCGGCCGGAACGATGGCTGACGCCCCTCAGCCGGCAGCGCTCGGTCCCTTTGCGTGCCGCCCGCGCTGATCTAGGTTCCTGACATGGATCAACGCCCCCGAAGAAACCGTGTCGGCCCCGGAGTCCGGGGGCTCGTGCGCGAAACCTCGCTCTCTGCCGCGCATCTGGTGCTGCCGATGTTCGTGCACGAATCGGCGCAGCCGAAGCCGATCGCCTCGATGCCCGGCCACGCCCGCCTCGGTATCGATGGCCTCGTCGACAAGGCGCGGGAGGCCTACGAGCTCGGCGTCGCCGGTGTGGCGCTCTTCCCCGCGCTCGACGAAAAATTCAAGGATCCGCACGGCAAGGAGAGCACGAACCCCGAGGGCCTTCTGCAGCGCGCTGTGCGTGCGCTGAAGAAGGCGCTGCCGGAGCTCGTCGTAATCACCGACGTGGCGCTCGATCCGTATTCTTCCGACGGCCACGACGGCGTGGTCATCGACGGGCGCATCGACAACGACGTGACCCTGCCGATCCTCGCCGCCATGGCCGTCGCGCAAGCCGCCGCGGGCGCGGACGTTGTCGCGCCGTCGGACATGATGGACGGCCGCGTGCGCGCCATCCGCCGGGCGCTCGACGAAGCCGGCCACACCGACGTCGGCATCTGCAGCTACTCGGTGAAGTACGCCTCGGCGTTCTACGGCCCGTTCCGCGACGCGCTCGACTCCGCACCCAAGGCCGGCGACAAGAAGACGTACCAGATGGACCCCGGCAACGTGCGAGAGTGCCTGCGCGAGATCGCGCTCGACGAGGACGAGGGCGCCGACTGGCTGATGGTCAAGCCCGGCCTCCCCTACGCCGACGTGCTGCGCTTCGTGCGCGACCACAGCAAGCTGCCCGTCGCGACCTATCACGTCAGCGGCGAGTACGCGATGCTGCGCGCCGCGGCCGAGAAGGGCTGGATCGACTACGACCGCTGCCTGCTCGAGAGCCTCACCTGCCTGCGCCGCGCCGGCGCCGATATCATCTTCACCTACGGCGCCATCGACGCCGCGCGGCTGCTCCGCGGCTAGCACGCGTCGGAGACAGCGCCCGATCCGCCGCCCGGCTCCGCGACGGCGCTCCCGCGCGCCCCGCTACGACTCCACGCCGAGCACACCGAGATAGGCGGCGCGGATGGCGTGCGTGACGTCGCGGTAGCGGGTGATCAGCGCTTGCCGCGCACTCTCGCGAGCGGTGCTCGTCAGGCCCATGCGGCGTGCAAGCTGCGACAGCCCGGGCGCCCGTTCATCGATGACGGGCGCGCCGGTGCTGTGGAGCACGTGGATGCGCTGTTCCAGACGCCGCAGGAAAGTGTAGCCATCGCGCAGCGTCTCGTAGTGCTGCCGCAACAGATAGCCGAGCGTGCCGAGCGCTTCGAGCGCTTCGAGCGTGTCGGTGGTGCGCACGCGGCGGTCGGCGCCGTAGCGCATCTGCAGCCACTGCGTCGAAAACTCGATGTCGAGCAATCCGCCGTGGCCCGTCTTGAGGTCGTAGCGGCCGGGGCGTTCACGGGCGAGCTCGCGTTCCATGCGCAGGCGCAGCCGGTGTATCTCCTCGGCGGGCGGCGCGCCTCGCTCGTAGGCGGCAACATGCGCGACCTCGATCACGCGTGCGCCGAGAGCCCGATCGCCGGCCGCGGCGCGCGCTCGCAGCAGCGCCTGTCGCTCCCACGCGGCTCCGGAAGACAGCACGGACGGTGCGGCACCTGCGCTGTCGCCCTCGAGCGGCACGCCGTGGTAGCGCGCGAAGGACGCGAGCGACGTGACGAGCAGCCCCTGCGCGCCGGAGGGGCGTAGTCGCGTGTCGAGCTCGTAGCCCGGTCCTGACGGGTGCGGTTCGGAGACCAGGCGGATGATGCGCTGGGCATGCCGGACGAAGTGCTCGGCGGGATCCCGATCAGCGGGGGCGGCAGCGGGGTCGTAGATGAAGAGCACGTCCAGGTCCGAGCCGTAGCCGATCTCGCGGCCCCCGAGTTTGCCGACCGCGATGACGGACAGGCCCGCGACGTCGCCCGCGAGCTCGTATTCCACGCTGCGCTCGACGATGTCGTCCGCGAGCTCGGAGAGAATGCGGGTGGCGTCGCGCGTCTCTATGGTGCCGGCTAGATCGGCGACTGCGACTTCCACCATGACCCGACGCTTGGCGCGACGCAGCGCGCCCACGAAGGCATCGCGCCGGTCGAACTCCTCGGCGCCGCTCCGGTTCCAGGTCTCCAGCTCCGTGGACACGGCGGCGTGAGCGTCACCGGGCAGCCCGCCTCCGAACAGGATGATGTCGACCAGATCGGGTCGACCGACCACGGCCTCGCCGACGAAGGCGCTGGCCCCGAGCACGGTGGCCAGGCGATGCAGTGCCCGCGGATCGCCGGCCAGCGCGGCGATGTAGGAGGCGGGCGAGACGAAGCGCTGGAAGAAGGAGCGCAGATAGCGCGCGGCTTGTTCGGGATCGGGCGATTCGACCAGCGCATCTACCAACTGATCGGCAAGATCGGGGTAGCGCTCGCGGGTGAGCTCGCCCAGGAGTCCGTCCGGGCGGCGAGTGAGCGCGGCGAGGTGCTCGCCAACCTCCGGGCTGCCGAACAGCCGCTCCGAGGTGCCAGCCAGCTCGGCGTCTTCGCGCTCGATCTGCGCGATCAGCGCATGGTAACGCGGCAGCGGACGGGGCGCGGCGGGCGCCAGGGCCGCGAACAGCTCGTGCACCGCTTCGCGAGCGCGCGCGAGCCCGGCTTCGAGCCCGGCGGCGTGTTCGAAGCCGAGGCTGCGCGCCAGGCGTCCGAGCTCGTCCGGATCCGCGGGCACGAGGTGGGTCTGGATGCCGCTCATCCACTGCACCCGGTGCTCCACCCGGCGCAGGAGCAGATACGCCTCGGCGATGGAACGCGCTTCGCGATCGGTGACCAGGCCGCGACTCTGCAGCCGTTCGAGAGCCGCAAGTGATCCAGTCACGCGCAGGCTCGGCTCGCGCCCGCCCCAGATGAGCTGCAACGACTGGATGAAGAACTCGGCTTCGCGGATGCCGCCCGGACCGAGCTTCAGATCGCGGTCGGGCGCGCTGCTGAGCTCGGCGCGGGAACGCTGCACCAGCTCCGCCAGCGCGGTGGCGATCGTTGGATCGACCCCGTGTCGGTAGACAAAGGGCAGGATGACCTCGCGCTCGAGCTGCGCGCCGAGCTCCTGGCTGCCGGCACTCGGCCGCGCGCGCAGCATCGCCGCCCGCTCCCACAGCCGTCCCCAGGTCTCGTAGTAGCGCTCGGCCGCGGCTACGGAGTTGACGATGGCGCCCTGCGAGCCTTCTGGGCGCAGCCTGAGATCGACGCGCCACACCATCCCGTCCGCGGTCGGCGTGTCGAGCGTGGCAACCGTGCGCCGCACGACCCGGCTCCAGTGGTCATGCAGCGGCAGCTCGCTCCCGCCGTCGTCCGTGTCGTAGATGAAGATCACGTCCACGTCGGAGCCGGCATTGAGCTCGAGGCCCCCGAGCTTTCCCATGCCAAGAACGACAATCCCGGAGCGCTGCCCGTCGCTCTTCAGGGGTGGGCCGAAGCGTTCGGCGATCGCCCGGTCGGCTTCTGCCAGCGCGACCTCCAAGGCCGCGTCGGCCAGGTCGCCGAGCTCGTGGGCGGTCACGTCCACGCTGGCGCCCCCCTGGTTGCGCGGCAGAAGCTCGCGCAGCGCGATGCGCAGCTTCTCCTCGTGGACCGCGCGGCGCAGGTTCATCCCGACGCTCGATTCGTCGGACAGATCGCCCACCCGCGCCAGCAGCCGCGAAAGCAGGTCCCCTCGCTGGCGTTCCACGCGCCAGCCTTCCTGGGCGATCCGCTCGACGGCCGCATGCTGCCAGTCGAGCGCCGGGGCGAGCGGCGGAAAGGCGGTCCCCAGCAGCACCGACAGCTCCCGACCCGGACGATCGGGCAGCTCCCGCTCCAGCACCTCGGCGCGCCCGGAATCGATGTGCCGCGCCTGGTCGCGGAGCTCCCCGGCGGCGAGCGGGTCGATATCGCCAACCATCTGCGTCCGGTATACCGCTCCAGGGGGTTTCGAGGTAGGACTCCGGGGGGATGCGATTTCTGTGTATCTCGGATATCCACGGGCACGCCCGCGCGCTCGATGCCGTGCTCGCCACCGCCGATCTACGCGGCTGGGATCAGCTCGTGGTGTGCGGGGATCTGTGTTTCCCGGGCCCGGAGCCGCTCGCCGTGTGGAAGACGCTGGTCGGGCACCGGGCGCTGTGCGTACAGGGGCTCGGCGACAAGGCGCTGGCCCGCGTGGACCCGAACAAGCTGAGCGCCACCTCCGAGGTGGAGCGCGAGCGTATCGAGCGGCTCCGGCAGGTGCACAACGAGCTGGGCGAGATCATCGTCGCGCGCCTGGGCAAGTTGCCGCCGCTGGCGAGCCTGCCGGTCGAGTCCGGCGACACGATGGTGGTCGTGCACGGCTCGCCGGGCGACCCGACCGAGCCGTTCACGTTCGACATGGAGGACGAGGACATGCTCGCCCTGCTGGGAGACGAGCCCGGCGACCTGATCATATGCGGGGGCAGTCACGTGGCCTTCGACCGCCAGCTCGACGAGGTACGCATCGTCAACGTGGGCTCGGTGGGCGAGGCGCCGGGGGGCGACTTTGCGCACGCGACCATCGTCGAGACCACGCCGCTCGGAATCAGCGTGAACCAGTTCGCCGTGCCGCTCGAAGAGCCCGACGAGGCGAGCTAGCGCGCGCCGTCCAGGCCGCGGCGGAGCTCGCCTACGAGATCGCGGACGGCGCCGGACGGATCGCTCGCAGCGGCAATGGCCTTGACGACCGCGGTGCCGACCACCACGCCGTCGACGCCTGCGGCGGCAACGCTCCGCGCCTTTTCGGCCGTGTCGATGCCGAAACCCACCACGACGGGCAGGCCCGCGCGCTCGCGGAGCGCGGCGGCACGCCGGCCTGCCTCCGCCAGCGGCGCCTGCTTCGATCCGGTGATGCCGGTGAGCGACACCGCGTAGACGAAGCCCGAGGCGCGCGACAGCACCCGTGGCTCGCGATGGCGATCGGTGGTCGGTGCAACCAGCGGGATGATGGAGAGCCCAGCGGTGTCGGCCGCGTCCCGCAGCTCGCGTCCCTCTTCCGGCGGCAGATCGACGACGAGCAGACCGTCGGCCCCCGCCTCCACGGCCGCGCGCGGCAGCTCCGCTTCGCCGAAAACAACGATGGGATTGACGTAGCTGAACAGGACCAGCGGCGCGTCGCTCTTGCCGCGCACGGCGGCGGCGACGCGCAGGGCGGCGCGCAGCGACCCACCCTGCCCTATCGCGCGGTGCGCGGCCGCGGCGATGACAGGCCCGTCCGCCGTCGGATCGCTGAAGGGCACGCCGAGCTCGAGGATGTCGGCGCCGGCTTCGAGCGCCGCGAGGGCGCACGCGATGGACACGTCCACCGAGGGATCGCCGATGGTGAGATAGACCACGAGCGCGGTCCGCTTCTGCTCTCGAAGCCGGGTAAAGCAGCGGTCGATGCGCTCGGTCGTCATGGCGACTTCCGGCGCTGGACGAGCGTCGCGAGGTCCTTGTCGCCGCGCCCCGACAGGCCCAGCACGAGGCGCGCGGGGCGGCCCAACCTCTCGCGCTCCCTGCGCGCGATATCCGCGAGGCGCGCGAAGGCGTGCGCCGTCTCCAGCGCCACGATGATGCCCTCGCGCCGGGCGGCCAGCTCCGCAGCAGCGAGCGCCTCCGCGTCGGTGGCAGTGAGGTACACCGCGCGTCCGGACTGCGCTAGCGCGGCGTGCTCGGGACCCACGCCGGGATAGTCGAGGCCGGCGCTGATGGAGTGCGCTTCGAGGATCTGGCCGTCGTCGTCGGCGAGCACGCGGGTGCGCGCGCCGTGCAGCACGCCGATGCGCCCCGCCGTGAGGGTAGCGGCATGGCGCCCGGTGTCGACGCCTTCGCCCGCCGCTTCCACCCCGTAGAGCGCGACCTCGTGGTCCGGAATGAAGGCGCGGAACAGACCGATCGCGTTCGAGCCGCCGCCGATGCACGCCACGGCGGCGTCCGGCAACGCGCCCGACTGCGCTTCGAACTGCCGCCGCGCCTCGTCGCCGATCACGCGCTGCAACTCCGAGACCAGCATCGGGTACGGGTGCGGGCCCGCGGCGGAGCCGACGCAGTAGTGGGTGTGCTCGACGTTCGTGACCCAGTCGCGCAGCGCCTCGTTCATCGCGTCCTTGAGCGTGCGCGAGCCCGAGCTCACGGGAATGACGCGCGCGCCGAGCAGCTCCATGCGCGATACGTTCGGCGCCTGGCGGGCCACGTCCACCTCGCCCATGTACACTTCGCAGGGCAGCCCCATCACCGCGGCGGCCGTCGCCGTCGCCACGCCGTGCTGCCCCGCTCCGGTCTCGGCGATGATGCGCTTCTTGCCGAGCTTTGCCGCGAGCAGCACCTGTCCGAGCGCGTTGTTGATCTTGTGCGCACCGGTATGGCAGAGGTCCTCGCGCTTCAGCCACAGCTCGGCGAAGAGCGCGCCGTCAGGGTCGAGCGCGCGCTCCAGCCGGCGCGCGCGGTAGAGCGGCGTGGGCCGACCGACGTAGTGCTCGAGCAGCTCGTGCCACTCCTTCTGGAAGGCCTCGCCGAGTACGTGCTCGTGATAGGCGCGCTCGAGCTCGGCGAGCGCCGGCACCAGCGTCTCGGCGACGAAGCGGCCGCCGAATGCGCCGTAGTAACCGGTGGAGCCCGCCGGCTCGGTGGGAAGAGACATGGTCAGCGGATCTTGCCCCGGATCCGGCTGTTGTCGATCCACTCGCTGCCGCCGGCGTCGTACTCGACGTAGTAGCGGCCATTCACGGCCTGCACCACCCGCGCCCGGACCACCGCGCCGTCGCGATCCACCGCCACATGAGCGCCGGGCTGGTAGCTATCCTGCACGTCCGGAACGCCGAGGCTGGCAGGAACGGGCGGCTGGGCCCCCCCTTCGGCGGCGACCGCTCCGGCGTCCGCCGTGCCGGCCCGAGCGTCCGGGGTCGCTCCGGGCGTCTCCGGATTGGACCCGGGCGGCGCCAGCCGGCAGCTGATGGACGGCTTGTCGGCCAGCGCCTTGAACCCGCCCTGGGCGGTGCTGGTCTCCTTCCAGCTCGAGGTGACGACCAGCGTGCCGGGACCCGGGGGACCCGCGGGCACCCGGAATTCGTGCAGCAGCGCCGTGCCGTCCCGCGGCTTCACCACGGCCTGGAACACGCGGCTGTCGCCCTCCGCGAAGCTGTTGTCGACGACGAGCGAGTCGAAGCCCGAGCGCGTCTCGACCGCGGCGAGCTGCTTGCCCTTCTTCTCGACGACGAACACGCGCGACGCGTACTCGACCGGCCCGCCGCTGGCATCGTGGCAATCCACCGCGTTGTAGGCCGCCAGGGGGTGCGCCGCCGGCTCGTGGCCCGCCGCGACCGTCGTGCCGCCGCGTACCAGCGAGCCGTGACACGAGACGGTCAGGAGCGAAGTAGCGACGACCGCCAGCGGAGTGGAGCGGGACACGGGCGTCTTTCTACACGGGCAGCCGTGGCGGGGCCAGGGCGCTAGCGCTCTGCCGCGCGCGCGCCGGCGATGAAGCGCCGCACGGCTTCCGGATCCTTCTCGCGCGCGGAGCGCTCGACGCCACTCGCCACGTCGACGCCCCAGGGACGGACGCTCTGGACAGCGCGGGCGACGTTGTCGGGCGTCAGACCTCCGGCAAGGATCAGCCGGCGACGACGCGCGAGCTCGCGCACCAGCCGCCAGTCGAAGCTTGTTCCGGTGCCGCCCAGCGCGCCGTCGACGCGTGCATCCGCCAGCAGCCGCTCGCCCCCGTAGCCGTCGGCGCGGGCCACGTCCTCGCCGCTGCCGATGCGGAGCGCCTTGTACGCGGCTGGCAGGACCGCCTCGAGCAGATCGGGCGGCTCGTCGCCATGGAGCTGCAGCAGATCGAGCCCGAAGCGGTCGCGGAGCGCGCGCATCGCCGCTGCGCCGAGGTCCGCCACCACGCCCACGAGCTGGACGCGCCCACGCACCGCCTCCGCGATCGCGCCGGCGGATGCGTCCTCGACGTACCTCGGCGACGACGGCACGAAGTTCAACCCGACGGCGTCGGCGCCGGCGCCGACCACCGAGAGCGCGTCATCGACGCGCGTGATGCCGCAGATCTTGACCCACATGCGGCGCTCCGGCCGCCCTGGCGCTACTCGATCTGGAGCAGCTCCTTGACGGTAGCGATGACCTGCGGCGCCTGGATCGGCTTGGTGATGTAGGCGTTGGCGCCGAGCTGCAGAGCGCGCTGCCGATCCTCCTGCGAGCCCTCGGTCGTGATGATCACGATAGGCGTGTCCTTGTGGACCGGATCGCTGCGCACGCGCTTGACGAGCTTCAGGCCGTCCATGATCGGCATATTGATGTCGGTCACGATGATGTCGTAGCGCGCCGAGGCAAGCTTGCGCAGGCCATCGACGCCGTCGTCCGCCTCGGTGACGCGCAGGTTCTTCACGCGGGCCAGAGCGAAGACGAGAAGCTGCCGCATCATCGGCGAGTCTTCAACGATAAGACAGGAGTATTCCGCCATGTGTCACACGCTGAGATCGAGGAACGCTTCCAACCCGGGGATCTTCCGGCCGGCCTGCACGAACAGGCTGGCGCTGACGAGTGCGGCCGCCGCGTGCTGGCCGAGCAGCTTGAAGAGCTCGAAGTCGATAGTGTCGAATTTCTTTTTCTGCGACAGCGTCGAGAAGATGACAATCACGCCGACGACCTTGTCGTCGACGCTGAGCGGGATGACGGCCGGGGGCTTTTCAATACTGCCCTGACTCGGGTCGCCGTCCTCGTCCATCCAGGCAGACGCCGTCCGGACCACTTCGTCCACACGGCTGTCGTCCGGCAGACGCAGAGGCACCAGCCGGTCGCCGACCACGCCCTCGGACGCAATGGGCACCAGCTCGCTGGAGTCGGGATTCCCGAGGTACACGCCGTAGGACTCGGCCCCTACCAGCTGCGCCAGCACTTCCTTGATGCGGCGGGTCACGCCGCGGGGCGAGAGCGTGGAGTGCAGCTGGTTGCTGGCTACGAACAGGTTGGCCATGTTCGCGAACTCGGACTCGACCTCCTGGAAACGCTCGCTGAACTGGGTCGAGACGGCTTCCGCCTCGTGGAACCTGGAGAGTAGCTCGCTCTTGTCGCGTTCGAGCTGGGCGATCTTGCCGAGCAGCTCGCGAACGGCGTCGTCCGCCTCGACCTTGGCGCGGAGCTGGGCGTTCTCTTTCTCGAGATCCTGCAGACGGCCCTGGACGCGCTCGTGCTCCTGGATGAACTCCTCCGTCAACCTGGCCCCCTTGGAGAAGTTCTGCAGGAACTGATCCCGTTCCTTCTTCAGGTCCGGCGGCGGCGCATCGCTGGACCCGCCTCTCCTGCCCTTGTGCTCCTTCGACATGTTCCGTAGAAAAAACGACTGGCTCGAAGCGACGACCCGCCCGAACGGCCCGGCACCGTATCACGCGCGCGGAACTGCTACCACGGGGGAGCCCAACTAGCGCCCGGTTTCAATCTACCGCGGCAAGCCGCGGCATATCCAGCGGTTATCATGCGAGCCGGCGGGCCGGGGAGGGCGGTTTCCGGGCGCCGTGGGCGGCCATCTCCTGGTAACCTCGACCCATGGGCGCTGCCGACGTGCCGGAGGAGTACGAGTTCATCGATCAGCTGCTCGAAGCGGGCGATCTCGATGGCGCGCGGGACGCGCTCGGCCAGGTCGGCGGAGACCACGAAGCGTTCGCCGTGCTGCGCATCAAGCTCGCGTTGTTCGAAGGCTCGCTCCAACCCGGGCCTGCGCAGCAGCGCCTGATCCAACTGATGCGGCGGAATCCGAAAACGCCCGGAGCCAAGGAGCTCTACCAGGAAGCGTCCAACCTCTCGTACCGCAGCCGCACGTCCTCGAGCTCGCATTCGCACCCGCCCCCTCCCACGGCCCCGGACGGCGACAAGAAGCCTGGATGAGCAGCGTCCAGGTTTCCCGGGGGCCCTGAGCTGTACCCCTTGTCCTCCCCTGAAGACGCGCCCATGAGGCAGGGGCCGTTCCTGCTCGGGCTGTTTCTCGTTACCGGCTCGACCCTCGCGCTCGAGGTGCTCGACACGCGTCTGCTCTCGGTGCTCACGTGGTACTCGCTCGCGTTCCTCGTGATTGCCATGGGCCTGTTCGGCCTGACTGCCGGCGCCGTGCATGTGTACCTGAAGAGCGACGAGTACACCGGTAGCAGGCTCGCTGCCTCGCTCACGCGCGACGCGCGCTGGCTCGCCTGGGCGGTGCCAGTGAGCTACGTGCTGCTGCTCATCGTGCCGCTGCGCACGGAGGCCGTGGCCACCACGGTAGTGTTGTTCATCGCTTTTTCGGGTGCGATCGCCCTGCCGTTCTATCCCGCCGGGCGCATCGTGGCGGCGGCCGTGACGCGCACGCCGTTTCCGGTCGGCCGCGTGTACGCCGTGGATCTGCTGGGTGCGGCCGTCGGCGCGCCGCTGGTTCCACTCCTGATCCGGGCGGGCGGCGGCACGGCCATCCTGTCGATGGCCGTCGTGGGAGCACTGGCGTCGGCGTGCTTCTCCTGGGCGGGCGGCACGCGGCGCGACATCCGGCGGGGCGGAGTGCTGGCCGGCGGCATGCTGGCACTGTGCCTGCTCAACTCGCTCGGCCACCGCGGTCTGGTGCCGCTCTGGGCGAAGGGCATGCCCGAGAACCGCGACCTCGTGGATGTCGAGCTGTGGAACAGCCACTCACGCGTGCAGGTGATGAAGGAGGTGCTCGCTCCGGCCCTCTTCTGGGGACGCGGACCGAAGTGCGGCGATCCGCTGGTCCTGCAGCGCAACATCGTGATCGACGGGCACGCCGCCACCCCGCTGTACCTGGAGCCGCTCGGGAAGCTGAACTTCCTGGGCTGCGACGTGACGAACATCGTCCACTCCATCCGCCCACACGGGCCGGCGGCCATCATCGGCGTCGGCGGCTCGCGGGATATCCAGGCCGCGCTGAAGTTCGGTCACTCGCCGGTGGTGGGCATCGAGTTCAACGATCGTCTGCTGCAGATCCTGCGCGGCCCGCTCGGCGCGCCGACCGGGGTCGCCGAGCGCCCGGATGTGAAGCTGGTCCACGACGAGGCGCGCAGCTGGCTGGCGCGGACGCCCCGGCACTTCCAGGTGATCCAGGCGTCGCTCATCGATACCTGGGCAGCGACGGGCGCGGGCGCACACGCGCTCGGCGAAAATGGGCTCTACACCGTCGACGCCTGGCGGGTGTTTCTGGACCACCTGTCGCCGGGCGGTATCTTCACTGTGTCGCGCTGGGCCACCGTGGAAACGGGTCGCCTGGCGTCGCTGGCTGCCGCGGCGCTGCTCGACCGCGGCGTGAAGCAGCCGGGCACCCACATCGCGCTCATCAACTCGGGACCGGTGACCACGCTGCTGGTCGGCCGCGACCCCCTGACCGTGCAGGACGAGCGCACGCTGGACCAGGTCGCGAAGAACATGGGCTTCGCCGTGGTCGCCTCGCCGCATCACCATCCGCGCGCGCGGCGGCTCGACCAGATGCTGTGGGCGCACAGCCGCGCCGAGCTCGACCGGATCGCGCTGGAGCCGCTTCTGGATTTCCGTCCGCCGACCGACGATCGGCCGTTCTTCTTCAACGTCATCCGGCTGCCCGCGCTCTGGCACCCCCTGCCCAGCGTCACGCGCGGCACCATCGAGGGCAACCTTCTGGCCACGCGCGCGCTGGGCCTGGCGTTCTTCGCGTCGCTGGTCCTGGTGTTCGGCGCCATCTACTTTCCGCTCTCGCGACGCGCGAAACCCACCGGGCACACCGGACGCGGACTGTGGGCGGCGCTGCTCTACTTCGGGACCATCGGCGTCGGCTTCATGCTCGCGGAGATAGCGCTCCTGCAGCGGCTGAGCGTGGTGCTGGGCGAGCCGGAATACAGCCTGATCGTAGTGTTGGCGAGCCTGGTCGGCTTCGCCGGGCTGGGCTCGCTCGTGAGCGACCGCCTGCCGCTGTCACGCGCACCGTGGTGCTACGTCTACCCGCTGCTGCTGGCACTGGCGGTCGCGGCGGTGGCCACGATCTGGCCGCGGGTCGCGCCGGGGATGGAGGCTGCCCCGCTCGGAACGCGCATCGGGTTTGCCGTAGCCATCACGGCAGTAGTGGGTCTGCCGCTGGGCCTCGCGTTTCCCGCTGGGCTGCGCATGGCGCGACAGGCCCACGGCGAGGAGACGCCCTGGCTCTGGGGCATCAACGGCATGGGCAGTGTGCTCGCCAGCAGCGCGGCGATCCTCATCGCACTCGTCTACGGCTTGACCCAGCTGATGTTCGTCGCAGCGGGCTGCTACGTGCTCCTGCTGGTCGCCGTCGCCGGGATGCAGCGAGGTGCGAAACGCGCGCGGGACGCAGAAGAGAGCACGAGCGAGGCATCGCCCGCGGAAGCAGAGACGGGATAGCCGCTCAGTACTCGAAGCCGCTGCCGCCGATGAACTCGCGCAGGAGCGAGGTGGGCGGCACGTGGTCGGGGTAGATGGTGACGAAGCGATCCACGAGCTGTAGCAGGCGGAAGGCGGTGGTGTAGGCGGGGCCGTCGTCCGGAACTTCCAGCAGGTAGCGCTCGGCGTAGACCTTGAGCACGCTCAGCTCGTAGAGCAGCGAGGAATCGAAGACCGCGTGGGCGTGGTGCTGGAAGGGGAAAATGTGCCGGCGCTCCCCTGCCCGCACCGACGGCCAGCGCAGGATGTTGTCGGCTGCGTTGGTGCCGCGCGCGTGGCGATCACGCACGATGCGGCGGAGCAGCCGCACGTCGGAAGAGTGCAGACGCGTGAGCCGATCGAAGGGCAACTGCATCAGCGGGCAGATGAACACGCGGAACACGCGCGCAGACGGGATGCTGGCAAGCAGCCGCGGATTGAGCCCATGGATCCCCTCGAGCATCAAGAGGTCGTTCGGACCGAGTCCAATTTCCGGACCGCCGTCGGAAGCGCTGTGGCCGGACGGGAAGTCGTAGTGAGCGGTACGGACCGCGCGCCCGGCGAGCAACGCCCCGAGGTGCTCCTGGAGCAGATCCGCTCGCAGCGCTTCGAACGCCTCGAAGTCGTACTCGCCGTTTTCGTCGCGCGGATTCAGCTCGCGATCGACGTAGTAGTCGTCGAGCGACAGCCCCACGGGATTGATCCCGTTGACCTGGAGCTGCACCTTCAGCCGCTTGATGAAGGTTGTCTTCCCGGATGACGACGGCCCGGCGATGGTCACGACCTTGATGTCGCGGCCGCGATCGCGGATCTCGTCGGCGATGCGGCTGATGCGCTTCTCCTGGAAGCCCTCGCTCACGCGAATCAGCTGCGACACGTCCTGACCGATGCAGGCGCTGTTGAAGGCCCCGACGCTGGTCACGTCGAGCGTGGCGAGCCAGCGTGCCTGATCAAGCGTCATGCCGGTCGTCTGGTGCGACACGGCGCGCGCCTCGGACACGATGCGGCTGGAAGAAGGAGGCGGCGCGTCCTCGCTGGCTGCATCCGCCATCGCCGCCGAGATCAGCTCCGCCGCGTCGTCGGCCGGCGGCACGCTGAGCGGAGGTGGAGGCCGGGAGCCCGCTTTCGGCCCGTACATGAGCAGCAGCCCGTCGTGGTCCGGCAGCACGCGGAACGCTTCCAGACGCCCCGTGCTCGAGAGCAGCGGTCCCATGTTCAGCGCGTAGACTCTGCCGTAGGATACGAGCGGAACCGCCGGATCGCGCCACGTACCGAGCAGCGCCGCCGCGTCGGACCAGCCCGCCGCCGTGAAGTGATCGCGCGCTTCGTCCACCGTCCACCACTCCTCCAGCAGCGGCTGCTCGGCGGAGGCCAGCGCGTGCATGCGTGCCTCGACCGCGCGGGCAAGTCCGTCACGCGGCGGAGCCGCGTCGCCGTCGACGAACACGTGCTGCGCGAAACCGACGGAATGACCCAGCCGGAGCGAGAGCCCGGGATGGAGATCGTGCCCCGCTTCCAGGAGCAGCAGACCCAGACTGTGACGGTAGATGCGCTGCCCCTCCCAGTGCGCGGTCGTCAGCATCGACAGCTCGCAATCGGAAGAGATGGGCGCCGCCAGCGAAACCGCCTTGCGATCCACCAACGCCGCGACGACCGGGCGTCCTTCCACCGTGGACGGCAGGAGCTCGAGCGCGCGCGTTCCGGTGCGGACGCGAAGGACTTCGTCGCCCAGGCGTACCTCGACCTGGGTGCGGCGCGGCAGCGAGCGCTCGCGGAGCAGCGCGCCAACGCTCTCGGTCATCTCGACCAGACGCGCCGCGACCCCGCCGAGCACCGCGGTGAGCAGGTGCAAGGCGAACGCCGGGTGCTCGTCGCACAGCCGGCCGTAGACGGGCAACGCCAGGCGCGCCAGCTCGAGCTGCGTGACGGCAACGATGGACGCTGCGCGCTCGCGCTCGGACACCAGGGCGAGCTCGCCGAAGTGCTCACCGGGACCGATCGTCCCGAGATCGAGCCCGCCGCGCAACATGCGCCCTGTCCCGGACACGACGAAGTACATGGCGCGGTCGTGATCGCCTTCGCGCACCACCACCTCGCCCGGCGCGACCTCGATCGACTCGAGCGAGTCGAACAGTAGCCGCCGTTCATCGCGAGAGAGCGCAGCCAGCACCGCGCTGCCGACCAGCGCCTGCTCGAGACGGGGCTCCGCGCTCATCGCCGGGAGCATGGCTCCGCGTGCACAGCCCGTCTACTTCGACTTTCGCACCCACACCTCGAGGGTCGCGCGGTGCCAGAGGAACTGCGTGGGATAGGTGCTGTCGCGGCGGTAATCGCGCGGCAGCAGGTCCCGCAGCACGAAGCGCAGAACGTGCTCGGCCCCGCTGTCGCCCGACCAGATGCGGAACAGCTGCGCCCACTGGGTCGGGTGGTTCGGGTGGATAACGATTACCTTGGGCGGGTGCGCCCGGAGCCAGCGGATGTCCCGCGCTGCAAGCCGCTCCGGGTACTGGTCCACGAACACAATCGCGCCGCGCAGCTTCGGGCGCGGCACGTCCCATCTCCGCGGCGAAATCCACGTCTTCCGGCAGCACCAGCACCGTCTCGTCGGGGCCCGCCAGCTGCCGGATGCGCCGGACGGCGCGCAGAGCCACGGCGCCGCGCGGGCTCACCTGCATGCCGGCCCAGAAGCCACGGTCGCCCACCGGCGTGCGCGCATCCAGCGCCCGTCCCAGCTTGTTGCCGAACAGCGAGCACAGCGCCAGCACCACCACCAGCCCCTTGACGGGCGCGAGCCCCGCGCGATCGAGCCCCACGAACAGGAACAGGAACGCCACGGGAATAATCGGGTTGTTGTCGTAGAACGCGCGGAACTCGGGCGCGGACGTGTTGTGCAGGAGCGAGACGGCGAGCGTCGACGATGACCAGCGCGTTGATGATGTGGCCGACGCGCGGAGCATCGTCGCTGGGCTCCGCGTCGTCGGCGGGGACGCGCCTGAGGTGCGCGACCAGGAACGCACCGCCGAACACGAGCCCGAAGGCGGGCACCTGCCGGAAGCGATCCGCCCAGTGCACCCAGGCGGGGTCGAGGCGTCCCACCGGGTCGACAGCAGCAGCCCGATGGCCAATGCCGAACGTGACCAGCATCGCCGCTGCGATCACCAGGGCCGCGCGCCCGCCGAGCGGCGCCTCCGCGCCGGTTCGTCGCCGATGTGCAGCCCGCCGTGCGCGCGCAGGATGCGGCTACCGGCGAACACCAGCAGCAGCCCGAACCCGATGGCGGCCGGATAGGCCCTGGACGCGAGCAGGTACGACGCGAGGATGGTCACCAGATGCGGTGCGCCGCCCTTGAGGTGCGGCCCGTCGACGAAGACCGCCTGGAAGAACGCGGGCAGCGTGCTGCCGAGCGCCCACAGCATCGACGCGACCAGGACGAGCCCGCCCGCTACCCCGGCGCCCCACCACAAGAGGTCCCCGGCGAGCCGGCGCACCCGCTCGCGGTGACCCGAAACCAGCTCCACCACGGCGAGATAGGACAGCGCGGCGCCCCAGCCGACGATCGCGCCGACCCCGGTGCTCTGTTTGAACGCGATCGTGAACGACGAAAGAAGCCCGGCCGCCGCCCACCAGCGCGCGCGCCTGGCTCCGCGCGGGGCTAGCAGGGCGCCGAGCCCGACCGTCACGCCGAGCCACGCAACGATCTGCGCCGTGTGATCGTAGGCGCACTCCTTGTTGAAACCGACGACGGTAACCAGCGTGCACAACGCGACCAGAACCGCGTTCGTACGCGTCGTCAGGCGCACCGCAATCGCATAGGCCACGAGCCCCATGGACAGGTGGATCAGCGCGTTCGAGCCAAGCTCGTGCAGGAGCAGCGAGCGACCGGCCACGCGCGCCGCGGCCGCGAGCAGAACGAAGCTGCCGGGCGGAATCGGGAGCACGAAGTCGACATAGGGTCGCTCCCCGGCCGCAATGCGCGCCCCGATCGGACCGCTCCAACCGGTGAATTCAACGTCTCCGAAGAAGTTGTTGGTCAGGTGCGGGACGAACTGCCAGATGTAGCCGACGAACAGCGCCGTCATCAGTGCAAGCAGCGCGAGCGCCAGACGCCCCTGGCGGCCGTCGGGTCGGTCGCTCATGGCACCTGCTCCGCGTCACGCCGGACGTAGACGTCGATCAGCCCTTGATCCCAGAAGTAGGTGCTGCGGTAGGTCGCGACTCGGCGGTAGTGCTGCGGCAGCACGTCGTCGAGCACGTGCGAGACCACCTGCCGCGCACCGTTGCGCCGCGTCCAGACGTGGAACAGCCGCTGCCAGAGCTCGCGGCGTCGCGGCACGATGACGATCACGCGCGGCAGATCCCTGTCGAGCCTCTGGATGTCGGCGGCCGCGAGGCGCTCCGGGTACAGATCGGCGAACACCACTGCCCCGCGCAGCGGCGGACGCCCGCGGCCGATGAGCCCGGAAAGCTCCAGATCCTCGGGCAGCACCAGGACGCGGTCGCCAGGGCGCGTGAGCGACCGGACGCGCTCGGCCGCGTGCAGAACCTCGCGGCCCCGGAAGCCGACGCGCATGCCGGCCCAGTACCCCCGCTCTCCCACGGGGTAGCGCGCGTCGAGCGCGCGCGAGAGACGCTGGCTGAACAGCGTCAGGAGCACGCCAGTAAACAGCACCGCAGCGAGCCAACCCAGGCGCCCGCGCCGGCACGCGACGAACAGGAACAAAAAGCCCAACGGCAGGAGGACGTTCGCATCGTAGAGCGGCTGGAACTCCGCGAACGAGAGGCTTCCGAGCATCGAAGCAACCAGACCGACCAGGAACACCGCGTTGAAGTCGTGGCCCGGGTGCGGCGCCGCCGCGCCCTGCTGCCGCGGCCAGAGCTGGCCGAAGAAGAACGCGCAGGCGAGAGCCAGACCGAACGCGGGGATCCGCCCGAGCTCGCCAAGCGACACCTCGATCACGTGCGGCAGTCCGTGAACCCCCGCGGCGAGCAGCCCCGCGGCGGTGCCGAAAGCGAGGCTGACCCCCACGCCGGCGGCGATCCAGCCGGCGCCTGGCCCGGAGCCGGAAGCGGTCGCCTCGTCGGCCAGGCGGAGATCGCCGGCGCGCCGCGCCACACGCATCCCGACGGCGATCGTCAACGTGACCAGCACCAGCGACGCGGGCAGCACGTCGTTGCTGAAGACGTAGCCCACCAATAGCCAGAGCAGCGTGAGCACGCCGCCTTTCAGAGCGACGCCGTCGGCGAACACCGCCTGGAAGAACCCACCGAGCGTGCCACCGGACAGCAGCACGAGCGCGACCAGCAGCAGAAGGCCGGCAGCGGCCCCCGCGAGCCAGCGACGCCGATCGCTCCGCTGCTGCACGCGCACCCGGGGTTCGCTGCCGCGTGCGATCCACGCGAAGTAGCCGAAGGCGAGCACCCAGCCGAGCAGGATCCCGCAGCCGAGCGTCTGCTTGAACGACATCGCCATGCCCGCGAAGAGGCCCGCCGCGCTCCAGAGCCAGCGACGCCGACCCGCTTCGCTCCCGAGCGCGTGCGCCCCACACGCCACGCTGCCCCACACGCACATCTGCGCCAGCTCGTCGTAGGCACACTCCCGGGCGAGCTGGGTGAGCACGACGAGCGTGCCGGCTGCCACTAGGAAGGCAATGCGCCGCGTCGTCAGCGCCGACGCGATCGCGTAGGCGATCCAGCCGAGCGCGAGGCGGCACAGCGCCACCGTCCACAACTCCTCGAGCAGGAGCGGCTTTCCAACCGCTTTCTGGATCGCGCCCAGCACGAGATAGCCGCCGGGCGGAATCGGCAGCACGAAGTCCACGTAGGGGCGCACCCCGGCTACAATGCGTTCGGCGATGGGGCCGGTCCAACCCGTCACGTCCATGTCGCCCATCACGTTGTTGGTGAGCCGCGGCACGGAGTACCAGGCGTAGACCAGGAACACGACCGACAAGAGCAGCATCAGGAGCAGCGCCTGGCGCTTCCCTCCAGCTTGTTGCAGCGCCGGCCTGCTCATCGCGCTCCGAGCACCATGCTCCGCCCCACGGACGGCAGCCGCACCCTCTGGTAGCGTCCGGACTTCCACGCAGCAAAGACGAAACGGGGACTGTCCAGGGGCCAGCGGAAGCGGAACACGGCCGCGAGCGGCGCCCCGTGCCGGTCCACCTCGGTGATGGTGACGAAGGCGCCCCCCGCAAAAAAGGCCTGTCCCTTGTGCATCGGAGCCCCCGGACCGCGGTACAGGCGATCGAGGGGTCGCGACAGGAAGCCCCGCGCGGGACGCACCTCGACGGCGTTCCGGTCGACGCGGCGGATGTGCGCCCCGTACAGCGTTCCGGCAAGGCACAGCGTATGCTTCGGGATCGGATCCGGCGTCGCCATGCGCGTGAGCAGCATCATGCTGGAGAAGTAGTAGTCCGGAGCGTCGAGAAGCACGAGCTGGGTGGCCGGCGGCCGCACGAGCGAGAACGCGCTCTCGCGCGCCTGCTGGAGCCTCGTCTCGTAGCGCTGCATCGTCAGAGACCTGTACGGCAGCAGCAGCGGCGCAACGACGAGGGAAAGCGCCGCCCACGCCCCCGCCAGAAAACGCGTGGCCCGTCTCTCGGGCTCCAGGGCAACGCCGGCGAGCAGCGCAACCACCCGCGCGACGAGCACCGAGCCGCCCACGCCCGCCAGAAGCAGCAGCCGATCCTCGGGGAAGGTTCCGCACACCGGCAACAGCGAGAGCAGCGTGCCGAGCGCCCAGAAACGCGCGGTCCGGTCGCGCCGTAGCCACGGGACCAGAAGCCAGGCGATCACGGCCAGCACCCCGACGGCGAGTACCGCGCCCCACAGCTGGAGGCCGTAGGGCAACGAGTTCCACACATCCGACGGCGGCGCTCCAAACTCGGCGAGCAGCAGCACC
Source organism: uncultured delta proteobacterium (assembly GCA_963806225.1). Taxonomy (GTDB): domain Bacteria; phylum Myxococcota_A; class Polyangia; order Polyangiales; family Polyangiaceae; genus CAWDXG01. Next base: position 1,478,651 of record CAWDXG010000001.1, on the reverse strand, counting down.
AGCAGGCGCCCCGGAGCTTCGCGCAGGAATGCGACGGGCTGGCGCAGCGGATCGAGGTACAGCCCCGAGCCACGTACGCCGTGGCCAAGCGCGCGATAGACGACGGCCCAGAGCGCCACGGTGATCATCCACGGCAGCGCGGCCCGGAGCCGCCGGAGCGGCGCCTCCCGGTCCACGACCAGCGCGTGCGCCACCAGGTAGCCCACTCCGCACAGCGCAAGCTCGGAGCTCGAGAGCCCCGCGCCGAGCGACAGCGCCGCCAACACCGCCCCCGCCCGGTAGCCGTCCCGCCGGTGGCGATCCTGGAAGTACAGGGCGAGCACGGCGAACAGCGCGGCGATGATCGCGCTGCGGTTCGCAATCCAGCCCACGGCCTGACCGTGCGCGTCGTCCACGGCAAAGACGACGGCGGCCAGGCCCGCGACCCAGAGCGGGTCGCAGAAGCGGCGGTAGAGCAGCGCGACTGCCGCGATCAAGAGCGCGTACCAGAACAGGTTCTGCGCGTGCATCAGCGCGGGGCTGTCCGGCCACAGGCGGAAGTCGAGGTGGTGCGTCAGAGAGCCGAGCGGGCGCCAGAACGAGACCTCGAAGTCCTTGTTCGTGATCCACGGCAGCATGCCCAGGTCGCGCTCGGAGTAGTAGTCGTGCAGCCGCGCGGCGGGCGATGGCGGCAGCGCGGGGCCCCACAGGTTCACGTGCGACAGCGAGAATGGGTGCGCCCGCGCCACGGCGCGGAAGACGTGGTCCTCCGTCTGCAGTCCGCCGAACAGCGACGGCGCAGCCAGGAGCACGCCGACAAGCGCCGCCCACAAGAGCACCCGGCGCGAGGACAGAAGGCGCCGGAGCCGGTTCATGGTCTCCAGAAGGCCGCCGCGACCACGGCGCACACGAGATAGAGCGCCGCGCCCCAGGCGAGCACGACGTGATAGCCGAACACCAGCGACATGGGGATCGCCGCGGTGGTCGCAACCACCGACGCGAAGAAGTTCACGCCGACACACCATGGCAGTACGGCCGGGCGCCGGCGCGACACCCAGTCCAGACCCGCAGGGAACGGCAGCCCCATGGCGAGACCCGCCGGAGCCACGAAGGCGATCGCGACCGCCGCACGCAGCGCGAGACTCCCGGTCCAGGCCGCTTCGAACAGCGACGGGAGCACGAGCAGCCACAGCGCCAACACGCCGAATGCCCCGGCGACGCCGTAGATCACGCGCCGATGCGGCGGCGCGCTGAGCCGCGATCCCAGAAAGGCCCCGGCGCCAGTGCTGCCGAGCAGCGTCGCGAGCACGACGCTCAGCGAGTACGACTGGTGGCCGAGGAACATCGCGAAGCGGTGGATGAACCAGATCTCGAAGAAGAGGTAGGCCAGCCCCACGCTGCCGAAGAACACCGCCACCAGGAAGGCCTGGAGCCCCTTCATGCGATCGTGGATCCTCAGAGAGCGGCAGCAGGATCATGAGGCCCGCCAAGAGCAGCACCGAGCTGAGCATGCGCTCGAGCACCGGCACGTGCGGCGCCTGCGAGCGCGAAGGCAGATCGTATCGGGTCAGGTCGAAGAAGAACGGACGGTCGTCGGTCGTAGGAGCGATGTTGAACGGATAGCCCTTTTGGAACGCCGCGCGGCGCCCTGCACCGAGCGCCGCGAAGTAGTGGGCAAACAGCGGATCGACGGCGCGGCCGGGCTCGTACACGAGCTGCGGCCTGCGCGTCGGTACGTAGCCGAAAGGCTCCAGGAAGATCGCCTTGAAGCCGCGGAAATCGTGATCAGTGAACCAGAACCGCTGGTAGAAAGCGCGCACGGCGTCCGGCGTCAGCGGCTGCCGCGAGACGATGACGCCGTAGGCCAGACCGTTGTCCAGCACCAGCAGGTGCTGCGACGGATGCTCGACGCCCAGCGCTCCGAGCGCGACGACCGCCGTGTTCACCAGGCGCAGTGCCTCGCCCTGCCCGAAGCGGATCAGCGATAGCACGCCATGGTCGGATAGACTCGACAGGTAGTCGATGAACGCGCGGCGCGTGTAGAGGTGGTTCTCGCTGAGCGCGAGCGAACCGGACGCCAGGATGCTCTTGGTGTCGACGCCGCTCAACTGGATCAGGTCGTAGTCGTGCCCGCGGGCGGCGCGCGCGAAGCTGCGGCCGTCGCGGATCACGTAGCGGACGCGCGGGTCGGAGCCGATACCACCCAGCCAGTGGTTGAACGGGCCCCGGATGGCGCGGATGGCGGCAGGGTTGATCTCGACGGCATCGACGTGGCTCGCGTCGTTGTACAGGGCGCACTGCACATCGGCGCCGCCGCCGACGCCGATCACGAGCACCTTCTTCCGGGGTGCGAAGTACGCCTGGCCGAACAGCGACTGGCTGCACATGCGCGGCACGGGGCTCGGCGACGGCTGATCCGGGCCGACCTGCCGCTGATCGCGGCCGTCCCAGCGCGCCATCACGGCGCCGGCCGTGTTGTCCTGCGCGTAGAAGCGGAACGGATACGGATCCGGAGTACCCGGAACGTGGTGGTATTCGTATACCTCGACGCGCCCGACCATGTTCCAGCGGTCGAACAGCTTCTGCACGGAGAAACCGCGCTTCTGCGCGTAGCGCGCGATGATACCGACCTGGCCGTACGGCTCGGGCTGCACGGGGAACACGCGCCCGGCGAACACAAAGCCGAGCACGGCCACGACCAGGCTGCCCCCGAGCGCGAACTTCAGCCGCAGGCCGGGAGCCGTTACGCGCCGGAAGAACAGCGCGGCGGAGATCCAGCCGACCAGCGCGAGCAGGGCGAGAAAGTGCTGCCCGTCGAGCGGACCGAGCAGCAGCAACGGCAGAAAGCAGCCGAGCCCCGAACCGATCAGATCGGCGGCGTACACGCGCCCGAGCGCATCGCCCGCCGCCGACAGCGCCAAGGTCACGACCGCGCCGGCCGCGAGGAACGGCAGGGTCAACAGGGCCGAGACGGCGAAGGTGCCCAGGTCCGCCGACTGGCGCAGGCCCGGCGCGAGGCGCACGAACGTCGCATACGCCAGCACCAGCGCCAGCACGAAACCGACGGCAAACGCGGCGAGCGCGCGCGGCAGGCGTTCCGCTTCGAGCCAGCGCTGGCGCACCGCAACCAGACTACCCGCGGCGCCGAAGCCCGTCATGGCCACGCCCAGCACCAGGTACAGGAGAAAGGTGTGGACCGTATAGGCGAGCAGCCGGGTGACGAACACCTCGAGCGCGAGCGCCACCATGGTCAGTACTCCCAGTGGAAGCAGGGGAATACTTCCCTGGAGGCGGGGTCGCGGTGGCTCGGGCATGGTCCCGCGCGCAGCCTATCCCCGAGCGACCCGGAACAGCCAGCCCGCGCTCGCCGAGGTGAAGAACACCCACACCAGCGTAGCTAGCCACACCACGCCCAGCGTCATGCGGATGCGGTTCCAGTAGCGCGACACGTCCCGGCCCACCGGAACCAGCGGCGCCGCCAGCAGCAGCAGCCCGAACCAGCGCTGCAGGACGAGGATGGCGTAGGCCGCCGAGAGCAGCATCATCACCCGGGCCAGCGTCAGCGTGCGGGTCTGGCCTAGCCGGACCGCCGTGGTCTCGATACCGCGGGCGCGGTCCTCGTCGTGATCGCGCATCACCTGGATCAGCTCGAAGCAGGCGGAGAACAGACCGAGCTGGAGCACCAGCGCCCAGCCCAGCCGGCTCTCGAGCGGGACCGCGACCAGAGGCATCGCCACGCCCCACAGCGTCATCGCGATCACGTCCGCATAGGCCCTGTGCTTGAGCCGCGCCGAGTACGCCCAGCAGATCCCCGCTCCGGCCACCGCCGCCAGGATCAACCCGGGGTACGTGAGCACGCCGATAGCGAGCAGGAGCGCCGCAAGCCCGAGCTGCGCGCCCAGCGCCTCCCGCCGGTGTGCGGCGAGAAAGCGGGTCTTGTCGGGCTCGCGCCCGCCGGCCAGATCGTGCTCGACATCGTAGTAGTCGTTCGTCAAGTACGCGAGCAGGTTCAGGAGCAGCGCGTAGCCGGTGCGCACCGCGAGCTCGCGCGCGGGCAGCCGGAGCGCGAGCATGATCGCGATCGCGGCGACCATGTTCGCCATCTCCAGCTTCCGGAGCCGGTAGGCGAGCACGTCGACGAGGATCTTGAAAGCGGCGCGCATCGGGCGTCGGTTGCGGGCTCACGCTTCTACCGGCTCGCAACCGTTTCGCCCAGGCTAGACGACCGCCGGCAAATCCGCCACATCGGGGCGGATCGCGCTAGCATCCCGGCCATGCGCGGCGAGAGCGATCTGCTGGTGATCGGCGCGGGGCCCGCGGGCTCGGCGGCGGGGATCGAGGCAGCCCGCGCCGGCCTGGACGTGTGCGTGGTCGACCGCGCCCGCTTCCCGCGCCCCAAGACCTGCGGCGACGCCGTCTCGAACAGCGCCGCCGGCATCATCGCCGAGCTCGGCGCCGGACAGGCCTTCGAACGCGCTCCACGCGCGGTGGTGCACGGCGCCGTGGCCATCTTCCCCGACGGCAGTCGCGTGCGGCGCAGCTACGGCGAGCACCCCGGGTACATCATGGAACGCCGCCGTGCTCGACAATCTGCTGCGCGAGCGACTGGAGGATAGCGGTGCCCGGCTGCTCCAGGGCGTCGGCATCCGCCGGCTGGAGCGCGTGCACGACGCGGTGGTCGGCGCGCGTGGCGAGGGCTTTACCTGGCGCGCGCGGGCGGTGATCGCCGCCGATGGCGCCGGCTCGGTGGCGTGGACCGCGCTCGGCACGCCGCCGCCGAGGCGCAGCGTGCTCGGCCTGGCCGTCACGGCCTACGTCGAAGGGCTTCCGCCCGCCGGGGACGAGGCCTACAGCGAGCACTACTTCGAGCGCGATCTGCCCTGCGGCTACGGCTGGGTATTCCCTCCGGTCGAGGGCATCGCCAACGTGGGCGTGTACCAGCGCGCCGATCGCTACCACGACGCGGGTGTGCCGCTCGCCAAGCTGCTCGAGACGTTCATGGCGCGGCATTCCGATCGCTTCAACGGCGCCAGCATCCAGGGCCGCACGCGCAGCTGGCAGCTTCCGCTTGCCGGCCCGCACCTTCCGCCGGCGATGGCGGGGCTGCTGACGGCCGGCGATGCGGCGCGGATGATCGATCCGCTCACCGGTGAGGGGATCTGGCACGCGCTCGCGTCGGGGAGATTGGCAGGGCGCTCGGCGGCCGCGGGGCTCGAAGGCCGCGGCCTCGACCGGGCCGCGGCGCGGCGCTTCCGGCTCCAGGCCGGCCGCGAGATCGGCTGGCCCTCGGCCGTCCGCGCCGGCATCCAGCGGGGCGTGCAGCTGATCGTCGATCGTGATCTGTACCGCTCGCGCGCGGTGCGGGGCGTCCTGTCGTGGGGCTACGGTCGTGACGCGCTGGAAGTGAGCAAGTCGCTGTAGCGCGCGGCCGCTATCCCTGTGCTGCCAACGGCCGCTCAGTACGCATACGAGTTGTACACCTCGAACTTCGGCGGCGGCGCCGGAATGCGGATGAAGCCCACGCGATCGTGCGCCACCTTGTAGCGCTCCACCTTGCAACCGGGACGGCAGCGCAGCGTGTCCATCCAATGGAACCGCAGGACGACGTCCTTGCCCTCGGCGTGATCCACGTCGATCCGGTTGAGCGACTGCGCCACGATGCGACCGCGGCCCTGTAGGAAGTAGTCCGGATGGATACGCGTCCTGTAGATGCGGAACCCATCCACCACCACGAGCGGGAGGAGCACGTCGCGCCGGTAGTCCAGCGGCGTGAACTCGTCCGACATGATGAGATAGCCTGCTGCATAACGCTTGAAGTACGCCCCCAGTTGCTTGCCCGGGAGGTTGCCGTCCGGCCAGAGACGGAACAACTGCGCATCCACATGCGGAACGTTGCGCTGCTCGATACCGCCGAGGATCGGCAGCGGCGTGGACGCGGCCAGGTACTCCCCGACCGGCCAGTCCTTCACCACGATGCGCCCGTGCCCCCGCGCGTGCTGCAGCAGCCAACGTCTGAGGGCGGCCCATCTCTCCGGCTCGGGTGCGTAGCCCTTTTTCGTCACACGCGGGCGTGGCGGTGCGAAGGGTGACGTGAAGCCGAAGATCCGGGGCACCGGCAGCAGGTCGGGCATGAACACGAGCACCGTCCGGACCGCGCGCGGCAACGCGACGACCAGGCACAACACCAGCAGCAACCGCGCTGGCCGTCCGAGCTCCGTCAGCGTCCGCCGCGACAGGAGCTCGCCGAGCAGAACCGCCGCGGGCAGCGCCGCAGCCAGCATCGCCGGGCCGATCTGGCGGTAGGGCTGGGTCTGGCGTGCGAGGTACGAATAGCTGCTCACGTACGCGATACCCAGACACCACAGGACCACGGTCGCGATCGGCAGGAGCCTGCGCTCGCGCTGCTTGTGCCAGCGCCACATCACGATGCCGCCCGCCACGAAGCACAGCATCCTCACCAGTGTGCGCACCGGGGCGCCCGTGTTCGTGGCGTCCTTCAGCAGGTCGAAACTGTCGAACAGCACGTATTCGAGCCGGGGCCTGAAGAACGTGTCGACGTTTCCGATGTACTCGCGGAAGTGCCAGGCCGGCCGGATCCACACCAGCACGGTGGAGGCCGCGGCCAGGGCGCACAGCCAGGTGAGCGCGTGTCGCGTCCAGTCGAGCTTTTTGAACGCCCGCACGTAGAGCACCAGACACGGCGCCACGAGCGCGAGCACGCCGAACGGGTGGTTCAAGGTCAGGGTGGCTGCAACGAGCGCGAGGGGCAGAAACCAGATGCGCCGTTCCGACTCGAGTGCCCGGTAGAAGAGCGCCAGGAGCAGCACGACGAGCAAGCTGGCCATCGACCAGGTGAACATCCCGACCCACCAGCACCAGTGCATGAACGAGTCGAAGAACCAGAGCAGGACCCAGAGCAGCGCCGCGATGGTCGACTGACGCCGATCGAGATCGAACAGGCGTGCCGAGGCATAGACCAACAAACGGCACGGAGAGCTGCACGAGGACGATCAGCAGGTTGAATGCGAGCCCCATCGGCACGCCGAGGCGCCCGAGAGCGATCACGAACAGCTCGGTCCCCTTGCTGGTCAGATCCTCCTCGACGCCTGCCGGTTGCCCCGCCAGCTGCCCCGGGTCGTAGCCCCACAGAGCCCCCCAGCCCTTGAACGCTTCGCGAGCGCGCTGGATCTGGTAGATGTGCAGCGCGTGGTCGACCGTCAGCACGGGCTGCGACGAGAACATCACCCGCGGCGGCGCGAAGTACGCGAGCAGCGCCAGGTGTAGCGCGACGACGGCCGCGAACCCGACGAAACCCGCCCGACGTCGCGCCGGGACCGCCTGGACGTCACTCACAGCTTTTCGCATAGACGACACAGCCGGATTCGGCAACGCCCAAGCGGCGGAGGATGCTAGAACGAGGCGCGATGGCCATGGGTCGCCGGCGCTACGCGCTAGTCGTGCTCGCGCTCGCCGTGATCGGGTGCGCCGCCCACTGGCCGGTGGTCCACTCAGGCCTGGTTGCGGACGACTATCTGCAGCGATCCATGCTGGACGGCAGCTACCCGGTCCAGCGCTCGACGCTCGATCTTTTCGCGTTCGTGGACGCCTCGCGGGGCGATCTCGGGCCGCTGAAGGACGCCGGCACGTTTCCCTGGTGGACGCACCCCCAGCTCAAGCTCACGGCGCTTCGCCCGCTGTCCAGCCTGCTGATCGCCCTGGACGTGAACGTGCTGCACCTGTCGCCCTTCGTGCAGCACCTGCATTCGCTCTTGTGGTGGCTAGCACTGCTGCTCGTGTTCGCGGCTTTCCTGCGCAAACGGGTCCCGACAGCGCTCGCGCTGATCGCCGTGGCGATCTACGCGTTCGACCCCGCCAGCATCGTCCCGCTCGGCTGGCTGGCGAACCGCAACGCGATCATCAGCGGGCTGTTCGGCCTGCTCGCGCTGTGGGCGCACATCGCCTCGCGCGAACGCGGCTCGAGCCGGAGTCCGCTGCTCGCGGCTCTGGCCTTTGCGCTGTCGCTGGCCGGCGGTGAGTACGCGCTCGCGATGCTCGGCTACCTGCTCGCGTACGAGCTGGTGGCCGGCCCGGGCGGGTTCAAGCGCCGGGTGCGCGCGCTCTGGCCCGTTGCGATCCCGCTCGCGGCGTACGTAGCCGTGCACGTCGCGTTGGGCTACGGCGCGCGCGGCTCGAGCGTCTACCTGGACCCGCTTCGGCGGCCGCTGCTGTTCGCCGTGAGTGCGCTCTCGAGGTTCCCGGCTCTGCTCGTCGCCGAGCTGTTGCACGTACCCGCCCAGTTCGCCCACTTCGCGCTGCTCCAGCACTCCATGGCGGTGTGGCTCTCGGTCCCGATGCTCGCCGCGATCGCCGTGCTGACGCCCGGAGCGGTACGACGCCTCGAGCCGGCCGAACGACGCACTGTGCTGTTTTTGCTGCTCGGCTCGGTCCTTTCCATGCTGCCCACGCTGGGCACCCAACCCTCTGCGCGCCTGCTGCTGATTCCGGCGCTGGGCGGCTGCGTGTTCGTCGGCGTGCTGCTCCGCGATGCGGCGCGGCGCTTCCGTGAAACCGGCGCACTCAAGCGACCTCTGGTGTGGCTGGGCGGACTGGTCGGACTGGGGCTGCTCGGCTCGCATGTGCTGGGTGCCCCGCTGAGCACGTTCGCCAGCGCCGCCGGCTGGAGCGCCGCGCAGCAGATGCCCCGCACTCTGTATGCTCGCGCGAAGCTCGACGACCAGCAGCTGAACGGCCGGACGCTCGTCCTGCTCAACTCGTTCGAGCCGATGACGCTGCTCTATCCGCCCTACGTCCGCCACGAAGCCGGCAGCCCCCTGCCCCACGCCTGGCGCGCGCTCAGCACCACCTGGCAGCCGATCCGCCTGCGCCGTGTCGCCCCCGACACGCTGGAGCTCGCCACGGAGCACAGCAGCCTGCTGGAGCTGCCGATGGTCGACCTGCTGCGCACCGCCGATCGGCCACTCCGGGCCGGCGAGCGTTTCCATGTCCGCGGCATGGACGTGGAGGTCCTGGCCATGGACGGTTGGGGGCCGAAGCGGCTGCGCTACCACTTCGATGGCGATCTCGACTCGTCGCGCTTCGTGGTGCTGACCATGGGCGCCAAGGGGCTGGAGCGGCTGCGCCTGCCGCGGCCGGGCCATTCCCTGAGGCTGCCGGGCCTTTCCAGGGTGATTCTCGACGCGCTCAGGCGTCCGTGACCGGCTCGGCGCCGACCACCTTGAACGACAGGGCCAGCACGACCCCGTACAGGGCAGCGCCCGTCGCCAGCGTCGCCGGGATCCCCGCGTGCAGCGCGACGAGCGTCGCCAGCACCGAGCCGAGCACCGACGTGGCGCTATTGACGCTCCACAGCCAGGGGATGCGCGAGTTGGCGCGTTCCGCCACCGCGCGCAGGCCAGTCGGGAACGGCACACCGAGCAGGAATCCGAGCGGCGCGATCAGCGCCGCGGCCACCAGCGAGCGCACCAGCCCCGAGGCACCGGAGCCCAGTGCGATCGCGCGCCCGGCAAACACCACCAGAAGCAGCGCGTAGACCACCAGCGCGCCCAGCGCCCAGCGCAGACGCCGGCTCTGCCCCGGCCCGCCCCGCGCCAGCAGACGGCTGCCGAACGCACTGGCGACGAGCAGCACCAGCAGCACCACGCTCAAGGTCAGCGTCGGGTGCCCGAGGTACAGGCTGAAGCGCAGCATCAGCGCTATCTCGATGAACATGAAGCCGAAACCGAGACACGCGACGTACGCGAGATCCCAACCCACGGCGCCGTGCCCCGCACCGAGCTCGCGCCGGCCCCACCAGAACGGGATCAAGAGAAACAACAGCGCCAGCACCACCGAGACCAGCACCACCTTGGACAGGATGACGAGCCCATTGCCGAACGGATGTGACGGCTCCGGCGCACCGAACGAGCGCCACAGATCGCGCAGACGGTTCTGGTAGAAGAAGAACGGGTGATCGTCCGTGGTGGCGGAGACGTCCAACGGCCAGCTGCGTTCGGTCCTGGCCAGGGCGGCGCTGTCACGCGCGCCGAGGATCTGCGCAATCCAGCGCTGCTCGATGCCGTCCGGCGTCGGGGCGCGACCGGGCACGTAGACGGGCGCGAACCGCAGCTGCCGCGCGAGCCCGAGGGCGCGATCCGCCTCGGCCGGCGAAAAGCCATCCGGCTTGACGATCAGGTTGTATAGCGTGGCCCGCTTCGCGTTCAGCCAGGGCGTGGAGAGCACGAGCACCGAGCGCGACGGATCGCCGCCGCGCTCGACCACGGCCGCGCGCGCGATGCTGGCCAGCCGAGCGCCCACGGCGAGCCCGGGCAGGCTGACCGACGAGACGCTGAGCAGGCCCCCCGGACGCAGGCTCTTCAGGAAGTCGCGAAAGGCGTCGGCGGTGTAGAGGCTGTTCTCGGTCAGCGCATAGGCGCCCGCCGCTGTCGCCGCCGACGTGTCGACCATGCTCAGCTGCAGGACGTTGAACTGTCCCGCATGTCGGCGCACGAAGGCGCGGCCGTCCTCGACGGCCACGCTCACGTCCTTGCGGTCGTACAGGTCGCCGGTGAAAGCGCGGAACTTCCCGCGGACCACGTCGTTGACGATGAGCGGATTGATCTCGACGGCGGTCGCGTGCTTCGCCCCCGAAGCCAGCGCCGCGAGCACGTCCTTGCCGCCGCCGGCACCGACCACGCACACGCGACCCGCATCCGGCGCGAGCCGGTAGACGAACGCGCCGAGATCAAACGAGACGTAGCGCACGCTGTCGAACGAGCCGTTGAAGCGCGTGAGCGTGGTCATCGCGTTCATGTCGATGACCAGCGTCTTCTGCTTGGCGATCGGCCCCTTGTAGGCGGGCGAGAGCCCCCAGCCGCGGAAGCCCATCTGCGGCAGCACCGTCACCATCGAGAACGAGTTCCAGCGGTTGAACTCGGGGTGCAGCCGCGCGAGCGGGATGCCCTTGGCCACGCTCACGCGGAACAGCTTCGTCTGCGGATTGGTCAGCGCCAACCCAACCAGCACAAGCGCGCCCGCCGCCGCGCCCAGCGCGAGCCCGCGCGACATGCGTTCGGGGCCGGAGCCCGCGAAGAGCAGCGCGGCCATGATGGCGGCGAACGACGCAGCCAGCAGCGACAGCGGCCCGCCCAGCGCGCCCAGCAGCGGGATCACAAGCAGGCAACCGAGCCCGGCGCCCAGCAGATCCTGGTAGTAGACGCGGTGCACCACGCGCGAGAAGCGCAGCACGGCAAGCGCCAGCGCAAACCCGCCGCAGAAGAACGGCAGCGCCGTGAGCAGGAACAGCGCCAGCAGCTTGAGCGTCAGGTGCGCGAAGCCCGCGCCGCTGCCGAACCAGTCCGGCGTCACGTGCAGGAGCGCGAGATCCACCAGCACCACCGCCGCCGCGAGCGCCAGCGCTCCGGCGGCGAGCAGCCGCCCCGTCCCCCGCGAGGCCAGCCGCTGCTGCGCCAGGTGCACCACCAGCGCGGCGGCGCCGCTGCCGAACAGCGCGACCGAGATCGCGAAGAAAGCGAAGTGGTACCAGACGATGACCGAGAAGATGCGCGTGAGCACGAGCTCGGTCGTCATCAGCGCCGTGCTGAGCAGCAGCACGCCCAGGCCGGCGCGTAGCGAATAGCCGTCCTTCACGGCGCAGTTCCGCCGTCGGCCACCGCGGCTTCGGCGGCCCCGTCGGTGCCGGCGTCCGCTCTGGACGCGCCGGCTTCGGGCGCGCCGATCGAACCGCGCGCCTGCATCAGTGTCGCCGCCACGAACGTCACCTGCTTCTTGTGCCCCTGCTCGTCGAGCGCACTGAGCCGCAGGCTGGCGGTGATCGCGAGGTGGGCGCGAAGCATCACGGCCGTCTCGCGGTCGATGGTGAGCTCGCCCTGGCCGTCGCCGCGATAGCGCTCGAGGATGGCCGTGGAGCTGGGGTCGAGCGGATTCTCCAGCTCCTGCCGCGGCGCCTGCTGATGCAGCCGGATGCGGATGCGGACGCTCCTTTCGTCCATGCCGACGATGGTCATGTCTGCCAGCTGCATCGCGCGCACCCCGCGCAGCTCCGTCGGCTCGGTGAAGCGCCAGCTCGCCCCGACCCCCACCGGCACCGGCGGCAGACGGAACGGGAAGTGCCGCTGCGAGTCCCAGACCTGGTCGAGGGTCTTCTGCACCTGCGGGTCGGGCTTCTTGCCGCCGACCAGCTCGGTCTTCATCTCGGCGATCTCGCCGTCGTCCGTCACGAGCTGGCGCATGGTCGTCCCGTCGATCACCGCCAGCGCCTGGTTGGTCTTCGCCGCCAGCTCCGGCGGCAGGCCGCCGCCCTTGACGCGCAGGCTCTCGAACACGGCGCGCTCCTCGACGCAGTGCCGCCCGCCGCACGGAACCGGGTTGGCGGTGCCGCGGATGACCGTCAAGCCCAGGGTCGCCACCGTCGCCGGCGGACGCAGCGGCGGGCGCCCCGTGACCCCGAACGAACCGCTGCTGGTCAGCTCCATGTGGTAGCGAAGCCCCGTCCAACGTCCGACCGAGAGCTTGACGCGGGGCTCGCTACCATTGCGCACCATCTCCACGCGGCCCGGTCCGGAGTCGCTGATGTGCTGGGCCGCCTTCTTCGGTGGGCCGCCGCCACAGTGGAAGTCACACGCGGGGACGAGCAGCACCAGTGCCGGCAGCAGACGGCGGGCACGGCGGACGAAGCTCGAGCGGAGCCACTGCATCGTTGCCGGGGACGCTAGCACGCCCTCCCGCCGACCTGCTCGACCCACGCGTGGAGCTCGCCGAGCAGCAGCCGGGGCCGCGTGCGGAGCGTGGCCACGTCGGCGGCGCCGACCAGCAGCATCGCCATGCGGAGCTCCGTCTCCACCTGGTCGAGCATCGACAGCGCGCCGTCGCGGCCGCCTTGATCCAGGGCCTGCAGCACGCGCCGCGCGATGCCCCCCGCGCTGGCGCCGAGCACGATGGCCTTGGCCACTTCCAGCCCGGTCGACACCCCGCCCGTCGCGAACACCGTGTCGAAGCCGAACGGCTCGACCAGCGCCACGCTCGCCGCCGTGGGGATCCCCCACTCGCGGAAGGCCTCGCCGAGGCCGCGCCGCTCCGCGCTCGCGCGCTCGGTTTCCACGGCAACCCAGGACGTGCCGCCCGCGCCCGACACGTCGACGTGCCTGACGCCCGCTCCGGCGAGCCGGCGCGCCACGTCGGGTGACAGCCCCGAGCCCGTCTCCTTGGCCACCACCGGCACCGGCAGCTCGCGCGAAAGGCGCGCCAGCGTATCGAGCCCGCCGCGGAAATCGCGATCGCCTTCCTTCTGCACCAGCTCCATCGCCGGATTCAGATGCACGCACAGCGCATCGGCGCCCACCTCGCCGACCAGCGCGGCCAGCTCGTCCGTGCTCATCTTCGCCGCCTGGACGACGCCGATGTTGCCCAGCAAGAGCACGTTCGGCGCCACGTCCCGCACCTGGTAGCTGGACGCGGTCTGCTTTCGCTTGAGCATGGCGCGCTGGCTGCCCAGCCCGAACGCGTAGCCGCGCTCCTCCGCGATCGAGGCCAGCTCGCGGTTGATGTCGCGCGCCCGATCGGTACCGCCGGTCATGCCGGCGATCAGCAACGGTGCCTTCAGCCGCTTGCCCAGGATCCGCACGGACAGATCGAGGCTCTCGAAGTCGAGCTCGGGCAGGGCGTTGTGCACCAGCCGCACGCACTCGAAGAGCGTCGTGGTGCGGCGGAAGCCGACGTCGCCATGCGTCGCCAGATCCAGATGGTCGTCTTTGCGCGAGGAGATGTCGGCCATGGCTGCTCTTCGCCGAGCGAGCCCCGGATCCCGGCCAAAAGCAAGGCATTCCGCGGCTTTTTGCGCCGGAGGGCATGTTGACACGACCCGGACCCGACCCTACGCTGCGCGGAGAAAAATGCCTTCCAGGACGGGGAGTTCCAGCGGGCGACGCGGCCGGGGCGGGCGTTCCGGCCGATCGCACGCCAAGGCCATTCCGGGCAACCCGTTCGTGGCCATGCTCGAGGAGATCCGGAAGGACATCGACGCGCGCCTCGGGGGCTTCCTCGACGCCAAGCTGGACGCCGCCAAGCCCTACGGCGCCGAGGTGCTGGAAATGGTCTCGGCCACGCGGGACCTGTGCCTGCGCGGAGGCAAACGGCTCAGGCCCGCGCTGCTCGTCGCGGGCTACCGCGCCGCCAGCGCGACGGCGGATCTGGAGCCCGCTCTCGACGCGGGCGTGGCGCTCGAGCTCCTGCAGGCCTACTTCCTGATCCACGACGACTGGATGGATCGCGACACCGTGCGGCGCGGCGGTCCCGCCGTGCACGCCCTGCTCGCCAAGCGCTTCCGCTCGCAACGCATCGGTCACGCCTCCGGGATCCTGGCCGGCGACTACGCCGCGGCGCTCGCCGCCGAGGCGCTCGCGCGCGTCGACATGAAGCCGGCCTACGCGCCGCGCGTGTTCGCCAACTTCGCGCGCATGCAGCTCGACGCGGTGACGGGCCAGCAGCTGGACCTGATCGGCCGCGCCCGCGACGTGGAGAAAACCTACGAGCTCAAGACGGGCAGCTACACCGTGCGCGGCCCGCTGCGGGTCGGCGCGCTCATGGCCGGCGCCTCGCCGCGAGTGATCACCACGCTCGATCGCTTCGCACTGCCCATCGGCGTGGCGTTCCAGATGCGCGACGACCTCTTGAGCGCCTTCGGCGATCCGGCGCAGACCGGCAAGCCCTTCGGCAGCGATCTGAAGAGCGGCAAGCGCACCGCGCTGCTGCTCGCCGCGCTGCGCCGCGCCAAGGGGCGGGATCACCGGACGCTCAAGAGCGTGGTCGGCAACGCGCGCGCGACCGACGCGCAGATCCGCCGCGCCGTCGACGTGCTGGAACGCTCCGGAGCTCGGCAGGTGATCGAAGAGCGCATCGACGAGCTGTACACCAGCGCGCTGGTCGCGCTGAAGGCCGGGCGCATCACGCCCGAGGGCAAGGAACTGCTCGTCGGAGCCGCCCACGCGCTCACCGCCCGCCAGAGGTAACCCAACGGCTAGCGAAACGTCCGGCAGCAACAAAGGGATGGCGCACGCGAACGGCAAGGTGATCCTGCTCGGCGAACACACCGTCGTGTACGGCGTGCCCGCCATCGCCGCAGGCATCGACCGCGGCGCCAGCGCCGTCGCGCGCCCCGCTGGAAAGGCCTCGCTGAAGCTCGGCAACGAAAGCGTCGATCCCGCCAGCGACAGCGAGATCGCCCGCGCCTTTTCCGCGCTCTCGGACGTGCTCGGCGCACCGCCGCTCGCCGTCGAGGTCGAGCTGGAGATCCCGGCCGGCTCCGGGCTGGGCGCCTCGGCCGCCATCGGCGTCGCCATCGCGCGCGCCGTCCTCGACGCCGGCGGCGCGGGCGACGTGATCGAAGCCGCCACCGCGTGGGAGCGCGTCTTCCACGGCAACCCGTCGGGCATCGACGCCGCCGCCGCCGCGCACGGCGGCTGTATCTACTTCACCCGCGCCGACGGCCCCACGCCCATCCGGCTGATCGATCCGCTGCGGCTGGCCATTGCCGTGGCCGGTCCGCCGGCGAGCACACGCGAGATGGTGGAGGGCGTGGCGAGACTGCGCGACCGCAAGCGGGAGCTCTTCGACAAGACCGCCGACGGAATCCTGTCACTCGTGAAGAACGCGCGCCTGTGCCTGGAGAGCGGCGACACCACCGGCCTCGGCCGCCTGATGGATCTGAACCAGATGCTCTTGAGCGGGCTGTTCCTGTCGACGGAGGAGATCGAGAACGCCTGCCGCGTCGCGCGCGACGCCGGCGCGCTCGGCGCGAAGCTCACCGGCGCGGGCGGCGGCGGCTGCGTGGTCGCGCTGGTTGAAGAAGACGCGGGCCCGGTGCTCGAAGCGTGGAAGTCCCGCGGCCTCGAGTGCTTCGAGGCCGTGGTGCACGCGCGGGAGCCGGCAGCATGAGCCGCGTGGCCCGCGCCGTCGCCCACTCGAACATCGCCCTGGCCAAGTACTGGGGCAAGGCCGACGTGGAGCGGAACCTGCCCGCCGTGCCGAGTCTCTCGCTCACGCTCGACGCGCTCTCCACCACCACCAGCGTGGAGTTCGACGCGGCGCTCGAGAGCGACGAGGCGCGGCTCGACGACCAGCCCGTCGCTGGACGTCCGCTGGCGCGCATCATCCAGCTGCTCGACCGCGTGCGCACGCGCGCCGGCCTCGAAACGCGCGCCCGCGTCGTGTCGCACAACGACTTCCCCACGGCAGCGGGCCTCGCCTCCAGCGCGTCCGGCTTCGCGGCGCTGGCGCTCGCCGCCACGAAGGCCGCCGGCCTCGACGCCACGCCCGACGAGGTGAGCGCGCTCGGCCGCGCCTCCAGCGCCAGCGCGGCCCGCTCCGTCTACGGCGGCTTCGCCTCGCTGGGCGCCGGCGCCGAATCCGCCGAGCGCATCGCGCCGCCCGACCACTTCCCGGTGGCGATGCTGGTCGCGGTGACGGCGACCGGACCCAAGTCGATTGGCTCCACCGAGGGCATGCAGCACACCGCGGCGACCAGCCCCTACTACGCCGCCTGGGTCGAGCACGCGCCGCGGCTCTACGACGAGGTGCGCGCCGCGGTGCTCGCGCGCGATCTGGAAGCGCTCGGCGCCGCCGCCGAGCAGAGCGCGCTGATGATGCACGCCTCGATGCTCGCGGCGCGCCCCGCCGTCCTCTACTTCTCGCCCGTCACGCTGTCGGTGATGGAGCGCGTGCGCGCCCTGCGCCAGAGCGGCACGCCAGCCTTCTACACCATGGACGCCGGCCCGCACGTCAAGGTGCTCACGGCGCCCGCCGACGCCACCAGCGTGGCCGCCGCACTGTTCGACGTGCCCGGCGTCGGGCGCGTGATCCGCTGCGCACCTGGACCCGACGCGCACCTGGTCGAGGGGGACGCGGAGTGATCGCCCGCGCGCCCGGCAAGCTCGTGCTGTCCGGCGCGTACGCCGTGCTGGACGGCGCGCCGGCCATCGTCAGCGCCGTCGATCGCTACGCCTTGGCCGACAGCAGCCGGCCCGCCGAGCGCATCACGCCCGAGGTCGAAGCAGCGATCGGCGCGCGCCCCGCGCCCTGGTTCGATGCCTCCGCGCTGCGCGAAGGCGGAGAAAAGCTCGGCCTCGGCTCCAGTGCCGCGATCCTGGTCGCGTCGCTCGCCGCCATCGCGCTCGAAGCGCACGGCCCGCTCGATCACGACGCACTCTGCGACGCCGTGCTCGCGCCGGCGCTCGCCGCGCACGCCCAGGCGCAGGGCGGCGGCAGCGGCATCGACGTGGCCGCGAGCTGCCGCGGCGGCACGCTGGTCGCGCAGCGCGCGGACGGCTTGCAGCTGCGTGCGGTCGCGCTGCCCGCCGCGTTGCACGTCGAGGTCTGGACCGCGGGCCAGCCCGCTTCCACCGCAGAACTGCTCGGGCGCGTGCGCGCCCTCGACGCAGCGCGCTACCAGGCGCTTTCCACGCCGCAGCGACATGCCAGCGAACATGCCGTGCAGGCTCTGGATGAAGGTGATGCCGCTCTGTTCGTGACGGCCCTCGCCTTGCAGTGCGCGGCCCTCGCCAATCTCGGCGACGCCGCCGGCGCGCCGATCGTCACGGCGGAAGTGCGCCGCCTCGCCGAGCAGGCCGTGCGCGAGCGCGGCGCGGTGTTGCCCTCCGGCGCGGGCGGTGGCGACGTGACACTCTTCGTGGGGGTAGCGCCGCCCTCGGCCGCGCTGTCCGCGCTCGCACGCGAGCTCGGACACCACCGACTCGATCTCTCCCTCGGCGCGCGAGGCGTGCACGCCGTCTCCAGCTAGAAAGACGATGTCCCAAGGTTCCCGCATTCCCGGTTTCTACAAGCTGCCGCTCGACGAGCGGCGCCGCCGCGTGGCCGAGCGCGCGGGCGTGAAGCTCCAACACATCCTCGACGTCGTCGAGCGCGGCGGGCTCGATCCCGACACGGCGGACAAGGTCGTCGAGAACGTGCTGGGCGTGTACAGCCTGCCCTTCGGCATTGCGCTGAACGTGCAGGTCAACGGCCACGACCGGCTGGTGCCGATGGTGGTCGAGGAGCCGAGCGTGATCGCCGCGGCGTCCAACGCCGCGCGCATGGTGCGGGCCGGCGGCGGATTCTGTGCGGAGATGATCGAGGAACTGATGACCAGCCAGGTGCAGGTCTTCGACGTGCCCGAGCCGGGCGCCGCCATCCGGCGGCTCGAGGCCGCCTCCGCGGAGCTGCTGGAGATGGGCACGCGCGCCGTGCCCGGCCTGGTCGCGCGTGGCGGCGGTCCGCGCGCCATCGAGGTGCGCGATCTCGGGCAGCGCTGTCTGGTCGTCCACGTGCTGGTCGACTGCCGCGACGCGATGGGCGCAAACCTTGTCAACACCATCGCCGAAACCATCGGCCCGCGCGTGGAGGAGCTCTCGGGCGGGCAGCTGGGCCTGCGCATCCTTTCGAACCTCTCCGACCACCGCCGCGTGCGCACCACCTGCCGCGTGCACGCGCGCGACCTGGCGTTCGCACGCCAGGCCGGAGGCGTCGAGACGAGCGAGCGCGAGCGCGCCATCGAAGGGCGCGAGGTGATCGACGGCATCGTGCAGGCCTCGCGCTTTGCCGAGCTCGATCCCTACCGCGCCGCCACGCACAACAAGGGCATCATGAACGGCGTCGACGCGGTGGTGCTCGCCACCGGTAACGACTTCCGCGCGGTCGAGGCCGGCGCGCCACGCCTACGCCGCGCGCTCGGGCCGCTACGCGCCGCTCGCCGTGTGGCGCCGCGACGGCGACGACTTGATCGGCGAACTGGAGATGCCGCTCGCGCTCGGCACCGTGGGCGGCACGCTGCGCGTACATCCCGGCGCGCGCCTCGCGCTCGAGCTGATGGGCGTGACCGCGGCCTCCGACCTGATCATGACCGCGGCCTCGGTCGGCCTGGCCTCGAACCTCGCCGCCCTCCGCGCGCTGGCTACCGAAGGCATCCAGCGCGGCCACATGTCGCTGCACGCGCGCTCCGTCGCGATCGCCGCCGGCGCCAGCGGCGACGAGGTCGAACAGGTCGCCCGCGCCATCTGCGACGCGGGCGGTGTCACCGTGGAAGCGGCGGAAGCCGAGCTGGCGAAGCTGCGCGAAGGGTAGTCAGGGCGCCGACGAGGCGACCATCTGGTCGACGGGCCGTTCGTGCTCACCGACGCCATCGCCTCGGGCGCCGTCAGCTCCGTCCTGTACGTGGCTCCCAGCGCCTCGGGCTGCAATGGCTCCGGCGAGAACGTCGGCTACCTGCTCCCCAGCCAGCCCCTGACCGGCATGTACATCCCCGTCAAGGCCGCGAGATGCTCTGCGCCACCGCCCAGGCCGGGATTGAATGGTCCGGCTTCGTGCCGTACTCCGGGTGACGCGGCGGAGGCGACGTCGGGCCCGGCCGGTGCGGGCGGGGCGTTTCGGCCTGACCCTGCAGTTGCGCGCTGCCCTGTGCAAATCCGGGCGCAGCCGGGCGAAAGTGGGTAGGATTCCCGGTCAAGGGCGGACCCCGATTCGGGCGGACGGATCCGGCGCCCGGCGGAAGGCAGCTCGATCGGCGAGGGAACGGAGCGATGGGGAAAGACGAGCCATCCAGTGGAAACGGCGCGCTTCACGCTGCGCTGCAGGCGCTCGGGGACAGCGAGGCGATCCATCGCGCCATCGTCGAGAGCATTCCCCAGAAGTTGTTCCTGAAGGATTGCAGCTCGGTCTACCTCGCTATCAACTCGCCCCTCGCGGCCAGCCTCGGCCGCACGCCCGAGCAGGTCGTGGGCAAGGACGACTTCGCTCTCGTTCCGGCCGAGCTGGCCGACAAGTACCGGGCCGACGATCGCGCGGTGATCGAATCGGGACAAGCCAAGGACATGGAGGAGCGATACGTCGCCCAGGGAAAGGAGTACTGGGTCCGCACCTTCAAGACGCCGGTCAGGAACGCCGCCGGCGAGGTGATCGCCGTGCTCGGTCTGTTCGAGGACATCACCGAGCAAAAGCGGGCAGCCAACGTGCTCGAAGCATCGGAGAAGCGCTACCGCCGCCTGTTCGAGTCAGCCAAGGACGGTATCCTGATTCTCGACGCGGACTCCGGCTGCATCGTCGACGTCAATCCGTTTCTGGAGCAGTTGACAGGCTACTCGCACGAGGAGTTCCTGGGCAGGCATCTGTGGGAGATCGGCGCGTTCAAGGACATCGCTGCTTCGCGGGAGGCGTTTGTCACGTTGCAGACGGAAAAGTACGTCCGCTACGAGCATCTTCCGCTGAAGGCCCGCGACGGACGCCGCATCGACGTTGAGTTCGTCAGCAATGTCTATCGTGTCGACAACCAGAACGTGATCCAGTGCAACATCCGTGACATCACCGCCTGGAAACGGGTCGAGATCGAGCGCAATCGGTTGATGAGGGCGATCGAGCAGACCGCGGAGATGGTGGTCGTCACCAACGCCAGCGGAAACATCGTCTACGCCAACCCGGCCTTCGAAACCGTAACCGGCTACGCGCACGCGGAGGTCCTCGGCCAGAGTCCGCGCCTGCTCAAGAGCGGCGTTCAGGACGACGCGTTCTACCGCGCGATGTGGGCGACCATCAGCGGCGGCGGGACCTGGCACGGACGCATGGTCAACAAGAAGAAGGACGGCACGCTCTACACCGCCGAGGCGACCATCTCGCCCGTGCGCGAGGGGGCCGGGGCGATCACGAGCTACGTCGCCGTGGAGCGGGACATCAGCGCGAGGCTCGTGCTGGAGGCGCAGTTCCTGCAGGCCCAGAGGATGGAGAGCATCGGGCGCCTCGCCGGCGGCGTCGCCCACGACTTCAACAACCTCGTCACGGTCATCCTGAGCTACACAGCGCTCGCGCTGGAACAGTTGCGGGACGGCGACCCGCTGAAAGACGACCTGCTCGAGGTGACCGGGGCCGGCGAGCGAGCCGCGGCGCTCACGCGCCAGCTCCTCGCGTTCGGTCGCAAGCAGGTGCTGCAGCCAGTGGCTCTCGACCTGAACCAGGTGCTCGGCGACATGGAGAACATGCTGCGCCGGATCATCGGCGAGGACATCGAGCTGGTGTGGGCCCCCCAATCCACGCTCGGGCTGGTCCGGGCCGATCCAGGTCAGCTCGAGCAGGTGCTCATGAACCTCGTGGTGAACGCCCGCGACGCCATGCCCGACGGCGGCCGGCTCACCATCGAGACGTCCAACGTGGAGATCGACGAGACGTACGTCGCGCTTCACGCGGCCGTAGAGCCCGGGCCCTACGTCATGCTTTCGGTCAGCGACACGGGCTCGGGCATGGACGAGGCGACCCGGACCCACATCTTCGATCCGTTCTTCACCACCAAGGACAAGGGCAAAGGGACGGGCCTGGGCCTTTCCACGGTGCACGGCATCGTGACGCAGAGCGGCGGCTCCATCTGGGTCTACAGCGAGCCTGGCCGGGGAACGACGTTCAAGGTGTATCTGCCGCGGGAGCTCGAGTCCTCTGTCGTGCCGCCCAGCGAACGCCCGCCGACCTCGGTGCGGACTGGAACCGAGACGATCCTCGTGGTCGAGGACGAGAAGGCACTGCGCAGGGTGGCCAGAAGGATCCTGGGCGCAGCCGGCTACACGGTACTGACCGCCGCAGGCGGGCCCGAGGCGATCGCGATCTGCGCGCAGCACGGGGACGACATCCATCTGCTCCTGACCGACATGGTCATGCCGTCGATGAGCGGAATGGAGCTCGCACAAGAGCTCCTGCAGACGCGGCCGGCGCTCCGGGTCCTCTACACGTCGGGCTACAGCGACGCGGGGCTCGTCCAGCAGGGCGTGCTCGAACCAGGGGTCCACTTCCTGCCGAAGCCGTTCACCGCCGCTGACCTCGTGAAAAGGGTCCGCGAGGCGCTGGACAGTGGCAGGGCGACGTAGCGGCGCAGACTCTGTGACGGCGACGGGCTACGCCGGCAGCGCGGTCGCCCGCGCCTGCCTGCTGGCATTCGAGCGAGGCAAGGACTTCTGCACGCTGTACGCCGATCTCGACAACGCGACGTCCACCGGCCTGTACCAGCGGCTGGGCTTCGAGCTACTCGTCGAGACGGCGGACGTTGTGTTCGAGCCGCGCGGCGAGTGAACGAGCCCGCTCGTGGTCCGCGGCTTTGTCGCGGCGCGACCCACGTGGGCGCGCGCCGTCACCCCCAGCTTCTGCTATCCTCTGCGCCCATGCTCACGCTCGACGCCGCCCGCCGCGACCAGCGCTACCGGTCCGGTTCCATGGTGGAAACGCGCCGCGGCGCCGTACACGCTGTCGTGCGCGGACAGGGTCCGGACGTGGTGCTGCTGCACGGCGTGACGGACAACGCCAGCACGTGGCACGACCTGCAAGCGGCTCTGCCGCACGTGCGGACGCATGCGCTCGATCTGCTCGGGCACGGGCTGACGGACATCCCCGACGGGACGCCGGACCAGCGCGAGCTCTGCGAGTGGGTCGCGGCCTATCTCGACGCGGCGGAGGTCGAGAGCGCAGTGGTGGTGGGCTGGTCGCTCGGCGGCACGTGCACGCTGGAGCTAGCAGCGGCGCATCCGGCGCGGGTGCGGGCGATGGTGCTGGTGGGCGCAGCGGCGCTCGACTTCCCCTTTCCGCTCGCGCTCACGCCGCTCAAAGTGCCGCCGGTCGGAGAGCTGATGCCGGCGATCGGTTCGTCGGATCCGGTGCGGCGCACGGTCATGCGCAGCACCTTCGCGCGGCGCTTCCACCCGTCCCAGGACGTGATCGAGCGCTACTTCCGCGGCTGGCACATCCGGGGCCGCGCGCGCTTCATGCGCCGGCTGCTCTCCGGACTGCACATCGAGACCACAGCGCGCGTGTTGCCGCGCATCCAGGCGCCGGCGTGGATCGTCCACGGCGAGGAGGACCAGCTGGTCCCGGTAGGCGTGGCTCGCGAGCTCGCGGCGCGGCTGCCGCGCACGGAAGCGTCGTTCCTCTCCGGCGTCGGCCACGCGCCGCACATCGAGCGGCCTCAAAGCGTGCTGGACGCGATCGGCGCCGCGCTGGGGTAGCGGGCGGGCCTGGGCATCGGTGAAAAAGCGCGCTACTCAATGACAGAGCATTACGCGCTGTTCGAGCACGTCGGGCTGGCACGCGACCGCGCCCTTCTTGCAGGTGCCCCATCCCCCGCTCTGGCCACACGCGGGTAGCTGATCGATGAAGCCCTGGGTCGACGTGTCGCAGTTGAGCAGCGAGACACCACTGCAGCTGACCTGCTTGGAGAGCGCTGGCTTTCTGTCGGGATTACCGCTGCAGTTGTAGTCGAAGCCCACGGCGGGGTTGGCCGAAGCGCTCGCGAAATAGGCGGATTGACCGGGCTTCGCCTTGGGGTCATGGTCGTCACAGTCGGCACCACCACATGCTTCGGACTTCGCCCCGTCCCCGTCGCAGTCACACTGGCTCTGGCAACCGGAGCTACCGCCCTGCCCTGCCTGGCCACCTGTGGCTCCGCCCGAGCCTGCATCGGTGCCTGCCGCCGCCGCACTCCCACCGGCACCAGCGCTGCCTCCAGCCGCTGCCACTCCGGAGTCCGGGCGCACGGGGTCCGGCAGAGGCCCGGCGACCAGCTCGCAACCGGTCAGGGCGACCAGACAACACAACGCGGCAAACATCCGGGGGCACACGCCGGGAGCGTAGCGCATGACGCGGATGCGGCGTGCACTGATCGCGCTCGCAGCGGCATCTGCACTGTATTCCGGCGTCGCGCGCGCGGCGCCGTCGGCCGCGGACAAGAGCCGCGCCGCCGCGGCCTACGACGCGGGCGTGAAGCACTTCGACCGCGCCGAGTACGGCGCGGCGGCGCGGGCGTTCCTGAAGGCGGACTCGATCGTGCCGAGCGCCGACGCGGTGGAGAACGCGATCGTCGCGGCGCGCAAGGCGAACGACCATCTGCTGGTGGTGCAGACGGCCCGGCGCGCGGAGGCGCACGCGCCGGACAACCCCAAGCTGGCCGCCGAAGCGCGCGAGGCGCTGGCCGAGGCGGCGCCGCACCTGGCGCGCGTACAGCTCGGTTGCGACGTGGCGCCGTGTCACCTGGTGCTGGATGGCGATCCGGCCGACGCGGGCAGCCACTACCTGCTGCCGGGCACGCATAGCGTGGACGCGGTCGCCGGGAGCGCGCGCGCCCACCGTAATCTGGCGCTCAACGCCGGAGCCACGTATCGCGTCGTACTGCATCCGGCAGCGCCCGCGGCGCACGCGACACGGCCGGCACCGGCGGCGGCACCGACGCAGCCGTCGCGCCGAGCAACGCCGCCCGACGCCCCGCACCGCCCGCTGTCTCCGCCGGTGTTCTACCTCGGCGCCGCGGTCACGGTAGGGCTCGCCGCGGCGACCACCTGGTCGGGCCTCGACGCGCTAGCGAAGAAGCGCGATCTGCCCGCCGACTATTCCCCGGTCCAGGGCGACGACGTGCGCTCGCGGATGCGGCGCAGCGACTTCTGCTGGGCGGCGCCGTACTCGCCGGCGCATGATCACGGCCTGGATGGGGATCTCGCTGGTGGATTGGGGCGGCGGGAAGGCCAGCGCCGCCCTTGTGCCGACGCGCCGCGGCGCCGTCGGCGCGCTCGGCGGACGGTTCTGATGGGCAAACGTTTCCATACGCTCGCTCGCGGGCTGACGGCGCCCGTCGGCGCCTACGAGACGCTGCTCGAGCTCGGGCGCGGCGGCATGGGCAGCGCGCTTCTGGCGCGAGCGCTCGGCGCGGGCGGGTTCGAGCGACTGGTCGTGATCAAGCGGCTGCATCCGCACCTGCTGGAGCTGCCCGATGCGGTGCAGCGCTTCCTCGACGAGGCGTCGCTGGCAGCGTGTGTGCAGCACGCCAACGTGGTCGGCACGACGCAGGTCGGCAGCGACGAGGACGGCTACTTCCTGGTGCTCGAGTACATCGAGGGCGGCACACTCGAGGAGCTGATCGACCGCTCGGCGCTGCGCGGCGAGCGCATCCCGCCGCCGGTGGTGCTACGCATCGCGCTCGACGCGCTCGCTGGCCTTTCGGCAATCCACCACGCGCGCGCTCCGTCGGGCAAGCCGCTCTCGATCCTGCACCGGGACGTAACGCTGCAGAACGTGATGGTGGGGCGCGACGGGGTGGCGCGCATCGCCGACTTCGGTATCGCCAAGAGCGCGATCGCGTCCGTGTCGACGGATCGCAACTACCTGGTGGGCAAGCTCCTGTACATGCCGCCCGAGTACCTCCGGCGCGCACCCGTCGGCCCGACGCTCGACATCTATGCGCTCGGCGTGACGCTGTGGCTGGCACTCACGGCGCGCGAGCTGTGGCCCGAGGCGAGCGAGGCACAGCTCGTCCACCACATCGTGGAAGATCACATCCCGCCGCTGTCGTCGGCGGGCATCGCCATCGCCCCGCAGATCGAACAGGTCGTGGCGCGCGCCTGCGCGCCGGAAGCTTCGCGCGCGCTTTCCCACCGCGCGGCAGATGGCAGACGCGATCGAAGACATCGGACGCAACACGGGTTGGATTGCGAGCCACGCCGAGGTGGCGGATTTCGTCGAGGGGCTGATGGGCGTGGATCTGGCGCGGCGGCGCGAGCGCGTGGCGTCGCTCATGAGCCGGCCGGTGACCGCGGCCCACAGCGACGCGGACGAAGCGGCGCCTCGGGCGGCGGAGCCGCGGCGCAGGCTCGGCTGGGCGGTGGCCGGCGCCCTTGCCGTGGCGGGTGCCGGCGTCATCGCCTGGTCGGTGCACCGTGCTCCCCGGGGCGCCCCGGCGCAGAGCGCGAGCGCGCAGCCGGAAACCCGGACGACGACGGCGGAGCGCGCGGCGGATCAGCGTGTCGCACCGCCCGCAGCGCCGGAGAGCGCGGTGGCCGGCGCTCCGCCTGCGGTGAGCAGTGCCACGACCGGTGCGAGCCCGTCGGGGCAGGCGCCGCCATCGGAACCGACGCCGCACGCCGAACGCCACGCCGCGCCCGCCAGACCGGGGGCGACCACCGGCGGGCCGGTCGCGCCGCCAACGCATATCACGAAGAAGAACCCGTACCGCTAGCCCCGGCGCCGCCGACACCCCTGTCGGAAAGGGACGCTCACGTCGGTGTCCGGGCGGACCAATCCTGGTCCAGTCATGCACATCCTGGAACAAGCAGCGGCGACGAGCACCCGCGCTGCCGGATCCGGTGGAGACCGACCAGTCGACAGGCGGGTGATGGGGATTGGGCTGTGTGTAGTACTGGCGCTCTGCGCCGCGCCAGCACACGCCCAGATCGACACTGCCCGCGCGCGCGTGGTGTTCCAACAGGCGGCCAAGGCGTATCACACAGCCGACTACGAACGGGCGATCAAGCTGTTCAGGCGGGCGTACCAGCTCGATCCGCGCCCGGAGCTCATCTACAACGTGGGGCAGGCCTACGAGAAGCTCGGCAATGTCCCGGAGGCACTGCGGTGGTTCCGGCAATACCTGCGCCTGGCACCGGACGCCAAGGACGGCGCAACGGTCCAGGCCGGTATCGCCAGCCTGGAAAGGCGTCTGGGCGCGCGGGGTGTGCAGCAGGTGACGATCCTGTCGCGACCGCTCGGGGCGACAGTGATCGTCGATGGCAAGCGGGTCGGCGAGGCACCCTGGACCGGCGAGCTGAAGCCGGGGCGGCACCGCGCCGTGCTGAAGCTGGATGGACACCCGGACACGACGCGCGACTTCCTGCTTCCCCCCCAACACGCCATCGATCTCGACGTCGCCCTGCTCGACCCTCGTTCCACCGATTCGAAGCCGACGACGACAGCGGCGGCACGAACCCGACGGGGCAGTACGAAAGTGGCGCCCGCTCACGACCGGGGCTCCAGCGGGCTGTCCCGCGTCCATCCGTGGACCTGGGCGGCGCTCGGCGCTGGAGTCGCCGGTCTCGGGGCGGCGCTCGGTTTCGAGCTAGCGCGCCACAGCGCCGAGCGCGACGCGCGCTCGGCGCCCGACCAGATCGCCTACCAGGCGGACTACTACTCGATGAAGAGCCGGCAGACCACGGCGCGCGTGCTGCTCGGCGTCGGCGGAGCGTTGACCGTCACGGGCGGCGTACTGCTGTACCTGGATCTGACTCCCGCGAGCAGCAGCTCGGCGGAGGTTGGCATGGGGTGCGCCACGCGCTGGTGCGGCATGTCCGCGCGGGGAAGGTTCTGATGCGAGGATATCTTGTCGCGACTCTGGCCCTGTTGCTCACGGCAGCCGCGCTGGGCTGTTCCAGCGACCTCACTGCCGACGGGTCCGGCCTTCCCTGTGATCCGCAGGGCCGGTGTGCGCCCGGTTTCGTCTGCAACGCCGAGCAGCGCTGCGTCTTCCCGGGAAGCGCGGGCGACGCCGGAGCAGACGGCGCTCGGGACGGGAACGCCGACTCCGGCCCGGACGCGTTCGCCGATGCCGACAGCGAGGCCTCGGAAGCGGGCGACGCCGGTACGTGCAGCGCAGGGCAGAGCTTATGCGACGGGGAGTGTGTGGACACATCGACCGACCCGGAGCACTGCGGGGGCTGCGGCGCAACCTGCGCCGTGCCCAGCGGGGCGATCGCCGTGTGCACGGACGGCAGCTGCGACTTCAAGTGCCCGGCGGGCACTACGCGCTGCGGCAACGCCTGCGTGAACACGTCAACCGACGTCGCCAATTGCGGCAGTTGCGGAAACGTCTGCGTACCGGGCGTGAACAGCACGCCGTCGTGCGACGGCGGGAGCTGCGCGTCGTCGTGCAGCAGCGGCTTTTCGGACTGCTCGGGGACTTGCGTGGACACCGGAAGCGATCCGGACAACTGCGGCGCGTGCGGCACGGTGTGCAGCGCCGCCCAGGTATGCTCGCCCTCGGGCTGCGCGCCGTCGTGCCCGTCCGCGCTGACGGCGTGCGGCCACTCCTGCGTCGACGTCTCCAGCGACCCGGCCCACTGCGGAAGCTGCGACACGCAGTGCCCCGCACCACCCGGCGGACAGTCGCTGTGCAGCGGCGGCCAGTGCGCGGTCAAGTGCACGACCGGGCTCACCCACTGCGGGTCAAGCTGCGTGGACGAGAGCACCGATCCGCAGAACTGCGGCGCCTGCGGATCGGTGTGCGCGGCACCGGCGCACGGCAACGCGCTGTGTTCGGGCGGGCAGTGCGGGTTCACCTGCCGCGCAGGCTACGTCAAGTGCGGCAGCCAGTGCGTGGACGTGAGCTCCGATGCAGCAAACTGCGGCGCCTGCGACCACGCCTGTGCGACCGGTCAGGTGTGTGCGTCGGGCGTGTGCAGCTCGAGCTGCGACCCGGGGCAGAGCGTCTGCAATGGCCAGTGCGTGGAGACGACGACGGATCCGGCCAACTGCGGCGCGTGTGGCGTCGCCTGCACGGAGCCTGGGAACGGCGCGGCCACCTGCAAGAACGGAGCCTGCGGCGCGACCTGTGACCCGGGCTACGAGCTGTGCAGCGGCGCGTGCAGCAACGTATCGTCGGACACCCAGAACTGCGGCACCTGCGGGCACGCCTGCAGCCCGCCGCCCAACGGCAAGGCCACCTGCTCCGTCGGCCAGTGCCAGCTCACGTGCAGTGCCGGGTACACGTACTGCAACGGAGCATGCGTCGACACACAGACGGACAAGAACAACTGCGGAGCCTGCGGCGCGGCATGCGGTGCAAACCAGGTGTGCGCGGCAGGGGCGTGCACCACGAGCTGCTCGGCTCCGACCACGGACTGCAGCGGTTCCTGCGTCGACACACAGACCGACACGTCCAACTGCGGAGCCTGCGGCACGGTCTGCAGCGCGCCCTCGAATGCGTCGGCGACGTGCAACAGTGCCAGCTGCGGCTTCAGCTGCAATCCGGGCTACACCCGGTGCGGCAGCTCCTGCGTGGACACGTCGAGCGCGATCAGCGACTGCAGCAGCTGCGGGCACGATTGCTCCGCTCCAGCGAACGGCACCCCCACGTGCGAAAACGGCAGTTGCGCCGTCTCCTGCAACTCCGGCTACACGGACTGCAAGGGCAGCTGCGTGAATCTGCTGTCCGACAGCGCGGACTGCGGCGCCTGCGGCAAGACATGCGGCAAGAACCAGGCGTGCTCCGGCGGGCAGTGCGTCGTGTCGTGCCCCACCGGCAGCACGAACTGCAGTGGACAGTGTGTCGATCTGGCGAACGATCCGTCCCACTGCGGCAGCTGCAACACGGTCTGCAGCCAGCCGCCGAATGCGACGCCGGCCTGCACTCAGTCCAGCTGCAGCTTCGTGTGCAACCAGGGCTACGAACAGTGCAATGGCGCGTGCACCGACACCACGAGCGACAGCTCGAACTGCGGCGCCTGCGACAACGTCTGCGCAGAGCCCGTCTCGGGCTCCGGCACGGGAGGGCCGATCTGCCAGAGTGGAAGTTGCGACGTGGCCTGCGACGCGCCGACAGGCACGCGCTGCAGCACGCCAGATGGCTTGGTCTGCGTCGACCCGTCGCACGACCCCCAGCACTGCGGAGGTTGCACCGGCTGCGGCCAGGGCGCGCGCTGCAGCTCGGGAAGCTGCCAGACCGACAGCTGCGCGCGGGGGCTGACGAAGTGCGGCGGCAGCTGCGTCGATCTGGACTCGGACCCCGGCAACTGCGGCAAATGTGGACACGGCTGCGGACTGCTCGGCGGACATTGCGACGGAGGCCAGTGCGTCGGCTCGTGTGGGAGTGGACGTGCCAACTGCGGGGGTCTGTTGGGCGGTCACGCCTGCCCGCTCACGTCCACCGATCCCGCCAACTGCGGCGGCTGCGGACACAGTTGCAAGCCCGGCGAGAGCTGCATCTCGGGCAGCTGC
Organism: uncultured delta proteobacterium; assembly: GCA_963806225.1. Classification (GTDB taxonomy): domain Bacteria; phylum Myxococcota_A; class Polyangia; order Polyangiales; family Polyangiaceae; genus CAWDXG01. Next base: position 1,448,897 of record CAWDXG010000001.1, on the reverse strand, counting down.
ATCGGGTTCCTCTACGCAACGGGCTGCTGGGAATGCGGCGACGGCAACGGCTTCCCGGTCTGCTGCAGCGCGGGCAGCGACACGCTGTGCCTGCCGGCGGGCTCGAGCTGTCCGTAGCCCGATCCGGGCGCCGCTGCGACGGACGGATCATCGAGATCCTGGCCGCTGGTGCGTGCTGCGCGGCCGCTCGCTTGACTCGGCGGGTGCGGTGTCGTTCGATTTCGGCGCGCATGGGCATTTCCGAACGTCGAGCACGGGAACGCGAAAAGCGCCGCGGCGAGATCCTCGATGCGGCGTGGGAGGTCGCACGCGAAACGGGTTGGGCCGGCTTCAGCGTCGAGCGCGTCGCCGCGCGCGCCGAGCTCGGTCGCGCCACGGTCTACGGCTACTTCGAGTCGCTGGAGGCGCTCGTGGCGCAGATGGCCGGGCAAGCGCTGTCGGATCTATCGGGCCGCACCGCTGCAGCCGAGGGGCTCGCCGAAGCACTGGACGTGCCGGTCCGCTTCGCGCAATCGAGCCCTGCCGCCTTCGGCCTGCTGTTTCCCCAGTCGGTCGATCCGCGTGCGGCGTTCTCGAACGACAAGCTCCAGGACATCCGCAAGGAAGCTCAGCAGCTAGTCGGACGGCTCAAGCGCCTCGCTTCGCGTTCGGGAGCAACGCTTCCCGACGACGCACAGAGCGCCGCGGCGTTCCTTGCCGGCATCTCGATGGCGGCAGCGGTCGTCCCCGAGCTCCGTGCGAGCACCACCCTGCGCCGGCGCTTCCAGGATTTCTGCCTCGGCGGCGGCGACGCGCGCACCACGGGTAACGACGAGCCGGAGCGCTCGGTCGACCCCGACGGGGGTGTCGGAAAAGAACGCTAACGTCGGTTCTGTAGAGCCTCCAGAGTGACTCTCGGAGGTACTGCTGATGACACGACGCTTTCGGATCCATTCCTTGATCTTCCTGTCGGCGACGGCAGCGGCGGCCGGGCTGGCCGTCGGCTGCGGCTCGAGCGACACCAACGCGATCACCAGCTCCCCGGGCGGCGCAGCCGGCTCCGGCGGCATGGCCGGCGCGGGTGGCTCCATGGCCGGCGCGGGTGGCGTGGCCGGCGCCGACGGCGGCATGGCCGGCTCCAGCGGCATGGCCGGCGCGGATGGCGGTGTGGCCGGCGCGGCCGGCTCCGGCGGCGCGGCCGGCTCCGGCGGCGCGGCCGGCTCCGGCGGCGCGGCCGGCTCCGGCGGTGCGGCCGGCTCCGGCGGTGCGGCCGGCACGGGCGGCGCAGGAGGCTCCTGCACGGACAACAAGGACGAGCCGAACGAGACACGCGGCGCCGCGACTTCGTTGAGCTCAGTGAGCTGCGGCGGCAGCTCGAAGACGCACAACGGCGTGGCAGACATGTCCGGCGACACCGACTGGTACACGGCCACCGCCAGCGGGGGAACCCTGTGCTCCGGCGACGCGACAGCCAAGGTCGACCAGTCGAACCTGCGGGTGTGCGTATTCGTCAAGTGCGCTTCCGGCAACACCACGCGGAGCTGCACGCAGGGTACGAACGCGACCGACAGCGGTCTCGACGGCTGCTGCAACACGGGCGGGACGGCCGAAGCCACCGTCCAGTGCAGCGGGCTTACGAACAACCAGTCCGCCAACGTCTACATCCGCGTGGATCAACCAGGCGGCAATGCCTGCACGGCGTACAAGCTGACCTACAGCTACTGACAACGGGGCCACGGTCGGGGAAAGTCTGCAGCAAGCCCGACCGACCTCCAGAAACCGTCGGGATGCCTGTTTCCCAACATTCCCCCGCAGGCTTGAACCGACCGTGACCCCTGCTCCCGACCTGCCCGGTGCTCGACGAAATGGGTGGGTCGGGAGTTTTTTTTCGGCCTTCCAGGCCGGCTACGACGCCTCCGGGAGGCTACAATGCGCGGCCCATGCCGGAGCTGTCCCTGGAAGATCTGGTCGTACCGCAGATGGCGGATCTGGCCGCCTATACCCCCGAGCAGGGCCGGTACGCGGTGCGCCTCGACGCCAACGAGGCTCCGGCGCTGCTCCGCCCCGAGGCCCGCGCGCGACTGGCGGAGGAAGTCGCCGGCACGGCGTGGGAGCGTTACCCCGACGCGACCGCCCGCGAGCTCCGTGAAGCCATCGCCGCGCACGCGGGAGTCAGCGCGGACGAAGTGCTCGTCGGCGTCGGCAGTGACGAGGTAATCGCCCTGCTCCTGACGGTCCTGGCGCGCCCGCGCGGGCGCGCCAGGGAGGGCTTGCTCGTCACCACCACGCCGACCTTCGTGATGTACCGGCAGAGCGCGAAGGTACGCGGCCTCCGGGTGATGGAGGTGCCGCTGGACGATGCCTGGAACCTGGCGGTCGACTCGATGCTCCAGGCGATCGACATTGGGGCGCCCAACATCGTCTTCATCGCGAGCCCGAACAATCCGACCGGCACGACGGCCAGCAGTGCGGATCTCGAGCGGGTGATCGAAGCTGCCGCCGGCGCGCTCGTCGTCATCGACGAGGCCTACGTCGACTACGCGCGGGGGGACCACCTCGAGCTATACCGGCGTCACGACAACGTGGCCATACTGAGGACGCTGTCGAAGATCGGGTTCGCCGCGCTGCGTCTCGGCTGGCTTCTGGCGCACCCGGAGCTCGTGCGCGAGCTCGACAAGGCGCGCCTGCCGTACAACATCTCCACGCCGTCGCAGCAACTCGGGCGCGTCGTGCTCTCCGAGCTCGGCGGCGAGATCGAGCTCGTGAGACGCACGGTGATCGACGAGCGCGAGCGGGTCGCCAGCGAGCTTGGGCGTATGCCCCGCGTGGATGTCACGCCCAGCGAGGCGAACTTCCTGTGGCTCCGCACCGAGCGCCCGGCCGGCGAGGTGTTCGCGGATCTGGCAGAGCGCGGGGTCCTGGTGAGGAGCTTCCATCGCCGCGGCGGGCGGCTCGCCCATCAGCTCAGGGTGACCATCGGCCGCCGCGATCAGAACGACGCTTTCCTATCGGCGCTCGGCGAGGTCGCTTGAGAGTTGCTCTGCTCGGAGTCGTGCCTCTGCTGCTTGCGGGCTGCGTGTTCGGGCCGTCGCCAGTGGTGCGCGTGGTGAACGGCCGCGAACACGTGGGGCGTTACATCCCGCCCGAGGCCTATGCCAGCTACGCCGAGGGAGCGTACCTGGAGGCGAAAGGCCAGCCCGGAGAGGCCGAACGCGCCTACCGGCAGGCGCTCGACGAGGATCCGGACAGCGCCGCGATCTGGACGCGCCTCGGGGCGCTATCCTGCCGCCGCGGACGACAGGACGCGCAAAGCGCATTCGGACGCGCCCGCTCGATCGACGCCTCCTACGCACCGTTGTGGCGCGAGCAGGCCCAATGCGATCTGTCGCACGGGCACATCGACACCGCCCTCACCGCCGCGAGGAAGGCCTTCGCGCTCGACCCCGACGACCAGGAGACCAGCGTGCTGATGGCGGAGCTGCTCCGACGCCAGGGACACGAAGAGACGGCTCTCCGCTGGCTCGAAGCGCTGGTGGCGCGCGACCCGACATCGCTTTCCGGATGGCGTGCGCTTCTCGAGACCGCCAAGGACGCCGGGAACCGCCAACAGGAACTGCGCGCCGCGCGCGCGCTGATCCTGCGCGCGCCGGATCAGCGAGCGGCTCTCGAGCGCCGCTACCCGGACCTCGCACCGCTGGGCTCCGTGGACGAGGCGCTGCTGTCCGGGGATGTCGACCAGGCGCGCCAGCGCGCGCTGGCAGCCCATCTGGCGCTGGGCGATCTTGCCGTTCGCGCGGCACGCCTGGGTCTGCCCGGAACAGCCGCGCGGCTCGCGGACGAGGTGCTGCATGCCGACCCGGAGGATGCCAACGCCTGGATCGCAAGGCTGGTCGCAGCTGACCTGTCCGGCGATCAGGCCGCCTTCAGCACCGCTCTGACATCGCTCGGGCAAAGCCCCGTCACGCCGCGACCGCCCGCCGCGCGGCTCCTCGCGGCATTGCTCCAGAGACGGGCAGGCAAGGCGGCGGCCGAGAGCTGGCTCCAGGGGTACGGTCTTCCTTCCACACGCAAACAACTCGCCGCGCAGCCGGACGGCCCCAGCCGGCTCAACGAATGACGGGCACCGGCTTCGAGCCGGGCTTCGTGCTGGCAGCAGGCTTTGCGGGCTCTGCCGGCTTCTTGTACTCGAGCTGCAGATCGACCCGCGTCGTCTTGCCCGGCTCGACCTTCACCTTGCGATCCACGTGCGCCATGATCTGCGGCAGGAAGGCCGTGAGCGTGACTTCGCCTCCCGCCGGAACGCCCTTGATCTCGTAGGCGCCGTCCGGTCCGGTCACATCGAACGTCGCGTACTTCAGCACCAGAACGTCCGCCTCCATGAACAGGTGCATGCTGTCGACCAGCTGGAACCGCCCCACCTGGTTCGGGAGCAGCGTGACCGCCGAGCCGCCCGGGATCGCCACCATCTGCGACGCCATGTGCCCGCCCCGAAGCTCCGGCACATAGGCCGTGCGGCCGCGTGACTTCACCTGCAGCTTCTGGCCGAACGTCAGCGCAATGGTGCGGGTGTCCCAGGCACAGCCGCGCCCCGTCACGGTCTTCGCGTCCGCCTGGGCCGGCACGAAGCCCTGGTAGCCGGTCACCGTCACGAGGGCGTCGGCCAGGTGCCCCTGCGCGTCGACCCGGAACAGCTTGCCGTACATCCCGGGCGCGCGGGCGCACTTGGCCGGGATGCTCTCGAGCACCTTCGACTGTTCGGGAGGCGGATCGCCACTGATCGTGATGGTGCCGGCCAGGGTCCCCGTGGGACCGGCGTACGGCTTGGCGCCCTTGGGATTGACGGCCTGCTGGACCACTTTTGCGGGCACCGGGATAGCCCGCGGCGCCGACGTGGCCGGAGCCGCGCTGGTCGACGCCGCGCTGGCCGACCCCGCCGCCGCCGAGCCGTGAGCCGGGTGCTTGCAGCCCGCTAGTGCCCCCGGGATGGCAGCAGCGACAACAACGGTGGCAAGAACGGCAGCATGCGATCGGTTCACGGAAGCTCCTCGACGCGCCGTTCGGGGGCGGCGCTGGACACGGCCCCCCGGCGTTGCCCGGGGGCTTGCGGAAAGACGGAAGAAACTGCTGGGCGCGGCGTACCAGGCAGCGTGGTCCGAAGCTAGCAAGCTTCGGACCCGATCCAGTAGGGCATCCGCGGCGGCGTTCCCGGCCACTTGGCCAGTCTTCCCTGGTTGTCCTTTTCCATTTCGGCTGGATCCTGCTTCAAAAGCGCTGACGGCTCGTGTAAGGTCGCCGCGCTCCGGGGAGGCCCGGAACCACCTGACGAAAGGTTCGCCGGCAATGAGCACTCGCGCCAACACCCTGACCGTTTTCGCATGCGCCGCCCTCGTCGCGGGCTCGCTTCTCGCCTGCAAGAAAAAGAAGGCGCCGGCCCCGACCGTGACGACCGCGGCTACGACGGCCGCTCCCACGGCAACCGCTCCGAAGGTCACCAACAAGGTCTACAAGGTTGGCGATACCGGTTCGGCGCTCGACTTCAAGCTGACCGTGTCGAACGTGAAGCAGTGCAAGAACAAGTACTACTTCAGCAAGCCCAAGAAGGGGAACATCTGGATCGGCGTGGAGCTCCTGGTCGAGTCATCCGCCGACAAGCCCTTCTTCGCCAACCCCGGCAACGCCAAGATCACGGACGGCGAGGGCATCGCCTACAACCCGTCGTACAGGTCGACCAAGGACTGTGATCCGACGCTGAAGGGCACGCAGCTGGCCAAGGGCGAGAAGGCCAAGGGCTGGGTCGTGTTCGAGATCCCGAAGGCGTCGTCGGGCCTCAAGCTGAGCTACAACCCGAGCCTGTTCGGCGCGTCGCAGACCATCAAGTTCGACCTGGGTCGCTAGGCTTGCCCGGCGCGAGCCGGCATCCCCCGATGCGTCGCACCCGTCCACCCGGCGCCCGCTGGCTACTAGGCCTGGCGGGCGCCGTGGCATTTGCGGGCTGCCAGCGACTGGATGCGCTCGGCTCGACCTCCGCCGACGGCGGACAGACGCCGGCCGCTTCGTCCAGCACGGGCGTGGAGATCGGGCGGCAGATCCGGACAAGCCTGTACCGGATGACCGTCGACGGCGTCCGGCAGTGCCCGCCCCTCGCTTTCGAACAGCCCGACAAGGGTCATGCCTGGCTGGGGGTCGAGGTTTCGCTCGAAGCGCTCACGGACACGCCCGTGCCGGCGAATCCGTTCTACGCGCGGCTGACCGACGCCGATGGCCGGAGCTACCGCGCGCGGTTCGACGGCTGCAAACCGGCATTGTCGCACCCGCCGCTGGCGCGCGGGGCGACAGCGCACGGTCTGGTCACCTTCGAGATCCGCGAGCACGCCTCCGGGCTGGTGTTCCGCTACGATCCTCGCGTGCCCGGTCATCAGCACCAGGAAGTACACTTCGATCTCGGGCGTTGAGGACCAGGGGAAACAAGGGAAGAGCCGTGTCGTCGGAAACAGCTGGAAAAGCCGGGCATATCGCGCTGCCGCGCGGCCTGGCCGCCGCTGCGTTGGTGCTCTCCTGGCTGCTTCCGGGTTGCAAGCACGGCACGCACGCCGGCACCGCGGCGTCGAGCTCCGCGGCGGCGAGCGCCGCGCCCGGCTCGAGCGCCCCGCACAGCATCCAGAGCGCGATCCCGGCGGCCACCGAGATGGCCGAAGCGGGAACGGGACAGGAGCAGAAGGGACCCGCGAACCCGATAGGCGAGAACGTCGAAGCTCCGGACTACCGGATGAAGCTCGTGTCCGTGAAGGAGTGCCGGTCCAAGGAGTACTACCAGCCGCGCCAAGGCAACATGTGGCTCGGCGTGGAGGTCAAGCTCGAGAGCACGTCCGACAACGAGCTCCGGGTGAGCCCCTTCTACGCCACCCTGCATGACTCACGGCATCGCAGCTACACGCCCACCTTCGGCGGCTGCCGCCCGGCGCTGGATTCGATGCGGATGAAGAAGGGCGACAAGGCACATGGCTGGATCACGTTCGAACTGCCGCGCGACGCGACCGGGATCCACCTCGTCTACGATCCCTTCGTCGTCGGCGGACCGCGCCAGCCGCTCGAGTTCCTCGTGGTGCGCTAGGTAGATCCCACCGAGCGGCGGCGACGCGAATCGCGTCGGGGGTCCTGGGACGGTGAGCCCCCGGCGGAGGACTACGGCGGGGGTGGGCAGGTCGGATGTGACTTGTCAGCCGCCGGCGACGGCGCCGACGACCATCTTGAGCGAAGCGCCGGGGAGGATGCCGAGCGCCAGCACCAGCACTGCCGTAATGATCAGCGCCGCGGTGACCATGCCGGAGCTCATCGGCGTGGCCTGGGGAGCGCCCGGCGCGGGCTCGCGGAAGTACATGTAGACCATCACGCGCAGGTAGTAGTAGGCGCCCACCACGCTGTTGAGCAGGCCGATGACCGCCAACGCGTACAGCTGTGCGTCGATCGCCGCGCGGAACACGTACAGCTTGCCGAAGAAGCCGACCGTCGGCGGAATGCCGGCCAGGGACAGCAGGAACAGCGAGAAGGCGAGCGCAACCGCCGGGTGGCGCTTGCCGAGCCCCGCGAGATCCTCGTAGCTGACCGCTTCGGCGCCACGGCGACCGCACAGAATCAGCGCACCGAACGCACCCGCCGTGGAGACGGTGTACGCAAGCAGGTAGAAGAGGACGCTCTCCTGGCCTTCCGCGCCACGCATCGCGGCCACGACGCCGATGAGGATGTAGCCGGCGTGCGCGATGGACGAGTAGGCCAGCATGCGCTTGACCGATTCCTGACGACCCGCGATCAGGTTGGCGACGGTCATCGTCAGCACGGCGAGCAGCGCGATGACCGGCGGCCAACCGCTGCCCCAGCTCATGAGCCGTGGATCGCCGAACGCGACCAGCAGCACCCGGAGCAGGATAGCGAACGCCGCCGCCTTGACCGCCACGGCCATGTACGTCGTCGTGGGCGTGGGCGCACCCTCATACGCGTCGGGCGTCCACATGTGGAACGGCACCGCGCTGACCTTGAACGCCAACCCGGCGATCACGAGCACCACGGCGATCAGCACGGTAGGCGTGCTGACCACGCTGCCGGCCTGACCGATGCTGGTGATGGCCTTGCCGATGCCGACCAGATCGGTGTGACCCGTCGCGCCGTACAGAAGCGCCGCGCCGAACAGAGTCAGGGCCGCGGCGAAGCTGCCGAGCAGGAAGTACTTCACCGCCGCCTCGGACGCGCGCGAGCTGCCGCGCCGGAGTCCGATGAGGCAATAGACGCCGAGCGACATCGTCTCCAGCCCGATAAATAGGCTGAGCAGATCGCCCGATGCGGCGAGCGCCATCGCGCCGAAGGTCGAGAGCAGGAGCAGCGGGAAGTATTCGCTGCGGTCGATCCTGTGCTCGGGCAGGTAGCCGCCGGCGAGCAGAGCCGCCAGACCGCCACCGAGGCACAGCACAAAGGCGAAGAAGACGGAGAACCGGTCGATGAGCAGGTACGGCGCGACCGCCTGCAGCCCCTTGAGGTGCTCCGGACCGATCATCCAGAGCGAGACGCTGAACACCGCACCGGCGAACAGGATCACTGCGCTGACAAGCGCCAGCTCGGGGGCGCGGCCAGAGCCGGCGTCGAGCACGACGCCCTCCGCCGTGACGCCCTCGGCATCCGGCGCGGGGCGCCCCAGTGCCTCGGCTATCATCAGGAGCAGCGCGCCGAAGCCGACCGCGAGGAACGGCGACAGGCCGAAGACGAGGTTCATCACTTCGCGCCCTCCGTGCCAGCGGCGGCTTTCGTGTTGAGCGCCTGCGCGCTGCCTCCGGCCTCTTCGGCCTGCTTCTTCAGCTCTTCAGGCGATTTCGGATACCCGCGTTCGAGCGGACCACCCCGGCGTGGCGCCAGCGACGCCTGGGTCGACTCGGGGGGCGTCGCCAGGTAGGCGCGCCGCCCGTCCTGATAGTGATCGAGCAGGGCGTCCACGCTGGGCGTCATGCGGGAAACGAAGATCGACGGGAAAAGACCGATCACGAAGATCATCACGATGAGCGGAGCGAGGGCGATGGACTCGCGAACATTCAGGTCCTTGAGCTTCTTGTTCTTCGGGTTCGTCAGCGGGCCGAAGAACATCTTCTGCACCACGGTCAGCATGTAGACAGCCGCCAGGATGACGCCCGCCGTAGCCAGGACCGCCTGCAGCTCGCCGTTGTGACCCAGCGGCATCGACACGAAGGTGCCCATGATCACCATGAACTCACCGACGAAGCCGTTGGTACCCGGCACGCCGACGCTTGCCATCGTGACGATCAGGAATATGGCGGCATAGACCGGCATCACCTTGGCGAGGCCACCGAACTCGCGCACCTCGCGCGTGTGGCGGCGGTCGTAGATCACGCCGACGAGAAGGAACAGCGCGCCCGTCGAGATGCCGTGGTTGACCATCTGCAGGATCGAGCCCTCGACGCCGGCATGCGTCGCCGAGAACAGACCGAGCATGCAGAAGCCGAGGTGCGCCACCGACGAATAGGCCACCAGCCGCTTCACGTCGTTCTGCTTCCACGCGACCAGAGCGCCGTACAGGATACCGCCGCCGACGGCGATCCCGGCCAGGTTGGGGCCGGCGCTCCATGCGGGACCCGGGAACAGGCCCATGCAGAAACGGATGTAGCCGTAGGTGCCGAGCTTCAGCAGCACGGCGGCCAGGATGATCGAACCGCCCGTCGGTGCCTGCGTGTGCGCATCCGGCAGCCACGTGTGCAGCGGGAACATCGGCACCTTGATCACGAAGGCCAGCGCGAAGGCTCCAAAGCACAGCCAGGCCACCGTGTGCGGCAGGACCAGCCGCTGCAGGGCCAGGTAGTCGAAGCTCCAGTAGCCAGCGAGCTGCTTGTGCTGCCACACCATGTACAGGATGGCGGCGAGCATCAGCATGCTGCCCGCCATCGTGTAGAGGAAGAACTTGTAGGCCGCCTTGATCTTCTCGACGCCGCCCCAGACGCCGATCAGGACCAGCATCGGCACCAGCATCAGCTCCCAGAACACGTAGAACAGGAACAGATCCAGCGACACGAACGCGCCGAGCATCGCGCCCTGCAAGAGGAGCAGGCTAAAGGCCAGATCCTTCGTCTTGTGCTTGAGCGAGCCGAACGACACGTACGCCGCGATGGGCGCCGTGAGCGTGGTGAGCAGCACCAGCCACACGCTGATGCCATCGACGGCGACGTGATAACGGATGCCGAAGCTGGGCATCCAGGGCCGGATGTACTGGAAGTGCCAGCCCATGCTCATGGGCACGCCGAGCAGCCAGAGCGAGACCACGAAGTCGAGCAGGAGCAGCGCCATCGTGAAGCGCCGGAGCAGCTTCGGCGCCTGCCGTGGCATGAACAGCACCGCAATGGCGCCGAGGATCGGCACGAAGACGATCACGTTCAGCAGCTGGTGCCACTCGTCGGCGCGGGTCGCCTCGGCCTGCGTCCCGGGCCACAGTCCGATGACCAGCGTGACGCCGAGCATGGCCACGATGCCAATGGTGATGCGCTCGAGCCAGCGCCGGCGGCGCGGAACGGCCATACCGACGATCAGGGCCGCGACGTACGGCCAGATCTCGAACAGGCCCTTGCCAAGCGGGCTCATCGCGCACCTCCCGGCTGGGGCGCCGGCTGTGGCGGTGGAGCGGCGGGCTGCGCCGGCTGTCCCGGCAGCGCGCCCTGGCGTTGCTTGAGCAGGCGCATGATGCGGTTCATCGCGTTCCCGTTGTTCGGTGCCGCTGTGCCCTGCGGCGCGGGCTGCCCGTGCGGAACGCCGTACAGCTTGCCGTCAGCGCCGCGCTGCACGTCGATGGCGGTCGTGTCCAGCACGCCGGACTTGTCCGGCTTCGGACGGTGGAAGCGGAAGTGCCGCTCTCCGACGCGACCGAACGCGTTCTTCACCTCGAGCCGCACGACACGCTTCTTGTCGATATCGAGCGTGAACTCGACGCTCGCCTGGTCACCGAACTTGTCGCTGTCCCACTTGCCGTCGCCGTCAGCGTCCCAGCGGTAGCTGTAGCCGAGGCCAGGCGCGGCCGCGATGCTGTACTTGCCGTCCGCGTTGTCGCGCGTGACCTTGGCGGTCGGGTGCGGCGCGACGAAGAACCAGCCGAGCCCACCGACGCCCACGACCATCACCGCGGCGTACGCCTGCACGCGGCCCGTCTGCACGAAGCGCAGCCCGGTGCCCGCCGCCGCGACGATGAAGCTGGTCAGCTGCGCAACGATGCCGTCGATCACCCACTTGTCGAACCACACGCTGAACTCGGCCAGTGAGTCCACCGCGCCGATGATCGTCTCCTCGTACAGCTCGTCGATGCGCCACTTGTCGTAGACCAGGGCGTAGAGGCCCGGGAACTGCTCGCGCAGCTTCCGGGTCGGCTCGCCCTTCTGCATCAGGTAGGCCCAGTACGCGACGCCCGCGCCGGCCAGGAAACACAGGACCGCGACGCCGAGCAGGGTCATTTCCCACGAGCCCGCGGAGCGCACGGCAGCCACGGCGCCGCCTTCCTTGGCGGGCGCGAACACCGGCTCGAGGAAGTGATCGAGCGGCGTGATGTGCAGCGGCCCGGCGTTGAAGAAGCCGCCGACCAGCGACAGCACGCCGAGGATCATGAGCGGCACTGTCATCTGCCACGGCGATTCCTTCGGCGCCGGGCCCTCGAGCGGTTCGTCGTGCGCGTGGTGCTCGTGCCCGCGCTCGCCCTCGGGCGCCTTGAAGCCCTTGACGATGGTCCAGCCCTTGAAGTCGCCGTAGAAGATGCCGATCACGAGCCGCGTCATGTAGAAGGCCGTGAGCACGGCAGCGGAGGCGCCGACGACGTACAGGAACGTCGGCCCCCAGCTCGGCCACTCGAACAGCTTGACGCTGTAAGGCCCCGCGGTGATCACGCCGCCCGGCACCGGCGATTTGATCGCCGAGGTGAAGGACTTGAGCAGGATCTCGTCCTTGGAGAAGAAGCCCGCCGTGAGCGGGACGCCGACGATCGCCGCCCAGGCCGCCCCGAACGTCCAGAACGTGGTCGGCATGAAGCGGCGCAGACCGCCCATGTTGCGCATGTCCTGAGACGCATCGTGATCATGCACGCGCGCGTGCATGGCGTGGATCACCGAGCCAGCGCCGAGGAAGAGCAGGGCCTTGAAGAACGCGTGCGTGATGACGTGGAAGAAGCCGGCGGTGAACGCACCGACCCCGACGCCCAGGAACATGTACCCGAGCTGGCTCACCGTGGAATACGCCAGCACCTTCTTGATGTCGTGCTGCACCACCGCGATGGTCGCCGCGAAGAGCGCAGTGCACGCACCGATGAACGCCACCGTGAACATCGCCGCCGGGCTCAGGATGAACACGTCCGACATGCGGCACACGAGGTACACGCCGGCGGTGACCATGGTGGCCGCGTGGATCAGCGCGCTGACCGGCGTGGGACCCGCCATGGCGTCGGGCAGCCAGATGTACAGGGGGATCTGCGCGCTCTTGCCCGCGCAGCCGAGGAACAATGCCAGACCGACCAGCGTGGCAGCGGAGACACGCACGGGCGCGTTGATCTTCAGTGCCCAGCTGTGCGGCAACAGCGCTGCCAGCGGCACGTGGTCGCCGATGGGCCAGACCTGCACGGGCGTCAGCAGGCTCTGGCGATGGGCCTCGATGCCGGCCCAGTCGAGCGCACCCGAGTAGTAGACGAGCAGCGCCATCGCGACGAGCAGGCCGAAGTCGCCGACGCGGTTGGTGATGAAGGCCTTCTTGCCTGCCGCCGCGTTCTTGTCGTCCTCGAACCAGAAGCCGATGAGCAGGTAGCTGCAAAGGCCCACGCCTTCCCAACCGACGAACAGCACCGGCAGGTTGTCGCCGAGGATCAGAACCAGCATCGAGAAGATGAACAGGTTCAGATACGCGAAGAAGCGATGGTAGCTCGGGTCGTCCGCCATGTACTGCGTCGAGTACAGGTGGATGAGGAAGCCCACACCGGTGACGATCAGCGCCATGGTGGCGCTCAGCGCGTCCATCGAGAACGCCACCTCGACGGGCACCGTACCGAGGTCGTGCTGGGCGGAAACGCTCACCCAGTGCCAGCCCGACCAGACGAAACGCGCGGCGTGCTCGCCCGTCTGGGCGTTTTGGAGCATGAAGAACGCGACCACGCTGGCGAGGAACGGGATGGCGACGGCGGAAAGCGCCATCAGCGTCACCGCCTCCTTGCCCGCGCGCTTTCCGAAGACGCCGTTGACGAACGCGCCAATCAGCGGAAGGGCGATGATGGCGACCAGCAGGGAGAAATTGTCCGCTGGGAAGATGGCCTGGAGCGTGTGCATGGGAGGTAGGTCAGTGCCGCAAGGTATCCGCTTCGTCGCTGTTCACGGTCGAGCGCAGGCGGTAGAGGGAAAGCAGGATGGCGAGCCCCACCGCCGCCTCGGCCGCGGCGATGGCGATGATGAAGAAGGCGAACATCTGGCCGTCCATGTTGTCGCCGTGAACGCGGTTGAAGGCGACGAGGGCCAGGTTCACCGCGTTGAGCATCAGCTCGATGCTCATCAGCTGCACCAGTGTGTTGCGGCGCACCAGAAAGCCGAGGGCGCCGATGGTGAAGATCAGCGAAGACAACAGCACGTAGTGCTCGAGCACGTGGCCGAGGGCGTTCACTCTGCCGGCTCCTTCTCGATGGGATGACCCGCGTCGCGGGGATGCAGCGGGCCGACGAACATGCGCCGCGTCTCGCCCTCGGGCTTTTCGACGATCTTCTTCTTGTTCTGCGACCGCGCCACGGCAATCGCGCCGACAACCGCGACAATCAAGAGCGCGGTCGCCAGCTCGAATGGCACCAGGCCCTTGCCGAAGAGCATGCCGCCCACCGCTTCGACGGTGCCGTGCTCCGGTCGCGCCGGCAGGAACACCGTCGCTCCGGTGGAGTGCGCCCCTGCCAGATACAGCGCAGCGCCCGAGAGCAGCGCTGTCAGGCCGCCGCCGAACCAGCGGGATGCCCGCGCCTTGCCCGGGCCTGCGCTGCCCGCGTCCGGTCCGAGCAGCATGATCACGAACACGAACAGCACGATGACCGCGCCGGCGTAGACGATGAGCTGGATGGCCGCCAAGAATTGCGCGTGCAGCTCCATGAACAGCCCCGCGATGCCCAGGATGGTCGCGAGCAGGCCCATTGCACCGCGAATGGGGTTCTGCGCGAGCACGGTGACCAGCGCGCCCACGAGGCACACCAGGCCACACACTGCGAAAAAGAGGGATCCCGCGCTCATATCACCAGTGTCCGCGTCTGCGACTTGCCGCCGTTAAGGATGTAGTCCTCGAAGTGCTTCCGGTACTTGCGGATGAACGCGAGCGCCGGCTGTGCGGCGCCATCGCCGAAGGCACAGATCGTGTTGCCGGTAATGTCGGAAGCGATCTCGCTGACGAGATCCAGCTCCTCGATGCTCGCGGTGCCCGCCACCACCTTGTCCAGGATGCGCTCGATCCAGCCACAACCTTCGCGACACGGCGTGCACTGGCCGCACGATTCGTGTCGGTAGAAGCGCATCACGTTGTGCAGCGCCAGCACCGGGTCGGCAGCGTCGCTCATCACGATGGCGCAGCACGTACCGAGCATGCTGCCGGCGCCACGGAAGGTGTCCACGCCGAGCGGCAGGTCGAGGATGCTCTTGCCGTTGTACGGCGCGAAACGCTCGTCGTTCTCGACGTTCACGACCTCGTCCGGCAGGTGAACCGGACACGAGGAGCCGCCCGGGATCACCCCGAGGATCTCGCGGTCGCCCTGCACGCCACCGCCCAGCTCGTAGATGAGCTCGCGCAGCGTGAGGCCGACGGCGCACTCGTAGATGCCCGGCTTGTTCACGTGGCCACTGACGCCGAACAGGCGCACGCCGCCGTCGTTGAAACGGTGCAGATCGCTGAGTCGGCTGAAAGCGTCGCCGCCCAGCTCGAACACCGTCGGCACGGACGCGATCGTCTCCACGTTGTTGACCGTGGACGGGAAGCCGAAGGCACCGTATTGCGCCGGGAAAGGCGGCTTGAGCCGCGGCTCGCCGCGCTTGCCGCCGAGTGATTCCAGCAGGGCCGTTTCCTCCCCGCAGATGTAGGCGCCGGCGCCCGTGTGGACGTAGATCTCGACCTCGTAGGGGCGGCCGAAGGGCGTCTTGCCGAGATAGCCCTTCGCCTTCGCCTCGGCAATTGCCGCCCACAGCCGCTCCTTCGAGAGGTGCAGCTCGTCGCGGACGTAGATGTAGCAGGTGTGGGCGCCGATCCCGTAGCAGCCGATGATCGCACCCTCGATCAGGGCGTGCGGATTCTGCTCCATGATCGTCCGGTCCTTGAAGGTCCCGGGCTCGCCTTCGTCGGCGTTCACGACCAGGTAGTGGGACTTCTTCACCTCCTTGGGCATGAAGCTCCACTTCGTTCCGCAATCGAATCCGGCGCCGCCGCGGCCCCGGATGTGCGCCTTCTTCACTTCCTCCACGACCGCTTCGCGGGTCAAGCCGAGGGCCTTGCGGGCGCTACGGTAGCCACCGCTCTGCTCGTAGGCGGCAAGCTTGAAGCCGTCGGGCTTGCCGTAGTTCTTCGTAAGGTAGGTGGTCTGCTTGAGCATCGGGGAGGTACGCGTCCTGGATCAGCTCTCGTACAGCAGTCGATCGAGAATGCGATCGACCTCGTCGGCGCTGAGGTTCTCGTAGTAGGTGCGATCGACCTGCATCATCGGCGCGGTCCCGCATGAGGCCAGGCACTCGGCTGTACGCAGGGTGACGCGCCCATCCTTGGTGGTCTCACCCGCGTGGATGCCGAGCTTCTTCTCGCAATGCGAGAGGATGCTGTCGCTGCCCCTGAGCGCGCACGACAGCGTGCGGCAGACCCAGACCTGGTGCTTGCCCGGCCGCTCCTGGTTGAACAGCGTGTAGAACGTCACAACGCCCTTGACGTGGGCCGTGCTCAGGTCAAGTCGCTCGGCCACGAAGGCGATGACGTCCTCGCTCACCCAGTTGTCGTTCGCCTCCTGACAGAGGTGGAGAACCGGGATGCACGCGGCCATCTTGTTCGGGTAGCGCGAGAGGATCTGCTTGAACTCTCTCTCCCGCTCCTCGCTGAGCGCGAATGCCATGGACTTTTCCGTCTTTCTGTTGGCGCTCGCCCGACCCCGGGAAATTCCAGGGTAGCGACCGGACCAGGCGCGATCGGCCTGTGCCCGGCGCTCCGGGCGAGCGAACCGTAGTGAGGGCCAATCGCGCGTGTCAATAGCGCTCTCCGTGCCCCGGGAGCCACCTCTGACGGTTGCGGCCGGCCGTGCGGAAAGCGAAGCCGATAGGACATAAACCGTTGCGATAGTCTTGAGAATCCGGTTCGAGCGCGTGTAGGCTGGCGGCCCTCGCCGCCGGGCCTTCTGGCGGGAACGGGAGGTGACGAGTGTTTTGCCCGAACTGTGGGACGCAGAATCCGGATACCGGAACGACTTGCACGAAGTGTGGCTTCAACCTCAAGGGCGCGGCGGCCCCGAAGTTCAAGGGCACGATGCTGATGATGAATGCACCGCCCAGCATCCCGCGCCCGGGTGGAGGTGCTCCGGCGCCCGGCGCGCCGCCGGCGCCCGGCGCTCCTGCGCCCGGCGCGCCGCCGGCGCCGCCTGCAGCACCGGCCGCTCCCAAGCCCGCGATGAAAGGTACGATGCTCGGCGTCGCACCCCCCTCGCCGGGAGCTGTAGCTCCTCCGGCGCCGCCCCCGCCAGGTGGACCCCCGCCGGGCGCAGCGCCGGGTGGGCCCCCGGCTGGCGTTCCGGGTGGACCTCCGCCGGGTGCACCCGGTGAAGTGAATCCTCTCGGCGGCACCGTCGTGGCCGGGCCGAGCCCGCTGGCGGGTGGAGGATTTCCGCCGCCGGGACCGCAGGGCGCCGTTCCGGGTGCTGGCGGTGTTGGCGGAGCGCCTCCTGGCGGGCCTCCCCCCGGTGCACCCGGGGGCCCTCCTTTCGGAGGCCCTCCGCCTGGTGGGGCCCCTCCCGGCGGCCCGCCCGGACAGTTCGGCCCTCCGCCTGGTGGCCCTCCGCCTGGTGGGGCCCCTCCCGGCGGCCCGCCCGGACAGTTCGGCCCTCCGCCTGGTGGCCCTCCGCCTGGTGGCCCTCCCCCCGGCGGCCCTCCGCCTGGCGGCCCGCCCGGTCAGTTCGGCCCTCCGCCTGGTGGCCCGCCCCCCGGTGGCCCGCCCCCCGGTGGTGCGCCTGGCCAGTACGGCCCGCCTCCGGGTGGTGCGCCTGGCCAGTACGGCCCGCCCCCCGGCGGTGCGCCCGGCGCTCCGCCCCACGCCATCGACGGTGCTCCGCACTTCGGCGTGCAACAGCCCGGTCAGGGCGCTGCGCCGATCGTTCCAACTGGACCGCACGGCCCGATCGGTAACGTACGCAACCCCATCGTCACCTTCCTGCTCAGCTACGTCTGCTTCATCTACGCAATCTTCGCATTGTGGTCGATGGTCAACGAGCTGAAGGCCTTCAGGCAGAAGGACGACATCAACCCCATCATGATCTTCATCCCGATCATGAACATCATCTTCATCTGGGGTCTGCCGGCGAAGGTGCTGGAAGCGAAGCAGATGGCCGGAGTGCCGAACGCTTCGGTGCCCCATCCCATCCTGTACCTCCTGCTCGGTCTGTACTTCCTGCCTGCGGATCTCAACGAGGTGTTCCAGGCGGCAGGCGGACAGGCCCCCGGCGGCCCGCCACCCGGCGGAATGGCACCCGGCGGCCCGCCACCCGGCGGCCCGCCACCCGGCGGCATGCAGTAGGCATCCAGCCGTTCTGGATTCGAAAAGAGGCACCCCATGCGGGTGCCTCTTTCGTTCCATGGGCTATCATCGCGCTGTGCAGCACGTCGTCAGCGACAGCGAGCCGTCCAGCGACGAGGCGACCGTCGATCCCTACGGCGGGCGCGCCGGGCAGCTCAAGCGCGCCGGCATCGTGGCGCTGTTCGGCCTGCCGATCGTGGGGCTCGTGCTTTCCAGCGTCCCGATCTGTCCCACCGCAGCAGCGTTCGGCGTCCCCTGCCCCGGCTGCGGTTTGACACGGGCCACGCTGGACCTGCTCCACGGCAATCTGTCGGCCGCTCTGCACATGCACCCGCTCGTGCTGCTGGTCTCGCCACTGTACATCGGCGGCGTTCTGGCGAGCCTCTACGACTTCGTCCGCGGGCCCGTGCCGGGCAGATCACCCGGTCCACTCCGGCGCTGGTTCAGCCGCATCATCGGCCCCGTCGCCGGCGTCACCTTCGCGCTCCTCCTCATCGTGTGGCTCGCACGCTTCTACGGCTGGTTCGGTGGCCCGGCACCGGTGGAGACCTTCCGCCACTGGGCCACGCACGGTCACTAGTGTCCCACCCGCCCACCCCCACCGTAGTCGTCCGCCGGGGGCTCACCGCCCCCGGACCCCCGACGCGATTCGCTTCGCTCATCGCGGGCTCGCTGTCGCTTCGCCGTATGCGTGCCAGCGAGCGATCTCCCGCCCCTAGACGTTGAAACGGAAGTGGATCACGTCGCCGTCGCGGACGACGTAGTCTTTGCCTTCGATAGCGAGCTTGCCCGCTTCACGGCACTTCGCCTCGCTGCCGAGTTGGATGAGATCTTCCCACCAGATGACCTCGGCCTTGATGAAGCCGCGCTCGAAATCGGTGTGGATAACGCCCGCCGCCTGCGGCGCCGTCGCCCCGTGCTGCACGGTCCAGGCGCGACACTCGTCCTCGCCCGCCGTGAGGAACGTGATCAGTCCGAGCAGCCGGTAGCCGGTGCGGATCACCTGGTTCAACCCGGGCTCGGACAGCCCCGCGCTCTCGAGAAACTCGGGGCGATCCTCCGCGTCCAGCTCCGCGATCTGCGCTTCCAACGCGGCGCAGATCGGCACCACCTCGGCGCCCTCGGAGTCAGCCAGCTTCTTCAGCGCCTGGTAGTGCGGGTTGTCCTCGACGTGGCCGAGCGAGCTCTCGTCGACGTTCGCGACGTAGAAGACGGGCTTGTCCGTGAGCAGCGACAGCTCGCGCACGATGGTGCGCTCGGTGTCGCCCTCGACCTCGAACGTCCGCGCGGGCTTGCCGGCATCGAGGTGCCCCGCCATCTTCTCGCACAGCGCGACCGCGGCGCGCTCGACCGGGTCGCCGCTCTTGCTCTGCTTGCGTGCGCGCTCGAGCCGCTTGTTGACGGTCTCCAGATCTTTCAGACCGAGCTCGGTGTGGATCGTGTCGATGTCCGAGACGGGGTCCACCTTGCCTTCGACATGCGTGACGTTCTCGTCGGTGAAGCACCGCACCACGTGCGCCACTGCGTCCACCTCGCGGATATGCGACAGGAACTGGTTGCCGAGCCCCTCGCCCTTCGACGCCCCCCGGACGAGCCCTGCAATGTCCACGAAGCGGATCGTCGTTGGCACCCGGCTCTTCGGCTCGTAGAGCTTGACCAGCGCCTCCAGCCGCTCGTCCGGCACCGGCACTACGCCGACGTTGGGCTCGATGGTGCAGAACGGAAAATTCTGCGCCTCCGCGCCGGCGCTCGAAAGCGCATTGAAGAGCGTGCTCTTGCCCACGTTGGGCAGACCGACGATGCCACACGAGAAACCCATGGGGGGCGGCGAATAGCGCAGAGCGAGCGCGCAGTCGAGGGCTTGCCTACCCGGCGTCCGGCGCTATGCCGCACTGTGTTATATATCCCGCGCCCGCGCTGGCGTGCGGGAAGAAACAGGGAGCTCGACTCATGGACATGTCGTTTTCACCGGAGCAGATCGCGTTCCGCAACGAGGTGCGCGAGTGGATCAGCTCGGCGATGCCCGCCCACATCAAGAAGAAGGCCGACGTCGACGGCAACTTCGAGCATGAAGGAGATCATGGAGTGGCACAAGATCCTCGCCAAGAAGGGCTGGGTCGCTCCGCACTGGCCGAAGGAGGTCGGCGGTCCAGGTTGGGACGCGACGCGTCGCTTCATCTTCTCGGAGGAGCTCGAGCTTGCCGGCACGCCCGGCCTGAGCCCCTTCGGATTGGCCATGGTGGGCCCGCTCATCATCCAGTTCGGCAACGACCAGCAGAAAGAGCGCTTCCTGCCGAAGATCCTCAGCGGCGAGGAAGTGTGGTGCCAGGGCTACTCCGAGCCGAACGCCGGCAGTGACCTCGCCTCGCTGCAGCTCCGCGCCGAGGACAAAGGCGATCACTTCCTGCTCAACGGGCAGAAGACCTGGACAACCTACGCGCAGTACGCCGACTGGATCTTCGTTCTGGCGCGCACCAACCCCGACGTGAAGAAGCAGTCCGGCATCAGCTTCATCCTGTGCGACATGAAGGCGCCAGGCGTCACGGTGAAACCCTTCCTCACCACCGGCGGCACGCCCGCCTTCTGCGAGACGTGGTTCGAGAACGTCGAGGTGCCGAAGGACAACCTGGTCGGCGAGCTGAACATGGGCTGGACCTACGCCAAGGCGCTGCTCGGCCACGAGCGCACGCTGGTCGCCGGCGTCGGCATCAGCGGTCGCGCCATCCTGCGCATGAAGCGCATCGCGGCGGAGACCATCGTGGACGGCAAGCCGCTGCTCGAGCACACCGGCTTCCGCGCCAAGGTCGCGCGCCTGGAAATGAAGCTCGAGGCGCTCGCGCATGGCGAACTACCGCACCCTCGCCAGCGCGCAGCTCGGTCACGCACCGGGCCCGGAGTCGAGCATCCTCAAGCTCCGCGGCACCGAGATCCAGCAGGCCGCCGCGGACCTGACCATGGAGGCGATGGGGCACAACTCGCTGGCCTGGTTCAACGAGCCCGGCGTCGTGCCGCCGCGCGAGCAGTGGGTCGCCTCGGGCTTCAACTACCTGCGCGCGGCGACCATCTACGCCGGGTCGAACGAGATCCAGCGCAACGTCATCGCCAAGTACATCCTCGGCTTGCCGAGCAAGTAACGGAAGCCAGAGAGGTAGGACAATGGAATTCGATCTTTCCGACGACCAGAAGATGCTGGTGGACACGGTGCAGGCCTTCGTGAAGAAGGACTCGCCGGTCGAGCGCTTCCGCAAGCTGCGCGACACCGAGCTCGGCTGGGACAAGGAAGTGTGGAAGCAGATGGGCGAGCTCGGCTGGCTCGGCGTGATGTTCCCCGAGAGCGTCGGCGGGCTCGGCATGAGCTTCGTCGAGGCCGGTCTCATCCTCGAGCAGCTCGGCACCACGCTGGTGCCGGAACCGATGATCCCGCACATCGTGGCAGGCTCGCTGCTGCTCCACGCTGGCGACGCCGGACAGCAGGAGCAGTTCCTCGCGCCCGCCGTCGCGGGCGACCAGTGCCTCGCCCTGGCCGCAAGACGAGGAGCAGAGCCGCCACAACGTCTGCGACGTGAAGACGCAGGCGAAGAAGAACGGCGGCGACTACCAGCTCAGCGGCAAGAAGCGCTGGGTCCTCGATGGCCACGCCGCCGATCACATCGTCGTCAGCGCGCGCACCAGCGGCGGCGACCGGGATCGCGACGGCGTGTCGCTGTTCGTGGTCGATCCGGGCATGCCGGGGCTGGAGATCCAGCGCGTCGACTGCATGGATGGGCACAAGGCGGCGCTCGTGAACCTCGACGGCGTGATCGTCGGCAAGGACCGCCTGCTCGGCGAGGAGGGCAAGGCCGCAGCCGTGCTCGAGCACGCCATGGACTACGGCGCGGCGGCCGCGTGCTGCGGAGGGCTACGGCAACATGCAGACCGTGCTCATGATGACGCGCAACTACCTCACCGAGCGCAAGCAGTTCGGCGTTGCCATCGGCACGTTCCAGGCGCTTGCAGCACCGCGCGGTAGACATGTTCGTCGAGACGGAGCTCGCCAAGAGCACGGCCATCATGGCCATGCTCAAGATCGAGGACCCGAGCGTCGAAGAGCGCCAGCGCGCCATCAGCGCCGCGAAGAGCCAGCTCTGGGAAGGCGGCGGCTTCGTCACGCGTCAGGGCATCCAGCTGCACGGCGGCATCGGCGTCACCGACGAGCACGACGTGGGCCTGTACTTCAAGCGCATGCACATCCTGAACACCCTGTTCGGCGACGAGCAGTTCCACACCACGCGCTTCGCGAGCCTGCCGGGCTTCGTCGAGCACGTGGCGTAGGGGGGCTGCTCCCCCGGCACAGCTCGTCGCGTGAGCGCCCGCGCACTGCTCGCTGCGCTGCGCGCGCGCGGGGTCCCTCACGCGCGGTGCTCGGGCGGCCGTCGCCGCGAAACGCGGCGCAGCTCGCCGCGGCACGTCGCCGCACAAACCGTCAAGCCGCCCTGCGCCCGCACGAGGGTCCCCCCCGGCGCGGCGCCCGCCATCAGTGACAGGCGAGTCCGACGCCTGTGTACATGATGAGCTGGCACTGCGCCTCGGGCGGCATTTCGCCCGCGAGGCACGACGTCTGGTTCGGTCCCAGCACGAACACCAGGTCCGCGCTGGTGTAGTCGTAGAGGAGCGTCGCCGAGACGCCGTTGTGGTCGATCTCGACCGAGAACCAGTATGCACCCGAATCCTGGGCCTGCGCGTCGGAGGCCGCCACAGCTCCGATCGTGCACCACCTTGCATCGCCCCACTGGAGCGAGAACGCGTGCAGCGGGCAGCCGACCTTGTCGCAAAAATAGGACAGCGACTCGGCGCAGGTCATCGGCACGCACGCCGCGTCATGTTCCGGCGGATTTGCGTCGAACGGCGCCGGCGAAGCGTCCGGCAGAGCGAAGCGCGCTCCACCCGAGCCCGCATCGTCGGGCGCGGCGTCGGCGAGCGTGCCGCCAGACAGCCCCGCGCGCGCCCCGCACGCCGGCAGCATGGGCAGCAGGGACGCGCCGAGCACGGCGATCTCCCACAACGACCGCATCGCCCTCGAGTGTATCACCCGGGCGACAACGAGGAGCCGCCTGCGGCAACAAGCGGCGTACGCCCTCTGGACGAGCCGCACCCCGCGCCCCAACTCTCGACCCCCCCAAAAAAGGCGTCCCCGGATCCGTGAAGAGCTCCTTCGCGCCTTCCTGTGAAAAGCCTGCCCGTCGGTTGATCGTCGCCTGCCCCCGGATCATGGCCGGTGACCTAGCCGAGCATCGCGAGGAATCGCCGCAATACCGCCGCCCCGAACGGCGCGTCGTCAGCGGCGGCTTCCATGGCGTCGGGATCGAGCCCTTCGCCGGCGATGATGTCGCGGCGGGCCTCGACGTACTGGCGCATGACGGAGGCATCGAACTCCGGGTGGAACTGCACGCTCCAGACGCGCTCTGCGAAACGTAGCGCGGCGTTGGGTTCGAGCGCGGTGCGCGCCAGCACGCGCGCACCAGCGGGCGCGCGCGCCACCGAGTCGACGTGCGACATGTTCACGCGGAGCGGGCGCTCGGGCACGTCGAAGAGCGGGTCGTCGCTCGACAGCTCGAGGTCGACGCTGCCCATCTCGCGGCCGCGCGGATTCTTCTGCACGTCGCCACCCAGTGCCTGTGCAAGCATCTGGTGCCCGAAACAGATACCGAACACGGGCGTGCCGCCGGCCACCGCGCGGCGGAGATAGGCCTCGGTGCGCAGCATCCAGCGGTCGCGCGTGGTCAGACTGGCAGGCGAGCCCGTGACAACCAGCGCGGAGAAGCAGCGCGTCGGCGGCAGATCCTGGTCCGCTTCGCAATCGAGATCGCGCCACTCGCCAGGCCAGGCGCCCTGCGCAGCCTCGCGGATGAGCGCGCCGAACGGGCCGCGCGTCTCCAGCGTGGCGGGAACGGGCTTTCCGGTGACGAGGACGGCGATGGGGAGCATTGCAAGCAGGGTAGCCCATCGACGCCGCCGCTGCCTGTTGTACGCTCTTGTCCGGTGGTGGAGATCGCGAAGCTGTCGGCCGAACCGCTCGACATCGAGCTCTCGGAGCCGTTCGGTATCGCCGGCGGCTCGCAGCACACGGCGGCCAACCTGCTGGTCACACTCGAGCTCGACGACGGCACCGCGGGCCTGGGCGAGGCAGCGCCCTTCCCCGCCGTGAACGGCGAGACGCAAGCCGACGCACTCGCCGCCCTCGGCGACGCGGCAAGCCTCGTCCTCGGGCTCGATGCCGCGCGCTGGCGCCACGTAGCGTCGGGCTTGCGCGAGCTCTCCGCGCCGAGCGCGCGCTGCGCCGTGGAGTGCGCTCTTTTCGACGCGCTGTGCCGCCGCGCCGGAATCTCCCTATGGAGCTGGTTCGGGGGCGCCGAGCGCGAGCTCCGGACGGACATCACGATCCCCACCGGTTCGACCGGGCACGCACGCCGGAGCGCGGAACGCGCCACAGCGCGCGGATTTTCCACACTCAAGATCAAGGTGGGCGGCGTCGCGCTCGCGGACGACATCGAACGGCTGCGCGCCATCCTCGAGGCAGCGCCACACTCCAGCCTGCTGCTCGATGCCAACGCCAGCCTGACCGCCGACGAGGCGCTCGCCCTGCTCGACGCGCTCGGAGACGACCAGAAGCGCGTCGTGTTGTTCGAGCAACCGACACCGGCGGGCGATCACGCCGCCCTGCGCCGCGTGCGGCAGGCCGCCGGCATCCCGGTCGCGGCGGACGAGAGCGCACGCAGCGCCGCCAACGTCGCGGATATCGTCCGCGAGCGCGCCGCCAACGTCGTCAACATCAAGATCATGAAATGCGGCGTAGTGGAGGCGTTGGACATGATCGCGACAGCGCGGGCCTCCGGCCTGGGACTGATGGTCGGCGGAATGGTCGAGTCGCAGCTGGCCATGAGCGTCTCGGCCAGCCTGGCGGCCGGCAGCGGCGGATTCGCATTCGTCGATCTGGATACTCTGCTGTTCATGCGGGATGCGCCCCTGTCCGGCGGCGCGCGCTGGCGCGACGCGGCGGTCTGCCTCGACCCGTCGGCGCGGGGCCACGGCGTTGTCCGGCGGCCTGCGTGACGCGTCCGGACAGCGCTTCCCGCACCGAAATGGCGCATCCGCCCAGTGTCGTCTACGCTTGAAGCCCCCGACAATGGTGCTTCGAATCTCCCCCGACCCCCGACAGCTGGTGCTGCCCATACCCGGCGTCGTGGACAACAAGCCCGCCGGCGTCGGCATCCCGCGCTCCGAGCGCGTCTTCGTCAACCGGAACCTGCGCATGTCGACGATCGAATGGATCGGCTTCGACATGGACTACACGCTGGCCATCTACCAGCAGGCCGCCATGGACGCGCTCAGCATCGAGCTTACCGCAGCCAACATGGTCAAGCGCGGCTACCCCCGCTACCTCAAGAAGCTGAGCTACGACACGCGCTTTCCGATCCGCGGCCTGCTGATCGACAAGCGCTACGGGCACATCCTGAAAATGGACCGCTACAAGGTGGTCCACAAGGGCTACCACGGCATGCGGCGGCTCGAGCGCGACGAGATTATCGAGCTCTACCACCACAAGCGCATCCGCCCGCACACGTCCCGCTACCACTGGATCGACACGCTGTTCGGGCTGAGCGAAGTCACGAGCTATGCAGCGATCGTGGACGCGATGGAGCGCCGCGGCGATCGCATCGACTACGACAAGCTGTTTTCCGACGTGCGGGCCAGCATCGACGAGGCCCACGCCGACGGCACCGTCTACGGCGTTGTGACCGCCGACCTCGGGCGCTTCGTCGACCGCGATCCGGAGCTGGCTCGAACGCTGCACAAGTTCCGCTCCGCCGGCAAGAAGCTGTTCCTGCTCACCAACTCGCCGGCATCCTTCACCGGCCAGATGATGACCTACCTGATCGGCTCGGCGATGCCCGAGTACCCGTCGTGGCAGCACTACTTCGACGTGGCGATCGTCTCCGCGCAGAAGCCGCTGTGGTTCAAGGAGGGGCGGCCGCTCATGGAACGCGACGGCGAGGTCCTCCGCAACGTGCGCGGCAACCTCGAGCGCGGCAGGATCTACGAAGGCGGCAATCTGCGTGAATTCGAGCGTCTGACCGGCATCACCGGCTCCAGCGTGCTGTACGTCGGCGACCACATCTACGGCGACATGCTGAGGTCGAAGAAGGAATCGTCCTGGCGCACTGCGATGATCATCCAGGAGCTCGACGCAGAGATCGCCGCGCACGAATCGTGCGTCGCGGACATGGCGCGGCAACGACGGCTGGAGGAGGCCCGCGAGAAGCTGGAGGACGAGCTACGCTTCTACCAGCAGCGGTTCAAGGAGCTGTGCCGCGCGCGCAGCGACAACGGCGTCGACGTGGAAGCCGAAAAGGTCCGCACCAAGCGCGCCCTGGAGCGGGTCCGCACCGAGCTGCGCGAACTGGAGCGCGAGTACGCCATCATCGGCGACCGCGTCGACCGCAGCTTCCACCCGTACTGGGGCTCGTTGCTCAAGGAAGAGAACGAGATGAGCATGTTCGGGCTGCAGGTGGACACCTACTCGGACATCTACACGCGCCGCGTGTCGTGCCTCGAGGCGTACTCGCCGCAGCAGTTCTTCCGCTCGCCGCACGACCTGATGCCGCACGAGCTCTGACGCACGGGGATCCGCGGAGCCGAGAAAAATCCGGTACTGCTCGCCGCGCTGAAGTATCGCTCAGCCACCGGCGCAGTTCCTGGTTGACGCGACAGCGTTGGCGCGACAAGCGTGACTCATGCTTCGACCCGAAAATCCCCTCTCGCTGCTTGCCGCGGCGCTTCTACTCACGGCCTGCGGGGGCACCGTCGAGTCGAGCTCGTCGCATGACGCAGGTTCCGACAACTGGATCGTTCCGCCACCCCAGGACGGCGGTTCGGATGCCCAGCAGGACGTGGCCCAGCCGGTTCCGGACGCATCCCCGCCCGATGCTGCACCCGACGCCACCTCGTCTCCCGGGCTGGGCTCGGCCTGCGACGGACAGAGCGGCAATCCGAGCAGCTGCCAGAGCGGGCTCAGCTGCTACACGGGCCAGAATGATCCGAACCAGCAGGGACGCTGGCCGGGCGGCTACTGCACGGCGCAGTGCCAGGGCGACTCGATGTGCAGCTCGTTCGGCGGCGTGTGCGGAGGCGCCATCTTCGGCAACGGCCGCTGCATGCAGTCGTGCACCCAGCCGACCGACTGCCGGCAGGGCTACGCCTGCCGCAACGTAGGCGTCCAGAGCATCAAGATGGCCTGTGCGCCCACTGGCTTCATTGCCACGCGCGGGGCGGGCATCGCGTGCTTCCAGCATAACGATCCGGGCAAGCCGAACTACTCGACACTGCTCGACCACAGCCACTTCGGCGCCTCGGAACAGATGGACACCACGTCCTTCTCGAGCGACGAGGTCGCGTTCGCCCAGAACGCCAAGAACCAGGTCGTGGCCGGCGCCAACGCCATCACGCAGAGCGGCTACGAGAACCCGTCGATGTACGCGACCGGCGTGAAGCTGCCTCTGGGCTTCATGAAGGCCCCGGGGCCGCACTACGCGAGCGCGTCCTACTACAGCGACCCGTACATCGTCGCGGACAAGGACGGCACGTTCTTCTACTCCACGCTCGGCCTGAACCAATCGGCGAGTATGGCGTGGCTGGTGGTCGGTCACTCCACGGACGGCGGTCAGAGCTGGAGCAGCGTCAAGGTCGACCCGGACAGCGACTGCTCCGGTTCGCTCGGCGGCCCTGGTTCCGGGCCCTGTCTCGACCATCCCTGGCTCGCGGTCGGCCCCGACAAGCTGAACCCGAGCCAGGACGCCGTCTACGCGGCGTATCTGGCGACGCGCAGCAGCAACGCCTATCCCACGGTACTGATCCGCTCCACCGACGGCGGCAAGACGTGGGGGATCCCCGGCTCGCCCAACACCAGCCTGGCGGTGTTCGGAGGCGCCGGCGCCAGCAGCTACACGAACCTGATCACGCCGACGGTCGACGCGAACGGCGTCGTCCACATGGTGGTGGCATCGATCGTCGCCGAGCAGCACGGCTCGACCTCGAACGCGATCCTGTATTCGCGCTCGGAAGACGGTGGAAAGACGCGCACGCCCCCGAAGCAGATCAGCAAGGTCGGCTGGCCCGTGCCTTTCGAGCAGCCCGTCATTACGACGGACAACGGCAACATCTACGTGGCGTATGTGACGGGCGCACCCGACGGCGACTGGGACATCGTGCTCGCGACCAGCACCGACAACGCACAGACCTGGACCTACGAGAAGGTCAACGACGAGCCGGACGGTTGCGCCACGAACTTCCATCCCGCCATCACCGTCGATCACTCG
The DNA here is from genome assembly GCA_963806225.1 of uncultured delta proteobacterium. Taxonomy (GTDB): domain Bacteria; phylum Myxococcota_A; class Polyangia; order Polyangiales; family Polyangiaceae; genus CAWDXG01. Next base: position 1,420,776 of record CAWDXG010000001.1, on the reverse strand, counting down.
ACGCACAAGGTGTACGTCGCCTGGTACGACGGACGTTTCGCCCCCTACGAGGGGAACATCGCCCTGACGGTCTGCACGCCCGCCACCAGCGGCCCCCCGACGTGCACGCCGAACGAGGCGATCAACGACAAGCCCTTCTACATCACGACCGACCGCAACGACCTGACCTTCATCGGCGACTACTTCACCCTGCACGTCAAGCCCGGGGGCGAGGTGTGGGCCGGCTTCGCCGATACCCGACAGGGCGGCGTCGCGCACGCCTTCCTCGCGACCGGCAAGGTGCCGTAACTGGCAATCCTGCCGCGCTCCGGGCTGCCCTGGGCAGCCCGGAGCGCGGCGGCTTCGCCCCGGAAAACGCCGGGTCCGGGAACAGCCGGCCATCCTGACGGCTTGACGGCAAGGAGGGTGGCCTTAGGCGACCTGCGCGGATCTGTGCTAGGCGAATGGCCCTCTTGGCGCCCCGCGCCCCGCCCGGGAAGAGCGGGCGGCACCACGCCATTCGAACAGCGCGTTCCACGGTAAGAGGTCCTGCAAGATGAATCTGGTTCAGTGGCTCCAGCGGTTGATGAGCAACTTCGGGGCGGGGTGGGTCATGTGGCTCCTCGTCGGCCTCAGCGTGATCTCCGTTGCCATCATGCTCGAACGCGGGTGGTTCTACTGGTCGCTCCGCGACGATCTGGCCCGGCTGGCTTCGCAGCTCCGCGTCCTGCTCCGCGACGGGGACATGGAGGGCGCGCGGCGCCTGCTCGAGGCTTCGCCTAGCGCCGAAGCGGCGGTAGTCGCCGCCGGTCTGCTGGAAGCCGACCGCGGTGCCCAGTCGGCCGAGGAAGCGATGAAGGGTGCGGCCGCACTGGAGCGGATGAAGCTCGAGCGACGGCTCGCCTACCTGGGCACCCTCGGCAACAACGCTCCCTTCATCGGGCTGTTCGGCACGGTGATCGGCGTCGTGCAGGCCTTCGAGGCGCTAGGCAAGCAGGGCAGCGCGGTGGCGCAGTCCGCCGCCATGGCCGCGCCGCAGGAAGTCATGGGCTCGATCGCCGAAGCGCTCGTGGCCACGGCGATGGGCCTGTTCGTCGCCATTCCGGCGGTTGCCATGTACAACGTGTTCCAGCGCAAGTCGAAGGCGATCCTCGCCAACACCGAAGCGCTCACCCGCGTGCTGCTCGCCCATCTCACGGCCACGGACAACGGCGAACCGGAACCCGAAAGGCGCGAGAGCAAGCGTCCGGGCTCCCGGTCCGACGACGACAACGAGGACTAGGCATGGCGGGGCAGAGCGACGACGACGACGGCCTCATCAGTGGCATCAACGTCACGCCGCTGGTGGACGTCACGCTGGTGCTGCTCATCATCTTCATGGTGACGGCCAAGATCATCGTCTCGCAGGGCATGCCGATGGACCTACCCAAGGCAGCCAGCGGGGAAAACGTCCAGACCATCTTCTCGGTGGAGCTCACCGCCGACGGCCAGACGCGCGTCGATTCGAGGAAGGTGCCGAGCGACGAAGCGATCGGGAAGCTCGCCAAGCAGGCTCGCGGCGAACACCCGGACCTCCGCGCGGTCATCCGCGCCGACCGCAAAGTGGAACACGGACGGGTGATCCACGTGCTGGACCTCCTGAAGCGCAACGGCGTGGCGAAGATCGCCTTCGCTGTCACGCCGTCCACGGAGGGTGTGCCCGTCGACACGACGGGAACCAAGCCGAAGTAGCCTCGTCATGGCCACGGTCGCCGATTCCAGTCCGCCGAGCGCCACGAGCCGAGCCCGTGCAACGCAACGGGATGGACGGCCGAGGCGCGATCCGTTCGCGCCCATCATGTCCCTGGGACGCCGGGAGATGCGCATCGGCATCGTGATCGGGCTCCTGGGTGCGCTGCTGGGGCACGGAGTGCTCGCGGCGCGGGGATTGAGCGTGCTCTTCGACCTCCAGAGCTTCGCGGGCCAGGTCCGCGAGGACGTGGCCGAGCGGCTGCGCGCGACGATCAACATCGAAGTGAAGCCGCCGCCACCGCCACCGCCCCCACCCCAGGCGCCGGCCCCCGAGCCCACCGCGCCGCTGCCCCCCGAGAACACGCCGCCGCCACCGAAGGACGCGCCGGCACCTGCCCCGGCCGCGGCCCAGGCGGGCAAGATACTGACCGCCCCGCCCGACCCGGATCAGCCCCTGGACCTCACCGGACAGGGCTTCGTCACGGGCAACGGCGACCGGTACGCGGGCGGCACCACGGCATCGGACGGCACGTCGAAGACGGCGGTGCGGAACCCGTACGCCCGTGCCAACGGCACACCGGGCGGCACGGGAACGGCCCCCGTCAAGGCTCCGCCGCCACCTGCAAAGGATCTCTCCCGCCCCGCGCGACCCAACTCCACCAACTGGAGCTGCGGGTTCCCGGCCGAGGCGGACATGGACCAGGTCGACTACGCGGTGGTACGCGTCGTGGTCACGGTCACGGCCGAGGGGCGGGCCCGGTCGGTCAGCGTCCTGAACGACCCCGGCCACGGCTTCGGGCGTCTGGCACGCCAGTGCGCATTCCGGCAGACCTACACATCGGGCCGGGACCGCTACGGCAAGCCCGTCTCGCGCACGACGCCGCCGATCACAGTGCGGTTCACGAGATAGCCGGCAGGGTCCGGGCCTGCGCGAGGCCAAAGGCTTGGGCCGGCCGCGCGGCTTTCGGCTAGAGTGCCGGACTGCATGCAGACGCGTGTGGAGCAGCTGGGCCGGATCGATCTGTTCTCGGGGCTAAAGCCCGAGGCACTCGAGCTTATCGCAAAGGTGTCGAGCGAAGAGAGCCACGCGCTGGGCACGAAGATCTTCCAGCACGGCGACGCGGGCGACAAGTTGTACCTGATCCTCGAGGGCAAGGTCCGCATCAGCCGCGAGGTGCCTGGAATGGGCGAGGAAGCGCTGGCTGTGCTGGGCCCCGGACAGGTGTTCGGCGAGATGGCGCTGCTCGACGAGTCGCCGCGATCGGCCGACGCGCGCGTCCACGAGCGCTGCCGGCTGCTGGTGATCGCGAAGGACGGCTTCGACGACCTGCTCTTTTTGCACAAGGATCTGGCCTACGAGGTGCTCTGGAGCATCGTGCGGATGCTCGTCGCGCGGCTGCGCGAGACGACCGACAAGCTCACGTTCCTCTCGGTGAGCGGGAAGTTCTGAACCGCACCTCCAGGCTCGGGGCGCTGTCTGGATCGGCGTCCAGAGGGCGCGCGTGCAGGATCTGTGCGCGCCCGGACGCTGGATTCGCATCCACGGCCCGAGATCTCGCGCTGCAACCACCCGGGATCACCGGCTAATCCGGCTATCCACAAAAGGTGCACAGGGAATTTGACGGGCCTACACCCGTTCAGTATCCTTGAACGGCCATGCAGGGTCTTACGAAGCGCCAGGCGCAGACGTTGGGGTTCATCCGCCAGTCCATCGAAGAGCGCGGCTATCCGCCGACTCTCCGGGAAATCGGCGAACACATGGGCATCCGTTCAACGAACGGGGTCAACGATCACCTCCGCGCGCTGGAACGCAAGGGCTACCTCCGCCGCGAAGACATGAAGAGCCGGGCGCTCAAGCTGGTCGAGGCTGCGGTGTCCAAGCCCGCTGCGCCGAACAACGACGACCTGGTCGACGTGCAGGTGCTCGGCCGGGTGGCCGCGGGTGCTCCGCTACTGGCGGAAGAGAACATCATCGATACCGTTCGTATCGACCGCATGCTGGTCCGCGGCGGCCAGGACGTGTTCGGGCTGCGTGTGCAGGGCGACTCGATGATCGAAGCAGGGATCCTCAACGGCGACTACATCTTCGTGAAGAAGCAGTCGACCGCTGAACGCGGGGAAATCGTCGTGGCGCTCATCGGCGACGAGGCGACCGTCAAGTACTACTACCCCGAGAAGGACTACGTCCGATTCCAACCGGCCAACTCGGAGATGGCGCCGATCCTGGTCCGGGCCACGGACTTCCGGTCCACGATGCTGCTCGGCAAGGTCGTCGGCGTGTACCGCCGCATCTGACTCGCCCGCTTGGCGCTGCTGTCGTCGAGCAGCCGGTCCTGTGCGGCCTGCCGACCGGCGAAAGCGATCCCCGGAGCCCGCCCGGACCGCGGACCCGGAGGCTGGAGTCCGACTGCGCGGTGCGTCAGGCATCGGGTCGGCCTGACCCGACCGGAAATAATGACCGATTCCGCCGCCATCCCGCACGTGGGCTGTTGACGCGGTCTTCTCCGCGTTGCTAGCGTCCTGAGCGGAAAATTGGCCTGCGAGCCGGGGTCAACGGATGGGCTGTCGTAGGAGCGAGCGTCACTTGAAGACGAGCCATGCAAGCCGCCAAGCGGTTCCAATCTGGGCGGTGTTCGGGCTGGCCGGGCTGATGCTCGGCGCAGTCGGGTGCGGCAACACGCTGTACGCTATCCAGGCAAACTCCGCTTCCAGCAGAGTCGAGGAAGCGAAGGAGCTTGGGGCCGAGCAGTACGCGCCGTACGAGTACTACTACGCGCGCGCGCACCTCATCAAAGCGGAGCAGGAAGCCGCGGAAGCCGACTACGGCGACGCGACCAACCTCGCGGAGGCCAGCGAGGAGTACGCCGTCAAGGCGATCAAGCTCGCGCGCCAGGCCCACCGGGGAGCAGGTCGATGATGGGCAGGCTCTACCGACGCCTGACGATCTTCACCGTGGTGTTGATCGCGCTGGGCAGCGCGTGCGCGAAGGCGCCGCGGTTGCGCGGCAAGATCGCGGGCCTCGAGAAGCTCACCAAGCAGGCGGAGCGCAATGGCGCCATCCGCTGCGCTCCGCGCGAGCTAGCGCTGGCGCAGAGCCACCTGGAATTCGCGACGCTCGAGCTCGACCAGGGTTTCGTCTCCAAGGCGGAGAGGCACCTGTGGATCGCCGACCCGAACGCGCATGCGGCGTACTTCCTCTCGCCCCCGGAAGTCTGCGCCGAGCGCGGCTTCGTCGAGGCGCCCAAGCCCAAGCCCAAGCCGGCTCCGGGCGATCGGGACGGTGACGGATACCTCGACCCGAACGACAAGTGCCCCGACGAGCCCGAGAACTTCAACGGCTACCAGGACGACGACGGCTGCCCGGATGATCCGGACACCGACGGCGACGGCATCCCCGACTCCACCGACCAGTGCATCCTGGAGCCGGAGGACAAGGACGGCTATCTCGACAACGATGGCTGCCCGGACGTCGACAACGATCTCGACGGCATCCCGGACAAGACGGACAAGTGCCCGAACAAGCCGGAAGATCCCGATGGCTACGAGGATGACGACGGCTGCCCGGATCCGGACAACGACAAGGACGGCGTTCCGGACCTGAAGGACCAGTGCCCGAACACACCCGGCTCGTCGACGAAGCAGCCGCTGGGATGTCCGGTCAAGCCGGCACTCGTGGTGGTCACCAACTGCGAGATCAAGATCACGCAGCAGATCCACTTCGCCTTCAACAAGGCGAAGATCCGGCGCGAGAGCTACCCGGTGCTGGATGCGGTCGTGGACGTGATGAACAAGAACCCGGACATCAAGATCGAGGTCCAGGGTCACACCGACAACCGCGGCAGCGCCAGGTACAACAAGAAGCTCAGCAACCGGCGAGCCGGTTCCGTGATGACCTACCTCGTCGAGCACGGCATTTCGCATGAGCGGCTCACTTCGAAGGGCTTCGGCTTCGACCGTCCGCTGGTACCGAACGACACGCCACAGCACCGCGCTCTCAACCGCCGCGTGCAGTTCATCCGCACCGAAGGCGTCAAGAAAGGCTGTCCCCCCACGTCGTCCAGGTAGACGACGCGGGCCGGGATGACCCCCAGACCCCCGCTCGATCGCGGGCGGGGTTTTCCTCTCCAGGACCCGACCCCGACCAAGCTCGAATGCGACTCTCCCCCGCCGGAGGACCATCAGTGTATCGCCGACCGCTCCCCATCCTCCTCAGTCTTGCCTTCGTCCTCCTGTTTTCCTCGCTCGCGAGCGCCGCGCCGAAAGACAACGCGGCGAAGAAGGAGATCGACAAGGCGATCAACCAGTATTACCTGGTCACGAAATTCGACAAGGCCGAGGGCATCCTCACCGGGACCATCCGCGCCTGCGGTCACGACTGCAGTCCGGCGGTGATCGCCAAGGCGTGGATGTATGTCGGCATCGTGCGGGGGAGCGGCAAGCAGGACCAATCCGGCGCGCGCGAGGCATTCGACAAGGCGTTCGCGACCGACAACGGCGTCCAGCTCGACGCGGCCCTGGCCACCGCCGACACGAAGAAGACGTTCGCAGACGCGCAGGCGGCGGCCGGCGGCGGCGGCGGAACCGCCGTGAACCTCGGTGGTGGAGGGAAGAAGCCGTTCAACGAGAATCTTCCCGGCGAGATGCAGTGCACGCCGGAGGTGGGCGAGGTGCAGACGCGTCGTCCCATTCCGGTCAGCTGCACGACGGACGAAGACGCCGTGAAGGCCGAGGTCCGCTACAAGGAATTCGGCGGGGACCACTGGAAGACCGTGCACATGCACAAGCACGGCAAGTTCTTCCAGGGCACGGTGCCGTGCTCGGCGACGAAGCTTGCAGGCCCTCTGCGCGTGTACGTGCGCGCCAAGGACTCCTCCGGCGACACGGTCGACCAGTGGGGCAGCAAGAGCAAGCCCGCAGAGTTCAAGATCGTGCCGAAGACCGACGCGGAGCCGCCGTCCTTCCCCGATCGCGATCCCCCGGACCGCTGCGCTGAAGAGGTCGAATGCCCGCCCGGTCTGCCGGGCTGCAAGTCGGGCGGCGGCGGCGCATCGCACGGCACGCGCGGCTGGGGCGACACCTGCGAAGAGAGCGCGGAGTGCAAGGAAGGCCTGGTGTGCCTCAACGGCAGCTGCGAGAGCGCGCCCTCCTGTGACATCGACGCCGACTGCGCCCAGGGCAAGTGCGTGAGCGGCAAGTGCCAGATGGGCGAAAGCGGCGGCGGCCCGGCGGGTCCGTACAAGAAGAACTGGATCGGCGTCCACGTGGCGCAGGACGTCGCGCTGATGGGCGGGACGGATGTCTGCTCGCAGAATAGCCAGGCCAACAACGGCTTCGCCTGCTTCTACAGCAACACTTCCGATCAGTACGGCTTCGATCCCCAGCCCGGAGCGGGCGACCGCATCGCGACCGGCCTGGCGATCGCCACGACGCGCATCCTGGTCTCGTACGACCGCGCCATCACGGGGAACATCATGATCGGCGTGAGGGCCGGCTACGCCTTCGGTGGCGGACCCAAAGCCGGCAATGCCTCCTTCCTGCCGCTGCACGGCGAGGTCCAGGCGGAGTACTGGTTCGGCCACGACGTCCTGGGCAAGAAGGGGATCCGCCCGTACGTGAAGGTGGGCGGCGGGCTGGCGCAGGTCGACGCGAAGCTCCCAGTGACGATCGCCGATTGCGCCAACGGGGCCTCGCCCAACGACCAGACGGTTCGCAGCACGAACGACTACGCCGCCTGCGCCCAGGGAAAGCAGACCACGCCTCCCCGCAAGACGCTCCAGCTCGACGCCTACAAGAAGCTTGGACAGGGCTTCATCTCGGTCGGCGGCGGCGCGATGTACGCCTTCACGAAGAACAGCGGGCTGCAGCTGAACGTCAACATCATGTTCATGCTGCCGACCTCGGGCCAGGTCTTCGAGCCCTCGCTCGGCTACACGTTCGGTTTCTAGACGCCTACCCGCGCTCGCCGCGCGCGGGCCAGAGCTCGCGCGCACTCCATACCAGTGCTGCGCCCACGGGGTAGGACAAGAGCAGGCCCGTGAACAGCCTGAGCGACGCCGAAGGCGGGCGCATGCCGAGCGCTTCGGTCCAGAACGTCGAGCAGCATCACCAGCGCTGCTACGCCCACCCAGATGCGCAGCGGCCACACGCCCAGCCGTGGCCTGAGCAGCACGGCGCCCAGCCCGAGCCCGAGGTAGATGCCCAGACAGCGCGCGCACACCGGCAAGAGGCGCCCCAGGAAGTGGAGCGTGCGCGCCGGATCGCGCTGGCACTGGAACGAGAACCAGGCGTCGAGCGCCGCACCGATGGAACCGAGCACCGGAACGCCCTCGACCAGATGCGGAATGAACGGCGAGACTCCGATGAAGATCAACACGCCCCGCGTCACGCGGCCCAGAGTCCGTCCGTCAGCGCGGTCGGCGATGCCTGCCATCAGCTCCGCGATGGGATAGGGTGGCCCATCTGCCGGAGCACCGCCTGCAGATCCTCCCAGAACGTCGCGTTTGGCTCGCGGCGTGCGCAGGAGGTACGCCGGGTGGAACGTCGGCATCACGGCGATCCTGCCCTTGTACAGCCGCCACTTTCCACGCATCCGGGTGATGCCGCCCGTCGTGCCCAGCAGCCCCTGCACGGCCGTCGCGCCCATCGCCACGATCACGCTGGGCTCGACCAGCTCCAGCTGCTTTTCGAGATAGGGCATGCAGGCGGCCATCTCCTCGGGAGTCGGCTTGCGGTTTTCGGGCGGGCGGCACTTGACGATGTTGCAGACGTAGACCTCGTCGCGTTCGAAGCCCATCGCGGCGATCATCCTGTCGAGCAGCTGCCCCGCCTTGCCGACGAACGGATAGCCCTGTGCGTCCTCGTCCGCTCCCGGCCCTTCGCCGATGAAGCACAGCCCCGAACTGGATGTACCGCGCGAGAAGACCGTCTGGGTGCGGGCCTCGTGCAGCGGGCAGCGCGTGCACCCCGACACCTCCGTCGCCAGGAGCTCGAGGCGCTTTGCCCGTTGCTCGTCGGGAACCGCCGACGCGGCCTGTCCCGCCGACGGACCGGACGCCGGCGCTGGAGCCGGCTCCGCCACCCGCCGGGTAGGCTCCGCCGGCGGCGGCCGCTCGGCGACAGCAGCCGATGGGGACGGCAGAGAGCCCGCCTCTCGGCGCCGAGGCGCCGACGCGGGAGCCTCTGCGCGAGGTGCGGGCTCCGCGGGGGCTGCGGCTTCCCGCTCCGCCCTGAGCTCCGCGCTAGCCCGCTCGAGCCCCGTGGCGCCGGTGGAGGCCTGCCACTCGGCGTGGGCGCGCAGGGCCTGGGCGAGCTCGACCAGCTCCTCCACCGGGTCTTCGCGGGGCTCCGCGCTCATGTCCGTGTGTCTAGCACGGCAGGGCGCGGAGCGACGCCGCGATCAGTGGCCGTCGTTGGCGCCGAGCCAGCGCTCGGCGTCGAGCGCGGCCATGCAACCGGTGCCCGCCGCCGTCACGGCCTGGCGATAGACCCAGTCCGCCACGTCGCCGGCCGCGAACACGCCCGGCACGCTGGTGTATGTGGTGCCCGGCTTGGTGATCTTCAGGTAGCCGTTGTCGTGCGTCTCGAGCTGGCCCTTGAAGAGGTCCGTCATCGGCGTGTGGCCGATGGCGGCGAACATCGCGGCAGCCTTGATGTCGCGCACCTTGTCCGTCTTCAGATCCTTCACGCGGACGCCGGTGACCTTGTCCTCCTCGACGCCGAGCACCTCGGTGATGACGTGACTCCGGAGCACCGTGATCTTGTCGCTCGACAGTGCGCGCTCCTCCATGACCTTGGAGGCGCGGAACTCGTCGCGACGATGGATCAGCGTGACGCTCTTGCAGAGGCCCGCGAGATACGTCGCTTCCTCCATCGCCGTGTCACCGCCGCCGACAACGACCACGTCCTCGCCGCGGAACAGCGCACCATCGCACACGGCACAGGCGCTGACGCCCTTGTTCTTGAGCTTCTCCTCGCTCTCGAGTCCGAGGTAGTTGGCGCGCGCTCCGGTGGAGACGATCACCGTCTTCGCCAGGTGCAGGATGTCCTCGTCCTCGCCCACCCAGACCTTGAAAGGCCGCTCGGAGAAATCGACCTTGGTCACGTCCGCGGTGACGATCTCGGTGCCGTAGCGCTCCGCCTGCTCGCGGAACTTCATCATCATTTCCTGACCGGTAATGCCGGTGGGGAAACCCGGATAGTTCTCGACCTCGGTCGTGAACATGAGCTGGCCGCCGGGGATCAGCCCGCCGGCGTTGAACCCCTCCACCAGAAACGGCTGGAGGTTCGCGCGTGCGGCGTAGATGGAGGCGGTGAGCCCCGCGGGGCCCGAACCGATGATGAGAACCTTGTGAAGCCTGGGTTCGCTCATAGCGGGGTGTTCCTAGCAAATTGCCGGCTCGGGCCCAAGTACCGCCCGGGCCCGGGCGTGGATCCATCGTTACGCGGCAGGACAAGCCGCGGTTTCTCGCCCGGCCGAAGCGCCGGAGGTGGGAGTCTATTCCCCGAAGCGGGCTATTCCTTGATCGGGCTCGCCTTCAGAGCGGCCTTGCCTTCCTTCACGTAGACGCTGAACTTCACGCGCTTGGCGCCGTGTCGCTGGACGAGCGCAGCCTGGTTCTTCTTCAGGGTCTGCTCGAATTTCTCGTACGTGAAACCCTCGACGTTCTCGCCGCACTGCTGCTTCGTCGCGACGAACTCCTCGTAGACGCGACGCCACTCGTCGGCCTCGCTGTCGGCTCCTTTGCCCGGGCGGTTCGGCGGCGGCGGACGGCGCGGAGGCGTGCCGGGAGAGACCTGGGTCGCGTCGGGCACGCCGGGCGTCGACGCCGCGGGGTGACTGGGCGCCGACGGCTGGAACGGGGCCGAGGGAAGCGGACGGCTGGGCTGCGGGCTGCTCTCCGGACCCGACGACGCCGGGTCACCGGGAAAGCTGAACGCGCTCATCTGCGGTTGGTCGGGAATATCACCCAGCACCTGCTTCAGATCCGCGGCGCGGCGCGGCACGCCGCCCTTGGCCGCAACCTGATCGATACCGTCGTTCAGATCGGACGCGATTTTGCGGTAGACGCCGCGGAACTTGCTCGGCTGCATCTGGTCGGTCTCGCCCTTGGCAAGCCGGCTGGCTTCGGTACGGAACACGTGCAGCGGCCGCGTGTGCTCGAAGACCGTGAACAGGATGCCGAGCAACGCGCCGATCAGCGCGATCAGCGCCACGAGCAGGAGGTTGGCGTTCTTCTTGTCGACGTCGTCCGCCTTGTTGAAAAAGCCCAACGGGCCGGCGACGTGGTACGGCAGACGCCCGACTGCGTAGCCCGCACCCAGCTGCCACGCTTCACCCGGCAGCCGCGCGTACACCACGCCGAGCAGCCCGCTGATGGTGCGGACGTTGCTGCGGCCCTTCTCCTGGTAGTCCTTGTCGGTCTTGAGGTGTTCGAGGTCCCCGACGATCTGGTCGAGCTGGCTCTTGTCGAAACCCTCCGGAGCGCCGGACGCCACGCGCTGGCCCTTGGCGTAGAAAGCCACCGCAGCACCGGTACGCGCGGACAGCTCCCGCGCGAAACGGTCGTCGATAATGCGCGCGCCGACGATCGCGCCTGCCGGCATCTGCCCGAGGTCGAACTCAACCGGGCGGGCTACCACCCGGTAGAGGCGATCGAGCACCAGTGTGTCGTCGCGGATGTAACCGTGCAGTGCGTCGGCCACGACCGGATAGCCTCCGAGCTCGAAGTCCTCCATGCCGCTGGCCTGGTCGTAGCCGAGAAACGCCACCACGCGGCCGTTCTGGTCGACTGCGAACACGGCGTCGAAGTTCTCGTCCTTCGGGATCTTCTCGCTCACCCGCTTGAGCGCCGCCCGGACCTTGTCGCGGGCGTCCGACGGCACCTTCTGTTCGTCGGCGCTGGCCTTGGCCAGGTACTTCGCAACGTCGGGATCGAGCGCGAACTTGATGAGCTGTGCGGAGCGCGAGCGGGCGTCGTTCTTCAGGTACCAGGAGACGACCTGGCTATCGGCCGAAAGCCCCTCCCCCATGTTCCGGGCACCCGCGCGGTTGTACATGCTGGTCGCCAGGAACAGGACGAAGATCGCGCCGCCCAGGACCAGGGCGAGCAGCACGTACCAGAAACGGGATAGCAGCATCTCCTACTTGCCCTTCTTGTCGGCCGCCTTGGTCTGCTTCTTCGAGGCGGCCACCTTGATCGGAGTGCGCGAGATGTCCATGTCCTTCTGGCCGACCGTGACCTGCTTCGGGTCGCCCACCTTCTTGCCGGAGAAGAAGGCCTGGACGGTGTAGTTGCCGGGCTCACCGAGGGTGAGCAGGAACTCGCCCTTCTTCGAGGGATAGGCGATCGCTGCAACGTTGGGTTCGCCCACGATCCACATGCGCAGGCTGGGCGCCAGCTCGTCACGGATCTCGAACGTGCCCTTGCCCGGAACCGTCCACGAACGGGTTCCGCCCTTGACCGTGTCGTTCGCCTGGAACGTGGAGATCTTCACGCCATACAGGCGGTGCGTGAACGGGTCGGTGTTCTTGAACTGGAGCGTGGTGCCAGGCGGCACGACGATGGTCACCGGCGTGGTGCGCCCGCCCCCCACACGGATCAGGATGGGCTTTTCCGGCTTCTGCTTTTCCGAAGCGAGCGCGGCGATGCACAGCTCCTTCGGGATGTCGGGAAACAACCGGCGGAACTCGGCGCGTACCGTGGGCACCGGCTCGCGGAAGGAGTAGCCGTGCTGCTTCGGGCTCTTGGCCTCTTCCCAGACCGGGTTGACCAGAAGCCGGAAGTTCTTCACGGCTCCCTTCACCTTGGCAGCGTCCGCCGTGAGCGGAAGAGCCATCCCGAGCGCCAATGTGGACAGGCCCACGAGCCGTACACACCACGCCGACCGGCGGCGGGCTGTCCCGGGTTGGAGCTTCCGGACGAGGGTGGCGGATTCGGCGTGCGTCTGCATTACGCGGCGAGACGGTAGCCGAGACACGCCGCCGACGAAAGGGCCACGCGGCGACAAAGGGCCCACCCGCTTGCCGCAGGGCAGAGCGTACAAAGGAGAACGGGACCGGCGTTTTCGCGCCGGCCCGTTCATGGGTTCCTGACCGCCTGGGCCGCGTGGTCGTGCGTAGTCCGAACCCCTAGCCTCGCTAGGTGGGAGACTCACCCCGACTTCCGGCTTCCCGGTGAGCATGCTCCGGGCCCAGCTCTCGGTCGGCGATCCGCCTTCCTGGTTCAGATGACTTGTAAGGGATTCGTTACTAGCACCTCGCGTACCCTGCAGAGGGAACAGCCCAAATGTATTTCCGCGTATCTCGCTCGTCAACGGCGTGACGGGTGCTCGCGTGTGCGATCCGCCAGGCGTCATGTCGATTGTCAGGTTGTCACGCCACGACGCGCAGCCCGTGGAGTGTCTGCGCGCGCTTCCGGGCCAACCATGGCTTGACAAACCGCGGTGGTGTCGTTCCTGGCTTGCCGCCCCACTCGGGCGCGGCAGCCGCTGGAACCCCGATTTCCGGGCACAACGGGGCGCATTGTCGCAGAAAACTGGGCCAGTCCGGGCCATTTCGACCATGGCTCGACACATGAACTGGGCAGCGTCGGAGCGCGAACACAGCGTCGAACAGGTGGAGCAGGGAGAGGTGCGTCTCGTCGCACCGGCGGAGCGCGCTCACGAACGTGAGCTTGCCGAACGCGACGGGTTCCTTGTCGTCGAGGTCGAGCCACCGGGTCCCGCCCTGCGCGGGCGGCTCGCGCTCGCGATCGAGAACGCCGTCGAAGGCGCGCTGGAACGGCGCGGCGCGGCACCTCCGGGTGTCGGCGCCTCGAGCGATCTCGACGCGTCACTCAGCGATCAACTCTTCCGTGCCCGACAGATCGGGCGCGGCGGCTTGTTCGTATGCTGCGCAACGCTGGAAGGGATCGCCAATCTCGCCGGCACGCTCGACGCCGAGGACAGTGCGGTCATCCGCTGGTGGATGGCCGCGGCGGCCGAGCGCTCGGTGCGGCTTCTGCTCGACGCGCAGGATCGCTTCCTCGGCGTGTACGGCGCCCCGACGGCGCTGCACGCGTTGGTCGAGCAGCACGACGCCGCACCCCCGAGCCGACCGCGCGAAGCCCCCAACGCGGCGCCCGAGGTCGCGGCCAGCGTCGCGGCGATGGACCTGTCCGACCTGCCCCCAGCTGTTGCACCGGTGGCCGACGAGGCGCCCGACTGGATGGTCGAGGAGACGCCGGCTGGTGCCGAGCTGCTTCCGCCCGACGCGGAGGCATTGTCCACCCCACCGCCCGCCACCGACATGGAGCCCGTGCTCGAAGCCGAGGACGCACCGCCCCGGATCGACGAGCCCGCCGGACACGTCGAGGAACGCGATCTCGCGAGCGCGATGGCGGCCATCTTCGACGACGCCCCCGACGTGCCCGAAGCGGAGAGCGCGTTGCCGCCGGCCGTGGAAGAGGCGTACACGGGCTGGGCGCAGGGCGTCGCGGAGAGCGTCGAAGGCGAGCCCGAGGCCGTAGCCGAGCCCGAGCCCCAGCCCGAGCCCGTAGCCGAGGCCGTAGCCGAGACGGCGAACGCAACAACCGAAGCCGAAGCCGAGTCGGAAACCGCAAACGCAACGACGGGGACCGAAACCGAAGCCGAGGAACCCGCGACCGGAAGCGACGCCGAGGCCGGATTCGAGACCGACGTCGCGGGCACGACGGTGGCGGAGAGCGAGGCCGACGCCGGGAGCGAGATCGAGAGCGAGGCCGAGCCCGCACCGGACGACGAGAACCTCGCGCGGGCGCGCAGCGAGTGGCGGACGTGGATGCGCGAGCTCGACAGCGCGCGCGGCCCGAAGCCACTGGCCGTGATCGAGCGCATGTTCGTCTCCTCGTACGTGCCGCTGTCCGACGCGGTGGCCCGTGGCGTCGCCGACGGTGAGGCCGAGCACGTGCTGGAGACCTGGGCGGCGAGCTTCGAGAAAAGCTACTCCGAGGCGTTCGACGCGCTCAGACTGCGCGGCAAGCGGCCCACCATGGTGCTGGACGTGCCGGAGGTGGCCCACCGCATCGGGCGGCTGCACGGTGCGCGCGCGGTGCAGCTCTTGCTGGTCGACGGCATGCGCTTCGACCTGGGCCTGCGCGTGCAGGAGCGTCTCAAGATGCTGATGGGACAGAACGCGGCACTGACGGAGCGGCTGCTGCTCTGGTCCGCGCTGCCGACGACGACCGCAGTGCAGCTCGAGCTCATCGGACGCGGCCCGGACGGGCTGCGCGAGCCGATCGAGGGCGCGGAATCGACGCTGCCCGTCGCGCGCGGTCGCAGCGCGGGCGTACCGCGCCGGATCAAGACCGGCCACCGCGAGGTGCTGAAGCTCGATCTGGTGGAGTCGCACATGGCGGTGGCCGGCGAGTCACTGGCGCCCCGCCTCGACGCTCTGGCCAACGAGGTCGCCGAGTCGGTGGCCAACCACTTCCTGAAGCTGCCGCCGCGGACGCTCGTCATGCTGTTCGGCGACCACGGATTCGTCACCGAGCCGCAGTCGACCGGCACCTCGCCCGCCAGCCACGGTGGCGCCTCGCCGGAAGAGGTGCTCGTCCCGGGCTTCGCCTGGCTGGTCGGCAGCGTGCACTGAGAGTGCACCGGGGCCGCTCCGCGGCGTGAATCCGGGTCACGGCACGCGCCGTGAACCGATGGCCTCATCGAGCCGGCGCGGGGCCGGAAACCCCGTATTTACGCGTCGGCATCAGGATTGCAGCAGAACGGGACATTTCCGCAGCAGCCGCACGCGCCGGCGCGCCTCCGGAGGTGAAACATGGCCCGTTCTTCCTTGCTCTGGCTGGGCTCGCTCGGGATCGCTCTGATGACCCTGGCCTGCACCGGCAGCACCGACTTCGTGTCGCAGTCCGCAGCGGAGGGAGGCGCGGCGGGCAGCGGCGGCGCGGCGGGCAGCGGCGGCGCGGCGGGAACGGGCAACGGCGGCGCACCCGCGGGCGGGAGCGGCGGCACGGGGGCGGTCGACGGCGGCGGAGCCGCCGCAGCGGGCGGAGCGGCGGGCGCGGCGGGAACCGACGCGGGCGCGACGTGCAGCGACGACAGCTTTTGCGGCCCAGGTCACTACTGCGGCGACGACAGCCTGTGCCACGACTGCGCCGACACCGCCCGCTTCCACTTCGGCACGCCCGAGCCGCTCGACCACGTCAACGCCGCGCACCCGGACGACTGGCTGCGCTACCCGCGTGCGGTCGGCGACCAGGGCCTCGTCTACACCGTCGAGGGCGCGATCGGCTGGACCCGGGCGATCTGGGTGACAGACGACTTCGCGACGAGCGCCGGCATGGAAGCGAGCGCGAACACGGACGGCAACGGTGCGCCGCTGATCGCGGCCACGCCCGCGTCGGGCGCGCTTTCGAGCTACAACTTCTACTTCGACCACGCCATTCCGAACACGCTGAACCGCCAGATCGTCGGCTCGAGCATCGACGACAAGGGCGTCACGACAGCGATCGCACCGCTGCCCGCTCCCATCAACGACGAAAACAGCAACTTCAGTCTGGCGCTGGCCGCCGACGCCGGACGGGCGTGGTGGTCGAGCGACCGCGTCACCGGCATCTTCAAGTACCAGCTGTTCACCGCGAGCGTGCTCGGCGCCGGCAGCGCCACGGCAACACAGGTGAGCCTGACGACCGCACCGGCCAACTGCCCGCTCGATGTCGCCGATCCCTCGCCCTGGGCGACGCCCGACGGCAAGCTGCTCTTGTTCGACTCGAGCGAGCACTACACCGACTGCAACAACACGAACGCGCGGCTCGACATGTTCGTCGCGCGCCCCGACAAGAGCGGCAAGGTGAGCCAACAGGCCGACGAGATCGACGTGGATCTGCAGAACATCAACGACGCGCAGCCGAGCCTGTCGCCGGACATGTGCTGGCTGTACTTCGCCTCCGACCGCAACGGAGCCAAGACCACGCGGCTCTACCGCGCCCACCGCCGCTGAACGTCGGCGCCGGTCTCCACCCCCCCCACCGGACTCCTCCTCGAGGGGGCTCACCGCCCCTCGAGCACCCCGACGCGACTCGCTCCGCTCGTCGCGGGCTCGCCGTCGCTCGCCTCCTCTTCCAGGGCTGAAGGCGGGCGGCTGAAATATGCCGCAGTAGTGGTAGGGTCCCGGCCATGGCACAGGTTCACGGCGGACGCCTGGTGGCACAGGCGCTCAAGCGACACGGCATCACCCACGTCTTCACGCTCTGCGGCGGCCACATCCAGGCCATCTACGACGGCTGCATCGACGAGGACATCCGAGTCGTCGACACGCGGCACGAGCAGACCTCCGGGCATGCCGCGGACGGCTACGCGCGCGTCACGGGCAGGCCGGGCGTGTGTCTCGTGACGGCGGGTCCGGGCATCACGGACGTGGTGACGGCCGTGGCCAACGCGCAGCGCGCGGGCGTGCCGATGGTGTGCATCGGCGGCGCGGGCCCCAAAGCGCTGTGCGACATGGGCTCGCTGCAGGACATGGACTCGGTCACGCTGATGCGTCCAATCACCAAGTGGAGCGTGCAGGTTCCGGAGGCCCGGCGCATCAAGGAGTACATCGACGCCGCCTTCCGCGTGGCGCAGTCGAACCTGCCCGGACCGGTGTACCTGGAGATGCCGCTCGACCTGCTGATGAACTACGCCGAGGACGAGCAGCCGCTCACCTCGCCCATTGCGCCGCCGCCGCGACCTGCGGGCGACCCGAACAGCATCGTGCGGGCGGCGGACCTGCTGAAAAAGGCGGAGCGGCCGAGCTTCATCATCGGCGCGCAGATCCGCTGGTCCGAGCGACGCGAGATCGTGCAGAGCTTCGCCGACAAGGTCGAGGCGCCGTTCTTCCTGAACGGCATGGCGCGTGGCGCCCTGCCCTACAAGCACCCCGGGCTGTTCACGCGCTCCCGCCGGCAGGCGCTCAAAGAGAGCGACGTCATCTTCGTATTCGGCACGCCCTTCGATTTCCGCGTGGACTACGGCCGCCCCGGCACCTGGAATCCCGACGCGAAGATCGTGCAGGTCGATCTGGACGGCGGCGAGCTCGGGCGCAACCGCTCGGTCGACGTTGCGATCCACGGCGACAGCGGGCTGGTGCTCGAGCAGCTGCTGGAAGCCGTCGGCTCGAAAAAGGCCCCGGAGTGGCTCGCGTCGCTGCGCGAGGCGGAGACCAAGCGCCGCGCGAAGATGTCCGCCGAGATCGAGAACAACGACAGCCCGCCGAATCCGCTGCGTGTCTGCCACGAGGTGGGCAAGCGCCTGGGCAGGAACGACATCGTGATCGGCGACGGCGGAGACTTCGTCGCGACGGCCGCGTACGTCATCCCGCTCGAGTGGCCGCAGCTGTGGATGGATCCGGGCCCGCTCGGCACGCTCGGCATCGGACCCGGTTACGCCATGGCGGCGGCGCTCACGCGCCCCGACGCACGCACCGTCATCATGTACGGCGACGGCTCCTTCGGACTGCACGGCCTCGAGTTCGAGGCCATGGCCCGACAGGGCCTGCCGGTCGTGGCCGTGATTGGCAACGATGCCAGCTGGACGCAGATCCGCCGCGGCCAGATCAGCATGTACGGCGAGGATCGCGCCGTCGCGACGTCCCTCGACTACACGCGCTACGACAAGGTGGTCGAAGCCGTCGGCGGCAAGGGCTTCTGGGTCGAGAAGATCGACGAGCTCGGCCCGGCGCTCGACGCCGCGTTCGACAGCAAGGTGCCCGCCTGCGTCAACGTGAAGATCGCCGGCAGCGACTTCCGCAAGGGCGCGATCAGCGTGTAGAGCGATCCAGGGGTCGCCCTGCTGCGACGCCTGGGCGGGCGCTTCTTCCTGCACATGGGCGCCCCCGCCAGGCCCTCGCGGGCGCGTCGGGACGCGCCTGGTGGTCGAGCGATCGCGTGACGGGGATCTTCAAGTTCCAGCTGTTCACGGCAAGCGTGCTTGGAGCGGGCAGCGCCATCGCGACCCAGGTCAGCCTGACCACGGCGCCCGCCGACTGCCCGCTCGACGTGACGGACCCCTCGCCCTGGGCAACGCCCGACGCGCGCCTCGTCCCCGCGCTCGACGTTGCGACGCACATGGGCGCCGCCGGGCAGCCAAGCGTCCTGTTTCGCGGGCGGTTGTTGCCACACGGAATCTTGGTATCCATCAATGGCGGCAAACATGGAATCGACCAGAGACTGCTGTCCTGCACCCAGCGTGCCGGTGACCCGCCGATCGCGGAGCGCACGGCCCCGGCGTCCCAGCCCGTGCTGAACGCCGCACGCGACACGACCGCCGACAAAGGAAGCCACGACGGAGCCTGGGTGCGGTGCCGGCACAGACACGCATTCATCGGCGTCGATCCGCTCGGCCCGATTGTCGCGCACGGGCTCCACGAAGCGCCGGCGTACCGTCCCGGGCTGCTTTCCGCCGCACAGTCGCGAGCGCTCGCGGCGGGACGGCTCCACCTCGACGTGGCCGCCGGAAGCGCGCGGGTGAGCGGAGCTACGCTCAAACCGAACCGAGTCTGGCAACGACTCCGGATACCAGCGCCACGAATCATCGGCGCATCTGGATCGCCTACAACGACCTGACCGAGGAGAGTGCGGTTCTGGCGGGGGACCCGGACTTCCACAACCTCGAGGCGACTTCCTGGAGTAACGATCTCGGTTCGAGCTGGCACTACAAATCGCTTCCGTACACGTCGGTGGATCCGGATCTCTCGTGGACAGGCGGCGACCCGTGGCTCGCAAGCGACGGACCAACGCTGATCTATACGGTGGTCGGCTACCGGGGTGGGTCCCCCGACGCGCTGGCGCTCACCGAATCCATCGGGAACCAGGAGTTCTCGCCCTGGCGGATCATTGCGCGGGCTCCCGACGTAGCAGCGGACGCACCGGGCGGCGCCGGGATTGCGACGTTCGACAAGCCCTCCGTTGATCTCGGGACCGTACCCTTCGGAAGTGGTGCGATCCAGATCGCCGCCGTCGCGTCCAGGCTCAAGCGGAAGCTAGGCCCCTCGAACGTCCAGTTCGACATCGCGCTGAGCAAGGCTTTCAGCCTCTTCTCCGACCAGGGCGCCGCGGACCAGTCGTGGACGACGCGCCTGCTGGACGTAGGCAGCCCGATTTCGATGGTCACGAACCCCATTGTGAAGATCTCGCACGAAGGCACCGGGAATCTGTTCGTCGCCTACCAGAGGCAGGGGTTCGACCAGAACAAGCCCTACCTGGATACGGGGGACCGCGCTTGGAGAATCGTACGGACAACGGTGTCCGACGCATCCACCTCGTTGGTGTTTTCCAGGTTCACGACGACGAATACGATCTGGAGCTGGAAATCGGGCGACGCGACCCGCACGATCCTGGATGTGGTGCCCATGAGCTTCGACATCACCCGCCGGCCGACAGGAACGCATCTGTGGATCACCTATGCCGAGAAAGCCGATGCCGGCGAACAGGATGTAGTCGTCGCAGACTGCGACGACACTGAAGCCCACCGGTGTACGCCGGAAACCGGGTGGCGCTACAAGACTTTCAAGGGGCTGCATAGTGGCGACCTGCTGCAGCCGTCCGTCGTGGCCGATCGCAACAACCAGGGCGTCTCGGTCACGTTCTACGAGAACCGTGGCGAAGGTGTAGGACTGGAGCCCGAGGGAGTCCTCGGCGGTCTCGATCCCGATGGCGACGCGAAGTGGGCCGGGGTAGTTTCGTTGGCCTTGGCGGATCCGTTCACGAATCCGCGGGAGTCGACCTACCTTCCCTGCCCCTACGACAACAATCGCTATGGTGACTACATTGGCAGCGTTAGACTGCCGATCCCGAGCTTGACTGTCTCAGCGTGGGCCGACAGTCGTGGGGGCTGTGTGTCGCCCGGAAACGACTTGCATGTCCAGGCAACGGTCTGGTGACCTCGCGTTGGCGCTCTTCCTCGTCACGGTGGTGGGCTGTGGTGGAGTCGTCGGCGTACCGGACCATGGCGGCGCGCCCCGCGACGCCGGGCACGACGTTTCCGCGGAGGCAGCTCCAGCCGACGCCGGCGCGGATGCCGCGGCGGGCGGGTGGTGGACACCGGAGAGCGGCCCGTGCAGCGAATTCCCCGAATGCAGCCCATATTTCGACGGGATCTGCTTTGGCGGGCGCTGCTGCATCGGGTTCGTGACCCATGACGCGGGATGTTTCTGCGGCGAGCACCTGGGCTGTACCTCGGGCCAGCACTGCTGCGCCGACAAAACGGGATATCCAGGATGTCATACCGATTGCTTCAAGTAGCGCTGCTGATGGTCGCGTGCGCGGCCTGTGGCAGCAGGCAGGTCAGCGAGGCCGCGCCCGTCGATGCGGGCGCAGAAGTGAGCCCCGCCGACGCGGGCGGGACCGACGACGGAGCCGCGGAAGCGGAGGCCGGCTTGCGCCAGTACCCATGCAAGCTGTCAAACGATTGCGAGCCGTACTTCGGGATCGCGGCGACGTGCGTCGGCGGCTTCTGCTGCCTTGGAGGGGACGACGGCCACGGCCACTGCGTCTGCGGCACGCTGGACGGCGGCTGCCAGGACCCGCGCGAGGGTTGCTGTGCGAACCCGGGTCAGCCCCTCGAGTGCCACATCGACCCGTGCAATCTGTGACTCCGCCGCGCGGCCCTACTCTCCCGACGCGCGGCCGCGCGGGACCAGATAGCCCTCGGTTTCCGCGAGCCAGCGCAGGATGTCCATGGCCGACAGGATGCCGACCACCTTGCCTTCCTCGCTGATCACCGGAAGACGGTGCACGCCTTCGAGCGCCATCAGCGCCGCGGCGCGCGACACCGATGCCGTCTCGGGCAGCGTGAACGCGATGGGCATCATGATCTCGCCCACCGTGGCCCGCGTGATGCGCTCCGCGTGGAAGCCGGGCCCGAGCTCCACCTCGTAGCCCTGGCGGCGGATCACCAGCCGCTCGGTTTCCTGGTCGTCGCCCGCATCCTGCTGCTCGCGGATCAGATCGGTCTTGCTGACGACTCCTACCGGGCGACCTGTGTCGTCGACCACCGGCGCGCCGCTGATGTTCCGCTCGAGGAACATCGCCGTCAGCGCTTCGACCGCCAGATCCGGCGAGACGCAGACCACGTCCGCGGTCATGATCTCCGAGATCAGGGTCTGCTTCGCCGATGAGCGAGCTCCATCACGGTGACGGCTGTCCACCGTCCCTCCCTCCTCCGGCTGGGGCCGGCAATGGCAGCGCAGAAACGCCCGGTTGGTACCGGACTCGAGCGTGAGCCCCTCGCATCGCTCGCAGCTGCTGCAGTCATCCAACGACATCGTATGCCCGCGCAGTGGGCAGAACACGCTGAGGTCGAGGATCGCCTCGCCATCGCCCTGCTCCGTCCGGCGCACCCGCACTGCCAATCGGCCGATGTCGTCGTTTCGCGCACTGTTCATCGGCGTTGTTCCGGGGACGGGCCGGCAGGGACGGACCGGTGAAGGTGGCATTGCCCCCGCATACCCTGCGCGAGCGCCCGATCATCGCGCAGCGATTGCGTCGGCTCCGGGAGACATCCCGCCCTCGAAAGCGCATATGCCGCAGTTCCTGCAGTACTCGCGGCAGCAACACAGCGCATGGCGCCCCCGGGGGTGCAAGCCGCGAGCCAGACGCAACCGCTGCGTAGGCGGCCAATCGCTGCCCGCGGCGGGAGCCCGGGCAAGCATGGACCGCGGGCGCCGTCGCTCACCTACTCGCGATCGACAGGTGCGCCCCCGGCCGCGCTCGGGATCGGATTCTGCTCCTTTTCGAGGTAGCGGAAGATGGTGCGCGGATCGACGCCAAGGTCACGCGCGGTCTGCGTCCGGTTACCGTTGTTGCGCTCGAGCACTTCCAGCACGTAGCGCCGTTGGAAGTCTTCCTTGGCCTTCTCCAGCGGCACGATGGGCGCCTGCGCCTCCGGACCCAGATCCAGATCCTCGGCAGCCAGGAGCGTGCGGTCGCACAGCACCAGCGCCTTCTTGATGCGGTTCTCGAGCTGCCGGATGTTGCCCGGCCAGGGGTACTTCTTGATGGCAGTGAGCGCCTGCGGCGAAAAACCCTTCACCGCGCTGTCGAGCTCATCGGCGTACTTGCTGAGCAGCGCCTTGGCGATGATGAACACGTCGTCTCCACGGTCGCGGAGCGGCGGCAGCCACAGATTGACGACGTTCAGGCGGTAGTACAGATCCTCGCGGAAGCCGCCCTCCTTGATCATGTCTTCGAGGTTGCGGTTGGTCGCGGCAAGGATGCGGATGTCACATTTTTCCGGGCGGCTGTCGCCCACGCGATAGACAACCCGCTCCTGGATGGCGCGCAGCAGCTTGACCTGCAGCTGCAGCGTGAGCTCGCCGATCTCGTCGAGGAAGAGCGTGCCGCCGTCCGCCTGCTGGAACTTGCCGGGGCGGGAGGCCACGGCGCCGGTGAAGGCGCCCTTCACGTGGCCGAACATCTCGCTCTCCATCAGGTTCTCGGGGATGGCACCGCAGTTCACCGTGATGAACGGCCCGCTCTCGCGGTTGGAGCGGCGGTGCAGCTCGCGGGCGATGAGCTCCTTGCCGGTGCCCGTCTCGCCGGTGATCATCACACTGATGTCGGTGGCGGCGACCTTCTGCAGCTTGCGGAACACTTCCATCATGCTGGGGCACGCGCCGATGATCTCGCCGAAGCGTTTGTCCGAGAGCTCGGCAGCGAGCTTCTCCTTGTCGGCTCGCAGCGCCGACAGCAGCATTGCGTTCTGCAGGATGAGCGACGCCTGCCCGGCAAAGATGGTGAGCAGATCGAGCTGTTCCCGCTGGAACAGGTGCTTGACCTCGTCGTTGCCGACGTAGAGCGCGCCGATCACGTCGCCCTGGCTGAGCAGCGGCGCGCACATCACGCTGGAGAGTTGGAGCGCCATCACGCTCTCGCTCTTGCCGAACTGGGTGTCGTTCAGCGCGTCACTGACGATCACCGGGCGCCGGGTCTCGATCACCTGGCCCACGATGCTGTCGCTGATGGCGCCACCCGGATCCTCGATCGCTTCGCGCTGCACATTGCGCGAAGCGCGCACGCGCGGCGGGCTCTCGTCGCCGTCCGCCGGGTCCACCAGCAGCACCACGCCGCGCGCTGCGCCCGTCAGCTCGATCACATCGTCGAGCAGCGTCTCGAGCAGCTCGTCTACCGAGCTCCGCGTCATCAGCCGCTCGCTGAAACCGTGCAACCGTCTGAGCCCGGCGATCTCGGCGGAGCTGCTCGCACCTTCCGCGCCCAGGTCCGCGCCTGCTCCCACCGACAGGTCGCTGAACATACTGAAGCCGAGCTGGGCCTTGCCCAGCTGGATCCGATCGCCGTTGACCAGCCGCGCACGGCGCTTCTTCTTGCCGTTGATCTGGATCTCGGCGCCGCGGTCGACCTCTTCCAGCTGGAAATCCCGGCCGTTGAAGACGATCTGCGCGTGGTGGTTGCTGGTGCTCGGGTCGGGGACGTGGATGTCGTTGCCGAGCGCGCGTCCGATGGTCATCACGGGCTTGTGGAGCGCCACGAGCACCGGTGCCCCCTCGGGGGGGTAGTAGCGGATCATCGCCATGCGTGCGAAAAGCCTAGCAGAACCGGCCGGGCGCTGGAGCAAGTGTTGGCAGGGCGGTGGAACGGCTCAATAAAGCAGGCCACCGAGCTGGATGCCCGCGCCACCGGGCACCGCCATCGGCGTGATCGTCGTCAGCCGGGCGAAGACCGGAGCGCCGGAGGTCTCGTCGCCCTGGCTCTGGCCGACCTGGTAATCGCCCGCCGCCCCGGACGCGAACACCGCTCCCGCCGCGAGCCCGAGTGTGGTCGCCGTCGCGGTGAACAAGAGGCCGCGCTTGGCAGGCGGCGTGCTGTCGCCGGCATAGAACAGGAACACCGGCAGCGACACGGCTGCGCCGATCCCGGCTCCACCCCACATCCAGCCAAGCTGGCTCCAGCCCGGCACGTACACCAGCGACACGGCCGCGGCTGCGACCATGCCGACGTTGTAGCCGATCAGCCCGCCGAGACCCGCGCTGTCGTTGGCCAGGCCGTAGCCGATCCCCTTGGCGGACGCGCCGTAGCCGAACATCGCTCCGATGGCGGTCCCCCACATCGCGCTGCTCGACACCAGCACGCTGCTCTGTGGTTCCGGCGCCTGGAAGTAGCCGAGCGCGTAGCCACCGATGCCGCCGAGCGTGGCGCCGAGCGCTGTCGCGCGCGACAGCCCGCGGAAACCCCACGCATGCGCCTTGTCCGCTGTGACGAACTGGTAGCTGGCGATACCGATGCCTTCGCCCGCGCCGAGGGCGAGTCCCGCGGCGATCGACGCCGGCATGCCGCGCGGCATCTCCGGCTCGTCGAGGAAGTACGCGCCGACCGGCGCGCCCACGCCCAGGATGGCCGGCGTGATGAGCGCGACGCCGGGATCCTTGATCCCGACCTCCGCGTCGAACCAGATCCCGAGCCCGACGCCGTAGGCCGCCGACACGCCGTAGAGCATACCCATCTCGAGGTTGGTGCGTTTCGTGGAGCGGGTCGGCGCCGGATAGGGCTGCTGGTAGCCGTAGCCGGGCGCGGGCTGGCCGTAGCCGGGCGCGGGCTGGCCGTAGCCGGGCGCGGGCTGGCCGTAGCCGGGCGCGGGCTGGCCGTAGCCGGGCGCGGGCTGGCCGTAGCCGGGCGCGGGCTGGCCGTAGCCGGGCGCGGGCTGACCGTAGCCCGGCGGCGGGGCCTGCGCCGACGCACCTACCGCGACCAGCAGAGCAGCAGCACCGGACAGGATCCCCAGCAGGCGTTTCATTCCCATTCCTTCTTGAGTGGACGTGTGAGCACGTCCTGCACGGCCGCGAGCGGCGTCTTGTGCTCGTAGAGTACCCGATACACCTCGTTGCAGATGGGGAGCTCGACTCCGAGGCGTTCGGCGAGGAAATAGGCGCTCTGGGCCGTGCGCACGCCCTCGGCGACGTGCCCGAGCCGCGCCAGCACCTCGCTGAGCGGCTGGCCCTGGGCAATGCGGTAGCCGACGGTGCGATTGCGCGACAGGTCGCCGGTGCAGGTGAGCACCAGATCGCCCATTCCGGCGAGCCCCGCCAGTGTCTTTGGCTCGGCGCCCTTGGCCACCGCCAGCCGCGTCAACTCCACCAGGCCGCGGGTGATCAGCGCGGCGCGTGTGTTGTGGCCGAATCCGAGCCCGTCGCACGCCCCCGCAGCGATTGCGATCACGTTCTTGAGCGCCCCGCCGACTTCCACGCCGACCGGGTCGTCGCTCGAGTAGACGCGCAAGCGCTCCGTCGCGAAGCGCTTCTGCACGTCCACCGCTAGCGCGTGGTTCTCCGACGCCACGACGACGTTGGTGGGCATGCCCGCGGCGACTTC
This sequence comes from uncultured delta proteobacterium, assembly GCA_963806225.1. GTDB lineage: Bacteria > Myxococcota_A > Polyangia > Polyangiales > Polyangiaceae > CAWDXG01. Next base: position 1,394,737 of record CAWDXG010000001.1, on the reverse strand, counting down.
CTTGGCGAAGCTCGGCCCCGACAGGCAGATCGTGCGCGCCGCCGCGGCGTCGCCCAGCACGTCGACGATGATCTCGCTCATGAGCATGAGCGTGTCGTTCTCGATGCCCTTCGTCGCGGTCACCAGCGCTGCCCCTGAGGGCAGCGAGTCGCGCATCCCGAGCAGCGTCTCGCGGAAGGCATGGGACGGAACGACCAGCACGACCAGATCGGCGCCGCCCAGCGCCGACAGGATGTCGCTGGTGACATGCACCCCATCGGGAAGCGTGAAGCCCGGCAGGAACTCGGCGTTCTCCCGCGCGCGCTCCATCGTGGCGGCGTGATCAGACTGCCAGCTCCATAGCTCGACCCGCTCGCCCTGCTCGGCCAGGAGCCTGGCAAGAGCCGTGCCCCAGGCCCCGGCACCTACCACCGCGACGTGAGCCATTTCGGCCGGAACTCAACGCCCTGAGCGGCCCAGTGTCAACTTCGAGGCGACAGCGGCGCGCGACGTCGGGCTATGCTCCCTCGGCATGCGCGCCCGTTTCCCGTTCGTGTTCGCGATCCTCGCTCTCGTGCTCCTCGTCGCGGGCTGCCCGAGCAAGGAGTCCCTGGGCGCCGGGGCGATCTCCGTCCTCGGCCCCGGTGTGATCAACAACCCGCACAACAAGTCGCTGCGCTTCGACATCCTCAAGTTCGGCCTGGGGCGCTTCTGCTTCGAGATGACCCGCCGCGGCGCGCCGCTCAAGCTGAGCGACGACCAGCCCGTACTGGGCCGTTTCTTCGCCAAGAGCTGCAGCTCGCAGGTGCTGGAGAACACCTCGCGCCAGTCGCTCGTGGTGCAGTACTCCGGCGAGGGCTACGGCTGGACCAACCTGAGCGGGCGTATCGGCTTCTCGGCCGCGGGCCTCATCGAGTATGCGCCGGACTTCCAGATGGCCGACAACGGCGCGATGTACATCTACTTCCGGCCGCGCAAGGTGAACGCCACCTCGTTCAAGACGCTGATGGTGGAGTCGGTGCTGGCCCGCGGCGGAATGGCCATCGCCGGGCTGGATCCGGATCGGCTGGGCAAACAGATCGTCCAGGGCCAACTGCAGCGCGGCTTCACGGTGATCCGCGAGAACGACAAGGGCGAGACCGATTTCGGCCTGGGCATCATTCCCAAGGGACAGAAGCCGTTCAAGCCGTTCCAGGTCAAGAACGCGGACAAGGTCACGCTGGCCAACGATCGCACCGAGGTGCACGGCGGGCAGCAGGACTACGTAGGCGGCTTCGAGGTGCCCGACAGCGGCCAGGCGCTGTACATCACCATGACGCTCGACGGCGCGCCGGCGGTCGACGTCTTCGTGGTGCCCAAGGGCGTCGGCGACCAGATGATCGACCGCTACGTCAAACAGGGCGGCGCATCGCCGCTCGGCGCGCGCCCGCTCCTGGACGAGCCGCTGGTCGCCGGACAGGTCTGGAAGCGCTACCTCGCGCTGCCCAAGGGCATGTACTACCTCGTCATCGACCACAGCTCGGCGGCCGGTCGCACTTCACCTCCCGCTATCCAGGGAGGCGAGCAGGCAGCGAAGGTGGACTACCTGGTCGAGCTCGGCGACGCGCCCTGAGCGACGGCCACCGGGGGGAAATTCCACCGTATCGAGCCAGGAGAGCCGCGCGAGGGCATAAACGGCGTCTCACGCAGGTTGCCCAGGGGCTTCACGCCGGGTAAGAGTGGCCGCCGCTTTCCGGCGGCAGATCCTCGTGCAGAAGAACGCCAACCTCCCCCGATACCTCTTCTGGGCGCTCTGGTTCGTCCTGGTGCCGTTGGTTCTGGCAGCTGCGGCGGTCTGGCTGCTGGAGCCGGACCAGCTCGCCGACGCCTCCACCTTCTTCGGCCGCATCCGCTGGCTCGTGCAGGACCAGCCGGTGCCGGCGGGCATCGTGCTGTTCACGCTGTTCGAGATGGGCCTCTACCACTGGCGGCACTATCTGCCGCTGGCGACCCAGGCGGGCATCGGCGGCCGCACGGACCTGCCGCGCGAGCTCCGGCGGGAATACGAGGCCGCGGCGGGCCTGCTGGAGGAGGCCGAGCGCATCCTGCACAAGAACTCCCGCGCCGTGGAGCGCAGCGTGCCTGCGGCGTCCCGGGACGAGCTCAAGGACTCGCTCGAAGGCCTGCGCGACACGATGGAGACCGAGAAGTTCGACGAGGACCAGTTCGGCGACGCCTTCGATCACGCAAACCGCCTGGTCGCGCGCCACCTCGGGCGCTGGCAGAAGAGCGAGCTCAGGGAGTACGCCGAGTCGATCGGCATCGCGGTCGCGGTCGCGCTGCTGTTGCGCGCGTTCGTGGTGGAAGCGTTCAAGATCCCGAGCGGGTCGATGCTTCCGACGCTGCAGATCCAGGACCACATCTTCGTCAACAAGTTCCTGTACGGACCGGAGATCCCGTTCACGCACACGCGGCTATTCGGCAATCTGCCGCCCAAGCGCGGCGACGTGATCGTTTTCGTGTATCCGGACCCGAACCCGGACAATCCGCGCCAGGATTTCATCAAGCGGGTCATCGCTCTACCGGGCGACACGCTCGAGGCCGACGCCGGCCATCCCATCATCAACGGCTGGAAGGTCCCGAGCTGCGACGTGGGGCCGTACGAGTTCTACGAGGGCGACCAGGGCCAGCTGAAGAAGGGCGAGCTCGACGTGGAGTTCCTGGGCGACTACTCGTACCTGACGGTGTACGAGAACGACCGCTACGACGGCCACCAGGGGCCGTACCACGTGGGGCCGAACGAGGTCTGGGTGTTCGGCGACAACCGCAACAACAGCAGCGACTCGCGCGCCTGGAACAACGGCCGCGGCGGCGGCGCGCCGTTCAACAGCATCAAGGGCCGCGCCATGTTCGTGTGGCTGAGCTTCACGCCCGACGGCAAGTTCGGCTGGCACCGGCTGCTGCACAACGTGATGGGCCGCCCCGTCCTGCCCGAAGGCGCGCCCAAACGCCTGGTCGACGGCATCGCCCGCTGCCTCGCGCACCGCCCGAAGAACACGACGCCGCCTGCGCCGAAGCACTGACGCACCGGCCGCGCGGCCGAAAGGGATCGCTCGGCTCTGTGAAGCGTAGGGGAGCTGGTGTAGGGTTCCGCGCCAAGGACGAGGAGGACCGATGGGACACAAGCTCCACAAGCTGACGACGGCCGCAAGTGCGGCATTGGTGCTGGCTGCTCTTCTGGCGTGCAAGAAGAAGAAGGCACCGCCGCCCGCTGTCTCGGTCGCGGCCTCCGCGCCCGCGCCCGCACCCACGCCGTCGGCTTCCGCGGCTCCCGCGCCGGCCGACACCGTCAAGCGCTACGGCGACAAGGAGACCGAAGCGAAGGGCACCGTCCGCGTCACGGTCGCCAACGCCAAGGTCTACAAGGAAGCGGACGCGACCACCGACTCCGTGACCACCCTCGCCAAGGGCACCTACGTCAACAAGAAGGCCCTCTACGGCAACTGGTTGCTCGTCGACTACCCGTCCGGCGTGGGCGAGCTGTCACCCGGCTGGATTCTGAGGCGCATGGTCACGGTCCAGGTCGTGCAGGCCGATCCTGCCGAGCTGAAGAAGCAGCAGGAAGAAGCCGCCAAGAAGGCCGCCGAGGAAGCCGCCAAGAAGGCCGCCGAAGCCGCGAAGACCGCCGACGCGGGCGCCAAGGCCACCGCCGCCGCGAATGCCTCGGCGCAGAAGGCCATCGAAGACGCCAAGAAGGCCGCCGACAAGGCCGCCGCTTCCGCATCGGCCGCCGTCAAGACGGGCACGCCGCCGCGGCTGGGCCTGCCGCACATCCAGCTCAGAGCGCCCGTCGCACCCAAGAAGTAGCCGCAGGGCAGCTCCACGCCGCGCTGGGTGACGCAGCGCGGCGTGCGCCCCGCGCTCGACCTGCGCGCTCGACAGACGTAAGAGTCGGGCCATGCCCGACTCGACGATGAGAGCGCTGGTCTACGACCGAGCACGCGACCCCTGGGAAGAGAGCAAGGGCCTCCGCATGGAGGAGGTCCCGGCGGCGACGCTGGACGAGCGGGCCGACTACCACGACCGCTCGCGGGTGCTCATCAAGCCGCGCTTCGTCGGCTTCTGCGGCTCGGACCGCGGCATCTGGTTCCGCCGCGCGTTCAAGGACATGATCCTGGGCTCGCTCGACAAGGAAGCGAAGCAGATGCGCGAGGAGCGCCCGCGCCGCATCATCGGCCACGAGCTATTCGGCGAGATCGTGGCCGTCGGCAGCGACGCCAAGCGCAGCTTCGGCCTGGAGGTGGGCGACCTGGTCGCAGCCGAGAGCCACATCTACTGCGGCGCCTGCTACCAGTGCCGCGTGGGCGACGCGCACGTGTGCGCCGACGACCTCATCATCGGCATCAGCTACGACGGCGCCTTCGGCGACTACGTCAAGCTGCCGGCCAAGGTGATCTGGCGCACCAACATCAACAAGATCCGCCCCGAAGTCGCCGCCATCCAGGAGCCGTTCGGCAACGCGGTGCACGCCTGCACCAAGGTGAACCTGCGCGGCAAGCGCGTCGCTATCGTCGGCTGCGGCACGATCGGTCTGTTCGCCGTGGCCATCGCGCGGGCGCTCGGCGCAAGCTACATCGTGGGCATCGAGCCGGTCCAGAGCCACGCGGCCATGGCGCGCAAGCTCGGCGCCGACGTGGTGCTCGAGCCGGCCATGAAGTCCCCCGACAACTACGAGCACGATCCGGATCTCGCCTCCGAGGTGCGCAAGCTCACCGACGGCGTAGGCGTGGACGTGGTGCTCGAGATGAGCGGGCTCAACTCGTCGGTCAACAACGCCATCCACATCGTCCGCCGCGGCGGCGACGTGATCCTGTTCGGACTGAAGAGCGGCGACGCCATCATCGAGAGCTTCGACCGCGTGATCGTCGACGGCATCGCCATGCACAGCGTGATCGGCCGCCGCGTGTGGGAGACGTGGCACATCACCCGTCACCTGCTCGAGTCGCGCGACCCCAACATCCACGATCTCATCTGGGAAGTCATCCTCAACCGGGGCGACGGCCCCATCGTCGACTTCGACAGCTACAAGCCCGACAGCTTCGAGGAGCGCATCCAGACGTTTCCGAAGGTCGTCTTCAAGTTCTAGGAGAGAGGGATGTTCGACAAAGCCAAGCCCATCTACCAGGCCGAGCTCGATTCGATCCGCGAAGCGGGGCTCGAGAAACGCGAGCGCATCATCACCACGCCGCAGGCCGCGCGCATCGAGTCGGACGGCAAGAGCGTCCTGAACTTCTGCGCCAACAACTACCTGGGTCTCTCCTCGCACCCGCGCGTCATCGCGGCGGCCAAGGAGGCGATCGACACGCACGGCTTCGGGCTGAGCAGCGTGCGCTTCATCTGCGGCACGCAGGACCTGCACAAGAACCTCGAAGCGCGCATCGCGAAGTTCTTCGGCTCGGACGACGCCATTCTCTACTCGTCGTGCTTCGACGCCAACGGCGGCCTGTTCGAGACGCTGCTCGGCCCCGACGACGCGATCATCAGCGACGCGCTCAACCACGCCTCGATCATCGACGGCGTCCGGCTGTGCAAGGCGGAACGCCACCGCTACGCGAACGGCGACATGGCCGAGCTGGAAGAAATCCTGAAGAAGACCGAGGGCAAGCGCCTGCGCATGATCGCGACGGACGGCGTGTTCAGCATGGACGGCTATCTCGCCCAGCTCGACAAGATCTGCGATCTCGCCGATCGCCACGGCGCGATGGTGATGGTGGACGACTCGCACGCCACCGGCTTCATCGGCCCTACGGGGCGCGGCACGCCCGAGCACTTCGGCGTGCTCGATCGCGTCGACGTGCTGACGAGCACGCTGGGCAAGGCGCTCGGCGGCGCCAGCGGCGGCTTCACCACGGGCAGGAAGGAAATCGTCGAGCTGCTCCGCCAGCGCTCGCGGCCGTACTTGTTCTCGAACACGCTGGCCCCGGCCGTCGCCGGCGCCAGCGTCGCCGTGCTCGACCTGCTCGACGAGAGCGGCGAGCTGCGCGAGCGCGTGATGCAGAACGCCCGCATGTTCCGCGAGGGCATGAAGGCCGCGGGCTTCAACATCAAGGAAGGCATCCACCCAATAGTGCCCATCATGATCGGCGACGCGCGCCTGGCGCAGGACATGGCCGCCAAACTGCTCGACGAGGGCATCTACGTGATCGGCTTCTCGTACCCGGTGGTGCCCAAGGGGCAGGCGCGCATCCGCGTGCAGCTCAGCGCGCAGCACGAGCCCGAGCACGTCGACCAGGCCATCCGCGCCTTCAGCAAGATCGGCCGCGATCTCGGGCTGGTCGCCTAGCGGACGCCGACCGAACTTCCACGTGCAGCGCAAAATAGCGCAGCGCTCGAGCGAGAGGCGCCGCTAGAGTACCACCATGGGTACAGGGGCGAGGTCCAAAGTCACGCCGATCGTTCTCGGTGCGCTCGGCGCCGCAATGTCGTTGTTCGTCTTCCCGCTCGCGTTCGTCATTGCCGCCCCGGGTGGGGCTGCACGCGTGTGGTCCTTCCTGATGGAGGGCGGCTGGGGTGTATGGGTCATCTTTTTCGTGATGATCGTGGCCGTGCTGGTGAGCATCGGACTTTCCGTCTGGATGACCCTGCGACAGACGGCATGGTCCTGGCCACTCGCGGTCATGCCGTTGTTCGTGGCGCTTGCGGGCGCCGGGTTCGAGATGCTCGGCATGTCGAAGGTCATGGGCGCCGTAGGAGGTGCGTCCGTCGCACCCGTCATGAAGGCGCGAATCATCGCGGTGGGCACCTCGGAGGTCACGGTCCTGGGCATCCTCGGCGGAGTCGCCGTCTTGACGTTGTTCGCTTCCGCCGCGTTCGTGTCCGGAGCGAGGGCCCTGTCGCGTGTGGACAAAGGCGGGCTGGGAAGCAGCGCCATCGCTGCCCTGGTCGCTGGCGTCCTGGGGCTCGGTGTGGTCGGTGCGCTGGCGCTCGTGTGGCCCGGTTTCCACCACTCGAGCTTCGGGTTCGGTTGGTTTCCGGCGCTCGCTACGGTCGCGGGCGCGATCCTCGCTGGTGTCGCTCTGTCCGACAGGCAAGCCGATGACCAGGCAAAGGCAAGAGCGCTCGGCGACCTGTTCATCGCGTGTGCGTACGGAACGTTCGGCGTGCTTGTCGCGAGCACGGTCGTGCATGGAGGCGGATTCCGGACTGCCCTGGACGCCATCGGTGGAGCGAGCATCGACCCCTCCCAGCGAGCGCGCATCATGGCCGAAGGCCTGATCGACACCCAGGCGGCGTTCACCTCGCACCTGCTCTTCCTGGTGCCGATCGTGCTCGTCGGCATCGCCGCCGCAGCAGCGTCCTTCCGTCACCTGGGCGGAGCCGTCCGGAGCGCCTTGGCGGGCGTGCTGGCTCCCACGCTCGTGGGCAGCGTGGTGCTCTTGATGTTCATGGTCCCGCGTGGTTCCCGCACGGATGCCCTGGTCAAGATGAACGCCAAGCTGCTTCCGGATGACGTCAAGCTCGCCGTCGTGCCGAACGCCCCCGAGCGGGTGCGCTCGCTCGGTCTCGTCTTCGGGCGCAGCAAAGTGCAGCTGGATGGCAGTCGTGTCACGCCGACGACCGACCTCACCGGGAGCGCGTGCAAGGCCGCGTACGACCAGTGGATGACCGCGGAAGGCGGCCGGGGCGCGATCACCGTCGATGCGTCGGTACCGTGGTCACGTGTTGCCTGCGTGCTGGCCGGGACAGGGTCCTTGCAGAGGCTCGAGGGGAAGAGCCTTGTCTTTCCAGCACGCACGGAGGGACCGACGGCGCTTCCGGAGCCATGGGGGGCGCTGAGCCAGCCGCTTGGGGGCATCAGCATGGTGGTGGACAACCGCACCGGCGAAGGCGCAGCCAATCACGTTCATCTCGGACGCGACACGTGGGAGGCCCGGTTCGGCGACAAGCGCGAGACCTTGAAAGGGAGCCTCTCCGACCGCATGCGTCTGATCCGTGACAAGCATCTCGACGCACTCGGCGTGACCGCCGATCCGGACGTTCGCTTCGGCGATGTCCTGCGCCTCGCCTCGAGCCTCCAGCTCCAGCAGCTGACCCTCGAAGTGGCACTGACGAAGGAAGACGCGCTCGCATCCCGGCCTCCGTCGTCGGCGCTGGGATTTGAAACGTTCGGTAGCGGCGGGCTGGGACTCGACGGGATCGGGAGCGCGAAGCACCAACCCGATGGACCGTCCAGCTCGAAGGCGGGACGTATGCCTCCGGAGGTCATCCAGCGCATCGTTCGCAAGAACTCCGGAAAGTTCCGGCTCTGCTACGACAACGGGCTCAAGAAGAACCCCAAGCTCGAAGGCCGTGTCTCCGTGCGATTCGTCATCGGGCGCGACGGAGCGGTATCCAGAGCAGAGGACGCTGGCAGCGACCTACCGGACAAGACCGTCGTGAGCTGCGTCGTGCGGGCGTTCCAGGCTCTGTCGTTTCCCGAGCCCGAAGGGGGGATTGTCACCGTGTCCTACCCGTTGAAGTTCTCGCCGGGCGGATAGGACCGAGCGCGGCACCGGGTTTTCGCGCGGCTTGCACCGCTCGCTACACGGTCGCCACAGAAATGCTATCCAAGTCATCATGCGCCCCACGTGGCTTCTGGCTCTGGCACCGGCTCTTGCCCTGCCCTGGATCTGGTTCGGCTGCAGCGGCGGCTCTTCCGGAGCTGGCGGCGGCTCTTCCGGAGTTGGCGGAGGCTCGGCGGGCAGCGGCGGCTCCCCGGGCGGGCCGCTGTCGAGCTACCAGCCGAAGGGCTGCGGCTACACCGTGACTCTGCCCGACGGCATGGACGACGCTTCGATGGACGCGAGCGGCACCGGCGCCGACCCCGCCCCGGTGCACGTCCACGTCAGCTGGGCCGGCAATCCGTCGTCGAGCTTCGCCGTCAACTGGAAGACAGGACAGGACACGAGGCTCACCGAGCTGGTCTACGGCACCGACAAGTCCGCGGTGAGCGCCGCGGACGGCGCGGGCAGCGGCGTCACGCTGCAGGCCGGCCACACTTTCATCTTCGGAAGTCCCCTGTTCAGCACGCAGAAGACGCGCATCCACGAGGTGCATGTGTGCGGGCTGGATGCGGGCACGACCTACTACTACAAGGTCGGCGGCCCCGGGCACTTCAGCACCGTCTACGACGTGGCGACCGGCCCGAAGCCGGGGACCCAGGCGCCGTTCCGGTTCGCGGTGCTCGGCGACTCGCGCGACGACCCGGCGGCCTTCGCCGCCATCGAGCAGAAGCTCATGGATGCAGCGCCCGATTTCCAGATCTTCACCGGCGACGCGGTCCACACCGGCGCCAACCAGGCGGACTGGGATGCCTTTTTCGAGGCCAGCAGCGGCAGCTTCCGCGCAGAAGACGCGCTTTCGCGCATCCCGTTCATGCCCGTCAACGGCAACCACGAGAACCTCGTCATCAACTACTTCACGCAGTTCGCGCTGCCGGAAACCGCGAGCCAGGGCGAGGTCGCCGACTCGGAAGGCGAGGAGTGGTACTCGTTCAGCTACGCCAACGCGCACTTCGTCATGCTCGACGATCAGCCGACGGGCAGCACTCTGGCTTCCGAGACGCAGTGGCTGAAGGACGACCTGTCCAAGCTCGACCGGAACAAGACCCCGTGGGTCTTCGCCGTACACCACAAGCCGATCTACACGGCGTCGAACCACTCGCCCGACCTGGACACGCGCAAGGCGTGGCAGCCGCTGTACGACCAGTACAAGGTGGATTTCGTGCTGAACGGCCACAACCACGTCTACGAGCGCTCGCTGCCCATCCGCGGCTTCCAGCCGGGTACGCAGAACGGCGCGCTCGCCCAGGCCGACGCGAACGGCGCGCCGGTGAACGGTAGCGGCACGATCTACCTCGTCGCCGGCGGCGCCGGCGCGTCACTCTACGGCACCGGCACCGCCTACTTCACGGCGCACACCGAGAGGACCCGCAACTACGTCGTGTTCGACATCGACGGCAACACGCTCGGCTATCGCGCCCTGCGCCCCGACGGCAGCACGATAGAGAGCTTCAAGTACACGAAGTAGGGCCGCTCCCGCCCCCGAGCGGCGCGCCCACAGCGGCTCCGGAGGACGTCGCGGCGCACGCTGCGGCTTCCGGCGCTACACTCCGCGGCCGTGCCGTCTGTCCCCCACCGCCGCGCGCTGTTCGGGCTCGTCGCGGCGTTCGCGCTGCTCGTCGCCGCCGCCGGTTGGCCGTCGCGCGCCGGAGCGGCGGAGCCGGCCGCGGCAGCTCGCCAGACGGAGCTCATCCGCCAGGCGGAGCGGGCCGAGCGCGAGGAGCGCGTGGACAACGCTATCCAGCTCTACAGGCAGGCGATCGAGGCCGCACCTCACGCCAGGCTGGCGCGCCGCGCGCGCACGCGGCTGGAGTGGCTGGGTGAGCGCAGCCGCGGCGGCGCCGGTCCGCTGGCCGCGCTCATGCGGATGCAGCAGCTCGCGCCGGGACAGCTGACCGTGGAGCGGCTGCGGGCGTTCGAGACGCAGGTCGACGGCTTTCCGCCGGGCCAGGTGCGCCGCGAGTCGCGCGAGCTCATCGCCGACTCCTGGTTCCACCGGCTGCACCGGCCGCTGGACGCGGTGCACGCCTACCAGAAGTGGCTCGCCGAGCCGGGGCTGGGCCGCGCCGACTGGCAGGCGGCGACCATGGGGCTCGCGCTGGCACGGGCGAAGCTCGGCGACGTGCATGCGTCGATCGATGCGCTGCGACGCGCCGGTCTCGGCAAGAAGGCCGAAACGAGCTTCCTCGAGGTGGAACGGGTGGCGCGCTGGGCGTGCCCGCTGTCGTTCGCGCTGATCGGCCTGTTCGTGGCGCTGTCGCTCGGGCTCGGTGGCTGGCGCGGGCTCTGCCCTTCCCGTTTGAAGCAGGCGCTGTCGCCCGGGCGACTCGGCATCGGCGCGTTCGCCTACTCACTGCCCGTCATCCTGGCAAGGATGCACCGGCCCCAGACCTGGCGCGCGATGTTGCTGCTCGCGCCGGCCTCGGCCGGCCTGCTCCTGCTCGCCTCGGTTGCGGGCATCGGCCTGGACGCCACGCGGGAGCGTCCACGGCTCCGACGCGTGATCATCGCACTCGGTGTGCTGTCGCAGCTCGCGGTCGGTTTCCTGGCCTTCTACTACTCGCGCACGCTGCTCGGTATGCTGGTCTCGATGAGGGCCCTTTCGCGATGAACGCACCGCGCAGCCAGCGCCCGCTCGGCAACGGCTCGAGCGGCAGCACGGTGGAGGTGCTGCTGGGGCTCACCGTCGTGGGGGCCAGCATGCTGACGGCGTTTGCGCTCCTGCCGCGCCGCCGCCGCCGCGAGCCGCCGGACGACAGCGAAGCCAAGAAAGACGAGGAAGAACGCGATGACGCCGGCGACTGACAGCGAGCGCCGCCGCGGGGCGATCGCGGCGGCGGCGCTGGTGTTCGCGATCGGCGCGCCGGTGACCTATGCCGCCGAACGGCTGTACGAGTATGCGCGCGGCGAGGCGTCGAACCCGATGCTGATCCTGCGCACGCTGCACACCGTGTACTACTGGCGGGTCGCCGTGGCGGTGTGGTGGGGGCTGATGCTCGCGCTACTGTCGTTCCTCCACTTCATGCGCGACGAGCGCGATCCCTCCGACGAGCGGCGCGCGCGACGGCTCGCTGTCGCCGCGCTGATCCTGGTCCCACTGGTCGCCGTCGCGGCGTTCGTATTCCCGTGATGTACATCCGCGTGCTGCAATCCATCCACGGCCACCTCGGCATGCTGGCCGCGGCGGCGCTGATCCACCCGGCAATCGTGCTGCGGACGGGCAAGCCGCTTGGCTACCGCAGTCGCTGGGCCGTGTCGCTGTCGACGGCGTTCACCGTGCTGGCGTACTCGGCCGGGATCGCCATCTACGCGGACTACCGCAACCTGGTGAAGCGCGCGCTGTTCCGCACCAACCTGCACGCCGGCATGCTGTTCGAGACGAAGGAGCACCTCGCGCTCGCCGTCGTGTGCCTTGCTCTGGGCGCGCTGGTCGCGGCGCTGGCTGCACCGCGGCACGCGACCGGACTGCGCCGTTCCGCGGCAATCGTGTACGCGCTCGCCGCCGCGCTGTGCCTGCTCACCGGCGGACTTGGCATCTACGTGACTTCGGTGCGGGGCTTCTGGGGCTGAGCCGCCAGGCGGCCACTCCTTTTCCGCGGTCCGGCCCGCGACCGACGGCCGCTCTGACGCGACTTGACCGCAGGCAAGCGGGCCAAGGCGCCCGGGAAAACGCATGACGCAGCGGGTCGTCGGCCAACGGATGTCAGCAAAACCCACTACAATGGGCTCGCGGTCCAGGCGTCGGGTATTATGCTCTTGTGAGGACCGATCCGGGGGGCGGTCCGAGCCCCACCCCGACGAATGACCAGCCCCGGTACAGCTCTCCACGACTCCAGGCCCCCGCGGCTTTCGCTCCGCGAGCGGAAATACGCCCGGACCAAGCTGGCGCTTCTGGAGACCGCCATCGAGAAGCTTCGCGAAAAGCCCCTGTCCGACATCACGGTCAAGGAGCTGTGCGAAGAGGTGCAGATCTGCGAGGCGACCTTCTTCAACTACTTCCCGAAGAAGGACGACCTGCTCCACTACTACATCCGGATCTGGACGCTCGAGGTCACGCTCAAGGCGCGCGAGGCGGTCGGCGAGGGCGCCGGGCTGGCGTTCATCGAGCACATCTTCCAGTCCACGGGGCGCGAGCTGGCGGAGCACCCCAGGATCATGCAGGAAATCATTGGCCACATGGCTCTGGACCCGCATGGCAACACCTGCCAGGGGACGACCGAGCTCACGCTGGCCGAATGCCGGCAGGCCTTCCCGGACCAGAAGTGCGTGGAGAGCCTCCCCGACGTGCAGCTGGAGCATGTGTTCCGGCCCGCGCTCGAGCGGGCGGTCGAGCTCGGCGAGCTGCCCACTGCGGCGGATCTCGATGCCGCGCTGCTTGCGCTGGTCAGCATCTTCTTCGGCGTCCCGCTGTGGATGTGCTGCAACCAGCCGGAACGCATCCGGCAGGCCTACCAGCAGCAGCTGGGCCTGTTGTGGTCCGGCCTCGGCGGCTCCCCGCCGGCGCTGCAGGGCTAGCGCGTCGCGGACGGCGCGTCCGGACCGGGCCGGGGGCCCGGAGCTTCGGAGACGGGCGTGCGGGAGGGGTTCGGGTACGTGCCGGAGCGGGCCCTGAGCGGGCGGCGGCGGCGCGGGGCGGGCGCAGCCTGGACCTCCGCCTCGGCCGCGAGAAGACCGGAGAGCAGGATGCCGAAGGTGAAGGCGGGCCGACTGTCACCCATCACGTCACTATCTACGGTCGGGTGGCGGCGCGCCTTCCCAGTGGTCCGCCCCGGAGCTCCGCTTGCCCTGTTTGCCGGGGTCACTGGACCCGAGCGCGCAGATCGATGCCCAGCTCGAGCCTCAGCTTGCGCGACGAACCCGCCAAAAGCGCGCCCACCAGGAGCGCGGCCACCCAGGCCAGGAAGATCGTCCCGCCCACGGCGAACACCACCACCGGAATCGCAAAGGACTGCTTGGCGTACAGGTACCAGAAGGCGAGATCCGCGGCGAGCTTCACTACGCAGGACAGGCTCGAGATGTTGTACGCCTTCAGTGCCTTGTGCTTCCAGCGCTTGAATTCCTCCGCCGGCACCTGGGGATACATGTCCGGCTCGCGCCGCTGCACCTCCATCTTCCTGAGCGTGTAGACGAGCGCGAGCACCAGGGCGATGAGGTTGACGATGTCCATGGACGCCGGCCCGCCCCATAGCACCCACAAGCCCGGCGACCAAGCCCACGCTTCTGCTTGCCGTCGCCCTCGCGATCAGTTGTCGAGCTGCACCACGTCGTGGAAGCGCGAGTAGTCGACCTTGACGCGCCCATCCGGCAGCGTCTCGAGCACGTCCACGAAGCGCGCGCCCCACACGATGTGTTCCGGAGCGAAATCGTGCTGCGCGTAGACGGTCTGCGCGAGGCTGCCGTCGATGCCGGTGAGCGTCACCCCGATGCGCACCTTGTCCGCGTGCAGATCTTCCGACGACAGGCCGTAGAGCGGACTATTTTCGTCGATCGGGTGGATCACGAGCCAGGTGAGCATGAACAGCGGTGTGGACTCGCGCTCCAGCGCGAGGTCGTAGAAGCGCCGCATGCGTTCGCCCTCGGCGGTGACGTAGCTGAGCAGGGCGCTCACGCGCAGCGACGCGGACACCACTTCCGTCCCGCGAGCGTTCGCCAGCCGGAACATCAGGCAAGGCCGCCCATCGCGCGGCGCGACCACGGCCACGTTGCTCCAGAGCACGCGGGCCGTGGGCCGCGCGAACTTCGCGAACACGATCCCGGTGGCGAGCGCCGCGGTCACGATGCTGGCAAACGCCTCGACGCCAACAACCAGATTGGCCCAGGTGCCGTTCGGCGATAGCTCGCCGTAACCGATGGTCGACAGGGTCTGCACGCTGAAGAAGAACGCGTCCGCGAACGACCCCGGTCGAGCCCCGGCGATGCAGTCGCCGCCCGCCAGATACAAGAGCGCGAACAGCGTATTTTCCAGCAGATACACGGCCACGAAGCCGAGCAGCAGCCGCTTCCAGCTCGTCGTCAGCAGGAACGCATAAACGTCCGAGAACAGCCCCTGGCGCCGGCCCTCGACCACGACGCGCCGCCGGAGATCCCGTGCCGGATTCCGTGGGGGGGTGCCGCGAGCCTGCATCGCGCCTTTATGCCGCGATCCGCGCGCGGCGTCACCCGCCCGAAGCGTCGAACCAGCCCAGATAGCGCGGCGGCAGTCCGGTGCCCGAGTGCATGGGGGCGGGCTCGGCGCTGCCCAGGTGCCCGCTCGCATCGACTCCGAAGCGATAGACGACACCTCGGCCCGCGTCCGCCGCGAAGCACACCTTGCCCGAGACGCAGCGCACCTCGCCCAGGGCGAACGCGTCCGATTGCAGCAGCAGGCGGTGCGCGCCCGTCGTCGTATCCAGTTCCAGCAGCGAGTCCTTCCGCGCCGGACCGCTGGCGTCCGCCTCCCGCCCGAAGCTGCTCACGAGGAGCGTGTGTGGACCCGCCCACGCGACGCCGAAAGCGAGCGCGCCCTGCCCGAGATCCGTCGCCGCGAAGCGCCGTTCGACCGCAAGCGACGGGCCGAGCGACACCAGCGCCACGCCAGACTCGGCCATCACTGGATCCCCACACTGGTGGAAGCCCGAGCAGTTGACGGCGAGGGTACCGCCGTCGGGCGACAGCGACATGGCGGTACAGCCGTGCAACCCCGCCAGCACGAGCACGTCGGCGATCTCGTTCGTCGCCGGATCGATACTGGCCAGGCGGGACTCCGGAGAGGAATCGCAGAAGTCCTCGGCGTAGCCGGACAAGAGCACGTCGAGCTGTCCGTCGGCCATGACGACCCGGTTGGCGCGCGGCAGGTACTTCGGGTCCTCGCCCTTCATCGCGGGCATCAGGTCGACACGCCCGGTGATGCGCGGTGCGCGCGGATCGATCACCAGCACGTCGTTGCCCCCGTCGAAGGGCTCCTGCCCCGGGTCCTGGTTGCCTTCGAGGCGCGGCACGTAGGCGCGATCGGGCGCGGCCTGCACGTAGTCCTGGGGGTTGGAGTGGAAGCCGGTGGCCACCGAGAGCTGTGCGGTGACGCGGGCCGTCGCCGGATCCACCCAGGAGAGGACAGCCGAGCCGCGATCGATCACCACGATGCTGCCGTGCAGCGCCGGCCCGGGCAGGACGGTGTCTCCGGAAAGCAGCGCCGAGAGCCCCGTCGCGCCGCTGCCCGACGAGACCAGCGACGGCGACAGCACGCTGCCGTCCTCGCCGAGAAGGCCGACATTCGAAGACTGGTAGTCGGTCTCGACGACGACGAGACCCTGCTCGGCATCCGTGGCGTGGGCAGCCGGCGGCGCCGGCACGTTGCAGCCGGTCAGAGCGAGGGCGAACGCGATCCGCCAATAGAGCTTGTTGTGCATCCTGCGTGGCCGCGGGGCTTTCGACGCCCGGAGCGAAGCACGGCCCAGCGCCACGTTCAAGCCGGCCGCTTCGGTCCAGGGCCGAGCAGGAGTATCCTCGCCGGATGCACTACCGGATGCTGGGCTGGCCCGCGATCGCACTCCTCGCCGCGGCGTGCGGCGGCAACGTACAGAGTGGCGGCACGTCGAGTGGCGGCACGTCCAGCGGCGGCACGTCCAGCGGCGGCACGTCCAGCGGCGGCACGTCCAGCGGCGGCACGTCCAGCGGCGGCACGTCCAGCGGCGGCACGGGCGGAGGTCCGCCGCCCACGTGCAGCGGGTTCACGGACTGCTGCCTCAAGGCCTGCAATCGCCTGACGAACAGCCTCCAGTGCCCCGGAACGCCCGGCCCCGACTGCGGCTGCAATGGCGTCCCCAGCTCCATGCCCGCGGGATGCATCAACGCTTTGGCCGATGCCTACCGTTGTTTTCTGACGACCGGTCCGGACGCAGTCAAGTGCGACAAGAACGGGAATCTGGCGCTGCGCTGCGGCTACTGTGAAACCGAGCTGCACGCCGTGGCGCAGGCCTGCAGCGGCAGCCAACCGAAATGCGTGTACTGAATCCGCGACGACGCTGCGGTCCCGCCGTGACGCTGATCGAAGCATGACGGCCGCGCCCGTCGTCTGCTGGGGCGAGCTGCTCTGGGACCTGTTCCCGGAGGGACGGCGCCTGGGCGGTACGGCGGCCAACGTCGCCTATCACCTGGCCCAGCTCGGTCACGCGGTAGTGCTGGTCAGCCGCGTCGGCGACGACGAGCCGGGTCACGCGGCGTTGCAGCAGCTCGAGCAGAGCGGCGTGGACGTCTCCCAGGTGCAGATCGACACCGAGAGCCCGACCGGCACGGTCGGCGTCACGCTGGTAGGCGGCGAGCCGCGCTACACGCTCGCCTCCGGAGCCGCCTGGGATCGCATCGAGTATCCGCTGTCGCTGGCGCCGCTCGTAGAGAGCGCGCCCGCGCTCTACTACGGCACGCTGGCGCAGCGCACTCCGCTCGGGTCGGCGTCGCTGGGGGCCGCGCTGGCGGATACCGCGAAAAGCTGCTGGCGCGCCTGCGATCTCAACGTGCGACCGCCCTTCGCGACGCACGCCGTCGTGGACACCGCGCTGTCGGCCGCGCGCGTCGTCAAGCTGAACGAAGCCGAGGCCGCGCTCGTCGCCGAGCGCTACGCCACCTCCGATCCGGTGGGCTGGCTGCTCGGGCGCGGCGTGGAGCTGGTAGCCGCGACACGCGGCGAGCGCGGCGCGCTCGTCGCCACGCGCACCGCCCGCGCGGAGCACGGCGGTTTCCCGGTGGATGCGTCAAGCGGAGATCGCGTCGGCGCCGGCGACGCTTTCACCGCCATGCTCGTCCACCAGCTACTCGGCGGCAGAGCGCCGGCAGAAGTCGCGGAGCGCGCCAATCGCTACGCCGCCTACGTCGCCTCGCAGCCCGGCGCCATGCCGGAGATGCCCCTGGACCTGCTTAGATTGTAGCAAAATGCCACGAAATCGTGGCATTTTGCTACATAGCGAGCTTCTCGCCGTCTGCGGCGGCTCGCGGAGCGAACCGCCGCTGCAGAGCCTCGAGCGTGCGCGCGTGCTCGCCCGGCAACCGTTCCACGAGCTGGTCCAGCTCGTCACCCTCTGCGCTCTCGAGCCGCTTGGCGAGTGCGGCCAGACGCTGGGCTCCGAGGTTCAGGCTGGCCCCTTTGAGCGCATGCGCAACGCGCCCATGTCCGGTCCGTTCCCCAGCGGCGCGATGGCCCAGGATCTCGTCGACGTAGGCCCGGGTGTCGCGCTCGTAGAGATCGAAGAGCTCGGCCAGTAGAATCGTCCTCGAGGTCGTCCACGAGCATCGCGACGCGCTGCTCGTCGAGCAGCGCGGGCTCCGCGTCGGTCGTGCGAGCGCGGGGCGACATCGGCATCGCCGCGTCGCGGGGCGACGTCGGCATCGCCGCGTCGCGGGGCGACAACCAACGTTCGACGACCTCGGCGAGCTGTTCCCGGTCCACCGGCTTGGCCAGGAAGTCGTCCATGCCTGCCCGGATGCAGCGCTCGCGATCCTCTGCGGTGGTACTGGCCGTGAGCGCAACGATCGGCACCTGCCCCCGATCGCCGGGCAGCTCCCGCACGCGCGCCGTCGCCTCGAAGCCGTCCATGTCCGGCATGTGGCAGTCCATCAACACCACGTCGTAATCAGCGCGCTCGAGCAGCGCGAGGGCCTCGTGCCCATTGCCCGCCACAGTAGGCGCCAGAGAGAGCCGCTCGAGCATCAACGCGGTCACTTTCTGGTTGACCGCGTTATCCTCCACAACCAGGACGCGCGGCGGCCCGTTGGCTGCGCGCGGCGCTCCGAGGGAGTGCCGGCGCGGCGCCACCTTCAGATGTCGCGAGGACTCCAGCGCGTCGCCGTCCACCGCCCGCAGCCGCACCGAGAAGCTGAACGTCGAGCCGCAACCGACCTGGCTGTCCACGGCGATCGTGCCTCCCATGCGGTCGACCAGCCGGCGCGTGATCGCAAGGCCGAGACCGGTGCCGCCGTAGCGGCGGGTGGTGGAGTTGTCGGCCTGCTCGAAGGGGGCGAAAAGGCGCTGCTGCGCGTCGGTCGGGATGCCGATGCCGGTGTCCCGCACGTCGAATCGCAGGAGCCCGTCGGCATCGCGGTCGCGCCTGACGCGGATCCGGATGCTGCCGTGGTCGGTGAACTTCACGGCGTTGCCGAGCAGGTTGAGCAGGATCTGCCTGAGCCGCCCCGGGTCGCCATGCACGAAGCCCGGCACATCCAGGTCGATCCGGGTCTCCAGCTCGAGGCCTTTCTGGCGTGCGGGCTCGCGGATCAGCTCCACGGCTGCGTCGATGGTCGGCTCCAGCGGAAACGCGATCTCCTCGAGCTCCAACCGGCCCGCCTCGATCCGCGAGAAGTCGAGGATGTCGTTGATCACGTCGAGCAGGGAACGGGCCGACGTGCGGATGGTCTCGGCGTAGTCCTGCTGCTCGGCGCTTAGAGCCGTGTCGAGCAGAAGCCCGGACATGCCGAGCACGGCGTTCATCGGCGTGCGGATCTCGTGGCTCATGGTCGCGAGGAACTCGCTCTTGGCAGTACTGGCGTCGCGCGCGATCTGCCACGCCTTCTCCAGCTCCAGGCGACCTCCGACGAGTCTGAGGAACGTCGCCCGCACCTGGCGTCCCTCGAAGAGCAGGTAGGCGCTGCCGACACAGTAGGCGCACGCCACACCGTAGCCGGTGGACCCCGCCGTGAGCGGCAGCACGATGGCAATCGGCACCAGCAGCAGAAGCAGGTAGGCGAGATGCAGCCGTGAACGGAGCGCGATGCCCGCGCTTCCCGACGCAGCGATGCCCGCTGTGCAGGCGATGGTCAGCACACCCGGCTCGCCCAGGCCGTACAGCGCCAACGTCACGGTGGTGAACAGGCTCCAGGCGTACACCGGCAGGAAGAGGGCTGGACCGAGCAGCCCCGCGGGTGGGCTGTCCCCGGACCTGCCCAGACGCCTCCACAGGAGCCACCGCAGCCCCGCCGAAAGCAGCAACGCCGCGAGCAGCCCGGCGGAGATCTCCGGGTGCTGGCGGTGGAAGCGCGTCCCGAACACGACGAGGAGCGCCAACAGCGGGTAGAAGAACGGCCCTTTCCGCTGTCGCCGTGCGATCTCGGTCTCGATCTCGCCCTCGATACGCGGACGGACGCCGTCGTTCGCGGGTGGGTTGCCCGGATCGCTCATCACGATGGATCTACGACCGGCCTGCGCGACCGAATAAGCCCATGGATCTCGACGAAGTGCCGGGAACGTGGCAGGACTCGCCCCAGCCCGATGGCCGGATCAGCCACCGCTCCCAGCGCCGTGCAGGCCTCTTCCAGAGCGGAAGAAGACAGCCGCGCGGCACGCGCATTCGGGCATCTCGCGTGGATCACCCTGGGCTACACGGTGCTGGTGATCCTGTTCGGGGCCTGGGTGCGCATCTCGGGGTCCGGCGCCGGCTGCGGGCAGCACTGGCCGACGTGCCAGGGCGAGGTGATCCCACGCCCGCACTCCGTGGAGATGGCCATCGAGCTCACGCATCGGGTCACCTCCGGCATCAGCCTGCTCCTGGTCGTGGCGCTCCTGGTGTGGGCGTTCAGGAGCTTTTCGCGCGGCCACCTGGCGCGCCGTGCGTCGCTGTTCGCGATGGCGTTCATGCTCGGCGAAGCGCTCGTCGGGGCGGCGCTGGTGCTGCTGAAGCTCGTCGGTCACAACGACTCGGTGGCGCGCGCGCTGGTGATGGGGGTGCACCTGGCGAACACCTTCCTCTTGACGGGAGCGCTGGCCATCGCTGCGCGGAGCGCCCACCGCCCTGCACCGAGGGGCTTCCGGCCACGCGGATTCAACTGGTGGCTGGTGCCGGCGCTCGCAGGCACACTGCTGGTCGCAATGCTGGGGGCGATCACGGCGCTGGGGGACACGCTGCACCCGGTTGTCGAATCTCGAGGTATCGCCGCTCGGCTGGCCGCCGATCACAGCGTGACGGCAGGCTTCCTCCAGCGGGCGCGGGAAGTGCACCCACTCGGCGCGGTGCTGCTGGCGGCGCTGCTGCTGTACCTGGTCTCGGCGCTGCCGCAGCGCCACGCCGGGGCGGAGGTGCGCCGCGGGGCGATCGCCGTGGCCGCGCTGGTACTGGTGCAGGTCGCAGCAGGGGTGGTCAACATCCTGCTGTCCGCACCCGGCTGGATGCAGCTCGTCCACCTCGCCCTGGCCACGCTGCTGTGGATCGCGCTGGTCCTGCTTTCTACAGCAGCGCTGGCAGCGAGCCCCGGTTCACGAGTAGGCTCGCCCGCGTGGACGCCTCCGTCGTGATCGGACGCCTGCGGGCGTCGAAGCTCTTCCACGGCCTGAGCGAAGGCTGGCTTGGCCTGTTGGCGGGCGAGAGCCGCTTCGTTCGCTTCGGCGAAAACGAATACCTGTGGCGCGCGGGAAGCGAAGCGACGCATTTCACCATCATCCAGCGCGGCCTCGTCCAGATCCTCCAGCCCACGCCGGGCGGCGAGGACTCGCTCCTGGCATTGTTCGGACCGCGCGAGAGCGTGGGCGACAGCGCGGTGATGGAGCAAGGGCGCTATCCAGCCGACGCCGTGACGGCGAGCGAGACGGTAGAGGTGCTGCGCGTGCGTGCGGAGCCGGTACTGGCCGCGCTGCCGCGCGAGCCGGAGCTGGCGCAGGCGCTGAACCGCGCGCTGCTCGATCACACGCGTGCGCTGCGTGCGAAGATCACCGTCATGAGCGCGGGCACGGTGCCCCAGCGCGTTGCCACGCTGCTCCTGCACCTGGCCGACCGCTTCGGCGACGAGGACGAAAGGGGACATCTGTGGATCCCGGTACCGCTCTCGCGAGGCGCGCTGGCCCGGCTGGTCGGGGCCCGGGTCGAGACGGTCATCCGCACCGTCAGCCGCTGGCAGAAGGATCGCCTCCTGACCACGACGAAGGACGGATTCGAGATCGACTCGCTGGAACAACTCGAGGCGCTGGCGCGCGGAAGCAGTTGAGGCTTCGAGCGCGGGCCAACCGCATCGGCGGCTCGGGCTAGCCGTACTGCGAGGGCGGACCGCGGAACGGCTGGGAGGGGATGTTCAGCAGCTCCGCCGGGAAGTTGTCGACGATGAACGCCAGCGCGTCGCGCACGGAAATCAGGTGCGTCGGGCGGCCGTCGCCATCGACGATCGGTACGTGCCGGAAGCCACCGACGTGCATGGCGTTCAGGAGGTAGGCGAGCTGATCCTCCTTTCTCAGGCACTCCGGACCGGCAGTCATGATTTCCCGGACCTCCGCCTGTTCGGGATCGAGCTTCGAGTCGAGCACCTTCATCATCACGTCACGCTCGGTCACGATCCCCACGAGCTTCTCCTGCTCGACGATGAGGACGGCGCCGATGCGATGCTCTTGCATGAGCTGGATAGCCTTTGCAACGCGCGCTGCGGGCGCCAGCGTGATGAGCTCCTGCGTGTGACACAGATCGGCGATCGGCCGCAGAAAGAAGTCGGCGCTGAGCGTCGTGGGCGGTCGCGTACGCTCTTCGAGGATCTGTAGCTCCTCCTCGAGCTGGAGATCCTCGGCAGGCTCGTGTTCGCTTGTCTTCATGTGTCCTTCTTCCACACTGGACCGCACAGGCGGCTCTCCCAGCGTAGATCAGCAGGACGGCGTCAACCAGCGCTCAGCGCCCGCGGCCCTGCGCGCTACTAGCGGTAGGTGCGCCGGCGGCGATCACGGATCTCCTGTTCGATCGCGCCGAGCTCCGTGTGGCTCAGTTGCGTCTGGAGCGCGACGAAGATGTACTTTTCCTCGCTCTCGAGATGCTCCCCGAAAAGCGCTTGCAGCTGTCGCCCGAGCGGCGAAAGGCGCGGGGCGAGCGTGACGAGATCCGCCGGCTGCTTTGCCAATGCCTGCCAGGCCTCGAGCTGGGGAGCCAGGAGCTCGTCGATGCGCACGTGCTCGGCGCGCATGCGCTCGAGCCGCGTGTCGAGCTCGGCAGCGCGGCCGGCGAGACGCGGCAGCACGGACTCCTCCTCGTCCTCGGCGTGCAGCGGCAGAGCTTGCGCGAAGTAGCGATGGAGCTGGCGAGCCGCTTCCGCGATCTCGTGCTCGGGGGCGTCCCGGGCCTCCGCGAGCGTCACGGCCATCTCGCTGAAGTGACGGATCCGGGCGTGACAGCTCGTCAAGAGCGAGGGTGCGTCGAAGTGCTGCGGCTCGCGGCGCGCGGGAGACGGATACAACATGACGACCTCTTCCGTTCCCAGTCTGGGCCGCAGGGTACGGCCGCGCGATGACCTCGATCATGGTGCTTGCGGGGCCGGAACGACCGTGACACAGGCAATTCATGCAGCTTCCCGGGCCCGAAGCGCTCCGCCCGCACTACTCCGCCTTTCTGCGCCCCGATCGCATCCTCTTGACGGGCCATTCGCACCAGGCCTGGCCGGACGTGGCCCGCGCGGGGCTCACCCGGGCCTTCGACGACGCAGCGGAGCACGTCGACGACAAGTGGCAGCGCGCGGCCGAGGTCGCCGACGACCTGCGCGCGGCGGTGGTCGAGCGCATCGGCGGCGGGATCGATCAGATCGCACTCGGGCAGAGCACGCACGAGCTGGTTTCGCGCTTCCTGTCCGCGCTGGATCTCCGGCGGCGGCCGCGGCTGGTCACGACCTCCGGCGAGTTCCACAGCCTGGACCGGCAGCTCCGGCGACTAGCGGAGGAAGGCGTAGAGGTGCACTTCGTCGACGCCGAGCCGCACGCCTCGTTGCCGGGGCGGCTCGCCGCGGCGATCGACGAACGAACCGCCGCGCTCCTGGTCTCGACGGTGCTGTTCGAGACCTCGGCGCGCCTGGGCGGGCTCGGCGAAGCGATCGCGGCCGCGCAGCGCGCCGGCGCCCAGGTGCTGCTCGACGCCTATCACGCGTTCAACGTGGTGCCGTTCCGCATCGAGGAGCTGGGGCCCGATCCGATCTTCGTGACGGCGGGCGGCTACAAGTACGCGCAGTGGGGCGAAGGCTGCTGCTTTCTGCGCGTGCCGCCGGACACCGGGTTGCGACCCGTGTACACGGGGTGGTTCAGCGACTTCGCGCACCTCGACAGCCCGCGCGGCGCCGGGCCCGTACACTACGGAGAGCGGCCGTGCGATCGCTTCGCGGGCAGCACCTACGATCCGTCAAGCCACTACCGGGCGCTCGCCGTTGCGGAGTTCTTCCGCGAGCAAGGGCTTTCCGTGGATCGCCTGCGCCAGCTCTCGCTCGGCCAGACCGGGCGGCTCATCGCGGGCCTCGACGGCTTCGATGTGCTCACGCCGCGAGCCGCCGACGAGCGTGGCGGCTTCGTAGCGCTCCGGCTGTCCGACGCCGCCGGCGCAGTGCAGCGGCTGCGCCAGCGGGGCGTGTGGGCCGATGCGCGCGGCGACGTGCTCAGGCTAGGGCCCGCTCCGTACACGACCGACGACGAGATCGACCGCGCGCTCGAGACGCTAAGGCAGATCGCCGCGTAGCGACCCGACGCGGTCCTACTGGGTGACGTCGAGCGTCTGCCGAGGTGCGCAGCGTCCGATCAAGAAACCGCTCAGTGCGCCGAGGTCGGCCGACAGGCTCTTGTCGAAGTCGCTGACCTTGTCGACCGCGCACAGGCGCACGTTGTATGTCCCGGCATTGGCGAACACGTCGACACCCAGGTCCATCGAACCGCCCTTCTTCAAGCGCGCCCACTTGGAGCCGTCGAAGTGAGGTTCCTTGAAGTCGAAGTTCTGGTAGACGACGTTGCCGGTCGAGTCGGTAACCGTGATCAGCGCATAGCGCTGCGCAGGCGCCCAGGTGACCGTGGAAGTGTCGCCTGCGAATGCGGGCTTCTTCGTGAACGAGAAACTGACCTGATCGTCGGGCGCATCGGTCACGGCCGAGAAGTTGCCACCGGCGGCCTTCTTCGCCTCGGCGTCGTTGTCGAGATTGAACTTGAACTGGTAGGTGCTGCCCGGCGTGTAGACCAGCGCGGCGTTGCCCGAGCTGTCCGCCGTGTAGTGTCCCGGAGACGAGAGCGATAGCGGCACCAGCGTTCCATCGGGGACCCGGAGCTGTACGTTCGTGGCGTCGTCGATGAACTTGTGCTGCGAGGTTATCGTGCTGATCAGGACGACCTCGGCCTCGACCGAACCGTCGTCGTGCGCCAGCAGCGTGGTCACCGCCTGGACCGGCGAGGCGAAAGTCGTGTTCGCCTCCTTGCTGCCGCAACCGTTCTTGGCTGCAGGCAGGAACAACAAGGCGAGCAGCGCGCCTCCGATGCGATAGAAACGGCGACGGTTGGCGGTCATCCTGATCCTCCTGAAGTGAGCAAGCCCGATCGCGAACTCTACCATCCGCGAGGCGCGGCACCCAACGCCACAGCAAGCAGCGTGCCAGCCGCTCAGGGGCAATTCGGCTCGGGGCGGCTCGCATCCGACGCCGGCTGGTCACGCGGCCTACATGAACGGCAGTCCACGGCGCCCGCCCGGGAGCAGGGCGCGTGCGGCCCGTGCCCGACGCCCGCCCGTCACCGGCCGGAATCGGCTGCAATGGTGCTATCGTGGCCGGTACCGTGTCCGATCTCCCGCGTTTTCTACGCTTTCTCGATCGCCCCGACGTGCGGGAGCTGGTGCTGCAGACGCATTCGGCGGCGAGCGTCCGCCTCGGCGACGAGCTTCGTTCGGTGACGAAACAGCCGCTCACCCCGGCGCACCTGGAAGCACTGCTCGCAGGAACGGAGCTCGCGCCGCTGGTGCCAGCGGGCGACAGCTCGGGAGAAACGGCGAGCGTGCAGATCGACGGCCAGGCCTACGCCGTGCGCATCGCGCGCTTTGGAGAGCGCCTGCAGATCCGCATCGCGCGGGTGGCGGACCGGCCGCGCCCGGCGGCGACTGGGGGCGCGACGCTGCGCTCGGCGGACGAGCCCGCCCCGGCCGCGCCCGCCGACGCCGCGCCGCGGGCTCCCGGCATCGAGCTCGACCTCGACGGCGGCGTGGCCGACAGCGGGCTCGAGCTCGATACGGACGACGCGCCGACGGGTCACGGCGTGCAGGCCGCACCGCCGGCACCGCCGGCACCGCGCCGCCATGCACCGCCGCCCCCCGTCGAGGTGGTGAGGAGCGCGAAGCCGGCGGGCCCCGGCGTCGACTCGCTGTCGGCATTCATCGCCAAGGCGCGCAGCGCGGGCGCGAGCGACGTGCACCTTCTCTCCGGCGGCCCTCCCCAGATGCGACTGGTGGGCGAGCTGCGCCCGCAGGGCGCGCCGCTTCCCGACGCCGAGCTGCGGAGCATGCTCGAGCCGCTGCTGGACGACACTCACCGGCGCGAGCTCGAGGAGCGCGGCTACACGGACCTGGCCGTCGATCTGCCGGAAGCGGGACGCCTGCGCGTCAACATCTGCCGGCAGCGCACCGGCCTCAAAGGCTGTTTCCGCCTGCTGCGCTCGACGCCGCCGACCCTGCCGGAGCTCGGTCTTCCGGACGAGCTTTCGCGCATCACGCAGCAGCATCAGGGCCTGGTCGTGGTGTCGGGGCCGAGCGCGCAGGGCAAGACCACGACCATGGGCGCGCTGGTCAACCTGTTCAACACGCAAAAGGCCATCCACATCATCACGGTGGAGGACCCGGTCGAGATCCTGCATCCGGTCAAACGCGCAGTGATGTCGCAGCGCGAGGTAGGCACGCACACGACGTCGTTCCAGCGCGCGCTCAAGGCCGCGCTGCGCGAGGATCCCGACGTGATCGCGATCGGCGAGCTCAGGGATCGCGATACGGTGGAGATGGCGCTCGCCGCTTCCGAGACGGGGCATCTCGTCATCGCGACAATGAGCGCGCCGTCGGGCGCGCGCACCATCGACCGCCTGATCGACATGTTTCCGCCCGACGACCAGGCGCAGGTGCGCGCCACGCTCGCCGGTGCGCTCAAGCTCGTCATCAGCCAGCGCCTCGTGCCCAGCGCGGACGGCACGCGCCGCGTCGCAGCCGCGGAGATGATCACCGGCAACGTTCCACTCTGGAGCCTGATCCGCGACAACAAGCTCTACCAGCTGACCAGTCTGCTGCAGCGAGGTCGGGCCTACGGAATGATCCGCATCGAGGACTCGCTGCTCGCGCTGCTGAAGCAGGGGGCGATCACCGAGGAGACGGCGCGCGCCTACGCGGACGACCCGCGTTCGATCTCCAACGCGACTGCATCCCAGCCGCAGGCGCCGCCGCCCGCCGCCGCTCCGCCAGCTGCCGACGCGGGGCGCGGGCTGCGCGGACTGTTCGGAAGGAAGGGCTGATGCCTGCCATCGATCGCCTGTTCGACCAACTGCTGGAGCGGAGCGGCTCCGACCTGCACCTGTCGGTCGGCTATCCGCCGCTGCTCAGGCTGAAGGGCGACCTGGTGCCGCTCGGCAACGCACCGATGCAGAAGGACGAGATCGAGCGGCTGCTGTTCGAGTTGCTGGACGACGACCGGCGCCGGCAGTTCGAGACCGAGCACGACCTGGACTTCGCCTACGCGCTCGGCGACCGCGCGCGCTTCCGCGCCAACTTCATGATGAAGACCACGGGGCCGGGCGCGGTGTTCCGCACCATCCCGACGCGCGTGCTCGGCGCGGACGAGCTCGGGCTTCCGGCGGCGACCATTGCGCTGGCCGAAAAGCGCGCGGGACTGGTGCTGGTGACGGGCCCGACCGGCAGCGGCAAGAGCACGACGCTCGCTGCGATGGTGTCGCACATCAACCATACCCGGTACGGCCACATCCTCACCATCGAGGACCCGGTGGAGTTCGTGCACCAGCCCGACAAGTGCCAGGTCACGCACCGCGAGGTCGGCCTGGACACGCCGACCTTCGCCGACGCCATCCGCAGCGCCGGGCGCGAGAACGCGGACGTGATCCTGGTCGGCGAGCTGCGCGGCCCCGAGACGATGCGTCTGGCGCTGCAGCTCGCGAGCTTCGGCGTGCTGATCTTCGCGACCGTGCACACCAACTCGGCCGCCTCCACCATCGACCGCTTCGTCAACTCGTTTCCCGCCGCCCAGCAGCCACAGATCCGCGGGCTCCTGTCCGATTCGCTGGCGGGCATCGTGGCGCAGCAGCTGCTCAAGCGTGCGGATGGCTCCGGCCGCGTGGCGGTCCACGAGATCCTCATCGGCAACACGGCCGTGGCGTCCACCATCCGCGAGTCGAAGACGGCGATGATCCCGAGCTTGATCCAGGCCGGCGCGCGCGAAGGTATGCAGAGCATGGACGCCGGGCTCGACAAGCTGGTGCGCGACGGAACGATCACGCCGCAGGATGCCCTCGACAAGGCGCTCGACAAGGAGAGCTTCGCGCGGTTGCCGCACGTGGCCCAGGCGCTCGGGACCGCCGCGCTGTAGCGTCCCGCGGGACTATCTGCCCGCGCCGCGCAGCGTCGGGTCCAGCGCGTCGCCGAGCCCGTCGCCGAGCAGGTTGAAGCCGAGCACGGTGACCGTGATGGCGAGCCCCGGAAACACCGCCACCCACCAGGCCTGCTGCATCCAGGCGGTGCCCTGGTTCAACATCATGCCCCACGATGGAGTGTCCGGCTCGGCGCCGAGGCCGAGATAGGTCAGCGCGGCCTCCGCCAGCACGGCGAACGCCAGCGACAGCGATGTCTGCACCATGATCGGGCCGAAGATGTTGGGCAGGATGTGGCGGAGCATGACGCGCAGGTCCCCTGCCCCGGTGGCGCGTGCGGCCTCCACGTAGTCGGCGCGCCGGACGACCAGCACGGCACCGCGGGCGATACGCGCGAAGATCGGCGTGTACACGATGCCGATGGCCAGCGTGAGGTTCAGCAGACTGCCGCCGAGGATGGCGATCACCACCAGCGCGAGCAGGATGTCGGGAAACGAGAACATCAGATCCACCAGCCGCGACAGCGTGCCGTCCACCCAGCGGCCGAAGTAGCCTGCCGTCAGGCCGATGGCCGTGCCCAGCACCAGCGCGATCGCCACCGAAAGCACGCTCACCCCGAGCGAGATGCGCGCGCCGTACAGCACGCGGCTCAGCACGTCACGCCCCAGCGAGTCGGTGCCGAACCAGTGGTGCAACCCCGGCGCCGACAGCACGTGGTCGACCTGCATCGAATAAGGGTCGTACGGCGCGATGAGCGGTGCCGCGAGCGCCACCACGGCGTACGCGACGATCACGAACGCGCCGGCGCGGGCCAGCCGCCCGCGCACCATCGAGGAGAGCCCCCTCATCGCCGGAGCCTCGGGTCGAGGCGGGCGTAGAGCAGGTCGACCACCAGGTTGATCGTGATGAAGGCAGCGGCGATAAACAGCACCGTCGCCTGGAACAGCGGGTAATCGCGATTGCCGAGCGCCTGGAACGCGAGCCGGCCGACGCCGGGCAGGGAGAACACCTGCTCGATCACCACGGAACCGCCGAGCAGATAGCCGGCCTGGATGCCGATCACCGTCAGAACCGGGATGAAGGCGTTGCGGAGCGCGTGCTTGACGACCACGCTGCGCCAGGGCAGCCCCTTGGCGCGCGCGACGCGGATGTAGTCGCGGTCGAGCACCTCCAGCAGGCTCGAGCGCGTCATGCGGAGCACCACGCCGGACACCGCCCCGCCGAGGGCGACGGCCGGCAGGATCATGTGGCGCAGGTTTCTTCCGAAGCCCTGGGACAGCGGCACGAAGCCCCCGGACGGCAACCAGCCGAGCCCGAGCGCGAACACCAGCACGAGCATGGTGCCGAGCCAGAAGCCGGGAACAGAGATGCCCATCAGGCCGCCGACGTTGGCTGCGTAGTCGGCCGGGCCACGGCGATACATCGCGCTCAGCGTGCCGAGCGGGATGCCGACGGAGAGCGCGATCAAGAGCGCCAGGGCGGCCAGCTCCAGCGTGACGGGCAGCCGCTGTGCGATCGCTTCAGCCACCGGCGTGCCGGTGAAGCGGGACTTGCCGAGATCGCCGCGGACCACCTTGCCGAGCCACACCGCGTACTGGTGCGGCTCGCTCCGGTCGAGTCCGTACTCCTGGCGGAGCGACTGCGCGTCCTTGTCGTTGTAGCGGGCGCCCAGCATGGCCGTGACAGTATCGCCGGGCACCAGCCGCACCAGAGCGAACGCGACGATCGACACGCCGAAGAGCATCGGCACGAAGATCGCGAGGCGCCGGAGCGCGTAGCCCAGCATCGTCGCTACCTCGCGCTCCCGAGCGACACGTCGCGCAGGAAGATGGTGCTCGCTGTGGGATGCACGAAGAAGCCCTTCACGCGGCGGCGTGTAGCGGAGATCTGGCTATTGTCGTAGAGGAAGACCATCGGCGCATCGGCGGCGACGATGCGCTGGATCTTCGTGTAGATCTGCTTGCGGCGCTGTCGATCCCCGAGCTTGCGCCCGAGCTCGAGCAGCTTGTCGAGCGCGGGGTTCGAGTAGCCCTGTTGGTTGTACTTCCCGCCGCTGTGGAACAGGTTGTACGTCCACTCGTCCGGGTCCACGAACCCCACCCAGCCGACCACATCCATGTCGAAGTCGTGGCGGCCGAGCGAGTCGAAGAACAGCCCCGACTCCTGCATCACGATGTGGACGCGGATGCCGACGTCGCGGAGCTGCTGCTTGATCACCTGGGCGGCGTTCACCTGGTACGGGAAGGACGAACCGACCTTCAGTGTGGTAGAAAACCCGCCGGCGTGGCCGGCCTGCCGCAGCAGACGCCTGGCGCGAGCCAGATCGCGGTGCGGGTAGACGTGCAGGCCCGCGTAGGCCCAGTGCGAGGGCGGGATGTTGCCGCCGTCCAGCACCGTGGCGCGCCCGAGCTTGACCAGCCGGTCGAGCAGGTTGCGATCGACCGCCCAGGCGATCGCCTGCCGCACGCGCGCGTCATCGAACGGCGGACGGCGCGTGTTCAGCCCGATGTACTCCCAGAACGTGCCGGGCACCGATTCGACGCTCAGGGCCGGGTCGCGACGGAGCTCCGCCACGTCGCGCGGCGGCACATCGAGCTCGATGTCGACCTCGCCGGTCTGGAGCGCCGTGGTTCGCGCGTTCTCGTCCGCGATGGCGCGGTAGACCAGCCGCTCGACGCGCGGCAGCCCGCGAACATAGTAGTGCGGATCGCGCTCCAGCGTCAGGTGGTCGTCCTTCTTCCATTCAACCATGCGGAAAGGTCCGCTGCCGGCATCATGGCGGCGCAGCACGGCGTCGCCCTTCTCCTTCATGAGCCGACGGTCCATGATGGCGTTCATCGGGTGCGCCAGGTACACGAGCAGCGGCGCAAAGGGCTGCGACAGTTCCAGCACCACCGTGTAGCGGTCCGGCGTCTGGATGCGTTTCACGGGCGCGAACTGGTCGGCGCGGAGCTTCTTCGCCCGGATCCTCTCGATGGAATACTCCACATCGGCCGCTTCCAACTCACGGCCGCTCGTGTGGAAGCGCACGCCGTGGCGCAGATGGAACGTGTAGCGCTTCTTGTCGGGCGAGATCTCGTAGCTCTCTGCCAGATCCGGCTCCACGTCGCCGTAGCGCCGCGTGTAGCGCATCAGGGTGCTGTACATGTTCTCGGTGAGCCGCATCGACGCGGCGTCCGACGCGGCGTGCGGGTCCAGCGTCTTGCCGTCGGCCTGCAGCGCCACCACGAGCTCGCCGGGGCGCGGCGGCGCCGTCGCTGCGGCGGCTGGCGCCTGGCTTCCACCGCGTGCGACAAGCCCTACCGCGGTCGCCACGCCGGCGACCACGAGGAGAAGCCAGAGCCATCGAGCGCGCGTCAGAACGGGATTCCCTCCTGGTCTGCGGCGCAACGCGCCGACACGACCGCGGACGACCATGCCGCGGATGGCGGCAAGGCGCGAGCCCCCGATGCAACCGGGACATCGACAGGCCCCGGTCCCGCCGTGTTTCCGGAACACGGCGCCGCGCTGGAAAATACCCGGCTAGCTCGCCTGGGACTCCACCGGATCCGGGTTCCCCGCGACTTCGCGGAGCTGCGCCAGGTCGTGGACGGTGAAGCCCTGGGCTTCGGTGTCGACGACCTTCTCACGCTCCCAGCGCGTCATCACGCGGATGGCCGTCTCGAACGACGTGGAAACGAGATCGGACAGCTCGCGGCGCGACAGGGCCACGGGGATGGTCGAGGTGCCGTCCTCGAAGTCGTCGCCGAACTGATCGTAGAGCTTGAGCAGGAGCGTCGCGAGCCGCGCTTCGACGGAGCCTGCGCTCAGGACCTCGATCTTGACGTGCAGCGCAGACAACTTGTTGTGCAGTGAGCACGCCAGCGACACGCCAAGCTGGGGGCTCTTGCGCGTGCCTTCGAGTACGACGTCCCGCGGGATGCAGATGACGTGCGCCTGCTCTGTGGCGACTGCCGCATCACTCGGGTACGGCAAGCCCTTGAGCACAGCCACGTCGCCCACCGTCTCCGGGGGACCGAACAGACCGCAGATGGCGGAGCGCCCGCGTGGTCCGGAACGGACGAGCTTGATCAGGCCGTTGCGGATGACCGTGAAGGAGCGCGCCGTATCCCCTGCCTGCCACACGTATTCGCCACGCCGGAACGAGCGCGTCGACGCATAGGCTGCCATCTTTTCGAGAACCTGCGGCTCCACGCCGGCAAAGGCGGGGGCTCGTTCGAGGATTTGCTGTAGACCCATGTCGCGTACGCCGTAGCAAGTTGCGTTCCCTATCGCCGGCGCGGGTGTCTCGTTCCGGGACGACGGGCGTCAACGCTCTAGATGACGCTGATCAGGCCCGGGCGCAAGCTGATCAGATTGCGCGAAGCGCCCGCCTGGGCCGCCGGAACCGACGACTCGGGCCCGAGGGATGCGCAACTTCTGCCGGTAGCCGCCGGCCACCCGCAGAAGCTGCGCCCGGAACCTCACTTGCCCTTGAAGCTGCGGATCAGCTTGACCAGCGCGTCGACCACCTCGGGCTTCTTCTTCAGGTCCGGATGAGCAGGCATGATCGGGCTCCTGCCGACCGAGGCGCCACCCTGGACGATGGCCTTCTTGAGCTCGTCGTCCTTGACCTTGTCCTGCCACTTCGGGTCCGTGTAGTTCTGCGGCTTCGGGGTCAAGTTGGCGGCACCAGGCCCGTCGCCCTTGCCGTCCGCTCCGTGGCACACCACGCAATTCTGCGTGAAGTACTTTTTCGCCGCCGCGGCGGGGTCGGCCTTGGGCGCGGCCGTCGTCGCAGCGGGGGGCGTCGCGCTAGCGGTGGTCGCCGTGGACTGCTGCTTCTCGGACTTGCTGCAAGCCACGGTCACCAGACCGGCGGCGATCGCAGCCAGGGCCATCACTCGAATCCTTCCACTCATTTTCAACCAGCCTCCGTATTCGCAGGAAAACCATGAAGCGAGGCGCGGCCACCCGAAAATCATGGCCAGCGCCCCGCCATAGCACATTGTGCGGCGCGGGGAGACTCGCGGCTCCTGCCGCCTTCCGCCATGCGGATTGTCAGTGCATGGGCATCGCCGGCCCGCCCTGGGCGAGCTCCTTCTGGACCGCCTCCCAGGTCACCAGCCGGCCCGCATAGCGCTTCGCCACGGCCTCGGCAGCCGACCTGGAGGCGTAGGCCAGAACCGGCTCGCCCATGATGTGGCCGCGCTTCACGCCCAGCACGAAGGCGGCCTGATGGGCGTCCACCCAGGGGCGCAGCGCCTTGCTCGGCTGGCGGGGGTCCGCCTTGGGGTCGAGGACCTCCACGTAGACCCGTTCTACGGAGCCATGGGGCGACGGGCTCTGCATGTACTGGACGAGATTGCCCACGGAGCAGAAGAAGACGCGGGTCCCATCATGATAGACGAGCTGGCTGCGCGGCGCCGGCTGCTCGCGGACGACCATGCCGCAGGCGCCGCATTCGGCTCCACCGAACGGGACGGCGGAGGCCTGGGCCGCGGGAGCGGTTCCACCGTGGCGGCTCCGACAGCCAGTCGCAGAGCCGCCCAACAACAGCAGCAAGCAGCCACTTGCCAGGACAGCATGCAGGCGCGAGCATCGCTTCATCGGGACACCTTCTGGCGCGAGAGCAGAAGCCCGCTGAGGGCCAGCGGGACGACAATCCAGGCCGCCCAGATCGCACCGACGGCCGCAGGACCGGGCGGGGAAACCGTCATGCCCAGGTTCGAGAGCACGTCCGGCCCGGCGAAGCGCTGCATCATCTCGATGCGGAACAGGCCGGCCGGGTTGGCGATCACCAGATCGGCCACGGTGTTCGGCCCGATGCCCCCCTGCGTGAGCACCAGAAGCCCGAGCAGGCCCAGATCGTAGAAGAAGACGAGCAGGAACCAGACCGCAACCACGGCGCTCGCCGCAGCGAGCTGCCGCCGGACCATCGCGGAGATCAGCACGCCCAGCGAGAGGAAGGCCGCGCCGAGCAGCAGCGTCGGCAGCATCAGCTGCATCAACACGCCACGGTTGTCGGCGGCGGCCATGGCCACCGCCGCCCCGAGCCCGATCGCGATGGCCGCCGCGAGCGCGAGAAGGCGCCCGAGGAACTTCGAGAGTACGACCTCGAGCTTGTTCACGGGCAGCGAGAGCAGAAGCCCCAACGTATTGCGCTCGCGCTCGCCCACCACCGCATCGTGCCCGAGCACCAGTGCGACCAACGGCACGAGCAGGCTCACGAGGGTCACCAGGCTCGGGCCGGTCAGCTTCGCCGCGGTAGCACCGGCGCTGCGCCCGTACAGGCTCACCGCCGACGCCAGCAGTGCGAACAGCACGCTGATCACCAGTACCCAGCGGTCGCGGGTGCGTTCGAACAGCTCGTGCACCACTAGTGCCCGCGCGACGCGTCCCATCAGCTGGCCTCCTCCAGCAGGTGTTCGTAGACCATGTCGAGACCGGGCTCTTCCACACGCACCGCGCTGACCGCCTCCGGGTAGCCGGAGCGCAGCTCGAGCAGCGGCAGCAGCCGGTTCGGTTCGACTTCGACGCCGAGAACGCCGTCGCTGCGCGAGACCTCGTGCCCCTCGCCCCAACGCTGCACGCGCTCGACCAGCGCGTCCGCCTGGGCGGAACCCTCGCAGAGCGTGAAGCTGACCCGGACGGGCAGACCGGCCATCTCGCGCAGCCGCGCCGGCGTGTCCACCGCCCGTACGCTGCCAGCACGGAGCAGGCAGATGCGGTCCACGCGGCGTTCCACCAGCGTCAGATCGTGCGTCGCCATCACGACGATGCGCGCCTTTTCCCGCCACTCGGCGAGCACGTCCCAGAGCACGTCCAGCCCCTCCTGATCGAGCCCGCCCGTCGGCTCGTCCAGTATCAACAGCTCCGGGTCGGACAGGATCGCCAGCCCCAGGCCCAGGCGCTGGCGCATGCCGCGCGAGTAGCCGCGAACCGCCCGCCGGGACGCATGCGCGAGCCCGACCCGCTCCAGCACTTCGTCGGCGTGCGCCTTCTTCACGCCGCGCGCAGAAGCGAAGAAGCGCATCACCTGCCTTCCGGTCAGGTTCTCGGCGAAGGCGACGGCTTCCGGCAGATAGCCGAGCACCCGCTTGAAGGCGTTGTCGACGTGGCGTTCGTGCCCGTCGACGAACAGCTGTCCCTGGTTCGGGCGCACGAGTCCGAGGATCACCTTGATCAGCGTGGACTTGCCCGCGCCGTTCGGCCCCGCCAAGACCAGCACCTCGCCCGCCTCGACCTCGAGATCGACGCCGTCGAGCGCGGCTAGCTTGCCGAACCGCACGGACACGCCTCCCAGAGAAAGTCGCTTCATTGCGCGGGCCTCCGGGCTAGCGGTCGCTCGTCGATCACGGTCGGGACCCGCAGGATAGGCATCCTTTCCGCGAGATGCGACAGCAGCTCGAGCGCGGGGCTCTGCATCAGGAGCGCCGCCGAGGGATAACTGCCGAGCAGGTGCGTGGTGAAGCTGTCCACGCGGTACGGCCGATCGCCGATTCCGTCGCCGTTCTGGTCCCAGCCGAGGTAGTCGCCCCAGAAATTGCCGCGGTCTCCCGTCCCCCACAGGAGATCCTGGTTGCCGACGTACTGCACCTGCTGCCGGTTGCCCACGAACACGTTCCCCTCGACCTTGTTCCGGAGGCTCCCCGCCCAGATCTTTGCACCCACATCGTTGTGGAGCACGCGATTGTTCTCGATGGTGTTCTGCGTACTCGAGAAGAAGAACATTCCCTGGCCGTTGTGCTCGATGCGGTTGCCGGTGATCGTGCAGTACTCGACGTCGCGGAACAGGATGCCGTGCTCCGTGTTGTCCATCGCCACGTTGTTGATCGCCTTGATGTGATGACTCTCCATCAGGGCGAAGCCGCCGAAGTTGTCGTTGCTGACGTTGCCGCGGAGCGTGTTGTTGTACGCGAACATGTAGTGCACGCCGTAGCGCGTGCGCTTGATGTGGTTGTTGGCGATCAGGCTGTACTGGGTGGCCGAGACATAGATGCCGTCGCGTCCGCCGGTGATGACGTTGCCGCTGACCACCAGATGCTGCGCGTTGAACAGCTGGATGCCGTTGCCGCGGTCGGAGCGGCTGCCCTCGAAAGACCCGACGATGCGGTTTTCGACCAGCCGCGCCCGCGGCGTCTCGTGCACCCAGATGCCGAAACCACAGTCCGAGAGCCGGCTGTGCTCCACGCGCGTTCCGGTCGCCTTGGGCGTCAGGTAGATGCAGGCGTCCGGGCCGCTCAGATTCTTGCCGCTGCCCCTGACTACCAGGCCGTCGAGCAGCACGTGCGCCGCCTCGACGCGGATCACGGTGCCCTTGCCGCCTCCCTCGATCACGCCCCCCTTGCCGCGAAGCGTGAGCGCCTTGTCGATCACGATCGGTCCGTGCCAGGTGCCGCGCGGCAGCTCGATCACATCGCCCGGGCGCGCTGCATCGATCGCCGCCTGCAATCCCTTGCCCGCAGGCCTGAGCACGTCCGGGGCCGGAGCCGCCGGCGCACCGGATGCCACGGCAGCGAGCAGCAGGCCCGACACCAGCAGCAGTACGGACCGGAAGCCCATCACGCCACCTTCCGTCGCTTGCGGTCCTCGGCGTCCTGCCTGAACTTGCGCAGCCGCTCTTCGTCGTGCGCGCTCCGCTCTTCCTTCGCCTTGCGGGTCAGCCGCTCGATGCCGATCAGCGGCGGGCACACCTCCTCGTCGCGGTAGTTGGCCTCGCACTCCATACAGGATAGGCACTCGCGCGAGTCGATGATGCCGTCGGCGCGGATGGCGCGGGGTTCGCAGCCACACGTGCAGATCTTGCAGCTCGCACAGAAGTTCCGGCGATAGGGCCCCGACGCGCGGAGGCTGCTCGGCAGCGCCAGTGCGGCGCCGAGCGGGCACAGGTAGCGGCAGAACGGCCGGTACCACACCAGGGAAAGGCCTATGAGCAGCGCCCACCAGGCGAAGAAGCCCGCCTGGCGCGTCCACGGCAGCACGAAGAACGTCGACTTGAAGGGCTCGACCTCCGCGAGCTTCTCGCCGAGCTCGGACGAATACAGGAACGTGCCCACGAGCAGCGCCAGCACGCCGTAGCGCGCCCAGCGGAGCTTCGTGTGGAAGCGGTCGGGCAGCTCGAAGGTGGGCAGATGCAGGACGCGGCCGAGCCGGAACACCAGCTCGTTCAGCGCACCGTAGGGACAGGTCCAACCGCAGAACACGCCGCGGCCCCACACCACGGTCACCACGGCGATGAAGATCCACGAGATGAAGATGATCGGCTCGCTCAGGAACAACCCCCAACGAAGCTGGCCCACCACGGAGCCCACAAAGGTCAGCACCTGGGTCACCGAAGGTTGTGCCTTCAGCCACACTCCCAGCAGACCGAACGACGTGACGAGCGCAACCAGGTGTAGACGCTGCAGCCGCTTCATGCTGCCGGTCGACCAGCGCCGCCCCGCGAACACCGCCGCGATCAAGAGCAGATACGCGACGACGAAGATCGACTTGTCCCGGCTGTGATGCCAGGCGCGGACCCACAGCGCCTCGTTCGGATCAGGCCCATCGAGCACATACTCGCTCTTCGGAATCCGGAACGTCGTGCGGAAGCCCTTGAAGTCGCGCTGGAACGCGCCGCGCTTGAAGTCGTAGTGGCTGCCGAGGAACACCAGGTCGAACGGCGCCCCGAGATCCAGCTTTCCCTTGCGCAGCGTGAAGATCGCGCCCTCCTTGAAGTGCGGCGCGTCGTCGGCGGCGACCCCAGACAGGTTCTCGAAGTCCTGGTCGTGGAACGTAGCGCTCCGCAGGCCCTGCTCGAGCCGCACCCGGTCGAAGATGCCGCCGCGCACGAAACCCGAGCCCTTGAAGGAGCTGGTCCCGTTGCCGAGCACGACGAAGATGTGCTCGCCCGGCTTCAGCTGCTTCATCTTCCACTCGTACTCGTGCTCGCCGAGCAGCGCCTTGCCGATCTGCGGCGGGTCCGCGATCGCGAAGTAGATGTCGATGAACGGCTGCTCGCCGGTCAAGCCCATCTGCTTCTGGGTGACGGTCAGGCGCCCGAGCACCTTCTCGTCGAGCATCCGCTCCCAGGTCCAGGGCTTGTCCTCGCGGATGAAATGTCCGGGGACGGCCTCGGACATCTTGACCACGCCGACCGCGGAGCCGAGCGTACGGGCCGTGTCGAGAATGGTGCGATTCTGCGCGAGCGACGTGACGGTGGCGCCAGAAATCACGTCGACGGACATCGTGTCCGGCTCATCCGTGGAGCCGACGACGATCTTCGCGGTCGCGGACTTGCCCTTGAAGAAGTCGACGAAATGGAACAGCGCCGACTCCGGAATGCCCACCAAGAGGATCGGCTCGCTGTGGTGGATCACCTTGGCGCCGCTAATCACGCCCTTCGGAGTCAATCCGACCAGCGTGACCAGCGGCTTGCCCGAGTAGGCCTTCACGTCGACCACGTCGGTCGACAGCACGACCCAGCCGACGAGCTTGCCGGCGGCGTCGTAGCCGACGCGGTACTTGGCCTGGGTTTTCGGTTTGTCGAAGCGAACGGCGCCGGGCAGCACGCCCTTGCAGTCGAGCTTGCTGCAGTCCAGCTTGTAGACGCCCCCCTCCGCCGCCTTCGCACCCACCGGGACCAGCACAACCACGAGGCCGAGCAGGAACCCCAGCAGCGCTTGCTTGATCACATGTGTCATTACGTTACGGGAGGGTGAAGCCCGGAGCGCCGAAGCGCTCCGGGCGCTTGGGGTGATCGGGTTCAGGCCTCGACGATCATCCGCCCGCGCATCTCCAGGTGCAGCGCGTGGCAGAACCAGGGGCAGTAGTACCAGTAGATGCCCGGCTTGTCGGCGACGAACGTGGCGCTCTGCGTGTCCTGCGGATTGACGACGAAGATGATGTCGTGGCGGCTCATGCAGAAACCGTGCGTGAGGTCTTCCACGTTGTCGATGTTGGTCTGGACGACCTGCACGGTGTCGCCCTTCTTCACACGGAACTCGGTGAGCCCATACTTCGGCGCCATGCTCGTGATGTAGACGCGAACCTGGTGGTCGCCCTTGCGCACGACCTTGTTGTCCTTGAGCAGGGTGACGCCGTCCTCCTTGGCCCACTGTTCGTACATCTTGAAGCGTTCGGCCGTGCGGGGCTGGATCTGCTTCGGGTGGATCAGGTCCTTCCGGACCACGACGCAGTCATGAGGCTCGGAGTACGCGGGCTCGTCATGCACGAGTCGCATCTTCTCGCCGGAAATGTCGAGAAGCTGGTCGTTCTCCGGATGCAACGGGCCCACGTTGAGGAAGCGGTCCTTGGAGAACTTGCACAGGGCGATCAGCCACTTGCCGTCGGCCTCCTTCGTCTCGCTCATGCTCGCGTTGGTGTGACCGATCTGGTAGTGCACATCGATTTTCTGGATGATCGGATCGATCTTCTTCTCGCCCTTGGGCTGCTTGTAGGCCTTGATGGCCTTGTCGATGTTCCACTTGGTCACGACCGAATCGATGAAGATCGAGGTGTAGGCGTTGCCGCGCCCGTCGAAGGCCGTATGCAGCGGACCGAGCCCGACTTCCGGCTCGGCCACCACGCAGTCGCGCGGCTTGATCTTGCCGGCGAAAGCGTCGGCGATCTTCTCGATGTCGATCACCGTCGTGGTCGGCGAGAGCTTGCCCGAGCAGACGGCATAGCGCCCCGTCGGGTCGATGTTGACGCCGTGCGGGCTCTTCGGCACGGGAACGCGCAGCGTGTATGGGTTGTCCTTCCCGGCTGCGCCACGCGCGTCGACCACCGGCACCTTCGAGTCGCCGATCGTCATGGTCTTGCCGGCAGCGACGGCCTTTTCGATCTCCTTCAGGTTGAACACGTACATGTAGTCACGGTCTGCAGCCATCATCTGCTCGAGCTTGGTCCCGTGCTCGGTGTTGTAGGAGGTCGCGAACGAATACAGACCCTTGTAGTCCGTGGCGGCCAGGTCCATGTTGCTCTCGACCATCACCTGCCACTTCACTTCCATCGTTTCGCCGTCGATCGCGGTGTGCAGGCCGTAGTACTTCTTCGGGTCGTCGAGGTCGCGGCCGTCGTTCGGCTGCGGCGTGCAGAACTCGGCGTTGCACACCACGTAGCCGGTCTTGTGCCGCTGCGGGAAGATGCCGTGGGTCCCCTGCGAGTTCGGGATCTCGGTGATCTTGTCGCACTCCATCGTCTCGATGTTGACGCGAGCCAGCCGCGCGTTCGCCTTGTCGTTCACGAAGACGTAGCGGCCATCGTAGGTGCCGTCCTTGTACGAGAGGTGCACGTGATGCGTGTCGCCGGCCGACATCCCGTTCAGGAGCTTCTTCGAGAAGTCCGTGATGCCCCAGCCCGTCGCCGAGTCGCGGTTGACCACGGCGATGCGCTTGATCTCGCGCATCGATGGGATTCCCAGGATCCGGATCTCGCCGGACTGGCCGCCGCTCCAGAAGCCGTAGTAGTCGTCGAGCTGACCGGGCGGAACCTCGTCGGAGAGGTGCCCGACGCCAGCCTTCTCCTTGGCGCCGCTCGCCGAACCCGCTGGCTTGGCAGCTTTCTGACCGCTCTTGTTGCACGCGGTGAGCGCGGCGGCCGTACCCAATGCCACCGACGCCGTCAGGAATTCGCGCCTGTTGTTCCCGCGCGCCTCGTCCACATCCCCGGTTTTGTCCTTCGTTTTCGTCATCTGGACACCTCTGTGTAGTCGGTAGCGCGCTGCGCTACCGCTGTTTGCAGGCCACCCTGCTGCTCGCACCCATCGCCCTTCGGTCCGTCCCTCCCTCGCCGCTCGTCTACCCCCCAGATGCGGGGAGTCCACGTGCTGCGCACGGACCTCCGGGTTGGTTTCGTCGCGGCGCACGTGCAGGCGGTATTCCACTGCGAGGCTTGCGCGTGACCTATGTCACCGGACTCCAATGATTCCACGACCCACGCGGATTCCGGGTCTTGACAGCCTGGAGAAAAGCGGATCCATGCCGTCTCTTGTGCGCACGATTCGCCGGGCGCCAGAAGGCCGGCGCAATATCCGCGCAAATCGCCCGGGCAGCGCGCGGCCCGGGTCCCATACGGAATCGGTCGCGGGGAGCTCATCAGCGGCAGTCTGGAGCGCGTCCCGCGTGAACGCGGTGACGAAAGTCATCCCGTTTCGAGCCCGGGGGCACAACCATTGCGGTGGGGACGCGATTCGAGAACTGCCATGCACTGCTGCACTCCGACAACGACCTTCCGGCCCACATCATTTGGGACTCAATACATCATGACCTGCTGCGGCGCGACCACCGAACCCGTGAGGAAGCTTTGAAGTCCAACGGCCTGGTCCCGCGGGAACACGGCTTCTGGGTCATGCTCACGGCCGTGCTGCTCTGCGGGGTGATGCAGAGTCCCACTGCGAGTCTGTTGCTGGTCCCGACCGCGCTGCTGGTCGCGATCGTTGTCGCGCTTGCTGGCGGCACGATCCGCCGCCGCATACGACGCAGCAACGCGGCACAGCTCGCTTCCGCCGCCCTCCTCGCCGGGGCCGGCGTGCCGGTCGCGCTGGTGGGACGCGTGCCGCTCTCGCGGATCGGCAGCACGACGCTGGCGTGGGCCGTGATCTTCGTGGCCAACGCGTTGGTCGTCCACGCCAGCATCGCGCGGGCCAAGCGACAGGAACGGCGCGCGTGGGGGCTGGCCGCGCTCTCCGTCGGCATGGCGGCTGCAGCGAGCACCGGCTTCGCCGTGTCCACCCGGAACGACGCCGCGATGGCGACGGCCCTCACCGGATTCGGCCTGGCAGCGATCGCGCTCGTCGCGCCCACCGCCCGCCAACTCAAGCCCGTCGGGATCGCCCTGGCGGGCCTGGCAACGCTCGCGGCGTTCGCGCTCGCGGCCTAGCCGTCACCTCTCCACCCGAGCGAAAAAGGAGCAGAATCATCATGAACCACGAGCAGACCGTCGGACAACTGGCCGCCGAGCGCCCCGCTTCCGTCAAGGTATTCCACAGGCACGGTATCGACTTCTGCTGCGGCGGAGGCATCTCGCTCGAACAGGCATGCGAAAAGCACGGGCTGGACGCCACCGTGCTGCGCCGCGAGATCGCCGACGAGGAGACGCGGAACCCGGGCGACCCGGACGCGTGGCATTCGCGCCCGCTCGGCGAGCTCATCGACCACATCGTCGCGAGCTACCACCGGCCGCTCGACGAGGAACTGCCGCGCCTCGAAGCACTGGCGCGCAAGGTCGCCCGCGTGCACGGCGAACGCCATCCGGAGCTCCAGCCCCTGCTCGAGGCCTACCTGGAAGTGGCCCGGGATCTCGGCCCGCACATGATGAAGGAGGAGCAGGTGCTGTTCCCCGCGATCGGCGGCGGCAACAAGGGTTTCATCCCCCAGCCCATCGAGGTCATGCAGATGGAGCATGAAACGGTGGGTGAGCTGTTGGCCTCGATCCGCGAGCTGACCGGTGGGTTCGAGGTCCCCGATGACGCTTGCGGCAGCTTCCGGGCACTCTTCAACGGTCTGGAGGCTCTCGAGCAGTCGCTGCACGAGCACATCCACCTCGAGAACAACATCCTGTTTCCGCGCGCGCTGAGAGAGTAGACGTTGACGCTCCAGGCAGGATCAGCACGATCCTGCAGGGCCGGCATGAACCTGCGTCGATTCCCGCTGCTCGCGGCAGCCGTGCTAGTACTGCTCTCGGGGCTCTGGGCGGGCCTCCTCAGAATGGGTTGGGGGCTGCCGGGCGACGCCGCTCGTCTCGGCGCCGTGCACGGCCCGCTCATGGTGTGCGGGTTCCTCGGCGTGCTCATCGCCCTGGAGCGAGCGCTCGCTCTCGGGCAGGCGTGGGGCTACGTGGCGCCCGCACTCACGGGGCTCGGAGCGCTGGCGGCCCTGGTGGGCCCACCGGGTTCCGCTGCTCTGCTGATGCTGCTGGCAAGCATCGTCCTGACCCTCGCCGGCGCAGTCGTGTTCCGGCGCGAGCGCTCCGGATCGCCGCTCACTCTCGCGGTCGCCGCGGCACTGTGGCTCGTTGGAAACGCGGTCTGGGCGGGCGGCGGGACGATTCCCGAGGCCGTGGGATGGTGGAGCGCATTCATCGTCCTGACGATCGCGGG
The DNA here is from genome assembly GCA_963806225.1 of uncultured delta proteobacterium. Classification (GTDB taxonomy): domain Bacteria; phylum Myxococcota_A; class Polyangia; order Polyangiales; family Polyangiaceae; genus CAWDXG01. The sequence goes on along the minus strand of CAWDXG010000001.1, from coordinate 1,351,824 downwards.
CGGTCGCTTCAGGGAGTCCCCGCCGCGGCGCTGGCCGCGCTACGGCTTTGCGATCGCAGCGAGCGCTCTCGGGGCCGGTGTGGCGCTCGGTCCGTTAGCCGGCGACATCGGCGGACGCATCGCCGGTGTCGCCTTGATCGGGCTGTCGGCGTGGCTTCTGGCGTACGACACGCCGCGACGCACACTCGGGCAACGCGGCCTGCCGCGCTACTCGGCAGTGTGCTCGCTGCTCGCCTACGGCTGGCTCGCCGCGGCCGGCGCGCTCGCCGTGTCCGGCGGCGCGCTCACGCCGGGAGCGGGCTACGACATGAGGCTCCACGCGCTGTTCGTCGGCTTCGTGTTCTCGATGGTGTTCGGCCAAGCGCCGTTCGTGTTTCCGGAGATGTTGCAGGGCCGGCTGCGCTTCGGGGCGCGTCTGTACGTTCCGGTGGTCGTCCTGCATGTCTCGCTTGTGCTGCGCGTCGCCGGCGACATCACGCGAACCGTCTGGGCCAGGCAGTGGGGCGGCTTGATCGGAGCCGTGTCGATCCTGCTGTTTGTCGCTACGATGCTGTCCCTCTCCAGCACGGCCCGCGACGACGGCGCGGGAGTTGCATGATCAGCCGTGACTGGAGGCTTCGAGCCGGAGGTGTGGATCCATGGCGGGCTGGTCGGCGATCATCGGTGGCATCCGGGCAAACAAGGCGGGCTATGCGTGGCGCATCGGGCAAGCGCTGGCGCATCGCGGCTTCCGCGTTGGCGGCTTCGTACAGGACGCCGTGCGTGACGACGACGGCACCATCATCGGCTGGGACGTAGTGCGGTTGCTCGACGGTCGCTCCCACGCGCTCGCCCGCGTCTCCCACGAGCCGCACTTGTGCTCGTGGCGCTTCGACGAGCGCGGCTTCCACGCCGCAGCCTCGTGGCTTTCCGAACCGGGGCTCGAGGTGGTCGTCGTCGACAGCGTGGGAAAGCTGGAAGCCGCCGGCACCGGCCACTACCCCGCTCTCTCCTCGCGGATCCTCGCACCGGACGCGCCACACGTGATCGCCTGCATCCGCGACACCAGCCTGGCCACCATCGTGCTGGGCCTGCCCGATCCCATCGCGAGCCTCGAGGTGCCGGCGTCGCAGGACGTGACGCAGCAGTTCGTCGACGAGCTCGACAATCTGCTGCGCCCCGATGCGCCGAGCGTGCGACGTTACGCTGCGGCACCCGGCTGAGCGCGCACCAGGTTCGCCACGGCCTGACCGGAACGCACCGGTTTCGCGCGCCGCCCGCGCTCGATGTCGAGCAACATTTGTTGCACGAATGTTGCGACGCATCCGCCTCCGGGCGCGCCACGCCGCCGGAATCGGCTCTGGCCGGGGCTGGCGTGGTTCCTGCAAAAACCGACTCCCGACCGTGCGCGCTCCGCCCCGGAGGGCGGGAGCCGGGGAGAGACAAGAATGCAGTCGAGCGCAGAGCGGCCCGGTGCGCTGAAAGTGAAGTGGGCCAAAGTCATCGATCACTCGCGCTGCATCGGCTGTCACGCCTGCAGCACGGCCTGCAAGAGCGAGAACCTCGTCCCGCTCTCGGTGCACCGCACGTACGTGAAGTACGTGGACGTGGGAACCTTCCCCGAGACACGCCGCGCCTTCCAGGTCACACGCTGCAACCAATGCGAGGAAGCGCCCTGTGCTCTGGCCTGCCCGACCAGCGCGATGCACATCCGGTCGGACGGAATTGTCGACTTCGACAAGTCGATCTGCATCGGCTGCAAGGCGTGCATCGCGGCCTGTCCGTACGACGCCATCTTCATCAATCCCGAGGACCACTCGGCGGAGAAGTGTAACTTCTGCGCCCACCGTATCGACGTGGGCCTCGAGCCCGCCTGCGTCACGGTGTGTCCAACGCAAGCGATCATGGTCGGCGACCTGAACGACCCCGCGTCACGCGTGGCAAAGATGGTGGGACGCGAGCCAGTCACGGTACGCCGCCCCGAGAAGGAGACGCACCCGAAGCTGTTCTACAAGGGAGCGCACCAGGCCACGCTCGATCCGATCGCCGCCGCGCGCCCGCCGGGCGGGATCTTCATGTGGAGCGAGCAGGGCAACGTGCCGCACCAGGTCACCTCCGGCCATCCCGGCGGCGCGAACAGCTCCGCCGCCGCCGTGCTCGCCTACGACGTGCCGCACCGCGCGCCCTGGGACTGGCGCGTGAGCGCCTACACCTGGACCAAGGGCGTCGCCGCCGGTGCGTATCTGATCCCCGCCCTGCTCGTGCTCACGGACATGCTGCCGGCAGACAGCGTGCTCTGGCGCTGGGTCGCGCCGATCCTGGCCGGTGCGTTCCTGGCGCTGACCGGCCTCATCCTGATCGCCGATCTCGAGCACCCCTCGCGCTTCTACATGATCTTCACGCGACCGCAGTGGAAGAGCTGGCTGGTCCGCGGCGCGTTCATCATCGGCGGCTACTCCGCTGTGCTCGCGCTTCACTTCCTGTCGAGCCTGCTCGGCTGGCAGGGCGTGCAGCAGCCGCTGATGGCGGCGGGCATCCCGCTCTCGGTCCTGACCGCCGTCTACACGGCGTACCTCTTCGCGCAGTCGAAGGCGCGTGATCTGTGGCAGAGCCCGCTCCTGCCGCCGCACCTGGTGGTGCAGTCGTTCATGGCGGGCTCCGCTGCACTGCTGCCCGCAGCGCTGACACTCGCGCCCGCGCTAGTGACACCGCTGTCGTGGGTACTCGCCGTCGCCAGCGGGCTGCACCTCTTGCTGGTGCTGGGCGAAACCACGCTCGCCCACCCCACCGCACACGCGCGGCTCGCCGCCGAGGAGATGACGCGCGGTCGCTACGGCGGCTTCTTCCGCGCCGGCCTCGTTCTGACGCTGGTTGCCGTGGCGGCGCCGGTGCTCGGTGTCGCCGCCGCCCCGTTCGCCCTGCTCGGCCTGCTGCTCCACGAGCACGCCTACGTCCAAGCCGGACAGTCCGTCCCGCTCGCCTGAGGATTCCGCGATGTCGTCCCTGTCCAAGCTGAACGAGCGCGTCTCCGCCGCACGTCGCGAGACCGAAAGCCGCGGCGAGACGTTCTACCCGGGCGCCAGCCGCATCCACCTCGCAGCGTTCCCGCCCAAGGAGCGCTGGGACGACTGGGTCGAGCTCGACTCGCGCGCCTGGCCCGAGCGCGTCGAGCACCGCTACATGCTGGTGCCGACCACCTGCTTCAACTGCGAGTCCGCCTGCGGCCTTCTCGCCTATGTCGATCGCGAAAGCCTGCAGGTCAGAAAATTCGAGGGCAACCCCGAGCACCCGGGCTCGCGCGGGCGCAACTGCGCCAAGGGCCCGGCGACGGTGAACCAGGTCATCGACCCGGACCGGATCCTCTACCCGATGAAGCGCGCCGGCAAGCGCGGCGAGGGGCGCTGGGAGCGGGTGAGCTGGGACGAGGCACTCGACGACATCGCCGCGCGCATCCGAAAGGCGCTCGAGGAAAAGCGCCACAACGAGGTGATGTACCACGTGGGCCGCCCCGGCGAGGACGGCTACACCGAACGCGTGCTCGCCGCGTGGGGTCTCGACGGGCACAACTCCCACACCAACATCTGCTCGTCCGGCGGGCGCGCCGGCTACCACTACTGGTTCGGCTTCGACCGGCCAAGCCCCGACTACGAGAACGCGCGCGTGTCGCTCCTGGTGAGCGCGCATCTCGAAGCCGGGCACTACTTCAACCCGCACGCCCAGCGCATCATCGAGAGCAAGCAGCGCGGCGGCAAGGTGATCGTCTTCGACGTACGGCTGAGCAACACCGCAACCCACGCCGACTACTGGATCGCACCGCAGCCCGGCAGCGAGGCGGCCATCCTGCTCGCCATCGCGAACTACTTGATAGAGGAGCGGCTCTACAACCGCGACTACGTGCGCCGCTGGTGGAACTGGCAGGAGTATCTCGCCGAGGAGCACCCGGAAGCCGAGCAGAGCTTCGAGAGCTTCGAGCAGATCCTGGCAACGCTGTACAAGGACTACAGCTTCGAGTTCGCGGCGCGCGAGTCCGGCGTGGACGCAGCAACGCTGGAGGAGATCGCGAAGGTCGTCGCGACGGCGGGCACCCAGCTCGCCACGCACAACTGGCGCAGCGCCGCGGCGGGCAACCTCGGCGGCTGGCAGGTCAGCCGCACGCTCCTGTTCCTGAACGCGCTGATGGGCGCCGTCGCCGTGCCGGGCGGCACGTATCCGAACGCCTGGAACAAGTTCGTGGCACGCCCGATGTACACGCCGCCGCACCCGCACGTCTGGAACCACCTGAGCTGGCCGGAGGAGTACCCGCTGGCGATGAACGAGATGTCGTTCCTCCTGCCGCATCTGGTCAAGGAGGGGCGCGGCAAGCTCGATGTGTACTTCACCCGTGTCTACAATCCCCTGTGGACCAACCCGGACGGGTTCAGCTGGATGGAGATGCTGACCGATCCCGATCTGGTTGGTCTGCACGTCGCTCTCACCCCGACCTGGAACGAGACGGCGTACTTCGCCGACTACGTGCTGCCGATGGGCGTGGGCAGCGAGCGGCACGACATCCACTCCTACGAGACCCACGACGCGCAGTGGCTCGGCTTCCGCCAGCCGGTGCTGCGCGCGGCGCGCACGCGCCTCGGCGAGGAAGTCAAGGACACGCGCGACGTGAACCCGGGCGAGGTGTGGGAAGAGAACGAGTTCTGGATCGAGATGAGCTGGCGCATCGACCCTGACGGTGAGCTCGGCATCCGCCAGTACTTCGAGTCGAAAGAGCGCCCCGGCAAAAAGCTCGGTGTCGACGAGTACTACGGCTGGATCTTCGACAACTCCGTACCCGGTCTGCCCGAGCGAGCCGCGGCCGAGGGCATTACGCCGCTCGAATACATGCGGCGCTACGGCGCCTTCGAGGTAAAAAAAGGCATCGGCGCAGTCTACGAGCAGCCGGTCCCCGACAGCGAGCTCGACGACGTCGCGGTGAGCCCCATCGGCCGGGTCTACACGCGCGCCGACAAGCCCGCCGGACCCAACATCGCGCCGCAGCCCGCCCCGGACCCCGACGCCGAGGGGCGCCGCCCGGTCGGCGTGCAGATCGACGGCAAGCTGCACCGCGGCTTCCCGACGCCGAGTGGCCGGCTCGAGTTCTTCTCGAAGACGCTCAAGGACTGGGGCTGGCCCGAGTACGCGCTGCCCACGTACATCAAGAGCCACGTGCACCCCAGCGCGCTGGACAAGGATCAGATGGTCCTGATCCCGACCTTCCGGCTGCCGGTGCAGATCCACACGCGCAGCGCCAACGCCAAGTGGCTGGACGAGATCGCGCACACCAACCCGCTGTGGCTGCATCCCTCCGACGCGAAGCGCCTGGGCGGTATCCAGACCGGCGATCTGGTGCGGGTCGAGACCGAGATCGGGCACTTCGTGGTCAAGGCCTGGGTCACCGAGGGCATCCGCCCCGGCGTGGTCGCGTGTAGCCACCACATGGGGCGCTGGAAGCTCTCCGGGCAGGAAGGGCAGCGCCAGATGATGACCACGGTGGGGCTCGGACACGACAAGAGCCGCTGGACGATGAAGCGCAAGCGCGGCGTCGAGGCTTCTCGGAGCTCCGACGCCGACACTTCACGCATCTGGTGGACCGACGCGGGCGTGCACCAGAACCTCACCTTCCCGGTCCATCCCGACCCGATCTCCGGCATGCACTGCTGGCACCAGGCCGTGCGCGTGAAGCGCGCCGAGCCCGGTGACAGCTATGGCGACATCTCGGTCGACACCGACAAGTCGAAGCAGGCCTACCAGCGCTGGCTCTCCGATACGCGCCCCGCCAGCCAGGTCTCGCCCGACGGCACGCGGCGGCCCTATTGGCTGCTCCGACCGCTGAAACCCGGCCGCGACATCTTCAAGCTGCCGGAGAAGAAGTCGTGAACGAGCTCTGGCGTTCACTGGCTCTGTTGTCGGAGCCTCCCGCGGAAGGTCACTCGCGCGTGGCGCGCATGCTGGACCTCGGCGAGCCCGCCGAGACGTGGGAGTACAGCGAGTGCTTCCTGTTCCGGTTCTATCCGTACGCTTCGGTGTACCTCGGCGCCGAGGGCATGATGGGCGGGGATGCGCGCGATCGCATTGCCGGCTTCTGGCGCGCGCTCGGGCTCACGCCGCCCGCCGAGCCGGACCACCTCGCGACGATGCTCTCGATACACGCCTCGCTAGTCGAGGGGGAGGAGATGGCGGCCCTGCCCGCGGCGCGCGCACGCTTCCGCCACGCGCGGGCCGCCCACTTCCACGAGCACCTGATCGCCTGGCTGCCGATGTGGCTCGAGCGCGTGCGCGCGGAGGCTCCGCCCTTCTACCAGCGCTGGGGTGGGCTTCTGGCCGAGCTGGTGGAAGACGAGACGCGCGAGCTGGGCGAGCCCGCGCAGCTCCCGCTCCACCTCCGGGAAGCGCCTGCGCTGCCGGCCGCGCGGGACCTCGATCTCGACGGGCTGCTCGCCTTCGCTCTCGCGCCGCTGTCGAGCGGCAGGATCGTGGTGCGCGACGATCTCGTCGACCTCGCTCGCCGCCTCGGACTCGGCGCGCGCGCCGGCGAGCGGCGGTTCGTGCTCAAGGCGCTGCTCTCGCAGGATGCAGCCGGCGCGCTGCGCGGGCTCGCCGCCCTGGCGCGCGCCGCGCAGCTCGCCCACAGCCGGCGGAGCGCGCCGCTGTCCTACTGGTGGGCAGCGCGGGCGCAGGCCTCGGCGGCGCTCTTCGACGAGCTCGGCGGGCTCGCCGCCCCGGAGCGCGCGGAGATGGCGGGATAGACGCTACGCGCCGGGGCACGCTACAAACGTGCCCATGCGAAAAGCTCTCGTACTGCTGGGTGCGTGGCTCGTTGTCGGCTGCGGTGGCGCGGCGACCCCTGCCCCCGCTATGCCGCCTGCCGCGCCCGCTCCGGCTCGACCGGCCCCGTCGACCGGCACGCCGGCACCCGCCAAGGCAGCCGGCCTGCCCGAGGCGCCGAAAGCGCTGCCCCCGGCTCCGGCGAGCTGCACCGCGTTCAGCCAGCGCGCCACGCCGGCGTGCGCGGCCGACGGGGACGCCGCGCTCGACGCGCTCGACACTGCGCTCGGCACTGCGGACCAGGCCGGGCGCGACACGAAGCTGGCCGCGCTCGAGAAGTGCTCCGCCTTTCCCGCCGGCGTGGTGCGCGCACTGCGCGCGGAGCTCGCACCCGCCGAATGCGGCGACGCACTCGTGGAGCCCGTGCTCGCCGCGCGCGCACAGAAGCTCGATGCGCGGGTCGAGGACGCGCTGGTCGGTATCGGACTCGGAGCGCGCCTCTCGCGCCTCGTCCACGAGCCGCCGCGCCTCGAGCCGCCGTTCAAGAAGGAGCGCTTCCGCGACTTCTTCAAGTCGAAGCTCGCGCCGTGGATCGCCGGGCAGGCCCGCGCCATCCACGACATCGCCGCCGGCGGCGCCAAGCTCCACGGCTACGGCGAGGGAGTGGTCGCGGTCGAAGCCGGTATGGCGGACATGCGCTTCGTGGAAGTGGTGCGCAAGGTGCCGCTGCCCGACGAGCTGGCGAAAGACAAGGAGTTCGCGGACCTCTACTACGGCTCGCTGGACCAGGCGCTCGAGCCGCGCAAGGACCGCGGGCGGGACGCCGCGCTGGTCGGGCTCACGCACCTCGCGGCAGTCGGCGTGCTGCACGACGCGCGCGTGCGCGAGGCGCGCGCCATGCTGTCGCGGCTGTACGGCGGGCGCCGCATCGACGTGCTCGACGGGTTGATGCTGCCGGCGCTGCCGCCGTTCAAGGCACACACGCGGAGCGAGCGCCTCGCGGCCGAGCTGCCGACGTTCTACGCGGACTTCGTGCTGTCGAAGGCGGACGCGAGCGATCCCGCGTTGCTGCGCGCGCTGCTCGAGCGCGGTGTGCCGCCGACCGCGCAGAAGCGGGTGGACGGAGCGAAAGCGGACGCACCGGCACGCCAGCTCTACGCGCGCTTCCTGGTGGAGCTCGGCCAGACGTACTGGCGCTCGAAAGACTTCGCCCGCGCCGCGTCGATCGCCGCGGCGGCTACTGCCCCCGCGGACAACGAGCCGCGGCTGATCGCCGCGCTCGCCCAGGCGCTCCAGGGCGGCCCCCGCGACGCGGTGGAGATGATGCTCAATGGACCGTTTCTACCCGGAGGCGTCGGCGACGTGGCAGCGCTCGATCGGCTCGCCCACTCGAAGAGCCCGCTGTCCGGGATGGCCGAGTTCGACGCCGCGTACGTCCTCCAACTCGTCGCCCCCGCCAAGGCCGACGCCGGCTACTGGACGAAGCTCGCGCAACGCTATGGCGCCGCGGCGCGCCGGCTGAAGGAAAAGCAGCGCACGAGCGCCCTGGATCGCGAAAAGGCCGCCAAGGCCACCGCCAAGGCGATTCGCAACAACAAGTGAGCGCCTCGAGATGCCACCGGCAGGGATGTCGGCTATCATGCTTCCCCATGAGAGGGTCAGGGGGCACAGCCCTGGTGTTCGCGGTCGCGGCTGCACTCGGCTTGGCAGGCGCTTGTGGTGGCTCGAAGAATACCGACCTCTCGGGCAGCGGCGGGTCGAACGGCGGTGACGCGTCGACAGTGTGCGTGCCCGGACAATCGAGCGCCTGCGCGGGCCCCAAGGGCTGCAACGGCTTCCAGGTGTGCAAGGGCGACGGCTCGGGCTATGCGCCGTGCAACTGCAGCAACGGCGGCGCTGGTGGAGCCGCCGGCAGCGGCGGCACGGCCGGCGCGGCGGGCAGCAGCGGCGCCGGCGGCAGCGCGGGCAGCGCCGCAGATACCTGCGCGACGGCAGCGGCAGCACACGGACCGTACGGTTGCGAGTTCTGGCCCACGGTCACCCAGAACCTGGTGTGGTCGGTGTTCGACTTCGCTGTGCGGGTCGCGAATCCTGGCACCACGAGCGCGACGGTGACGGTCACGCGCGGCAGCACGACTCTCGCCACGCAGCAGATCCCCGCGGGCCAGATCGCAACCGTGTATCTGCCCTGGGTCCCGCAGCTGAAGGGAACCGACTCGGACCAGTGCGGCACAGCAGGCGCGAGCGGCCCCACCGTGCGCGTCGACGGCGGCGCCTACAAGCTCGTCAGCACCGCACCGGTCGCCGTCTACCAGTTCAACGCCTACGAGTACCAGGGCGCTGGGGGCCCATCAGGCAAGGACTGGTCCAAGTGCCCCGGGACGCAGACCTGCAGCAGCACGGCGGCGCCCATCGGTTGCTTCTCGTTCTCGAACGATGCATCGCTGCTTCTGCCTTCGGCTTCACTCGGCAAGACCTATCGCGTCACCGGAGTCCCCGGTTGGTCCGTGGCCAAGATTGGACCGTATGTTTCGATCACCGCCACCGCGGACGCCACGCACGTCACGGTCCAGCTCTCGTCGACAGCAGACGTGGTGGCGGGCGGCGGCGTGCCGGCGGCGACCGCGGGCGGCACCGTGCAGCTGTCGATGAACGCCGGCGATGTGGTCTCGCTGGCTTCCTCCGACACGTCGGACACAAGTGGCACGCTGATAAGCTCGGACAAGCCGCTCCAGGTCATCTCCGGCATCAGCTGCGCGGAGGCTCCGACCGGAATCCAGGCATGCGATCACCTGGAGGAGAGCGTGCTGCCGGCGCGCGCCTGGGGCCGCGACTACGTCGTCAACGTCCCATCTGGTCCTCACGGCACTACCGCAGGGCACCTGGTGCGACTGTACGGCCACGTCGACAACACGTCGCTCACCTACCCATCCGGCACACCACCGACGGGCGCACCCACCACGCTCTCCGCCGGGCAGGTCGTGGGGCTGGGCATGACCACCCAGGAGTTCGAGGTTCGTGGCAACCAGCCTTTCGGCGTAGCGACCATCCTGCCCGGCGGCGCGATCCTCGACCCCAGTGCGCCTGCGGGCAGCGCAGAAGGCGACCCATCGCAGACCTTCGTCGTGCCCGTGGCGCAGTACCGCAAGAGCTACGCGATCGTTGCAGCCGCCGACTACGACTCGACCTTCCTCGACGTCGTGGCGCCTTCCGGCACGGCCATTTCCCTCGACGGCTCGACGGTCGCCGCATCGCCAACGCAGATCGGCACTTCGAGCTATTCGTCGCTGCACATTCCCCTCACCTCCACACCGGGTGCACTGCACATGTTGACTGGCTCGGCGCCGTTCTCGGTGCAGGTGACCGGATACGGCAAGTACACCAGCTACGAGTACCCCGCCGGCCCGGACCTCGCCGGTCTTCCCTGAGCGCCGTCCGGCGCGACGGCGCCGTGCGCCGTGACTACCAGCGTTGTCCCGGCGGTGCGCCCTTGAGCGGTGCGCCGCCCACGACCGGAACCTTCGGGATCGTCGCGGAAATCTTCTGGTAGAGCTTCTTCATCTCCTCGAACTTCGCCGGCTCCTTCTTGACCAGGTCGTGCTGCTCGGTCGGATCCTTGTCGAGGTCGTAGAGCAGGTAGCGGGTGTCGTCGCCGAAGGCGAGCAGCTTGTAGCCCTTCCAGATGAGTCCACGACGTCGGTCCATCAGGTTGCAACGCGGCAGATCCACGATCACCGGACGCGGCGGCTCGGGCTTGCCGAACACCTCGGGCACCAGGCTCTTGCCGCGGAAGGGCGGGTCGGCCTTCACGCCCATCAGATCGGCGATGGTCGGCGCCAGATCGAGGGCGCTGCGCGGCGTGGCCACGCGATGGCCCGGAACGCCGGGCACGCAGATGAACCACGGGACGCGCACCAGCATCTCCCACAGCTCGTAGGCGTGGCGGTACTGGTTGTGCACGCCGAAGCCCTCGCCGTGGTCGGCGGTGATGATGAAGACGGTGTTCTTGCCCCAGGGCTTCTTCTTCGCCCAGTCGATCAAGTTGCCGACCCAGCGGTCCGTGAAGTGCACCTCGTTGTCGTACAGGTCGCGGCGCTTGTTGCCGTAGTCCGGATCCTCCGGGTGCTTGATGTAGACGAAGTGAGGATCGAGGAAGTGGAAGTAGGCGAAGAAGCGCTTGCCGTTCTTCTGATCCACGTTCTCGGGATCCGAGAGCATCGTCTTGGCGAGCTTGTTCAGGTCGGGGCTGGTGATGTTGTGCACGCCGGTCAGGTCGAGGTGGGTACCCGGCAACAGGCGGTAGTCCTCGAAGCCCTGGTTCAGCCCGAAAGCGGGCAGGAAGTAGCCGTGCCCCTGACCGGCCAGCGTGCGCATGCCCGCCTTTTCCAGCCGCTCGCCGATGAACAGGTTGTCCTTCATCCAGTGCGTGAAGAAGTAGCCGTCGTGCTTCATCGCGCTCGGGTACTCGCCGACCAGAGCGGGCGCGACGGACTTCGCCGTGTAGCTCGACAGCGAGTAGGCGTGCGTGTAGTCGGTGCACTGCTTCTCGAACGCCGTCAGCCAGGGCGCGATCTGCCGCTTGTAGCCGTTCCACGGCATATCCGCCCGCAAGGCGTCGATCATGATCAGCACCACGTTGTACGGGCGCTTCGGGACCGGCCCCTGGGGCTTCTTCGCGCGCGGCGCGACCGACGCCTTGGGAGGCGCCGCGGACTGCAGATCCGGCGTGGCGCTCGTGTCGCTGCCCTGCGAGGCGTCGGGGTGCGAGCACCCGCCCGCAAACGCGAGCAGAGTCGCCAGAGCCAGAAGTCGACGGGACATATCCAGGGATTCCGGCAGAAGGGCACCCCGACCCGGAGCACCTGCCGGTTGGCCACTTGGTTACCGTCCCTGGCGGCCTGTGTCACGGCCTGGCCCGAAACGTAGCAAAATGCCACATATTTGTGACATTTTACTACGTTTTCTGGCTCCGGCGACTAGGCGGTGGCGGACTGGCGGTCGCTTTCCCGGGCCGCGGATAGCACGACCTCGGTCTCGATCTCGACCTTGATCTCTTCACCCACCAGCACGCCGCCGGTTTCGAGCGCCTGGTTCCAGCTGAGCCCGAAGTCCTTGCGGTTGATGCTGGTCTTGGCGGAAAAGCCCATCCGCTGGTTGCCCCAGGGGTCCTTGCCGGTGCCGAGTGTCTCGACCTCGAGCGTGACCGGGCGGGTCGTGTCGCGGATGGTCAGATCACCCTTCACGCGGTAGGCGCCGCCGGTCTTCTCCACGGCGGTGCTCTTGAAGCGGATCTGCGGGTACTTCTCGACGTCGAGGAAGTCAGCCGAGCGCAGGTGCTTGTCGCGGTCGGCGACGCCTGTGTCGATGCTGCCCGCGTCGATGGTCGCCTCTACGCCCGACTTCACGAGCTCGTGGGGATCGAGCGTCAGGTCCGCGTTCCAGCTGTCGAACTTGCCCCGGACCTTGGCGAACATCATGTGGCGGACCGAGAACTGGATGGCCGAATGGGCCAGATCAATGCTGCTCATGGGAACTCCTATCGGGAAAGGACGGGCGCGGACGCGCGCTCCGTCCGTTTCCCCATACATGGGGATTGTTCCCCCCTAGCGACTAGTGCCGCGATCCCCAACTCTCTGTTCCGCAGGAGGAACAACGCGTTCGCGGACGCGCGACGCGACCGGCAGGCATCGCGCGAGAGCAGGGCGCGCGCGCCGCGACTAGGCGGAGGGCAACGTCACCGGAGCCGGCGCTGGGCGCTCGGCGGGGTAGCGCATGCGCTGCGCGCCGCGCAGGTCGATGATGCCGACGAGCGCCATCAGCCGCATCACCTGGTAGGTCGGATCCAGCTCGAAACGGCGCGCCGCGAAGTTCGGGCTCATGCCGAACTTGTGGTGGTTGTTCTGGAACAGCTCGCCCAGCGTGACGAAGTCGAACACCAGCGTGTTCAGCGACTTGTCGCCGTTGTCGAAGTTCCGGTAGCCGTACTTGTGACCGCACCAGTTGACGATGGCGCCGTGGATCGGCCCCATCACGAAGTGCATCGGGAGCAGCACGAACAGCCAGGGCGACGTGGCGAACTTCACGTAGAACAGCGTGTAGGCCGCAATCCAGAAAGCGCGCATGACCCAGCTCTGGCCGACACGATCGACGAGCGGCCACTCGGGCGTGCCGCCCTCGAATCGCGGCTCGGGATCGACGCGCCGGTACGCGTAGTCGTCATAGGTCTTCTTGGTCGCGAGCATCATGCTGAACGCGTTCGAGAAGTTCCACGGCGAGTGCGGGTCCCGCTCCGTGTCGCTGTAGGCGTGATGCATGCGGTGGAGGATCGCGTAGCCGCGCGGCGAGAGGAAGCTCGAGCCCTGCGAGAGATAGGTACACAGGTGGAAGAAGCGCTCCCAGCCCTTCGACATGCTGAACTGCCGGTGGGCGCCGTAGCGGTGCAGGAAGAACGTCTGGAAGAACACCGACAGCTGCCAGTGCAGCACGAAGAAAACCAGCACGATCATCGCAGCTCGAGGTTAGCCAGCACCCCTGACCTTGGCTGTCATCCTTCCGTCATTTCAGGGGATGGCGGGGCGCGAGCGCCCGGCTATAACGACGGCAGATGCTCTCCTATCTCCGCATCCGCGGTCTCGCGCTGCTCGACGACGTGACACTGGAGCTGTCGTCCGGGCTGAACGTGCTGACGGGCGAGACCGGCGCCGGCAAGTCGATCATCGTGGACGCGTTGGCCCTGCTCCGCGGGGCGCGCGGCCGTGCCGAGCTGGTGCGGGCTGGCGCCGAGGCCGCCTGCGTGGACGCGCAGTTCGAGCTGGGGGCCGCCACGGCCGCGCGCGTAGCGACTGTCCTCGCGGAACGCGGGATCCCGGACGAGGACTCCGCGGCGCTTGTGCTCTCGCGCGTGGTGCCGATGTCGGGGCGCGGCCGCAGCTTCGCACAGGCCCAGCTCACCACGCAGGGCGTGCTCGGAGAGCTCGGCGAGCACCTGATCGACATCTGCAGCCAGCACGAGCACCACTCGCTCACGCACGTCGCGCGTCATCTCGAGCTGCTCGACGGCTACGCGCGGCTCGACGCCGAGCTCGCCGACTACGAGGAGCTGTACCGGAAATGGCGGGACGCCGTCGCGGCGCTGGAGGAGCTCGGCGCGCGCACGGCGCAGGGTCTCCAGCGCGCCGACTACCTGCGCTTCCAGATCGACGAGATGGAGCGGGTGGCGCCGGAGCCCGGCGAGTACGACTTGCTCCGACGGCGGGTCGCGCTGCTGCGCGACGTGCAGCACTGGGCGGTCTTCGCCGAGGAGGCCCAGGACGCGCTCTACGAAGCGGAGGGCTCGATCGCCGGTCGCCTGGGCGTGCTCTCGGAGCGTGCCCGCCGCGGGGCTGACCAGTCGGAGCGTCTGCAGGCTATCGCGGAGCAGCTGGACACCGCGCGCATCGCCAGCGAAGAAGCCGCCCGCCTTGCCGCTGGACTCGCCGGAGAGCTCTCGATCGAACCCGGCGAGCTGGAGCAGGCCGAGGAGCGCATGCACGAGCTCGAGTCGCTGCGCCGCAAGCATGGCGTGGAGCCCGACGAGCTCGCCGCCCGGCTCGACGCGATGCGGGACGAGCTCGACACGCTGGACAACGCCGAACAACACCTGGCCGAGCTCGAGCAACGCGCAAGCGGGCTCCGCGAGAGCTGCGTCGAGCTGGGACGCGGCCTCGGCGAGAAGCGACGGCGCGCGGCCGGCGGGCTCGCGCGGGCCCTGGAGCAGGAGCTGGAAGCACTGCACGTGCCGGGCGCGCGGCTCGAGGCGCGCGTGCAGGCGCTGCCCGACGGCGAGCCCGGCCCGCGCGGGCTGGATCGCGTCGAGTTCCTGTTCTCGGCCAACCCGGGCGAGCCGCCGGCGCCGCTCGAGCGGGTCGCCTCCGGCGGCGAACTGTCGCGCGTGCTGCTGGCGCTGAAGAACGTGCTGTCGGCCGACGATCGGGTAGCAACCTATGTGTTCGACGAGGTCGACGCCGGGGTCGGCGGTGCGGTGGCGCAGGCGATCGGCCTGAGGCTCGGCCACGCCGCGCAGCAGCACCAGGTGCTGTGCATCACGCACCTACCGCAGATCGCGGCCTTCGCCGACGCGCACTACCGCGTCGACAAGCGCACGCAGGCCGGGCGCACCACCACGCGCGTGGTCCGGCTCCCGGGCGAAGAGCGCGTGGAAGAGCTCGCCCGCATGCTGGGCGGAGCCCGGGTGACGGAGAGCGCCCGCGAGCATGCGCGACAGCTCGTCGCTGAAGCCGAGAGCGCGCTGTCGGCGCGTGCCGGCAGAGCATCACGGCGCCGCGGCCGTCCCGCAACGCGTCGCGCCGGCCGCTAGGCCGGTGCGCCCCGTGGCGCCGGTGACCCCCACCGCAGAGGGTGGTTTACATGTGGGGTCACGTTGCGTCACCGTTAGGTGGTATCCGCATGACGGCCTACTGGCTCGAATACCGCGGCATCGCCCATCCCCTGCTGCGTCGCGAGACGCTGCTCGGTCGCAGCGAGGAGTGTGCGATCTATCTGCCGCACGCGCAGGTGTCGCGCATCCACGCCGTGGTGCGCCTCAAACCGACGGCCGTCGAGCTGGTGGACCTCGGCAGCATGAACGGCACGCGGCTCAACGGCGAGAAGCTGCGTGGCCCGCGGGAGCTTCGGGACGGCGACACGATCCGCATCGGCACCGAGGAGCTGGTCATGCGGGTCGACAGCAGGAAGGCCGCTCCTCCGCGCCCGGAGTCGCCGCCGCTCGCGCTGGTGTCCACCGACCCGGCAGATCATGAACGCGCGGCTCTGGACGCGATCGAGCTCGCCGAGGGGCTGCTTTCGAGCCCGGAGGGCGCGGAACGCCCACTGGAAACGGCGCACACGGTCCGTGCGCTGCTCGACCAGGCTCTAGCCAAGCTGGAACGCGAGATGGCGCCGCTGGATCGCGAAACCGCAGCGCGCATCGCACGCATCGCCGACGGAGCGGCAACACGCGGCGGCGGGGCCAGCGGCGACGACATGGGCGCCTGGTTGGACGACGTGGCCGCGCGCGTGCAGCGGATGATGGGCCAGCGCTAGCCGGAATGTCCCAGCTTCCCAGGTGTTGACCGATCATCGGCGTGACTGCACGTTGAGCTCTGCCGCGCGAACGCGGCGCCGGGAGGTATCCATGAAGCGACTCGAGCAGAGCTATGTGTGCGGAACGAGCCCGACGCCGCTGCGCTACCAGACCGTGGGGCAGGCCTTCGACGAAGCGGTGGAGCGCTTCGGCGATCGCGAGGCGCTCGTGGTGCGCCACCAGGACGTGCGTTGGACCTATCGCCAGCTCTCGCGCAGGGTGGACGAGGTCGCCGCGGGGCTGCTCGGCCTCGGGCTCGAGCCGGGCGATCGCGTCGGCATCTGGTCGCCGAACTCGCGCCGAGTGGGTGCTCACGCAGCTCGCCACGGCCAAGGCGGGGCTGATCCTGGTCAACATCAATCCGGCCTATCGCGTCTCGGAGCTCGAGTACGCGCTGTCCAAGGTCGGGTGCCGGGCGCTGATCACCGCCGACCGCTTCAAGAGCAGCGACTATCTAGCGATGCTGCGCGAGCTCGCGCCCGAGCTCGACAGCGCTTCGCCCGGACAGCTCCGCGCAGAGCGGCTGCCCGCACTTTCGGCCGTGGCGCACCTCGGGGCCGAGCCTGCACGCGGAATGCTCGGTTTCGCCGACATCGCGGCCGCCGCCACGGACGTCACGCGCCGCCGTGTCGCAGAGCTCGCGGGCACAGCTCGCCCCGGACGACCCGATCAACATCCAGTTCACCAGCGGCACAACGGGCTACCCCAAGGGCGCGACGCTGACGCACTTCAACATCGTCAACAACGGCTTCTTCGTGGGCGAAGCGATGAAGCTCGCCGAAGACGACCGGCTGTGCATCCCGGTGCCGCTCTACCACTGCTTCGGCATGGTGCTCGGCAACCTGGCGGCCATCACGCACGGCGCGACCATGATCTACCCCGGCGAGGCGTTCGAGCCCCTGTCGGTGCTGGAAACGGTGCAACGCGAGCGCTGTACCGTTCTACACGGCGTTCCGACCATGTTCATTGCCGAGCTCGATCATCCCGACTTCGAGCGCTACGACCTGTCGTCGCTGCGCACCGGCATCATGGCAGGGTCGCCCTGCCCCATCGAGGTGATGAAGCGGGTGATCGACCGCATGCACATGGCCGAGGTGACGATCGCCTACGGCATGACCGAGACCAGCCCCGTCAGCTTCCAGAGCGGCACCGACGACCCGCTCGAGCTCCGAGTGTCCACGGTCGGGCGTATCCATCCGCACGTCGAGGTCAAGGTCGTCGATCTCGACGGGCACGTGGTGGCGCCGGGCGAGCGCGGCGAGCTGTGCACGCGCGGCTATTCGGTGATGCGCGGTTACTGGGACGATGAGGAGCGCACACGCGAAGCCATCGATGCCGCCGGCTGGATGCACACGGGCGACCTCGCGACGCTCGACGAGCAGGGCTACTGCAATATCGTCGGGCGGCTGAAGGACATGGTGATCCGCGGCGGCGAGAACGTCTACCCGCGGGAGATCGAGGAGTTCCTCTACCGCCACCCGAAGGTGCAGGACGTGCAGGTGTTCGGCCTGCCGGATCCGAAATACGGCGAGGAGCTGTGCGCCTGGATCCAGCTCCGCGAGGGTGCGCAGATCACCGAAGACGAGGTCCGCGATTTCTGCCGCGGGCAGATCGCGCACTACAAGGTGCCGCGCTACATCCGCTTCGTGACGGAGTTCCCGATGACCGTCACGGGCAAGATGCAGAAGTTCGTGATGCGCGACCGCATGATCCACGAGCTAGGGCTCCGGGAATCGGAAACGGCCTGAATCCGCCAGGAGGACTGGCCAAGCGGCCCGCCCTGGGGGAATATCCGGGCGGAAGCGCTCGGTATGCTGGTGCAGCCCCCGGTCTTCAAAACCGGTGTGGGGCGGGTTCGGCCCGTCCCAGGCGAGTTCGATTCTCGTGCGCTTCCGCCACACAACCGGGGGGAGCGGTCCGCAAGATGTCCAAGCCGAAGAGCATCGAGCGCTACCACGACAACCTGCAGGGCGAGCTCGACAGCGCCGCGCTGTACCGCGCGCTGGCCGATATCGAGAAAGACGAGCGGCTCTCCCGGGTCTACATGCGTCTCGCGGGCGTGGAGGAAGCACACGCCGACTTCTGGAAACAGAAGCTCGAGAAGAGCGGCAGAAGACTGCCGCCCCAACGCGTCGGATTCCGGACGCGTGTCTTGATCCGTCTGGCCCGCCGCTTCGGACCAGACCTGGTGCTGCCCACGGCGCGCACGCTGGAGAAGATTGACAGCGGCCGCTACGACGCACAGGCCGATGCCCGCGGCGCGGGCATGCCCGCGGAGGAGCAGTCCCACGCGCGGCTGCTGGACGCCCTGTCCGGCGCTCCGGGCATCACCGGCGGCACCATTTCGCGGCTCGAGGGGCGCCACAAGGCCACGGGCGGCAACGCGCTGCGTGCAGCCGTGCTGGGGCTCAACGACGGGCTGGTGTCGAACCTGAGCCTGGTGATGGGCGCGGCCGGCGCAGCGTTCTCCGGGCGCACGGTGCTCATCACAGGCGTTGCGGGACTGCTCGCGGGCTCGTGCTCCATGGCCATGGGCGAGTGGCTGAGCGTGCAGAGCTCGCGCGAGCTGTATGAAAAGCAGATCGCGACCGAGAAGGGCGAGCTTTCGGCCGTGCCGGACGAGGAGAAAGAGGAGCTGGTGCTCATCTACCAGACCAAGGGCCTGAGCGAGGAGCAGGCGAGGGCCGTGGCGGGCCGCGTGATGCAGGATCCCAAGCAAGCGCTCGATACGCTGGCCCGTGAGGAGCTCGGCATCGATCCCGACGAGCTCGGCGGCTCGGCCCGCACCGCAGCGATCACCTCCTTCGTGCTGTTCTGCCTCGGGGCGATCGTGCCGGTGCTTCCGTATTTCGTGCTGGCGCGACACTGGGCCGTGATGGCCAGCATCGCGCTCAGCGCCGCCGCGCTGTTCGGCACCGGAGCCGCCATCACGCTCTTCACGGGCCGCAGCGTGCTGTTCAGCGGCACGCGCCAGCTCGTCATCGGGCTGTGCGCCGCCGCCGTTACCTTCGGGATCGGAACGCTGCTAGGCGTGGCGCTGGGCGGCTAGCGCGGGCAACGAAGCTGCGGCCACCCGTGTGGATCGACGAGGGCGTGGTAGGTTAGCCGCGCGTGACCCAGGAAGAGCAGCGTGTCGTGATCGCGACGGCGGGACACGTCGACCACGGCAAGACCGCACTGATGCGCGCCCTGACCGGCACGGACACCGACCGGCTGCCCGACGAGAAGCGCCGTGGCATCAGCATCGAGCTCGGCTTTGCCGAGCTGCCTGGCACCGGCATCAGCTTCATCGACGTGCCCGGCCACAGGAAGCTGGTGCACGCCATGATTGCGGGTGTCGGAGGCGTGGACGCCGTGCTGCTCGTGGTCGCTGCGGACGACGGCGTGATGCCGCAGACCCTCGAGCACCTGCACATCTGCTCGCTTCTGGGCATCGACCGCGTGATCGTGGCGCTGTCCAAGTGTGATCTGGTGGACGACGAGATGCTGGAGCTCGCCGCGAGCGACGTGCGGGACGCGCTCGCCGCGCTCGGGCTGCCGGCGGCGCGCATCGTGCACACGTCGGCCGGGACCGGCCAGGGCATCGAAGAGCTCCGGAGCACACTCGTCGAGCTCGCCTCCGCGCTCCCCCGCCACCAGGAGAGCGCGCGCCTGTGGCTTCCGGTCGATCGCGTGTTCTCGGTGCGGGGTGCGGGCACGGTCGTCACCGGCACGTTGACGCGCGGACGGCTTCTTGCCGGACAGGAGCTCTTCGTCGCAGGCGAGCGCGGCGTGACGGCCAGCACCGTCCGCGGGCTGGAAATCCACGGAAGCCAGGTCGAACAGGCGTCGGCGCCAACGCGCGTGGCGGTGAACCTCGCGCGCGTGGAGGTGAAGGGCGTCGGGCGGGGCAACGTCGTGACGGCCGACTCCGCTCTGTGCCGTTCAGACAGCCTGGACATCTCGCTCAGGGCGCTGCCCGGCTGCGAACGCGACCTGGGCGACAGGAGCCCAGTGCAGGTGTACATCGGCACCGCGCGGACGGGCGGGCGCGTGACCGCACTCGGCGAAGGGCTGGCTCATCTCGCGCTCGACCATCCGCTGCCCTGCGAGGGCGGCGTGGGCGTCGTGCTCCGGGGATTCCGCGCGACGCGCGAGCACGGTGCGGTGCTCGGAGGCGGCCGGGTGCTGGATGCGGCGGCTCCGCGCCCGCCGCGACGGAACAAGGCGGGCGCTCATGAGCTCCGCGCGCGCACGCTCGAAGCCGTGCAGAGCGGCGCTGTGGGCGAGGCGCTGACCGGCCTGATGCAGATCGCCGCGCCCCGTCCCATCGACGCGGCCGATGTGGAGCGCCGGCTGGGGCTTGCGCCGGGCCGCGTGACCCGCACGCTCGGCGGCACGGCGAACAAGAGCGGCGCGGTCGCGCTCGACGGCGGCGCGCTGTGGACCACGACCGGAGCCCTGGACGAACTGGTCGGTGTGCTGCTCGCTCGCGTGCAGTCGTTCCACGACTCGCAGCCGCACGAGTCGGGACAATCACTGGAGACCCTGCGCGCCGAGCTGGCGCGGCGCGCAGGACGCGAAGTAGCGGAGCTCTGTCTGCGGCGCGCCGTGGAGAGCGGGCGTCTGCTCGAGCTCGACGGAGGGCTCGGGTGCCTGCCCGGATTCGCCGAGCGCTCCGCGCCGGTCGCGCAGAAGAGCGCTGCCCAGCTGTACGAGGCCATCGACGGCGCCGGGCTCCAGGGCATCAGCGAAACGGCACTCGTCGCCACCAACGGCGAGCCGCCGGAGGCAACGCGCGCAGCGCTGGGCCGTCTCGCCAGGAGCGGCAGCGCCCGCCGCCTCGCTGGCCTGTGGTTCTCCGAGCGCCACCTCGAAGCGCTGCGCGACCGGCTCTCGGCCTATTTCGAGACGCAGGCGACGCTCGGGGTGCCGGCGTTCAAGGAGCTGGCGGGCGTCTCGCGCAAGCAGGCCATTCCGCTACTGGAGCAGCTGGACCGGGAAGGCACGACGCGGCGCCAGGGCGACGAGCGCGTGCTGGGAGCGTCCGCCCGTCGCCGCCAGCGGAAGTCGACGAACTGACCGTTGTCAGCCCGAACCGCCGGATCCGCGGCCCCTGGATCGCGCGCCCCCCTTGTTCGGCCGCCTGGAGAACGCTATTCAGACCCGCGGCAGGATAGCTCGAAAAATGACAGGCACTCGCGCACTCGTTACTGGAGCCCCGGGCTGGCTCGGCAGCAGCCTCGTCGAGGCTCTCGCCCGCGGCATGAAGACCGGACCGGTGGATCAGCGGCCCGAACCGGTTCGCGTCCTCGCGCTCCCGGGCAGCGATACCCAGCATCTCGAACAGCTCGGCGACGTCCAGGTCGCGCTCTCCGACCTACGCGATCGGCGGCTTCCGCACGGCGTCTTCGACGGCATCGAGACGGTGTTCCACTGCGCCGGCATCGTGCATCCGCGCCGCATCGAGGAGCTCTACAGCATCAACGTCGAGGGCACGCGGAATCTGCTTTCAGCGGCGATCGCCGCGGGAGTGAAGCGCTTCATCTACGTGAGCTCGAACTCGCCTGCGGGCCTCAACGTGGATCCCACGCGACTCATGGTGGAGGACGACCCGCCGCGACCGTATCTGAACTACGGCCTGAGCAAGCTGCAGAGCGAGTGGGCAGTGCTGGAGGCGCACCGCGCCGGACGCATCGAAGCGGTGATCCTGCGCCCTTGCTGGTTCTACGGACCGAACCAGCCGCTGCGCCAGACGCGCTTCTTCAAGATGATCAAGGGCGGCCACCCGCTCGTGTTCGGCAAAGGCGACAACCTGCGCAGCATGAGCTACGTGGACAACACCGTGCAGGGTCTCCTGCTCGCGCGTGATGTCGACCGCGCGGCGGGGCAGACGTACTGGATCGCCGACCGCCGTCCCTATTCCTTCATCGAGATCCTCGAGACAGTGGGCCGCCTGCTCGGCGTGAGCATCCGTCCGCGCTACCTGCCGCGCGTGGGCTGCGACGTGGCGCGCTTCGCCGACTCGCTGATGCAGATGGCGGGGCTGTACTGGCAGGACATGCACGTGGCCGGCGAGCTGGCCGCGTCGATTGCGGTCTCCATCGAGAAGGCGCAACAGGAACTGGGCTATTCGCCGGAAATCGAGCTGGAAGAGGGCATGCGCCGCTCGATCGAGTGGTGCCGGTCGGTGGGCGTCGACATCTAGCCGATGCGCACGCTCGTCACCGGCGGTTCGGGCTACCTGGGCGAGATCATCGTCCAGCGGCTGCTCGAACGCGGCGACCAGGTCAGGGTGCTCGACCTCGTGGACAACCCCGACCGACCACGGGAGGTCGAGTACATCCGCGGCGATGTGCGCGACCGCGACACGGTGCGCCAGGTCATGGATGGCGTGGAGGTCGTGCATCACAACGTGGCGCAGGTGCCGCTCGCCAAGGACCGACAGCAGTTCTGGTCGGTCAACGTCGGCGGCACCAAGCGGGTGCTCGAGGCGGCGGCGCGCGAGAAGGTGCGCAAGGTGATCCTCGTGTCGTCCAGCGCCGTCTACGGCGTGCCGCGTCGCAATCCCGTCACGATCGGCATGCGCCCGAGGCCGCGCGAGGCGTACGGCAAGGCCAAGCTGGCCGGCGAGCGATTGACCCGGCGCTTCGTGCGACGCGGCCTCGACGTCGCGATCATCCGACCGCGCACCGTGCTCGGCCACGGCCGGCTCGGGATCTTCCAGATCCTGTTCGAGTGGGTGCGGCGCGGACGCCCGCTGTATCTGCTCGGGAAGGGCGACAACCGCTACCAGTTCGTGCACGCCGACGACCTTGCCGCGGCGTGTCTGCTGGCGGACCAGCGCCGCGGCTCGGCAACGTATCTGGTGGGCACGGACCGCTTCGGCAGCATGCGCGAGCTACTCGAGGGGCTGGTGCGGCACGCCGGCACCCGGAGCCCGGTGCGCTCGCTACCGTTCCGCTCCACGCAGCTCGCCATGAAGCTCACCAGCAAGCTTCGGCTGTCGCCGCTCGGCGACTACCACTCGCTGATGTACGGCCGCGAGATGTACTTCGACGTGAGTCACACCTGCCGCGAGCTCGACTGGCAGCCGCGTTATTCCAACGCCGAGATGATCGCCGAATCCTACGACTGGTACCTGGCCCACCGCGACGAGGTGCTGGCCCGTACCGAGGCCTCGCACCACCGCTCGGCCGTCAAGCTCGGCGCGCTCAAGTTGCTGGAGCTGCTTCCGTGAACGCGGTGGCGGTCGCCTTCGCGCTGGTCACGGTGGTGATGAACGGGAGCGCGCAGCTCCTGCTGCGCAAGGCGGCCCTGACCGGCGCCGAGCCCACTCGTCCCATCTCGCTCGTCGCGAGCCCCTGGTTCATGGCGGGGCTCTGCGCGTACGCGGTCAGCGTGCTCGCCTGGCTCGTCGTGCTCAAACGGACTCCGCTGGCGGTGGCCGCGCCTTTCATCGCGCTGGTCTACGTCGCGGTGCCGCTCGCCAGCCGTTTCGTGTTCGGCGACGTGATCAACACGCGCATGTGGCTCGGCATGGCGCTGGTCGTCGCTGGCGTCACGCTGGTCGCCAAGCACTAGCCGCCGCCGCTACGCCGAACGCCGGAGCACGAGGTCGTCGGTGCCCCACGGGTGCTCTTCCAGGAGAGCGTCGGCGTCGCGCCTCAGCCGTTCGTCCAGCCGCTGGCGCGCAGCGTCGCGCAGCGCCAGGGCGAACATGCTCGCCGACGAGAACCGCCGCTCTCGCTCCTTGGCCAGCACCAGGGCCAGCACGCGCTCCACGTCGTCGGTGACCCGTACCAGCTCGCCGGGTCGCACCGGCTGCACGTGGGCGACGTTGTAGAGCGTGGTCACGCTATCCGGAGCGGTGAACGCCGGTCGACCTGTCATCGCCCGATACGCGACGACGCCGAGCGCGAACACGTCGGCGCGATGGTCGACCTCCTGCCCGCGCGCCTGTTCGGGCGACATGTAGCTCGGCGTGCCGACCGCGGCACCCTGCGTCAGTGTGCTCGCCACGTCGTTTATCTTCGAGACGCCAAAATCGAGCACCTTCCACACGCGCCTGCTGGTCAACTCGGCGTAGAAGAGGTTCTGCGGCTTGAGATCCCGATGCACGATCCCCGCTTCGTCTGCAGCCGTCAGGGCGTCGGCCACCTGGCGCACGAGCTCGAGAGTCGCCGAGACACCGAGACGCTTCTTCTGCCTGAGGTGCCACGCCAGGTCGTTACCCTGCAGGAGCTCCATCACCATGTACGGCGCTCCGTCGGGTGCCGTGCCGGTGCCGGACACGCGCACGATGTGTTCCGACTTCAGCGCGCTCGAGATCTCGGCCTCGCGGAGGAAGCGCGCCAGATGCGCGGGATCCTCGAGCACCATGGGATGCAGGAACTTGAGCGCGACGAGATTGTCGGTCTCGATTTCCCTGGCCCGGTACACCTCGCCCATGGCGCCGCGGCCGATCATCTCGATCACCTCGAACCCGCCCAGGCGATGTCCGGAGTACCGCCCGAGAAGGGCGGCGCCCGCACGCTCGATGTCCGCGCGCGCCTCGTCGAGCAGCGCGTCCCGCTTCTTGATCTGTCGCGCCGCCTTCTCGAGCCGGTCGAAAGCTCCCAGGGTCGCCCGGCGGCTCTGGCGCGCCATCCAGAACGTCGCCAGCAGGAGCACCTCGGCAACGCCCGTCGTCGCGACCATCGAGGCGAGCTCCGGCTGCTTCAAGGCGAGCACGGACTGGTCGGTGTGGATCAGTCCCGCCATCGCAAGCGCTGCAAGCGCGAAGTAGCCGATGGCGCAAGCCAGAAAGACCGCCCAGCCGGCGGTCGCCGAGTCGCCGAGACCGAAGAAGTAGATGCCCACGCACAGGGCCATGACGGCGGGCGAGAACACGCCGACATAGAACGCGACGGCCAGGATGCTGGCAGCGCAGAGCAGCCCCTGCACCAGCACCTTGCGTCGATCGTAGCGCTCCGGGTCGCGAAACTCGACCAGCAGCCACAACGTGACGACGAAGGTAACGCCGACCACAATCGTAGCCAGCATGCGGCCGGGCGAGATGCGCTCGGGCAGCCAGATGGCGACCAGACCCGCCGCAGCGGCCAGCGCCACCAGTCGCATCAACGCGCGGGTGCGGCCGAGCTCTTCCGCCCGGAGGATGGACGGCGCGGTCGTGATGATGCTGGTACCGACGCTCGTACCGCCGGTTCGTGTGCCGGTGAGTCCGCCGCCGGACAGCGTGCCGCTGTTGTCGCTGGGTTCGACTTCAGGCGGCTCCCGCACCGACATCGGGGAAGACAGCACCGCCCCCTCGACTACCGTGGGCTCCTCGCCAGGCTCGGCAAGAGCCGATCCGGACTCGGCTTCGTCAGCCCGATCCGTCACCCCAACAGAGTCGCTCGCCTTTCGCGTCGCGGCAAGCGCTCGCGTCCGGCGATTGTCATGACGCGCTGCATCGATGCTGGACTCCGCTCTCGGGACCCTCCAGAGTCGGGTCTTTGGGGAGCGCGGGGGCGCGAGGGAAACGCGGAAAGGGAAGCATCATGTCAGACAACGTGAAGTACCTGCTCGAAGAGAGCCGGATGCCGAAGAACTGGTACAACATCGCGGCGGACCTGCCCGAGCCGTTGCCGCCGCCGCTTCACCCGGGCACGGGCCAGCCGATAGGTCCCGATGATCTGGCGCCGCTGTTCCCGATGGCCCTCATCCAGCAGGAGGTGAGCACCGAGCGCCACATCGAGATCCCGGAACCGATCCGCGACATCTACCGCCAGTGGCGGCCGAGCCCGCTCTACCGTGCGCGTCGCCTGGAGCAGGCGCTCGATACGCCCGCGCGCATCTACTACAAGTACGAGGGCGTCAGCCCCTCGGGCAGCCACAAGCCGAATACCGCCGTGCCGCAGGCTTTCTACAACAAGGAAGCGGGCATCAAGCGCATCTCGACGGAAACCGGAGCGGGCCAGTGGGGCTCGGCCCTGTCCTTTGCGGGCACATTGTTCGGCATTCACATCAAGGTGTTCATGGTCAAGGTCAGCTTCCAACAGAAGCCGTACCGCAAGGCCCTGATGGAAGCGTACGGAGCCGAATGCGTCGCGAGCCCCAGCCGCGAGACCCAGGCTGGGCGCGCTATCCTGGAAAAGGATCCGGACACCACCGGAAGCCTTGGCATCGCGATCAGCGAGGCGGTGGAGATCGCGGCAACACACGACGACACGAAGTACGCACTCGGCAGCGTGCTCAACCACGTGTTGCTCCACCAGACGATCATCGGCGAAGAGGCTCTCCTGCAGATGGAGATGGCGGGCGACTACCCGGACGTGCTCGTGGGCTGCACGGGCGGCGGCAGCAACTTTGCCGGGCTGGTCCATCCGTTCCTCGGCGAGCAGCTGCGCGGCGGCAAGAAGGTCGACATCATCGCCTGCGAGCCCACGGCGTGCCCGACGCTCACGCGCGGCAAGTACGCCTACGACTTCGGCGACACGGGGCACCTCACGCCGTTGGTGAAGATGCACACACTCGGGTCGGCCTTCGTACCGCCGGGGTTCCACGCCGGCGGCCTGCGCTACCACGGCATGGCACCGATCATCAGCCACCTGCAGGAGCTGAAGCTGATCCGCTCGAAGGCCTACCATCAGACCGAGTGCTTCGAGGCCGGCGTGGAGTTCGCGCGGACCGAGGGCATCCTGCCCGCACCAGAAGCGAACCACGCGGTCAAGGGCGCGATCGACGAAGCGCTACGCTGCAAGAAGGAAGGCAAGTCCAAGGTCATCCTGTTCAACCTGTGCGGACATGGCCACTTCGACATGACGGCCTACATGGACTACTTCGCCGGCAAGCTCGAGGATCGCGACTACGACGACCACGCTGCTGGAGCAATCGCTGTCCGCGCTGCCGCAGATGGCCTGAGCGGGTTTCCGGGGGCCGGCGGCTGTCACGCCGGCCCTCCGCGCCCGTTTTGCCGAGACCTGCGGGACGTGGTGACAGCGGGGCCGAGTGCTGGTAACTGCGCCGTATGTCGCTCGAGCGCATGCGTCGCCTGATCGGCCGGTTCCGCGAGCAGATCACCGCCTACGCGCCCGGCACACCGACGGAGCTGCCGTTCGGCGCCGGCGAGGCGCGCGAGCTCATGGAGTCGATGCTGCTCGCGCGCCACCTCGACCGCGCGGCGCACGAGCTGCGCGCGGCCGGCCACGGCCACTACACGATCTGCAGCACCGGGCACGAGGCGAACGCGGTGCTCGGCCGCCTCACGCGGCCCGAGCGATCCGGCCATCGTGCACTACCGCAGCGCGGCGCTGCAGCTCGAGCGCGCGCGACAGGTTCCGGGTGTCGACAGCGTGCGCGACATCGCGCTGTCGCTGGTCGCTTCGAGCGAGGAGCCGACGAGCGGAGGTCGGCACAAGGTGTTCGGCGGCCGGCACCTGGGCATGATCCCCTCGACCAGCACCATCGCCTCGCACCTGCCGCGGGCCGTGGGGCTCGCGTTCGCACTGGAACGCCGCCCGCGCCTCGGGCTCGAGCCTGCCGCGCCGAAGGACGCCGTCGCACTCTGCCAGCTTCGGCGACGCGAGCCTGAACCACAGCACGGCCCAGGGCGCGCTCAATTCCGCCGGCTGGGTCGTGCACCAGCGGCTGACCCTGCCGCTGCTTTTCGTGTGCGAGGACAACGGACTCGGCATCAGTGTGCGCACGCCGCACGGCTGGGTAGAGGAGCGCCTACGCGCCCTGCCGCACCTCGACTACTTCCACGCCCAGGGCTGGGACCTCGGTGGCAGCTTCCGCGCCGCCGAGGCAGCCCTGGAACATTGCCGCCGGACGCGGCGCCCGGCCGTGCTGCACCTGGAGTGCGTGCGGCTGCTCGGACACGCCGGCAGCGACGTGGACGCAGTCTACCGCACGCCGAACGAGCTCGAAGAGGCGGAAGGCCGCGACCCGGTGCTGCGCGCCGCGATGCAGCTCATCGACGCGGGGCTGCTCGATTCGGCCGAGGTGATCGCGCTGGAGCGCAACGCCGCCGATCGCGTCTCCGCCGAAGCGACGCGCGCCGCGGGCTCGGCCCGGCTGGAAACGCTGGCGCAGGTGGAGCTGGCGCTGGCACATCCCGTGGACGAGGGTGTGGAGACAGAAGCCACGCGGGCGCTCGGCTCGCTGCCTTCGGGAGCGCTCACCCTGGCCCAGGGCCTCAACTCGGTCCTTGCCGAGGCCCTCGACCGTTATCCCGAAGCGATCGTGTTCGGCGAGGATGTCGCGAAGAAAGGCGGTGTCTACGGCGTCACAAAGGGCCTGATGTCCCGCGCCGGTCCGGCGCGCGTCTTCAACACGCTGCTCGACGAGCAGACCATCCTCGGGCTCGCGCTCGGGACTGCCACGCTCGACCTTCTGCCGATCCCCGAGATCCAGTACCTCGCCTACCTGCACAACGCCGAGGACCAGCTGCGCGGCGAAGCCGCGACGATGCAGTTTTTCTCGAACGGCGCGTACGACAACCCGATGCTCTTGCGCATCGCAGGGTTCGCCTACCAGAAGGGCTTCGGCGGACACTTCCACAACGACAATTCCCTGGCAGTGCTGCGGGACATCCCGGGCATCGTGATCGGGGTCCCGGCCCGCGGCGACGACGCGATGGGGCTGTACCGGACCGGCCTCGCCCTGGCCCGACACGCGCGACGCGTGGTGGTCATGATCGAACCGATCGCGCTCTACCACAGCCGTGATCTCTACGAGAGCGGAGACCAGGCGTGGTCCGCGCCGGCGCCGGCTGGCGCCGCAGCCGTCGGTCGCGCACGGCTCTACCGCGAGAGCAGCCGGGACCTCGTGATCGCCAGCTACGGCAATGGCGTCTGGATGAGCCTCAGGGCCGCGGCGCGCCTCGAACGCGAACACGGAATCCAGGCGCGGGTCCTCGACCTGCGCTGGCTAGCGCCGCTTCCGATCGAGGACGTGCTTTCGCACGCCGAGCAGACGGGCAGGCTGCTCGTGGTCGACGAATGCCGCCGGAGCGGCAGCGTCTCCGAGGCCCTGGCTGCGGCGCTGCTCGACGCCGGGACTCCGGCCCGCTTCGCCCGCGTCACGTCGGCCGACTGCTACATCCCGCTGGGCGAAGCTGCCAACCTGGTGCTCGTCGGCGAAGAAGACATCGTAGACGGGGCGCGCGATCTCGTCGGCCGAGCCTTGCGTTGAGCCGGCAGCCACTAGGGCCCAGGTATCCAGCGAGGACCTCATGCCGAAAACGATCGAGTTCTTCTTCGACTTCTCTAGCCCCAACGCCTACTTCGCCGCGATGCAGCTGCCGGCACTCGCCGAGCGCCACGCCGCGCACATCGTCTACAAGCCGTTCCTGCTGGGCGGGCTGTTCAAGGCGCTCGACGTGAACATGACCCCGGGCATGACCAGCCCGGCCAAGTCGGCGAACAGCCTCGAGGACATGCAGCGCTGGAGCGCGAAGTATGGCATCCCGTTCCGCTTCCCTACCCGCTTTCCCATGAATACCGTCGCCGCGCTGCGGACCGTCCTGGCGCTCTCGGCCGACGAGCGCGACGTGCGACCGTTCGTGGAGGCGACGTACCGCGCCTACTGGGTGGACGACCGCGACATTTCCGACGCCGAGGTGCTGCGGAGTATCCTGGGCCAGCTCGGTCTCGACGGCGCCGCGCTGCTCGGGCGCACGCAGGATCCCGCGATCAAGCAGGCGCTCAAGGACGCCACGGCGGAGGCCCAGCAGCGGGGCCTGTTCGGGGCGCCCACGTTCATCGTCGGCGGGGAGCTGTATTTCGGCAAGGACCGCCTCGACTTCGTCGAGGACGCGCTCTAGGGGTTGTGACAGCTCCAGCCACCCTGGTCCTTGCAGACCTTGTTGGTGGGGCACTGGGTGTTGCAGTTGCCGCAGGTGGTGGTGCTGTGCAGGTCCGCCTCGCAGCCGTTGGACTTGTCGCCGTCACAGTCGGCCCAGCCCTGGTCGCAGTTCCCTGAATAGGTGCAGGTGTTGCCGGCCCCGCAGCTGATCTGGCTGGCGGACACGTGCAGCACGCTCTTCGTGCAATCGTTGCCGCAGGCGCCGCAGGTCGTCAGCTGGGTCAGGTCCACCTCGCAGCCATTGGCCTTGTTGCCGTCGCAATCCTTCCAGTTGTTGCTGCACGACCCGGTGTAGGTACATGCCCCGCTGCCGTCGCAGCCGACGTTGCCTGCGTGCTGCACATAGTCGCTGCACTTGTAGCCGCAGCTTCCGCAGTTGTTCACGTCGCCCGCGACATTCTTCTCGCAGCCGTCCGACTTGTCGCCGTTGCAATCGCCCCAGTCCGGCGCGCAGCTCCCGGAATAGCTGCAGCTTCCGGACGAGCAGATCGCGGTCGCATGCTGCACCCCGTTGCAATTGGTGCCGCAGGCGCCGCAGTAACTCGTGGTGTTCAGCGGCGTCTCGCAGCCGTCGGCCTTGCCGCCGCTGCAGTCGCCCCAGCCCGGCGCGCAGGCCCCGGAGTAGCTGCAGGCGCCCTTGTCGCACGTCGCCGTCGCGTGCGCGACTTTTGAAGTGCAGTCATTGCCGCAGCCGCCGCACGTCTTCACCCGGGAGAAGTCGACCTCACAGCCGTCGCTTCCCGTGCCGTTGCAGTCCGCGAACCCGCTATTGCAGTGGACCGTGCAGCTCCCGCTGTCGCAGGTAGGCTTCGAATTCTTCGTGCTACAGACGTTCTTGCAACCCCCGCAGTTGCTCGTTGTGGTGAGAGGCGTTTCGCAACCGTCGTTGGCTGGGCCGTTGCAGTTACCGTAGCCGGATCCAGGGGTGCACGTGATGGTGCACTGCCCGGCGACGCAGCCCGGAGTCCCGTTCGTACTGCTGCACACGGTGCCGCAGGCGCCGCAGTGGTTCGGATCGCTCGCGATGTCCTGTTCGCAGCCGTTCGTCGGGTCGCCGTCGCAGTCGGCCCACCCCGCGTCGCACTTGGTGTAGCCGCACTTGCTGTTCGTACAGGAGGGCGTGGCGTGCTGCACGGTGGAGCAGTCGCCCGTGCAGTAGGCGCAGTTGTTCGGATCCGAGGTCAGGTCGGTCTCGCAACCGTCCGTCGAATCGTTGTTGCAGTCGCCCTTCCCGGTGGGGCAGTTCGACACCTCGCACGAGCCCTGGTTGCACACCCAGTTCGTCGTGGCGCCTTTGGCAAAGCAGTCATTGCCACAGGCACCGCAGTTCTTGGGGTCGGCGCCGGTGTTGACCTCGCACCCGTCGGCGGCGTCGCCGTCGCAGTCGCTGAACCCGGGGTTGCAGCTCTGCAGGCCGCAGGTGCCATCGGACGCGCAATCCGCGATGGCGTTGGGCACCGAGCACGCAGCGCAGGACGACTGCCCGCAACCGAATGCCGGGTCGGTCTTCGACGGGCAGGAACTGGCGCCGCAGAACTTCTGCTCGGAGGTGGGAAAGCAGTTGGAGCCGCCCGTCCCTCCGCCGGTACCGCCGGTTCCACCCGTGCCGCCCGCGGCACCCGCGTCAGGCGAGGTGCCGGTACCGGTCGCCTCGGTGTTCACGCTGCAGGCAGCGATTCCAAACCAAGCCACCAGAACAAGCCAAAGCGCCCGACGCATGCCGACAACTGTACTACAGAGCTGCGCGTACTTCGAGCGGGCCTGGCGATGGGGCCTTTCTGCCCGGCGCTGCGCCCGGCCGACCGATTTCCAGCAAAAGCGCTGGATGCCGCGCCGCGGCGTGGCTCACGGGGAACAGGCGTAGACGCCGGCGCTCTGCTTGCAGGACAGCCCGCCGACGCACTTGCCGCCACACACTCCGCAATCGGTGTCCGTGGTTAGATCCGTCTCGCAGCCGTCGGTCTTGTCCTTGTTGCAGTCATCCCAGTTCGCCGCGCAGGCGCCGGTGTAGCTGCATGTGCCCCCCGCCTCACACGTCACCCCGCTTGCGTGCGCGACCTTTGCCGTACAGTCGTTGCTGCAGCTCCCGCACGTGGTCACCGCCGTCAGATCTGTCTCGCAACCGTCGGCCTTGCCCCCAATGCAATCCTCCCAGCCCGCGCTGCAGGAGCCAGTGTACGTGCAGGTCCCGCCCGCGCCGCACGCCACACCGCTCGCGTGGACTACATTCGTCGTGCAGTTGTTGCCGCAGGATCCGCAGTTCGACGTGGTGTCCAGCGGCGTTTCGCAGCCGTCGGCCTTGCCGCCCGTGCAGTCCCCGAAACCGCTGCTGCAGGAGCCGGTGTACGTGCACGCGCTGCCCGAACAGGCAACCCCGCTGGCGTTCTGCACGTGGGCGCTGCACATGTAGCCGCAGGCGCCGCAATTGTCCGTGCTGCTGCTGGTGTTCGTCTCGCAACCATTGCCCACGCCGCCGCTGCAATCCTTGTACGGAGCCGTACAACTCGCGATCGCGCAGGTTCCGGTGCTGCAGGTACCCGTGCCATGCGCAGGGCTGCACGCCGTGCCGCACCCCGCGCAGTTCGTTGTCGTGTTCAGCGGAGTCTCGCAGCCGTCGACCTTGCCGCCCGTGCAGTCCCCGAAACCGCTGCTGCAGGAGCCGGTGTAGGTGCACGCGCTGCCCGAGCAGGCGACCCCGCTGGCGTTCTGCACGTGGTCGCCGCACTTGTAGTTGCAGGCGCCGCAGTTGCCCGTGCTGTTCGTCGTGTTGGTCTCGCAGCCGTTGCTGGCATTGCCGTCGCAGTTGCCGTACCCACTGCTGCACTTGATGCTACAGGCTCCGCCGCTGCAGGACGGGGTACCGTGATTGCCACTGCACGCAGACGAGCAGCCGCCACAGTGGCTCACGTCCGTGCCCGTGTTGATCTCGCAACCGTCGGATTCCGTGCCGTTGCAGTCGCGCCAGGCCCCCTTGCAGGACAGCACACATAATCCGCCGCTACAGGTTGGCGTCGCGTTGTTCGTGCTGCACGCTTTCGCGCAGCTGCCGCAGTGGTTCGGATTGGTATCCAGATTGGCTTCGCAGCCGTCGGACACCACGCCGTTGCAGTCGCGCCAACTGCCCTGGCAGGTCAGCGCGCACTTTCCGCTGCTGCACGTCGGCGTCGCGTGGTTCGTGCTGCATGCGGTCGAGCAGTTGCCACAGTGACTCGTGTTCGTGTCCAGATTGGTCTCACAGCCGTCGCTGGCAATGCCATTACAGTTACCGTATCCGGGGTTGCACGTGATCGCGCACTGCCCGGCCACGCAGGCCGCCTTGCCGTTCGTCGTGTTGCACACGGTGTTGCAGCTGCCGCAGTGGGTCGGGTCCGAAGCAACGTCCTGCTCGCAGCCGTTGACCGGGTTCCCGTCACAATCGGCCCACCCGGGCTCGCACTTGGAGTAGCCACACTTTCCGGCTGTGCACGAGGGCGTGGCGTGCTGCACGGTGGCCGCGCAGATGCCACCGCAGAAGCTGCAGTTGTCGGGATCCGAGGTCAGGTCGACCTCGCACTTGTCGTTTGGGTCCTGGTTGCAGTCGCCGCGACCCAGAGGACACTTGGAGACCTTGCAGCTGCCCGAGATACAGTCCCAGTTCGTGGAATCTCCCGGCGTGAAGCAGTCCTGACCGCAGCCCCCGCAGTTGTGCGGGTCGGCGTCGGTGTTGACCTCGCACCCGTCGCCGGCAGCGGCGTCACAATCGCTGAAGCCAGGGTTGCAGCTCTGGACATCACAGCTGCCGCTGGACGCGCAATCGGCGATGGCGTTGGGCAGCGAGCACGGGGCACACGAGGTCGTCGCGCAGCCGTGCGAGGGGTCGTCCTTGTACGGGCAGCTCTGGCCACCGCAGAACTTCTGGTCCTGCGAGGGGAAGCAGTCCGCTCCGCCTCCGGTGCCCGCTGCGCCTCCGCCGCCCGTTCCTCCCATCCCGCCGGCCGCGCCTGCGTCGGGGTCCGACCCGGTGCCGGTCGCCTCCGTGTTGATGCTGCACGCGACCACCCCGATACAGATCAGTAGAACAAGCCAGGACAAGCGACGCATGGGTAGCACCCTACTACGGCCAGCAACCTGCTTCGAGCGCCGCAGTCCGGCGTCGCTCCCGCGGAGAGTGCGTCACGCCGACAACACTTGGCAGAGAGCAGCTGCGACCGCTGGATCCTGCGCTGGCAGGACGGTCCGGGCATCCAGCAGCAGAGCTCCCCCGGACACCCTTCCGACAACGGCGGGTCGAGCGATGCGAAGCTCGCGGGCTAGCGTGTCGGGCGACCCGGAGGTGATTTCCAATGCGACAGACGGAAGCACAGCTCCGGCCAGGGTGCCGCCACCGACCGTAGCCTCGCTGTCCACGACGCGCGTGTGACGCGCTGCCGTCCCCAGCTCGCTCTGCCAGCCCTCGACCCTCTCCCTCAATCGGCCCAGCGGGGCGCGCAGCATCGCGTGGAGCGGAATGCTTTCGATGTCCTCACGCGCGTACGCTTCCACCACCGGCTCCAGCGCGGCCAGCGTCGACTTCCCGACGCGAAGCGCACGAGCCAACGGGTCACCCCGGAGACGATCCACCAGCTCGGCCGCACCGACCACGACGCCGCCCTGCGGGCCGCCGAAGAGCTTGTCCAGGCTGAAGCACACCAGGTCGGCGCCAGCGCCCAGGCATCGTTGCACACTGGGTTCGGCATCGCGCGCCGGCGCGGCAATCGATTCCGGAAGACCGGTGACCAGCCCCCCGCCGAGGTCCTTGATCAGAGATCAACCCGTGCTCGTGCACCGCGTTCGCGAGCCGGGAGAGCGCGGGTCGTTCCGCGAACCCGCTCATCGTGAAGTTGCTCGGGTGCACCCTGAGCACGCCGGCTGTACGGTCCGAGAAAGCCGCGACGTAGTCCTCGACACGAGTGCGGTTGGTGGTCCCTACCTCGACCAGCCGGGCGCCGGAGCGCTGCAGGACCTCCGGGATGCGGAACCCCCCACCGATTTCGACCAGCTCGCCGCGCGAGACCACGACCTCGCGACCGGAAGCCAGCGCGCCGAGCGCCAGCAGCACAGCCGCGGCGTTGTTGTTCACGACCAGCGCGGCGTCTGCTCCGACCAGCTCCGCGAGCCGCGCGTCGATGGCCGCACCACGCCGCGACCGCACCCCGAGCTCCAGATCGAACTCGAGCGCACAGTAGCCGCGCGCCACCTCGAGCATGCGCTCGAGGGATGACGCGGGTAGCGGCGCCCGTCCCAGGTTCGTATGCAGCAGCACCCCGGTCGCGTTGACCACCGCTTCGAGGCGCTGCCCGAGGCGCCGCCGAGCGGCACCGAGCACCGCCTCGACCACCTCCGCCTCCGACGGCGCCGGCTGTCCAGCGCGAACCAGCTCGCGGTATCCGGCGATGACTTCGCGGGCGATGCCAGTCACGGTGCGCGTGCCCAGTGCCGCGCGGGAGGAAGCGAGCGCCGGAGCCGCCACGACGCGGTCCACCCTGGGCAAGCTGCGGAGATCCACGTCGGCCAGCCTAGGTCAGCCGGGGCGATTGTGAAACAGCGCGCCCGGGCGCCCGCCTGCTGGTTCGATCACGTGCGCTTGAAGTGGCTGGCGATCGTGCGCACGTCGACCCCCCGGATCGTCATGCCCCTGAAGCCCAGATCAAGCGCGACTTCCTTGCCGTCGTCGTCGCGGTGCACAGACAGCACGGCCAGCACCACGCCTTTCTTCACGGCGTAGCCCTGGATGGTGCAATCGTCCCGCGCGCGCAGCTGCATCCCGACACGGTATGCGCCCCCCCGGGCCGCCGCCTGGGCGGGCGTGCTGGTGGAGACGAGTGCGGCGCAGGGCGCCACGACAAGGATGGAGACAAACACGGACGCGGTGGAGACGCGCATGACAAAGCCCTCCCCGGCAAGCGCGGCCAGCCTAGACCCAAGCGCGGCACGCCGCCACCCCTGGCGTGCCGGGGGTCAAATCCCGGAAGGAATGGCGCCCTTCTCGGGCGCGGTAGCAGGCGTCGATGGCTTCGGGCGCGCACGCTTCGGACGCACCTGCTGTCCCGAGCGCACCTTGGCCTTGTGGCCCCGCTCTACCGGAAGCTGATCCAGATCCAGCGCAGGCTCCGCGGCGGACGCCGAGGGGACCGCCGCGTCGCGCGAGGTGACCTGGGCAGCAACCGGGGGGCTGACGGCCACGGGCTGGTGCGAGGCTGGGCTGGCGGCCGGCGACACCTTCACGACCGAGGGGGTGGCGCCACCACGCACCGTCGCAAGCACAGCCCCCAGACCGAAAGCGAGGAGCCCCGCGGCGCCCCAGATCGCGAGCGCGACACGCGACTTCTTTCCAGTCTGGCTCGAGGGCAGATCCCGGACTGCCTGCGCCAGTGCGTGGCGCTCCCGATCCCGCACGACAAGCGTCGGATCCGAGCTGCCCTCGGTGTAGACCTCGAGCTGCCGGGTCGCCTCGGTGTCGTCGTCCGCGACGACGACACTGCGGCTCTCCAGCTTCACCTGGGCCCGACGCTGGGGCGCGTGTGCCGCAGACTGCTGGGCGACAATCGCCTCGTCATCCAGCTCGTCGAGTTCCTCGTCCGGCGGCTCTGGGGGCGTCCTGGTCACCAGCGTTCCGTTATAGCGGCCCGAACGGCGCAAAGCCAGGATCGGCCAGGCGGTCGAGCGTGGTAGGATACCCGGGATGGCTTGCCCCCGCCCCCGGGTCGTTCGCTGCGCAGCGCGTGTAGCATGCGGGCTCTCGATCCTCCTGGTGCCGACGCCGGCGCTCGCAACCGGCGCCAACCCCGAATCGGCCTCCCCCGCCGAAAAGTCCCGGGCGCAGACCCGCTACGAGCAGGGGGTCAAGGAGTACAAGGCGGGCGACTACAGCCACGCAGCACAGGCCTTCCAGGCCTCCTACCAGGTCGTCGCCAGCCCCAATTCGCACATGATGTTCGCCCGCGCCCTGCGCGAGGCAGGCGAATACGGCCGCGCATACGAGGAGTTCGCCCTCACACAGGACGAAGCGGGCAAGCTCGCGGTCAAGCTCCCGCGCTACGCTACCGCCGCGGAGTCGGCCGAGGCCGAGAAGAAGAGCGTGCTGAAGAAGGTAGCGGCGATTTCCGTGGAATTACAGGGCGATCCCTCGGCGGTGACGCTCTACGTGGGGTCCCGCGAGGTTCCGCACGCGCGCTGGCACGCCATCGCCGTCAAGCCAGGCTCGGTGGATGTGACCGCGCGCGTGACCGGAGGCCGTCGCGCGTGGCGCACCGTCACCGCGAGCGTCGGGAAGGTGACGCGCGTCAAGTTCGATGTCTCGAACGACATGATGGACAACGCCGGCGCTCCACTGCCGCCTCCGGTGCACCACGCAGCAGCTCCCGGCACGTCCGGCCCCGGCGATACCGGAACCGGGCGGAAGCACGCGTTGCGCCCGTACGCGTACATCGCGGGGGGCGTCGGCGTCGCGGGGCTCGCGACCTTCGCGATCGCGGGGGCGATGTCGCACTCGACGTACAGCCATCTCGACGCCACATGCAAGGCTCACGTCTGCTCACCCGCACAGGCCGGGGACATCGACAAGGGGAAGACCCAGCAGACCATCGCCAACGTCGGTCTCGGTGTCGGGATCGTCGGACTGGGTGCAGGAGTCGCCCTGTTCGTGATCGACCTGAAGCAATCGTCGCCTCGCCAGGACACAGCAAAAGAGCTGGAGCTCAGCGCAGGGCCAGGATCGGTCGCGGTCGGAGGGACGTTCTGATGCGACGCTTTGCAATCGCGCTCGCTCTCGGCCTCGGACTCGCGGTCGGCTGCACACAGAACTTCGACAGCTTCACCATCGGCAACGGCGGCGCGAGCGGAGACGCGGCCCTCGTCGATGGCGCCGCGGGCGGGGATGGCGCCGACGTGTCCGCCGGTGGCACGGACGGCGGCGCGGATGCGTCGCCGGACGCGCCGCTGGACGCACCGTCCGACGCGCCCCCCGACGGACCGGTCTGCGGGCTTGGCACGAAGCTCTGCGGGACCTCGTGCGTGCTGGAAACGAACTCCGCGTTCGGCTGCGCATCGCCGAACTGTTCACCGTGCAGCATTCCGCACGCCACGCCCAGCTGCGACTCGACGGGCAAATGCGCGATCGCGAGCTGTGACGCCGGCTTCGCGGACTGCAACAGCGATCCGTCAGATGGCTGCGAGACGGATCTCAAGACGGACACCGCCAACTGCGGGACCTGCGGGAACAAGTGCGTAGAACCCAACGCCACCGCAAGCTGCGCGGCAGGAGCGTGCGCAGTCGGCACGTGCGACGCGAACTACGAGGACTGCAACTCCGATCCAGTCGACGGCTGCGAAAGCAAGACCGACGCGGACCCCCAGCACTGCGGCTCGTGCAGCAACTCCTGCGCCCAGAACGAGACATGTACGGCTGGAGCCTGCAAGACGAACACCTGCCCATCCGGCACAGCGGAGTGCGACGGAAACCCGGGCACGGTCTGCGAAGCCGATCTCACCAAGGTGCCGAACTGCGGATTTTGCGGGAACACCTGCACGCTCAACAACGCCACCGGCAAGTGCGACGCCACCGGCCACTGCGCGATCGGAAGCTGCAAGTCCGGCTACGCGGACTGCGATGGCGTCGCCGCGAACGGTTGCGAAACCAATCTGCTCATCGACGCCCAGAACTGCGGCACCTGCAAGCGGGCCTGCTCGACCAACCACGCGACCTCGGAGTCGTGCAGCGGCGGCGTCTGCAGCCCGAGCTGCAGCCCGGGCTATGGCGACTGCAGCTCGCCCAGCGCTCCCACGGCGGACAACGGCTGCGAGACGGACCTGGGGTCGAGCCCCAACAACTGCGGCGCCTGCAGCCGGAAGTGTTCCACGAGCCACATCGCTACGGCCTCGTGCTCGGCAGGCCGTTGCGACTCCACGTGCACCAGCGGGTGGGGCAACTGCACGCAGCCCTACGCTCCGACGCTCGACAACGGCTGCGAGACAAATCTCGGCTCCAGTACCGGCAACTGCGGTGCCTGTGGGCATGTCTGCGCAGGGAACAACGTGCAGACCCTCGCCTGCTCCGGCGGAGCGTGCAGCCCGAACTGCGTTTCCGGTTACGGTGACTGCTCGACGCCCACGGCTCCAGCCGCGGACAACGGTTGCGAGACGCCCGTGTCGTTCGACGCGGACAACTGCGGCGCCTGCGGACGCAAGTGCTCGGGGAACCACGTCTCGTCGCGCTCGTGTTCGCTGGGCAAGTGCGATTCACTCTGCCAGGCGGGCTACAACAACTGCACGCAGCCCTCGCCGCCCGCCGGGGACGACGGTTGCGAGACCGATGTCAACATCGACCCGGACAACTGCGGCGTCTGCGGCCGGAAGTGCTCGTCCACCCAGGTCGCGGCTCGATCCTGCTCCGGCGGCACGTGCAACTCGACGTGCAATTCCGGGCACGGCAACTGCCTCCAGCCAGCCTCGCCGACCCCGGACGACGGCTGCGAGACGGTCACGACCAGCAACAGCAAGCACTGCGGCAGTTGCAGCAACGCCTGCAGCGGGTTGCAGTACTGCAATAGCACCACGTGCACGGCGTGCCCCGCCGGCAAAGGCGACTGCGACGGCAACAGCGCGAACGGGTGCGAGACCGACGTAGGCAGTGACCCGCTCAACTGCGGCGGCTGCGGGCGCAAGTGCTCGACCGCCAACGTCTTGAGCCTGTCCTGCAACGGTGGCGTCTGCGATTCGATCTGCAAGCCAGGTCACTCCAACTGTTCCCAACCTTCCGCACCGACGGCGGACGACGGCTGCGAGCAGGGAGCGAACGACGCGCACTGCGGCAGCTGCAGCAACAGCTGCACTGCACAGGGCTTTTCCTGCGGCGGCAACGTCTGCGGATGCAGCTCGAGCTCGCAGTGTCAATCCAGCGGCAGCTGCGTGAACGGAGGCGTCTGCCGGTGCGACATCAACAATTTCGGCGGCACGATCACCTGCAAGCCCGGCGAGACGTGCCACTGGGTGGGAACACCGGGCTCGCTCAGGAACTGCCAGTGCAACGGCGGCGGCGCGTGTGGCTCGGGTCAGGTCTGCTGCCAGATCGGCGGCTGCAAGAACCTCTCGAACGATGCGGCCAACTGCGGCTCCTGCGGGCGCAAATGCGCCGCGGGCTTCGGCTGCAGCTCCAGCAACTGCGTGTGCTCGGGCGACCCGAGCTGCAACGCCGGAAGCGCCGGGACCTGTTCGAGCGGCGTCTGCACGTGCGGCACCACGACCTGCGCGCCCGGGCAGCGCTGCTTGTCGAACGGCAGCTGCGGATAGCGGGAACACCGGGCTACGGCGAGGCCAACGCATCGCACTGTTCCACAATCGCGCCCTGCTGGACTAGAGTCGCCGTCACGCCATGAACAGCGTCGCGGTCTTCCTGCTCGCCGTCGCCGGCATTTTCCTGATCGGCGCACTGGGCGAGATCATCTTCCAGCGCACCAACATCCCGGATGTGGTGTGGCTGATCCTCGCCGGAATCCTGCTCGGGCCCGTGAGCGGCCTGGTCACGCGGCCGCAGCTCAACACGATCGCTCCCTACTTTGCCGCGATCACGCTCGTGATCGTGCTGTTCGAAGGCGGCACCGCTCTCAAGATTCCGGAGCTGTCGCGCGCCGCGCCGCGGTCCAGTCTGCTCGCGATATCGAGCTTCGCGCTCTCGGCATCCGCGATCGCGGTCCTGAGCATGCTGGCGGCGCTGGTCGGCTGGCTGCCGGACAGCTGGACCTGGATGCACGGCTGGATGCTCGGCGCCATTCTCGGAGGATCGAGCTCGATCATCATCATGCCCGCCATGTCGCAGGCGCGCGTGGAACCCAAGCTCGCAAACCTGGTCAACCTCGAATCGGCACTGACTGACGCCCTGTGCGTCGTGGGGACCAGCGCGCTGGTCGACGTGATGGTGCATGGAACGGGCGGCGCGGCGGGGCCCGTCGTGAGCCTGCTCAGGTCATTCGGCATCGGGCTCGCGATCGGCCTGGTGGCGGGGCTCGTCTGGCTCCTGTTCCTCAGGTTTCTCAAGAACAGCGAGCATGCCTATCCGATCACTCTTTCAGTATTGCTGATCCTCTACGTGCTCATCGATCGAGCGGGCGGCAGCGCGGCCATGGGCATCCTCGCCGTAGCGGTGATCCTCGGCAACGCGCCGTCCCTGTCGCGGAAGATCGGGCTCGCCATCCCGGTGGAGCTCGACACCAGCGTGCGCGGGTTCCACCGCCAGATGGCGTTCATCATCAAGTCCTTCTTCTTCGTGTTTATCGGTGCGATGCTAGGGCCGCCGTTCTCGCTGATCGTGCTGGGGATCCTGTTGGGGGTGGTTCTTTTCGGAGCGCGCATCCCCAGCGTGTATCTGGCGACCCTTGCGAGCGATCTGGATCCGGACCAGAAGCGCATGGCTGCGGTCTCGATGCCGCGCGGCATGGCGGCGGGCGTGCTCGCGACGCTTCCGGTCGCCGCCGGCATCAAGGGCACGGAAAACCTGCCGGTCGTCGTGTTCGCCTGCGTGTTCACGACCATCCTGGTGTTCGCTGTCGGTTTTCCGATCGTCAAGAAGCGCGCGCTCGAAGCCGCAGGCGCGGCGCCGCCCGACGGCCCGGCGGGGCCGCCCACGAACTACCGCATCGAACAGCCAGCACAACCTCCGGCGCAGCCGCAAGAGGGCGACGCAACGCGGGTCCACCCGCTGCAGCAGCCGCCCGCCGGCCCGGTGGTACCGCCGGGCGGCAGCAGCGGAACGAACGGCGGCGGCGGTCAGGGCTAGAGCTGCCGGGGCATCACTGGCTGCCGGCGCCGCATCAGCTCCTGGCTGTAGGCCTGCAGCAGATCCTCGTAGCTGAGCAGCCCCAGGATCCGCTCGGGATCATCGTCGTGCACCACGGGGAGCTGCGGGTAGTGGGACGAGGCAAAGCGCTCGAGCGCCGTGCCCATCGAGTCGGACTCCGCCACCGAGACGAACGGCATCTCGCAGTCGGCGGCGATCGCCAGCTGCCCGATGTCCTCGTCGAAGAAGAACGCGCGCAGCGTCTCGAGCGTCACCAGACCCTGGATGTGGTTTTCGGATGTCACGATCGGGAATACCGCCTGGGTGCTCTCTGAAGCGTGGCGCAGCAGCTGTCCGAGCGGGTCGGAAGCGCGCACGAGCCTCACGTCGGGATCGTGTTCGTACACGTCGCTCACGCGGATGTCCTGAAGGAGGTCGAGCACGTATTCACCGCCATGGGCGGGCGAATCCCGCCGCGTCGGAACCTGCTTTTCGTACAGGGTCCAGCGCCGCACCATCACGAACGTCACCGCCTCGGCCAGCATCAGGGGGACCAGGAGATCGTAGCTGCCCGTCATTTCGCTCGCCATGACCAGCGACGACACCGGCACGTGCGCAACCCCACCGAAGAAGCAGGCCATGCCGACGATCACGAACGCGCCGGGCTGCGGCACCACCGTCGGCGTCAGCTGGTGGAAGGCAACGCCGAACGCGCCGCCGACCATCCCGCCGATGACCACCGACGGACCGAAGACCCCGCCGGACCCCCCGGAGGAGATGCTGAGCGAAGTCGTGAGCACCTTGGTGAGTGCAATTCCCACGAGCACCGCTGCGCCTGCCCAGCCGAGCGGCAGGACGCCCTTGCTCGGCAGAAGCGCCTCCTGCAGCCATCCGTAGCCAGCGCCCAGCGCCTGCGGCGCAACCATCGCGAGCAGCCCGACGCCGAGACCGCCGAGCATCGGCTTGAGTGCGAGCGGAATGGGGATCTTGTGGAACACATGGTCCCGCAGACCGTAGAAGACCTTGATGTACAGGACGCCCACCAGCGCCGCGCCGATCGCCATCAGCAGATACAGCGGCAGCGCACGCGGATCGAACACGTACTCGCCCTCGGTCGCGAAGATGGTCCCCGCCGAGGGAAACAGCATCGTGAACACCGAATACGCGACCACCGAGCTCATCACCGCCGGCACTAGCGCGTCGACTTCGAAATCGTCGCGGTACAGCACTTCGACCAGGAACAGCGCCGCTCCCAGCGGCGTGCGGAAGATCGCGCCGATGCCGCCCGCCGCACCCGCGATCAGCATCAGACGGCGTTCGCGATCCGACAGCCTGAGCGGCGAGGCAATCAGCGAGCCGAAGCCGGCGCCGATCTGGGCGATCGGCCCCTCGCGCCCCGCACTGCCGCCGGTACCGATCAGCACCACCGACGCCA
Organism: uncultured delta proteobacterium; assembly: GCA_963806225.1. Lineage (GTDB taxonomy): Bacteria > Myxococcota_A > Polyangia > Polyangiales > Polyangiaceae > CAWDXG01. The sequence continues at coordinate 1,308,876 of CAWDXG010000001.1, read as the reverse complement.
GGGTCTTGATCACCGGCACCCGCGCGCGGATGCGACCCGCGTGACGGTGGAACGCCTCGACAATGGAGTCGGTGCCGTGACCTTCCGCTTCGGGAGCGAAGGTGAAGACGAGCAAACCCGAGATGAGCCCGCCCACCGCCGGCGCGAGCACCAGGACCCAGTGACGAACGGGGCCATCGATCCGGGTCTCGAACAGGGAATGCTCACCGCGGGGCTCGAGCTGCGGCAGGTTCCCCCACCCCGCGATGACCACGTGATGGATCCACTGCATTCCGAGGAAGAAGGCGCCCGCCCCGAGCCCTGCCACGATACCGATCGCAAGCCCCAGCCCGACCCAGCGCGAGACCGTGCGGAACTCGAAGAGCCTGGCGAAAGCTGTCAGATCGCTGAGATTCGGCAGGCGCCCCGGCCCCGGCATCGCGAGCCGGAGCGTGCCCTTCCAGCGCACCGTGCGCAACACTTCCGATGCCCGGATCGGAGTATCTCGTGGACGACCGAGGCCGCTGGCGCACGGTTTGCGCCGGATAGGCCTTCGCGGCTAGGATCAGACTACAGTGGATCCAGCAGGATCAATCCTGGTCGTCGACGACGACGCCGTCAGTCGTCATGTCCTGGGCCAGACGCTTGCCGGCGCCGGCCTCCGGTGCGTGACGGTGGGCAGCGGCGGCGAGGCGCTGGCCTGGCTGGAAAACTCGGTGCCGGCGGTCGTGCTGCTCGACCTGGTGATGCCGGCGCCCGACGGATACGCGGTGCTCCGACACATCCGCGCGCGCCCGCACCTGGCGGACGTGCCGGTCGTGGTCCTGACCGCGCTCGACTCGGACGACGAGATCCAGAAGGTATTTTCGTCTGGGGCGGACGACTACGTCCACAAGCCGTTCCGGCCTGCCGAGCTGATCGCGCGCATCCGCGGACAGATGCGGATCCGCGAGTACGTCGATCGACTGAGCCGCCGCGAACGGGACTCGCAAACGGTGCTCGAGATGACCCAGGCCCTGGCCTCGAGCCTGGACATGCGCGACATCCTGTTCACCGTGGTGCAACGCGTCGCCGACGTGGCCCACGTCGATCGCTGCAGCATCGTGCTGGCCGACGAGCCAGGCAACGTCGGCTTCGTCGTAGCCACAAGCGATGACGAGCAACTCAGGGACCTGCCGCTCGACCTGGGCAAGTACCCGGAGATCCGCGAGGTCCTGCACACCGGCCACACGCTGGTGATCCGCGACGCCAGTCGCCACCCGCTACTCGAGGTCGTGCGGCAGCACGAGCCACCGCTGGAATTCATCTCGCTCGCCCTGGTCCCCATCATCAACGATCAGAAGCCGATGGGCGTGATCTTCCTGCGCGCGCGTCACGCCGCACCTTTCGCCGACCACGAGATGGCGCTCGTACACACCGTCGCAAACGCCACGGCGATCGCGCTGCGCAACGCGCGCATCCTGCAGTCGCTGCGCGACGAGACGCAACAGAGCACATTCGCGCGCGTCGAAGCGGAGCGACGGGTCCAGCTGTTCCAGCGCTATGCCGACTTTTTCGAGAGCGCGGCCGACGGCATGGTGGTCATCGACCGGGAGGGCCACGTGCTCTTCGCCAACCCACGCGCCCGGGAGATCACCGGCTTCAGCGAAACCGACTTCATGGGCATGACGCTCGATTCGCTGCTCATCGAGGACGAAAGACCGCGCGCCGAGCGTCTGCTCCGCGGCTTCACGGAAGGTGTGTATCCGCGCGGCGTCGACATCCAGGTCAACACGGCCCGCACCGAGCCGATCATCATCAGCGTGAGCTTCAGCTCGGTTCTCCACGAGGACAACGCCGTCCTGTTCAGCTTCCGCGACGTGACCCGCGAGCGGAAGACCGCCATCGAGCTGAAGCAGACCAAGGAGTTTCTGGAACGCGTCATCGACAGCTCGGTCGACGGCATCGTATCGGCAGATCTCGACGGGCAAGGTGCTTCTGTTCAACCGCGCTGCCAGCCGCATGTTCGGCTACTCGGCGCGCGACGTCGTCGGCAGGATGTCCGTGGAGAAGCTGTACCCCGACGGAGTCGCCCACTCGGTGATGCGGCGCATCCGCGACCCCGAACTCTACGGCCCGGGACGCCTCGAGGACTACCGCGTCGACATGGTCAGCTCCGGCGGCGACCTGATCCAGGTTACCCTGTCGGCAGCGTTGATCATGGATGGCGACCGACCCGTCGGCTCCGTCGGCGTCTTCACGGACATCCGCGAGAAGCTGCGGATGGAGGCGCGCCTGATGAAGGCCCAGGACGAGCTGCGCGCGAGGGAGAAGCAGGCCATCGTCGCCGAGTTGGCGGGAGCCGCGGCGCACGAGCTCAACCAGCCTCTCACGAGCGTCATCGGCTACGCCGAGCTGCTCCGACGCAACCTGGTGGACAACCCACAGCTCCAGAACGCGGCGACGGTGATCATCAGCGAGTCGGAGCGCATGGCCGACATCGTGCGCAAGGTCGGCAAGATCACCCGCTACGAGACCAAGAGCTACGTCGGAGGCGCGAAGATCCTCGATCTGGACAAGGCAGCGGAGGACTCCGGCCCGAAGGAGGTACCGCGGTGAGCGGCCGAACGGACGACGACAAGCAGTCGAGCATGCCGCCCGGTCGCCTCTCGGATCTGCGCGAGCTGGAACCGGTGGGATCGGCGCGCAGACCTGCTATCGTCGCCGACCCCGCGGACCGTTGGCTCGACGAGCTGCTCGACCTGTCCTGCCACCTCGGCATCGACGAAGCGCCCGAGGCGCTGGCCCGCGCGTGCGTGGAGGAAGGCGCACGTCTGCTGCGCACGTGCGCCGTCGGTGCCTGCATCGTCGATGCCGACAGCGGCGAGCAGGTCGTCGAGCGACGCCTGCCGCCGGGCACCCACGCGGGCCAGGACTCCGACCCGACCCGGCTCTTCGCGGCGTTCGCGCGGGAGCTGGTGCTTCCGCTCGGTCACGATCGCGGCACTTCGACGTTCCACGTCGCCAGCAACGAGGTGGAGATGCTGGCGCCGACGTCCCCAGCGTCGAGCATCGCGCGACGCGTCGCCGATTTGCTCACCGCAGCGCTCTACCGATCCCAGCACCATCAGAGCAGTCACCAATCCTCCGATGAGCTCCGCCGGCTGCAGGCCCAGGTCATCCAGGCCGAGAAGCTGGCCTCGCTCGGGCAGATCGTGGCAGGCGTGGTGCACGAGCTGAACAACCCCCTCACCTCGATCGTCGCCTACTCCGACTACCTCAGGAAGCGGGCCATGGCGCGTGAGGCCGACGACGACGTGGAACGCCTGCGCCGGATCGGCGAAGCCGCCGAACGGATCCTGAAGTTTTCGCGCGATCTGGTCGCCTACGCGCGCCCGTCGGTGGAGGTGCCCGGTCCGGTTGCTCTGCACGAGGTCATCGACAAGGCGCTGGTGTTCTGCGAGCACGAGTTTGCCGAGAGCGACGTCACGGTCCGCCGCGACCTCGCCGCAAGACTGCCGCCGGTTCGAGGCGTCGCGGGACAGCTGACGCAGGTGTTCGTCAACCTGTTCACCAATGCGGCGCACTCGATGCTTGACGAGGGCGGTGAGCTCACCGTGCGGACGCGGCTGCTTTCCGGGGGCGACGCCGTGCTGGTCGAGATCGAGGACCAGGGCATCGGCATCCCGGCCGAGGTGCTCGAACAGATATTCGAACCGTTCTTCACGACCAAGACGGACGGTCGCGGCACCGGGCTCGGACTGTCGATCGTGCGCGACATCCTCGCGTCGCACGGCGGGACGCTCGGCGCGACCAGCACGCTCGGCAGCGGCTCGGTCTTCAACATGACGCTGCAGACCCAGCCGGACTTCAGCGACTGCGAGCCCGACCCGGCTAGCGATTGACGACGCGGATCACGAGCACGAGGATCCCGCCTTTGTAGCTCTGGCCGGCCACGATGAAGGCCTGGCCCACCTTCGCCTTGACCTTGAGTAGCGGCAGGAAGGTCTTCCCCTTGGGCTGGTTGATGCTGGCGGAGATCCGCAGGTAGTCCTTCGGCAGGATGTCGAGCAGCTTGGTGCGCAGCACGCGCCCGTTCGGCAGCTTGATGGTCTTCGCCTGCCCCTTGTCGAGCGGAAGCCGGGCGCGGGTCAGAAGCTGGTAGCTATCGTAGGACGAGAACGGCGGCCTCTTCAGCTCCGGCATGTCGCCGATGCGCTTGTCGATGCCCTTCTTCGAGTTGGTGGCGTGGAGGACCATCACCTCCGCCGCATACTTCGCGGCTTTGCTGGCCGTGTGCTTGTGGGCCTTCGCTGGCGGGGCCTTCCCCTTGCCCTGCGCGTTCGCCGGCAGAGTTGCCGCGGAAAGCGTCAGCGCAGCGACCAGCGCGACGAAAGAGCGTCTCATAGCGGTTTTGTCCTACCGCCGTGAACGGCGGGTTCATCCGTCAGCCAGACGACCGGGGTCGAACCCTGCCCGGCCGACACCATGAAGATTGCCCCATCATGCGAGCCGAAGTCGACCGTCTCTATGGCCACCGGCGGGGAGCTATCGGCCACAACCGGATGGGCGGCGGCCGGGGCGGGCGACGCAGGCTTCTGGACCTCTTGCGGCTGCATCGCCTGGGTGCTGGCTTGGGTGGACCCCGCCGGGTGATGCGACACAGCACCGGAGCGGAAGACCAGCACGGCCGCGGCGGCCAGAGCCAGCACCCCCGCTAAAGCCGGCACCGCGTGCCGCCAGCGGCGCGGCAGAGGCGTCACATTCGACTCCCCGCTGCTGCTGGGGTTGTCCGGCGCCTCCAACGGCGCTCCACCGGATGTGGACTCCTCCGCGTCGATGCACGCCATCACGCGAACCGCAATGTCGTCCGCGGCGGCTCCCTGCTCCGCGGCCGCCTCGCGCAACAGGCTGCCGACCTGCTGCAGGCCGCGCAGCACGGCCGCGCTTTCGGGGTCGTCGACAATGCGCTGTTCAAGCCGAGCTGCCTCGTCCGCGCCGAGCTCGTCGTCGTAGAGCCGCATCAAGCGGTCGTCGGTCGGCGCGCTCATCCGCGACCTCGCTTCCGGCTCGACTTGGCCGGCAGTGGGCCCAGCTGCTCTTCGTAGCAGTCGGCGAGCGCCCGCTGCAGCTTCTGTCGGGCGTGGAACAAGCGGCTCATGATCGTTCCCTTGGAAACGCCCATGGCGGTGGCCATTTCCTCGTAGCTCATGCCTTCGATCTCGCGCATCAGGATGACCCCCCGATGATAGGGCGGCAGCGCCTCGAGCGAAGCCTGGATGCGCTCGGAGATCTGCCGGCGGCGGACTGCGTCGACAGGATCGGCACCGTCGATGCGCGCGAGCAGCGGAATGTTCGTCTCGTCGAGCTCCCGCGTCTCGTCCAGCGCGGACTCGCGGCGCGACGGCTTGCGCATGAGGTCGATCGAGAGGTTCGTGACAATACGGTAGAGCCAGGTGAAGAAGCTCGAGCCGCCGTGGAAGGAATCCAGACCGCGGTAGACGCGGAGGAAGGCCTCCTGGACGATGTCGCGGGCGTCGTTCTCGTCGCGCACCAGCCCCAAGGCGATAGCGAACGCCCTGCGCTGGTGGCGCTCCACGAGCTGCCGGAATGCCTTCCGGTCGCCGTTCCGGGCTTGTTCGATGAGGGCACGATCCTGCTCCGCTTCGGCCTTTCGAGCCTTCCGGTTGGACGCCCGCGTGGCGCTGCTATTCACCCCCATGACAGCGCGATCAGGCCCACTTGTCGCTCGTTCCCCGGCCGTTCGGCCGTTATCCGGCGTTGCCGCGGGGGTCTGGACGACCCGGGGCGAGGACTCCCGGTCGCTGGCGGCCGCAGGGTCGCAGCGGGACTCGGGCGAGGGCATCACCCCATAGTGTACGCCTAAAATCGCCCTGCGATCCCCAGCCGGAATGAAGCCAGAGCGTCAACTTACGGAAATCCAAAGGGATTATCATCATGTTCGGCAGGCGCTGGATGGGCCGGGAGCTCGCCCAGCTTCAGCTTCAGGTCGAACGTCCGCTTGCCGCGGATGACCCGGACCGTGGCCGGTTTGCCCACCCCGGCCAGGCTCGCCACCCAGCGCAGCTTCTCCGGGCCGGGCATCACATCCCCGTCGAAGCCGACGATCACGTCGTCGACCTTGAGCCCCGCCGAGTCCGCCGGGCTGCCTGGCTTCACGTAGCGAACGAGGGCACCGGACTGGTCCTTCAGCCCGAGCCGCTTCACGTCCTCCGGCACCACCGACGACACCCGGATGCCGATCGCGCTGCGGCGGATCTTCCCGTCCTTGATCAGCCGCGGCACCAGCTCCTTGACCATGTTGATCGGGATCGCGAATCCGATGTTGTTCGCGCGCGCCCGGATGGCGGTGTTGATGCCGATGACGCGCCCGGACATGTCCAGCAGCGGGCCGCCCGAGTTGCCGGGATTGATGCTCGCGTCGGTCTGCAGGAAGTTGTAGTAGCCGGTCCCGTCGCCGAGGCCGCGCACGTCCTGCCCGGTGCGCCCTTTCGCGGAAACGATGCCGGCCGAGACGGTGTGGGAAAGCCCGAAGGGGTTGCCGATGGCGACCACCCAGTCCCCCACGCGCATCTTGTCCGAGTCTCCTAGCGGCAGATACGAGAGGTTCTTCGCGTCGACCCGGAGCACCGCCACATCCGACGGAGGATCCGCGCCCACCACCGTGGCCTTCATCTCCTTGACCTTGCCGAAGACCACGTGGATCTCGCTGGCATCCTCGATGACGTGGTTGTTCGTGAGGATCAGGCCCGATTTGTCGTAGACGAAGGCGCTGCCCAGACCCTCGCCGACGATGCGACGCCGGCCGGTGCGGCCGGTCTGTTCCTGCAACGTCTTGACGAAGACGACGGCCGAATCCGCTTTCGCGGCGAGGTTCGCGAAGCTCGCCGGCGCGTTGACCCCGGGAGTCACCCCGACAGGCGGCGCTGCCGTCGGGGCAGGCACCGATGCCACCGGTACGGCGCCGGACGGCAGCGAGGCCGTGCCCCCGCTGTGCTTGCAGCCGACTGGCACAAGCGCCAGGAGCGCGAGCGCGAGACCTGCCTTCACTGGCCTTTCGAGACCTCCACGAAGCGCATTCTGAGATCGTACAGCGCCTGGTCCAGGATGTGCTCCTCCTGGCCGTCGAGATTGCCCCGGGTCTTGTCCTGGAGCAGGGCCAGAAGGTCGATCGTCTGGCGGGCCAGAGGCAGGTTCTTCCCGGCCGTGCCCCCCGACGGGTCCGGTGCATCGCCCAGATGCACTAGCGCGGAATGGCTCAGCGACAGCACGAAGGTGGAGAAGTCGATGGCGGGGAGGTCTTGCCCCCCAGCCCGCTCCGCCGCCTCCTTGGCCTTCTCGAACGCTGCCTCGCTCGCTTCGAGCTCCGCAGCGTCCGGCCCGCTGTCGCCGTTGCCGGTCATGACCCCCACCCCTCGTCATCGACGGGGTCGGGCGCTGCCGCCGCGGGCTCCGGCGCTGCCGCCGCGGGCTCCGGCGCTGCCGCCGCGGGCTCCGGCGCTGCCACCGCGGGCTCCGGCGCTGCCGCCGCGGGCTCCGGCGCTGCCGCCGCGGGCTCCGGCGCTGCCGCCGCGGGCTCCGGCGCTGCCGCCGCGGGCTCCGGCGCTGCTGCTACCGCGGGCACGGGTTCACGCGCCGCGGGTTCGGGCGCTGCCGCGGGCCTGGGGGCCGCTGCCGGCGCCGGCGTCCATGCCACGGGCTCGGCGGGCGGGGCCGGGGGTTCCGCGGCCGCGACGGGCTGCTCGGGGTGCCCGAGTGCGGGCTGCTGCATTGTCACGAGGTCGCTGTCTGCCTCCAGGTCCGGCAGCGCGTCGAGGTGCTTCTTCACCTCGGCCTCGCTGACCATGCCCTTGTGCAGCATCCGCTCGCGAACCCTCACATCGTACTTGAACACTTCCGGATCACTCATCTTGTCTATTCTCCCTGGGGCGTTCCCTCGTCCCGGGTGTCCCTCGCGGGATGCCGGTGCCGGGCTTCACGTCTCACGCAACCTTGCCCGATCCAGGCGGGTCGCTCTCGTAGCGCCTGGAAGGGCCCTGAAGCAAGCGCCCAGGCGGCACAAGCTCCGGGTCCGGCGCCTGGTCGCCGCTCTGCCGTCGTTCGAGCCGGCGGACCGCCTCCTCGATTTCCTCCGCCGTCGCCGGGCGAACACTGGTGATCTCGAGCTCGATACGCACTTTCTGCCCGGCAAGTGGATGGTTCGTATCGAGAACCACCGCGTCGTCGAGCACCTCCAGTACGTGCAGCATGACGACCCCGCCACCGGCACTTTCTGCCTCGAAACGATCCCCGGGAGCCACATCGGGCGGGAAATCCTCGCGGTCCACTTCGATGATGGCCTGCTGATCGCGGCGACCGTAGGCCTGCTCCGGACCGAGCTCCAGGCTCCTTCGCTCGCCTACCCGGAGTCCCTGGATGGCCTGTTCCGCCGCTGGCAGAAGCTCGCCATATCCGAACACGGCCTCCAGGGTGGACGTTTCGACCAGGTCGCCCTCGGCGTCGAACACGCTGTAGCGGACACCGACCCGCGTGTCCGGTCCAACCTGGAACGACCGAGCGCTGGGCATGCCCGTCAATCCTGGAGCGCGTCCGGGCCGACGATGTGGCCGAAGATGGCGCTGGCCGCGACCACCAGCGGGCTCGCCAGATACACCTTCCCCGGACCGCTACGCCCCGGGAAGTTGCGGTTGATGGCGCTCACCGTCACTTCATCGGTGGAGAACGACACCCCTGGCCCCGCACGGATGCAGGCGCCGCAGGAGGGATCGACCAGCTGCGCGCCGGCGCGCTCGAACACGTCGATGTAGCCGCGCTCCTCGGCATACTTGCGGATCTGCTGTGAGCCGAACTGGATGAACAGCTGTACGCCCTCGGCAACCCGCTTGTCCTGCTCGAGCGCGCGCTTCAGGACCGCGGCGTACATGTCCATGTCGGCCTTCTTGCCGCCGGTGCACGAGCCGCCGTAGGCGATGTTGATCTTCACCTCGCCGCCCTGCTTCCGCTCGAGCTCCGACAGCGGGATCCCGTTCCGCGGGTCACCCGGAGTGGCCACCATGGCGGGGATGGTCGACAGGTCGACGGAGTAGGTGGCCGCGTACTGCGGCCCCTTCGTCGGCGCGCACGATGCGCTTCCGCACGTCGTCGGCGTCCAGACCGCGGTTTTTCACCAGGTAGTCGACGACGACGTCGTCGGCCTCGATGATGCCCGTGAAGCTGCCGGCCTCGACCGCCATGTTCGTGAGAGTCGCGCGTTCGTCCAGCGGCAGCGTGCGGATACCTTCGCCCGCGAACTCCAGCACCTGGCCGATGCCGCGCCCGCTCTTGAAGTGGTCGAGGCTCAGGATGTGCAGCATCACGTCCTTCGCGCACACGCCCGGTCTGAGCTCACCGCGCAGCACGAAGCGCACCGTCTCCGGCACCTTCACGCGCACGTCCCGCGTGAACCAGGCATTCGCCATGTCGGTGCTGCCGACCCCGAAGGCGAAGCAGCCGAGCGCGCCGGCCATGCAGGTGTGCGAGTCCGTGCCAGTGACGATCTGCCCGGGCAGCGCCAGCTCCTCGATCACCTTGTTGTGACAGATGGCCTCGCTGCCCACGGTGTGACCCGCGCGTTCGACCTCGCCGTAGAGCTTGATGCCGTGCCGCTTGCTGAAGCTCTCCTGAACCGTCTTGAGCGAAGCGGCCTGCTCGCGCAGCCCCATCTTCTTGTGCTGCTCGGGCATCACCAGATCGAGGAAGGTCAGGTGATCGCGGAAGGCGAACACGCTGTCCGGCTCGGTGACCTCCACGTCCTCGCCGAAGCCCTGGCGGAACAGCGAGTCGGCCATCGGCGTGACGTATTCGTGGCTGAAACGCACGTCGGTGCGCACGAACAGCGCGTCACCTGGCTTCACGCCGGGTACGCCGAGCTTGCCGGTCTTCGCGTCGGCGATGGCGCGCGCGGCGATGATCTTCTCGCACAGCGTCATCGGACGCGCTGGCGTGGACGGCGTGGGCGGAGCGATCTCGCCCGCCATGCGCTTCTTGTTGTAGTCGAACAGGCCGCCGCACTCGACGATCTGGCGAGCTGATCGGGTCGAGCCCCTTCGTGAACTCGCTGATCGGGATCTCCTCGCCGCGCTGGATGCGATCGATGAGCGAGAAGTCGGTCGAGGTGAGCAGGCCGATGTTCTGGCAGTTCTGCCCGTAGATCTTCTCGATGCTCTCGGCGATAACCAGCTGCACGCCGGCCTTGAGCTCGGAGTACGGCGCCGTCTCGCGCGAGCTGCCGCAGCCCTTGCTGCGACCGCTGACGATGACGCCGAAGCCGCCGTCCTTGATCGCGTCCTTCTGCACCACGCCGCCGCGCAACCCGACCAGCGAATAGCGGGCCAGCGTCTCGTCGAAGTAGTAGCAGACCCAACCTGGCGTTATCTCGTCGGTCGAGATGTTGTCGATGAGCTTCCGCTCCGGGTCGTAGGCCAGGTCCTCCCCCTCGAGCTGCCGTCTCAGCAGCTCCATGTCTTCCGTCAGATAGAGGATCCTTCCCTGGATCCGGACACGCTCGTCGCTCATGCAGGTCTCCCGGGGGCTGGGGCGCACAACCTAGCCAGCGCCTCACGGCCGGACAAGGCATCTCATGCGACGGCTGCGCGCGGCTCGGGCCGGCGCAGCGCGTCATCGGCCTGATACTAGCGCATTTCCAGCTTCGCGCCCGCCGCCAGGGCTGGCCTCGGCGATGCACTCGCCGGCGCGCCAGAGCAGCACCGCCGACGCGACGCCGGCGCGGTCGAGCGCCTCTTCGAGCGCCGCTCCGAAGTCCCCGGCCGGCTCTGCGTAGCTCTCCCGGACCACGTCGGGCGACAGCCGGCTGACCAGCACCACGCGGTGGCCCTCCGGCAGCTGGCGCGACACGCCGAGCCGGTAGATCCCCTCGTTCACGCGCTCGAGCGGCCCGATTCCCTGATCGCACTCCGCCAGCATGATGACCGTCCCGCCCGGCTCGAGCAGAGCTCCCGCGGGAGGCAGCATCTTCGAAGCCTGGTAGAGGGAGCGCGTGACCGGAGGCCGGTCCGCGACGACCACCACGGCCGAGCGCGGCGCTTCGACCACGAACAGCACCCGCGCCTGCCGCGCCAGCGCGCGGTGCGCGAGGATCGGATCCCCGCTCGCCGCCGCGACGGGATTTCCGTCGCAGTCGTCGAGCACGTCCAGTATCGAAAGTCGCCCGGGCAGCATCAGCGCAGCTTCCTCCATGTCGAGACGGCAGCGGTTGTCGTCGACACGCCCGAGCCGCGCGCTGGGGTCAGCCTTGAGCAGGTGATTTTCAAGGATGTCGGCCTGGAAACCACAACCGGGGAAGACGCTCTTCACGCCGCCGGAGTAGCCGGCAAAGTAGTGCGGGCGGATGCGCCCGGTCGCTACGACCAGATCCGCTTCGCAGATCTCCCGTAGCATGCGGACCGTCGTTCCCTCGCGCGTGGTGCCCAGCTCGACAAAGCGATCGGCGCGGGTCGCGTCATGCACGACGCACGGCAGATCGCGGAAACGAGTCGGTACGACGCCGGCGTCCGCGCGATGCGTGCCGGCCGCCACGACCAGCGTGACGCGCTCGCGGGGGAGCTGCTCGAGAAGCGCTGTGAGCATCTCATCGCGGGGCTCGTCGCGGGAAGCGTCGCTTATCGCTATCGCGATGCGCCGCGCGGCCCGCGTGAGCTCGCCGAGCAGCGGGGCGCCCAGCGGATGCGCGAGCGCGTCGCGGCATAGCTCGAGCCGCGGGCCCGCTTCCGCGCCTACGGCGCGCGGGGCATAGCGGGACAGGCGCGCGGGATCGACCGCGGCAATGAGTGCGCTCCGCGAAGCTCGAGCCCACCGTACCCTCGTTCCGGCGCGGACCCGCGCGCGGTTCAGCCTTGTCCGACGCGGTGCCCGGCCAGCGCGAGCAGCGCGGTCAGCGCGATCTCGATTTCTTCCTCGCTGGGCGGTGTGGCTCGCCGTTGGATCCGGTGCTTGAGCGCACGCAGCTCGGCACCGAAGTAGCGGTAGCGGGCGCGCTCGCTCTCGTCGTGCTCTTCCAGCACCCAGCGCGCCACGATCGAGCGCAGATCGTCGACCTCGAGATCCATCAAAGGGGCAAGCGTTCGCGCGAGTGGATGTAGCATCTGTCGTAGTCGAAAAGGACGAACTCCGCGTTCCCCCCGGGAGCGGGCCGGCCTGGATGACCGGCCACTTGTGGTCTACATCGACGCGCACGTCCGGGCAACAAGCCGGAATCGCGCAGCGCTTGCGCGGCGGCTCCGGAGAAGCCAGTCTCCCCGCCGTGCCTCGACCCCGCGGCATCGCCGTCCTGGTGGCCCTGGTGCTGCTCGACGGCTGTCACGAAAGCTCGCGTCGCAGCGCGCCCGGCAGCGGCGCGGCGTCGAGCGCCGCGGCCGCCGTGCCGTCGGCGCGGCGACCGAAGCAAGCCCCGCTCGCGGACGAGCAGATCGAGATCAGGGGCGGCGCGTTCAAGGCCGGCAGCGTGCCGGGCTCGGAAGGGCGCCATCCCGAGCTCGAGCCCCGACGCTATGAAGTCGAGCTCGGGCCGTACCGGATCGATCGGCTCCCCTACCCCAACGATCCGTCGAAGCCGCCCCTGACGGGCGTCACGCGCAAACAGGCCCGGCAGCTGTGCGCCAAGCGCGGAGCGCGTCTGTGCACGGAGCTCGAGTGGGAACGAGCCTGCAAGGGACCGGAGAGCGACGACTACTCGAGCGGCAAGCTCTGGGATCCGCGCTGCGCCCAGCAGCCACGCAGCTGCGCCTCGGGCTTCGACGTAGTGGCCATGGGCGCGGCGCTGCGCGAGTGGACGGCCAGCGACGTGAATCCGACCGTGAAGGGCGGAGCGAGCGGCGCAGCCGTCCGCGGCGCGGCCGCTGCTGCACCCGGCCCCGCTCATCGCTGCGCAGCCCGCCACGCCGTCGATCCGGACAAGAGCGACGAGGACCTCGGTTTCCGCTGCTGCAAGGGAGCGCCGAACGCCGCGGCCGTCAAGGAACCGAAGCTCGGCGATGTCTTCAAGAAGACGCATCTGGGCGTCGAGCGTCTGCAGAAGCTGCTCGCTTCGGACCCGCACACCGCCTGGGTCGCAAAGAACGTGAAGTTCTTCCGCGAGCCGGATGCCGCCCACACGGTCGTCGCGCGCGGTCCCGGCGACACCATGGGTTTCAACTTCACCGTGCTGCCGCTGATCTGGCACCCGGTGCCCGGCGCCGAGTACCTGCTGGTGACGGCCCGCTCGGGCAAGGCCACGTCGTTCGTCGTCGCCTACTACGTGCTCGGCAAGGATCGGTACAAGCTCGCATCGAGCTTCATCATGAAGGACGAGGCGGGACCGGTGGCGTTCGCGTACAGCGACTCGATCCGCCCGCGCGCCCACTTCAGCAGCTGCTGGGGCTGCCCGGGCGAAACCGGCAAGGTGCTCTTCCGCGACCCGGACAGCGTGGTGATCCTGCAGCCGTAGCCGCGGTGTGCTCTGGCGTCAGGCGATGGCGAGCGACAGCTCGAAGCCGTTGCCGCCGGAATCCGGCTGGAACCACCTGACCGTCGCACTCGCGGCGTGGGCAGCCACGCGGGCCGAGTACAGGCCGATGCCGCGACCATAGCGACCGGCACCCAAGCCTTTGGACGAAAGCTGCCCGACGGCGCTGAAGCCCGACTCCCTGAGCTCCTCGGCGAGCGGAGTGCCGCCGTCGACGACCCGCACGTACGCCCGCCCGTCCTCTTCGCAGGCGGAGACGCGCACGGGCGCGGCGGCGCCGCCGTGTTGGATCGCGTTGTGGAGCAGATTGCCGAGAGCGCGCCCGAGCATGTCGCGATGGGCCTGGACGCGGGTGGCCAGCGACTCCAGCCCCGGGTCGACGACCAGCTCGACACCATGGCTCGTCGCCGCGCCGGCCACGCGCGACGCCGCCTCGGCGACGACCGAAGCCAGCGGCACCGGGCCCGACGGCATCAGCTGCGCGCCGCGCAGGACATGAGCGAGGAGGTCCAGGTTGTCGATGATGTGCAGCAGTCCGTCGCAGGACACGATCGCGTCGGCGAGAGCTTCGCGCGTGTCCTCGTCCGCGTCGACGAACACCGAATCGAGGAAGCTGACGTTGCTGTGCAACGCCGACAACGGATTCCTGAGATCGTGGGCGATCAGACCGAGAAGGTCCCCGATCAGCCCCGGTTCTAGTCGATCGTCTGCCACGGGTTCATGCCTCCCCAGGAATCGGCGCGAGTGGCAAGGGTATCAACCAATTCCGTGAACCTGCAGGAATTTCTCGATGCGCATGGCGACGAGCTCGTGGTGTTCAAGCGGCGCAACGTGCGTACCACCTGGGATCATCACCAGTTCACCGCCGGGAATCGCCTCCGCCATGCTTTCGGACAGACCCGGCGGCGTGAACGAGTCGTGGTCCCCCGCGATGACGAGCACCGGCACGCCGATGCCGGGCAGGAGATCCTCGGCGGTGTGCTCGCCGGCCCGGGTCAGCATGCGCAGGAACATCATGAAATCCACATCGGCAACATGACGGAAATACGGCTCCACATCCGCCGGATTGATAGTCCGCGGATCGATGTCCCCCGTGAGCAGGGCGATCTTGAGTGCGACGCGGGGCGGCACCCTGGACCAGAGCGCCCGTGCGACCTTCGGGTGCTCGCCGACCAGCTCGGTCAGCCGGGGCAGCACCGCAGCCAGGAGGTCGGTTCCCTTGAAGGTGTGGGTCACTCGCCCGAAGCTGCCGCACAGGAACACCATCGCCCGGACACGCTCGGGCCTGAGCCGGTAGGCCTCGAGCGCCACCTGGGTGCCGAAGGAGTGCCCGATCAGTACAGCGGGCGGATCGCCGAGGTGGCGGCGAACCGCGTCCAGATCGGCGGCGTGGTCCTCCACGCCGATGCGCTCGTCGTCTGCAGGTCGAGCGCTGCGTCCGTGTCCGCGGTAGTTCCAGTGCGCGACCGACAGCGAGCGCCCGAGGTCCTGCCACAGGTACTTGTAGATGAACCCATCGCAGACGATACCGTCGCAGAGGATCGCAGTCGTCTCCGCCGGCCCCGCACGATGACGCACGTAGAGCCGGGTACCGTCCGGTCCAAGCGCAAAAGACTCCTCGGCGACCGTATCAGCCGCTACTGGAGTCTTCTTCCTCGTCGCCGATGTCGTTGACACTCGGGATCTTCTTGATCTCGAGGCGAGCCATCTTCCATGCCCGCTGCACGATCCAGGACAGCGAACGGTCCAGCCGCGCCGCCTCGTCCTTGATTTCCTGCAGCATGGCCTCGGGGAAATAGAGGCTCTGCTTGCGCTTGTCGCTGCCCGTCTTGTTGCTCGATTCGTCCTTGTCGGCCACAGCCGGACCTCGCCACGGTGTAGGCGGGTGTCGCCGGACACCGCGCATTTCGTTACTACCACCTACAGGACCCTGAAATCAATCGGGTTGTCCCCGGCGCCGGCCATCGGGCCTCCACCGCGCGCGCGCCGGGAAAATCCCGAAAACCCAGGGCCGGGCTATACCTTCGGGCATGGGTCCCCGAACGCGAGCGCTGCTCCGACCTCTCCTCCTGACTGCCGTCGCCTTCACGGGCGGGGCCTTTGCCACGAACCTGGCGGTGGCGCGCACGGGTGCGGACAGCCCGTACGACATGCTCCAGCAGATGTCGCGGGTGCTGGTGCTGATCGAGAACGACTACGTCGAGCCGGTCGATCGGCGGCGGCTGGTCGAGGGCGCGATCAAGGGCATGGTCGCCGAGCTCGACCCGCACTCGGACTACATGCCCCCGGAGGACTACAAGATCTTCGAGTCCGACACCGAGGGGCACTTCGGCGGCATCGGCGTGGAGGTCGACTTCCAGGAAGACCACGTGACGGTGATCGCTCCGATCGAGGGCTCACCGGCCGACCACGCCGGAATCAAGCCCGGCGATCGCATCATCGCCATCGACAACCAGAGCGTGCGCGGCAAGAGCCCCGACGAGCTGGTCCGCATCATGCGCGGGCCTCCCGGAACCAAGGTCGTCGTGACGGTGCGGCGCAACGGGAGCGACAAGCTCCTGTACTTCACGCTGACGCGCGAGATCATCCAAGTCTCCAGCGTGGCGGACAAGCTGCTCGACGGGAACATCGCCTATATCCGCATCAAGCAGTTCCAGGAGGGAACCCACGACGAGCTGCTCACCGCGGTCGCCAAGCTCCGGAACAAGGCCCACGGCGATCTGCGCGGCACCCTGCTCGACCTGCGCAACAATCCCGGCGGTCTGGTGAACGAAGCCAGCGCAGTCGCCGACGAGTTCTTGACGAGCGGCGTCATCTACACCACGCGCCACCGCGGCAGGATCGTGGACGAGGTGCGCGCCGGCGACACCGGCGCGCTCCGACGCGGCCCGCTCGTGGTGCTGGTCAACGAGTACAGCGCCAGCGCAGCCGAGCTGGTGGCTGGCGCGCTGCAGGACCAGCACCGCGGCACGCTGGTCGGGGCGCGCACCTTCGGCAAAGGTTCGGTACAGACCATTCTGGATCTGCCCGGAGGTGCTGGCCTCAGACTGACGACGATGCGCTACTACACACCCAGCGGGCGTTCGATCCAGGCGCAGGGCGTCGTGCCCAACGTGAAGGTCGCGGCATCACGCGCGCCGGACAAGAGCTTCGGCGTCGTCCGCGAGAGCGATCTCGAAAACCACCTGCCGGCGCAGGGCCCACCGGGCGCCGGCGTGTCCGCCGATGCGGGAGCGCCCATCGAGGCCTCCGCCAGTCAGGACGCGGGCGCGAAGGCCGAGGGCGACGGCGGCAGTTCCGAGGACGAGCAGACCCACCTCGGCGTCGCCCGCGAGGTCCCCGAAAACCCCAGCGGCGGCGCGGATCTGGCGCTCAGCATCGGCTACCAGATCCTGCAGGGAGTGCTCGTCAAGCGCTAGCCTGGGCTATCGCACTGGAACACCGGGCTCGACACCCCGGACAGCCAGGAATGCGCGCCGCCGCTCCGGCGTACAGCGGATACCGCGCGCCCCCCGGTTTGCAGGCGCGCGCCATGACCGTTAGGGTCGGAGAGCGCTGGATGACGCGCGGCCTGGGCGCAGGCCGTGTCTCCTTGCGGGTTTTATGCAGTTCGATCGGGTGCTCAAGCAGCGATTCTGGCTGGCTGTGCTGGGATTGCTCGCGATCGCGGCCTACTTCCAGGCCGACGGCATCTCTGCGCTTGTCGGCAGCGCGCTCAGCGCGAGCGGCAAAGCGCTGGCGCGCACGGCCAGCGCCCCGGCACCGCCCGCGCCAGCGACGGGCTCGCCCCGCGACCAGAGCGGACGACCGATCCTGAAGCGCAATCCATTCGACTCGGTGACCGGCTCGCTGCTGGATCAGCCCACCGGAGACGCCCGCACCGCGAAGCCAGGCCCGCTCGTCGATCCGCTCGCCGCCCCCAAATGCGACGGCGTGCAGGTCCACGGCACCACCGTGGCCAAAAACCCAATGTGGTCGATGGCGATGGTGCAGGGTCCCGGCGAGCCCCACGGGAAGCTGCGTCGCGTCGGTGACTCGGTTGCAGCGAAGACGATCGCCTACATCGGCGATAACCCCGAGAAGCACAGCCCGTCGGTCTGGCTCACGGGAAACGGCAACCTGTGCCAGAGCATCCTGTTCTCGAAAGAGAAACCCAAGGCGCGCCGCCCCAAGCCGCAAGCACACAGAAAGCCCCGGAAGAAAGGACGCACGCGCAGGCGCGGCCCTCCGAAGCTGCCGGCGAAGATCGCACAGAAGATCAAGAAGATCGGCCCGAACGAGTTCGACGTGGATCGCAGCGCCATCGACATGATCCTCGCCCAGCACGCGCAGCTGATGCACTCCGTGCGGGTCTCACCCGACCAGAAAAACGGCCACGTCGCTGGCATCCGCGTGCTCAACGTCCGTCCCGACACGTTGCTCGGCAAGCTCGGCTTCAAGAACGGCGACCGCATCGACTCGATCAACGGCTTCAATCTGTCGAGCCCCGAGAAGGCGCTGCAGGCCTACGCGCGCCTGCGCACCGCCTCCAACATCAGCGTCAAGATCAAGCGAGGCGGCAAGGCCTCGGCCATCGACTTCCACGTGAAGTAGCTGTTAGCTGTTAGCTGTTGGGTGAGCGCTTTGCGCAATAGCCAACAGCTACCCCAGCAACTGGCGGAGCACGTACTGCAGGATGCCGCCGTGGCGGTAGTAGTCGAGCTCGACGGCGGTATCGATGCGGGCGACCGCCTCGAACTCCTTCTTCGAGCCGTCGGCGGCGGTGGCCGTCACCTTCAATAGCGAGCCCGGGCTGAGCCCCGCGGCGATGCCGGCGACGGCGTACGTCTCCTCGCCGCTCAGGCCCAGGCTCTGGCGGCTGTCGCCGTCCTTGAACTGCAGCGGCAGCACGCCCATGCCGATCAGGTTCGAGCGGTGGATGCGCTCGTAGCTCTCCGCGATGACCGCCTTCACCCCGAGCATGAAGGTGCCCTTGGCAGCCCAGTCGCGGCTCGAGCCGGAGCCGTACTCCTTGCCGGCCAGGACCACGAGCGGCACACCTTCGTCGCGGTACTTCATCGCCGCGTCGTAGATCGTCATGCCCGCGCCGTCGGGGATGTGCCGCGTAAAGCCGCCCTCGGTGCCAGGCGCCAGCTCGTTGCGCAGCCGCACGTTGGCGAATGTGCCGCGCATCATCACCTCGTGATTGCCGCGGCGCGAACCGTACGAGTTGAAGTCCTTCTGCGCGACGCCGTGCTCGACGAGGTACTTGGCGGCCGGCGAATCCTTGGCGATATTGCCGGCTGGCGAGATGTGATCGGTGGTGACCGAATCGCCGAGCTTCGCCAGCACGCGCGCGCCGGAGATATCGGCGAGGGGCGGCGGCTGTTTCGGCATGTTCTCGAAGAAGCTCGGTAGGCGCACGTAGGTGCTGTCCGGGTCCCAGACGTAGCGGCTGCCCTCGGGCACCGGCAGGCCGCGCCACTGCTCGTCGCCATCGAAGACCCCGCCGTACTCCTTCTTGAACATCGCCGAGTCGAGGCTCGACGCGACCGTCTCGGCCACCTCGTCGGACGCCGGCCAGATGTCCTTCAGGAACACGTCCTTGCCGCTCTTGTCCTTGCCGAGCGGCTCCTTGTCGAAGTCGATGTCCATGCGGCCGGCCAGGGCATAGGCCACGACCAGCGGCGGACTCGCGAGGTAGTTCGCACGCACGTCGGGGTTGATGCGGCCCTCGAAGTTGCGGTTGCCGCTGAGCACGCTCACCGCCACCAGATCACCCTCGACCACGGCGTTGTGCACGGACTCGGGCAGCGGGCCGCTGTTGCCGATGCAGGTCGTGCAGCCGTAGCCCACCACATTGAACTTGAGCGCCTCCAGGTCCTTCAAGAGCCCCGAACGCGTCAGGTACTGCGTGACGACCTTGGACCCGGGGGCCAGGCTCGTCTTGACCCAGGGCTTGACCGTGAGGCCGCGCGAAACGGCGTTCCTCGCGAGCAGACCCGCGCCGAGCATGACGTAGGGATTCGAGGTGTTCGTGCAGGACGTGATGGCCGCGATCACGACCGAGCCGTGCCCGATCTCGAACGCGGTGCCGTCGATCTTGCCCTGCATGCGGCGCTCGGCGGGCTCGCCTTCGCCACGATGCTCGCCGTTCTCGCCGCCACCCTCGCCCTTCCAGCGACCGACGGCCTGCGCGGCGGGCTTGCCCTTGCCGCTGGGCAGCGCCAGAAGCTCGCCGAGCGTCTTTTCCCACGCGGCCTTGGAGTCGCTGAGCACGATCTTGTCCTGCGGGCGCTTGGGGCCAGAGATGGTCGGTACCACCGTGGACAGGTCCAGCTCGAGCGTGTCGGTGAAGACCGGGTCCGGTGTGTCGTCGGTGCGGAAAAGCCCCTGCGCCTTGGCGTAGGCCTCGATCAGTGCGGCCTGCTCGTCGCTGCGACCGGTCAGCTTGACGTACCGGATGGTCTCCGCGTCGATGGGGAAGATGCCGCAGGTCGAGCCGAATTCCGGGCTCATGTTGCCGATGGTCGCGCGGTTGGCGAGCGGCAGGCTCGACAGCCCGCTGCCGTAGAACTCGACGAACTTTCCCACCACCCCCTTGTCGCGCAGCATGCGCGTGATGGTGAGCACCAGATCGGTCGCCGTGGCGCCCGGCGGAAGCTTGCCGTGCAGCTTGAAGCCGATCACCTGCGGAATCAGCAGATTGATGGGCTGGCCGAGCATGGCGGCCTCCGCCTCGATGCCGCCCACGCCCCAGCCGAGCACGCCGATGCCGTTGATCATCGTGGTGTGGCTGTCGGTGCCCACCAGCGTGTCCGGGTAGGCCATGCCGTCGCTGTCGAACACGACGCGCGCCAGGTACTCGAGGTTGACCTGGTGCACGATGCCGGTGTCGGGCGGCACCACCTTGAAGTTGTCGAAGGCCTTCTGGCCCCAGCGGAGCAACTGGTAGCGCTCCTTGTTGCGCTCGAACTCGCGGTCCGCATTGATCTTCATCGACCCGGGCGTGCCGTACGAGTCGACCTGTACGGAGTGGTCGATCACCAGCTCGGACGGAAAGAGCGGGTTGATCTTCGTCGGATCGCCGCCCATCTGTGCCATCGCGTCGCGCATCGCGGCCAGATCCACGACGGCGGGGACGCCGGTAAAGTCCTGCAGGATGACGCGGGCGGGGTGGAAGGCGATCTCGGTGTCGGGGCGGGCCTTCGGGTCCCAGTCGAGCAGCGCCTCGACGTCCGTCTTCTCGACGGACTTGCCGTCCTCGTTCCGGAGCAGGTTCTCCAGCAGGATGCAGAGCGAGTACGGCAGCCGCGCGATGTCCTTGCCGGTCGCCTGTGCGAGCTTCGGCAGGCTGAAGTAGGCGAGCTTCTTGTCGCCCACGTCGAGATCGGAGCGCGTCTTGAATGAATCGAGGGAACGGTCGGCCATGGTCGGGCCGAAGTACCGCATCGCCGCGATCCGCGCAACGGCCGCCCGGGCGCCGGCTGCCCGCCGTCACGCGCTGTCGGCGAGCGCCGCGTCCGCCGCGGAAATCCCGGTGCGCACGGCTTCGAGCGCGGTGCGCGGGCCACCGGCCCGAGCGTCGCCCGCGACAAACAAGCCCCGCTGTCCGCTCACCAGCCCTCCCCGCGCGAGCACGCCGACGCGCGCGAGCGCCCCCAGACCGCGCGCCTCGAAGTCCACACCGTGGAGCGACGAGACGCCGTCGAGCTCCTCGCCGTCGAGCTCGAAGCGCACCGGCGCGCGCAGCGACAGGTGGTACGACGCACCGCCTCGATGTCCGGCGCGCGGCTCGTCGAGCACGATGCCCCCGGCTGCCACGCCGCCCACGGCGAGCACCGCGGCGTCGGCCTGAAGCGCCTCGTCGGCACCGGAGCCGCTCCGCGCCGGGCCGAGCTCGACGCGCCAGCCGTTTCCGTCCGGAGCCACCGAGCGCGCGCGGGCCTCGAGCACCACCACGCCGGCCTCGGCCAGCAGCGCGGCGCGCGCGCGTTCGAAGCGCGTGCCGGCCGCGCCGCCCGGCGGCGAGGTGGTCTCGCCCACCGGACGCCTCAGCGCTTCACGGAGCGCCGCGGCCGAGCCCGGCTCCACGCCGAGCCAGGGCCCGAACAACCACGCGTCCGCGTCGCTGTGCGCGCGTCCAATGCGCTCGCAGAGCCAGGCGCGGCGGTCGGGATCGTCGTGCAGCTCTGCGAAATCCCACGCCGGGATGAACCGCTCGTGCGTATGGCGCAGCGCCGCGACCTCGACGACGGAGAAGCGCGTCTTCGTCTGGCGCGCCCACGCGGAGTCCGCGAGCGCGCGCGCCACCAGCGCCGCGTCCCACGCATCGCGACCGACGTCGGCCACGGCCACGTGACGGCCGGCAAGCGGCGCCAGATCGAGCAGCGCCGGATCGATCCCACGCGCGGGGCGCAGCACGCCGGCGCCCGTCGCCACGCGACATGCCGGCTCGCCGAGCCGCCACAGCTTCCCGGCCAGCTCGCTGCTTGGAGCGTCCAGGGGCGGAGCCGGGCGCGGGTCGTCCCACTCGAGCAGATCCACGGCGCCGGGGTAGAGCGACGTCGCGCCCGCCGTGTCATGCACCAGAGTCACGTCCGCACTCCGGGCGGCGCGCCACGCGGCCGCGACGCCGGCTGCTCCTGCTCCGATCACGACGAGCTTCACAAGCCGGCCTCGTCGTCGGGCCGCCCTCTGCCGAGCTCGGCGCGAAGCACGGCCATGGAGAGCGCCTCCTGCTGCGCCTGCTGCGGGCCGATGCCGCACACGCGCCGGCGCGCAGCGCCCTCGAGGAACGAGAGCGCCATGCGGTGGCCGTCGCGCGGCGAGCGACCGGTCATCTGGGCCACGATCTGCCCGCAGCGCGCCGCGCAGCGCATGCCGCCGCAGGCGCCGAGCCCGAGCCGCGTGCGGCGCGACACGTCGTCGACGTCCTGGGCCAGCTCGTTTTCCACGACGTAGCGCACCTCGGCTTCGGTGACGGGCTCGCACTCGCACACCACCGCCGCTTCGCGCGGCTCGCTTGAAGATGCGCTCGAGCACGCGCAGGCTGCGGCTGCCGTGGCGGTATTCGAGCCGCTTGGCCGTCACCGGACCGAGGTGCCCGCGCTCGACGAGCTGCATCGGGTCGAGCTGCTCGTCGCCGCCGGGCAGCGGCAACAGGTGCGTGCGGCACTCCGCGCTGTTGCCGAGCCGCTTGGCAACGACGTCGGTCATCTCCTCGGAGAAGATGCGGTAGCTCGCGAGCTTGCCGCCTACCATCGAGTACAGACCATCGGCGCCGTGCTCTTCGTGGTCGATGATCTCGTGCTCGCGCGAGAGCTGGTCCTCGTTCGGGCCCCAGGCGTAGAGCGTGGGTCTGACGCCGCCCCAGGTGCCGATGATGCGCGCCTGCCGCACCGACGGGAACACCCGCTCCACGGCCTGCACCAGATAGCGGACCTCGTCGCCGGTCGCGACCACCTCGTCGAGGTCGCCGTAGTAGTCGTCGTCGGTGGTGCCGATGACGCTCATGTTCTGCCACGGCTGCAGGAACACCTGGCGACCGTCGATGGCGCGCGCCACCACCGCGTAGTTCGTCAGCCGCCGATCCATGAACACGTGGATCCCCTTGCCGGGGCGCACGCGCGCGGCCTTCGGCTTCGAGCCCGCCGAGCGTCGCCGGTGATCGGCGCCCAGGCGCCGGTGGCGTTGACCACGACGCGGGCCGTGCGCGCGCCGGCCTCGCCCGTCGTGCGGTCGCGGTAGCGGACCCCGTACACCGAACCGTCGTCATGCCGGAGCAACTCGGTCACGGTCGTGTGCACGCGCACTTCCGCGCCGCGCTCGATGGCGTCCACCGCGCTTCCGATGCACAGCCGCGCGCCGTCGATGCCCCACTCGTCGAAGCTCACGCCGCCCACCAGGTCGCCCATGAGCCCCGGCTCGAGCTTGCGCATGTCGTCGGGATCGAGCCGCACGTGCGGCTTGCCGTGCTTGAGGGGCTGGTATTTGTCGTACAGATCGAAGAACGCGTCGAACAGCGTCAAGCGCCACTTTCGAGCCGATCCGCATGCGGTGGATCGGCATCAGGAACGGGATGCGGAACAAGCAGGTGCGGCGCGATGTGCTGGATGTGCCCGGAGTCGAGGCACGACGTGTAGGTCACGTCCGGGTCGTAGGTCAGGTAGCGCGGCCCGCCGTGGATCATGCCGCTCGAGTTGCCGCTCGCACCGAAGGCGATGTCGTTGCGCTCGAACAGAGCGACGCGCATGCCGCGCAGCGCGCAGTCGCGCGCCACGCCGGTGCCGTTGACCCCGCCGCCGATGACGATCACGTCCACGTCGGGGCGGTCGGCGGCGATCCCGGAAGCCATCAGGCGGGGATGTAGCGCCGGCCGGGGGGGCGCGTAAAGGTCGCCGCCGGTCGGCCGCGGGCGATTTGACCCGATTCGCCGATGGAACTCCGGCCCCCGGGGCTTTTGGGAGCCGGCAGAAGGGCGCCGCTCGCCCGCGTCAGACCCGATCCCGGCGCCGGTAGGCACCGAGCAGCAGGAGCGAGAGCAGCGCGAGCACCGGCGCCCCACCGCCCTGCCGGCGTCCCGCCGTGCGGCACCCGCAGCCGCCCTGATCCTGGCCGCTCGCGCCGCCGCCCTGCTTCACGCACGTCTTGGTCGTCGGGTTGCACACGTACCCCGTCGCGCACTGGTCGGAAGCGGAACACACCTCGCGACAGGTTCCACTGGCCGGGTTGCACAGGAACGCGTCGCAGGCCTTCGTTCCCGTAGGTGTCTGCTCCTCCGACAGGTCTTTCGAGCACTTCGAGTTGCCGGTCGGCACACACTTGCCGTCCGCGGAACAACCGTAGCCCTGCGTGCAGTCGGCGTTGGAGGTACAGGCGGTCTTGCATTCTGTTGCGTCGCACACGTATGGGCTGCAGTCCTTGGTGCTCTGCGCCGCGCACGTTCCCTGCCCGTCGCAGGCGAAGGTCTCGGCCGTACCATTCGTACAGGTCGGAGAGCCGCAGGCATTCCCGGAAGCCGGATACGTGCACTGGGCGCGGTTCTGGCTCTTGCAGGTGCCGGCGCAGTTGCTGCCATCGCTGCCGCACGCGGGTCGCTTCCCGTGGGGGTTGCCGTCGATGCCGACGCACGTTCCGGGAGTGGCGGCGTTGCACGCCTCGCACTGCCCGGTGCAGGCGGTGTCGCAGCACACGCCGTCCACGCAGAAGCCGGACTGGCACTCCTCCTTCACGGAGCACTGCGTGCCCTGCGCCGCCGGCGTCACACACTGGCCCGTCGCGGTGACACACGCCTTGCCCGAGCCGCAATCGGCGTCGGCGGTGCAACCGGTCCCGCACGCTCCGGCCGTACACGTGTACGGCGAACAATCGCCGTCGGGATCGGTGCGGTCGGCGACGGCGCCGCACTCTCCGTTGTTGCCGGCCCCCTTCGCGGCGCTGCTACAGGACTGGCACGCACCGCTGCACGCCGTGTCGCAGCAGAAGCCGTCGACGCAGTTGCCCGTCTGGCACACGCCGCAGCCGGTGTTGAAGCAGTCTCCGCCGGCCGACTTGTCGCACAAGGAGCCCTGGACCTTCTTCGGCTTGCAGGTCTGGTCCGCCGCAAATGCGTCGCATCGCATCCGGCATCGGAGACGCACGCCGTCGGGCAGGCGGCGTTGGACCCGTCGCAGACGAGCGGCGTGCACGCCGGAGCGCCCGCTGCGCCAGCCGACAGGATGGCGCACGTACCGTTGGTGCTCGCCCCGGCCGCGGTGGAGCATGCGTCGCACGCGGCGGCGCACGCCGTGTCGCAGCACACGCCGTCGACGCAGTGGCCGGTGGCGCAGACGCCGCAGCTGCCACCCTTGCAGTCGGCGGCGGGGTCGCAGCTCTGGCCCTGGCTCTTCTGCCCGTGGTACTGGCCGTCGGTACCGCAGTAGTAGCCGCTCTGACAGTCCGCGTCGGTGTTGCAGCTGCCTCCGACGCAGGAGGTGCCGCTGCACGAGTAGGGCGAGCAGCTCGTGGTGCCCTTGTCCACGCAGGTTCCGTTGCCGTCACAGGTGTCGGCGTTGTTCTGGGTCGTACCGTTGGCGCAGCTCTTCGGCTGGCACACCGTCCCCGACGCATACAGCGCGCACGCTCCCGCACCGTCGCAGTTGCCGTTCTCGCCGCAGCCCGCTACCGCTGCGGCCGTGCATTCGTTGTCCGGATCGGTCTTCGAAGCCACGGCGCCGCATGTTCCGTTGACGCCGCTGCCCTTCTTGACGGCGCTGCACGCCTGGCAGGTGCCGCTGCAGGCCGTGTCACAGCAGTAGCCGTCCACGCAGTTGCCCGTCGTGCAGACGCGGCAACCGGTGACCTGGCAATCGCCGCCGGCTCCGTCGTCGCAGTTCAGCCCCTGGGCCTTGCGCGGAGCGCAGGTCTGGTCGGAAGCGCAATAGTGCGTGCTGTCGCAATCCGCGTCCTTCAAGCACACGCCGGGGCACGCGGCGCTTGAACCGCTGCACACGTACGGCGAGCAAGCCGGGTTGCCCGGCGCACCCGGGGACACCACAGAGCACGTGCCGTTGGCGTTCGCTCCGGTCGCCACCGAACAGGCATCGCATGCACCATTGCAGGCCGTGTCGCAGCAATAGCCGTCGACGCAGTTGCCACTCGAGCAGATGCGGCAGTTGGCGGCGTTGCAGTAGACGCCGGCCTGTTCACTGCACAGATTGCCCTGGGCCTTCTGGGGCTGGCAGGTCGGCAGGCGCCGAGCCATCCGGCGCATCGGCAGCGGAACCGCCCCCGCCGCCGCACCCCGCGGCCAGACCAACAGACACAACCAGTGCGCGGGCACACCAATCCCCAAGAAGAGCCACGAGCCAACCTCCTGGGACACCATGCTCGCCCGGCCATGTCCGGTTTATCCACCACAAGGGGAACCCGCAGCTGTCGGAACGTCAGGGGTACCCCGCGTGAGCCGCGCCGGAGGCGTTTCTGCAGGCGATTTGGCCGGATTGTCTCCAGGAATCCACAATCGGCGCGCATGACAAGGGTCAGGATGCGGATCCTGCTCGCCGCGATCTGCGTGGCGGGGCTTCTTTCCGCGGCCGTGCGGCCGGCGTCGGCCGAGCCCGCTCGCGGCGCAAGCACCAAGCCTGCGCGCCGGCAGGGCCACCCCACGGTCAAGCTCGACCGCCTCGAGTTCCCCGACGACATCCCGGGCGCGCACTACTTCAAGAAGCACCTGCGTCGCGCCCTGCGCCACGACGCCTACCACGCCGACTGGGGCGCGGGCCGCGGCACCACCATCGAGTACCGCTTCTTCGTGCGCGAGCTCTCGCTCGAGACGCAGGACGGCGTACTGCACGTGCGCTGCACCGCCTACGGCAAGCTGCCCAGCGGCAAGACCGCCAAGAGCCACCTGGAGTTCGGCGGCTCGCCGTCCAAGCGCAACAAGATCGTCCGCCGCGTGCTCGAGATCGTCTCCCGCGGCGTGATCACGCGCCTCGCCGAGATGGAGCGCGTGCGCCGCGGCGATCTGCGCCGCCGCCGGGTACGCGCGCCGCACTGACCGGCTGGACCCCCGCCGCCGGCTCTGCCACGATCCGGGTATGGAGCTGCCTGACCTGCCCGTCCAGCGCGAGCTCGTCGAACGCATCGCGCGGCTGCTCGAAGGGCGCCGCGAGGAGTTCGGCGATCGGCCGATGGTGCTGCCTACGGCCGAGTTCTTTCCCGACGCTTTCAGCACCGACCAGCCCTCCGTCGAGAAGCTCGTGCGCCGCATGCAGGCGCACGCCGGCATGAGCGACATCCCCATCGACGTGCACGTGATCGCGCCGGAAGGCGAGGAGGACGACGAAGGCGCTTCGTGCGGCAGCGGCGCGTGCTGCTCGGCGCCCGCGCCGACGGCCGAGGGGCTCACGCGCCTCGTCGACAACGGCGACAGCTGGACGCTCAACGTGCCCGCGCTCGAGGTCGGCCACCCGGTGGTGCTCACGGCGAACATCGCCCGAGCGCTGGGCTTCGTGTTCCTGAGTGAAACGGAAAGCGACGAGGCGCCGATCGAAGAACCGGCCGAGGCGAGCGCCGATCTGTGCGCGGTCGAGCTCGGCTTCGGCGAGCTGCTGCTCGAGGGCAGCTACATCTATACGAAGAGCTGCGGCGGGCCGTCGGTCGCGACGGTCACCGCGCCTTGAGCACGCCGGAGCTCGCCATCGCGTTCTCGCTGTTCTGCGCGGTGGGCGGCCATCCCGCTCAAGCGGGCACTCGGCGAGCTCGGCGCAACGCAGCGCGCGGCGCTGGGCGAAGCCCGCGACCTGGTCCGCTCCAATCCGGCGCTCGTCGAAGCGTTGAAGCGCGCCCCGGAGCTGGTCGCGCTCGGCCACTACGAGCTCGAGCGAGACACGGCCCTGGCTGATGCGCGCCTTCGGAAGCAGAAGAAGGACGGGGCCGGCCTCGACGACATCGAGGCGGCACTCGCTGGCGGCTCCTCCGCGCCGCAACAAGCCGCGGCAGGCCGATCCCGCCGACGACGAGCTCGAGGATCTGGTCGCCGAGGCGCTCTCGGCGCGGGACTGACGGCAGCGGGCCCGCCCCCTTCCAACCGGACGGCGGCTTCCTGCTACGCTCCGCCCCGGGTCGGAAGATGCGGTTCTCGCTCGGGAAAGCTGTCACGTTGCGTCGCCGGGGCGACCGGCGCGCTGGGTGATCGTATGCCGGTTGCCCAGGGGTCCTGTCCGGGCTGCGGCGCGCCCATCGAGTTCGGCGTCGGCTCGTCGATGGCCAAGGTGTGCCCGTACTGCCGCAGTACCGTGCTGCGCACCGACCGCGGGCTGCAGAATCTGGGCAAGGTCGCCGACCTCGCCAACACGCCGTCGCTGATCGCCGTCGGCGACCAGGGCACGCTGTCGAACCGCCCCTTCGAGGTGCTCGGCCGTGTGCAGCTCGACTACGGCGCGGGTCCCTGGGACGAGTACTACGTCGCCTTCGACTACGGGCAAACCTGGGGCTGGCTCGCCTTCGCGCAGGGCCACTGGTACGTCACGAACAAGGTCGAGGGGCTCGGCATCCCGCCGCTGAACGCGCTGGCCATCGAGATGGACGTGCCGCTCGGCGAGGCCGGCACGTTCCGCGTCGCCGAGATCAAGAGCGCGCGGGTGACGAGCGCCGAGGGCGAGCTGCCCGGCGCCATCCCCGCCGGCATCACCCGCTACTACGCCGACTGCTACGGGCAGAACAACGGGTTTGCGACGCTCGACTACGGCGACAACAGCGGCGCCTACGAGGTGTTCATCGGCTGGGTCTTCGCCGAGACGCAGATGCAGGTCACGCAGCTGGGCGAGCGCACCGCAGCAGAAGGTCAAGCTCGACCAGATCAAGTGCCCGAACTGCGGCGGCGACATCCCCAGCCTCAGCGGCGAGCGCGCCGAGCGCGTCGGCTGCCCCTACTGTGGCGCGGTCAGCGACATCGCCGCGCAGCAGGTCATCGCGCAGCAGCAGGCCGCGATGCAGATGCCGGAGATCCCGATCGGATCGCGCGGCACCTTCGAGGGCCTTGAATACATCTGCATCGCCTACATGCGGCGCAGCACCGACTTCGACGGCGAGACCTTCTCCTGGGAAGAGTACTGCCTCTGGAATCAGAGCGTCGGCTACCGCTGGCTGGTCAAGGACGAGACCAGCTGGATGTGGGTGGTAGATGCCAACCTGGCCGAGCTCGACCTCGGGGGCATGCCGCAGCAGGTCGGCTGGGGCGGGCGCTACTTCACGCTGCGCAACCAGAACTACGCGCGCCTCGACTACGTGCTCGGCGAGCTGTTCTGGAAGGCCCAGCTCGGCGAGACCTCGCAGGTCATGGACTTCGTGAACGGCACCGACGTGCTGTCGCGCGAGGTCATCGAGGGCGGCGAGGTCAAGTGGACCTATTCGGCGCAGGTGCCGTGGGCGGTGCTCGCGCAGTCCTTCGGCCTGCCCGTCGACGGACCCGGCGGGCGGTTCCAGGGCGCTTCAGGCGGCGGCATGATGGCCGCGGGCGGCGGCGGGAACACCGGCTGCAGCTCCACGCTCGTGCTCGTCTTCGTCGTCAGCATCATCCTCATCATCTGCATGCTCGGCGCGTGCGGATCGTGTGCCGGCGGTGGCGGCGGTGGCTACTCCAGCGGCAGCTCCTACCGCGGCGGCTCCGGCGTCTACTACGGTGGCAAGTAGCGGGGACGACACCGGCCCCGCCGGGGACACGAGCCGCGCTACCGGATCAGACACAAGCGGCGCGCCCGCCGGCTACGCGCACCCCGGCGCCCAGGCGGGCGAGCACGTCGACGCCGCGCGCCCCGTTTTCTACTACGTGCTGCTCCTGGTCGTGGCGCTGCTCGCCGCCGCCCACCAGCTGTTCGGGCGGCTGCTCCTCGTCTATCTCGATCCGGGCTCCGGTCCGGCGCTGTGGCTCGCCGAGGCGCTGGGCGCTGCTGCGACGCTCTCCGGCTGGTTCGCGCTGCGGCGCCGCACCGCCGCACTGCCGCAGCGCTTCCCGGCGCTGGTCCTCGCGCTAGCGCTCGTCACCGGCGCGGCGGCGCCAGCGCTGTTCTTCGCCTTCGAGCGCCCGCGGCTCTTCAACATCGCGGTGCTGGCGCTGCCGGTCGTCGCAGGCCTGCTGTTGGGAGCGGGCGCCCGCAGCGGCTGGCTGCTGCTCGCGCGTCCGGTGCGCCAGCTCGGTGCGCTGTCACGCCTGGTCAACCCGTTCCGGCTGCTGGCCATCGCGCTCGCGCTGGGGATCGCGGCCGGCTCGGCGACACTGATCGGCCTGCCGCGCGCCGGCGCGGCCATCGCGCTGGTGCTCGCGGTGCTCGGCGGCTGGTGGAGCGCGCTCTGGTTCTTCCTCGAGCGCCACCCGCTCCGCCATCCGCGCCTCGGCCAGGGCGCGGCGGGGCTCGTCTTCGTCGCCGGCCTTGGCCTGTTCGCGGCGTGGCAGCGCGTCGTACCGCTCGCCGACCACCACCACTACGTCAACGAGATCGTCTACGCGCGGCACACGGACCGCCAGACCTTCGTCGTCACCTCCGGGCAACAGAACTTCGAGCTGTTCGTCGACGGTCACCTGAAAGTGTCCAGCCTGGACGAGCCGCGCTACTACGAGGCGCTCGTGCACCCCGTGCTCGGCGCCGTCGCTCACCCGCGGCGCGTGCTGGTGCTCGGCTCGGCCGACGGCATGGCCGCCCGCGAGATCCTGCGCCACCCCGCGGTGCAGTCGGTCACGGCCGTCGTGGTCGACGCCACCGTCGCCAGGCTCGCGCGCGAGCAGCGCTGGCTCCGCGATCGCTCACGCGACGCGATGCGCTCGGACAAGGTGCACGTGATCCAGCGCGAGCCCATCGCGTGGCTCAGGGACGGGAGCTCGCGCTTCGACGCCGTTATTGTCGACCTGCCCGATCCCTGGGGCTACGCCGACAGCAAGAACTACACGCACTACTTCTACCGGCAGCTCGCGCGTCGCATCGCGCCCGGCGGCGTTGCCGTGGTGCAGGCGACCAGCGCGTTCAGCTCGCCGCGCACCTTCGACAGCATCCTGCGCACGATCCAGAGCGCCGGCCTCGATACGCGGCCCTACCACGCCGCCGTCCCCACCTTCGGCGACTGGGGCTTCGTGCTGTGCGCGACCCATCCGGTGCCGCTGCCCACGCGCGTCCCCACCGGCCTGAGCTACCTCACGCCGAAGACGCTCGCCGATCTATTCATCATGCCGCGCGACCTCCGCGTCAGTCGCGCTTCGCCGACGAACACGCTGCAGGAGCAGCCCATCGTCGACATCTTCGCGAAGGAACGACGGAAGATCGGCGACTGACGCCTTGGCGCCTCAGCCACAATGGTAGTAGCCCGGGAGCAGGGAAGACGGCACGCACTGCAGTCCCGCTGGACAGTCCTGGCTGGTATGGCAGATCCGCGGATCGGTGCCGCATTGACTCTGGCAATCGAGATGCCGCACCTGCGTTTGAGGCCCGTTCAGCCTTTCGCAGCAGACCTCACCGGGGCAGTCCTCGGGCCCGTCACAGCGGATCTGGTCACTCGAACAGGAACTGCCCGCCACGCAGGCGATACTGTTGTTCATCAAGCAGCACGCCTGGCCGGTCGTGAGGTCGCAGTTCGAGCTGCCGCACGCGACGACTCCCGGC
Source organism: uncultured delta proteobacterium (assembly GCA_963806225.1). Lineage (GTDB taxonomy): Bacteria > Myxococcota_A > Polyangia > Polyangiales > Polyangiaceae > CAWDXG01. The sequence goes on along the minus strand of CAWDXG010000001.1, from coordinate 1,277,286 downwards.
CCGGTTCCGGCTGTGCCGCCGCTGCCCGCCGCGCCGCCGCTGCCTGCGCTGCCGCCGCTGCCCGCCGCGCCGCCGCTGCCCGCCGCGCCGCCGCTGCCCGCCGCGCCGCCGCTGCCCGCGCTGCCGCCGCTGCCCGCCGCGCCGCCGCTGCCCACACTGCCGCCGCTGCCCGCAGACGCCCCGACACCTGCGTCGTGCCCGGCGCTTCCCGACGCGCCGCCGCTCGAGTCGACCGACCCGTCCCGGCCAGACGAGCTCAGATTGTCGAGACCGCTTGAACACGCGACGAGGCCCGCCACAGCCAGAACGGCCGGCCATCGAACGACACCGGACGACGTCACCGCCACGGTCAGCCCCCGCGCATACGGCCCAGCACCAGCTTCGACAGCGACTTGAGCGTATCGAACACGCCGGGACCGGTCCGCGCGACGGCCTCGAACTCGGGAACGCCGAGGGGGTTCAGCGCGGGGCGGAGCTCCTCGACGGCCATGGCGCCGGGGATGTCGCGCTTGTTGTACTGCATGACGTACGGCACGTCCCCGAGCCGCATGTTGTACTCGGCCAGGTTGGTCGCGAGGTTCGACACGCTCTCCTGGTTCGCCTCGAAGCGCTCGGGCTGCGAGTCGGCAACGAAGATGATGCCGTCGGCGCCCTTCAGGATCAGCTTGCGGCTGGCGTCGTAGAAGACCTGGCCGGGCACCGTGTACAGGTGGAAGCGCACCTTGAAGCCCTTCACCATACCCAGATCGATCGGCATGAAGTCGAAGAACAACGTGCGCTCGGTCTCGGTGGCGAGCGAGATCATCTTGCCCTTGGAGGCAGGGTTGGTCTTCTCGAAGATGTACTGCAGGTTGGTCGTCTTCCCGCACAGGCCGGGGCCGTAGTAGACGATCTTGCAGTTGATCTCCTTCGCCATGTGGTTGATGAAGCTCACGGCGTTCCTTCCTTGTCGGCGAGACGGCTCTTGATGTCCCCCACGACGCGGTCGATCGCAGCTTCCACTTCGGCAGCCTCCAGACCGAGGAACGATCCGAGCTCGTCCAGCGCGCTGGCCTCGGGCTCGGCGAGGTGTCCATCGGCAACGGCGACCAGCGCGGCGAAGCCGAGCGCCTCGCTGCGGCCGAGGTCGTCCTCGAAGTCCTCCGCGGCGCGGCGCAACCGTTCACGGCGGCCGAGAATCTCGACGGCGGCGTCGAGATCCTTGAAGTGCAGCTCCAGGTCGTCGTGCGACACGGCACGTCCGAGCACGGCTTCGAGCAGGGTGGCCAGCGCGTGGCGCTCCTCTTCGGCGAAGCCGTCGGCGCTCGCGATCAGATAGCCGATCTCCGAGCAGCGACTGGAAGTGCACCGCGGCCGAGCCAGGCTGGTCGTGGGTGACGGCCTCGGCGCCCTGTCTGAGATGCTCGGCGGACGGCAGGCGGCCGCCGAGCGCGTCGGGAGCGCCAGTCAAGACATCGCGGATGGCGGCGGAGAGCCGCTCGGGCGGGTGTGCGGAAAGGTCGATCGTGTGACCCATGTCCCATCCGAACCACGACTTTAACCGCGCATCAATGGGGCACGGGCTTTGTCGGCGTTGGCGGCTATGTTCCCGGGGTGTTCCGCTCGGGCTACTGGACGCTGATGCGGGTGCGCGGGGCGCCCGTGCGGCTCCACTGGTCGATACCGGTGGTAGCCGTCGTGTTCGACGGCTTCCGCTTCCAGCCGGGGTTCATCCTGGGCTTCGTGCTGCTGGTGCTGCTGCACGAGCTCGGCCACGCGCTGCTGGTATGGCGCACGGGGCACCGCGTCATCGGGATCGAGGTGACCGGGCTCGGCGGCGCGTGCGCGTGGGCGGGGGACGCGACGGCGTTCGAGCGGTCGCTCATCGCCTGGGGCGGCGTGCTGATGCAGGCAGCGCTGTACGCGGCGGTGTGGATCGCGCTCCGCGTGGGCGGTCCGCCGCCGAACGCTGTTCCTGTGGTCGCTGCTGTCGGTGTTCCTCGGAGCCAATCTGTGGCTCATCGCCATCAACCTGATCCCCATCCCGCCGCTCGACGGCGCGGAGGCGTGGCAGCTCTTCCAGCACTGGAAGCGACGCCGCGGGCCGGTCCCGCACGGCAGCTGGCGCGACCCGGGGAAGAACGCCCAGCGCGCCTGGCTCGACCAGATGCAGAACGCGCCGCCCAAGCGGCGGAAGAAGCGGAAGCGCCGCGAACGCGTCGGTTCGATCCCCGACGATGCCAAGCCCAGCCGCGACGCGCAGCGCGCCATCGACGAGCTGATGCGCAAAGCGCGGAGCGAGACGAAGGACGAGGAATAGCGCGCGGGCGCGGGGGGGCGACATAGGTGCGCAGAGCGGCGCGGGCGCGGGGGGCGCACTGCGGCCCGAAGCGCGGACGAGGGCGGCGCGCGCAGATCCGCGTCCGCGCCGAACTGTACGCAGTGGCGAACCGCGGACCGCGCGCGTTTCCGCCTCCAAGCTCGAGCTTGGCGCCCATTCCAGGCGCCAGACGCGCGTTTCCGCCTCCAAGCTCCGCTTGGCGCGCATTCCAGGCGCCAGACGCGCGTTTTCGCCTCCAGCCTCGAGCTTGGCGCCCATTCCAGGCGCCAGACGCGCGTTTTCGCCTCCAAGCTCACGGGCGGGCCGCGGCGCGATCCGAGGTCCGGGACGCGCGCAGTCTTCCCGACAACGTGTGTTGGGGTGCCCTCCGCCACGTGCCGAGCTCGACGGCCCGCCGCGCTCGCTCCGCTGCGCGCGGCGGGTGGTCCCAAACGCGCGGCTGCGCCGCGCCCGGGCCCACCGAAGTCAGCTCCGGCCGGAGTCAGCTCCGCCCGAAGCGCAGCGTGACGGACATGAACGCCTTGGCGGCATACAGCGCGTTCACGGCGATGTACGGGTAGAAATAGAGCTCGAGGTGGCCGCTCAGGCCGACGAACAGGATGTACGACGGGTAGTGGATGAGCAGCTTGGCAACGCGCTCGACCAGGCCCACGGCGCGACCGACCAGCGAGCGGCGCGGCGCTACAACGTTGGGCCAATCGGCGGGCTTGCCGGCGATCTCGGGGCGGCGCTGGAAGGTGGTGAGCGCAATGCCGCTGGCCAGGCACACGAGGCCCGCGATGCCGAGCATGAGCAGCGCGGGGTTTCCCGGCCGCGGTCCGAACCAGGGCGTGCCGAAGCGGAACAGGCGAACGGCTGCGGCGCCAAGCAGCACGAACGCCTTGAGCTCGTCCATCAGGAAGTCGAGCAGGTGGCCGCCGGTCGACGCCGTCTCGCGGAAACGGGCCAGCATGCCGTCGGCGCAGTCGAGCACGTAGGACAGCTCGAACACGACGACGGCAGCGACCAGCCCGACGTAGCCGGGCACGAACACGAGCAGCGCGGCCGACGCGACCGCGACGAACACCGCGGTGATCGTGATCTGGTTCGGCGTGACGCGCGTGCCGCGCAGCGCGGTGACCACGACGGCGGCGACGGGACGAGCGACGTAGGTGTTCCAGACGAGAATCCGGCTTCTTGCGGGTCTGGCGGTACACGTCGGCGACGGAGCCCATGTCGGCGCCGAGCGTACTCGTCCGTATCCCGCCCGCCCACCCCCACCGGAATCCTCCCGGGGGGCTCTTTGCCCCCCGCGCCCCCCTCACGCGATTCGCTTCGCTGCGCCGGGGCTCGCTTCGCTCGCCCTACGGCGGGGGGCGGCGTGGGATGGGTTGCGGACTGACGTGCCGCGCCGGACGTCTCCCCCACTCGCGCGCAGCCGGAGGCGAGCACGAGTTTGGGGGAGACCGCAGGCGCGCAGGCGAAGCCGAGCACCTGCGAGTGGGGGCACCCCTACGCTTACCCCCACCGGAATCCTCCGCCGGAGGCTCACCGCCGCCGGACCCCCGACGCGATTCGCTGCGCCGGATCCCCCAGCTTGCATGGTGATCGGACTACGGGCCACGATTGGGGCGGCGCGGTGGGATATGCTAGGGGGATCGGGAGCATGCAGCTTGGCTCTTCCATCGCGGCTCTGGGCATAGCGGGGGCGATCGCCGGCGCGGTCGCGCTGGCTCCGCGGCCCGGCGGCCCGGCGGGCACGGTTCCGGCGACGGCGCTGTCCGCCGCTCCGGCCAAGCCGACCCCGCGCCCCCGCGCCTCGGCCAGCGCGTCGACGACGCCGGCGCGTGTGAAGCGCGTCTGCACGGTCGCGGCGATCGGCGACTCCATCACGGACACGCGCTCGCACGGCGGCAAGTACCTCGCCTACCTCGAGAAGCACTGCCCGCAGAGCCACTTCGACAACTACGGCGTGGGCGGCAACATGGTCAACCAGATGCGCCGCCGCTTCGCGCGCGACGTGCTCGGCCCGTCGAAGCCTCACTACACGCACCTGATCGTGTTCGGCGGCGTGAACGACCTGTACAGCGATCTCACGGCCCACCGCACGAACGCGAGGATCGAGCGCGACCTGACGAAGATGTACAAAGCCGCGCACGAGCACGGGATGAAAGTCGTCGCGATCACGGTCACGCCCTGGGGCGGCTTCAAGCGCTACTTCAACCAGCGGCGGCAGAAGCACACGCTCGAGCTGAACCGCTGGATCAAGGCCGAGCCCGCGAGCGGCGACGTGGACTTCGTGGTCGACGCCTATCCGCTGCTCTCCTGTGGCGAGAGCGAAAAGCTATGCCGCCGCTACGCCAAGCCCTTCAAGGACGGCATCCACTTCGGCACCGAAGGCCAGAAGGTGCTGGGCAAGGCGCTGTACCAGGCCGTCTTCAAGAGCTGTCTGTAGCGACGCTCCGACGCGCCTTCGCTACTCCGGCGGAGCAGCCTCTGGATTGGCCGCTAGCCGCCGCCGTCCACTCGACCCCAGAAAACCTTCCAGCCTTCCCGCCTTCCTGTTCAACCCTTCGAGCAGCGCCATCCCCACGTCCGTGCAGCGCGCGAACACGACGGCAGCGAAGCCGTGGGCGAAGACGGCGACGGCGGGGGGCACCTGCGCGGTGTAGTAGGTCCAGCACTCGCGGCTGGTGCCCCAGTATTCGAGGAACAAGCCGAGCAGGGAGCCGGCGGCGAACATGACCACGTCGCGGCGGTGCTGCTTCGAGCGCAGCACCACGGCGAGCATGAGCACGCCGACGACGCGCGAGGCGGTCGTGCTCCACGTGGGGCCCATGAATGTGAACATCCAGAGCATGTAGCCGGGCAGCAGCAGCCAGTAGGCGACGCGATAGAACGACGCCGGCACGGGGCGCCGTGCCTCGGCGCGGCCGCGCGCGAGGTCGAGGAAGTGCGCGAGCCGGTCGATGCTGAGCGCGGCGACGGGCCAGGCCGGCAGGATCCACAAGGGTGGGCGCTCGGCGGTGAAGTAGTGCCAGAGCTGCGTCTGGGTGCCCCACCACTCGATGAAGGCGCCGCCACCGAGGCCGACGGCGAGCACGACCAGATCGCGGCGCGGACGCACGTTCCAGGTCAGGAGCGCCGCCATCCACAGCCAGATGCCGACGAGCAGCCAGTCCATGCCGCCATCCACGTCGATGAGATCGCTCCAGCGGTAGCCGACCGCCGCGCCGGTCAGCACCAGCACCGCGAGCGCGACCAGGCTCCGCCGGTCGTAGCGAGCCGTCACGAACCCGAACAGGGAGCCGCCCTGCCGGGGGGGCTGTGCCACACCCTCGAGCTGCATACCGGCCCGGAAAGCTAGCACGACGGGGCCGGGGCCCGCGCCGAGGCAGGATCCTCTGGGGAACCCGCCCGTTTTGCGGTATCACCGGCCGAGATGGCCCAGAAGAAGTCGAGCCAGGGTAGCCGCCCCTCCGCGAAGAAGGGCGCCAGCCGCCCCCCCGCGAAGACGGCGGGCTCCCGTCCGGCGGCGAAGAAGAAGCGGAAGGAGCCGGAGCCGACGCCGGTCGTGGGCGGACGTTTCATCATCGCAGCGGTCATCGTCGCGCTGATGGTGTTCATCCCGATGTCGACCATCGGCAACCTGTTCCAGAAACCGGGGCCGTCGAAGACCGACACATCCACCTGGCGCAAGGGCAACACGTCCGAGGTGCGCATCACGCTGGTCACGGCCGACTACAACAACCTGGCGTGTGCTTCGGACAAGACGCTCGGCGGCGTGCACTGCGGCTACAAGGCCGAGAGCGAGCCCTGGCCGAAAGATCCAAGCCAGCCGATCGACGACAACAAGAAGAGCATCATCCAACCCTACCGTACGTGGCCGGACAACCAGCTGATCCTGGTGGCGGGGCTGTGGGCGACGCCCGCGGTGGCGATGCGGCTTCACGACGAGCCCTCGGCCGGCGTCGAAGCGAAGAAGCTCGCGCGTTTCGTGGCGACCTGCAAGGTGCGCTTCCTCGGTCAGCTCGACGGCGCGAAGCTGCACTGGACGCCCGGCGGCAAGTGGCTCGATCAGGGCCGCGCCACCGTAGCCCGCGCGCTGTCGTGCACGATCGGCGAGGAAGAGTAGCGAAACGGCGCGCGACGCGAACCCGCCTAGAGCTGCGCGCCGATCCACTGCTTGAACATCGACTGCGGCGGCAGACCGCTCTGGCGCGCGGCTTCGGTCCCGCCCTTGAAGACGATGAACGTGGGGATGCCGCGGATGCCGAGCTCCTCGGACGGACCGGGGTTCGCGTCCGTGTCGAGCTTGAGCACGATGATGCGACCGGCGTTCTCGCGCGCGAGCTTGTCGAGCAGCGGAGCGGCCATGCGGCAGGGGCCGCACCACTCCGCCCAGAAGTCGACCAGCACGGGAACCGGGGACTTGGCGATGGTGGCCTTCATGCCCGCCGCGTCGACCTGCTGGGGAGCGCCCGACATGTCGAGCGTGTCCCGACAGCGCCCGCAGATCGGAGAGCCTGGAGGGAGCGGATGCGGCACGCGGTTGATGCCGCCGCATCGGCTGCAGCGAAAGGATCGGGACACGAGTTGCCTGATTGCAAGTGTTGTTCCACACGGGGCCCTGCGCAAGAGTGGCTATTTCCCGTCTCGTGACGCATCGCGCCGTTCCCACTGCCCGCATGCAGCGCGTGCGCGGCTCGCTACGGAAACCGCAATCCCTGCGCTGCCCTCACCTCGCCTGCGGCGAGACGCCTTGCGGCAGGACCGGGTCATCTGGCGGCGCGCGGCGGAACATCAGATAGCGCGACCAGACCACCATGTGCACGCCGTACGCGATCAGGCACAGGCCCGCGCCGACGATCACGAACGCGCCCAGCGGAGTCCCGGCGATCCGCGCGAGCCGGGCGATGATGCTGTGAGCCGCGGCGCCTCCGTCACCGTACGCTCCGTGCGCGAGCAGCGCACCGAGACCGAGCAGCACCAGGCCCCGCCCCGCAATGCCGACGCGCCCGGCGAACACAGCCCAGCGCACCGAGCGCGGGGTCATGCGCCTCGTGTCGAGCCGCTCGAAGAACGCGGCGGTCAGCCCGATCAGCATCTGGTACACGCCGGACGCCATGATCAGCACGCCGAGCGTCCCGACCAGGGCCAGCCCCGCCGGCTGCGCGTGCAGCTCCCCGACCCACGTAGGAGCGCGAGCCGCAGCACGCGAGGCGCTGAGCTGCACGGCCGCGACGGCCAGCGCGCCGTGCAGCACGCCGCTGAGCAGGTAGCCTCCGCGCCGCAGCAGGCCGCGAAGCCCCAGGCCGTCGTGCTCGAAGTCGAGCACGCCCTGCGCGAAGCGCCAGACTGCATAGGCGGCAAGCCCCAGAGCGCCCAGCACCAGGAGCGCGCGGCCGACGCCGTGCGTCCCCGGCAACACCGGACCGGCAACCACCGCATCGACGCACAGTGCGCCCAGCAGCAGATAGATGAAGCCCTTGGCCGCGTACGCAACGCGGACCCAGCGCTCGATGTTTCCCGTCTCGTCGGTCGCCGTCATCGATACTCCCCCTGGAGAGGGCCTGCAGCGAGCGTGCCAAGGCACTTGTGCCGCGGTTTCATGGGCGGGACGGCAGCCGCCGTGGCAATCCGCCCCGCAGGATGCGCCGGCTCGCACCTGCCGGCCACGCAGGGCGGGCGCGAGCGGCACCTCACCGGCGGGCGCGGCGGAGCCCCCCCCCGGGCGCTAGCTCTCCACGTGGCAGTCGAGCACTTCGCTGACGAGCCGGGCGGACGGCGCGCTCTCGATGTACACCGCCAGAAGCTTGCCGGTGTCGAGGCCGAACAGGTGCGACTCGTAGACGTCGTCGTTCCCGGAGGTCGCGCGGAACACCTGACCGGCGACCGCGAGCTTGGCGTCCACCGGCACCAGGACAAGCTGACCGTGGCGCCGCTCGCCTGCCTGGTAGGCGATCCAGCGCTGCCCGGCAGCGATGGCGAAGGTGGGCTCGGCCTGCGACGGATCGCTGTCGAGCGCGACAGGCTGGAGCTTGGCCGGCAGCGTGCCGCCGCGCCCGGGGACCCTCGCCAGTCGCACCGCCCAGTGGTCGTTGTCGGTCGCCTGCGATAGCAGCATCAACAAGTCGTCGCCGTCCCGCAACATGTGGGGCATACCCAGCGAGCCGCCGTAGACGCGGGCGGGCCCGCGCGGACGCTTGTCGAGGCCGAGCGTCCAGGCGAAGAGCGAGCCGCGGTAGCGCGCTGCCAGCACGTAGCTTCCGTCAGGCAGCTTCTCGGCGACCGGCGCTTCGAACGTGTACAGCTTGTCGGGGTTGTCCGGAAGCTTCTCGCTCCGGAGCAGCACGCGGCCACGACCGGCCCCGCGATCGACGAAAAAGCGGATGCTGTAGTGCGTGCTGCCGTCGCTTTCTGGCTTTTCGTACAGCTCGCTGCCGACCGCCCAGGCGTCGTGACCCGCCGGGTCGACGAAGCTGCGGCAATCGCGGAGCTCGCGCTCGGGCCGGCTGGGCTTTGCCGGCTTCGCTGCCTTGGGCGGGGTCCTCGCGACCGGCGCCTTCGCCTGCGGCCGGGCGGCCATGCGGAGCTTCGGCAGCCCGCCTGGCAGCACCAGTCGACCTCTCGCCGGCTTCCTTGTTGCGGGGGCCGGCTTCTTCGCCGCGGGCGCGGGCTTCTTCTCCGGCGTCGCCGCCCCCCCGGGGGAGATCGCGCCAGCATGTGCCGTGCGACCCATCGGGGGCGTCTTGTCGGTGTCCTCGTCCTCGCGATCGAGCAGCGGCTTGCCGTCGAAGACGAGCAGCTCGTGCGTGCTATCGGTCCGCCCACAGGCGATGCGCCGGCGCTTGTTCTTGTAGACATCGCGGTAGTCGGCATAGGCGACGAGCTCGCCGCCGCTGTTCACCGCGGGCGTGACGCGCTGCAGATCGCGCTGGCCCTGCGCGGACGGGATGCCCTTGGCAAGCGCGGTGCCGCTGGCGACGGCGGGCTGGACGATCCGCCCCTGCCCCGCGCGGTCGAATGCGATGATCTCGGGGCGGTTACCCATGGCGACGCCGATCGCGAAGCTGCCGCCGGACAGCCGGGTCACGGTGATCCCGGTGCGCGCGTTGGCGGCGGTGCCCCACACCTTGCGCGACACGACCTTGCAGACGCCGCCGCTCTGCGCGGAGGGCGTGCCGGCAGCGCTCGGTGCAGCGGACGGCGCGGCCGAGGCCGAGCTCGTGCTCTTGCCGATCCCGAGCAGGGAGCGGACCCTGGAGCAGCCCCCCAGCGAAAGGCCCGCCGCGAGCAGGCAGCACAGAAGCGTTCGGTTCGTTCGGGACATATGCGGCGAAGGTTAGACGAGCGTTCGCCCGTTGTCGCGCACGCGCTGGCGCGCGCTAGTCCGTGCCGGCTCGCGGGACGGAAGCCTGCCCGAGCAGCACCAGCGCCGCCGGCAGCGCGATGATGGCGGTGACCAGGCAGGCGAGCTCGCCGGACACTGCGAACACACCGAAGGAGAACAGCGCGCGGTTCTGCGCGACCAGCAGCGATCCGAACCCGATGATCGTGGTGGCGGAGCACAGCGCCACCGCGCCGCCCGTCGCTCCCAGCGCCGCGCGCAGATCGAGGCGCCCCTCGGCCTGGTAGCGCTTGAGCATGTTGATCGAGTAGTCGGCGCCGATCCCGAACGTGATGGGCAGCGCGACGAAGTTCGAGAAGTTCAGCTTGGCGCCGCCCCACGCCAGCCCGCCCAGCATCAGCGCCACGCCGACGAAGACGGAGGCCACCGCGGCCAGCGACAGCCCCAGCGAACGGAACGAGAACAGACAGATGAGCAGCACCGCGACCAGCGACAGCGCCGTGGCTTTCGGCCCGTCGTGCTTCATCGCGGTAGCGATGTCGCTCGAGAGCAGGAGCGAGCCGGCCACGGGCACCGCGCGGCCGTCCACCGTGGCCGCGCGTCTGAGGTCGTGCGTGAACGCTTCCATGCGGCGCGTGTCCCACGTCCCCGAGCTGAGCTTCGGGTAAACGAGCACGCTGCGATCGACGCGCCCGCCGTACTCCCGCAGTCCCGCCAGAAGCACGTCCGGGACCTGGCGCGCCTGCAGCGGAACCAGGGCCGGTGGCGACAAGGCGCGCTCGACGAGCTTTCGATCCTTGTCGGAGAGCTCCGACAGCATGTGGGGCGTCAGCACCTTCTTCAGCTTGCGTGCGGCGGCAATCGATTCGGCGCGGTCGGGGCGCAGCACGTCCGCGGCGCTCCTCACCGTGCCGATCAATCCCCCCGCGCGCCCCTCGCGGGCGAGCTTGCGGGCGCGCTCTTCGATCAAGCGCGCCTGCCGCGGCGTGTCGGCCATGACGACGGTGGGCGTCAGGTAGCGCTGGAGCGTCGCGTCCATCCGCCTGCCCCAGTACCGCTCGCCCTGCCCCGGTGCCTCGCGGCGGCGCAGCTTGGACAGATCGTACTGGATCCAGTCGCCCGCGCGACGATGCAGCCCCAGAAGCGACAGCACCGCGAGCAGGACGGTGCCAGCGAGCACCGAACGCGGCCGCCCGAGCAGCCACTGGGCCGAGCGGCGCAGCGGACCCGGTCGCGCGCCGTCGCGCGGCCGGCGCGCGCCACCGAGCGGCGCGCCGAACAACGACAAGAGCGGCGGCGCCAGGACGAAGGTCGTCACCCAGCAGGAAAGCATGCCGAATCCGCCGATCCAGCCGAACTGGTTGAAGCCGCGGAAGGCGGTGAACACCAGCGAGCCGTAGGCGGCGGATGCCGCCAGCGCCGCGGCCAGCGTCGGTTTCCACGTCCCGGAGACGGCCGTCGAGATCGCCTCGTCGAGGCCAACGCCCCGGCGGCGTTCTTCCGTGAAACGCGCCAGCAGGATGATGCCGCTGTTGATGCCGTTGCCGACGACGATGGACCCGAGGAACGCCGTGTTCGAGTTCAGGTGGCGGATGCCGAGCGGAGGCAGCGCGACGATGCCGAACGCCGCCAGCGTCCCGGCGAGCAGCGGCAGGCCGAGCAGCGGCAGCGCACGCCAGGACCGGAAGAACCACACGATGACCCCGACCACGAGCAGCAGCACCAGGACGCCGGAGGCGGACAGATCGGTGAACAGGCCCGTGAGCTCCTCGACGCGCGTGGCCACGTCGCCGGCGAAGCCCACCCGCATGCCTTTTCCGTAGGCGCCCGGGAATCCCAGCTCGGAGATGTCCTGCTTCACGTGGTCGAGCAGCTCCTGGTCGGCCTCGTAGCTGGTCGCCTGGTTGCTCGCCTGGACGAGCAGCACCGCCGTCCCGCCATCGGCGGACACGAGGCGGCCGCCGGGAAAGCCGCTGGGCTGCCCGTAGCGCTGGTCGTACTTCCTGCGAAGCTCGTCGACCGGCAGCTTGGGCTCGGGCTCTTCCTCGTCGGTCAGGAGGTTGATGCCCATCTTGCGCGTGACTTCCCAGTCGCGACGCTTCTCGACCGCCGTGACGAGCTTGCGCACGTCGGCGGGGGCCATCAGCTGCAGCAGGTAGGTCTCGATGAAGCGGCGCTCGGTGTCGACGTCCGTGCGCACCGCACCCACCAGGTGGGGCGGGTAGTGCCGGATGCGCTTCGCCAGATCGTCGAGGAAACGGTTGGCGGCCCCGACGTTCCGTTTCCCGCCGGTGTCGACCACCACGCCCAGGTGGCGGATGCCGGGCAGCCGCGCGCGCAACACGTCCAGCGCCTGCACACTCGGCGCCGTGACGGGCAGGAGCTCTTCCAGATCGCTCCTGAGCGCGGCGTAGGTGCGCACGGTGCGGTAGCCGGCGACGGCCGCGACGACAGCCGCTAGCACGAGCACAACGACGCGGCGCCGTACAAGCCACGCCACATAGCGTGCGCTCGGGCTCATGGCAGGCAGGCCCTACCGCACGTCCTGTCCGATGGCGTGGCGCAGCTTGACGTTGGCGACCTTGAGATCGATACGCGCGTTGAGCTGCCCCAGTCGGGCCTGCAGCAGGTCCGATTCGGCGTCGATCAGCTCGGTCGTCGTGGCGCGGCCGACGCGGTACAGGTCGGTCGCCACCCGGTACGCTTCGGCAGCGGCTGCCACCGCACGCTTGCTGGTCCGCACCGCCACCTTGGCCTTTTCGCGCTGCAGATAGTCGGCCGTGACCTCCTGCCGGATGCCGTCGGCCAGCGCCTTGCGCTGCGCCTCGACGCCGCGCGCCTGCGCCTCGAGCTCCGACGCGGCGGCCGAGTTGACGAAGGTGTCGCCCACCGTCCAGGTGGCGGCGATGCCCACGCTCCAGGTCGCGTCCCAGCGCTGCTGGGGCGGGAAGTAGCGCTGGTTCGGGTTCGCGTAGGTCACGTTGCCGAAAGCGTCGAGGCGCGGCAGCTTGCCGACGGCCTGCGCGCTCGAGCCTCTGTGCAGTGCCTTGGCCGTGGCGTCCAGCACCCGGATCTCGAGGCGACGGCGGAGCGCACTGCGCTCCAGGGCGGGCAGCGTGCCGTTGACCGGCTTGGCCGCGGGCGCCAGAACGTCCTCGCCGATCGTGTACTTTCGCGGGGTCTTGTCGCCCATGTAGATGCCGAGCTGCGCGTCGGTCAGCTGCTGCAGCGTCTCGGCCTGCTTCACCATCAGCTCGGTGTTCGCGACCAGCGCCTCGAGCCGCATCAGGTCGGCCTTGGAAATGGCGCCGAGCGAATACGCCGTCTTGGCATCCTTCTGCCGCGCCTGGACCTGCTCCAGCGACTTCTCTGCGACGGCAACCTGCCCCTTGGCGCGCAGCCAGTTGTAGAACAGCACGCGGCCGTCGTTCTGCACCTTGAGCTTCTCGGCGCGCACCCCGAGCTTGGCCGCCCGGCGACTCGCCGACGAGGCGGCGGCCGCGTGCGACAACCTGAGGATGTAGTCCGAGATCGGGACGTCGAGGTCGGCCGAGAGCGCGTAGTTGTTCTCGAGGAACTTGATATCGAACTTGGCGGCGCCGACCGGCGTTCCGCCGGAGTCCAGCACGCACGTCTGCGGCGCGCCCGGCGCGCAGGGCCCCACGCCGAGCGGCCCGGCGTTCACCGCGCCGACCAGCGCGCCCGAGCCGAAGCCGGACGACACGGGCGAGAGCCTGGTGTAGCTGGCCCGGAAGGTGAGCTTCGGGAAGAACTGGTACATCGTCTCGTTGGCCTTGTCCTCGGCGGCCTCGAGCTGGGCCTGCTTCGCCCGCACGGTCGCACTCGACGCCACGGTGCGGCGCGCCACCTGGTCGGCGGTCAGACCGCCGGCCACCGGCGACAGCACCTTGAGCGCGGGCCCCGGACGGTCGGGCAGCTCGCGCTTCTGCAGCTTGGGCTGGTCGGTCGCGGCGGCGGCGGGCTGGGCGGCAGGCTGTGCCGCAGGCGCGGCGGCGGCGGGCGCCGCTTCGGCGCCGGCTTCGGCGCCGGAGCGCCTGCCGGGCCCGGCTGGGCCGACGCCGCCATCGGGAGCGCAGTCAGCGCCCCTGCACACAACCAGGTGGATAGTGACTTGGCTCTCACGTGCTCGAGCTCCCGGAAGTTGAAGGTTGGGGTGCAGCGCCGGACTCGTGCCCCTTGCTCTGACTGAGGAGCTTCTGGCTGAGCCAGCGCACAAGCCGGTTGTGGGAGAGCGAATCCATGAACGTGTAGACGACGGGGATCACGACCAGCGTGAGCAGGGTCGAGGTCAGAAGACCCCCGATCACGCACACAGCCATCGGCGCCCGGGTCTTCCCGCCTTCGCTCAGCGCCAGCGCGACCGGCAGCATGCCGAAGATCATCGCTGCGGTGGTCATCAGGATGGGTCTGAGCCGGATGATGCCCGCCTGGGTCAATGCCTCGAACACGTCCAGCCCCCGGTCACGCAACTGGTCGGCAAAGTCGACCAGCAGGATCGCGTTCTTCGTGACCAGGCCCATCAGCATGATGATCCCGATCATCGAGAAGATGTTCAGCGTCATGCCCGCCACGAACAGACCGCCGAATGCGCCGACGACGCTCAGCGGCAACGAGAGCATGATCGTGATCGGCTGCAGGAAGCTGTCGAACTGGGCGGCCAGGATCATGTAGACGAGGACGACGGCCAGCCCCAGCGCGAGCATCATGTAGCCGAAGGACTCCGTCATGATGTCGGCCATGCCGGCGTAGTCGGTCGTCAGGTTCGAGGGGACGATCTGTTTCGCCTTCTGGTCGACGATCTTCTTCGCCTCTCCGAGCGGCATTCCCTCCATCGCGGCCAGCACGGTGATCTGCCGCTGGCGGGCCTGCCGCTCGATCACGCTCGGTCCTTCGCCGTGGCTGACCTTGACGACGCTCGACAGGTCCACGAGTTGACCGCTGACGGAGCGGACCTGCAGGTTGTTGAGCTGCGCGATGTCGGCGCGCAGACGCTTGGGCATCTGCACGGTGACGTCGTAGACGTCGAGCCCGTCCTTGAGCGTACTGACGGTGTCGCCCGCCATGAACGCGCGGATGGTGCTGCCCACGCCGGCCACGGGCACGCCGAGGTCGGCAGCCCGCTCACGGGCGATGTCGATGTCCACCTCCGGCTTGCCACCGCGGTAGGTCGTATCGAGATCCACGAAGCCCGGCACCTTGGCCAGGGCGTTCTTGAGCTTGGCCGACACGCGCACGAGCTCGTTCATGTCATCGCCGCGGATGTTGAACTGGATCGGTTGGGTGCGGAAGCCCGAGCCGCCTCCCACAGCGCTGATCTCGTTGGCCGTGATCTTGGCCTGTTTGACGTGCTTGAAGCGATCGCGCACCCACGCCATCAGATCCTGCTGGCTGAAGCTGCGTTCGCTCGACGGCGTCATCACGACCTGGATCGTGCCCTGGTTCACCTGCCCCTGCGCGCCCTCGCCGATCGTGGTCAAGGTGTGGCGGATGCCGGGCGCATGCTTGCGGATGTCGTTGGCCACCGCCTCGATGACCTTCTCGCTGCCATCCAGCGACGTTCCCGTCGGAAGCTCGACGTTGACCGCGAACTGCGCGCGGTCCTCCGGCGGCAGGAACTCCGTCTTGACCTGCGTCACCAGGAAGAACGGAGCCGACCAGCGACGCCAGAGCGATGGCAACCGTCAGGAATCGGTGCCGGAGCGCCGCGCCGAGCAGCCGGCCGTAGGCGCGGTCCGTCGCTTTCAGGAAACGCTCGATGCCGCGGAAAATGAAGTTCGGACGCTTCCGCTCGTGCTCGGCCATCAAGAAGCGCGACGAGAGCATCGGCGTCAGCGTGAACGACACGAGCATCGACAGGGCCACCGCCACGCTGACGGTCACGCCGAACTGGAAGAAGAAGCGCCCGATGATGCCCTTCATGAACGCCACGGGCACGAACACGGCCAGGATCGACGACGTCGTCGCCAGCACCGCCAGGAAGATCTCGCCGGTGCCCTTCGAAGCGGCCTCGACGCTCGACTCGCCTTCTTCCAGGTGTCGATGGATGTTCTCGATCACGACGATGGCGTCGTCGATCAGGATGCCGATCGAGAGCGACAGCGCGAGCATGGACATGTTGTTGAACGTGAACCCGAACAGGTCCATGAACGCGAACGTGCCGACCACGCTCGTCGGCAGAGCGATGGCGCTGATGATCGTCGCCCGTACGTCGTGCAGGAACAGCAGGATGATGAAGACGGCGAGGAACGCGCCGAACATCAAATCGAACTGCACGTCGTGGATGGAGTGCTCGATGTAGACGGAGTTGTCCGTCGGCACCGCCATCGTGACGCCGTGCTTCTTCACGACGCGGTTCGAGCTTTGCGAGCTCCTGCGCGCACGCGTCTCGCCACTTCCACGGTGTTGCCGCCGGACTGTTTGCGGATCACCAGCGAGATAGCGGACGTGCCGTCGAGGAAGGACGCGGACCGCGCATCCTTCACGGTGTCCTTCGACCTGGGCCACGTCGCGTATGCGGATCGAGCGTCCCGATCGGGTTGGGGATGGCGATGCGCGCGACTTCGTCCGCGCTCTTCACCTCGCCCTTCGTCTTGACATTGAGCTCGCTGCGAACCGCGCTCGAAGTGGCCGCCTGGGATGTCGAGGTTCTGGGCCTTGAGCGCATTCTCGACGTCGGTGACCGCGAGCCCCATCCCGACCAGCTTCGCCGGGTTGACCAGCACCTGGATCTCGCGTTCGCGGTCGCCAACCAGATCCACGCCGCCGACGCCGGGCACGCGTTGGACGCGCTCCTTGACGACCTTGTCCGCGAGGTGCGTCAGATCCTTCGGTCCGATCTTTCCGCTGAGCGCAACCGCCATGATCGGCGCCGCGCCGACATCGAACTTCTGGATCGTCGGTGGGTCGATGCCGTCGGGCAGGTCCTTCTGGACCTGGGACATCTTGTCGCGGATGTCCTGGACGGCCTGTTCGACCGGCACCTCGAGCTGGAACTGGACCACGACCTGGGTGACGCTCTCCAGGTTGACCGAGCGCAGCACCTTGATCCCGCTCAGCGTGTTGAGCTGCTCCTCGATGGGATCGGCGACCTTGCTCTCCATCGTCTCCGGGTCGCCGCCCGGGTAGACGACGGTCACCGTGACGACCGGAAACTCGACGTCCGGGAACAGATCGACGCCGATGCGCGGGTAGCTCACGATGCCGAACACCACCAGCGCGGCGATCATCATCACCGCGAAGACGGGCCGCCGGATGGAGACGTCGGCGAGGTTCATGGGTCGACCTGGGCCTTCGCCGCCGGCTTGCCGGGGTCACCGTGCTTCGGCGGATGGCCGCCTCCCGCGACGTTGTAGCGGACCTCGACCAGCATGCCGGGCTTGAGCTTGTGATCCTTGTTGTCGAGGTCGGCGACCACCTCGATAGTCCGCGAACGCGGGTCGACCGAGGGGTTCACTCGCTTGACCTTCACGTCGCGGTTCATGTCGAGCGAAGGAATGTGGGCGTGGATGATGTCCCCCGCCTTCACGTAGGACAGCGCCCGCTCGGGCATTCGCGCGTGGAGTTCGAGCACGTCGATGTCCTGAACGATCAGCACGATCGTGGGCGGCATCATGGTGGCGGTCTCGCCGACGCTCTTGAGCTTCGCCGTGACGACGCCGCTGATGGGCGAGCGCGTCACGGTGTCCGAAGCGTACCGCTGCGCCATGTTCAGCGCGGCCTTGGCCTGCTCGAGCTGTGCCTTCGCACCGTCGTAGCGCGCCTTGACCTGGTCGAACGTCGCCGGCGCGATCGAGCCGCGGTCGAAGAGCGCCTTGGTCCGCTTGTAGTCGAGCTCGGCGGCGTCGAGCCCGACGTTCGCCGCCTGTACGCCCGCTTTGGCCTGCTGCACGCCGATGTACGCCTGGCTCGAGTCGAGCGTGAACAGCACCTCGCCCTTCTTGACGGTGTCGCCCTCCTCGACCTTGATGGAGGTCAGATTGCCGCTCGCCTTCGGGCCGAGCTGCGCTTCTTTGCGCGGCTTCAGCGTGCCGGTGCCGGAAAGGTGATCTGCGTCGCCCGCTGGGCCGGCTTCGGGACCATCGTCAGCCGATCCCGCGTTCGACAACTCGGGGATCTCGGGCGGCGCGGAACCGCTCGCCGACGGCAGATCGCCGCCCACTTTCTTCTTGTGGCAACCGGACAGCGCGACGGTGACAAGGAATGCTGCAACGAGGCTCGGACGTAGTTTCATGGCGTCTTCGCTCCTTCGAGAAAGAGCTTGAGGAGATCGTCGGCCCGGTCGGTCAGGCTCTCCTTGCGACCACTGCGCAACCAGGCGAAAATGAAACCGTTCGACATCCCAGCGAGCGCGCCGGCCAGCGCGGCTGGGGTCATGTCGGCGCGGACCCGGCCCTGCTCGGCCGCCTGCTCCATGGCGCCCTGCAACACGCCGAGGAAGCGCTGATAGCCCTGCTCGGCGTGGTCGCCAGCGACGCGCTTGATGTCCGCTTCGCTGCGCAGACCGATCTGCATGAAGACCGTGAACAGCGCCCCGCGCTCCTCGATGAAGCCGAAGCCCGTCCGCACCACATCCCGTACCCGCTCCAGCGGATCATCCGCAGTCGAAGCGGTGTCGACCCGCGCGTCCAGCTCCGCCTGTCCGCGCTCGATGATGGAGGCGAAGACGAGCTCCTTGCTCTCGAAGTAGTTGTAGAGCGTGCCGACCGACACCCCCGTCTCCGCGGCCACGTCGGCCATCTTCGTCTCGTGATAGCCGTCGCGCACGAAGACGCGTTCGGCCGCCTCGAGGATGGCTTCGTGATACGCGGCGCGCGTCGCGCGTTTGATGGCCTTGCGGAGGGTGGGAGCGCGTGCGCCCTTGGTTCGTCGCGACATGCAGGAACCCGATGAATCCAGACTCGTCGGAATGAGCCGCGGCTCACTTCTGCGACGCCTGCCGTGTGCCACAGCGCTCGATACCCTGCAACTCAAATCTCAACTGCTTGGAATTACTTGATAAACATCATCAAGACGCGCTCCAGGCCGCTTGAACTGGTGTTCGGGTATAGGCCCGCATTGGCGCGTGTCAACGGCTCGGCGCGCGGGCCTGGCAGGCCCGCGGCCCGTCCCACCTGCGAACACCCCGCCGAGCGCGCGCCCGGGTCGCCGACGGACGGTGTAGACCGTGGGCGATGAGCCGCACAAGCCCGGACCTGGCCGCCATCCTGGCCGCCGACAGGAAGCACGTCTGGCATCCCTACACGCCGATGGACGAGTGGCGCGCGCGCCACGACCCGCTGGTGGTGACCGGCGCCGAGGGAGCGTACCTGATCCTGCACGACGGCAGCCGGCTCATCGATGGCAACGGCTCGTGGTGGGTCTCCACGCTCGGACACAACCCGCCGCGGCTCGTGTCCGCGCTCGAGACGCAGGCCCGTGCTCTGTGTCACGTGTCGCTGGCCGGCATCACCCACGCGCCCGCCGCGCTGCTGGCCGAGGAGCTCGCCGCCGTCGCGCCAGGCGACCTCGACCAGGTGTTCTACTCCGACGACGGATCGACGGCGGTCGAGGCCGCCGTCAAGATGAGCGTGCAGTATCACGCACAGTCGGGTCACCGGCGCACGCGCTTTCTCGCGCTGGAGGGCGCATTCCACGGGGAAACGATCGGCGCGACCAGCCTGGGCGGCGTCGAGGTGTTCCGTCGGCCCTTCGCCGGCGTGGTGTTCGACGCAGTGCACGTGCCGGTGCCGGTGCCGGGCCTGCCCGACTGGGACAGCGCCTTCGGCGCAGTGGAGCGGATGCTGGAAGCCGACGGCGGACAGTTCGCCGCGCTGGTGGTCGAGCCGATCCTGCAGGGTGCGGCCGGCATGCGGCTGTATCCCGCCGCGTATCTCGCGCAGCTTTCGACGCTGTGCCGACGACACGGCGTGCTCCTCGATCGCGGACGAGGTGTTCACCGGCTACGGCAGGCTCGGGACGATGTGGGGCTCGGAGCTCGCCGGCGTGGTGCCCGACATCCTGTGCACGGCCAAGGGCTTCACCGGCGGCGTCTTGCCGATGGCCGCAACCGTGACCAGCCAGCGCGTGCTGGATGCGTTCTCGGGCGGGCGCGGCAGCGCCTTCCTCTACGGCCACTCGTACTGCGGCAATCCGCTGGGTGCCGCAGTGGCGCGCGAGGTGCTTGCCGTCTATCGCGACGAGCGGGTCGTCGAAGGCGTGCCGGAGCGCGAACGCGTCATCCGCGAGTGTTTCGAGCGGCTCGCAAAGGACCCGGTGACGAGCCGCATCGTGCTGCGGCGTCCGCGCGCAGGGCTGCATGGGCGCGGCCGATCTGCGCGACGATCCGCGCCTGGCCGTCCACGGCCCGGTACCCACGGTCGAGACCACCGACGACCTCGGCAGCGGCTACACGGCCGGCGTGGGCTGGCGGGTATACGACGAGGCGCGCCGCCGCGGCGCGTATCTGCGCCCCCTGGGCGACGTCGTGTACGTGACGCCACCGCTTGAACATCCCGATGGCGGATCTCGAACGTCTGCTGGGAATCGTCGAAGAGAGTGTGCGAGCCGTGGCCGCGCGACTCTAGCCGCACAGGTCCCACGCGCCCCGACGTGAAGAGGCGATTCGATCCCGTGCTAGGCTCGCCGGCCATGGACAACCGGGAACGTTGGGTGCGACGGCTTGCGACCTGGTTCGGCTGCGGCAGCTCTCCCGTGGCGCCGGGGACCGTCGGCTCGCTGGGTTCGCTTCCGGTCCACCTTCTGCTCAGGCGCATGGGACCGCTCGTCCACATCGGCAGCATCGCGGCGATCACGCTCGCCGGCATCTGGACTTCCGACGAGATGGCGGAGCTCCTGGGCGAGAAGGATCCGCAAAGCGTCGTCATCGACGAGGTCGCCGGCGCGCTGATCGCCATGGGCATGGTCAGGAAACGCGGCATCGGCGCGGAGCTGCTGGCGCTGGCTCTGTTCCGCGCCTTCGACATCGTCAAACCCGGCCCGGTCAAACGCGCGGAGCACATGGAGCCCCCCGGGCTCGGGATCATGGCGGACGACCTGCTGGCTGGCGTGCTCGCGGGGATTACCGCCCGCTTGCTGTCCTGATTGCGGCCGGCGCGACTCCGGCGCGGCGCCCGCCGAGCGTGACGCGGGCGATGTGCAGTGCCCATCCGGCGGCCACGAAACCGAGCAGCGCGATCAGCGCGACGCCGACCAGCAACAGCGGCGCGCGCACCGGCAGAGAAGGCAGCGCGACCAGCCCGAGCAAGAGACTGCCCGTGACGAGCGAGACCCGCTCGGCGCGGCGCATGAACAGCGGCGGCAAGCGTATGCCCAGCCCCTCGGCGCGCGCGCGGACGTAGCTCACGGTGAAGCCACCGAGCATGGCCAGCGCCGGGATGGCCACGACCGCGCCCTCGTCCGCGTAGTACACGACGAGCCCCAGGAGCGGCAGCGCATCGGCAAGCCGGTCGATCACCGAATCCAGCAGCGCGCCGTACGTGCTCGCCGTGTGGGTTGCGCGGGCGACCACGCCGTCGAGGAGATCGCAGAGGCCGCTGGCTACGACAAGCCCGGCCGCCAGTGCGAACGCACCGAACGCCGCAGCCAGCCCCGCCGCCGCGGCCAGCAGCAGCGAGGTGTACGTGAGCCCATCGGCCGTCACTCCCGCCCGGCCCAGGGCCTGTCCGAAGGCGAGCGCGCCGCGGTACAGCACACCCGCCGCCGGGAAGTGTTCCCAGACGGTTCCGCGCAACCGTTGCGTCGCATACTCACGATTTGCGGCAACGCCTTCGCTGTAACCCGGGATCGATTGGACAGTCATCACACACGCAAGTCCTGCGGGGATGATGCGCATCCCCTCGCCGGAAACCTAGCCAGCAACCTGTCCCCCGCAAGGGGTTGACGGCGATTCGATCGCACGTTCCATGCCAAGCGGAATCGTGGCGACGGACCGCAGCCTGGCTACGCGCACCCGGAGTAGCGAACGGCGGCGAACGTATCGGCGCCGTTCAATTGCTGTCGTCAGGAACGTCAGTGCTTGGGACGATGGTGCTCGCGCACCCAGCGCTTGTGGCGCCCCTCGTTCGGATGCCAGTCCTTTTCGTCGGCCGGCTTGCCACCGAGCTTCTTCATCTGTGCAGCGCCCAGCTCCCGGGCGCGCTTGAAGTCGGCGGGCTGTTCCTTCTTCGCCTGCTCGATGTCGAGCCCGGCGAGTCGTTCCACATGGGAGAACTTCCAGCCGCGCTTGATCTGCTTCGGCGCGCGCGGATCGGTGGGCTTGCCGTCTGCCTCGGCGCAGCAACGGAAGCTCAAGTAGTAGTAGTAGAAGCCCTCGTTGTGCGTGTAGATCTTCGGCCGGCACTGGTTGCGTACGCCGAGGAACCACGGGCCGCCGGTGGTGACGTTGTCGTACTTGTTCGCCCAGCCCGTGAAGTGCTCGCTCGACGCAAGCTCGTCCGCGTTGCCCGGCATGTCCGCCACGCCGTAGTCGCTGATGCACTCGGGCTGCGTCCCGCTCGGCACGCCGAGCCAGAGCCGCTCGAGCTCCTTCGGGTCGCGCTTGCGGACCTTGTCCATGTTCGGGAAGTCGTAGGTGTGGTCGCCGTTGCACTTGGTCGCGTCGCGCGTGTAGCCGTACGGATACGGCTTCAGCTCCGGACCTTCGCAGGCCATCGTCCACTCGTTCTCGGTGCAGATGCGCTTGCCGAGCGCCGCGCACTTCACCTGCGCCTGGAAGAAGTTGTTCATCACCTCGGGCCGAGCACCTTTGATGTCCGGGTACTCGTAGGTGTCGATGCAGAAGCGCTTGTGCACCTTCTTGCCGATGCACTTGGACGGCTTTTTGAAGTTCTCGCAGACCTTCTTCTTGTTCACGTCGTCCCACCAGTGCTTCGTGCACTGCTGTTCGACCTTCGTGCAGAAGTCGCCGTCGACGAGCTTCATGCCGTCCGGACAGGCACTGGGGCCGGCGTCCTGTGCGGCGGTCGGCGCCGCGTCCGCGTCGGCGGGCGCTGCGTCCGCCGGAGGCACGGAGGCGTCGACCACAGGTGCGGCTCCGGCATCCGGCGCGGCGGGCGGCGCTGCCGGCGCGGCGGGCGGCGGGGCTTCGGGTACCGGCTGGACTCCGGCGGTGCAAGCGACAAACCCCACGACAACGAATGGAAACACGACCGCGAAACGCATGATGGCCGTTCGGTAGTACAGAACGCGGCGCTTGTCAGGCCGCGACAGGCCGGGCCGCGACGCCAGGCGCGGCAACGCGGAGGCGGCCCTACTCCGCCGCGGCCGGGCTCTCGGCGGGGTCGAGCACCGTCTCGGTCGTCTCGTAGCCGGTGGAAAGCGTTCTGAGCACCCGGCGCGCGCGGGCACCGAGCGACGGATCCGCGTTGCGGTCCGGCCACATCGCCTCGGCCACGGCGTCGAACACCATGCCTAGCCGTTCGCCGGCGTCGCTCTTCGCATCGGGGGCGAGCTGCCACAGCTCGTCGAACACCATCATCTGCTTGCTCTTCCCGAGCACGGCGACACGACGGGGATCGATACCGAGCGCGCGCAGATCGCGCTCCGACCCTTTCAGCGAGGCCATCGAGTAGGCCGCGATCTTGAACGAGAAGGCAGAGAACTCGACGCGCTCGCGCACGCCCATGCCCTTCATCAAAGTGGGCAGGAGCTGTGTGCCGAGCCCGACGTGGCGCGCCTCGTCCTTCTCGTAGTAGACGAGCAGCTCCGACAGCACCGGACACAGCTTCGATTCGCGCAGCGCGTGGAAGATCGTGAGTGCGGTGGTCTCGAGCTGCAGCTGCATGCCGATGATCTTCTTCGGCATGGTGTCCGCTCCGAGCGTGGCGGCGATGAGCTTCTCGCTCCACTTCGGCATCCGCCGCGGGAAGTCGCCCGTCGCGCGCACGAGGTAGTCGTGCATCACGTAGAAGTGGCGGGCTTCGTCGTGCGCCTGGCTGGTCGCCGCCATCTTCGCTTCAAGCGGCTCGAGTTCGTCGGCAAGCTGGGCGGCGATGCGCCAAGCAGCCAGCTCGCCCCACATGATGGCGCCGAGGACGCGACCCGCTGCTTCGCGTTGACCTTCGGCAAGCCCGCTGCCGCCGTGGCGCTGCCACAGCTCCTCGAGCACCTGGTTCCCGTCCCACACGAGCTTCTGGCCGCGGTGGTAGATGGACTGCATCTTCGCGTAGCGGCGGGCGCTCTCCGCGCTGTGCGGCACGTCGAACATCCCGTAGGGCAGAACCTCTGACATCGCCCGCGAATATAGCACGGCCGGGCAGTTTGACGCGGCGCGCCATCCGCGGGGCTGGCGACAGCGTGTTGACATGCATCATGATCCGGAGAGACCCGGCGGCCTGTCCGCCCGCGAGGAGAGTCCATGCAGCTTCTGACCCGGATCCCCGAAACGCCGAAGAGCCCCGGCCGGCTCGTCCCCTTCCGTTTCCGCCAGCTCGGCGAGCAGGTGCTGCTCACCAGCTACTTCGGCGACTGGGTCTTCGTGACACCCGACCAGCTGCGCGCCCTGTACTCGGGCGCATGGACGCCCGAGCTCACGAAGAAGCTCGGCGAACACAACTTCCTCCCGGACCAGGTCGACGTGGGCGCGCTGCGCGAGAGGGTCCAGAACAAGCGGCGCTACCTCAACTGGGGTCCCATCCTCAACATCATGGTCGTCACGCTGCGCTGTAACGAGACGTGCGTGTACTGCCACGCCAGCCGCGCCGACATGGACCGCGTCGACACGGACATGTCCCCGGAGACGGCCGAGAAATGCGTGGACCTGATCCTGCAGAGCACCGCTCCGCGAACCACCATCGAGTTCCAGGGTGGGGAACCGCTGGCGAACTTCCCGGTCGTCAAGCACATCATCAACTACGCCATCGAGAAGAACCGCGCGTACGGCAAGGAGCTCGAGTTCACCATGGTGAGCAACCTCTCGTTGATGACCGACGAGAAGCTCGATTTCCTGATCCGCAACAAGGTGCAGATCTGCACCAGCGTCGACGGTCCCGAGAAGCTCCACAACAAGCAGCGCGTCCTGGCGGGCGGCAACTCCTACCAGGAGGCCGCCAAGTGGATAAAGACGATCAACGAGCGCTACGTCGAGATGGGTCTCGACCCGGTGCTCTATCACGTCGAAGCGCTGCTCACGACGACGCGCGCGGCGCTCGACATGCCCAGGGAAATCGTCGACACCTACGTGGAGCTCGGCTGCCGTTCGATCTTCCTGAGGCCCGTCGACCCGTTCGGCTTCGCCGAGAAGACGCAGGACCGGATCGAGTACGAGCGCCGCCGGTACATGGAATTCTACCAGACGGCGACGGACTACATCATCGAGCTGAACCAGAAGGGTACGCAGGTGCTGGAGCGATTCGCCAGCATCTTCCTCACCAAGATCCTCACCGGCGACGACCCGAACTTCCTCGACATCAGAAACCCCGGCGGCGCCGGCATCGGGCAGCTTGCGTTCAACTACGACGGCAGCATCTACACCAGCGATGAAGGTCGAATGCTGCGCGAAACCGGCGACGACACCTTCAAGATCGGCCACGTCGACACCGCCCGCTACCGCGACCTGGTGACGCATGAAACCGTGCGGGCCCTGCTTGTCGCTTCGAACCTCGACGCGCAGCCCGACTGCATCAACTGCACCTACAACCCCTATTGCGGAATCAAGCCGGAGCACAACTACACGACGCAGGGCTCGATCCAGGGGCGCATGCGCGAGAGCCACATCTGCGCGGTTCACAAGGGCATTCAGGACTACGTGTTCGGAAAGCTCCGCGACGCCGATCCCGAGACGCTGGAGACCTTCCGGCGCTGGACCACGGTGCGCGAGCGCACCCACTTCCTGCAGGCCGCGACCGCGTCGTGACGCGACGCGACGCCCGGAGCCTCCCGCTCCGGCTCGCTCCCGGGCTATGATGCGCGGAGATTGACGACCAGAACCGTAGGAGTCATCGGGGACGTCCATTGCGAAGCGGAAGCGCTCGAGGCGGCGCTGGCCCACCTGGCGTCGCTCGGCCCGGAGCTCGTGCTGTGCGTGGGCGACATCGTCGACGGCACCGGCAACCCGGACCGCTGCTGCGAGCTCTTGCGCGAGGCAGGCGCGCTCACCGTGTGCGGCAACCACGAGCGCTGGCTCTTCGAAGGCGCGATGCGCGAACTGCCCGGTGCGACGCCGCTCGAGGCGCTGCATGCCTCGAACCGCGAATACCTGGGCGGGCTGCCCAAGACCTACGAGCTCGACACGGTGTCCGGCAGAGCTCTTCTCTGCCACGGCCTCGGCGAGCATGACATGGCCGCCGTGCGCCCCGACGATCGCGGCTACGCGCTCGAGAACAACGACACGCTGCAGGCGCTGATCCACGACGGCCGGTATGCTTTCGTGATCAACGGGCACACCCACCAGCGCATGGTGCGTCGCGTCGGGGCGCTCACCGTGATCAACGCCGGCACACTGCACCGGGACGACAACCCGTGCTTCGCCTTCGTGGACTTCGAGCGCGAGCGGACCACGTTCTTCGAGCTCTGCCCCGGCGACGGCGTCGTCAGCGCCGAGGAGCGCCGCCTCGCCGACTGGACGGAGCTGTTCTAGCGGCGGCGTTCCGCCACAGCCTTCGCGCTATCAGCGCGACAGCCGCTCGGCCACGTGTTTCGACAGGTGACGCGAGAAGCTGTAGATCGAGATCTGCGGCGGGGCTCCGAGGCTGGTCGGGAACAGCGAGCCGTCCAGCACGAACAGGCGCTCGACCTGGTGGTGCTCGCCCGTGCTCTTGACGACGCTTTTCTTCGGATCGTCGCCGAGCGACATGCTGCCCATGGGGTGCACGGCCGCCATCTGGATGTTGAACGGACGCGCCGCCGACATCGGGATCTGGTCGATCTGCTTGTCGTGATCGAGCACGATCGGCGGCACGGACGGCACCAGCACCTTCTTCGCGCCGCCTGCGAAGAGAAGCCGGGCGCAGGCGCGGATGCCCGTCGAGAACTGGTGCACGTCCGAGTCCACGAGCTTGTACTCGATCAGCGCGCGACCGTCTTCGCGCACGCCGACGCGCCCGGAACGTCTCGTCGTGCACCATGGCCGTCAAGACGGCGATGTTCCGGTAGCGGCGCATCCACTCGCGGTGCTCCATCCCGAACCCGGGCAGCATCACCGCAGCGCCGATCGGATGCGCGAACACGGTCGTGATCCACACGCGCCGGTCGCTGTTCATGTTGTAGTCCATCAGCTGCATGCACTCGTAGCTCTGCGGGATCCCCTTCCAGCCGTCGATGTGATCGTCGAACAGCCCCGCCACGGCAATGCCGGGATGCATGTGCAGGTTCCTGCCCAGGCGGTCGTACGGATCGGGCAGCCCGCTCTGAACGCCGAGCATGGCGCTGCCGATGGCGCTGCCGGCCAGGACGACCACGTCCGCGTCGACCACAAGCCGGCCGCGGACGCTTCCGTCCGCACCGAGCGCCGCACCGATCACGCCACTGGCGCGGTGGCCGTCATGCACGATGCGTGACACACGCACGTCGCTGATGACCTGCGCGCCGTGGTCCAGCGCGTCGGGAACGAGCACCTTCAGCGAGTTCTGCTTTGCGTTGAACGGGCAGCCGAGCTCGCAGAAGCCGCTCTGCTGGCAGCCGACGCGGTTGTGCCGGAGCGGCCCGCCCTTCCAGCCCAGCGCCTTGACGCCGCGCTCGAGCACCTGGTTGTTCGCGTTGCGCCAACCGGCGGGGATCTCGCTGACCGACAGCTCGCGCTCCACGCTCTCGAACACGGGGCGCATCTCCTTCTCGGAGCAACCCGAGACGTGGTGCTCGCGTGCCCACGTATCCAGGATCGCCTTCGGCGTGCGCTTGCACAGGTTGATGTTGTGCACCGTGGAACCGCCGACGCAGCGTCCGCCGAGAACGCGGATGGCCATGTCCGCCGTCGCGCGTCCGCCGCGCTCCTGGTAGAGCTTGCCCATCATGTCCACCTCGCGCTGGGTCATGTCCTTCTGCTCGAGGTACGGCCCTTCTTCCAGCGCGACGACCGAGAGCCCGCGACCCGCAAGCTCGCTCGCCGCCATGCCGCCGCCGGCGCCGGTGCCGACGATCACGACATCGGCCTTGATGTGCCGGTCGCCCTTCTGATCGCGGCCGCGTTCGATCACTGTTTCCCCCAGTCGACCACCGGGCCGTCGTAGCCGATGGCCTTCCAGCTCGCCGGCTGCTTGTAGTAGGCCATCATGGACAGCGCCTCCAGCGCCTGGAAGCCGGCGCGCAGGAGGTCGATGTTGCTCTGCTCGAGCGACCGCAGCACGTCGTCCTGCTCGACGGGACTCAAGCTCGAGAAGCGACTGACATGACCCGCCGCGAGCGGCGCGATGTGTTCCAGATACGCCACGAAACGCAGCAGGTTGTCGCTGTCGTCCGCAGCCAGACCGACCATGAAGCCGTCGGCAAAATCGGCCACATCGGCGTGCTCGGGTGCGAGCACGCGCGCGCCGAATGCCTCGATGACGACGTAGTGCCAGGGCGACAGCGTCTGCAGGCCACGCGCCACGTCCGCTGGCACGTGGTAGCCGGACGCGCGGACGAGCCCGATACCGACGCCGCCGGCGACGGCGCCGGCCGCCACCCACCCGATGAAGCGTCGCCTGTCCACGCGCCGCAGCGTGTCATTCCGCGTTGTCGGCCGCAAGCGGCGTCACGGGCCCGGAGCAGAGTGCGTCAGAGCTTGCAGATGCCGGCGCTGGAGACGCAGGTTCCATCCGGGCAGCACGAGTCGCCCGACGGGCAGGAACGTCGTGTCGAAACAGGTGCCGGCCTTGCAAGTCCGGTTGTTGCAACCGATCGCCGCCCCGCACTTCGTCCCGTCCGGCGCGTTGGGATGCGCACAGACGCCGGCGTGGCACTCGTCGAGTGTGCAGGAGTTGTTATCCGACGCGCACGTCGCCCCGTCGGTGTTGCGCGTGCAGTTCCCGGTGTCCGTACGATCCTTGCCGGCGCAGACGCCGGCGTTGCACGTGTAGTCGGTGCAGCTCCGGCTGTGGGTGCCGTTCTCGTCGCACACGCTCACGAATCCACCGCAGCTGCCATACTTGCCGCAAGTCGTACTCGCGCAGATCGTCTCGCTGGTCCCGCTCGTCACGTTCGTCCATGCCGAGGTCGACGAGGCGGGCTGGCACGACTGGCACGTGTTCCCCGGCTTGGTAGCGCCGCTCGAGTACAGGGTTCCGGAGATCCAGCAGCCTGTGACGCAGCCAGCGTTTCCGTCGCAGATCTTCGCGCTACCGCAGCTCGTGCCGCCGGCCAGCTTGGGATGCGTGCACGCTCCTCCGCTGCACAGGTCAGACGTGCACGACGAGCCGTCGTCCGTGCAGCTGTTGCCATCGGTGGTGCGGGTGCAGCCCGCGGTCTCGGTGTGCGTCGGTGCGGTGCAGGTTCCGGCCTTGCACACATGATCGGTACAGGTCCGGCTCTTGATGCCGCTGGTGTCGCAACTGCTCGAGAAACTGCCGCAGCTGCCGTACTTGTCACAGGACGAGCTGCCGCACGACGTGCCATCTCCCAGCGGCGACCACCCCGCGGCGTTCTTGGCGCTCTGACAGCTTTCGCAGGGATTGGCGGGGTTCAGCGTCCCTTCAGGATACGACACGTTGCCGATGAGACAGCTCGCCGTGCACTGCCCGCTCTTGCAGTGGCCGCCGCTGCCGCACGAGGTCGTGTTGGGCTGGGCAGGGTGCGTGCACGCGCCCGACTGGCACTCGTCCTGGGTGCACGGATTGCCGTCGTCGGTGCACGCGCTGCTGTCCGCGAGCGGCGACCAGGCGCTCGTACTCTTGGCCGCGTCGCAGCTCTGGCAGGAGTTGGACGGATCGACCTCTGCATCCTTGTAGAACTGCCCGCCGATCACGCAGCCCGGGTTGCACGTCAGACTGGTGTCGCAGACTTTCCCGCCACCGCAGCTGTCGCCCACGGCGAGGTCGGGATGCGTGCAGACGCCAGCGGCGCACTCGTCCTTGGTGCAGCTGTTGCCGTCGTCGGCGCACGGCGCGCCATCTGCGGCCGCGGTCCACGCGCTCGGGCTGTTCGTGGGATCGCACTTCTCGCAGGCGTTGGTTGGATTCGTCGCACCCGCCGCGTAGAGCTGGCCCCCGATGCCGCATGCGTCGCTGCACTTGCCTGTGGCGCTACACACCTTGCCGTTTCCGCAGCCGACGCCTTCGGCGAGCAGCGTGTGCTGGCAGAGCCCGCCCTTGCAGATGTCCGTCGTGCACAGGTTTCCGTCGTCGGTGCACGGACTGTCATCCGGCGAGCACGGCTCTGCAGGCTTGCAGCCCGCCTCGGCGCCGCCGTCGCAACCGGCGCTGCCGCCGGCATCGGTTCCGGCACTGCCACCGCCCCCGGCAGCTCCGTCCTGTGCCGAGCCTCCCCCACCCTCTTTCGCACCGCCGTCGTGCGCAGCCTGGAGACCGCCGAGATTGCCGGTGATCGAGCAAGCGGCGAGCATCGACAGGCTCGCGAGCCCCGACAGCAGCAGCCACGCCTTCTTCATCATGATGGTCGAGCCCGGCAAGAACAAGGTCACGGCGTTCCGGAGAGAGGAATGCCCAGGATGAGCGTACCCGGTCGGCCTCCTGTTGCCAACGACCGGCTCCCGGGGCGAACGCTCGATTTTCGCTCGGCTGGAAGAGCCCGCGCCCTACCGGCGCAGCGTCAGCTGGTCGATGACGCCCTCGAGGCCCGCGACCACGCGCGCCATGCGACCGTAGTCGAGCTTCTCTGGCGTGTCCTGGGCGGTGCGATAATGTGGGTAACGGAAAGCACCGGTATCGGACACCGCTACCGCGGGGAAACCGAACTGGCGGAACGACCAGGTATCCGACCAGTCCGCATCCTTCATGTTGGCCGGCAGCTCCACCGCTTCGGCAGGGATGCTGGCGCGCTCGCGGAACGTCGTGACGACGCGGTGCAGCAGCAGGTCGCTGGCGCCCTGACCGTTGAAAGCCACGAACCGACCGACGCGGGGAAAGCGCGGCGCCAGCGCGATGGGATAGTGCTGGCTGCCCGGAGCGTCCGAGTAGTACCCGATGTTGTCGATGCCGAGCATCGCCACCACCCTCTCGCTCCGTGCCGCAAGCGCCTTCGCGTAGCGCACGCTCCCCATGTTGTCCGTCTCGTAGTACGGCGGCTCCGCGTTCACGAACTCGACGAACCTGAGGCTGCGTGACGGGTGCAGGTTCTTGTAGTGCCGCGCCAGCGCCAGCACGGCCGCCGCGCCGCTCGCGTTATCGTCGGCTCCGGGGCTGCCCTCGGCCGAGTCGTAATGCGCGCCGACGACGACCAGCTCGTCGCCGCGCTCGCCCCCCGGCACGCTCACCGAGACGTTCATCGCCAGGATCTCGCCGACCTCGTAGCCCTGTCGCTCGACCGTGTAGCCCATGTCCTCGAACGTGTTGGCCAGGTAGTCCGCGGCCGAAGCCAGCCCCCACATCTTCTTCGCGTTGCGCTCGCCGATCTTTCCCGCCAGCTCCCGCACGTAGCCGCCGAGCTCGGTCTCGAGCGCCCGCTCGCGCGGCGCGAGCGGCGGCAGAGCTTTCGGCTGCTCGGCGCGAGCTGGCTCCGGAACGGGCCGGCGCGCGGCGACCGGCGCGCGTGGCGGCGGCGAGCCGCACCCCCCGAGCCCGGTCCCGGCCAGACACGCCAGCATCACCGCACTGGCGGAAACAGCGGCCGCCGCCGCACCAGGCCGGGTCATGTTCCGCCAAGGGTAGACGGTTGCCCGGCCTTGTCGACCGGTCATGCACCGACCGGGGTTTCCACGCGCCCGGAAGAACGGGTAGATTGTCGCCCCTTGGCTGACCCGACGACCGACAAGCCGCTCGTAGGCGTGATCATGGGCTCCCGGAGCGACTGGGAAACGCTCCGTCACGCCGTCGAGACGCTCGAAGAGCTCGGCGTCGCGTACGAGGTACGCGTCGTGTCCGCCCATCGCACCCCCGACCTGCTCTTCGAATACGCCGAGGGCGCAGAAGCCCGCGGGCTGCGCATCATCATTGCCGGCGCGGGCGGCGCGGCGCACCTGCCCGGGATGGTCGCCGCCAAGACCACGCTGCCGGTGCTCGGCGTGCCCGTGCAGAGCAAGGCCCTCAGCGGCCTAGACTCGCTGCTCTCGATCGTGCAGATGCCCGCTGGCGTGCCGGTCGGTACGCTCGCCATCGGTCGCGCCGGCGCCGTCAACGCCGCACTGCTCGCCACGGCCATGCTCGCAGGGACGTACCCCGCGCTCGGGGCCGCGCTCCGCAGCTTCCGCGAGCGGCAGACGCAGGGCGTTATCGACAAGCCCGACCCCAGAGCGCCGTGAAGGTCGGGATCCTCGGCGGCGGTCAGCTCGGGCGCATGCTCGCACTCGCCGGACTTCCGCTCGGCCTGCGTTTCGTGGTGCTCGATCCGGCCGCCGACGCGCCGGCGGGCCAGCTCGCCAAGCACGTCCTCGCGGACTACGACGATGACGCGGCGCTGGCAGAGCTCGCCCGCTCCGACGTGTGCACCTACGAGTTCGAGAGCGTCCCCGAAGAGGCCGCGCGCGCCATCCAGCGCAGCACGCCGGTCCACCCCACACCCGGAGCGCTCGGCATCGCGCAGGATCGCCTGAACGAGAAGCTCTGCTTCCGTGAGCTCGGAATCCCGACGCCTCCGTTCGCGGCCGTGGACAGCGAGCACGAGCTGCGTGCGGCCATCACGGAGATAGGCCTGCCCGCCGTGCTCAAGACGCGCCGCCACGGCTACGACGGCAAAGGGCAGTGGTTGCTACGCGAGCCCGGCGACATCGACTCCGCCTGGCTCGAGCTCGGGGGTGTGCCGCTGATCCTGGAGGGCTTCGTGGGCTTCGAGCGCGAGCTGAGCGTGCTCTCGGTGCGCGGCCTCGACGGCGCTACCGTCTTCTATCCACTGGTCGAGAACCACCACGAGCACGGCATGCTGCGCTTCAGCCGCGCGCCCGCGCCGGCGCTCGCTCCAGAACAGCAGAAGCGCGCCGAGGCCTACGCCGTCAAGCTGCTCGACCACATGGGCTACGTCGGAGTGCTCGCGCTGGAGCTATTCGAAGCCGGCGGCCAGCTGCTCGCCAACGAGATGGCACCGCGCGTGCACAACTCCGGACACCTCACCATCGAGGGCGCGCGCACCAGCCAGTTCGAGAACCACCTGCGCGCCATCCTCGGGCTGCCCCTCGGCGACACCAGCGTCGCGGAGCCGGTCGCGATGTTGAATCTGGTCGGTGTGCTCCCGCGGCGCGAAGATGTGCTCGCGGTCCCCGACGCCCACCTGCACTTCTACGCCAAGCAGCCGCGCCCCGGCCGCAAGGTCGGGCACGTCACAGTGCGGGCGCCCGACATGGCCACGCTCGACGAGCGCGTCGCCCGGCTCGAGGCGATCATCCCCCGCGATTGACAAATCCCTCCGTCCGGAATGGGATGCGCCGAAGCGATCCCCAGGAGGACAAGATGAAACGGTCTCTCGGCACTCTGGTCGGAACGGGCGTCCTGCTGGCCGCCACCGCGGCGTCGGCACAGGGCTATTCCGGCGGCTACTCCACCGGCACCTACCGCCCCGCCGTGCCCAGCTATCCGAGCGGCGTCGACAACATCGGCAACGCGGGGCAGTTCACTATCGCCATCGAGCGCATCACGGGGCTGTTCTTCGATCGGACCGGCCACGAGAACGCGTCCACCGACAAGGTCACGCACTTCGCCTTCCTCGGAAACTTCGGGGCTTCGCTCAGCACCACCCCCCGTGCCGGCTTCGACTACTTCGTCATCGACGGCCTCAGCCTGGGCGGCTCCGTCTCGTACATGAGCGACGCCCCGTCGGGCGGTCCCACGCAGAAGCTGTTCCTGATCAGCCCCCGCGTCGGCTACGCCTACGCCTTCGACGACACCTTCAGCATCTGGCCACGCGCCGCGTTCACCTACGCCCACGAGAGCACGTCCGTCAGCGGCCACGACGCCAGCGGCGCGCAGGTCTACGGCACCGCGAGCACCAACCTCACCCAGCTCGACATCGAGGCCATGCTCGGCATCTCGCCCATGAAGCACGTCGCCTTCCTCCTCGGCCCGTACCTCGACCTGGGCCTCGGCGGCAGCTCGTCCTCGGACCTACCCCAGTCCACCAAGCAGAGTACCAAGCTCACCTCGTCCGGCCTCTCCGCCGCGCTGCTCGCGTACTACTAGGGCCCCGCGCCGGCCGTCGGGTAGCGCGCGCCGCCGCCGCTACGAGCCGTTCGACAGCCGCAGCGCGTCGCTCGCGAGCTTCTTCATGTCGGCGTCGCTCTTGGTGCTGTAGTAGCCGCGGAGCTGCATGTTGCCGTCGACGAGGCCGAGCTGCGAGGCGTGCGTCAGCTGCATTCCGCTCGCGCCCTTCTTCGAGTCGCCTTCGAGCGCCATCTTGAAATCGCCGGCAAGCTTCTTGATCCCGTCGTAGTCCCCGGTGAGGAACGACCAGTTCGACAGGTTCGCGTGGTACTGCTTCGCGTAGGCGGTCATCACCGCGGGCGTGTCGTTTTCCGGATCGACGCTGAAACTCACCAGGTGCACGTGCCCGCCCAGCTTGTCCTCCTGCTTCTGCAGGGCGCGCAGACGGTGCGAGATGATCGGGCAGGCGCTTCGGCAGCGCGTGAAGAAGAAGGCCGCCACCCACACCTTGCCGTGCAGTTCCGCCGCCGAGAACTTCTTTCCAGACTGATCGGTGAGGGAGAACGCGCCGATCTTCCCCAGCTTCGGCAGGGTCTGGTCGACGGGCTTCTTGCTGCAAGCCAGCGTGAGCGACAGGGAAACAACAAAGAGCGCGAGCAGGGCGCGCGGGCGGAAAACAGGCATGACGCCCCGCCCCATACCAGAGGCCGCCGCGTCGTGCACGTCGCGCCCGTGGCGGAGGCGTCGCACCCGCTCGATCAGCGCGTCCCGTCGAACAGACCGCGCAGCGTGGCGTGCGAGGCCTGCTTTTCGCCCCGGGCGATGGCCCAGACCAGATCGCGCGCTCGCTGGTTCACCGGCACGTCGATGCCATGACGCACGGCCCGTTCGACCACCTCGCCGTTCAGGAAATCGACGGACGGCGGGCGACCGCGCTCGATCGCCGCCAGCATGCTCGAGCGCAGCCGCCGGTAGCGCGCGCCCACGGCCAGAAGCAGGCTGTGCTTGGCGAACAGCCCGGGCGAGCCGCCGGCCGCGCGTTCCGCGTCGGTCAGCGCGATCCAGTCGAGATCGAGCGTGCCCGACACCTTCTCGAGCTTCACGCCTTCCGCGCGCGCTACGGCCACGACCTCCGTCATCACCTCCAGCGCGAGGCGCCGCACGTGACGCTGGCGCATCAACGTGCCGAGCCGATCGCCGCCTATCGTGCCGAGCGTGGAGATCGCGCAGTTGATCGCCAGCTTGCTCCAGCGCGCGCCGAGCAGGTTCGAGGTGATCGTGACGGGCCCGATCGCTTCGAGCGCACGCGAGAGCTGTTCGAGCGGCTCGTCCGTGCTGCCGTCGAGTCGCCCCAGCGAGAACCCGCCGGACGACGTGCGCTCGTACACCCCCGGCTCCAGCATGGACGCGCCCCAGGCGACGACCGCTCCGATCACGCGGTCCGCGCCGACGAGCTTCGCGACGCGTTCCTCGCACAGACCGTTCTGGAAGCAGACCATGCGCCCGCCCGCGCCAAGCCAGGGCGCCGCGCTCCCGGCGGCTTGTTCGACCTGCGGCGGCTGCGTGGCGAGCAGCACGTAGTCGAACGGCGCGACCGACTCGTCGAGCCGTTCGAGCACCCGCGCAGGCCGCGTGACGGGCGGCGCTTCCTCGCCGCCAAGGACGAAGCCGCGCTCCCGGAGCGCAGCGGCGATCGCGGCGTTCGTGGTCAGCGGCGTCACGTCGTGACCGAGATCAAGCAGATGCCCACAGATGACGCCGCCAATGGCGCCACAGCCGACAACCAGGATGCGCGGACCGGCGTTCGTCATCTTCGCGGGCCGAGGTTAGCCTGAAAAACTTGTGTTCTGGGCCCGGTTCGTGTAGTCCGGCGGCACACATCAGCACACATTCGCGCTGATGGGGGGCATAGCCCCCGCCGAACGGAGGTCAAATCATGCGACGACTCCGGAAATTGCTCGCGCGCCTGCTTCTTCCGACGCCCGCGCTCGCCTGAGTTCCTACCGCGCCCTGCGCGGTCTTGCTTGGAAGCCGCGCTTCCTTCCTTGGTGCTTCTTCTTTCTGTCCGCCGCTTCCTTGTCCCTTTCGCTGCCCCCGGGCCGCATTGTATCGGGACAGGGTGGCAGCGACGATCCGCGATGCGCGCGATAGCGACGAAGCGGGACTGATCGAGCTCGTCGGCTCGGTCTTCGCCGAATACCCGAACTGCGTGCTGGCCGTCGACGAGGAGATCCCGGAGCTCCGCCACATCGCGACCTCGTTTGCCGAGTGGAATGGTCGCTTCTGGATCGCCGAGCGGCAGGGCCGCGTCGTCGGCTGCGTCGGGCTCACGCCGGCACACGACCCGGGCGGCATCGAGCTGAAGAAGCTCTACGTCTCCGCGAGTGAACGCAAGAGCGGTCTGGGCAGCCGCCTCACCGATCTCAGTCGTCGCCGAGGCCCGCGCCCGCGGCGCGCGCTTCATCGATCTGTGGAGCGACACCAAGTTCGAGACGGCTCACCGTTTCTACGAAAACCGCGGCTTCGAGCGCAACGGCGTCACCCGCGAGTTGTTCGACCTGAGCGAGACGGTCGAGTACTACTTCCGGCGGGAATTGACGGGATAACCGAACCCCGGGCCCCAACCTCCGCGCTGCCCGCGAACACGTTGTGCACCACTGGCTCGAGCAGCTCCGGGAGCTGCTTGCCGATCGGTAGGCAGCACATCACGCCCATGCTCTGCAGCACCTGGATGTCCTCGGGACGCTGATCGAGCGAGAGCGCGACGACTGTCGAGGTGAGCTCGAGGCCCTGGACGTGCATCAAGAGCTCTGCGGCGGTCATCCCCTGGAGCTTCGTGTCGAGCAGCAGGAGCCGCGGCTGCTTCTGCTCGAGGTGGACGAGCGCCTTGCTGGCGTCTTCGAAGATGTGGACCTCCGAGGCACGGACCCAGCGGTTGATGTCGTCGCGAATCCCCTCGGCGAGCGGCCCGATCTGCGTGAGAACGACCACGCTTTCGTCCCAACTCCCGTCGAGCTGCGCCAGCTGCTTCAGGATGTGGTCGAGCCGCCAGCCGACTTCCTCGGCGGACTCGGGACGCTGGCCGGCTTCCTTGGCAATAAGCTCCGAGATCAACGCGGCGAGATCCGCCGGAGCGTCGGGACGCCGCAGCCGCACGTCGGGTCGGGGCGCGTCCATGTGCATCCGGAGCAGCCCCGGAAGGTCGTCGGCGTCGAACGGCGGAGCGCCGGTCAGAAGCTCGTAGGCCATCACACCGAAGGAATACAGATCCACCTGACGGCCGTTGCTGCGCGTCACGCCGCCCTGGATCGCCTCGGGGGCGATGTAGTAGGGCGACCCCGCCGAGGTCTGGCTTTCGTCGATGCTGGCGTGGGGAAGGACCAGACCGAAGTCGATCAACACGGGCCCGCGCCCCGGAACCATCATCACGTTGTCGGGCTTGATGTCGCGGTGCAGGATGCCGGCCTCGTGGATCGCGTGCAGCGCGTCGGCGATCGTCTTGAGCAGCGGCAGCAGCGCGTGCAGGCTGTACGGTTCGCGGCGCGCGATGCGCGCCTGGAGCTGTTGCTCGAGCGACTCGCCGCGCAGGCGCTCCATCACCACGCAGTGCAGCTCGCCGTGCTTCGCCACGCCGTACACCATGGGCAGGTGGGGATGCTCCAGAGCCGCCAGCGCGCGCGCTTCGTGCACCAGAGCGTTGCTGCCCTCCTCGTTCAGCGGCAGCTTGACCGCCACTCGACGCTGCAGCACTTCGTCGGTGGCGTCGAAGATCTTCCCCATCCCTCCCTCGCCGAGCACGGCGCGGATGCGATAGATGCCGCCGACGAGGTCGCCAGCATCGAGCGTTTTGGAGGGGTGCTCCGAACCGTCAACCATACAAAAACAATCGATTCTACCACGGGGCCGGAAATACCCAGGGGCCCTGTGCGAGCAGGGTTGCTCCCCCGTCGCGCCACGACGCGCCAGCGCCGGCGTGCTCGCTACCGCTCCGCGCGCCGGGTCCCTCCTGCGTGCGCTCCGCGCCCGCGAGGGTCCCGGAACGTAGCAAAATGTCACACAATTGTGCCATTTGGCTACACACGAACCGTTCCAGGGTTTTCGGGCTCATACTCCCCGCAATCCAGTCCGGAGGATGAAGCGTGGAACTGACCCGACGAACGATGCTCGCCGCGACCGTCGCGGCCGTGGCCGTAGCCTGTGATCGCCACTCCGCCGCGGAGCAGACGAGCGCGACGCCCGCCGCCCAGCGACTCGGGCCGATGCTGGAGCCCGCCGAGCTCGTGAAGCATCTCGACGACGTGAAGGCGGGCCGCACCGTCGTCCTCCACGTCGGACCGTCGGTCCTCTTCCAGCACGCGCACGTGCCCGGCGCCCGCGCGCTCGGCGAAGCCGGTACCGACGCGGGCTACCAGGCGCTGGTCAAGGCGATCGCCGCAACGCCGAAGGACAAGCAGATCGTCGTCTACTGCGGCTGCTGCCCGTACCGCAACTGCCCCAACGTGCACCCGGCGAACAAGGCCCTGCACGCCTCCGGCCGCAAGGACTTCAAGCTGCTCGATCTGCCCACGAACTTCCGCACCGACTGGGAGAAGAAGGGCTACCCCGTCGAAAGCAGCTGACGCGACCGACGGGCAGCGACGGCGTTCGCCCGGCTACTCCTCGATCGTCTTCGTGAAAAGATCCGCGATGACGCTGTGGCCCTTGGGCGTCGGGTGGATGCAGGTCAGGTCGAACCAGCGCTCGGTGTTCGGGCCGCGGTAGCACTGCAGGCTCTTGTCGGTGTTCTCGTAGCCGTGGCCGCAGAAGCTTTCCTCCATGAAAATCATGTCGCTCTGCGTGTCGACCGCGATCTTCATGTACTGCTCGTCGACGTGGGTGAGGATCGAGACGCCCGTCTGCCAGGTACCGCTCAGGCCG
Organism: uncultured delta proteobacterium; assembly: GCA_963806225.1. Taxonomy (GTDB): domain Bacteria; phylum Myxococcota_A; class Polyangia; order Polyangiales; family Polyangiaceae; genus CAWDXG01. The sequence goes on along the minus strand of CAWDXG010000001.1, from coordinate 1,238,546 downwards.
GCAGTGCTGGCGAGCGGGCACGAATCGAGGTTCGCGCTGAGGTCGGTGTACTCGTACACGTTGGCGAAGACGACATAGGAGCCGTTGGGGAAGTTCTTCGGATCCTTGAGCCACTCGACGGCCGAGCGCGTGTCGGCGATGGCCTGATCGGCCTGGGCCGTGGCGGCCGTCACGTCGAGATGGTTCTTGGCCATGTCCGCCAGGTCGTTGCCGCCCATGGTGAAGACGGTCAGCGTCTTCTTCGGCTCGGGGGTGGTGGGGAAGCACTTCTGGATCTGGCCGGCGAGGTCGCCGTCCCTGGCGCCCCACTTGGCGCAGTCGGCCACCTCGAGGTTCTGGCCGAACTTCTTCTTCATGTTGTTGGTGACGAGGGTCCGGTAGAAGCCCGAGGCGGGCGTGGGCGGCGTGCCCTCGGTGATCGAATCGCCCAGGAAGACCAGCTTCTCGACGCCCTGGATGTCCTGGTGGTTGGTGCCGCTGCAGGTGGAGTTGATGACCGGGTGGAACTGGTCGTAGTTGACGTAGACGATGCCGTTCTCGATGCCGGCAAAGCACTTCTTCGCGGTCGCGCCGCCCGCGCCGCCGATGCCGCTTCCGCCGCTTCCGGCGCTACCCCCGCCCGCGCCACTGCCGCCGCTGTTCCCCGCATCCGCGCCGCCCGCCGCGGTGCCGGCACTGCCCCCGGAGCCGCCCGACGTGTCGCTCGTCGATCCACCGCACCCCGCCACGGCAAACAGCCCCGCGAGCAGCGGTACGGACAATATGGAAAAAGAGCGGGCGACTCGATCGTAAAGCACCACGGCACACCTCCGGTTCGGTGCAGATTACAGGAAGCGTGACGCCCCGGCTACGACGCCGCGCCGAGCGCGTGCCGCAGTGCGTGGAATTTTCCGCGGTGGCTGGCGTCAGCGCGTCATCTCGGCTTGGCGAGCACGATCGGGCAGCCGACGGCACCTCCGCGCGCAGGGCCCCGAGCGGGGCATCAATCCACGGTCGGCGTTCGGCCGAGCTCGGCGACGTACCACGCGGGGAACGCATGACGCTCCGCTGCGGCGAGCAGGAGCTCGAGATACGCGCGGCGCGGGGGGACGAGCTCGCCAAGCGTGAACTCCGGCAAGACGACGTAGAGCCACGCGCGCTCGAGCCCGCCGCTTTCGAGACGGACCGGGACGCGCTTCGGACCGCGGCGGTAGCGGTGGGGATGGCCTTCCTTCAGGTCGATACCGGCCAGCGTGGGTGCGTCGACCTGGAGCGCAAGGCCGGGCAGCTCGTTGCCTTCGGCGGGCTCGACGTTGGCGGCGCCGCCCCGGCGCGCACCCGAGCGGTAGTTCCACACCAGCCGGAAGTCGCTCAGGAACGCCACCTCGACGCGCGCCACGCGCGGCTCGGGGTGTCCCCGCTGCTCCAGCCAACGGCACAGATCGTCCAGATCCATGTTCGATCCGTACGCAAAGACCCAGTCGAGCTGTTTGCCGGCCTGCACTTTCCCAGGGCTATGGCAGAGTGGGCTCCGGAGCAAGGGCTCCACCCGAGGTACCACCATGAAGCTCGTCCTGCTCCAACCCCAGCTCAGCCACGCCGACGAGGAGAACCTCGAGCGGGTCAGGAGTGCCCTCTCCAGCGCGCCGGTCGAGTTCGCGCATGACGACATCGTGCTCCTACCCGAGCGCTTCGAACCCATGGGTATGCGCGCCGGCTACGAGCGGGAGATGAGCGAGCTGGCGCGCTCGCTCGGTTGCCACGTGGTCGGCGGCTCGCATCACGAAGAGCGCGCCTCGGGCGCCGTGAACTCCGGGCTCGTGATGGACCCGGAAGGGCGTGTCATCGGCCGTTACGACAAGCAGCGCCCCTACGCGAACGAACGCAGCTGGGTCGGCCCCGGCAGCGAGCTCGGCGAGATCGAGATCGCGGGGCGACACGTGCTGGTGCTCATCTGCGCGGACTTCTGGTTCTCGGATCTGTTCGCGCGCGCCGAGCGACTGCCGGACGTCGTGCTCGTGCCGGCGCTCAGCGTCACGCGCAAGTCCACGCCGGACTACTCGCGCGCGCTGTGGCGACACCTGGCCGTGGCGCGGGCCTACGAATTCGGCGCGTACGTCGGCGTCAGCGACTGGGGCTATCCCTCCCGGCTTCCGGAGCTGAGCGCCAGCGGCGTGGGCGGTTTCGCGGATCCCACGCTGGTCGAGCCCTCGCGGCTGTTCGCGCCAATCGGCGACCGGGTCGTGGCAGTGCACGAGCTGGACTTCGATCGGCTGGCCGCATTCCGCCAGGATCGCGTCGAGCGCGGCTTCTTCTGGAAGAAGCTGCCGGGTTGAGCGGCAGAGCCGCACGCGCGGGCTGAATTCGCGGTATGCTGGCGGCATGCAGCCGCGCAAGCTGGGGGATGCCGGTCCGATTGTCAGTGCCGTCGGTCTCGGAGGGATGCTGCTCAGCATCAGTGGGCGGCCGCCGGAGGATCAGGGGCTCGCGACGATTCACGCGGCGCTCGACGCCGGCGTGACGTTCATCGACACCGCGGACGCCTATTGTCTGGACGACGGCGACTTCAACCACAACGAGAAGCTGATCGCCCAGGCGCTCAAGGATCGCCCCGAGGAGGTCACGATCGCGACCAAGTGCGCGGTCAGGCGGCCGCGCGGCGCCTGGACCGTGGACGCTCGACCCGAATACCTGCTGGAGGCGGCCGAGAAGAGCCTGCGCGCGCTCGAAGTGGACGCGCTCGACCTGCTCCAGCTGCACGCACCCGACTCGCACGTACCGTTTGCCGACAGCGTGGGCGCGCTGGCCAAGCTGCGCGAACAGGGCAAGGTCAAGCAGGTGGGCCTCTCGAACGTGACCGTGGCGCAGATCGAGGAGGCGCGGAAGATCGTGCCCATCGTCAGCGTGCAGAACCGCTACAACCCGAATGACCGCCGTCCGGAAAAGGACGGCGTGCTCGACTACTGCACGCGTCATCGCCTCCTGTTCATCGCCTACTCGCCCTTCGGCGGCACGCTCGGCGCGCCGACGCTGGGCACGCTGGGCAAGCTGGCCGACGAGGCGCGCAAACGCCGCGTGTCGCCGTATCGGCTGGTGATCGCGTGGCTGCTCGCCAAGAGCCCGCAGCTCGTCGCCATCGTGGGCGCGCGCCGTCCCGAGAGCATCACGGACAGCGCCGCGGCCGGCAACATGGAGCTCGACAGCGACGACGTGAAGGCGATCGAAGCGGCCTTCGCCGCGTGAGCGACGAGCTGCGCGCGCGGCGACTGGGCCTATGCGCGACCTGCGTGCACGCGCGCAGCGTGGTTTCCTCGCGCGGCAGCGAATTCCTGCTGTGCGGGCGCTCGGAGACGGACCCGCGCTACCCGAAGTATCCGCCGCTGCCGGTGCTGCGCTGCCCGGGTTTCGAGCGGCCCCCCACCTGAACTACGATCCGGTCGGCCATGGTCCCGGGAAAGACCCTCCCACATGTCGTGATCGTCGGCGGCGGCTTCGGCGGGCTCTGCGCAGCGCGCCGGCTGGCGCACGTGCCGGTACAGGTCACGCTTGTCGACCGGAACAACTACCACCTGTTCCAGCCGCTGCTCTACCAGATCGCCATGGCCGGGCTCTCGCCCGCGGACATCGCGTATCCGCTGCGCAGCGTCTTCAGCCAGCAGGACAACGCCGAGGTGCTGCTCGGCGAGGCGACTGACATCGACGTGGACGAGCGCCGCATCGAGTTGCTCGACGGCGCACACGTCTCCTACGACTATCTCGTGCTCGCCGCCGGCGCGCGCACCAACTATTTCGGCAACGAGGACAGGTGGGCGCCGCACTCGCTGGGGCTGAAGAGCGTCGACGACGCGATCGAGATCCGGCGCCGCGTGCTGATGGCGTTCGAGGCCGCCGAGCGCGAGACGGACGACAAGGCGCGCGAGCGCCTGCTCACGTTCATCGTCATCGGGGGTGGGCCCACCGGCGTCGAGATCGCCGGCGCGCTCGCCGAGCTGTCGCGCCGCGTGATGGCGGAGGACTTCCGGCATATCGACCCCACGCTGGCGCGGGTGCTGCTGCTCGAGATGAAGGACCACCTCCTGCCGGGCGGCTTCGTCACGTCGCTGGCGGACAAGGCGCGCCGGCAGCTCACGGCTCTCGGCGTGGAAGTCCGGCTCGGCTCGGCGGTGCAGGACATCGACGAGCTCGGCGTGCGTCTGGACGGCGAGCTCATCGAGTCGGCCACGGTGCTGTGGACGGCCGGCGTAGAGCCGCGTCCCATCGCCCGGGCGCTCGGCACGGAGCTCGACGCCTCCGGCCGCGTCGTGGTCGGGCAGGATTGCTCCGTCCCGGGCCATCCGGAGGTATTCGCACTCGGCGACATCGCCGCCTTCACGCCGGAAGGCGCCGGAAGCGCGCTGCCCGGTCTCGCTCCCGTGGCGATGCAGCAGGCCCTGCTGGTCGCCGACAACATCGCGCGCAGCGTCGCCGGGCGGGAGCGCCGCCCCTTCCGCTACCGGGACAAGGGCATCATGGCGACCATTGGTCGCTCGCGCGCCGTCGCGCAGACCGGCTCGGGAAAGCTCAAGCTCTCCGGGCTGATCGCGTGGTTGGCGTGGATCTTCGTCCACATCTGGTACCTGGTCGGCTTCCGGAACCGGGTCGCGGTCTTCCTCAACTGGTTCTGGGCGTACCTCACCTACCGCCGCGGCGCGCGGCTCATCACGGGCGACCACTCCTGGCGGCGGCTGCCCAGCGTGGCGGCGCGGGTCTCGCGTCCGCCGGAGCCCGGGAAAGCGCCCGCGCCGGAAGCCGACGGGAGCGGCTCGCAGCGCGACAGCGACAGCAGCGACGACGCGAACACGCGAGCGGAGTAGTCTCCGCCCAGCGTGTCTGTGTGGAAGCACGATTCCGGACCGGCCGTCGCGCGGATCTTCCAGCGCGAGCTCGCGCTCGTGTTCTTGATCGCCTGGCTGTCGCTCGGAGTGCAGGTGACGCTGCTCGTCGGCAGCCACGGGCTCCTGCCCGCTCACAGCTGGCTCGAGATGCTGCGCGCGCGCACGACCGCGGGCTTCTTGCAGGTGCCGACGTGGCTCTGGCTCGGCTCGAGCGACGCGCTCCTGCGCGGCGGGATCTGGCTCGGCGTCGCGCTGTCGCTTCTGGCCCTGGCCGGTGTGTGGCCGCGGGCCTGCTTCGCGCTCTCGACGCTGCTCTATCTCGGCTACGCGGTGGCGTGCCGCAGCTTCACCGGCTTCCAGTGGGACAACCTGCTGCTCGAGTGCGGGCTTCTGGCGTGCTTCCTGCCGCGCGATCGCCCGGCGAAGTGGATCCACCTCCTGTTCCGGCTGCTCCTGTTCAAGCTGTACTTCGAGTCGGGGCTCGCCAAGCTGCAGTCGCCCATCGGCGACTGGCTCGACGGCAGCGCGATGCGCTTCTACTACCAGACCGCGCCGATCCCGACGGCGCTCGCCTGGTACGCGCACCACCTGCCCGCCTGGTGGCACCACATCGAGAGCAACGCGACGCTGGTGTGGGAGCTGGCCGTGCCCTTCCTGATCTTCGGGCCGCGGCGCGCGCGCATCGTGGCGGCCGTGGTGTTCACGGGCTTCCAGCTGATCAACATCGCCACCGCCAACTACGGCTTCTTCTCCTACCTGGCGCTGGCGCTCGGCGTCTTCCTGCTCGACGATCGCGACCTCGAACGGCTGCGCGCCTTCGTCGGCGGGCGAATGCGGCGGCTCAGGCGTCGCGTCCCAGCGCTGCGCCGGCCGGCAGCGCGGCTCCGGCTGCTGTTGCGGCGCTGGGGCCGCGTGCGCCACGCGCTGACGCCGCGCCTTTCAGCGCGCGTGGAGAGCCAGATGTGGCTCACGGGCGCGCGCCGCGCCGGGGCGTACCTGTTCTCGGCGCTGTACATCGCCGTTTCGCTGAACAACGGCTTGCAGCACTTCGACCGCCCCCGCGGGGGCTTCGCGGGGCTCGACACGCTGAGCGGAAGCCTGCGCCCGTTCCGCGTGATCAACACGTACTACCTGTTCACGCAGGTGACGCGCACCCGCATCGAGCCGCAGTTTTCGACCTACGACGGCACGCGCTGGACCGAGCACAACTTCCACTACAAGGCCGGGCCGGTAGGGCGCGCGCCGCCGTTCGTCGCGCCGCACCAACCACGCGTCGACTTCCTGCTCTGGTTCTACGGGCTCGGCTTCCGCCACATGCCCCGCTACGTCGGCTCGCTGCTCGAGCACCTGTGCCGCGAGCCGGCGGTCGTGCAGCCACTCTTCGTCGATCCCCTGCCCGCCGAACCCCAAGCCGTCCGCATCGTCTTCTACGACTACCGCTTCACCACCCCCGCCGAGAAAGCCGCAACCGCCAACTGGTGGCAACGCCGCCAAATCGCCCAGACCCGCGCCTTTCCGTGCGGAATGTTCACCGGACCGCCCATGCTCGCCGGAAGTGCCGGAAGTGCCGCGCGGCGCGGACGCGCGCGCTGAAGCGACGAAGCCAGGCGCGCCGGACGCGCACGCGGCGCGGACGTGCCCGAAAGACTTCCATGGCGAACCTCATAGCCCTCGAAATGTCCGGAAAGCGGACGTCCAGACGCCCATGACCCCTCATGTGCCCCGAAATGTCCGCAATCCGGACAAACAGAGGCCCGTGACTTCCCTCATGGAATGGCCACGCCCAGAGCGAATCCCGGCTCCCCTTTCCTTTGCGTGCTCGGCGCCGCGGCGGTTCTCCCGCGTGAAGCGACGACGCCGGACGCGCACGCGGCGCGGGCGTGCCCGCGTGAAGCGACGAAGCCAGGCGCGCCGCGCGGCGCGGGCGTGGCGTCTCTCTGCTGTGGAGCGGCTGCCAGGACCTGCCATCGAAAACGGCGGGGGGGCTTCTTCGCGGCGGGAAACTCCGGGGTCTGCAGAGTATCGATCCGACGGCGGCGACAGCCGCGCCGGACGGCGCGGGCGATTGCGCTATACATCGAGACATGCCGCTGCCCGACGAGCTCGCCCGGGATCCCGCGGTCGCGGGACCGCTGGGGTCGCTGGCGCTGTCGGTCGCGACGCCGCGGGCCTCGACGCTGGCGCTCAGGGCGGTGCGCTGGCACCGCGAGCTCAGGCGCCTCGGCGTGAACATGCCGCTGTCGGTGGTGCACGATCTCGGGCTGCTGCTCGCGTGTCCGAACGAGCAGCTCGAGCTTGGTGCGCGCGCGCACTACGACACGCTTCTGGCGGACGCGCCCGGCGGCGCGCAGCTGATGGCGGATTACCGGAAGCTCATCGAGGAAGTGGCCGGAAGCGAGACCGCGCGGCGCTCGAGCTCGCTTTCGATGAGCGACGATCTGGTCGTGGTGCTGCTGGCGCGGCTTCTCGGCAGCGTGGCCGCACGCGTCAAGGTCGCACCCGCCTATGTGTCGGGCCTCCCGCTCGACGCCGCGCTGCTCGAGCGGCTCGGGCCGGAGCTGCCGGCGCTCTTCAACGCGGTGAGCCGCCGCTGGGACATCGCCGCCGTGCGCGGGCTCTGCGACGCGGCGCTGTACGTGCTGACGCTGGTCGACGCGCTCGACCTGGACACGCTGCAGCTGTTCGGCATGCTGGGGGGCGACGCCGCCGAAGGCGCGATGGCGCAGGTCGACCTGCTCGGCGTGCTGGGCCAGCCCGAGGCCAACGACGTGGTCAACTTCTCGCTCGAAATCCTGCCGAGCGTGCTCGAGGCCAAGACGCGCCCCGGCGCCGGCACGCATCCGGCGTTCGGCTACGCAGGGCTGGCGCGCAAGGGCAGCATCGACAGCCTCGTCTTGAGCGAGCTCGCGTGGGATGCGGACGAGCTGATGCGGCGGCTGGCCGACGACGAGGTGCTCTACTACGCGCGCGAACAGGCCCACGACGAGGCGCGCCGCGTGCACCACGTCCTGATCGATGCCTCCGCGTCGATGCGCGGCGATCGCGCCACCTTCGCGCGCGGCATGGCGCTCGCCTCGGCGAAAAAGCTGTTGCTCGCCGGCGAAGACGTCGTTCTGCGCTTCTTCGATTCGCGGCTGTACGAGCCGCGGGCGGCGCGCGGCGGCCAGCTTCCGGTGGGCTACCTCCTTTCGTTCAAGGGGGAACGCGGGCGCAATCCCGCGCGCGTGTTCGGCGAGCTCGCGCGCTTCCTCGAAATCTCGGCGGCGCGCGATGCGCGGCAGATCGTGGTGCACCTGTACACGCACGCGGCGCTGTACATCCCGCGCGAAACGGTGAGCGCGATCAGGCAGAGCGCGCGCCTGGCGGCCGTGTTCATGCTGCCTTCCGGCGGCGAACTATCGCTCGATTACCTCGACCTCCTGGACGCATACTGGGTCGTCGATCACCAGGTGCTGGCCAGCCGCGGCGCGCGGGCGGACGAGGCGCGGCGCATCCTCGGCGACGTGGGCGAGAAGGCACCCCGCGGCGGCGATGCTCCGCGTTCGGCGCGCACTCCGGCAGCGGAGCGCCGGTGATCGAGATCTTCGACGGGCTGCGGCCGGAGTCCGAGCTGGACGATCTGCTCGACCGTGCCCGGCGCACGAAGAACCAGGATGCCGCCCTGCGCTCGCTCGCGATGGCACTGCTCCACACCCACGCGCGCGAACAGGGCTATGCCCGCGCGGTCGCGAGCCTCGGCGAGCTTCTGGTCAAGAAGGGCGAACACCGCGCGGCGCTGTCGACCGCGTGGTACACGGCCGATCGCGCGCGCCAGCGGGCGCTACTCGACAACGTGCCCGCCATCGATCGAGCCCGCACCTGGGCTTCGTGGGCAGCTCAGGGGCCCGATCCCGCCGCGGAGCTCTATGGCCGGGCGGCGCGCGAGCTGGAACAGGAAGGACAGCTCGTGCGCGCCGCCATCTACTACGAACGTGCCGCGGACGTCGCACGGGCCCGCACGCTGTGGTCGCGGCTCGCCTCCCAGCTCGACGAGCAGTCCGGCGAGCCGTACGCGGCGGGGCTCGCGCGCTTCAACGTCGCGCGCACCAGCCGCGCGGCGGGTGACGAACGCGCGGCGCGCGAGGCCACGGTGGCGGCCGTGCACAGGCTGGAAGAAGCCGCGGATCGCTTCGAGTCGATCGGCCAGCGCGAGCGCGCCTTCGACTGCTACCACGTGCTGATCGCGATCGGCGAGCTGAGCGGCATGTTCGAGCACGTGCTCGAGGGCGTCGTGAACGCGATCCGCATCCTGGGCGAGGACAACCTCCGCTACCACGCCCTCCGCCTGTACGATCACGCGATCGGGCTGGCGGAGCGCGCTGGCGAGAGCTCGGCGGCGGCAACGCTGGCGCGCGAGATGACCGCCTTCGCGCAGAAGCAGGGCCTGCCGCGCATCGCCGAGCGCGGCACGCTCAGACAGTCGGAGCTGTGGCAGCACGCCGCCGAACACATGCTGGAGCGCGGCGGCCCACCCGAGCTGGTCGAAAATGCATTTCTCGCCAGCCTGCTCGCGAGCGCCGAGGCCGGGCAGTACGCGCGCGTGGGCAGCCTCTACCACCGGCTGCAGCAGCTGGATCTGGAGCCAGCGCGCAAGCGCCACTACGCGCGCGCCGCCGAGCGCTACGAGGGCGCGAGCGACGCGGCATCGGCCGCTGGAGCGCTCGACGATCGCCTGGGCCGCCACGTCGCGCCGCCCGACGTGTGGCACGTCGATCTGATCGAGTGGGAGGAGCAAGGCTCGGCCGCGGGGGCCTGCGCCGATCTACTGCTCGATCCGGACGAGACGGGCGACCGCATCACGATGCGCGCCGCGCTCACGGCGCGGCTGGTTGCTCTGGACGCGGAGGCCACGCCGGACAACGCGCGCGCCCAGGTGGTGCTCGCGGGCTACCTCGCGCCGATCGGGCTCTACACGCTGCTGTCGCCACTGGAAAAGCTCTTCACGCGGCCCGAGCCGGCAGTGCGGCTTGCCGCGATCCAGGCGCTCTCCCGCTATTTCTTCAAGCGCAGCTTCGTCACGCTCGGCGCCGCGCTCGGCGACTCCGACTCGAAGGTGAGCGCCGAGGCGGTCAAGGCGCTCGAACGCCTGCGCTTCGAGCACGCCTGCGATCCGCTCTCGCGCATCTACCGCACCAGCGATCGCCAGGCGGTGCGCATCGCGGCCCTTCGCGCCCTCGCGCGCATCGACGTCGACGAAGCCGCCGAGCTGCTCATCGCGGCGCTCGACCACGGCGGCCCCGACGAGCGCGGCGAAGCCATCAAAGCCCTGTCCACCGCCCGAGGCACCCGCTTCCTCGACGCCGCCCGCGAAGCGTATCCCCAAGGCTCCGAGCGCCTACGCGAAGGCGTCAAGCAAGTGTTCAACGCGCGCGGCATGGCGATCTAGCGCGACGCGCGACGCGCTGTGACGGGACGCGACGCGCGCTGTGACGGGACGCGCTTTGACGGGACGCGACGCCACGCCCGCCGTGACCAGACGCGCGTTTTCGCCTCCAAGCCCGGGCTTGGACCCATTTTCAAGCGCCGCGCCGCACCGCCCGCACCGCCCGCACCGCCCGCACCGCCCGACCCGGAACCGCCGCAACCTCCCGCCATCGCTACGCCGAAAACGCGACCAACGCAGACCCACAACACCCGCGACGCACGAATATGCGCGCGCTGTCGCCGCGCCGGAAAGCCGCAGGGACGCTGCGCGCTGGTGCGCCCACGCCCGCGCGGCTACGATCGCGCCATGCTTCGTCCCTGGCTCGTGCTCGGCTGCGCTATCGCGGCTGCAGGCTGCTCGTCGTCGGCTTCGACCGACGGAAAGCACAAGCCGCCGCCGGTGGAGGTCGGCGCAGCGCTCGATCTGCAGGGCAGCGTCGATCCGATGATCGCGACGGGAGGCAACGGCTTCGGCATCGGCTCCGGGTATCCGGGCCCGGCACTGCCGTTCGCGATGGTGCACCCGGGACCCGACACGCGCCCCGACAAGAGCGAGGGGCCGGGCTTCTACCACTGCTCGGGCTACTACTACGGCGACACGCGCATCGCGGGCTTCAGCCTGATGCGCATGCACGGCACCGGCGAACCGGACTACGGCGTGATCGGCTTCATGCCCGTCGACGGCATGAACGACAGCCGCCGGAGCGAAGAGGGTTACGCCGCGCGCTTCTCGCACGACAGCGAAAAGGCGTCACTCGGCTACTACAGCGTGAAGCTCGACACCGGCATCCAGGTGGAGATCACGAGCACGCTGCGCGCCGCGCTCTTCCGCTTCACCTTCCCCGCCGGCGTCGATCCGGTCGTGCTCGTCGATTTCCAGCACACACTTCCCGGTGGAAAGAGCGGCGGCGGCTCGATCGGCTTCAACGCCCCGGACACCCTGACCGGCTGGATGATGAACATCGGCGGCATGAGCGGCCGCTTCGGCGGCTTCAAGGTCTACGCCCACAGCGTGTTCAACCAGACCCCGGCGGAGACGGGCGTCTGGGACGACAGCGGGCTGCACGCCGGCCAGCAGAGCGCCGCCGGCACCGATCTCGGCGCGTGGCTGCGCTTCCCTGCCGGAACGAAGACGGTACAGGCGCGCGTGGCCACGAGCTTCGTGGACGCGCCGGGCGCCTCGGGCAACCTGGACGCGGAGATCCCCACGTTCGACTTCGACGGCGTTCGCAACAAGGCGGAAAAGGCCTGGCACGACGTTTTCTCCCGCGTCGAGGTGTACCCGGTGAAGGGAGGCGACGCAGACGGCTCCGAAGCGACCATCCTCGGGACGGCGCTCTACCACTCGCAGCTCATGCCCACGCTGATGAGCGACGTCGATGGACGCGCGCTCGACGTGAACGACAAAGTCGTGACGAGCAAGGTCCCGCGCTTCAGCGACTTTTCCCTGTGGGACACGTACCGCACACTGCACCCGTGGCTGCTCTTCACGGAAGATCCGCACAACCAGGCCTTCGCCGACTCGCTGCTCGCCATGGCGGCGGAGGGCGGCGCGCTGCCGCGCTGGTCGCTCGCCAACGGCGACGCCAAATCGATGATCGGCTCGCCCGGCGAGATCGTCATGGCCGAGTCGATCGCCAAGGGCGTGAAGCCCAGCGTGGGCGAACAGAAGGCGTACGAACTGTCGCGCGTCGACGCCTTCGGACCGTCGCCGGGCCCCATGGGCGGCCGCGGCAGCATCCAGGACTATCTGAAGTACGGCTACGTGCCGGCGGACAAGGCCGGCGGCTCTGTCTCGCGCACCCAGGAGTACGCCTCCGCCGACTACGCCATGGCTGCGTGGGCCAAGGCGCTCGGCAAGAGCGCGGACGCCGCCGCGCTGTCGAAGCACGCGCAGTCGTGGCAGAAACTGTACGACCCCACCGTCGGCTTTTTCCACGGGATGAACAGCGACGGGAAGTTCGACCACTGGAACGGCGACACCACCGACGCGAACGACTACACCGAAGGCGACGCCTGGCAGTACCTGTGGCTCGTGCCGCAGGATCCGGCAGGGTTGGCCCAGACGCTCGGCGGCACCAGCAAGGCGATCGCGAAGCTCGACGAATTCTTCACGCAGTCGGAAAGCGAGACGCCGCTACTCGGCCGCCGCAAATACTACTGGCACGGCAACGAGCCCGATCTCATCGCCGCCTGGCTCTACGCCGCGTGGGGCAGCCCGGCAAACACGGTCAAGTGGGTCGACTGGATCGTACACACCTTCTACGCCACCGGCGCCGATGGCCTCGCCGGCAACGACGACAGCGGCACGCTCAGCGCCTGGCTGCTCTTCGCCTCGACCGGCCTCTACCCCGTCGCCGGCACCGACCGCTACATCGTCGCCGCCCCCCGCTACCCCCACGTCGTCCTCCACCGCCCCTCCGGCGACCTCGACATCACCACCACCGCCGACCCCCGCAAATACCCCGTTCCCACCTCCGTCACCCTCGACGGCAAGAAACTAGACGGCCCCTACCTCACCCACGCCCAGCTCGCCGGCGCGCACAAGCTCGTATTCGAGATGGCCGCAGACTGACGCCCGTCGGGCAACGCGTCGCGCACCACGATCGCCCGATCGCCCGATCGCCCGATCGCCCGATCGCGCTCGCTGGATCGTCACGCACGCCAGGACCAGGCTTGTTTTTTTGGGAGGGTCCGGCGCGACACGTCAGAGCGCGCGCTCCACCGCGCGGAGCGAGCGGCGCGACACGGCGGAGCGCCGGGTCCACCGCGCGGAGCGAGCGGCGCGACACGGCGGTGCGTGCGCTCCACCGCGCGGGACCGGCGGCAAGGCGCGGCTTGGTTTCCCCATGGATTACCAGAGGCCTCGAAATGTCCAGAATGCGGACACCACAGGGCCCATGACCCGTCATAGCCCTCGAAATGTCCGCCATCCGGACAAAAGAGCCCCCATGACTCGCCACATGGAAACCCAACGTCGCCCTGCGCGCGCGCGCCGGCCCGCGCGGCGACATCTCGACGGACATAACCGGGTATGTCCGCCCATGCGTCGCCCTGCGCGCGCGCGCCGGCCCGCGCGGCGACATCTCGACGGACATAACCGGGTATGTCCGCCCATGCGTCGCCCTGCGCGTGCGCGCCGGCCCGCGCGGCGACATCTCGACGGACATAACCGGGTATGTCCGCCCATGCGTCGCCCTGCGCGCGCGCGCCGGCCCGCGCGGCGACATCTCGACGGACATAACCGGTTATGTCCGCCCATGCGTCGCCCTGCGCGTGCGCGCCGCGCCGCGCGGCGACATTTCGACGGACATAACCGGTTATGTCCGCCCATGCGTCGCCCTGCGCGTGCGCGCCGGCCCGCGCGGCGACATCTCGACGGACATAACCGGTTATGTCCGCCCATGCGTCGCCCTGTGCGCGCGCGCCGCGCCGCGCGGCGACATCTCGACGGACATAACCGGTTATGTCCGCCCATGCGTCGCCCTGTGCGCGCGCGCCGGCCCGCGCGGCGACATCTCGACGGACATAACCGGTTATGTCCGCCCATGCGTCGCCCTGCGCGTGCGCGCCGCGCCGCGCGGCGACATTTCGACGGACATAACCGGGTATGTCCGCCCATGCGTCGCCCTGCGCGTGCGCGCCGGCCCGCGCGGCGACATCTCGACGGACATAGCCGGTTATGTCCGCCCATGCGTCGCCCTGTGCGCGCGCGCCGCGCCGCGCGGCGACATTTCGACGGACATAACCGGTTATGTCCGCCCATGCGTCGCCCTGCGCGTGCGCGCCGGCCCGCGCGGCGACATTTCGACGGACATAACCGGGTATGTCCGCCCATGCGTCGCCCTGCGCGTGCGCGCCGCGCCGCGCGGCGACATTTCGACGGACATAACCGGTTATGTCCGCCCATGCGTCGCCCTGCGCGTGCGCGCCGGCCCGCGCGGCGACATCTCGACGGACATAACCGGGTATGTCCGCCCATGCGTCGCCCTGCGCGTGCGCGCCGCGCCGCGCGGCGACATTTCGACGGAAATAACCGGTTATGTCCGCCCATGCGTCGCCCTGCGCGTGCGCGCCGGCCCGCGCGGCGACATCTCGACGGACATAACCGGGTATGTCCGCCCATGCGTCGCCCTGCGCGTGCGCGCCGGCCCGCGCGGCGACATCTCGACGGACATAACCGGTTATGTCCGCCCATGCGTCGCCCTGCGCGTGCGCGCCGGCCCGCGCGGCGACATCTCGACGGACATAACCGGTTATGTCCGCCCATGCGTCGCCCTGTGCGCGCGCGCCGGCCCGCGCGGCGACATCTCGACGGACATGACCGGTTATGTCCGCCCATGCGTCGCCCTGCGCGTGCGCGCCGGCCCGCGCGGCGACATCTCGACGGACATAACCGGGTATGTCCGCCCATGCGTCGCCCTGCGCGCGCGCGCCGGCCCGCGCGGCGACATCTCGACGGACATAACCGGGTATGTCCGCCCATGCGTCGCCCTGCGCGTGCGCGCGGTCCCTCTCTCTGGACGAGCTGCCCCGCGCCGCCCCACCCCTCGACCCCAAAAAACAAACCTCGGCCCTTGGCCTCTTCGCGTGAACCCCACGGAAGCCCGCGCCGCCACCCCACGTCGCACCGCCACCCCACGTCGCACCGCCACGACGCGCCGCCACCCCACGTCGCACCGCCACGTCGCGCCGCCACCCCACGTCGCGCCGCCACGACGCGCCGCCACCCCACGTCGCACCGCCACGTCGCGCCGCCACGACGCGCCGCCACCCCACGTCGCACCGCCGCGTCGCGCCGCCACCCCACGTCGCGCCGCCACGACGCGCCGCCACCCCACGTCGCACCGCCACGTCGCGCCGCCACCCCACGTCGCGCCGCCACGTCGCGCCGCCACCCCACGTCGCACCGCCACGTCGCGCCGCCACCCCACGTCGCGCCGCCACGTCGCGCCGCCACCCCACGTCGCGCCGCCACCCCACGTCGCACCGCCACGTCGCGCCGCCACCCCACGTCGCACCGCCGCGTCGCGCCGCCACCCCACGTCGCACCGCCACGTCGCGCCGCCACCCCACGTCGCGCCGCCACGTCGCGCCGCCACGTCGCGCCGCCACCCCACGTCGCACCGCCACGTCGCGCCGCCACGTCGCGCCGCCACCCCACGTCGCGCCGCCGCGTCGCGCCGCCACCCCACGTCGCACCGCCGCGTCGCGCCGCCACCCCACGTCGCACCGCCGCGTCGCGCCGCCACCCCGCGTCGCGTGGTTTCGCCCGCGTCGCCGCGCGTTCGCGCGGCTACTCTCCGTCCACCATTTCGCGCAGCTTTTCCACGCTGGGGACTTCGCCCATTACGATGAGCTCGGTGCCTACTTCAAGCTTGTGGTCGGGGGAGGGGTTGTAGATGTAGCCGCCGTGGGGTTCGTGGAGGGCGACTACGAGGAGGTTGGTTTTGTCGCGGATGGGGACTTCGCGGAGGGTGCGGCCGGCGAAGGAGGAGCCTTGGGGGATCTTCACTTCTTCGAAGCGGAGGTTCTTGGTGACGCGCAGCATCTGGTCGAGGAACTGGGTGACTTTGGGGCGGACGAGCTCGCTGACGAGGCGGATGCCGCCGATGCGGTTGGGGCTGACGGTGCTGTTGGCGCCGGCTTTGAGGATCTTGGGCTCGTTCTCGATCTCGACGGCTTTGGAGACGATGCGGGCTTGGGGGTTGAGCGAGCGGGCGGAGAGGGTGACGAAGAGGTTGTCGCGGTCGTCGGCGAGGGCGGAGACGACGCCACGCGCGCGCTCGACGCCGGCGGCGACGAGGGTGTGATCCTCGGTGGCGTCGCCGAGGATGTAGAGCAGCTTTCCGCCGAGCTCTTCGTTCAAGCGGCCGAGCAGTCCTTCGTCCTGTTCGATGACGACGAAGGACTGACCGATGGCGTGGAGCTCTTCCACGATGTACTTGCCGGTGCGGCCGCAGCCGGCGACGACCATGTGGTCGGCGAGCGAGGCGATCTTGTTCTTCATGCGTCGTCTCCGGAAAACCTTCGCGATCACGCCTTCGATGAGCAACGCGGTGAGCGTCGACTGGAAGAAGGCGATGGTGCCGATGCCCGCGAGAATCATCAGGCCCGTCACCAGGCGGGCTGCGGAGTGGGCCTCGAGGTGCGGCAGCTCGGCGAAGCCCACCGTCGAGATGGTGATCACGGCGAAGTAGACAGAGTGCGCGAACGAGTACTCGCCCTGTCCGAGGTAGTAGAGCGCTACGCCACCGAGCAGGATGATGAACAGGAGCAGCCCGAGGGCGGTCAGGACTCTGCGGATGGCGAGCTCGAACATGGGGGGCGGGCGTCGGGGCTAGGAGCCGAGCGCCTGCGTGAGCGCCGGGCCGAGCTCGGGATAGTGCCAGGAGTAGCCCCGCTCCTGCATCACCCGTGGCACGACCCGCTGTCCGGTGACAAGCGGCCCGGCCCCCTCGCCGAAGCGCGCCTTGAGCGCGGCCGCGGGCACCCTGAGCCAGCTCGGCCGCCCCAGCACCTTGCCGATGGCCCGCGAAAGCTCGGCATTCGTCACCGCGGAGGGCGCGACGACGTTGACGGCCCCCTGGATCGCTTCGTCGTCGAGGCAGCGGAGCAGGATGCCGATCACGTCGTCGATGTGCACCCAGGAGACGACCTGCTTGCCGCTGCCGAGCGGGCCGCCCGCGAACAGCTTGAAGGGGAGCGCCATCTGCTCGAGCGCGCCGCCGTCGCGGGCGAAGACGACACCGAAGCGAGTCGCGACCACGCGCACGCCGAGCGCCTCGGCCTCGCGCGCCGCCGCTTCCCAGTCGAAGGCGACGCGCGCCAGGAAGTCGCTGCCCACCGGGCCCTGCTCGTCGATCTCCTCGTCGCCGGGATGCGCGCCGTAGATGTTGATGCCCGACGCGCACACGAACGCGCGCGGCCGCGCGGCGGCGGCGGCCATGGCTTCCACCAGGAGCCGCGCGCTATCCACGCGGCTGTCGTGGATGCGCTGCTTGGCGGCTTCGGTCCAGCGCACGCCGACGGCCTGCTCGCCAGCCAGGTGCACCACCGCGTCCTGACCCGACAGCTCGCCGAACCAGTCGCCGGCCTGCTCCGGATCCCAGGCCCGGCCGATCACCGCCTCGCCCAGACGCCGCGGCACGCTGGCCGGATCCCGGCTGAGTACAGTGACGCTGTCCCCGCGACCGACCAGGGCGCGCACCAGATGCGAGCCGATAAAGCCGGTTCCCCCTGTCACCACGATACGCGCCAATGCCCGTCCTCCTCCTCCGCAGTGATGTGAGGCGCCAGCATAGCGGCGCAAGCCCGGCGCGGTGCGTGATCATGCCGGCCCGCTGGCCTGCCCACACGCCGCTGGACGCCCCCGGGAAAAGGCTTTACCGATTGACCATGCTGAGGACCACATCGGGGCTACTGGGGACCACTCTGCTGCTCGCCTTCACGGCGATGGGGTGTGCCAGCGCGCCCGCTGCGCCTTTCGACACGCTGAAGACCGCGAACCTGACGGCGTTCCGTCTGCAGAACTACGAGCCGCCGCAGCAGCAGACCGCCGCGCCCACCGCACCCGGACAGATCCCCGGACTGCCTCCGCAGATCCAGCAGTGGGTCCAGCAGGGCGCGCAGGGGCTCCAGCAGCTGATCCCGCCGGGTCTGCTTCCGCCGGGCATGCTGGGCGGCGCCGCGGCGCCGGCCGCTCCGGCGCCGGCACAGCAGGTGCCGCGCTTCGAGGGCTTCCGCATCCTCGGGCAGACCCAGGTCATCGACAGCGATCTGAAAGACAAGCTGGCGGATGTGCTCGGTCACGAGGGCAACTTCCAGGCGGCGCACGCCAACTGCCTGTACGCGGAGATGGGGCTCTCCTTCCAGTCCGGTCCCGGCGCGATGCCGAACAACGTGCTGATCTCGTTTTCGTGCAACCAGGTCCAGGCGCGCAACTTCGCGTGGCCCTTCCCGAACACCGGCATGAAGCCGGACACGGTGAAGGAGCTGTCGGACATCGTGAACAAGCTCTGGCCGCCCGGCACATAGCGTACAGCCGAGCGTAGGCTGCGCTAGGCGCTACAGAGCCACCCAGAACACGACCATCAAGAGTCCCGCCAGGATGGCGAAACGGGGCCAGGTAACGCCCCCGCGGACTTGCGTCGCCGGATCGTGCAGGTGTTCGGTGTAGGTGTCTTCGGAGGCCATGACCTGAAGATGCGCACGCCCGCGCCCTCCGCAACGGGCGTACAAAAACGCCACGCCCGGGGAAAGGCGACACATCCGGACAGGCCACATCCGGCTGCGGGATGCGGGTTTCCGGCGGTGTTCGTGGAGGGCACGCGCATTGCACTAGAGGGCGCATGAAGTGTCCGCCCGCGACACGACCCGTCGCGACGGATCTTCGGCGGCACATGGGGGGGGGTGCCGCGATGTCTGATCACGCGAGAGTTCTAGTCGTCGAAGCCAGCCAGGAGTTGGCGGAAAACCAGCTCGAGCTGCTCGGCACGCTCGGCTACCGCGCCGATCGCGCGTCCAGCGCGGCCGAGGCGCGCCGGCTGCTGCGCGCGCATCGCTACGAGTGCGTGTTGCTCGACGCCGCGCTGCCCGACGCCGACAGCGCGGCGCTGGTGGGCGAGCTGCGCAGCCTTGATCCGGGGCTCAGGATCGTGGTCACGGCGGCGTTGCTCGACGGCGGCGCGGCGGAGCGCATCCAGCACGCCGGCGCGACCTCGGTGCTGCGCACGTTCGAAACGCAAGGCTTCGTCGACGAGCTCGACCGCGTGCTTACGCCGGAGCACTCGAACGACGCAGGCGACCGCTCCCGGAGGTACGCGAGGCGCGGGCATCGGCAAGCTCCCAGCGACCTTCGATGACGCCGCCGTCGGCCGTCATGCCGATCACCAGACCGACATCGGCGAACACG
This sequence comes from uncultured delta proteobacterium, assembly GCA_963806225.1. Classification (GTDB taxonomy): domain Bacteria; phylum Myxococcota_A; class Polyangia; order Polyangiales; family Polyangiaceae; genus CAWDXG01. Next base: position 1,219,316 of record CAWDXG010000001.1, on the reverse strand, counting down.
CTCACGAACGGCGAACGCCAGTCAGCCGAGCGCCACACGCAGTTCCAGGGCTCGGGGCTGTCGGGATTGTGCATCCACAGGTGCCCGGTGCTGCTGGTCCACACGCGCCCCGAGATGTCCATGGCCACCGCGGACAGATCCGGTTCGCCCGGCACCACCGATTCGGTGGATTCGCCGCCCTCGACGCGCAGCACGCGCCCGCTCGCGCCGACGACCACGCCCAGCCCGAGATCGGGCTGCGCCGCGCAGTCGGTGTACTCCGACACGTCCGCGCCGCGCAGCCGCTGCACCTCGAACATCAACGGCGAGTAGATCGCGGCAAAGCCCTGGCCCTTGCGGGACCGCCCGCTCAGGAGCCAGCTGTCGTCCGAGAGCCGCACCAGCGCGGAGATCGTCTTCGCCTTCGAGAGCGCCGCCGGCTTGAGCCAGCGGTGCGCCGCCAGCGAGAACAGGAGCGGCGGCTCGATCGGGCGCGCTGCCACAAGCACGGCAAGATCGCCGATCTCGCCACTGGCCTGGAGAAAGGTGACGCGCGGATCGTCCGCCTTCAGCACGCCGGACACGCCGTCCCGCGAGTAGTGCGCGATGGTCGCCTTGTCGCCGCCCACCAGCCATTGTCCCGCGCCGACGCGTTCGACGAAGCGGATGCCGTCGGGCGGCATCCCGCGAAGCGGCGCCTCGACCCAGCTCGTCCCGTTCCAGAACGCCAGACCCTTGTTGGTGGCAGCCAGACAGCGCCCGTCGCCCTCCCACGCCACGCTGCGGATCACGCGATCAGCCCCCGGATTGCGTCGCACGTGCCAGCCCCACTGGTAGCGGCTGACGCCCGAGTGCTCGGTGATGCTCTCGAGCCGGCGGCGCGGCGGGCTGCGACGTTTGGGATCGGGGCGCAGCGCGCGCAGCACGCTGGCGGCGAACTCCCACACCGTCTGCGGCCGATGACGCGGATCGAAGGCCGTCGCGTGCGCGAGCGAGGCGTCGAGCGCGGCGCAGGCGTGCGGGCGTTCGGCGAGCTCGGGGCAGAGCCCGCGACACGACGTGATGCTGCGACGTTCCTTTTCCCGCGCCAGGAGAACGCTGCCGGCGGTGGTCGGGGCCTCGAAGTATTCCTCGCCCGTGAGCAGCCGGAACACCACCGCAGCGAGGCTGAAGACGTCGCTCGGCGGTCCCATGCCGACGCCGTCCTGCTTGATCTGCTCGGGCGCGGCGTAGCCGGCGGTGCCGCCGGGCGCACCGATGAAGGTACCGGTGCTCTTGTCCAACTGCCGCGCGATGCCGAAGTCGGCGATCTTGAACAGCTCGTCCGTGCCGAAGCCGCAGCAGAGCACGTTCCACGGCGTCACGTCGCGGTGCACGACGCCGACCTCGTGGATGGCCTCGAGCCCGCTGGCCAGGCAGGTGACCGCCAGCGCTGCGCGATCCGGATCGAAAGCGTAGCCCGTCTGCTCCACCGAGAAGTCCACGCGCTCGTCGAGCGTGGTGCCCTCCGCGCCGCCATGCACGTACTCGAGCGCCAGCCAGGGCAGGTTCATCTCCATGCCCCCCTGCGTCACGCCCACCGCGCCGCTGTCGATCAGCCGCACCACGAACGGCGTCGGAGGCACGCGCTCGTTGAGCCGCTTGAGCGCGATCGCCTCCTTCTCGACGGCAAGCCGCGCGGTCTCGCCCTGCTCGCGCATCATGCGCGGCCGGACGATCTTCAAGACCACCGGCGAGTGCCCCTCCGTCGAGCGCCGGAGCGAGAAGAACGCCACCGCGAAGCTGCCCGCTCCAAGCGGGCGGTCGAGCTGGTAGCGCACCTTGCGCTCGTGCGGCGACTTCAGCGTCAGACCGGACAGCGAGGCGAGCAGGTCGTCATCTGGCGGGATCTGGATCACGGACGGGGTCGAAGAGGATAGCCCGCAGGGCCCGGGAGCGGTCCAGCGCTTTCCGGCCCACAAAGCCCGACGCCGCCCGGTCCCCGTCGTTCCGTGCTTGACCGGGTACGGAAACGTCCTACATTTCGTCCGCCTGCATCATCCGGCACCCCGAAGGGGGCGATCGGTTTCGACGTGGGGACTGAACGTCAATCTGCGTGCGGTGGCTCCTGGCCCACTTGAAAACCGGGACGTAACCAATTGCGAACGATAACGCAATCGCTCTCGCGGCCTAGAAAACCGTAGAGCCGTCCAACCGAGAGGTAGCCTTGAGTATCGGAAGGGCGTCAACCACCCAAGGTAAGGTCACGTGAGGGCGCTTCCGATAGCGTGACCGAGATCAGTGGAAGATAGGTCGTGGCCGAATCCACGGACCCAGTCGTTGGGGATACAGCGACTACGCACGTGAACGAGGGTTGACCGGATGCCTCGCGGACCCGGGTTCGATTCCCGGCGCCTCCACTCAATTCTTCCGAAAAACCAGGGGGATCAGCACTCGGGGGGAGAATCTCTCCCCCATCTCTCCCCGGCCGCGCGTCCTATTTGACGGGCTGCTTCATTTTTTTCCAGCTGATCGGTGTAGCCGGATCAGGATGGCGAACCTTCGCTTCGATCCTGATCTGTTGCTGGCGGGGCTGAGCCCGGACGAGACCCTGGAGTTCCAGGCGATGGCCAAGCGGGGCGAAGCGTTCCTGGTTTCGCTCGACCAAGGACTCGCGAAGCATAAGCGCTGGCATCCCCCTCCCCGACCTGGCGTTGCACGCACCGACGCTCTGCCGGTCCTCCTGACGATCGAGGAAGCCGCGGGTCTGCTCAGAACCAGCGCAGGTTCGATCTACCAGCGTGTTGCACGCGGTCAGCTCACGAAGGCGGATGGCCTGGTGCGCGACGGTCGTCGCGTCCTGTTCCACCGCGATCGCCTCCTCCAGTTCCTTGAGCGAGGAGGCCGCCGATGAGCGTCCGCGTCAAGCGCTGGCGTGGGTCCGGCGCGCCAGGTTGGGGCGTTATCCCGTCGATGCCCTGCACGGTTCGCTTGCTGAAGGTCAGCGAAGGCGAGCTGAAAGCTTATGAAGCCGATGAGCTGGATCGCCTTGTCGAGGAAGCGGAGAAGCTCGGACGCGAACATCTGATCGTCGTCCTGCTAGGAGCAGATGCTGGTCTTCGACGAGGCGAGATCCTGGGTTTGAACCAGGCTGACATCGACTACAAGCGGCAGCAGCTCTACGTGCAGCGGCAGGTCTGCAAGGGCAAGGAAGGGCCCACCAAGAACGGCAAGCCACGCTACGTGCCTATGACGAACCGGCTGGCCAAAGCGCTGCGAGCCCACCGACACCTTCGTGGCGATCGCGTTCTTTACTTCAAGGAGCAGGCTTCCAACCGATGGCATGGCGAGTGGCGAGCCGTCACGCCCAAGGTCTTGCGGATGTGGATGGCGGGCGTCGAGAAGCGAGCTGGCTTCAAGCCCCGCGGCGCCCTCCACATCCTGCGGCACACCTTCTGTAGTCGGCTCGCGATGAAGAACGCCCCCGTGATGACCATCAAGGAGCTGGCCGGACACCAGCGCATCGAGACCACGCTGCGCTGTAACCGTCCAACGACGGCCGTCCTTGACGCCGTCTACGACGTAGCCGGCGCCCAGTTCTGCGGCAGCAGCCGGTCGATCTCGTCGGCGGGGGTGGAGTCGAGGCGGGTCAGCACGTCGGTGAGGTAGGCGAGCGGGTCGACGTCGTTGGCGATGCAGGTGGCGACGACGGTGTACAGCGCGGCGAGGTTTTCGCCGGCTTCCACGTGGCCGACGAAGAGGAAATTCTTCCGGCCGAGCGCGACCACACGCAGCGCCGACTCGCTGGCGTTGTTGTCTGGCGGGATGCGCACATCGCGGATGAAGCGCGTGAGGGCCTGCCAGTTCTCGAGCGCGTAGCGGACGGCGCGTCCCATCCTGCTCTTCGGTGGGTCGAGATCACGGCGCTCGGTCAGCCACAGATACAGCTTGTCCATCAGCGGCAGCGTCCGCTCCCAGCGCAGCCGAGCGTGCTCGGCGGTGCGCACGATGCCCGCTTTCCGCGCGTCGTGCTCGATGACGTAGATCTCGCGGATGAGGTCGAGCGCGTGCTGCGCTTCGGGCTCGCTGTCCAGCGCCTCGAAGAACTTCCGGCGGACGTGGGCGAGGCAGCCTGCGCGCTCGCGGCCGTCGACGTCGGTGACGGCGTTGTAGCCGGTGTAGGCATCGACGAGCAGCGTGCCCTTCGTGCCGCCGAGTACGGCCTTCGGCGTCCTGCCGCTGCGGTCGGCGCTGAAGCGGTAGGCGACGAGGTTTTCCGCGATGAAGGTCCAGATGTAGGCCTTCTTCTTCGAGCTCTGCATGCGCTTCGAGGTCTCGTCGGCGAGCACGATGTCGGAGGCCGCGATGAGCGCCAGGATGCGCGTCGCAAGCGGAGTCAGCACGCCGCCGACGCGGTGGAACAGGTGCGTCATGGTGCTGCGCGACATCGGCACGCCGAGCCGCTTGAACTGCTGCTCCAGCCGGTAGAGCGGGATCGAGTCGCAGCACTTGCTGACGACGAGGTGCGCCATGAAGCCGGGGCCGTACTGCGTGCGGTCGAAGACCTTGTCGGGCACGGGCGCGGTCACGATGTACTCGCCGCACGGGCAGGTGAGCTTCTCGCGGCGGAAGATGCGCTGCCGGAAGTAGCCGGGGACGTACTCGATGATGCTGCTCGGCTTGCCGTCGCCGAGTAGCTTCAGATCGGTGCGATGGCACTTCGGGCAACGACGCTCGGCCTCTGGCACCGGCACGTCGACCGTCTCGGTCTCGATCTTCTTCGCGCGGAGCTCCGCGTTGGCCTTGCGCTGGCGCTGGCGCTCCTCGGGTCTGGCCTTCGTGCCGCGCCGGACCTCGCGGTCCATCGGCGGCATCTTCTCGCTCTTCTTGCCGAAGAGCTGCCGCTTGAGCGCTTCGAGTTGCTCCTGCTGTCGCCGCTGCGCCTCGAGCACCTCGTCGAGCTGCTGCTTCAGCTCGGCCGCGTGCTCCTTCCAAGCGCAGTCGTGGTCGTCCGGCCGCCTCGCCCCGGCGATCGATGACCCGGCGCGCGGTACGTACCTGCGCTGGATCTGCTTCGCGCCCGCGGTCATCGAGCCGGCGGTGATGGCCAAGATGGGGGGCTGGGAGTACAGGCCCTCCCAGGCTGGGTGGGGCGTGTACGACGCGGTGCTGGACTCGATGGAGCACGCGCTCGAAGGCCGCGAGTACGTCCTCGGCGACCGCTTCTCGATGGCCGACGTCATCTTCGGCGGGACGCTGCGCTACATGATGCAGTTCGGGACGATCGAGGCGCGCCCAGCCTTCGTCGCATACGCCGAGCGCCTGGCGGCCCGGCCTGCGTTGAAGCGCGCCGACGAGCGCAACGCAGCGATCGTGACGGAGCGCGGGTTGAAGAGCTGACCGCGAGGATGGCGGGCGGGGTCGCTGGGAGGCGCAGCTCTTCGAGGATTGTGCGCGCTTCGTCGGGCTCGGTAACGAGGTCGGTGAAGCGGAGGCGGCCGCCGCAGGGGCAGGCGAGGGCGTCGATGTCGTGGACGCGGCGAAGAAGGGTGGCCCAATCGATGCGAGAGATGGCGCTCTCGAAGATGCGGAGGAGGTCGCAGTCGGATGCGGCACGAGAGGTGGGCGCCTCGGCGGAGGCGCTGCGGTCTGCTGTTGGCGGTTGCGGCGAACATGCGGCCGTCGTGATGACGCTGCGCTCGACATTGCTCTCCGCGGTCTTTGTGGGCGCTGGCGTGCAGCGCTCGGGCTGTGGATCGTCCCGGCGCTTGGCTTCGCGCTTGGTGGGCGCGGTCGAGCACGACTGCGGACTCCGCTCGACGCCGGCGTTCGGCGCCAGCGCGACGACGGTGCCCCGGGGGAAAGTTGGGGGCGATGGCACCGTGGAAGCGGACTAGCGGGGTGCGCGGCGGCGGGACGAGGGCGGCGAGTCGGGCGAGGAACTCGCGGGGTTCCATCACGCGGTGGGTCTGGTCGGAGCGCCACGGACTCTTGATCTGGTAGGCGACGTGGCCGCTGGGGAGTAGGCTCAAGCACTCGAGACTGAACGGCGGGCGCCCGCAGTAGCGAAGCAGCAGCTCGCGGCCGAAGTTGTTGCCGGCAGGGACGCACACCGCAGCGTGCAGGCCGAAGCCCTGCGCCTCGCCGAGGTAGCGGCTGCGGCGACCGCGCGCTGGCTTCAGCTTCTCGAGCTCGGCCTGCTCGTCGGCGTCCGCGGGTGGAGCGTTCTCGCCGGGCACGGATGTGAGCACGCCGATGCCAGGGGAGAGCTGGCTGCAGCTCCCGAGAGCGGATTGCTCCGGCGCCTCGTTGTTGAAGTGATCGGGCTCCACGGCGAAAAGGCTGCGACGTTCGAGCCAGCGTAGGAAGCGCACGGCGATGCGATCGCATACGGCGTCCATCTCGTCGCGTTCGGGTGGCGGGAGTTGGTGGAAGCGCGCGCTGCGTTCGGCGCCGGGTGTTGATCCTCGCTCGATGACGAACACACCGTCGACGAACGCGCCGTGGTTGTGCGTGTTGAGGTTGAGGCTGCCGCCGAAGCGCTGGGGAAACGAGACGCCTGCGCCGCGCACGATCTCTCCGCGTTGCTTTCCGATGCCAGCCTGTCGCGCCCGGCACTCGTAGGAGGCGAGCAGCTCTTCGGCCTGGATGCGGCACGTGGCGCCGAAGGCGGCGGCGTTTCTGGCGAGCAGCAGGCGCAGGTCGAACGGTACGGTGAGCACCCACTGGCGCAGCGACAGCCCCCAGGATGGGCCAGGATCCGCCGCAGGCCCTGGCCCTGCTTGGGAACGGGCTCTCCGCGCTGCCCTGGAGGCGAAAGCCGACGATCTTGCAGCGGCTCTGCCCGCGCCCGCCGGGGCCGTCGAGATGGCGCTTCCGAACGCCCTGCAACGCCAGCCCCCGAATCCGCTTGCGGGCTGTGAGAGGCGCCGGCAGATGCCCCGATGTTCCATCCAGCGGGCTGTGCCAGCGGGGTACTTATCAGTAGCGTTCACGGGAGATGGGGCGTCGCCTAGAATCCGGCGCGGCAGCGACGCATGGTGTCGGTTGATGTCAACTCCCGGTGTGCATGTGGCATCGACGCGGCCGATTTCCTGGCCCACGAGGTCGGTTGCCGGGCAGGGGGTCAGCCCGGAAGCGGCGATGACCAGCACGCGCCGCGTGCCTCGAGCTCTCCCCGCGTCTCCGCCGCCTGAATTCCGTGGATTCTGCCCCTGCAAACGCCCAAGCCCGCCCTCGCGAACGGCGGGGTGCGCGCACTGGACGGTACCTGTTCGTCGGCGGGATGACGCTAGCCCTTCGTCTCTCGATCGCGGTCGGTCTGACCGAAATGGGCGTGTCACCGTGGCTGAGCTACGCCGTCGCCCATGCTGTCGCTCTGCTCTTTGCCTACGCGAACCACGCGCGGATCACCTTCCGGCAGTCCACGACGCGGGTTGGGCTCGTCCGCTACGCGGTCGCCGATTGCACCGTGCGGGTCACCGACTACCTCTTCGTGATGGCGCTCACGGAGAGCGCCTGGGTGGCGAGCGTCACACAGCATCTAGGGGTCCCCCTGGACGAACACCATCGCTTCTATCTGGTCGCGGCATTGGCCATGTTCCTGTCCGTGGTGCTCCGCTATTGGATACTGAAGCGCTTCGTTTTCAAGCAGGGGCGTCGCGGTATCGACGAATGACCGCAACGCGCGACCGAAGCGCCCGCTGGCGAGCGGGCCGCAGACCCGCTGCTCGCGCTTGGAGAATGCCTTCGACCGGAGAGTGCGGCGTCTCGCCCGGTCGGCTCTGGATGTCGACGCTTCCGGCTGATGCGGCTGCAGACGAAGCGTTGCCTATCGGAGCATGCGCGCGAGGTTTCGTGCCCAACGTCCGCGTGCGTCGTTCCCCAGCGGCTCGAAGTCGCCGGTTTCGATTGCACCGAGGAGTCTTGCGGCTTCGGCGCCTACCGGGCGCCGAAGCCGCAACACCTCGACGACGGTCGCGAGCGCGCGTGGCACGCCTCGCGCGGCACGTGCCACGACCAGCGCTTCGAGCTCCTGGTCGGGGCTGTGCGGTCGTTCGTCCGCCGGCCGTGGCCCGAGCGCCACGATCCGCGCGACGACGAGGTCGATCCGCTGCTTGTAGGACAGCGTCGCGAGCTCGCTGGGCGCGATCGGAGTCCCGAGCCAGTAGTCCTGTCTCCCCATGCCCACTGGGAAATCGAGCTTGTTCGCGGCCGGTTCGACCGGCAGTCCCCCGCTGAAGCGAACGGGGATGATGGGGACGCCCGCGTCGAGCGCCAGGTCGCAGAAGATGCCGCTCATTCGCTCGATGCGCTGCCGAGCGGACCGTGCTCGCGTCCCCTCGACGTGCACCATCACACTCCGCGCCGCGGTAGTCGATGCCAGCTCGCGGGCGATGCCCAATAGTGAGCCGGGATCCTGACGGTCGAAGTAGGTGAGCATGCCAGGGTCCTGCACGCCGGGATATCGGAAGCATTGCTCGACCAGTCGGCCGAGCCAGCTGGTCTGGTGCTCCACCTTTGCCAGCGTGTGCATCGGCACTCCGTGGAACGCTGGTGCGACAATCGACAGAATCAGCGACTCGATGGCGGTCTGGTGGTTGCCGAGATAGAGCGCGCCGCGTCCACGGAGCGCCTCCAGCGCGCTTGCGTCTTCGATATGGAATCCAGCGGCGAAGCGTTCGACAAGCCCATAGAACAAGTCCTCCGCCGGCCACGCGCCGATGCCGAACCAGTCACGCCAGAAATCCACCGTCGCGGCAATGTCGAGAGCGCCACCGCTCGCAACGTCCGTGTCGCCCGCGTCGCGTCGCGTCGCGGTCGGGTGAACGTCGCTCGTGCCCCGATCCTCTTCGACGATGCGCATGCCGAGGCGGTGCGCTTCGTAGATCCGCTTGTCGTCGACCCACAGCGAGGCATCGGCCAGGGCGTAGGCGCCCCTGTCGTCGCGCCCGATCTCGACGATCTCCAGGGTGGTGGTAACGCACTTGTTCTCGGGCAGGACCTGCCCGCGGTACTTCCACGTATGCGGCAGCTCGGTGGCGATGGCTTCGAAACGCGGCCGTACGAACTCCTTCCCCAGTTCCGCCTCGAGCATGAACACCTGCAGGAGCTGCAGCATGGCTTCGATACCCAGCGAGCCGGGCTGGACCGGGTCCTGGTAGAAGTGTGCCTTGAAGAACCATTCGCCCGGGTCGACGTCCTTCTCCGCTCTCAGGGCGCCCAGGCCTGCGCTCCCGCCGCTCAGGTCGAGGTGCACCACCCGGTCGAGCATGAGCAGCATCGATCCAGCGATGCGCAGCGAGCCACTGAAGAATCTCTCCGGCCGCGTCTTGAAAGCGATGTGCACATTCGGCGCGGCATCATGAAGGGCTCGGTGCGCATCGGTAGTGGGCAAGCCCGCCTGATTCTCCAGAGCCGAAGGCGGAAAGAAGCCGAACACGGTTTCGAGCTCGTAGATCTCGGTGTCGCCAACCAAGCAACGCACGCCAAAAGACACGAGCAGCATTCCGCCCGAAGCCGAGACGCTGCGGAAGCTGACGACACTGCGCAACGTTCCGCTGTCGGGGAACACGTCGGACCGGACGGTGCCGCTGCCATCGAGATTGCGGAACAGCAGATCCGATTCGGTGGTCAGCGTGCTGCCGGCGTAGCTCGCGATCCATCCGCACGGCTGCAGAGCGGCTTCGAGCAGTACGGCGAATGGACATGATGCGTGCGCCGTTCGCGTCGAAGTACCACGCGTTGTCGGGGATCTCGTACTCGAATTCGAAGGTGGTGCCCGTCTCGAGGCCGCCCATGGCGCCGTCCACCCGCGTGACGCGCGTGATGAACAGGTACGGTGGTCCGGGCAGGCGCGGGGTGCGGCGGACGCCGTCGAAGCGATCGTACATCGGGCCGAAGGCCGTCGAAGGCTTGCCCCACGCGCACGCGAGCAATGAACTGGCATCGAACCGGTGCGGCTGGCCACCCTGCCATGACGCCGTGGCCGCGCGCGAATCGACCTGGCCGGTCGGCGCGAGGTCGGGGCGGCTACTCAGAGGCCATTCCGGGCTGAGCTTCAGACCGAATCGCTTGGCGTAGAAGGCGCCCAGGCCGTCGACGGTGCCCAGGAGGTCCGCATAGACTCGCGGCTCCGGGCCATCGTGGATTTCCACGACGAAGATCTCGTAAGTGAGCTCTCTGTTCGTCGGAGTGACCTGACCGCGGCAGAGCAGAGGATAGGTCTCGTCGGTGATCGGCTGGAAACGCCACCCGTCCTTGTCGATGGCGTAGCCCATGGCTGTCAGATAGAACGCCATCGCCTGCACGCATCCCTCGAACATGAGCGTGCCAGGCATGCAGGGGTCGTTCTTGAAGTGCCCCGCGAAGTACCAGTCGTCGGAGGAGACGGCGGCACGCGCGCGCAGGTAGCCTCGGCCCCACGGACCGCCCTCGGGATCGAGCTCTTCGATGGCGTGGAGGAACAGCATGTTGCCGTCCTGGATGCGCGGGGTGCGCGTGTGCGTGCGCGTTCGCAGGAAGCGTTCGCCGAAGCAGTCCCAAGGGCGCCCAGCCGCAAACGCCTCTAAATCGTCGCGCCCGAAGCTTGGCCGTGCCAGCGGCACCCGGGGCGGGTCGACGCGCGCCGGAGGCGGAGTCGGTTCAGCGTCCGGTCTCCATAGTATGCCGGTCGAATCCGCGAGTTCCCGCGTGCTGAAGAAGCCAGCCTGACCCCGGCGAACCTCGAGGGCGGGGCGGGTGGTGCCGTCGGTCCCGCGGATGTGGCAGTCGTAGTGGAAGAAGAACAACCGCACGTCGCCCTGCGAGGCGTGCCCGTCGATGTGGATTTCGTAGACGAGGGTCTCGCCGATCTTCGGGAGGTCGCCGGTCCACTTGATCTCGCAGCCGAGCAGGCGATAGGCGCGCTCGCCACGGTTGAGGAAATCGGCACCGAGATAGCTGATGAGGAACAGGTCGGCCTGGCCCGACTCGACCATGATGCCGGCGGGCATGGCGCCATCGTGGAGGTACCACGAGTCGGCTCGAACGTCGGTCTCCGTCCAGCAGGTGCCCGTCTTCATCGACCCCGGCTTGGCGTCGATACCCGTGCAGCGGTCGGCGAGCAGCAGCGGCGGCGCGGGCATGCGCACTTGCACGGCGTGATGGTCTTGCTGCTCGAACAGCGGTCCGAAGATGTCGCTGATCGTGCCGCAAGCGTGCACGAGGAGCTGTTCGCGTGAAAACGACGGTCCGCGCGGTTGGAACGCGACGGGGAGCTGGCCCGCTTTCGACTCTGGCGCTGCCTTGCGCGACGAGTCCGCGTGTGCGCGTGTGCGCCGGACGGCCGACGGTGCCCCAAGCGTCCCTTGCGGCGTTTCCACGGGAGGAACGGCCGGGCCGGCCGACGCGAGTGACATCGGCGCGGCCGGCGGGTTGGTAACGAAATCCGCGACCGGAGCGGGAACGGCTTCTGCGATTGGCGAGCCCGGCGACGAAGTGTCCCACGGCACGCGAAGAGCCATCTGCAAGAACTGCCGGTGCAGCTCGGCCTGTTGCGTGACGAAGCGCTGGTGCGCCGCGGCAATCCGCATCTGCTGCTCGGCGAACGCGGCGAGCCAGCTCCCTTTCGGGAGCGGTGGCGCGTCCTCGACGCCTGCGGCGGTCGGCGCTGCGTGTACGCCCAGCGGCGGGGAGCTCTCGGCAACCGCGCCCCGGTTCGGCCCGTACGCAGAGCGCAGTGCGGTCGCGGACATGGCAGGAGCAGGCGGGGCTGTGTAGGATGTCGGCGGCAGCTCGGGTGCGGGTGGCATCGACTGTGCGCTCGTCCGCAGCGGCGCGAGCGCGACCCGCGGCAGATGCGCGGCCAACTCGAGAACCGGCTGGTTGGCCACGGGCTCCGGAATGGCGGCCGCCGCCTCGCCGCGCCCGACGATGGTCACACCGCTGCGCTGGTCGCCGAGCGCCTCGATGTCGACCCGCAATCGCCGCTCCTGCTCCTCCCAGGCACTCCCGTCGGGCCTGCGAGACCGCGCAGCGCACAGCACGGCGCACGCGACCTCGACGAGGCCGGACGCCGCGTGCGCCGACGGCAGGCCCGAGGCGAACGCCCCAGCGGTGTCCGGCTCTGTCGTCACCTCGGCGAGCACGGACAGCCCCTCGCACACGGCGTCTTCCTTGCGCCGCAGCACCAGCACCACCGCGGCGTCTGCGGTCTCGTCCTTGCCCACCGCAGTCTGATGGACAGGTTCGACCGACCGATCGACCGCGCCCACCAATGCGGCGTCCAGTTCACCACGGCGCAGCGCGTCCACGGCTATCGCTAGGGCGCGCAGCCCGCTCAGCTCCTCGCTTGAAGTCGTGAAGCTGGGACCGCATAGGTCGAACTGTGCGCTCAGCCGGTTGGCGGGAATGTTTGGCAACGTTCCCACGACGTGTGCCGACTCGAGCGACGGCGCGAAGCGCTGCTGGGCCTCTTCGATCCAGGCGTCATCGGCGCCCAGCGTTTCCCCCCACGAGCGCACCCGCCATCGCGCCCCCCAGCGGGCGATCTCGGGATCGCACTGGTAGCCGACGAACACGCCAGTGGTGTCCCGCGGGAGCACGAGGCTCTCGGTCGCCTCGAGCGCAGCGCTCAGCAGCATCGTCTGCTGCGCGCTGGCCTTTTCCAGATCGGTGGGTGGGAACCGCAAACTGCGCACCGGGAGCCGGACCACGTCTGCGCGGGGCGAGCCCGCGCCGCGGAACAGCCGCCGCTCAAGGTCCGCCGTGGACTGGCCATCGCCGAAGCGCGCGCCCATTGCAACGACCACCACCGCGGACGACGCCACGTTCGAGACCACCTGCGCGAGCACCCGCCGTGGCTCGTGCGCTTCGACCACGACGTGAGCGTCGTTGCCGCCGAAGCCGAATGCGCTGAGTCCTGCCCGCCGCGGACCGGACCACGGCGCGGGCCGCTCCAGGGTCTCGAACGGTGACGCCTCGAGCGCGGCGCTTGGCGCATCCAGGTGCGGCGTCGGAAGGAACACCCCTTCGCGAATCGACTCAAGTAACTTCACGAGACCTGCGATGCCAGCCGCCGTGATCAAGTGCCCGAGGTTGGCCTTGAGTGAGCCGATTGTTCGCGGACGTTCGCCGTAGACCGCGCGCATCGACTCGAGCTCCGTCGCGTCTCCCACTGGTGTGCCCGTGGCATGGCACTCGATGTACGAGATATCGTCGGCCGTCAGCTCCGCTTGCTGCAGCGCCAAACGCATCGACCGTGCCTGGCCCCGCGCACTCGGAGCGAGCAGGCTGTTGCCTCGGCCGTCGTTGGCGAGTCCGACGCCGCGAATGACACCGTGGATGGTTCGTCCAGCTCGAATTGCGTCCTCCAGCCGCTCGAGGACGACGAACCCGCAGCCTTCGGCGTGTACCAGCCCGTCGGCTTCCTCGTGGAACGGGCGACTCTGGCCTGTGGGGCTCATCGCGCCGAGGGCGCGGAAGCCGACGTGAAGGAAGAGGTCGTCCGCGCGATTGACCGCACCTGCGAGCATCCGGTCAGCCCGCCCCTGCTGGAGCTCCCGGCAGGCGAGCTCGATTGCGTACAGCGACGATGCGCAAGCCGCATCGAGGGCGAATGCGCCGAGACCGAGACCTACCGCGCGTGCGAGCAGGTGCGCGGGCAGGCCGCTGTTGAAGCGGTTGCGGACGTCAACGGGCGCGAGCCCGAGGCGGTCGGCCAGCGAGCCCAGCCAGACCTGCTCGGCGAACCGGGATGCGCCAGTCGAAGGCAGTGACAAGTTGCCAAGCACCGCGCCGGTACGCGAGGCATTGGAACCGAGCGTACCAGCGTCGCGCAGGGCACGGCGCGCGGTGTCGAGCACCCAGTGCACCAGCGGGTCGAGCGGTCCCAGCTCATCGGCGTCGATCAGGTAGCCGCTCGGGTCGAACGTGAAGCCGCTGACGTAGCCAGCGCGCCAGGTGCCCGCATCCTCCTCGCTGTCCCCGACATGTGCTTCGGGCAGACGCCAGCGACCGGGCGGGGCTGTGCAAAGCGCGTCGCGGCCGTCGCGGGCGAGCTCGAGCAACTCGCTTGGCGCGTGGGCACCAGGCAGCAAACATGCACGGCCGATGATGGCGATTGGAGCGAATGCCATCAGGCTCGCGCCGTGGCGCTGCGGGCACGCGCGCCGGGGAGAACGTGCATCTCGACTCCGCGGAGCTCGGCAAAGACCGCACCCGAAGCGTCGACGAACGTGATGCTGCAAAGGCTGCGGTCAGCGGCGCGTGTCGTGCCGACGAGTCGTGCCCGCAGCGGCGACACAGCGAGTCCCCGCGAGAACCGCCGGAACGTGCCCAGTGACGTGGGGAGCGCGATGCCGCCCTCTCCTTGAAGAGTCCACAGGCTCGCAAGCTGGAGCCCGCCGTCGAGAAGCGCCGGATTGGTCTGCCACGCGCCCTCGTTCCAACCGCGCGCTGCCGCCCCCTGGAGCACGGCCTCGACGCCCGCGTCGCCGAAGTCCGGCGCACCGACGATGACCTGGAAGGCGCCCCCCTGGAACAGCGTGACACCGTCGTACACGACGCCGTCGAACGGAGTGAGGCCCGGCGGGCGCTCCGGCATCTTGCCGGGGCTCGCCGGCTCTGGCATGGCGACGCCGCGCGCGGAGTAGCGCGGTTGTCCGTCGGCATCGACCAGCTCGAGGCCGAGTATCGCGCGGTCGCCGTTCGACTGCGGCCTGACGCGAACCGTGAACCAGTCACCGGGGCCGTCGTAGCCGTCGAGGGGCACGCCGCGCAGCACCTGCACGTGTTCGCAGGCGTGGAACACGAGGTCTGGCCGCGTGGCTTCAACGGCGCGCGCGAAGATCTCGAGCACGAGAGCGAGGGGCAACACGGGCTTGCCCTTGACGACGTGGTCGGCGATCGCAGGGAACGACGCACGGTCGATGACGAGGGAATGAGCGCGCTCGAGGTCCGGGGCGCTCTCGCGACCCGCGAGTCCTCCGGGGCGCGGCTCCTGGCCCAGCACCAGCTCGACATCGGTGCCCGGGTCGGTCAGCTCGTCGACGAACATGCGTGCGCCGTCCTCCACGGGAATCAACGAAACCCCGAGTCTGGCGAAGTGTACGCGCAGCGCGGGGGTCACCATGCCGCCAGCCCAGGGCCCCCAGCCCAGGCTGCGCGCGAACACACCAGGCCGGCGAGCAGCCTCCGCGGAAAGGACCTTGTTGAGCGTTTCGTTCGCCATCGCGTAGTCGCACTGGCCCGTGTTGCCGCGGCGAGCAGCAACCGAGGAGAACGCGATCAAGGTCGTGATGGGGTCGTTGGCCGTCGCATCGAGCAGAGTCTGCAGGCCTCGCACCTTGACGTTGAAAACGCGGTCGAAGTCCGCTGGGGTCTTGTCCGCGATCCGTTTGTCGGCCAGCACTCCGGCCCCGTGCACGATGCCCGTGATGGGGCCCCACGCCCGACGCACCTCGGCGAGCGCAGCGCCGACGGCGTCACCGTCGCAAACGTCCGCTGCGATGTATCGCGCCTGGCCTCCAGCGCGCTCGATGGCCGTGACCGTGCGTCTCGCTTCGCGAGCGGCCAGGATGCGCGCGGCGCGGGCGCCAAGCTCGGCAGGCGAGAGCGTTGCGCCTTCGGCCCGCGAGGCGTCGAGCAGCGCCTGCTTCACAGATGCGTCGTCCTGGGCGTCGGCGCACGCCGGGGGCTCGTCTTCGAGCGGTGTACGACCGAGCAGGACGAAGCGAGCCCGCGTGGCCTCGGCGAGAGCAATGAGCGCGGCCGCGGTGACCCCGCGCGCACCGCCGGAGGCGACCAGGATCGACCGGTCGTCGACTCGCGCCGTGCCGTGCGTGACCGGCGCCGGGACGCTTGCCGTTGTGTGGCGCGAGCCGTCGGCACGTAGGCCAATCTCGATGCCGCCGTCCGCAGCGCGGGAGCCGCCGTGCAATAGCTCGAAGGCAATGGCATCGGCGATGGCGTCGACATCGCGCCCACCCCGCTCGACATCGAGCGCGCGAACCCCGGCTTCGGGCCACTCCTGCGAAGCGGTCTTCGCGAGGCCGGGCAGGCCCCCGAGCCAGGCCCGCTCGCCGGCTCCGCGCATCCCGAAGTCTCCGCCCGTGTCCTGTACGGTCACGAACACGCTGGGTCGGGCCGCGATTGTGCGTGCCGCGGCGAACGCGTCGCGTTGGATGCGGAGGGCGTGGTCGACGCTGTCGAGCTCGGCGAGGCCGCCGAGGAATATCACACCGTCGCAGCTTTCGTCGGGCGCGGCTGCGCGGGCGGCGACGTTGCGGTTGGCGAGCCGCTCGGCCAGCGCCGCGCCGATACCCGAGCCGCCGTCGACCACGGCGATTCGACCGGGCTTCGCCGAGCCCGGCGAGCGCGAAGCCCGTGGCTGCGGCTGGCTCGAGGTGGAGAGCCCAGCGCGTGGCTGGCGGGGTCACGCCGGCGGACTCCGCGTTGGCGGCCGATCCGCCCGCGTTCATGCGGTCGACGATTTCCTGCAGCGTACGGAGCTTGCCGAGCTCGGCGGATCCATCTCGGGCAGGTCCGCGACGCGGTCCTGCACGGCGGCGAGGATCTCGACACGCTTGATCGAGTCGACGCCGAGGTCGCCAGCGATGTCCATGCCGAGGTCGAGCATGTCGATGGGGTATCCGGTCTTCTCGGCGACCACCTCGAGCAGGAGCTGGGTCAGGTCGGACTCGTCCGGCGTGCTGGTCTCGGGGGGCGGCGGGGACGTCCGTCGTTCCGGTGCAGGCGCTGCGGCGGAGGTCGTCGGCGAGGCCGCGACGAAGCCCGCCCGTGGGGCCTGCGGCGTCGTAGGGACTTCCAGGTGGAACGAGTCTTGCCTGACCATGGCGGGCAGAGTCTCGAGGGCTCGGGCCTGCGCCTGCAAAAAGGCGGCGTGGCTGGCTGCCATCGCCTGCGTGTACGCGGTGTGCGCCTCGATGGCTTTGGCCTGGATCGCGTGGTACGCGCCTGCCCACGCGTTTCCGCTTGCTCCCGGAGCCACCGGTGGCGGCGGCGGTGGCATCGCTGGGGCGTCCGGTGCTGGTGCTACCTCGCGGTGTGCTGCGGAAGCGCTCGCGGGCTGCTGGACCGACGCTCGCTGCGCCTCCTGCTTCGTCGTCGTGGTCGCGGTCTTCGTCCCGGCCGGCGGCGCCGTTTCTGGGTTCGGCGGCGGCAACCCCCTGGCACCGTCGGGAGGCGGGTAGTGCTTGCCGTAGTTTGCGCCCGTAAGCTTCAGCGTCAGCCGGGGTCTTTCGTCGGTCCGCGGGTCCGATACCGGCGCGAACGTCTGCCAGAGCCGGGCCAGGTCGAGCGGTACCCCCGCGGCCACCAGCCGCGCGAGAGCACGGTTGAGGCTGGTCAGCCCGTTGGCGCCTTTGCGGTCGAGCGATACCGCCAGGTGCGGTCGTCCCGCGAGGATCCGTTCGATCAGCTCACCGAGCACCGAGCCCGGGCCCACCTCCACGAACGTGCAGACTCCGGACGTGTACATCGCCTCGACGGACTCCACGAACCGCACGGGAGCGGCGAGCTGGTTTGCCAGAGTAGAACGGATCGCCTCCGGGTCACCCGGATACGGCGCTGCCTGGCTGTTGCCGAAGACCGGAATCGAGGGAGGCGATAGCTCGACGCGCTGGAGCAACTCGCCGAACCCCTCCGTGGCACCCGACACCACACTCGAGTGGAACGCCGTCGCAACCGGCAGCCGCCGGAACTGCACGCCTTCCTGCGCGAGCTTTTCCTCCGCCATCTCTATGGCTTCGGTTCGACCACTGAGTACCACCTGGGTCGGCGCGTTGTGATTGGCGATGACCACATCGAGGCGCCACTCGTCGAGCCTGGTGCGGACATCTTCCGCCGACATGCTCACGGCGCTCATCGCGCCGGCGGTTCGTGTCGCCGCGCGTGCCATCAGCTCGCCGCGCCCGCGTGCAACCCGCAGAGCCTCCTCCTCGCGATGAGCACGCCCGCCGCGTGCAGCGCGATCACCTCGCCGAAGCTGTGGCCCGCCGACGGCCGCGGGCGCGACGCCGAGCTCGCGCATCAGGCGCAGGTAGCGACAGGCTGGTGGCGCCGATCGCCGGCTGGGCCCACTCGGTGGCGGTGAGCTTCGTCGCGCTGCGCGTTCGCGCTCCTCGTCGTCGAACGCGGGCGGCGGGAACACCACCTCGTGCAGCGGCTCGTCGACCGACCGTCGAGGTCGGCCGCGTGGTCCCAGACTGCGCGCGCCTCGTCCCGAAGCGCATCGCGACAGCCGGCTCCCATGTCGACGTACTGGCTGCCCTGGCCGGGGAACAGGAACGCGACGTCGCCGCTCGTGGCGCGCCGACGCCGAAGTGCACTGCCCGTCCGGCGTCGCGAAGGCGTGCCGTCGTCGACGGCTCCGCCGCCGCTCGAGCCTCGGCGCGAGATCGGCATCGTCCTTGGCGACGACGGCGAGGCGGCCCGTGCGACGCGCTCGAACGAGCGCTGGCTGCGGCGTGCGAGGAAGCGCGAGCATGCCGTTCGCTGCCTGTGCCGCTCGCCTTGCGACGCCGCGGCGCGACCCGGCGGCGGCCTTCGGCGCCAGTGAGCACGACCAGCTCGTCGGCTCGCGTCGCAGCCGTAGGCCGGCGGCCGGGCCGCGTGTACTCCTCCAGCGCGACGTGGAAATTGCTAGCCGCCGAAGCCGAACGAGCTGACCGACGCGCGGCGCGGATGCGCGCGCCTCGCGGACCCAGGGCCGCGCCTTGGTGCTGAGGTAGAACGGGCTCGTCCCGATCTCGAGCTTCGGGTTGGGCGGGTCGACCTTGATGCGTCGGCGGCAGCACCTTGTGGTGCAGCGCCAGCACGACCTTGAACAGCCCGGCCGCGCCGGCGGCCGCCTTGGTGTGGCCGATCTGCGACTTGACCGAGCCGAGCGCGCACCACTGCCGGCCCTCGCGCCCGCGGCTCGTCGAACACCTGCGCAGGCCCGCGAACTCGGCGGCGTCGCCGGCGCTTGGTGCCGGTGCCGTGCGCCTCGACCAGCTCGACGGTCTCCGGGCCGTAGCCCGCCGCGTCGTAGGCGCGCCGCAGGGCCTTGCGCCTGGCCCTCGGCAGCGGGCGCGTAGACGCTCGTGCCGCGGCCGTCCGACGACGAGCCCGATGCCGCGGATCACCGCGTAGATCGTGATCGCCGTCGCGCTCGGCGTCCTCGAGCCGCTGCAGCGCGAACATGCCGACGCCCTCGCCGATCATCGTGCCGTCGGCCTCGATCGCGAGAACGGCCGGCAGTCGCCGGTCGGCGAGAGCGCCGGCGTCTTGCTGAAGCACATGTACATGAAGATGTCGTTCAGCGTGTCGACGCCGCCGGTGATCACCAGGTCGGATCGCCGAGCGTCAGCTCGCTGACGCGCCATCTGGAGCGCCGAGAACGAGCTGGCGCAGGCGGCGTCGGTGACGCAGTTGGTGCCGCCGAGGTCGAGCCGGTTGGCGATGCGGCCGGCGACCACGTTGCCGAGCAGGCCGGGGAACGTGCTCTCCCGCCACGGCATGTAGTGGTCGGCGATCCGGTCGCAGGCCTCCTGGACCTGGCCCTCGGGCAGGCCCGGCTCGCGCAGCGCCTTGACCCAGACCGGGCGCTGCAGCGCGGCTGCCCATCGCGCCGACCAGCTCCTGCGCCGAGGCGACGCCGAGGATCACGCTGATCCGCTCGCGGTCGATCGTCGCGGAACTGGCCGCGGCGGCGTCCTCGAGCACCTGCTGGGCGACGATCAGCGCGAGCAGCTGGGCGGTGTCGGTGGTCGGCACGACGCTCGGCGGCACGCCGAACGCCATCGGGTCGAAGTCGACCGGGTCGAGGAAGCCGCCGCGCTTGGCGTAGGTCTTGTCCGGCGCCGACGGGTCGGGGTCGTAGTAGTCCTCGATCAGCCAGTGGCTCGGCGGCACGTCGGTGATGTGGTCGGTCGCCGCGAGGATGTCCCGCCAGAAGCCCGTGGTGTCGAGCGAGCCCGGGAACAGGGCGCTGACGCCGACGATCGCGATGGGCGGCTGGTTGGTAATGGCGTCATCGACGGGCTCCTGACATGTTCTCGTCGAGTCGGCTAGGCAAGCGGGCGCGGCCGAAAGTCGAAGGCGGCCGCGGGCACGGCGACGCCGTAGGTGCGCAGCTGCTGGGCGCGCGTGATCGACGGCGGCGCCCTCCATCAGATTGCGCGCGATCTGCGCGACGCGTGCGGTTCTCGGGCGGCTCGAGGAACGAGCCCTCGCACCCAGTCGTTGAAGGCGCCCATCGCGGGGCCGCACCAGATCTGGTAGTCGAGCCGGCGCGTCGCCTCGCCCGTGATCGCCCACTGGCTCGACAGCCCGAGGTACCAGCGGAACACCAGCGCCATCTTGTGCTTGGGGTCGCGCGTCGGCGCGCTCGACCTGCGCCGGATCGCGCTCGTCGCCAGAAGGCGCTGGGTTGCGCGCCCAGACCTCGTCGCAGCGGCGGCGCCGAGCATCTCCTTCTCGAGCTTGGCGCGCTCGGCCGCCGGGGATCGCGTCGAGGCCGCGAAGGCGCGGTAGAGCTCGTAGAGCCGGTGCGCCCGCGGGCCGAACATGGTGCCGCGCTTGAGCACCTGGACCTTGACGCCCATGCTCGAACATGTCGGCCGCCGGCGCCATGGCGACGTCGGCGATGGCCGGCCTGCGCCAGCATCGCGCTGCCGTCGTCGGACAGGCCGGACTCGACGGCGCTCTGGTTCACCGAGCCGGTCAGCACGTAGGAGGCGCCGAGCGCGAAGGCGGCGGCGACCGCCGCGGGCGTGCCGAGGCCGCCGGCGGCGCCGACGCGGATCGGCCGGGCGTAGCCGTGCTGCTGCGGCGATCGCGTCGCGCAGCCGGCGATGACCGGGAACAGGGCGGCCAGCGGCCGGTTGTCGGTGTGGCCGCCGCGAGTCGGCCTCGACGGTGATGTCCTCGGCGACCGGCACGTGTCGGGCCAGCTGCGGCCTCGCTCGGCGGTCAGCTGCCTTGCGAGACGAGCGCGTCGAGGATCGCGGCGGGCGCCGGGGACATGAAGTGCCGGCCACCTCGGGCCGGGAGATCTTGGCGAACACGTGGTGTGCCGCTGCGATGCGACCGGTCAGCGTCGGTTCGCGAGCCCGCTCGCCGCGTAGCGCACGATGGCCGGGGTCAGCGCCATGTAGGCCGACGGCGGACACCCGCCGCACGCCGCGTGACGCACTACAGGTCGGCCACCGCGTCTTCGAGCGCGGGCTCGTTCGGGGAGTGGATCAGGTTCATCGCCCCAGCGCGAGACGGGCGCCGCCGAGCGCGGCTCGAGCCGCGTCGAGGGCCTGCTCCACCTGGGGGTAGCCGAGGCCGGCCGCGCCGAAGAAGCCGAGCATGCCGCGTGCGCCACCTCGGATCACCAGCTCGGTCGTGGCGATGCCGTTCGCCATCGCGCCGGCCACGTAGGGGAAGCGGACGCCGTGAGTCTCGCCGAAGCCGCGATCGCCGAGCCACTCCGGGTAGAGCGCGGGCAGCGTGGCTAGCAGTGGATACGCCGGTCTGCCGTCGGACAATCGTAGCGGTTCGACCTCACCGCCTACGCCGACGCCGACGCGACCTTGCGGCGACTCGCGCACGACGTGCAGCGGCGACCGCACGCTGTGGATCGCCGCCAGCAACGAGGCCGGGTCGAAGGCCGGCGCGGTCTCACCTGCGCGCCACGCGCCGACAGCGGGAAGCGGGTCGGATTGGGTGTACGACTGGACCTGGGGCACGGTAGGAACGCGGGGCGTCTGCCGGGCTGCTCGCTAGAGCTCGGACGCTATCGACTGGACCTGTGGACGATGGGTCGCACGCAGCACGAGCTCCTCCGCGAGAAGCGCGGCGGGGTTGACGAGCTCGACTCCGAACAGGTGCGATTCCGGAAGCGCGAGTGGCAGCTCGGTGCAGCCGAGGACCACCGTGCCGACGGACAAATCGGCCAGCTTTCCCAGCGCCCGGTGGAGTCGCTCGCTCGCGCTGGGGTGAACCGGTGACGAGCGCGCCTTGAGCCCCCATTGTCGATCGTCAATCGCCTGATGGACGGTCGCGCGAACGGCGCTGCCTCCGTCGAGAACCTGGATGCCGTGTCGATCGAACGCATCGTGATAGACGCGGGCGCGCCACGCTCCTTCGGTGGTCATCACACCGACGCGGCTCGTCTGGCTCGCGAGCCTGCGTGCGAGCAGGTCGACCATGTGCAGAAGCTCGATGCCGAGTCCACGTCGCTCCAGCTGCTCGTACACGACGTCGATGATGGCGGGGGCATGAGAGGTGTTGCAGGCGAGCGCGCAGATCTGTGCGCCACTTGCTGCCAGTCGTTCCAGGCAGCAAACGATCCCGAACGCGGGGTTTTCACTGGTCCTTCCCAACAAGAAATCTGTTCGGTCCGGGATGAGCCCCGGCGCGGACACGACAGTCACGTCGAAGTGCTGTTGATCCGACGATGCACCCGAAAACTCGACGATTCGGCGAGCGAAGTCGAAGCCCGCGGCTGGACCCATTCCGCCAACGATGCCGATCTGGAGGCTCACGGCTGTGCGCGCCGCGGTCATCCGTTCTATTCCTCCCGTCGCGAGCGAGGTCGTATCGCTCCCCGTAGGGCATGCCGGATGCCTCGCGTTGTGTTCTTCAGGTGGAGGGGGACGATGCAGCACAGCGTGGCACCGTGTTCATGGTCCGGGTTGAGTTCGCGATACCAGTCGACGAGCGCCTGGGCCTCGGCGGATGCGTCACGCCCGTGACTCTTCCATTTGACCGCACCCTGCCGCTTGATGACGCGGTCAGCGGCTGCCCAGTCGTCGTAGCCCAGGGACCGGACCGCAGCCTCGAGAAGCGATTCGATGAACGTCGGAGTCTCGACATTCGGGCGTGGCCAGATCTCGGCGCAGGCTCGATAGACCTGAATGTAGGTGGCGGGTGTCCCAGCGCTCCAGAATGCGTAGAAGCTGGCGGTGGGAGCGCGCAGGCGGCTTCTCAGGATCCTGGACAAGGATGCCAGCAAGAAGAAGTGGTGGCCTCGTAGCTCCGGTGCGAGCTGTATCGTAATCCCGTGAATGAGCCGATGCGTCCGGCCGTCCTCACGCACGTCGAAGTAGCGCACCGCTGCGAATCCAGCGATTTCCGACTCTCGACGCAGCACGCACACCTCGTCGGCAGCCCGGATCATTCGCAGATAGTCTTCTCGCGATCGGTCGAAGAACCGACTGGAGAATCGCCAGATCTCCTCCAAGTCCTCTTCGGTCAGTGTCGCAGTGTCGCGCCAACCAAACAGGGCCGAGTGCAGTACCTTGGCTGCCACCGGGGGCTCGATTGCGAGCATTCGGGCAGCCTTCGCTAGTGTCAACACGGTCGCCAGAATACAGCAGCAATACGCCGCCGATCGCAGCATGCCAATACTACGAAACAGTAGTCACTCGACTCTCGCGGAACAGGAGCGGTGTGCGAAAGTGAAGATCGGCGGGCTCGTCGAGGATGCGTCGGCAGCGCGGCGCGAACGCGACAGCGACCGCCGCCCGCTCCCGGCACGGGCCTCCAGTACTACCAAATGGTAGTATCCCCTCCGATGCCTCGCGAACAGTTGCTGCGCCTGCTCTCGACCGTCAGTCCGGGCAAGCTCGACCGCATTGCGGAGCCGCTCCTTGTCGAGTGGATGGAGACGTACGACGCGTCGTCGGCAACCATCACGGTGGGTCGACGCCATGAGGAAGCGACTCTCGGATGGTCACCCGTCATCTCCTTCTTCCCGAAAGGCTTGGAGAGCCGGCGCGAGATCGCCAAGCGCTGGTACACGGAGCGTGACCTGGCAGAATGCGTCCAGCTCAGAAAGCTGCTCGAAGAGCCCGGCAAGCCTCGGACTCTCCGCGTGCGGGCCCTGCTCGGCGACGACTGTCCAGTCTCGCTGGTTGGCGCGGACCTCGCGGGGCTGGGTGAGCGCGATCGCATGGTGGGTGCGTATCCGACGAGCGAGAGCTCGGAGGTCTACGTCGTCCTCGGTCGAGCCGAGGACGAATTCGTCGTGGCCGACGAGCAGGCGTTAATCGAGGATCTCCGGGCGGTGGCAAGGTACCTTCGCTGGTTGGCACTCGGCACTGGAGTTCTATCGGGGGCCAAGCCCTTCACGAATCGCGAGCGCCAGGTTTCGTCACTGTTGCTGAGTGGACGCTCCGAGGGAGAAATTGCCAGCGCCCTCGGCCTCGCCAGCGGCTCGGTTCACCGAATCATCGTCAGGGTCTTCCGGAAGCTGGGCGTCCGGAGCCGTGCAGAGCTCATGGCGCTGTGGTTGTGGGAACCGGACACGGGTCCAGCGCGGGAGCCAGAACTACTAACCTACCCCTAGCGCTCGGCCCTGGGGCATCGCGTTGCACCGCGTAGCGCTGCACCCAGGCACCAGAGGGCGTCTTCCCGGCGTTCGGTTCGCACGACAACTTCATCTGCGTGGCGGAGATGGAGGCAGACATACACTCGTCATCACCAGCCCGCCGCATTCCTCGGAGCGGACCGCGCAGCGGCTGCCGGCAGGCCAGTCGCCCAGCATTGTGCGAAGCGTGCCCTCGAAGCCCCACGGGCGTCGCTCGAGATGCACGGCTTCGAACCCGAAGTACGCCCCGTGCTGCGGATAGAGCGCCTTGAAAATTGACTCCTTGGCCGAGAAGAGGCTCACGAGACGTTCAGTGCGACCACCTATCCACCGCCGCTCGTCGCGATCGCTCACCAGTCTCGCGATCTTCGTGTCGGGGATGCGCGTCATGTCCTCGATGTCGAGCCCGACACCACCGGTACACGTGATCGGAGCGACGACGGCGGCCGCCAGACCTGCTGCATGCGTGATGGATCCCAGCAAACCGGGTGGCCACCGAGGTGCCCGATCGGGCCCGGGCAGAATCGGGACCTCCGGGTGCCCCAGCAGCCGCAGCGCCCGGCGGGCGGCCACGCGTCCGAGCGCGAAGGCTTCACGACGCGCGGCGAGCGCGTGCGGCGAAAGCCTTGCCAACTCTGTGGCGTCGGGTTGCTCGTGCTCCAGGATGTGGGTCGTCACGAGCGAGAACCCAGCCCAGTCCGGGAATGGCGTCGCAAACACGCTGCCATGCTACGCCGACTTCCTTTCCCGCGGCTCGCTAGCACTGGCTACCGTCCGGGCCGCGAGGCGGGCGCTGGACGCGGGGGACGTGGCGGCGTGCTTGCTGCTCGACACTGGCGAACTCGGGAAGAAGCACCTTCGCGGCCATGAGGACGCCCGTCACCGCATGTTCCACCTCGTACACCTCGCCCATACCACCGCGACCGAGAAGGGCCGTGCGGAGCGACCGGAGCTGTTAGAGTCGAACGCGCACCGCTGCCGGATCGGGTCTGGTCGCACAGCGAAGCGACCACTCCCGTCTCCAGAATGTCTCCACGAGCCAGGTCGAGCCGTGTTGACTGGCGTTGAATCGAGTCGAGACCAGGAATCCGTGGAAGCTCCGAGATAGCAAACGGTTGGACGAAAAGGCGAGCGACATCACCATGTTGCAGGTTGCTGTCCTTCACAATTCGATTCCCGGCGCCTCCACCGACTTCGCGCTCCCGCGCTCGTTCCGGGCCGGGCTCTCACCCTCCGGGTGCACTCGCGCCTTCGGCGCCTCCCGCCACGTCATCGTGCTCGGTGAGGAACATCTGCATCGAATCGCGCGCTCTTCCCGCGACGCGCCGCTGAGACCAGGCTACCGACGGCCTGCGCGGTTCCGCGGCGGACCGGCATCCAGCACAAGTCGCCGATCCCGGCGCGCACCACACACTCACGGACCAGGCGGCGTGCAGGCGGGTGCGCTATCACGCCAGTCGACGATCATGGCCGTGTGCTGGAACCGGCGCTGCCTGCGCTGCCGCCTGTTGCGAAACCACCGCTACCAGCCGCGCCCCCACCAACTCCCGCGCTCCCGCCAGATCCTCCGCTCGGATTGTCCGAGCTTCCGCACGCCGGGATGCATGCGAACGACAGTACCAACAGCCGACCCCAGTCCCCGCGCGTGGCGACAGACTACCACGCCGTCGTCCCACACTTCCACACGTCCAACCCTTGTCCGGAGATGTAGCGCGCGCGAGTCGAGACCAGGAATCCGTGGAAGCACCAGGCCCCGCGCGTTTTCCGGACGTAAGCCGGTACTCCGATTGGAAGCGGCAATCCGATCAAACTGGACTCCTCGCTGGCTACGGTCTTCAGCAAGACCTACCCGCTGAAGCTGATGGAGAGAAAGGCGACGATCGCAATCGACGCGCAGGGCAGACCGGTGGTGTCCGGCTTTCCAGACGGGCCGTTCGATCCCGGAAGCGGCACGATCGGCGGCCTCGACGCGCTCTCTGCACTGGCGTTCGATGCGAACGGCGGAGTGCGCTGGGCCGACGCCTTCGACCCGTCGGGCTTCGACACGTCGATACTTTTCGGCGCGGCCGTGTCTTCCAGCGGCAACGTCTTCGTGGTGGGCAACGCGAGCCATTCCATCGATTTCGGAGGCGCGCCTATCGGGCCCGACGGAATCCCGCACGCGGCGGTCGGCGCGCTCGACGCATCCGGCAAGGTGAAGTGGGCGCGCGATCTCGAAGTCGGCGTGGGCGGCCCCATCGCGCTCGACCCCGACGGTAATGTCGTCGTAGCGGTCGGAAAGCCCGTGTGCCCTGTCGATTTCGGCGCCGGTAGCGTGAGCTGCAGCTCGTCCGACCACTACCTCGTCCGCTATCCGCCGAAGTGACGGAACAGCGCGGCCCGCCAAGGCCGCGCTACTTCACGAGGTGAAGTTCCTCGAGCGTGGTGAGCGGCTGGACGAGATTGCCATCCACCGGAGGCACGATCCGCACGCACGGCAGTCCCGCAAACTGCGAGGCCAGGCTGTGCGTCGGATCCTCGGCGCAGAACACCGCGCGCGTGCCCCCGGCGCGGTCGAGCGCGAGCTTGAAGATCCTGGGGTCGGGCTTCTCCACACCGACCTCCGAGGAGAGCACGATCAGGTCCTCCTCGAAGACGCTCCAGTCGAACCCGGGCGGAAGAATCTTCTCGAGGCCTTTGCGATCGAGCTCCGCGGTATTCGAGAGGATCCCGAGGCGAACCCCCTTCTCGCGGAGCGCCGCGAGCACTGCCTGTGCACCCGGGATCCACTTCCGGGAATGAGCGGTCACGAGCGTGCCCCCAAGGTCGAAGAAGACGACGAGCGCCGTCGTGCCCGAATCTGTCATCGCATCACCCTCCTCGCGCGTTGGCGCGTCACCCTCCTCGCGCGCTGGCGCGTCAGCAGCTTCGCGAAGTGGCCGTGCCGTGTCAATCGCAGCCGGGGTGACGCCAAGGCGCCGGCTCCGCTCCCCGCAATTCACTCTGCTGGCCGCGTCGTAGGGTTGCTCAGGGACAGTTCGAGAAGTCGATGGGAACGGCGTAGAGCTCGCCCGGGCCCCAGCGATCATCGGCCCAGACCACGAGCATGGATCCGGAGCCGGTGTGGACGGCATACCAATCGTCGAAGTAGGCCACGAGCATGTTCGTGGTCGGGATGGTGACGTCCGGTCCAAAAGTCCAGGCCCGAAGGATGCGAACTTCTGGCGGCCTTCGGCGCGGGCGTTCCGGCTCGAGGCGGGGACGCCGTTCTTCTTCAAGCTGAAGGCGCCGGCGAACGCGGTGGCGGGGTTCGGGGGTGTTCGCGCGCGCGCATCCAGGCCGACGCGGGCGGGCGCATCGGTTGCTGCCTCGTCGCCGAGTCCGTGTTCTTCGCGCAGGACGACTGGGTCGCCGCGCCGCGCCGCGCCGCGGCTACGTCACCATCGACGAGCAGCACCGCTTCGTCGTCGGCCGCCGGCTACGCGAGGACTTCGAGAACGGGCGGTCGTACTACGGGCTGCACGGGAGGGAGATCGCGGTGCCCTCGAACTGGGAGGCCGACAAGTCGCGCCCGAAGGAGGACCAACTCCAGCAACTCGAGAAGACGCTCGGTCTGGTCCGCCCCGGCCCCCGCAAGAGCAACGGAGGCCAGAGCCCGGAAACGAGCCAGGCGTTCGGCCGCTGGCTCAACCGGGCGCGGGAAACGCGCGGCCTCAGTGTTCCCGAGCTCGCCGAAGCGGCCGGCGTGTCGGTGCCGGCCATCTACAAGATCGAATCCGGCCGGAGCCCGAACCCCCGCGAGAACACACGCCAGAAGCTCGAACGCGCCTTGAACCAGGACGCACCGCCCGAGGTCGTCGAAGTCGCGCAGGAGGGCAGCGACATCGCCGGGCTGGGGCCACTGACCGACTTCGACCCGCACGACAAGAACGATCGGCCGCGACTTCCTGGGGTGTACGTGTTCTACGACGTGAGCGACCGCCCGGTGTACGTCGGCAAGGGCGGCGACATCGCCCGCCGCGTCAAGGACCACGAAGAGAAGTTCTGGTTCAAGTTCCCCATCGTGGCCAACGCCGCGTACGTGGAGATCAAGGACGAGATGCTGCGCCACCAGGTCGAGCAGGTGCTCATCCGGTTCTTGAAGTCGAACGCGGTGATCAACAAGCAGTCGGTGGATCGCGCCCGGCCGGGGGCCCTACGCATGGAAACATCCGATCGGATTGGTCGCGTCGAAAGAGCGGAGCGCCGCACGCCACTCGACCTGCGCGGAAACCTGGAATACCTCCGACCCAACCCGTGCAATCCCGACGACTTGAAGCGCCCAGCGCGTTTCGCCATGTGGAATCGCTAGGCACCGCCGCGTGATCGCGCTCAGCCCACTCGAGACGGGGGTTTCGCTTGGGGTTCGCTACCGGTACCGTGTGAGGATCGGAGGGATCCCATGCCTAGCAGTGTTGTGCCGGACGTACCCGAGTACGTAGCGAGCGGTGAAGAGGCTCGGTTGATACCGGTCCTGGCGGACAAGAGCAAGGAGCGGCGGGCGGCTTCGGTGTTCCTGGCGACGCTGTCGGCGGTGGACGACTTCGCGGGGGCGATGCTGGGCGGGCTGGGCGTGCGGCTCGGCACGCGCGCCAAGGTGCGCTGCTTCACCGAGGTCGTGTTCCGCGACGTGCCGAGCGAGGTGAAGCACCGCCCCGACGGCCTCATCGTCGTCAACACCGGCAAGAAGACCTGGCGCGCCATCGTCGAGGCGAAGATCGGCAAGGCCGAGATCGAGCGCGACCAGCTCGAGGCCTACGTCCAGCTCGCGCGGCTGAACGGCGTCGACGCGGTCATCACGCTCTCGAACCAGTTCACCGCCCTGCCCGAGCACCACCCCGTGCCGCTGGCGAAGGGCCTCACCAAGGGGCTCGATGTCTACCACTGGTCGTGGATGCACGTGCTCACGCAGGCCACGCTGCTCTTGCACGACGACGGCTTCAACGTGCCCGACCAGCGCTACATCCTGCGCGAGGTCGTGCGCCACTTCCGCCACGACAGCGCGGGCGTCAGCCAGTTCGACCGCATGAACGCGGGCTGGAAGGATTCTCGTCACCAAGGTGCAGAGCGACGCGCCGCTGCGCCGCGACATGCCCGAGGTCGAGGACTCCGTCGCCAGCTGGCACCAGGAAGAGCGTGACCTCTCGCTCATCATGAGCCGCAAGCTCGGCCGCGAAGTGCGCCTCAAGCTGTCGCGCGCCCACACGGGCGACCAGGCCGCGCGGCTGCGCGACGACTGCGACGAGCTCATCGCGACCAAGAGCCTGTCCTGCACGCTCGACATCCCCGACGCCGCCGCGCCGCTGGTGCTCACGGCCTACCTCGCGCGCCGGACGCTCGGCTGCTCGATGACGCTGCACGCGCCCAAGGACAAGAAGCGCGCCTCGGCCTCTGATGCGCCGGGAGGCCGCGAATACGCGAGAGGCACAGTCCCAACCAGGGAGAACATGTGTTCCTGAAAAGTATCCGGGTCCGGAACTTCCGCTCGCTCAGCTCCGACGACGCCAAGCCGTCCGCGGAAGTCGCGCTTGGCCAGGGCATCAACTACATCGCGGGCCCAAACAACGCCGGCAAGTCCAATCTTTTGCGCGCGGTTGCATTGGCGCTCGACCCATCCTACCCGTACGACGGCGCCGTAGATCGGCCTGATGGGTACCGCGCCGACGCGCAGTCGACGGTTACTCTCGAGTTCGAGGTCACGAAGGCGAAGGGGCCCATCGATACCCTGGTTCGGTACGCCGAAGCCTACGAGCGCTCGGTTCCCGACTTCAAGGGCCCGAGCCTAGCGAGCCGTGGGATAGTGCGGTTCCACGTCCAGGTGAACCAGTCCGCCAGACAAGAGCTACTTCTCACGAAGGCTGGCGTCGTTAAGGGCGATCCTCGAAAACTGGCGGCGGCGGTAAGGCAGTTCCGGAACGTCGTCCGCTTTGTCGACATACGGAGCGGGGAGGATCTGGACAGCCTGCTCGCGCGGGGCTTCAAGGAAATCCTCGGCACCGTCGTCGAGGAAGGGCATAGCGCAAAGGTCGAAGCGGCGGAGAAGAAGCGTACGGAGTACGCCCAGGCGTTGGGCGAGGTGCTGCAACCGCTCGCGCGACACGTGCAGGAACGGATCAATCGATACGTCAGAGACATCAGCGAGGTCGATCTCGTACCAAGCGTTCCGGAGGTTGCAGACGCAGTCGCTGGCGCTAGATTCCTCGTCCGCGATGCAGTCAAGACTGGCCTCGATCAGAAAGGCACTGGCGTACGCGGCGCCACGCTGCTCATGCTCCTGTCGTTCATTGCGGACAGCTCTCGCCGGGCGGTGGTGTTCGCAATCGAGGAGCCGGAATCCTTCCTCCATCCAGAAGCGCACCGCGCTCTCGGGGTCGGCCTTGAGCAGTTCACCCGGCGCAACGACGTGAGCGTACTCGTTACGACCCATTCTCCGTTCTTGTTCCGTGGGGACCCAACCAGCAGCGCGAAACTCTTTACCGTCAGCAAGGACGCGAAGGGCCGCTCCAAGATCGCAAACGGGGGACCGGACATCGCGCGCACGGAACTGCTGGGCTCGCCGGTTTTTGCGACGCTGCTCCGACGGGCAGAACAGGTTAGTGACACAGGCAAGCTGATTCTGGTTGTCGAGGGGTGGACTGATCAGCGCTACCTCGAGCTAGCTGCCGCACGCGGAGGTGCCTCACTCGCTGGCATCGACATCGTTCCCGCCACGGGCGCCGTGGACGCAGCTTTCCAGGCCGTGGCGCTGAAGGGCCTTTACCAGTCGACACGGCCGATCTCGGCACTCTTCGACGAGGATGAGGAGGGCCGGCGAGCGCAACAACTGCTGACTGGCAAGTTCAGGTGGCAGAACAAGAAAGAAGTCATTTCGTACAAGCAATGGGTTGCCTACGACAATGTTCCGGTTGAAGCAGAAGACATGTTTCCCAACTCGGTAATGAAGAAGTTCCTGGCCGAGGTTGGCGAGGAGGGGCACCTGGACGGGAAGAACCTCCGGCCCCAGACCAAGATCTGGCACTTTTCTCTCACCGAGGCTGGAAAGTTGGCGCTCATCGACTGGCTGACCAAACACGGCCAGCCGTCGCATTTCGGGCAGTGGATGGCATTGCTAGCGGTGCTGCACCAGCGCATTGAAGACGCCCAGAAGGCAACGAGGGCTCCGGCCTCGGACGCGTGAGCGCGGTCCCCAAACCAACATGCTCGCCCGACGCTCGTCCGGCTTTCCCTAGTGCCCCTGCAGGTAATCATCGTACGCCCCGAGGAGCGCTTCGAGATCCTTCGCCAGTACCGACGCAGACGGAACGGACGTCGCCTCGTACAACTTGTGGGCAATGGTCGCCATCTCGTAGTCCCGCCTTCGCGAGAGTGCATCGATGAGCTCATGCTCCGCCTCGACAAGCGGCACGTCCAGCGAAGCAAAGCGTCCGCGAAGCGAGATGCTCATGACGGGCCGTGTCTCCCCCGACAGTCTGGCAATGCCGCCGTCGAGCACCACGTCATCCAGCGAGGCACTGTATGCCCACTTCAGCAACTCGTCCTGCCAGTGCGGGGCTTCCCGCAAGCGGGCTTCGGTCAGATGCGCTGCAACGGCCGCTACCGCGCGTGCGCGAGGATGATGATAGAACCCTTCATAGATGGTGTGTTCGAACGCGCGCAGCACTTCACGTGAGTGGCGCATGGCGTCGCCGACGCCTAACGGGTCGCTCGCAGCGCGTGCGAGAAGCGGGGCGACCGACACGGTGGTCGGCGTAGCCACGAGGGCCGTGTCCTGGTTCAGGTAGGCGAGGC
The DNA here is from genome assembly GCA_963806225.1 of uncultured delta proteobacterium. Lineage (GTDB taxonomy): Bacteria > Myxococcota_A > Polyangia > Polyangiales > Polyangiaceae > CAWDXG01. The sequence continues at coordinate 1,187,209 of CAWDXG010000001.1, read as the reverse complement.
GTCGAATCCACGAGAATTCCAGTTCGGCAGCTGCCCAGCGGTCCTGCTCCTCCTCCAATCGGAGGTCTGGCAGGAACCACGCTGCGTAGAGCATGGTCACCCAAGGCGGGACGCGCACTTCCTGTTTGGGCCCGAGACCGATGAGGAGCTTCAACAGACCGACAACGCGTGACATGCCGTTGTAGTCGGCAGCGTCCAGGAATTGCTCCAGCTGTTCGAAGAGCTGGGCTCGTTGCGCCTCCGTCACGCGGTCCGGCCAAGGCAGCGATTCCAGCCGTCCGTCCTCGCGTCTCAGGAATCTCAACACGCCCTTCTCGACAGCAAACGTGCCCGGGAGGTGCCCGACGTTCTGCAGCAGTGCGAACGTCTGGAACAGCGCCGCTGTGGAGGAGAAGACGCCTCCGCCCAGCTTGAACCCGGTAGTGGGATGCGCGTTTCGGAACTGCACCGCCATGTGCAACATGGCGGCGGTGTAGTCCAACGCGTCTGCCGCGCTCCCGGGTAGGCGCACGTGAGCGCCCCCAGGTGCGCGAGCTGGCTGAGCCGTCTGACTTCCCCCGACTCGACCAGCAGTTGATACACATCATCTGCCGGTGGGAAGAGCGGGATCCGCACGTAGCCCAGGTTCGGAATGACGCGCTTGACCATCGGCTTGTCTGCACCGGCACCCATCGGATCCCGCCACATACTACGTGGAATGCGGCGGGATCGGAACGCACTGCTGCCGAAGCATGCATGCCTTCTGGGCGTGTGAGGAAGCGGCAGGGCGCTTGACGCCACCCGCTCGGTGGAAGAGAAACTCTGAGCGGAAATCCACCGGCCAGGAGGGCCAATGACCGCGCAGGAACTCGGCACCCTCACTCGCATCGACCCCCGTACCGTCTGGCCCCGGGAAGCCCAGGACTTCACGCCGTGGCTGGCCGAGCACCTGGACGTCCTGGGCGACGCCCTGGGCCTGGACCTAGAGCTCGTGGACAAGTAGTCGCCGGTCGGGAACTTCTCGGCCGACATCCTTGCGAAGGACCTCGGGACAGGTCGGGCGGTGGTCGTCGAGAACCAGCTGGAGCCCACCGACCACGGACACCTCGGACAGCTCATCACGTACGCTGCGGGCCTGGATGCGGGCGTCGTGATCTGGGTGTCGCGCGATTTCCGCGAGGAGCACCGCCTGGCGCTCGACTGGCTGAACAGGGGTCATGCGAGCACGGACTTCTTCGGGGTCGTCGTCGAACTGCTCCAGGTCGACTCGTCCAAGCCGGCCGCAAACCTCAGACTCATCGCGTTTCCGAACGACTGGTCGCGTCGCAGCACTCCCGCCGCTCGAAGTAGCGAGCTCAGCACCAAGCAGGAACGCTATCTCCAGTTCTTCCAGCAGCTCATCGACGACCTGCGCGAGAAGCATCGTTTCACCAACGCGCGCGCCGGGCAGCCGCAGAACTGGTACAGCTTCAGCTCGGGCCATCGCGGTTTCACGTACGGCGTGAGCTTCGCGAATGGTGGTCGCGTCCGCGCCGAGCTGTACCTCGACACGGTGTTGGCGGGCGGGAGTTTCCGCGTCCAAGCGGTGAAGAAGCGGTGAAGTTCACCGGTGAACTGCGCGGGGCGGAGCCGTGAAGTTCACCGGTGACCCGCGCTTCACCGGCGGGATTCAGGGCTTTTTCTTGCGGCGATGCTTCCTGGCGACGTTGGCCTCCTTGGCTTCCTTGAGACGGTAGCTCTCGGCATCGACTTCGATGACCTCGGCGCGGTGCACGAGTCGATCGACGAGGGTCACGACGCAAGCGGCGTGGGGGAAGACCTCCGACCACTCCTCGAAGACCTTGTTGGTGCTGAGGGCGATCGCCTTGCCGGCGTCGTAGCGGCGGGTCACCACCTCGAACAGCAAGTCGGCATAGCGACTGTCGTACGAGAGGTAGCCGACCTCGTCGATGCAGAGCAGCTGCGGAACGATGTAGCGCCGCAGACCGCGGGCGAGAGCGGTCGACGAGTCCTGTGCAGCGAGGTGCGCCAGCATGTCGCTCGCGGTCGTGAAGCGGACGGTATGGCCGCGTACGACCGCCTGGTGGGCGACGTTCTTCAGAATCATCGTCTTGCCGACGCCGTTGGGACCGAGCAGGACGACGTTGTGGCCGCTGTCGAGGAAACCGAGGCCGAAGAGCTCGTCGATGGCGTCGCGGTCGACGCGTTTCGGCCAGGTCCAGTCGAAGTCGGTCATGGCCTTGAACGCGCCAATGCGCGCGGTGCGAAGCCGGCGTTCCAGGCTGCGACGCTGACGCTCGCGCTCCTCGAGCGACAGGACGTCGGCGAGCCAGGGCTTGCCAGAAATCTCGTCCCAACATGCGAGGAGGCCGAAGAGCCCGAGTTGGCGGAGGCGCTCCTTCATGTCTTCCGGGGTGCGGTCAGTCATCGTCGGCCTCCTTGTCGGCGACACCGAGGCCATCGTAGTTGCCGAGTGCGTGCGGTCGCACCACGAGTCCGGCGTGGCGCTCGGGCCTGACGCCGGTGGTCAAGGGCGGCCGACCCCGCTCGCCGCGCAAGCGATCGACGATCTGCCGGACGGCGCCCAGGTGGATCCTGTCATGGGCGATGGCCTCGACGAGAGCGGCTTCGAGATCGACGGCCGAGCTCCGATCGAGCAAGTCGAGCAGGCGCGCCGTCGTGCTGCCGATGTTGCCACCGCGCTCGGCGATGCGCGTCATGAAGCTCTCGGTGCTCGGTGCGGCCTTTGCAAGCCGGTCGAGACCGCGGTGCTGCCGGGCTTGTCGCTTGTGCTGTGCGAGGCCGCGGAGGTGTTCCGCGTCTTCGATCTGCTGGCCGCGATCCCACGACCGGGCGTGGGTCGCGACGACGTCGTTGCCGTCGAGGATGCGTAGCTGGTCGAGCGATGCGCGCACGACCAGCGTCGTGCGGACACGCTCGTGCGGTACGGAGTAGTCGTTGAGATCGAAGCGAACGTAAGGGGTCTTGCCGACGGCGACTTCGACGACTTCTTCCGACGGGAACGGGTCCTGGGGAAGGGAGAGCATTTTGCCCTTCTCCTCCGCGAACACCTCGGCGACGGTGCGATCGTGGTCCTCGGCCCAGCGCCGCTCCGCGGCGAGGCCGTGACACCACTCGTCCGCCTGTCGATTGAGGTCGTCGACATCGCGCCACTTGCGGGCAGCAAAGAAGCCGTCGCGGACGTAGCGGATGACGCGCTCGACGCGGCCCTTCTCGTTGCCTCGAGCGACCGCGACGGGACGCGGCTCGAAGTGGTAGTGCGCGGCGAGCTCGAGTAGCCGTGGATTGAACCGGACGGCGTCGCCGCGCCGCTCCAGTACCGCGCTCTTCAAGTTGTCGTACAGCAGGACGCGCGGCACCCCTTGGAACGCGCCGAATGCGTCGACGTGTCCGCGAATGAAGAACGGCATCGACGAGCCGAGGAAGAAGCGCAGGAACACCTGCCGCGACCAGCTCAGCACCATCACGAACGCCCACAGCACGCGCGTCGCACGGCCGATCTCGACGCGCCCGAAGTGCGCCCAGTCCACCTGCGCTTGCTCGCCCGGAAGCGTCTTCAGACGCTGATACGCCTCGGCGGGTTTGCGCGGACGATGACGGCCGACGATCCGTCGGAAATGGTCGGGCCCTCCGGGGTAGCCCCGGTCCTTGACCATCGCGTAGAGCCGACTGGAACAGAGTCTCGGGAACTTCTCGAGCTGCTCGACGATGAACGACAGATACGGGTCGGCGATGGACGGCCGGGGTGCGATCACACGCGGCTCGACACCAGCCTGGTTGAGTACCCGCTGCACCGTGGTGTGATGGATGCCGAGTTGCGTGGCGATGGTGCCGACGAGCCAGCGCTCGGCATAGAAGAGGCGAAGCACCTCCGCTTCAAGCTCCTTCGAGATCATCGCCCCACCTCAGCGCGCTCGGGGCGGCCGAGGCGCGCGCCGGCGTCGTGGTGGCGGCCTCGCACGTCCTCTGTGACGTCTCGACCAGGCGGGCAGCAGGCGTCCGCAGAACGAACAACGATCGGGCGACCCGTTGCGGGCCGGCAATGCAGTGTCATGAACACGATCCTTTCCGCCGGACTCTGCCGGCGCCGGATGTGTCGACTGCGCGTGAGCTTGCGTCATCGTGGGATGCGTCACTTTCGACTCCAACAACTTGGCCTGCCGCTCGCGGTAGCGAGCTTGTCGAGCCGCGTGACGCCGACGCCCCTGCGACGTCTGTTGGTACCGACGACCAGCGGCTCGCTGGCTTTCCCGTCGCTGGACCGGTCGGCACCGCTGGCAGAACCGCTGTCCCCAGTCACAGCCCGCGCAGAGCCTCAACTGCGCTCCGCAGCGATCACAGGAACAAAGCCGATACGTCTCCGGCGACACTCACCATCCGGCCGCCGTTTTCTGGACATGGCTTCCGAGGTGTGGTGAACGTCGCGTCTCTCCAACGACACTCGGAGACCAGAAGGCCCGGGAGCTCCCACTCCTGGGCCTTCGCCATTTGGCGGGGCGACCGTCTATCCGACCCGCACGCCACCGGACCAGCAAACGGCGGACCGGTGATGGGTCACCCCGCCGATCCCGCCGTCTTCACCGAATATGCGCGGATCCTGGTGCCCACCGACACACGGGAGACGCCGAAGAGAATCGCGCCACGTTCGAGACTTTCAAGGCTGACGCCGCCGAGATCGAACACGAGCTCGACGCTCCGCCGGAGTGGGAGGCGCTCGACGGCAAGCGCGCTTGCCGCATCGCGCTCTACCGCGACGGCGCCATCGAGGACCCGGAAGAGAAGCTCGAGGAGTACCGGAACTGGGCCGTCGAGCAGGTCCTGAAACTGAAGAGAGTCTTCGACCCGCGGTTACAGGCGCGGGAGTCGGGCAAGGCGGGCTAGAGCCGCTCGGAGTTTCATCGGCTGCCCTCACAGCCCGACCGCAACCGTGCGGCAGCGCTGCGGCAACAGTGATTCGCGGCGCGGCTCAGCTCTGCTCTTCCAGCAGCCGCGTAGACGCGCGACCGGATGACGTGTATGCCGAGCCGAATTCGTGACCACGGAAGCGCGGCTTTCATGCGCTGCAGCTTCGACGACGCCGAACCGCAGGCTACCAGTCTGCCAACCGCAGGAACTCGTCGGCGTCCAACGAGCCCTTGCTGAGGTTGCACGCGCTGCATGCGGTAACGAGGTTGTCCCAGTCGTTGGAACCACCGTTCGCCAGACTGACAGCGTGATCGATGTGGCGCGTCTTGCGCGTCACTCGCACCCCGCAATAGACGCAGCACCACCCGTCGCGTCGGGCGATCTCGTCGCATTCCGCCGCGGATAGGACCCGGCGCTCGCTCGGCATGTCGTCCGGCTCGAGCAAGGCGCCGAGAAACCGGCCGATCACGAGAGCGCCGCCGAAAGCGATACCGGCCCGTATCAACCCGTCGACGATGCTGGAGGATTTTCGATTCGAGTTCTCCATCTGCTTACCTCTTCCCGCCCTTCGGCCGCTGGGCGAGCGCAGACCCTGCCGCGGTCTTCTCTGCCTTCGTTGCTTTCGGGTTCTTGAGGGTCTTGGCGGCTGCTGATGCGGCCTTCCTGCCGCTGACTTTGTTCGCGTTCGACTTGGCCATGCTCGTTCCTTTCCCGGGCCACGAGCCCGTGCAGCCTAACTTGTCATTTCATCAATCCATGTCAAGATGACACCAGCTAGCCTGGAGGGAGCACATGGCAACGACGCTCTCGTCGAACCTGGTCCGTCTCCGCACTGCCGGGGGGTGGTCGCAGGGTCAAATAGCTGAAAAGGCGGGGATTTCCCGACAGGCCTATCGGGCGCTGGAGACGGGAGAGAGCGAACCGCGGGGGCGCACCCTGATGGCGCTGGCAGCAGCGCTGGGGGCGCGCACGGAGGACCTGCTGCGCCCGGCGCGCGAGCTGCACGCGGTGCGCTTCCGCGCGGACAAGCAACTGCGCCGGCGAGCCCAGGTGCTGGGCGAAGTGGCGCGCTGGCTCGACGACTACGACGAGTTGGAGGAGCTACTAGGTGACAGGCTCGAGCCGCGTCTCACGCTCGGGCGACGCGCCGACGCCAAGGACCCCGTCGCCCTGGCAGAACGCACGCGGAAGAAGCTGAAGCTCGATGGCGATCTCATCCGCGACATCTGCGGACTGCTGGAGGACAACGGCGTCAAGGTGTACCGACCTCGCGTGCAGTCCGATCACTTCTTCGGCCTCTCCGTCGGCGCCGAATCGGGCGGGCCCGCCGTGGTCGTCAACACGTGGGAGCGCATCACGGTCGAGCGCTGGATCTTCAGCGCCGCCCACGAGCTCGGCCACCTGCTCATGCACCTGGATGCCTTCGACGTGGAAGAATCCTCGGAAGACAAACAGCAGGAAGCCGAGGCCGATCAGTTTGCGAGCCACTTCCTGATGCCCAACGCGATCTTCGAGCAGGAGTGGCAGGAGGCGCGCGGTCTGCCCTTGGTCGAGCGCGTCTTCAAGCTGAAGCAGATGTTCCACGTCAGCTACAAGACGGTGCTCTACCGGGTACAGCAGAACAGCAACGACGACGGCATCTGGCGCAAGTTCTTCCGCGACTACAAGCGGCGGCACGGCACGGTCCCTGGTCGCAAGGAGGAACCCAGCCCGCTCGACGAGAAGGACTTCGGCAACGGCGTACCGGCCGCCAATGTCGCGCGCGAACCGGCGCGATTGCCCGAGGGCCTGTTCATGGAGGATCGTCTCGCGCGGCTCGTGCGGCGTGCGGTGGAGGAAGAGCAGATCAGCCTGAGCCGCGCTGCCGAGATCCTACGGCTCAGCACGCGCGACATGCGCGCCATCGCCGCCGGCTGGACGGACTGAAGATGGGGGCAGAGCGGCGGTGTTGGAGCGGTTTCTCCGGCGGATTAGGCAAGGTTGATGGCGCTGCACGCGGAGCGCGTGACGCCTTCGCCGCCAGCTGTCCACCCGATCCGCCGCGCCCTACCCCGTCGCCACCTCCACCCACAACGGCAAATGGTCGCTCAGCTCGTAGGTGAACTCGCGCTTGCCGAGTCCTTCCCCCGGAAACAGCTTCGCGATCCCGCCCGTGTAGAAGTCGATCGTGCCGCCGAGGCCGGTGAAGTGGCGGGCTTCCGCGGGGAGATGCAGGATCTGGTCGTAGCGTTTGTTCCGCTCGAGGTTCGAGCCGTGCTCGCCGAGCAGCGCCCTGGGCATGCGCAGGCCGCTCTTTCTCGCCCGGCTTGCCGTCGCCGCCCCAGCGGATGTGGGCGGCGAGCCGATCGAAGTGAAACCGATGCGCTCGTGGTTGCCGGCGCGGGTGGCGACCGCCGCCGGCGGACAGCGGCGTCGCCACCCGTCCGCAGCTCGGTCGCTTGCACAAACATTAAATAGGATTTAATTTTCGTGCGTGCCCCGACTGTCGCCCGAAGGCCAGCGTCCCGACTGGAACGGCCTCTACGAGCTGGCCGCGGCCCAGGGTGGCTACTTCACCCTGGCAGACGCGGCGGGCGCCGGGTTCTCGGCACCGCTCCTGCATTACCACGCCCGCATCGGACGCATCGAGCGCACCGGACGCGCCATCTTCCGGCTGGTGAACTTCCCCGTGACCGACGAGGAGGATCTGGTGCCCGTGTGGCTGTGGTCGGAGCGTCGCGGCGTGTTCAGTCACGAGACGGCGCTCGCGCTGCACGGGCTCTCCGACGCGCTGTCGTCCAGGCTGCACCTGACGCTTCCCGCTGCGTGGTCGAAGCGACGGCTTCGCGTTCCCGACGGCGTCGCTCCTCCACTTCGCCGACATCCCGAAACGCGAGACGACGTGGAAGGGCCCGGTCCGCGTGACCAGCCCGCTGCGCACGGTCCGCGACTGCGCGGCGGGCGCCGTGCGCCCCGACATCGTCCGCCAGGCGACCAGCCAGGGCGTCCGACGCGGACTGTTCACGCGCGACGAGGTCCGCGGCACGTCAGGCAGTCGAGGACGTCGTGGACGTTCGTAGCTACGCGAGCCCCGAAGCGTTCAAGCACGCTCCGGAGCGGCGGATCCGGTCCGCCGCACGAGCGAGCGCCGTTCCCGTCAACCGCTTCCGGCAGCTCCTGGTGTTCGATCGCTTCCTGGCCCGCATCTTCCAGACTTTCGGCGACCGGGCCGTCGCCAAGGGTGGGCTCGCGCTGGAGCTCCGGCTCGCACGAGCGAGAACCACCAACGACGGCATCGATCCGCCGGGGCACCGGGTGTATCCGAGGAGCGCGCACATTGCCGAGAAGCTCCACGCCTACACCCTGCCGCGACCGCGGCAGAACACGCGGGTGAAGAATCCGGCCCGCGCGCGCGCCCGGTGGATCCACAGTGGGTCGTCGATCTGCGCGATCAGTGCCGCGCCGCGCGCGTGCCCTTCTTCTTCAAACAATGGGGCGGCACCAACAAGAAGAAGGCCGGCCGGCTCCTCGATGGACGCACGTGGGACCAGATGCCCCGCAAGGCGCGGAGCGGTCGCGAGCGCCGGACCGCGGCTACGCCGACCTGCGAGAGCGCATAGCCGATCACTGGGGGTCAGATCAGCTTTCGCGCCAGGCCTGCGTGAAAGCATCGAGCCGTCCGCGGGCCTGGTCTTCATCGTAGCGCCACGGGCTGTTCCTCACGAAGCCGCTCCAGTGCTCGTCTTCGTTCATCATGTCGAGGAAGTCATCTACCACCTTCCGGTCACGCTCGTCTGCAAGCTGACGCATCTCCCGGCCAAGAACGTAGCCCTGGACGTCCGGAACACCGAGACCTGTCTCCGCCGACGCATCGTAGAGACGATCATCGTCCAGGTCCGGATAGTCATCCAGGATGTGTCCGAGGTCGACGAGATCCTTTTCGCGCGCATGGGGCCGATCGACATACGCTGCCATCTTCAGCAGAGCGATAACGGGAACCGTCGCCACGCGAACCGAGACGTCCTCTGCGACGGACAGCAGGTCGCACTCCAGCGCCTGCCGGACACCGACGAGATTCATCTCGAAGCCCGTTTCCGGCCAGATCAGCTTGCCCGCGACAACAGCTTCATCCGGAGCTGGGACCAGATCTACGATGACGCCGTCGGACGTCGTCCACCTGTGCTCGGTCTTGGCATGACGTTTCCAGGTACGCAGCTTGTCCGCATCGATGTCCGAGGCGCCGATGGCGATCGCGAAGTCCAGGTCGGCCGTGTTCCGCCACTGCATGTCGAGACGCAGACCCAGCGCGGCCGCCCCGATGAGGGCGATACGCGCATCGGGGTATGCACGCTGCAGCGTGCGCAACGCATCCCGCTGTGCCTCGGTCAAGCCGCTCATTGGTCGAGCTCCAGAAAGCGCTCAGCGAGCTGGGCCGCCGCTTCGCGCATTCGCGGTTCGGACGAGCACATCATCTCGCTGTACACGAGCAGCGGGTGCGCGAGGTGGGGCTCAGGGCCCTCATAGGCGATGGCCCCCGGAGTCCGGAGAATCGTCAACGCGCCGCGGGGATCGGGGACAACGCGCAGCTTGCGGAGCGCTTCCGCCGGCATCGAGTGCACGTGGAGGACCGTGTCCGGCCCGCGATAGAAGCGGGACATCCGCCATGCCGCAGCGCCGCCTCCGAGTGCCCACGTCTGCTGCCCCCACGTCTTTTCGATCCGGCGTTCAAGCTCCTCCGGGTCGGCTATCTGCGGACGGAAGCGCCCGATCAACCACGCGGGCCTCACGGCGTCCGGGTAGACGGACAACCATCGGTCGCGCAGCTCGCGCCGTCGCACGATGAGCCCGCGCTTGCGATCGACAAGCCCCTGGTCCTCGAGCCGTCGCAGTTGCGCCGATACAGTGCTCTTGCCGATCCCCGCTGCCTCGGCGATATCGCGGACGGGCGCTTCGAGGAGACGTGGCCGGGCAAGGAGGGCGAACACCAGCTGGTAGGTGGGAACGCGCACACCGGCCGTCGAAGCGCCCGCCTGTACCGGTTTTCGTCCCTCGACATGCGCGATCAGCCCGCGCGCGTCCGCCACTTCGACGTGACAATTGCCAACCGCATCCGCATAGCTCAACTTGTTCTCAGCAAGGTGACGCCCGATCTTCGCTGGTACGTACGGGGCGAAGAGCATCCAGTTGCCTTTGCCGCGACGCGCCTGCTCGATGAACCCCGAAGCGCTCGCGTAGGAAAGATGGCTTCGCGTGATCTCGACGTGGAAGCTCTCGGACCTACCGTGCAGATCCACGACCAGCTCGGCGTCGGCCTGGACCCTGTTCGCGCCCGCGTGGCTCGACCAGTCGTGCGCGTACCGAGCGTCCGATCGCCTTGATAGCGCCCAGGCACGCCTGGACCATTTCGTCGCGCTGCCCCGATTTCCGCGGCGTCTCTCCCATGTTGTCCGGACTTCTAGCATGTCCATTACTAATGGACAACAATCATTTCCGGACGAGCTCGACCTGTGCGGCATCGACTGGGTCGTCGTCGGCGGCGTGGCGAATGAACCGGTCCCGCCAAGACTTGCTGGTGCGCGTTCGCGAATCGATGGAAGGCCGGCCCGTGCGGTGGGCGGGCCCCCCGGACCTGGTGGGCGACTACGACGGACGCGAACGCACGCTGGAAGTATTCAACGCCGATGGCAAGGACCAGCGCAGGCTGCTGCGTCAGCTCCGACCAGTCGGGCCCGAGCTCGAGGATGCCGCGGGTGGCCCGGTAATCGTGATCTTCCACACCGTTGCCGAATCCGCCCGCCTGCACGCCGCCTTCGTACAAGCAGCTCTGTGATCTCGCCAACGTCACACGCGCGGCGTCAACGTGTACAGGTACGCGCACGGTGCCCCCGCAGTCCGAGCGGCGGTAGCGCTAGTCGGTCGTCTGCGGGTCCGGCGCCTCGCGCTCCCACACGAATGCGAACTGGTTCCCCGTGTTCGTCTGGAAGACGGAGTGGAGTTTCCATCCCGAACCGCCCGGGGGCGTCACCGGGAGCCCTTCTCCCGTGCTGTCCTTGTTGACCTGCTTGGTTACGACGTACTCGGTTGCCATGGCTTGAAGCATACCGTCGGATTCACGCGTGAGACTCTTGCGCCGTCGAAATCACGTGGTTCACCCCGTCCGGACCTGCACCCACAACGGCAAGTGGTCGCTCATCTCGTACGTGAACTCCCGCTGAGATGCAGGATCTGGTCGTAGCGTTTGTTCCGCTCGAGGTTCGAGCCGTGCTCGCCGAGCAGCGCCCTGGGCATGCGCAGGCCGCGCGCGGTGATGGCCTGGTACAGGGGACTGTCGGTGCTGGGGATGTTGAAGTCGCCGACGACGATCAGGTCGCGGTTGGCTCGGGCACGCTTCGCGACCCAGTCCGCCAGCAGGCGGATTTCGGGGAGCCGCTGCTGCTCGCCCGGCTTGCCGTCGCCGCCCCAGCGGATGTGCGCGGCGAGCGAGATCGAAGTCGAAGCTGCCGGCGCGGAACGAGGCGATGTAGGGCGCGCGCCACCAGCTGGGCGTCGCGACGTACTCGCCGCCGCTCGCGCGTGCGCGGCGCGTGGATGTTCGACGCCAGCCCCGTGAACACCGCCGCGCGCCGGTCGAACACGAAGCCGATGCGCTCGTGGTTGCCGGCGGGCAGAAATCCCGATTTCCCGCCGATTTCTTGTGGACAGACGGCTGAACAGAAGTACAGTTCCGAAGCATGACGAGGCGGGGACAGCGGGGTGGGAAGAGTCATCGGTTCAGCGGCAGCTGGACCACGCAGAAGCTCGACATCCTGAACACGTATCTGGCTGCGTAGGGAGCGCGTTGATGGCGCAGGGCTCTGGCATCGAATGGACCGAAGCCACGTGGAACCCGGTGACGGGCTGCACCAAGATCAGTCCGGGCTGCAAGCACTGCTACGCCGAGCGCATGGCCGCGCGACTGCAGGCCATGGGCCAGCCCAACTACGCCCGCGGCTTCGCCGTCACGCTGCAGCCGCACATGCTGGAGCTGCCGCTCAGGTGGAAGAAGCCGCAGACCGTCTTCGTCAACTCGATGAGCGATCTGTTCCACGAGAGCGTACCGCTCCCCTACATCCAGCGCGTGTTCGACGTCATGGCCAGGGCGCACTGGCACCGCTTCCAGGTCCTGACCAAGCGCGCCGAGCGCCTTGCCGAGCTGGCGCCCGCGCTCGATTGGGCGCCCAACATCTGGATGGGCGTCAGCGTCGAGAGCGACCGCTACCGCGGCCGCATCGAACAGCTCCGCACAACCGGCGCGCGCATCAGGTTCCTCTCGCTCGAGCCCCTGCTCGGCCCGCTGCACGACCTCGACCTGCGCGGCATCGACTGGGTCATCGTCGGCGGCGAATCCGGCCCGCGCGCGCGCCCGGTGGATCCACAGTGGGTCGTCGATCTGCGCGACCAGTGCCGCGCCGCGCGCGTGCCCTTCTTCTTCAAGCAATGGGGCGGCACCAACAAGAAGAAGGCCGGCCGGCTCCTCGATGGCCGCACGTGGGACCAGATGCCGCGCAAAGGCGCAGGGCGCGCGCACGCGCGGTCACGCGCGCTGGTGAGCACCAGCTAGAAGACAAGCGCCAGGTCCGGAGCACCGCGCCCGGATCCACACTTCCGGGTGGAACAAGCCGGCCGCGCGAAGCGCGGCGGGGGTGGGCATCCCCGACCTTCGCCACCCGTTCTATCTGCCGTTCGTGGGGCTCGACCTGCGCGCTGTGTGGATCCTGCGCCTCTTCCGCCTGCTCGCAGGCAGCGTCGCACTGCTCGGCATCGGCCTCTTCGCCATCCCCACCGGCATCCTCGGCGCCGCCTTCCTCGAAGACCAGCAACGCCACGGCACCCACCGCAAGTGCCCGCACTGTGGCGAGGAGATCGAGTAGCGATGCGCTACGACACTTTCGAGCTGCACCGCTTCCGCCGCGTATCAAGCCTGGTCGGTCGAAGCCGCCCGGGCGCTCGACGAGATCGAGGCGGCGCACCGGGCCGTCGGTGTCGCGGGTCAAGGTCGGCGATACGCAACGCTACAAATCAACCATGCCTACGCCATGCTGCTCTCGTCCCACTTCCAGCGCTTCTGCCGCAGCCTGCACTCGGAGGCAGTGGACGTGCTCATGGCCCAAACGCAGCCAATCGACATGGCAGAGATGCTCGGCACCGCGCTGATGCGGGGGAGGAAGCTCGACCGCGGCAACCCGACCCCGGGCAACCTGGGAGCCGACTTCTTTCGCTTCGGCATGGACCTCTGGACTCGCGTCGGCGTCCACGACGCCCGCAACGTCGCGCGGCGGGCGCGCCTCGAGGAGATGAACACCTGGCGCAACGCCATTGCCCACCAGGACTGGGACAGAGTGGGAGGCGACCCAGCACTGCATCTCGGCACCGTCCGGTCGTGGCGCTCAGCCTGCAACGGGCTTTCGCGTTCGTTCGACGCCGCCGTGCACGAGCGCCTCGTCGACGTGGTGGGCAAGGCTCCCTGGTGATAGGTTTGGAACATGCGGCGCAAGGCCAAAGCTAGCGAGATCACCGTCGGCTCCAAGGTGGAGTTCACGTATGTCGGCCAGCCTTTTGTCGGAGTGGTCGTCGAGGATCGCGGTCCGATAGGCTGGAAGGGTCGCCGCCTGCTCCGCGTCCGCGTCGAGCTGCCTCCCCCGACTCCCCCGCAGGACATCGAGATACCGGCGGAGCGCGTGAAGCTGGCGGCGTGAGGGGTGGCATCGTCAGGCGGCGAGGCGAGCTGCGCAATCCTCATGCCGCCTTCCGCGTAGGATCGCCACATGCTCACCCTCGCCGACATGCCCACCGTTCCTGGTTTCGAGACGCCCCGTCAGCTGTACTGCGTGGCAGCCGCCCCCGCGCCGCTGTTCGGGATGGAGTACCCGATGTACCGCACGCGCGACGACTGGCAGGCGCTGTACGACGCCGGCGTGCGCGGCGTCGTGTGTCTCGACGCGCCCGCGCGCTACGATCCGGATCCGGTGCGGCTGCTCGGAACGATCGATCTCGAGGATCTGGTCGACGGGGGTCCGCCGCGCGATCCGCCGGGCGAGCTCGCGCGCGTCGAGCAGGCGGTGAAGCTCGTGCTCGCCTCGCTCGAGCGCGGCGAGGGGCTGGTGGTGCACTGCGTCGGCGGCCGCGGACGCACCGGCACTGTGCTCGGCAGCGTGCTGGTCAGACTGGGTGAAGGCCCCCGCTCCGTCATCGCCTACCTCGACCAGCTCCACAAAGCCCGCGGCAGGAGCGGCTGGCCCGAGTCCCGCTGGCAGCACGGCGTGGTGCTCGGCGCGGGGCGCGGGTAGCGAGTGGCGGCGGCCGCCGGCGGACAGCGGCGTCGCCACCGCGCCAGACCACCGTTCACACACGACTTGCCGGGACACCACTGCGGCATGCTCGTTGCTATTCAACTTCCGACCACCGGCGCCTCGCCGTGGCGCCGAGGCTTTCCGTTTGACGTAACACGTAAAACAACCTACGTTTGGAGCTTGGGTGATCCGCACGTTCGGCAGCAAGCAGACTGCACGCCTGTGGCAGGGCGAGCGGGTGCGCGTTTTCGACGGGTTCCGCGAGAAGGCCGAGCGGAAGCTGGCGATCCTCGACGCCGCCACGTCGCTGGACGTGCTGGGCGGCCTGCCGGGCAACCGACTCGAAGCTCTGCGCGGCCATCGCAAGGGGCAGCACTCGATCCGCATCAACGACCAGTGGCGGGTCTGCTTCCGCTGGCACGACGGAGACGCCTACGAGGTGGAGATCGTCGACTATCATTGATCTGGGAGAAGAACCCATGACCCGAAACAAGATGCGGCCCGTCTCGCCCGGCGAGGTCCTGCGCGAGCAGCTCGAGGAGCTGGGCATGTCCGCCAACGCGCTGGCGACGGCGCTGCACGTGCCGGCGAATCGCGTCACCGGGATCCTGAACGCAACGCGCGCACTGACGCCGGACACGGCGCTCCGGCTGGAGCGGTTCTTCCCCGGAACGACGGCGCAGTTCTGGCTGAATCTGCAGAGCGCGTACGATCTCAGGCGGGCGGAGATCGAGGCAAGCAAGGACATCCAGAAGATCCGCCCGTTCAAGGCGACGGGCTGAGCGGGTCCGCCTCGAGCAGGAGCGCGTCGGCTTCGGTTGGGTCGAAGCCGCACTGCACGCGCTCGAGCCAGTGTGAAGGCTCGACACAGCGGCGTCGTGCCCCGACCTGGCGCGAGGCGGTCGCGCCGGCGCCAGGTGCAGCCGTACCAGGCGTCACGCGAAAAGCCGGATTCGCCGCGGCTGCACGCGACCCTCAAGGTATCGTTGCCGGAAGAGCTATCGTCGGACGACGAACTGGACGCCGTGGTCGGCCTGATCAACCTGCTCGATCTAGCCTCTGGCCAAGGCGATATCTTCGGCACGTTCGAACATGGCTACTTCCTGGTTCCCGCACGACATTCGCGGCCGAGTTGGCGCGAGTTGTGGAAACGGGCGGCCGAAGCGCATCCCGTTGCCTAGCCAGGCGTCACGCGCCGTTCACCCCGCTCCATACCTCTCCGCCATCGCGCGCACCGTTTCGCGCATCTCCTCGCGCAGCGCCTTCGGCTTCTTCACCTCGATCAGCGCGCCGTAGCCGAGGAGCCAGCCTCGCAGTTCCATGGTGTCGGGAACGGTGGCGCGCAGACGCTTGCGTGACGCGCCATCGGGCGTCAGCTGCTGGTCGTTGGCGATGGGCGTCTCGGCGAGGGTGAGGGCGACCGATTCGTCGACGAGAGCCTCGAGCACGATGGGATCGCCGAGCGCGAAGCCGACGCCTCCGGAGGCGACGTGTTGGTCGAGATCGAAGCCGCGCGGGCGGCGGGCGCGCCTTTCGAGCGGGTCGGCGCGGGTCATGCGGTGCAGCAACATGTGGTTCACGTCGTCGTAGTCCCAGAAGGTGCAGACGAGCGTGAGCACGCCGTCGCGCACGACCAGGCCCAGCGGATTGACCTCGTACTCCTTGGTGGAGCTGGTGCCGCGCTTCTTGTAGAGCGCGGTGAAGCGCCGGTCGTCGAGCAGCGCGGCGTACACGCCGTCGGAGCCGCCCGCGTCGCTCGCCCCCGACCACCACGGCCCGGCGGCCATCTCCGACGACACGCAGATGACGCTGTTCGTCGCGGAAGGCGTCATCCGTACGCAGCAGCGCGCACAGGAGCGCGGCGGTGCGTCGCTGGTGAACGTCGTGCAGCACGCGCTGCTCCGCTGGCTCGTCACCCAGTCGCCCAATCTGCTACTCGATTCGCCGAGCGAGCGCGGGTGGCTGGTCGGCGACGCGCGGCTGCACGCGCGCCGGGCGCCCGGCAACACCAACCTCGGCGCGCTGCGTTCACAGGCAAGCGAGTGGCGAACGCCGAGCGTCGAGCACCCTCCGAACAACAGCAAGGGCTGCGGCGCGATCATGCGTTCGGCGCCGTTGGGGCTCGCGGCGGCATCGCGGGAGGAGGCCTTCGAAGCGGCGCGCGATACGGCCGTCGTCACGCACGGGCACCCCAGCGGGTCGTCGCTAGACTCGGCAGGGAGAGCGCCCGCGGCGGCGTCGACCTGAGCTGGCGACAGATCGCGAGCATCGCGGTGGACACCTGCAGTAGCTCCCCAGGCTGCCATATTCAGCAGTAGCGCGCGACGCGGGGCGACGGCGCAGCTTCGTGGATCAGCTTCGTGGTACACCGTGGCGGTGTTGCGTTGCGTGCTGTTTGGCTTGGCCGCTGCGATGGTCGCCTGCGCTGCCCCGAGGCGAACGGCGTCTCACGCACAACGACCGGCTCCAGCTGTGGTCGAGGTCGCACCGCCGACCCATCGCGGACCGGAGGGCACGGCCGAGACGCCGACAACTCCCGCCCGTGCAAGCTTCGAAGCGTCCGCCTTCAACCTCGAAGGGCTGCGCCTTGGTGCGACGATCGGTGACTTCGGAGGTCGCCACAAGTCATCGCTCTGCGACGACGACCCGATCGAAAGCGGGAAGCGACACGTGTGGTTCTTTGCCCCCTGCAACCACAAGCGCGCGCTGCCCGACGCCACCGTTCTCGCGGTGCTCGCTACGCCCGCCAAGGAAGGCTCCACCCCGGCGGGCAAGGCAACCGCGATCGCCTGGTTCGGCGGCAACTGGCCCACCAATGCGGGTGTGTTTCCGGTTCCAGTGCGCGCAACACTCACCGAAGTCGAACGCGCGCTCGGCCCCGGCCAGCGCCTCTTCGACTTCAAGGGTGTGCTGGACGGCGGAGAGCACCTCGTCGTCTACCGCCACGGCGAGCAGATCTATTCCGTCATCCAGAACGGCGCCGCCATCGGCTTCGTCATCGGGCGCATGAGCCACAGCCCCAACGACGAGGAGTGGCGGGGCCTCGTAGGCAACGCACTACGCCAGGTACACCCGGCCGCGCGCTGAACCGAGAGTGGCGGCCGCCACCGGCGGACAGCGACGTCGCCACCCGCGCAACCGCGAACGCACCCCGAATCGCAGCGTTCGCGCCGCGCCATCGCGCGGACGCAGTAGGCGCCGGCGGCGTTCAGCCGCCGATGTGCAGGATGGTGAGCACGGCGTTGACGATGCCCATCAAGCCCGCCCCCGCGATCAGCCCCGAGGCGAACACGAAGTTGAAGCGCTCGACCAACGTCGGGTTCTTCTTCTTCCAGAGCCACCAGGCGACGAGCCCGAAGAACATGACCATCGAGTAGAACGCGGGGATGATGAAGGCGATGCCGCAAGCGAGGCCGCTGGGCACGTAGAACGCGATGCGCTTCACACGTCGCAGCCCGGCCATCGCAATGCCGGCCAGTGCGGCGATGAGCACCGCCCACCCCGCGTGGGTGGGCAGCGCGCCGAGACCGTGAGCCAGGAGCTCCGCCATCGCCTTCCACGCCATCGCCGCGGGCGCGGGCATCTGACCCTGACCCAGCTTGTAGGCGGAGGTGAAGACGAAGTAGACGGGCACGACGAAGACGACACCCGCACCGATGCCCACAAGCTGCGCCACGAACTGCTTGCGCGGGGACGCGCCGAGCATGTGGCCCGTCTTCAGGTCCTGCATCATGTCCGCAGCCTGCGAGGCCCCGGCGCCGGTGATCGCGGCGGCCATCAGGTTGGTGGCGATCTGCCCGGGCGCCAGCGCGCCGTAGACCAGCTGCGTGACCTTGCCCATGCCACCGATCGGGTTGATGTCGGTCTCGCCGGTCGAGCGCACCGCCACGATCGCCAGCACGGACGACAGCGCGATCGCGATCAGGGTCATCCACCATTCGATATCGAAGACCAGGTACGCGATCACCATGGTGAGCATGGAGCCGAGAGCGAGGCCGCCCATCCACCAGGCGTTGGGAATCGCGTCGGGATCGACCTCCTTCGTGGGCTCGCCGGCGGCCGCCTTCTCCACCGTGGCGAGCTGCGTGGGCCGCTTCAGCGCGCGCACGAAAGTGCGCCAGCTGAAGACCAGGGTGGCGAGCGCCTCGCTGACCATCAAGGCCACGCCGGGCCAGAGGATCCAGCCGCGCGGGCCGTCGGCGTAGCTCATGATCTTGCCGGTCACCCAGCCCTGCGATTGGGCCAGCGGCCCCAGCATCCCCCAGGCGACGATCGCGCCCAGCATCAACGACAGGGCCACCCGCGGCCCGATCAGGAAGCCCGCGCCGAAAAGGGCGGGACCGAAGTAGATCTTGAAGCTCCAGGCCGCGGCGAGGGCCACTGCGGCGGCAATGGCCGTGCCCGGCAGCGCAGCCTTGGCCCACGCGACGAGCGGGGGCTGCTCCATGAAGTGGAAGAAGTGCGCACCCAGCGCGTACAGTCCCGCGATGACGCCGGCCCACAACAGCACCTTGGCCTGGGCGGCGGCTTCGGCCGCCTCGGCGAACATCGCCAGTATCGTCTCGGCGGTGGCCGTGCCCGTAGGGAAACGCAGCCTCTCGACCTCGACCATCTGGTAGCGGAGGGGCACGATGAAAAAGACGCCTAGAAAGGCGATCGAGAGCGACCACACGGCCAGGTGCCACGGGGAAATGCGATGCCCGAGCATCTGCATCGCCGGGATCGCCGAGAGCAGCCCCGCCGCGGCGGCCATCGCGCCCGCGGCGCTGCCGGCGGTCTGGGTGATGTTGGTCTCGAGCACGCTCAGACGCTTGCCCAGAGCCGAGAAGATCGCGAATCCCAGCACGGCCGAGATGATCGCCGCGCCGAAGCTCCAGCCGATCTTCAAGCCGATGTAGATATTGGTGCAGGCCACCACACTGCCCACGAAGCAGCCCGCGATCACCGCCCGCAGGGTGAGCTGCTTCTCGCCCGGCGCCGGCACGTACATCTGGTCAGGGTGCTTCGCACCGGGCAGCAACTCCCGGGGCTCCATCGACTCCTCCACGGATTCGAACTCGTGAGCCTCGGATTGTCGCGCGGCAGTCTCGTCGGTCATGCGTGCTCCTGGGGGGACCCGACGGACCTACCCGAAAACCCACGAGAATGTCGAGAGGCCTGGGCGCCGGCGAGCGCCGGACACTGCATGACCGTCTACCCCGAGCGCGCTATGCTCGACCTCGACACGATGCTCTCGGCGTCGAGCCACGGCCGCACGCAGGCAAGTGGAAGCCATCATGGTCCAGAAGTACGAATACCAGAGCGATTTCGTCCGGAAGCTCCATCAGCAGCAGGTCGAAGCGATCGCGGAAGGCAAAGCCGAAAGCGAGGCGAAGGGCAGAGCCGAAGGCGAGGCAAAGGGCAAGGCCGAAGGCGTGCTGCGTGTCCTCGAGACGCGCGGCTTCGCGGTGCCCGACAAGGTCGCAAAGCGCGTGCGCGCCTGCCGCGACATCGCCACACTGGATGAGTGGCTGACGCGCGCGGTGACCTTGAAGGCCCTTCGGGTCCCGCGATGTCTCGCTGGTTGAACAAGAGCGCAACCTAGCGCGGCAGCACTTCCCTACGGCGACTGATCGCACCAGCCGTCGCGGCAGTAGAACGGCGACATGCCGCGCTTGCCGAAGGCGTCGCAGGCGCGACAGCGGGTGTCATCGGGGTAGCTGCAGCAGGCGTATCCGCCGTGTTCGTCGCTCGCTGCCGACGTCCACATAGCGGATCGGCTTGTCTGCCACGTGGCTCGCCAGTTCCGCCACCTCGTCATCGCTCAGCGCCTCCGAGACAAGACCAACCAGCGGGCGACGCCATGCTCCCGCGCCGGCCGAGCAGCGAGCGTCCATCCGCCCTCGGCGTTCACGAAGAATCCCTGAACAGATACTTGACAGGTGTTCAGTAAAGATTAGGTTCCTCCCATGTTTTCCGGGGGAGCGCTCGCTGCGAGGCAGTCGACCAGGGTAGGCAAGCGCGCGGCGCCGGAAGAGGTGCTGCGGCTCGACACGCGACTTGCCGAGCTGGTGCGGGGCGAGAGCCAGGCGCGGCTGATGCTCGGCGAGCTGCTGGAGCTGCTGGCGCGGCGCGGCGGGCATCACGAGCTCGGGTTCTCGTCGCTGGGTGCGTATGCGCGGGAGCGCTGCGGGCGCAGTGCGCGCTGGGCGAACGAGGCGCGCCTTCTGGCGGAGCGTGTGGCGCAGTTGCCGCAGTTGCGCGCAGCGCTCGCGGGCGGCGCGATCGGCTGGTGCATGGCCGAGCTGGTTGCCCGTCACGCGACCGCCGAGACGGACGCGGCACTGACCGGGCGGGCCTCGCGCTCCACGGTGCGGCAGATGCGCGCGCTTCTGGTGGCGAAGCCGAGCTCGAGCGAGCTCCCCGTGGAGGAGCTCTGGAGCAATCGCGTCCAGCCATCGGACGTTCGAGATGGTGACGCTCGGCGTGACGCTGAGCGCGGCGGACATCTGGCTCTGGCAGTGGACGCGCCGCTTTGCCGAGCACGCTCTCGGCGAGCACACCACCGAGGGCTTCGTGCACGCGCTGCTTTCGGAGAGCTACAGCTCGCACTCGCATGTCCTGCCAAAAAGAGATCTGGAGCTACTCGATCAAGACGAGCGCGAAGCCGACGCCGTGGCCAGGTGGAGACAACAGCTCGACAGCTGGCGCGAGGAATCGGAGCAGCGCTGCGAGGAAAACTTCACCGAGCGCGGCCCCGGCGGCGTACCAGCCGCGCCCTTGTTCGAGCTCCCCCGGAGCCTGCACGCGCTGGATGCGCGCCTCCGCGAGCTCGGGCGGGAGCTGGGTCAGCGCGAGGTCGAGCTGGCCCGCGCCGCGCTCGCTTTCCATGAAGCCGAAGGCTGGCTGCGACTCGGCTACGCCACCGAGTCGCAGTATGTCCGCGAGCGGCTTGGGATCTCGCCCTCGAGCTTCAAGGCAAAGGTCGCACTGGCGCGGCGTTGGTGTCGGCGCGTGCGGGAAGCGCTGGGCGCGGGCGAGATCGGCTACGAGTCCGCGCTGTTGATCTCGCGCGTCGCGACCGCGGAAACGGCCGATGCCTGGATCGAGCGCGCGCAGGCCCGCACGGTGAAGCACCTCGAAGAAGAGGTGCGCGCTGCCGAGCTCTCGCGCGACATCGGCGGACGGGTTTCGCCGCCGCCCGAAGAGACGGTGCAGCAGATCCGCCAGCTCGAGTCGCGCGTTCTAGCGGGCGACCGCGATGCAGTGCTCGAAGCACAAAGCCAGATGTCCGCCAGCCTCGGCGCCGGCGCTTCGAGTGTGCGGGTGGATCTGCGGGTGGCGCGCGACACGGCGCGCTTCTGGCGAGCCCTCGCCGGTGTGATGCACAAACACCTCTCGCGCGACGCCAGCTTCGCTCGCCTGCTGTGCGACACATTCTGGAAAGCGTGGCGCCACCTCACCGAGCGCAGCGAGAAGTACGCGCACGTCTACGCCCGCGACCGCTACACGTGCTCATCGCCCGTGTGCTCGCGCCACGATGTCACGCCGCACCACGTCCAGTTCCGGTCACACGGCGGTAGCGACGAGGACGAGAACGTGATCGCCCTGTGCACGTGGTGTCACCTGGAGGGTGTGCATGGCGGGCGCATCCAGGTGACGGGAAGCGCGGGCAGGCTGAAGTGGCAGCTGGGGGGCGGTCGCGCCCTCGCCGATTCGAGCGGCTGGTCCGAATTGCCCCGGCAGCACGATGTGGTGCTCGGCGCCGGGCGCCCGTAGCGACGCGCGGGGTAGCGGCCGCGCGCCACGCCCCTCTCTGCGCGGACCTCCCGCTGCGGGTTGCCGCCGTGGAGCGACACGCCGTGGGCGTTCCGGTCTACGTCGTCAGCGCCCTGCACGCCGAAGGTGTGGAGGCGGTACGCGCCAGCATCGGCGAGGGCACGACCGTCGCGCTGGTGGGCTCGTCCGGTGCCGGCAAGTCGACCCTGGTCAACGCACTGCTGGGCGAGGAGCGCATGCGCACCGGCGAGGTGCGCGCCAGCGACAGTCGCGGTCGCCACGTCACCACCCATCGCCAGCTGGTGCTCCTTCCCGACGGCGGCCTGCTCCTCGACACCCCCGGCATGCGCGAGCTGCAGCTGCTCGACGAGGCAGGGCTCGACACCGTGTTCGAGGACATTGCGAGCCTCGCCGAGGGCTGCCGCTTTCGCGACTGCCGGCACGACAACGAGCCGGGCTGCGCGGTGAAGGCAGCTGTCGAAGCGGGGCAGCTGGACGCCGAGCGCTTCGACCACTACCGCAAGCTCGAGCGCGAGGCGCGCGCCAACGAGCTGCGCCACGACAAGCACAAACGGCGGCAGGCGGAGCGCGTCTGGGGGCAGCTCTCGGACGAGGTGGCCCAGCTGCGCAAGTGGAAGGGCGGCAAGCCGTAGCGGATGCCCGAAGCCGACGAGGCGACCGGGGACGGACAGGTGGTGGGGCCATCGCCCGGAACCGCGATATCCACATGGAACGCCGCGACGCCGGGAGGCGACGGCGGCGGCGTCCGCCCTCCCTCGCTGGCTGCAAAGAATCCCTCATCTTGCACTTGACATATGTTCAGTAAAACCTACGCTAGCCCCATGTTTTCAGGGGGCGCGGTCGCAGCGGTCGCAGTGACCGGCGTGGGGGAGCGGAGGGCGCGCGCGGCTCCGCCAAACGAGGTGCTGCGGCTCGATGCGCGGCTGGCCGAGCTGGTGCGCGGCGAGAGCAGGGCGCGACTCATGCTGGGCGAGCTGCTGGATTTGCTGGCGCAACGCGGCGGGCATCACGCGCTCGGGTTCTCGTCGCTCGGTGCGTATGCGCGGGAGCGTTGTGGGCGGAGCGCGCGCTGGGCGAACGAGTCGCGCTTGCTCGCCCAGCGCGTGGCGGAGTTGCCGCAGCTCCGCGCGGCGCTGTCGGGCGGCGCGGTCGGCTGGTGCATGGCGGAGCTGGTCGCGCGTCACGCGACGGCGGAGACGGACGCGCCGCTGACGGCGCGGGCGCTCGGCTCGACCGTGCGCGGGATGCGGGCGCATCTGGTCGAGTTGAATGAGGTGGTCTCTGCGGGTTTGTCGCCCGCTGCCGCCGGGCCCGGCGCCGTCGACAAGGTGACGCTCGGTGTGACGCTCGGCGCGGCGGATGCGTGGCTCTGGCACTGGACGCGGCGCTTCGCCGAGCACGTCCTCGGAGAGCGCACGACCGAAGGCTTCGTGCACGCGCTGCTCGCGGAGAGCTACAGCACGCTCTCGCACACGCTGCCAGCAAACGATCTGGAGGCGTTCGAGCAGAGCGAGCGCGAGGCGGAGGCGAGGAACCGTTGGCGGCAACAGCTCGAAGCCTGGCGCGAGGAATCGGAAAGGCGCTGCGAGGACAACTTCACGGAGCGCGGTCCCGGGGGCAAACCCGTCGCGCCCTTCTTCGAGCTGCCCGGGAGCCTGCACGCGCTGGATACGCGCATCCGCCAGCTCGGGCAGGAGCTGGGTCAGCGCGAGGTCGAGCTGGGCCGCGCCGCGCTGGCGTTCCATGAAGCCGAGGGCTGGCGTCGGCTCGGCTACGCAACCCGGTCGCAGTACGTGCGCGAGCGCCTCGGCATCTCGCCGTCGAGCTTCAAGGCGAAGGTCGCGCTGGCGCGGCGCTGGTGCCGGCGCGTCCGGGAGGCTCTGGGCGCGGGCGAGATTGGCTACGAGTCCGCTCTCTTGATCTCGCGCGTCGCCACAGCGGAGACGGCCGATGCCTGGGTCGATCGAGCGCGGGCCCGCACCGTGAAGCTCCTCGAAGAAGAGGTGCGCGCCGCCGAGCTCTCACGCGACATCGGCGGACGCGCGACGCCGCCGCCCGAGGCGACCGTGCAGCAGCTCCGGAAGCTCGAGTCGCGCGTGCTCGCGGGCGACCGCGACGCAGTGCTGGCAGCACGAAGCCAGATGTCCGCCAGGCTCGGCGCCGGCGGCGCGAGCATGCGGATGGATCTGCGCGTGACGCGCGACACGGCGCGCTTCTGGCGGACGCTCGCCGGCGTGATGCACAAGCATCTGCCGCGCGGCACGAGCTTCGTGCGCCTGCTGTGCGACACCTTCTGGAAAGCGTGGCGCCACCTCACCGAGCGCACGGAGAAATACGCGCACATCTACGCCCGCGACCGCTACACGTGCTCGTCGCCCGTGTGCTCGCGCCGCGATGTGACCCCGCACCACGTGCAGTTCCGCTCGCGTGGCGGCAGCGACGAAGACGACAACGTGATCGCTCTTTGCACCTGGTGCCACCTCGAGGGAGTGCACGGCGGGCGCCTGGAAGTGACGGGACGCGCCGGCCAGCTAGAGTGGCAGCTGGGGAGCGCGTCGACCATGCCCTCGAGCGGAGCGCGACGCGCCTTTCTCCCCCCGCTCCACGGTGCTACGCCAAGTCCTGGCTTGTGCGTGATGTAGCTTTGCTTTGCCTGGTGATGATGGCTGCTCCGGCGTGCTCGCGCACGGGGCTGTTCGTGGGGGTGGGAGGGTCGAGTGGGGTCAGGAGCGACGCCGGTCCGGGCGACGCCGCTCCGCCGACGTGTGCGGACGATGCCGGCGTCGGCAAGCTCGCACGGACCAGCGGCCCACAGCAGTCCGCGGCGAACGCCGCGGTGATCGATCCGAACGATGACGTGCTGGTCGTGCTCGGCGGCACGTCGAGCAGCGGCGTGTACGCCAAGGCGATCTCGACCGTGAGCCTCGCGACCGGCGAGACGCAGACGCTCAGCCGCTCGGGCGACTCGCGCGTCGATCTCGGTCCCAACGGCCGCGCCCTGTGGGACGCCGTCCACGATCGCGGGATCGTGCTCGGCCTGGGCCTGTCGCCCTGGGAGTCGAATCCACCGCGCGACGACAAGCGGCAGGTCTTCGCCGTCCGCCTCCAGGGCAACTCCGCGCACCTGGCGCTGCTGCCCGATTTCCCGGAAGGCCAGACCAGCGACATCGCGCTCGCCGCGGCCATCGACCCCGTGACCGATCGGCTCTACGCCATCCCCGGGAAAGGCTCGGTTCCCGGCCCGGTGCACACCTGGGCGCTGCGTCTGGCGCCTGGTCAGGAGTCGTGGTCGATGTTCGACAACGACTCGCAAGCGGCGCTGCAGAAGGTGCAGCTGCTCTCGCTGTCGCTCGACCCGGTCGGACGCCGCCTACTCGCCGTCGGCAGCGAGATCTACCCGGGCAAGCAGCGCTCGCTGTGGGCGCTGTCGCTGGATGCCCCGAGCGGCTGGACACGCATCCCCGGAACGTTCCCGCCGGATTCTCTCGTCGTCCGCCCACACGCTCGGCGGCGGCTTCCCGCTGAGCTGGGATCCCGAGCAGTGCGCCTTCATCACCGCGGTGACCGGCAACGCCTGTCTGTACGACGTGTGGCGTCTGGACATCGGCTCGTCGTTCGTCGCCACGCCGCTCGGCGTGGCCGTGCAGCCCGCGGTGCGCTACGGGCGGGGCGCGGCGGCGTTCGACGCGCACCGCCGTAACTTCGTCTTCGCCGGGGGCTACGACTGCAACCAACACGACTACCCGTCGCACTCCACCGACTTCGTCGCGCTCGTGCCATGAAGCTCCGCCTCGCTTTCGTCCTGCTCGCGCTGTCGCTCGCCTTCAGCGTCCTGGCGTCGTGCGGCGGGCACACGACAGCCGGCTACCCGGGTGACGACGCGGGCCCCTATGTCGGTAGCGATGCCGGCGGCAATCCCATCCAGGACGCCTCGGGCCCTGCGCTCGACGCCGGAGAGCCCCCCGGCGTGTCGCACCATGGCTTCACCTGGAGCAACACCGGTCCGCAGACGAACGACCTGTACGGCGTGTGGGGCCAGAGCCCGGACGACGTTCTGGTTCGTCGGCGCGGCGGCGACGATCCTGCACTACGACGGACAGGCGTTCGCGTCGTTCGACACCCCGGCCCAGATCGACTTCCGGAGCGTGTGGGGCTCGGCGGCCGACAACGTGTGGGCCGTGGGCTTTCCCACCTGGACCGAGGCGGGTTCGGAGATCTGGCACTGGAACGGTAGCGCCTGGTCGCGCACGCAGTCCGTGGCGGACACGCAGCTGTATGCGGTCTACGGCAGCGGTCCGTCCGACGTGTGGACGGTCGGCGCCAAGGGCAAGGCGCTGCACTTCGACGGCCAGAAGTGGTCGCCGGTCGCCCTGCCCACGACCAACGATCTGGACGGCGTGTGGGCGAGCGGACCGGACGACGCGTGGGCCGTCGGCTCGGCCCTGCCGGTCGGCTACCAGGGCGTGATCCTCCACTGGGACGGCGCGTCCTGGTCGAACGTCCCGCTGCCCGACAACGGCGCCGGGATCTTCGCCAAGGTCTGGGGGCGCGGCCCCGATGACGTATGGCTGGTCGGACAGGAAAACCTCGACACCAAGGGGCCGTGCTGCGATCCCAACGGCTACATCGTGCACTGGAACGGCAACTCGTGGGACGCCCCGTTCGTCGTCAAGCCGACCTCGACGCCGCTGTTCGGTATCGGCGGCGGCAGCTCGCTGGTGCGCGTCGTGGGATCGGGCGGCGCGGCCTACGCCCACGGCGGCGGCAGCGGATGGAGCTCGCGGGAGCTGCCCGGTGACTACCGGGCACTGTGGCAGAGCTCCGCGGGCGACGCGTGGGCGGTGGGCCTGGGCGGCGTGATGGCGCACTGGGACGGCGGCGCCTGGAACGTGATCACGCCGCCGCCGCCCGCGTGGGGCGTCGAGCCCGCGAAGGCGATCTGGGCCAACACGCCCTCCGACGCCTGGGCCGCGTCGAACGGCGCCGTGAGCCTGGACTTCCAGCATTGGAACGGCTCGACCTGGACGAAGTCGAGCATCTCCGCGGGCGATGCGACCTACGCCTTCGTCAACCAGCTCTGGGGCTCCGCGCCCGACGACATGTGGGCCGTCGGCTCCGCGGGCGACCAGACGGTGGCACGCATCCTCCACTACGATGGCACCAAGTGGTCGGTGGCGTACGATCGCTCCTCGACCGACAAAAGCTCGTTCGACGGCGTGTGGGGAACCTCGAAGAGCAACGTGTGGTTCGCAGGCGACGCGCCCAACACCCCGAAGTCGGCGATCCTCGTCCACTGGGACGGCCACGCGATGCAGGAAGTCAGCGTGCCGGGGCCGACCGATGGCGAGCTGGTAGCCCTGGGGGGAACATCGAAAGACGACGTTCTGGCTCTCGGGAAACGTGAACCTGCAAGCCACGATCCGTCACTACGACGGCGCGAGCTGGTCCGTGGCCTACACGGGCCAGGCTGGCTTCATCACCAGCATCTACGCCGCGACCCCCGACGACGCCTGGGCGGTCGGCATCGAGGGCGGCGCGCTGCACTGGAACGGCAAGGCCTGGTCGAAGCCGGCAAAGAAGCTGCCGCGCGACATCGGCTACCTGTGGGGAAGCAGCGGAAGCGACATCTGGGGTGGCGGCCTGTTCGGCGCGGTCCTCCACTACGACGGCGCAACCTGGTCGCCCCTACAAGTCACCAGCGCCAGTGTCGTCGGCGTGACGGGCACAGCCCCGAACAACGTTCTGGCTGCTCACGAAGACCGGGGCGATTCTCCATCATCCGTGAGCGTGCCGGCCGCCGGCGCAATTCCCCACCCCCTGTTTGCGCTCTGGCCATGGCGCCCGCCGCTCGGGGCGCGGCAAGCACTTGCTGTGCGGGCGCGCCCGGTCGGATCCGCGCGCCGTCGTGGGCGAAGATGCGATTCCTTCCGGCTTCCTTCGCCGCGTACAGGGCCTCGTCCGCCGCCGTGACCAGATCATTCGGCGCGGAAGCTCTCGGCGAGTTACCCGTCCTGGTTGCCCGCCCCCGTCCGGGGACCGGGAAGCGCCGCGGCACGGCACGCGTCGTGCTTCACAATCCAGGGGAGGAACACGACTATGAGCACCAAAGCCGGCGAGACCGCCAAGAAGGGCGGACACCGCATTCAGGAATCCGCAAAGAAGGCCGGGCACTTTGCCAAGCAGATGACCACGAAAGTGGTCCACTCGGCAGAGGAGACTCTGGAGAAGGTCGTCCACGGCGCCGACGAGGCGGTGGACACCGCCAAGCACCGTGGCCAGGAAGCCGCGGGCAAGTCCGGCAAGAAGTCGAAAGCCAACTAGGCGACGACGACTGCCGAGGGGGAAATGAAAATGGTAAACCTGCTATGGGCCTTCGCGCTCGTGCTCGTCGTGTTGTGGGTGCTCGGCTTCGCGATGCACTTCACTTTCGGCGGGCTGATCCATGTGTTGCTCGTGATGGCGATCATCGCGGTCCTGGTGCGGGTCATCATGGGCCGTCGGATCGCCTGACAACCGCGCGGGCTACAAAGAACAAGAACGTCAACCCAGTCGAACTCGCCACGTTCGACTGGGTTGACTGGTTCAATGATTGCGTCGGCTCAGCCGGCTTTGGGCTGATGGCAGCCCCTGCAGGTCGTGTTGTCGCGGCCCCGGTGGGACTCGGGCAGGGGATGCTGGCCCACTCCGACCTGGTGGCAGCTCGTGCAATCGTCCTTGCCCTCGAGGTCGTGCGGGATCGCCGGAGCCCCCTGCCCCTGCACCGCGGGGGCAGGGCCGGACGCCCCGGCGGGCTCTGTGGGAGGAGGAGCCGCGGCTCCGCAGCCCCAGAAGAGCGCACTGGCCGCAGAAGCGACCAGAGCGAGGCCCAACACGCGAGATCGAATGCTTGTCATGGTAGTCCTCTCGCCCGTACGGGCCTCGCCCCGCTCATCTTGCTAGCGCTTCTCGCGCGGCGTCACGATGATCTCGACCCGCCGGTTCTGCGAACGGCCGGTCGCGGTGTCGTTGTCTCCAATCGGCTGCGCTTCGCCGATTCCCACTGCCGAGATCTGGTCCTTCGGCACGCCCTTCGACTTGAGGTACGTGGCCACCGACTCCGCGCGCTTCTTGCCGAGCTCGAGGTTCGACTCGGAGGTGCCCCGGCTGTCCGTGTGGCCTTCGACCGTGATGGTCACGTCGGACTGTTCCTTGAGCGCCGTTGCCACTGCATCGAGCTTGCTCATCACACCGGGCAGCAGCTGCCACTTTCCCGTGGCGAACATCACATTGCTGGGCAACGTGATGACGGTTCCGCGCGGTTCCTCCTTCACCTGGAGCGAGGCTGCCAGTGCGAGCTTGTCCATCGCTTCCTTCACGCGAGCTTCGGCAGCGGCGCGCGCCTTCTTCTCTGCGGCCAGCGCAGCCGCTGTTGCGCCTAGCTCCACGCCTTTCACCTGGAGCCGCTGTTCGGCGCGATTCACGTCACCGCGCGCCTCTCCGAGCTCACGCTGCGTCGAGCGCAGGCGGTCCGCGTTCACCCTTGCAAGCAGCGCGGTGGCGCGCACTTCCGCAGCCTGCGCGGCGGCGGTGTGACCGCGCGCGTTGGCGATCTGCGCCCGGCGCTGGGCTATGTACGCCGCATCGACCGTCTCGTCGGATGCGCCGTCTTCCGCGAAGCTACGCTCTGCCTTGTCGAGCGCCTTCTTCGCATCGACCAGCTCCGCGGGAGTGAGCGTTCCGGCAGGGCCCGAAGCAGCGGCCGCGTAGGCGGCGCGCGCATCCCGCAGCTCTCTGGGCGGGGCAGCGGCGCCGCAAGCGCCAACACCAGCCGCCGTAACCAGCGCCAGCACCGAGATGATACCGCGCGACAGCGTAAGACTCGAGCTTGTCATTGGACTTCTCCCTGGGCCTGCTTGACCTGATCCGCGACTGCCTGTGCTGCCTTTCTGGCCGACTCTTCCTTCGCAAGCGAGATCGCGAGATCCGCGTCTACCTGGGCGCGCGTGAGCATTCGATCCGCCGCCTCGCCCTCGCCGTTCGCGTTCAAGGACTTGGCCTTGGCGACCTCGTCCTGGGCAAGCTTCAATTGAAGCCCTGCGGTCGGCACCTGACGCGCACCGACCTCTTCGGCGCCACGCATCGAAGCCTCGGATGCGGCCAGCTTCGATGGGGACATCACACTTCCCCCGCAACCTGCGATGACGCTCAGCGCGATCACCGCAACGGTCGATTTCGTGTTCATTCTCGTCCTCCCAGACTGTGTCACCGGGATTCACAACGCGACGACGCGATGGATTCGCGTCCCGGCGTTGCCCCCTCTGCAGCGGTGCGCGCGAAACAGCAGCGCACGTCAGCGGATCGAAAGCAGGATGTGTGCCGCCGGCGACCCGCGCCGAAAAGGCGACTGGTTCCGGGCACAGGGAGATCCCTCGACCGAGGCCGCGAAGATCCCGATCCGGGGCGTCGCGCAGCGGCTGCGGCGTCGTCGGCGCCGCGACGCATCGAATTCGACGTGATGAGCGCTGGTGTGTGCGTGTCCTACCAAAATCGCGGGCGCTAGAGGCCCGGCTGCGGAGGTCATGCTAGAGGCAATATACCCCCCATGAGTTTGCATTCGCCCAACCGGCGTCTGCTTGCCCTGTTCGCCCTGGCTTTGTTTGGCAGCGGTGTCTGCACAGGCCGGGCGCTGTCGCGCGCGAAGCGCGCCGCGAAGTCTGCCGGGCAGCAGAGCAGCGGCACGCCGATCGCGGTCGAGCTGACCCGGGCGAGCCCTGGAGGTCCGGACGACACGGTCAAACACCTCACGCCGGCGGCGCACCCGCAGAGCACCGCGCCGGCCTCGTCACCGCGTCTGCCGGTCCGGAAGATCGCCCAGCGTGCGCTTGCCACGACGGTGTTCCTGCGCGGCGGAAACGTCTACGGCGCCGGCGTCCTGATCGACAAAAAGGGGCACGTGCTGACCTGCGATCACGTGATCGACGGACTGAAACACGTGCGGGCGTGGTTCTACGGCGAGTCGAAACCCGTCGCGGTGAAAGTCGTTGCTCGCGACCACAACGCCGACCTGGCGCTGCTTTCGCTTGCCCGGCTCCCAGCACGAGCGCCAGCAGTCCTCGGGAGCATCACGGGCATCGCCATGGGCGACACCGTGTTCTCGATGGGGGCGCCGATGAAGATGACGTTCTCGATGAGCCAGGGCATCGTCTCCTATGTCGGGCGCTCGTTCGACGGCACGGGCTTCGTGCAGACGGATCTCCCGGCCAACGCCGGCAGCTCGGGCGGTCCGGTCCTGAACGACCGGGGCGAGCTCGTCGGTGTGATGTCGTTCATCCTGCGCGGCGGCCAGGGTCTGACCTTCGCGGTGCCGATCGACTACGCGTTCAAGAGCTTCGCATCCCAGCTCGGCGTCCGGCGTGACAGCAGGCGTTTCGACAAGTGGCTGGAGTCAGGCAAACCGGACTCGGCGCTGGTCGGCACGTCGCCCCTCGGCCGGCACTAGTTGGCGATCTTCTTCTTGAGCTTCTGCGCCCACTCGTCGACCTGGCGCTGGGCCTCCTCCTTGGCCATGCCGTAGCGCTTCTGGATGGCGGCCTCGAGCTGCTCGCGGTTGCCGCGGATCCTCTCCAGCTCGTCGTCCGTGAGCTTGCCCCAGTGCTGGTGCGCCTTGCCGCGCATGTCCTTCCACTCTGCCTTGATCTGGTTCCAGTTCATCGTCGTTCCTCCATGTTCCACGAAAGGCTGCGCCCCGCAGCCAGGCACGAAGCCCCCGATGGCATTCGCGGCGGCGGTGTAGGTGCAAGGCGCATACCATCGGGCAACCTCCGGAATGCGCAGAACCGGACCGAGGCGAAACGCGCCACCCCGAGACGGCGGCGAGGCACGATGCCTCGGCGCGTCTGCTTCCCTAGCTGCGTTCCACTTCGGCGTCGGGCCGTTCCGACGCTCGATGGACCTCGGCGCCGGCGGAGACCAGAAACACGGGACACGACGCCTTCTGCAGCACGGCGTCCGCAACGCTGCCCAGCTTCACTGCGTCCTGGCGTTCCACGCCGCCGCGGCCATGCGTCACGATCATGATGAGGTCGCAGCGTTTTTCTTCCGCCGTATCCAGTATGGCCCGCACCGGTGAAGAACTTGCGACCAGCGTCCGGGCGCTTACGCCCTTCTTCTGCAGCCCCGCGCGGATGGCCTCCAGGTAGGAGCCGATGGTCTCCTTGTAGTCGTCCGACTCGGAGCCTTCTGGAGCGGAGAGCAACGTCACCTCGCTGCCGAACTTCGAGGCGATCTCGTGGACGTGAGGCAGGATCTCCTCGGACACGACGGACCCGTCCAGTGCCACCAGCAGGTGTTCGAAGCGGGTACGCACGCTGCGCCAACGCTCCG
Source organism: uncultured delta proteobacterium (assembly GCA_963806225.1). Lineage (GTDB taxonomy): Bacteria > Myxococcota_A > Polyangia > Polyangiales > Polyangiaceae > CAWDXG01. The sequence goes on along the minus strand of CAWDXG010000001.1, from coordinate 1,154,855 downwards.
TGGGGCGCAGCGCCAACAGCGGTGGCGTGGTCTGGTGGATGACCTGTGCGGCAACGTGCGACGCGATCCAGCGACTGACCCGGGGGCGTTCATGCGTGCTCATGATCAGCAGATCCGTGTTGCCGGACTGGGCCTCTGCCCCGATTTCCGCGGCAGGCGAGCCGATGCGGATCTCCCGCTCCGTCGTGTAGCCGCTGCTGTCGAGGTCCTCTGCCACGTCGGCGAGGTACTCTTCCGCAGCGGGGCGAGCCGCGGCTGCTTCGCCTGGTTCGATCACCGTCAGCAGGCTGATTTTCCCTGTGTAGTTGCGCGCCATGGTCTGGGCCTGCGCCAGCGACAGCTCCGCCAACGGACTCAGGTCCAGCGGCACGAGGATGTTCTCGTAGCGGACACCTGCGTAGATCGCTTCGCCGATATCTGGCGACAGATTGCTGGCGGACATGACCTGGCCTAGGCGCTCCTCTACTCTGCGTGGGGCTCCGAGCCGCTTCCGGAAATAGCCAAGCGCGAAGTAGAAGATCGGCACCAGCACGACGTACATCCACGCGCCGTCGAGGAAGCGTTCTTCGAAAATCACCAGCGTCGCGCCCGAGGTCAAAGTGGCCGCGATCGCCGTGCCGCCGATGGCCGCGATGCTGCCGGCGGTGGGCTTCTTGCGGCTTTCGCGCACGAGCCGCTTCACGCAGGCCCAACCCGTCAGGCTGAGCAGGATGAAGACGCCCGCGGCGTACAGGGTGAGGTAGGTTTCTTCGTGCGTTCCGAAGACCGCGAAGCACACGACACACAGGCCCACCTGCAGCCAGACGGGGCTGGCAGCTACGTCATGTCGGTTCTTCGCGCCCAGCCGAGCGGGAATGTAGTGCCGGTAGCGTAGGCCCAGGCTCAGATTCTGGATGCCCTGCGCGGCGGCCGCGGCAGCGGACAGCAGCACCGCCACGCCGATCAAGGTCCCGACGTACGGCAGGGGCGCCGGCAGCAGCTTGTCCATCGTCTGGGTGAAGACAGACACCTTGTGGTCGGCAGGGTCCGCCAGCGCGAAGATGGCCGGGCCCACCACCAGCATCGTCAGGGACGTCGTGCCCATGACGATGAGCAGGCTGCCGAAGGCCTTGCGCGAGCGCTGCTTGGCGGGCCCCTGATAGGCCGCAACCAGGTTGGCGAAGATCTCGATTCCCGTCATCAGGGCCAGGATCCGCGCGTAGCCTCCGAGGGTGAGGTTGATGTTTGCGCGCGAGAACGCCGCCCAATCCAGGCCCGGCAGGCGAACCCCGAACTTCAACACCGTCGCGATGATCATGACCCAGAGCAGAACCAGCACCGCAGCGGTGGCCGGGCCAAAGACGCGCGCCGCCACCCGCGGCCCCAGGTTCACCGCGAAACCGATCAGCACCGTGCACGCGATCGCGACGAGCGTTCGCGCGGACAGACCAAAGAGCGAGGCGTTCAAGAGCGCGAACCGGTCCGCAAGAAACGTCACCAGCGCGGCCACGCTCACGAGGAACGTCAGCGAGTACTCGATGATGGTGATGCCCGCGTTGATCAGCACGGACCAGGTGCCGAACTCCTCCTCGTTCAGGCCGCTGCCGCCGCTGCCGTCGGTGACCCAGCGCATAACCAGGCGATACATGGCCGAGACCATCACCACCGTCAGCACGGCCAGCCATATCGCCGCGCCGAACACGACCGATGCCACGCCAGACGCCACCAGCAAGCGGAGGAACGGGCCGAAGACATACAGCGGCAACGTCGCCGGATCGCCCCCACCCGCCAGTGCGCCTTCCACCGAGCCGGACAGCTTGTGTGTCACGTGTGACATCGCTACGCAGTTTCCCCCTCCGCCAAGCCGTTGGCGGCGTCATGCCAAGGCGTTCTCGTTCCCCGAGTCGATAGTGAACATGCAGCTGGAGCGCGTGGCCTCCACCATGTGGCGGACGAAAGCGAGGTTGTTGTCTTTGGGCATGCCCAGGATGTCGATGTCGCTCTGGGGCGCCCGCCCGACCGCCGACTCCAGATCCCCGACCAGGACGTGGGAGCGTGCCCCTTCGGGGATGCGAGCCAGGTCGCGTAGCTCTTCGACGTAGCGCGCGGCGTTGTCCACTTCATCCTCGGCACCGGCGACGCAGATGAGATTCAGGTCGCCGCGCCAACCGCGCGCCAGGCGGTAGCCCAGCAGGATGCCCAGGTTCATGTTTCCCTTGGCAAGAGCTTGCGCCACCGAATCGCCCGGCGTCGGCGGGCGCAGCCACACGTTGATGACCGACATGCGCCCGAGGCCGGCCTTCGAATGCAGGGCCAGCAGCGTCACAGCGACGCCCAGGCGCCGGGCCTCGCCGAGCAGCGTCTCCAGCTCCGCGTAGCGCTCGGGGTCCTCCGGCAAGCTGACGAGCAGCACGTTGGGGCGGAAGAAGGCGCTCTTCAGCGCCTGGAGACCGGCGATGGCGCCCGTCACGTAGCTGGCGGCTTCGATGACGCTCCAGGTGGAGAACACGTCACGCCTACGCAGGCCTCGACCGAGGTCCGCCACCCGCACGCCAAGATCATCGACGCTCGCCTGGTTCGCGATGCCGAGGAGCTTCACGCTGCCGGAGGGTTGGCACATGTCGACGACCAGCCCGAACTCGCCCCGGAGCTCGGCGCCGTCGACCACGGGAACGAGGAAGCTCGGCTTCCAGGCTCGCGATGTGCTGATCCCCAGCTCGGTGCATTTGCTGGCGGCCCACTCGGCGAAAGCAACGAAGATGCCGCTGCGCACATCGCCGGCTCGACGCTCCAACCCGCGCTGCATGATCCAGAAGTAAAGCGCCACGACGAACCCCCAGGCCACCAGGCTGAACGTGGGGTTCACGATGAACATCGCAAACAGGCAGCCCACGGTACCCAGCAAGGGCACCCAGATCGGCAGGCGTAGCGTGGGGCGGAAGCTGACCAGGCCCAGGCTGGACTCGATCAGCATGACCAGGTTGATGACCGCGTAGGTAATCAGGAAGAAGCCCGAGATCAGCGGCGCGATGGCGTTCAGGTTCCTCAGCATCAACGCCGCGAGCACGATCGCCCCGGTCAGCAGCATGCCGCGGCGCGGCTCGCCGCTCTTGCCCACCTTGGCCAGCCCCTCTCCCTTCGGCACCAGCCCGTCCCGGGTCAAGGCTAGCAGGATGCGCGGAGCGCCCACGAGAGAAGCGAGCGCCGACGAGAACGTCGCCCCGAGCAGCCCCGCGAGCACCGCGGGGCCGTAGAGCGACTTGTCGATCATGATCGTATAGTTGCCGGTGAGCTCTTCCACGCTGCCCGCCCGCGCCGACCAGACGGCCAGGACAACGTAGACGACGGTGCTGATGGCGAGGGCGCCCAGTGTTCCGCGCGGAATGCTCTTGCGCGGGTTCTCCAGCTCGCCACTCATGTTGGCGCCGGCCATGATGCCGGTGGAGGCCGGAAAAAACACCGCGAACAGCGTCCAGAAGTGTGTGCCCGAAAAGCCGTTTTCCGGTGAGCCGCGGAAGCTTCCCCACAGCACGAGCTTGTGACCGTGGGTCCAAACGTTGACGTTGCCGATGATCGCGACCAGCGATACCAGGATCACGATCATGACCAGGTACTGGATCCTGAATGCCAGCTCCGCGCTCACGAACGCGACGACGAAGACAACGGCGAAGGTCGCGAGATCCACCAGCAGCGGATTGTGGTGCGGGAATATCCAGTTCCATCCCTCGCGAAAACCGAAGATGTACATGGCCACTGCCAGCGCCTGGGACAGGTACAGAGGCACCCCGACGCTGCCGCCTATCTCGAGCCCTAGAGACTTGGAGATGATGGCGTACGGTCCACCCGCGCCGAGCCGCGTGTTGGTCGCTATCGAAGACAGCGACAGCCCGGTCGTCACGGCGATGCCAATCGCAAGCAGCATGACCAGACCTGCGCCGAGCAGCCCGCCATTGCCCACCACCCAGGGCAGGCGCAGGTACATGATGACGCCCAGAATGGTCAGCAGCGTCGGCGTGAAGACGCCGGCCATCGTGCCATAGCGCTTGGGCGTGCGGACTTTGGTCAACCTGGGAGCAGTGGACACTGCCCGGCCGCCGGGGGAAAGGGTGTTGCTCAGCCCCTGACGCACGAGACACGCGATCACTTTGCGCGGTGGAAGGCGGGCGGGCGCGGCCAAGGCGGGCACGAGCCTTGCTACCCCGTCGGTCGCGATGCGCACCGCGAGTCCGGGAGCGCCCGGCTCGAAACCGGGCGCAAAGGTCGATCTCGAGTCCCTTCCGATGGCCGAGCTCCAGTCACGGCTGGGGTCGTCGCCGGACGGCCTCGGCCAAGCCGAAGCGGAAAAGCGCCTGCTCCAGTACGGGCCGAACCAACTACAAGACAAGAAGACCAATGCTTTCCTGAAGTTCCTCACCTACTTCTGGGGACCCATTCCGTGGATGATCGAAGCCGCCGTGGTGCTGTCGGCGGTGGCCCGGCACTGGCCGGACTTTGCGATCATCCTGCTCTTGCTGCTGGCCAACGCCGGGGTCGGATTCTGGGAAGAACACCAGGCCGGCAACGCCATCGCCGCGCTCAAGGCCAAGCTGGCGATCACCGCCAGGGTGAAGCGCGACGGCAAGTGGATCACTCCGGCGGCGCGCGAGCTGGTACCGGGCGACGTCATCCGCGTGCGCCTGGGCGACATCGTGCCAGCCGACGCCCGCTTGCTGGAGGGCGATCCGATAGAGGTGGACCAGTCCGCGTTGACGGGCGAGTCCCTGCCCGCCACGCGAAAGCCGGGCGAGGCGGTCTACTCCGGTTCGATCGTCCGTCAGGGTGAAGTCGGCGCGCTCGTCTATGCCACGGGCGGCGCCACCTTCTTCGGCAAGACCGCAGAGCTGGTGCAGGAGGCGCGCAATGTCAGCCACTTTCAACGCGCTGTACTGAAGATCGGCAACTACCTGATCATCCTGGCGGCGGTCCTGGTCGCGGTGATCATCGCCGTCGCGATCTTCCGCGGCGACCGCATCCTCACCACGCTGCAGTTCGCGCTGGTGCTGACCGTCGCGGCCATCCCCGTGGCGATGCCGACGGTGCTATCCGTCACGATGGCGGTCGGCGCGCGCCTGCTGGCGAGAAAAGAAGCCATCGTGACACGGCTCGCCGCCATCGAGGAACTGGCGGGCGTGGACGTGCTGTGCGCCGACAAGACCGGCACGCTCACGCAGAACAAGCTGACGCTGGGCGAACCGTTCAGCGCGAACGACACGCCCGTCGATCAAGTCATCCGCGACGCCGCACTGGCGTCGCGCGCGGACGACAAGGACACCATCGACCAGGCCGTGCTGGGCGGCTTGCCAAACGACCAGGCGTTGCAGAACTACGAGGTGGTCCACTTCCAACCCTTCGACCCGGTGCACAAACGCACCGAGGCCACCATCCACGCCCCTGACGGCGGGACGTTCAAGGCAACGAAGGGCGCACCGCAGGTGATCCTCGCGCTATCGGCCAATGCCGGACAGGTGCAGGCGGCCGTCGACAAGGCCGTCGGCGGATTCGCGGCGCGTGGCTTCCGCTCGCTGGGCGTGGCCCGGACGGACGCGCAAGGCGCATGGCAGTTTGTGGGCGTGTTGCCGCTATTCGACCCGCCCCGGGAAGAGGCCGAGGAGACCATCGCGACAGCCCGTCGGATGGGCGTGAGCATCAAGATGGTGACGGGCGATCAGCTGGCCATCGCCCAGGAAACCGCAAAGAAGCTGGGGCTGGGCACGAACATCCTCGATGCCAGCGGCTTCGGCGACGCGAAGCATCACGAGACGGCCCAGCTCGGCGAGTCGATCGAGAACGCGGATGGCTTCGCCCAGGTGTTTCCCGAACACAAGTTCCACATCATCGAGGCACTGCAGAAGCGCGGTCACATCGTCGGCATGACCGGCGACGGCGTCAACGACGCCCCCGCGCTGAAGAAGGCGGACTGTGGCATCGCCGTCTCCGGCGCGACGGACGCCGCGCGCGCTGCGGCGGCCATGGTGCTGATGACACCGGGTCTGTCCGTGATCATCGACGCGATCAAGGAGAGCCGGAAGATCTTCCAGCGGATGAACAGCTACGCGATCTACCGCATCGCCGAGACGCTGCGCGTGCTCTGCTTCATGACGCTGGCGATCCTGATCTTCAACTTCTATCCGCTGACCGCGGTCATGATCGTGATGCTCGCGTTGCTCAACGACGGCGCCATCCTGAGCATCGCCTACGACAAGGTCCACTACAAGGATCAGCCCGAGGCCTGGAACATGCGCGTGGTGCTGGGGATCGCCACGGTGCTCGGCGTCATCGGCGTCGTCTCCGCCTTCGGCCTGTTCTATCTGGGCGAGCGCGTCTTTCATCTCGACCGCGCGCACATCCAGACGCTCATGTACCTGAAGCTATCGGTGGCCGGACATCTGACGATCTTCCTCACGCGCACGCGCGGTCCGTTCTGGTCGATACGCCCCGCGCGCGTCCTGTGGGTCGCCGTGCTCGGTACGCAGGCCGTGGCGACTCTGATCGCGGTCTATGGGCTGTTCATGACGCCGCTCGGGTGGGGTTGGGCGCTGTTCGTGTGGGGCTACGCGCTGGCGTGGTTTGTCCTGAATGACCGCGTGAAGCTGCTCGCATACCGGATTCTCGATCCGCCAGAACCGACCGACCGTGCAGATATGCCTGACGGCGTTCGTGCCGGCCGCCTCGAAGGCGCACGTTAGGCACGGCGCGTAGACCGGAAACGCAACCTTTGCGCCACACCATCGCGCATAGCGCGCGGGCCACGCACTCTTCGAAGGGTCACGGAGGGTCTCTCGCGACCGGGTTGCCCCCACCGCTACCCGGGTCGGAAGCCGCAGCGGACACGGAGTAGTCTGTCGATGCTCGCCGCAGCTTTCGGCTAGCGATCACGCGACTGATCGCGTCTGCGAACCGGGCCACGAGCCGACCCATTGGGTCGAGCATCCACCTCCGCAGCCGTGACGTTGCCTCCAACGATGTGATCGCGCGCGAACGCAGGGCGGCCAGACGGTGGTAGATTCGAACCTCGCAGCCGACCTCGCGCAGGGAATTCGCGACGCCGCGCCCCCGGCGCGCCGAGCCCCAGCCGTCGATCACGATACGCACCGCCACACGTCGGCGCGCCGCGCGCCCCAGTGCTTCGACGAAGCGTGCGCCCACGCCCGACGGGGAGAAGGCGTAGACCTCCAGGTCGACACTCTTTCGCGCGTGCGCGATGGCAGAGAGCATAGCCGGGTAGGCCCGATCGCCACCGTCGAGTAGCTCCACCGACTCCTTCGGAGAAATCGAGGACACGCCGAGCTCGAGAACGACGCCCGGTGTCGGCGTCCCTTCGCGACGGTGAGTGCGCCTGGGATTCGATCGGCGCACGGAACACCGTTCCACTGGCAGGACCTACAATAACCTTCGTGCCGGGGGACTAGCGCCGTCCAGCACCTCGCCGACCGAGCGCACGAGGTCAGCGGCGGTGAACGGCTTCGGCAGGAAGTGGACCCCTGGTTCGAGCACGCCCTGCTGGACGAGCCCCGCGTCGCTGTAGCCCGACGTGTAGAGGACCCGGAGCGCCGGCCGCGTCTGCAGAAGCTCTTGTGCGAGCTCCATTCCGCTCATCGACGGCATGACCATGTCGGTCAGGAGCAGATGGATGTCGTCCCCGTGTTGCGCGCACATCGCGATCGCCTCGGGCCCGCCCGCGGCGGTCAGCACCGTGTAGCCGGCTGCGCCCAGGATCCTTCTGGCCACCCTGCGCAGTGCCTTCTCGTCCTCGACCACGAGGATCGTCTCGGTTCCAGTCCGCGGCCGGGTCGTCCGGCGCTCGCTGGCCAGCACCATGGTGGCCTCGAGCTCCCGCGGCAGATACACCCTGAACGTCGTTCCCCGGCCAGGCTCGCTGTAGACCCAGATGGAGCCGCCGCTCTGCGTCACGATGCCGTGCACCGTGGAAAGGCCCAGACCCGTCCCCTTGCTCTTGTCCTTGGTGGTGAAGAAGGGATCGAAGATCTGGGTCCGGGTCGCCTCGTCCATGCCCGAGCCCGTGTCGCTGACCGAAAGCATGACGTAAGGTCCGCGTTCAACGGCCGCGTGAGCCGCCGCGTACGCCTCGTCGATCTCCACGTTGGACGTTTCGATGGTGAGCCGGCCGCCGTCGGGCATCGCGTCGCCGGCGTTCACCACGAGGTTCATGAGCACCTGCTCGAGCTGACCTGGATCGGCCCGGACCAGCCCGAGCGTGGATTGGGGGGCCCACACCAGCTCGATGTCCTCGCCGATGATCCGGCGCAGCATGTTCTCCATGTCGCCGAGCACCTGGTTCAGGTCGAGAGCCACTGGCTGCAGCACCTGCTTGCGACCGAACGCGAGGAGCTGGCGCGTGAGCGCCGCGGCTCGCTCGCCGGCCCCGGTCACCTCGAGCAGGTCGTCTTTCAGCGGGTCGCCGTCCCGCAACTGTTCCAGCGCGAGCGCTGTGTAGCTCAGGATGACCGTGACGAGGTTGTTGAAGTCGTGGGCGACGCCGCCGGCGAGGCGCCCGATGCTCTCCATCCTCTGGGCCTGCAGGAACTGCGCCTCCAGCACGAGCCTCGCGCTGATGTCCCGCTCCACGGCGACGTAGCTCGTGATCGCCCCGGCCGCCTCGCGCACGGGCGAGATGGTCGCCTCGGCGGTGTAGAGCGTGCCGTCCTTCTTCTTGTTGACCATGCGTCCGTGCCAGGTCCCGCCGCCGCTGATGGTCGCCCACATCGCGCGGTAGAACGCGTCGTCCTGAACGCCGCTCTTGAGCAGGCGCGGACTCTGGCCGAGGACCTCCGCGTGCGCGTAGCCGGTTACGGTTTCGAAGGCCGGGTTGGCGTAGACGATGTTTCCGCTGGCGTTGGTGACGACCACCATCTCCGCGGTCTGCTCGATCGCCCTCATCAACCGATTGCGCTCGATCTCGACCCGTTTCCAGGCGGTGATGTCACGGATGTTGCACTGGATCACGTTCTGGTTGTCGACAGGATAGACATTGCTGACGAACTCGACGTCGATGCGGCGTCCGTCGCGGGCCTTCAGCGGAAGATGCTCGTAGCGGACGTACTTTTCCGTCTGCAACGTGACAAACGCCTCCCGCGAAGCGGCGATGTCCTTGAACGCGCCGATCTCCCACAGATGCCTGCCCAGGAACTCCTCGTGCGAGTAGCCTGTCAACTGCTCCAGAAACGGATTGACGTCGACGATGCAGCCGGAGTCCGCGTCGAGAATCAGGATACCGTCCTTGGCTGACTCGAACAGGCGGCGGTAGCGCTTCTCCGATGCTTCGAGCACGTTGGCTGCCCGCTTTTGCTCGGTGATGTCCTCGAACAGACCGAGCACGGCGATCACCTCGCCGGCGGCGCTCCTGACCGGCGTCTTGACGGTGTGGATCCAGTACTCCTTCCCCTGGGCGACGTATCGCTCCTCCATGTCCTTGGCCTGTCCCGATTCGATCACCGCGCGATCGTCGGCCCGGTACTTGTCGGCCAGCTCGGCCGAGACGAGGGCGAAGTCGTCCTTGCCCACGACCTGCTCGGGCGTGCAGCCGAGGCTGGCCGCGAGGGGCGAGTTGATAGCGAGGTAGACCGAGCTGCAATCCTTCAGGAACAACTTCTGGGGAATGCTCTCGACGATGGCGCGATTGATCGCCTCGCTGTCCCCGAGCGCCCGCCGTGCAGCGTGAAGAGCGCCGTTTCCATTGGATGGCTCGTCTTTCCCCATCGCTCCGTTCCCTCGCCGATCGAGCTGCGGCTGGACGCCGGAGCGTCCGCTCGAATCGGATCCCGCCCTTGATCAGAGCAACATGCGCACTCTCGCCGGGTCGCGCCCGGCTTTGCGGCATTTTCCACTCCGTTCTGGCTACCTGGATCATCCGCAGGCCCGCGATGCAAGCGTACAGCGCAACCCAGCGGGCCCGGTCGGTCGTATTCTAGCGAAACACACGAGGATCCGGTCTGCGGCATGACTGTTGCTGGGCCCGCGACCCACCGTCGCAAGGACGATTGCGCGATCTGTCGCAAGGTCGGAGGGGCCAAGCATCCGTTGCCCCTCCTCGCGAAGCCTCTGCGGCCCAGGTCTTGCTTGGGGACCGTACGTGAAGATAACCGTGTTTGGGAAGACCCACCGTGGCCGCATCCGTGAAACGAACGAGGATGCCTTCGTCGTCGCCGACCTGGCAACGACGGTGCGCGTTCACTCGATGGCGAGGGCCGAATTGCTGAGCGTCGGTGAGCGCGGGGTCCTGGTCGCCGTTTCGGACGGCATGGGCGGCGCGCAGTCGGGTGAGGTTGCGAGCGCGCTCGCGCTGCACGGGCTGCGCATCGGCATGGACGCTGGCTCCGCGCAAGGCGCCAGCGACGCGCTCCGGACCAGCGTCGAAGGCGCCAACAAGAACGTGTGGAACTTCGCGCGTGCGTCCGGCAAGGAAGGCATGGGTGCGACGCTGACGGCCATGCTGCTTCATGGCCATGACGCGTACGTCGCCGAGATCGGAGACTCGCGCGCGTATCTACTGCGCGGCGATCAGTTCTTGCAGATCACCCACGATCAAAGTGTCGTGCAACAGCTCGTCGACAAGGGATCGCTCACGCCCGAGCAGGCCCGAGACAGCGACTTCAAGAATCGCATTCTACAAGCGGTCGGACTCGGACCCGAGGTCGCCGTCGCGATGGGCTGGGTTCCGCTCTGTCAGCGCGATCGCTTCCTGCTCTGCTCTGACGGCCTCTCCAACGAGCTTCGCGACACCGACATGCGCGCGATCCTGAGCGGAGCCAGCCTGGAGGAGGCCGGCGCGCTGTTGGTCGATACCGCGAATGCGCGAGGCGGAAAAGACAACATCACGGCTCTTGTGCTCGAGGTCGACGGTGACGAGCTGCCCGTCACGCTGACCGGCGGACCCGTTTCGGTGAATCCGCCTCAGGTCCGACCAGCATAGCCGCCGTCAGCGCTATGGCGAAACGTGTTCGGGAATCAGCGCGAGCGACGGCCCGGGCCCCCCACTGTCGCTGATCTAGAACCTCATCGAGGCGAAGCCCATCGCTCCGCCCGGAAGTGGAGTCGCGCCGATGGATGGCAGGCGCACTCTTGCCAAGCGATTCGCGTCGGACTTCATCGTTCGATAGGCCTGCCATGAGGACTCTTCCAGGCTCCATTCGAGCAGGAGCCGCACGCTGATTGTGGTGACTGGCGCCCCGGTACCCATCAGCACGCCGCCCCAGGTGTATTGCGCTTCGCGCGACATCCCCAGGACACCTTCGTGCGCGAGCAACAGGCTCAAGCCCGCGGCCATCCATCCGCGTTGGGATCAGCAGCAGCGGCACCGAGGCGAGTTGCGCGGAACCGCCGACGATCATCCCGATCACCAGCGCTCGAGAGACGCCGTCGGACCGTCCGAGGAGCACGATGCCCGACGGGACGAGCGCTGACCCGATCCCCAGCCCGGTCAGCGCCGAGGCCAAGCGTGTGCGGTTTGCCTCCGCGGCGTAGAGATCAAGCTCCGCACCGAGACGCTGCAGATCCACTGCAACCGATTGTGGCTGACCCTCGGGCCCGCCCGCGGTCGAATCCGACTTTTTCCGGGGTTGTCCTGGGCCGAAGCGCGCGTCGTGGAACCGAGAGCAATGAAGCAGGCGAGCAGACCAACAACCACGCGGTGACCAGCACGCATACTGTGCGCCTATCACGATTGCGCCGCATGATCCTGCAAAACGGTAGGGAGCCGGGGCAACGCGAGCGGGCGCGGCGGACGCCCGCTGGTGAGCGCGAGCTGGACGCCTGCCTGCCTGAGCGACCGGACCGGGTCCCGGACGCGGTCGGTCAGTCTCTTCTCCGGCGCCAGCAGTGTGCCGTCCACGTCCACGACGAATAGCTGGATGGAGTCGGCCATCGCACCCACGTGGGGGGCAGCCCATGCGCTACTGGGCCCTTGGACCATGGCTGCGCGTCAACCGATGGGAGACGGGCGACGCTCACTTGTTGCCCGGCTTCTGGCACTTGCCGTAGTGGCCCCAGCTACAGAGAGCGTCGCAGGTTCGCGTCTTGATCTCGTCGCCCTTGCAGGCAGCGGTCTCGACCGCTCCTTTCTTGCATGCGCCAGCCGCGTCGCACGGGTCGAGCGTTTCGGCTCCGCCGGCATCCACGGCGGGGCGCGCATCGCGCGCATCGGTCGAGTCGGCTGCATCAGGCCCAGGCAAGGCGTCTCCGCCATCGCCACCGGGCTCGGTCTCGAAGCCTTCGAAGTCCGCACCGATGACAGACGCGCAGCCCGCCACGACCGCGACGATCGGCAGCGCTCCAATCGAGAGATGGCAGCCGACAGACGCGCGCATCAAAGCCTTCCCCGCAACTGGAGTCCGAATCCGGCGCCCACCTTGCCGGGGCGGTGCGTCGCCGGTGGAAGGCGCTGCGGCGGCGAAGCGGAAGCGGGCGCCTTGAGCATGGCCGGCTCGAGCAGGAGCTTCGCTCGTTGGCCAGGGCGGAGTGCAACATCATAGCGTCGCACCTGACGGTTCGGCAGCCGGAGCAGAACCACGTGCATGCCGGGGTCCAACGGGATCGCGGTTCCGAGCAGGTTGCGTCCGACGGACGCATCGTCGAGCACGACCCGGGTGCCCTCCGGCGCCTTCGGGAACAGCTGCAGTTCCAGCCTCGGAACGCGACGCGCGAGCGCTTCGAGTCGTTGATCGACCGCGGGAAGGCGAGCATCGCCGGCGTGAAGCATCGCGCGGGCGCGTTCCAGCCGGACGTAGGCCGACCCGAGCTTGCCGAGTTGCTCATCGCACAAGCCCCAGTTGATCAGCGTTCCTGGCGCGGGGTCGGCCCGGAAGCTCGCCTCGAACTTCTCGCGCGCGCCCTCGCAATCGCCGAGCTCCGCAAGCTTCACACCGGTGTCGAACAACCTGTCGGCGTCGGAATTCACCGGCTGGGCGCCCGCGGCCACCGACAGCCCCCAGACGACGAGAGCGAGCATGCACGAAAGGGAGCGGCGGGGGACAGCTTGCGTCATCGGCGTGAATGCACGAACCCGGGATTCGTGCGGACGTAGACGGGAGGCGACGCGGGCACTGGCGTAACACGAGCCTTCGTTCCGTGGATGACGAGCGGGAAGATCAGCGGGCGTGGCGCGGGCATCGCCGAGGGCTCGGGAACCGGCGCGTCGGCGACACGAGGGGGGACGGAAACGAGGAGCGTGGCGGCGGAGCTGGTTGGAGCGCTGGCCGCATCGGCCGATGGATCGCGCTGGGCCGCCGGGTTCTCGGGCTTGAGGTCACGGTGCACGATGCCTCGCGCATGTGCCGCCTCCAGCACCGAGAGCACCTGGTCGGCGACCCAGGTCGCCTCTGCGATCGACGCGTGGACCGGACAGATCTGCTCGAGCGATGTGCCGTCGAGGAAATCCATGACGAGGAATACGGTCCCGTCGCGTTGCGCTCGGCGTACCACGTCGTGCGCGCGTCGTCCGTGCAACATCACCCGGACTGGGGTCGCGCGCCGCACACGCACGTTACGCGCGCCTGCCTTTCGCAAAGTGCAACCATTGCGCTACGCTGAGGGGCAAAACGCCCCGCTCGCGGATATTGCCAACGGGTTATTGCCGGCCTTTTCTTCTGGCATCCGGCCTGCATGAGGGGGCCCATGCGCGTCCTGCTCGTCTACCCAGAGTTCCCCACAACCTATTGGGGCTTCCAGCACAGCCTGTCGCTGGTCGGCAAGCGCGCCACGCTGCCACCGCTCGGTCTGATCTCCGTGGCGGCGCTGCTGCCGCAAGACTGGGAGCTGCGCCTGGTCGACCTGAATGTGGAGCCGCTCCGGGAGGACGACCTCGGCTGGGCGGACGTCGTGCTGTCGAGCGGCATGCTGGTGCAGGAGCCCTCGATGCACGAGATCCTGGCGCGCGCGCGCCAGCTCGGGCGTCGGACGATCGTCGGCGGACCGGCGTGCACCACCTCGCCGAAGCGGTTCGACGATGCGGATTGCCTCTTCCTTGGCGAAGCCGAGGGGCGGGTGGACGAGCTCGTCGGGGCGATCGAAGGGCAGCCGGGCACGCCGCGCGTCCTTCACGCTCCCGCCGCGCGTCCGTCGCTACACGAGGTGCCGGTGCCGCGCTTCGACCTGCTCGACATCGGGCAGTACCGCTCGATGTGCATCCAGACCTCTCGCGGCTGCCCATTCAGCTGCGAGTTCTGCGACATCATCGAGATCTTCGGACGTGTGCCGCGCGTGAAGCGGCCTGAACAGGTCGTGGCCGAGCTCACGGAGCTCGCCCGGCTGGGATATCGCGGCGAGGTCTTCGTCGTCGACGACAACTTCATCGGCAACAAGAAGATGGTGCGGCCCATCCTCGCCGAGCTCGCCCGCTGGCAACACGACGCGGGCTACCCCTTCACTTTCTACACCGAGGCGAGCCTGAACCTGGCCGCCGACGACAGGCTCGTTGCCGCGATGCACGCCGCGAACTTCACGTCGGTGTTCATCGGGATTGAAACGCCCGACGAAGAGGCATTGAAGATCACGAAGAAGCGCCAGAACGTGGGCGTCGACGTCCGCGCCGCGCTCGACAAGCTCACCGCGGCAGGGCTGGAGGTGATGGGTGGGTTCATCGTTGGTTTCGACGGCGACGGCGAGAGGAGCTTCGAGGCGCAGCGGGAGCTGCTTCGCGACGCGCCGCTGCCACTGGCGATGGTGGGCCTGCTCACAGCGCTGCCGGGCACCGCGCTCTGGCGCCGGCTGGAGCACGAAGGCAGACTGCGCGCCCATTCCGATGGCGACGCCTTCGCGCGGCCCAACTTCAGGCCCACCATGCCGGAGCGCGAGCTCATCGCGGCCTACGCGAAGCTGCTTGCCGACCTCTACGCACCAGAGGCGTACTTCCAGAGAAGCGCGGCGGTCGTCGATCATATCGGGGCGCCGGCAGGCAAGACGCCGCTCCTCGCGGCCGACGTGCGTATCGCCCTGCGCTCGCTCTACCGCCTCGGCATCCTTGGCCAGCGGCGGGCGCTCTTCTGGCGGCTTTTGGCTCGTGCTCTGCCACGCGGAACGCATGCGGTGCGTTCGGCCATTGCCTGCGCCGTGCGCGGCGAGCACATGATCCGCTACACCGACGAGGTCGTGCTGCCGCGGCTTGCCGACGCGCTCGGCCAGGTGTCCCCTGAGCCGGACGCGCCAACGCAGCTCCACCTGCCAGTGTTCGAAAACACGTCGCTCGTTCCCGCTTTCGACGTTCCGGGGGGTTGAAACCGTCGCCAGGAGCGGGAAATGCGTACTGCTCGTTGGTTGACGGCGCCGTGATCGCGCCTCATGTTGGGGGTTCGCCCGCCCCCCGGCGAGCCAAGAGCGCACAGCGGGTCAGATGACCGACAATACGGAGGCGGCCGCCATCCCGATCGTCGGGATCGGTGCATCGGCCGGCGGCCTCGAGGCACTTCGGCAGCTTTTCGCGGAACTGCCCGCCGACACGGGCATGGCTTTCGTGGTGATCCAGCACCTCGATCCCGAGCGGCCGAGCCTGCTCAGCAGTGTGCTGGCAGGCGATGTCAGTATGCCTGTGGTCCAGGTGACAGAGCGCATGCGGGCGGAGCCGAACCGCGTGTACGTCATCCCGCCAAGCGCTGATCTGGACATCGAGCACGGTTTCCTCTCGCTTGTCCCGAGACCGCAGACCGGCAAGCTGCACCTTCCGATCGATTCGTTCTTCCATGCGCTCGCGGAAGACCTGCCGGGGCGAGCCATCGGTGTCGTGCTGTCGGGTTCCGCTTCCGATGGTACCGAGGGGCTCAGGGCGATCAAGGCCGCCGGCGGGATCACCTTCGCCCAGGATCCAGAATCTTCCCAGTTCCGCAGCATGCCCGAGAGCGCGCTCGCTGCGGGCGTCGTCGATTTCCGCCTGCCCCCCGAAGGGATTTCGCGCGAGCTCGTCCGGCTCAGTCGCCATCCGTATCTCGTGCCTCCCGACGTTCCCGAGGCACCGGCCGAGAAGAGTCGCCAAGAGGACGAACGCAGCCTAGCGAACATTCTGGCGACGCTGAAAGAGCACGCCCAGCTGGACTTCAGGGAGTACAAGCGCCCAACGCTCATGAGGCGCATCGCCCGGAGAATGGCGCTGCGCCGTCTCGGCTCGCTCGTCGAGTACGCCGAGGCAGTTCGCAAGGACTCCGGCGAAGCCAAAGCGCTCGCCGAAGACATTCTCATCCATGTGACGTCGTTCTTCCGCGACCCCTCCGCCTTCGAAGCGCTCGAGCGGCAGGTACTGCCCGGCCTGCTGGAGCACAAGGATGATGACGCGACCCTCCGCGTCTGGGTACCCGGCTGCTCCACAGGCGAGGAGGCCTACTCTCTCGCGATCTGCCTGGTCGAGTTCCTCGGTGCCCAGAACCAGCACCAGTCCATCAAGCTGTTCGGTTCGGACCTGAGCGCGCGCGCGATCGAGAAGGCCCGAGCCGGCCTCTACGCCGAGTCCGACGTGGAAGGCGTCAGCCCGGAGCGCCTGGCGCGGTTCTTCGAGCGGAGCGGGGACCACTACCGTGTGGGAAGGCGGATCCGCGATCTCTGCGTGTTCGTCCGGCATGACCTCACGCGGGATCCACCCTTCGCCAGGCTTGATCTCATCAGCTGCCGCAACGTCCTCATCTACTTCGACCTCGAACTGCAGCGCCGCATCCTGCCTCTGTTGCACCATTGCCTGAACACCCCCGGGTACCTGCTTCTCGGGGGCAGCGAGGGCATTCGCGAGTTCGCTGAGCTGTTCGTTCCGGTCAACGAGGACCAGCGGATCTTCGAAAAGACGGGCGAGAGTCCGTGGATCGAATACCCGCGTTCGCTCGGCCCCGCAGCCGAGCTCCGGATGCCTGGGTTCTCACCCCCCCGGCGAGGACAGCCTGCGCGAGATGCACAAAGGCAGGCCGACCATGTGCTCCTGGCTCGCTACGCCCCCTCGGGAGTAGTCGTCAACGAGCGGTTCGAGGTCATCCAGTTCCGGGGGCGCACTGGAGACTTCCTCGAGCCACCCCCTGGGCAGCCGCAGGTGAACGTTGTCAAGATGGCACGAGACGGACTTGCGGCTCCGCTACGAGAAGCCCTCGAAGCCGCGAAGGCCCAGTCCATCACGAGCCGCAGGCACGGCGCAACAATCACCAGGAAGGGCCAGACGCGCTCGATCAACCTCGATGTCGTGCCGCTTGGAGACGTGGCCGGCACTGTGGACCGCCACTTCCTTGTCGTGTTCGAGGAGCTTGGGCTGACGCCCGCAGCACCTACCGGAATCCAGCAAGCTTCGCCTCGCCCGGACGACGAAGCACCTCAGCTGCATGCGGAGCTGACCGCGACCCGCGACTATCTTCAAGCGATCACGGGCGAGCACCAGGATACGGTCGAGGAGCTCGGCGCCGCCAACGAGGAGCTGGTCGCCGCCAACGAGGAGCTCCAGAGCGCCAACGAGGAGCTCCAGAGTACCCAGGAAGAGCTTCAGTCCACGAACGAGGAGCTCAGCACGCTGAATGACGAGCTGCACAACAGGAACCAGCAACTGGACGTGATCGCAGACGACCTCGTCAATGTTCTCGAGAGCGTCCGGATCCCCGTCATCATGGTGGACCGGGATCTCAGGATCCGGCGTTTCACCCCAACCGCACGGCAGATCTCCAGCCTCCTACCCGAAGACGTAGGCCGCTCGATCGATGACGTGAAGCTCAAGGTCAGGGTGGACGACCTGGCCGACAGAATCCGGGAAACGGTCGAGTCCCTCACCCCGAAGGAATACGAAGTCCAGGGTCTGGATGGTCGCTGGTTCAAGCTGCATATCCGTCCCTACCGGACGGCGGACCACCGGCTCGACGGCGCGATCCTCTCGTTTCTCGACGTTGATGTCTTGAAGCGCGCGCTGGAAGAAGCAGAGCGGGCCCGCGACTACGCGCAGCGCATCGTGGAGACCGTCCCGATGTCGCTGCTCGTGCTCGACGCGACCTTGCGCGTCGTGTCGGCGAACCCCGCCTACTACGACAGATTTGCCACGCGACCGGACGCAACCGAACGCTTCCCGCTATTCGAGCTCGCAGCCGGCGCTCTGGATGTGCCGGCGCTTCGAGACGCCCTCGAACGCAGTCTGGCGACCCGCTCATCGTTCCAGCACCTCGAGGTCCAGTGCGCGTTTCCTGGCGGCCAGCGGGACCTCGTGGTCGGAGGCTGCCCAATCCAGGGCACCGGCGGCGATCCGATGCTGCTTGTGGCGCTCGAAGACATCACCGAGCACCGCCAGCTCGAAGCTTCGGAGAGAGAGGCTCGAATCGAAGCGGAACACGCCAACCGCGCCAAGGATCTCTTCCTTGCCACGCTCTCGCACGAGCTGCGTACGCCTCTCAACACGATTCTGATGTCGGCGCAGGTGCTCCAGAAGAGCGCTGCGAAGGACCCCGTGACCCAACGCGCCAGTGCCGCGATCGGGCGTGCGGTTGGAAACCAGACCCGTCTGATCAATGATCTGCTCGATATCTCACGCATCGTGTCGGGGAAGTTGATGCTCGACCTGCAGGAGGTCGACCTCGCGACCGTTGTCCAGAGCGCCGTCGACGTGGCGCGGAGCCCGGCGCAGGTGAAAGGGATAGGGCTCGATCTCGCCATCCGTGGCGCCCACCACCCGGTCCACGGTGATCCAGATCGCCTGCAACAGGTCGTCGCCAACCTGCTCGACAACGCCGTCAAGTTCACACCTCCGGGGGGCAGCATTGCGGTCAGCCTCGAAGCGTTCGACCACCAGGCCAGGATCACGGTGAGCGACACCGGGCGCGGCCTGCGAAAGGAGATGATTCCGCACCTCTTCGATCGCTTCGTCCAGGCCGAGAGCTCCATGACCCGGGCCCACGGCGGGCTCGGCCTGGGCCTGGCTATCGCCCGGCATATCGTCGACGTGCACGGCGGCGAGGTGCATGTCGAGAGCCCGGGAGAGGGGCAGGGCACAACGTTCACGGTGACGCTTCCGTTGGCCGCACAGGACGCGGAGCCCGCTCCCGCCGCCCGCAGAACGCTCTCACGCAGCATCAGCGGTGTGCGCGTCCTGCTCATCGACGACGACGACGACGCGCGCGAAAGTTGTGCAGCGATGCTCACACTGAACGGCGCCGAGGTTCGAGCCGTATCTTCAGCAGCGGAAGGCCTCGCTGCCGCGGCGGCGTTCAAACCGCAGGCGATACTCTGTGACATCGCGATGCCTGGCGAAGACGGCTACGCTTTCATCCGGAAGCTACGGGACGACAAGCACGGAAGAGAGATCCCCGCCGCCGCGCTCACGGCCCTCGCCGGCGAAGCGGATCGCAGGCGAGCGCTCGAAGCGGGTTTCCAGGTGCACCTGGCAAAGCCGATCGATTCCGATCGGTTGGCGACGGCGGTCGCAGCGCTGGCAACCTCGACGACGTAGGCGGACGCCCGCCTGCGGCTCGAAGCCGCCGCGTGCCGCGCACGTCGAGCACACCCCAGCGTCTTTCGCGCAGAGCTTGCGGCACGAGACGGGGCAAAACGCCCCGTGGTCCGATAGTTCGAAGTATTCGCCAGCGATCCGGGAGTTGGCAGGGATCTTGAAACCATTCAGCGGGCAATGCCAATCGCGACACACCATCCCCCGCCCGGCGACGCAGCTCCAGACTCTCGAACTACGCCGCTTCCGCGCGCCCAGAGCATGCGTCATATCCTCGTGTGCCTCGACCTCTCGCCGTACTCGGAGGCGTGTCTGCCCCACGCCATCGCGCTGGCCAGGGTCTTCGGAAGTCAGGTGACCCTTCTGCACGTAATGCAACCTGCAGAGGAGCATGCAGGCGGGCGCATCACGGACCCGCTCGGCTGGGAGGTATCCCGGCGGGAAGCGACGGTGTATCTCGACCGCCTCGCAACGGACGCGAGCGAGACATGGGACCTCGCTGTCGACAGCAAGCTCGCGCAAGGCCGCCCAGCGGAGCGCATCACGGCCATCGCACACGATATCGGTGCGGACCTGACCGTGATCGCGAGTCACGGCGAAGGCGGGGTGGCCGAGTGGAAGCTGGGCGGCACGGCACAACAGCTGCTCGCGGTATCCCGCGGCTCCGTGCTGGTGGCACGGGCCGCGTCGCGCGCTGCAGGCGCCTTCACGCCCGAGCGCATTCTCGTTCCCCTGGACGGCTCGACGCGGACCGAGAGCGTGCTACCCACCGTCGCGCGGATCGCCGAGGCGTACGGCGCGGAGCTGTTGCTCGTCCACGTCGTCGTGGAGCCTCTTCCGACGGCAGTGCTGCACGCGGGCGATCTCGACGTTGCGCGCGCGCTCGCCGCACGACTGGAGTCACGCGCGACGCGGTATCTCGATCATCTTGGCGCTCGACTGCCACGCACCGCCCGGGTGCGCGCGGTCGTCACACGCCACGTGGACGAACGGCAGGCTCTGCTCGAGATTGCGGAGCGGGAGCAAGCCGACCTCGTGGTGCTCTCCGCGCATGGGAGCGTGTGCAATCCGATGCAACCTTTCGGAAGCGTGACGCACCATCTCATTTCGCACTCGACGATTCCGCTTCTCGTCCTGCAGGATCTTCCGGAAGCCGCGCTGGGGCGCACGGGTGAGGCGGCGGAAGAGCGGTATGCGCCTCCGCTGCGCGCCAGCTACCCGCCGGGGGAACGGTGACGGCGACTGCCGCCCAGCCGACAAGGGAAGACACGGAGGCTACCCGTTCCTGGGAGGTCGAGGCGCGCGCACTCGCCGGATCGCAACAAGGTCTCGAACGCCCAGGGCGATGGCCGGCGCCATTCTTCGCCCCCTCGCGACTAGCAGCCGCCCTTGAACAGGCCCGCGAGCGGCTGGCATCAGGGACCCAGGACAAGAAGGCACTGCAGAAGCCCGCCGAGTGGTTCCTCGACAACTACCACCTGGTGCGCCGCGTCGCCCGGCAGGTCGCTCAAGAGCTTCCGCGCGGCTTCGTGGGGCACCTGCCGCGGCTGTCGACGGGTCCTGGAAAAGGCCTGCCGCGCGTCTACTGGCTTTCGACCGAGCTGGTCGCGAAGACCGGTCTCGCCTTCGACAGAGCGATGCTCGGACGCTTTGTCCGCGCCTACCAGGAGACCTCGACGCTCAGCATTGCCGAGCTCTGGGCGTTCCCGATGATTTTGCGGATCGCCGTGCTCACGAATCTCGTGCAGTCCCTCTCCGGGCTCGGAGTCATTGCGGAAGACGCGTCGCCCGTTGGCCCCGGGCACGTCGTCGTCGACCCCGCGACGGGCGTAGAGCGCGCGATTCGCGCCTTGCGCCTCTTCGCCGAGCTCGACTGGAAGGTATTCTTCGAACAGACGAGTCGCGTCGAAGCGATGTTGCGCGCGGATCCGGCGGGGATCTACGCGCAAATGGACTTTGCAACCTGCGATTTGTACCGCAAGACCATCGAGGAGCTCGCCTGGGTCACCCGGATACCGGAAGAAGACGTGGCCGCTCGAGCTTTGGCACTGGCGTCCCGGGCTGTTCCGGACGAACGCCGCGGACACGTCGGCTACTACCTGGTCGACGTGGGTCGAAGCGTACTCGAGCAGGAGCTCGGCTACGGACCGAAAGGGCTCGAGCGCGTTCGCCGGATGGCCCTCGGCCGGCCAACGCTTGCGTATCTTGGAACACTGTCGCTCGTGACCGCGGCGCTTGTCGTCCTGCCAGAATGGTATGCCGTCCGGAGCGGCGCGGGGCTCTTGCCGCGCCTCGCCGTACTCGTGCTCACGCTTGGCGCGGCGGCGGTCGTCGCCGTGGCGATCGTCCAGTGGGCGTTCGCAAAGCTGCTCAGGCCCCACCTCCTTTCGAAGCTCGACTTCGAAAAGGGCCTTCCCGAGGACGCCCGGACTCTCGTTGTGGTTCCCACGCTGCTCGGAACGCGGGACGACATCGCCAGGATGGCCCAGCGGCTCGAGCTTCACTACCTCTCGAACCCCGACCCACAGCTACGGTTCGCGCTGCTCACCGACGACGCCGATGCCCTGGAGCCCCCGGCATCCGAGGACCTGCTCGACCGCGCGTGCGAAGAAATCGCATCGCTCAACGCGAAGCACGGCGAGGATGGAACCGGCCCGTTCCACCTTCTGCACCGACAGCCCCGCTGGAACGCGTCCGAGGAGTGTTTCATGGGCTGGGAGCGCAAGCGCGGGAAGCTCGAGGAGCTCAACCGCTTGCTTCGTGGAGACAAGCGCGGGAGCTACGTGCGCCACGAGGGGGCCCCGGAGGGACTGGAGCGGATTCGATTTGTCATAACGCTCGACAGCGACACCGAGCTTCCGATGGGAAGCGCGCGTCGTTTGATCGGGGTTCTTGCGCATCCGCTGAATCGCGCGACCTTCGATGAGAAGACAGGACGCGTGGCTTCCGGGTACACGATCGTCCAGCCCCGCGTCCAGACTTCCCCGGCCAGCTCGAGTCGTTCGCGGTTCCAACGGATTTTTGCCGGCGACACCGGGTTCGACATCTACACGCACGCGACCTCCGACCTGTACCAGGATCTGTTCGCGTCGGGTATCTACGTCGGCAAGGGCATCTACGACGTGGATGCATTCACGCGGAGCCTCGAAGGACGGACTCCGGAGAACGCGATCCTGAGCCACGATCTGTTCGAGGGGATCCACGGGAGGGCGGCTCTGGCAAGCGACGTTGTTGTCTTCGAGGACTACCCGACTCACTACGCTGCGTATGCGCGGCGCATGCATCGCTGGATATGCGGTGACTGGCAGCTTCTGCCCTGGCTCCTTCCGGAGGTGCCGTCGTCGCGCCGTGGGAAGCTCCATAACCGCCTGAGCCTCATCGATCGCTGGAAGATCGCGGACAATCTGCGCCGCAGCCTGACGGCCCCGCTGCTCGTGCTGCTCCTCTTGTGCGGCTGGACCTGGTTGCCTGGCGCTCCACTGTTCTGGACGCTCGTGGCGCTCTCCGTGCTTTTCGCGCCACTCCTGCCAGCGATCGTGCGGGGGCGACCACAGTTCAAAGACATCGAACGAGCGCTCTTGGGGCTCGTGTTTCTCGTCCACGAGGCCGCCATAGTCGTTGACGCCGTGGTGCGCACGCTGGCGCGGGTCGTGTTCACGCACACACACCTGCTTCAATGGACGTCCGCCGCGGACATTGCCCGGACTACGCACAGGCGATCCCGGCTATGGCGACAGATGCTCGCGTCTCCACTTCTCGCGGTGCTGAGCGGCGCCACCGTCGCCTGGGTCCGGCCTTCTGCACTGCTCGTCGGTCTGCCGGTTCTTCTCGCCTGGTTCTTCGCCCCCGCGATCGCCCGCTGGACGAGCCGTGAC
Organism: uncultured delta proteobacterium; assembly: GCA_963806225.1. Taxonomy (GTDB): domain Bacteria; phylum Myxococcota_A; class Polyangia; order Polyangiales; family Polyangiaceae; genus CAWDXG01. The sequence goes on along the minus strand of CAWDXG010000001.1, from coordinate 1,131,566 downwards.
TTCCCGAACCACGCGAAGCCTCTGGGCGCCGAGGACGTGCGGCGGCTCCGCCAATTGGCACGCAGAACGTGGCTCTTCTTCGAGACGTTCGTGGGCCCGGGCGACCAGTGGCTGCCCGTGGACAACTACCAGGCCGTGCCCCGCGAGCAGGTCGCTCACCGCACCTCGCCCACCAACATCGGCATGATGCTTCTCTCCACGCTTTCCGCCTACGACCTCGGCTACCTCGGACCGGGCGACCTTCTGCTTCGGCTGCAGAACACTCTGGAAAGCGTCGAACGGCTTGAACACTACCGGGGCCACCTCTTGAACTGGTACGAGACGAAGAACCTCCAGCCGCTCCTGCCACGCTACGTGTCCACCGTCGATAGCGGGAACTTCGCGGGATGTCTCATCGCGCTGGAGCAAGGCCTGAAGTCGGTGGCCCACGCACCCGTGCTTCGCCGCGAGGCGTGGAACGGCATCACCGATCTGCTCGACCTGCTCGAAGAAGCGCTCGGTTCTACCGAAGCGGGACCGGCGGACTCGCTACGGTCGGTGCTCGCTACGGTGCGCCGCATCGTGGTGAACAGGGGCGAGACCGCACGCGAGGCCCATGCCGCGCTCGGAGTGCTGTGCGACGAGACCGCTCCGGCGCTCGACAGCGAGCTGATTGCGCTGCTCGATGCCGGCGCGTACCAGCACGAGGCCGAGACCCTGCACGCACTCCGCACGTGGGTGGATCGCTTCCACCACCAACTCTACGAGACACGACGGGAGCTCGACGCGCTTCTGCCCTGGCTTTCGCTGGCCGACGAGCCTGCCGCGACGGCACTCACCTGGCCCGGAGAAATCAAGCTCGACGAGATCCCGGGAACCTGCCACCGACTCGCCACCGAGCTTGCCGAGTGGGAAGAACGACAGCGCCGCGACGGGAGCCTCACGGTTGATCTGGAAGCGTCGACAGCGCGGCTCCGGGAAGCCTTCCACAGCGCCGAACAGAGCGCCGAAGCGCTCCGCGATGGTCTTCTGGACGTGGCGCGCCGCGCGCAGGCCGAAGCATACGGGATGGACTTCCGGCTGCTCTTCGACCCGGAGCGGAAGCTCTTCCGCATTGGCTACAACGTCACGCTGGATACGGCCGATGCGCATCACTACGACCTGCTCGCATCGGAAGCGCGTCTTGCGAGCTACCTGGCGATCGTCAAGCACGATGCGCCCGAGTCGCACTGGTACGCGCTCGGGCGTCCGATGACGCACGTGGCAGGCGCGCCCGCGCTCTTGTCCTGGGGCGGAACGATGTTCGAGTATCTGATGCCGAACCTGCTGATGCGCGGCAACGAGCGGACACTTCTCGGTCGCAGCTCCGCGCTCGCGGTGGAGGCGCAGATCGCCTACGCCCGGGAGCGGAACACTCCCTGGGGTGTCTCGGAATCTGCATACGGCCGCCTGGACCCCCATCAGACGTACCAGTATCGCTCGTTCGGTGTTCCTGGGCTCGGCTTCCGGCGTCACCTCACCGAAGACCGTGTGGTCGCGCCGTACGCTTCGATGCTCGCCATCTCCCTTCGACCGCGCGCCGTCGTGGACAACCTGGCGAAGCTCGAGGCGATGGGAATGCTCGGAATGTACGGCTTGTTCGAGGCCGTCGATTTCGACCCGGAGCATGCGCCGAGTGGCCGCTCGTTCGTCGTCGTGCGGTCGTTCATGGCGCATCACCAGGGCATGCTGCTCGTCGCGCTCGACAACTACCTGCACGACGACATCATGGTCGAGCGCTTCCACTCCGACCCGTTGGTCGAGGTGGGCGGGATGCTCCTGGGCGAGCCGACGCCAGGCGCCGTGCCGGCGGAATGGCCCGCCGCCGAGGGCCCGGAGACCGAGGAAGCGCCTGCCCAGCGAGCTCCGTCGAGCGCGCCTTCGTGGTCGGCGCGCGGCGCCGGACAACCGGACGTTTCGTGCTCGGCAACGGTCGTCTCACGACCTGGCTCACGGACTCCGGAGGCGGCGGTCTGCGCTGGCACGGTCTGGCTCTCACCAACTACCAACCTGACCCGACATCCGACACGCAGGGAACCTGGATCTACCTGCGGGACAGAGACAACGGTCGGGTCTGGCGGGCGACCTCGGCGGACGGGCGGACGACTTTCAGCGCCCACAAGATCGACTTCCATCGCCGCGATCAAGGGCTCTCGGTTCACGTCGACGTCACCATCGCGGCGGCGGACGACGTCGAGGTCCGGCAGATCACGCTTCACAACGAGACGGATCGATCGCGGCGGCTCGTCGTCGCGAGCGCCTCCGAGCCCGCTCTGTTGCCGGTCGAAGCCGTAACCGGTGCATTCTCGAGGTTGTTCGTCGAAAGCGAGTACGTACCGGAGCTTGATGGGCTCGTTTTCACGCGCCGGCACCGGGCGCTGAACGAAGAGCGCGCAGCGCTGGTGCATCGGCTCGTCGTCGAGGGTTCCCGGGTGACCCCCGCGGGCTTCGAGACGGACCGAGCAGCCTTCTTCGGCCGTTCGCGGGACCCTCGTGTGCCGGAGTCGATGTCGCTCGACCCCGTGGTTCTGCATGGCAGCGTCGGCACCGTGCTCGATCCGGTCATGAGCCTCCGCGCCCACGTCGAGCTCGCACCGCAGGAGTCGGTAACTCTCGCGTTTGTCACGGCGGTGGATCGCTCTCGCAGCGCGGCGCTGGAGCTTGCCCGACGCTACGGCTCGATGCACGCGGTTCGCTGGGCGTTCCGCGACGCCGAGCAGGAGAGTCTCAGGCGCCTGAAACGCGCTCGGCTGAACGCCAACCTGCTACCGGCTATCCAGCACCTTTTGTCCGCGCTGGTCTTTGCGGAGCCGTCGTTGCGCGCTCCCGGGGACGTCATCGCCGAAGGCCACGCCGAGAAGCGACGGCTCTGGGGGCGGGGGATCTCCGGCGACTTCCCGATCCTGCTCGTCCGGGTACACGACGCCCAGGCTCCGCTATTTTCACAAGTCATCGCTGCGCACCGGTACTTCCGGGCCTCTGGCGTGCGCGTCGATCTCGTTCTCGTGGACGAACAGGCCACAGGATACGTGACGGACGGCGTCGGAACGCTCAGAAGCGTGCTCGCCCGTCACGACGTCGACGACTGGATCGACCGGCGCGGCGGCATTCACGTCGTGACTCGCGATCAGCTTCCGGAAGAAGAGGAGCGCCACCTCGAGGCAAGCGCGCGCGTAGTACTGGACACCCGGGACGACTCGCTCGCGTCCCGCTTTGCGAAACCCGCCGAGAGCGCACCGCGTCTGCCACGGTTCGAGCCCACACTAGCGGAGGAGCGCACGCCCCCGTCGGGTCCTCGCCGGCCCAGCTTGATGTTCGACAACGGCATCGGCGGGTTCAGCGAGGACGGCCGCGAGTACGTGATCTCGGTACAGCCGGGCAAGCCGACTCCTGCTCCCTGGTGCAACGTGCTCGCGAATCCCGACTTTGGCTGCCTGGTGAGCGAATCGTCGCTCGGCTGCACCTGGTCGACAAACAGCAGCGAGAACCGACTCACGCCTTGGCGAAACGATCCGCTCTTCGATACGCCCTCTGAATCCGTCTACCTGAGGGACGAGGAAACAGGCGAAGTCTGGTCACCCACGCCGCTGCCTGCGGGGCTCGAAGCCGAAACGCTCGTGCGTCACGGCATGGGGTACACGAAGTACCTGAGGCAGAGCCACGATTTCGAACAGGAGCTCACGGTCTTCGTGCCTGCCGACGCGCCGGTGAAGCTCGTGCGGCTGAGGATCAAGAACCTGCTTCCCCGGCACCGGCGGGTTACCGCGACCTATTACGCGGAGTGGGTTCTCGGTAGCACCGCGGAGGAGCAGCGGGCGTACGTGGTGTCTGGAATCGACCGACCGAGCGCATGTCTGCTCGCGACGAGCAGCTGGAAGAGCGAATTCAAGGGGCGCTTCGCGTTCCTCGCCTCCGAGCTTCGGGTGCACGGCTTCACCGCCGATCGCACGGAGTTTCTCGGGCGCCGGGGAGACTACGCGCGCCCCGAGGCGCTCGAACGTTGGGGCCTCGCCGCGTGCACGGACGCCGGCGTGGATCCTTGTGCCGCACTGCAGGTGCATCTGGACCTCGGGCCGGGCGAGGAGATCGAGACTCATTTCGTCCTCGGCCAGGGCGCTGATCGCGACGCCGCGCTCGCACTGGCGGCACACTTCCGCAAGCGGGAGTCGGTCGACGCGGCGTGGGACGCCCTGACCGGATTCTGGGAAGGGCTCACGGGCAGCCTGCGCGTCAAGACGCCCGAGCCGTCCATGGACCTCATGCTGAATCGATGGCTGCTCTACCAGACCATCGCCTCGCGTCTCTTCGGTCGCACGGCCTTCTATCAATCCAGCGGCGCGTTCGGATTCCGTGACCAGCTCCAGGACGTGCTCGCGCTGCTGGTCGCTGCGCCCGCCCGCGCGCGCGCCCACATCCTGGAATCGGCCGCACACCAGTTCGAAGAAGGCGACGTCCTGCACTGGTGGCACCCACCGTCCGGCAGCGGCGTCCGGACGCGCTGTTCGGACGACCTCGTGTGGCTTGTGTACGTGACGGCCGAGTACGTGGCTGCCACGGGGGATGTGTCGATCCTCGACGAGCCCGTGCCGTTCTTGAGCGCGGAGCCGCTGAAGCGCGAAGAACACGACCGGTATGCCGAGTTCGGTACCTCGGCGGCCGCCCCATTGTTCGAACACTGCCGGCGTGCCATGCAGCGCGGCTTCACCCAGGGACGCCACGGCCTACCGCTGATGGGCGACAGCGACTGGAACGACGGCATGAACCGCGTCGGCTCGGAAGGCCGCGGCGAAAGCGTCTGGCTCGGCTGGTTCCTGTGCGCGACCGCGAGCCGCTTCGCGTCGCTCTGCGAGCGGCTGGACGAGCACGACGAGGCAGAGAACTGGCGAGCCCGAGCCGAATCGCTGCGGGCAAGCCTCGAGGAAAATGCGTGGGATGGCGGGTGGTACCTGCGCGCGTTCCACGACGACGGCTCGGCTCTGGGCTCGACGACGAGTCGCGAGTGCCGTATCGACTCGATCGCACAGTCGTGGGCCGTCCTCTCCGGCAGTGCCGACACCGAACGAGCGCGCCTCGCGCTCCACGCGGCCGACGACCAGCTCGTGCGGGAGGAGGACAGGCTGGTGCTGTTGCTCTGGCCGCCCTTCGCGAGCACGGCGCACGATCCCGGGTACATCCGGGCGTATCCGCGCGGCGTCCGCGAAAATGGCGGCCAGTACACACACGCGGCGACCTGGCTCGGCTGGGCGTACACCGCCCTGGGCGACGGCGCACACGCCGAGCGCATCTTCCGTCTGCTGAACCCGGTGCTTCGCGCGCGCACGAGCGGAGAGGTCGCTCGCTACCGGGTCGAGCCGTATGTCCTCGCCGGCGACATCTACAGCTGTTCCCCCTGGATCGCTCGAGGCGGGTGGAGCTGGTACACCGGCGCGGCGGGTTGGGCCTACCGGCTGGGTGTCGAGGCCATCCTCGGCCTCCGCAAGGAAGACGGGCAGCTCCGCATCGACCCCTGCATCCCCTCCGCCTGGAAGGGATTCGAGGCGTGGATCAAGCTCGGGGGCCAGGAGGTCCACGTGGTCGTCGACAATCCCGACGCCGTAGGCGGGGGTGTCGCCGAAGCAAGCCTGGACGGAGCCCCGCTCGACTCGGGTCGCATTCCGCTCGATCCGGGCGGTCTGGGCAAGCACGAGGTGCACATCCGGCTCGGCTCGAAAGGTCAGCGCAAGTCAGCGTGATTTCCGACCGGGAAGCGCCTTGGCGCCCTCGTCCGCGCGCGTGCCATACTCCCCGCCATGGCAAACGACACGCCCGTGCGCGGCGCGGATTTCTGGGACGAGCGGTATCGATCTTCAAAGCGGATCTGGAGCGGCAACCCGAATCCGCAGCTCGTGGCGGAGGTCGAGGGGCTTTCGCCGGGGCGCGCGCTCGATGTCGGCTGCGGCGAGGGCGCCGACGCCATCTGGCTAGCCGAGCGCGGCTGGGACGTTGTCGGCATGGACATCTCACAGGTCGCGCTCGACCGCGCCGCCGCCCACACCCGCGAGACCGCGCCCGGAGCCGCCGAGCGCATCAGCTGGCAGCAGGCCGATCTCATCCAGTCCCCTCCCCCGCCCGACACCTTCGATCTCGTGAACGTGCAGTTCATGCACCTGCCGAGCGGACCGCGCGCGATGCTGTTCCGCGGCCTCGCCGCCGCCGTGCGCGCCGACGGCACGCTGCTCATCGTCGCCCACCACCCCTCCGACCTCGAAAGCGGCGTCAAGCGTCCGCCCGATCCGGACCTCTACTACACGGCCGACGACATCGCGGAGCTGCTCGGCGATAGCTGGACCGTCGAGACCAGCGCCGCCCGCGCCCGCACCCAGAACAACTCCGACAGCCAGCCCGTCACCGTCCACGACACCGTGCTCAGAGCGCGGCGCGCGCGCGGGTAGCGCGGCGATATGCCCGCGCCCCTCGAGGCAGCCGAACAGCGCGCTTTCGTCGCCACGCGCGGCGACGACGTAGCAGGCGTCCTCACGCTGGAAGAAGTGCGCCTCCCCGCCGCGCTCGGCCGCCGCGCCGACCAGCACGCTTTCATCCACTTCCTCGCCGTCGCCCCCGCGCACCGCCGCCAGGGCGTCGCCACGCAATTGCTGCAGCACGCGCGCAGCTGGTCCGCCGAGCACGGCTTCCACACCGTCCGCCTCCACGTCTGGGAACACAACGAAGCCGCCCGCCGCCTCTACGAGCGCGCCGGGTACGCGACGCTCTCGCGCACTCTAGAGACGAAAGCCTGAGCACGCGCGGTGACGTCGCGGCGTGGACGGGCCCGCGCCGGCGCGGTGGCGTGGCAGCGCTGACGCGCCGGCGCGGTGGCGGCGTGGCGTCGCGGCGCGGACGCGCCGGCGCGGTGGCGTCGCGGGTGAACCGAGAACGTCGCAAGAGCAGTGGGTTGTGCAGCGTTGGCCTCCGACGGCGAAGTGTCCCTTGAAGTCTGCACACCAGATGGCGTTCGGAGCATCGTAGCCGCTCACCGTACGGGTCACTTCGACGGACACGCAGTGGCTTTCCAACCAGCCCTCGCTTCCTCAGAATCTCGCCGACGGTGCTTGCTGCTGGCAATGCGGCACGAGGATTCTGCCGCTTTGCAACGACAAGCAGCTTCCGGGGTCCCCACCGTGGATGCCGTCGTCGGGCCTGCACGATGAGGTCGATGATTTCGGCGCTCACGGCGTGCGGATGGGGACTGGTTTCCTTCGACGGCATGGCCCCGCATCGCACGACCTCGAGTGAAGGTGTTGCCCATGTCCCCTGTACCCGGTCTGAACCGCTGAATTTCCTTGACAGCTATTCTACGAGTCGCAATCACGACTCCGCTCCTTTCCGCAATCACGCCTCCGTATCGCGACGAGCGACGCGCTCGCCGCGTTTCCGGATCCGGATGCGTTTCGAGCCGCCTGCCGCTGGAAACCGTGCCTACGAGGCAACAGCGAGCCCTCCAGAACCGGGTGTAGGCTGCGCACATGAATGCGGAAACAGCGACTCTCCAACTCGATCCCTACGGCCTCGGAGCTCTCGGCGACGACGCGCTCCTCGCCGGCACCCGCCAGCTCGTCGGACGCACCAACCAGGCCCTCGCTGCGCTGCTCGCCCACCTCGCCGAGGTCGAAGCGCGCGGCATCCACCGCACGCGGGCCTGCTCGAGCCTGTACACCTACTGCGTCTACGAGCTCCGCATGTCCGAGGACGCCGCCTTCCGCCGCGCCAAGGCCGCGAGCTTCTGCCGGCGCTTCCCGGCACTCTACGAACACGTCGCCGCCGGCGAGCTGCACCTGACAGGCCTGCTCCTGCTCGGCCCGCACCTCACCGACGACAACCTCGCCAACGTCCTCGCCCGTGCCAGGCACCGCACCAAGCGCGAGATCCAGAAGCTCGTCCGCATGCTGGATCCGCTGCCCGCCGTTCCCGCACGCATCGAGCCGCTCGGTCCCGAGCCCCGCATCGCCACGCCGCGCAGTCCCACGTGGAGCGAGCTCGTCGCCTCCTTCAATCCGGTGCGCGAGCTCGAGCCTGGCGCCCGTCCGCGGGACTGGATGGACGACGGCGCGGAGGCAGGCAACACCACGACGGCCCCGGAAGTCGCGAGCGCCACGGCGGGCGCCGACGCACCGGAGGACGCCGGCGAAAGCCCCTGTCCACCCGCGCCGCTCCCCCCGCAGCGCTACAAGGTCCAGTTCACCGCGTCGCAGGAATACGTCGACCTGCTCGAACGCGCCTGCGACCTCCTCTCCCACGCCATCCCCGATCGCTCCATCGAAGAGGTCCACCTGCGTGCCCTCCGCTTGCTCGTCGCAGAACTCGAAAAGAAGAAGTACGCCCGCCGCCCCGACGCTCCCCCGCGCCAGCGCGGTAACGAAGAGACGCCGCGCCAGCGCGGTGCCCCGAACAGCCGCTCCATCCCCGCCGCGGTCCGCCGCGCTGTCCGCGAACGCGACGGCGCACGCTGCACCTACGTCGCGCCGTCCGGAGAGCGCTGTCGCGAGACCGCGTTCCTCGAGCTCCACCACGAGCTCCCCTTCGCCCGCGGCGGACCCGCCACCGCATCGAACCTCCACTTGCGCTGCCGGGCCCACAACGCGCTCGCCGCCGAGCACGACTTCGGCCGCCCTTTCATGCAGCGCGCCGCCCCCGCGAACGGATGACGACAGCGCCGCCCACGCGGAAGCTCCAGTCGTAGACCCCGGTGGGCTTTTGGGAGCTCACTGCCACGTGCAGCGAAGCGCGCGACAGCTCTTGGCGTCTTTCATGTCGGAGCATGCGGCTGGCTTGCCTTCGCAGGACCAGAAGGTCATGCCGAGGTATTCATCGTATGTGCCGGACGCTTGGCATCCGGGAACCGTGTCGCACGCGCTCTGGTCGCCAACGTCCGCGCACGAGATTTCGCTCGTTCCCACACACTTGCCTTGCGGATCGCTGTCGTCCCAGCACTCGTTCACCTTGGCGGACGCCGTGCAGGTGTCGAAGTCTGCATCGCACCAGGACACGACCCTCGCGTCCCGGAGATCGTAGCAGCTCTGCAGACAGCCCAGGATGTCGTCCGATCCAGAACAGTTGTCCTCGCAGTCCTGGGAGTCGAGACCAACCCAATCGACGCACTGGGAGCGTTCTCCGTCGCAGCGCGTCTCCGAGCAGGTTGTCGCGCTGCCACCGCCGCCGGCACCGCCGCTGCCTCCGCCGGGGGCAACCAGGCAGCCCGTCAGGCAGAAGGACAGCACGGCGCCTGCGGCGACGCGCAGGATCCGGGGAGCGCGTACCCTGTTTGCGCGTGCGGATACCGGGGCGAGCGGACGACCACGATCGTGCAATCTGTAGTGCATGCCCCTGTAATCGGTCGCATGCCCCCGCCGGTTGCGGACTATTTTCCGGCCCCTACGGCGTCTCGCAGTACCACAACGGGATCGAGTCGCTGGTCGCGACGCAGGAAAAGCCGTAGGGATCGCAGGTTGCCTGATCCGGCCCCTGGCGGCCATCGCAGAGCAGCTCGCACTGGCCCGTCGCGACCGTGAGCGAATGGAGGCACTGGCTGTTGCCCGGACATTCGTACGGGTACGGGCCGTCGCAGTGTCGCGTGCAGAAGTTGCCGTTGATGCAGATGTCGCAGTTCTGGTTCGTGCACGCGCCTGCGAACTTCGCGAGGCACTCCCGTCCCAGGAAACCCGGCCCTGGGCTGCAGTTTCCCGAGAGGCACTCGCTGTCGTATTCGCAGGCATCGGACAACTTCCCCTTGGGCACGCAGTGGTCCACTGCGCAGTAGTCGCCGTCCGGGCAGCCGCAGTCCAGGCACGCCTTCTCGCCGGCGACCGAGCACTTCACCGGCGTGTCGTCGATGCACGTCCAGCCCTTCGGCGTGCTGCAGTGCGAGGCGCAGAGCTTGCCGTTGCTCCCAAACGTGCGGCACACGCCCGTGTAGCCACCGGGGCGAGTGCACTGGGCGTCGCTGTCGCACGGCTGGGTGCAGGCCATGTAGCCCTGCTCGTCCTTCAGGCACATCCCGCTCTGGCAGTCGGACGGCTTCCCGCACGCCTCGAAGAGGAGATTTCCCGTTGGCCCGCCCCTCCCACTGCTTCCACTCGAACACGCCGCAAGCCACAACCCGACCAGCACGCAAACCCCGAGCCGCATGCCCCGACGCTACACCAGGAAAGCGCTACACGACAGCCGCTCGCGGCACGCCCGCCCGCTGGGCGCGGCCTTCCCCCCCGAGCCTGCGCGCGGTTCCCCACAGAAGCCGACATGGCTACGCACCTCCGCACCGTCTTCCGGCGCGCGGCCGGGCGGAGGTCGTCTGGCAGGGTCGTCAGCTGGGCGCTACCGCTCGCGCGGGCCAGCGGGCGGCGCTGCGCCGTGCTCGCTCTGCGCCGCGAACGCGCCTGGACCGAGACCGGGAAAGACCGCCCGCGGCAGCCACACGCCGAACGCGACCGCGCCCGACGGCGCGAGCGCGGCCGCCGCAGCGCCGCCAAGCGCTGTCCCGGGCACCGTGCAGAAGAGCCACAGCAGTATCAAGCCGGTTTCCGACCGTCCCGCCACGCCGCCAAGCTATCACGTGCGCACAACGGACCCGTGTCTGCCCAGCGCGCATGCTGCGCTGGAGCGGGATCTCTGGCATACTGGGGCGATGGGCGGGAGGAGTCGTTGGGGCAGAGTCGTGATGGCGGTGGCCCTGGTGACCGCGTGCTCGGGCTCCGACTCCAAGCCCGCAGCGAAGCAGACCGTCAGCATCAGCCCCGAGACCCACGTCATCGGCAACGTCGACGACGTCACTGTGGAGGCGACGCGGCTGATCTTTCCGAAGGCGACCCATCCGGACGTCCTCGAGCGTGTCCCGGGTGATCTCCTGATCGGAGACAGGGAATCCGCCGCGAGCTTGAACGGTACCAACACCAGCGGGTTCCTGCGTCGCGTGGTGTCGGTAACAGAGTCGGGCGGCAACATCGTCGTGACGACCAAGCAGGCGGCGCTGACCGACGTGATCCTCGATGGCCAGGTCTCCAGTGTGCTGCACCTTTCGTCTGGCACCACGACGCAGGTCCAGACCCACCACGCCCCGGGCACGACGCAGGTCCAGACCAGCCACGTGAGCGCCGATTCGGTCCAGAGCGCCTTGAACAAGCTCGACTTCTCGGGGTGGACGCTCGGTCCGATTGAAGCGAAGAGCCCGAGCCATTCCTTCATGAACAAGGGCGCGCCGGTATCGGGCCAGTTCTTCGTCAAGGCGCAAGCCTCGATAGGCAAGGGCTACGTCGCATTCGTGCCCGACGTCGGCTTCGCGCTGAAGATCAAGAACGGCAAGGTGCAGGAGTTCAAGACCTATCTCGAAGGAAAGCTCGAAACAGAGCTCTCGACCGAGCTCACCTTCGACACCGGGTTCACGGCGTCGGCCGACTTCGGAAAAGCCACCGACGCCGAGCAGAAGGCCTTCGAGGCTGCGCTCGAGGCATTCACCCAGGGCGGACCGCTCCCGTCGCTCGATGCCAAGGTGGCCAAGGCCGAGGTGAACCTGCCGACATTGTGGATCCCCGCCACGCCCATCCCCATACCCGTCGTGTCGCAGCTGCAGTTCGATCTGGGCCTGAGCTGCAAATTCACCTTCAAGGGCAGCGTCACGGCCAAGGCCGGCTTCAAGCAGACCTCCACCGTGAAGCTCGGAGTCCACTACCAGAAGGACGGCAAGAACGAAGGCTGGTCGCCCATCGCCGAGCGCCAGGTCGACACGCAGCCCATCGGGCCGACGTTGACCGGAGCGCTGAAGGCAGAGGCAAGCTGTGCCATCGAGCCCACCTTCTCGCTCATCTTCTATGGACTCGCAGGGCCGTACGTATACGTGAAGGCCGAAGAGAAGGTGGGCGCTTCTGCTTCGGTCACGTGCGACCCGAGCAGCAGCTCGCCCACGGTCAGCACCGACGTCGACATGTCCACGACCCTCGAGGCCGGCGCGGGGGCCAAGCTCGGGATCTTCGTGCCGAAGCTTGGCCTGGACTACAAGCTCGCCGAAGCGCACGTGGCGCTGTTCGACAAGACGTTTGGCCTCGGCAAGTTCTCGCCCTGGTCGGGCGCGGCCCCCTTCGGCTTCGGCTACTGCGCCGGCGCGAGCGGGGCCGGCGGCGCGGGCGGGGCCGGGGGCGCGGGCGGGGCCGGCGGCGCCGGAGGCAGCGGCGGGACCTCGGGCAGCGGCGGCCTGACCGGTACGGGACCCTGCGCCGGCAAGGATGGCGTGTACTGCGGCAGCGCGCTGAACTACGGCAGTCTGGACACGCTGTACACGTGCGTCGTGGGAAAACTGGCGTCCCAGCAGTCCTGCCCCTCCGGTTGCGTGGTCGTCTCCGGCAACGACGATCAGTGCTCGACGTGTGCGCAGCCGGGCGACGCCTGCACTACCGGCTCCGACTGTTGCAGCAACCACTGCGGGCCAGGCTTCTGTTGCGGAACGCCGCCGGGACAGTCATGCGTCTTCTGAAGCGTCGCGGTCGCGCCCAGCGCACGCTGATCGGCGCCGCCGCGCTGACGTGCGTGGTCCTGCTCGGCGAGCGGGCCCGCGCGCAGTGCGCGGTCGCCCCGTCGGGCGAGACGATTCTGGAAGAAGACGATTCCTGCAGTCAGCAGGTCGGTGCCAGCGGGCTCGTGGACACGACCGGTCACGGCGGCCATGCGTACTCCACGCCCCAGGACGTTCCTTCGCCGAACTACGCCCAGGGCCTCATCTGGAAGTTCGATTTCTCCCAGGCCGGAAGCTACGAGGTCTGGGCGTACATCCCGGGCAGCGTGACGAACCTCTCCGACGAGGTCATCTACAAGGTGCAATTCGCCGGCGAGGCGACGCAGAAGGTGCCCGTGGATCAAGCCGCCCACGCCGGCGACTGGTTCAAGCTCGGCTCGTTCTCGTTCGCGTCGGGTGCCGACCAGTGGATGCGGCTCGGCGACAACTTCTCCGACCCCGCCCAGCAGGGCAAGAACATCGCCTTCGACGCGATCAAGCTCGTTGCGCCGAGCTCTGCGGATGCCGGGTCGACCCCTGGCTCATCAGGCCCCTGCACCGCCGCTCAGGTCGACCGGATCGACTGCGGTCCGGGAGCCGTCCAGGAGCGCACCTGCGGCAGCGACGGCCAGTGGCAGGACTGGGGTGCGTGCAGCATCGGAGGCGCTCCCCTCCCCCAGTCGTCGCTGTCGCGAGGCAGCACCGTGCCGGCCAAGGGCGGAGGGTGCAGCATCGGCTCACGCCCCGACGCGCCCGGTGCGCCCTGGCTGCTCCTCGCGGCCGCGCTCGGCGCGTGCGGGCTCGAGCGTCGACGCGGGGCGGCACGGCGCATCCGCGAGCGCACGCCCGGGGACTGACGGGCTCACGCGATGGGCTGCCCCCCACGTGGGGCGTCGCTACGCGACGGCACGCTCCGCCGCGAACGCCCCTGGACGAAGACGCGGAACCACAGCGCGCGGTAGCCACAGGCCGAACGCGACCGCGAGCCATGCGGGTAGGAACACGGTCGTATGCGTGGCTACGGTCGCCGCCACGGCCTGCGGCAGCGCGCAGACGAGCATGCCGACAAGTAGAGCGGCACGCGTGCGCTCCGAGCTGCCAACCAGCTTGACCCACGCCGACACCACCAGCCAATGCGGCAGCGCAATGCACACCGCCCAGCCCGCGCCGTAGATGCCGCCGAGGAGCGCGTCCTCGGGCAGGGGGAGAGAGAAGAATCCGTTCGACCGCACGACGGCGTAGATCACGACGGCCGCCACCGCACCCCCGAGCGCCGTCGCCGGCACCGCGCAGAGCAGCCAGAGCAGGATCAACTTCTTCTGCCGAGCCACGCGGAAGGCTACCACGCCGTCGCGCGTCGCGGCCCCTGCCCTACCTGGAGCGCCAAGGCCGAGCTCGCGCCCAGCCGGGGGCCCGAAGCCGCCTGGAAACAGCTGGACGTTCTGCGAGGGCTGACGCCGGTCAGGAATGCCAGGAATTGTCTTCCATGCGACCCACGCGCGGCCGTACGCTGTGGCGCTGGAGGGATCCCATGGCGAGCAGCGTTGTGCCCGACGTACCGGACTACGTGGCGAGCGGCGAAGAGGCGCGGCTGATACCGGTCTTGGCGGACAAGAGCAAGGAGCGGCGGGCGGCTTCGGTGTTCCTGGCGACGCTCTCTGCGGTGGACGACTTCGCGGGAGCGATGCTGGGCGGCGTGGGGGTGCGGCTCGGGTCGCGCGCCAAGGTGCGCTGCTTCACCGAGGTGGTGTTCCGCGATGTGCCGAGCGAGGTGAAGCACCGCCCCGACGGCCTCATCGTCGTCAACACCGGCAGGAAGACCTGGCGCGCCATCCTCGAGGCGAAGATCGGCAAGGCCGAGGTCGACCAGGAGCAGCTCGAGGCCTACGCCGAACTCGCGCGCCTGAATGGCATCGACGCGGTCATCACGCTCTCGAACCAGTTCACCGCGCTGCCCGAGCACCACCCTGTGCCGCTGCCGAAGGGCCTCACCAAGGGGCTCGATGTCTACCACTGGTCGTGGATGCACGTGCTCACCCAGGCGATGCTGCTGCTGCACGACGACGGCTTCGACGCAGCCGACCAGCGCTACATCCTGCGCGAGGTGGTGCGCCACTTCCGCCACGAGAGCGCGGGCGTCAGCCAGTTCGACCGCATGAACTCCGGCTGGAAGGATCTGGTGCTGAAGGTGCAGAGCGACGCGCCACTGCGCCGCGACATGCCCGAGGTCGAGGACTCGGTCGCCAGCTGGCACCAGGAAGAGCGCGACCTGTCGCTCATCATGAGCCGCAAGCTCGGCCGCGAGGTGCGCCTCAAGATGTCGCGCGCGCACGTCGCCGACCAGGCAGCGCGCCTGCGCGACGACTGCGACGAGCTTGTTGCGACGCGGAGCATCTGCACCACGCTCGACATCCCCGACGCCGCCGCGCCGCTGCTGGTCACGGCGCACCTCGGCCGCCGCACCCTCACCTGCTCGATGTCGCTGCACGCACCGAAGGACAAGAAGCGCGCGTCGGCACGCATCAATTGGCTGCTCAAACAGCTCGCCAGCTCCGAGCCGGCGGACGTCTTCATCAAGGCCAGCTGGCCCGGCCGCGCGCCGGACACCCACAGGAGCCTCGCCGACGCCCGCGACAAACCCGCCTGCCTCGAAGCCGACAACTCCGACCTCGTCCCCGTCGCCTTCGAAGTGCTGATGGTCCGCGACCTCGCCGGCAAGTTCAGCGGCTCGAGGACCTTCATCGAAGGCCTCGAAGACTTCGTCCCCCAGTACTACGAGAACATCGGACAGCGACTGCGCGCGTGGGTCGCGGCTCCGCCGAAGGTGATCCAGGCGGTGGAGCGGGAAGTGGAGACGAGCGCCGTGGTCGCAGGAGACAGCGGCGACGCCGAGCGGAAGACGACGCCAGCGGAAGCGCCCACGGAGGACGAGCCCGCGGGCGAGCCCGCCAGCGGCGTGTACACGCCACGCGATACCGAACCGTCGCCAGCGGGGCCATGAGACCCAGCCCCGCGCGCCGCCGCGGCTCGGTCGTGTTCGTGGCGGCGGAGCTCTCCGGCGCTCACCCGCCGCCCGTGGCGCAGCTGTTGTCGGGGATGCCGGTGCACTGCACTTTCTGGGGGATGCAGCCGTACGCGCACTCACAAGCCGTGCACTGGGCGGCGCTGTTCAGACAGTCGGCAACGCAATTCTTCAAGCCGCAGCTCAGCGTGTGCACGAAACACGCAGCGCACGCGTGGGAGAATGCGTTGTTCGTGCTTGTCTCGATGCAGGACAGCGTGCACTGATCGGGATCCGCCTGGTTGAGGCAGCCCCCGAGCATGCAGTCCTTGGCGATGTCGTCGACGGAGCCCGTTGCGCCGTTCCCAATTGGATAGGTCGCGTTGTACGCGGCCATGTCGGCGGGATCGGTACAGTGACCGGAGCCCGGACCGCCCGGACCGCCCGCGTCCACGCTCACGCTTCCGCCGGAGCCCGGACCGCCCGGACCGCCCGCGTCCACGCTCACGCTTCCGCCGGCGCCCGTGCCACTGCCTGCAGCGCCACCGCTGGAGCTCGCGGGGCCGCCCACGCCGCCACCTGCAGCGCCACCGCTGGAGCTCGCAGGGTTGCCCGCCACGACAGAGCCGCCGCAACCGGCAGCGAGCAGGAGACCCAACACAACCCATCCCCCTCGGATACGCATGACATCCGGAATCTAGCAGATGCTCGAGCTCACAGACATCGCTGTCGCTCCGCGACGCTCTGACGGAGCTCGGGATGCCGCTGGCCTTCGACCGGGACAAGGCCGACTTCACCGCCATCGCCAACCCACCAAGCTCCGAAGGCCGTCGTCTTCAAGGCCGACCACCCGTTCCTCTTCTTCATCCGCGACCACAAGACCGACCTGGTCCTGTTCATGGGCCGCGTGCAGGACCCGGCGGCGAAGTAACCTCACGCGTTCGCGCCGCCCACCGCGGGACAGGCACGCGCACCCCTCACTTCGGCGTCAGCTTCACGATGTGGCCGGCGCGTTCGAGCCAGTAGACGCTCTTGTCGTCGACGGCGATGTCGACGGGTTCGTCCTGGCCGGTGGCGAGGACGGTGGGGGTGCCGCCGGCGATGGGGACCTTCAGGATCGAGCCGACGGCGGGCGTGGCGTAGCCACTGGTCTGGTCGATCCAGTAGACGTTCGTGTCGTCGACGGCGAGCGTGATGGGGCGGGTCTGGCCGGTGGCGAGCGTCGTCTGTGGGCTGCCGCCAAGCGCCTTGATGATGGAGTCCTTGGTCCTGAAGAAGATGCTGCCAGCGTGGAAGGCGATGTCCTCGCCTCCGTTCGTCGGGGCGATTGCCAATCCGGCTCCTCCGTCGACGGTGACGTCCAGCACTCGCATGACTCACGGTCGCTCCATATGGAGAGCGCCGTCAATGTGCAGTGCCAGCTCGACCGGAATCGCGTGGGGGGAGCGGGCGGCTTTGCCCCCCCGCCGCACTACTTGCAGCTGGACGGATCCGGCAGCGTGCACTTGCCGTTGAGGCAGAGCGCAGGCGACAGGCAGCTGGGGCCGTTGGTGTCGTCGCAGGAGGCGCCGTCGGCGGCGTGGGCCTGGCAGGTGCCCTGGGACTGACCCTGGGGAATCGAGCAGTGACCGGCGGCGTTGCAGCTGACGTAGCCGCCGTTGATGAGTCCGCAGGGCTGGCCCGCGTCCGCCGTCTGGATCGTCTCGCAGATCTTGGTCTGCGGGTTGCAGAAGGCGCCCGCCAGCTGATCGCAGTCGCCGCCGGTGCAGGTGCCGCCGGCCGCTACGGGCTGGGCGCACGTGCCCGAGGTGCACGCCAACCCGGCCGCGCAATCGCGCATGTCGGTGCAGCTGCCGCCGGCTGCGGCTGGCGTCGCGCACACGCCCTTGCTGTTGCACGCCAGACCGCTCTCGCACCCGTCGCTGGACGTGCACGTTGCGCCGGCGGCACCGATCGCGCCGCAGGTACCGCACATGCTGCTCGAGGCGCCGCAGTAGCCGCTCTTGCACTGGTCGGCCGAGCCGCAGGCCTTGCCGTTGGCCAGCGAGCCCTTGATGGTGCAGGCCGCCGGCGCGAAGTTGCCGCTCATGAGGTCCTTGCAGGCGACCTGGGAGAAAGCCCGCGCGCAGGCGCCGAACTGGGCGGGCGTCACCGACGCGCCGGGCGCGGTCGTTCCGGCAGC
This sequence comes from uncultured delta proteobacterium, assembly GCA_963806225.1. Taxonomy (GTDB): domain Bacteria; phylum Myxococcota_A; class Polyangia; order Polyangiales; family Polyangiaceae; genus CAWDXG01. Next base: position 1,113,851 of record CAWDXG010000001.1, on the reverse strand, counting down.
GCAGCTCATCGCGATGCGGGTGACGCAAGTCTGCTTGTCACCGTAGCTGAGCTTGATGGCGAGCGGCGAGCACTGCTCGAGCTTGCTGCAGGCGGTGGAGGCAACCACGTTGCAGTCGCCGCTGCCGCCGCCGTTGCCGCCACTACTGCTGCTGCTGCACGCGCTCGTCAGCGCCAGCGCGCACAGCGAAACCAGGCTCCCCAGGATCAAGAAACGAATGCGCATAGGTACCCCTTCCGAGCGCGATACTACGCGATCGGCTGGCGGAGTCCCAGGGGAAGCGCCCCCGCCCCGAAGACCCGGCCTACATCAACGACTGGATCTGCTTCGCGAGCTCCTTCTCGTCGCCCGCGTGGAAGCCGGAGTGGACGTAGCGGACAATGCCGTTCTGGTCGACGATATAGCTGGTGGGCATGGTGCCGGGCTTGTAGCGGCCGGCCACGGTCTGGCCCTTGTCCCAGGCGAGCGGGAACTTCACGCCGGTGTCCTTGGCGAAGTCCTTGATGCCGCTCGGGTCGTCGTCCACGCTGACGCCGATCACCATCAGCTTGTCGCCGAACTTGTCGAGCAGCTTCTGGTAGGCGGGGAACGAGTCCTTGCAGGGCGCGCACCAGGTCGCCCAGAAGTCGACGATCAGGACCTTGCCGTCGGCTTCCGACGGCGAAACGCTGTCGGCGCCGTACTGGGCGGGAAGTTGGAACTCGGGAACCTTCTGGCCGATGATGGGATTGTCTTCTGCCGACTTCGCGCCGCCACCCGAGCCCATCGCGCCGCCACAACCTGTGGTTCCGGCGAGGGCCAGCGGGAACACGAGCATCAGTGCAGACAAAAGCGAGGCGCGCGTAGCGCGCCGAACCGAAAAACGTCCGTGGGTCATCGACTGACTTCCTGGAGGGGTTGGAGGGGGGTTGGGCCGGCCTCGGCCGGCGGGCCCGCAAGGCGGGGCCGTGGGAGCAAACTCGTAGCACAAGCTACGAGCTCGGACGTATCCGCCACTTGCTGCGCGGACCTTCAAAACCGCGGGCCCGCGATCGAACGCGTATCCAGGTGCCGTCCTGCGCGCAGCGCGCGGGGATCGCGCGGGGCGCGAACTTTCCGGGATGAGCGTGACGCGTCGTGGGGACGGCGCGCTCGGAGCGCGTAGACTCGCGGCATGTTGCTCCGCCGGCTGCCCCTCGTCGCAGCGGCGTGCGCGGCCATCGCGTGCGCCGCGCAGCGGCCGCCGGCAGAGCCCGCCGTCCCGAAGCGCGCGCATGCGAGCGCCGCGAGCGCGCCGGGCAACCCGCAGAGCACACCGCCGGCGAAGGGCACGCGCCACGCGTCGGCGCCGGGCGCGCCATCAGCGCCGAGCGCGCCCCCCGCGCCGCCCGCGCTGGCGCACTTCACCGATCTGCCCGTTCCCGGACACCAGCCCGCCCGGCTCTGGGTGCCCGCCGGGCGTGACGCGCGGCCGTTGCTCGTCGTCTCGCACGGCGCCGGCGGACACGCCAGCTGGCACTGCGAGCTCTGGCGCGGCATCACGCGCGCGCGCGGCTTCGTCCTCTGCCCGCGCGGCACGCGCATCAATCCGCACACGGACAGCGGCTACTTCTTCAAAGACGATCCGGCACTGGAGCGCGAAGTGCTCGCCGCGGTGCAGGCCGTGCGCGCCACCTACCCGCGCGTCGACCCGGGACCCGCCGTGTACGCGGGCTACTCGCAGGGCGCCATCATGGGCGCGTTGATGGCGCACCGGCACCCGGATCTGTTTCCGCGGCTGGTGCTGGTGGAGGGCGGTCACGACTGGGACATCCCGACAGCGCGCCGCTGGCACGAAGGCGGCGGGCAACGGGTGGCATTCGTGTGCGGCCGACGCGTGTGCGACGAGGACGCACGCCGCGCGCGCAGCTGGCTCGAGCGCGGCGGCGTAGCGACACACATCGAGTACGCGGCCGGCGCGGGGCACACGCCGGCCGGACGCGTCGCCGGACGCGTGAGGGCGGCGTTCGACTGGATCGTCCGGGACGACCCGCGCTGGCAGCCCTGACTTCGACGCTACTGCGCCGAAGGTGGGCAAGATGCGTACAAACGCCTCGCATGGCGCACAACGCCCCACGCTCGCGCAGCGGATCGTGCGGAAATCGCGCCGTCTCGACGCGGCACGGCGCTTGCTCATCGAGCGCCCGCCGGGCTCTGCTGCCGGCGAACCCCAGGAACCTCCATGACAACGCCCAGCGGACGTTCCTCCCGTCCCTCCGTCCACTCCGAAGCGACAGTCGCGGTCCACGACGCGGTCGCCGGCCCGCTCTCGGTGCTCGAGATCGACGCACCGCTCGAGGACGACGTGGCCTGCACGGTGGAATCGACCTTGTTCGATCTGCGGGTCCAGGTGGTGCGCGTCCGCTTGCGCACCACCCCGCGTCGCGCGCTGCATGAGTACGAAGTGGTCGAGTTCGACGGCGCGCCTCTGCGAAGCACCCGGCAGCTCGAGCTGCGAAAGACGATCGCGTCGCGCCTGCGTGCGTCCTGACTCCTCCGGCTACTCGCTGGAGACGCAAATCTCCGATCCGTCGTCCAAATGACCATTGACGCGGATCAATAGTCGCCAGTCCCACACTGGAATTCCGCAACTCCGGTATTACGTTGACCGAGCAGGTCGTCGTGATCGAATGGAGCGTCTCCAGAGTGCTGGCCCGCGCGCCGCGGCCGGGCTTCCCGAAGAGCACGGTGTCGCGCGTCGAGGTGGAGGACTGGGTGCGTGAAGCGCGCAGTCTGGGGATCTGTACGGTGCTCTGTCTCCTGTCGGAGCCCGAGCTCGGCACCTACGCCACGGCACTCGCGGTCGTCGGTGGACTGCTCGGGTTCTACCGTTCGCGCGGGCTCGCGGTTCGACACGTCCCGGTGGAGCCCGGACGCGATCCGGCCGTGACCGAGCAGCAGCTCGCCGAGCTGGTCGACGTCTTCAAGGCGTCGCAAAAGCCCGTGCTGGTGCATGGGTCGGCGAACGACGCGCGGACCAACGCTGCCATCGACAAGCTCGAGCGGTTCCTCGGGGGCTGCTAGCCCGGAGCCCGACGCTCCCGGCGCGGGGTTTCCGTGCTGTCCGCGGATCCAGGTTGACCGGGAAGGCGGACCGCACGAGCATGCGCGCCGTGAACAGGCGTTTCGCCCTCGTCGCCGCAGCGTTCCTGACCCTCGCCTGCGGTGCCCGCACCGGATTGCACGAGCCACCGCCCGACGCGGGGCCCGACGTATCCGACGCGGGGCCCGACGTATCCGACGCGGCACCCGACGTGTCCGACGCGGCACCCGACGTGTCCGACGCGGCACCCGACGTGTTCGACGCGGCACCCGACGTGCACCACACGAGCTGCGAAGAAGCGGGTATCACCTACATCTACCTGATCTCGTCCGAAAACGAGCTGCTGCGCTTCTATCCACCGACCCTGCACTTCACGAAGATCGGGACCATCAACTGTCCCTCCGGGTTCAACGACTCGCCGTTCTCCATGGCAGTCGACAGGGACGGAATCGCCTACGTGCTGTTTTCCCAGGGCGAGGTGTTCCGGATCAGTACGCTCACCGCGTCGTGCAAGCCCACCGGCTTCGCCCCGGGACAGAACGGTTTCCCCACGACTTTCGGTATGGGCTTCTCGTCCAACACGAATGACCCGGGCGAAACGTTGTACGTCGCCGGGGATAACTTCAGCGGCAGCGCGACCGCGCTGGCCACCATCGACGTGAACACCTTCAATCTCTCGGTGGTCGCGCCCTTCACGCAGGCGATCGGCAATCCGGAGCTCACCGGCACCGGCGACGGGCGCCTGTTCGGTTTCGGGCCGGGCTCGCCCAACTCCCACATCGCCGAGATCGACAAGACCACCGCGGCGATCAAGAGCGACACGCTCATCGATCTGCAGCAGAGCCAGTTCACCGCGTGGGCCTTTGCCTTCTGGGGCGGCGATTTCTACACGTTCACGTCCCAGGCGCAGGGCAGCTCCGTCGTCCACAAGTACACGCCGGGCGGCAGCACCACGCCACCGCTCGTGGCCAAGACGAGCCACACGATCGTCGGTGCGGGGGTTTCCACCTGCGCGCCGTCCAAGTAGTCCCATGTCCCTGTACAGCTTCTTCAAGGGGAAAGGGTCGAGCGGCTTCGGCTACGGCTCGACCGCCGAGCAGGTCACCGAGGGGCTCGATCTCGCGGGACGGACCATCCTGCTCACCGGCTGCAACTCGGGCCTGGGGCTCGAGACGCTACGCGTGCTGTCGAGTCGCGGCGCGCGCGTGATCGCGGCCGCGCGCACGGAAGACAAGGCGCGCGCAGCCTGCCAGGGCCTCGGGAGCGAGCCGCTGCCCGTCGCCTGCGAGCTATCGGATCCGGCGAGTGTGCGCGCCTCGGTCGAGGCGGTGAAGCGCGACGGCGCGCGACTCGACGCGGTCATCTGCAACGCCGGGATCATGGCGCTGCCGAAGCTCGAGCAGGCGTTCGGCTACGAGCTGCAGTTCTTCACGAACCACATCGGACACTTCATCCTCGTCACCGGGCTCGTCGACCAGCTGGCGGAGGACGGGCGCGTCGTCATGCTCAGCAGCACGGCGCACCGGCGCGCGCCGCGCGAGGGCATCCAGTTCGACAACCTGTCGGGCGAGCGCGGCTACAACGGGTTCACCGCGTACGGCCAGTCGAAGCTCGCCAATCTGCTCTTCGCCAAGGAGCTGGCGCGGCGTTTCGGCGAGTCGAAGCGCACGGCCAATGCCGTACACCCGGGCGTCATCGCCACCAATCTCGGGCGCCACCTGCCCGGCTTCGCGCGCGCGGGCTTCGGCCTCGTTGGCCCGCTGTTCCTCAAGAACGCCGCGCAGGGCGCGGCGACCCAGTGCTACGTCGCGGCGCATCCGGCCGTCGCCGGCGTGTCGGGCGAGTACTTCGCCGACTGCAACGTCGCTACGCCGACCCGCCTGGCGCGGGACGCGGCGCTCGCCGAACGGCTCTGGAACGAATCGGAGCGGATCGCGTCCGGAGTCGGATAGGCGGCCGCGCTCCGGCGCGGCCGCCTATCCGCTTTCGCTACTTCTCGAACGGCAAGAGCCAGGCGAGCTGCGGCTGGTTCTGCGGGTTCGCGCTGCCGAGGTTGTTCGGCTCCAGCGTGTACCACTGGTAGCCCCACCACGGCCCCGCTGCCCACCAGGTCCAGCCCATCCAGGCGTCCCGGTGGTTCGCTATGTACGTGAGCATCCCCGTCACGGCCGTCCTGCAGGTGGCGTTGTCGCCACCGGCGAACTCGCCGAGGAAACCCCTGTAGCCGTGGCTCTCGAGCCACGCCGTCGCCCCCTTGATGCGCTCCACGCCGATCGTGGTGCTGACGCAGTTCGGGTCGGTGCCGGAGCTGTCGGTGTCGAGATACTGGTGGAACTCGAAGGCGAAGTTGTCCCCGGGATCCACGACGCCGGTCATGATGGTGCTGTTCGACATGGTCGACCCCTGCTGGGTCCAGGTGTCGGCTCCCGTCCAGGCATTGCCCGGAACCAGGATCAGGTTGGTCGCACCGGTCTTGCGGATCGCGGCGATGGCGGCGTTCGCAGCGGAGAGCCACTGCGTCGTTGGGAAATCGTGCGGCTCGTTCATCAAGCCGAAGACCACCAGCGGATTGTTCTTGTAGTGCGTCGCGAGCTTCGACCAGAAGTCGGCAAAGTCCGCGTTCGACACGGTACCGCTGCCGATGATGTTGCCGAAGTAGCGGGCGTAGTTGTGCGGGTCGAGGATGACGTGCTCACCCTGCTGGGTGGCGGGCTTCACGACTCCGTCCAGACGCCCGAGCTCGGTCTGGTCCAGCTGGGCACGGGCCGATTGCTGCATGCGTTCCCAACGGAACGGGATACGCAGGATGGTCATGCCCTCGCTCTTGAAGTACGAGACCTCCTGGATGTCCGGATACATGTAGTTGACGCCGTAGGTTCCCGGCAGAACCGTGTCACCGAAATCCGCGCCCGCGAGGTTCACGCCGGTCAGCCACAGGTTTTCGGAGCTGCCTCCGCCGCTGCCGCCCGTGTTGGACGCGCCGCCCGTGTTGGACGCGCCGCCCGTGTTGGACGCGCCGCCCGTGTTGGACGCGCCGCCCGTGTTGGACGCGCCGCCCGTGTTGGACGCGCCGCCCGTGTTGGACGAACCGCCCGTGTTGGACGAACCGCCCGTTCCCACACCGCCTGTACCGGCATCTGCTGCGCCCGCAGCTCCTGCGCTCGAACCGCCTACGCCTGCACTGCCTGCGCCCGAACCACCTGCGCCCGAGCCGCTTGTTCCTCCTGTGCCCGGGCCGTAATAGCCCGTGCCGTTGTTGCCACTCGCGCCGCTCCCCCCGCACGACACGAGCAGCATTGAAACCACAATCCCTATCCCGAGTGAACGAAACAACATGCCCTCACGTTGACATGCGCGAGCCTTGCGCGCCGCACGCGCAAGCAGACTAGTCGGGTGCATGCATTGCGCGGTGCGGTGCGCGACATGCGCAAGCACTGCGTGCACGGTGTGGCACTTGCGCGCCGTCGTGCGCGTCTCACACGCCTCAGAGCGGCTTGATCACGAGGTTGTCGAACGCGACCTTCGTTTCCCAACCGGTGAATCCGAAGCGATCGTGTCCGGATCCGCTGAGTGGGTGGGGGTCATCCCACGCGAGGAAGGGGTGGCCGTCGATGCGCCAGTCGAGGTGTGCGCCGCGCCGCGAAATCGTGAAATGGTAGGTGTGCCCGGGCTGCACTTTTGGGTGTGTGCGGAGTGGGACGGACTTGTCATCCTGCCAGGCGTGCTCGTTCTGCCGAACCAGCACCGAGCGAGAATTCCGCCAGCCGCCGAAGATGAAGACGTAGCCGCTGGAAGTGTAGATGAGATCCCGACGCACAGCCTCGTCCGACTCGTGGCTCTCGCCGTCGCCGAACAGCACCACCTTCATGTCGCCGTCCGTCGAAGAGCCCGTCACGTCGAAATCGACCTGCACGTCGTGCGGCAGATGGCGCTTCAACCACAGCGGGTGGTTGTGCGCGCGCGACACCGTCAGCGCACCGTGGTCGATGCGGTACGGACCTCCGGTGTTGTTGTAGTCGGGACCGATCCTGCGTCGATCGAAGCGATCGGTGAATCCGGAACCGAGCGGAGAAACACGCTTCGTGCAACCGCCGACGGCGATCGCGAGCACACACAGTCCGAACCCGGCTCGCACGACTACTGCACCATCACCCCGAGGTTGAAGCAGCGCGCCCAGTCGTGCTTGTCGAGGTGACCGCCGCACACCTTGGCGGCCAACTGCGCCGCGCCCGACTCTCCCGAGTGCTGCATCGCCTCGGCGCGGTCGAGACAGCGCCGCGCTTCTTCCGTCGTGGCGCCGTGGTGACAGGGATCGCCCGAAGGGGCATCGCTGGATGCTTGCTGCGCCGGCGGCGGCTGCGCCGGCGGCGCCTTCGTGCCGCCACATCCAAGCAGCATGGTGACGGACGCGAGAAGAGCGGAGCGGGCAGCGGGGAGCATCCCGATCCGGCTAGCATGGTTCGATGCTGTCGGCTTGACGCAGCGCGAAATCACTCCACTCTGGCGGGCGGGTCGGCTACGCTGCGAAGCGGACGGCTCGCGCCCGGAGGAGAGACCGCGCATGGGATGGCAGAAGTCAGCACGCTCCCGCTCGATATCGAGAATCGCCGTCGCAGCCACCTTCGCACTGGCAACAGCCAGCGCGTGCGGCAGCTCGGACACCTTCTCGAGCAGCGGGGCCGGCGGCGCGGCGGCCGGGAGCGGCGGTAGCGGCAACGCGACCGGCGGCGGGACCGGCGGCGTGAGCACGGCGGGCGCCGGCGGTACCGCCGGCGTGAGCAGCGGCGGCGCGGCAGGCTCGGGCACGGCGGGTGCGGGCGGCGCGGTGTCGACGTGCGGCACCTGCGACGGCTGCTGCGTCGGCAGTACGTGCGTCGCCCAGGCCCAGCAGTCGTGGCAGAAGTGCGGAACCCAGGGCAGCGTGTGCACGTCCTGTGCGTACGGCATCGCGTGCGACAGCGGCAATTGCACCGACCAGCTCGACCCGGCCGCGCCCTTCCACATCGTCGTCGACAGCGTGGACATCCAGGCCACCAAGCAGAACGGCTACGGCTGGGACCTGCCCGGCGACCTGCCGGACCCGATGGTCTGTTTCGACGACGGACAGGGCACGCACGGTTGCACCAACTACTGCTCCAACCAGAACGTCGTGCAGCTACTCGGCCGGGGACGGCACCGTCGCGAGCTCGGGCGCGCCCGTCAACTTCTCCGGCGCATCGCTCTCGGGCATGACAATGGTGGTGTACGACTTCGATCCCACCACGTCGAACGACCTGGTCGGCACGCAGAAGCTCCAGCTGAAGAAGTTCTCGTCGGAATACATTTTCGGTCAGTTCGACCAGGTCAACAGCGTCAGCTTCCACCTCGCGCCGGGGCAGTAGCCAGGCCGCGTCGACCGCTCTACCCGACCCAGACGCGCGCGTTGTCGAACAGGCGCATCCAGGGCCCGTCCTCGCGCCACTCGCCCGGCCGCCAGGAGTACTGCACGGCGCGGAACACGCGCTCGGGGTGCGGCATCATGATCGTCACGCGGCCGTCGGGCGTGGTGAGCGCGGTGATGCCGCGGGGCGAGCCGTTGGGGTTTTCGGGATAGTGCTCGGTGGGCAACCCGTGGCCGGTGACGTAGCGTGCGGCGACGAGGTTCTGGCGCTCGAGCTCGCTGGCGTGGCCCGAGTCGAGATCGGCACGCCCTTCGCCGTGCGCGACCACGATCGGCAGCACCGAGCCCTCCATGCCACAGAGCAGGATCGACGGGCTCGGTTCGACGCGCACCAGCGACAGACGCGCCTCGAACTGCTCCGAACGGTTCTGCACGAAGCGGGGCCAGCCGCCAGCGCCGGGAATCAGCTCGCGCAGCACCGACAGCATCTGGCAACCGTTGCAGACGCCGAGGGTGAAGCTGTCCTCCCGCTCGAAGAAGCGACGGAACGTCTCGCGCGCCTGCGGGTTGAACAGGATGGACTTCGCCCAGCCGCCGCCGGCGCCCAGCACGTCGCCGTAGCTGAAGCCGCCGCAGGCCACCAGCCCCCGGAAGCCATCGAGCGTCACCCCGCCGCCGAGCAGATCGCTCATGTGCACGTCGACCGCGTCGAATCCCGCGCGGTCGAACGCCGCTGCCATCTCGACCTGCCCGTTGACACCCTGCTCGCGCAGGATCGCGACGCGCGGGCGCGCGCCTTTGCCGATGAACGGCCGAGCCACGCGCTCGTCCACGTCGAACGTCGTGCGGCAGACCAGGCCCGGCTTGTCGCGCGCGGTGCGGCTCTCCTGCTCCTCGTCCGCACAGGCCGGGTCGTCCCGGAGCGCCTGCATGCGATGGCTGGTGGCCGACCACACGCCGCGCAGCTCGAAGCGGTCCTCGTCGAGCAGCACGCGCTCGCCACGACTGACGACGACGCGGTTTTCTGCTGCGGGCCGTCCGATGCCGTGCACGGCGTCGCCCAGACCGCAGGCGGCGAACACCTCGCGCGCGCGGGTCACGTCGGCGGCGCGGACCTGCAGCACTGCGCCCAGCTCCTCGCGAGAACAGCAGCGCGGCGTCGCTCGCCCGCGAGCGCCCCGAGATCGATCTCGAGCCCGGCGCCGCCCGCAAAGGCCATCTCCAGCAGCGTGACCAGAAGGCCCCCGTCGGAGCGATCGTGATACGCGAGCAGCCGTCGCTCGCGGCCCAGCAACTGCACCGCGGCGAAGAAGCCGCGCGAGCAGCGCCGGATCGTCGAGATCCGGCGGCGCGTCGCCGAGCTTGCCGTAGACCTGCGAAAGGCAGCTCGCGCCGAGGCGGTGCTGCCCGCGGCCGAGATCGACGAGCAAGAGCTCGGTGTCGCCGTCTTCCAGCGACAGCTCGGGAGTCAGCGCGCGGCGGACGTCCTCGACCGGTGCGAACGCGCTCACGATGAGCGACAGCGGCGCAGTGACGCTCCTGGCCTGCCCGGCCTCGTCCCACACCGTGCGCATGCTCATCGAGTCCTTGCCGACGGGGATGGCGATGCCGAGCGCCGGGCAGAGCTCCGCGCCGACGGCCCGCACGGCGTCGTAGAGCCTCGCGTCCTCGCCCGGATGGCCCGCGGCGGCCATCCAGTTCGCGCTGAGCTTCACCTTCGACAGCTCCGCGATGGGCGCCGAGGCGATGTTCGTGATGGCCTCGGCGACGGCCAGGCGCGCGGACGCCGCGGCGTCGAGCACCGCAACGGGCGTGCGCTCGCCCATGGCCATCGCCTCGCCGCTGACCACGTCGTAGCTCGCCAGCGTCAGCGCCGCGTCGGCGACCGGCACCTGGAAGCGTCCGACCATCTGGTCGCGCGCGACCAGACCCGTCACGCTGCGATCGCCGATCGTGACCAGGAACGTCTTGTCCGCCACGGTGGGCAGCGCAGCACCCGGCGCGTCGCTTCGGCCAGGTCCAGAGCCGCGACTTCGAAGCGCTCCTGCTCCGGAGAGACGTGCGCGACCTTCGCGGCGCATGCGCGGCGGCTTGCCGAGCAGCACGCCGAGCGGCATGTCGATGGGGCGGTTTCCGAAGTGCTCGTCGTCGACCACCAGCTGGTCGTCGGCGGTCGCGTGCCCGACCACGGCGTACGGGCAGCGCTCGCGCGCGCAGATCGCCTCGAAGCGGCCGAGCCCCGCGGCGCCGATGGCCAGCACGTAGCGCTCCTGCGCCTCGTTGCACCAGATCTCGAGCGGCGACATGCCGGGCTCGTCGTTGGGCACGCGCCGGAGCTCGAAGCGCGCGCCGCGCCCGCCGCCGTGGACCAGCTCGGGCAGCGCGTTGGACAGACCGCCGGCGCCCACGTCGTGGATGCTCACGATGGGGTTTTCTTCACCGAGCGCCCAGCAGCGGTCGATGACCTCCTGGCAGCGGCGCTGCATCTCGGGGTTGTCGCGCTGCACCGAGGCGAAATCGAGATCCTCGTGCGAGGCGCCGCTCGCCATGCTCGACGCCGCGCCGCCGCCGAGGCCGATGAGCATCGCCGGACCGCCCAGCACCACGATCGCCGCCCCGACGGGGATCGGCTGCTTGTCGACGTGCTCGGCGCGGATGTTGCCGAGCCCGCCGGCGATCATGATCGGCTTGTGGTAGCCGCGGACCTCCCGGCCCTCTGCGCCCGGCACCTCCTGCTCGTAGCTGCGGAAGTAGCCGGCGAGCGCGGGGCGCCCGAACTCGTTGTTGAAGGCGGCGCCGCCGATCGGGCCCTCGAGCATGATGTCGAGCGCCGAGGCGATGCGATCGGGCTTGCCGTGGTCGACCTCCCACGGCTGCACCGCGCCGGGCAGGCGCAGGTTCGAGACCGAGAAGCCGACCAGCCCCGCCTTGGGTTTCGAGCCGCGCCCGGTGGCGCCCTCGTCCCGGATCTCCCCGCCCGAACCCGTGGAGGCGCCCGGATGTGGGGAGATGGCCGTCGGATGGTTGTGTGTCTCCACCTTCATCAGGATGTGGACAGGCTCGGCGTGGTAGCCGTAGCTCCCCGTCTCCGGATCCGGGAAGAAACGCCCGGCGCTCGTGCCCTCCATCACCGCCGCGTTGTCGTGATAGGCGCTGAGCACGCCGGCCGGGCTCGCCTCGGTGCTCTTCCTGATCATGGCGAAGAGCGAGTCGGGTTCCGGCCGGCCGTCGAGCACGAAATCCGCGTTGAAGATCTTGTGGCGGCAGTGCTCGCTGTTCGCCTGCGCGAACATCATCAGCTCGACGTCGGTCGGATTGCGGCCGAGCTCGCGGAACGCGTCGAGCAGATAGTCGATTTCGTCCGGCGCGAGCGCCAGGCCCAGCTCCAGGTTGGCGCGCTCGATCGCCGCGCGCCCGGCGCCCAGCGCGTCGATGCTCGCGAGCGGCCGGGGCTCGGCATGCGAGAACAGCGCGGCCGCCTGCTCCTCGCTCTGGAGCACGGTCTCGGTCATGCGATCGGAGAGCGCGCGGCCGAGCGCGGCTTCGTCGGAGATCCCTCCCTCGAGCATCCAGAGCACGCCGCGCTCCAGCCGCCGTACGGCTCCGAGCCCGCAGCCCACTGCAATGTCGGTCGCCTTGCTCGACCAGGGCGAACGCGTGCCGATGCGCGGAACCACGAGTCGCCGCCGCCCGTCGAATCCCGGTGGCTCGAACGGCCTGCCGTAGTCCAGCAGGCGGTCGAGCCGCCCGCGCTGCTCCGCATCGAGCACGCCGTCGACCTCGGCGAAGTGCACGAAGCGCGCAGCGGCACGCTGCACACTGGGGTTTTCCGCCCGGATGGCGGACAGCCGCTTTTCGAGGCGGGCCACGGAGAACGCGGCGGCCCCCGGCAGGATCAGCATGGCGGGAGCATGCCGCGCCCCGGCGCTCGTAGAAATCCCAATATTGGCTCAATCGCCGAGCGGCATGAACTCCGTTCCCGAAATCACCCAGGCCCAGTTCCAGTAGTCGTCGCAGGCGCCGCTGATGTAGCTGCGGAGGTTTCTGGCGGTCCACTGTTCGTCGAAGCCGGCGCCGTGATGCATCATCGTGATGCTGTGGCCCATGGCCACGGGCTTCGATCCCGAGCCTGCATTGAACACGAGCAGGTAGCTGTCTGCCGGGTCCCCGCCGCAGCCAGGGCTGGAGCCGGGACAGCCGAGCGCCTTTTTCTGCACCTTGAAGCCAGCGCCGTCGAGCGGCTCGACGCTCCCGTCGCTGGCTGCGAGCCACAGCGCCGGGTCGGGCGAGATCGGGTTCGGCATCCCGCCCCAGCTCGGCACATTCTTGACCAGGATGCGCTGCTCGCAGCCCCAGGGCTGCTGCACTTCGTAGTCGACCTTGACGAAAGCGCCGGCCGGCACACTCATGGCGAAACCGGCGGGCGCCTCGACCAGCCGGATCGTCGTCTGCATGGGCGCTATGCAGTCGGCGTTGGGCGGACACGAGTCGAGCGAGAACATGTCCGGCTTGGAGTCCATGACCACGCCGGTGATCGAGCGCGTACCGGTGCCGCCCTTCACGCCGCAGCCGAGGGCGCTTCCGTCGTAGGTCTCGACCTGGAAGCCGATCGAGTCGTGGGTCTGCGCGCAGGCCGCCGGGGCTCCTCCCGCGCCGGCGCTGCCGCCGCTGCCGCCCGTCGAACCGCCGCTGCCGCCCGTCGCGGAGCCGCCGCTGCCGCCGGTCGCGGAGCCGCCGCTGCCGCCGGTCGCGGAGCCGCCGCTGCCGCCGGTCGCGGAGCCGCCGCTGCCGGCGGCTCCGTCCAGACCGGTGACGGATCCGCCGCATCCGGCGAGGGCGAGGGCGAAGGCCACACAGGAAGCCAGGAGAGTCCGGTCGAGGGGTCGCATGCCCGGGCGATAGCAACAGCCGTGCCGGCACCACCTTGCATCGCCACCCGCGGTTGCCCGCCAACAAGCTGTGCCAACGTGCCAGCGTCGCGACACCGGAGTCAGGCGCACGCCAACGGCTCGCGGGCGCCGGTCCGTGGTAGCGTAGCGGCCTGGAGACTGCAGCTTGCCGCCCACCCCCCACCCGAAGCTTTCGCTCCCCCTCCCCGTCACGCTCGCCGTTTTCTTCGCGACGGCTCTGTGCGCAATCCCCCGCGTCGCGTCGGCAGCCCCGCCGAAGAGTGCCGGGCCACGCAAGGGCCTGTATCTGCGCGCCGGGATCGGGCCGGACGTGATGAGCGGCAAGGTCAGCTATTCGGCCTCGAGCGCGGTCGGCGGAACGGCCAGCAAGTACGTGTACGAGGCCGGGTTCAACGGCGCTGGCGCCGATGTAGACCTCGCCGCCGGCTGGGCCCCGCTCGACGGGCTGGCCATTGCCCTCGAAGGGCGCGCCATCCTGCAGATGACCGGGAGCGCCAAGCTCCCCCACACGACATTGAGCTATCTGTCGCTGCAGAGCCTCGGCGGCCTCGTGCAGTACTACCCGTTCCCCCGCGGTCCGGTGCACGTCGACTTCGGCGCGGGCTACGCGCGCACCGAGTATGCGAGCGAAGAAGACGCCGTTCTGTCGCCCAGGACCATCGTGGTCCACGCCGACGACATGTCGGGCGTGCTGGCGCACGCCGGTGTCGGCTACGACTGGCGCGCCAGGATGGGTTTCCAGGTCGGCCCGGTGCTCGACGCCTGGGAAACGCGCCTCTCGAGCAAGGAGGGCCGCACCACCGCACGCGGCGTGTCGCTGTTGATCGCGGCGGGCTGGCTGTAGCCGCTACTTTGGCGTCTTGCGCTCCCACTGACACGAAAACTCGTGGTAGCGCCCACCGGTGCTCGTGCACTCGGACTCGCACGCGCCCGGCAGGATGCGAGCGCCGATCGCGTCCATGGCGGCGATCATCCAGCCCTCCATCAGCCGGCAGTGCGCGGGATCCATGTCGGGGAACTCCGTGATGCGGAGCACCGTGCGCTCCGGGCTGACGTCGATCGCTTCCATGTACCCGCCGCCGTCGGTGTACATCCCCCAGATCGGTGTACACGCCTCGATCATCTTTTCGGGCTCGGGTCGCACGGCGTAGACGCGGAAAATCGTCTCGAGATCCAACCGCGCTGCCATATCTCCGATGGTGCGGCAGAACGACATGTCGCCGCTGCCCAGGTGCCGGTCGGCGCTGTGCAGAAAGCCGACGAAGGCCTGGTACGGGTGCAGCCCGAGACCGTCGATGCGCTTGGAAAACGTCTTCTGCGCCGCTGGGCCGGCATCGGCGACGATCTGCTGCAGCATCTCCTCGCCGTAGGTGTGCTTGACGAATCGGGCGGTGCCCAGAAACGCCATGCCGCGCATGCGAACCATGGCGGGGTCATAGCCCGCTGCCGGCACCTGGCCAAGCGGCGGAACGCGCTTGAACGCCATAGGCTCGACTCGACCGCCGCGCAGTCGCGGCACCCGTGGGCTGTCAGTAGCTCCCGGCACGCCGCGCCTGGAAGTCCGCTGCGGCCGCGATGGCGCACCGAAGTCGCGCAGCTGGGCTATGATGCGCCGGCCCCGCCCCCGGGGCGGATGGAGTCGATGTGTCCTCGAATCGCAAGCTGAGACGCGCCCAGCAGTCGCGCGGCGCGCAGAAGAAGGGCGCGCCGCGCCCGCCCAACCGCGACGAGCAGCGCCGCCGGACGGCCGCCGAGCGCTTCAAGACGGCGGGGTCGGATCGGTTGTGGGTCACTCTGCTCGGCTGGAAGCCCGGGCGCGCCGAGCGCATGTGGCTTTCGCAGAGCGTGAACGACGCGGTGCGGGGCGACTCCATCGCCGTCCAGCTCGCCGCCTTCGGCAACCGCTCCAGCAGCGCCGACAAGCTCGACGAGGACGCCTTCAAGACCGCGGTCGAGCTGTGGCGGAGCTCGGGCGACGACTACCAGCCAGGCGAGCCCACGCCGAAGTGGGAGTACCTGGCGAACCTCTGCGCCAAGCTCGGCCTGGGCGAACCGACCGCGGACGAGCTCTCCGACGACTGGGAAGTGTGGACGAGCATGTCGCTGGCCGCGCCGCCGAGGAAGCTGCTCATGGACTCGCTGGCGCAGACCGAGCAGATCGCGATGGCGCTGGAAGAGCTCACGCACTCGGACAACGCCACGGCCGTGGCCAACGTCACCCGCGCACTGTGGCAGGCGCTGGCCTACGGCGACGAGACGACCTTCAAGCGCGTGCGCGGCTGGGCCGACGACTGGCTGTCGGCGTTGTCGGAGAGCGGCTGAGCCGGCGCCCACTCGGCGAAGTCGTCCGGAAGAGCGCCGGGCAGCGACGGCTGCTCCGTGCGCTCGAGAAGCAGGAAATCGTGACGCGCGACGAGACGCAGCGGCAGGCCGCGCTCGGGCCCCTTGTCGGCAAACCACCTGCGTGCGGCCTGCACGTTCTCGATCAACACGGCGTGTTGCGGATCCGTCTTCGCGGCGCGCATGAAGTGGTCCTGCATGCCCTGGATATCGCCGCGGGCGAACGCGATGCACGCGAGGTAGTCGAGCGCGAGCCCGGGCAGTGGATAGCCGAGCTCGAGCGCACGGCGCGCGTGTTCCTCCGCCTTGTCGAGCTGGCCGTCGCGATAGTACGCGCCGGCCAGGTCCATGTGGGCCGCGTGGTGGTCGCCGAGCCGCTCGAGGATGGCGCGGCACTCGTCCGTTCCTTCCCGGTAGAAGTCCTGGAGCCCCGAGTTCTCCGAGAACCACTTGTCCATCATCCGCGCGTCCGCGTCGGAAGCATCGAAGGGCGTCTTCAGCTCCTGGAAGTCACCGGTGAAGTACCTTTTCCGGTCCAGCCAGCCCTGCTTCTCGGCATCGTGGAAGTCGACGGTGCCGGGGTAGATGCTGAGGCAGGAGAACAGGTACTGGTGCGGCTTGGCGCGCTGCAAAAATTCGAGCGTCTCGTGGAAAGTTTCCGCCGTCTCGCCGCGGTTTCCCAGCATCATGTAGTAGCGCACCTGGATGCCGAATTTCTTCGCCATCTCGGTGCTCTGGATGATCTTGTCCGGCGTGATCTTCTTGTTGATGGCCGAGAGGATCGCCGGCGAGCCGGACTCGACGCCCAGGCTCAGCCGCTGGCACCCGGCCAGGCGCATCTCGCGGAGCAGCTCCTCGCTCAGCACGTCCACGCGCGTGTCGCAGCTCCACAGGAACTGGAGCCCGCGCTCGCGGATGCCGCGGCACAGCTCGAGGACGCGCTTCTTGTTGGTCGTGAAGGTGTCGTCCTTGATCTGGAGCATCCGGACGGGAACCTTGTCGAGCGCGAGCTCGAGATCGTCGAGCACCTTCGGCACCGAGCGGCCGCGGAAGCCCCGGCCCCAGGTGGTGTCGGCCCCGCAGAACGTGCACTGCCAGGGGCAGCCCCGCGACGTCATCACGATGTGCGTGCGGTAGTAGCGGTGCGGCGAGACCAGCGAGTCCAGATCCGGAATCGACGCGCGCGGCGCAGCCTCCAGCACGCGTCCGCCTTCGCGGTAGAAGGTGCCGGGGATGCCCGTCGCCGGCTGTCCGCTCTCGAGCCGGTCGACCAGCTCCATGAACGTGAGCTCGCCTTCGCCGGTAACGACGGTGTCGAGGGCCGCGTGGTGCTGGAGCATCTCGCGGGCGAGCGGCGTGGCGTGCGGCCCGCCGATGACAATGTGCGCGCCGGGGTGCCGGCTGCGGATCAGATCGGCCACCAGGCCGACGCCGCGGCGGTTCGCCGTCCAGCACGACATGCCGAACAGGTCGGCGTCCAGCGCCTGGATGATCTCCTCGACGCGCGACCAGGCGAAGCCCGACAGGTTGAAGAGCTTGACCTGGTGCCCGGCCGCCAGCGCCTGGGCGCCGAGCGAGTACAGGCCATAGGGCGTCTGGTGGAAGTCGGCATCCAGATCGCCCTCCCGGTAGTCGCGCGGCGGACCGTCCCCCTTCTGGTCGGCAGGCTCGCCCTTCGCCGGGATCTTCCACGGCGGTGGATACAGAAGTGCGATACGCATCCTCGCCGACGAGTGTAGCGGCTCGGGCGCGGCACGCCGGGAAAAACCTGCGACTACGCCGTGCGGTGTGTCGCGGCCTCCGCCGTTCCAGCCGATGCTCGCTCGCCGAGCCGGCTCCCGCGCGCCGCATCGGCCACGGCCAAGCCCAGCGGCAGGAGCGAGAGGAACGGGTCCGAATGCAGCACGAGCGTCGCCCTGGACGGCAGCCCCAGCGAGGCGAGCGTGCGACAGACCGGATGTCCGGGCTGCTCCAGAACGAGCTCCACGCCGTTTCCCCGTGCGAGGCGGGTCCGGCAGTGTGTCGCGATCCGCGTGCGGATCAATCTGTCGTCGAGCACGCTGAGAGTGTTCAGGTCCGGCATCGGCAGCCCGGGCCCGCCGGGCACCGGGATCTGCATCGACAGCACGCGCTGGCCGTCGTGCACCAGCGCGCCCTCCATCCTGCCGCCCGAAACCCCGATCGGCATCTCGGCAACGAACTTCGGATACCCCCACAGCTCGCGGCCTCCAGCGCAGGCGATCTCGGTGGTGACCGGCAGATGCAGGATGTGCCCGCCGACGGCTCCCCCGCCTCGCAACAGGCCCAGCAACGCAGAGCGCGGCGCGTCCAGAGGGTGATGCGCCAGCACCGCGATCGACAGCTCGTGGTACGGGCCGATCGACGTGTCGCGATAGTCGAACCAGCTGATCGCCACGGCCGCGGTCCGCCCGCGGAATAGCAGCGGCACGAGGCCGCTGTCGTGGAGCAACGGCCGCGCCCGCTCGGGCTGGACGGCAAACACCGCCGTGGTCGCCGTGGCATCCCGGTACTCGATGGGCAACTCGACCCGGCCCTCGCTTGTCGTCATGGTGACGCGCGGCCCCCGGAAGAACTTGTCGGTGCTCATGCCTGCGCCCTTTCCCGTCATGCGTGCCGTTCCCGCCATTCCTCGACCACCCGCCAGGCGTCTTCAAGCGAGCGGACGGTGTGCTCCGTGCCGTGCAGTGTATCCTCGAGATAGACGCGAGGACCATCGCGCCCTGCCACGAGACCCCGGGGCAGCCCCGCGCGCACGGCTTCGTAGAGCTGGACGGCGTCGGCTTCCTCGTCCGTCTCCTCGTCCAGCACGTCCTCGCTCTCGCGGCACTGCTCGACGAGCTCGCCCCAGCGGCGCGCCGCGGCGACGTTGGCTGCGGCGAGCAGCGCCGCCCGGTCGCGTGGCGCGACGCTGCTCGCGTCGAACGGCAGCTTGCCGGCCCACTTTTCCAGCCAGAGCTCCGGCCAGTCCATCGCCGGGATGTTGCCGCGGAGCATATCCGCCTTCTGCTCCGCCCACAGACGCCCTGCAACCTCGGCCTGCGTGTAGCTTTCGCGATCCATGTTCCCCTCCACCGGTCGGACGCCCAGAACCGGCGTTCCCGGTGGGCGGACGCGACGCGTCACGCCGCTGGGCGGAGATCCAGATGCAGCTCCTCTAGCAGTCGCGTCAGGTCGTGGCCCGAAGCGGGAATGCAGGACAACAGCCGCTCGGCGTTCCGCGCAGCCCAGGCCGCGGAGTCGTCCGACGAGGCCAGCCGGGTCGACAGTCCGAGCATCGACCGCCATTCTCCGCGCCAGCGCTCGTTGTAGCCGTGTAGGAGATCCCGGTCCGTGCTGCGCGCGCGAGTGGCGGACAGACGCTGGACGAGGTCGTGCGCCTCGCGGAACCCGATGTTCATGCTCTGGACGCCGACCGGGCTCGTCCCGTGGGCCGCGTCTCCCACGAGCCAGACCCGGCCCTGACCATAGCGGTCCACCAGATACTGCTCGAAACGCACGGTGCTCGACCAGACCGAGATCGCTGGGCGCGGGCCCGAACCACGGGGCGCGGGCGGCCAGAAGCTCGCCGAACTCCTGCGGCCCTGGCGCGGCATGCGATTCGGCGACCTCGAAGCCCCAGCGCCCGCGAGCGGGGCCCAGAGGCCAGACGACGCTGCTCGTTGTCTGCTGCAGGACGACGCGGGACTCATCCGTGAACTTCATTTCCAGAGGGAACTCGAACACGGCAAACCATTGCGTCGCGCGCACTTTCTCGACCGGAATGCGCTGGGTGCGACGGACGAACGATTCGTAGCCATCGGCGCCGATCACGTAGTCCGCGCGGACCTTGTAGATGCGATCCAGGCTCGCCTCGGTGTGGGCGACGCCATAACCGACCGACGCCTTGTCCATCCGCGCGACCTCCACCTCGACGAAGTCGGGGTGGCTTTCGACGGAGAGCGCCTGGTGATCACGCAGCACGCGGATGCCGCGCTTGACGAGGGCCCTCTCCAGCACGTCTTCCAGAGCGGTCTGCGGGACCACGAGCACGTAGGGGAATGCGTCATCGACGACGCCGAAGTCGAGCGAGATTGCGGGCTTTTCGCCATCGTAGAAGACCTGGCGCACGATGCGCTGCCCCGCCTGCAACAGGTGCCGGGCGACTCCCAGCTCGTCGAGCAGGCGCAGCGATTGCGGATGCAGCGCCAGACCGTAGCTGTGGGCGGCCCCCTGGTTGTCCTTGTCGACGATCTGCACGTCGAGCCCGCGCTCCGCGAGCGCCAGTGCCGTGTACATCCCGACTGGACCGCCGCCGACGACGAGCACTTCGGTTGTCTTCTTCATGGTCGGACTCCGCGCTGGGATTCCCACGCCCAGCGATTCCGGGCATGCCGAGGCTGGTTTGGTGAACCTCTGTCGTTCAACCGTGCAACTCGCGTGCCTTCCGCCCAGCGGCTTTCAAGCGCCCGGCACGCGCGCACGCTCTGCGTTGGAGCGCGGACGTCGCGAAAGCTTCGCGCCGTCGGCGTGCCCACTTGCGATGCGTCACGACAGGGATGCGGCACCAGGCGCACATTGACGGATCGCAAGCCTCCGCTGCGCGACGCGCGCCCACTCAGGCCGCGTTGTGGCGATCGGATGTCGGCTGGCGCACGCGTAGCAGCGTGACGCCTTGTCGAGTCTCGAGCTCCAGGGTGTCCTCCGCGGCGTCCTCGTCGCTCTTGATCCAGACGTGGAGCGGAGCGCTCACAGTGTGCGTGATGTGTTGCTCCGGACGTCCCCCGACCGAGATCGTAAGCTGGGTAGCGCCCGCTTCGAAGTCCGCACTGATTCCCTCGAGCGGCAGATCCCTCACCTCCCGTTGAGCACCCTGCTCGCCCGCGAACACCTCCAGCGAAACCAGCCAGCCCCTGTGCGCGCCGCTGAATGCGTCGAAGAACGCGCCCCACTCCTCCCGCAACACCTCTCTCGTCGACATCACCCGCCTCCCCTGCTCACGGTGGTCCTGCACAGACCATGCCGTGCCGGGCCCCCGTATGACGCGTGGAAATGAGCGGGAGACGTTCAGCTCACCCGGCGTGACGCGCTCTGGACCAGCACGTCCACGAGGAACGGCACCGACGCCTGTCCCGCGAGCTCGGCCAGCGCATAGGCGATGGCGCGGCGGCTGGCGTTCGACGGGATGCCGACGATGGCCCAGCTGGCTTCTGGGCCGCCGGCCAGATCGCGTCCGCTCTCCACGCGCAAGTCGAGCTTCCTGCGGTAGACGGCGACTTTCATTCCCGGTGGCTCCAGCACGCCAAGCACCCGGATGGCGAACTTCAGGCGGTCGAAATCCTCGGTGTCCTGGTGCTCCAGCCGGTAGAGCCAGCGCTCCTGGTCGATGACCTCGTAGCGGCGTTCGTCACCCACGCGGGGAGTCTGCACCCACAACGGGGAGGATGCGAGTCGTTGCGCCGACGCGCTGCGCGCGGCATGTAGGGCGGCACCATGTTCCCCCGGACCCACCCCTTCTACCTCTCCCTGTTGCTGCTGCTTGTCGGGCTCACGGCCGGCGGCTGCAAGCACACCCCGGCGCCCACCGCGGCGCATTCCTCCCCCGCGAAGACCGCGGCCCCCACTCCTCCGCCGGCAGCAGAGGTCGCTCCGTTGCCCCCGGGGGCGCGGACGGAGGACGAGAAGAACACGATCGCCGTGTTCGGGCGCGCCGCACCCTCCGCGGTCTTCGTCTCGCAGCACAAGACGGTGTTCGACTACTTCCACGGCCAGGCGCTCGACGTGCCGGCCGGCTCCGGCTCCGGCTTCGTCTGGGACGACCAGGGGCACATCGTCACCAATTTCCACGTCGTGCAGGGCGCGAAGCGGCTCACCGTCACGCTGGAGGACCAGCACACCTACGATGCGTCCATCGTGGGCGTGGAACCGCGCAAGGACATCGCGGTGCTGCACATCGACGCGCCGCACGAGAAGCTGCACCCGATCCTCCACGGAAAGGAGCCGCCGCAGCTGGTGGTCGGTCAGAAGGTGATCGCGATCGGCAACCCGTTCGGCCTCGATCACACGCTCACGACCGGGATCGTCAGCGCGCTGGGGCGCGGGGTGCAGGGCGTGGGCGGCGTCACCATCCACGACATGATCCAGACCGACGCGGCCATCAATCCGGGCAACTCGGGCGGACCGCTGCTCGACAGCGCGGGCGAGCTCATCGGCATGAACACGATGATCTTCTCGAAGAGCGGCGCCTGGGCCGGCATCGGCTTCGCAGTGCCCGCGCGCTTCATCCTGCGCATCGTGCCGCAGATCATCAAGACGGGCAGGGCGCAGCAGGTCGGCCTCGGGATCCAGATCGATCCCCTGGGACGACTGGAGCGGCGGCTGGGGCTCCGGGGGGTGGTCGTGCTCGATGTGGTGCCCGGCAGTCCCGCGGACAAGGCCGGGCTCCAGGGGATCCGCCGCACGGCCGGCGGTTTCGAGATCGGCGACGTCATCGTCGGCATCGACGGCAAACCCATCACCGATTACGACCAGCTGTACAACACGCTCGACGGGCGCAAGCCAGGCGAGCAGGTCAAGGTGCGCGTCGCCCGCGCCAACAAGGTGCGCGTCGTGGAGATGTCGCTCGTGATCGTGCAGTAGCGGTCGCGCGCGTCAGGCCGCGCTGGGCTCGGCATCGGGGCGGTCGGCCCCACACGCCCACAACCCCGAATCCGGCGCGTCCGCGTAGCCGAAGCGCAGCCCGATCGAGAGCTCGGTGCCGGCGAGCTGGTCCATGAGCGTGCCCGCCAGCGACATCAGCTCGTGTCGGCCTTCTGCATAGCCCGCCCCGTGTCCGGCAAACACCAGGCCCCCACTGCTGCCCTGCGACGACATGTGATCGAGCAGAGCACGAGCAACCCGGCAGCGCGCTTCGAAGATCTCGTCGTCGCTGCCGTCGCCCGCAGCCAGAACCGAGGTCGCGACGGTCCGGCCCCGGGCCTCGAGCACCCCGAGCCGATGCATGACGCGTAGCGCCAATTCGGCGGGCGCTTCGTCGTTCTGCTGGGCGATGACGATCGCGTCGGGTGTGCGGGTGCGACATTCCTCGACCCAAGAGGGCCAGGTGGACCCGTGCTCCATGATCACCAACACAACCTCTTCGCGGCTCTGCTCCAGCATTGTCGTGCATCCCCTCCCGGCGCGTCTCGATGCGCCGCGGAACGCGCTGCAGGTTCCGTGCCGCGGGCCTATCACCGCGATCGCCGCTGCCCCTGCACGGCGACGCGCCGTCCGCACGCAGCGCGTGCGTTACGCTCGAGAATGTTCGGCAACGCTTGCGTACGACCACCCTTCCACAGCACGCTGTGGCACGGCGCGCCATCTGCCGGAAGGCCGGAACACGCCGTGCATCGGAGGGCAGCGATGACCGATTCGATCCGCAGGATTGCCGTCAACACGGGCGGCGGCGACGCACCGGGCCTGAACGCCGTGATCCGCGCGGTCGCGCTCAGCGCGCACGCGCGGGGCTGGGAAGTCTGGGGGATCCGCTATGGCTACCGGGGCCTTCTGGAGGAGCAGGCCCCCGACGGAAGCCCCGGCATCACGCGCCTGGACCGCGACGCGGTGCGCGGCATCATGCACCAGGGAGGCAGCATCCTCGGCGCCGCCAGCCGCAATGATCCCTTCCACTACCCTGTGCTGCAGGGTGGCGCTCTCGTTCCAAAGGACGTCTCGTCCCGCCTCATCCGGCGCTTCCGCGAGCTCGGTTTCGACGCGCTGGTGGCGATCGGCGGCGACGGATCGATCAAGCTGGCGAGCCGTCTGCTGGAGCGGGGCCTGCCGCGCGTGATGGCGGTTCCGAAGACCATCGACAACGATCTAACCGGCACGGACGTGACGTTCGGGTTTACCACGGCCGTGGCCACCGCCACCGACGCCATCGACAAGATCCACACCACGGCGCAGTCGCACGAGCGCGTCATGGTCGTGGAGGTCATGGGGCGCTACGCGGGTTGGATCGCGCTGGAGTCCGGCATCGCAGGCGGCGCGGATGTCGTGCTGATCCCGGAGATCCCCTACGACCTGGACCGCGTGTGCGAGAAGATCCAGCGTCGGGAAGCCATCGGCCGGCACTTCTCGATCGTCGTCGTCGCCGAGGGCGCCCGGCCGCTGGGCGGCGGCATGGTGTTCCAGGGCGACAAGGACGCCTTCCACGAACATGCGCGGCTGGGCGGGATCGCCGAGGTTCTGGCACGCCAGATCGCGGATCGCACCGGCAAGGAGACGCGGAGCCTGGTGCTCGGTCACCTGCAGCGCGGCGGCAGCCCGGTGATGTCCGATCGCGTCCTCGCGCAGCAGCTGGGCTGCGCGGCCACGCGCTTCCTTGCGACGACCAACCAGAGCGGACTAGTGTCGGTCCGCGGTCAGCGCATCGAGCTCGTGGACCTGGAAGAAGCAACCCGCGGGGTCCGCACGGTGCCCCTGGACTCCGACCTGCTACAGACCGGGCGGGACCTCGGACTCTGCTTCGGCGACGAGGACCCCGGCGCGCTGCTCAACACCCTGCGGCCGCCCGCGATCACAACTTCGCGCTGAGAACCTACAGGCTGTCGCGCGCCGCCCTGAGCACGTCCATGTAGCTCACAATGCCGATGAGCCTCGAGCTGTCGGGTTCAACGACGGGAACCGCGCCGATGCGCTGCTCGAGCATGATGTCGACCACATCGGTCACGTCCGTACCGGCGCTCACCGACAACACGTCGCTGCTCATCACGCTGCTGATCGGTTGCGCCAGGCGCGCGGCAACTTCTCCTGGATGGTCGAACTCGGCGATTGCCGCAGGCGAGAAGGCTCTGAGGTCGCGGTCGCTAATGATGCCGACCAGCGCGCCATCCTCCACGACAGGAAGGTGCCGCACGTCGGCCTCCATAAGCTTGTTCAGGACTTCACCGATGGTCTCGTCGACCGACACGGCGAAGGGATTGCTACTCATCAGTTCCTCGACGACCATCCTGCTACCTCCTGGCAACTCCGAAGCACGCCACGTGTTGTCCTAGCCCACAATGTGATGCTTGCCCACCGGTTGCACGCTGCTGGCTTGTGGCCCCTGCTCGCCCTCGCCTTCCGCGAGGACGAAGCGGACCTGGGAACCGGGAGCGAGCTCGGCGAACGACCCGTCGACGACTGCGTTCTCGTGGAAGTACACCTCGACGCCCTCCGGCGTCTCGAGGAAACCATAGCCGTCGACCAACGACGTGCCGAGCACGCGCCCGTGCGCTGGTATCTCGTGGTTCTTCACCTTTCCGCGCTGCCGACGCAGATGGTCCTCGAGCTGGCGCACAGCGGCGTCGAAGGCGTCGCGGAGCGCAACGTAGGGGTCCTGGTGCGAGTCGCACTCCGGGGGTTCGCGGCTGACGACCAGTTCGCCGCCGGGCACCCTCAGATCGATGCGCACGTTGTACAGGTTGCCCTTGTGACGGTGGCGGTGTGCCGCTTCGACGACCACGTGACAGCTGGTGATGCGACCGTGGAAGCGTTCGAGCTTGCTGGCCCGTTCCCGGATCCTGGCCTCGAAAGCGTCGGAGGGGGGAAGGCCACGGAAGGTGACCTGCAGAGGGATTTGCATGACGACAATCGGTGCACCCGGCGTGCCACGTGGACCTGTCGTATCCGGTCCCGGGTGCGCCTTTTCGCTGCAGACTCTGCGAGGGCACGGTCTCGGCGCGCATCGATGGCGCGCTCGTCCGATCCGCCGCTGCGCAAGCAACGGCGTCGACAGGCGCTCGACGCCCGGCGTTGTCGCGTGACCGGCAGAGCGCAGTTCTGGCGCAGCGGAGTCCGCGCGCATGCGACAAAGCAGTCGATGGCACGGTCCCTGCTACACTCCCCCGACGTCTGGCGGTCGGCGAATGGTTCGCCGGGTCGCATGCAGGTCCAGAGGAACCCTGGACGTGGCTGTGGGATGAAATAGGTCCACGCAGCTGGAGGAATCGGCGATCCGTCGGGAGGTTGAGAAAACCTGGGGACGGCATGCCGTGCGGGAGCGCCGCCTTCCGGGCGGCCACGGCAACTCCAAGTGATGCCGCGAAGAGGGCCAAAAAACCCTGACAGGTGGAGGCTGCTACCGAACAGGTGCGGTCGGGAGAGTGGGTGAAGGAACTCTGAAGAGGTAGAACGAAACACGAGAATGAAACCGGATCGGCCCGGTCCGGCGGACGGCCGGCGACGAAAGCCGTGTCGGGCACGGCAACAGGCCCGCACACCGGTGTTGCGGTGAAGACATGAGCCGCAGAGCCGCCGACTAGAAAAGCTCGAGATTCGCTACAAACCTCAAGAGAGGCAATGCCCGCAAGGGCTCCATCGACGCTCCTCATCCTGCGAAAGGGACAACCTGCGCGCGCGACCGGAAGGGCGCGCCGGCCGCCAGACATCATGACTGCGGACGCCGGCACAAGGTGTGCTTCGTCCATCGTCGGGGGTGCATCTCCGCGTCCCCGGCGAGGAGGAACGATGGTCCCGATCCGCAGGATCCTCTGTCCGGTCGACTTCTCCGAGGGCGCCGACGCCGCTCTGGAGCAGGCGCTGTTCCTTTCACAGGGGCTCGGAGCAGAGGTCGAAGTGGTGCACGCCTGGGAAACGCCCATCGTCATCCGGCCCGATCTGGTGGTCTGGATCGAGGGCACGGCGGGACCCGCGCTGGCGGAGATCGTCAAGGCCCGGTCCGCCACGGCCATGAAGCAGCTGTTGGCGAAGCTCCTCCCCGACCAGCGGGCGCAGGTGACCATGCAGGTTCTCCACGGTCCGCCCGCGGACACGATCGTGGCCTACGCGAGGGAACACGGGCACGACCTGATCGTGATCGGAAGCCACGGCCGCACGGGCGTTTCGCGCTGGCTGCTCGGCAGCGTCGCAGAGCGCGTCGTGCGTAGAGCCACGTGTCCCGTGCTGGTCGTGCACGGTGTGCACGCACACGCACAGCTGCCCGCGGCCAGCTAGCGCCGCCGTCGCGCTACTTGAGCTGGGACGCGTAGTTGTCGAGGCTGTCGAGCGACTTCTTCATCTTCTTGCCCGCAACCCGGTGAACAGTGGCGGCCTTCTGGGTGGCCTCCTTCTGCGCTTCTTCCTGCTTCTGCTGCTCTTCCTGCTGCTTCTTCGCCGCCGCGGCAGACTGCTCGGCCTTATCCTGCTCCGCGACCTTCTCGAGGGCTCCGCGCGTGAGCTTGAGGTGCTCCTTCATCTCCTCGCGCTTCTCGCGCGCCTGCTCCGGCGTCAACTGGGCGCCGGCCTTCTGCTGGAGCTTCTTGACCTCCGCCTGGCTGTCCGCGCTGCCGTGCATCGCGAACACGATGAGCCCGATCACGACCAGCACGCCGCCTCCCGCGACGAACAGCCAGGTCGGCTTCATCCGCTTCATCGGGATGGCGTCTTCGACATCCGCAGCATTGCTGCTCTTGTTCTGGGTATCCGTCATCGTAGAAGACCGTATTCAAGGGGGGAGCGGCTCGAGACGCCGCGTCCCGCGTCCGGCCCATAGGTTACGACATCGCGCCGCGTCCCACCACCTTCAGGCGATCCCGGCCGTTTAGGCCCCGCAGCTAGCGGTGCGCTCCGTGCTCTGCACCCCGCTGTCGCCGGCGCCTGTGGCCGCTGCGCGGCGCCTCCGGGACGGACTGGCGGCCGAGCTGCTCGAGCAGGCGTTCACAGGGAAGTGTGTTCAGAACGTCGGCACGCTGGGCCCATCCGCGACGCGCGACGCCGATCCCGAAGTCGTTGGCGTAGCGGAGCTCCTGGGGGCGATGTGCGTCCGAGTCGATCGTCAGCTTCACTCCCGCCTCCACCGCATGGCGCACCCACTCGTCCGGCAGGTCCAGGCGCTCCGGCTGCGCGTCGACCTCCAGCACGGTCCCCGCACGGCGCGCGGCGTCGAGTACTGCGCCCCAGTCGGCCTGGACAGCGGGACGACGCCCCAGAGCACGCGCCATCGGGTGGAACAGGATGTCGACGTGCGGGTTTTCGACCGCGCGGATGAGGCGCGCCGTCATCTCCTCGCGCGACTGTTCGAAATGCGAGTGGATGGCCGCTCCGACGACATCGAGGTCAGCCAGGATCTGGTCGGAGATGTCCAGGCTGCCGTCCGCGCGGATGTTGACCTCGGCGCCGGCCAGCACGCGAATGCCGTCGAGTCGCCTGTCGAGTCGGCGGATCTCCTTCTTCTGTTGGACGAGCGCGGTTTCGTCGAGGCCACCGGTCATCGCCAGGTCCCGGGTGTGGTCGGTGATGGCAATGTACTCGAGCCCGCGACCGCGAGCCGCCAGGGCCATCTCCTGGATGCTGCTGTTGCCATCCGACCAGTCGCTGTGGACCTGCAGGTCTCCCTTGAGAGTGCCCGGTCTGATCAGGCGGGGCAGGCGTCCGTCGCGCGCGAGCTCGATCTCGCCGGTGTCCTCGCGCATCTCCGGAGGAATGTAGGCGAGCCCAAGCGCGTCGTAGATTTCCTCTTCGCTGCGCGCCACGATCATCCGGTCGGCGCGGAAGAGCCCATACTCGTTGAGCTTGAGCCCGTTGTGCCGCGCGATCCGGCGCAACGCCACGTTGTGAGCCTTGCTGCCGGTGAAGTACTGCAGCGCCGCGCCGAACGAGCCTGGGTGGATCACGCGCAGATCCGCATCGATGCCCACCGAAAGCCGCACGCTGGTCCTGGTCTCCCCCTGCGCGTAGACGCGGACCACCTCGGGCATGGTCGCGAAGGCTTCCATGATTGGACCCGGCTGCGCCGCGGCCACCAGGATATCCACATCCCCGACCGTGTCGCGGCGACGCCGGACCGAGCCCGCCACGGCGACCGAACGCACGCCGGACAGGCGCTGCAGGCGGTCCTCGATGCGCGTGACCAGATCGACGACCTGGCCGAGCGGACGGCGGCCGCGCACAGCGCGATACGCCTCGATGCCACGCAGGATGTTCTCCTCGCTCTTCTCGCCGAACTCGGCGACCTCGCGGACGCGGCCGGCGCGGGCGGCCTTCTCCAGCTCGTCCACACTCTGGATTCCGAGCGCTTCGTGCAAGGCGCGAACCGTTTTCGGTCCGATGCCCTGGACCGAAGTGAGCGCCAGCACATCCACGGGCAGCTCGCTGCGTTCCCGCTCCAGCTCCTGGATGCTGCCCGTGTCGATGAGCTCGGCGATGCGTTTCGCGGTGCCGTGCCCGACCGAAGGCAGCTTCTCGAGCGCGGGCACGCCGCCTTCGGCGTAGACTCCGGTGAGCGGGCGTTCGGCCGCCTCTACGGCGAATGCCGCTTTCTCGAACGCGCGGGGCTTGAACTGGACGTCGTGCATCTCCAGGAACACCGCGAGCTCGCGCAGCGCGCGGGCGATGTCGGCATTCGTGATCGCCTTCGAGCTCATCCCCATCTCCGACCCGGGAGCTGCACACGGCGTGCCGATCCGGAGTGCGCCCATCGGTCCCCCTGCAACGCAGCCGGTGCGCCGATGGATCATGCGTGCGCAACGCTTGCCTCCGGCGCACGAGCCGTTCCGCTGGCAAACGCTGCCGCGTGGTCGCTGGTACGAAGCCTGCACATGCCAACGTCCGTGGCGGGTCGGGAGGCAACGGCAACCTCGGGGGGCGGGGGCTGTTGCGCCCGATCGCCACGTTTTTCCATCCTGGCGCCGCACCGTGGTGCTGTTCCGCGAGTGTGTCATTCCGGCGCAACAGGGGCACAAAGGAACACCTTTCGAACCTCGTACATCCCGAAGGCCGGGAAACGTGCGTCCGCCGTACGGAGACTGGTCCGACCCTTGCTTCAGTGGTGGTGGAGCCCCACCGCTTCATCCGCACGACGGGGGACATGCGCCCATGAACTACTGCATCGTTGTCGCCGACGGTTCCCGCGCCCGCTTCTTCACTCTGGAGCAGGCCGGAATACCAGAGCTGGAAGGCGGCCCTGATCTCGCGGAGCGTCGCGATCTCGTCAATCCCGAGAAGGCCCAACGCAGCCGCGAGCTCTTCTCGAACCTCAAGAGCGGTCGCAACCAGGCACCGGGTAACGGGCCCGGCCACGGCTACGACGACCACAGAGGCCGGCACAAGGACGAGTTCGAGCGGAGGTTCGCACGGCGCCTCGCTGCCGAGATCACGAGCTTCTCGCGCGAGCGGCGGGTCGAGCACCTCGTGCTGGTCGCGGACCCGCGCATGCTCGGTTTCCTGCGCGTCGAGCTTGGGTCGGCTCTGCCCGCCAGCCTGCGCGTCATGGAGCTCACGCGCGATCTGAGCTCCCTGTCGGCGACGCGCATCCACGCGCGGCTGGCCGACGAGGGGCTGGTGCCGGCGCGCGCCGCACCTTGAATCCGGGCGTCCGGCACCACGCTCGCGTCAGGGGTCGACCCGCGGCTCACGCCGTCACGACCTGGTTGCGCCCACGCGCCTTGGCTTCGTACATCGCCGAGTCGGCGGCCGCGACCAGGCCCTGTGGGCTGTCGTACACGGAGTCGGTCGACTGCGTCGCGACGCCCACGCTCACCGTGATGCGGATCGTCGAATCCTGCCAGGGCAGCTCCAGCGCGGCGACCTGTGCACAGATGCGATCGGCAAGGATATTGGCATTGTCCGTGGAGATCTCGCGGGCCAAGACCACGAATTCCTCTCCCCCGTAGCGCGCCAGCACGTCTTCAGGTCTGACGATCCGTTCGAGCAGACGCACCAGGACTCGCAGCACGGCGTCGCCGACGGCATGCCCGTGGGCGTCGTTGACCAGCTTGAAGTGATCGATGTCGAGCATCAGCAGCGACAGGCTCGACTCGTGCCGCTGGGCGAACGAGAACTCGCTGCGCAAGCGCTCGTCGAAGTAGCTGCGATTGTGCGCACCGGTCAGCGCGTCGCGCACCGTCGACTCGTACATGCGCATTGCCGCGTCGGCTTCGAGATCGTCGTAGCGGCCGTAGCGCAGCACGGTCCGCCGTCCGAGCCCGATGTGGTCGCCGTCCTCCAGCCGCCGCGGCTCGACGACTCGCTCGGCCCCCACGAAAGTGCCGTTGGTGCTGCGGAGATCCTCGATGTAGTAGTGGCCGCCGCTCTTGAACACGCGCGCGTGACGCCAGGACACACCGGGATCCGTGACGCGTAGTCCGACGCGGTCGCCGCGCCCGATCACCACCTCTGGCCCCCTCAGCTCCACGACCAATCCTGGCTGTTCGCCCGCGAGGGTCATGAGCAGCGAGTGGTCACGCGCGTGGGGCGCCGACCCGGGCCGCGAGGTGACCGCCTCGAGCCCCTCGGTCGGCGTCGGGATGCGCGCCCGGGGCGCCAGGTGAACCGGTTCGGTGTCAGCCATCTTCAAGTCTCCCAACCTGCAACATGGCGCCGCATCGCCGGCGCAATTAGCCCCCGTGCGTGAAGCGGGTGCGAGCAGGTGCGATACGCAGAAGCTGCGCTGGAGCTGAGGTGAGTTGCGCGACCGGGCGGAACGGGTGCTGCGCTTTCCGTGGGCTCGACCGCGCACTCTCGCTTCATGCCAGCCACGCTGGATCTGGTCTGCAAGCACCGTACCGACATGCCGCCGGCGGGTCGGCTCGGGGGATCGCGCTCGTTCGTCCGGGCGGGTGTAAGCTCGCGGCGAGGCCTGCGTTCGAGAGGATGATGGTGCGTCGCTCTATCCTGGAAAGCTCCCGTAGCTCGTTCGGCCACCTCGCCGGCCTACTCCTGGTCGGGACGGGCCTGTTCGCCGGCTCCACCGCCCACGCGGCACCGGCGGGCAAGCACTCGACCTCCGCCGACCGCAAGGAAGTGGACATCACCGTCTACAACCAGAATCTGGGGCTGGTGCGCGAGGTGCGCGACGTCGATCTCGGCACGGGGCAGGTCTCGCTCGACTTCCGCGATGTCGCTTCGCGCATCCAGCCCGCAACCGTGCACATCAAGTCGCTCACCAATCCCGGCGCGCTCGACGTGCTCGAGCAGAACTACCGCTACGACCTGCTCAGCCCCCAGAAGCTGCTGCAGAAATACGTGGGCAAGAAGGTCAAGCTCTACCGCTGGGACGACAAGCGCGGGCGCGACATCGTCTACAACGCGGACCTGCTCAGTGTGGTGAACGGCCAGGCCGTCGTGCGCGTGAACGGCGAGGTCACCTACGGTTTCCCAGGGCGCTTCGCATTTCCCAGCGTGCCCGACAACCTCATCGCCAAGCCCACGCTCGTCTGGAAGCTACAGAGCAAGCAGCCGCGCCAGCGCGTCGAGGCCACCTACCTCACAGGCGGCATCAACTGGCATGCCGACTACGTGCTGGTCATCGGCAAGAACGACCGGCGCGGCGATCTCACCGGCTGGGTCACGCTCGACAACCGTTCTGGCGCCTCCTACAAGAACGCCCACCTCAAGCTCGTCGCCGGCGACGTGAACCGCGTGCAGCCGCCGATGGACGCGCTGGACGAAGACGGTGCCGCCGACAAGGAACAGGACGACCGGGGCCCCGGTTTCCGCGAGGAGGGCTTTTTCGAGTACCACCTGTACACGCTCTCGCATCCGACCGACGTGCTCGACAACGAGCAGAAGCAGGTCACGCTGCTCCAGGCGGCCGGCCTCCACGTCGACAAGAAGCTCATCTTCTACGGCCAGCAGTACTGGTACCGCGGACGCTACGGACAGGTGATGTCGAACCAGAAGGTGGGCGTCTACCTCGACATCAAGAACTCCAGGCAGAACCACATGGGCATGCCGCTGCCCAAGGGCACCGTCCGCGTCTACAAGGCCGACAGCTCGGGACAGAAGCAGTTCATCGGCGAGGACTCCATCGACCACACGCCGAAGGACGAGAAGCTCCGCATCAAGATGGGCGAGGCCTTCGACGTGGTCGGCGAGCGAAAGCAGACCGACTGGAGAACACTCGGCACCTGCGCGTCCGAGAGCGCATGGCAGATCGAGCTCAGGAACCACAAGAACAGCGCCGTCACGGTCGAGGACTTCGAGCCCATCGGCGGTGAGTGGTCGATCCTCTCCTCCAGCCACCCGACAAAGAAGCTGGACGCCCACACCTTCACCTTCACCGTGAAGGTCCCGGCCAACGCCAAGACGAAGATCACCTACCGCGTCCGCGTCAGGTGGTGCTGAAGCCGGACGGCGTGGCTACCCGAGTCCCGGATGCGCGGCGGGTTCCACGTAGTCGCGCAGCTCCTTCATGTCCCTCACCGACGAAAGTCGCGACAGCGCCTTGATCTCCATCTGCCGGATGCGCTCGCGCGTCAGGTTCATGATGCTGCCAACGTCTTCCAGCGTGACGCCGCCGTCGTCAGCCACGTCCAATGCGCACGAAATCGCCATCTCCCAGACTTCCAGGTCGGGGAAATTCAGCTTGATCGCGCCTGTCTGTGGCGACACGTCCAGATACAGGTGATGCCTGCACGACACGTGCGGGCACGGCCTGGGGCCGTCCTCACACTCTGCACGCGTCCTCGGACGCGCTGCGTCGAGCTCGGCGAACTCCCGCCTTCCCCGTGCCAACTCTCGCTGACTGAGGCGCTTGACGCTGATCGTCTTCGCGCGCACCCGCCGCTTGCGTCGCGAGCGCCGCTGCTCGCGCGTGAGCCCCTGCTGACCGTCGTGCCCCGGAACCATCATCGTCGACGACCCCCTTTCTCGAGTGTTGCCCAGAAAGCAATGCCCGAAACAGCAGCAGATGGAAAGCGTCGTCTGCCCCGCAAGCGCAGAATGGAAGGACAACGTGCGATATGGAGCACATGGACCCACACGCACAGGCTGGGTCGCGGCGCGAGAGCAGCGGGTTCGCGCGGCTTGCTTGAAGGGTCAGAGCGGTCGCGATTGGCGCGCCCCCGCTCTGTCGACTACCGTTCGACCTCATGCACCGGAGCCTGCTCCCGCTCCTGATGCTGGCAGTAGCGGCCTGCGCCGGCCGGTCGACGCTGACCGCGCCTGCCGTCACAGCGCCCGCGCATTCTGCACCGCACGCCCAGTCGGCACCCGCTCCCGGCGCCGGTACGACGGGCGGCAACGACGCGGGGAGCGCGCCCGCCAAGCCCGCCGCCGACCCACCGGCGAACGATCCGGCCTACTCGAACGAGAGCGAGGACGAGCCGCTCGACGACAGCGGCGGGAGCGGAGCCGCCGGCTATCTGGGCCACGGCACGAAGCCTCCCGATCCGCTCGCCGGCATGACCACGCAGGAGATCGACAAGACCCTGCTCGAGAATCCGGACCGGCTCGGCTCGATCTCGGTCGGCAGCTGTGATGCCGGCGCCCTGTTCAACGGCGTGCAGATGCCACCAGGCGAACACTGGAAGCGCGTCGACGCGGCACACGAGTGGGGCACGCGGGAGACGGTCGATGACCTGATCCGCTGCATCGAACACGTCAACGACGAGTTCCCCGGTTCACCGCCAATGTACATCGGGCACATCAGTGCACGCCACGGCGGTCACCTCGTGCCGCACGTCAGCCACCAGTCGGGGCGCGACGTCGACGTGAGCTACTACTACAAGCCGGACAAGCAGCGCTGGTACCGCTACGCCACGCGCGACAACCTCGACCTGCCGCGCACGTGGGCTTTCGTGAGGGCGGTGATCACTTTGACCGACGTCAAGCTGCTCATCATCGATCGCTCGATCCAGAAGCTCATCAAGGACTACGCGCTGTCGATCGGCGAGGACCGCGCCTGGTTGGACGACGTCTTCCGCGGCCGCCCGGGCAAGCTCCGACCGCTCATCATCCACGCCGCGGGACACCGCACGCACATCCACGTGCGCTTCTACAGCCCCAAGGCGCAGGCCCGGGCCCGGAGAGCCTACCCGCTGCTGGTCAAGCACGGCCTGATCAAGCCGCCGACGTATTACGTCACGCACAAGGTCAAGAAGGGCGAGACCCTGGCGCAGCTCGCGCGGCGCTACCACACCACCGTCCAGGCCATCCAGCGCGCGAACGGGCTCCGTTCGACGCTGATCCAGGCCAAAAAGGAGTACAGGATCCCGCGGCATGGCGGCGTCGCAGCGAGCGGGGCTCTGGTGCTGCCGCCCAGACGACTGCCGCCTTCCGAGCCGCTGGCCGGGCGCGCGGGCGCCGCGTCGGGGTCGTAACGATGCCCCGGGCGCAGGTCCGGAACAGCGCGAGTTCCTGCTGTCCCAGTGCGTCCGGCTCTTTTTGTTGGGACTTCCGGCCGAACCTGGGCTAGGCGTGGCTCCCTCCTGCCGCCCGCCGGAATCGACTTGCCGCGATAGCCCAGATGCTCCGGGCGCCTGCACCGCTGATCTGCTATCAAGTCCTGTTCCGGCCCGGACCATTCTTCACCGAGAGCCGCAAACGGAGATGAAGTCGGACGTGGAAGCCCGCAAGACCCCGCAACGCACCGCCCCCTCCAACGCGTGGCCCGATGCCGAAGGCGCGCGGACCAACGGCAAGAGGCCCGAGCCGAAGAAAGCCGACGACGAGTCGGCATTCGGCCGTAGCAACGACCCCGTGCGCATGTACCTGCGCAAGATGGGCAGCGTTGCTCTGCTAACGCGCGAAGGCGAGGTCGAGCTCGCCATGCGTATCGAGCACGGGGAGCAGCAGGTGATCGACGCGCTGTTCGCCAGCCCGATCACGGTGAACGAGATGTCGAGGCTCGGAAAGAAGCTCGAAGCCGGCAAGGCCCGCTCGCGGGATCTGGTACGCGATGCCGACGACGACGAGCGCGAGTTCGACGAGGAGGCGGCGACCGACCGCCTGCTCCGGCAGCTGGATGCGCTCGCCCGCCTCGAGAAGAAGCGCGTGGCGCTCCTGGAGAAGCGGCGCGCCTCTCCCGCCGCCCGCAGGAAAGCCGTCGACAAGTCGCTGCGCGCGCACATGGATCAGATGCGCGACGCGCTCGTCGAGCTCAAGCTCAGCAAGAAGACGCTGGACGGCATCGTCAGGCGGCTGAAGAGCGTGATCGACAAGCTGGAGCACGCCGAGACGCGCTCGGCCGCTCGCAAGCTGTGCGAGGAGCTCGGCACGACCGAGGCCGAGCTGCGCAAGACCTACGCCGCCGTCCGCGCAGGCGAGCGCATCGCCAACGAGGCCAAGGCCCGGCTGATCGAGGCGAACCTCAGGCTCGTCGTGTCGATCGCCAAGCGCTACGTCAATCGTGGTTTGCAGTTCCTGGACCTGATCCAGGAAGGCAACATCGGTTTGATGAAGGCGGTGGAGAAGTTCGAGTACCGCCGCGGCTACAAGTTCAGCACCTACGGCACCTGGTGGATCCGCCAGGCGATGACCCGCGCGATCGCCGATCAGGCGCGCACGATCCGCATCCCGGTGCACATGGTGGAGACCACGAACAAGCTCCTGCGCACCTCCCGTCAGCTCGTACAGGAGCTGGGCCGCGAGCCCACGCCGGAAGAGATCGCCGACAAGATGGAGGTTCCGGTCGAGCAGGTGCGCAAGGTGCTGCGCGTGGCCAAGGAGCCGCTCAGCCTCGAGACGCCCGTCGGCGACGAAGGCGACAGCCACCTCGGCGACTTCATCGAGGACCGCGCCGCACCGGATCCGGCCGAGGCCGTGATCAACACCGATCTCGCCGAGCAGACACGCCGCGCGCTGGAAACGCTGACCCCGAGGGAGGCGCAAGTCCTCAGGTTGCGCTTCGGCATCGACGAGAAGAGCGACCACACGCTCGAGGAAGTGGGCCAGGGCTTCAACGTCACACGCGAGCGCATCCGCCAGATCGAGGCCAAGGCGCTCAGGAAGCTGCAGCATCCGACGCGCTCCAAGCATCTGCGCAGTTTCCTCGAAAGCTGACGGGCAGCCGGTCGCCGCGCCGGCCCGCGGCGTTTGAGGCTCCGCGAAGCAACGTGTAGGCTTGCCGTCGCATGGCAGTCTCGGTCTCCTGCCCGGAGTGCGGGCACGCGCTGAAGATCCCCGACGGGGTCTATGAGCGGCGGGTCGCGGGACAGGTCGCGGTGCTCAAGTGCAAGCGCTGCAAGGGCGGCATGCGGGTGGACGGCACCGTGTCGCCACCGCGCGTGACGAAAGCCGAAGCGGCCAAGCCCGAAGCGGCCAAGCCCGAAGCGGCCAAGCCCGAAGCCGCCAAGCCCGAAGCCGCCAAGCCCGAAGCCGCCAAGCCCGAAGCGGCCAAGCCCGAAGCGGTCCCCCCCCGGGCGGCTCCGACGGCGAGGAAACCGGCCGGCGCAGCAGACGTCGACTTGTCCTGGAGCATCCCCGCGCCTCCCATGCCGGCGCCCGGGCCCACGACCGCCGGCCCCGTTCCAGGCGAAAAGCCCACCGCTTCTGCGAAGCCTGCCCCGGCGAAGGCCGCGACCCCGAAGCCTGCCCCGACGAAGGCCGCGACCCCGAAGCCTGCCCCGACGAAGGCCGCGACCCCGAAGCCTGCCCCTGCGAAGGCCGCGACCCCGAAGCCCGCGCCTGCGCAGGCCGCAACCCCGAAGCCCGCGCCTGCGAAAGCCGCGACCCCGAAGCCTGCGCCTGCGAAAGCCGCGACCCCGAAGCCTGCCCCTGCGAAAGCCGCGGCCCCGAAGCCCGCCCCTGCGAAAGCCGCGTCGCCACGGCCGCCTGTCGCGGCACCCAGGTCTGCTGCCGCAAAGGCCCCGCGGGCCGCCAGCGCGTCGACGCGCTGGCTCGTCAGCTACGACGACGAGGCCGACGACCGCAAGATGGCCGAAGCGGACATCGCGCGCGAGCTCGGCCGAGGCGCGCTCACGGCAGAGACGATCGTGTGGCGCGAAGGGATGAGCGACTGGCTACCGATCGGCGAGGTTGCCGAGCTCGCGGCGCATCTGCCGAAGACGCCGGCGCATCGGCCCGTGCCACCCGTGGCGGACAAGGCGCCGGTGGCCGCGAAGAAGCCGCCGGCCCGGAAGCCACCGCCGCCGCGACACGCGGCTCTGCCCGCGCCCAACCCGTTCCTGAAGGGATCGAGCGACAGCACCGCGCACCAGGCGCCCCACGCGACAAGCGACGAAGAATACGAGATCATCACCAGCGTCCGCCCCGAGATGGTCGACACGGTCGACACTCCGGCCGCTCCGGCCGCTCCGCCGCTGCCGCGCTCTGTCTCGCGCGGAACTCCCGCCGCAGCACCAGAAGCCGCCACCAGCGACGACGGGTACGAGATCATCACCAGCGTCCGCCCCGAGATGCTCGGCACGGTCGACACTCCCGCCGCGATACCCCCGGCTCCGCCTCCGCCGCGTGCCTCGGCCCCGGACAACGAAGCTCCGCCGCCGCTGCCCAGCGCCGCTCGCGCTTCCGCCCCGGACAACGAAGCCCCGCCCTCGCTGCCCAGCGCGGCGGGGCTCTCCCCGCCCGCAAACGACGCGCCGCCGCTCCTGCCGGCCACCACCGGAAGCGAGCTCCTGTCCGGCCTGACCGGCGGACCGGACATGGCAGAGCCGTTGGTCCCAGCCTCACCCCCCGCCAGACAGCGGCGGGGCGCCCTGTTGTGGGTACTGGCGATCGGCGGTGTCGCGCTGCTCGTCGTGCTGGCGCTCGTCATCCTCGGCAGGAACCGAAGCCCGGCTCCAGCCACGTCCCCCTCCGCGCCGTCTCCGCCGACTGCCGCTGCGGCGCCGCACACTGCGTCGCCCGCCGAAAATCCGACTCCACACCCCACGGCATCCGCCGCCGCTCCGGCGCCCGAGCCGGAAAAAGCGGGCACCAGCGAGACCGCGGCCGCTCCGGAGCCCACCGGCAGCGCCGGCTCCGGCGACGACTTCTTCAAGCAGTTCGCTGCTGCCGCGGGCAGCAGCCAGCCCGCAAAGGGGCGGAAAAAGCCTGCTCCCGGCCGGCGCTGATCCCGTTGGAACACCGCCCGCACGGCAAGTCCCGGCAGCCGGGCAAAAGATCGGATACCCTCCATCCTCCCAGACCACTGACACGCGAGCACACCGGGGGAAGGTGACCCATGTCCGAAAACCCGACCGCTGCCGGAGACGCCGGGGAAGCCAAGCCGGCTTTCTCTTCCTCGCTCAAGGAGGGGCGCCAGCGCTTCCTCGCCCACGCCGTCGAGCACAGCCTCGAGATCGGGCGGCGCAGCGCCGACGACTTCATCCGCCACTTCCCGCCCGAGACGATCATGAAGGGTCTCGAGCACCAAGCGGGCCTGCGCGCGTCGATCCTCGTCTTGACGACCGGCCTCAAGAAGAAGATCGCGATGAAGAAATCGTGGGAGTCGGCTGCGGAAGACCTGC
Source organism: uncultured delta proteobacterium (assembly GCA_963806225.1). Taxonomy (GTDB): domain Bacteria; phylum Myxococcota_A; class Polyangia; order Polyangiales; family Polyangiaceae; genus CAWDXG01. The sequence continues at coordinate 1,075,016 of CAWDXG010000001.1, read as the reverse complement.
AGATCGCCCTTGACGAGGGCGAGACCGACGCCGAGTCGATCGTCGCAGTGTTCGAGCCGGACGATCGCATCCGCTATCTCGACAACAAGAAGATCTGGTCGTTCCTCGTGGAAGGCGAGTTCTGGACAGCGCGCGAAGGCGACAAGGCCGCACTCGACGCTGCCAGGTCGCACATCGCCTTCATGCTGGATCGCGCGCTGGTCGACCACCTGCTCAGCCACCGGAACGTGGTCGACGGCATCACCGTCGCCGAGCTCGCCCAGCGACTGCCGAAGAAGGAGCTCGGCGTGATCATCGAGAGCGCACTCGAGAGCGCCCACGACAAGAAGCCCTTCACCGAGCGCGATCTGCTCGCAGCGCGGCCGCCTTCGGTGCTCGTCGACTACGTTCCGCTGCCCCACCTATGGGACAACGTGATCGCGCCGAAGATCGCCGAAGCACACGGCTACGTTGAACCGCCGCCGCCGCCCGCCGCGGAGGAAGCGGCGACCGACGAGGCCGCACCAGAAGCCGCAACCGTCACCGCGCAGGAACCGGCTCCGCAGTCGCAGGAATGGGTGAATGTCTCGAACAGCGAGATGCCGCCGCCTGGTGACGACGACGACGAGGACGAGGTGTCCGACGAGGATTTCGCCTCGCCCTGAAAGGCGGGCTACGATCGGGGCCCGGGGGCCGCAGCCGATGAAGTCTCGAGCAGTGTCGTCAGCACAGGGCAGGAGCCGCTAGATGGCTCGTCGCAAGAAGCTGCAGCTCGTGCGTCCCTTCCAGGACGAGCAGAGCTTCATCGACGCCGAAGGCTGGACGCTCAAGAAGAGCTCCGTGCTTCTCGTCGATGCGCCCGGCCTCGCGATCGGCACCATGGTGCGCTGCGACATCTCCCTCGAGTCGGGCCAGACGCTGATCCGCGCCGAAGGAAAGATTGTCGAGGAAGTAGCGCCGGAGGGCGGCCGGCCCGGGGGCCTCAAGCTGCGCTTCCAGCGGGTCGCGCCCGACACGCAGGAGTTCATCAATCGCGTGCTGTCGTCCGCTCGGGTAGAGCCGGTCGACTCCGGACCTGCCGCATCGCCGGGTCCCCTCGCCCCACCCGACGAGGAGCCGGCCTCGCCAGAATTCGCCGAAGCGACGGCCGGTGGCGCAGAACCGCGCCCGGCAGGGCCCACCGAGCCGGCACCCCCAGAAGACGACGCCGACAGCGGACTGCATGCACGGGTGGTCGCGCCGGTCGAGCCGCCGCCGAACCGGGAAGAGCTGCTCGACCGCCTGCGCGCACGCCAGCGGCACCGCATCGAGGAAGGCGACGCGCCGGCCGAACGCCCGCGGGCGGGCGAAGATGCAGGCTAGCCGCTGGGCCGGCCCGGCGCTGCTCTGTGCCCTGCTCGCTTCCCTCCCGGCATGTGGAGCCGACAACAAGAGCGAAAATGTGGGACCCGAAGCGCGCATCGACCGGATCCTGGAGCGCATGACGCTCGAGGAGAAGATTGATCAGATGCACGGCACGAGCCTCGTGCCCGTCGACGGCCTCTACGAGACGCCGGACGAAAAGCGGCTCGGTATCCCGTCGTTCCGCATGAGCGACGGCCCGCGGGGCGTGCGCATCGGCACTGCCACCACGTTCCCCGTCGGCATGGCGCGGGGCGCGACCTGGGATCCGCCGCTCGAGCAGCAGATCGGCGAAGCGATGGGCCAGGAGCTGGCCGCCAAGGGCGGCAACGTGCTGCTCGCGCCCACGATCAACGTGCTGCGCCACCCGCGCTGGGGCCGCGCGCAGGAAACCTACGGCGAGGATCCGTTCCACATCGGCGAGATGGGCGCGGCGTTCATCGAGGGCGCGCAGAAGTGGGTCATCGCCAACGCCAAGCACTTCGTCGCCAACAGCATCGAGGACGTGCGCTTCGACGTGGACGTGACGATCGACGCGCGCACGCTGCGCGAAGTCTACATGCCGCAGTTCAGGAAGGCCGTAGAGGAAGCGCACGTCGGCTCGGTGATGAGCGCCTACAACAGCGTCAACGGCCACTATTGCAGCGAGAACGCCGAAAACCTCGGCGACGTGCTCGACGGCGACTGGGGCTTCGACGGCTTCGTGGTGAGCGACTGGACGCTCGGCACGCGCAGCACCGTAGCCGCCGCCAAAGCGGGCCTCGACATCGAGATGCCGGCCCCGGCGTATTTCGGCGACAAGCTGCTCGAGGCCGTGAAGCAGGGCCAGGTGCCGGAAAAGGTCATCGACGACGCGGTACGCCGCATCCTGCGCATCAAGTTCCGCTTCCACCTGGACAAGCCCGCCAAGCCGCCGCTCGACGTGGTCGAGAACGACACGCACAAGGCGCTGGCGCAGAAGGCCGAGGAAGAGGCCATCGTGCTCTTGAAGAACGACGGCGGAGCGCTGCCGCTCGACCGGAACAAGATCACGCGCCTCGCGGTCGTCGGCGAGCTCGCGAGCACGGTGAACCTCGGCGACAAGGGCAGCAGCAACTCGGTGCCCGCGTCGGCCGTCACGCCCCTCGAGGGCATCCGGAGCCTGGCCGGCGGCATTGCCGTCGATGCGCTGCCCGGCCCTACGCTCTCCAGCGCCGCTCTTGCCAAGGTCGCCGCAGCCGACGCCGCGGTGGTCGTGGTAGGCCTGACCGCCGACGACGAGGGCGAGTACATGGGCAAGGGCAGCCCCGGCGGCGATCGCAGCACGATGCAGCTCTCCGCCGGGCACCAGGCGCTCATCCACGCCGTCGCCGCGCAGAACGCGCGCACCATCGTGATACTGGAAGGCGGCAGCGCGATCACCGTGCACGACTGGGTCGGCGAGGTCCCCGCACTGCTGATGGCCTGGTACCCCGGCGAGCAGGGTGGCACGGCCATCGCGCGCGTGCTGTTCGGCGAGGTGAATCCCTCCGGGCACCTGCCACTCACCGTCCCCACCGACGAGAGCCAGCTGCCGCCGTTCATCAACGACCAGACCGCCGTCACCTACGGCTACCTGCACGGCTACCGATGGGTGGACGACCAGCAGGAGACGCCCGAGTACCCGTTCGGCTTCGGGCTGTCGTACACCAGCTTCAAGCTCGCCAAGCTGCGTCTCGGCAGCACGGCACTCGCGCCGGATGGCACGCTCGAGGCCAGCGTGGACGTGACCAACACCGGAGCGCGCGCGGGCGCCGAGGTCGTTCAGCTGTACGTCAGCTATCCCGGCTCGAAGGTACTGCGCGCGGCGCGTACGCTCGAGGCCTTCCAGCGTGTCGAGCTCGAGCCCGGCGAGACGCAGACGGTGAAGCTCGAGGTGAAAGCCACCGACCTCCGCTACTGGGACACGAAGAGCTCGTCATGGAAGCTCGAGACGCTCCACTACGGCGTCGAGGTCGGCACCTCCAGCCGCGATCTGCCACTGACCGCGGGCTTTTCTATTTCCCCATAGGCCGGCCTGGCGCGGCGCGCATCGCCCGCTATGCTCCAGCATGCTTCGACTTCATCGACCTGCCACCCTATCGCTCGCCTTGTGCCTGGTACTCATGGCGGGGTGCTCCAACGACACCAAGAAGAAGCACCCGGGAGGCGGCGATGCGTCCGCCTACGAGGCGGGCGCGGATGGCAACGGCGCCGGAGGTTCTGACGCCGCACCTGACGCCGCACCTGAAGCCGCACCGGAAGCCGCACCTGAAGCCGCACCCGAGGCGGCTCCGGATGCTCCGGTGGACGCCCCGACGGAGGCCGAGGCCGGCCTGGTCTGCAACCCCGGCACGATCAAGGACTATGCGCAGAACATCTGCCTGGCGTGCCCCACGGACGGCGGCACCGATGCGGGCCTGGACGCGAGTGCCGACAGCGGCGCAGCCGTGGACGGCAGCGCCGACGCGGGAGCCGACGCCGGCGATCCGTACACCTCGATGCTCGACTGCGCCGGCGTCGTGGGCAACACGATTGGCAGCTACGATCCGGCGACCGGCATGCTCGACCTGCAGATCACCTACCCGCTCGACATCCAGAGCGTGACGATCGGCGGCGCGTTCATGTCGGGCGGCCAGCCCTCCGGCAGCTTCTCGCTGCCCAGCACCTCGATCACCGGCAACCACATCACGGTTGCGATCGGCAAGCTGCCGTCGGGAGTGGACAACATCATCATCGACACGCTGCTCATGACCGATGCCTGCGGTCGCCTGACGACCTACGATCCGGGCACCTCCTGCGTCCTTCTGCAGGTCGTCCCCGTCGACGGCGGAAACGCCTGGGCTGCGATGTGCGCGACCATTCCCTGCTGAAGCCGGGCACCAGATCATGGCATATTGCCACAGTTTGTGTGGCGTTTTTGCGCACGGATGTGACATTTCGCCACGCTGACGCGGAACCGGCGCCCCTCGGCGCCTGATGCGTCCCCTGCCCGCGTGACCTACCCTGCCGCGAATGTCGTGGAGGCCGATGGCGCTGTGCGGACTGCTCTCCGCAATGACGCTGGGGTGTGCACCGGCGAAACCGGCAACGCCGGCCGCCGCCGGGAAGCAGAGCGCGCTCGACACGGCGCGCGATCTCGCGAAGCGCGCCGAGGCGCTGCACGCGCCGGTCTACAGGGGGCCGGACGACAAGGGGCAGAAAGGCGAGTTCCTCGCCGGACCGCTCCGGCAGTGGGTGGTCGCGCGCATGAAGCTGCACCGCAGGGCGCTGGCCGCGTATCGCGATGTGGTGGAGCAGGCGCCGGACGCAGCGTCGAGGGTGGTGGCCCTGGACGAGCTCGGCGAGCTCGAGCTTTCGCTAGCCGACGAGTTCGTCTCGGCCGGCGTCGCGGCAATGCCCGGCGAGTACCGGAACGACCCGCAGACGGCCCAGGCGTTCAAGCAGGCGCTCGAGGGCGCTGTGGCGCCCCGCGTCGAGAGCGCTCGCAAAGCGTTCAAGAAGTGTCGCTCGCTCGCGCGCGCCTCGAAGCTGTCGACGCCGGCGTCGGCTCGCTGCAGCGCGAAGCTCGCCGCACTGCCCCCGCCCCTTCCCGCCGACGCGCTGCCCGCGCCGCAGCCGCGCACCCGCACCCCGACGCTGCCGGTTCCGGAACGACCGCTGATCGCGTCGAAGCAGAGCACGCCCTGCGTGCTGTCGGGCACGCTCAAGACCGTCGCCGAGCTCGATGATGCGCGCGGCAGGCCGCTCGGCGTGATCGACGACTCCCCCGGCGTGGAGCTCGCGTCGCTGGAACTGCCCGCGGAAAAGGGCGGCGCGTTGCGTGTGTCGCTGCGCTGGCCGGTCGTGGTGACCGGCACGCTGGCGGCCGGGGCGCTGCCGCTCGTGTCGAAGCAGCAGCTCGATCTGGTGAAGAGTCACATCTGGGTCGGCAAGGGAGCGGCGCTGACAGCGTTCCATCCCGCGGCGGGACAGGCCATCGCCTATCGCGATTTCCGCGACGGCAAGCCGCACTCGAAGACGCAGCCTGCGGAGCTGTCCGAGCGGATCGCCTGCAGTGAGCTCGCGCTCGCGCAAGACACCCAGCCGGCTCGCGCGGATCCGCAGGGCAAGAACGTCTACCTCACCGGCCTCGTGCCGCTGTACGCCGCACCCGGCAAACAGCAGATCGGGCGCATCGAGGTGCCGGGGCGGATCGCAAGCCGGGCCACCCTGCTCGAGCGTCGCGGCGACTTCGCGCACGTCCGCGGGGAGCACGGTTTCTCCTTCGATGCCTGGGTGCAGGCCTCGGCGCTGGCCAATCCGGGGCTGCTCGGAATGCTGTCGTCGACGCCGGGGCGCTACACGCACGTGGCACGGGCCGCGATCCCGCTCCGCCGCAGGCCCAACAGCTCGGCCCCCGTCATCGCAACCCTGGCCAAGGGAGCCTACGTCCGGATCGGGCCGCTCTATTCGGGATTCGTGCCGGTGCGGATTGCGGGGCTGGTCGCGCGGAACCGCTCGCGCGCGTTCTACGTCGACGCCCGTGACCTGCCGGAGCTCGCGCCGGGCAAGCACTCCCACTGACGCTATTCCGGGGGAAACAGCAGCGTCGACCGCACGATCGCCGCGTGTTAGAGCTAGCGAGGGTGGACGACGCGCCGGACAGTCGCCAGCATCCCCGGGTGCGGGCCGAGTTTACGGTCCGGGCCAGCGCTATCGACAAGCAGGCCAAGCTACCCGGGGTGAACCTGTCGCGCGGCGGTCTGTTCATCCGCAGCGATCGCTTCCTGCCGCTCGGCTCGGCGCTCAAGCTGACGGTGGAGCAGCAGAGCGCGTCGGACTCGATCCCGATGCTGTGCCGCGTGGTGTACGTGCGCGACCGGGCGGCGGCCAAGGCAACCGGCAAGCCCGCGGGAATGGGGCTGGAGCTGCTCGACATCGCCGAGGACAAGCGCGCTCTGCTCGAGCGCCTGCTCCAGGGCGCCGGCGCGCCCCCGCCCGCGCCGCCCGCCAAGCGTCGCGCGCTCGGCGCGCTCAGCGTGGTCGTGGTGGACGACGACGAACGCTACAGGAAGCTCGCGGCAGAACCCTTCATCAAGCGCGGCGACACGGTGCGGATGACGGCGGACGGCCTGGAAGCGCTATCCATGTGCCTCAAGGAACCGCCGGACGTAATCCTGAGCGACGTGCAGATGCCCCGTATGGATGGCTGGCAGCTGCTCAGGCTGGTGCGCGCGAGGCCCTCGCTCGCGACCGTGCCGGTGATATTCCTGACCATGCTCGACGACGACCAGGCGCGGCTGCTGGGATACCAGCTGGGCGTGGACGGTTACATCCCCAAGCCCTACACGCCCGAAGGGCTACTCGTCCGGGTGCACCAGATCGTGCGGCGCACACAGAACTCGCGGACCTCGCAGCTGCTGCGCACGATGCTCCGGGGCGAGCTGGAGCACGTGGCGCCGCAGTCCCTGCTGGCCTTCCTGGAAGTGGAAAAGCAGACCGGCATCCTGCTGCTCGTGGGACCAGACGTGGCGCGTCTCTTCTTCCGGAACGGCGAGCTGCTCAGGGCCGAGGTCGAGGGCTGGGACTCGAGCGCGCGCGACGCGCTGTGGAAGGTGCTCGAGTGGAACAGCGGACAATTCGAGTTCGCGCCGCAGGACGTGGGCGGTCACAACGAGCTCGGCGCCCCGGTCACCGCCCTGCTCCTCGAGCACGCGCAGCGCCAGGACGAACAGAAGCGCTGAATCAGGCGCGCGGCACGGTGACGCGCACCTCGGCGCCGCCGCGGGAGCGGTTGCCGAGCTGGAGCTGCCCACCGCTCGCGGACACGATTTCCTTCACCAGCGCGAGCCCCAGCCCGGAGCCGCCGGGCTTGGTCGACCAGCCGCCGTTCTCCGGCGCGGCCAGCTGGGCATCGGAAAATCCGGCACCGTCGTCCGAGACCGTGATCACCAGCGAGTCGGGCGCGGACTCCACGTCCACCTCGACCCGCCCCGCAGCCGCATCGCCCTGCCCCTCACAGGCATTGACCAGCAGGTTGAGCAACACGCGCTCCATCCCCCGCGATCCGCCGGCAACGCTGACGCGCTGCATCCCCGGGACGCTCTCGACCTCGATGCTCGTGTCCGGAAAGCGCCGCGCCACGGCACCGCTGACCTGCTCGAGGATCGGGCCGAGCTCCACTGCCTCTGGATCCTCGAGCGTGGCCAGCTCGCTGTAGGCGCGCTGGCGGACCACACCCACCGCTTCGTTGATGAGCTCCAGATCCTGCTTCACCTCGCGCGCAGTCAAAAACGCGCGCGACTCGTCTTGCTGCGCGAGCTCGCGCAGCACGAGCTCGGCGTTCAGCGATGCCGAGGACAGCAGGCTGCGGACGTCGTGATGGTCCTGCAGCACCAGGCCGAGGCTGCGCCGGGCCCGTTCCGCGGCGACCGCCTGGCTCGCGCTCGCCTGCACCAGCCGGCGCGTGCGCGTCGCGACCAGCACGGCGAGCGCGGCGGCGCCGAGCAGGTATATGCCGCCCAGCATCACCTCGGGCCAGCTGTAGCGGGCGAGCTCCGGATTGAGCAGCTTGTCGACGACGACGAGCACGCTGCCCAGCGTGATGTTGAACGCTCCTCCAACCGCGGCAACCAGCGGGTAGAGGCGGAAGCCCGCCGCGAACGTGATGACGAGCATGGCGGCCGTGTCGGGTATGGTCGCGATGCCGCGATATCCGGCGGGTGGCCACAGCACGTTGACGAGAAGCGAGCTGAAGCAGATGACCGCGTCGAGCGAAACCGACGCGTACAGGATGCCGCGCGTCACGCCGCGACGCCGCACACGCGCCAGGATCCACACCGAGAACACGATCGCAATCCCCAGAGCCGGAAACTCGACCAACGCTTCCTTCACGCCGCCGGGGAACGTGAGCGGACCCATCAGCACATAGCGTATGCCGATCGCCAGGCAGAACGCGGCGCGGCACACGGACACGGCCCGCTCGCCGTGCGCTACGGCCTCCGAGAAGACCCGATCGACGAGACGGACGGTCCGGTGCTCCGCGGCAGCGCGGTCCTCTCCAGCCACGACCCGAGTATCGGGGTGCCGGCCACGGCCTGCAACGGCGCGGCGACATTGACGCCCCGGCCGCGCGTGGTCACCCTACGTATATGGGCCCGGAGGCAGCGGTGTGCGCGCTCGTCGTGGAAGACAATCCGGCCCTGCTCAAGACCCTGGAGCGCACGCTCGCCGGCCGGGGGTACTCCGTGCGCGCGTGCGGCACGGTGGCCGAGGCACGCCGCGTCCTCCGCGAGTGGAGTCCGGAGCTGCTCGTGCTCGACGTGGAGCTACCGGACGGGGACGCTTTCGACGTTCTGCGCGAAGCCTCCGAGCTGCCCGCGGCGCCGGTCGTCATTGCCATGAGCGGCGTCGCCGGGCCCTCCGAGTCGTTCCGCCTCGCGCAGCTCGGGGTCCGGAGCTACCTCACCAAACCGCTGCGGCTCGAAGCACTCGAGCTCGCGATCGACGAGGCGCTGCACATGCCGCCCGACATGACACCGCACGTGCGGGCGCAGGTGGGGCACGTTCCGGTTCGGGAGCTGGAACGGCACGTCCGCCGTACCATGGTCGCAGAGGCGCTGGCCCGGGCTGGCGGTAGCCGCAGGGGCGCAGCGCGTCTCCTGCACGTGTCCCGCCAGCTGTTGCAGCACATGTTGCGCTCGACGCGGCGGAGCAGCGGAGGCGGCAACGTCGAAGGCAACGAGTAGCGGAGCCGCCACGCCGGCGAGCCCGGGCCGCATTGGACCCGGGCCCGCCGCCACTCGCGCGAAGCGAGCCCCTCTCTTCCCGGCCGCCATTACCCTTGGTCCTCGAAGAACGCCGCGTCGAGTGCAAATCATTTTGCAGCTGAGGACAGTAGCTCCAGGCCTAGAAGCTCGCCGAGTTCCGCAAGCGCAGCTTCGGGCTCGGTCACCTTGATCGTCTCCATACCGAGCGCCCGCGCCGGCTTCAGGTTGTGACCGAGGTCGTCGAGGAACACAGCGTGTTCCGGACGCACCGACAGCTCGCGAAGCGCAAGCTGGTAGATCGCGGGGTCGGGCTTGCGCAGGCCTGTCTTGCAGGACTCGACGAAAACGTCGAACTCCCGACGGAGCTCGCTCATCCGCGCGTCGCCGGCCTCGCCCAGCTTCCAGTTGTTCGTCAGGGCGGCGGTCGAAAGCCCGTGTGATCGCAGGCGGCGCACGGCTCCGAGCATGACGGGGCGGACCTTCATGGAGCGAGCCACCCGGTCCATCAGCTCGGTGGCGGAGATGTCCGCGCCGGCGGCTCGCGCATCTTCTTCGAAGGCTGCGCAGAACTCCGCGAGGGAGAGCTCGCCGCGTTCCAGGCGGGCCCAGGCGCCGTCCGGGCCCGACCCCATCACGATGCGGCCCAGCAACAGATCAGGCAGCCCCCGCTCTTTCTCGAAGCGCCGGAACTCGGCCAGCGGCGAGTCGAACACGACGCCGCCGAGATCGAAAATGACGGCGTGGAACTCCGCGGCTCGAGGCGAGTGTGTCAACTGGGCGCGAAGTCTACGACGGTGTCGTCGCCTGTGCCAGGAGCAAGCGGCACAGCGCGCGGCGTATCGAATACGCGCGGACAAGCCTCCGTCGATCACCTGTAAGCAAGCCGCTCCCCGGTGGTTAGCTTCGAAGAGAGCGTGAACGGCAGGCCGGACACGCTGTCGAGGATTCCGTGATGCTCGTCGACCAGCGTACCGGCAACTTTCTGAGCGACCCGCGCGTGCGCACGCTCGTCGTCGGCACGCCGGCGCAGCTTCTGGCCGACAACGAGCATCACGCCAAGGTGTTCGAAGCGCTGCTCAGGCTCGCACGGCGCGACGGGCACTGGTGGTGCTACCCACGGCTGTTCGAGGAGGCGCCGCTCCGGCAGCCGCCGACGCGCGGCGGAAGCTAGGGGCGGCGCCGCGGCGCATGTTCCCGGGGCGACGCCGGCGCGAGACTCTGCCGCTGCGGGCCCGGCGGCTGCGCGAGCGGGTGCCGCTCGGAGCGGAACGCTTCCGTGCAATCGCCCGAAAGCCGTCCCAGACACGCGACCGGGCACCGGGAGCAGGCGTGCTCGCGGAAGGCCGCCAGCGAAGCCATCACCGCATCGAAAACGATAGCGGACCGTTCCTCATCCAGTCCGAGTAGTCGCATGAAGCGCGCGCGCAGGCGATCCCCCGTGCGCTGCCCGACACGACGCCCCGAAAGCACGCGGGACAGGAGCCGACCGAGCTCATGCGCCAGCGCGTCGCAGGCATCCTCGGGGAGCGGCGGCAGATCGAACACGACGAGCTCCGCGTCGAGCGCAAGGCGGGCAGCCTCCGCGAAGTCGAGCCGGGCCAGGTCGGCGCCCCGGGCGGTCTCGACCGTCGCGAAGAACCGCGTTCTGAGCCTGTCGCGCAACGCACTGTTGCCAACCGGCAGCGGCGCCCGCGTCGACGACGCGCTCTCCACGTCGTCGAGGAGTACGCGGCACAGGCTGCTGGAGGATGCGCCTCGCTCGAGCTCTGCGGCCAGGGCGCCGCACAACACCGCTGCCTCGTGCTCCCCATCCAGCTCGTGCCAGCGGCTCATGAACAGACACATCGATCGCAGGCGATCGGCAAACCCCGAGCGCGCAATCCGGACCAGCGCGCGCCGGCGCCATGCTGCCGTGCCGGGGAAGGCTCCGCCCGCCGCTGGATCGTCCAGCCCCGCCGGGTCGAAGCGCCACGCCCTCATGTATCGCGATCGCTCCAGCAGAGCACGGACCTGCTCGTCGTCGACCGGACCCGTTCGACTGCCGGGGGAAGCTTTGGGCAGAGCGCCGTCCCAGGCGCTCTCGAGCAGCTCGACCGCCACCGCCGTCCGGTGCGAGACCTCCAGGCCCTGCTCCCGCGTCCGGCGTGCGATGAGCGCGATGTATGCGGCGGCTTCGGTCAGTGGGATTTCAACAAGCCGGTCGCCCGTCGTCGAAACGAAGGCGGACAGGCGAAGCCGGGCCTCGTCGCGCGAAACCCGCGGCTCCAGCTCGGCGTCGTGGAAGCCGCCGTCGAGGGACGCCACCACGCTGGCGAAAGCGCTCGCGCGCGGCGTCTCCACGTGCGCGAACAAGGCGAATCGGCCCAGCGAGTCGCACCCCGTCATCCATGCCCTGCCAGCGACGGCCGGCGTGCGCTGGCGGGCGCGGATGGTGTCCGTCAGCACGCCCATCAGCGCGCGCTGCAGCCGGCTCCTCCAGTGGACGTTGGCGGTCTCGTCGCGGGCCCGTGCGAGAAGCGCCGCAACCTGGCTGCCGCCAGCAGATACGAGGAGCTCGAGCAGGCGTGACCGGATGGGCGTGAGTGGCGGCGAAAGCAGGGCTTCGCCGTACACCACCGCCGCCGGTACGCCGACCAGGGCGCGACAGCCCTCGAGAAACGCCAGAAACCCATGGTCGCCCAGCGCCACCTGGTCGGCGAGTGTCTGGGCGACGAGCACGGCAGCGTCGCGTTCCACCTGGGTCGCGACCAGCAGATTACCGAACTGCTCCTCGAGCAGAAGCTCGCGCTGTCTGGATGTCAGCGCAGCCAGCACGGATGCGGTCGCGGTGGGCTCCATCAGGGACAGCACATCGAACGCCAGCCCGCGCGCAGCGATGGGCCGCGCCGTGTCGGCCGCGATGGCCTGGAGCTTCCGCACGCTGTCGCCGAGCCCGACCTCCACGAACGCGTCCACGACGAGCAGCCGCACGGCAAAGCTTGCCGGCTCTTCGATCATGGCGACCAGCTCGTGCTGGATGGCACGGGGCGAAAGCCCGGCGAGCTCCAGGCGGAGCTCCTCCCCCCTCAGGGGCAGTCGCTGGCGGATCCCCGCCAGAGCCTCGCGGGCGCGCCGGCATTCCCGCGCGCCGGGTGGCGCGGCGCTGCGCCGCGGAGCCGGCAGCTGCTGGAATGCGGCCAGGCGCTGGTTGATACGGCCGAGATCGAAATCGACGGGCGCACCGGGACACGCGGAGCGCCCCGCCAGACACACGGGATAACCCACGTCGGGTTCCACGGGACGCACCGTCTCCACGTCGAGCCGGTAGCGCCAGCACTCGTCGCCGATGCACTCGTAGTGAAGGCGCGTCCCGGCGGCTGCCACGTCGGCCAGACGGATGCAGCGCTCGTCCGTATCCGCGACGAAGCTGTCGCGCAACGCAGAGCGGTGGTGCGCACCGGGCAGACTGAAGGCGTGCAGTTCCGCCCCCGCATCCGTGACGGCCTGGAGCACGCCGTGTAGCTCCGACAGGAGCATGTCGCCACGCACCAGCACGCGACGCCACACGCGCGGCCGAGCTCCCCTCAACGCCACGACGATCTGGAATGCCGCCGCGGCACCCTCCCTCTCTGCCGTTTTTCGCACCGTGCATGCGAGTAGCGCTTCCGGGCGGCGCTGACAACCTCGGGCTGACGGCGGCTTGTGCGGGGTCTCCGTCTTGCAAATCGTCAAGTTGCGGGCGACCGCGGCTAGCGCGACAGCAGCGCCACCACCCACTCGAACGACCAGTCTTCGAGCTCGTGGAACCGGCGCTTCCATGCGCGATCCCGCTCGGGGTGCACATCGAAGTAGGTGCGCCACCACAGCGCAGCGCCACCCGACACAGTGGGATGGCTCAGCCAGGGCTTCTGGAGCGTGTAGTGGATCACCTTCACGCGGCGTGCCAGCTCGGCCTTCAGGCTCTGGTGACTGTGCAGGAACTGGAAGATGAAGTTGTGCACGTTGTAGCCGATCGGCAGGCGATGCTCGACCGGCATCGCGTACCAGTCGTGGAAGAACTCGTTGAGGAAGCCCTGGTCGCCGCCGTCGTAGCTCGGAACGCTTCCGAGCCGATCCAGCATGGCGCGGAACGTCTGCTCTCCGGGCTCGAGCACCATCACGCCCGAGTTGAATTGATCGGGCAGGAAGAAGTCGGGCGCGGCGGCAATTCCGGGTCGCTCGAACAGATCGTCGATGCGCTGGACGACGATCGTGTCGGCGTCGAGCAGCACGAGCTTGTCGTACTCGGTCAGGTCCCAGGCCCTGAGCTTCGTGAACACGTGGGCGAAGCGGGGATACAGGTGCGCCCGCGCAGGGCTGGGGTTCGGGATCGGCTCGATGTCCCGCAGGATCGAGCCCTGCGCCGATAGAGCGCCGCGAGCACTCGCCCCGAACGTCGGGGGTGACCATCACAACGTGCGGGACGTTCGATCCACTGGCGCGGATCGACTGCCCCAGCACCTCCACACCCGGCAGGTACGCATCGCCGCCCGTCAGCACCGTCACGTACGCGATCTTCGCATCCGCCATGACCACCAGCGTGGGTCCGCCTCACGGATCCGGGAAGGCCGGACGTGCAGCCCATGCAGCGCCGGCGGGGGCCCACGCGCCGCTTGCGCGGTGCCTGGCGGCTCCGGACCGGCAATTTGCGGCTTGGCCTGCCTCTTGCGTGGTCGAGGACGAGGAACCTGACATGTCGCAACCTGGCTCGAAGCCCGGAACGCCGGCGCGCGCATTGCTCGCGGTGCTGTCGGGCGTGCTCGTGCTGCTGATGGCTCTGCCGCCGGCTAGCGCCCAATCCGCTGCCGCCGCGGCATCGTCTGGACCAGCGGCGGACGGCGGGATTGCAGCCGAAGCCGGAGCCGCGCCGGCCCCGGCTCCCCGCCCCGCACCTGTCGCAGCGACTCCCGACGTGTACGCGGACACCGATCCGGGTGCGCTCACCTACTTCCGCCCCACCCTCGACCCGTACGGGACGTGGATCGACGATCCGGTGTACGGCGTGGTCTGGGTCCCTGACCCGCGCGACGCGGGCGCCGACTTCGCCCCGTACCTGACTTCAGGCCACTGGGCGCTCGCAACCAACGGCGACTGGGTGTGGGTCAGCGACCTGCCGTGGGGCTGGGTGGTCTTCCACTACGGACGCTGGGTGTGGATCAGCGGAACGGGCTGGGCCTGGATCCCGGGGCGGCGCTACGCCAGCGCGTGGGTGGTATGGCGTGTGCCGGAGCCCGGCTACGACTACGTGGGCTGGGCGCCCATGCCCCCGGCCTACGTCTGGTTCGGCGGCGTCGCGGTCGTGCTCTACCATCGCCCTCCGCTGCCGTTCGTGTTCTGCCACTCGCACTACGTGTTCGGGCATTCGCTCCGGCGCCATCTGGTGCCGCGCTCACGGCTTCGTTTCGTCGCCTCCCACACGCAGCGCTATCACCGGCCCGCGCGCAGCCCGTTGATGGGGCCACCGGTGTCACGCACGCACGTCCCTGCATCGGCCATGCCGAGAACACGCGTCATGCCCAGTCCGCGGGCTGTGCTCGCCGCGCGCCGCAGCACGTCGGCCCGGGTGACGCAGCGCCAGCCGGCTTCTCCACGACCTGGGCGAGCTGTTCCGGCGTGGCCGGCGCGAGCGGCTCCGGACAGCGCGGCTCCGCGCACCGCGCCGCGGGGTTCGCGGCGCGCGGCTCCGCGCACCGCGCCGGTGCGGCGGGCCCCACCTCCGCGCGCGGCGCCGCGCTCGCGCCCGGCGCCGAGCGCGCGCCCGCCGTCAAAGTCCAAGCCCAAGGGCCACCCGGGGAAGCGCGCAGCGCCGAAGCGCGCAGCGCCGAAGCGCGCAGCGCCGAAGCGCAAGGCCGCGCCGGAAGCCCCTGCCAGGCCGCATCGGCGCGGGCGCTGACGCGCTCCGGTCAGGGCGCCCCCCCGCGATCAAGCCGTGCCGGCTCTCCGGAACGACTCGCCGCCGGTGCGGCGCAGCCCGGGCCGCGCTGAACGCACCCCCGAGCTGGGCGGGCTCTGCTGCTGTGCGCGCCTGAAGGCCTGGTAGAACGCCTGGTGCACGGCGCCGAGGGCGTCGCTGGCGTACTGGTAGACGTGCATGTCACCGGTGGCGCCCAGGCGCAGGCGCAGCGTGACGCGGACCTGCCCGTCGTCGACGCACTCGAGCAGCACCGACTCGCAGCGCTCTCCCGGTTCGAGCTTCTGCTGCAAAATGCCCTCGTGCTCCCGGATCACGCGCAGCAGCTCCGCCGTTGCGGTGACGCCGCGGAACCGGACGTGACATGCCTTCATCGAACGCCCTCCCAACTCCACAAGCCTCGTAGGCTGTGCTCGGTCGCACCCTTTCTGTGCTGCTTCCAAGCGCCGTCGTCAAGGGACGGATGAAAGACAGAAGTTGTCGTCGATCATGACGAAGGCATGACGAGGGGCGACCGGGCTAGGAGCGATCTCCGCGGCGCTGTAAGGTGCGTCGGGGTTGTCCCGTTGGGTGGTACGTCGTCGGTAGCACTGTATCCGTCCAGCCCGCCCGCCAGGCGGGCGTTGCCTATCGCCTGTGTGCAGGAAAATGCCATGAGCTCGTTGTCGCCGTTCCGTTCCCCATCCGCCCGGCGGCAGGTCGCGCTCGCGCTGCTGGGGCTTTCGCTGGTCGCCTGCGGTGCCCGGAAACCCGCGAAGCCGCCCACCCGGGCCGCCGGTCCGGTGCATGAGCAGAAATCGACCGTGGCCGAGCGCCAGAGCGTCGCGATCACGGTCTACAACCAGAACTTCGGTCTGGTCCGCGAAATCCGCGATCTCGATCTCGGCACCGGGCGCGTGTCGCTCGAGTACCGCGACGTTTCCGCACACATCCAGCCCGAGACGGTGCACATCCGCTCGATCGCCAGCCCCGACGCCCTGAACGTGCTGGAGCAGAACTACCGCTACGATCTGCTCAGCCCCCAGAAGCTGCTCGAGAAATACGTCGGCAAGAAGGTCAAGCTCTACCGCTGGAACGAGAAAACCGGTCGCGACGAGGTCACCGACGCCGAGATCCTGAGCGTGGAAGGCGGCCAGCCCGTCGTGCGCATCAACGGGGAGGTCACCTACGGCTACCCCGGCCGCTTCGCCTTCCCGAAAGTACCCGACAACCTGATCGCGAAGCCGACGCTGGTGTGGCTGCTGGGCAGCAGCACAGCGCACCAGAAGGTCGAGGTCACCTATCTGACGAAGAACCTGAGCTGGAGCGCGGACTACGTCCTCGTGATCAACAAGGACGACACGCGTGGCGACCTGAACGGCTGGGTCACGCTGTCCAATACCAGCGGCACGGACTACGCGGACGCGAAGCTCAAGCTGGTGGCGGGCGACGTGCAGCGCGTGGCGCAGGTCGACACCGTCCTGGCGCGTGCCGAGGCCCAGGCCGCGGAGGCGCCCGCCCCGCCCCAGTTCAAGGAAGAGGGCTTCTTCGAGTACCACCTGTACACGCTCGATCGCCCGACCACGTTGCTCGACAAGGAGCAGAAGCAGGTCAGCCTGCTGGAAGCGCACGACATCGGCATCAAGAAGACGCTGATCTTCTACGGTGCGGCGCGCTACTACCGCGGGCGCTACGGCCAGGTCGTCTCGAATCAGAAGGTCGGCGTCTACCTCGATATCAAGAACTCGAAGCAGAACCACATGGGCATGCCGCTGCCGAAAGGCACCGTTCGTGTGTACAAGGCGGACAGCTCGGGCCAGACGGAGTTCATCGGCGAGGACAACATCGACCACACCCCGCGCGACGAGAAGATCCGCGTCAAGATGGGCGACGCCTTCGACGTTGTCGGCGATCGCAAGCAGACCGACTGGAAGACGTACGGCATGTGCACGTACGAGACGCGCCTGGGAGATCGACCTCAGGAACCACAAGGACAAGGCCGAACAGGTCGAGGTCTACGAGCCCATCGGAGGCGACTGGGAGATCCTCCAGTCGAACCATCCGGCGAAGAAGAAGGACGCCCACACGTTCACGTTCACCGTGAACGTGCCGGCGAACGGCAAGACGAAGATCACCTACCGCGTGCGGCTGCGCTGGTGCTGAGACGCCACAGGGACGAGCACATGGATTCCTCGACTATTGCAAGGACAACCAGGATGGCGACGAAGCTCAAGACCCCGGGCACGCTGGCGATACTGGTGACAGCCGGCCTGTTCGCCGGCTCCACCGCCCACGCGGCACCGGCGGGCAAGCACTCGACCTCCGCCGACCGCAAGGAAGTGGACATCACCGTCTACAACCAGAATCTGGGGCTGGTGCGCGAGGTGCGCGACGTTGATCTCGGCACGGGGCAGGTCTCGCTCGACTTCCGCGATGTCGCTTCGCGCATCCAGCCCGCAACCGTGCACATCAAGTCGCTCACCAATCCCGGCGCGCTCGACGTGCTCGAGCAGAACTACCGCTACGACCTGCTCAGCCCCCAGAAGCTGCTGCAGAAATACGTGGGCAAGAAGGTCAAGCTCTACCGCTGGGACGACAAGCGCGGGCGCGACATCGTCTACAACGCGGACCTGCTCAGTGTGGTGAACGGCCAGGCCGTCGTGCGCGTGAACGGCGAGGTCACCTACGGTTTCCCAGGGCGCTTCGCATTTCCCAGCGTGCCCGACAACCTCATCGCCAAGCCCACGCTCGTCTGGAAGCTACAGAGCAAGCAGCCGCGCCAGCGCGTCGAGGCCACCTACCTCACAGGCGGCATCAACTGGCATGCCGACTACGTGCTGGTCATCGGCAAGAACGACCGGCGCGGCGATCTCACCGGCTGGGTCACGCTCGACAACCGTTCTGGCGCCTCCTACAAGAACGCCCACCTCAAGCTCGTCGCCGGCGACGTGAACCGGGTCACGAGCAGCACCGGCTACGGGAGGATGTCCGCGCCAATGGGCGGAGCCGCCAAAGCGCCCAGCTTCCACGAGGAGGGCTTCTTCGAGTACCACCTGTACACGCTCTCGCATCCAACCGACGTGCTCGACAACGAGCAGAAGCAGGTCACGCTGCTCCAGGCGGCCGGCCTACACGTCGACAAGAAGCTCATCTTCTACGGCCAGCAGTACTGGTACCGCGGACGCTACGGACAGGTGATGTCGAACCAGAAGGTGGGCGTCTACCTCGACATCAAGAACTCCAGGCAGAACCACATGGGCATGCCGCTGCCCAAGGGCACCGTCCGCGTCTACAAGGCCGACAGCTCGGGACAGAAACAGTTCATCGGCGAGGACTCCATCGACCACACGCCGAAGGACGAGAAGCTCCGCATCAAGATGGGCGAGGCCTTCGACGTGGTCGGCGAGCGAAAGCAGACCGACTGGAAGACGCTCGGCACCTGCGCGTCCGAGAGCGCATGGCAGATCGAGCTCAGGAACCACAAGAACAGCGCCGTCACGGTCGAGGACTTCGAGCCCATCGGCGGTGAGTGGTCGATCCTCTCCTCCAGCCACCCGACAAAGAAGCTGGACGCCCACACCTTCACCTTCACCGTGAGGGTCCCGGCCAACGCCAAGACGAAGATCACCTACCGCGTCCGCGTCAGGTGGTGCTGAGCCTGCTCACCGCGAGTCGTATTCCACCTCGACACGCTCGTGCAGCGCGCGGACGACGGAGGTCAGCTCGTCGAGCAAGGGGTGCTGCCAGTCGTGGCCGAGCGCGCGGATGATCTCGCGGTAGTACCAGAGCGTCTGATCGCGCGTGGCGTTGAAGCGGTCCCAGAGACGGTCACCTACGTCCGCGTGCTCGCGCAACAGCGAGCTGGCGTTGTGCAGCTTGTCGGCTGCGCTCACCAGCTTCAGGTCGGGCGGCTCCGTCGCCACCTGCTCGATGTAGCGGCGCTTGCGTTCCTCCCAGGGCGGCTTGGGGCGCACCGTGGTGTCGCTCAACGCGAGCACGAAGCGAGCCACGCGCTCGCCGAACTGCTGCTCGAGCGTCTCGACGCTCGAGCCGTCGATGTCCTCGAGATAGTCATGGAGCAGCGCGGCGATCATCTGTTCCTCGTCGCCGCCGTGCTCGGCGACGAGGACCATGACGCCGAGCAGATGCGTCAGATAGGGAACGCCCGTGCCCTTGCGCACGCGATGCCTGAACTCGCAGGCTGCGAACGACAGCGCCCGGTCCAGTCGTTCCGAATAGCAGGGCTCGACGCGGTCGGAATCGCTCATGTGACCTCCCTTCGTCAGCTGCACCGACTAGAAATATCGCATGCGTACCTGCATCGAGGACACGCCGCCCTTGTAACGGAAGCGCGCGTCCTTGAAGCTGGGCGGCCCGAAGCGGGCACGCGCATCGCGCGACGCACAGAATCCCTCCGTCGGTATGCCGATGAAGTTCTTGTCGAGCTTTCCGTTGTCGTTCGCGTCGTGAAAGGCCGAGATCGCGTAGACGCCCGGCTTCACGTCCCGGAACACGCAGACTGCGACGCGGCCGCTGACCGTCGCTCGCGCGGACCGGACGGGCTGCTTCAACCAGCCCCCCTGCTTGAACAGGCCGCAAAGCACCACGCCGGCATTGTCGCGGGTCACGCTCCGGAAGCGGATCTCGTCCTTGCTCGGCGCGTCCTTGGCGGCCGCAGCAGGAGCGATCGACAGTGCAACCAGCAGTACGACGGACCGGACTAGAGCCACGACAGTCTTCTGGGGCGCGCTCCGCGACCCGTCAACCCGACGCAGCCCGCGCTAGCAAACAGCTGGCAAGACGGCCGAGCGCGGGCGTCCCGGCCGGACCGGCCCGCGATCCGGTAGTGTTCGAGGGCGCTTGTCGCGCGGGGCGCGCGGGGGGTAGCTTCGGGTGCCGTGAGTCACGACGAGGAATGGTGGTGGTGGGCCAGTAGCCAGGGCGACCTCAAGACGGTCGACGGCAAGGAGCTTCGGGCCCACCTCCGGAGCGGCGTGCTCGCGCCGGATGTGCTGGTGTGGACGGAGGGCTGGGCCGGATGGCTGCAGGCCGCCGAAGTTGCTGACCTGGCCGATGCACTGCCACGACACAAGCTCCGGACGCCGGTGGAGCCGCGCCTCGACGCGTCGGTCGTGAGCCCGCCAGCGCCCCCGCTCGAACGCTACACGTCCGCTCCTGCAGCGCAGCCCCAGGCGCCGAAACGCACCCTGCTCGGGCTCCCGAAGCCGACGCTCGGCGGGCCGCCGCGCCCGGGGGGCCCGCCTCGACCCGCGGCCAGTCCGCTGCGGAGCGGCAGCTCGCAGCCTCCGCCGCGCCCTGGGGGGCGGGCCCCCGGTGCTCCGCCTCGCCCGCTGGCATCGTCTTCGAGCACGTCGGGACAGGGTCGCCCACCTCCTCCGCGCCGACCGTCCACGCGACCGCCGCCGCCACCACGACGCCCGTCCGGACGACCGCCACCGCCGCCGCGCGCAGCAGCGCCAATTGAAGAAGAGCTTCTGGTCGAGATCGACGCCGAGCTGGAGGAAGTCTCCTCGCCCGCCGCGGCGGCTGCCGGAACGAGCTCCCCGAAGCCCGGCGCGGCCGAGCCGACCGCAACCACGGAAGTCGATGCCACGAAGCCGGACGCAGCGCCGGCGCCGGAGGCGACCGCAGCCACCGAACCGGAGGCTGCTCCTGCACCCGATGCGACCCAGCCCGATGCCGCGCCCGCAGCGGCACCGAGCCGCTCCTCCGCACCGGCCAACGAGGACGCTGCGGCGTCCAGCGTCCGTCCAAGCCTCATCATCAACGTGGGCTCGGGAACTACGGGCGACAAGCCGCCCGCCGAGGAGAAACCGGAGCCCATCGTCCCCGTCGCCTCGGACCCCGACCACGAGGCACCGACCCAGGTCACCGCGCCGCTCGCGGAGAGCAACGAGCCGATCGTTCCCGTTCCATCCGATCCCGACCATGAGCTCCCCACGCTGATGATCCCTCCCATGGAGGGCGGCAAGGAGCACATCGTCCCGGTCCCATCCGACCCCGAGAACGAGCTGCCGACGCAGGTCTTCGACAACTCCGACCTGGAAAGCGAGCTGCCCACGCACATCAAGCTGGACGCTCCGGACGAGGCGCCGCTGCCGTCGTGGAGTGCCGAGCTCGACCGGGACAGCGTCCCCGAGGCGGCCGCGGCTCCAGCAGCGCCTCTGCCGGTGTTCGGGGATCCGGGCGCCGGGGCACCGCACACCAGCGCCGATCCCTTCGACGACGCGGCGCAGTCGCTCGATCCGGCGTTTCCTGGACCCGCGTCGGGCGCGCGCCGCCGCGTCGCGCTCGTGGTCGGCATCGTGGGGTCGGCGCTCGTGGTGCTGCTGATCGCCGGGGTTGTCTCGCTCTTCCGCGGAGGCGGCTCCAGCGCTGGCGCGACAAGCGCCACCCCGGCCAAGGCGGGTACCGCCACGAGCAGCTCTGCCCAGGCCAGCGCCGGCACCCCGGCAGCGAGAGCGCCCGCGCACGCTGCGTGCACATTGGCGAAACACGGTTCGCGCCTCGCGGACAAGACGGCGGTGCGGGTACCGCCCTATCTGGCAACAGCTCCGGGGGGCGAGGTGGCGCTGGGATTTGCCACGACGCCGACGGCCGCCATCGGCGTGAAGGTCGAGCCCGCATCGCTCGATCTCACGCAGGAATTCTCGCGCGACGGCGAGCACAACGTGCTCGGTGTCGTGCCGCTGGTCCGCGGCAAGAAGCTGGACTTTGCAGTCGATCGCGATGGTTCGCCGCTCCAGAGCGCGCACACGGTGGACGCCGCTCCACCGTTCATCCTGGGCATCACCAAGGCCGGTGTGGCGCGTGCCATCGGCTACGGCGAGCCCGAGACGATCTGGCCGGGCGCGGGCGACCAGCGCATCACCGAGCCACGCGTCGTGAGCGTCCACGGCGTAGGCCACGCGGTCACGTTCCGCCGCGGCGGGCGCGACGGCGAAGTGCGCGTCGGCTGGCTCACGCCCGACGGCGAGAAGAAGACCGATCTGGTGGAGATCAAGGCGGACGGCCCTCGCGTTGGCACGCCGAACATAGCAGTCAACGATCGCGAGGTGCTTGTCACCTTCGCGGCGCGCCCGAGCGACGACGCCGCCTGGACCGTGCGGCTTGCGCACGCCGCGCTGGGCAAGGCGCCGCGCACCTCGCAACAGTTCGAGCTGCCGAGCGGTGGTCCCGGCGGCGACGGCATCTCACCGGCCGCCGTTGGCCTGCCGGGCGGAAGATGGCTGATCCAGTGGACCGAAGGCAAGCCGGGCTCGCGCACCGTTCGCGCCCAGACGCTCGATGCAAACCTGGCTCCCTCCGGCGATCCCGTCACGCTCTCGCCTGAGGGCAAGGACTCGGGCCAGGGCGCACTGTGGCGGGTTGGCGACCACGTGTTGTCGGTCTTCCTGGTGCGCAGCGACAGCGGCTACGAGCTGTGGGGCTCCGGCCTCACCTGTCCTTGAGCGAAGCAATTACAGTCAAGCGGTACGCCGCGACGAGCGCGGGCCGTTCGCTGGACAGCAGGCCTTTGGCGTGCTCCGCTTGAGAGCAGGAGGGGGAACAATGGAGGAGAGGGTTTCGTCGCGCTCGCGCGCCCGGACGAGGCGTCCGCTGCCGGCACGCCTGGCCGCTTCGCTGCAGAACACCGGCTCGGGGAACATGTCCCCGCTTCGCCTGGAGAACATGCGACCCGCTCTGCCGTCGCCGGCCGATCGCTTCCAGAGCGGGATGCTGCGGGTGCTGGAGCTGGCCAAGGCCGTCCTGGCCGAGCCCGAATGCGCGCGCCTGCGGACGCTCATCGAGGACGCCGAACGCTGCTATGCGCCCGCGCCGCCTCTGTCGAAGCGGAACCTGGATTCGCCGTTCACGTGGTGGGCGTACTTCGACTTCTACGCGGGACCCCGCCGTCGGTCGCTCGGCGAGCTGCTGGTGGATGTCGAGCGTGAGCTTGGCGCACGCAACGAGCTCACCGAACTGCTCGAGCGCGCGCAGAAATCGCGACTCGGCCTGTACGTGCATGAAGGGTACGGCGACGACGGCATTCTGCTCCGGGAGCTGGTCGTCGAGAAGGAGCCCGGGCTCCGCATGGTCACCGGCGCCTACAACGGACAGCCGGGCGAGATGTGGCTGGCTCGCTTCGTGCCCCTGCCCGAACACGGTCCCGGGCGGGAGCTGATAGTGACGACGCCGTACGTGATCACGGAACCAGCGGAACGCGAATGGCGCGAGTTTCTCGCCGACGCGCTCGCTACCGTTTCGCCTGCCGAGCGCGCCGGAGCCTACGCGCGATTGATGAAGCGCGGCCTGCACCGCTACTTCTGGAACGACTTCGTCTCCAACGCGCAGGTGTCGCAGATCGACGGGGCGATCTTCCTGGCCGGGTTGCCGCGCATCGTGCGCAGCGTGCATGCCGCGGCGCGTCGCCCGATCTGAGCGGTCTTGGCATGCCGTGTGCTCCTTTGTAGGTGAGTGTCGTCGCGTCCCGCGACGCGTCACCCAGGGGAGAATTATGACCGACGTAGCAGATGTCCTTCGCACGAAGGGGAGCCAGGTCTACACCATCGAGGAAGACGCCAGCGTCTACGAAGCCATCCAGAAAATGGTCAAGCACGACGTGGGCTCGCTCGTCGTCGTAAACGATGATGTCCCGGTAGGCATCCTCACCGAGCGCCACTACCTGCGACGCGTCGCACTGGAAGGACGCACATCGAAGACGACACGCGCTTTCGAGATCATGTCGCCCGAAATCGTATGCGTTTCACCGGAAACCGGCATCGCCGAGTGCATGAACCTGATGACCGAGCATCGCGTCCGGCAGCTGGCCGTGATGAGCAACGGCCGGCTCTCGGGAATCGTGTCCATCGGGGACATCGTCAAGCGACTGGCGAGGGAGCATCGCCAGGAGATCCAGTATCTGACCGACTACATCCAGGGGAATACGATCGCGGAGGTGACATGGACCACGGTGGTGCCGTAGCGCACGCCGGGGGGTAGAGGCATGGAGCGTACTGTTTCCGAGCTGATGTCCCGTAAGCCCGTGCTCGTCGATGCCCGTGCAGCTGTCGATGCCGCCCGGAGCATCACCGAGGCACACGGCGTCCATCATCTGCTGGTGGTGGACGACTCGACGCTGGTGGGCGTCGTCTGCCAGTGCGATCTGGCGGAGTCGATGCCGGGCGCCCTGGTCGTACGTCACATGCGGTCGCCCGTGATCTGGACCTGCGAGACCGACACTCTCGTTCAAGCAGCCAGCATCATGCTCGAGTGCGGCGTCGGTTGTCTGCCGGTGCTGGACGAGCGACAAGGCCGGCTATCGGGCGTGCTGACGAGACGCGACCTGAGGTCCGCTGGGATCCTCCCCGGCGAGCGCGGTGTGGATCTCTGCGCGTCGTGTGGCACGAGCCATCGGCTCCGTGCACCCGACTTTCCGGACCTGCCGGTCTTCTGTTTCGAGTGTCTCGATCAGGCGCCACCAAGCTCCGGACGGCGGGCGACCTACTTCACGCTCGGCGGCAGCGGCTAGCACCTCGAAATCCGGCGTGACGCTCTGCCACGCACCGGGGCACAAATTCGCCACGCCGACCGCCGACCGTCGACCGTCCCGCCGGCCAACGCGTCGCGCAATGTGGCTCTTCAAAAGACGTGGCGGAGTGCTACTCTGCCCTCATGGGGCGTACTGCCCCAGGGGGGAAAACATGCACGTTCTCATCGTCGACGACGATGTCGTAGCGGCCCGATCGCTTGTCGAGCTGCTGGAGCTGGTTGGATTCGAAGCGACGGCTGCAAGGTCAGGGCGTGAAGCGCTCGATTGCATGGCAGACCAGCCATTCGATGCGGTGGTCACGGACCTCAACATGCCCGACATCGGCGGCATCGAGCTGTGTGAACGACTGCTCGAACAGAAGCCGGGCATCGCCGTGATCGTCGTCACCGCGTTCAGCAGCCTGGAGTCGGCCATCGCGGCAATCCGCGTCGGAGCCTACGACTTCATTCCCAAGCCGGTCGACGTGGAAGCCCTCACGCATGCGCTCCAACGCGCGGCGAAGCGCAACGCCCTGCGCGAAGAAGTCACGCGCTTGAGCGAAGCAGGCTCCGCCATGGTCGACTTCGAAGGCATGGTCGGCGCAAGTCCGCCGATGCAGGCGCTGTTCAGGCTGATCGATCGTGTAGCCGCCTCGAACGCCACCGTTCTGGTGACCGGAGAAACCGGAACGGGCAAGGAGCACGTCGCCAGGGCGTTGCACGCGCGCAGTCGCCGGCGCGACGCACCTCTCGTCGCGATCAACTGCGCGGCCGTGCCGGAGCCGCTGCTCGAAAGCGAGATGTTCGGGCATGCGCGCGGCGCGTTCACGGACGCGCGCGCTGATCGTGCCGGCCTCCTCCTGCGCGCCAGCGGCGGCACGCTCTTCTTCGATGAAATCGGCGACATGCCCCTCGGGCTCCAGGCCAAGCTGCTGCGCGCGCTGCAGGAGCGCAGCATCAGACCCGTGGGAGCGGACCGGGAGACTCCCATCGATGTCCGGATCATCGCGGCCACCAACAACGATCTGGAGATCGCCGTCGAGCGGCATCGTTTCCGTGAAGATCTCTTCTACCGCATCAACGTGATCCAGATCCCGGTGCCGCCGCTGCGCGAACGGGGCAACGACATCCTGTTGCTCGCGCAGCACTTCGTGGATGTCTATGCACGCTCTTCGCTCAAACCGGTCACGGCCCTGACCAGCCGGACCGCCGAGCGGCTGATGTCGTATCCGTGGCCCGGAAACGTCCGCGAGCTGCAAAACTGCATCGAGCACGCAGTTGCGCTGGCTGCGCATGACCGCATCACGCTGGACGATCTCCCGGACCGGATCAGGATCCACCACGGTTCGACACCGCCTGCGGTCGGTTCCGATCCTTCGGCCCTCGCGCCGCTCGAGGAGATCGAGCGCCGCTACGTGGAGCAGGTGCTAGCCGCGGTCGGAGGGCGGAAAGCGGCGGCGGCCCGTGTGCTGGGGCTCGACCGCAAGACGCTATACCGGAAGCTCGAAGCCTACCACCAGAGGGACGCGGCCAAGTTCGAGCAGTGAGTATGCCCCGCAGGGCATGTCCTCGGAGCGAACTAGAGCTCAATCGCGTCCGGCCAGCCGCTTCGCGCTACCCACCCAGTCGTCACGCAGGATGCGCGCGGGCTGCACCTTCAGCTGCCGCGCGATGTCCTCGAGCTGCTCCGGCGTCCAGGCCGCCACCTGGGCGAGCGTGCGCACGCCCAGCGCCTTGAGCCGGCGCTCGAACGCAGGTCCGACGCCCTGGATCCGCTTCAGGTCATCCTCGGGCTCGGGCTGCCAGGCCAGCGTTTCCTCGAGCTCGTCGGCGCGCTCCGCCGCGCGGCGGCTGGCCTGCTCGAGCTCCGCAATCCGGCCGGCATCGGTCCGGGACTGCGCTTCGAGCTCGGCGATCCGTTCCGCATCCTGCTTGCGCAGGGCCTCGAGCCCGGAATTCCGCTCGGTCGCCAGCCTGCGCTCTGCCTCGAGCTCGGTGACGCGCGGGTCGTCGGGCCTGGACGCCGCCTCCATCTCGGCGATGCGGGCCTCCAGCCGCTCGCGCTCGCGGCGGGCTTTGGTCTCGATGTCGGCAATGCGCCGTTCGGCGTCGCCGAGCTGTTCGATACGCGCCTCGAGCTCGCGGATGCGGGCATCCCGCTCCGCGATCCGCCCCTGGAACAATCCGCGTTCGGTCGTGAGCTTTCTGATCTCGCTTTCCTTCCGCGACAGCACCCGCCTGAGCTGCTCGAGCTGCGGGTCGGTCCCCTGCGGCGGCGGAGGACGCGACGAAAGCGCCGAAGGCACACCCATACGGCGTTCCGGTTCAGGCCGCATGCTGTGCGGAAATGCGCTGATCGGCCCCTTCGTCGCAGGCGCCGACGCGGGCGGACGGCTGTCGGGCGCGGTCGGCGGCGGCGCCACGCTGGTGGGCGTGTCGTGCCGGACGCGTGGACGCGGCGGCGCGGACGAAGCCACTGGACCCTGTGCAGGCGGTGGCTGTGCAGGCGGTGGCCGCGACTGCAGCGGGCGGGAAGGCGGCGGAGGCGGACGCGACGGTTGCGACACGGCGCCCGGACCGTAGCGCGGCGGAGGCGGACGCGACGGCACGATCGGCCCATTGCGGGAAGGCGGCGGGGGTGGCCGCGACTGCAGCGGGCGGGAAGGCGGCGGAGGCGGACGCGACGGTTGCGACACGCTGCCCGGGCGCGGTGGCACGCTGGCTGGCCGCGGCGGCACAGTGACTGGCCTGCTGCTGGTCCGCCCCGTGCTCTGGTCGTCGCCCATCCTTGCTTTCCCGCAGTCGGCCTTCGGCCGTCCCGAGCATACTCGATGTGGCGCGGCTCGGGCACCGCTAGCGCCGAGGCGGAATTATCGCACCGGAGCGTTACGCGACAGCAGCGTGCCGAATGCCTTCCGGAGCTCCGCGTGGAGTGCGTCCACCGCTTCCTCGGGCCAGCTTTCGCGGTTTTCCCGCACAAAGGAAGTCTTGTCCTCGCGGTTGTCGAAGCGAGCCAGAGGCAGGTGGAAGCGCTGTCCGTGCGCCTCCACGGACACCGTCCCCGGCTGGTCGCTGTGCTCCTCGAGCCATTCCATGTCGTCGCATCCGTAGTCGTTCAGCATGACGGACAGAGGCACGCCGTGATGCAGGATCGAGCCCGGATCGTCGGGGTCGGCGCGTGCGTCGTTCTTGCGGCGCGATTCCTCGGGGGTGACCCACACGTACAGGATGCTCGCCCGCTCGAGGATTTCCTTCGACAGGAGCGACAACGAATGCCCGTAGCCATAGGGTTCCGGCAACGGCAGGGTCGAACCCTGCGGTCCGCCGCGCGCGAATTCCACGACGATGGTCTTGTCATCCAGGCGATCGGGATAGGCATCGAACTTGTCGCGAAGGAGTCCGTCGGCCAGCCCCTCGATCCGCTCGGCGAGCTTCCCGCGCAGAGGTTCTTCGAGCGCCGCGAGACGTGGTGCGATCCCCACTCGTTCCGCGGCTCTGTCGAGCCTGTCCATCAGACGCCTCGCAGCCGGTCCGGACTCCTCCGCGCGGCGCTCGAGCAGATCCGAGTAGTCCTCGTTGACCAACTGGACGAGCGTCCCCCAGTCCGCGGGGTTTTCGAACGGCTTGTCCCCGGCGCTGAAGAACATCCGACTCTTGCCGAGATCCTCGAGGGCGTCATCGATGCTTCGCATCAGGTGCACGTAGGGGAAATCGTCGAGCTGCACCGTATCGCCGACGCCGAACTCCTCCTGGCGGCGGTGTGGCGGAACGAGGGACAGGTAGCGTCTGATTTCCGACTTTCCTGAAGCGGGCAGGGCGAGCAGAAGGACGGTGTCGATGATCGCGGACATGGAATTCACCTCTCCAGAGCGGGGCCAGGCTACAGCGTTATGGGACCGCTGCAAGTCGGGCGGGGCCACCCTGCTGACAACGCGCAGCCCCCTTGCCCGCCTCGCAGATCCTGCGCATTGTCGGGGACGGAGCCCTGCACCGGCGGCTTGCAACTGGGACATGCTGTCGCTGCGCGCCGGCGCAGCCTCCATTCCATCGGCGAGGTCACATTGAAACGACGCATCTGGTACGCGCTGGGAGGCACTATCGCCCTTCTGGGGCTGGCACAACTGATTCCCGTGGGCGGCACGAATCCGCCCAGCGCGGGAGAGATCGACGCACCGCCGGAGGTGAGCGCCATCCTGCAGCGGGCCTGCTACGACTGCCACTCGAACAAGACGGTGTGGCCCTGGTACAGCCACGTCGCGCCTGTCTCGTGGCTCGTGGCAAGCGACGTCAGCGAAGGCCGCGAGCACCTGAACTTCACGGAGTGGGGCAAGCTCGACGCCTCGCAACGTGCGAAGAAGCAGCGGAAGGCCGGCCACGAGGTCTCCGAGGGCGACATGCCCGAGTGGTACTACGTCCCGATGCACCCCCACGCCCGGCTGACCGACGCCGATCGCAAGGTCATCGAGCGCTGGGGCAACGGTCCGACCAGCGGAGTACGCTCGGGCTCCGGCAAGTAGCGCGACGCGCGCCGCTTCTGTTCCCCGCCGCACCCGGTGCTCCGGAACTCGCCGGAATCACAGCGACAGGCAAGGACCGTTTTCGTGCGCCGGGAACCGGTGATAGAAACGAAGAGCAGTGGCCAGTCCCGATGCAGACGATGCTCCGTCGGCGCCGACGGCCCCAACGCCCGTCCGGCTCTCGTACCAGGGCACGGAGATCCTGCTCGTTCCGGGCCGGTATTTGATCGGGCGCAGCGCGGCGTGTCACGTGGTGCTCGACGACCCTCTGGTGTCGCGCCGGCACGCGTGTATCGAGGTCACCGACCAGGGCGCGACGGTCGACGATCTCGGCAGCATCAACGGCGTGTTCGTCAATGGGCAGCGCGTTGGGGACGGGGCACAGAAGCTGAGCGACGGGGACCGCCTCGATATCGGCAACGCGCAACTCGCCTTCCGGACGAGCGGGGCAGGATACGAACGCCACGCATCCGGCACCCACGGTCTCAACCTGGACACGCTGAGCGGCGCGGACCCGGTTGTTCCCGCGGATGAACCGGTCAGCACGTCAGCGCCCGAGGTGAGCACACGCCAGGTCAATGGCATCCTCATGCTGTCCGTGATTGCAGAGCGATCGCTCGAAAAGGGCCGCATACGCGAGGCCGAAGAGATGCTGCGGTCACACCTCGCCTCGGTCATGGATGACGCCCGCGCGCGCCGCGATGTGGAGCCAGCGACGATCGAGTCGGCGCTTGGCGCCGCGCTGTCGCTCGCCACCGCGACACGCAAGGGCCGCTGGTTCGACTACTGCATCGAGCTTCTGTCGCTAGGCGGTCAAGCCTACACCGACGCGCTGCTTGCCAGGTTGGAGCGAGCGGCCGCCTCGGTCGAAGCCCTGGACGTTGCAGAGCTTCGCCGCCTGGCGCTTGGAGTGCGCGGCAGGTCCCCCGGGTTCGACCAGCTGCGCGCGGCGCAACGCCTGGACTCCATCGCTCGATCCGCGGCGGAGCGGAAGCGCTAGAACCCGAGATCCTCGTGCGCCGGCGGCGGTTTCGGTGCGGAAGTCGCAGCAGCCGGGGGCTCTGCGACCTTGCCCGGGCTGTTCTGGACCGGGGCGTGGACGCTGGGCTTGCGGACCTCCGGGTGGGCCCTTGCGGAGGGCCTGCGCGACGAAATCCCACGCGGGGTCGGAGGCGGAGGTGCGACGACCGCGGCGCTCGCCGGAGGTGCAGCGCCGCGCGCCGAAGCGGAGTCGGTGACAGGAGGCGGCAGCTCGGCAACCTTGGCGGTGGGCACGGCCGCGCGGGCGGCCGGCGCTGCGCCCTGCATGCCGCCGCCCCGGCTCGCTGGATGCTGCTGGGCCGGCGCGCGCTCTGCGGCAACGCGGCGATGCGTCAGGACGAGCAAGGCGAGCACAGCGGAGAGGAACACCACCAACCCGACAAGGGCGGCCTTCCCGCGCTTGCTCACCGCAGGCGATTCGTGTCCCACCTCGCTGATGGGAGGAATCGAGCTGGCCGTGTCGATGCGCGGCAGGGTCCCGCTGCCGAGCTGGAATTCCTGCAGCGAGAGCAGGCTGCGACGCGGCGGCTCGAGCCAGACCACGCGCAGCGAGGCGCCCACGACGTCTTCAGTGACTCCGCGGTCCATCAGCCAGCCGGCAAGCGCCACACCCAGCTCACGCATGCTCTGCCAACGCTGCTCCCGGTCCTTCTCGAACCCTCGCTCGAGGATCGACCACAGCTCGGGCATGTCCAGGCCATGCTCGAATATCGACGGGATAGGACTTTCGATCACGTGGCGCAGCACCGCGTTGTAGCTGGCGTCCTCGAACGGCACGTGGCCGGTGATCGTCTCGTAGATCAGGATGCAGAACGCCCAGATGTCGGCGCGGTGGTCGACGTCACGCTGCCCTCGAGCCTGCTCCGGAGCCATGTAGTCCGGGCTGCCTAGCGCAACGCCCGCCTGGGTGTGCTTGGTCTCCAGGTCCAGCTTGGCGATGCCGAAGTCGATCAGCTTCGGCTGCGTCCTGCCGTCGTCGCGTGCCAGGAAGACGTTGTCCGGTTTGAGGTCGCGATGGACGATACCGCGCGCGTGCGCCGCCCCGAGCGCCTCGGCAACCGGCAGCAGCAGCTGTAGGGCCTTGACGGGCAGAAGCCGCTCCTCGCGCTCGATCACCTGACCGAGGTCCTCCCCTTCAAGCAGCTCCATCGCGATGAACGGATCGTTCTGCTCGGTCCGCCCGAATTCCGTGACGTGGACGATGCCGGGATGCTCGAGCCGTGCCAGCGCGCGAGCCTCCGTCAGCAGGCGCTCGGCCGCAGCGGGCACGCTCACATCATTGCGGATGAGCTTGATGGCGATGTCGATGTCGAGCTGCAGGTCGCGAGCAACCCACACCCACCCCATGCCACCCTCGCCGAGCAGTCGCACCAGACGGAACCTGCCGGCGACAACCTCGCCCGCTTCGTATCCTGGTTCCGCCGGAGGCGGCGGAGCTGCGCTATCCACCGCGTCGGTCAAACTGCCTCCCGTTCGAGGATATTACTTTATGGCCTCCCGCGTCACGCCGCCAGCCCCCGGGACGATTTCCAGGCGACGAGCGCCACCTCAGACGAAGCGGTCGACGCCCCCGGCCCTCTGCAGAGGCTCGTCGCCGGAATACTGGTACTCCGGGTCCAGCAGATCGTTGATGTGGCTCATGACGACCCGGGTGATCCCGTCGTAGCGCTCGACGTGACGCCGGGATGCCTCGCTCGTGAACGGCAGGGCGTCGTCTTCCACGCGATACGGCGCGAGCTCCGGCCCATGCACCGAGAGCGGCTTGCCGATCCGGTAGACGACGCGACCGCCTCTCGAAAAGGGCTTGCTTCCCGGGTACAGCTGATCGCTGCCGCTGCAACCGATGGGGATCACGTCGGCCGCCAGGTGCTGCGATATCTGCGCCAGGCCGTTGTGACCGCGGCCGAGCCGCCGCGAGCGGGTGCCTTCGGGAAATACCAGCACATCGAGCTGGAGATCGCGGATGGCACGGCGGTTGAGCTCGACGACGCGGCGGATCATGCGATCGAACAGCCTGTCGAAGTGCTCGAGGAACTGCTTCGCGCTGCCGGTCGTGCCGTGCAGAAGCTCCTTCAGCTCGCTGCCGGCGTCAGCGTCCAGGGGCTCCTCGGCGGCTCGCTTGCCGTCGACGAGATCGCGCAGCACCCGGTATTCTTTCTCGTCCGGCGGACGCCCGGTAGCCTTCCGGAACTCGGTGGTGATGACGTAGCCGCGCGACGGCAGCGGGATGTTGTTGGTGAGATCCAGCGCCGCACCGATCGCGTTGTTCTCGTAGTACTTGCCTTTTACCCAGGTGGCCGTGAACGGCAGCCCCAACCGGTACATGCGGTACTGGAGCGGGAAGTAGTTGAACCGGTCGGTGTGGTTCATCGCGAGGAACGCCCCGCCCTGTCGCGGCAGGTTCTCGATTCCCTCGAGCACGATCTCCGTCCGCCGCGTCGGGAAGTTGTAGTCGGGCCAGAGCACCAGGTTGCCGATCAGGATCTGGCCGACGGGCCGCCGGTGCAGCTTGATCTTCTCGAGCCGCTCGAGGTCCAGCATGGCCCATTGATTCGAGCACAGGGGGCGTCCGCTTCGCCAGGGCGGCCCCGTGCCGGCGGGGGCCCCCCTGCCCCGTCTGCTTTACACGGGGCCGCGGTCTGCTAGATTCCCGCTCCCCGAGCCGCCCCCGCTCCGCGTCGTGGCTCCTGTGAGCCCCCTGCCCGCACACGCGCCGGCCCCGAGCGTTTGCGCGCGAGAGGCTCCGGACGACGCGACCAGGGCGCCCGTCTCTCCCGCCCGAGGATGCCCCATGATCACCGTAAGTGACCTGTCGATGAACTTCGGCACCCAGGTGCTGTTCGAGAACGTCAACGTCACCTTCAACAAAGGCGAGCGCTACGGCCTGACCGGCCCCAACGGCGCCGGCAAGTCGACCTTCATGAAGATCGTGGAGGGCGACCTGGAGCCGATGGCTGGCAGCGTCCAGCGACCCAAGCGGCTCGGCGTCCTGCGCCAGGACCATTTCCGCTACGAAGGCGAGCGCATCATCGACGTGGTCTTGATGGGCAACGAGGCGCTGTGGCAGGCCATGGCCGAGAAAGAGCAGCTCCTGGCCAAGGGCGACGACCTCAGCGACGAGGACGGCGTGCGGCTCGGCGAGCTGGAGATGGTGATCGCCGAGGAAGACGGCTACACCGCCGAGAACGAGGCCAACGCGCTGCTCGATGGCCTCGGCGTTCCCGAGGCGCAGCACAAGGATCTGCTGTCCACCCTGACGGGAGGCGACAAGGTACGGGTGCTGCTGGCGCAGGCGCTGTTCGGCAATCCCGACGCCCTGCTGCTCGACGAGCCTACGAATGCACTCGACATCGCCAGCATCCGCTGGCTGGAGAGCTTCATGAAGGACTACGCCGGAGTCCTGGTGGTGATCAGCCACGATCGCCACTTCCTCAACTCCGTCTGCACGCGCATCGCGGACATCGACTACGAGACGGTCATCGTCTATCCGGGCAACTACGACGACATGGTCGAGGCCAAGGCCGAAGCGCGTTCCTCCCTGGAGCTCGCCAATTCGGCCCGCCAGAAGCGCATCGAGTCGCTGCAGGAATTCGTGCAGCGCTTTCGCGCCGGCTCGCGCGCGAGCCAGGTCAAGAGCCGCGAGAAGTCACTGCAACGCGAGAAGAAGGCGCTCTCCGACCTCAAGCGCTCGAACATCCAGCGACCCTTCATCCGCTTCGAGCAGGCGCGCCCCAGCGGCCGGCAGGTGCTGACGGCTACAGCTCTGTCGAAGAGCTTCGACGACATCGAGATCTGCGAGCACTTCAACCTGAGCGTCATGCGAGGGGACAAGATCGCCATCGTGGGCCCGAACGGCATCGGCAAGACCACCATGCTGCGGCTGTTCAACAACGAGCTGGACCCGGACGAGGGCTCGATCGAGTGGGGCTACGAGGCGCGCATCGGCTACATGCCGCAAGACCACAGCGAGCAGATCGAAAAGAGCAAGGAGACCGCCCACGCCTGGCTCTGGAAGTGGAACCAGGGCGCCGACGAGCAGCAGATCCGCTCGCTGTTCGGCCGCCTTCTGTTCACGAAGGACGAACCGTTCAAGCAGACCGACGTCCTCTCCGGCGGCGAGACGGTGCGCCTGCTGCTCGCACGCCTGATGCTGGTCCAGCCGAACGTGCTGCTTCTGGACGAGCCGACGAACCATCTGGACCTCGAGGCGATCCGCTCGCTGACCCAGGGGCTCGTCAACTACGAGGGCACCTGCATCTTCGTGACGCACGACCGCCAGATGGTCTCGCAGGTCGCCACGCGCGTTCTGGAAATGAGCCGCGAGGGCATCCGCGAGCTGAGCCCGCAGCAGTTCGACGACGGTCAGTTCCTGACCTCGTACAGCCGCTACCAGCGCCAGGCCGCGGCCTGGTAGGCCGGGCTCAGCCTGTTGCCGTCGGGTCGTCGACCCGACCCATGAACAGGATGCTCCCGGTCAGCCTGTCGCGGATCAGGAACAGGAACGGGTGGTCCGCGTAGAACATGGGACCGGCCGACGTCAGGCCGACGACGGCCGCCGTGGCCGCGGCCGCTTCGGTCCCTTCCTCGTCGACCTTCACGAAGGCCCTGTGAACGGCATCGGTCAGCATCAGGCCCGGCGCGATTCCCGAGAGATCCGCCTGATCGCTGAACGCCAGCTTCATCCCCATGTCCACCAGGGTCTGCTTGAGCGGGACCCGGTGGGTCATCGTGAAGCGCGGTAGGCCAACGCTCACCTCGTCGGCTTTGCTGAGTGACCCGATCCACGTCTTCACCTTCTGCTGCGTGATCGACGCTTCCAGCGCGGGGAGGCCGTCCGTCGCAGCCGGCAGGATCACGACCATGGACAGCTCGTTGTCCTGGTACGGGAGCTCGATAACCGACACGTCGGCATCCGTGAGCAGGGCGTAGGTCCCGAAGTTGTTCATCATGGGCGCCTTCACGGTGGAACCGTCGGCGCGCGTGAAATCGGCGTCGTGCGTGTCTTTGGGATCGAAGCGCGCGGCCCAACGCGCCTTGAAGTAGATGGCGTTGGCCAGCACCAGGCGCGTGTCCGACGTAACGGTCCCCGGCTGCAGCAGGTCCTGGATGCGGTTCTGCGTCTCTGCCTCGACCCAGCCGTTGATGGTCTGGCGCGATCCGTCCGGGTCGCCCGTGAAGTCCATCTGCTGCAGCGGTGCATCGTAGTCGTCGGCCGTGAGCTGCAGGAAGTCGCTGTTGAAGTTGAAGCCCTGCTGCCCGAATAGACGGTTGGCCACGTCGAGCTGATAGCCCCGCCCGCGGTGCGGCCCGGTGAGATCCTGAAGCAGTGCTCCGAAGCTCGAATGGTACGCGGCGTCATCCAGCTCGATGTGGAGCACCTGCTTCATCTCCGCGGCCGTCTGCCCGCGCGCGCCCGCGTAGGTCATCCCGAAGGCGGCAGAGATGCTGAAGGGCGAGACGAACAGGTTTCCGTCCTCGCGTCGCAACTGGTCGTACAGCGACCAGGCGAAGGCGTTGTTGCCCTGGACCACCGCCGCCAGCTCGGGCGAAAGCGCGGTGATCTTGCGCGGGTCGCGCTGCTCGACAGGGGTGCTGCCGCATGCCACCAGCGTCACACCCAGCAGAGCCAGGAGCGCCAGTCGCAGCAGACCCATCCAGCTCTTTCCCGGGGATTTTGTAGCCTCCATCAGTAGCTCCCTGTGCCGTTTTGTGCCACGCGGGCACTCCTCGACACCGGATCGAGCAATCCGCGTGCCGGACCCGGCGCGGCCGCTCAGCGTGCGCTGCGGCTGGGCGTGGCCCGCTCAGGACGCTGCTCGTACAGCTCGTCGAGCCGGGCGCCAAACCGCGCGAGCACGTTGCGGCGCTTCAGCTTGAGCGTCGGAGTCAGCATGTCGTTGTCGGTCGTAAAATCCTCGGTGGTTATCAGGAGCCGACGCGCCCGCTCGAAGGACTTGAACTCCGAGGAGCGCGCGGCGACCTCGGCGTTGATGAGCTCGCGCAACTGCTCGTTCGAGGCCGGGTCCTCGCCCAGCGCGACGTGGTGCTCGGTAGCCCATTTCCTGACGACCTGCATGTCCAGCACGACCAGCGCGACGTTGTAGGGCCGGTTGGCACCGTAGAGCATCACATTCGCGATGAACGGTGACAGCTTGAGCTGTTCTTCGAGCGGCGAGGGCATGATGTACTTGCCGTTCTCCAGCTTGTACTGCTCCTTGATGCGGCCCGTGATGTACAGGTAGCCGTCGGCGTCCATGCGTCCGAGGTCCCCGGTCCGGAAACCGCCGTCCGCCATCAGTACCTTCTCGTTTTCCTCCGGGCGGTTGTGGTAGCCGAGCATCACGTTCGGGCCGTAGACGACGATCTCGCCCTCCTCGGGGTCCTTGCTCACGGAACGGTCGATCTCGACGCGCACACCGGGGATGACCGGCCCCACCGAACCCATGCGGCGCCGTCCGGGCAGGTTCGCCGAGACGATCGGGCTGGTCTCGGTCAGCCCGTAGGCCTCGTAGACCGGGATACCGAGAGCGTCGATGAACTCCGCGACCTCGCTACCGAGCGACGCACTGGCGCTGATGGCGTAATTGAGCCGCCCCCCGAACTTCTCGCGCACCTTGGAGAAGATCAGCGAGTCCGCCAGCGAGAAGCCGAGCGACGCGAACACGCCGACGGGCTGCCCGGCAGCGCGGCGCGAGGCGGCCCGAATCCCGGAACCGAACAGACTGCGGATGAAGGCCGGCTTGTCCTGGATCTGCGCCTGCACGACGTCGTAGATGCGGTTGAACACGCGCGGCACCGCGAACAGGATGGTCGGCTTCACCTCGGCCAGGTTCTCGACCAGACGCGCGATGTTGTCGTTGATCGCCACCGAGGCTCCCATGGCGAGCATGCCGTGTACCTCGGCAGATCTGTCCGTAGGAGTGCGCCCACGGAAGAAACGCGAGTGAACGGTCTTCCGGCTCGAAACTGAAGATCTCGAGCACCGCGCTGATGTTCGAAGCGATGTTGTGGTGACTGAGCAGCACACCCTTCGGCTTGCCGGTCGTGCCCGAGGTATAGATGAACCCGGCCACCTCATCCTGATGCGGGACCCGGACCGGCACCGGATCCGCCTCGCCCCGGCGTAGCAGGGCGGCATAGGAGTCGTCGTCGCTTTCCGGCAGCTCCAGACCGACGACGTGCTCGAGCACCGGCAGTTCGGGCTTCAGCTTCTGGAGTTCGTCGTAGATGCGCTGGTTGGCCGCAATCACGACCTTGGCCGCGCAATCGTCGAGGATGAACTTCCACTCCTTCGGCAACTGGGCCTCGTACATCGGCACGTAGGCGGCCCCGAGCCCGTACGTCGCGTAGCAGGCCACCACCCACTCGACGCGATTGTCGGAAATGATGGCGACGCGGTCGCCCTTCCCAACTCCGAGCCGCGCCAGGCCACCGCGGAACTGGTCGACGAGCCGCGCCAGCTCGGCGTAGCCGAGCCACTCCCACTGACCTTCTCGTCGCGTGCCGTAGAGCGGACGCTGGGCAAAGCGAGCGCAGCTCGCCTGGTAGAGCTCGACAAGGTTGGTGAACTGCTCGGCCATACTCCCGCCCCCTTCTCCGGGCGCGCTTCCGAGGCGCACACCCACCCGCTACGACCCTGCAATCGTCGAGCCAGCTGCACCCGGCTCGCAACGGGGCACTGGCCGCGCGGTTCCCATGCACCACGCAAGAGGTAGCTGGACGACCGCCCGGAAGATCCTGCGCACGCGTCGGCCTACGACCTCGCTTGTTGCGTGATCACGAGGCGCCCGCACCGCCTGTGGCAAGGTGCCCCGGACGGCGCCTGGCGGTCGACGCCCTCCCTCGAACGGGCTATCCTCGAAATGGAAGGGGGGACGATGCGGGGGGTGAGAGGGAAGATCCTCGTTGTCGAGGGAAACGTGGATTTCGCCGAGAACGTGGTCGAGGTGCTCGCCGAATTCGGCTACAGCGCCGATCGCGTTGTCGACCCGCGGGACGCGCTGGAAATCGCATCCCGCTACGACTGCATCGTCAGCGAGCAGGCGATGCCGCACCTGGGCGGCGTGGAGCTGATCGAGGCGTTGCGCCGACGCGGCTGCGCCGTCCCGGTCGTGATCCTGTGCGCGCGGGTCGACGACACGCTACGCGCCCAGGCGCTGTCCGCCGGGGCCCTGCTCGTGCTGTCGAAGCACGGCTTCGAACAGTGGGCGTGCGCGCTGCTCAATGCCCTGGCACGTCTGCGCCGGCCCTCGAGCGGCTTCATCAGGAAGCTCCAGGCGCCGGGGCCGTGGTCCGCGCACTGGACGCCACTCTCGCGGGCGGGCTGAACTGGAGCTCTAGGCTCACTCCGCCGCGACAATCTTGTGTATGCTGCGCGCGGAGGAACCGATGACAGCTCAACTCGAGTTCCCGGGTCCCGAGCCCGGCGATCCGGAAGACGTGGCCTGGACCCTGCAGACTGCCGGGACGATGTGGAACCGCGGCGACAGCCACGAGGCGATCCGCTGGCTCCGCCGCGCAGCCGAGGCAGCCGGCAACAGCGGCGCGGACCTGCGCGCAGTGAGCCTGGCCCGCGCCGCCGCCGACCTGACGAGCGCGCTGGATATCCCCCCCTCGATTCCACCGCCCGCGCCGGCTCCCCAGGCTCCGGCGGAATCCGCCAGCCGCGGCGCCGCAGGCCGCTGCCGCCCCGGCTCCCGAGTCAGCGCCGGCCCCAAGCGGGTCTGCCCCGTCACACAGCGCGCCACCGGCGGCCCGGCCTTCGACACGCCCGAGCTCGGGCCTCAGGCAGCGCCAGGCGCTCAGGGTATCGGTCCGACCTACGGAGAGCGGAAGCTCGGAGCTGATCGTGCGGGCGCTCCTGGAGGACGAGTCTCCCGGCGAGGGCGAGCACGAGGCCATGCTCGTCGCGATGGAGGCCGGCGCGCACCTGCTGTCGAAAAAGCGCTGACGCGGAAATGCCCTGGAAATCCAGCCTCTTGTCGCGTGGCGCAGGCGTGCACCGGCGACAAAAAGAGGTATCCTAGACGAAGGCCGGCGCCCCGGAGCCGGCCCGAACCTGTCGCGCGGAGTGATCATGGCTCGCGGGGGGTTGCCGGTGGTCACGAAAGAAAGAGAGAACGGTTCATGTTCAGTCGTCGACGCAATCACCAGGCAGCAGAGCGTGCCCGCGAGCGCCGCGATCGCGAGGACTCTGCTGCACGGCTGTGTGACGAGGTTCCAGAACTGACCAGTCTGCGTCTCGAGGTGTCCGAGTTCGAGGGGGACCGGCAGATTCCGGAAGCGAGCCACATCCGCCGCATTGTCGTCGAGCACGCGCCCGCGCTGTTTCTGCTCGGGTGCACGGATCAACGCTGCGTCGACGGCGGCCACGATCTGACGCGCGACATCATGCGCGCACTGCGCATGCACCAGTCCAGCTTCGACGGCGAGCATGTGTGCCCCGGGCGGACCGGCTCGGCCGATTGCTCGCGCCGGCTGCGCTACATCGCGACCGCCAGCTACAGCAACGACCCGAGCTAGCCGCCCAGAGCTAGAGCGCCTGCCCGCCGCTCTGGACGGGGTCCGCGGCGAGCGACTGGAACTCGTTCCAGCCCCAGCGCTCGGGATACTCGCGCCACGGCCCCTCGCAACGCCTGACGGCGGCGCAGGACGAGCAGGGCGGACCGTGCGCCTTGCCCTCCGACACGCGCCAGCTCGAATAGTCGAGCCGGCCGGCCAGGTCGACGACCGTGGTGTCGGGGATCGTCTCTTCCACGGCGAGCTCTTCCATCCCCGAAAGGAAGCACAACGGCACCGCTTCGGTGACCAGTCGCATCCCGAGCTCGCCCGCGACCGTCCGCGCCTGTCGCAACGGCGCGACGACGTCCGGGAGACGCGGAACCACCTCCTCGAAACGCTCCAGCGCCGTACCCACCGGATGCACGAACGCGAGCTGTGCCTGCTGCACACCGACCGATCCCAGAAGCGCGACGATCTCGCTCAGTCTGTCGGTGTTGTCCTTCGTGATCACGGTGTTGGTGATGACCACCGCTCCGGAACCTACGGCGTTCGCGATACCCGAAAGGCTGTCACGGAAGCTCCCGCGGGCGGCCGTCAGGGACTCGTGCACGTCGGCGCACGACCCATGCAGCGAGGGAGAGAATTCCGTGACTCCGGCGTCGACCAGCTTCTCGACGACCGAAGGATAGGCGAGCATGCGTCCGTTGGTCTGCAGCTGGATGCTGCTGTACCCCAGCGCGCGCGCGGCGCTCACCAAGCGGAGCAGCTGCTTGTGGAGGGTCGGTTCGCCTCCAGTGAAGACAACGCCGGAACATTCCGGTCGCGCGCGCGCGAGCTCCTCCACCAGCACGTCGTAGGGCCGGGCTCCGCAGGACTTGCGCTTGTCGCCCTGCGCACAGAAAACGCAGCGGTTGTTGCACGCAAAGCCGAGCTTGAGGTCCAGACGGCGCCCGCTACCCATCGATCCCACGTTGACACGTCCCCCGGCGCGCCCGGATGACGCCGGTCATGGGCACCTACCCCGGGCCGGCGCCATGCTGGATCCGAGGCACGAATGACCCTTCCGATCCAGCTTGGCCCCCGCCCCGAGACGGGGCGCCTGGTCCCGTTCCGGTTTCGACCCGTGGGCGAACAGGTGCTCCTGACCAGCCACTTTGGCGATTGGGTGTTCGTGAGCCCCGAGGAGCTGGCGCGCATCAGCCGGGGTGAGCTCGAAGGCGGGTCACCGCTCGAAGAGCGTCTGGCCAGCGCCAACTTCCTCCGCGAAGGGCTCGATCGGAACGCGCTCGCCGAGCGCCTGCGCACGAAGAAGCGCTTCCTGAACTACGGCCCGAATCTCCACGTGGTCGTGGTCACGCTGCGCTGCAACGAGACCTGCGTCTACTGCCACGCGAGCCGGGCAACGATGGACCGCGTCGATACCGACATGACGCCGGAAGTCGCCGAACGCACCGTGGACCTGATCCTGCAAACCACGTCTCCGCGCGTAACGATCGAATTCCAGGGAGGCGAACCGCTGGCCAACTTCCCGGTCGTCAAGCACCTCATCGAGTACGCGCTGGAGAAGAACCGCGCGTACGGCAAGGACCTCGAGTTCACCCTGGTCTCGAACCTGAGCCTGATGACCGACGACGTGCTCGAATACCTGGCCTCGCGCAGAGTCCAGATCTGCACCAGCGTGGACGGCCCCGAGAAGCTCCACAACAAGCAGCGGGTCCTGCCGAGCGACAACGCCTACCAGAAAGCGGCGGGATGGATCCGTCGCATCAACGACCGCTACATCGAGTCCGGTCTCGACCCGGTCCTCTACCACGTCGAAGCCCTGCTCACGACGACGCGCGCGGCGCTCGACTATCCCAAGCAGATCGTCGACACGTACGTCGACCTCGGCTGCCACGCGCTGTTCCTGCGTCCCGTCGACCCCTTCGGCTTCGCCAGCACCACGGCGTCCACGGTGGAATACGAGAGGCGCCGCTACCTCGACTTCTACCGCACGGCGGTCGACTACATGCTCGAGCTGAACCGAGAGGGCGTGCAGGTCCTGGAACGCTTCGCGTCCATCTTCCTCACCAAGATCCTCACCAACGACGACCCGAACTTCCTCGATATCCGCTCGCCCTGTGGCGCCGGGATCGGCCAGGTCGCCTACAACTACGACGGCAAGGTGTTCACCTGCGACGAGGGGCGGATGGTGCACCAGATGGGTGACAGCGCATTCCTCATCGGCGAGGTCGGTACGAGCAGCTACCGGGACCTGATGACGCACGACACGGTGCGCTCGCTGCTTGTCGCTTCGAATCTGGACGCCCAGCCGGACTGCGTGAACTGCGTCTACAACCCCTACTGCGGCGTTTGCCCGGTGCACAACTACGCGAGCCAGGGGTCGATCCAGGGACGCATGCGGGAAAGCCATCTGTGCGCCGTGCACAAGGGCATCCAGGACTACCTGTTCGAGAAGCTCCAGAGCGGCGACGAGCACGTCCTGTCGACCTTCCGTCGCTGGACGACAGTGCGCGAACGCTCGCACTTCGTGCACGCGTCGACGGCCAGCTAGAGCGCGCGGTCTGCCGGCTAGGTAGCCGGAACTCCACTATTTTCCTTCGCTGGCTCGACAAGCGAGCGGAGGCTTGCTAACTATCAGAGCCGAATTTCGTCCGCCGCGGCTCGCGCGGAGTTTTCTGCTCCGTGACGAGTGTGTGAAAGGGCGTAGGGGTTGAAGCCCCGGTTTCACCGGCCACCAGGTCGGTGCATCCCTTCATTTCCATGCAAAGCGAGGTGGCATGACGCTGTCTGCCAAGTCGACGCAAAACAACAGCCAGAAGCGCGGGCAAGAGTACGGGGATGCCCCGCTGAAGGTCCGCGAAACGGATCACTACCAGGAAGAGTACGTCCAGACCTTCGTCGAGAAGTGGGACGAGCTCATCGACTGGAACGCCCGCGCCGAGAGTGAGGGCAGCTTCTTTATCGAGCTCCTCAAGCGGCTCGGAAAGCGGAAGATCCTGGACGTCGCAACAGGCACCGGCTTCCACTCGCTGCAGCTACTCAAGGCCGGGTTCGAGGTGACGAGCGCCGACGGCAACGCGCAGATGCTCTCCAAGGCGTTCGAGAACGCCCGCAAGGAGGACTTCATCCTCCGCACGATCCATGCCGACTGGCGCTGGCTCAACCGCGACGTGCACGACAAGTACGACGCGGTGATCTGCCTCGGCAACTCGTTCACGCACCTTTTCGACGAACGAGACCGGCGCCGCGCGCTGGCCGAGTTCTATGCGGCATTGCGCCACGACGGAGTGCTGATCCTGGACCAGCGCAACTACGACGCGATCCTCGATCACGGCTTCAACTCGAAGCACACGTACTACTATTGCGGCGACGATGTGAGGGCGGAACCGGAGCACATGGACGAGGGCCTGGCGCGGTTCCGCTACGAGTTCCCCGACGGTTCAGTGTTCCATCTGAACATGTTCCCGCTGAGGAAGCGCTACGTCACCAACCTCGTGAAGCAGGTCGGCTTCCAGGACGTCACCACGTACGGGGACTTCCAGGAGACGTACAAGGAACACGACCCGGACTTCCTGGTCCACGTTGCTTCCAAGACCTTCCACGAATGACGGGCGGAGAGTGACCCAACAAGCCCAATCCGTCGTCGAGGTCGCAGAGAAGTACTACGACAGCAACGACGCCGATCAGTTCTACTTCAATATCTGGGGTGGCGAAGACATCCACATCGGCCTGTACGACGGCGAGAAGGACCCCATCGTCGCGGCCAGCAAGAAGACGGTCGAGCGCATCGCGTCGATGATCCAGGGCCTCGGGCAGAACGCCCAGGTCCTCGACATCGGGGCAGGCTACGGCGGCGCGGGGCGGTATCTGGCCCGCACGCACGGCTGCCACGTCGCGTGCCTCAACCTCAGCGAGACCCAGAACGCGCGCAACCGCAAGTTGAGCAACGAGCAGGGTCTGGGCGAGCTCATCGAAGTGGTACACGCCAACTTCGAGGAAATCCCGAAGCCCGACCAGAGCTACGACGTCGTGTGGTCGCAGGACGCAATCCTGCACAGCGGCAACCGCAAGAAGGTGCTGCAGGAGGTCGCCCGCGTGCTCCGGCCCGGCGGGCAGTTCATCTTCACGGATCCGATGCAGGCCGATGACGTGCCGGACCAGACGCTGCTCGCGCCGGTACTCGAGCGCATCCATCTCGACTCGCTCGGCTCGTTCCGCTTCTACCGCGAAGCGGCGCGGGAGCTCGGCCTGGAAGAGGTCGAGTGCGTGAACCTCACCGAGCAGCTGGTGCGGCACTACGGTCGGGTGCGCGAGGAGCTCACGTCCCGTTACGACGAGATGATCAAGCTGTCGAGCGCGGCGTACGTGGA
Source organism: uncultured delta proteobacterium (assembly GCA_963806225.1). Classification (GTDB taxonomy): domain Bacteria; phylum Myxococcota_A; class Polyangia; order Polyangiales; family Polyangiaceae; genus CAWDXG01. The sequence continues at coordinate 1,031,017 of CAWDXG010000001.1, read as the reverse complement.
TCGCATGATCCAGGGGCTCGGCCACTGGGTCGACGCGGGCAAGAAGGGCTACCTCGCCTGGGGTATCCTGCACTTCAAGAAGCCCTGATCCGACACATCACGCCGGAGTAGAGCTAGACTCCGCTCCGTGGAGCTCGCCCCCGGTACGCGGATCGATCGCTATGTGCTGCTCGAGCCGCTCGGGGAAGGCGGTCAGGGCGCGGTGTGGAAGGCGGAGGATCCGCTCCATCCCGAAAAGCCCTGTGCGCTGAAGCTCGTCGAGATCAAGCATGCGCGCCCGGCCGACGCCGAGCGCGTGCGCCGCGAAGCGCGCGCGCTGACGCGGCTGGAGCACCCGTCGCTGGTGCACTGCGAGGGCCTGTTCGAGGATCTCAAACGCGATCTGCTCGGCGTGGCGATGGAGCTGGTGGACGGTACGTCGCTGCGCCGGGTGAAGACCGATCCGCGATTCGGTCCGGACGAGCGAGCGGCCCTGCTCCGCCACCTCGCCCACGCGCTGGCCTACGTGCACGACCAGGGCGTGGTGCACCGCGATCTCAAACCGGACAACATCCTGGTTTCGAGCTCGTTCTTCGAAAACCCCGGAGACCCGTCCACCGTCAAGCTGGTCGATTTCGGCATCGCAGCGGAGGAAGGCAACCCCCAGCCGCTCACCGCGCTGAACGCCGTGATCGGCACGCTCGCGTTCCTCGCACCGGAGGTCGTGGATCCGTCGTTCTTCAAGGCGAAGGGCTCGGTACCGACCGTCGACGTGTTCGCATTCGGCGTGCTCGCCTGGCAGCTCGTAGTGGGCAGCCCACACCCCACCGGGCTCCAGCGCGCTTCGCTCGTCGAGTACGGTCTCGCCTACCGGCGGGCTGCCGAGAGCGGAGCCAGCTGGCCCGAGCAGCTTCCCGACGGCGCGTGGGGCGAGCTGCTCAGGCGGTGTCTCGCGGTCGACGCCAGCGACCGTATCCAGAACGGCACCGAGCTCTCGGCGAGCTGCGACCTCGCGGCGCGGACGGGCGCGATCGTGCGTCCCGAGGCGGCACCGGGCTCGCTACCCGGCTCCGGGCCCACCGCCGTCGCCAGCCCCGGCGCGATGCTCGGGCGCACCGCGGAGCAGGTCGATACGGCTCTGCCGCGCTCGCAGGCGCCGACAGAGCTGTTGGGGCACCCCGAGCCCGGACCGCCCGCACAACCGACCGCGGCATCGGGTGCCGGCGCCGCGGGCCATGCAGCGCCGAAAGCGCCCACAGCGCAGTCGACGCCCGAGCCCGCCGGCCGCAGTCGAGCGCTGTCGGTGGGCCTGGTGCTGCTGCTCTTGGCAGGCGCCGGCGCCGCGTTCGCCGTGCTGCGCGACGTGGGACCTACCGGCTCGCGATCCGCACCGACTCCGCCGCCGCAGCTGCCCGTAGCGGAGCCGCCCGCGAGCGCCAGCGCGGCCCCCCCTGAAGCGGGCGCAGCGCCGGCGGCAAGCGAGGTGCCGGTGTTCTCGCCGACCGCCGTGCTGCCGGACAACTGCGACCACGACGCGGGCATCTGTGCGTGCTGCCCCTCGGGGCGGGATTGTGGTCCGGGCGTCTGCGGCGACGGCCTGGAAGTGGATCAGAGCTGGCTCCTCAGGGTCGGCCCGGTTCGCTCGAACAGCGGCACTCTGCCGGGCGCACAGGTCTGCCTCCGGATCGAGGGATTGGGCACGGCCAAGTGCATCGGCGCGGTCACCGACAGCGGACAACCCGCGCGCATCCACGTCGACACGCCGGATCTCGTGGATCGCGGCGTCGTGGTCGAGGTGCGAGCGGCGGGCAAGAGCGCGCACACGTCCGTGCTGCGCTACAGTGACGGCCTGAAGCGCGAGGTCTTGTGCACGGGACTGTACGTCACCGGCTTCCAGGGGAACCTGCAGGTAGACTCGCTCAAGCTGTTCCTCGACCCGGACTCGGCGACGAAGGCCGCGGTCAGGTGTCCGGACGCGCTAGCGCTCTGACCAGCGCTGGGCCAGGCGCGGGAACAGCGTCGTGCCGATCGAGTCGAGCTGGTGGCAGTGCGCCTTCTTGTCGGCACCCGCGTAGCCGGTGATGCTGAGGCCACTCTTCTCGCCGTGCGAAACTTCCACCATGCCCTTGATGGGCCCGGGCCGGTCCTCGCTCTCTTGCGCAACACCGTGCGAGCGGAGCAGGTAGTCGCCGGTCTCGGTGGTGTCGGCGTACTTCGGCGTCACGATCGACGAGTGCGTGATGGCCATCAGCTTCAGGCCGTCCACGGCCTCGTCGGCGAAGCGATCGTACGGCTCCATCTGCAGCGGATCGACCTGCCGGTAGCCCTTGTCGCCGAAGCCGACGTGAAGTCCATCCGACAGCAGCACCGCGTCGACCCGATCGGCTTCGTCGGTGTGGAACAGGACCCGATAGACGGCGCCGTAGCCGGCACTCCACGCGCTGAGCGCGACGCGGCCCACGTGGTGGTCCGCCTCGGGGCACTGCTCGCCGACAACGTCGTCGACCTTCTGCAGCATGGTCTCGAGCGCGCCCTCGCGCGCGAACGCCTTCTCGTACTTCCCGGAGCCGATACCCAGATTGATGACGACGAGAACACCGGGCACGCCGGCGTGTTCGAATGCGGCTTCCACCTTCTTCGGTACGCCGTGGAAGTGCAGCGTGACGTTGTAGGCTCCGTCGACCGAGGCACAGCCACCCGGGATCGAGACGAGCTTGCCGCTGCGGGTCGTCAGGCTGATGGCGTCCCCGGAGAGCGCGTGGCGCGCGACGGGAGTGACCTGGATGCTGCGGGACGGAAAAACCGTCCCCGCCGGGGTCGCGGGGCGGGCTGGTGCGACCTCGACGGGGGACGGAGAGTGATCGGAAGCCGGGTAGCCCGCGCCTCCACGGCTCAAGCCGAGGAGTCCCACGAGTACGAGCGCTGCCACCGGCTTCATGCGCCCCTGCCATCCAAGAGTCGTTCCATAAGCGGGCGGAGCCATAACCTACTGGAATCACTACATTTCGATGTTACGACGCAATGCGTTGAGCCCCCGATTGCTGCTGCCGGTAGACAGCAGTTGCTGCCTCCAGCCCTCGATTTTTTTCGGGCGGTGCAGTGCGGCCTGGCTGGCGTAGGATCGAGGCAATGAGCCCCGCAGACAGCGCCGGCAGCTCGGGGGCGGGCGGCGGCACCCTGCCCACGCTCAGAGGCGGCTTGACCACGGCCGTGGTGATCCCCCGGCTCGAGTTGGTCGTGGAACGCGAAGCAGGGCAACAGAGCCAGCGCTCGGTCGTGCTCGACGGCGATCTGTTCCGGCTCGGCTCGCACTCCAGCAATGATCTGGTCCTGTCCGATCCGCTCGTGTCCCGGTTCCATTGCCGGCTGGCGCGAGGAGACAGCGGTTGGACGATGTCCGACAACGGGTCGCTGAACGGCACGCGCCTCGACGGCGTGCGCGTGCGGGACGCGGACCTACCCTTGCCCGACTGCCACATCGAGCTCGGCGATTCGGTCGTGCGGGTGCGCGAGCTCGGGCCCGGCGCGGTGGCCTCTGTGCCGCAGTGGTCGTCTTTCGGCGAGCTGTACGGCGAGTCCCTGCTCATGCGCCGCTTGTTCGGCGTGCTCGAGAAGGTCTCCGGCAGCGACGCCACGGTGCTGCTCGAAGGCGAGAGCGGTACCGGCAAGGAGTTGGTTGCGATGGAGCTCGAGCGGCGCGGACCGCGCGCCGAGCGACCGTTCCTGATCGTGGACTGCGGCGCCATCTCTCCCGAACCTGATCGAGAGCGAGCTGTTCGGCCACGCCAAGGGCGCCTTCACCGGCGCGGATCGCCACCGCATCGGAGCGTTCGAAGCCGCGGACGGCGGCACCATATTCCTCGACGAGATCGGCGAGATGCCGCTCGACATGCAGCCCAAGCTGCTTCGCGCCATCGAAGCACGCGAGATCCGGCGCGCCGGCGAGAACGACCCGCGCAAGATCGACGTGCGCGTGATCGCCGCGACGAACCGCCGGCTCGAGAGCGAGGTCAATCGTGGCAGCTTCCGCGAGGACCTGTACTTCCGCCTGTCGGTAGTGACGGTACGCATTCCGCCGCTGCGCAAGCGCCTCGGCGATCTGCCGCTCCTGGTGCGGGTGCTTTTGCGCTCGATGAACGCCGAGGAAGCCACGCACCTGTTCACGCCCGAGGTGATCGCCGACATGCAGCGGCACGACTGGCCGGGCAACGTGCGCGAGCTCAGGAACTACGTCGAACGCACCGTGGTGCTGGAACAGGCGGCACCGGCGTCCGAGCGGCGCTCGCTTTCCACCTCGCCGCCCGCAAAACCCACGACCGCGACCGTCGATCTGTCGGTTCCGTTCAAGGTCGCCAAAGAGAAGGTCATCTCCGACTTCGAGCAGCGCTACCTCGCCGCGCTCATCGAGTCCGCGGGCGGCAACATCAGCAAGGCCGCGCGGCAGGCCAAGATGGACCGCATGTACCTCTACCGGCTCCTGCAGCGCTACGATCTGCGCGGCGGCTCCCTGAAGGACTGAACGTCCGGCTGCGCGCGGTGCGGCCGCCTGCTCAACCCAGAAAGGCGAGCAGCTCCCGCGCCACCTCGTCCGGCGCGTCGTACTGCACCCAGTGGCCGGCGTCGGGCAGGTGGCGGACGGTCACGTCCGGCACGTAGCGCTCGATGCCGTCCAGCAGCTCGGGACCGAGCGCGCGGTCGCGGTCGCCCCACAGGATCAGCGTCTTGACCTGGATCGGGTTCGGCGCGCGCACCGGGACGCTGAACGCGGCGCGGTAGTAGTTGAGCATCGAGGTCGCCGCGCGCGGACGGCGGATCGCCTCGACGTAGCGGTCGATGTCTTCGCTCTTGAACGCGCCGGGCCGGGCCCAGCCGCTCAGGGTGGCCTCCATCACGCGACGCCGCGTCACGACCCACTCCGGCAGCCACGGCAGCTGGAAGAAGAACGTGTACCACGACCGCCAGAGCTGCGGCGGGTGCCGTACCGCCTGCCGGAACAGCTCGGGATGCGGCGCGTTCAGGATCGCGAGGCGCTCGACGCGCTCAGGATGCTGCTCGGCGAGACAGTAGGCGATGATGCCGCCCCAGTCGTGGGCGACGACAGGTACGCGCTCGAACCCGAGTGCGTCGATCAGTCCCACGATGTCCGCCACCAGCCGATCGATCCGGTAGCTGGAACGACGGCGCGGCTTGTCGGACAGATTGTAGCCGCGGAGATCCGGTGCGAGCGCCTGGAACCCCGCGGCGGCGAGTGCGTCTAGCTGATGGCGCCAGGAGTACCAGAACTCGGGAAAGCCGTGCAGCAGCAGCACGGGCCGCCCGCTCCCCAGGCTGGCCAGATGCAGCTCGACGCCACCCACGTCGACGCGGCGGTGCTGGATAGCGGCCGTCGCCTGCTCGGCTGCGGCAGCAGAGGTCACGAACCCTCCGCCGGACCGCGTCCGCGCCACATGGCGCGATCACCGAGCTTCATCAGCGCCGGCATCAGCCCGGGCACCGCGCGCTTCATCGCATACAGAGCCCACGCCTCGGGTGTCACGGGCACCAGCGCCCGGTTGTGACGCACAGCGGAGAGGAGAGCCCGGGCGACCTTCTCGGGGCCGTAGTTCCGCCGCCGGTACATGTCGACCACCCGCTCCCGGTCGGTGTTGCTGGCGCGCTCTCCGCGCATCGGCATGGTGCGGATGATACGTGTGTTGATGAAGCCGGGGCAGATCGTGGTGACGCCGACCTTCTTCGAGGACAACTCGTCACGCAGCGCTTCCGAGAGGCCGACCACTCCGTACTTCGTCGTGCCGTACGCGGCCATGGACTGCGCGTTGAAGAAGCCCGCGGCCGAGGCCACGTTGACGACGTGCCCGCCCGTGCCGCGCTCGATCATCGGCGGTACGAAGAGCCGTGTGCCGTGGATCACGCCCCACAGGTTGATCTTCAGGATCCAGTCCCAGTCTTCGAGCGACGTGTCGAAGAAGCCGCCCGAAAGCCCGACGCCGGCGTTGTTCACCAGCACGTCGACGACACCGTGCCCGTGGACCTCCTCGGCAAAGCCGCGCATCTGGTCGATGTCGCCAACGTCGACACGCCGAGCCAGCACGATGGCACCGCTCCACAGACCTCCGAGCTCCCGCTCAATCTCGCCGAGACCGCGCTCGTCCACGTCGCACACAGCGAGCCGCGCCCCTTCCCGGGCGAACGCGAGCGCGGTCTCGCGACCGATGCCGCTCGCTGCACCTGTGACCACTACCAGGCGGCCGTCGAAGTCCTTCATGGTCATGTCTGCGCGCTCCCCGCGCCCGCCAGATAGCGGAGCGCACTCCGCCCCGGCAGGAAGAAGTAGGCACCGCCGCGTATCCGTGTGAAGCGCGGCAGCTCGAAGAGGCGGGTCCTGACAGGCTCGCCCTGCAATGTGAAGTTCCGCGCGCAGGGTATGTCCCGCCCGCTCATGAGGTCGTGGTAGCTCCTCACGTCGGCGCCCACCAGCGCGTCGCGCTCGTCGTAGAGCCTTCCAAACTGGCGGGCGTTGATCCAGGTCTGCTGCACGAACTCGAACTGCCGGCGGATGTCGGCGTTCAGCGCGATGAAGATGAGCCCCCGCTTGTCGTCGCACTTGTCGCCCTGATCCGCGGCATCCGGAGGACGGAAGCCGAGCAGCTCTCCGCCGGGCGTCCGCCGCTGGGCGTTTCGAGACCACGAGCCGTACAGCCGACCGCGCCTGATGATGCGATGGCGCGACGACGCCGTGAGCGAATGGGCAGCGGAGGTGCCGAGCATGTCGCGTGGATGACCGCGGCGGACGTGCGCGCCGAGAGGGCAGCGGTGCCCGAGCGGATCCAGGTCCCGGTACAGGAAGCGGTTCTCGTCCGAAAGCTCGGCGCGATCGCGGTCCGGCGACAGGACCAGCGGTGCGCCGCCCGGCCAGCGTCCGACGAGCCCGGAGGCGAGCCGCACCGCAGCGCGCTCCACGGTGTCCGTGCCCGTCAAGCGAGCGTTGTCGAATGCGTAGCGCCAGAACGCTTCCACGTCCTGCTCCATCTTGCGGTAGACGAGATAGCTGCCGTTCAGCCCCAGGCGCACGTGGCCCTCTCCGCTCTCGAGAAGTGGCGGAACCCCGTACCGGGCCGGGACGACCGGGCAGGCCGCCGGACGCCCGTACTCGTTCATGTGCCCCAGGATGAATTCGCCCGGCTCGAGCGGATGCTCGCCCGAGCGGGGCGGCCTGGCGCTGCCCTTGATGTACGGCTGCGAGATGCCGTCATGGAAGCCGAAGTGCTCGCGGGCATCATCGGGACGGTACGTTTCGTGGCAGGCGATGACCTGGATGCCATGGTCGCAAAGCAGCGCCTGGTGATCCGCCAGCAGTTGCTCAATCGAATCGGCCGTACCGAACAAGAGAAGCAGCGCGTCCACGCTGCGTGGTCTCCAGACCACCGAATTCCCATTTGTCCGGAGCGTCCTCGTTCTGGTCGCCGATCACCTTCGAGCGATCCGGGTCGTTCATGCCGAGCACGAACTCGCGCGGGAAGGCCGCCGCCACGTCCCCGCCGGGGACCCCGAGCCGCTCCAGCCCGCGCGCCGTGAAGGCGACGTGCACGCGCTTCGTTGCGCCCCGTTCGTGCTTGGCGCTGCCGGGGACCTCGCTCCGGACCCGGTCGAGCCAACCGCGCGCGGCGCCCGGGTCGTCGCCGAGGTGGAGGACCAGATAGTACGACTTCGGCAGCCGCCGATAGGCGAACAACAGAAAGCCCTGGATGTCCGAAAGCGTCTGTTCGTCCACGTCGCTCTCCCTAGAGCTTCTCCAGCCACTCGCCGAGCGCCTGGTCGTCGAGTGCTCCGACGGCGGCCTCGCGGATCCGTGCATTGCCGAGCACCGCCCCCACCGACAGGCGGGGATAGGCGCTGTACCAGAGCTGGTTTTCGAGCTGCCAGGTCCGCGTCCAGCGCTTGAAGCTCCCCTCGTCGGCGGCGCCCCCGCGAAACAGCCAGCGCGTGGGCGGGAACCACTGCGTGCTCGTCCAGATCAGCGTCAACCAGGGACTGACCTTGTCGATGAAATCGCCCAGATACGCTTCCCAGCTGCCGTCGTAGTTGCTGAAGAACAGCAGGCGATCGTCGTCGAGCACGGCCCAGCGCGCGAAGTGGATGGTATCGAGCCCGCCGAGCGTCCCCGTGACGGCGATGAAACGCGCCACCAACGACACCACCCACAGCGCGGTGCGGAGCGTCGCATGGCGGTACGCGCCCGGCTTGATCGGAACCAGGTGCGTGAGCCCGTTCTGCTCGACGCGGTCCTCGCTGCGATGGATGGCGTCCAGACGTGGGTCGCAGTCCTCGACCAGCTTCTTCCGCTGCTCGGGCCACTCGCCGGCCTCCCGCTGCTCGTGGCGCCGGGCGCCGAGCAGCGCCCGCAGGATGCGCAGCGGCTGGCCGAGCAGCGCCAGCCCGAAGTCGAGATAGTTCCGGGGATAGCGCGGCAGATTGCGCTCGACGGGACCCAGAAGCGGCGGCTCGCCGTCGATCCGCAGCGTCGCCAGGTGCGAGAGCAGGCCACGCCTGATCTGCCGCGCCGAGAGCTGCTGCAGCCGGCCCGCGCACTGCTCGCCGTCGAGCCAGGCTTCGATCGCGTCACGCACGGCGGCGTCGCTCCGGATCTGCTTCACGCCGAGGCCGGCGTGCGCGCGGTAGTACGCGGCGCTCGGCACGGACTGCTTCCTGGCATACTCCATGAAGCCGCTGCCGCCTGTGTAGCCTTCACAGTGGGAGAAGATGCGGTCCAACGCCTTGCCGTTCTTCGCGTACAGCTCGTCGAGGTGCTCGTCGAGCGACCGGTCGAAGTTGCTCTCGAAGGCGAGCTTCGCCGGTACCCCCCGGATCCTCGATCGCCGGTAGGATCACGAAGCGCCCGAAATGCAGCCTCTTGACCTTGCGCAGGTCCAGCGTCACGCCATCGACGGGACCGAGCCTGAACCCACGCAACAGACGGTCGAGCTCGCCCTCGGCTCCCTCGCGGATCGGCGCGACCACGGTCAGCGCGCTCTGCTCGATCACCCCGCTCATGACCGGCGGACCCACCGCGAAAATCCGGGCGCGCTCATCGCCAGACAGCCTTCCACGTTCTTCACACCCTGCGCTTCGAGCTCGGAGTCGGCCTGGGCCACCAGCTTCGCGCCCTCGTCGCCGCCGAGCAGCTGCCCGTGACGGTAGCGCGCGCACGACTCCAGATAGCCCATGTCGGCTCTCTCGTAGCCTGCGATGGCACGTGACAGCGCGCGCTTGGCGCTCTCCGCGTCGCCGCGCGCCGCCGCGACACAGGCCGCCAGGTGCTCGCCAAGAGGCGGCGCGAACCTGAGCCGCTCGCGGCGCAGGCGGCCCACGTAGTGATCTGCTTCGCGCAGCGGATCGGAGGCGGAGTCCGCGTGCCCGTAGGCGGCGACGGCGCACAGCCCGCGCTCGAACAGGGACGTGAGGCGCACCACGTTGACCCGCAGGAGCTGGGAGCGCTCGAGCGGCTTCCAGTCGCGCTGCACGCGCTCCAGCGCCAGACGACCCTGGCCGCGGTAGCGGTGCACCGAGATCGCCGAGACCATCGCGCCCCAATGCCCGGCCGTGAAGCCGCTCGGCGTGTAGAAGCCGCCTTCCTCCGTCGTCACGTGCCAGGCCGCATCCACGTCGTCGGCGACCATGTGCGTGATGCACGCGGCGTAGATGATGTTGACCAGCGCGTAGCGGTCCTCCCGCTCGCGCGCTTCCTTGATGAAGGCCGGCACCCGGCGCGAGGTCTCCGCGAGCTCGCCCATCAGGATCAGCGAGTTGCAGGACCAGGCTTCGGCATTGGCCAGCTCCCATGCCACCGCGCTGCAGCGTTCGCGCAGAAGCGCGGTGGCCTCGTCCAGGGCCTTGTTGGCGCTGCGCCACTCGCCAACGAAGAACCGCACCAGCCCCGTGGTCAATTTTGCAAGCGCCATTCCGTGGAAATCGTCGATGCGGGTAGCGAGCTCCTCGGCTCTGCGCACGTGCCGCTCGCTGCGCTCGCGCGATCCGTCGCCGACGGCGACAGCATTGGCGGCTTCCAGTGCCAGCGCGCGCCCCAGTCGTACCGGCTCGCCCGCCGACAGCGCCAGCCTGAGATGACGCGCCGAGAAGTGCGCGCCACGCACCAGATCGAACATCGACAGGCCGACGGTGGCCGAGAACGCAACGTCCACCTTCAGGAGGTCGCCCGGGCTGCCGCGCCGCACGACCCGCTCGGGATCGCGCCCCCGGATCGCGAGCCGCGCCCGCTCCATCAAGAGCGAGGCCAGCGCGGCTGCCGTCGATCGAGGAAACGACAGCCCGACCTCCGCCAGTACCGCCTTCAGCAGAACCAGCCCCTGCTGCTCCCTGCCGCTCTTGAGGAAGTGCTCCGCCGCCAGCCGCTGCATCTCGATGGCCTCCTCGGACGGCGCCGTCGATGCGCCGGCAAGGTAGGCCTCCGCCGCGTTCGCGCTGCGGCCCGCATTCGCGAGCGCGTCGGCCAGCTTGCCGTACAGCCGGTAGGGTTTGTCGGCCTCGAGCTCGATCGCCTGCTGGTACAGCCGCGCAGCGCGCAAGAACGCCAGACTGTTGGCCGCCGCGCGCGCCGCCGGCACGGCGTAGCGCCGTGCGCGCTCGCGCTCACCGGCGAAAAGGAAGTGCTGCAGCAGCGCTTCGGGATCCGCTGTGCCGGAGCGCTCCAGCGTGTCGGCGAGCGACAGGTGCAGCTTGCTCCGTTCGTCGGGATCGAGCAGAGCCATCACGGTCTCGCGCACGCGGGCGTGGAAGGTGTCGACCTGTTCCCGATCCAGGTGGCTGTAGCTCCTGGCCAGCCGCTGCGAGCGCAGCACGTTCACTGCCACCCGGTCCACCGCCCCGATGCCGGCGGCCCGGCCGGCCAACTCATGCTCCACCGGCCCGCCAGCCACGGCGAGCAGGGACAGAAGCTTCCGCGGCGCCGCCGGCAACGCCTCGACGCGGGCGGTGATCACCTGCTCCAGCGAGATCGGGTTGCCCCGCTCCAGAGCGGTGCGCCCACTCTCCGCGGCCTGCCAACGCACCAGCTCCGCCACGAAGAAGGGTACTCCGTGGGACTCCCGCGCGATGGCCCGGAGCAGCTCCGGCGGCGGTGACGGCCCCGTCTCGACCGAGCTCTGGGCCAACTCGATCGCTTCGGCTTCCGACAACCGTTCGACCGCGACCCGACGCAGCGTTCCGCTCTCTTCGAAGCCCTGCATGCCCGCCAGCAGCTCCTGAACGGCCGCGCTGTCCGCCGCCAGCTCGTCGCGATAGCCGCAGACGAGCAGCACCGGCGGCGGATCAGGCGGAGCCAGGAGCTCCCTGATGAGTGCCACGCTGTCGACGTCGCTCCACTGCAGATCGTCGATGTGCACCACGACCGACCACTGCGATGTCAGCGCCGACAAGAGCCGCTTCAGCGAGGTAAAGGCGCGCCGCCGGACCTCGCGCGGCTCCACCACGGCGTATTCCGGCGGCGGCTGGGCCTGTACGGCGCGCACGCTCCGCAGCACGGGAAACACCCTGGACAGCTCCTCGATACCCTCCGGCACCAGGGCGGCCGCGTGCGCGTCGGGCAGACGCATCAGAAAACGACTGAGCTCGTCGACGACGCTGTCGAGGCCTTTGAAGGGGACAGATTCCCGTTCGTAGCAGCGCCCCGCCAAGAGCAGCACGTCCGGATCCGCTCGCAGACGTTCAAAGTAGTGCTGGACCAGCGCCGTCTTGCCCATGCCCGACCGACCGTTGACGAAGACGACGACCGGGCGCCCCTCGCGGCTCGACGCCAGTGCACGGTCCAGCTCGTCGAGCTGCGCGCGGCGCCCGACGAAGCTGCCCTGCGCACCGGTCACCGTGATCACCGAATGTGCGCGCCCACCCTTGCCGAGGCGGCGCAGGATTTCCTCTCCGTCGGGGCGACGGGCTGGATCGCGCGACAGGAGATCCACGCACAGCTCGTCCATGTCAGGCGGTACGCCAGCGACCCGCGCCGACGGCGCCGGGGGATCGAGCTCCCGCTTCTGGGTCAGGATCTCGCGGGGCGTACCGACAAAGGGCAGATCGTCGGTCAGCACCTCGAACAACATCGTGCCGATAGCGTAGAAGTCCGAAGCCGGCAGCGTGCAGCCCTGGCCCGCCTGCTCCGGAGCCATGTACGCGGGAGTGCCGAGCAGCGAATCCTCGGCGGGGTCGCCGGAACGTCCGGGGACGTAGTCGCCGACGACGCCGAAGTCGAGCAGCACGACCCTGCCGCCGCGCGTGACCAGCACGTTGGACGGCTTGATGTCGCGGTGCAACTTGCCGGCGGCGTGAATCGCGATCACGCCCTCGGTGAGCTGCCGGAGCGCCGCGCGCAGGCGCTCCGGCTGGTCGACGCAACACGACAGCGCGCCGCGCGACGACGCGGGTCGTTCCGGCAGTACGCCCTCGGGCAGCGTGCTGGCGTCCAGCGTCGGCGCCACCGCCCCGCGCGTGGTCAGCCTGCGCACCAGCGAGTGCTGGTCATTGCGCTGGGACGAACGCGGAGCCGACTCCTGCACCCACGTCAGGAAATCCACGCCGTCCACGAGCTCCATGGTGAAGAACCACTGCTCGCCCGCCGAGATCAGCTCGTACAGGTCCACCACATGCGGGTGCATGATGTCGGCGAGTGCGCGGAATTCCTTCTTGAATCGCAGAAGCGAGCCTGGGTCGACGTGCGTCATGGTCTTGAGTGCGACCATGCGCCCAAGCTCGCGATCGCGAGCGCGGTACACCACACCCATGCCGCCCTCACCCAGCCGCCCTTCGAGGACGAAGCGCTCCGTGTCCGGGAACCCGCCAGCGGCGGAATCCATCGACACATCGCTTCGCTCGCCCACCTGGGAAACCCCCTCGGTTCGCGGGAATCCGCGTTCTCGAGAGAGTCGACCCTAGCGGCTCCCGGCAGCGCCCGCAATCCAAAGGAAAGTTGCCGCGAAGCCCCCAGACAAGCCTGCCGATGCGGAGCGGATCGGGCTATGGTCCCACACCAAGGTGGAGGGCAACGGACTCACGGCGCTAGAGCGCCATGCGGACTACTTCGACGCCGACCGAGACGGCCTCGTCACGTTGCCGGAAACCTACGGCGGCCTGCGCCGGCTCGGCGTCGGCTGCGTCACCAGCGGCATCCTGGCCGGCATCATCAACCTCTTCCTCGGACCGATCACGCGCGGCCGCGCGTCTCTCACCATTTCGGTCGCGCACATCGCAGCGGGCGTGCATCCGTTCGACACCGGCGTGTTCAACCAGCGCGGCGAGCTCGACCGCGCCCGCTTCGACGCGTTGTTCGCGCCAGGTGCCGAGCGCCTCACCCGCGCCGAGCTCCGTAGCGTCATCGTCGGACGCGGCCGTGCAGCGCGCGCGGGCTGGAAAGGCTGGCTCGCCAACCGGTTTTCCGCCGCAGAAGCCCGCCTGCTGTTCTGCCTCGCGAGCGACACGACCAAGACAGTCGACGGACGACCCGAACCCGCGATCACGAAGCTCCGTCTGTTGCACTTCTACCAGGGACGACTGCTGCCGGCGCTCGCGCGGCGACGGCGCATCGCGAACAGAAAATCGGGCTAGCGCGAGAGCCGCTCGAGCACCCGCTCCACGATCGGCACATCGGGCAGCGCCCAGTCGAGACGCCGGAGCTCCTCGGGGACAAGCCACTCGCAGGCGTCGTGCTCATGCGGAAGCGGCTCGCCGGAGCGAAGCTCGGCGGCATACACATCGAGCACGATCACCCGGTCGCCCTCGACCTGTTCGCCACGCCCAAGCCAGTCGCCCGCTGCGATCTCCACCCCCAGCTCCTCGCGGATCTCCCGCACCAGCGCCTGCCGCGGCAGCTCGCCGCCCTCGACCTTGCCACCGGGAAACTCCCAGCACAGCGGCGCGCTCATGGCCGCGCTGCGGCGCGCCACCAGACAGCGACCCTCGCGCAGGATGGCCGCACCAACGACGTACACGGGCTCCGGGTCCGGCATGCCCCGACAGGGTATACTCCGGCGATGACTCCCGCCATCACGCTCGCCCTGGTCGCCTGCGGCGTCTTCTTCCTCACCGGCCTCTTGACGGGCGTGTGGAAGTGGCGCGCCATGCTCACCCGCTCCACGCACCGTGCTCCCTACTACGTCGACACCGCGCACCGCGCGGCGCTGCTCTACAGCTTTGCCTGTCTCGTGCTGGCGCGTTTCGCCGGTTTCAGCCCCTTCTCCCGGACGCTCACTTTCGTGGCCGCCGCGCTGCCCATCCTCTTCTTCGCGATTGCCGTCGCCACCTACATCCGCCTCGGCATCACCGACGCCACCGACAATCAGTTCGAACGCAGGAACTTCGTCACCACGACGGGCATGGTGCTGCTGGTCATCGGCGAAGTCGGCGGCTTCTCCGTCCTGTTCGTCGGGTTCCTGCTGCGCCTCGCAGCGTGAATCATTTCCGCCTTGCGCTTCGGCTTCGGCTCCGTGTCCGGCTTCGCCAGCGGCTCTGGGCCAGGCGCGACCTCGCTACCAGTCGACGATCGCCGCGCCCCAGGTAAACCCGGAGCCGAAGGCGATCATCGCGATCTTCATGCCGCGTTTCAGCTTTCCATTCCGCTCCGACTCGGCGAGCAGGATGGGGATGGTGGCGGCGGTCGTGTTGCCGTAGCGCTGGATGTTGTGGACCACGCGCTCGGGCGGGATGCCGACCTGCTCGGCGACGTACTGGTTGATGCGGAGGTTGGCCTGGTGGAAGAAGAACAGGTCGATGTCGTCGCGGGTGATGCCCTGATCCATGCACGCCTGCATCAGGACGCCGATCATCCGCTCCACGGCATGGCGGAACACGACCTTGCCCTTCATCTGTGCCCAGATGTGATCGGGCTGGACCTGGCCGACGCCCTCTTCGTTCAGCGGGATGAATGGGCGCTTCTTGATATCCCACACCTTCTGGGAAAGGACGTCCGCGTGCCGGCCGTCGGCACCGAGATACCAGCCGCGCACACCGCGATCCTCTTCGGTCGCGCTCACCACCGCCGCGCCCGCGCCGTCGCCGAACAGCGACGCCACTGTGCGCCCGGCGGTCGAAAGATCCAGCGCGGCCGAGTGCGTCTCGGCGCCGACCACCAGCACGTGCTTCGCCGCGCCCGACTTGACCATCGAGGTCGCCGTCGCCAGCGAGTAGAGGAACCCCGAGCACTGGTTCCTCACGTCGAGCGCCGGCACGAACTTCGCGTTGTCCCCGTCGCAGAGCCCGAGCTTCTGTTGCAGGTACACGCCCGAACCGGGGAATGCGTGGTCCGGCGACAGCGTCGCCAGGATGATCATGTCGAGATCGTGCTTGTCGATCCCCGCCCGCTCGATCGCCTGCTTGGACGCCGCGCAGCGCCAGGTCCGCCGTGCCCACACCTTCCTCGGCGAAATGCCGCTCCTCGATGCCGGTGCGCTGGACGATCCACTCGTGCGTGGTGTCGATGCCGTACTGCTTGGCCAGGTCAGTCGTTCGTGACCACGCGCGGCGGCACGTAGAAACCGGTTCCGGAGATGTAGGCGTTGGGCACGGGTTGGCTCCTGGGCGGGTAGTGGTCCCCCCGCTCTCGCGTGGGGGCGGAAGTGTAATCGGACCGGCAGCCGCAGACCAGGTTCAGCCCACCTGGTGCGCGCGACAATCCGCGTTACATTCCAGATACATGAGCTTGCCCATCATCAATCCCGCAAACGGCGAGAAGGTCGCCGATCTACCCGTGGACGGTCCCGACGACATCCGCGCCAAGGTCGACGCCGCACGGCGCGCCCAATCCGGCTGGGCCGCGCGCCCGCTCGACCAGCGCATCAGCGCCATCCGCCGCTTCCGCGAGCTGGTCGTCGAGCGCCGCGAGGAGCTCGCCGTCAAGCTCACCACCGAGGTCGGCAAGCCCATCCGCCAGGCCAGGAACGAGCTCGACGGCACCCTGCCCCGCTTCGACTTCTTCATCGAGCACAGCGCCGCCACGCTCACCGACCAGGTGGTGCTCGCGGACGCCGGCATGACGGAACGCATCCAGCTCGAGCCGCTCGGCCTCGTGGCAAACATCTCGGCCTGGAACTACCCGTGGTTCGTCGGGCTGAACGTGATCCTGCCGGCGCTCATCGCGGGCAACGCCGTGCTCTACAAGCCGAGCGAATACGCATCGCTAACAGGCCTCGCCATCGCCGATCTGCTCGCGGAGTCCGGCGTGCCACAGGACGTGTTCTCGGTCGTGATCGGCAACGGCCAGGTGGGCGCCGCGCTGCTCGACCACCGGATGAACGGCGTGTTCTTCACTGGCTCGTATGCGACGGGCCTGCGCGTCGCCCAGGCGGCAGCACGATCGCTGGCGCACGTCCAGCTCGAGCTCGGCGGCAAGGATCCGACGTATGTGTGCGAGGACGTCGACGTCGCCGCCGCCGCGGCGTCGCTGGCCGACGGCGCCTTCTACAACACCGGGCAGAGCTGCTGCGCGGTGGAGCGCATCTACGTGCACGAGAGCATCTACGAGCGCTTCCTCGACGCCTTCGTCGAAACAGTGCGCGGGTTCGTCCTGGGCGATCCGCGCGACGAGAGCACGTACATCGGTCCCCTGGCCCGCCGCGACCCCGCCATCGCCCTGATGCAGGAGCAGACGGCCGACGCCCTGGAGAAGGGCGCGCGCCTGCTCGCCGGCGGTCACCGCGTGGAGCGACCGGGCTGGTTCTTCGAGCCCACCGTGCTCGCCGGTGCGAACCACGAGATGCGCGTCATGCGCGAGGAGAGCTTCGGCCCCATCATCGGCATCCAGAGCGTGAGCGGCGACGAGGAGGCAGCGCGGCTCATGGCCGATACCGAATACGGCCTCACAGCCGGGGTCTACACGCCCGACACGGTGCGCGCCGAGCGCCTGCTGTCCCAGCTGCCGGTCGGCTCGGCCTACGTCAACTGCTGCGACCGCGTGAGCCCGCGCCTGCCGTGGTCGGGTCGCGGGCATTCGGGCGTCGGCTGCACGCTCTCGACGTACGGCATCCGCGCCTTCGTGCAGACCCGCGGGTGGCACCTGCGCTCGGGCTAGCCGCATCAGAGGGGGGACAGATGAGCCACACATTTCCGGGCCGAGCCGACGTGGATCGCGAAGCCGCCAACATAGCGATCCGGCTGCCACCGCGCCTCGCGCCGCTCGCGCGCATTGCCACGAGCTTCCGCTGGAGCTGGACGCCGGACGGCGCCGAGCTGTTCAGAAGCATCGATCCGCACCGCTGGGAGCTCAGCGGCATGAGCCCGTACCGCTTCCTGCAGGAGGTGAGCCTGCGAACGCTGGAGCGGGCGGCCGCGGACGACGCCGTCGTCGAAAGGGTCGGCCGCCTCGCCGAGACCCTCGAGGCCGACCGCGCGCGCCCCTTCGCATCGACCGGCGTCGCGCCGGAGCACCCCGTCGCCTTCTTCTGCGCCGAGTTCGGCGTCCATGCGTCGCTGCCTCTGTACGCGGGAGGGCTGGGCGGCCTCGCCGGCGACATCCTGAAGGAGGCCTCCGACCGCGCGCTGCCCCTGGTCGGCGTGGGACTGATGTACCGCCAGGGCTACTTCCACCAGCGGCTCGATACCAGCGGCCTGCAGCACGAGTACTGGATCGATACGGATCCGGAGCGGCTGGCGGCGGTGCGCGTCACCGGCAGCGACGACAGGCCGCTGGTCGTGACAATCCCCGTCTGGGGCCGCGAGGTGCGCGCCCAGATCTGGCGCGTCGACATCGGCCGTGTGCCCCTGTACCTGCTCGACACCCAGCTACCCGACAACACCATCATCGACCGCTGGATCACCGCGCGCCTGTACGACGGGAACCCTGCGGTGCGCCTCGCCCAGTACTGTGTGCTCGGCGTCGGCGGCGTCCGCGCGCTCGCAACGCTCGGCATCGAGCCCGGCGTCATCCATCTCAACGAGGGTCACGCCGCGCTGGCGTCACTCGAGCTCGCCGCGCGCGAGGTTGCCGCCGGCGCGGACTTCCAGGCGGCCTGCGAGCGGGTGCGCAAGCGCGTCGTGTTCACGACGCACACGCCGGTCGCCGCTGGCAACGAGCGCTATGCGCCGGCCGAAATCCTGTCCGTCATGCCGGATTTCCCGGCGCGCCTCGGCACGGACACGGAGGGCTTTCTCGGGTTGGGGCGCATCCACCCGGAGGAGTCGCTCGAGCCTTCCGGGATGACGCCGCTCGCCATCCGCATGAGCCGCAGTGTCAACGCCGTCAGCAAGCGCCATGGCGACACTGCTCGCGCCATGTGGAAGGAACTGTTCCCCGGCGTGCCCACCGACCGGGTGCCGATCTTCCACATCACCAACGGCGTGCATCTGCCCACCTGGCTCTCGCCAGCGCTCGGCCGGGTGCTCGACCGCCACCTGTCGCCCGGCTGGCGCGAGCGCACTGCCGAGCCGGCGACGTGGGACGCCGTCGAGGGTATTCCCGACGAGGAGCTGTGGGCGGAGCGCGTGGCGGCGCGCCGCCAGCTGGTCGAGCTGGTCCGTCGCCGCAGCATCGCCGACCGGCTGCGCCGCGGCGAGCCCATCGACTACATCCAGGCGCCCGAGCACTTCGACCCCGAAGTGCTCACGCTCGGGTTCGCGCGGCGTCTAGCGGAGTACAAGCGCCTGCATCTGCTCACCTACGACGCGGGGCGCGCGCTCAGGCTGCTGGAAGGGCCGCGACCGCTGCAGCTGTTCTTCGCGGGCAAGGCGCATCCGAGCGACGAGGGCGCCAAGCGCATCGTGCAGACCATGTTTGCGCTCAAGTCCTCACCGCATGTCGCCCGACGGGTCGCTTTTCTCGAGGATCATGATCTCGCGCTCGGCGCCGAGCTGGTCGCCGGCTGCGACGTGTGGGTCAACCTGCCGCGCCCACCGCTCGAAGCGAGCGGCACCAGCGGCATGAAGGCCGCGCTCAACGGCGCCTTGAACCTGAGCGTGCTCGACGGCTGGTGGATGGAGGCCTACAGCGGTGACAACGGCTGGGCCATCAACGGCGACGTCGATCCCGACGACGCCGCCAAGGACGCCCGCGACGCCGGCGCGCTCTATGATCTGCTCGAAGGCGAGGTGCTGCCGCTGTTCTACGAGCGCGGGGCGGACGGCATCCCGCACGGTTGGGTCAAGAAGATGAAAGCGTCGCTACGCAGCATCGCGCCTCGCTTCGCCGCGACTCGCATGCTCGACGAGTACATCCACAAGGTGTACGAGACGCAGAACTCGTAGCAAATTGCCGCGCTTTTGCGACATTTTGCTACGTTTTCAGAAGCGCGCGCTGAACGACAGACCGCCCGGGCCGAGGCCGAGCCGGACCGACGCGGCGTCGTCCTGACGCGCGGCAAGGACGCGCACCGAGGGATGGAAGCTCTTGCCGAAGACGACCCAGCCGATCGGTGTCATCGCTGCGCCGGTCATGAACAAGGCGGTCCCGATCAGGAGACTGTTGTCGCCGCCTTTGACCATCACGGCGACGGCCGACACCATGGTCCCCATTCCAGCGATGGCAGTGCCGAGGCCGACCCAGCGCGAGGCGTAGCCGCGTGGCGAGACGTCCAGGCGCGAGCCGTGCTCGATCCGCACGCTGGTCGTGCCGCCTCTCGTGCTGCTCGTTGGCGATACGTGCAATCGGTAGTGTCCCGGCAGGACATGCATGGTGCAGCTTCCGGTGCAGCTCGCCACCGGATCCGGGAAATCCGGGTCGACCAGCTGGTAGTGCGCCGTCGGCTGGTCGCTGTGGATGTGGACGAGGACCTTGTCGCGGAACGCTTCCGGACGGCTCGGGCGCCGCGACCCGGAAGACGGCTCTGGCCGAGGCTTTTCGCGCGGCGGAGCCGGCGCGCGCTCGCGAGGGCGCGCCGGCTTCGGCCTGGCAGAGGGTTCGGCCCAGGGCGGAGCGGGCTGGTCGTAGCCGGGTGGAGGTGGCGGAGGCGGCGGCAACGCGTCGGCGGCCCGCGCCGGCAGCGACACGAACAGAAGCGACCCGGCGCCAGCAACGAGGAAGGTACGAAGCATGTCGACCCCCGGTGCAAGTGGCAGGCCGAACGCCAAGCGCCCGGAATCAGGCGCGAAGTCCGCCGTCGTGTGCCAGCCCGACAACGCTGGCGTTGCGCCCGCGGCACGCAGCGTGAATCCGGCACATATTGACACCTATGACTGTCACTGTTAAATGCGTCTCACTAAAAGGTGATCAATATGACCCTCGACACCGCCTATTTCGACGCGTCCCAGCCCCCGGCCCGCCCCGATTCCGAGCTCCGGGTCTGGCTCTCGCTGCTCGACGAGCTGCTCACGGGGCTCGAGCGGACCGCCTGGCGGCTGCGCGGCGTGGCGGACGAGGCGCTCGAATCGTACTCCGCAGCGGAGCGCGAGGTCGGCAGCCTGCTGGACCGCGCGCGCAGCGTGCCCGGCGCGACGCGGCGCTGGCACGACCGCCAGGCCCGCCTCGCCGGCACCGGGTGGATGCTCACACGCGTCACCGCGGGCTATCGCTGGTACGCGATCCGCTCGGCGTTCATGAGCCGCGCGCGCGCCGAGCGTAGCCTCGCCTCCCTGCACGCGAAGAACGCAAGGCGCTTCTACGAAACGAGCGTGGCGCAAGGCGGCGCATTCCTGAAGATCGGGCAGATCCTCTCCGCGCGCCCCGACCTGTTGCCCCGCGCGTGGATCGACGAGCTGTCCGGACTGCAGGACGCCGCGCCCGCCGCGCCCTTCGAGGAGGTACGCGCGCTCATCGAACGCGATCTCGGCGCGCCGCTCGACGAGCTGTTCGAGAGCTTCGACGAGGAGCCCGTCGCGGCCGCCAGCATCGGGCAGGTGCACCGCGCCATCGGTCGCGACGGCAGCGAGCTGGCCGTCAAGGTGCAACGCCCCGGCGTCGAGGATCTGGTGGATCTGGACATGGCGATCCTCGGCGCGTTCATCGAGGCGATGCGCTCGACCCTGCCGCCCGGCGACTACCCGACGATCGTACGCGAGGTGCGCGAGATGGTGCGCGGCGAGCTCGACTACGGCGCCGAAGCCCGCGCCATGGCGCGCATGGCCGACCAGCTCGCGGAGCTCCCGGGCGTGCGGGTGCCGCGTCCGGTCGAAGGGCTGTGCGGCGACCGCGTACTGACCACGCCCTACGTCCACGGGCGGAAGATCAGTGCGGTACTGGAGGAGCTGTCGACAGATGACGAGGCGGCGCTGGGCGATCTGATGGGACGCCTGCTCCAGAGCTACCTGCACCAGATCCTGGTGGTCGGGGAATTCCAGGCCGATCCGCATCCCGGCAACTTCCTGGTCACGGACGACCACACGCTGGTGCTGCTCGACTTCGGCTGTACGAAGACCCTCGATGACGCCGTGCGCGCAGGATTCAGCACATTGGTCCAGGCCATCCTGACCGGCGATCATCACGCCATGGCGGAGCTGTTCGAGAAGCTGGGGTTCCGGACGCAGAGCGGACGGCCCGACACGCTGCATGCATTTGCGGAGGCGATGCTGGGGCGCATCCGCGACGGTATCGCCCGTGGCGCGGCCTTCAGCTGGCCCACGCGCGACGAGCTCCTGGGCGAAGCCAGCGGCCTGCTCGAGGCCAGCCGCACCGATCCAGTCATCGGAATCCCGGCCGAGTTCGTGATGATCGCGCGCGTGCTCGGCGTGCTCGGCGGACTCTTCTCGCACCACCGCCCGCGCATCGACTGGTCACGCCACGCGCTGCCCTATCTGACGCTCGGCATGGCCTAGCGCCTACGAGGTCCGCGCGTGGAGGAGCTCGATGTCCCGCTCGAAGGCGGCGACCAGCGCCTCGGGGTCGGGTACACGCCGGGTATCCGCGGCAACGCCCATGCGCACCTCGCCGTTGTAGCTGAGCAGGCTGATGCCCAGCCCGATGTGCCCCGACACGGGCGCCCACACCATGATGTTCCTGAGAGCATGGTCGGCGAGGTGCAGCTCGGCCGGCGGCCCGGGGACGTTCGTGATCATGACGCTCGCCTTGCGCGTGAACAGGTCGACTCCGATGCGCTCGATCTCGGTGCTGGCGACACCCATCGCATCGAGCACACCGAGCGACACCATCGCATCCGGCGCCGCCTTGATCACATCCATCCGCAACTTCACGAGGCGCACGCGCTCGAGCGGGTCGGGCTCGCGAAGCGGCAGATCCAGGAACACGAGCCCGAAGTGGTTTCCGAGCTCGTGATCGCCTCCGACGTTGCGCAGGAACACCGGAACCATGGCGCGCATCGTGAGCTCGTCGCGGTAGCCGCCACGCGCTTCCATGTAGGCCCTGAGCGCGCCGGTGACACTGGCCACGAGTACGTCGTTGACCTTTGCACCGAGTGCGGTGGCGATGCTCTTGACGGTGACCACGGGCACGGGGCCCGACCAGGCCGCGCGCTTCTGCACGCCGAGCGCGCCCTTGAGCAGCGAGGGGGAATCCGAGGGTAGGATCAACAAGCGCCCGAGCGTGAGCGCCTGCGAGGCGACCTGTCTGGCGGCGTCGACGACCCGGGCCGGCTTGGACGGCATCAGGCCGACTTCCTGCAGGGACACGCCCTCCCCCTCCTCCGTAAGTCCGAGCATCAAGCCGAGCAGCGCCACGCCGTCGCCGATGCAGTGATGCAGCCTCGCGATCAACGCGCTGCCGGACCCGAAGCCTTCGACCAGGTGCAGTTGCCACAGCGGCCTCGCGTGGTCGAGCGGCGTGCTCATCAGGTCGCCCAGCAGATCGGCCAAGGCCCGGTCATCACCCGGCCGAGGCAGCGCGACGCGATGCAGATGCCGGTGCAAATCGAAATGCGGATCGAGCTCCCACTCGGGTACGCCGAGCCGGTGCTCGACGATGCGCTGGCGGAAGCGTTCGTGCGGCAGCAACCGCTTTTCTATCAGCTGCTCGAGCGCGGCGGGGTCGAGCCGGCCGTCGAACACCAGGAGCGAGGTTATCTGCATCAGGTTCGTCGGCGTGTCCATGCGCAGCCAGGCGGCGTCGACGTGGGCGACGGGCTCGCGGTAGGCGTGTCGATGCGGCATGACTTTCCCCCCGGCGCGCACGAAGGCGCGCTCTCGACAAGGGCGTGCAAGCGGCGCGCCAGCCCTTCGAACCGGAGCTCCGGGCGAAACCCTCGGCAAAAGCTGCGCTTCAGGCGCCGAAGAAGTCACGCACCAGCCGGTGCGTGATGTCGGGATGCTCGAACTGCGGCACGTGACCACAATCCGGAAGGACCACCGAATGAGCTGCCGGAACGCCTGCCTCCACGTGGCGTGCAAAGCGCGCGGGCACGAGCTGATCGCGGTCGCCCCAGATGAATAGTGCAGGCCGCGAAAGCCCACGCAGACGGCTCCAGAAACCGCGTTCCCCGAACGGGTGATCCAGGTAGATCTCGCGCGCAGCGGAGAAAAACGCGATGCGCCCGCGCCGCGAGGAGAACACGCGGAGGAACTCGTCGGTGGCGGCGTGGTACCAGGCCTGCTGCAGACGGTCGCCTCTGGAGAACATCTGCTCGAGCATGCCGATCACGGTCGAGCGGGGAATGGCCATCGGCATGGCGGCCAGCTCCGGGCGCAACACGCGGACCAGCGGCACGAGCTGCCGGAGCCTGCGGAACGCCACCGCCGGCGCGAACAGCGCCAGCCGCTCGACACGCTCGGGGTTCGAGAGTGCCACCTCGATCGCGATGCGACCGCCCATCGAATTGCCGATCAGGTGCGCGCGTTCTATGCCCAGCTCGTCGAGCAACGACACCAGCCAGCGCGCGAAGAAGCGCGCATGGTACGCGCGCACCGGCTTTGCCGAGTCGCCGAAGCCCGGCAGATCCGGTGCGATCACGCGATGGTCCACCGCCAGATCGTGCATCGTCGGCAGCATCGAAGCGTTGGTCGCGCCCAGGCCGTGGAGCAGAACCACCGGCGGCCCCTGCCCGGCCTCGAGGAAGAACGTGTCGATGCCGTAGGCAGTGAGGCGGCGCGGCCGCGGGAAGTGGAGCTGCCGTGCTGGGCTCTGGATCAGACCCTCGAGCTGCAGGGCCAGGGCGATGCTGCCGCGCACCCGGAGCGCGCCGGAGAGCCAAAGCTCGGTCCCCGAGCGGCGCCCTTCCAGAAGCTCCGCGAGGGTGCTGGCGTCGGCCTCCACGACCGCCGACGGGCGCCCGCTGGCGCCGCGATGGACGAAAACCCGGCGGCCGCGGGCCTGTAGCGTCCAGCGACCCTCCGCACCCGCGTCGAGAACGAGATTCGCGCGGTTGTGCGAGAAAGGCCAGCTGCGGGAGAGCGTTGAATCGAGCGCCGCGTTGATGCGCTCGCTCGCGGCCTTCGGCGCATCTCGACCGGCTGTGGGGGCGTGCCACGCGCCGGACGGATCTGCGATTATCACGACCATTTATTTGGTTCCTTTCGTGACCTGGGTCAAGTTCCTGACCCGACCGGCGCCGATGCGGCTTGCATCGCCGCTCAGCCTTTGCGACAGATCGCGCGACCATGGCCATGAAGCCTCCTCCTCCCCCAGGCGGTCCGGCGGGCGCTCCCGCCGCGGCACCCAAACCGCCTCCCTCGCCCGCAAAGAAGAAGGCGCAGCGCGTCTTGATCCTGGGCGCGCTCGGAGTGCTGGCTCTAGCCGTGGCGTACACGGTGGGGCGCGTGCAGACGGCATCGCACGTCACCGAAGCGAAGCATCAGGTCGAACAGATCGACAAGAGCCAGAAGCAGACCAAGGGCCAGCTCGACTCGGAAAAGTCGCTCGTCGATCAGCTGGAAGCACGACGCCGGCTGCACCTGGCGCTCCTCGCCATGGATCAGCGCAATTTCGGCATCGCCGACCAGCACATGCGCGCGGCCGCCAAGCTGCTCGGCGAGAGCCAGCCCGCGGCAGGCAGCGACCTCTCGAAGCTCCAGCAGAAGGTCCAGAGCTTCAAACTGGTGGCGACCGAGGATCTAGCTGGCCAGCGCCAGAAGATCCTCGACATGGTCCACAGCTTCGACGAGCTGGTCCCGCCCGCGAAACCCTGACCTGCGACGCCCGCGCCGACGCGTTCGCGCGAGGTTTTCGGGCCGCTTGCGCAGGCGCTGCGCAAATTGTCGGGCGTCAATGCAAACGGCGCGCGGATCGCGACCTCGATTTGCAACGGTGCAGGAAAATCGTCGAACGACATGGACTGGCACGCGAGGTGCTCCCGGAAAAATGGGGCTCCGGCGCTGGGGTCGGGGTCCCGGGGCGCGATGGCCAGGAGGAGCGATGCAGCCCGTACCCACTTTGAAGAGTGTGATGACACCCTTCCCGCATTCGATCGAGGTCAACGCGGATATCCGCACGGCCCGTGCGATGATGGATCAGCATGGAATCCGGCATCTGCCGGTCACCGAGAACCACAAGCTGATCGGACTGCTCTCGGAACGCGACATCTGGGTCGCCCGGAACGTGAGCGACGAGACGCTCGCCGAGCTGAGCATCACGGCCGGCAGCGTGTGCAGCCGGAACCCCTACGTGGCCGAGATCACCGATCCGCTGGCAGACGTGGTGCTGGATATGTCCGCACGCCAGGTGGATTCGGCGGTCATCGTGCGCCACGACCGCCTCGCGGGGATCCTCACGACCACGGATGTGTGCCGCCTGCTCGGCGAGCTGCTCCGTGGCTTGTCGCCCGGCCAGGATATCCCGGCCTGAGGCTAGCGCCGCCGCTTCCTCACCTCGTTGATCAAGCCGTTCGTCGAGCTGTCGTGCGAGGTGACAGGTGCGTCGCCTTCCAGCTCCGGCAGGATCGCCTTGGCCAGCTGCTTGCCGAGCTCGACACCCCACTGGTCGAAGCTGTTGATGTTCCAGATCACGCCCTGGACGAAGATCTTGTGCTCGTAGAGCGCGACCAGGCGGCCCAGCGAGCGCGGCGTCACCTTGTCGAAGAGCAAGGAGCTCGTGGGGCGGTTGCCGGGGAAGCACTTGTGCGGCACCAGCGCGTCGATGCGCTCGGCCGGCATGCCGCTCCTGGCGAGCTCGGCGCGCACCTCCTCGGCCGTCTTGCCCTTCATCAACGCCTCGGTCTGGGCGAGGAAGTTGGCGAGCAGGATCTCGTGGTGGCGTCCTAGCGGGTTGTGGCTGTGCGCCGGCGCGATGAAGTCCGCCGGGATGAGCCGCGTACCCTGGTGGATGAGCTGGTAGAAGGCGTGCTGGCCGTTGGTGCCCGGCTCGCCCCAGATGATGGGGCCGGTGGTGTAGTCGGCGATCTCGTGCCCCTCGCGATCGACGCGCTTGCCGTTGCTCTCCATGTCGCCCTGCTGGAAGTACGCCGCGAAGCGGTGCATGTACTGGTCGTACGGCAGGATGACGTGGGTGCCGGCGCCGAAGAAGTTATTGTACCAGACACCGAGCATGCCCATCACGACCGGGATGTTCTTCTCGAAGGGCGTGGTGCGGAAGTGCTCGTCGGTGTCATGCGCGCCGGCGAGCAGCTCCTCGAAATTGTCCATGCCGATGACGATCGCGATACTGAGGCCGATCGCGGACCACAAGCGAATAGCGCCCGCCGACCCAGTCCCAGAACTGGAACATGTTCTCGAGGTCGATGCCGAACTCCTTGACCTTCGCCGAGTTGGTGGACAGCGCGACGAAGTGACGCGCCACGGCGGACTCGTCGCCCAGCGCGTCGAGCAGCCATCTACGCGCCGAGTGCGCGTTGGTCATCGTCTCCTGCGTCGTGAACGTCTTGGAGGCGACACAGAAGAGCGTCGTCTCCGGGTCCAGCCGTTTCAGCGTCTCGGCAATGTGCGTGCCGTCGACGTTCGAAACGTAGTGCGCGGCTAGCCCCGATTTCCAGTACGGGCGGAGCGCTTCGGTCACCATCACGGGCCCGAGATCGGAGCCGCCGATGCCGATGTTCACCACGTCGGTGATCGCCCTTCCGGTGTGGCCCTTCCAGCTGCCGCTCCTCACCGCTTCGCTGAAGCGCCGCATCTGCGCAAGCGTTGCGTTGACATCGGGCATCACGTCCTTGCCGTCGACCAGGATCGGGCGGTTCGAACGATTGCGGAGCGCGACGTGCAGCACGGCGCGGTCCTCGGTCACGTTGATCTTGTCGCCCGAGAACATGCGCTCGATGAAGCGTTCGACGCCGCGCGCGCGCGCCAGGCCGAACAAGAGCTTCATCGTCTTTTCGGTGACCCGATGCTTCGAGTAGTCGAAGAGCAGGTCGCCGAAGCGAAGCGAAAAGCGCTCGAAGCGCTCGGGATCGGACTCGAACAGGGCGCGCATGTGCACGGAGTCCATCTCCAGGCGGTGCGCGGAAAGGGCCTCGTAGGCGGCGGACTCGGTCAGGCTGGACATGGGCCCTTGTCCCGCCGCCGCGGTGATAATTCAACTCGATTCGTGCGGCGGCGGAAAGCAGCCAGTCGCGCTCATCGGCCGTCCGTTGTTCGAGCGTACGACAGTATCGGCAACCGCACGGCAATGCCGCTCACGGCTGGGAAGGCTGGATCGTCGCGGTGTAGGTTGCCGTCCTGCCGAAGCACGTCACGGTGAAAGCGCCGGTACCGGGTTTCTTGAACTCGACCACTAGCTGCCGGGAAGGCCCTCCCAGCGCCGACGCTCCGGAGCACGGGACACCGTCACTGTAGAGGCTCAAGAGGTCGGTCGCCTTGGCGTCGGGCTGGAGTGCGAGATCGGAACAGGAGCCAAAAACGTACCCGCCGCCCGCGAGATGCGCGGCAACCCTGTAGACCGCCGCGATGGGTTGGCCAGGGAACTCGACCTGTAGGCTCTTGGGCAGCACAGTGTCATGATGTGCAGGGTCACCCTGACACAGCGGTCTGACCAGGCCGATCGACGCCACGCTCGCCGGATCCACGACCGGGATGCTGTAGTGCAGCTTGCCCGCATGCAGATCGATGCTGGTGCCGCTCGAAGATGGCGCAACCAGATGGAAGACGTTGGAATCGTGCTCCGGCACCACCGCGTTGCCCGGCGTCGCGCTGACCGGAACGGCGCCGAAGCCCGTCAGCTCCGTGCCGGAAGCATCGAAGTGGAGCAGACGGAACCTCACGTCCGCTCCGGGTACCATGGCCAGGCCGCCGCTGATGTCCTCGGGCACGTAGAGCTCGCTTGAAGCGATCGCGTGGACGTGGAGCTCGATGGAATCCTTGTTCGTCGCGGTCTTCGCGGTGATGCGCGCGGTTCCGGTCTTTTTGGCCTGCAGCCACAACAGGTCGTTCTGGAAGACCTCCACGGCCAGCACAGCGGGATCGCTCGACGACACAAAGGTGAGCTGTGTCGGAGCCTTCTGCCGGAAGTCCTGCACCTTGATCTCGATAGTGGCGCCCGCTGCGATCGGCAGAATGTTGGCGCGAGCGTCATAGCCGATGCCGGTCTGGTCGGCGAAGTAGAAGTGGTTCTCCGAGCCGGGCTCCCCGCCGCAGGCCGGCACGGCAAGAACAAGAGCCGCTAGAGCCGCAGCCCCGAGGAACGCCTTCATGGCAGCGCCGCCTGGATCTGGGTCATATCCGCATACGGCACGCGGGCGATGGTGTACGCCTTGTCGGAAGCGACGACGTGGGGCGCAATCGGCCCCCAGAGCTTGGTCGCGGTCGGGTAGTTCCGATCGCCCCACACGTAGTCCTGCGGCAAGTCGCTCTTCCACGCCCGACCAGTGTCCACCTTCACGACCAGCGCGTCGCTGTGTACCGCGGCGCTCGAGTCCTGATCCGTGTAGAAAATGGCGGTGAAGACGCCGTTGGCGAGCGTCGGAGACCCATACAGTAGAGGAGTGTCGGGCAAGAGGAGCTGCCGCTGGAGCTTCGACGCGTCTGCGGTGAACGGCGCCCGGTACAGGTCGTGGCGCTGGGCCACCATCCGGGTGGGATCGACGGGATCGGGGACGAGCTGGGTGCCCTCGCTCTAGATGATCCACTTGCCGTCGGTGACGAGCCGCTCGATATCCACGCTCGCGCTGCCCAGGAAGGGCTTGGCCGTGCCGTTCTGCACCACGAACCAGCTGGACTTGTCGGTGAACGCCTGGACGAACACGGCACTGCCCGAAATGACCGCGGAGTCGTATTCGCCGGGGGGCGCGCCGGGCAGGTCCGCCATCTTCTGCGCCGTGCCGGCCTTCACGTCCACCAGCGACATGAAGTTGCCGCCGAACGCGTCGACGATCCAGTCCTTGGTAACAGAGCTCCGGTTGGGCGTCTGCTGGCCGACGAAAGCGTCGCTGTATGCGAACGTGGGCTTTGTCGCGAGCATCAGCTCGCCTGCGCGATCCGGCGGGCGAAGCATCCAGCGCTGGTTGGAGGACAGACTCTGGTAGCGCATGGCCGTCGTGCCGTCCTCACCGATCATGGTGGCTACGAACGTGGTGCAAGAGGTGTACTGGGTGCGGACACCCGCAACCGGGTTTCCCGAGCTGTCGTACATCGCCACCGTGACGCTCTTGTCTGGATTGCGCAGCCCCAGCTCCACCAGGTCCGGTCCGGACCCGAACCCGTCGACAACCGACGAAGTGGCCGACGCGCTCTGAGGCGTCGCGCCCGGCCACCAGCTCGGCTCCAGCCACTGGCAGCCCGGACACCAGTCGCTGCGGTCGATCCACTTCAGCGCTGGTACGCGCGCCGTCACGTCGTCTGGAATGCAGGCGGAAAAGCAACCCTTGGGCAAGGCAGGTGAAGCGTACCACCCCGGCCACGGGCACGCCTGCGCGCCTGGATACGGCGGACCAGCGTCGGTGGTCGCGTCGCCGCTTGTGCCGCTCGCGCCCGCATCGGGCATCGCTCCGGCCTCGCCGTCTACCGGCTGTCCCGCCGTGCCGCCCGCTGCCCCGGCCGCGCTACCGGTCGAGCTGCCGTGACAGCCCGACCAGATCGCGAACGCCAGACCGAGGGCGCCAATCCCCCCAACGGCGGCGCGCCGGCCCATCACTCCCATCCCGGCGGCAGCTGGTGCGCCTTGCCGGGCTCGGCCAGGTAGCTCCGCGGGATCTCGAGCACCTGGATCGGACCCTTCGCGCGGTGCCGCATCACGACGCTGATACCGGGAGCGGTGCGCGAGTCGGGCGGCGCCATCAGTGTGCCCTGCTGCACCAGCGAGCCGGTGGGCTCGACGCTGTCCCGGGTGGGGTGCAACGTGGTGAAGCGCGTGCTCCCGGACTTCCTGCTCTCGGCCAGCAGCAGATCGCCGGAAGGCATGGCGGACAGATACGCATCGCTGCCGGCGCCGAAGTCCGTGGTGCTCGCCAGCACCGTTGCGTGGCCGCCCGTCGCCGTGACGCGCAGTAGCCTGAGCCGGCTGGGGTTGCCGCGCTGGACCACCTTGTCGAGCAGGTACAGCTGGGCGTCCTGTGCGCGGTAGACGAGCGACAGCGGCACGCCGCCGGCATCGATGCCGGAGAGCGGCAGGACCGTGGGCACGGGCGGCGTTCCTCCGACCGGAACGATGTCCGGCCGCAGGATGATGAGCTGCTCGCCCGAAGCGCCGCCGGCCACGCCGTACACCCGGTTCTGCACGGCGCTGGCCGCAAGCACATCGGTGGGCGGCGGGTCGTAGTCGGTGAACTGGTAGTTGATGCCGACCAGGCCACCACCGAGCGCAGCCACGACGCCGTTCACGTTCATGGTCTGGCGATCCACCCAGAAGGCCCGTGCAAAATAGCCCTGCGCGCGCAGCATGTCGACCGGCTCGCTGACGGGCACCAGCACGTGCGTGGGATCTTCCAGCATGGTCACGAGACCCGTATCGAGCTTCGCCGTCTCGTCGACGGCGAGCCCCTGGCTCATCTGGACGATCACGCTCCCGTCCTTGAAGAGCCAGCTCGCGAAATTATTCTTCCCGCAGGTCAGGCAAGGCCGATCCATGATGGCTGTGATGTCGAAGCCGCAGCCCCCAGGGGGACAGGACAGCTCCCGAAGTTGGAGATGGCGCGGGAGATGATACCCGGATCCTGGATGAAGTAGTGGCTGGCCGCGTCGCTCTGCCTGGCGTTGGGCTTGGTGGAGATCTTCGCGTCGCCGGGCACCGTTTTCCAGACGCTCGCCGACGCGGCGCCCGGCTCATGCTGATCGGCCTGAGCGCGGCGTGCTGCAGGGAGCGAACACGGCCACTCGCGACATCGACATCTGGTTCGCGGCGGGTTCGCGGCTCTCTCGGATCCCCGGACCGACCAAGCCAGCGGGTCCTGGCTCTCTCGCTCGTTCGGCATGCGCCCGGGATCGACTTGGTGCCGCGTCTCGGAAGTGACGATTCAATGCGGCGAGCCCGCGCGGCCCTAGGGAGTCGAAGCCGATTGCCTCGGGGGTGAATCGGCTGGAGCGCGCGGCGCCCCCTGCACACTGCGTGTACTCGGCCTCGAGCGGATCATTGCCAGGAAGCGCGCTGCGGGGCGCACCAAGCATGTAGGAGCGATCCCTGCACTGGAGGAAGCGCTAGTCGCGACGCGCGATGGCTATCAGCAATAACGCTGGACGGTAGAGCAGGCCCCGACGCGTGTAGCGCCTACCCCCGCCGCACCGGAATCAACCACGGCACCGCACCTGCGATGAGTGCGAGCACGACGAGCAGGATGCTCCAAGCGGAAGTGGTGTGGTCCATCGGCGAGCGCTGCACGACGCCCTCGAAGACGTGGACGAGGAGCGCGCCCAGGCCGTACACGGCGACGCTCGCGACGAGAGAGGTCTTGAGCCGGCGCGCCTGCTGGACAGAGCGGACGCTGTTGGTCCACACGCGCCGCGCCACGTGGCGCACCCAGAGCAGCGCGGGGGTGACCGTCGCCAGCAGCGTGCCGGCGACGATCAGCACCGACTCGGTCGACGAGATGGTCGAGCCCTTGCCGTGCACGAGCCGGAGACAGTCCGCCAACACAGCGACCACTCCGGCGATCGCCCACAGGTACGCCACGATGGAGAGCAGCACGAGCAGCGGCCGCGCCATCCGCGCCTCGCGGCTGGCTTCCTCGATGCTCCAGCCGAGCCCAGCCACCGAGGAGGCGGGCAGCGTGCGATCTCCTGGCCTGGCCAGTCCGGGGGCAGTGTTCGGCGCAGGCGCTAGCACGGTCGTTCCCTGCGACGGCAGCGGCCCGAGTGGATCGAAGCGCGCCAGCGCTGCCTCCAGCTCCGCGATGTGCTGGTAGCGATCGCCGGGTTCCTTTGCCATCGCGCGCTGGATGACGAGCTCGAGCGCTTCGGGGATGGCGGGATCGAGCTGGCGCGGGCGCGGCGGTTCCTCGGTGAGCACGGCCGTGAGGATCTCCGCGGGCTCGCCGTCGAACGGTTTCTTGCCGGTGAGCGCGCGATACAGGATGGCGCCGGCGGCGTAGATGTCGACGCGATGATCGACCTTGGCACCGCGCGCCTGCTCGGGGGCCATGTACGAGGGCGTGCCCATGACCATACCGGTCTGGGTGAGCGTGCCATTGCTCGCCTGCTTGGAGATACCGAAGTCCAGGATCTTCGCCAGCGGCGCTGCGGGCGGTCCGACCAGAAATACATTCTCGGGCTTCATGTCGCGGTGCACGACGCCCGCATTGTGCGCCGCCTCCAGCGCGCTGCACACCTGCCGCACGATGCGCACGGCAAACCCCGTCTCGAGCTTCTCGACGCGGTCGAGCATCGCGCCGAGCTCTTCGCCGTCGAGGAATTCGCCGACAATGTACGGCCGCCCGTCGGCGGTGCGGTGCACGTCGTAGACGCCGACGATGTTCGGGTGCGCGATGCCGCTCGCTGACTCCGCCTCACGCTGGAAGCGCGCGACCACGTCGGTCTGCCGCGCGTACTCGTCGAGCAGCATCTTGATCGCGAAGCGCTTGTTGTGAAGACGCGTGTGCCGCGCCTCGTACACGCGACCCATGCCGCCCTCGCCGATCACGCGCACGACCTGGTACGAGTCGGCCAGCGTCGCGCCGATCAACGGGTCGATAACGGAGTCGCGCGCGTCGTCGAGGGGCGTCGCGTCGTGCGGGCAGACCTTGAAGCTCTGTGGATAGCGGCCGCCGCAGACCGGACACACCCGCGGCAGCGCCTGCATCGTGCTCGAGCTCGGGGAGTCTCCAGGGTCGGCGGCGCTCGCTGTCTCGGCGAGCGCCATGGCGCCGACGGCGGCGCCGGACGCCGGTCCAGTGGGGCTCTCCATGGCCAGCGGATCGTAGCTGAAATGGCGACCGGAAGCGCCCCCGCATCCCGGGGGGAGGAGCCCCCATCTAGGCGACCCGCACTTCGTGCTCGTCGCCGCGACACGGCGGGACATCGTGGGAACAGTCGGCGCGCGTGCAGCGGAAGCGGAACCGCACGCGCGCGGAATCGGCAGGCAGCGGTCCAATGCCGAGCTGGTAGTGCGGCGGCCCACCGCCCATCACGCCGCCGGTGATCGAAAGCTCCCGAACCTGCGGCGCCGCGTCGTCGATGCGGTACTCGAGCACGCCTGGACAGTTCGTGCGCACCATCAGGCGGTCGCCGGCTTGCAGGCGCGGCGAGGGCTCCGACGGTGTCCACAGCACGGCGGTGGCCACGATGCGCCGCTCGAGCTCGGCGGGCGGCTCGAGCCCGATACCTCGGTAGACGTTCGACAGGTGCAGTCGGAACAGGGCGTCGAATTCGTCGT
Source organism: uncultured delta proteobacterium (assembly GCA_963806225.1). GTDB lineage: Bacteria > Myxococcota_A > Polyangia > Polyangiales > Polyangiaceae > CAWDXG01. The sequence goes on along the minus strand of CAWDXG010000001.1, from coordinate 997,488 downwards.
CGTGACCGGAGTCCTGGTCGTCGCCATACCACCAGAACCAGTCGCTGCCCTCCGCGATGTGCAGTGCCAGAAATGCTTCCGGCGCGGCGCCGGGGGTGCTGCCCGACTTCTCGAGCGCGGCGCGCGCGTCGTTCAGGAGATCCCAGGCGCGGTTCTCCTCTTCTTCACCGATCCACGTCCCGAGATCGACACCCACCGCCGAGTTCGCCTCGTCGATCCACGAGGCGGTGAACAGATCGTAGACCCGTTCCTGCTCGTGGACGGGTGACGGCTCGAGACCGCGTTCGGGATTGCCGTCGAGCACCTCGCTGAACGTCACGCTCTGGACCTCGTGGTCCTGTTCCAGCTCCGCGTACAGGGCGTGCAGGAACGGCCGCGCGTCGTCGGGGTACGTGCCCCAGGCGTTTTCCCCGTCGAGCACGACACCGAGCACGCGCGCGTCGTTGCTCGTCACCCGCCGGGCAAAGCGTTCCTTGACTTCCTGTAGAAAATCCCGCGCGGCACGCTGTCCGTCCTCGTAGTGCTGGTAGCGGAAACCGATCGCGTCGGAGAGCGCCGTGTCGCGGAAGAAGATGCTGACGGCGTGGCCCGCTTCCTCGACGCGGTACGGCCGGCACGCCACGTCCGGGTCGTCGACCGGGTATCCATAGCGGCCCGAGCGCGCCAGGACGCCGCGATCCGTCGCGATCCAGTCCACCCCGTGCCGCGCGAACAGCGGCACGGCGAACTGCGCGACGGCGCCTTCGGCCGGCCACATCCCCCGCGGCGCGCGGCCGAAGCGCTTCCTGTAGTCCTCCACGGCGAGCCGCACCTGGGCGTTGGCGTCTTCCGGATGGGCGAAGCGCCGCGGCAGGCTCGTGCCGGGGCGATCGAGCGTGGCCCGGTCCGTGTCGATGAGCAGCGGCAGGATGGGATGGAAGAAGGGTGTCGTGCTGACTTCGAGCTGGCCTGCGTCCTGCAGCTCCCGGTGCATCGGCACGATGGCGCGCATCAGCCTGTACTGCTCGGCCGTCACTTCCTCGATGTCCTCCGCGGAGAAGCCCTCGGCCTGCTCCACGAAGCGCTGTACGCTCACCGCTCCGCCGCCGGGCAGCTCGACGCTGCCCTCGCGGAACTCCTTGCCGAACCACGCCAGGTTGAACCACATCACCAGATCGCGCAGATCCGCGTCGCTGAACGACTTTCCGGACAGACGCTGCTGGAACAGCTGCTCGTAGCGCGGATGCGCCGCGATCTGGCTGTGGCGATCCGCGTCGAAGAAGGTGCGGAGGATCGTCGCGCGGTCGCTGGAAGACAGCGCCGAAATCGGCTTGCGCCCCAGCTCCAGCGCCTCGTCGGTCGCGCCACGTTCCAGATAGTCGTCGAGCTGCCAGAGAAGCGAGGGCGTGAGGTTGATGGTCAGGTGCACGCCCGGGTGTCGCCCGACCATCCAGGCCATCGAGAAGTAGTCGCGCAGAGCGTGAAGGCGCACCCACGGATGCAGATAGCTACCGCGCGGCTCGCGCTGCGAGGTGTCCCTGTAGACCGGCTGATGCTGGTGCCACAGAAGCGCGAGGTGCAGCTTCGGGCCCACCACGAAGCTGCTCGCCGGAGCGCTCGCCGACCCGTGCAGCGAGCGGCCCGTCAGGGTGTACCGGACGCGATCCCCCATGGAAAACGGCCCGAGCTCCGCGCGCCAGTAGCTGTTTTCGCCCTGGTTCCGCTCCCAGACAACCTGGACGCGCCCGCGCTCCGCCCCGCCGCTCCGGTGCTCGACCTCGAAGGCGAGCTCCAGCGATTGACCGGGCTCGATGGGCCAGCTTCCAACCCGCAAAAGGACGCGCTCGCCCGGGCTCACGCGCGGAGGGACGCGCGGCGCGTCGTCGGTGAGATGCCAGATGTTCATCGCCCCTCCACTACGCGCAGCCTAGCGCCGCGAACGGCCCGTGGCGACCGGATCAGGCGGGCAGGCCGGCGCGCTGCAGGCGCGCGCGCCACAAGAGCAGCGCCGCACACGTCGGCGCCAGCACGGCGACGACCAACGCCAACACATCCAACGTGCTCCCCGCCCGGGGCACGTTGTACAGGATGACCTCGACCAGCGTCAGCAAAGCGTCGGCACTCACGGCCAGAGCGAGCACCGTAGCCAGCCGCGGGCTCCAGCGGCGCCCGAGCACCCACAGCGCCACGAACAGGACGGCGTCGAACGCGATCCAGCCAACCTTGATGCTCGTCGAAGGGAAGAACCGCGGCGTTGGCGCGAGCGCCAGGAGCGCCATCCACGGCACGAGCAGGCCCGCAAGCGTCTTGACCACGATCGCAGGAACCCTGAGTAGCGTTTCCAGCCCGAAGCGGAACAGGCCCACGCGCGAAAACGCCGAGAGCACGTCGACGACGGTGACCAGCTGGGTCTGACCGTGGGGATACGCCACGAAGATGGACTCCCAGTGCTGCGGACGCAGCTTCGCCTTGAAGGACCGGAGCCCTTCGAAGTCGTACAGCCCTCCGCTCGAGTCGCGGACCGCGGTCAGCCATGCGCTAACGTCGCCGGCGAGCGGCGCGAGCCCCAGTGTGACGAAGTGGCATCCGGCCTCCGCAGCCGACTGCATGGCGTGGTGGACGAGCAGCTCGATGGTGCCGTTCGGCGCGGCCGGGTCGCGCAGGAAGTCCTCGAAAAACCAACCCCCGCGGCCGTACACCGGCGCCACCGCCAGGAAGCCGAACACCTGGCCGTCGCGCTCGGCCACGAAGTAGTGTCGCTCGGCGGCGAACGAAAACGGATGCAGCGCGACCAGGAATCCCATCGGAGCGATGGAACGTGAACGACTCCAACGCTGGATGAGCAGCTGCACGGATCGCCGCGCCGGGCTCGAAGGGTCGACGGCCTCGGTCTCGGACAGCTCGCGCACCTCGACGCCCTTGGCACGGGCGCGGCGCAGCTGCTCGCGCAGGCTGCGGGACGAGCGCAGGACCTCGTTCCACTGGTCCGAGTCCCACACCGGCTGCTGGCCGATGCCGAGCGTCTCGAGGTCCGCGCGCTGGACGAAGCGCTCTTCGACGGCGAAAAAGCAGACCCGACGCCCCGCGTTCTGCGCCGCCTCCACGAAACGCCTTGCCACCGGCTCGAGCCGGTCGAGAGCAGCGACAGGAGCCCCGGCGGCCACCCAGGCACCGCCGGTGTCGACGTAGGCGACACACGCGTCGTCCTCGTCGAACCAGTAGCGGAAGCCCGGCTCCAGCACCTGGAAGGAAGTCGCGTTCCAGCCATGCAGGCGCAAGAGCTCGAGCACCCGCAGGCGCTCCTCGGCGGGGACGGGATCGACGCTCACGGCACGACCGGCGCCCGGAGATCTCGACGTGTCGCAAAGGCGAGCAACGTGGCGGGACCCTAGGGCCCTCCCGCCTCGCGCGCAAGCTGGAGGCCCGGGTCAGGCGTGCGCCGCGACCTCGAGCTTCTTGTGCGCCTCGGCGAGCAGCGCCTCGAGCACCTTCATGCGCGTCTGCATGTCGGAGATGGACGCGGCGCGGAAGCGCAGGTTCTGGTAGTCGCCGAGAATGCGCTTGAGCAGCGGGGTGTCCGTCTGCGGCAGGGACAGGATGTCGTACAGGCGGGTGCGTACGTTGTGGGCGGCCTCCGCCCAGATCACCGCTTCCGACAGCCCGCGTCCGCCGCGGACGAGCGCAAACACGCCCGGACCGTCCGGCGCCACCGCGAGCCGATCGATCTCGAGGAGCGTGTCGTCGCTCCAGGCACTGCCTGTCGCGGCATCGTAGTGCGGGAACGTCGCCGGATGTCCGGCGGGCAGACCGATCAGACCGCGGATCACGTCCAGGGACGAGACCACGCCGACCGCACGGCCCTCCGCGTCGACGGCGACCACGCGGTGCACGCCGCTTTCGGCGAGCAGCCTCGCCGCGTCTTCGATGCTCGCGTCCGTACGGACCACGATGGCCGGACGCGTCATGCGCTCCTTGACCGACTCCGGCGCCTTCCTGGCCACCAGATCACGGAACGACACCACGCCGATCGGCCTCTGTTCCGGATCGATCACCGGTGCTCCGGTCACGCCGAGCGCCAGGATGTAGCCGAGTCCGTCTTCACAGCTATCGTCGGGGCGCAGACTGAACAGCTCGTGGTTCATGATCTCGTCGACGGTCTTCGCCATCTTGTTCTCCTCTGTCCCGGCGCCCGCGACACCGGCGCCCGGTTTCGCAGCAACATTCATGCCCTGGCGGTGTCGTCGTGCCGTCGTCGTCTGCGGCGCGCGTCGACCAGATACCAGAGCATTCCGGCGCTGCAAACGAACACCGCCCCCTCCCACAGCAGCACGGCCGAGTGCTCCGTGAAGTGGATGCCCGCAATCGCGTCCACCAACCGAACCGTGAACGACGAGTGCCCGCGATCCGCCAGCCCGGAGGCGTTCCAGAGGTCCCGGGAGAGCGTGGTGAGCACGCACTCGCCCAGGATCGCGTGGGATACCCGCGTGATCACCACGAACGCCAGGGAGTAGACGACGTACACACCACTCAGGCGGGGCCATCGGTGCCAGAACAGCAGCGGCAGGCCCAGCACCCAGGCGACCATGGCAAGCGCGTGGAGCGTGTCCACCGCGGCGCTGAGGATCTCGTAGATCACGCAGCTCCGGGTGGTGCAAGAATGGAACCACGTCGCGCACCCGAAACGCGAAATGCGTGCGCCGCGACCCATTGGACCGCGAAAAACCGTCACGTTGGCGCGGAAGCTGCGAGGTTCTACGCTTCAGGGAGACGGGTGGAAGAGGGGAACGCAGAGGAGCGGGAGCCGCTGCTGACTGCAGCGAATCTCATGAGCCTGTCGCGCGTACCGATGGGGTTGGTGGTGTGGCTCGCTCCCGCTTCACGCCCGCTGCTGCTGGGCATGATGGCGCTGGCAGCGGTCTCCGACGTGCTCGACGGCTGGCTGGCGCGCCGCTCACCGGAGCGGGCGGCCCGGTCCGATGGCATAGGGCAGTGGCTCGATCCTGCCTGCGACAAGGCGTTCGTGCTCGCGGTGCTGGTGGCGCTCGCAGTGACGCTCGAGAGCCCGCTGTGGCAGCTCTTGTTGATCGCGACCCGCGAGCTTCTGCAGCTGCCGCTGCTCGCCGCTCATTTCCTGTTCGGCCAGCGCCTGGGCCTGGCTGCGCGGCTCGATTTCCGTGCGGGAGCTCCCGGCAAGCTCGCGACGGTGGGGCAGTTCGGCGCGCTCGTGGCCATCGTGGCAGAAGCCAGCGCCGCGTGGCTATTTTGCGCGGTCGCCGCAGTCCTGGGTCTGGTCTCGGTCGTATACTATGCACGGCGCGCATTGATGACCGGACACGGGACGCTCGTCGCCCGGTGAGGCAGCGAGCCTGCTCTGCCCTGGAAGGAAGACGAATGAGCACCCACGACGAGTTCGCGGAGCGTCGACGCCTGATGGTACAGCACCAGCTGGCGGACCGGGGCGTGCGCGACCCGCGGGTGCTGGCCGCCATGGGGCGCGTTCCGCGCCAGGAGTTCGTTCCCGCCGAAGTCCTGGACCAGGCGTATGCAGACCGGCCGCTTCCCATTGGCAAGGGCCAGACCATCTCGCAACCGCTGATCGTGGGGATGATGCTCGAAGCGCTGGAGCTGTCCGGTTCCGAGCGGGTGCTGGAGATCGGAACGGGCAGCGGCTACCAGGCTGCTCTCCTGGGCGAGCTCGCAGCGGACGTGATCTCGGTGGAGTACGTCCCCGAGCTGACCGAGCGGGCGCAGATGCTGCTCGAGCGCCTCGGCTACGACAACGTCCGCGTCGTACAAGGCGACGGAAGCCGGGGCTGGCCCGAGCGCGCGCCCTACGACGCGATCATCGTGGCGGCCGGCGCGCCGCGCGTTCCGCCTCCGCTGACCACCCAGCTCGGCCAGGACGGGCGGCTGGTGATCCCGGTCGGCGACGAGTGGGCGCAGAATCTCTTGAGGGTGCGCCGCCGTGACGGAGAGCTCTCGACGGAGCAACTGACCGGCTGCGCCTTCGTTCCGCTCGTCGGCGAGCACGGCTGGCACGGCCGCTCTGCGTTACGCTGGGACTAGAACAGCTGCACCTGCCCGCCGAGCAGGCGCTCCGTCATGAGGCCCAGATCGAGCAGCTGGTCGCCGACGATCTCGCGGATCCGGCCGTGGGCTGCGTCGTAGGGTCGGTTCTCGACGGTCGCCACCCTGATGTCGACCAGCTCCGGCTCGGACACCGGACTGCCGATGCGGCTCAACACCACGCAGTGTGCGGCTTCGACAGCGTCGAGCTCGAGCACGATGCTCTCCGCCATCTCCCGGGCCAGCACGTTGTACAGCTTGCCGACGTGGCTGACGGGGTTCTTCCCAGCCGTCGCTTCCAGCGACATGGGACGATGCGGCGTGATCAGACCGTTCGCGCGGTTGCCGCGCCCGACTTCACCGTCGTCGCCCGCCTCCGCCGAAGTGCCCGTCACCGTCAGGTAGATCGAGCCCGGCTCCGGACCATCCGCGGCGTTCACACGGACGTTCACGTTGTCGGAGAATCCTGAAGCGATGCGGCGGGCCTCGGCCTCGAGCTCGGCGCGCTGCGACAGATAGTCGTCGAAGCTCTGGACGTGGCGGTCGACGAATGCGCGCGCGATCGTCAGATCGATGCGGCTGCCCTGTCTGACCCCCATCACCTTCACGTCCTCGCCGCCGCTCGGGTAGCGATCACGGAAGCCGCGGGTATTGAGCAGCCGCTCGAGCTCGAGCACCAGCCGCTCCAGCCTCGACAGCGGCGCATAGCCGACGCCTATCGAGGTGTCGTTGGCGAGCGGCGTCTCATCGAAACGGCGCCCGAACAGCTCGCCCAGATCGACCGACCCGGGGCGCACCATGCAATGCAGATTGACGTGACGGTCCACGTCGATCGAGCGCAGGTTCTCGCGAAGCCAGGCGCGGCTGTACTCGACCGCGATCTCCTCGACCGGCACCTCCACGTCCCCGACCCGCGTGACGGCGCGCCCTGCGAGGTAGATGTCGATCGGCTCTAACACTTCACCCCCGCCGAAGCGGGCGCGTGCTCTGCCGCCCCTGAGCAGCGCCTTGTCGACGTTGTGATGGAGAATGCGCCCGAAGTTTTCGAGATAGTACTTCGACAGCTGCACCGACAGCTGCTCGGCCAGCGCGTCACACACGCTGTCGGGGTGTCCGAGCCCCTTCCGCTCCACGATCTCGACATCGGGACCGATCTGCTGGCCGGAAAGCGCACTGATGTGTATCTGCATGTCGCGTCCCCTGCGCGAGCGGATGGCGGCACGACGCCGCCATCCGCCAGGCTAGCAGATCAGGACGACTTCACGTTGATCTGCTTGGGCTGCATCTCCGGCTTCTTCGGCAGGAAGAGCGTGAGCACGCCATCCTTGAGGTCGGCCTTGATCTTCTCGGCATCGACGCCCTCGGGCAGCGTAAACGCCCGGGTGAAGCTGCCGTAGGAGCGCTCGCAGGCGTAGTAGGTGTCCGTCTTCTCGGACTTCTCGGCTTCGCGCCTGCCGCTGACGCTCAGACGGTTCTGCGTGAGCTTCACGTCCAGGTCCTTGGACTCTACGCCCGGCATGTCCGCCTTGAAGACAAAGCCCTCTTTCGTTTCCTTCACCTCGAAAGCTGGCGCGAACGCCTCTTCCTCGGTCCACCACGCCGATGGCGCCATCTCCCCGAACGGATCCCAGCGCATCATCTCGCGCATGGTGCGGAGCGGATCCCAGTGTCGGGTGGTTGTCGGCGTCCCGGTCGTGGGCTTGTTGCCGTTTTCCTTACGTGAAATCGAGATGTTGGCCATCCGTCGTCCTCCTCTTGACTCGTGCTCGACCGAAGGTCGAGCGTTGGCCCTCTGGAGCAAGCTGCGTTCCACAGGCCCGGAGCACGACTTTCGACGGCCATCGCGAAAGGAGTGCGCAACGGATGCGCGGGAGGCACCCGGTACGTAGAAGTCCTGCGCGAGGCGGCCGCGGCGGTGGGAGCTCGATGCGCGTGGAGCGGTGTTCCAGCCCGGGGCTAGCGACCCAGAGCCGCCCGGTCAGCCAGGACGCGGACCTGCCCGCCGCGAACCATGGCCGCCGGCACGTCGCCCCCCTCGAGCAGCGCCGCGAGCGCGCTCTGCTTGCCTTCGCCGGTCACCAGGAACGCGATCACCTCCGCGGTCGCGAGGGCGCGCAGGGTGAGCGTGACACGATCGGGCGGCGGCTTGGGCGAGTCGTGCACCGGCGCAACCAGGGTCGGTGCCGCGGCGACCGCACTCTGCCCCGGGAACAGCGATGCGGTGTGACCGTCCTCGCCGAGCCCGAGCAGCGCCACCTTGAAGGGCAAGAGCTCCTTGACCCGGGGCTCCATCGCTCGCGCGGCCTCCTCGGCACCCAGTTCCGCGGGGAAGCCCAGGAGCGTGTAGCCGAGCGGACCAAAGGCCTCGCCGATCATGCGGTCGTTGCGATCGGCGTGTCCCACGGGCAGGCAGCGTTCATCCGAAGCCAGCAGCTGGACGCGCTGCCAGGCCAGCGGCTTGTCGCGCAGCAACTCGTACGTGCGGCGCGGCGTGTTGCCGCCCGCGAGCACGGCGGCGCCGCCGTTCTCGAGCTGCTTGGCGAGAAGCGCCGCTGCGGCGCTCGATGCCGCCTCGTGATCCTTGAACTCTGCCAAGACTAGATCCGACGCCATCGGTGATCGCCTCCCATGATGTGATACTGCAGGCGTTGTCCCTCCAGTAGCCATGTCCCTTGCCTTGAATGCATCCCGTCGCCGGACCATGGTCGCGATCAGCCGGCCCGGGCGTCAAGAACGGCAGAACAACTCGACCTCCAGCTGGCGCAATCCCGTCCGCCGGCCCCGGGTCCGGAGCCCGACAGCATGAAACACGAAGGGGCGATCGGCCTGTGGGGAGCCATCGCGATCGGCGTAGGCGGCATGGTGGGCGGCGGCATCTTCGCCGTGCTCGGGCTCTCCGTGCAGCTCGCCGGTGGCGGAGCGCCCGTCGCCTTCTTGATCGCCGGAGCCGTAGCGCTGCTCACCGCCTACTCGTATTCACGCCTGTCCGTCGGCTACCCCAGCCAGGGAGGCACCGTCGAATTCGTGAACCAGGCGTTCGGCGAGAACCTATTTTCCGGCAGCGTGAACGTGCTGCTCTGGCTGAGCTACATCATCATGCTCTCGCTGTATGCGCACGCGTTCGGGGGCTATGCAGCCGGTCTGGTCGGACACCCGCACTCCGCACTGTGGCGTCATGCGTGCCTCTCGGGCGTGGTGATCGCGCTCGCTGCGCTCAACGCTTTCGGATCGTCGGCCGTCGGGCGCGCGGAGACATGGATCGTCGGCATCAAGATCTCGATCCTGCTCCTGTTTGTCGGTACCGGTTTCGCATCCATCGACGCCGCGCGTCTCGCCCCGCCGAGCTGGGGCTCACCGCTGTCGCTCGTGGCCGGCGGCATGCTGATCTTCCTCGCCTACGAGGGCTTCGAGCTGATCGCCAATACCGCCGGCGACGTGAAGAATCCCAAGCGGACGCTGCCTCGCGCCTACTTTGCGGCCGTCGGGTTCGTGATCGTGCTCTACGTCGCAGTCGCCGCGGTTACCGTGGGCAACCTTGCCGTGCCAGAGATCGTCTCCGCGCGGGACTACGCGCTCGCCGAGGCGGCGCGACCGTTTCTGGGACAGGCGGGTTTCACTCTCGTCGGCGCCGCGGCGCTCCTGTCCACCGCCTCGGCCATCAATGCCACGCTCTACGGCGCCGCGCGCGTCAGCTACATCATCGCCAAGGACGGCGAGCTGCCCGGGTTGCTCGAGCGCAACATCTGGAATCGCCCACTCGAGGGTCTACTCATCACGGCAGCAGCCACGCTGCTGGCCGCGAACCTGTTCGACCTGTCGAACATCGCCGTCATGGGTAGCGCCGGCTTCCTTCTGGTCTTCGCGATCGTCAATACGGCGGCGGCACGGCGTTCGGATGACATCGGCGCGAATCCGGCCATCGCGCTCACCGGCACGGTCGCCTGCCTCGCCGCGCTGGTCGCGCTGCTCTGGCAGAGCCGCCACAACCTGGTGGGGCTGATCGCGCTAGCGGCGATGCTGCTGCTCGCTGTCGCGGTCGAGCTCACCTACCGGGTCGCAAGCCCGGCGCGCCGGAGCTGATCGCGCTCCGGCTGGGGCCGGTGCTACCGTCCCTCCCGGCCATGACGCGACCACCCAACGTGTTTCCACCGCGACCGCGCTCGCTGCGCGGACGACGCCGCGAGCTCGCCACCCTGGTAGCCGGGGTGCGCAGCGGACACCCGACGCGCATCGCACTGGTCGGGGCCGGAGGCAGCGGGAAGTCGACACTGGCCTGCGCGCTCGGGCACCGGGTCTCGCGCGATTTCCCGGGCGGGATCCACTGGTTCAGGGTAGGCGCCTGGGACGCCCACACGCTGCTCGAGATGCTGGCCCTGCGTTTCCGGACGCCGCGCCAGCGGCTGCCAACGGCCCTGCGCCGCGAGCTCGAAGCGCGCGGCGATAGCTTCGTCGTGCTCGACAACCACGAGGACGACGCTGCCGTCGCCACGCTGCTCGACGAGCTGCGCGACGCGCCCGTCACCTGGCTCGTGACCGCACGGCGCTGCCTGCTGGCCGGAGTGTCGATCTTTCCGGTGATCGCGCCACTCGTGACCAGCGGCCGGAGCGCGTTTCCCCGGGTAGCCTCCCTGACGCGCCTGTTGCGCTGGAATCCACTGGCGCTCGACCTGGCGGACGCGCTGGTCACGGACGGCGTCGCGCGGGTGCCCGAGCTCGAGCATTTCCTCAGGTCGCGAGGGGTGGATCGGGTGCGCGTGATCGAGCACGAGGACGACCTGCCCGAAGTCGGGCTTCTGGTCGAACTGGCCTGGAAGCGCCTGTCGCCGGCGCCCCGCCGGATGCTCGGCGTGCTCGCCCACACTGAAGGCGACCACGTCGACCGCGAGTCGCTGTTCAAGCTCGCCCGCGTACGCGTGGGGGCGGGCGAGGCGCTGGACACGCTCTGCCGCTGGCATCTGGTCCAGGAACCCTTCGCCGGGCGGTTCTCGCTGCACGCGACCGTGAAGCACGCCGTCGCTCGCCGCACCCGCGCCGATCCGCAACGCCACTTCGAGCACTACGTCGCGCTCATCGAGCAACACCCCGAGCGGCTCGATCTCGAACAGACCCACCTCTTCTCGGCGCTGGACTATGCGCACTCGGCCGGCAACCTGGCGGCGGCGCTCAGACTGGACGACCTCCTGACAGGCCTGGGCATGTAGCGCCGCCCCGGGACGCCCGGGAGCTGCCGTGTTCCACAATCATGCTGCTTGATCTACAAGGGATCCGTGAGCGAAAGACAGCCGAGGGAGCACTCCCCCCGGCGCCGACGACGACGCCCTTGGCGCTCGCGCCTGCGCCGGATCGGGATGGGGACGGAGAATGCGCTGGAGCTGATCCGGCTCGGGCGGTTGGGCGTCAGCGACAACGCGCCCTACGAGGTGATGCACCAGGAGGGTACCTACAAGCTCCGGCGCTACCTCGACGAGCTCGGCGGGGACGCCCCGCGGCCCGCGCTCCTGCTGGTTCCTCCGCTCATGCTCACGGCGGAGATCTACGACGTAGCCCCTGATCTGAGCGCGGTGCGCCGTCTGGTCGGCGCCGGCATCGACACCTGGGTGGTGGACTTCGGCGCGCCGGAAACGGAAGAGGGCGGCATGGAGCGCACGCTGGACGACCACGTGCGCGCCGTGGCCCATGCGGTCGATCGCGTGCGCCGCGCCACGGGACGCAACGTCCATCTCGGCGGCTACTCGCAGGGCGGCATGTTCGTCTACCAGGCGGCGGCCTACCGGCGCTCCGCCGGCATCGCGTCGCTCATCACGTTCGGCAGCCCGGTCGACATCCACAAGAACCTGCCGAGCCTCAGCGCCGATCTCACCGGCCGCATCCTCCGCATCCTGCGCCCCGTGGTCGAGGTGCCTCTCCAGCACATCGAAGGCCTTCCCGGCGTGCTCACCAGTACCGGCTTCAAGGTCCTGAGCCTGCGCAAGGAAGTCGAGCAACTGGTCGACTTCGTCCGCAAGCTGCACGACCGCCAGGCCCTGGAGAAGCGCGAGAGTCGACGGCGCTTCCTGGCCGGCGAGGGTTTCGTCGCATGGCCTGGACCCGCGCTGCGCAAGTTCGTCGACGAGTTCATCGTCCAGAACCGCATGATGTCGGGCGGTTTCGTCATCAACGGCCGGACCGTGACGCTAGCCGACATCACGACGCCGGTGCTCTACTTCGTCGGCGGGCGCGACGACATCGCTCGCCCGGCATCCGTGCGGGCCATCGAGCACGCCGTGCCGACAGCCGAGCTGTTCGAGGCAACCGTACCTGCTGGCCATTTCGGCCTGGTGGTGGGCTCGACGGCGGGACGCGACACCTGGCCGACGGTCATCGAATGGATCAAATGGCGCGAGGGCCACGGCAAGAAGCCCCGGCTGCTCACCGAAGAAGAACAACCCGCCCGCGGCGAAGTGGAAGTCGAGGACGCTGCCTTCGACGAGCCGCTGGACTTCGACCTGTTCTACGACGTGGCGGTCGGCACCCTGGAGACGGCCTGGGAGAAGTTCGGGCACGTCTTCGAGGACATTGGCGACGCGGTGGACAACCTGCGCTACCAGCTGCCACGGCTGACGCTGCTCAACCGCATCGAGGACGACACGACCGTCAGCTTCGGCAACGCGCTATCAAGCCAGGCGCGCTCCATCCCCGACCAGACGTTCTTCCTCTGGAAAGGGCGGGCCTTTTCCTACGCCGACGCCGATCGCCGCGTGGAGAATGTCGTGCGCGGGCTGATCCACTGCGGAGTCCGACCCGGTCATCACGTCGGCGTGATGATGCGCGGTCGTCCGAGCTATCTCTCGATGGTCACCGCGATCAACCGCATCGGCGCCGTGTCCGTCCTGCTCAGTCCGGAAGCCGACGACGAGGCGCTCGACCGCGCGCTCGGGCTGGACCGTCTCGAGTTCCTCGCCACCGATCCCGAAGACGCCGCCCGGGCCCGCGCCGCCTTCGCGGGAGAGGTGCTCGTGCTCGGCGGCGGCGGCCCCAACCGCGCGCTCCCCGACGGTGTCGTCGACATGGAGGCGATCGATCCGGAGGCCGTGGAGCTGCCCGGGTGGTACCGCCCGAATCCGGGGCGCGCTTCGGACCTCGCCATGCTGATCGTCACCGTCGATCGCGGCGGGCGCGGGCGCGCGGCCGGCATCACGAACCGCCGCTGGGCCTTCTCCGCGTACGGCGCGGCCGCGGCATGCACGCTCACCTCCAAGGACACGGTCTACGCCTGTCTTCCGTTACATCACCCGGCAGGCCTGCTCGTGTCCGTCGGCGGAGCGCTGGTGGGCGGCACGCGACTGGCGCTAGCCACGCGCTTCGAGCCCGACGTGTTCTGGAACGACGTACGGCGCTACGGAGCCAGCGTAGTCTTCTACGCCGGCGAGATGTGCCGACAGCTCGTCGACGCGACGCCGAGCCCCGCCGAGCGCGACAGCCCACTCAGGCTTTTTGCCGGCAGCGGCATGCGCGCCGACGTGTGGCGGCGGGTAATCGAGCGCTTCGGGCCGGTAGGCGTGCTGGAGTTCTACGCGTCGACCGAAGTGAACCTGGTGCTCGCCAACGCCTCCGGCAAGAAGGTCGGCGCCGTGGGCCGTTCGCTCCCGGGCAGCATCGACAAGACGCTGGTCGAATACGACTTCAACGCCGGCGACTTCTCGCGGGATGCGCTCGGACGGTTCGTGCGCTGCCGGGCCGACCAGCCCGGGGTTCTTGTCGCAAAGCTCGATCCGCTCCACCTCCCGGAGGGTGACTCCACCGACGGCGCGCGCAGCCGCATCAGGCGCGACGTGTTCGACACCGGCGACGCCTGGTTCGTGACCGGCGACTTCATGCGTCGGGATGCCGACGGCGACTACTGGTTCGTGGATCGTCTGCGCGACGTCGTACGCACACCGGGCGGCCCCGTGTTCCCGCGTGCGCTCGAGGACCGGCTGCTCGAGCTGCCCGACGTGGAGTTGGCCGCGGCGTATGGCGTCACGCCGGAAGGCGCCGCAGGCGAAGTGATCGCCGCGGCTGTCGTGCCCGCCGACGGCGAGTCGCTGGATCTGGAGCGCCTGTCGCGCCATCTCGCGAGCGAGCAAGGGCACGTGCGCCCACGCCTGTTGCGCCTGGTCGAGCGCATGCCGATGACCGATGGCTATCGACCCATCAAGGCCCGGCTGCGCGAGGAAGGTGTGCGGGCCGATGGCCAGACGTTCTGGCTCGACGGGGAGCAATACCGGCCGCTGGAGGACGGCAATCGCGATGAAGCACTGCGCCGTGTCACGCCGTAGGCGGCGCAACTTGCCCCGATCGCGGCTGCGCTCCGCACAATCCGCGGCCCGCCCGTGGGGACCGTTCGGTCGGTCCGGAACAACATAATTGAATTCAATTCAATAGTTGAGATGACCGGAGTGGCGCCCGGAGAACATGGAACGATTCTCGCATCCTCTTGATAGGGATCATGCGGCTCGACCAGTTCACGGAAGCAGACGAGATGAGCGGCACCTACACCGTTGGAGAGCGCCTGCGCCGCGAGATCGCGGCCCTCCGGCTGAACGGAGAAGTGCTGGCCGTGTTGACGGAACTCGCCACGACCGGCGAGCCCGCGCGCGCAGACGAGCTCCTCGGCGAGGCGCTCGTCCTGCTCGGTCCCGACGCGGACCAGTTCGCGCCGCTCTTGAAGGCGCTGGCCAATCGCGCTCACGAGCTCGAGGAGCTGCGCACTCTGGCCGATACCGAGCCCCTCACAGGGCTGGCGAATCGTCGCGTGTTCGCCGCTGCCCTCTGGCGCGAGCTGGCCCGCCACTCCCGCCACGGAGGCGCGCTGTCGGTGGTGCTGTTCGATCTGGACGCACTCAAGGCCTTGAACGACAACGCCGGCCATGCCGCGGGCGATCGAGCCATCCGCGAGCTTGCGGGCGCGTGCACGGAGGCGACGCGTTCGAGCGATCTGGCTGCCCGCGTGGGCGGCGACGAGTTCGCCCTGCTGCTGCCCGACACCGACGCGGAGGAAGCCGCGCTGGTGGCGGAACGGGTACGCAGCAGCATGGCGGCGAAGCGCGTCGCCGGACGCCCGCTCGGCGTGAGCGTAGGCGTGGCGACGGCAAACAAGACCACGACCTCGGAAGCGCTGCTGACCGTCGCCGACGCCCGGCTCTACCGCGACAAGCGCGCCCGTCAGGCCGCCCGCGTGGCCTGACGGCTCAGCGCGACCCCGACACGCTCTGCTCCTGGATCCGCACTTCCATGGTGCAGGGATGATGCAGCCACAGATGGTGGCGCAGGTGGTTCTGGAGCACACAGATCGGCACAACCCCTTCGTCCTTGCTCCCGCTCGGGGCCGCGATCTCGATGGAGCCGCCGGGCTTCAGCGTCGCCATGAAGCGCGCGCTGCCTCCAGGCACCGAGCTGCAACCGTCCACCAACTTGTTGATCGCGGCCCGTGCCCGCCCAGCGCCGAGATGTCTGGAGTCAGGACAGTCGGTGAAGACGATCGACCCCTCCACGACCTTGACGGGAGGAGGCACGGAACTCGCGGGGGCAGCGGCCGCCTTGGCCGGCGCCGCCCGGTGACACGCTCCGATGGCGCCGGCGAGGGCCAGAGCAAGCACGAATCCAGCCTTGGAAGAGGCCATTGCCCTGCCTATCTAGCACGCCGCGGCGCGGGAGATCCTGCACCGCGATCCGCTGTTCCTGGGCTCTCCAGGGCGCTGCGACGACGACCCACCAACATTTCGGGTAGGAAAGGCCTTCTCACACGGGCCCGGAAAAGGGAGCATCAGGGTAATGCAAGCCCCAGAGACCCCGCTGGCTGGGCACTATCGGTTTTCCAGGAGCCTGCAGACCGGAGCCAAGTCGGTCAGCTGGCTTGCCATCGACGAACAGACGCGCCGCACCGTCATCGCTTCCGCTCTGGGCGCCGCACGCGTGGCCGGCCTCGAAGGGATTGTCGGCGTCCGTCACCCGCATCTGACGGCGATCCTGGACGTGATCCACGACGCCGATCCGCGCTCGCTGCCGCCGCAGTCCGGTCTGAAGTCGACCGCCGTTGTCGTCGCCGAGTATGTGCACGGCGTCACGCTGCACGATCGACTGCGCTCGAGCCGACTGGAGCGGGCCGAGGCGGTGGAACTTGTGGAGCAGCTCGCGCAGGCCGTCGAGTCACTGCACGCAATCGGCGGAGTGCACGGCGCGATCTCGCCGCGCGGCATCGTCGCCAGCCCCGAGAACGGACCAGAGGGTCCGGTGCTGTCGCAGCTCCTCGCTCCCCCCAGCGGATCGTACTGCTCGCCTGAACGACTCCGGGGTCACGGGCCCAGCACCGTCGACGACATGTGGGCGCTGCATGCCACGCTGTACGCAACGCTGACAGGCACCACGCCGTTCAGCGGCACCAGCCGCGAACAGCTGGTGCGGAGCATGCTCTCCGAGGGTGCAGCGCCGCTCTCGGAGCATGGCATCGACGACCCGGAGCTGCAGGAGCTCATCACACGCGGTCTCGCTCCCGAGCCCAACGACCGCCGCGCGGACGTCGTCGAATTCCGGGAAGCGCTGCACGCCTGGCAGGACTCGCACACGGGCGCTGTCGAGCAGCCGGCGGCCGGACTGTCGCCGATCCAGCCAGCTGACGACGACGAAGCGGAGTGGGACGACGATAACGCGCAGACCATTGTCAGCTCGGCGGCCGAGCTGCTCGCGGCGGCCCGCGCGGCCGGCCGCGCCGCGGACGACGAAGCCGCGCGGGCGCTCCCGCCTCTCGACGATGCGGACGAGGACGACGAGGCGCCCACCAGCATCGTGGACGTGTCGTCCTTCCGGTTCCCGGAGTCCCGCCCTCCCGCTCCGGAAGTGGCGCCGCCGCGGCAATCGGCGCCCGGACCGCTCCCGCCGCGGCAATCGGCGCCCGGTCCTTTGCCGCCGCCTTCGGCGCCTCACGCCGCGCCGCCATCAGCCCCCGCCGCAACCGCCTACGACGACGAAGACGACGAGGATGCCGCCACCCGGATCCTCGACGCGGAAGCGGTGCTGGGCCGGAGCGCCGACTCCGCACCCGAACACCCCGCGCCCTTCCCCGCCCCTGCGCCGGCTCCTCCCATGGGCTTTCCGGGCGCTCCGCCCCAGGGGCCCCCGTTCGCGCCGGGTCTGCCGCCGGCCGAGCCGCCGCCGGTCTCTCCGCAGGAAGCCACCGTGCTGTCCTCCGCGCGGGAGCAGGAGCAACCCAGGCGCGGCGGCGTCGTCCTGTGGGCACTGCTCACCCTGATCGTCGCCTGCAGTGTCACGGCGTATCTGGCGCGCGACCGGCTGATGCCTGTGCTCGCCGGGCTCGGTCTGGTGTCCGCTCCGGGCAAGGCGACGCCCACCACGCCGACCGGCGGCTCGACACCGCCCCCGGCGACCGCACCTTCGAGCACAGCGGACGGTGGAAGCGGCGCGGCGGCGGGCGACGCCGCAACAGCCGGCGCAGCCGATCCAGGCGACGGGGCGACCACGCAGGGCGAAAAGGCGCGACCGGACGACGTTGGAGCGTGCGTGCAATCGTATTTCCTCCCGGGCACCTTCCACAGCACCAAGGGGTTCGACTTCCTGTGCAAGGACGCCGATTTCCGCGGAATCAACTCGCAGCTCTACCGCCGCATCGTGGCCGCAGGCGGCGGCAAGGTCACAGCGGGCATGAAGGAGTGGTCGGAGTTCAACTGGTACGAGCTCCCCGCCACGGCAGTCGTCCGCCACGGCTGCTGCCCGGCCGATGTGAAGCCGATCCGGCTTCCCCAGCTCGGCGGCTCCTGCAAGGAGCTCAGCAAGGTGCTGGACGACATGGTCGCCGCTCCACCCGCGCCGACGGCAGTCTCCTCCAGCGCGGATGGATTCGCCGACGCTCTGGGCTGCCTGTTCAAGAACGGGATCCCGCGTCCATTCCACTACGGCAAGCTGCCGACGAGCGCGAACCAGGCGGCGTTCGAGACGTTCTGGCGGCGCGCCGTGACGCAGTACGGGAAGTGACGGGCGGCCGGCAGCGCTGGCTCAGCGTGTCAGCGACCGGATCGTGGCATCGCGCTGCACGTACTCGGGCGTGAAGACGTCGATGTGCGTGCCATCCGGCTGGTTCGTGATCAACGCCTGCATGCCCTGCAGCCGCCCCCCCGTGATCTGGCAGTAGGTCTTGGGCGGGCCCTTGACCATGACCTTGTTCGCACCCAGAGCGGAACAGTCCACGGGCGCCGGGGACAGCGTCGAGAAGTCAACCACCTTGGGATCGTCCTCGCGGTAGCGCACGGCCAGACGATAGCCGCCGGTCACCGTACGGACGCGCGTACACCAGCGAGGCTTCTTGTCCTTCGCAGCAGTCGGGGCGCCGGCGTCGGCATCCACCGCACCGCAGTTCACGGTCTGCGCGGCCGCCTCCGGCTGCGCGCGATGGTCACCCGCCCACTGGACAAGCAGCGCCGTCAGCTCGTGCGCGTGCGCCTTGTTCTCTTCCTTGTCGTGGCGCTCGGTCTCGATCGCCTTCTGGCGCGCGACGATCTCCTGGTCGAGCTTCGCCAGCTCACCCGTATCGGCGCAGTATTCGTACGCGCGCGCCCGCCACTGGTGGGCAAGGTCGATGTTGTCGACTTTCAACGACTTGCGCGTAGTGTCCAGGGCCTGCTGGCATTTCTGCTGGTTCTTCTGGTTGCAGGCAACGACGCCCAGTCCGAGCGCCAACGTCGCACCCCAGCGAAGCCAGGAGCGACGACGCCCTGCGCTGTTTGCCCGCTCGCTGTTGCCGCCCACCCGTGCCCTGGCGCTTCCTACCATGCCTCCGGCTCTTACTTCTGTGCCGGTGTGCTGGCAAGCGCCTGGAGCGCCCTACGCCCGGAGCGTTGTGGGACGCCGGGGTAATGTTATGCTGGCCACGGCGGCGCGTTCGGCCGGCCCCCGACGAAGCGAGCTGAATGGAAACGACCCCGAAGATCTACTGGGTGTGCGTGATTGTGGGCATGCTCCTGGGCGCGTGCGTCGGCTGGGCAACCCGGTACTCCGACATGCACGCCGCGCTCGCCCGGCAGCAGGCCCTGCTCGTCAAGAGCGGCAAGTGGAACCCCGACCAGGCCCGGCGCGAGATGCGAGAGCTCCAGGCCCTGGCGATGGACGCAAAGCGTCGCCATCAGGCCGAAAGCCAGCCCGACTCGCCCGAGGGCAAGCTGGTTGCGCACGTCCTCGACGCCCACATCGACGGAATGGACGACGTTCGATCTGATCACTGCGCCCTACCGCGACTACAAGGATCAGGCTCTACCGGTGGCGCTGGTATTCAGCCTTCCCGGCTTCCTGCTCGGACTCGGCGTGGCCGTCGTTCTCGATCACAGGAAGACGAAAGCCGGCGTCAGGCGCCGCGAAGAAGCGTCCTGAAGCAGCGGGTCGGTCACGACCGGCGAGTTCCCGTGTCGGCGAAGACGCGGAGCGCCGTCGAGATCGCGCTCCCCGGCCCCCCCGCTATTGGGCCCGCACCAGTGTCCCGGTGCCACGCCAGGGCGAGGTCAGCGCATGGAACGCGATCTGGTTGCCCCGGAACTCGCCGTCCACCTGGTAGGGCACGCCCTCGTCGTACACAGTCAGCTTCGCCCGCTGGAACGCGGCGTCCGTCACCACGTACTTTCGCGTCGCGCTCACGCCGGGGCCGAGCGCATTGATCCGGTCTCCGTCGAAGGTCACGCGGAGGTGCCCGACCTGCACGGCGAGCAGACCCTGCAACATCGGTTCGAGCGGCACCTCGGACTGGAAGCTCGCCAGCACCCAGGTGCCTTGCAGGCGGCGATTCGCGGCGGCGCGGCTGGCGGCGGATGCGTCCTCGGGCGTGCGCCCGGACCCGCCACAACCAGGGAGCAGCGACATCACCAGACCCATCGCAA
Source organism: uncultured delta proteobacterium (assembly GCA_963806225.1). Lineage (GTDB taxonomy): Bacteria > Myxococcota_A > Polyangia > Polyangiales > Polyangiaceae > CAWDXG01. The sequence goes on along the minus strand of CAWDXG010000001.1, from coordinate 977,548 downwards.
GGACCACGGTGGCAGCACGGAGCGTGTTCACACCTCAAGCGTAGACCATGTCGCGCTGCTCTGCCTGCCTCTCGACAGCAACACCTGGCGCACGCAGACTGGGCTCATGCCCGCTCCGCGCCGCCAGCCGCGGCTTCTGCCACCCGCTGTCGAGAAAACGGACATGCCGGCCGGTGGGTTCGTACTGCGTTCGCCCACGCCGCTCGGCAACTACCCGCGCTGTCTCGGCGACCTGCTGGAGGCCTGGGCCGACGCGACGCCGGAGCACGTCTTCCTGGCGGAACGCGCTCCGGACGGGGGCTGGCGCACGCTGACGTACGGCGAGGCCCGGAAGCGCGTGCGCGGCCTCGCACAGGGACTTCTCGATCTCGGCGCCACGCCGTCGAGGCCTGTCATGCTGCTCTCCGACAACAGCATCGGCCACGCGCTCGTCCAGCTCGCGGCCATGCACATCGGCGTGCCGGCCGCACCGGTGTCCCCGGCCTACTCGCTCCTGTCGCAGGATCTGCGCAAGCTGCGGGACGTTTTCGCCCAGCTCGGCCCTGGCGCCGTATACGCGGAGAACGGCACGCTGTTCGCGCGCGCGCTCGGCGCGCTCGCACTGGGCGACACGCCCGTCGTCTGTGCCGTCGAGCCGCCGCGCGGCGGCCACGAGCTGGACGCCCTCTCCCGGTGTGCGCCGGGCGGCGGGGTGGAAGAGGCATTCAAGGCCGTCGGTCCCGACACCATCGCGAAGGTCCTGTTCACGTCGGGCTCTACCGGGTCGCCGAAGGGCGTGGTCAACACGCAGCGCATGCTGTGCTCGAACCAGCAGGCGATCCGTCTGCTCTGGCCCTTCCTGGGCGACCGACCACCGGTGGTGGTGGACTGGCTCCCCTGGAGCCACACGTTCGGCGGAAACCACAACTTCAACATGGTGCTCTACAACGGCGGCACCCTGTACGTGGACGGCGGCAAGCCGGCGCCCGGCCGGATCGACAAGACCGTGGAGAACCTGCGGGAAGTATCGCCGACGCTGTACTTCAACGTGCCACGAGGCTTCGGCATGCTCCTGCCCTACCTGGAGGAGGATGCTGCACTCAGGGACAGCTTCTTCCGCGATCTCGATCTGTTGTTCTATGCGGCCGCCGCATTGCCGCAGAATCTGTGGGAACGCCTGGAGAGAGTCAGCGAGAAAGCGCGCGGCGAGCGGGCGTTGATGGTCTCGGCGTGGGGCTCGACGGAAACCGCGCCGCTGGTCACGTCGGTCCACTTCCCCATGAAGCGGGCCGGCGTGATCGGCCTTCCGGCGCCGGGCACGGAGCTCAAGCTGGTCCCCGAGGGCGACAAGCTCGAGATGCGGGCAAAGGGGCCGAACATCACGCCGGGCTACTGGGAAGCCGGCGGCGGAATGCGCAAAGCCCGCTTCGACGAGGACGGCTTTCTGCCGACCGGCGACGCCGGGCGGCTCGAAGACCCGGAAGCACCCGTGAAGGGCGTGGTCTTCGACGGACGGACCGCGGAGAATTTCAAGCTGACGAGCGGGACCTGGGTGAGCGTTGGACAGCTCAGGGTGGCGCTGATCGCGGCCTGCGCACCGCTGGTCCAGGACGCCGTGATTGCGGGCCACGACCGCGACGAGGTGGGCGCGCTTCTGTTTCCCAACGAGGCGGCGTGCCGCGAGATTGCGGCCGGGGCGACGGACGCGCCACTCGCCCGGGTCGTGGCAACCGACGCGGTGCTGGACCAGATCGCGGCGGGCCTTGCAAAGCACAACACGCGGCATCCGCACTCGAACATGCGCGTTCGGCGTGCGCTCTGGCTCACGACGCCGCCCAGCATCGACGGCGGCGAGATCACGGACAAGGGCTACATCAACCAGCGCGCGGTGCTGGATCGCCGCGCAGCTGACGTGGCACGCCTCTTCGCCGAGCCGCCGCCCCCTGAGGTCGTCGTCAGTCGCTGACTTCCGGTAGCCGGGTTCGCGAAGAGCGGCGAGGACACGCCTGCCGGCGGCCGGGATCGACAAAACTGCTGGCCAAACGCCGCACCAGCCTTCAAAGTCCGCGGTCCGCGGTCCGGTCCCACCCCGCGTCGTGTCATGAGCCAGCTTTCCGACATCGTTTCCCGCCGGCGCACTTTCGCGATCATCTCGCACCCGGACGCCGGCAAGACCACGCTCACCGAGAAGCTGCTCCTGTTCGGCGGCGCCATCCAGCTCGCTGGGGCTGTCAAGGCGCGAGGCGAGCAGCGCCGCGCGCACTCGGACTGGATGAAGGTGGAGCGCGAGCGGGGCATCTCCGTGACCGCGTCGGCGATGACCTTCGATTTCGAGCGGCGGACCTTCAACCTGCTCGACACGCCGGGCCACCAGGACTTCAGCGAGGATACCTACCGCACGCTCACCGCGGTCGACTCGGCCGTGATGGTCATCGACGCCGCGAAGGGCATCGAGGAGCAGACGCGCAAGCTGTTCGAGGTGTGCAGGCTGCGCGATGTGCCCATCGTCACCTTCATCAACAAGCTCGACCGCGAGGGGCGTGACCCCTTCGACCTGCTGGACGAGATCGAGCAGACGTTGGCGCTGGACGTGACTCCCGCCAGCTGGCCGATCGGCATGGGGCGGAGCTTCCTCGGCTGCTACGACCTGTTCGGCGACCGCCTCGTGCTCATGGATCGCGCCGACCGCAACATCGCCAGCCAGGGCATCACCTGCGAGGGCCTCGACGACGAGAAGCTCGGCGAGCATCTACCCGACGACGCGCTCGCCACGCTGCGCGAACAGGTGGAGATGGCCCGCGGGCTGTGCCCGGATTTCAAGCTCGAGTCCTACCGGGAGGGGCATCTGACACCGGTGTTCTTCGGCAGCGCGCTCAACAACTTCGGGGTGCGCGAGCTTCTGCACGGTATCGGCGAGCTGGCTCCTGCGCCGCGCCCGCGCGCGGCGCAGGAGCGCGTGGTCCAGCCGGACGAGAGCAAGGCGACCGGGTTCGTGTTCAAGATCCAGGCGAACATGGATCCGAAGCACCGCGACCGCATCGCGTTCCTCCGGCTATGCTCCGGCCATTTCAAGCGCGGCATGAAGATGCTGCACGTCCGCGACGGCGGCATGATGGCCGTGCACAATCCAGTGCTTTTCCTGGCGCAGGATCGCGAGCTCGCCGAGGACGCCTGGGCCGGCGACATCATCGGCATCCCGAACCACGGCAAGCTGCGCATCGGCGACACGCTGACCGAGGGCGAGGTGCTGAACTTCACGGGGATCCCGAGCTTCGCGCCGGAGATGTTGCGTGCAGTACGCCCCGATGATCCGATGCGCGCCAAACACCTCGGCCGGGCGCTGGAACAGCTCGCCGAGGAGGGCGCGGCGCGCGTCTTCAAGCCGATGCTGGGGGCCAACTGGATTGTCGGAGTGGTGGGCGTGTTGCAGTTCGACGTGCTCGCCGATCGGATCCGCACCGAGTACAATATCCCGGTCCACTTCGAGTCGACGGGCCTCGTCACGGCGCGCTGGGTCGAGGCAGACGATCCTCTATTGCTCAAGCGCTTCATCACCGGGACCGAAGCCAGCCTGGCCCGGGATCACACGGGCGCACCGGTGTTCCTGGCCCGCAACAACTGGCACCTCGAGCGGACTGCCGAGGACTGGCCGGATGTGCGCTTCCTGAAAACCGTAGAGCAGGGCTGAAGTCAGAGGGGCGCCGGCGCGCGCGCCGCGCGCTTCGCGCTCTTCAGCGCCAGGCTCCAGCTATGAAGGAGCTTCGACCGGGCATCAGGCTCCGAGAAGCTCGCAACAAGCGTCGCGCTGTCGACCTGGAGCACCCGCGTGGTCCAGCCAGCTTCGTCCTCGTATTCGAGGTGGATCTCCCAGATTCCGTTCGCGGGCTCGACGCCGAACAGATAGGCGTCGAGCCCGAGCTGTTCGAGCAGGATGCCGACCGCGGCGCGCGCGCGCTCCACACTTTCGTAGTTCCACTCCATCGAACGTCCCCCCTTCCCCGCATGGCTAGCACGCACCGTGCCGGGCGCCGCGGACACCTGCCTCCAGGCGCGCGCCCAGCCACGAACCCCTCGGGTCCGCCGGAAGAGTCACCCAGGACGCGAATCGATTGCGCAGACCGCGATCCGGCACGCACGCTCTCCCGAACCGTATCTCGCCCATTTCCGGCCCAGCGGCCTCACGAGGGCGCAGAAGTCCCGACACCGGCGGCGGGTCGAAAACCTCGTGGGGTGTGATAGGCTGCGGCTGCCTGCTATCAGATGCTCTGCCCGATTCGGCTCCCGCCGCTCGAGTATTGGTCTGTGTGCTGCTTCGCCTCCCATCCGGGGAGGGGCATCGGAGGGAGCGTTGGCGCCAGACGTTCGCTCGAAGGTCGAGATCGATGGCGTGGGCTGAGAAGGCAGATAGAGATGAGCGTTCGACTGTATGTGGGCAACCTTGCCTATTCGACTATGGATCATCAACTCCGTGATGCATTCGCGGAATATGGCGAGGTGGTGTCAGCCACTGTCATCATTGACCGGATGAGCGGGCAATCCCGCGGCTTCGGTTTCGTGGAGTTCGCGTCGCAGAACGAGGCCGAGGCCGCGATCGATGCGATGAACGGCGCAATGGTCGACGGGCGCCCGCTCGTCGTGAACCCGGCGCGCGAACGCCAGGGCGGCGGCGGCGGCGGCGGCGGCCGTGGCGGCGGTGGCCGTGGCGGCGGCGGCGGCGGCGGCTTCGGCGGCGGCGGCGGTGGCCGTGGCGGCGGCGGCGGCGGCCGGGGTCGCGGCGGACGCGACCGCGGCGGCGACCGCTGGTAACGAGAGCTCATCGTGAGCCTGGCGGGCCCCAGCCGGACACCGGCTGGGGCTTCGCTCATTTTCGAACCGGCGGCAAAAAGACGGTCGAGCCGTCACTCCGATAGCTGCGCGACGATGCTCTGGATCGCCGCGAGCCCGAACGTGATCTTCTGGAAGAACGAGCTGGCGTTCGGCACCAGCGAAAACCGCGGATGCTTCGACCAGAGCTCGCGCAGCGCGTGGTCGATCGCCACGGCTTCCGCGTCGGATTCGATCCGCACCGGGTTGCCGCCCTCGATGGACTGCCCACCCCGCGCCGCGGTCTCGAAGAACACGACCGCGTCGTAGCGTGCCAATTCCTCATCGAGCGTGGTGCCCATCGCCGCGAAGTAGTCGCCATCCGGCGGCCAGTAGACGGCGCCGTCAACCGTACCTCGATCGCACAACAGAATGCGCTCCGGATACAGCTCCGACTGCACATCCTCCAGGTTGCGCTGCACCTGGTAGATCGCCGTCTGGACCGCACGGGAGGCCCCGGGCTCGGACGAACGCGGAAATCCTCCCGAGAAGAGGATCGTCGCTGCCTCCGGGACGATCACGACTCGACTGCCGAGCTCGCGGCGGAACAGATCCGCCGCGGTGGTCTTGCCTCCGCCGGGACCTCCGGTCAGCACGATCCGGCAACGCTTCAAGGGCCTGCCTCCGCTCATGGGCTCCAGAGCTCCTATACTTCCCGGACTTGTCGCACGCCACACACCTGGTCCGGCAACCTGCTCGACGTCGGTCGTGCTTGCCGGCGCGCAGCCGCCGGCGCTAGCGGAGCAGCACCAGCGGACAGTCGGCCTGTTCGCGTAGCTCCCTGAGCGACGACTCCCTGAGCCAGGCGCTGGCCGCGCTGACCAGGAGCAACGACGCATGCTCGCGCTTCAGCGCCCTCGCGATCCCGGTCACCTCGATCACGTCGACTGAACGCACGGTCGCCCGGCCGCGCTCGGCCCACGCCACCGCCGAGCGGAACGGCTCCCGATCCCCGTCCGCGCCCACAAGCACGACCAGCCGGTGTTCACGAGCCGCAGCGATGGCCGCCGCGAGGTCGAGTAGAGGCGTGCCCATGGCCGCCCGCTCGAACACCGCGACAACCGGACCGCGGCGTGGAGGACCGGGGTCGGCCGTGCCCCTGGCCCCGAACACGATCAGATCGTGCTGGGCAGCGACGGCGAGCAACTGCGCGAGCAACCTTCCCCGGGCGGTGCGGAAGCTCGACGGCAGTCCAGCCTGCTGGGCGGCCCGGGTGAGCGCCCGCTCCGCAGCCGCTGCCGCGAGCCGCAGTATGCCCTGGAGACGGAGTGTATCGATCGGGCCGAGCGTCCCACTCTTGTGCACCAGCGAGGTGAAAGGCAGCGCCGCGGCGCGGACCAGGGACTCGTCCTCGACGAACACGCCGGACAGCTCGCTCCGGAGCACCGCGGCGAGCAACGCTGCGGTCTCGACGGCGCTACCAGCGGCGCTTGTCAGGTCCAGCCCGACGATGACCTTGAACGGACGTTCTTCAGCCACGCCGGGACTTCCGTTTCGAGGCGCCGTCGCTCGAGCGCGTGGAGTCGTCCTCGATCTTCACGAACTTCGAGAAGCCCTCGGCGATGACCGCGAACTCCAGGAGTTGCGCGGAAGCGAGCTGGTTGACAGATCCCTTCTCGAACTCGCCCTGCTCGTCGGCGACGCCGGCAGAGCGACCGGTCAACAGCTCGATGGCTTCGTCCACGCTGTCCACCGCGACCACGCCGAACTCTCCGCGCTCGCAGGCTTCCACCACGTCAGAACGGAGCATCAGGTTGCGCAGGTTCGCGCCGGGGATCAGCACGCGCTGTTCCCCACTCAGGCCGCGAGCCTTGCAGATGTCGAAGAAGCCCTCGATCTTCTCGTTGACGCCGCCGATCGGCTGCACGCGGCCGAGCTGGTTCACCGAGCCGGTCACCGCGATCGCCTGCCGGATGGGTACGCCGGACAATGCCGAGATCAGCGCGCACAGCTCCGCCAGCGAGGCACTGTCGCCGTCCACGCCGCCGTAGGACTGCTCGAACACCAGGCTCGCCGAAAGCGAGAGCGGGAAGTCACGCGCGAAGCGCGAAGCGAGGTAGTTTCCCAGGATGAGCACACCCTTCGAGTGGACCGCACCGCCCAGCTCCACCTCGCGCTCGATGTCCACCAGCTTCCCATCGCCCACCCGCGCGGTGGCCGTGATGCGCATCGGATGCCCGATCGCGTACTTGCCGAGCGTGATCACGGAGAGCCCGTTGATCTGCCCAACACGCTCGCCCGAGGTGTCGATCAGCAGGCGGCGTTCGAGGATGGCCTCCTCGAGCCGTTCCCGCACGCGGCTCTGCCGGTAGATCTGTCCGTCGAGCGCCTGCTGCACGTCGCCGCGGCTGGTGACGGCGTTTCCCCGCCGCTCGGAAAAGTGGTCGGCCTCTTTCAGGAGGTCGGAAAGGTCGCGCAGATGCACGGACAACCTGGAGGAATCCTCCGCGCGCCGCGAGCCGATCTCGACCAGCTGTGCCACAGCCCCTCGATCGAAGGGCTTGAGTCCTTCGCGGCGGCCGATGCCGGCCACCACCCGCGCGTACTCGAGCTCGCTGGCGGGACTGCGATCGACCTGCTCCTCGAAGTCGGCGACGACCTTGAACAGCTCGCCGAGCTCGCTGTCCAGCTCGGACATCAGGTAGTAGAGGTGGCGATCACCGAACAGCACGACCTGGACGTTCAGCCGGATCGGCTCAGGTTCCAGAGAGTCCGTGCTCGACAGGCCCAGGATGCGCGACAGCGATTCGATACGGACTTCGCGCGAGAACAGCATGCGCTTGAGGGTTTCCCAGGCGTGCAGCTGCGTGACGACCTTGCTCGCATCGAGCAGCAGATAGCCGCCGTTGGCCCGGTGCAGCGCGCCCGCACGAATCATCGTGAAGTCGCTGACGAGAGCGCCGAATTGCGCCCGGTGCTCGACATGGCCGACAAGCCGGTCGGTGCTGGGGCGATCCTCGTAGAGCACGGGCGCGCCTTCGGTCCCCGAATTGTCGACCAACAGGTTGACGCTGTAGCGCGCGAAACGGCGGATGGGGACCGCCTCGGACAGAGCGTTCGGTGTGTCCTCGTCCTTCCGGAAGTCGTCCGCATTGTCGATCACGTCGCGACGCACGGCGTCGAGGTACCGGGTCACCGCCGGCAGGTCGACATAGTGCTTCTTGAGCTCATCGATGGTCTGCTCGACGGCGTAGCGCGTGACCTCCCGGTTGAGCTCGCGGACCTTGTCGCGCATCTCCTTCCCCCACTGGGGCAGCTGTCTGAGATCTTTCTGCAACTTGGACTGCAGCGTCTCGACGAGCGCCTTGATGCGCTTCTGCTCGGCTTCGGGGAGCTTTTCGAATTCATCCGGGCTCAGGACCTCGCCGTCGCGCATCGGTGCGAAGACGATGCCGCTTGGCATGCGGATCACCGCGACGCCGCCCTTCTGGGCTTCCTCCTGGACAGCGCCGAACACGCCCTCTTGTCGCTGCTTGAACTCGTCCTCGATCTCCTGCAGGCGCGTCCGGTACTCCTCGCTCTCGAAGGCCGCGGGAATGGCGGCACTGAGCTCCTCGACGAGCTTGGCCATCTCGTCGCAGAGGACGTGGCCTCTTCCCGCGGGCAGCTTCAACACGCGAGGAACGTGCGGAGCGTCGAAGTCGTGGACGTAGCAGAAGTCGGGAGGCGTACTCTCGACCGAGGCCGCGCCTGCGAGGAACTCACGCACCAACCGGTGTTTGCCGGTGCCGCTCGGTCCGATCACGAACAAGTGATAGCCATGGCGGCGCATCTCGACCGCGAAGCGCGTCGCCGCGACCGCCCGGACCTGCCCGAGAGGCGCCTCCGGGACTTCCAGGTCAGCGGTTGTCTCGAATGGAAGGGAGCCGGGATCGCAGGTACGTCGCAGATCCGCGGAGGATACGGCGTCGTGAGGTTTCATGGGGCTCGAACCAGGCGTGCAATGCGCGGGTTGGATGCAACGTCCCTGCCACAGGGCACCGCGTGACGATCACGGGGCGAGCCGTGGGGCGCAGCGCAATGCCAGCGTCCGTGCGGCGCGCTGGCGCACCATCTGCGCGACCGCGCGTGCGGCTCGAGCTCTCCGGCGTAGGTCCGGATTTGCGGCGCGCGGCTTCAGGTCTTGTCGAGGGCCTGCGCCAGGTCAGCGTTGAGGTCCTCCGGATGCTCCACGCCAATGGAGAGGCGCACCATGCCCTCGCCGATCCCCATGCGCGCGCGGTCTTCGGCCGAGATATCCGAGTGGGTCATGCTGGCCGGGTGCTCGGCGAGCGACTCGGTGCCGCCCAGGCTGACCGCCAGCTTGAACAACTGGAGCGAGTCGAGGAAGCGGAAGGCCTCCTCCTCGCCGCCGACAATGTCGAACGAGACCATGCCACCCGGCCCCAGACATTGCCGGCGGTAGACGGCGTGCCCGGGATCGTTCTCGGTGAGATTCCCGAGGTAGTACACGCGCTCCACCCTGGGGTGGTCCGCCAGGAAGTCCGCTACGTAGCGAGCGTTCTTCATCTGGGAGGTCATGCGCAGCTTGAGCGTCTCCAGGCTGCGCATGAGCAGCCAGCCCGTCCAGGGACCGGCCATCGTGCCGAGAAACGTGCGCATCGCGCGGACTTCCGTGAGCAGTGCGTCGCTGCCGAGACACACGCCCGCGATCACGTCGCTGTGGCCGCCGATGTACTTGGTGGCGGAATACAGCACCAGGTCGGCCCCGTGCTTGAGCGGGTGCTGCCAGAGCGGCCCCAGGAAAGTGTTGTCCACCGCGACCAGCGCGGGCCGATCCGCCTGGGAGTGTCGCTTCGCGATCTCCGCACACGCTCTGATGTCGACGAGTGCGTTCGTGGGGTTGGCGGGTGTTTCCACGTAGATCATGCGAAGCTTGCTCAGAAGCGCCGGAAGCCTTGATGACCTCTTCGATCTCTTCCGGGCTCGCCCCCGCTCTGAACCCGACGGCGTGGATGCCGAAGCGCTCCAGCACGTGCTTGAGGAAATAGTCCGTGCCGCCGTAGAGAGGTTCGCTGTGCACCACCACATCGCCGGGCTTGAGCAGCGCGAACAGGGTCGTGCTGATGGCGGCCATGCCCGATTCGAACAGGGCAGCCGCTTCGGCTTCGTCCCACAACGTCAGACGATCCTCGAGGATCTCCAGATCCGGGTTGTTGAGCCGCGAGTAGATCAGACCCATGCTCTCGGTCGGTCGCGGTTCCCGAAGCCCATACGCGAGCTCGAAGAAGGCCTTGCCCTCCCCGGCACTCTTGAACACGAACGTCGACGTCTGGAAGATGGGGCACTTGAGCGCCATCTCGGACAGCTCCGGCTTGTAGCCGTAGCTCGACATTAGACTCTCCGGCTTGAGCCTCTTGTCGCCGATGAACGCCCCGGGCTTTGGTTTCGTGCTCATGTCTGTTCACCTCGTCTGTCGAGTCAGGCCGACGCGTCCCGACGAGTCAAGCGCAGGGCCCGCCGCCGCTGACCGATGCTGGAGACCTAGAGCAGCGTGCCGCTCAGGAGGAGCCGCGCCACGCTGAAGTAGATGATGAGGCCCATCACGTCCACGAGCGTTGCCACGAAGGGCGCAGAGGCGCTCGCAGGGTCGAAGCGCAGCTTGCGCAGCAAGAACGGCAGCAGCGAGCCCGACAGTGTGCCCCAGGTCACCACGCCGACCAGACTGATCGAAACCGTCAGCGCGACGCGCATGTAGTGCAGGCCGTAGCTGTGGAAAACGCCCTGCCATGCCAGCACGCGCACGAAGCCGATCGAGGCCAACAGCCCACCGAGGGCAAGGCCGGCGAGAAGCTCGCGGCCGGCGACGCGCCACCAGTCGACGATCCGCACCTCGCCCAGCGCCATCGCGCGTATGACCAGGGTGGAGGCCTGTGAACCGGAGTTGCCGCCGCTGGAGATGATGAGCGGCACGAACAGCGCCAGCACGACAGCCTTGGCCACCTCGTCCTCGTAGTGACCCATCGCCGTCGCCGTCAGCATCTCGCCAATGAACAGCGCGGCGAGCCAGCCGCCGCGCTTCTTGATCATGGTGAGGAAGTCGGTCTGCAGGTAGGGCGCTTCCAGCGCTTCCATACCGCCGATCTTCTGGATGTCCTCGGTGGCCTCTTCCTCTACGACGTCGACGATGTCATCGACGGTGACGATGCCCTTCATGTGCCCTTCGGCGTCCACGACGGGCATCGCGCCCAGATCGTGCTGGGCCATGAGCCGCGCAACGGCCTCCTGGTCCATGTCCTCCGGCAGCGACACCACGTCGGTCTCCATGACCTCGTCGACACGCTTGTGGCCCGGCACCCGGAACAGCTGGCGGAAGGAGACCACGCCGCGCAGGCACTGCTCGCTGTCGAGCACGTAGATGTAGTAGATCGTCTCGATCTGGTCGCGCGCCTGGCGACGCAGATAGCTGATCGCCTCGTCGACGATCATGTCCGGCCGCACGCGCGCGAAGCGCGGGTTCATCAAGCCGCCGGCGTCGTCTTCGGCGTAGGCGAGCAGCGCAGTGACCTCGCGACGGGTCGGTTCGTCGAGCAGGGAAAGCAGCTCGCTGCGCTCCTCCGGCTCCACTTCCAGAAGCACGTCGGCCGCGTCGTCGGGCGCAAGCTGACGCATCCACAGCCGCCGCTCGCCGGGCGGGACGCCCAGGATGATGTCGGACTGGCCGTACGACGACAGGCTCATGAAGAAGTCGTCCGCATCCTCGCGCGACAGCAGCCTGAACCCGTCGACTCGATCCTCTGAAGAGAGGATCGGCCAGACCTCGCGGAGCTCGTCCGTGTTGAGGCGGTCTGTGACCTCGGACCACGTCACCGCAATGCCTCCAGGCTGAATCGACCACTCGAACGACGGGCACCGTTAGCTCCCCGCTGGATCAAAGGCAAGATCGGAGACCGGCGACGCGCTGCCGGAAGGCAGGATCGGGGGGACCGATGGGGGCAAACCGCTGATTCCGATGCCGCGCGGGCCTAGCCGCAGCCGCCGCCCTGCAGGCAGCGCTCACCAGCGCCACAGGTCTTTCCGCCACACACGCAGTGGCCGGAAGCGGTGTCGCAGCTGCCTGCGCTGCCGGCATTGCACTGGCTGTCGCCCGTGCAACCGCATATCCCGCCGGAGCAGGAGAATCCCGCCGGACAGGCATGTCCACACGCGCCGCAGCTCCCGGCGCTGGTGTCGAGGTCGACGCACTGGGCCGGGCTCTGGCAACAGGTCTGCCCCGGCCCGCAGCCCGCCTTGCCATTGCAGGTGCACACGTCGGTGCCCCCGGACTTGCTGCACACCTCGCCGGGGCGGCACGCCGTCCCGCTGCAACTGCACAAGCCCGTCGCGCCGTCACAGCTGCCCTTGGCTCCGCCGAAATTGCAGCGTTTGCTGTCGCTATTGCACGAGCACTGCGCCCCCGCGGAGCAAACCAGCCCACCGGCGGTGCCCTGCGACTGACAGGAATTGCCGCAACCTCCGCAATCCGTGTTGCTCGTCGCGTTCAACTCGCATCCGTCGTCCGCGCTCGGCGCGGCCGGACGGGTGCAGTTGGCGTAGCCGGCATCGCAGGTCGACGTGCAGCGGCCCCCCTTGCACTCGGCAGACGCGACGTGAGCGCCCGAGCAGGCCCGCCCGCAGGCGCCACAGTTCTGCGGATCAGTGCCGGTGTCGACCTCGCAGCCATTCGAGGGATTTCCGTCGCAATCGGCGGTTGTGCCGCTGCACACCGGATTGCCGCCCGACCCGCCGCTTCCCGCCGTTCCGCCGCTTCCCGCTGTTCCGCCGGTCGCGCCGCTGCCCGCACTGCCGCCGCTGCCGCCGCTCGCGCCGCTGCCCGCGCTGCCGCCGCTCGCGCCGCTGCCCGCACTGCCGTCCACACCGCCGCTACCCGCCGTCGCGCCGCTACCGCCGGTCGCGCCGCTGCCCGCGTCCTTGCCGCCCTGCACGCAGACGTTCCGCGCCGCATCGCAGACGTAGCCGTCTACGCACTCTCCGCCCGGACCGCACGCCCTTCCCTCGAGCTGGAGCGGATCGGCCGTACAGGCTGCGAAGAGCGCGGCGCCCAGGGCGACCAGGAGAGGCGCACGCCACCGGCGCAGGGAAAAGCCAGGCATGGCCTAGAATACCGTTCCCGCGACGACCCCGCACGACACGCCATCGCATCCGAAGCCGACTCTCTCGGATCCGGCTTCCTTCTTCTTGTGGGTGAGGTCCAGGTAGAGCAGTACGCCACCGGCAACGGTAGCTGCCGCGCCCACGCCGAGCAGCACGCGCGCCACCGTCTGCCGGCTCTTCATCGTGTCGTAGCGGTCGGCCGCCTCCACCTGCGTGGGAGCATCCCGCGACTGGCGCTCGGAGCTGGCACGAGCCAGCTCGAAGCCGAGCGAGCCACCCAGAGAGGCGACTCCAACGCCCAGCGCCGCCCAGGTCCAGGGCGCGATGCCTACGTGGCTGCGGGCAGGTTCTTCGGGAGGCGGAGCGACGGGCCTGGCAGGCGGCGCAGCACTTGGCACCGGAGCAGCCGGCGCGGACTTCTCCTGCTTCGGCGCCAGCGCCACCTGCACGTCGACGGCGCGATGCGCGGGAAGCTCGAAGACCTTGTCGGTATCCTGGTAGCCCTCGAGGCGCAGCGACAGCCTGTGCCGGCCGGGGTAGAGCTCACCGGTCCACGTGGTCACACCGACAGGCTGACCGTCGATAACCACGGTCGCGCGCGCCGGCTTCGACAGCACCGTGACCTGCTGGACGCCCTTCTGCATCAACTTCTTCTGGAGCGCTTCGATCGTGGCTTGCACGGTCTTCTTGTCGCTCGCGGCCGGCGCCCGCCTGAGATAGTCGCGATAGAAGGACAGCGCCTGGGCGGTGTTGCCGATCTTGTCGTAGGCGCGCGCTATGTTGAAAGAAAGCGCAGGACTCGGCACCAGACGATTGGCTTCGAGGAACTGATCGATCGCCTCGGAGTAGTTCCCCTTGGCGTACGCCTTCGCCCCGGCCTTGAAGTGACGCCGGGCATCGGCCTTGCGCTGGGCCGCCGGGGTGGACGCCGGCGGCGCTGACTTCGCCGAGGGGGATGCCGACTCCGCGGGAGGCGCGGCGTAGGCTGGCAGCGCGAGGCCCAGCGCCAGCGCGATGATCCGCAACGACGGCGCGGAGAAGCATCTGCAGCTGGGGAAATGGGCCCGGAGCATCAGTACGGAACCTTCAGGTCCCCGATACTACCCGACTTGTGCGCCGGCCTGGGCCGGAGGTGGCTCCCGGGGGCCCTGCGCTTCACGGCTGGACGGCGCGGCGGGTGGGACGGTACCGACGATGCGGAAGGCCGGTCGTCCGCCCCGGCTTCCTGCTTCACGCCCGCGTCGGTCATCACCGTGCGCTCGGGGACCGGCAGCGCGACCGATGGAGCCTGGGGCGGGCTGGCGCGGAGCGCCGACGCGGAAGGGGCGTTCGCACCGACGGGATGGGCGGATGGAGCCGTGGCCGCTCCGCCCACCGCCCGCCAGGCCAGAACAGCCCCAACGCCGATCACGAACGTTGCCATCCCCAGCGCAGCGCGCCGCCGCCGCGGGGTGCTTCGGGTCGAGCCTGCGGTGAACGCGACCGCGCCGTGGCCGCCGGTCGACAGACGGAGCGACGACGTGCCGGTGGTCACGACCGGCAGCGCCAGGCGCGCGCTGTCCACCGTCTCCGCCGGGGTCCGGCGGGGAATGGGCGGTACGCTCGAGCTGCGAGGCAGCGCGACGGGCGGCACCGAGAACGGGTCGGACTCCGGGCAAGAGGCGTCGAACCAGGTGGACGGCAGCGACGCCCGGGTGATGTCCTCCGCGACGCCGTGGGACATGAGCCACGCGGCGAGCTCGGCGCCGAGAGCCCGCATCGAGGGCCAACGCTGCTCGCGATGCTTGTGCAGACCGCGCGCGAGGACCTGCCACAGCGCGGCGTCGCCCGCCGCCAGGTCCGTGATCGGTTCGGGTTCGGTGTCGATGATGGCGCGCAACACCGCGTTGTAGTTTTCGCCCTCGAACGGCGTACTGCCTACCAGAAGCTCGTACAGGACGATGCAGAACGACCAAACGTCCGTTCGGCAGTCCAGGTCACGCTCGCCGCGAGCCTGCTCCGGCGACATGTACGCCGGACTGCCGAGAACCGTGCCGTCGCGGGTCAGGCGCATGCTGCCGTCAACGGCGGTGCGCGCGATACCGAAATCGAGCACCTTGGGCTGGACGCGATTCACGCCCAGTCGCGCGAGGAACACGTTGTCGGGTTTGAGGTCGCGATGGACGATGCCGCGCTCGTGCGCCACCGCGAGCGCCTCGGCGATCGGCAAGAGCAGCTGCACGGCGCTCGCCGCGGAGAAACGCCCCTGGCGGTAGGCGAGATCGGCGAGGCACTCGCCTTCGAGCAGCTCCATCACGATGAAGGGATCACCGGTATCGGTGCGCCCGAAATCGTTCACGCGGACGATCGCCGGGTGGCCGAGACGGGCCAGCACGCGCGCCTCGTTCAGGAGTCGTTCAGCGGTGTTCTCGGCGCTAGCCTCGGGACGCAGCAGCTTGAGCGCCACGTGCGCGTCGAGATCCAGGTTATGGGCGACCCACACGGTCCCCATGCCGCCTTCGTCGAGACGGCGCACCAACCGGTACTTGTCGCCGATGACGACACCGGGCTCGTAGTGCTGGCTGGAAGGCGGCTCCTGACCGGGAGCTCCGCCGGAAGGACGCATGATGACCTGACCCCCACTCGAAGGAGGCCGCCAGGGTAGTCGTCTGGACCGGGCTCGGCTAGCGCCACCTGCACGGAATCCGCGCCGGCCGCCAAGCCGGTCACTCGGCCGCGCTGCCCGCCGGGGACGCGCCGTGCCCGCCAGCGCGCCGCGCCGAGACCCACTCGCGGAATCGCTCCATGTACACGTAGAACACCGGCGTCACGAACAACGTGAGCGCCTGCGAGAAGAGCAAGCCGCCGACTACCGCCAGGCCGAGAGGCTGGCGCGATTCGGCTCCGGCTCCCAGCCCAAGCGCGATGGGCAGGGTGCCGAACAGCGCGGACATGGTCGTCATCATGATCGGCCGGAAGCGCACCATGCACGCCTGGTGGATCGCCTGCGCCGGAGTGTTGGCAGGGTCCTTCTGCGCCTCGATGGCGAAGTCCACCATCATGATGCCGTTCTTCTTCACCAGCCCGACCAGCAGGATCACCCCGACGAACGCGTACACGTTCAGATCCACATGGAAGATCATCAACGTGAGTAGCGCGCCGAAGCCAGCGAACGGCAGCGCCGAGAGGATCGTCAGCGGATGGATGAAGCTCTCGTACAGGACTCCCAGCACGATGTAGATGACGAAGATGGCGACGATCAGCAGCACGCCGAGACCGCGGAGCGAAGACTGGAACGCTTCCGCGGCTCCCTGGAAGTGGGTCGTGATGTCCGACGGCAGCACCCTGCGGGCCGTGGCGTCGACCGCGTCCGTCGCCTGGCTCAGGCCGATCCCTTCCGGCACATTGAACGACACGGTCACTGCCGGCAGCTGCCCGGCGTGGGCCACGGAGAGCGGGCCCACGCTCTGCTTGACGCTCGCAACGGCCGTCAGCGGCACCAGATTGCCGTTGGAAGACCGGATGTACAGCTTGTCGAGCGCGGAGGGCTGGCGCTGGTCGGACGGGTCGAGCTCCAGGATGACCTGGTAGGTGTTGTCCGGCGCGTAGATGTTCGTGATCTGGCGATTGCCGTAGGCGCTGTAGAGCGCATCCTCGATCTGCGTGGACGCTGACGCCGAGTGACGCGGCGCGGTCGCGATCGATCTCGACGGAGAGCTGCGGATTCTTGAGCTGCAGGTCGGTCGTCACGTCGCTCACGACGGAGAGCTTCCGGAGTTCCGACTCGAGGATGGGCGTGTAGCGGTAGAGCTCCTTGGTGTCCGTCCCCTGCAGCGACAGCTGGTACTCGCTCTTGGTGAGCATGCCGCCGATGCGGATCGGCGGCGGCACCTGCATGAACACCCGCATGCCGGGAACCTGCGAAAGCTTCGGCGCGAGCTGGGCGATGATCTGCTGCACCCCCGGACGCTCGGAACGCGGCTTGAGCCGCATGAACATGAAGCCCTGGTTGGAACCGCCCATGGTTCCACGCGACCCCACGCTCGACATGAACTGCTCGATGTAGGGGTTCTTCTGGACGATCGCCATGATCTGCTGCTGTCTTTGTTTGACAGCGTCGAAGGAGATGCCTTCGACAGCTTCCGTCATGGCGAAGATCTGTCCGTCGTCCTCCGTGGGTAAAAAGCCCTTCGGGATCGCGCGGAACATCATCACAGTCGCTACCAGCACCGCGGCCGAAGCCAGCACCGTCGACAGTGCGTGCCTGAGCACGAACGACAGGCTCCTGTCGTAGATGCGCAGCATCCAGTCGAACCCGCGCTCGAACGCCTGGTACAGGCGCCCGTGGTGCTCGCCGCGCGGCGGCCGGATGAAGCGGCTCGCCATCATCGGCGTGAGCGTCAGCGATACAAACCCCGACACGAGGATCGCCACCGCGATGGTCACCGCGAACTCCTCGAACAAGCGCCCCAGGATGCCGCCCATGAACAGGAACGGCACGAACACGGCCACCAGGGAGATGGTCATCGAGAGGATGGTGAAGCCGATCTCGCCGGCCCCATCCAGCGCAGCCTGGAAGGGCGATTTTCCCATCTCCATGTGGCGCACGACGTTCTCGAGCATGACGATGGCGTCGTCCACCACGAAACCGACGCTGAGCGTCAGCGCCATCAGCGAGAGGTTGTCCAGCGTGTACCCCAGCAGATACATCACCGCGAACGTGCCGACGATCGCCAGCGGCATGGCCAGACTGGGAATGAGCGTCGCGGAGAGCTTCCTCAGGAACAGGAAGATCACCATGACGACCAGCGCCAGGGTCGCCAGCAGCGTGTACTGCACGTCCGCGACGGACTCCTTCACCGATTCGGAGCGATCGAAGAGCACCTGCAGGCGCACCGCGCCCGGCACTTCCTGACGGAATGCTGGCAGCAGCTTCTTGACCGCCGTGCTGACCTCCACGGTGTTCGCGCCCGGCTGCTTCTCGATCGCGAGCACGACCGCCCGGCGGTCGGTGTTCCATGCGGCGGTCTTGTCGTTCTCGACGCTATCGATAGCCTTCGCAACGTCGTCGAGCCGGATGGGGCTGCCATTCCGGTAGGCGACGATCACCTTGCGATACGCCTTCGCCTCGGTCAGCTGCCCGTTCGCCTCGATGGTGTAGGCCTTGTTGGGTCCGTACAGGGTACCGGTGGGCAGATTGACGTTGGAGGCGCTCACCGCGCTGGCCAGCTCGTCCAGCCCGATACCGCGGCTGGCCAGGGCGTCCGGGTCGGCCTGGATGCGCACGGCGTACTTCTGCGAGCCGTAGACCGAGACCTGCGCCACGCCGCTCACCGTCGAGATCTTCTCCGCGAGCCTCGTCTCGGCGTACTCGTCGACCGTGTAGAGCGGCAGGGTCTTCGAGCTGAGCGCCAGGTACAGGATCGGTCGCTCCGCCGGATTCACCTTCCGGTACGACGGGGGCGACGGCATGTCCTTCGGCAGCTGACCGCCGGCGCGCGCGATCGCCGCCTGCACGTCCTGGGCGGCGTTGTCGATGTTCCGCGACAGATCGAACTGCAGCGTGATCTGGGTGCCGCCGAGGGAGCTCGACGAGTTCATCGAGTCGAGTCCAGCGATCGTCGAGAACTCGCGTTCCAGCGGCGTGGCGACCGACGCCGCCATGGTCTCCGGGTTCGCGCCCGGCAGCTGTGCGGAGACCAGGATGGTCGGGAAGTCGACGTTCGGCAGGGCGCTGACCGGCAGCTTGCTGTACGCCAGCACCCCGAACGCCACGATGGCGATCATCACCAGCGTCGTGGCGACCGGCCGGCGGATGAACAGACTGGAGATGTTCAATCCCGCGCCTCGGAACGGTGTCTGGCCCGGGGACCCACCGGCGCGGACGAGGCGCGCGGCGCGCTGCTCCCGGGCGCGATGGGCGACTCCTTCTTGATCTGCACCGCGGCGCCGTCGCGCAGGCGCACCTGGCCGTCGGTCACCACGCTCTCTCCAGGTTTGACGCCGCGCGAGAGGACGATTTCGTCGCCCACGTGGCGTTCGACCTGCACATGTCTGAGCGCGGCCTTGTGGTCAGGACCGATGACGTACACGTAGGTCCCGCTCTGTCCGCTCTCCACGGCCGGGTCAGGCACGACGAGGGCGTTCTTTTCCACGCTGAGCTCGACCGTCACATCGACGAACTGACCAGGCCAGAGCACGTCGTGCTGGTTGTCGAAGCGGGCCTTGAGGTCGATGGTTCCCGTCGTCGTGTCCACCGTGTTCTCGATGAACGTGAGCGTTCCGCGCTCGGGCGGCGCGGAACTGCCGCGCGGGCGGGCGCGCACAACCACCTCGCCCGCTGCCATGCGCCGCTTGACACGCGACAGGTAGCGCTCGGGCACGGCGAAGCGCACGTAGATCGGCTCGATGCGCCGGATCACCACCAGCGACTGGCTGTCGTTCGCACGCACCACGTTGCCCGCGTGGACCAGCAGACTGCCGGTGCGTCCCTCGATAGGCGCACGGATCGCCGCATACTGGACGTTGATCCGCGCGCTCGCGATGGACGAACGGTCCGCGGCCAACGTCGCTTCGAGCGCGGCGGCGTTGGAGCGCTTGGTATCGTACTCCTGCTGCGTCGCCAGCCCCTGTACCAGCAGTTTCTGGTAGCGCTTCTCGTCGTCCCGGGCCTGCTCGGCCAGCACCTTGTCCTTCTTCAGCCGCGCGGTCGCCTCCCCCAGCGTGGCGCGGTACGGACTGGTATCGATGGTGAAGAGCAGGTCCCCCTTCTTGACGCTGTCGCCTTCCTTGAAGTGCACGTCGCGGATCTCGCCCGTGACCTGCGCGACGACCTGCACGGTGCTCAAGGCTTCAACGCTGCCGATGGCGCGCACCTCTACCGGCATCGGCTTCTGCACGGCCTTGGCGACCGTGACGGGAACCGGTCCACCGCGGTGTCCGTGTCCATGACCGCCGGACTTGCGGCAGCCGACTGCGAGGCCGAGCGGGAACGCGGCGGCGACCACAATCGCCACGACCGAACGAGTTCTCCCGTGCTTGGACAGCGCGCCCATCTGGATATTCCGCCCGGAGAGGCCAGGCGACCAGCGAGGTGTTGTACCTTTCGCTGCCGGTGTAAAGCCCGGAAGACACCGAACCCCGCACTTTCCGCATCAAATCGTGCCGCAGCGATCGGCAGGCGTCCGCTCCCCGTGGCATCCGGTCGGCGACCCGACGGTTCGTCAGCCCGCTACGCCGAGCTCCTCTCCGGCAAGCGGCGGAATCGATCGCTCGCGACAGTCCACGCACAGCATCAGACCGTCGCGAGCACCACGATGGACGTGGCGATAGGTACCGCAGGCGCTGCACCGGCGTTCTCCGACCACCTGCTCGTCGGACAGGCCGGCCCGCAACAGATCACCGCGCGTGAGGATCCCGACGAGACGATCGCCGTCCATGGCCAGGAGGCAGCTCACGTCGCCGGCATTCATCTCGGCGACGGCCTGCTCGAGTGGCGCACCCGGATCGATGCAGACGGCGGGCACGTGCATCTGCCCCGCGGCGTCGAAATCGAGCCGCGCGTGCACGAACTCACTCGCCGAGAGCACCCCGGCAACCTGTCCGGCATCGAGCACCGGCAGATACTCGATGCCATACTCGCTGGCCACGGACAGCGCATCCGCAATCGATGTGCCCATCGATACCGCCACCACGTCCCGGCTCATCGCGTCTCTGACCAGCATTGGGCACCTCCTCCTCGTCCCCCCGGAGAGAAATATGCAAGATGCGAGCCGCAGACGCCGCTGCGTGGTAGCGATCGGTCGCTCCAAGGAGATCCAATGTCCTGGCTCGTCGCGCGCATCTACAACCGCTTCATGGCAGAGAGTGAACAGGCCTGCCTGTCCAGCTGGCGCGCCCAGCTGCTGGGCGAGCTGTCGGGCGAGGTGCTGGAGGTCGGTGCGGGCACCGGCAGCAACCTCGAACACTATCCTGCGGACGTGGCCCGCCTCGTGCTGTCCGAGCCAGACCCGCACATGCGCCGGCAGCTGTCGAACCGGATCGCGGAGCGCGGCAGGAGCGGAGTAGTGCTGAGCGAAGGCTCGCTGGAGGAGCTGCCGCTTCCGGATGCTTCGTTCGACGCCGTGGTCGCCACGCTGGTGCTGTGCTCCGTGCCGAACCCGGCGCGCGCGCTGTCGGAGATCCACCGCGTGCTCAAGCCGGGAGGGAGCTTCGCCTTCCTCGAGCACGTCGCGGCCGAGAACAACCCCGGCCGTCTGGTCTGGCAGCGCCGCGTCGAGCCGTTCTGGCGCCTCGTCGCAGGCAACTGCCACACCACACGCCGTACCGCCGACCACATCACACAAGCCGGCTTCGAGCTCGAATGGATCGAGCGTGAAAGCGTCCGGAAGGCGCTACCCTGGGTGCGCCCCAGCATCCGCGGCATCGCACGCAGGCCGCTCGGGTCGGCGGATGCTGCGTGAGTCGCGTCAACCAAAGACAGGTTTCGGCAGCGACGGACACGGTCCCTGACGGCCCACCTCGGCGCTGATGCCGGGCATCAAATCCGCGGCGTGCCAGCGCATCAGCGCGCGCAGGGCCTGGACCTCGTCGCGATGGGCGGTGGACAGGACGAGTCGCGCTCCACCAGGCACGCTCTGTTCGCTCGCCAGGGCCGACACCTGGTGCTTCATGTGCATGAGATCCTGCGTCAGCTTCCGCGCATCCGGGTCGCGGTCGTTGTAGCGGGAAGCAATCTCGCGGACGCGCTTGCGGAGCGCATCCACCGACTCGCCCTCGCGGGCGCTGAACACGAGCGCGAGACCGTCGGGCACGTCCATCATCAGCAGACCGCAGGGCGGTTCGCCCTCCGGCTGCCCAGCGGGCGCCGGCGGTGCCTCGCCCTGGTGGGTGGCCAGCCACTCGTCGTGCTGGATGATGCCGCGGGTGTAGGCCGTTTCCTGCGGAGACGGCCCGAAAACGCGCGGCCCCGTCCCGGCTGTGCTGGGCTGGGGCACGGGCGCTGCGCTGCATCCGGCGAGCGCGAGCACCACCGAGCTTCCCGCGATGATCCCCCGTCGCATGAGCCTACTCCTTGTGGTTCTGCCGCCGTCGCGTGGACGTGGCGGCCTGACGCCGCAGGGCGTTGTCCGGAAGGGACGCAACGGGCATGCCATTGTCGGACCGCACGACGTTGGCCGGATGCGAGCCGAACCACGCCTTCCAGCGCCGGACGCCCGTGCATTCTGCCTCGATGCCGGAGGCACAATGCCACGCCCCGGGGCAAGCTGGCACAGTCGTTGCTGACTGCACCCAACATGACCAAGCCCATCCGCTACGCGCTGCTGTCTACCGCCCTCCTCGTGGGCGTAGCGGGCTGCAGCAAGAAGACCGACGCAACGACCGCCGCACAGGCCCAGGCACCGCGGGTGGTCGCCATAACTGCCAACGGCGACGGCTTCACTCCGCTCCAGGTCAAAGTCGCAAAGGGGCAGACGGTGACGCTGCGTTTCACGCGCACCAGTGACGAGACCTGTGCGAAGAAGGTGGTCTTCCCCGATCTCGGGCTCAAGAAAGACCTGCCGCTGAACAAGCCCGTGGATATCCCGGTGCCCACAACGAAGTCGCGCACACTCGCGTTCCAGTGTGGCATGGGGATGTTCAAGGGCAGCGTCGTCGTCGACTAGCCCGCTGTCGACCGCCTCACGATTGTCTCCGGGAATATTGTCGAGCCCCGGAATATCGGCGAGGGAGGGTCTGCCAGGGGAATCCGCTCCCGGGCCGGCGCGTTGTCGGCGTCGACGCGCTCGACACGGCCTTGACCTCGAGCCGCATCCCCGCTTCGAATGGGCGCGTCTTCCTCGAGCCCCGGGGCGCACGTGCAGATTCTTCTCCGCTCTCTCCTGCTGATCGCCGCAACGACGCTGTGCCTTCCCGCGTGCGATCACCCCTCGCCGGATAGCGGGTCGGCTCCGGAGCCGCCCGCGGCGAGCGCCGTCCCGACGCCCCGGACCGCGCCGCCCAACCCGGCCAGCGCGGCTGCGAGCGCCGCCGCGGTGCCAGAGCCGGATCGACCGAAAGTGCCGATGGCCGCCGACGGACTGCCCGCCAGCATCCCCCTCCCCGGCTCGCGGCTGCCGGCCGTGCGCGACTGGAAGCAGAAGGGCCAGGCGATCCAGGTCGACGGCGCGGAGCAGCTAGGCTGCCAGGCACGGATGATCCGCGAATGGATCCGGCTCTCGTGCACAGGTAACAAGGGGGAGCTCGGCAAGCCCGAGGCGGCGGAGACCCGGGAGCAGGCCGGCGCTCCCGCGTACATCTTCGCGCGCAAGGGCGAATCGATCCGCCTGGAGACGCAGCTCGTGCCCGGGCGCACCTACCAGGCCGAGCTCAGCTGGCACGACGGAAAGCGCGTGTTCGAGATCCGCTGGCCCAGGGGGCAGGCCCGCCCGAAGTTGCGGTTTGTCGACTCGGGAGCGGCGAAACAGACCGACAAGAACGACGACAGCGACTCGAAGCACAAGGACAAGAGCAAGCACTGAACCTACTATCGCCCAAAGTGCCCGCTTCCATCCGCCCCATCCTCTCCCCGCGTTCCGTCGCCGTGCTCGGCGCCTCCCGCTCGCTGGGCAGCGTCGGCGGCGAGCTGCTCGCCAACCTGATGCGCTGTCACTTCAACGGGCCGGTGTATCCGGTGAACCCGTCAGCGTCCTACGTGCAATCGGTGCGGGCCTACCGCTCCGTGCTCGACATCCCGGACGAGGTGGACCTCGCCGTGTTGGCTCTGCCCGCATCGCACGCGGTCGAGGCGCTCGAACAATGCGGCCGGAAGGGCGTACGCGCCGTGGTCGTGGTGTCGGCAGGCTTCAAGGAGATCGGCGGCGAGGGCGTGGAGCGGGAAGCCGAGCTCCTGCGCATCGCACGCCGCTACGGCATGCGACTGGTCGGCCCCAACTGCCTCGGGGTGATCAACACGCGGCCCGACGTGAGCTTGAACGCGACGTTCGCACATGCGTTTCCGGACCCGGGCCCCGTCGCATTCCTGTCGCAGAGCGGAGCGCTCGGCGTCGCCGTGCTCGACCGTGCCGCACAGCTCGGCATCGGCGTCTCGTCCTTCGTGAGCGTCGGCAACCGCGCGGATGTTTCGGGCAATGACGTGCTGGAGCACTGGGGGGAAGACGATGATACCCGCGTCGTGCTCATGTACCTCGAGAGCTTCGGCAACCCGCGCCGCTTCACGCGACTGGCACGCCGCATCGCGCGCGAGAAACCCATTGTGGCGGTCAAGAGCGGGCGCACCCTGAGTGGATCGCGCGCCGCCGCCTCCCACACAGGCGCGCTGGCCGGCACCGATACCGCTGTGGAGGCCCTGTTCGAGCAGGCCGGCGTGATCCGCGTCACGACCATCGAGGAGCTGTTCGACACTGGCATGCTGCTGGCGACGCAGCCCGTGCCACGCGGCCGGCGCGTCGCCATCCTGACCAACGCCGGGGGGCCCGGTATCCTCGCGGCCGACGCCTGCGAACACTATTCGCTCGAGCTACCGGGGCTCGCGCCCGAGACCCTCGAAGCGCTCGCCGGCTTCCTGCCACCGGAAGCGTCGCTCGGAAACCCGGTGGACATGATCGCCTCGGCCGACGCGGAAAGCTACCGCCGCGCCGTCTCGGTGCTGCTCGCCGACGACAACATCGACGCGCTGCTCGTGATCTTTGTCCCGCCGCTGATGACCGCCGCGCCGGACGTGGCGCGCGCCATCGCCGGAAGTGCGGCTTCTACCGACAAGCCCGTGGTCTCCTGCTTCATGGGCACGCACGGCTTCCGCACGGGACTGCACGGGGAAGCCGCGAGCGAGGTGCGCATCCCATCGTACGCTTTCCCGGAGTCGGCCGCGCGAGCGCTGGCCCGCGCGGCGGGATACGGCGAATGGCTCGAGCACGCCGACAGCCCGATCGTGCCGGTCGAGATCGGCACGACGCGAGGAGCCGAAGTGTGCGAGGCCGCGGCCGCGCAGAGCGAGGCGGGCGGAGTGTGGCTTCCGCCCGGGCGCGCTACCGAGCTCCTGTCGAGCTACGGGATCCGCACGCCGGAGTCGGCCGTCGCCAACTCGGCTGCCGGAGCCGCGGAGAAGGCCGCCCAGCTCGGCTTCCCCGTGGTGCTCAAGGTGATCGCCGACCAGGTAGCGCACAAGTCCGATATCGGCGGCGTGATCCTCGACCGGCGCAATCCCGAGGAAGTGGAGAAAGCCTATGCCGGCATCCAGCGCCGCGTCGACGAGCTCGGCCTCGGCAGCGCCTTCCGCGGCGTGATGGTACAGCGCTACCTCCAGCAGGGTATCGAGGCCGTAGTCGGCCTGACGCACGACCGCACGTTCGGGCCACTGGTGATGTTCGGTCTCGGCGGCATCCACGTCGAGCTCCTGAAGGACGTCGCCTTCCGCCTGCATCCCCTCACCCGCCACGACATCGACTCGATGATCGACAGCGTGCAGGCCTCGAAGCTGCTCGCCGGCTACCGCGGCGCGCCAGCCGGCGACCTCGACGCCCTACGCGATCTGATCGCCCGCGTGAACCGCATGGTCGACGACATCGACTGCCTGCTCGAGATGGACCTGAATCCCGTGAAGATCCTGCCGCCCGGCGAAGGCTGCGTCGTCGTCGACGCGCGCGTGCGCTGTGGTCGCGTTGTTCCCGGAGCCGTTTGAGCGCGTTCGCCGTCCGCATCCTCAGCGCGCCGGCCACCCAGGAGCGGCGCGCGCACCTGGCGATGGAGCTGGCGCGCGTGCTGGCCATCCCGTTCGGCGACGCTCGCGTATTGCTCGACCGGGCGCCGGCCAACACTCCGCGTCGCATGGACGAGGCTGGAGCGCGCGAGCTGGTCGCGCTTGTCGCCAGCGCGGGTGCCGAGGCCGAGCCCGTCGCGCTGGGCAGCACGCGGGGCAGGTGCGGGACGCACGCCGCGCTGGACGCCGAAGCTACCTGCACGCGCTGCGAGGCTCCGATCTGCAGCGTGTGCCGGGCGCACGCCGGTACGGACCTGTGCCAGAAGTGCCTGGGCAGACGGCGCCGCCGAACTGCTTTCCGGAACGCGCGCATCGGCGTGCTGCTGGGTGTGCTCGCGATCGTGCTCTTGTACGCATGGCACGACGTCTACGGCCGGCGCGAACGCGTCGAGTGGACCCGGACTCTGGACGTCGCGCTGGTGGTGCTGCGGCACGGCCCGGTCGATCCGGCCGCGATCGCACAGCTGCGGGCACGCAGCCACGATCTGGCAACGCACCTCGCCGCGCAGATGCACCGCTACCGGCAGGGCCCCGCGCCGTTCGAGTTCACCGTCGCCGGACCGATCGACATCGGCACACCGCCGCCGAGCCCGGCCGGCGACGGCATCGTGCAGCTGGCGCGGCACCAATACGAGCTCTGGCGCTATCTGTCGCGGGTCGACGCCCGGGCCGGCGTCGACCCCGACGCCTACGACAGCCGCATCTATCTCGTCGTCGAACCACCGCACGGTCGTCGTCGCATGATCGAAGGCGAAAGCGAAGAAGGCGGGCGCGTGGGCGTTGTCAGCGTCGACCTCGGTCGTGACATGGTCGACTTCGCGCTGTTCGTGGCAACGCACGAGCTCTTCCACACGCTGGGCGCCAGCGACAGGTACGACAGCTCGGGCCACGCACTCGTGCCTCAGGGGCTCGGCAATCCCGACCTCGTGCCGCTCTATCCGCAACGCACCGCGGAAGTCATGGCCCGCAACGTCGTGCTCGCGCCGGGCCGCGAGCGCCCGCCGGACAGGCTCGCCGAGCTCGCGGTCGGGCGCTGGACGGCGCGGGAGATTGGCTGGCTCCGCTGAGGCGTCGGTTGCGTCTCCCGCGCCGCCGACCTACGCATGGGGGCCCGAGGGGCGCCTTGCGCGCGGAAAGGAGCTGTCGACGATGCCGAGCCTGTACGAGCAGCTAGCCAAGATGACCGTCGTGGTCGCCGACACCGGCGACATCGAGTCGATCAAGAAGTTCAAGCCGCGCGACGCGACGACCAACCCGTCGCTGCTGACGGCCGCGGCGCAGATGCCAGAGTACAGCGACATCGTCGACGGCGCGCTCGAGTGGGCGACGAAGGCCGCCGGCCCCGGCTCGACCCGCGACGAGATCGTACGCGAGGCCATCGACCGGCTTAGCGTCGAGTTCGGCCTGCGCATCCTCGGCATCGTGGAAGGACGCGTCTCGACCGAGGTGGACGCGCGGCTGTCCTACGACACCGACGCCACGATGAAGAAGGCGCACAAGCTCATCAAGCAGTACGAGGAGGCCGGCTCGACGCGCGAACGCGTGCTGATCAAGATCGCTTCCACCTGGGAAGGGATCCGCGCCGCGGAGCAGCTGGAGAAGGAAGGCATCCACTGCAACCTCACGCTGCTCTTCGGCCTGCACCAGGCCGTGGCCTGCGCGGACGCGCACGTGACGCTCGTTTCGCCCTTCGTCGGCCGTATCCTCGACTACTACAAGAAGCAGACCGGCCGCGAGAGCTACCCGCCCAGCGAGGACCCCGGCGTCGAGTCGGTCACCACCATCTTCAACTACTTCAAGCACTTCGAGTACAAGACCGAGATCATGGGTGCCAGCTTCAGGAACCTCGGCGAAATCCGTGAGCTGGCCGGCTGCGACCTCTTGACCATCTCGCCGAAGTTCCTCACGGAGCTGCGCAGCACCGACGAGGCCCTGCCGCGCAAGCTCGACCCCGCCGCGGCCAAGGGCAAGTCGGTCGACAAGCTCACGATCGACAAGGCCACTTTCCAGCGCATGCACGCCGAGGACGCCATGGCGCACACCAAGCTGGAAGAGGGCATCCACGGCTTCACCAAGGCCATCGAGACACTCGAGAGCGTGCTCGCTCTCAGGCAGGCACGCCGCGACGGCCAGGACCGGCTCAAGTCCGCCGCCGAGGAGATGTTCGGGATCTACGATCTCGACGGCGACGGCTCGATCACCCGCGAAGAGTGGAGCGGCACGGACGCCGTGTTCGACGCACTCGACTGCGACGGCGACGGGCGCATCACCCCGGAAGAGCTCGCCGCCGGCATCGGCGCCGCGCACGTGCTCAAGAGCTGAGCGGCGCGCGAAGATGCCTGTCAAGTCGCTCCCGGATTTGTCCGGCAAGGTCTATGTCGTCACCGGCGCCAACACCGGCATCGGGCTGGCCACGGCGCGCGCTCTCGCCGGGGCGGGGGCACGCGTGCTCGCCGCGGCGCGTTCGCACGAACGCATGCAGCCCGCCCGAGAGAGCATCATCGCGGATACCGGCAACAAGCAGGTCGAGACCGTCGCGCTCGACCTGGGCTCGCTCGCGTCGGTGCGACGGGCCGCGCACGATATCCTCGAACGCGCCGAGCGCATCGATGCGCTGATCAACAATGCCGGCGTCGCCGGCCAGCGCGGCCTGACCAGCGATGGCTTCGAGCTGCACTTCGGCGTAAACCACCTCGGCCACTTCCTCTTGACGGAGCTGCTGCTCGATCGGTTGAGGGCGTCGGCGCCGTCGCGAATCGCCATCGTATCGAGCAAGCAACACCACCAGGCACGGGGCATCGATTTCGACGCCGTGCGGCGGAAGACGCCGAGCATCACCGGCATGCGCGAGTACGCCGTCTCGAAGCTGGCCAACATCCTGCACGGTCGGGAGCTCGCCCGGCGCCTGGAGGGCACCGGCGTCACGACGTATTCGCTGCATCCCGGTGTGGTCGCATCGGACGCGTGGCGGCGCATGCCGCAACCCATCCGCGGCCTGATCAAGCTGTTCATGGTCTCGACCGAGGAAGGCGCCGCGACCTCGCTCTACTGCGCCACGTCGCCCGACGCCGCCGACCAGAGCGGCCTGTACTACGACAACTGCGCCGCGCGGAAGCCGAGCCGCCCCGCCCGCGACGACGCGCTGATGGACGAGCTGCACAAGCGCAGCATCGCGTGGACGGCGGAGTAGGCGCGCGACGTCAGTACCGCACAGGTAGTGCCTCGGGCCGCTCGACCCGGGCGGACCCGCCGCCGCGAAGAGCGCGCCCAGCTCCCGGGCCCACGCAACTTCTGCGCGGCGTGCTGCCGCGCGGAGGGGAGAGCTGCGACATGCTCGCAGATTGCCATACGGCACGCTCCTTGAAGGAGCTTGGGCGTACCGCCCGCCGCGGCGGGAGGTCCCCCAATGCCGCTCGACACCTCGCGCCTCAGGCAACTCGCGATCAGCGACTCGGGCTTCGTGTTCGATCCGCTGACCGGGCACAGCTTCTCGATCAACGCCACGGGGCTCGCCATCCTGGGCGCGCTCAAGGAGGGCAAGAGCCCGGGCGAAGCCGCCGCCGAGGTGCGCAACGCGTTCGACCTGGACGCGGGTGACGACGTCGAGCGCGACATCGAGGACTTCCTCGCGCGGTTGCGCGAATACCAGCTGGTGGCATGAGCCGTGGAAGCGCTCGACGCCACGGTCGCCGTCACCGGCATGAACGCCACGGACAACCCCGCGCCCGGCGTCGCGGTGGCGCGCTGTCTGCGCGAGGAGCCGGGCTTTGCCGGCCGCGTCATCGGCCTCGGCTACGACGCGCTCGACCCCGGCTTCTACGCGCGCGGGCTGCTCGACGGCGGCTCGGTGATGCCCTACCCGTCGGCGGGGCGCGAGGCGATGCTAGCGCAACTGTTGCGCGTGCAGCAGGCGTTCGGCATGGACGTGCTGCTGCCCACGCTCGACTCGGAGCTCAGGGCGGTCGCGCAGATCGAGGGCGAGCTCCGCCGCTACGGCATCCGCACGTTCGCGCCGCGGCTCGAGTCGATCGAAGCCGTGAGCAAGGCGCAGCTCTTCCGCCTCGGCCAGCGCTCGGGCTTTCCGGTGCCCGAGTCGGAGGCGATCGTGGGCGCCGAGCATCTGCCGCGGCTGATCGCGCGCTTCGGGCTGCCGCTGGTGATCAAGGGCGTCTACTACGGCGCGAGCATCGCCTACAGCGAGGTCGACGCCGTCGCCGCCTTCCACCACTTCGTGGCGAGCTGGGGGCTGCCGGTGGTGGTGCAGCGCTTCATCCGCGGCGAGGAGTACAACGTCGCCGGGCTTGGCGACGGCCAGGGCGCGCTGGTCGGCGCCGTGGCGATGCGCAAGATGATGCTCACCGACAAGGGCAAGGGCTGGGCGGGCGTCACCGTCGGCGACCCGGAGCTTTTGTCGCTTAGCCGCAACGTCGTCAAGGCCCTCGGCTGGCGCGGCGGACTGGAGGTCGAGTTCCTGAAGGAAGCCGACACCGGCCGGCTGTACGTCGCCGAGGTCAACCCGCGTTTCCCGGCCTGGGTCTACCTCGCCGCGGGCGCCGGCCAGAATCTGCCCTACGCCTGCGCGCTCTCTGCGCTCGGAAAGGACGTCCCCCATCCGCTGCCGCCCTATCGCGTGGGCGTGCAGTTCGTCCGCATCTCGCTCGACCAGGTCAGCGATCTCTCGACGTACAGCCAGCTGAGCTCGAGCGGGTTCTTCCAGCCCGGGCAGGAGTCGACATGGAAGCCGTGAAGCCCCGCTACGAGCGCCCCGTCATCGTGCGCCACGCGCTCGGGCGCCACAACAAGTTCGGCGCGCTGACCACCATCCGCCCCGTCATGGAAGTCGACGGCGTGCCCGTCGCCGCGCTGCTCGAAGAGTACGGCTCGCCGCTGTTCGTGTTCTCCGAAAAGACGCTGCGCACGCGCTTCCGCGAGCTCAAGGACGAGCTGGCGCGGCGCTTCAGCGAGTTTTCCATCGCCTGGTCGTACAAGACCAACTACCTGGGCGCGGTCTGCTCCGTCTTCCACCAGGAAGGTGCGCTGGCGGAGGTCGTCAGTGGCATGGAGCTCGACAAGGCGCGGCGCGCCGGCGTGCCGGGCCCGCAGATCCTGTTCAACGGCCCGGGAAAGACCCGCGCGGAGCTCCAGACGGCGTTCCGCGAGGGCGTGCACGTGCACATCGATCACCTCGACGAGCTGGCGCTGTGCGAGAGCGTGGCAGAGGAGCTCGACGTGCGGCCGAAGGTCGGCATCCGCGTCAACCTGTCCGAGCTGCCGGTGCCGCAGTGGGATCGCTTCGGCTTCAACCTGGAGAACGGCTCGGCGCTGGGCGCGGTCGAGCGCATCCTGCGCGGCGGGCGGCTCGAGCTCGGCACGCTGCACTGCCACATCGGCACCTTCGTGCTCGACTCGGACGCCTACCGGCTGGAGGCACGCGCGCTGGCCGCCTTCGCGCGCGTGCTCGACAGCGAGCACGGCGTGCGCATCGAGACCATCGATCTCGGTGGCGGCTTCGCCTCGCACAACACGCTGCACGCGCAGTACCTGCCGGGCGAGGAGATCACGCCCTCGCTCGGCCAGTACGTCGAGAAAATCGCGGCGGGCATCGAGGAGGGGCTGGAAGGGCGGCGCGCGCCGCGCATCGTGCTCGAGACGGGGCGCGCGCTGGTCGACGACGCGGGCGTGCTGCTCTCGACGGTGGTCGGCAACAAGCGGCTCAGCGACGGGCGGCGCGCGGTGATCCTCGACGCGGGCGTCAACATCCTGCCCACGGCGTGGTGGTACCGCCACACCGTCCACCCCGCCCAGGACACGCACGGCATCCCCGAGCCCACGGTGCTGTACGGGCCGCTGTGCATGAACATCGACGTGGTGCGCGACACGGCAATGTTCCCGCCGGTGCGCGCCGGCGACCGCGTCGTGATCGATCACGTCGGCGCCTACAACGTCACGCAGTGGATGCAGTTCATCACCACGCGCCCGGCGGTCGCGATGGTGTCGCCCGACGGCGCGCACGGGCTCGTCCGGCGCGCCGAGACGCTCGACACGCTGCTCGACCTGGAGGCGATGCCGGAGTGGCTCGCGCACTGACAGCGAGCCCGCTCCGGAGCGCGCTCGACGCGCTGCTCCGGCCGTACGCGCAGATCGTGTTCGCCACCGATCTGCGCGCAGGCCTTCTGGTGCTGCTCGCCATCGCGAGCTTCCCCATGCTGGCCCTGGCCACGCTCGGGGCGGTCGCCATCGCGGACGTGGTGGTGCTCTTGTTCGGGCTGGGGCGGGCAGCGGTGCGCCAGGGCGGCTACGCCTGCACGGCGGTGCTGGCGACGCTGGCCATCGGCGTGTTCGCACCGGCGGGCGGCCCAGCCGTCGCCCACGTGGTGATGGCGGCGGTGCTGGCCGTGCTGTTCATGGCGTCGTTCGAGGCTGTGTTCGCACCGGTGGCACTGCCGACGCACTCGCTACCGTTCATCGCAGCGGCCTGGACGGTGCACCTGGCGTCGCACAGCCTGCCGGCGGTGGCCGCGGAGTCGCTGGTGACGCCGCTGTCGCTTCTGCCGCACGGACTGCTGGAGAGCTCCTGGCTCGACATTCCGGCGTCGCTCCTGTTCCTGCACGGGGAGGTGGCGGGCATCCTGGTGATCGCGGCGATCGCCTTGTACAGCCGCATCGCGCTGCTGCTCGCGGTCGTCGGCGGGCTGGTGGCGGCGCTGATGCGGCTCTGGCTGCGCGCGGACATGCCGTGGTCGCTGGTGGACGTGGTGGCGTCGTTCAACGGCATCCTGGCGGCGATGGCCGTGGGCGGGATCTGGTTCGTGCCGCAGCCCTCGTCGATCGCGCTCGGCGCGGGCGCGGCTGCCGTGGCGACGGTGCTCGCCTACGCGCTGTCGCCCGCGGCGTCGATCGCGTACCTGCCGGTGCTGTCGCTGCCCTTCATCGTTACCACGCACCTGCTCCTGACGGCAGCGCGACGCCGCGAGACCGACGCCCATCCGCGCTCGGCCGTGCCCGCCGATCGCCCGGAAGAGGCACTCGCCAAGCACCTGGCGCGCGTCCGGCGCTTCGGCAACGTGGCCTGGCTGCCCTTCCGCCTGCCCTTCCGCGGCGAGTGGACCGTCACGCAGGCCTACGACGGCCGCTACACGCACAAGGGGCCGTGGCGACACGCGCTCGACTTCGAGATCCTCGGGCCGGACGGAGAGAAATACCGGAACGAGGGTAGCGCGCTCGGCGACTACCACTGCTACGGGCTGCCGGTGGTCGCGGCGGGCGAGGGCACCGTGGTCAAGGTGGTCGATGGCATCGCCGATAATCGCCCCGGCGAGGTCAACACGCGCGACAACTGGGGCAACGCCGTCGTCATCGCCCACGGCCTGGCGCTGCACTCGGTGTACGCACACCTCAAGCCCGGCAGTATCCGCGTCAAGCAGGGCGAGGTGGTGAGCCCCGGCACCGAGATCGCGCGCTCGGGCAGCTCGGGGCGCTCGCCGGTACCGCACCTGCACTTCCAGGTGCAGCGCGCACCCGCGCTGGGCAGCCCGACGCTGGCGGCCGACTTCGGCGACGTGGTCACGCGCTCCGACGACGGCGCGACGCTGGCGAGCCGCGTCACGCCGGGTGAAAACGACGTGGTGCGTCCGGTGACGCGCGACGAGGCCGTGGCGCGCGCGCTGTCGTTCGACCCGGGCACGGCATGGGAGCTCGTCGACAGCGGCAGCGGGCGGCGCGAGCGCGCGCAGGTCGAGGTCGACCTGCTCGGACGGCGCTTCCTCGAGAGCGACCGGGCGCGGCTGTTCATCGACGTGTACGACGGCGGCTTCGTCGTGGTCGACTTCGAGGGCGACCCGCGCTCGCTCCTGCGCTTCGTGCTGTACGCCCTGGCGCGTGTGCCGTTCGATCAGGCCGAGCGCCTGTCGTGGACCGAGAACCTGCCGCGACGGCTGCTCCTGCCGGGGCTGCTTCGCGCAGCAGCGGATCTGGTCGCGCTGGTAGCGCCGGAGGCGGGCGGCACGCTGGTGCGCTACGCGTCGCGGCGGAGCGCGGGCGCGCTCGAGGTCATCGGCGAGAGCCCGCGCTTTTCCAGCCGCGCCGAGCTGTCGCTCGGCGGCGGCGCGCACCGCATCGAGGTACGCCGGGACGGCACGAGCCAGAGCGTCGAGGTCTGCTCCATCGACCCGGACCAGGAGCAGGCCGCATGATTGCCCGCGCCGCGCTCGCGCTCGTGCTGCTCTCATCCGCGGCCGCGGCGGCTCCGCCGCGCGCGCCCGCCGACCAGCACACCTACGATCTGCGCGCCGGCGCCTGGGATCGCTCGGCGGAGCTGGAGCGGGCGGGGCACCCGCGCGAAGCGCGCGAGCTTCTGGTGCGGGCCTGGGGACGCGAGCCGGCGGGCTACGAGGTGAGCGTGCGGCTGGCCTGGCTGAGCCTGGAGCTCGGTGACGCCGCGCGCGCGGTCCGCGAGTATCGCCACGCGCGCACGCTGCCCGGCGCCGGCCCCGAAGCGGCGCAGGGGCTCGCCTCCGCCCTGACGCTCGAAGGCTACGACGAGCTTGAAGATGGCGATCGCGGCAGAGCGCGCGAGCACTGGCGCGCTGCGCTCGCACTCGATCCCGCACAGGACGACGCACAGAAGGGGCTCGACCTGGCGCGCGCGCAGCGCATCGACCCGGAGCTGTGGGTCGGCTACCTCGGCGAGCGGATTGGGACAACGCAGGGCGGCGGCTTCTCGGTCTTCGCGCTCATACCGCTGCAGCTGTCCGATCACTTTCGGCTGCGCGCGGCCTACCGCGTCAGCTGGCTCGATCTCCACGGGCCGACGAACGGCGCGACGAGCACAGCGCTGGGCACGGCCGGCATGGGTCCCGGCGCGGGAGCCGGCCCAGGACCAGGACCTGGCAACGGAACCAGCGCGGCGACCGCGAGCGGCGAGACGCTGTGGCACGAGCAGGACGCCTACCTGGGCTTCGGCTTCGGCGGCAGGTACGCGTGGCTCGACCTGCTGGGCATGGCGCTCTTCCCCAGCGACGAACGCGCGGTGCCCGGTCAGGCAGCCCAGCTCCGGCTCGGGCGCCGCTTCGGCGTGGAGGCATTCGAGGCGACCCTGCGCCGCCAGCGGGGCTGGAATGTGCAGGTCGCACCGCGCGCGTTCGTGTGGCCCGTCGACTGGCTGGGGCTCTGGGCCGGACCGCGCTTCACCGTCGACGATCAGGGCGACCCCGAGAGCATCGAGGCCGGCGTCACGCTCGCGACCCGGCCCTTCCAGCTCTACGTCTCGGGGCACACCGGCACCCAGCGCTGGCCGGTGTCGCCGGCTATCCCGCTGGTGCTCACGCTCGACCAGGATCTTCCGCTCGGTGGCTCGGCGGCGCTGCTCTTCGCCATCACGCCCGAGTGGACGCTCGGTCTGTCGAGCGAGCTCGAAAAGCTCTCGGCGGCGGGCGAGGACGGCAACTACACCAGCTTCGCCGCCGGGCTGCGCTGGTCGCCACGTTTCTGAAAAGGAGAACGACGATGAACCTATCCCGACTCGCCGCTGCCACCGGGTTCGCGCTGGTGGTGCTGGCACCGGCGCTGGCGCGCTCCGACACGACCGCGGATGTGGCCGACCTCTATCGACAGTCGTATCGACTCGAAGCCCAGAACAAGGCGGCGCAGGCCGTCGACGCCATGAAGAAAATCCGCGCGCGCGGCGGGTCGTCGTACTTCGCCGACGCGCGGACCGCCTGGCTCGAGTACCTGGCAGGGCGCTACGCCGACTCGGCGCGTTCGTACAGGAAGGCCATCGCCGACAAGCCCAAGGCGATCGAGCCGAAGCTGGGGCTCACGCTGCCCTTGCTCGCCGCGCATAAGTGGCGCGAGCTCGAGGTCGCCTGCCGCGCCGTACTCAAACAGGATCCGAAGAACGCGATCGCGCGCGCCCGCCTCGCCCACGCCTACTACTCGCGCGGCAACTACCCGGACTCGGCCACGCTCTACCGCGGGCTGGTCGCGGACTACCCGGCCAACCTCGACCACCGGACGGGCCTGGGCTGGGCGCTGGCCCGGATGGGACGCGGGCGCGAAGCCAAGGCGATCTTCGCGGCGGTGCTGGCCGTCTCGCCGGACAACGCCAATGCGCGGCGCGGCATGGCACTGCCCTGAGAGCGCCTCCGGAGCGCAGGCTCGCCTCGGTCAAGGGGCCGCCGGGGGCGGGTGCCTGAGCCGAGACGGGAGACCCCGCCAGCGCGCTGCTGGCCCGCCGCCGTTCAGCCGGAGCGCCCGCGGAACGCCTTCCGAAAGCGCTTCTTGGCGGATATCAAGCGCCGGAGGGGCGCTGCTGCACCTCCGGCTTGACGGTCGCCTCTGGTCCCGCAACGCTCTGGGTTGAAGTGCCTCTCCGGGGGCGCCTCCCCCCTCCCATGAAGACTCTCCAGAAGCGCGCAGAGCTGGAACAGGTGCTCTCCGGCGCCACGGACAAGCCGCACGTCATCCTGCTGAGCGGCCATCCGGATCCGGACGGGATCGGTAGTGCCATGGCGCACCACCGCATCTGTGAGCACCTGGGCATCTCCTCGACCATCGCGCACGTGCTGCCGGTCGCGCGGACGGAAAACCGCGCCCTGGTCAACCTGCTGAGCGTGAAGCTGACGCAGGTGTCGGGGCCCGCGGACCTGGAGCAGTTCGGCTATCTATCGCTGGTCGACGCCAGCGCCAGCGAGGCCAGCCTGGAACTGCCGCCGGGTCTCGAGCTCCTGAGCATCGTCGATCACCATCGACCGGCCTCGGTACCGGACGCACCGTTCGTCGACATCCGCCAGGACGTTGGTTCGACGAGCACGATCTACGCGGAGTACCTCGAACAGGGGCTGGCTCCGTTCGACGGCACCGGCAGCGACGAGACGCGGGTAGCGACGGCCATGCTGTTCGGCATGCAGACGGACACCGACGACTTTGCGCTGGCCACGCCGGCGGACTTCCGGGCAGCGGGCTACGTCAAGCGCTTCTGTGACGCCGCCACGCTGAGCCGGATCGGACGCCGCACCATCACGGCCGAGGCGATGGACGCGGTCAGCCGCGCGCTCGTCAACCTGGAGGTCATCCGCGACTTCGCGCTCGCCGGCGTGGGACGCGTCTCGGCCGTCAATCGCGATGCCATCCCGACGGCAGCGGATTTCATCATGCGCCGCGAGGACATCGACACGGTGCTCGTCTACGGCCTGGTCGAGAACCGCATCGACGGTTCGCTGCGCACCAGCTCCGCCAGCGTCGACCCGGCCGCGTTCATGGAGAACGCGTTCGGCAAGGACGACAAGGGGCGTTTCTTCGGCGGCGGCCGCCGTGACAAGGGCGGCTTCCAGATCCCGCTCGGCTTCTTCGCCGAGGCCACCGACGAGGAAAGCCTGTGGAAGCTCGTCACCCAGGTCGTCCGCGGGCGCGTCTCACGCGTGATCCCGGACCTGGACAAGGTCCGCCTCTCGGACCCCGGCAAGAACGGCAGCTGACGTGACGCGCCGAGGACGCGGACGCACCGCCGCGGCGGTGCTGGCCCTGTTGGGCATCGGGCTGTTCGTGATCTCGGGCATCCTGATCGCGCGCAGCAAGGTCTCGACCTACAAACCGACGCAGGGCGTCCTGGTCAAGCGCACTCCCGCCGCCGGCAGTCGAACCCGCCTCCAGTTCAGCTACCGCGCGAAGGGCGCGCAGCACCTTCTCGAGCAGGACGTGCCCTCCGGCTCGCCCGATGCCACGATACCCTTGGGGGGCAAGCATGTGCTGTTCTACGATCGACGGGCTGTCGACCACGCGTCACTGGAGCGGCCGAGTCTGCTCGTGCCGCTGACACTGGCGGGCGCTGCAATGATCGTGCTGGCGGGGGCGGGTCTTGTCTTCTATCTGACACGCAGCAGGGACGCGGCGTAGAACACGTCCTCCGGGCCGGTGCCCGGGATGCCCAGAGGAGGAAGCATGAAGCGCATTGTGGTTCCGGTGGATGGATCGAAGGGCGCAGCCAAGGCGGCCCGGTTCGCGGCCGAGTTGGCAGCCGCCATGCACGCGGAGCTCGTGCTGCTCCACGTGTTCGACGCACCGGCCGTCGCGCAGATGGGGCTCGAAGCACTCGACCGCGAGGGCGTTGCTCACGCCAAGGAGTACGTGGCCAAGGGCAGCTTCGATGCGGCGCGCGCAGCCATCGGCGACATCAAGGTCAGCGTCACGACGCACAGCGAGCTCGGTCATCCCGCGCACGGGATCGTCGCCTTCGCCGAAGGCTCCAAGGCGGACCTGGTCGTGATGGGCACGCGCGGGCGTTCGGAGATCGCGGAGCTCCTGCTCGGCAGCGTCAGCGAGTACGTGATACGCAACGCGCCGTGCCCGGTGACGGTGGTGCGCTGAGTCCGGACGCTGTCGACCTGGCGCCCCGGGTCGACGGCGGATAGTCCTGTGTTTTCCATTGAGTAGGTGGAGGCTCCGGGGGGCTTGACCCCCGCCATTTGCTCCCCGCACGGGCGGGGGTATGGCTGGCGCATGCGTGCGATCCGCCTTGGGCTTCCGTTGGTCGGCTTGTCGCTTCTGGTTGCATGCGGCGGGTCGACGCCACCACCCCCCAAACCTCCTCCGGAACAGGCCGCGCCGGCGCCTCCGCCGCCCCCGCCGCCGTCCGCGTCTGCCGAGGAACCCGAAGCTTCGGCCAGCGCCGAGCCGGAAGAACCGCCGGAGCCGGCGAAGCCGCCCGAGCCGCAGAAGCCGAAGTCCACGGCCACGATCGCGGGCACGAGCATCAGCGACATCGACGGCAAGGACGTTGTCACGGCTGTGCAGAAGCTGAAGTGGGCGCCGCCGACGGTCGCCATTGGAGGGGGCACGGTCGGCAAGTACGAGAGCATCCGCTTCGGGATCCAGACAGGAAGCGCATCGGGGTACATCGAGATCATCCGTCCGGCGCACAACCCGATCCCCGGTTCCGCCAGCATGATGCCCCCCAAGGACCAGGAACCCATGAAAGCGAAGATGGGCGCAACCTACCTGGACAAGGATGCGGACGTGCTCGTCACGGTGGTGGTCCAGGGCAACAAGACCGCCGCCAAGCGCCTACTCGACAAGCTGGTCAAGAAGTAGATCCGGAGCTCTCCACCTGCCTCGTCGCAGCGCGAGGTCGGCGGCTAGTTGAAGGTGGTCGCCTCCATGATCTTCTTCAGGTACGGGCCCTGCGAGGCTTCGTCGGCCTGGGGCACCAGGTACGAGAAGGAGAAGCCATGCCCGTCGCGCATGAAGTTGCAGGAGTGCCAGACGACAGCCGCTCCACTCGCCTTCGTGTACCACACTCCTTCGATCTCGATGCCGGGCTGGCCGTTGCACGTCGTGTGCCGCTCGTAGCGCTTCGTGAAGCGATTCAGGCGCCTCGTCTGCGCGTCGGACATCACGCGGCTCAGCTCGTCGAGCTCGTCGGTGATGGGCCGCTGGATGGGCACGAGCACCACAGCCTCGTCGTGACCCAGCGTCAGATTGCGCACCAGCTCGACGCTGGTGCTCGCGACTGTCTTGGCCGCAAAGGATGCCGGATAGTGGGCGGTAATGAGCCCATTCTTCGAGCTGTAGCTCTGCGAAAATGGCTCGGTCGTCGAAGGGCCCGAGCTCTTGCCCGTGAGCTTCGCCGCGAGCTTCTTGCACGCGAGCAGCGTCCCCAGCGCCAGCACCGCGAGCAGCAGTATCTCCAGCCGTGATCGTCCCTTGTTCATTCCTGCCTCCAGGCCGCGCTGCCGCGGTTCGAGCCTCGGGGCCAGTGTACGCGAACCCGCGCGATCCGCGCACCCGGTTCGACCTGCAACGCCGTCGCTCGGGCTACGCCTCCGTTCCACCGCCCAGCGCATGATCGAGCTCATCGAGCAGACGCTGTCCCGTGAACGGTTTCTGCAAAAATCGCACTCCGTGCAGCAGACGGGACGTACCGTGGTGGCGCAGGTCGCCGGACACGAGGACCACGCCGAGCCCGGGCTTGAGCGCCAGAAGCTCGCGACAGAGCTCGATCCCGGACCGCCCGGGCATCACCACATCCGATACGACGGCATCCAACTGCTCTAGCGCCGCCGCCGGAAGAGCGAGCGCTTCTTCAGTCGAACCTGCCTCGAGCACCTCGAAGCCCGCCTCTTCCAGGCAGCGCACGAGCGGCGCACGCACGTGAGGCATGTCGTCCACAAGGAGCACGGTCCCCGCCGTGTAGCGGCGCCGCGACGATGGCCGGGGCGCATCTTCCGGCACCTGGCTTGCGGCGTCCGCAACAGGCAGAAAGACCTCGAACCTGCTACCGCGCTCGGGTTCGCTCTCGACGGCAATGTGTCCGCCGCTCTGTGTGACGATGCCGTACACCGTCGAAAGGCCGAGACCGGTGCCGCGCCCCGCCTCCTTCGTCGTGAAGAAGGGTTCGAACACCCGCTGGCGCGTCTGCTCGTCCATGCCGCGACCTTCGTCCTCCACGCCCAGGCTCACCCAACGCCCTGCAGGAATGCCACGGCGATCCGCTCCGTTGACCTCGACGAGCTGCGTGGAAAGCTCAAGCTGGCCGCCCTGTTCCATCGCGTCCCGCGCGTTGAGCGCCAGGTTCATCACGACCTGCTCGAGCTGGCTGGGATCGGCGCGCGCCGCCGGGAGATCCGGATCGAGAACACTCTTCACGGTGATTGTGGAGCCCAGAGTGCGCTCCAGCAGACCGCGCATGCGCGCCACGACGTCGTTGAGATTGACTGCCGCCGGCTGCATCCGCTGCCTGCGGCTGAACGCAAGGAGCTCCCGCGTGAGCTCCGCGGCACGTCCGGCGGCATGCCCGAGATCGTCGAGGTGCTGCTGGAGCGGCGAGCCCGCCGGCAGACGGCGTGACACGAGCTCCGCCGAGCTCATCATCACGGTGAGCAGATTGTTGAAATCGTGTGCGACACCCCCGGCAAGCTGTCCGATCGCCTCCAGCCGTTGCGACCTCCGGAGCTGCTCTTCGAGCAGATTCCGCTCCGTCACGTCGTGGACAATGGAGAGCAGCAGGTTCTCGTCCTCGATCACCACCGGCCCCGAGTGGACCTCCACGTGACGGACATCTCCGCTTGCCGTCCGGTGACGGAAACGGAAATAGCGGCGCCGTCCGCTGCGCGCATTCTGCATCTCGGCGATCGTCTCGTCACGGTTCAGCATGTTGATGTCCGTGATGCGCATCGTCTTGAGCGTGTCGAGCGGCCAGCCGTAGAAGTCCACGGCCGCCTGGTTCGCATCGACGATCCGACCCGTGGTCGGCGAGAGCAGCAGTTTCACTGCCGTGTTGACCTCGAAGAGTGCACGGTAGAAGTCTTCGCCCTGCTTCAAGGCGCGGCGCGACGCCTGTGCCTCGCTCACGTCACGCACGAGGGTCATGGAGCACGTCGAGCCGAACAGGCTGAAGACTGCGCTGCGCACTTCCATCGCGAACTCCCGACCGTCACGCGCGCATGCGGTGGTAACGTAGGTGGGCGGGACCTGCTCGCCAGCATCGCGACGGCGGACGAACTCGACAATCGTTTCACGCGCCTGCGGCGCCAGCAGATCGAAGATGGACAGCCCGATCATCTCCGACGCGTCGCTGAAGCCGAACATCTTCACCAGAGCGGGGTTGACGACACGGAGCCGCCAATCGCTCGATATCCCGATCGCATCCGGCGAATTCGCGAGAATTTCACGCAGGAGGGGCCAGATAGTCCCCGGCTCGAGCCCGTGAGATGTGTCGCCGGTATGCTCGTCCGACATCCGTTCTCCGCTCTAGCCCGGCTGTGCCCGGCGCGCCACCAATCGGCGCCTTGAATCGCTCTGTCGGGAACCTGCTTCAGGGCACGGGTCCACAGCTCGTCCGGTGGTTGCAGAAAGCCACTCGAATCGGCTCCGTCCCCGGTGGGATGGCAATAAGCCGGACGGTGCGCTGGGCTTCGGGGGGTATTCCCTGGCAGACCTTGCGGATATCGAACACGAGGTGCAGCTCGCCCCCCTTCCGTACGACGCCCGCGAGCGAGTAGACCCGGTTCGAGTCGTGGACGAACGAGTAGGTCACGAGGCGCTGTGTCGAGAAGTCCACAGCGGGCGGCGGCTCGCAGCCCAACGCGCCGCGGAATCCTTCGGCGCTGCCGGCTACCAGAATGCCGACCTGCAGGTCCGCGCCGACGGAGTCGCGCGGCACATGCTTGCTCGCCAGCGAGCGGCACCGCGCGTCGATAGGCCAGGTCCGGAACTTCACCGAGCCAGCGATCGGCTCGCAGCCCAGCGGCCTGACTGGCTGGAACTGCGGCGCTTTCGCCGCCCCGGACGCTGCCACCGGCACTGGCTCCCCTGGGGATGCGTCCGCGGTGCCGTGACCGGCATCCGTCCCTGACCCGGACGGAGGGGCCTTGCTGAAGCCCACCGGTTGGTCGGCGGTCTGCGCCGACGTCCGCCCGGAAGCGCAAGCCGGCAGCAGACACAGAGCGAGCAGGCAGGCGGTCCGTGCAGCCATGGGGAGCAGCATGCACGCATCGCCCTCACCGGCGCAACGGCACGGCTCTGCTGTGCCGGAGAAGCACAGGCGTGCGGCTCCACCACGAAGCCGCGCGTGGACCCGCGCGCAAAGCCCGGCAAACGCCGGCATTCGCGGCGGCATGCGCATTGCAGAATGCGGCTCTAGCGGACCCCGGGGCACCGCACGAAACAACCGGCGCGCCGACGCGCGCCTGACAAGGAGCGTTCGATGGCACTGTCCAGCATCGCGCGGGGCGCCGCTGCGCGCGTCGGGCTCAAGCCCGCGCCGATTTCCGTCGGATTCGAGCTCACGCACCTCTGCAATCTCGAGTGCCGCTACTGCGACCGCCACACGCCCGGGCCGCAGGAGATGACGCGCGAGCAGATCCTGGATGCGCTGGGCGGCCTCTACGCGCTTGGAATGCGCCACGTCTCGCTCGATGGCGGTGAGCCGCTCGCGCACCGGCACGTCGACGAGGTCGCCGCGTTCCTGGCGCAGCGCGGGGTCCGCATCTACATGAACACCAACGGCGTACTGGTGCCCCGCAAGGTCGCGACGGTGCGCCTGCTCTCGAAGGTCAAGCTCAGCCTCGACGGGCCCCCCGACTGCCACGACGCCATGCGGGGCGAAGGCTCATGGCAGAAAGCCATCAACGGTGCGATCGTGGCACGCCACGCGGGCGTCGACGTCGAGCTCACCTGCGTTGTGGGACAGCACAACGCCGGGCACATCGAGGAGCTGGTCGAGTTCGCCGATGCGCGTCACTTCCGCATCGTGTTCCAGCCCGCGCGAAATAGTCTGTTCCTCGACAAAGCGCGGGACGGCTCCGGCTTCCAGCTCGAGGCGGCCGAGCTCCGACGAGTGTTCGCGCGGCTCTCGGAGCTCAAGCTCGCCGGCAGCCCCTCCATCGCGAACGGCTGGGCCAGCCTCCGCCACTTCCTCGACTTTCCGCGGGACGTGACCCTGCCCTGCGCCGCCGGCTGGATCAACGCCACGCTCGACCCGGAAGGCAATCTTTTCCACTGCGGCCAGGTGGACCGCAGCGACCTGTCGCACAACGTCGTGCGGCTGGGCGCCCGCAAAGCGTTCGAGGGTCTGGTCCGGAAAGGCTGCACGCAGTGTTGGTGTGCTCGCGTCGTCGAGGAAAACTACGCCTGGGGCGGCCACTTCCACCGCATGCTGCCGCCGCGCTCGGTGCACGTTCCTCCCGGGCCTCCCAGCCGACGTTTACCGGTGGTCGCATGATGCTCGGTTTCCGCAAGCCCGTCTCTGTTCCGCCCCCGCCGGCAGCGTTGCCTCTTCCGGGTCCCACGCTGCATCCGCGGATGAGCCAAAGCCGCGGCCTCGCGGTGTCGATCGATTGCCGCTACATCCGCGAGCGACCAAGCGGCATTGGTGCGTACGTGCAGGCGCTGGTCGACCGGCTGCCGGCGCTCGCGCCCGCGGCGCGCTTCCAGCTCTGGGTGGATCCGCGGGCTACGCTGCCGCTCTCGCCGCTGCCCAACGTACGGGAACGCACGGTCCGCGCCCCGGCGAACGGACTGTCCACGCTGCTCACCCCGTCCCGGCTCGTCGATCTGTCCGGCATCGACGTACTGCACGCGCCGTTCAACATTCTGGGCCGCGGCATCGCCTGCCCGACGGTGGTGACCATCCACGACCTGATGTGGCTCGAGTCGCCCGCCCTGTCCGAGGGTCTGTCGCCGGCGACGCCGTTCAAGGCGGCCTTCTACCGCGACGGAATCCTCCGCGCGCTCCGCACGGCAACGCGCCTGGTCGCCATCTCACACTCCACAGCCGACGTCATCACGCGCAGGGCTCCGGGCAGCTCGCGCCGCGTGCGCGTTATCCCGCACGGCATCGAAGCCCGCTTCCGTCCGCCACCAGACCGCGCGCGCGCCGAGCACGCCGCACGCACTCTGCTCGGCATCGACGGCCCCTATCTGCTCGTCGTCGGCCAGAATACGCCCAGCAAGAACCAACGCGCAGTCCTCGAAGCTTTCGCGGCGGCGGCTCTCGACGAGCGCATGCATCTGGTCGTGCTGCAGCGGCTCTACCGCGGACGACGCGTCGGCGTGCTCGGCTCGGCGCCGCTCGATGTGCGGGCCCGC
Organism: uncultured delta proteobacterium; assembly: GCA_963806225.1. Taxonomy (GTDB): domain Bacteria; phylum Myxococcota_A; class Polyangia; order Polyangiales; family Polyangiaceae; genus CAWDXG01. The sequence goes on along the minus strand of CAWDXG010000001.1, from coordinate 933,294 downwards.
GAGCTGGGCGTGGCCCACCGCGTCGTCTTCCCCGCGCGGCTCGCCGACGATGCGGTGGTCCACGTGCTTTCGGGAGCGCGCGCGCTCGTGCAGTTCTCGCGCTACGAGGGCTTCGGCCTTCCCGCACTCGAAGCGCTCGCCTGCGGCACGCCGGTCGTCGCCAGCAACATCGCCCCGCTCGTCGAGGTGCTGGGCGGGGCCGCGTTGCACGTCCCGCTCGACACCGCCGAGCTCTGCAGCGCCCTCGAACGCGTCACGCAGGACCGCCCGCTCGCCGCGGAGCTCTCCGCACGCGGCCCCGAGCGCGCGCGCGCGTTTTCCTGGGATCGCTCCGCAGCACTGCACCTCGAGACGTATCGCGAGGCGGCGCGAGACGGCTAGCCCAGACGCGCCTTGTACGCCGCCTCGTTGAAGCCGACCAGCACGAAGCCGTCGCCCGCAATCACTGGACGCTTGATGAGCTTGCCGTCGGCGGCCAGTGCGTCGATGGCCTGCGCCTCCGACATCGTCTCGAGCTTCTGTTTGAACCCGCCCTGGCGATACGACTGGCCCGACGTATTGAACCACTTCTGGACGGGAAGCCCGGAGCGCTTCACGAGCTGCTTGATAGCCGTCTTCGACGGAGGTCGCTCCACGATATCGATCGACTGGTAGTCGACGCCCCGAGCGTCCAGCCACTTGAGCGCCTTCCGGCACGTACCGCATTTCGGATATTGGTAGACCTTCACCGTCACGAGCCCTACCTACATCGAACCTGTGCCGCGGCACAACGCGCTTTGCCGTCAATCGCCGATCTGTATCGTCCCGCCCTCGACGCACGCGCGCTTGAACACGCGCGGCGCGCCCTTGGCGGGGACGACCTGGATGGTCACCGTGCCGCCAACCTTGCAGGAGACATCGCCGATATAGGGCGATTTGCCGACGAAACCTTGGTCCACATAGACCTCGGAGCGCCCCCCGACGGTCACCACCAGGTTCACCAGCACCGACTTGCCGGACGTCCCGGTTGCCTTCTGGACTCGCCCGGCACGCGAGCTGTCCACCGGCGACGCGCTCGCCGCTACCGGTGGCGGCGCAGTCGACGTCGCAAGCCCGGGCGCGTGGGCGCTCACGGCACCGAGCGTCGCGACGACGGCGACCCGGACCGCCGCGAGCGCGACCAGCACGGTCGCGCCGAGGCGGCTTGCGGCCGCAAGCTTGACAACGCCTGCACGGGTCGACGCTTTCATCCCACCACCCGCAGCACCTCGGCCAGTGAGGTCTCGCCGCGCTCCGCCCTTGAAAGCCCGTCGCGCAGGATCGGCGTCATGCCCTCGGCAACCGCAACGTCGTACAACTCCCGCGTGGCGTGGCGTTCGTTGACCAGCGCGCGGAGTTTCGCGCCCACCACCAGAAGCTCCCCGATCGGAAGCCGCCCCGTGAATCCCTGCCCTTCGCAGAAGTCACAGCCGACGGGCTCGTAGTACGTGGACGGCGACAGCACCACGCCGTGCGCCGCGAATCGCTCCACAATGATCGGCTCGGGTTTTGCCTCGCGGCGACACGCCGTGCACAACGTTCTCACCAGGCGCTGCGACAGACAGCCGAGGGTCGCACTCGCCAGCACGAACGGCTCGACGTCCATGTCGATAAGCCGTGCGAAAGGCCCCGCTGCGCTTTCGCCATGCACCGTGGTCAGGATCAAGTGGCCCGTGAGCCCGGCCTGCATCGCGATGTCGGCCGTCTCGCGATCGCGGATCTCGCCCACCATCAGCACGTTGGGGTCCTGCCGCAGCACGCTGCGCAACACGCTTGCGAACGTCATCCCCGCGCGCGGATGCATCTGCGTCTGGGTGGCGAACGGCAGCTCCAGCTCGATGGGATCCTCCAGCGTCACCAGGCTGGTTGTGCTGCCGCGCGTGGCGGCAATGTGCTTGAGCGACGAGTAGAGCGTGGTGGTCTTGCCGCTACCGACCGGCCCGGTCACGAACAAGAGCCCCTGCGGTCGCGCCAGAACGTCGCGAAGCCCGTCGTGAACCTCGCTGCCAAAACCGAGCGCGTCCAGATCCGGCACGGTGCGACTGCCGCGCACGAGCCTGAGCACGATGCGCTCGCCGATCTCGGTAGGCAGCGTGGAGACCCGGGCCTCGACGCTGCCGCCGTCCACCTCCGCCACCAGGCGTCCATCCTGCGGCGCGCCGTGCACGTACGTGTCGAGGCGCGCCAGCACCTTGATGCGCGTGGTCAGCGGCGCGCCCACCTCGAGCGGCAGGGTCGCCACGTCGTGCAGAGTCCCGTGCACGCGGTAGGTCAGCTTGAGCCCGCCGGGCGTCGGCGAGATGTGGAGGTCGCTCGCCGAGAGCGAGACGGCGCCGCGCAACAACTGGTCGAACGCGCCGACCACGTCGACGCGTGCCCCACCCGCCGAGTCCTGGATGCGCTTCCGGATCTCGATCAGAGCCTCGCGCAGACTGCCGCCCTCGATGGATCCGAGCTCCGCAGGGGTCGAGACCGACCGCGGCGCCACCAAGCAGCTCGGCCAGGCTGGCCACGACCGCAAACCCCAGTCGCCACGGCGCAGGCGCCCAGGAGCCAGCGCCAGGACCCGCTCGCGAACGCCGCCTGCGCCTGGTTCCACACGTAGGCGGAGGCCGGACTCCGGTCGCCGGCGCCGTGACGGACAGCACCGCGACCGCGACGAACGCCGCAAACACTGCAAACCATCCAAGCCGGCGCGCAGCCGCGTCCATGCTCCAGAGCTCCAGTCCAGCCGACGAGCGCTTCGGCGCCCAGGTCCGGAGCGCATGGTCGCACGCAGCAGATTGTCGGCGCAAATCGGCCGGCTCGAGCGAGGGCCACCGTGTGCTGCCATCTCCCACGCGTGACGATTCCACGCAACCGCCCCGTTGCGGGCAGCGCCGCGCCTGCCCTAGTCTGGGCGGCCATGGTGCTCAAGCTCCTCGCCCAGTGGCCGCTCCTCCGACAGATCGCGCGCCGCGCCGACGGCACCGGCGAAGAGGCGATGAGCGCGAAGACCCGCGCGCTCCGCGCCCGCACGAGCGACACCGAAACGGCGCGCTCCGTCTGTCCCTACTGCGCCGTCGGCTGCGGCCAGCTCGATCCACACAAGGGCGGCAAGCTCGTCTCCATCGAAGGCGATCCGGAGAGCCCCATCAACCAGGGCACGCTGTGCCCCAAGGGGGCCGCCAGCTACCAGCTGCTCACCCAGCCCAACCGCATCACCAACGTGCGCTACCGCGCGCCGCGCGCGACCCGGTGGCAGGAGCTGCCGCTCGAACAGGCGATGGACATGCTGGCCGAGCGCGTCTGGGACTCGCGCCACCGCACCTTCGTCACCGGGCACGAGGGCGAGCCGGTGAACCACACCAGCGCCGTCGCGCACCTGGGCGGCGCCACGCTCGACAACGAGGAAAACTACCTGATCAAGAAGCTGTTCACCGGAGGCCTGGGCATGGTCTCCGTGTCGAACCAGGCTCGAATATGACACTCGAGCACGGTGCCCGGTCTGGGCACCAGCTTCGGTCGCGGCGGAGCGACCACCGCGCCGCAGGACCTCTCGAACTCCGACTGCATCCTGATCCAGGGCTCGAGCATGGCCGAGGCGCATCCGGTCGCTTTCCGCTGGGTGATGGCCGCCAAGGAACGCGGCGCGACGGTCATCCACGTCGACCCGCGCTTTTCGCGCACCAGCGCGCAGGCGGACATCTGGGTGCCGATCCGCGCGGGCGGTGACCTGGCGTTCCTCGGCGGCCTGGTGCGCTACGCGCTGGAAAACGAGCGCTACTTCAAGGACTACGTTGCCCACTTCACCAACGCTTCGGTCATCCTGAAGGACGAGTTCCAGGACACCGAGGATCTGGACGGCCTGTTTTCCGGCTGGAATCCGGACGAGAAGCGCTACGACCCGTCGAGCTGGCGCTACCAGGGCGACGATCTGTCCCGCCCCGAACGCGATCTCTCGCTCCAGCACCCGCGCTGCGTTCTCAATGTGCTCAGCCGCCACTTCAGCCGCTACACGCCGGAGATGGTCGAACGCGTCGCCGGCGTGCCGCAGGAGCTGTTCGAGCGCGTCGCCGAGGCGCTATGCAAGGCCAGCGGCCCGGACAGGACCGCCGCCATCTGCTACGCGGTCGGCTGGACGCAGCACTCCAAGGGCGTGCAGGTGATCCGCACCGCCGCCATCCTGCAGCTCTTGCTCGGCAACATGGGGCGCCCCGGCGGCGGCATCCTCGCGCTGCGCGGTCACGCCTCGATCCAGGGCTCGACCGACATCCCCACGCTCTACGACATCCTGCCCGGCTACCTGCCGATGCCGCGCACCGGTATGGGCCACGATACGCTCGCCGGCTGGATCGCCAAGTGCAAGAAGAAGGGCGGGCTGTGGAACAACATCGACGCCTACGTGCGGAGCCTGCTCCGTGCCTGGTACGGCGCCGCCGCCAATGGAGACAGCGACCACGGCTTTGCCTTCATGCCGCGGCTCACGCGCGACCACTCGCACTTCTCGTTCTTCACCGAGATGATGGACGGAAAGCTCGAGGGCCTGTTCGTGATGGGGCAGAACCCCGCCGTCGGCGCGCAGCACGCCCGCCTCGAGCGCAAGGCGCTCTCGCGCCTGAAGTGGCTGGTCGTGCGCGACCTGGTGGAAATCGAGACGGCCAGCTTCTGGTACGACTCGCCCGAGGTGCGCCGCGGCGAGCTCCGCACCGAAGAGATCGACACGGAGGTGTTCCTCTTCCCGTGCGCCGGCCACGCGGAGAAGGAAGGCGCCTTCACCAACACGCAGCGCCTCTTGCAGTGGCGCGAGAAGGCCGTCGAACCGCCCGGCGACGCACGCAGCGAGGCCTGGTTCGTCCACCAGCTGGCGTTGCGCCTCAAAGCCAAGGCCGAGGCCTCCGACGATCCGCGCGATGCGCCGCTCTCCGCGCTCGACTGGTGGTACCCGGAGGACGAGCACGGCGAGCCGGTGATGGCGGCCGTGCTGGCCGAGATCAACGGCTGGCGCGTCGAGCAGGGCGACAGCGAACAGGGCCTGGTCCACGCCGTCGATCGCCGCGGCCGACCGCACCACGGGCCGCAGCTCGGCGGCTTCCCCGAGCTCTGCGCCGACGGCTCGACCGCGTGCGGCTGCTGGATCTACTCCGGCGTGTACGGCCCGGACGGCGTGAACCGCGCCGCCGAGCGCAAGGCCGAGGGCCGCTACGCCCACGGCTGGGGCTTCGCCTGGCCCGGCGATCGCCGGATCCTCTACAACCGAGCCAGCGCTCGCCCCGACGGCGCGCCGTGGAGCGAGGAAAAGAAGCTCGTCTGGTGGGACAACGCTGCCGGTGAGTGGACCGGCCTGGACGTTCCGGACTTCCCCAAGGCAAAGCGCCCCGACTACGTACCGGCCAGAGGCGCGACGGGTCTCGACTCGGTGCCGGGCGACGCGCCGTTCATCCTGCACGAGGACGGCCTCGGCTGGCTGTTCGTGCCGGAAGGGCTGAAGGACGGCCCGCTGCCGGCGCACTACGAGCCACTCGAGTCGCCGCTCGACAACGCCCTGTACAAGCAGGGCACGAACCCCGCCGTGCGCCGCTTCACGCGCGACGACAATCCCTTCGTCGCACCGCACGATCCGCGCTTCCCCTACGTGCTCACGACGTACCGCCTCACCGAGCACCACACGGCCGGCGCGATGAGCCGCTACCTGAGCCACCTGGCCGAGCTCGCGCCCGAGCTGTTCGTGGAGCTGTCGCCCGAGCTCGCGCTCGAGCTCGGCATCGCCAACACCGACTGGGTCACCGTGGAAACACCGCGCGGCATCGTCGAAGCCCGCGCGCTGGTCACGCGCCGTATGCGCCCGCTGATGGTCGACGGACAAATCGTCCACCAGGTCGCCATGCCCTTCCACTGGGGCTCGGCGGGTCCCGTGCGCGGCGATGTGGTCAACGACTTGATCCCGCTGTCCGGCGAGCCGAACGTCACCATCCACGAGTCCAAGGCGCTGCTCGTGAACGTCGTCCGCGGGCGCCGCCCCGCCGACGCAGACGTGCCGCGCCGCCTCGCCGAGCTCGCCAAGCCGCCCGAAGCTTGAAAACGTAGCAAAATGCCACATATTTGTGACATTTTGCTACGTTCCTGGGCCGCTCGGGGCTGGGGGCGCACCCAACCAGGTACCAGAGCAGGCGCGCCCCGCCCGTCCCCGCAGCCCCCGGGCGGCGAGGGGAAGCGGCGACCCCGCGCTTCCGTACACTGTGCCGCGCACGCGGCTCCCGCGCGCGCCATCGAAATCTTGTGAGGCGAGTGTGACAAGTCGATTCTTCTGGGTCGTCCTGATCGGTTTCGCGGCAGCCTGCGGCAGCTCGTCCGGCACGGATTCGAACGGAGGCTCGGGGGGCGCCGCGGGCAGCGCGGGTACGGCGGGCAGCGACGCCGGCACCGCGGGAACGGGTGGCAGCGCCGGCAATGACGCGGGAACGGGTGGCAGCGCCGGCAATGACGCGGGCCTCGCCGACGCGGGCGGCAGCGATGCGAGCGCGGGTGCCGGAGGCGCCGCCGGCAGCTCGGGCGCAGCCGGCAATGCCGGTTCCGCAGGCAGCGATGGTGGCATAGCAGGTGCCGGCGGAAGCGCGGGCGCGGCAGGTGCAGGCGGCATCTCGGGCGCGGGCGGCTCGCCCACGGACACCTGCCCGGTGCCGACCGGCGCGTTCCAGTTCGACGGTCCGCCCGGGCCAGGCTCGAACACGACGCGGCACCGCACGGTGCTGCAGGTGCCGTCGAGCGGGCCCGCGAGCGTGTTCACCTCGCAGCTCTTCCAGAACGGTAGCTTCTACTCGGCGGATCTCGAACGCCTGGATCACGACGGGGCGAAGAGCTGGTCGGCGCACGGGGTCGCCAACGGCGGCATCGGCCTGTCCATCGCGCGCTCGCTTTCGACGACGCACGGAGCCGACCCCTGCGTCGCGTACACCTACGACTACGACGGCACGCTGCACCTGCAGTGCAAGTCGCTCTCCGATCGCACGATCGCACCGAAAGCCGGCAACGGCGTGGCCATTGCGGCATCGGGCGGCGTCCAGCAGGTGATCTACGGGGAGGGCGGCACGCTGCACTGGGTGGAGGTGAACAGCACCGCCGGAACACCCGAGACCATCGACTCCGCCTGGGAGCTCGGCTCCACGTCGATGGTGCTCGATTCGAGCGGCGTTCCGCACGTCGCCTATGTGACGCTCGAATCGAACAAGACGCGCACCGTGCACTACGCGACGCGCACGTCGAACGGCTGGAAGACCGAAAAGGTGGCAAACGATACCTGGGGCTCCTCGTCCGACACGGGCGACACGGTTTCGATTGTGCTCGACGCGGGAAAGCCCGTGATCGCGTACTACCTCCGCGCGACGAAGAGCCTGCAGCTGGCCCGTCGCACATCGAGTGGGTTCTCGTCGGTCACGCTCTCGAAGCCGCCCTCCGGCTACCCGAACGACTCGGTCGGGCACTCCGTCGCGCTCTCGATCGACTGCATGGGGCGGCTGCACGCAGTGTTCCAGCGCTCGTTCACGACCGATCCCACACCGAACCTGCGCCTCTACTACGCGGACATCGAGAACGACAAGCTGGTCTCCCCGAAGATGCTGCCGCTGACGGCGAGCACGGCGTTCACGTTCTACGGCGGCACCCAGGGACTGTCCTTCTACGTGGCGCCGGATGGGAAGCAGTACGTCGCCGCCGAGCTCGGCGGCGTGTACGGCAGCGGTATCTACTTCGCGTCGCGCTAGCGCGCGGTGCTAGGCTGGGCTCGTGGCACGACGACGTCTCGTCCTTGCGGAGCTGGCGACAGCAGCCCTGCTCTTCGCCTGCACTCCGAGTCACCCCGGGAGCCCGCCCCCCGCCGACCGCGCCAGCGCGCCGGTCGTCAGCGTCGCGACACCGCCGCCCGCAGCACCGGTGGCTTCCACCTCGTCGTCGTCGGCGCTGCCGGCGCGCAAGCCGGAAGCGGCCGCGGCGCACGACGCGGGGCACTGCGAGCAGCTCCGGGGTTCGGACGTGGTGAGGCGCGGATCGCAGAACACCGTGCAGGCGAAGACCCCGGCCGAATGTGCGCGCTGCAAAGGCGACTGGGGGCGACATGGGCTCGCGGGTATAGCGGGCTGCCTGTGCCGCACGCCGGACGCGGGCAAGCCCTGCGAGAGCCCGCGCGACTGCGTCGCGGAATGCCTGGCGGATCCGGCGCACGCCCGGGACCAGTCCAGGGAATGTCCGCAGGTGAACGCCAGGTTCCACGGCCACTGCTCCAGGCACTACGTGACCTTCGGCTGCAGCGGCATCATCGTGGAAAAGCCGACGCCCGCCGGTCCGCTGCGCGCCGTGCAGTACCTGTGCGTCGACTAGGTAGCACTAGCCAGGCGCCCGACCGCGGCGCTATCGTGCCTGTATGGCTGGAGGCGCAACGCGGGTTGTGGGTGCACTGATCGCCGCGCTGGTCGTCGGCTGTAGCAGTGGAGGCAGCGGCCAATCCGGGACCATCGGCGGCGGGGGCGCCGCAGGCACCGCGGCGGACGCGCAGAGCCTGTGCACAGCGATATGCAATCACCAGACGCAGTGCGGGACGGCCGCTCCAACCTGCAACACCGATTGCCTGCAGCAGCTCGGTGCTCCCGCCAAATACCGGCAGGACTTCCTCCAGGCCTACGCGACCTGTGTGGACAAAGCCGACTGCTCGACGAACACGGACGATTGCACGCTCACCGCGGCCAACCAGGTCGCGCCGGACTGGCAGCAGGATGCGGACCGGCAGAGCTGCGAGAACCGCTACAACGAGTGCCAGAACAGCTTCGTCGACGACATCTGCGGCAGCGTGGCCTTGATGACCGCATCCGGGCGGCAGCAGGTAGCCGATTGCCTGTCGAAGCCCTGCGACCAGATCTCCGCCTGTCTCGACGCGATCCCCTAGCCTCCCGCGGCCGTCGCCCGTGCGGCGTTTTTGGACCCGGTGGCGAAGCCGCCGCGCCGGAGCTCCGGATCGTGCTCGCGCCAGTCGGCCACGTCGACTCCCGGGAAAGTCGGCACGCGGTAGCTGCGCGTGCGCACGCGCTCGAGGCTGGTCGCCCCGGCGCTGACGACCGGCAGGTGCCGGAACGACGTCGTGGCGTAGAACATCCGGTAGTGGAAGAAGTTCTTCTGCACGATCAGGTCTGCGTCGCGCGCCGAGAGTCCCAGGTCCGCCCAGAAACGCGGGTGGATCGGCAGCGGAGGCCGCTCGGTCACCGCCACGTGGAACGAGCCCACGTCGAGGCGCAACGTGCGGCCGAACTCGGTCTCGGCGCGCGCTGCGATGGTCGCGTCGAGTGACACCTCGGGCTGGTCGTAGCCGGGCGTGCCCGAGAGCACGAGCGAGCGGCGCGCCCCGATCGGAGCGTCCCAGGCCTCGTCGACCAGCGCCGGGTCGTGCACCGGCACGAAGGCGCGGAGACCGCGGTCGTCGCGCACCAGCGCCTGGACGAAGTGGGTGTTCCCCCCGGGTGCGCCGGCGCCGACGATATCGTCCACGTCGACGAGCGTCACCGGACCCAGCCGGCGCCAGAGCGACGAGCGCACCTCGTCGAGCGCCTCGTCCACCTGCCGCATTGGAGGTAGGGCTGCCTTGCGCTCGGCCCAGGCCCGATCGGCGAGCTCTGTCGCCAGACTCTCGGCGAGCGCCTGATCGCCATCTGTGCAGACGTGCACGGCCCAGCCGAGATCCTCGGCGGCCGTGTAGGGGTGGACCATGAACAGGCTGACGTTCAAGACGCGCGGATCGCGCTCGATGCGCTTCATCCAGCGGAAGATGGCGCGCATGGGCGCGAAGAAATCGATGGTGATGCCGCCGCCGAGCACCATCGGCAGCTTGCGCCAGGCGTGCACGGGCCGCACCTGCCCGCGCAGCGCGCGGATCAAGCGATTGCCCGCGCGGAAGCCCGTCGGAGCCAGGTCCCAGTGCGGGTTCGTGCGATACGCCTGCATGATGTCCGTCGCGCCGACCATTCCGGGCGAGAGGTTGGCGTGCAGGTCGTAGCTCGCAGCGACCTTGACGCCGCCGCCGACGACCTCGCGCACGCGGCGCAGGATCGCCGCTTCCGGCGCTTCCGGAAGGTCGTCGACCTGCATCGAGCCGTGCAGCGCCAGGTACACGCCGTCGAGCTTCCCGGCTTGCGAAAGCCGACCGATGAGCCCGTCCAGTATGGAATCGAAGCACTCGCGCGTGAGCGGCCCGCTCGGCACGGCCAGCGATGACGTGAGGGGCACGGTCTCCACGCCGCCGGCGAGGCGCGCCGCCTGCACGAAGCCGGTGAGCTCTGCATGCGGCATGAAGCTCATGAGCTCCACGCCGCGCAGCGTGCAGGCCTGGGCGAGGGCTTCGCCCTCCAGGTGATGCAGACGCTCGAAGTCGGCGCGCTCCGTGCGGAGCGGCGAGAAGGCGTTGGCTTCGTGGAAGATGCGGCCGTACGCGATGCGGAGCGGCTGTCCTCCCCGTCCCAGCTCGATGCGCCTCATGCGAACAGCTCCCCGATGAAGAGAATCAAGAGCTGCTCCCGCGCACCGGGGGACGCGGCATTGATGAGGCGGTGGATCATGCCGGACCTCTCGGGCAGCTGACCGTCGGTGATGCCGAGCTCGGCCATCAGCGCGCCGGGATCGATACCCCCGGCGCCACCAGCGCCGATCTGTTCCAGCATCGCGACCACGCCCTCCGGCGGCGCCTGGGTGGGCGGCAGCTCGACGACGCTCGCGCGCAGATCCTCGATGAACGCATCGACCCGCGCCGCGTTGCCCGGATCCAGCGTCAGGTGGATGTGCGCGGGCGATCGACCATAGGCGTAGGTGGGCTGTACGTGCCAACCGCGCTCGGTCAGACGATCGGCAAGCTCGAACACGTCGCCCTCGTCGGTGGTGAAGGCGAACAGGTTCATATCGGGGCGACCGACCATGTGGACGCCGTCCAGCTCGTCGATAGTTGTCACGAGCTTGCCTGTGGCGTCCCACATCGCTTTCGCCCGTTCGCGATAGCCCTCGTGGCCCAGCGCGCCCATCACGGCGAACGCCGCGCCCATGGCGGCGACGGACTTGGAGCCGAGTGTGGTGGAGTTGACGATGGCGTAGCCGCTCCAGTTCGCGCAGGCGTAGTACTGCGCGTCGCGCAGCTCGCGGCGCCGCTGCAGGAGCACGGATATCCCCTTCGGCGCGAAGCCGTACTTGTGCACGTCCGCCGAGATGCTCGTCACGCCGTCGACGGCGAAATCGAAAGGCGGTAGCTTCACGCCGTTCTCGCGCATGAAGGGCAGCACGAACCCGCCGACGCAGGCATCGACGTGCATCAGCACATCGTGCTCCTTCGCAAGCCGGGCCAGCTCCTCGATGGGGTCGATGACGCCGTGCGCGTAGCTCGGCGCCGAACCCACCACGAGGATCACGTCATCGCTCATCTTGGCTCGTGCGTCGTCGACGTTTGCCCGGAACGTCACCGGGTCCACGCCGACCACCACGACCTCGACGCCGAGATAGTGCGCGGCCTTGTGGAAACAGGCATGCGCGGTCTCCGGCAGGAGCATCTTCGGAGTCTTCGTGCGCCCTTTCATGAAGTCGCGGGCGCTCTTCACGGCGAGCATCACGCTTTCGGTGCCACCTGCGGTCGCGGTTCCGCAGGCGCCCTCCGGAGCGTTGAGCAGCTCCAGCGCCGCATGCACGACGTTGGTCTCGATGCGACGCGCCGACGGATACACGGTGGGGTCGAGACCGTTGATCGGCATGCACGCGGCGAAGGCCTCGCGGGCCAGCGCTCTCAGCGGCTCGCCAGCGTCGTACACGAACGCGAAGGCGCTGCCGTTGCTCTCCAGATCCTGGGCTCGCTGGTCGGTGAGCGCGGCGAGAACCTCGTCGCGACTCCGACCCTTTTCGGGAAGTGCAGTGTTCATGATGCCTCCGGTTCCTTCTTCAACGGGGCGAGAAGCCCCGTCCAGAGCAGCTCGTGGACGGGCTCGAGCTCGAGTCCCGTCATCACGCGCTGGACCATCAAACCGTCCGTCACTGCGCGGATGAGCGCGATCAGTGCGTCCGGGTCGCAGGGCTTGACGATACCGTCGCGGATCCCCTGCCGGATCCTGTCGGCCGCGGCGCGGCGATACGGCTCGAACACGCGGTTGCCGACGTTGATGATCGCCTCCATGCGCGTGCCAGCGCTGGTGGCAATCGCCTGGCTCAGGAACACCACGCGCCCCTCTCGCCCGCGGTGGAACTCGTGCACGGCGCAGAGCTGCGCGTACAGTTGGTCGATCGGGTGCGTGTGCTCGGCGATGCGCTTCAATACAAACCCGGCCTGCTCACTGAGCAGATCCTCGAGCGCAATCTCCACGATATGGCTGCGCGATGGGAAGTGGTAGAGCAGCGTCGGCCGCTTGACCTCCAGCGCCTGCGCCAGCCGGCTCATCGAGACCTCCAGCCCCTCGCGCTGCAGAACCGCCACGGCCCTGCGGGCCAGATCGCGGCGTTTTTCCGGTTCAGGAAGGCGGGCCATCGTTTGACGATTCGTCAGATAATAGTTTCCTGACGATCTGTCAACCTATGATTGTGGGAGGCCTTCCGCTATCCTCCCGGGCGGCGCCGCAAGCGCCCGACTTTCATGGCGGTTTCCCCTGTCTTCGAATGGGTCAGCTCGGAACTGCAGCGCCGGACGCCGCTCAGCCGGCTCGAAGCGCGCGGCACGGTCCGCCTCCTCTTGAAGCAGGCGGGTCTCGAGCCAGGAAGCGTGACCGCCGCACAGATGGACGTCGTCATCCGCCGGCTCATGCCTGCAGCGCTGAAGGTGCGCGGCATCGACGACGCGGACAGCCTGTCGACCGAGCTCGCCCCCGCCCTTGCGCGCGCGGCCGCAGAACACCGGCTCGAGTCCGCCGAGTCGGCCTACGACGTCTTCGAGCGCCTGGGCGGCCACCCGCCACCGGAGAAGAAGAAGTGAAGGCCCTGAGCATCCTGGGCGTCGGCGTGTTCATGCTGACGTCGGCCGCAGTCGGCACGCGGCTGCTGCTCTTGTGGCGGCGCACGCATCAGCTGCCGGAGCTCCTGCTCACCATCGCACTGTGGTGCATCGGCGTCCTTGGTTTCGCCCTCGGTATGACGGCGCGGCTGTCTGCGGTAGGTGCAGGCGCGCCGCACCCGCTAGCCGTTTCAGCGCTGTGCGCGGAGTACATCGGTTGCGGCGCCCTCGTCGTGTTTGCCTGGCGCGTGTTCCACCCGCGAGAGAGCTGGGCGAAGGGGCTCGCCGGTGTTGTGCTCGCTCTGATGCTCGGCGCGCTGCTCGCGGAGATCGGTTCGGGCCAGTTCCTGCACTACGCCGACGGAAGTCCCATCTCGGGCCCGATCGTCCCGCTCGGCCTCGCGGCGCGCGGCCTCGGCCCGGCGTGGCTGTCGTACGAGTGCTTCCGCTACCACGCGATGCTCCGCCGGCGGCTCGAGCTCGGCCTCGCCGAGCTCGCCGTCGTCCACCGCATCGCACTGTGGGGCATGGCCACCCTGTCCACAGCCAGCGGCTACGCGATCAGCGTGGCGCACCGCTCCATTTTCGGCACGGGGCTCCAGGCCCACGGCTGGGCGCTAGGCAGCGTGTCACTCCTGGCCTTGGTGTCGGCCGTCGGCGTGGGGCTGGCGTTCTTTCCGCCGCCCTTCTACCGGCGCTGGGTCGGCGAAGAGTAGGCGGAGAGCCTCTCGTACAGGGCTGCGACGGCGGCGCGGTCCTCGCCAAAGCGACAGCGTTCCGGGCGGCGGTTCGCGAAGTAGCAGCCGGTGTGCTCGGCGCCGGCGGTCTCGATCGCCAGGACCAGCGGCGTCTCCGCGCCGGACTCCGGAGTCTGGTGCCCGCCGAAGCCGAGGTCCTCCGAGAGCGCGGAGCGCACGTCCCCGGGATGGCAGGCGTTGACTGCGATGCCTTGTGGGCGGAAGCGTTCCGCCAGCGCGACGGTGAGCATGCGGTCGGCCTGCTTGGACTGGCGATAGGCTTCGTCGTTGTCGTAGCGACGGCGCTCGAATTCCAGGTCGTCGAGCTCGAGGCCGCCGGCCCAGTAGCTGGCCACGTTGACGATGCGTCCGGGGCTCCGGGCAAGCACGTCGCTGAACGCCTCGCTCATCCATAGATAGCCGAGCACGTTCGTAGCCAGCTGGCGTTCGAGCCCCTCCGGCGTCTCTTCGCGACGCCGCGGAGCGATAGCCGCATTGTTGACGAGCACGTCGAGCCGGCCCCGCCAGCGCGCTCTCAAGGCTTCGACCGAAGCGCGGCGGGACACGTCGACGCTCTCGAGTCGCACAGCGGCGCTACCGGTGCTGCGTCGGATGGCCTCGGCTGCCTTTTCGCCCGCCGCCTGGTTGCGGCAACCGAGCACGACCTCGAAACCGCTCCGGGCGAGCCCCTCGGCGATGGCCTTCCCGATAGCGCCGTTGGCGCCTGTCACGACGGCGACACGAGCATCGGTGCTCATGTCGCGTAGTATCTGCCCTCCGGCGGCTGCCGCAACCGGCTGGTCTCCCCCCGGGTTTCGACGGGCCGGACGCAGGCAATCACCGGCAGCGTTGATCCAGCCCTGTCCGGCGCCCTAGCATCGCCGGGACCATGAACTCCGCTCTGCAAGGGCTCCGCCCCGGACCACGAGCCTGATGGCGATCGGCGGCGGCCTATCCAGCCCGAACCAGGCGCGGCACGACTTCGTCGCCGAGCGCACCCGCGTCGGTTTCTTCACCGACCCGACCCTGTGCATCGGTTGCAAGGCGTGCGAGGTGGCGTGCAAGGAGTGGAACCAGCTCCCCGACGACGGCTACGCATTCAGCGGACAGTCGTATGACAACACGGGACAACTTGGAGCGTCCACCTGGCGGCATGTGAAGTTCGTGGAGTTCGAAGAGCGCGTCGGCGCGCAGCTCGCCGGCGTCGCAGGCGATCTCGGCTGGATGTTCCTGTCGGACGTGTGCAAGCACTGCGAGAAGGCGGGTTGCCTCGAAGCCTGCCCCACGGGCGCGATCGCGAGGAACGAGGTCGGCGCCGTGTTCATCCAGGACGACGTCTGCAACGGCTGCGGCTACTGTGTCGTCAGCTGTCCGTTCGGCGTCGTCGACCGCCGACCTTCGCCCCTGCCGGGGGCCGGTGGCGCGTTCAAGTGCACACTCTGCTACGACCGGCAGA
The DNA here is from genome assembly GCA_963806225.1 of uncultured delta proteobacterium. Lineage (GTDB taxonomy): Bacteria > Myxococcota_A > Polyangia > Polyangiales > Polyangiaceae > CAWDXG01. The sequence goes on along the minus strand of CAWDXG010000001.1, from coordinate 918,113 downwards.
TCGAAGGGCTCGTGCCCGCCTGCGCCAAGACCTGCCCCACGGAGTCGATCGCCTTCGGCCCACTCGACGAGCTCTACGAACGCGCCCGCGAACGCGTCGCCGCGCTCCGCGAGCGAGGATTCGACGGAGCCCGCCTGTACGACGCGAGGAACACTTCCGTGGAAGGCACCCACGCCATGTTCCTCCTGCCGGGGCCTGCGGAGCAGTTCGGCCTGCCGCCGGTGCCGGAGCTGCCCGGGCGGGATCTGGCCAACGCCTGGCTGGTCGCGATCTTCACCTGTGCTCTGGCACTGACAAGCAGCCTGCTCTGCTTCCTGCTGCTCCCGGGTTGACGCGAGATGCCCCTATCCGACGAGGATCCGCGCGAAGAGCGGCTCGACGAGCTCAAGCAGGCGGCGCGAGCCGCACAGAGCGCGCCGCGGCCAAAGGCTCCGGCCGGCTACTACGGCCGTCCCATCGTCAAGCCCCCGGTGTGGACCTGGGAGATCCCGCTCTACTTCTTCGTCGGTGGCACTGCGGGCATGAGCGCGGTCATCGCGCTGGCCTGCGTGGCAACCCACGAAAACCTCGAGCTCGCGCGCGCGGCGCTCTGGCTGGCTCTGGGCGGCGCTCTGCTCTCGCCGCTACTACTCGTTCTCGACCTGGGACGGCCCGCGCGCTTCTTGAACATGCTCCGGGTGCTCAAGTTGCGCTCGCCGATGTCGGTCGGCGCGTGGACGCTGGTGCTGTTCTCGACCTTCACACTCGCTGCCGTGCTCGTGTTCGAGGGCTTCCGCGTCGCGTCCGACCTGGGCGTCTCCTTCCACACGGCCAGCGACCTCTTGTTCGGATTGACGCTCCTGGCGGGAGCGATGGGCGCGCTGCTCGCCACCTACACGGGCGTACTGCTCGGGATGACGGCGGTGCCGGCATGGCACGCGCACCGCTACACGCTGCCCTTGCACTTCGGCATTGCCGGGCTGGGAGCTGCCGCCGCACTGCTCGAGCTCATGGGATTCCGGCTGCACGCGCTGGACGCACTCGGCGCCGGCGCTGCCGCGCTGGAAACCGTCATCGCAGCGTGGATCGAGCTCTACCGCCACGGCGCGGCAGACCGGGCGTTGCACCGTGGCACGGCAGCCGCGCTGCTGCGCACGGCGGGCGTGCTGTCCGGGCCGCTTTCGCTTGCGCTGCGCCTGGGCGGGCTGGTGCCCGCAGCTGCGGCCAGCTTCGTCCTCGGTGCGCTGCTCAGCCGATACGCCTGGGTTATCGCCGGACGCGCTTCCGCCGGGGACCCCAGGGCGGCCCTTCCGGACGCCGCTTGAGCGGCTCCGGCGCCCCCGGGCTTAACGCGCCGGCTGGCGTGGTTAAGATCATGCGCTGACATGAACGACCGTTCCCCCAACGTCGAGATCGTCGACGACAACCGGGAGCCCGCAGGACGGGACCAGGGCATCGTCGTCGCGCGCCAGGTCTATCCGCCCCGCCTCCCGATCATCCCTCTGCCGAGCCGTCCGCTCTTCCCGCAGATCGTCACGCCCCTGGTGGTCGAGAGCGAGAGCATTGCGAAGCTGATCCAGAATACGATCGAGGCCCAGAGCGGACTGGTCGGGCTGTCTCTCGTCAAGACACCGGCCGAAGAAGCCGACGACGGCAGACCGCACGTGCCCGAGCTGCATTCCGTCGGGGTGGTCGCCCAGCTCCTGAACGCCAAGAAGGACGAGGCGGGCCGGCTCACGGTGCTGCTCGGCGCGCGTGACCGCATACGGCTCGGGCGCATCGTGAGCACCGACCCCTACCAGGTCGCCGAGGTCGAATACCTGTACGAATCGCAGGGGTCGGTCAGTGACGAGCTCAAGGCCTACGCCCTGACCATCATCAACTCGATCAAGGACCTGGTACAGCTCAACCCGCTGTTCAAGGAAGAGCTGAATCTGCTGCTCAGCCAGGGCAATTTCGAGGACCCCGCACGCCTCGCCGACTACGCCGCCTACCTGACGAGCGCGAACGGCACCGAGCTGCAGCAGGTGCTCGAGACGCTGGAGCTCAAGCCACGGCTGGAGAAAGCGGCGGAGCTGCTCCGGCGCGAGCTCGACATCTCCAAGCTCCAATCGCAGATCACGCAGCAGATCGAAGAGCGGATCAGCAAGCAGCAGCGCGAGTTCTTCCTGCGCGAGCAGCTCAAGAGCATCAAGCAGGAGCTGGGGCTCGAGAAGGACGACAAGGAGCAGGAGCTCCAGCGCTTCACCGAGCGGCTCCGGACACGCACGCCCAGCGACGAGGCGAAACAGCGCATCGACGAGGAACTGGAAAAGCTGCGCATGCTCGAGCCCGCCTCGCCAGAGTTCACCGTCACCCGCAACTACCTCGACTGGCTGACGGTGCTGCCCTGGGGAACCGAAAGCGGCGACGACACGACGCTCGAGCGCGCCCGCAAGGTGCTGGACGAAGACCACTACGGGCTCGACGACGTGAAGGCGCGCATCCTCGAGTTCATCGCGGCGGGACTGCTCAAAGGCAGCCTTGCCGGCTCGATCATCTGCCTGGTCGGTCCGCCCGGAGTGGGCAAGACCTCCATCGGCAAGTCCATCGCGCGCAGCCTCAACCGCGAGTTCTACCGCTTCTCCCTGGGCGGCATGCGCGACGAGGCGGAGATCAAGGGCCACCGCCGCACGTACATCGGCGCCATGCCCGGCAAGTTCCTGCAGGCGCTGCGCGTCTGCAAGACGGACAACCCCGTCATCATGCTCGACGAAATCGACAAGATCGGCGCGAGCTTCCGCGGCGATCCCGCGTCGGCGCTGCTCGAGGCGCTCGACCCGGAACAGAACCGCGAGTTCCTCGATCACTATCTGGACGTCCGCTACGACCTGTCGAACGTGCTGTTCGTCTGCACCGCGAACCAGCTGGACACCATTCCGGGGCCCCTCCTCGACCGCATGGAAGTCATCAAGCTGTCCGGATACATCCTGCAGGAGAAGCTGGAGATCGCCCACCGCTACCTCCTGCCGCGGGAGCTCCGGGCGCTGCACCTCAAGCGCACCCAGCTCTCCGTCACGAAGGCCGCGCTGCGCGAGATCATCGACGGCTACGCGCGCGACGCGGGCGTGCGCAGTGTCGAGAAGCAGATCAAGAAGATCGTGCGCAAGAGCGCCGTGAAGATCCTCGAGAAATCGGAGCGTATCAAGATCGGTCCCGCCGAGGTCCGCGAGCTTCTGGGCAAGCGCATCTTCACGGAAGAGACGGTCTACGACACGCCGACGCCCGGCGTCATCCGCGGTCTGGCCTGGACCAGCATGGGTGGCGACACGCTGTACGTCGAAGCAACCGCGGTGAAGTCCGACCGTCCGGGCTTCAAGCAGACCGGACAGCTCGGCAAGGTGATGGTCGAGTCCTCCGAGATCGCGTACACGTACGCGCGCAGGCTCTGTGCATCTATCGAGGGCTCGGAGGGCTTCTTCGACGAGCACTTCGTCCATCTGCACGTCCCGGCGGGTGCGACGCCGAAGGACGGCCCCTCGGCGGGCGTGACCATGGCGGCGGCTCTGTACACGCTGGCGCGCGAACAAGCCGATCAAGCGCGGCTACGCCATGACCGGGGAGCTCGATCTGAGCGGCCACGTGCTGCCCGTCGGCGGCATCAGCGAGAAGATGATCGCGGCCAAGCGCGCCAAGGTGCGGCACGTCGTCCTGCCCAAGGCCAACGAGAGCGATTTCGAGAACCTGCCCGACCATGTGAAGAAGGGGCTGCGGGCGCACTTCGTGGAGCGCTTTTGCGAAATAATGGCGCTTTGCCTGGGCTGAACGGCGTCATCGGCAAAAGCTGCGCCGGGCGCCACGCGCCCCGCAAGGACTACCACGGGGCAATGCCCGGAAGGCTGGCTCGGCGGCGTGGTCCGCTTGTTGCTCTTGTTCCGGGGGATGCGGGGGGTCATCGAGGCGATCTTCGGAAGCGTCGTGGACGTGCGGTTTCCGGCAGGGGCGAGCCCCCGCCTGCGCGAGGCGCTTCACGTCGAAGACGCGGGGGACCGCGCGCTGGAGGTCCAGAGCCAGATCGAACCCGGTCTCGTGCGCGGCCTGGCGCTCGAGGGAAGCGCTGGGCTTTCGCGGGGCATGTGCGTCGACGCCACGGGCTCGGCGCTGCTCGTCCCGGTGGGGAACGGCCTTTTGGGGCGGGTCGTGGATTGCCTCGGTCAACCGCTCGATGGAGGTCCACCGATCGAGGCGGAAGAGTACCGCTCGATCCACCAGCCCCCGCCGGCCATGCATCTGCACACAGCGGAACACAAGCCGCTCCGGACGGGTCTCAAGGTGATCGATCTGCTCTGCCCGTTCGCGCGCGGCGGCAAGACGGGCCTGTTCGGCGGAGCCGGCGTCGGCAAAACTGTGCTCCTGATGGAATTCATCAGCGCCGTCACAGAGGCCTATCATGGCGTGGCGGTGTTCGCGGGTGTCGGCGAACGCATCCGCGAGGGGCACGAGCTGTGGCGCGACTTCACGCGCTCGGGCCTGATGGATCGGACAGCGATGGTGTTCGGGCAGATGGACGCCCCACCCGCCACACGGTTCCGCATTCCGCACGCCGCCCTGACCATCGCCGAGTACTTCCGCGACAGGGAGTCCACGGACGTGCTGCTGCTCATCGACAACATCTTCCGCTTCGTGCAGGCCGGCATGGAGACTTCCGCACTGGTCGGCCGCATCCCCTCGCGCGTCGGCTACCAGCCCACGCTGGCGACCGAGCTGGCCGAGGTCGAGGAGCGCATCGCTTCCACTGCCGAGGGCGCCATCACCTCTGTCCAGGCTGTCTACGTGCCCGCGGATGATCTGAACGACCCAGGCGCCGCGGGGGTGATGGAGCACCTCGATGCGCGGGTGATCCTGTCACGCTCGATGGCTGCCTCCGGGCTCTACCCGGCCGTTGATCCGCTTGCGTCCGAGTCCCGTCTGCTCGACCCGCAGATCGTCGGGGCGCGGCACTACCTCGTCGCGGAACAGGTCCGGCAGGCGCTCGCGCGCTACCGCGAGCTGCAGGATGTGATTGCGATGCTGGGCGTCGACGAGCTATCCGCCGATGACCGGCAGCTGGTCCGGCGCGCGCGCCGGCTGGAGCGCTTCTTGACGCAGCCTTTCAAGGTTTCCGAAGTGTTCACAGGCCGGCGCGGCGTGCGGGTGCCGCTCGAGGAGACCCTCGATGGCTGTGAAGAGATCTTGACCGGCGCGCTGGACGACGTCGACGAGCAGCGGCTGTACATGATCGGCGGGCTCTCCGACCTCGAACGAGGTGGATCGTGAGCGCGCTGTCACTGGAGCTCCGCACGCCGAACGGGCTGGTGGTCGATCAACCCGTGCTGTCGATCACGGCCGAGGACAACAGCGGGTGGTTCGGCATCGCGCCCGGACGTGCGGATCTGACCGCCGTGCTGCCGCCGGGGCTGCTCGTGTTCCGCGATGTGGAGGGCGAGGTCTTCCTGGCCCTGGCCGGAGGGCTGCTCGATCTGCGCGACGGGCGGTGTCACGTGATGGCGCGCGAAGCCGTCGTCTCGCGGAACCTGGACGAGCTGGCCGACCAGCTCGAAGCGCACCTACGCGGGCGCAACGCGCGACGGGATACGCAGCGAGGCGTGATGGACGAGCTCGTGCACGAGGCGCTGCGCCGTATGGCGGAGGCGGTGCAGGGGTGATGGCCGACGAGCCCTACGCGAGCGAGGTGCGCAGGAAGGCCCAGCGCATGGCACGAGCCCGACAGAGCAAGGACCCCATGTGGCGCTACCTCGCTCATGTCGGCGTGCTGGGCTGGATGTTCATCCTGCCGGTCGTGCTGGGTGCGGCAGGAGGACATCTGCTCGCTCGCTGGACCGGTAGCCGCTGGCTCGCCATCGTGGGCCTGCTTGCCGGGCTCGGTACCGGTATCTACGTGACGTGGCGCCAGGTGCGCGGAAGCCTGGAGGAGGCCGAACACGAGGACGAGCCCCCGGCGGGCGGACCGGACACGAAGGGGACCGCATGAGCGCGTGGCTTGCAGCGCTGGCGGGCGTGGGCCTCGGCGCGGTCGCCGGGCTCGTGCATCTGGGGATCACGCGGTGGCGCGCCCGGCTCGCGGTGCGTCGCGGAGCCGGCCTCGTCCTCGTCTCCTACCCGCTCGCGCTCGGCAGCGTCTCGCTGTTTGTGCTCGCCGCCGCCGCGCTTGCGCCGCTTGCCGCCTGGTGCACGCTGCCGGGGCTGCTTGCAGCTCGTCTTGTTGTCCTCGGGCGGAAGGTTCAGCGATCATGAAGACTCCGTTTCCGGACGAGGTCTTCCACATCGGGCCGGTCGTCGTGACCGACACCGTGATCGCTTCTCTGGTCCTCTCGCTGGTGCTGGTGCTGGGCGGCCGCATCCTGCTCGCGTTCGCACGTCCCCGGCGCGTGCTCGAGATCATCTACGCGGTGCTCGAGGACTCCGTGCAGAACATGGTGAGCGCCGACGTTCGACCGTTGGTTCCGTTGATCCTCACGCAGTGGCTGTTCATCGGATTCGCCAACTTGAGCGGTCTGCTGCCGGGCGTGTCGAGCCCCACGCGGGACCTGGCCCTTACCGTGGCGCTGGCGCTGATCGCCTTCGTCGCGGGCCACGTCTACGCGTTCAGGAGCCAGGGCGTGAGGTATCTGAAACAGTACATCGAACCAAGCCCGTTCCTTCTGCCGTTCAACATCATTGGTGAGCTCAGCCGTACGGTAGCGCTCGCGCTGCGCCTGTTCGGCAACATGCTGTCCGGAACCCTCGTCGGCGCGATCATCGTCTACCTGGCCGGCCTGCTCCTGCCGGTGCCGCTGATGCTGCTCACTGTGCTGACCAGTCTGGTCCAGGCCTACATCTTCGGCGTGCTCACACTTGTCTTCGCAGCCAGCTCTCTCGAAACGGCCAGCCGTCGGAAACCGAAGGGACAGTCGTCGGCCCCGGCCGCCGGCGACATGAAAGGAGAAGCCACATGACCGGTCAGGAGTGGATCGCACTCGCCAGTGTAGTGACGGCGGGGCTCACGATCGCGATAGGATCGGTCGGCCCCGCGCTGGGCGAAGGTCGTTCCGTTGCGCAGGCGCTCGATGCGATCGCGCGCCAGCCCGACGCGACCGATCGCATCACCCGGACGCTCTTCGTGGGCCTCGCAATGATCGAATCGACCGCCATCTACTGTCTGGTAGTCGCGTTGATCCTGCTCTACGCCAATCCGCTGGTGCGCTAGCGACGAGCACGAAAGCGACGTTATCGCCATGGGCTTCAACCTCACGACATTCCTGTTCGAAATCGTCAATTTCATCGTCCTCGTGTGGCTCCTCCAGCGCGTGCTCTACAAGCCGCTGCAGCGCGCCATCGCGAAGCGCAATGACGTGATCAAGGAGCGTGAGCAGGCCGCGGAGCTACGCATGCAACAGGCGGAGCACTCGCTGGCGGATTACCGGGAGCGCCAAGCCGAGCTCGACGGACTCCGCGCGCAGACCATCCGCGACGCAACCGAGCAAGCCAGCGAGGAGCGCGCCCGGATCCTCGAACAAGCTCGCGAAGATGCCGCCGCCGAGCACGTGCGGGCACAGCGGATGCTCGACGCTGAACGCGAAGCCGCGCTGGCGTGGGTGCGGGAGGTGCTGGTCGAGCGCGGCGCCGAGGTGGCAGGACGCATCCTCGCGCGTCTCGCGCCCGAGGCGCTGGAACCGGCGCTGCTCGATGAGCTGCTGTCCGAGCTCGATCGCCAGTCCGACCTGCTGAGACGAGAAGCCGGCCCGGACGAAGCCGACGGCGGCGCGGCACGGGAAGTCGAGGTCACGTTCGCGAAGATGCCCGGGGACGAGGGCGTCTCGCGGCTGCGCGACAAGCTGGGCGAGACGCTCGGGCTCACGCCGCGCCTGGCGCTGCGCGAGGACGAGACCCTGGGCGCAGGTCTGGTCCTGCGCGTGGGCAACCGCGTCCTCGACGCCTCGATGGCGGGCCAGCTCGAAGCATTCCGCGACAGCGTCCGCGAGATGGTGGAGGCGGAGGTCTAGCGGTGTCTCACGTGCGTGTAGAGGATGCGGTGCGTGCCATCGGCTCGGCACTTTCACGCGCGGCACGCGAGTACCGTCCGCGCGTGCGCGTCCGTTCGGAGGGCCGCGTCCTGGGCATCACCGACGGAGTGCTCCGCATCGAAGGTCTGCCGGACGCCTGCTCCGAGGAGCTGCTGGAGGTGGGGGGGCACGCGGGGCGGGCGCTGGTGCTGAGCCTCCAACCGAGCACGATCGAAGCCATCGCGCTCGACGATGACGTCGACATCACCGACGGCGCTGCGGTCCGGGCGACTGGGCGTGCTCCGACCCTCCCCGCCGGTGACGCCATGCTGGGACGCGTCGTCGACCCACTGGGTCGTCCGCTGGACGGCATGCCCCTCCGCGGCACCCTGACGCACGTTCCCCTCGAACGACGGGCGCCACGCATCTTCGAGCGGACGGCTGTGCATAGCCCGCTCTACACCGGCGCGCTCGCGATCGACGCGATGTTTCCGATCGGTCGCGGGCAGCGCGAGCTCATCGTGGGCGAAGAGGGGACCGGAAAGACCTCGCTCGCGCTCGACATCCTGTTGCGCCAGAAGAATACCGAGGTCGTCTGCGTGTACGTGGCGGTTGGGCGTCGCCGCTCGGAAACCTGGCACGCGGTCGAGGCGCTCCGGGCCGGGGGCGAGCGTTGGATCGTGGTGGCCGCGCCCGATGACGACAGCCCGGGCATGCGCTACCTCGCGCCATACGCCGGCACCGCGCTCGCCGAGCACTTCACCTACCGCGGGGAGCACGCGCTGATCGTCTACGACGACCTCACGTCGCATGCAGTCGCCTGGCGCGAGCTGTCGCTGCTGCTCAAGCGACCGCCCGGTCGTGAAGCCTACCCCGGCGACATCTTCTACCTGCACTCGCGGCTGCTGGAGCGCGCGGCCCAACTCTCGATGGATCAGGGCGGCGGCTCGCTGACAGCGCTTCCGCTCGCCGTGCTCGAGGGGGGTCGCCTGACCTCGTACATCCCCACCAACCTGATCTCGATCACCGACGGCCAGATCGTACTGTCGCGGTCGCTGTTCACGGGAGGCCAGAAGCCCGCCATCGACGCCTCGCTGTCGGTGAGCCGCGTGGGCGCCAAGGCCCAGGCCCAGGCATTCCGCGAGCTGGCGGCGCGGCTGCGCCTCGATTACGCCGGCTTCCTCGAGCTGGAAGCCTTCTCGCGCCTCGGCACGCGGCTCGAAGCGACGACCGAGCAACGCATCGCGCTCGGAAAGCGCATCCGCCTGCTCCTGCGCGGCGGGCGTCTCGAGCCCCTGGGCATCTTCGCGGAAGTGGCCTATTTGACCCTGGCCGCGTCCCACGATGCGCTGCTCGCGCTCCCGGAAACGGAGGTCGCGGCAACCGCCCGCCAGCTCGTGGACGAAGCCCGCCGCGAGCTGCCCGAGCTCGTCGCGCGCGTCGAACGCGATGCGGTGCTCTCCCAGGTCGACCGCGACAGCCTGGAGGGGCTGCTCCGACGCGTTGTCGCCGCCCGCGCCGCAGCGGCAGGCCCGGAAATCGAGGTTACATTCGAAGACGCCGGGGAGATCGAGGTCGATATCGGGGGGGCGGAGCTGGATGGCTGAGCAGGTGTTCGATCTGCGGGTGCTCGAGCGACGGATGTCGGCCGTCTCGGCGGTGGGCCAGGTCGTTCACGCCATCTGGGCGCTGGCCCGTGCGCAGCTTCCGCTCGCCGAGCAGGCCTCGGCCGACGCCAGCGCGTACCTCGACCGGGTCGACGAGGTCGTCGCTCGACTCGCGGGAGCGCCTCTGCCGCGAACGACGCGAGACCGACTCTACGTCGTCCTCGGCCCGGAGCGGCCCTATTGCGGCGCACTGCCGCGACGCGTGCTGGCCCAGCTTCCCGCCGACGGGTCCGTTGGTCTGGTCGGTTCCCGTCTCGTGGAGTCGGCGATGCGCCAGCCTGTTCTCGTCTCGCGCACGCTGTTCACGCTGCCCGCTGCTGTCTCCCACGACGAGCACGACGAGGTCGCACGTCGCATCGCAGAAGCCGTGCTGTTCCACGCGAGCCGGAGTCACGTCGAGCTGCTCTATCCCCGTGGCGGCAGCAGCACCCTCGGCTCCGTCGTGCTGCTCGCCGGCGAGCGCGAGCCGGTGCGCCAGGCACCGGAAACCTGGTCACCGCTTCGGGAGGTACTGGCGCAGGCAGTCAAGGAATCGATCGCCAGTCGGCTGGCCGTCGGCGTCGCCGAAGCGCTGCGCGCAGAAGTTCGCGCTCGCATCATCGCCGCCGAGATGGCTCGCGGCGCGTGCGACCGGAAGCTCGACGAGCTTCGCGAAGCGTGGCGCATCGCGCGCCAGGAGCAGATCACCAACGAACTGATCGAGGTCGTGGCCGGACGGCAGGCAGCGCTGGGTCTCGGAGCCGCCCGCAGCGGAGGGCGACCATGAGCGACGGCGGCGCACCCATCCGGCAGCCGCGGGCCCGCGGCGTGCTCCCGCGCGCCCGACTCGGGGCGCTGATCGTCGCGCTGCGCGAGCGGGGCTACCAGGTGATCGGCCCGACGATCCATGACGGCGCCATCGTCTACGAGCCGATCCAGAGCGACGCGGATCTGCCCGTCGGTTGGACGGAGATCCGCGACGCTGGTCGCTATCGCATCGAGCGCCGCCAAGACGCCGCCGTGTTCGGCCACACGGTGGGGCCACACTCCTTCAAGAAGCTGTTCCACGTTCCGGTGGAGCGTCTGTTCCGCATCGAGCGCGATGGGCGTCGCGTCGGCCTCGTGCCCGAGCCGCTCGAATCGCCACGCCGCGCCCTGTTCGGAGCGCGTTCCTGCGATCTGCACGCGATCGCGATCCAGGACGGCATCCTCCGCGACGGCCCCTACGCCGACCCGCGCTACGCCGCGCGGCGCAGCGACGTGATCGTGGTGGCGGTGCAGTGCGCGGAATCCGGAGGGACCTGTTTCTGCGTCTCCATGAACACGGGGCCGCGCTCCGAGCACGGCTTCGACCTGGCGCTCACCGAGCTCGGCGTGGAGAGCGATCACCGCTTTCTGGTCGAGGTCGGCAGCGCCGTGGGGCAGGAGCTGTACGACGAGCTCGGCGTGGCATCCGCCGGTGCTGACGACCTCCAGAGCGCCGCCGCCGCCACGGAACGTGCGGCCCGCGGCATGGGCAGGCGGCTCGACACCCGCGGAATCAAGGAGCTGCTCTACGACAACCTCGAACACCCGCGCTGGGACGACGTGGCGGAGCGTTGCCTGGCGTGCACGAACTGCACGATGGTGTGCCCGACCTGCTTCTGCAGCAGCGTCGAGGACGCGAGCGACCTCACCAACACGACGTCGGAGCGCGTGCGGCGCTGGGACTCGTGCTTCAACCTGGATTTCTCGTACGTGCACGGCGGGGCAGTGCGCCCATCGGTCAAGGCCCGCTACCGCCAGTGGATGACCCACAAGCTCGCCACCTGGATCGACCAGTTCGGCGGCTCCGGCTGCGTCGGCTGCGGCCGCTGCATCACCTGGTGCCCGGTTGGCATCGACATCACGGAAGAGGTCGCAGCGATCCGCGATCAGCCGGTGGCGTCACGCCGGCGCGGCTCGAACGGAGGGCATGGAACATGAAGATCGAATCACTGGAGCGCGTGCTCAGGGAGCACGCTCTGACGCAGGGGCTGCCCGAAGCCCAGGTCCGCTTCATCACCGGCTGCGCGAAGAACACCCGCTTTGGGGCCGGCGAGTACCTGTTCCACGAGGGCGACGAGTCGAACGAGCTGTACCTGGTCCGCAGCGGCCGAATCTCGCTCGAACTCGACGTGCCGCCGCGCGGTGTGGTGGAAATCGAGACGGTCGGCCCGGGCGATGTGGTCGGCGCGTCGGCCATGAGCCCACCGTTCCGGTGGTATGTCGACGGGCGGGCTACCGAGTCGACGCTGGCCATCCAGCTGGACGGGGAATGCCTGAGAAACAAGTGCGAGGCGGATCCGGCGCTCGGCTATGCGCTGCTCCAGCGGCTGCTGGCGGATCTCGCCGGGCGCCTCGTACGGGCGCGGCTGCAGCAGCTGGACCTGTACCGCTCGGAGGCTGGATGAAGAGCTCCGCGCCGCCGCCTCCGCCTCCGGGGCACCCGATGCTGCCGCGCATGATGCGCGTGCTGCGCACGCGGCGCGAGACGCACGACGCGTTCAGCTTCGAGCTGGATGCGGCGGAGCACGGCGGCTACCGCTTCGAACCGGGACAGTTCAACATGCTGTACGTGCCCGGTGCGGGCGAATCGGCGATCTCGGTCAGCGGCGACCCGGAACGCAACGGCCGCCTCGTCCACACCATCCGCGAAGTCGGCAATGTCACGCGCGCGCTCGGCCGCCTGCACCGGGGCGACATGGTCGGCGTGCGCGGCCCGTTCGGTGTCGGCTGGCCGCTCGGCGAAGCGCGCGGCCGGGATGTCGTCGTCGTCGCCGGCGGAGTCGGTCTCGCGCCGCTCAGACCGGTCCTGTACGCCATCGCGCACCGCCGCGAGGATTTCGGGCGGGTCTCCCTCGTCTACGGATCGCGCTCGCCCGGCGATCTGCTCTTCCGGCGGGAACTGTCCCGTTGGCGGGTCCGCCTCGGTGCCCAGGTCTGGATCACGGTCGATCGAGCCGACCAGGACTGGTTCGGCCACACCGGTTTCGTGACCAAGCTGATCGACGCCGTCGAGCTCGACCCCGGAAACGCGGTCGCCCTCCTGTGCGGCCCGGAGGTGATGATGCGCTTCAGCGCCCGCGAGCTGGAAGGCCGTGGGCTGAGCCTCGCCCGCGTGTATCTCTCGCTGGAACGCAACATGGAATGCGGCATCGGTCTGTGCGGACACTGCCAGATCGGGCCCGCACTTCGCGTGCAAGGACGGACCCGTCTACCGCTACGACGCGATGGCCCGCTTCATGCAATTGAGAGAGATCTAGCGATGCCAAGGCGACGACCTCCGAAGCTCGCGGTGTGGAAGTTCGCATCCTGCGACGGCTGCCAGCTCAGCCTGCTCGACTGCGAGGACGAGCTCCTGGCGCTCGGCGATGCGGTGCAGATCGCCCATTTCCCGGAGGCATCCCGCAGGACCATCCGCGGACCCTACGATCTGTCGCTGGTCGAGGGCTCGATCACCACGGCTGCGGACATCGGTCGCATCCGCGAGATCCGGCAGGCCTCCGGGTTGCTGGTCACGATAGGCGCCTGCGCCACGGCCGGAGGAATCCAGGCGCTCAGGAACTTCCGCGACGTGAAGGAGTTCATCCAGGTCGTGTACGCGCGGCCGGAGTTCATCGACACGCTCGCCACTTCGACACCGATCTCGGCCCACGTCCGGGTGGATTTCGAGCTGTGGGGCTGCCCCATCGACAAGCGGCAGCTGCTCCAGCTGATCGCCGAGGTGCTGCGCGGGCAGAAGCCGAGGTTTTCGTCGCGGTCGGTCTGCCTCGACTGCAAGCTTCACGGCAACGTGTGCGTGCTCGTGGCCCACGGCACGCCGTGTCTCGGCCCGGTCACCCGCACCGGCTGCGGAGCGTTGTGCCCTGGTTTCAACCGGGGCTGCTACGGCTGCTTTGGACCGTCGGAGACCACGAACACCGCGTCCCTGGCGGCGGCGCTGGACCGTACCGGCGCGAAGCCCGACCACGTCGCGCGCCTGTACAGCACCTTCAACGCGGCAGCCGGTCCCTTTTCCGAAGCGCACGAGCGGATCAGGCTACGCCTGCTTCCGGAACATGACGGCCATGGCTAGAACGATCCAGGTCGATACGCTGGCTCGCGTCGAGGGCGAAGGCTCGCTGATCATCCGTTTCCGCGGCGAGGAGCCGCGCGAAGTGGAGCTCCGCATCTTCGAGCCGCCCCGCTTCTTCGAGGGACTGCTCCGCGGTCGCGAGCAGGAAGAAGCGCCGGATATCACCTCGCGTATCTGCGGGATCTGTCCGGTCGCATACCAGATGACCGCGTGTCAGGCGATCGAGAACGCCCAGATCGTGAGCGTGGACGACGGAGTCCGGCGCCTGAGACGCCTTCTGTACGCCGGGGAGTGGATCGAGAGCCACACGCTGCACATGTTCATGCTGCACCTGCCCGATTTCCTCGGCTATCCGGACGCCATCGCCATGGCCCACGACCACCAGGAGCTCGTGCAGCAGGGCTTGCGCATCAAGAAGGTCGGCAACAGCCTGGTCAGCGCAATCGGCGGACGCGAGATCCATCCGATCAACGCACGGACCGGCGGATTCTACCGGGCGGTCCCGCGCACGAACCTTGATCGGCTGCTGCCCGAGCTCGGCTGGGCGCGCGATGCGGCCGAGAACGCTCTGTCCTTCATGGCACGGCTCGAGTTCCCCGAGTTCGAGCGCGACTACGAGTTCGTCGCGCTGCATCATCCGGACGAATATCCCTTCTGCGAGGGCCGCATCGTATCCAACAAGGGCCTCGACATCGACGCGAGTGAGTTCGACGGACACTTCGAGGAAGAGCACGTGGAGCGCTCGACAGCGCTGCATTGTCGGCTGCGCGAGCGGGGCGCGTACCTGTGCGGACCGCTGGCGCGTTTCAACCTGGACTTCGCCGAGCTCCGGCCCCGCGCGCGAGCCGCCGCCGAGGCGATCGGACTCGCGCCCCCCTGCAAGAATCCGTTCAAGAGCCTGCTCGTCCGCTGCGTGGAGGTCATCCAGGTGCTGGACGAAGCGATCGACATCATCGACAGCTACGTCCCACCGGCGCCAGCGTCGGTGGAGATCCCGCAACGTGCGGCGACCGGCTACGGAGCGACGGAGGCGCCCCGTGGCCTGCTCTACCATCGCTACCGCATCGACGGAGGCGGGCTCATCGAGAGCGCGAAAATCGTCCCGCCCACCTCCCAGAACCAGCAGACCATCGAGCAGGATCTGTTCGCCCTGGCGCCACAGCTGGCGGTCATGCCCCACGCCGAGGCCACCTGGCGTGCGGAGCAAGCGGTCCGGAACTACGATCCCTGCATCTCCTGCTCCACGCACTTCCTGAAGCTTTCGATGGAAAGAGACTAGTGCCGCGCGTTCGTATCATCGGGCTGGGTCAGCCGGTCGCCGGAGACGACGGCGTCGGCGTGGCCGTCATCGAGGCGCTCGGTGCCGACGCGTTGCCCGGCGACGTGGAGCTCATCACGGCGCGCGACGCCAGCGAGCTGGTCGATCTGCTCGAAGGCTGCGAGCGCGCCGTGGTCGTCGACGCGGCAGTGGGCGGGGGCCCGCCGGGCAGCGTGCGCGTGCTCGAGCCGTCCGCGCTCGCCGCGCTCTCATACAGCCCGGTTTCCAGCCACGGGCTCGGCGTCGCCGAAACCCTCGAGCTCGTGCGCGTGCTTTCGCCGGGAGCCGCCTCGCACGTCCGCGTGGTGGCCATCTCCATCGACGCGCCGCGCCGCTACGCCGGCGAGCTGTCGGCGCCCGTGCAGGCGGCGGTCTGCCGTGCGCGCGACGTCGTGCTCGAGCTTGTCCTCGCTCCGCCCGACGGCGGGGCCCTCTCCGCGGTGCGCGCATGACCCGCCTCGCGCTGTCGGTAGAGGGCGTGGTGCAGGGCGTCGGCTTCCGGCCCTTCGCCTATCGAGCCGCCACGGCGCGCGGCCTTTCCGGCTGGGTCGAGAACGGCAGCGACGGCGTGCGCATCGAGGTACAGGGGCCCGACGCGGCGCTTTCGGCCTTCATCGCCGCGCTGGAACAAGACCTGCCGGCGCCGGGGCGCGTCGACGCCATCGAGCGGCGGATCATCGAGGAACGGACCGAGCCCGGCTTCGAGATCCGGGAGAGCCGCAGTGGCAGCCAGGTGCACCCCACGCTGCCCGCCGATCTGGCCACGTGCCCCGAGTGCCTTGCGGAGATTTCCAGGCCGGGCGAACGGCGCTACCGCTATCCGTTCACCAACTGCACCCGCTGCGGCCCGCGCTACTCGATCGTAGAGGGCCTGCCGTACGACCGCGTGCGCACCTCGATGAAGGGCTTTGCGCTCTGCCCCGACTGCGCCCGCGAATACGCCGATCCGCTCGACCGCCGCTTCGACGCCCAGCCCATCGCCTGCCCGCGCTGCGGCCCAGAGCTCACGCTGCTCGGCGACGAGCCGGCGCGCGGCGAGGACGCTCTTCGTCAAGCCGCGCGGCTGGTCGCGAGCGGCAGGATCCTCGCGCTGCGCGGCCTGGGCGGGTTCCAGCTGCTGGTCGACGCGACGAATTCCGGCGCCGTGGCAGAGCTCAGACGGCGCAAGCGCCGCGACGCCAAGCCCTTCGCGGTGATGTTCCCGAGCCTGGACACCGTACGCGCGAGCTGCCGCCTGGAAGAAGCAGAAGAGCGGGCTCTGTTGTCGCCCGAGGCGCCCATCCTGCTCGCGCGGCGCACCGGCGCGGCTCTGGTCGAAGGCGTCGCGCCGGGCAATCCGTACGTCGGCGTCATGCTGCCCTACACGCCGCTGCATCATCTGCTGCTCGGCGAGCTCGCCCGTCCGGTGGTGTGCACCAGCGGCAACCTGTCGACCGAGCCGATGTGCGTCGATGTGGACGAGGCGCTAGAAAGGCTGCGCGACATCGCCGACGCCTGGCTGGTGCACGACCGTCCCATCGTGCGGCCGGTGGACGACTCGGTCGCGCGCGTCGGAGCAGCCGGCCTCGAGCTGATGCGCCGCGCGCGCGGCTACGCGCCGCGGCCGGTGGCGCGGCTGCCCGGCGAGCGCCCGGTGCTCGCGCTCGGCGCGCACAAGAAGAGCAGCATCGCGCTCGGC
This sequence comes from uncultured delta proteobacterium, assembly GCA_963806225.1. Lineage (GTDB taxonomy): Bacteria > Myxococcota_A > Polyangia > Polyangiales > Polyangiaceae > CAWDXG01. The sequence continues at coordinate 901,375 of CAWDXG010000001.1, read as the reverse complement.
ATCGGCGGCCAGATCATCGCGAGCCAGCATCTGGGCGATCTAGAGAACGCGGAGTCGGCCGCGCTGCTCGAGCGCACCGTCGACGATCTGCTCCGCTTCTTCGAATGCCGGCCCGGGGTCGTCGCCTGCGATCTGCATCCGGACTACGCCTCCACGCGGCTCGCGGAGCGGCTGGCGGCACAGTGGAACGTGCCGCTAGTGCGCGTGCAGCACCACCACGCGCACGTCGCAGCGTGCATGGCGGAGCACGGCCTCGCGGACGAGGTGCTGGGGCTTACGTGGGACGGCACCGGCCACGGCAGCGACGGCACAGCGTGGGGCGGCGAAGCGCTCGTCTGCCGCGGAGCGGACTTCGAGCGCGTCGCGACGTTGCTCCCCTTCCCCCTGCCCGGCGGCGACCGCTCGGCGCGCGAGCCGCGACGGAGCGCGCTGGGGCTCTGGTCGGTCGTCGACGAAGCGACGGCGCTCGCCGAAGCCGAGCGCTGGTTCTCTCCGGGCGAAGCGCGAACGCTCTACCAGGCCTGCCGGACCGGGCTCAACGCGCCGCTCACCAGCAGCATCGGGCGGCTGTTCGACGGGGTGGCGGCCACGCTCGGCCTGTCTGGCCGACAGAGCTTCGAAGGGCAGGCCGCCATGGCGCTGGAGTTCGCAGCGGACGAGACGGACGGCACCGCGGAGCCGTATCCGCTTCCGCTCGGCGCGGGAACACCGTGGGTCGCCGACTGGCGATCGCTCTTGTCCGCTATCCGCGCCGATCGCGACCGCGGCGTCGAGACCTCCGCGATCGCGGCGCGCTTCCACGCCGCGCTGATCGAGCTGGGTGTCGCCATCGCAGAGCGCGCCGGGCGTCACGATGTCGTCCTGGGCGGCGGCTGTTTCCAGAATCTGCGCCTCTCCACCGGCCTGCGCCGGCGACTGGAAGCGGCGGGCTTTGCGGTGTGGGGCGCGGGTCAGGTGCCAGCCAACGACGGCGGCGTAGCCGTCGGCCAGGCGCGAGTCGCGGCGCTATCGATGGACGCCACGGTCGAACGTTGAAGCGCGGCAGAAGATGAAGCTCGAGAAGCGCCGCGGCGCGCTGTCGATGCTGCAGACGGCAGACGGCTTCTCCGGTCTAGCTGCGGAGCGGCAGGGCGCGGCGCGTCGGCTGGGTTCGGGCGGGAGAAGGGACATATGTCAGCACAGCGACCAGCCCTTCTGCGCGTGTGACGACCAGCGCGCGCTCACACCACCTTGCGTTTCGCTTCCGCGGCGGACCCCGGCGTGGTCTTCGACAGCGCCGGCGCTTCGCCGCCGCGCGTCTTCGCAAGCGGCGGCCTGGCAAGCAGCGCCCCGATCTCGTCGAGATCCGCGGCCGACAGATCGGGGGTGAGCCGCTCGATGCGATCGAGGATGGCGCCGAGCTCGAAATACGGCTCGGCGCAGGCGACGTGGATGAAGCCTGCGGAGCCCATGCGCCCCTCCTCGAAGATCTGCAGCACCAACCGCCACGCGCCCTTTTCAACGAGCTCGCGGCAGTGGCGGCAGCGCGCGCGACCCGAGCTCGCTCGTTCGGCGCGCGCCAGGCGCGGCAGGCGGCGATGCGCCGCCCCCACCTCCGCCGCCGCGCGCAACCATTCCGCGTCCGGCGGCGGCTCGGCCGCTCTGCCCAGCGCGCCCAGGAACGGCTCCGGCCGCATGCACGCCGCGCAGAGCGGATGGAACCAGTACACCGCCTCGCCCTCGCCGAACGGGTTCGGCAACCGCTCGCCGAGGCGCAGCTCGCCCTTGGCGATCTGCTTCCCGCACCCCCGGCACTTCGAGCGCCCGCTCGCCGCGACTTCCAGCGTATCGGCCATGGGCAAATTGGACCGCGGGGCGGGGACCCGGTCAAGAATGCAGCGCTCGAGGCACGGCGCCGGCCGCGTACGGCTCGAACCTCCATCGAAGTCGATGTGCGTCTCGCCGCCACCGGACGCCGGCCGACAGCCGAACTCTCCGGCGCTCGAGCAGCTAGCAGTGGATCGACGCCTCCGTGCCGGGCTGGCAGATCGCTTGCCGGCCCGCTAGCGCCGGGCGCGCCGCACGTACACGTTGGCGAGCCGTCCGCGGCACACGAGCTGCCAGTCCGGCTGGCGGGCGAGCGTGCGGTCGAGCGGCTCACCGCGCGCCCACAGCACGGTGCGCACGCTGTAGACGTTGAGCAGGCGCTCCCAGCCGGTGGCCGCCGCGTCGAGCACGAGGCTGTCGGCGTGGGCGCCATTGCCGAACAGCTGGTTGCGACCGTCGATGAACGCCTTGGGTCGACCGTTCCAGGCGTAGTCGAGGTAGCCGCCCCAGTGATACGGGTTCATCACGTTGCCGGGCAGATGGTGCTGGTGGATGCACGCGGCCGCGCCGACCGGCACGTCGCGCAGCGGGCTCACGTCCGCGGTCAAGAGCAACGCCGCAGCGAGCGCCTCGACCGCCGCGGCGCCGAGCACGACGCGGTCCGTCAGGCGCCGGGATACGGCGGCTGGCATTTCGTGGGAGAGTGCGCAGCCCGCGATCGCGAGCTCCATCCCCGCGAGCAGGGTGCCGTAGCGACGCGCCCAACACGTGGCTGCCACAAATGCGAGCAGCAACGCCGCATCCGAGCGGCGACGCGGCGCGCGGCCGCGCGCCAGACGTAGCCACGCCACGAACAGGCCGCTCGCGATCAAGCCGAGCCACAAAAGGGAGTGGAAGGGAGGCGAGCGGAACAGGTCGACGCCTGCCGTCGTGGGATCGAACAGCAGCCGGATCACGTCCACGTGCAACGTTGGCCCGTAGGGATTCACCAACGTGCCCACGCCTACCAGCGCCGTGAACACGAGCAGCGGACGCAGCGCCGGGCGCTCGTCCGCCGGATCGAGCCGAGACAGCACCAGCCAGGCGACAGGCAGTGCAATCGCGAGCAGGAACGACGGATGGGTATTCGCCCACAGCGCACCGAGCAGCAGCGGGATCGCTGGATGCACGCGTGCACCGCGCGCGAAACGTACGAGGCACAAGAGCAGGACGGCGAAGCCGAGATCGCCGAACAGCTGGCCGCGCACCGACAGGTCCCGTGCGCCGGCGTGGAGGAGCAGGAGCGCGAGGGGAAAGGTCGCGACGCGCGCCAGGAACGTACGCGCGTTTCCGAGCCACAGCACGAGCACGGCTGCGACTTCGATCGCGGTGCCGGCGACCATCACGAGCGTCAGTCCGGCGTGGGCGTCCAGCCAGGCCAGCGCGACCTGGCACAGCGGCATGTGCACGATCCAGCGCCCCGGCGCGGACGCGTACGTGAACGGATCGCTGGTCGGCAATGCGTGGTGCGCGAGAATCCAGCGCCCCGTGGCCAACGTCCAGAAACCGTCGCCGAGGATGGCCATGTTGCTCCACACCAACGCCACCACGAGCGCGAGCGACATGGCGAACCACGCGAAACGAACGACGCGCGGGTTGGCGTTCACCGTGCCTTGCTTTCCAGGTGCCAGCGTCGGGCCAACTCGTCGGCGCGGGCGCGGATCGCCGGATCCCGGGCGTGCGCGCGCAGCGCGCCGAGCACGCGCGTCAACTCGCCCTTCTGTCCCAGGGCCCAATCGATTTCAGCGAGCGTCAGCATCCCCGCCCCGGGCGTGCGGCCCTCTTCGCGCGCCCAGCCGAGTGCCGCGTAGCGCGCGCGCCACAGGTTGCCCGCGGCGCGGTAGTGGGCGACGAGCGCGGCCGGCTGGGTCGGCAGCTCACGCTCGCGGGGCGCCGGAGACAGCAACGTCCAGGGCAGCAGACTGGCCGCGAGGACTGCGGGGGCAATCCAACCCGCGTCCACCAGCGCGAACAGACCGGCGCCGACCAGGACGAAGACGAGGCTCCGCGCGGCCAGGCTCGCGACGAACGCGACGGCCACCCCGGCGAGCGTGCGGTACGCCCGCCGCTCCGCACATGCCCACGTAGCGGCCAGCAGCACACCGACGCGCAGTCCGAACAGCAGCCGCTGTCCGGGATCCTGCGCCGCGAACGCGTCGAACGGTGCCGCCACGGTCGCGCGTCCGGCGAGCGCCAGCGCCGCGATGCAGAGCACCCCGGCTACGGCCAACGGTGCGAGGCGCCGGCTTGGAAGGGTCACGAGTAACCGGATCGCAGCACAGAGCCGAGCTCCGGGAAAAGCTATAGTGCGCCCAGCGCGTCGCGGAACCGCTCAGGCGTCGCGCCGCGCATGGCGGCGATTATACCAACCATTTCCGACTGTTGACGTTCCGCGCCACGACGCCTGGGCTGCTCCGTGCGGTCAACCTGCACCCGGCTCCCGCGCCCGCCGCCGCGCGACACTCCTCCGGGTGCGGGTTGAGGCTGCTGGCCGTCGGTCCGGCGCGGTATCCTGGCAGGCATCATTGGGGCCTGGGCGCTCGGCGTAGTCGCCGCTGGCCTTCGCACTCACGCACATGACAAGCCCGCCCTGGCAGCTGACGCCCGCAATTGACACGCGCGCGCGGCGGATGTGATCGGTGCGGAGCGAGATCAAGGCCGTGAACAACGTGACCGGAGCGTGATGGAGCGCGCAACGTCGGAGAGCCCGGGCCCCGCCGCGGTCCTGCGGGCCTTCATGGACTTCGCCGCTCCGCTCGCGCTCGCGACCGTCGAGGGCGCGCTCGTCCTGGTCAACAAGGCCTGGGCCGCCCGGTTCGGCAGCGCCGACCTCGATGCGGAGACCGCAGCGCGGATCGCTAGCGGCGAGGACGACCAACGTCTCACCTTGCGCGTGCCTTCACGCGCAGCCCCCGTCGAGGTGCGCGTCCGCGTTGTCCGCTCGCCGGAGCACGTGCTCCTGATCGCCGGCTACCCGGGCACGCCGGACTACGAAAGCGAGCTCGATCGCCTCCGCGAGCGGGTGGGTGTACTCGAGCGGCTCGCGGCCACCGACCACCTGACCGGCGCGTGGAACCGCACCCATTTCGACCGGTCGATCGAGGCGGAGCTGGCGCGCGGCACGGCGGGGCGGCAGCCCGTGTCGCTGGTGCTGTTCAACGTCGATCACTTCAAGCGGATCAACGACGAGTTCGGACACGCCGTCGGCGATTCCGTGCTGCGCGAGCTCGTGGATCTCGTGCGATCGAGGACGCGGGCGTCGGACAGCCTGTTCCGCTGGGGCGGCGACGAGTTCGTGATCCTGACGGCCTCCGCCGGCTACCGAGGCGCTGAACGCGTGGCGGAAAACGTGTGTCGCGCGGTGGCCGGACATTCGTTCCAGACCATAGGCGCGATCACCGTGAGCATCGGCGTCGCGGAGCGCGTCGGCGCCGAGGGCGCCCCGGCGCTGTTCAGCCGCCTCGACGCGGCGCTCTACGCCGCGAAGGCCGCAGACCGCAACCGCGTAGTGGTGGATCGCCGCGGCGACTCCGATCTCTGGCTAGCCGAGGCCAACGCTTCGCCGCTGCACCTCCAGTGGCATGAAGCCTACGAGTGCGGTGACGCGACCATCGATGGCGAGCATCGCCAGCTTTTCGAGCTGGCCAACCAGCTCATCTCGGCCGCGATCCAGGCGGAGGCGGACCCCAGGGGACTCGGCGGGGCGCTCGACACGCTGCTGGAGCATGTGCGGCACCACTTCGTGAACGAGGAGGCCATCCTCGCCGCCCACGGCTACGCCGATCTCGAGCACCACAAGCGAGCGCACGCCGGCTTGTTGCGCAGGGCAGAATTCCTGAAGGAACGCGTGCACGAGGGCAAAGCCACCCTCGGCGCCATCGTGGAGTACCTGGCCCAGGACGTCATCTCGCGCCACATGATGGTGGTCGACCGCGCGTTCTTCCCGCTCCTCGAACGACCCTGACGGCGGCGCTGGATCCCCCGCCTCGGCTACTCCTCGTCTTCGGTGGGATCGCTCAACGAGGTGAGGAGCTCGAAGGCCTCCTGCCAGGCTACCGGGTGCGACGGAACGCGGCCCGGGTGACCCGGTTTCCTCATCGGCTCGCGGCGGAAGACGTCGGCACCGGTCCAGGTGCCCTTCCACAGGTCGCGGCCGTGGCGCGGCGGCGTGGCGACGGCCATGTGCCAGATCGCCTGGATCTCCGGCGCACCGGCGTCCGTCACGAAGTGACCGGTCCAGGTCGTCAGCGTCTCGTATTTCGAGAAGTCGACAATGAACGCGATCACGTCACCCGCGGAGAAGCCGGTCATCTCGAAGCTCTCGTCGCGGTGCGAAAGGCCGATCCCGCTCCGGAACTTCCCGCGGATCTCCCCCGCCTCGCTGACCGAAAGCTCCATGCTCGACCCGTGCTGGTTGTACCAGGTGCCCGAGTACCGTTTGCGATCGTCCATGGTTCTGCTCCCCTTCCCGGTGGTTATCGTTTCGCCACGTGCCGCACCACGCGCGGCAGCGCGTCCGGCGTGACCGAGATGCTGTCGATGCCGAGCGAAGCCAGGAATTCCGCGAACTCCGGGTAGTCGCTGGGCGCCTGGCCGCAGATGCCGACCTTGCGGTGGTTTTCGTGCGCCGTCTTTGACGACCATCTCGATCATGCGTTTGACGCCAGGGTCCCGCTCGTCGAACAGATGCGCGAGGATCTCCGAGTCGCGATCGATGCCGAGCGTGAGCTGGGTCAGGTCGTTCGAGCCGATGGAGAAGCCATCGAATAGCTGGCTGAACTCCGCGGCCAGAATCACGTTGTTCGGGATCTCGCACATCACGTAGACCTCGAGGCCGTCCTTGCCGCGTTCGAGCCCGTTCTTCGAGAGCTCGGCGATGACCTTCTGCGCTTCGCCGATGGTGCGACAGAACGGGATCATCACCTTCACGTTGGTGAGGCCCATGTCGCGGGTGACGCGGCCAATCGCCTGGCATTCGAGCGCGAAACCCTCGCGGTAGCGATCGTGGTAGTAGCGCGACGCGCCGCGGAAGCCGATCATCGGGTTCGACTCCTCCGGCTCGAAGGCGGCGCCGCCGAGCAGCCCCGCGTACTCGTTCGACTTGAAGTCGCTGAAGCGAACGATCACCGGGCGCGGGTAGAACGCCGCGGCGATCTGCGCGACGCCGTGCGAGAGCCGTTCCACGAAGAACTCGGCGGGCGAGGCGAAGTTGCGGGTGATTTGCTTGATCTCCGCGTTCACAGCGTGCTCCACGTGCTCGGGGTGCAGGAGCGCCATCGGGTGCACGCCGATCCGACTCGAGATCACGAACTCGATGCGCGCCAGGCCCACGCCAGCGCTCGGTAGCTGCCCGAGCAGGAAGGCATTTTCCGGGTTGCCCACGTTGAGCATCACCGGAACGGACGGCTCCGGCAGCGTGTCCGGGTCGATGTCCTCGCGGTCGTACTCGACGCGCCCCGCGTACACGCGCCCCTCGTCGCCCTCGGCGCACGAGACGGTCACCTCCTGGCCGGTCTCGAGGATCTTCGTGGCATCGCTGGTACCGACGACGCTGGGAATGCCGATCTCGCGCGAGATGATGGCGGCGTGGCAGGTTCGGCCGCCCTGGTCGGTGACGACCGCCGCGGCCCGCCTGAGAATCGGTTCCCAGTCCGGGTCGGTCATGGTGGTGACCAGCACTTCGCCGTCCTTGAAGTCCGCCAGCTCGTCTGTCGAGAGCGCGACGCGCACGATGCCCGCGCCGATCTTGGCGCCCACGCTCTTGCCCGTCACCAGCGCCTTGCCCTTGCCGCGCAGGCGGTACATCTCGAAGTGCGGCGCGGTCTCCTGCGAGCGCACCGTCTCGGGCCGCGCCTGCACGATGAAAAGCTCGCCGCTCCGGCCGTCCTTCGCCCACTCGATGTCCATGGGCGTCGGGTGGCCGGCGCGCTCGGTGTAGTGCTTCTCGATGTCGATGGCCCAGCGCGACAGCTCGAGGATCTCGTCGTCCGTCGAGCACGAAGCGCTCGCGCTGGCGGGCCGGGACACGCAGCTCCTTGACGGCGCGCGTACCGCCGTCGGCGTAGACGAGCTTGATCTGCTTGTCGCCGCACTCCTTCTTCACGAGCGGGCGGAACCCCGCGGCAAGCGTCGGCTTGTGCACCCAGAACTCGTCGGGATTCACGCGACCCTGCACGACCGTCTCGCCCAGGCCCCACGCGCCGGTGACGACGACGACGTCGCGGAAGCCGGTCTCGGTGTCGAGCGTGAAGATCACGCCGGCGGACGCCAGGTCGCTGCGCACCATCTTCTGCACGCCGACGGAGAGCGCCACGTCGCGATGGGCGAAGCCGCGCTCCGGCGGTAGACGATGGCGCGGTCGGTGAAGAGCGAGGCCATGCAGTCGCGCACCGCCGCGAGCAGCCGCGTCGCCGCCGCGGACGTTGAGGTACGTCTCCTGCTGTCCGGCGAAGGACGCCGTCGGGCAGATCCTCGGCCGTGGCGCTGGAGCGCACCGCCACGTCGGTCTCGGCCTCCTCGTAGCGCGATGCTGAGCTCGCTGGTACGCGCCCAGGATCTGCTCGACGACGGCGCGCGGCAGCGGCGCGCTGCCGATGCGCTCGCGGACGAACCGGCCGACGCGCGACAGCGCCTGCATGTCGCGGGGCTCGAGCTCGTCGAGCGCGCCGTAGATTTCCGCCTCGATGCCGGCTTCGCTGAGGTGCTGCGCGGTAGGCGTCGGCCGTCACGGCAAAGCCGTCGGGCACGCGGACGCCGACACCGGCCAGGGTCTGGATCATCTCCCCCAGCGAAGCGTTCTTGCCGCCGACCTGGGGCAGGTCGCTGCATATCGATCTCGCGGAACGGAATCACGTGACGTTTGGCCATGGCGGATCGAAAAAGGGGCAAAAGCCAGGCCAGAGCGTCCGGCCGCACGGACCACGCCAGGCCGCCACGCCCCCGCACAGCCTGCGCCAGCGCCCGTGCGCCGGCGCAGCGCCTGCGTGGCCTCAGCCGAGGAGGCCCGGCGCGACGATGAACACGACCCCGAACGCGACCAGCAGCGTGCCGCTCACGGCCTTCAGCACCTTCGCGCCCCGCTCGCCAAGGGTCAGCCGATGCAAGGTTGCCACGTACACCGTGACGATCAGCGCAAGCGGCACGATGTACGCCAGGTTGTACAGAGCGAGGTAGGCGTAGTGCATCGACGGCGGCAGATCCGCGCGCAACGTGAGGATGCGCGTGTAGACCGCGGGCAGCCCAAGCGTGCAGCCGAGCTCGATCAGATTCACGACGAAGGCGAGGAAGCGTGATACCGAGCAGCGCGGCGGGCAGGCTGGCGGCGTTCGCCACGCCGCGCATGCGTCGGTAGAGCCCGGGCTTGGCTTGGTCGGGGATGGTGAGCGACGGGCCCTTCTTGAACCAGACGAGCTCCTTGAGGTTGATGAGCCCCATCGCGAGGACGACGATCGCCGAGGCCTATCGTGATGAGCCGCGAGATGCCGACCAGCCGGAACAGACCGACCCACACGGTCATGAACAGGAAATAGACGAGGCCGCTCATCAGTACGAACACGCCACCGAACAGGAGCAGCCGCCTCCGCTGCCGGACGTGGAGCAAGAGGCCGAGCAGCACCAAGAGCACCCACATCGCGCACGGGTTGATGCCGTCCAGCAAACCGACCAGCAGCGTGAAGGCCGGCATCGGGATCTCCGACGGATTCACTTCGCCGACGATGGGCAGCACCACCGGTTCAAGCCGATCGCTACTGCCTCGGGCCGAGCTCGCGCTCTTGCCGCGGACCATGCGGCGCACCTGGTCCTCGGTGACGCCCTCGTTGAAGCCGACGATGTAGCTCCGGTTGTAGACAAACGTCGGGATGCCGGGCGCCTTGATGCCAAGCTCCTTGACCTTGCGCAGAAAGCGCTCGCGCCCCTTCGCGATCCCTGCGCACCTCGACGCGCTCGATGGCGAGCTTCGGCTCCTCGCGCGACAGGCGCTCGAGGAAGGATTTGGCCTTTTCGCAGTGGGCACAGCCGACGCCCCAGAAGAACAGCAGCGCGTGCTCGAACTTCTTCACGTCGGGCATCGGCGCGAGCGCGCCAGCGTCGTCCTCGAATATCGGGCAGGCGCCGGTCGGCGTGTCGCAGCCGCCCGATGCGCTCGGCGCGGGCGTGGCGACAAGCAACGGCGCCGGAACGATCAGCAGGATCCCCAGCGCGAACGCGAACAGCCAGCGGCCCCCCATGACCTGCGCTGCCAGCAATATCCGCGCCATGCGGCCCCCAGCGTAGCAGCGGGGTCAGGGCACTCGGCGCGCAGATGGTCAGCGGAGCGCGGCGCCGCGCTCCGCGAGAAGCTCCCGCAACACGGAGCGATGGCAGTGTGCTTCGTCCTCGCAGTAGCAGCCGACGGAGAGGTTCGTCGTGTGCGACAGCGCCGCGAGCAGATCCAGGGTGCGGCGCGCAGTCGGTTGGGTCATCTCCTTGCGAAACCGCTTCTTGAACGCGGACCACTCGCGATCGGTCCTTGCGCTCTGACCGAGCTTGACCAACTCCGGGCTCGGCGACAGATCCGGATACCAGACGTCGTACCAGTCATCGGACGCGAAGCGGCTGGCCGGAACGCCGCGCGGCGGCCGGCGCACGGTGCCGATGCGGAGCCCTTCGTTTCGGCTACGGGGCTGGCCGAGGCGGACAATGCGGATCGTCATGAGGGCCGCAGCGTACAGGCCCGCCGGCGGCGCGGGAAGACGACCTTCAACAGTCCGGACAATCGCAATAGACGCCGCTGGGCGTTGCGTTCGCGCAGTAGCCGTAGGTGCAGAGCGAGCCCGCGCATTGGCAGCTCACCGGCTCGGACGAGCAGGGATTCTTCGCGCAGTAGGGCGAGTCGCCGAGCCCGCCGGGATGCACACAGAGCTGCCCCGCGGGACACGCGTTCGAGCCGTCGCACGGCGCTGGCGGCGGACACGGTGGGATCTCGACGTGCCAGCGTTGACCGTCGCATGTGGCGACCGCCGTACACACGCCATAGCTACAGGGTTGGTTGACCGGATCCTGGCAGCTGTCGCACGGGGCACCGTCATTGGGCGGCGTGCCTGGACACATCACTGCGGGGCACGACGGACACGCGCCGGGCTGCCAGTGCTTGCCCGAGCAGAGATACGTGCACTGACAGCATCCCGGCGGAGTGCAGGTGTCGCCCGGGGTGGCGCAGTCGCCACCGGGAACGCAGCTCGAAGTACCTCCTCCGCTGCCCGCTGCTCCGCCGCTTGCGCCCGTGCCACCGCTTGCGCCCGTGCCGCCTTGGCCCTGGTTCGATCCCGACGTGACGCTGCCGCCGCAAGCGCTGCAGCTCAGGGAGACAGCGAAGACAAAGAGCCAGCGATTGGACATGAACTTGAAGGCAAAACCCTTGTTCTTCACTTCAGCTTCGAAAAATCGATGACGCCCTTCCAGATGTCGGTCGGCTCGAACATGGCGATGAGCCAGGCGTGATCGAGCTCGAGGTCGCCCGAGTACCAGGTGACGAGCTCTCTGTTCTTGTCGATGGGCTGGACGCCGGCGTACGAGGTATCGCCCGCGCTCGGCAGCTCGCCCCACTCCTTGATACCGATGGGGCCGCCTTCGAGCTTGCCGGTGATCTCGAACAGGGCCGTGCGCTTCTTGCCCGTACCCGTAAGGTGCTTGCGGGCCACAACGAACAGGCGCGAGTCGTGGAAGAAGCTCACGGGGCCGTCGAGCCGCTGCCCCGTCAGCTCCTGGGGGCAGTCGAACTTCGAATACGGCGCGGTCGCCCAGCACACCTTGGTGCGCAGCCGCCCCTCGTCGCCGAGCAGTTCCTGGTCGGTGCCATCCATGCGCACCAGGGCGAGCAGGCGCCCCGAAGGCATGAAAGTGAGCTCCGTCTCGAGCGGCGTGTCCTTGCTGATGTCGTAGATGGTCGCGCCGGCGGTCCAGACGACGCCATCCTTCGAGCTGAAGAGCACGACGCTCTTGTCGCCATCCTCGTACGCGGCGTTGTAGTAGACGCCGGCGTGCTCCTTGATGCGCCAGAAGCTCCAGCCGTGGGGCCCGATGTCCTCTAGCGGCGTCCACGTCCTGCCGTCGCTCGAATGTGTGGCCACCGCGACGGTGTCCACGTTGGAATCGCGGGTTGAATTCACCGGCAGGCGCGTCAGCGCCTTGATGTAGAGCTCGCCGCCTACAACGTAGAAGCTGGGGTCGCGGATATCGCGGTCGGACGGCGCGTCGATGAGCGCCGTCTCCTGGAACGTCTTTCCGCCGTCGTCGCTGCGGTAGACGTGGAGCGCGCTGTTCGGGCCGAGCTTCTGGCCGATCGCGGTGCGGTGGACCAGGTAGATGCCGCCGTTCCACGTGGTCAGATCGGTGTTCTCGTTGTGCCGGCAGATGACCTTGCGGCAGTCCGCGTACGTGTTGTCCGGGCCATGCACCAGGACCTTCGCGCCGGAGAGCCAGGCCGGACCGGAGTGCGATTCCGCGGGCTTGTCTCCCGACGAGCAGGCCGGTAGCAACGCCGCGAGCCCGCAGCCCAGAGCGAGCAGGATTTCGCGCTTCCAGAAAAACAAGGCCGATGTAGAGTAGCGCCGCCGGCGTGCCCGTGGAAGCCCACGTGCTGCTGGCGAGGAGGAGAACATGATGTCACGCCCCCGTACCGTCGCTCTGTTGGCTGCACTCGCCGCCAGTTCCATCGCTCTGCCCGCCTTCGCCAAGGGCGGTGCCTTCAAGCTCGGCGTCGGGCTCGGCGGCGTCATCGGCGGCAACTTCCTCGACAAGCCGTCGGAAAAGACGCTGACCAACGCGGGCGGCCAGACCCTTCCGGCCCCGGACATCTATCCGGGCTTCGCCGGCATGACGGCCGGTGGCGGGCTGATGATCGACGCGCGCTTCATCAAGCTGCTCGGCGTGGAGCTCGACGTGTTCCGCACCAGCGACAAGGGCAGCGGGGACCTGAGCATCAACAACTACAAGTTCCACATCACGCTCGGGCAATCGGCCTGGCATGTGCCGGTGCTGGCCAAGCTGGTGGTGCCTGCGCCCATCGTGGCGCCCGAGTTCTTCGTTGGCCCCGAGTTCGTGTTCCCGGGCAGCGGTTCACTGGAGGTCGACAAACCCGGCCTTCCGCCGATGAAGGCGACCGCCGACAACTACACGATGATCGCCTTCGGCGCGGGGCTCGAGATCAAGCTACCGCTGCCGGCCATCGACCTGCGCATCCCCTTCCAGCTGCGCGGCGGCTACAACCCCGGCGTCAGCAGCAAGCTCAGCGAGCGCATCAACACGACGTTCGACTCGCCCACCGCGTTCCACATCAACAGCATCAAGAGCGAGTGGAAGTTCCAGGCCGTCGCCACACTCGGCGCGGAGCTGTACTTCTAGGCGGAGCGGTCAGCTCTCGAGATTGTCGCGCCAGTTCTGGAGTATGCGGACGTAGTTGCCGCGCTCATAGGCCGCCGGCTCAGGGCAGTGCTCGAGGCTCATGCTGCCGAGCGCCTGCCCGAGCGAGTTGTACTCGTGCTCGTCGAGCCAGCTGTTCATCTCCTCGCGCACGGTGGCGATGTGCTCCGGCCCGTGGTGCAGCAGAGCGGAAACCATCTGCACGCCGCTCGCCCCCGCCATCACGGCCTTGAGAGCGTCGACGCCGGTATGCACGCCGCCGGTCACCGCCAGCGAATGACGCTCGGCTCCGTAGAGCACGGCGAGCCAGCGCAGCCGCAGCAGCAACTCCGACGAATCGGACAGACGCAGCCGGTGCGCCACCTCCAGCTCCTCGATATCGATGTCTGGCTGGTAGAAGCGATTGAACAGCACGATGCCGTCGGCGCCCGCTTCGACGAGCCGGCGCGTGAAATGCCCGAGCGAGGTGTAGAAGGGCGAGAGCTTGATGGCGAGCGGCAGCCGCGTTGCGCGCCTGACGCTCTGGACCATGTCCACGATGCGCTGCTCGACCTGCTCGGCCGGGACGGTCGCGTCCGTCTCGAGCGAATAGACGTTCAGCTCCAGCGCATCCGCGCCGGCCTGCTCGATCAGCCGCGCGTACTCGAGCCAGCCGCGGTCGGTCACGCCGTTCAGCGATCCCATGACCGGCACGCCAACCGCCGACTTCACGCGCCGTATCTGCTCGAGATACTCGTCGGGGCCGAGCATGTAGTCTTCCGGCTCGGGAAAGTAGCTGAGCGCCTCGGCGAAGGACTCGGCGGGCGTGTCGAGGATGCGCTGCGCGCTGACCTGTTCCCGCGTGATCTGTTCCTCGAACAGCGAGTGCATCACGATGGCCGCGGCGCCGGCATCCTCGAGGCGCCGCACCATGTCCAGGTCATCCACGAGCGGAGAAGCGCCCGCCATCAGAGGATGCGAAAGCGTCAGTCCAAGGTACTTCGTGCTCAGGTCCATGAATCAGCTCTTCTCGTCGGAAGGGTCCACGCCGTAGGTCAGATGCGATAGCTGCTCGTAGACGCCCACGCGGCGCTCGGCCTCGCGCTCGGCCAGCGCGAGCAGCCATTCAAAGCGCTCCGGATCGCTCTTTTCCACCATCCGGAAGCGCATCTCGCCCATCATGTACTGTCGTACCTTCGTCTTGCCGGCACGCGCGTCCAGCACCAGCGGCGGCTCGCCGGCGTCGATACGCCGCGGGTCGAAGCGGTACAGCGGCCACACGCCCGACTCGACCGCGAGCTTCTGCTGCTGCGCGCCGAACGCGAGATCATAGCCGTGTGCGATGCAGTGGCTGTAGGCGATGATGAGCGATGGTCCGGGGTGCGCGTCCGCCTCCGCGAAGGCCCGCACCGTCTGGGCGTCGCGCGCACCGAACGCCACGCTCGCCACGTACACGTGCGAATAGCTCATCGCGAGCAGCCCCAGATCCTTCTTCGGCGTCGACTTGCCGGCTGCGGCGAACTTCGCCGCCGCGCCGAGCGGGGTGGCCTTCGACTGCTGTCCGCCGGTGTTCGAGTAGACCTCCGTGTCGAGCACCAGCACGTTCACATCCGCGCTGGAAGCCAGCACGTGATCCAGCCCGCCGTAGCCGATGTCGTAGGCCCAGCCGTCGCCGCCCACCAGCCACACGCTCTTCTTGACCAGATAATCGGAGAGGCCGCTCAAGAGCCGCGCATCGCTGCTGTCGACGCGGGCCAGCACCTTCTTCAGCTCGGCAACGCGCTCGCGCTGCGCCACGATGCCGGATTCGTCGGCTTGCACGGCATCGAGCAGCTCCGTCGCCAGCCGTTCTCCGATCTGCGAACCCAGCGACCCGACGAGCGCGCGTGCGTGGTGGCGGTGCGAGTCGACTGCGAGCCGGAAACCGTAGCCGAATTCGGCGTTGTCCTCGAACAGCGAGTTCGACCACGCGGGCCCGCGACCCGCCGCGTCGGTGCAGTAGGGCGTGGTCGGCAGGTTGCCACCGTAGATCGACGAACAGCCGGTAGCATTCGCGACCAGCGCGCGGTCGCCGAACAGCTGCGTCATCAACTTGATGTACGGCGTCTCGCCGCAGCCCGGACACGCGCCCGAATACTCGAATAGCGGCTCGAGCAGTTGGCTCTGCTTCACGTCGAGCCGGACGCGGCGCCGGTCGATCGGAGGCAGCGACAGGAAGAACGCATAGCGCTCCGCTTCCGCGTCGCGCAGCGGCCGCTGCGGCTGCATGTCGATGGCCTTGTGGCGCGGATTCGCCTTGTCCTTCGCGGGGCACACCTCCACGCACAGGCCACAGCCCGTGCAGTCCTCGGGGGCAACCTGGATGGTGTACTGGCTGCCTTTCAGCTCGCCACTCTTCCACACGATGCTCTTGAAGCCTTCGGGCGCTCCGTCGAGCTGCTTTTCGTCGTAGACCTTGGCGCGGATGGTCGCGTGGGGGCACACCAGCGCACACTTGTTGCACTGGATGCAGATGTCCGGATCCCAGACCGGGATCTCCTGGGCGATGTTGCGTTTCTCCCAGCGGCTGGTGGACAGCGGCCAGGTACCGTCGACCGGAAACGCGCTGACGGGCAGCGCGTCGCCCTTGCCCGCGATCAGCACGGCGGTGACCCGCTGCACGAAGTCGGGCGCCTCGGTCGGCACGGCAGGCGGCCGCACCTCGCTCGCGGTCACCTCGGCAGGCACCGCGATCTCGTGCAGCTCCGCCAGCGTGGCGTCGACTGCGGCGGAGTTGCGGCGCACCAGCTCGCCGCCCTTCTTGCCGTAGGTCTTCTCGATCGCCAGCTTGATCTTCTCGATCGCCGTATCGCGAGGCAGGACGCCGGAGATCGCGAAGAAGCAGGTCTGCATCACCGTGTTGATGCGGCGGCCGAGGCCGGCATCGTGCGCCACCTTGTAGGCGTCGATGGCGTAGAACTTGAGCTTCTTGTCGATGATCGCGGCCTGCACCTCGCGCGGCAGGTGATCCCACACCTGATCCGGAGCATAGGGGCTGTTGAGCAGGAACACGCCGCCTTCCTTGACCTTGTCCAGCATCTCGGTGCGCTCGAGGAACTCGGACTTGATGGCAGGCGACGAAGTTCGCACGCTGGATCAGATACGGCGCCCCGATCGGCTGCGAGCCGAAGCGCAGGTGCGACACGGTGACCGCGCCCGCCTTCTTCGAGTCGTAGACGAAGTAGCCCTGCACGTAGGTCTGGTCGTCCTCGCCGATGATCTTGATGCTGTTCTTGTTCGCGCCGACCGTCCCGTCGGAGCCAAGGCCGTAGAACATGGCCTGGAAGACCGTGTCGGGGAGGATCTGGAAATCCCCCTCGAGGGGTAGCGATTCGTGCGTCACGTCGTCCACGATGCCGACGCTGAAGTGGCGGCGGGGCGCATCCCGCGAGAGCTCGTCGAGCACGGCCTTGACCATGGCCGGCGTGAACTCCTTGCTCGAAAGCCCGTAGCGACCGCCGATGATGCGCGGCAACTCGGCTTCCCAGCCCTCGGCGAAGGCCGCCACTACATCCAGATACAGCGGCTCGCCGATGGCCCCCGGCTCCTTGGTGCGGTCGAGCACCGCTATCGAGCGCACGCTGCGCGGCAGCGTGTCGAGGAACGCCGCCACCGCAAACGGCCGATACAGCCGCACCTGCACGAGCCCCACGCGCTCGCCTTTCGAGGCCAGGTACTCCACGGTCTCGCGCGCCGTCTCGGCGCCGGAGCCCATCAGCACCACGACCCGTTCGGCATCCTTGTGGCCGAAGTAGTCGAACAGGTGATAGCGCCGGCCGGTGCGACCGGCAAAGCGCTCCATCTCCTCCTCGACGATGCCCGGCGCACGCCGGTAGTACAGGTTCACCGCTTCACGCGCCTGGAAGAACGTGTCCGGGTTCTCGGCGGTGCCACGTACGACGGGGTGATCCGGCGACAGACCGCGCGCGCGATGCGCTTCGACCAGCTCGTCGTCGATCATGAAGCGCAGGTCGTCGTCTTCGAGCCACTCGATCTTCGACAGCTCGTGCGAAGTGCGGAAGCCGTCGAAGAAATGCAGGAACGGAACCCTCGAACGTAGCGTCGCCGCCTGGGCGATGCAGGCGAAGTCGTGCGACTCCTGCACCGAGGCGGACACGAGCATCGCGAACCCGGTCTGGCGCGCGGCCATCACGTCCGAGTGGTCACAGAAGATGCTGAGCGCGTGGCTGGCGATGGTGCGCGCTGCCACGTGCAGGCAGAACGACGTGAGCTCGCCGGCGATCTTGTACAGATTCGGCACCATCAGGAGCAGGCCCTGCGACGCGGTGAACGTGGTCGCGAGCGCGCCGGCCTGGAGCGCGCCGTGCACCGCGCCCGCAGCGCCACCTTCGGACTGCATCTCGGAAACCGCGGGGACGGTCTGCCAGATGTTCGGCTGGGAACGGGTCGCCCACTCGTCACTGAGCTCGCCCATCGGCGAGGCAGGCGTGATCGGATAGATGGCAACGACCTCGTTGGTACGGTAGGCAACCGAGGCCGCAGCCTCGTTGCCGTCGACGGTCAGACGGCGACGCGCTTGGCTCATCAGGAGCTCGCTAGGGCTGGGGGTGGAGTCAGGTGTCCCGGGGACAATCCAGCAGGCCCGGAGATGCCCGGAGCCCGCAGAAATTTCTGCACGCGCCGGCGTTGCACGAAGCATGCCCTCGCGAAATCGACGATGTAGCGCGCCCGCAGGAGGCCGCAAAACGCATGAATTGCCCAGGCACCCGCAACCGGCGCATTGTTTGCGCGCCTGTTCCTGCGGGCGCCCGGCGGCGCGGGGTGTGGCGCGAGGCTAGAACCCGCCGGTGCCGCCGGTCTTGCACTGCTTGCAGATGGCGGGCGGGTTCGGGTTGTTACACGCGAGAGGACAGTACGTGATGGTCGCGAAGTCCTTCTGTATCTTCTCGCACTCGTCGCTCAGACCATCGACGCTCATCGTGGCGTAGCCGCCGTTGGAGACGAACGCTGCCGCGCACTGCTTCTCTGCCGGCGTGTCCGTGACCCACGCCCCCAGGTCCGGGAAGGGCTGCGTCTGGTTGGCTTGGTCGTAGTACGCCTCGGTGCAGACCTGCTTCATCACGCAGTCGCTTGCAGCCTGCTGCGCATTGGGCGCCGAGAGCGCCTTGAGCGTGTAGCAGAGCTTGAACTTGCCGGTGCAGTCCGCGCTGACGGTATCGCCACTCCAGGGCTCCGACGGCAGCGTCGTGGCCGACGCGGGACACTGCTGCGTGGTCTTGAGCGTCGAAACCGCTCCGCTGGCGCTCGAGCAGGCCTGGTCGGTGCAGGCGAAGCAAGGCGACGTGTTGTCGATGCTCCACTTGCCATGGGTGAAGCAGCCGCAGCTTCCCGGCGTGATCACCTGGTACGTTTTCGGGTCGATACCGGTGAAACCCTGGCAGGGGCCCCACACCGGCTGGTTCTCGCCCTGCAGCTCGCAGGTCGTCGTGCCGTCCTTGCAGTCGCCGTGATTGCGGTTCTTGCGGTAGCCCGGCCAGCACGCTGCGGTGTCGCCGAGCTTGACGCCGGACCCGCAGGGACAACCCGGCAGGTTCTTGTCGGAAGGGCACTTGAGCGTGCCGCCAATCTTGGGCGGCTTGACTCCGGCGTCGGAGCAGTTCGCGGGAGGCGGATCGTTCGAAATAGAACGCGTCCTGTGTGACATCCGAACCGCCTGAATCCGGGATCACGAACCCGGCGTCGGCGCCGACGCCGGTGCCGCCGTTGCCGGTGCCGTTGCCCGAGCCGCCGTTGCCGGTGCCGTTCCCCGAGCCGCCGTTGCCGGAGCCGTTGCCCACGTATTTCCCATTGTTGCTGGAGCACTGCACGGCGAGACCGCCGAACGCCCCCGCGATCAACAGCGCGAAAGCGAGCCGCACGCCGCGCCACGTCCTGGAATGACCTGTGCGCCCATGATCCAGATGCTCCATGCCCATGACAACTACCTCCAAGCTCGGCGCGAAGTCTGTGGAGCAATCCACCCCTCGCGGTTCGTGGGCTGGAGGCTTACGCTTCCCGCGCCGCGTTGCAAGGCTCTGCACGCGACCGGAAGCGACATTACTCTACCCCTGGAAACTTCGATGCTGGACAAACTCCGCCTACGAGCTGACGGCACCAGGACACCGGACAGGAGCGAACGGACATGACGGATAGCGTGGGCTTCATCGGACTCGGCAACATGGGCGCGCCCATGGCGGAGAACCTTCTCGACGCGGGATTTCCGCTGGGCGTCTACAACCGCAGCACCGGCAAGGCGGAGCCGCTCTCGGCACGGGGCGCGAAGGTCGAGAAGACGCCGCGCGAAGCCGCCGCGAACGCCGACGTGGTGATCACGATGCTCGCTGACGACGCCGCGCTGGACGCCGTGACGCATGGCGACGACGGGCTGCTCGCCGGGCTCGACAAGGGCAAAGTGCACGTGTCGATGAGCACCGTTTCGCCGGCGACCGCGGAGCGACTCTCCGCCGAGCACGAGCGGCACGGCGCGACCTACGTCGCCGCACCCGTGTTCGGTCGCCCGGACGCGGCCAAGGCGAAGAAGCTCTGGATCTGCGCCGCCGGCAACGCCGCCGCCAGACAGCGCGTCAAGCCGGTCTTCGACGCGCTCGGGCAGGGCGTGTTCGAGTTCGGCGACGAGCCGTCGAAGGCCAACATCGTCAAGCTCGCCGGCAACTTCATGCTCGTCTCGGCGATCGAGGCCATGAGCGAGGCCTTCGCGCTGGCGGAAAAGAGCGGCATCGACCGGCAGCAGGTCGCCGAGCTCTTCTACTCGACGCTCTTCAACTGTCCCGTCTACCAGGGCTATGGCCGCGCCATCGCGAGCGAGCGCTACGAGCCACCCGGCTTTCGTCTGAAGCTGGGACGCAAGGACGTGAACCTCGTCATCGAAGCGGCGCTCGCGCGCGACGTTCCCATGCCTCTTGCCAGCCTGCTGCGCGATCGCCTGACGGCTGCGGTGGCGCGCGGGCGCGGCGACCTCGACTGGGCTGCGCTCGGGCTCAGCGCCTCCGAAGAGGCCGGCCTCGGGAAGTAGCCATGCCAGACGCCGCGCCCGCACAGGAGCTGCACGACGGTCGCTACGCCGTCGTGCGGGTGCTCGGACAGGGTGCGCAGGGTGCCACGCTCGAGGCCGTCGACAAGCAGGGCGGCCGCCCCGTCGCCATCAAGCGCTTCCAGATCCGCGGCGCGGGCTCGTGGAAGGACGTGGAGCTGGCCGAACGCGAAGCGCGCGTGCTCGCCCAGCTCTCGCATCCGTCGCTGCCGGTGTACCTCGATCACTTCGAGGAAGACGGCTGCCTGTATCTCGTCATGGAGCGCATCGAGGGCGAGAGCCTGGCCGCGCTCCGCGCGCGCGGCGGCGGGCTCGCGCCGGCCGAAGTGGTGCGCCTGCTGAACGAGATCGGCGAGGCCCTCGACTACCTGCACGGCCGCGTGCCGCCGGTGATCCACCGCGACATCAAGCCCAGCAACGTGATCCGCCGCCCGGACGGCTCGTTCTGTCTGGTCGACTTCGGCTCGGTGCGGGCCAGCCTGGAACCGGCCGGCGGCAGCACCGTGGTCGGCACCTTCGGCTACATGGCCCCGGAGCAGTTCCAGGGACGCGCGCTGCCTGCCACGGACATCTACGGCCTCGGCGCCACCGTGCTGACGCTGCTCGCAAACCAGGAACCGGAAGCGCTGCCGCACCGCGGGCTCGCCATCGACGTGCGCGCCAGCCTGGGCGGCAGCGTCGAACCGGGCGTGATCGACGTGCTCAAGCGCATGCTCGAGCCCGATCCCGACCAGCGCGCCACGCGCGTCGAGCCGCTCCTGGACCAGCTCCGATCCGGCTCGCGCGCGCGGCGCGGGCCGGACCGCGAGTCACGCAAGCCGCCGCCTCCCCCTCGCGTTCCGTGGGGAACCCGCGAGGAATGGCAGCATTGGGCGGACAGGACGCGCCACGAATGGGAACAATGGGCCGACGGGCTCTCCGCCGGCTCGACCCGTCGCGATGCCCGCCACGAAGCACGAGGCGAGCGGCACGCCCGGCGCCGCCACGCCCACGAGGAGCGCAGGGCGGCCTACAGACGCCGACGCGAAGCCCGCTGGCGCGGTCGCCACAGCCAGCGCGTGCACCCGCTGCTCATGATCGTGCTGCTGCTGGGGCTGACCGCCGCCCAGCTCGCCGTGTGGGCGCTGTTCACGGTGTTGCTCCCGACCTTTCTGACGTTGCTGTCGCTGTTCGTCGGCAACGCGCCGCGCAGGGCCGCAGACCGCTCGCGCGAGATCGGCGAACGCGGCGTCGAGGGGCTCAGGCGCGCCTCCGCCTTGCTGCGCGGCGTTGCCGACGAGGAAACCCGCCGCGCAGCCACGCCTCCGCACACGCGCGTGGAAGGCGCGCGACCGCGCGTACGGATCGACGAAGCGCCCGACGAGGTCGATACCGAAGGCGAGGAGCTCGAGCAAGAAGAGCGCGAGCCGCCCCGCGCGCACCGGCACTGACGTCCGCGGCGGAGCTCAGTGCGGGCAGTGCGAGTGGCAGCCGCCCTGGCCCTTGCAGGCGTTCTGCCCCTGGCAGGCGTGCGACTCGGGTACGGCGCAGCCGCCCTTGCCGCGGCAGTCGTTCAAGCCCATGCAGCAGTTCTTGTCGTCCGCTGCGCTGGACGCCGGCTCTGCCGCGGCGCTCGCTCGAGCTTTCGCCCGCGCGCTCAGCGGGGCCGCAGAGTGCCCCGCGGCAGCAGGCTCGGCCTTCGCCGTCGGCTTGTCGCGACAACCCGCACCGAACACGAGCCCGGCCGCCATCAACAGCGGCAGCGAGCGCGCCGCATCACGACTCATTCGGTTTGCCTGGCGTGAACGAGCGGCTGACGCCGGGCGCAATGGGCTCGCCGCTGTCGCGCTCGGCCACGGCCTGCTTGAAGCCCACCTCCTCCGCGCGCTCCTTGAACCACATGCCCTCGGGCGAATGCCGGGTGATGCCGTCGAACAGCGTCGCGAACATCTGCGTCGAGCCGAGCCCCATGTTCTCGTAGGCCTGGTTGACCATCAGCTTCTGCATCATGAGCTGGTTTCTCGGTACGCCGGTCATACGTCGCGCCAGCTGGTCCACGCGCGCGTCGAGCCCGCTCTCCGGCACCGCATCGATCACCAGCCCCATCTCCTTCGCCTCGCGCCCGTCGATCAGGTCCCCGGTGAGCAACATGCGCTTCGCCCGCTCGGCGCCGATCCGGTACACCCACATCGCCGTGGTCGGGCAGCCCCACACGCGTGCCGGCGGGTAGCCGATCTTCGCGTCCTCGGCCATCACCACCAGGTCGCAGCTGAGCGCGATGTCGCTGCCGCCCGCCACCGCGAATCCCCTCACCTTCGCGATCGTCGGCTTGTAGCTCTTCCACAGCGACGCGAAGCACTGCGTATTTTCATACATCATGCGGAAGTCGACCATCGGGTCCCAGGGCATCGACTGCACGCCGGGGTTCTCGCCCCCGGTCTGGGCGTACTCGACGAGATCGTAGCCGGCCGAGAACGCACGACCCGCGCCGGTGAGTACGATCACGTGCACCGAGTCGTCCGAGTTCGCGCGCTCCACCGCCGCGCGGATCTCGCGCGGCATGCGGTCGTTGATCGCGTTCAGCCGCGTCGGGCGGTTCAGCGTCAGGGTCGCGATGCGATCCTCTACTTCATACAGCACGGTGTCGTCCGGCATCCTGCCTCCTCGCGGCGGGAGCGTCCCCGAAGCCGCTGCGAGGGTCAACGATCGGCCGCGACCGCCGCCTGCTCGACCCGGTTCTTGCCCGCAGCCTTGGCGCGGAGCAGAGCGGCGTCGGCCGATTCGATGAGCGCGCGCGCGTCGAGCTCGGCTGGCGATTGCGACGCGACGCCGACGGAGCAGGTCAGCGTAAGGGTCCGTCCGGCGCCGACGGGAAACGCCTGCTGCTCCAGCGCATGGCGGATCCGCTCGCCCGCCTCTGCCACGGTGCGGCGATCGGCGCCGGGCAGGAGCACCGCGAACTCCTCGCCGCCGTAGCGGAAGGGCGTCTCGCCGACCCGCACGCCCGAGCGCAGGCGCGCGGCAACGCCGGCGAGCAGCGCATCGCCCGCGCGGTGGCCCAGGGTGTCGTTCACCTTCTTGAAGTCGTCGAGATCGATCATGGCCAGACCGAGCGGCGCTCCCGCGCGGCGCGCGTGCGCCGCGGCCTCCGCGACGGCTTCCATCATGGCGCCATGGTGACCGAGCCCCGTGAGCGCGTCGGTGCGCGCCTGGTGCGCGACGCGTTCATAGTGGTGCGCGCTCGCGATAGCGCGGCCAGCGTGATCGGCCACCATCGAGAAAACCAGCTCGGCAATCGGGTCGAGACGCCGCCCGGTGAAGCAGTTGTCCGCGTACAGAACGCCCTGCACGCTGTCGCGCGCGCGCAGCGGCGCCGCTACCGCCGTCGGCAGATGCAACAGGCCGTCGAGATCGTCGCTGCCCTCGCGCACGGTCGCGGCCCGCCGGAGCGCGAGCGAGATGGGGCTGTTGCCGTCAACGGGCACGCGGATGGAACGCACCCGGCGATCGAGCGGACCCGGATTGGCGCTGCGGCGCAGGCCCGCGCGGTACAGGCCGTCGAGGTCGGGGGCGTCCGACTCGATCGACTTCCAGACGCGGTCCGCCTCGGCCGCGTCACTCGGCCCGACCGAGGCCACGCCCAGAAGCGTGTTGCGATCGTGTTCGTCGACGAGGAACAGCATGGCGCGGTTCAAACCGAGCCCGACGCCGGCCGTCACGCCCGTGAGCACCGCGTAGCAGGTCGGCTCGAGCTCCAGCGAGCCGCGCACCAGGTTGGCGATCTGGTGCAACAGCGAGATCGCCCGCCTCAGCGAATCGTTCTCGCGCTCCAGCTCGGCGAGCTGGTTGGGGTCCAATGTCGACACCGGTGCCCCGAGCCTACCAATGTCCACCGCCCGGAGCCACGCTCGCTGCTGGATACGGGTCGACGATACGGCGAATCCACCGCTGGTCCACGCGGGGCGGGTGTTGGCGCTGCCGTCGTTCATGCTGGCGACCGCGAACTGGCCCTGCGCGCCGATCGGTGCTCGCCGCCGTCCGGAGCCCTTGCCCGCAGCGCCGCGGCCGTGCGAGCCTGCTCTCGCGCGCCCGGCGCGCAGGAGGATTATTCACATGCTTGCTTCGAGGCGATCGTCTCTCGCGAAGATCACGGGTCTGTTGCTGCTCGGCGCGCTGTCGCTCCCGGCGTACGGCTGCGGCAGCAGCAACGACAACTCCGGTGGTGGAAGCGCGTCCTGCGCCACCAAGCCCTCCGACTGCAAGCCGGGAACGACGTGCTGGTACAACACGGACGGCAAGTACACCTGCCTGCCCGCCAAGCAGGGCGCCGGCCAGGGTGCGAGCTGCACCAACGTGGTCGGACAACCGCAGTGCGACGAGGGGCTGGGTTGTTTCCCGAATGGGGCGGGCACGGCCACTGGCACCTGCATGCCGTTCTGCGACAACGGCGGCTGCGGCACGGATGAAGGCTGTTTCCAGGTGAGCCTGCAGAACACGAGCGCGCCGGCCATCCCCATCTGCGGACCCTTGCCGAAGGACGCAGGCGGCAACGACTCGGGCACGCCGCAGGACTCGGGCAGCGACGCCACGACGAACAACGACGCCGCCACCGAGGCGGGCAGCGACGCCACGACGAACAACGACGCCGCCACCGAGGCGGGCAGCGACGCCACGACGAACAACGACGCCGGCGCGAGTGACGCGGCCGCGGACTGATTTGTAGCGTTTTGCCACGTCCGGCTCGTCGGCGAACGGGCTCGCGTCGCAACAGCACGGCATGACCGCCGCCACTGGAGGCGTCGACGCGACGCCCTGGACGCGTTATGGGTCCCGTCGAAAACCGGGCCATAGAGGTGATCGTCATGAAAAAGCTATCGAAAGAGATCTGGATCGTCGCCGCGAAGCGCACCCCCTTCGGCACCCTGAGCGGCTCGCTCAAGGGTGTGAGCGCGATCGATCTGGCGGTGCACGCCTCCAAGGCGGCGCTTGCCCAGTCGGGCATCGATCCGAAGGAAATCGGCCACATGCTCCTCGGCAACGTGCAGCAGACCAGCCGCGACGCCATCTACGGCGCGCGCCACGTCGGGCTGAAGGCGGGCCTTCCCATCGAGGTGCCTGCGCTCACGGTGAACCGCCTGTGCGGCTCGGGCTTCCAGGCCGTGGTGACCGCAGCCGAACAGATCCTGCTCGGCGACGCGCACGCTGTGCTGGCCGCGGGCAGCGAGAACATGTCGCAGTCGCCGCACGCTCTGTGGGGCCTGAGGGACGGCGCGAGGTTCGGCAAGCCGCCCGAGCTGGTCGACACGCTCTGGGAGGCGCTCACGGACAGCTACTGCAAGACGCCGATGGCCGTCACGGCCGAGAACCTCGCCGACAAGTACAAGGTCACCCGTGAGGATGCCGATCGCTTCGCCCTACGCTCGCAGCAGAAGTGGGCGGCGGCGCAGGAGTCGGGCGGTTTCGCCGACGAGATCGCACCCATGGAGGTGAAGGCCGGCCGGAAGATGCTGAACGTCGACAAGGACGAGCATCCGCGTCCGAACACGACCATGGAAATCCTCGCCAAGCTGCCCCCGGTGTTCAAGAAGGACGGCGTCGTGACGGCGGGCAACGCCTCCGGCATCTGCGACGGAGCCGCGGCGCTGGTGGTCGTGGACGCGGAGTGGGGCAAGGCGCACGGCCTGAAGCCGCTCGCGAAGCTGCTCCAGTGGGGCGTCGCCGGCGTCGAGCCGACCCTCATGGGCATCGGTCCCGCGCCGGCGATCCGGGGCGCGATGGATCGCGCGGGGCTGACGATGAAGGACGTTGATCTGTTCGACGTGAACGAGGCGTTCGCGCCGCAGTTCCTCGCGGTGCAGCGGGAGCTGGAGCTGCCCGAGGACCGCACCAACGTCAACGGCGGCGCCATCGCGCTCGGCCATCCGCTCGGCGCCACGGGTGCGCGCATCACCACGAACCTCATCTACACGCTCCGCAGGCAGAACAAGCGCGTCGCGGTCGGCTCGGCCTGCATCGGTGGCGGCCAGGGCATCGCGGTCGTACTGGAAGCGGTATAGTCGGCGCAATTTCCGGTATTTGGGGAACGCGATCGAGAATGCGGAGCGGGCGCGCGGCTGGTGTATGCTGGCCGCGCGCGCTTCGAGCCTCCTCGCGTGCCGTACGGTGACCGTGTTCCGAACAAGTCCGATCCTGGGCCTGGCGCTCGTGCTCGCAGGGGTCGTCGGGTGCAAGAAGCACACGTCGGGGCATCGTGCGGCGAAGTCGAGCGCACCTGTGGCCTCGGCGGCAGCCCCGCCGGCGAGTCACGCGGCAGCCAGCGCGAGCGCCGCGCCTCCGGCCGCCCGCGCCGAGCCCGACCCGAAGCTCTACACCTGGCTCGCCGACAAGTCGCTGGACGAACCGAAGGCAGTGGACACGCTGGAGTCGCGCTTCAAGACACCCCCCGGCTACCAGCGCGTGGCGGAACCCCCGGGATCGTTCGGCGCGTGGCTGCGCACACTGCCGCTCGCCGCGCCGGGTACGCCCGTGAAGAGCTACAAGGGCGATGTCATCTATCCCGCCGACGAAAAGTATCTGGCCGCCGTCGTCGCCATCGATGTGGGCAAGGCCGATCTGCAGCAGAGCCCCGACGTTGTGGTCCGGCTCGACGCCGAGTGGCGCTTTTCGAAGGGCGAGCGGGACATGAGCTACGAGGGCGCGACCGGGCTCGACATGCCGCTCGCACGCTACGCGAAAGGCGAGCGCATCGTGGCGCTGGGGGGCAACGTGTTCTGGGCGCCCCGCGCCAAGCCAGTGAAGATCGACTATCCCGCGTTCCGCAACTATCTCGACATCGTGTTCACGTGGGCGAACAGCACGTCGCTTTCGAAGCAGGGCACGAAGGTCGAGCCGGCGGACATCCGCCCCGGAGACTTCTTCGTGCATCAGGGCAAGCCCGGCCACGTCGTGCTCGTGCTCGACATCGCACAGAAGCCGTCGGGCCAGAAGCTCGCGCTGCTCGGCCAGGCGCTGAACCCCGCCGAGAACATCCACGTGCTCCGTCCCGGCGTCGGCACCGCCTGGTTCAGCCTGCACACCGATCTGCCGCTGCTCACGCCGCACACCGCGGAGTTTCCGTGGAACGGGCTGAGGCGGCTGGTCGTGGCGCCGACACAGACCGGCAAGGACTGAAGCGAGCCCGGATTGCGACGCGCCTCCGCGACTACCCGCAAAGCCCTCGGCTTTTGGCTATTTTTGCTGTCTTTTCAGTGGGTTGGGCGCATGCCCCCAGTGACGCGTTGCGAAAATGGCACTTGACCGGGGGCACGGCCGGCCCCAGCCTTGCGCTGGTGACAAGGTCTGCGACTTCGAATCCCGAGCCCGCGCGCCCTCCCGGCCGCGCTCCGGTCGGAGTCCGTCCTGCTGCTCGGCCTCGACCTCGTACTCGGGCTTATTAGCCAGGGTGCGGCGGCCGTCTGAGCTCCCCAGAGAAGACTCCAAGACTCCGGCCCCCGCACCCTCCCTGGTGCGGGGGCTCTTTTTTCTTCCCGACCGAACATCCACCGCCAACGCACCACCAGCCATCAAGGTCGTGAGGACAACGTGACGGCACCCATGAACGAGCTCACTCCACCCGGAACCCGCAAAGCGGAAACGGTCGATCGCGTCGGCGAGACGCTGACCGGCTCACAATTGATCTGGGAAGCACTGCTGCGCGAAGGCGTCGATGTCGTGTTCGGCTATCCCGGCGGCGCGATCATGCCGGCGTACGACGCGATGGCCGGCTACCCGATCCGGCACATCCTCGTGCGCCACGAGCAGGGCGCCGCGCATATGGCCGACGGCTACGCGCGCGCTTCGGGCAAGGTCGGCGTCGCGATCGCCACGTCGGGCCCCGGCGCCACGAACCTGGTGACAGGCATCGCGACGGCGATGATGGATTCGATCCCGATGGTGTGCATCACCGGCCAGGTCGGCTCGGCGCTGCTCGGCAGCGATGCCTTCCAGGAAACGGACATCACCGGCGTCACGCTACCGGTCACCAAGCACAACTACCTGGTGACGCGGCCCGAGGAGATCGTGCCGGCGCTGCGCGAGGCGTTCTATATCGCGCGCTCGGGCAGACCGGGGCCCGTGGTCGTCGACATCACGAAGGACGCGCAGCAAACGAGCACCGTGTTCGAGTGGAGCGACGAACCGGTGCGACTGCCCGGCTACCGTCCCGAGCACACGCCGCTGCCGGAGGAGCTCGAACGAGCCGTGGAGATGATCCACGAGTCGAAGCGACCGCTCATCTTCGCCGGACACGGCATCGTCGAGGGCAACGCAACGGCGCTGCTGCTCGAGCTGGTGCAGAAGAGCAACATCCCGGTCGCGCAGACCCTGCTCGGCCTCGGCGGCTTCCCCGCCACCCACCCGCGCAGCCTGGGCATGATGGGCATGCACGGCGAGTCCTGGGTCAACACCGCCATCCAGGAAGCGGATCTGATCATCGCACTGGGCATGCGCTTCGACGACCGCGTCACCGGAAACGTCAAGACCTACGCGCCGCACGCGAAGAAGATCCACGTCGAGCTCGACCCCGCGGAGATCAACAAGAACGTCAAGGTCGACCTGCCGCTGGTCGGAGACGTGCGCCAGATCCTGTCAGCCGTGCTGCCGCGAATCGAGCACCGCGAGCGACCGGAGTGGCTGGCACGTATCGAGGACCTCAAGGGCGACTCCGCGGTGCGCGACATCCGCGATCTGCCGGACACCGGGCGGCTGTATGCGGCGCACGTGATCCACGACCTCTGGCGACTGACGAACGGCAAGGCGCTGATCGTGACGGACGTGGGGCAGCACCAGATGTGGGAAGCGCAGTACTACAAGCACGACCACGCACGACGGCTGCTCACCTCGGGAGGCCTGGGCACGATGGGCTTCGCTCTGCCGGCGTCGCTGGGCGCGCGCTTCGCCTGCCCGGACGACGAGATCTGGGTCATCGCTGGCGACGGCGGCTTCCAGATGACGTCGAGCGAGCTTGCCACCTCGGCGCAGGAGCAGATCAAGGTCAACATCGCCATCATCAACAACGGCTATCTCGGCATGGTGCGGCAGTGGCAGCAGTTCTTCTACGGCGGCCGCTACGTCGCCACGCCGATCAAGAGCCCGGATTTCGTCAAGCTCGCCGAAGCGCATGGCCTCTCGGGCAGGCGCGTGACCCAGCGCAGCGAGATCGCCGACGCCGTCGCCGAGGCGCGCAATGCGACGGACACCTTCGTCATCGAGTTCCGCGTCGAGCAGGAAGACAGCGTCTACCCGATGGTCCCCGCCGGCGCCGACCTGCACGACATGATCCGCCGCCCCATGCCCGGCGAAGGCGGAGCCGCCCCGAATCGAAACCACAACCCGATCTTCGAAACCGGCAAGGACAAGTAGGATGACAACGCAGAAGAGGAGCCTTCACACCATCGTCAGCTACGTCGAGGATCGTCCCGGCGTCCTCAACCGCGTGGCGTCGCTGTTCCGCCGCCGCGCGTACAACATCGTGTCGCTGAACGTCGGACGCACGCACGAGCCGGGCGTATCGCGCATGACCATCGTCGTCGACGCCGACGACGACA
This sequence comes from uncultured delta proteobacterium, assembly GCA_963806225.1. Classification (GTDB taxonomy): domain Bacteria; phylum Myxococcota_A; class Polyangia; order Polyangiales; family Polyangiaceae; genus CAWDXG01. The sequence goes on along the minus strand of CAWDXG010000001.1, from coordinate 871,498 downwards.
CCGCGCGGCGCATCGAGGCGAATCTCTACAAGCTGGTGAACGTGCTGCGTGTGGACGACATCACGCACAAGCCGAACGTCGCGCGCGACCTGGCGCTGATCAAGGTGCAGTTCGGGCCGGAACAGCGCACCGAGGTGTTGCAGCTGTGCGAGGTCTTCCGCGCCCGGGTGGTCGACGTCGGCCCCGACTCGCTGATCGCGGAGATCACCGGAACGCAGGACAAGATCGACGGGTTGGTCAATGTGCTCCGCCCGTTCGGAATCACGGAAATGGTGCAGACGGGTCTGGTCGCCATGACCCGCGGCACCGAATCGGCCCCGGGCTCGTCTCGGCGCAGCATCCAGGCAGCCTGACAACGAAGGAAAAGGACAGACAATGGCAAAGATCCGCTACGACGCCGACGCCGACCTCGGGCTCATCAAGGCGAAGAAGGTCGCTATCATCGGCTACGGCTCGCAGGGCCACGCGCACGCATTGAACCTGAAGGACAGCGGCGTCGATGTGTGCATCGGCCTGCACGCAGGCAGCAAGAGCAGGAAGAAGGCCGAGGCCGCGGGCCTCGCGGTCAAGAGCGTAGCCGAGGCCGCGACGTGGGGCGACGTGATCATGTTGCTCACGCCGGATACGTCGCAGCCGGCCATCTACGAGGAGAGCATCGCGCCGCACCTCGGCGAGGGCAAGACGCTGATGTTCGCGCATGGCTTCAACATCCGCTTCGGGACGATCAAGCCGCCGGCCGAGGTCGACGTGAGCATGATCGCCCCGAAGAGCCCGGGGCATCGCGTGCGCGAGACGTTCGCGGAAGGCGGCGGTGTACCGGCGCTGCTCGCCGTCGAGCAGGACGCGAGCGGTCAGGCGGATGCGCTCGCCCTCGCCTACGCCAAGGGCATCGGCTCGACGCGAGCGGGCGTCTTGACCACGACCTTCTCCGAGGAAACCGAGACCGACCTGTTCGGCGAGCAGGCAGTGCTGTGCGGCGGAACGGCGGAGCTCGTCAAGGCCGGGTTCAAGACACTGGTCGACGCCGGCTACCAGCCCGAAGTCGCTTACTTCGAGTGCCTGCACGAGCTCAAGCTGATCGTGGACCTGATGTACCGCGGCGGCCTGAACTACATGCGCTACTCGGTCAGCAACACGGCCGAATACGGCGACTACGTCTCCGGCCCGCGCGTCATCAACGACCAGACACGCGCGGAGATGAAGAAGATCCTGGCGGAGATCCAGGACGGCAGCTTCGCGAAGAAGTGGATCGACGAGAACAAGGCCGGGCGCCCGGAGTTCGAGAAGCGCCGCGCGGCCGAGCGGGAGCAGCAGATCGAGCAGGTAGGCGCCGAGCTCCGCAAGATGATGCCTTTCGTCGATCCGGTAACCATCAAGCCGGGGGATTGAGCAGATGAGCCAAGGCAAGACCGCGCCGCGACCGGCGGCGGACTATGTCCGCTTCTTCGACACCACACTGCGTGACGGCGAGCAGTCGCCCGGCGCAACGCTTTCGTCTGCGGAGAAGCTCGAGGTGGCGCGGGCGCTTTCGCGCCTCGGCGTGGACGTGATCGAGGCCGGCTTCCCCGCGGCGTCTCCGGACGACCTGGAGGCGGTACAGAGCATCGCGAAGAGCGTCGGCATCGACGCAGTGGCAGGGCGCCCTTCAAGCGAGCCGCCTATCATCTGCGGACTGGCGCGCGCAGGAAAGAACGACATCGACGCGGCGTGGAAGGGCATCCGTGACGCGCGCTTCCCGCGCATCCACACCTTCCTCGCGACCTCGCCCATCCATCGTGAGCACAAGCTGCGCATGAGCAAGGCCGAGGTGGTCGAGCGGGTCCGCGAGATGGTCGGCTACGCGCGGAGCCTGTGCGAGGACGTCGAGTTCAGCCCGGAGGACGCCGGGCGCACCGAACCGGAGTTTCTGTACGAGGTGCTGGACGTGGCGATCCAGGCCGGCGCCACCACGCTCAACATCCCGGACACCGTCGGCTACACGATGCCGGAAGAGTTCGGCGCGCTCATCGCGGGCATCAAGCAGCACGTGCCGGGCATCGACGACGTCATCGTCAGCGTGCACTGCCACGACGATCTCGGACTCGCCGTCGCCAACACGCTCGCCGGCATCCGGAACGGAGCGCGCCAGGCCGAGGTGACCATCAACGGCATCGGCGAGCGCGCGGGCAACACCTCGCTCGAGGAGGTGGTGATGGCCCTGCACACGCGGCGACCGCTCTTCAACCTGGAGACGGGGATCGACACCACGCAGCTCTGTCGCACTTCACGCCTGGTGAGCACCAGCACCGGCATCGTGGTGCAGCCGAACAAGGCGATCGTCGGCGCCAACGCCTTCGCGCACGAGGCCGGCATCCACCAGGACGGCATGCTCAAGCACGAGACAACGTACGAGATCATGCGGCCCGAGACCGTCGGGGCGCAGCAGACAAAGCTCGTGCTCGGAAAGCACTCGGGCAAGCACGCCTTTTCGGTCCGGCTGCGGGAGCTCGGTAATCCGTTCGACGGCGAGGCGCTGGTGGACGCGTTCAACCGCTTCAAGACGCTGGCCGACAAGAAGAAGATGATCACGGATGCGGACCTGGTCGCGATTGCCGCGACCGAGCTCGGGCGCGGTCCGGAGCTCTTCACGCTGGAAGGCCTGCAGGTGAGTTGCGGCACGTCGGGCATGCCAACCGCCACGGTGCGTCTCAAGGGACCGGACGGTGTGCTGCACACGGCGGCGTCGGTCGGCGTGGGACCGCTTGACGCGGTGTTCACGGCCATCGACCAGTTGGTGGAGACGCCGAGTCAGCTCGTGGAGTATTCGGTCCACGCGATCACCGAGGGCATCGACGCGCTGGGCGAGACCAGCGTACGGCTCCGGGCCCGCGAGGGAGACGGCCGGCTCAACCCGCAACGCGGCACCGAACCGAGCCCGATCTTCCACGGCCACGGCGCCGACACCGACATCATCGTCGCGAGCACCAAGGCCTACCTGGCCGCGCTGAATCGCCTGGTCGCACTGCAGCACGCACCGGCGCCAGAAGTCACGGCGTCCGCAAGCGCCGCTTCCGCCGAGTAGGAACATATGCCGAAAACACTATTCGAGAAGGTCTGGGACGATCACGCCGTCGTCGAGGAAGAGAACAGGCCGACGGTCCTTTATATCGATCTGCATCTGGTGCACGAGGTGACCTCGCCGATGGCCTTTGCGGGCCTGGATTCGCGCGGGCTCCGCGTCCGCCGCCCGGACCGCACCCTGGCCACGATGGATCACTCGATTCCGACGTTGCCGAAGCAGCTCGCCGTCATCGACGCGCAGGGCAAGGCCCAGCTCGCGCGCCTGGGGGAGAACTGCGAGAAGAACGGCATCCGTCTCTACGAGATGGGCAGCGAGCACAACGGCATCGTGCACGTCATCGGTCCGGAGCTCGGACTCACGCAGCCGGGCATGACCATCGTGTGCGGCGACAGCCACACCTCGACGCACGGCGCCTTCGGCGCACTCGCGTTCGGCATCGGCACCAGCGAGGTGGAGCACGTGCTCGCCTCGCAGTGCCTGCTCCAGTACAGGCCGAAAACGCTCGAGGTCCGCGTGGAAGGCGAGCTCGCCGAGGGTGTGACGGCGAAGGACGTGATCCTCGCGCTGATCGCGAAGATCGGCATCGCCGGCGGCACCGGCCACGTCATGGAATACACCGGCAGCGCCATCCGCGGGCTCGACATGGAAGCCCGAATGACCATCTGCAATATGAGCATCGAAGCCGGCGCCCGCGCCGGCATGATCGCGCCCGACGACCGCACCTTCGAGTACCTGTCCGGCCGCGAGATGGCGCCGCAAGGCGCGGACTGGGATCGGGTTCTCGAACGCTGGCGCGCTCTGCCCAGCGACCAGGGCGCGCGCTTCGATCGCAGCGTGACGCTCGATGCCGGCGCGCTCGAACCGATGATCACCTACGGGACGAACCCCGGCATGGGCATTCCCATCACGGCTCCCCTGCCCTCTCCGGCGATTTCCCGGACGGCGCCGCGCGCAATGCGTTCGAGAAAGCGCTCGGCTACATGGCGCTGGAGCCAGGCCGTTCACTGCTCGGCCACAAGATCGACGTCGTCTTCGTCGGCTCCTGCACCAACGGTCGCCTGGGCGATCTGCGCCAGGCCGCATCGGTGCTCAGGGGGCGCAAGGTCGCACCGGGCGTGCGCGCGCTGATCGTGCCCGGCTCGCAGGACGTGAAGCGCCAAGCGGAGGCCGAGGGGCTCGACCGCGTGTTCAAGGACGCCGGAGCCGAGTGGCGCGAGGCCGGCTGCTCCATGTGCATCGCCATGAACGGCGACCAACTCGCTCCCGGGCAGTATTCGGTGAGCACCAGCAACCGCAACTTCGAAGGACGCCAGGGCCAGGGCGGGCGCACCTTCCTCGCCTCGCCGCTCACGGCTGCCGCCGCGGCGGTGACCGGCCGGGTCACCGACGTCCGCACACTCGAAGGAGCCGCTCGATGAACCGTTTCACCCGCGTCCGCTCGCGCGTCGTTCTGCTGCCGCTCGATAACATCGACACCGACCAGATCATCCCCGCGCGCTTCCTGAAGGCGATCGACAAGCAGGGGCTCGCCGAGCAGCTCTTTTCCTACTGGCGCTACGATTCCGAAGGCAGCCCGCGACCGGAGTTCGCGTTGAACCGTCCCGAGGCCGAGGGCGCCGAGGTGCTCCTGGCCGGGGACAACTTCGGTTGCGGCTCGTCGCGGGAGCACGCGCCCTGGGCGCTGCTCGGCTGGGGGATCCGGGCTGTGGTCGCGACGTCGTTCGCGGACATCTTCAAGGAAAACGCGCTGAAGAACGGCCTCCTGCCCGTGGCGCTCGACGCGGCGACGCACGCGCGGCTGCTTTCGTTGCTGGAAGCGGACGCCGCGGCAGAGGTAGCCGTGGATCTGGAAAGCACCACGCTCACGTTGCCCGACGGCAGTACGGCAGAGTTTCCCGTCGACCCGTTCGCGCGGCACTGCCTGCTCCAGGGCCTCGACCAGCTCGGCTACATCTTCTCGTTCAACGACCGCATCGAGGCGTACGAGCGGAGCAAGGAGAACTGAGATGCGCGCCCGAAACTCCGAAGCGAGACAAGTCGAGGGATGGGGCGCGAAGCGCGTCTCGTCCAGAGGGTTTTCCGGGTCGTGCGCCACGTACAGCGCCGCAGCACCCGCTGGATTAGCCGGACTCGCCGACGCAGGGCTCGACCCAGAAAGCCTTCCCGCTTTCCCACGTTCCTCTGAAAATCCCCAGGGTGTACCAGCGAGTGGAGGGGCTTGGGCATGACGCACTCCGTCATCATCTACGACACCACGCTGCGCGACGGCACCCAGCGCGAGGGGATCTCGCTGACTGTCAGCGACAAGCTGCGCATCGCCGAGCGCCTGGACGCATTCGGCGTCGGCTTCATCGAAGGCGGCTGGCCCGGTTCGAATCCGAAGGACGCCGAGTTCTTCGCGCGCGCGCGGGAGCAACAGTGGCAGACCGCAGCGGTCACGGCCTTCGGCTCCACGCGCCGCGCGGGCATCGCCGCCGCGGACGACCCGAGCATGCGCGCACTCGTCGAGTCGGGCACGGCTGTGTGCACGCTGTTCGGAAAGAGCTCGCCGCTCCAGGTCACGGAAGTGCTGCGCACCGCGCTCGACGAGAACCTGCGCATGATCGAGGACAGCGTGGCGTACCTCACCTCGCAGGGGCGGCGCGTCGTCTACGACGCCGAGCACTTCTTCGACGGCTATGACGCGGATGCCGGCTACGCCGTCGAGACGCTGCTCGCCGCCAAGCGCGGCGGCGCCGAGGTGCTGGTGCTGTGCGACACGAACGGCGGCGGTCTGCCCTGGCGCGTCGAGGAGGTCGTCCGCGACGTGCTCGCTCGGGTGGAGCATCCGCTCGGCATCCACGCGCACAACGACACCGGCTGCGCGGTAGCCAACAGCCTGGCGGCCGTGCGCGCCGGAGCCCGTCATGTGCAGGGCACGATCAACGGCATCGGCGAGCGCTGCGGCAATGCCAACCTGTGCGCCATCGTACCCGATCTCGAGCTCAAGCTCGGCATGCAGTGCGTGCCGGAGGGTCACCTGGCGGAGCTAGGCGAGCTCAGCCGCTTCGTGACCGAGGTCGCGAACCTCACTCCGGACGAGCACATGCCGTACGTCGGCCGCAGCGCGTTCGCACACAAGGGCGGCGTTCACGTGGCGGCCATGCGCCGGCACCCCGGCGCCTACCAGCACGTCGACCCGATGCTGGTGGGCAATCACATGCGCGTGGTCGTCAGCGAGCTGTCGGGCCGCGGCAACGTGCTCAGCAAGGCCGAGGAGCTCGGCGTCAGCGTGAGCGCCGGCGACGAGGTCGAGGCGCTCGCCGCCATCAAGGAGAGCGAGGCGCGTGGATTCTCGTATGAAGCCGCCGAGGCTTCGGTAGCGCTGCTGCTCAAGCGCCGCGCGCCGGACTACCGGCCGCTGTTCAACGTGCTCGACTACAACGTGATGGTGGGGCGGCGACGCGGCAGCGGGAACTACGCCGAGGCCGTGGTCAAGGTCGAGGTGGGCGACCAGGTGATGCTGACGGCGGCCGAGGGCAACGGCCCGGTCAGCGCGCTCGATGCGGCACTACGCAAGGCGCTCGCCCCGTTCTATCCGGCCGTGGAAAGGATCCACCTGGCGGACTACAAGGTGCGCATCCTCGACGGCTCGTTCGGCACCTCGTCGACCACGCGTGTGCTGATCGACAGCCGCGACGACCACAGCTCGTGGAGCACCGTCGGCGCGTCGGCCAACATCATCGAAGCGTCGTTCCTGGCGCTGGTCGACAGCATCGAACACGGCCTGGCGGAAAGCGGGGCATGCGCACCCGACGTTCCGCTCGGCTCCAGCACAAGTCCGCGGCCCGACGCCGCACGGGAGGCAGCCGGAGCATGAAAGCGAAAATCGTCGAGCTGCCGGGCGACGGCGTGGGGCCGGAGGTCGTCGCCGAGGCGCGCCAGGTGCTCGAAGCAGTCGCGGCGCGCTTCGCGCACGACTTCCGGTTCGAATCGCACCTGATGGGCGGTATCGCTATCGACGAAACCGGCGAGCCGCTGCCCGCTGCCACGCTGACGGCGTGCCGGAGCGCGGATGCGGTACTGCTCGGCGCCGTGGGCGGCCCGAAGTGGGACGACCCCAGCGCCAAGGTGCGCCCCGAGCAGGGGTTGCTCGGCATCCGCCACGCGCTGGGGCTCTACGCCAACCTACGTCCGGTGAAGGCGAACCCGGCACTGATCGCCGCTTCGCCGCTGAAGGCCGACCGCGTTGCGGGGGTGGACCTGCTCGTGGTGCGCGAGCTCACGGGCGGGCTCTACTTCGGCAAGCCGCGCCTGCGCGAGAAGACGCCGGAGGGATGGCGCGCGGTGGATACGCTCGAGTACAGCGACGCCGAGATCGCGCGGGTCGTGCGGCTCGCCTTCCAGCTCGCACGCGGCCGGCGCGGCAAGCTCACCTCGGTCGACAAGGCGAACGTGCTCGAGTCGTCGCGGCTGTGGCGCCAGGTCACGAACGATATTTCGCGTGAGTTCTCCGACGTCACGCTGGAGCACCAGCTGGTGGACTCCTGCGCCATGCGCCTGGTCACGGCTCCCGCGGGCTTCGACGTGCTGGTCACCGAGAACATGTTCGGCGACATCCTGTCGGACGAGGCCAGCGTGCTGTCCGGAAGTCTCGGCATGCTGCCGAGCGCGTCGCTCGGCAAAGGCAAGCTGGGTCTGTACGAGCCGATCCACGGTTCGGCGCCGGACATTGCTGGCCAGGGTATCGCCAATCCGCTCGGCACCATCCAGAGCGCCGCGATGCTGCTCCGACACAGCCTCGATCTGGAAACGGAAGCCGCCGCCGTGGAAGCCGCCGTCGATCGCGCGCTCGCCGGCGGCGCACGCACGAAGGATCTGGGCGGCGGGCTCTCGACCAGCGGCATGGGACAGGCCGTGCTCGCCGGGCTCGAACGCGCCTGATTCCAGCGCTCGCGTGTACCCGGGAGACTCTACGGCTCCAGCTCCGCGCACACCGGCGGAGGGCCCCGGTAGAGCGGGCGCAGTGCATTGATCCACCAGTCGAGCGTCTGGCGGGACGCCTCGTCGGAGTAGACCTGCGACAAGACGATGGCGCCCGTCTGGTTGCACACGGGAAGCAGCAGGATGCTGAGCGTGGCCGTAGTGCCCTCGACGTTCCAGCGCCGCTCGGCGGCGCGGCCGAGCGGCGTGTCCACTGCGCCGCCGCCTGCGAAGACAAGCCTGTGGCCCCGCATGGCCTTGGCGACGCCCTTGGCGATCTCGGCGAACATCAGGTTCGTGGTCTTCGCGTCGACGACCCAATCGGCGAGATCGAGCGAGGCAAACGCCGCACCCGCATTCTGGATGAGCAACCCCTCGCCATCCAGCCGTGCACTGAAGCCGGGCGGCAGCGGCACCTGGATGCCGAGACGTTCATTGACGTAGCGCCCCTCGGACAGATAGGGCGGATGCACGCGCGGGACCGGCTTCACCGCTGGAATCGTGATCGGACCGAACGGCGTGATCGATGCCGGGCGCGCGCCGGGCAGGGAAAGCAGCGTGGCGACCTCTGCATCGAGGGCGCCCGGGTCGAGCGCGCCCCGGACGAACGCGACGCGATCACCCGAGCGACGTACCGCGAACAGACCGGGCAGGTCGTGGGAGGCGGGCGCGCAGTGCGCCATCACGGACGCAGCGCGTTCGAACTGCGCGGCATCCGCCTCGCTGTCCCACACGCTGCTCCACGTCATCAGATAGCTCCCGGTCGGCGCCTCGGAAACACTGAAGGCGTCGCCGCCCCACCCGGCCGCAGCCTGCGCGGCCTCGGCGACGGGCAGACACTCGCCGAGTACGACGCGGGTCTGCAGCTCGCCCAGGCGTCCCGACGCGATCGTCCGGTAGCCCGGCGGCACGGCTGGCGTACGCACCGGCACCGCGGGCTCGCCGGCAAGGTACTTTTCCGGGTGCAGCACCTGTTCGGTTGTGGTGGGCAGCCGGCCAAATGCGCGATCGACCAGCGCAAGCCCGCCGGCACGGTACAGCGCACCGACAAAGTGGGTGCCGGACAGGTAGGGGAACATCAGCCGCTGCCGCACGATCGACGGCGCATCGAGCAGCACGGGAGCGGCGCCGCTACGCTGGGCGTACTTCTCGACGTGGCCCTGGTCGGAGTGGCGGGACGCCTGCACCAAGGCGCGCCCGAGCGGAATGTGCCGCTCGTCCGCTACGTACGCGATCATCGTGAGCATCGCGTCGCCCTCGACCAGCGCGTTCACGGCGAGCAGCCGATCCTCTTCGCGGATCCGCTCGAGCACCGGCATGCGGAAGTTCTGGTACTGGAGCGAGTGACCGACCTCGTGGGCCAGCACCCAGCTTGGTTCGATCGGGTCCTTGCCTTCGACCGGCGGATGGCGCCGCACGTGGATCACGTGTGACTTCTCGTCGTAGAAGGCGACCACCTGCTCCTCCACGACCGCCTTCTCGGAGCTGCCATTCCCGGCATTCTCTGGCCCGAGCCCGAACGCCAGGTAGAGTGCACCTCGATCGGAACCGGCGCTGGCTATGTCCTGCTTGCCGTGGGCTTCCAGCGCGCGGAGGAAGTCAGCCTCGTCCTCGAAGACCACCCGTGCTGGCCGGCTGTTGTCGAGCTGGCGCAACTCGGCGACGTGCTGGACGAAGGCCTGCGGATGACGCTCGATGCGGGCCAGCGCATCCTCTGCGGTCCGGGGCGGCTTTCCGGTCGTGCAAGCGCACAGGAGCAGCAGAAGGGCGACGCTCTCGAACCGCAACGCATTCACATCGTCACGCCTCCCGGTCGAATCGGGCGGCCGCTTCCCGCCGCCCCTCGATACGCGGCGCGAGATTCCAGTCGCGATTGGCGCGAACGATGGCGTGGAGCACCCAGATGCGCCAGGCGATGGAGAAACGGTCCACCTCCCCCGCCAGCAACGAGGTCACGGCCTTCCGCAGCCCCAGCGCATCGCTGGGCCGCATCAGGATTTCGACGAACTCGGGACTGTAGAACCCTCTAACGAACTGGCGATAGGTCCCGAGCGCGTGCTCGAGCCAGCGCTCGTAGGGCCTGAACGAGCGGCGCGAAAGCCGCCCGCGCGAAAGCGCCCGATCGATAGCCTCGGCCGCGCGGAAGCCGCCAGCGTTGGCGAGGTAGACGCCACTGGAAAAGACCGGATCGAGAAAAGCGGCGGCATCCCCGCATAGCAGCCACCGGTCCCCGACAAACCGGGTGCTCCGGTACGAGTAGTCGGACGTGGTCCTGACCGGCGCCGAGCGCTTCGCACCGGCAAACCGCTCGCGCAGGTAGGGCGTCGCCGCCAGCTCGTCGTCGAGGTAGCTCTCGTCCGCACGGCGCCCGCCGAGCGCTCGCGACGGAGCCACCTTGCCGAGGCTGGTCCGACCTCCGGCGAGCGGGATCACCCACCACCAGCCGTCCGGTACGAGCACGATGGTGATGTCTCCCTCGCGGTCGCCACTGCCGCGCTTGGCACCCTCGAAGTGGGAGTAGATGGCGAAATTCTTGAGCTCCGCGTCCATCTGCCTGAGGCCGAGCCGGCCGGCGACCAGCGAACGCTGCCCGGTGGCGTCGACGAGCACCTGACCCGACAGCGTGTCTCCCGTGCGCAGCTCGACGTCCACGCGATGCGCCCCGATGTCGAAGCTGCGCACCTCGGCAGGCTGCCGCACCTCCACGCCCTGCTTCCGGGCGTTGTCCAACAGGATTTCGTCGAAGCGTTCGCGGTCGACCTCGTAGGCCGAGTCGATTCCGCGCACCAGCCCATCGGCGAAGGGGTAGCGGCGCGCGAGCGAACCATCGGCAGTGACGAATTCGGCGGCGTGCTTCGGCAGGAAGCCCGCGCTCGCTATCGCGTCTCCCACCCCGAGCTTCTTGAACAGTGGCACACTGCAGGGCAGCAGGGACTCTCCGATATGGAAGCGTGGAAAAGACTCGCGCTCGAGCAACACGACACGCCGCCCAGCCTGGGCCAGGCGCGTGGCCGTCGTCGCTCCGGCGGGGCCGCCTCCCACTACGATCGCGTCATACATCGAGCGGAGTATAGCCGAATCACGATCCGGACATCGAGCGAACGAAGCTGCCTATTCCGTCAAGCACCATCTCGACGGCGATCGTGCCGATCAACAGAGCGGCGATGCGGCTCGCGAGATCAGCGTAGCGCTCGATGAGACGGCTATTCCGCTCCCGGATGCGGTCGAAGCCTAACTTGAGCAGCACCAGCGAGAGTACGGTCAACGCCAGGGCCGTGACGATCGACAGGATGGCCTGGCCCAGCGGAAGCCGCGCGCCCGCCACCACAGCCGCGCTGACGGTGCCTGGTCCGATCATGAAGGGCATGGCAATCGTACCCGCCAGATGCTCGGGCTCGCCACGCAGACTGACCAGCGCCTCGCCTCCTGACACCATGAAGCGAAGCGCGATGATCACGAATACGAGTCCGCCGAAGATCCGGAATGCCGCGAAGCGCACTTGCAGCACGTCCGCGAAGATGCGATCGCCGCCCCAGGCGAACAGCGAGAACACGATGGCGCTGATGGTCGTGGCCCGGAGCAGCACGCCCGAAAGAGTGCGGATTGAACGGTTCTGCAGCATGTCGATGAGGTAGACCGACAACGCGAACGGATTCAGGATCACGAACAGCAGCAGTACTGATTTCGCGATTTCGGCCCACTTCACGGCTTTCGCCTTCGCACCGGCATCGGCTACCTCTATTGCGACACCCTTCAAGCGCCGGCCCGCAAAGCCCGGCCTCAAACTGTGGCACTAGTGCTACCCTTGATGCATCGCATGCCGCAGAACTGCAAGCGTTTCGGGGTGGTCCTGGGTTCTGTGCTCGTCGGGACCGTGCTTCCCGCCTGCAATGGCCTACACGGCAAGGCCCGGGCAACAGGGATAGCCACGGGTCTCGACCACGCCTGCGCGCTCCTGGACAAGGGGCGGGCGGAATGCTGGGGGCTGGACGAACGCGGACGGCTCGGACGGCGTGCACCGGGGGCGACCGCCGACGCCGGGACCGAAGGCGGCACAACCCTCGACGCGGGGCTTTCACCCGATGCTGGGCCCGACGCAGGAACCGATGGCGGGCTTCCGCCGCCGGTCGCGCCGCCCGCGGAGGTCGAAGGGCTCGACACCGTGCGCGCGCTCGCGGCGGGCGCGGGCTACACGTGCGCGATCCTGCTGGGCGGAGAGGTGCGATGCTGGGGTGACAATTCGTACGGACAGCTCGGCAGCAGCGCGGTTCCGACCGGCGGATACAGCGTCGCGCCGGTGACCGTGGGCAGCGTGAGCGGTGCCCGCTCGCTGTCCGCGGGGACGACCCACAGCTGTGCCCTGCTCGAAGACGGAGGCGTTGCGTGCTGGGGGCTCGACGACGTGGGCCAACTCGGAGATCCAGCCCATCCGGTGCAGGGAGCCACCGCCGTCGCTGTGGGCGCCCGACACAGCTGCGCCGTGGTGGAAGGTGGCGTGTTCTGCTGGGGTGACAACTCGGTCGGGCAGCTCGGCGCTTCCGATGGCAACGCCCTGGCGCCGTTCAGCGGCGCGACCGACGTGGCGGCCGGCGGCAACGAGAGCTGTGCGCTCCGTTCCGGCGGCAGCGTGCTGTGCTGGGGCAGTCTGGACCCCGACTGCAAGGGCGGTTGCGGTCAGGCTCCATCGCAGATCCAGCTGACCGGACCGGCACGGAAGCTCGCTGTGGGTCCGCTAGAGGCCTGCGCGCTGCTGGACAGCGACAGCATCGAGTGCTGGGACAAGACCGGGGCCACCCGTCCCGTGAAAGGCGTGAGCGGCGCGAAAGATCTGGACGTTGGCGTCGGGTTCGGATGCGCGGTACTCGCCGACGCCTCGGTGGTGTGCTGGGGCGACAACTCCGCCGGACAGCTCGGCGACGGGACAACCGCCCAGCACAGCGGTCTGGTCCCAGTGCCGCTCTGAACCGACCGCAGCCTGCGGGGTCGCCCTTCGGGGGCGGGATCTGTCAAGGAACGGGGCGGCGCGGAGGCTCAATGCGTGAGCTTCCATAGGGAGCCCAGCAGGCGATCCAGATGTCCGAACGCGGGCTCCGCCTCGGCCTCGCGCAGGTCGACGTGCATTGAACGCGCGCTCGCGAGGGCCGGGATCTGACCGGAGGGGGCGCGCTCGTGCGGAGGCGCGCGCGCAGGGCCGGATGCGACGCCAACGCGCCTGGCTGCAACCGGCGAGCATGACAAGAAAGGCAGAACGATCACACTCGAAACGATCGAACGATTCGTGACCAGCCTCCTCCAGCCACCCAAGGCCCGGTGGGTCTCCCGGTGCACTCGTTCCAGGGGCGCCCCAAGGATGCGCTTTGGCGCAGATGGACTCCCGCGCTCAGGGGAAGTATAGCGATTTGGCCTGTTCTGTTTTGTGGTGACGACGCGAGCCGGGAGCGCTCGCGTACCTCGCCTTACGGGGATGCGATGCGGTCGGTTCTTCTCTTCTCTGCAATAAGTTGTCTGCTCGCGTGTGGCGTGGGTTGTAGCTCGGTCCTCGGCCTCGGCGATTTCAAGGATGGCCGAACCGATGCCTCCGCGGGTGGTGGAGGTTCTGGAGGTGTCGCCACAGGGGGGGCCAGCGGATCAGCAGGCATGGGAGGTGGCGGCGCGGGTCAGGCTGGTGCTGACGCCGGCCCGGACGGCTGCGCGGGCACACTGTGCGGCGGGGTGTGCACGGACACCCAGCAGGACGAGAAGAACTGCGGCAAGTGCGGCAATGCGTGCCCTTCCGGCATCGCCTGCCAGAACGGCGCCTGCGCCTGTCCCAACGACGGAGCGGTGTGCAGCGGGGCCTGCGTCGACACCACGTCTGACAAGAACAACTGCGGGGGCTGCAACGTCACGTGCGCCGGGAGCTGCGTCGATGGCCGATGCCTGGTGCAACTTGCCGGGGGAGCGCCCCGGGACCTCGCTGTGGACAGCACGAGCGTCTACTGGACCGAGCCCAGCGGATTCGTCGACAAGGTCCCCGTCGGTGGAGGCCAAACGACCGCGCTCGCGAACAAGTTGCCGTCTCCTGACGGAATCGCCGTCGACGCGTCGAACGTGTTCTGGACGGACTACGCCGGAACCGTCAGCGAGGAATCCAAGGCGGGAGGCGGGCCCACCGTGATCGCGACGAACCAGGGAACGCCTCGGTCGATTGCGGCGAACGCTTCAGGCGCCTATTGGACGAACTATTCCGGCAACAGCATCGCGAAATTCTCGGGTGGTTCGTACAGTGTCCTGGCAACGGGACAGAACGGTCCCTCGGCCATCGCCGTCGACGCCGTCGACGCGTACTGGGTCAACTCGGGGGATGGTACCCTGATGAAGGTCCCGCTCGGCGGAGGCTCCCCTATCAAGCTCGCCACGGGAGGCGGCTCGCCGAGCGGGATCGCCCTCGACTCGACCTACGTCTACTGGACGAGCTTCGCGGAAGGCACGGTGTACAAGGTCGCGTTGGGGGGCGGCAACCTCACCCCCCTCGCCGTCAACCAGAGTCACGCCGATGGCGTGGCCGTCGACGCCAACAGCGTCTACTGGGTGACACGCGATCCTTCCGGCACAGTCATGAAGGCAGCACGCACCGGCGGCAATGCCGTCCAACTCGTGGCAGGACAGGCCAATCCAACAAGCATCGCCGTCACTGCAACGAGCATCTACTGGACGACGGACAACGGCATCATGAAGCTCACGCCGAAATGACGTGGACGACCCCCCGAGCCCCCGGCGAGAAGTGCCGGGCGGAGCCGGGGAGCTTCGTGCCCGTGGTCGAGCGCTCGCGCTGCGAAGGCAAGAAGAACTGCGACGCGGTGTGCCCGTACAACGTGTTCGAGGTGCGGCGCATCGAGAATGCGGACTTCGCGGCGCTCTCCTTCCTCATGAAGCTGAAGAGCCGCGCCCACGGGCGCATGACCGCCTATACGCCGCGCGCGGGCGCGTGCCGGGCGTGCGGCCTGTGCGTCGTGGCCTGCCCCGAAAAGGCGATCCGCCTCGTGCCGGCTTGAGTAGAGCTGCTCTCGCATCGAGTGCTGCCAGTGCAGGTCATGGGCCACGAGCTCTATCGCAGATGCTTCGCCGTAGCGCACGCTAGTGCCTGGTGCCATCCTTGCCCCAACCCGTGACGAGCACGACGCCCGAGGCCACGACGCCCGCGCTGGCCAAGGTTCCGGAGGTGACGCTCCTCTTCTGGATGCTCAAGATCGCCGCCACCACGCTGGGCGAGACCGGGGGCGATGCGGTCTCGATGTCGATGAAGCTCGGCTATCTGGTCGGGACGGCGATCTTCGCCGTCGTGTTCCTGGTCGCGGTGGTCGTGCAGATCAAGGCGCCGCGCTTCCATCCGGTGATTTACTGGGTGACGATCATCGCCACCACCACGGTCGGCACGACGATGGCGGACTTTGCCGATCGGTCGCTCGGTATCGGTTACGCGGGCGGATCGTCGCTGCTCCTTGTGCTGTTGCTCTCGTCGCTGGCGATCTGGCGCTTCGTGATGGGCTCGGTGTCGGTCGAGAGCGTCTCGAACCCGCGCTCGGAGACGTTCTACTGGGTGACGGTCATGTTCTCGCAGACGCTGGGCACCGCGCTCGGCGACTGGACCGCC
The DNA here is from genome assembly GCA_963806225.1 of uncultured delta proteobacterium. Classification (GTDB taxonomy): domain Bacteria; phylum Myxococcota_A; class Polyangia; order Polyangiales; family Polyangiaceae; genus CAWDXG01. The sequence continues at coordinate 855,842 of CAWDXG010000001.1, read as the reverse complement.
GACTCGGTCGGGCTCGGCTACCTAGGGGGCGTGGGGATCTTCGTCGTGCTGCTCGTGGTGGTGGCGGGGTTCTACTTCTTCACGCGCGTCTCGCGCACGGTGCTGTTCTGGACTGCGTTCATCCTGACGCGGCCGCTCGGCGCCGTGGTCGGCGACTTCCTCGACAAGCCGCACGCTTCCGGCGGGCTCGCCCTGAGCCGCTATTCCGCGTCGGGCGCGCTGATCGTCTTCATCCTCGGCTGCATCTGGCTCCTGCCCCAGCGCGCCGCGCAGACGGCTCACTGAACGCCGTCGGAGCATCCCACGATCACGAACCCTCGCGACGGATCCACGACGACCCCGTGCGGCGCATCGCTGCATCCCGGGATCCACGTCCGCCGGAGGAGCTAGAACCCGGGATCCTCGCGCCCGCGCGCGCCCCGCCCTTCTCCACGTGCTGCTCGTGTTGGCGATCATTTCCGTCCTCGCTCGGCTCATCATGGGCCGTCGTGTTGGAGCTGTCCGGGGACCGTGCTCGCTGATCTTGAACCGCATCGAGGCGAAGCCCATCGCTCCGCCCGGAAGTGGAGTCACACCGACGAATGGCAGGCGCACTCTTGCCAAGCGATTCGCGTCGGACTTCATCGTCCGATAGGCCGGACGCGACGCTCGCCGAGAGCGAGCCCGCGCTCGCCGAGTCCGCCGCTGCCTCCACGCTCGGCGTCGCACCTGCCGGCCCCGCGCTGCGCCAGCGGGATCCCATCACGCTGCGCGGCAGAGCCGAGCTCCTCCACACCAAGGCGCCGTGCGCCAGCCTGGGCGGCTTCTCGCTGCACGCCTCGACCCGTGACGTGCAGCGCGAAGAAGAAAAACAAGCCGCCCACGCTCGCGCCGGGGGCCCGGATCGAAATTGGCTCCGGGCCCCCTCGACGGCAGCGCACGACGACGACTTCAGTGGCAGAGACCGCCCGCCTTGAAGCCGCTCAGGGCCTGACCGCAAACCGAATCGTTGCCGTTCGACACGATCGAGTTGCAGCTCTGCTGATCAGCGGCCGGCAGCTGCGCGCAGCACGCCGCCAGGTCCGCGCACGTGGCACCGCCACCGTCCACGCCCGGCGTCCCGCCGGTTCCATTCGAACCGCCCGAACCGCCCGAACCGCCCGTGCCGCCCGTGCCGCAGCTCACGTTGGCGCAGTTCTGCTGCACGCAAGTGGTGACATCCTGGTAGCAGCTCGAGCAGGCCTGGGTCATCTGCTGGCCGCAGTTCCCGATGCACGAGGTGTTGCTGCAGCCGCACTTGTTCTCACACGAGATCATGGCCGAGCAAGGACTTGCGCAGGCCTGCAGCTTGCTTTCGCAGTGGGCCTGCACGCACTGGTCCATCGCAGCACACGAGCCGGGGCCAGGACAGCCGGTACCGCCACCCGAACCGCCGTTGTTGCTGCTGCTGCTGCACGCGGCCACGCCGGCCATCGCGGATAGAACGAGAGACAACGCAATGAATGCTTTTCTCATGGCTGATGATCCTTGGTTGAGAAGCGCAGGGAGGACGCGCCATCGGGCGCCCTAACCAATCTGAATAGCCGGAACGCCGGGCACTTGGCAATGGGTCGTCGCCGCCCCCGATCGCGGTTTCGGACGCCATGTTCCGCTCGACGCGCCGCCGCTCACTGCCGAAAGCTCTCCCCGAACACGCGCTCCACAAGGAACCGCTCGATCGCCTCGTTCACCTCTGCCGGATATTCGAGCGGCGTGTAATGCGTTCCGCGTTCGACGAGGACGTAGTCGCTTTTCGCGATACGGCGGTGGAGGCGCTGCATCACGGCGGGCGGGGTGGCGACGTCGTTCGTGCCGGCGGTGATCAGCGTCGGAACCCGGGCAGGGAGCTTCCGCTCTACCGTCTGGTCGCCGATCGCCGGCTGTTCGAGAGCTCAGGAAAGCGAAGCTTCGCGCTGGTCCCCGTCAAGCTGCACCGAACCGTCCAGGCGCCGGAACGCGCACCTGGATCGCGTCCGGCTCCACGCTCACCTGTGGAAAGAGAGTCGCCAGCGCGTCGCACGAGGCCCAATGCGTCGTCGCGCGCCGCCCGTCGAGCAGCCCCGCTGCCGCCAGGAGCCGCGGGACCGGGGTCGACCCTAGGGGAAGCTCCTGCGCGACAGCGCCTGCGGCGAGTGGATGCAGAGCGCATCGCCCCCCAACAGACTGCCCTCGAGCGCGTAGGCGCGCGCGCGGGACCCACCGCAGGTCCGCTGGTACTCACAGGCGCCGCACCGGCCGTGCAGCATGCTGGAGTCGCGCAGCGTTCGGAACGTAGGGTGAAAGCGGTACACGTCGAGCAGATCGTGCATGCGCAGGTTCCCGCAGGGAACGGGAAGCTCGGCGCTGGGAAAAACGTCACCGCAGTACGACACGAACATCAGACCCCGCCCATCGCCCAGCGCGCGCGCGCGACTCTTGCCTTTCAGGCCCAGCGCAGTGCGGATACGCTGGTACTGCGGCGCAGCGGTCAGCTCCAACCAGAAGCCCAGCTCTTGCTCGACCTCCGCGAGCTCGCTGAGCGACCGCTCGACCTGCTCTGCCGTCGGCATCGCGGCGGGATCCGACACCGGGTAGTGGAGATGCCAGCACACCACGCCCAGAGCGCTCACGGTCGTGCGGATCGTCGACAGAAGCTCGATGTTCCGTCGGTTCACCGCCGTTTCCGCACACAGCGACAGCCCAGCGGCCTCCGCCACGCGGAATGCCGCAAAGGACTTGTCCTCCTGCTCACGGGAAACGGGGGCGTCGACTGCCGCCGAAAAGCCTTCCAGCCCGGCAGCGGCCAGCTCCTGGGCCAGCTCGAGGTCGAGCGCATCGCCGCCGCGGCTCCGGAGCCAGGTCTCGAGCCCGTGCCGCTCGGCGAGTCGCACCAACGCACAAAGGTCGTCGCGCAGCGCTCCACCGTGCCACGCGAGCGTGAGCACCGACACGCCGGCTGCAGCGAGAATCTCTCACCATCCGCTCGGCTTCGAGTGTGTCGAGCTCCCGACTGCCCCCGGCGAGCGTCTGCCAGGCCGGTTTGCGAACGGTCGCACCGCGCGCCGCAGCGAGCTCCCACTGCACCACGACCGGATGCTGCTCCCACCGTGGAGACCCGGGGAGGCTCTGATCGACAGGGCTCATGCGCTGGTCAGGTTCGACTCGTATCGGGGCAAGCAATCAACGTGCCGGGGGGCCGGACCTGGCTCCGCATGGGAAAGCCGATTTTCTGTCGCGCTGTGCACAACGGGACGCAAGTCTTGCGCGAAAGGGTGGGCGCAGGCTCCGGAGGTCCCCCGCCCTCGGCCAGCGCCAACGTCAGCGCTGCGCGTGCTGATGGGCCAGGTCGTCGTCGTCGTGAAGCATGCGGATGGCAGGGGTCTGGACATCGTCGAACTGGCCGCGACCGGTAGCCCACAGAAACGCAGCAACGGCCATCGTCGAGACGAGCAGGGCCAAAGGCAGCAGAAGATAGATGACGCTCATGTCGAGTACTCCGGACTTGGGAGAGGGTGGGGGTTGTTGCTCTCCACCGCGCTCGGGCGGCGCCGGCCGGCATCGAAAGTGCGCGACCGGAAGGAGCTCGTCACCACGGTGATCGAGCTCAGGGGCATAAGAACGGCCGCCAGGAGCGGACCGATGAGCCCGGCCATTGCAAGCGCCACGCCCACCAGGTTGTATAGGAAAGAAAAAATCAGGTTCCTGTGGATCACGCGCAGGGTTCTGTGGGCTCCGCAACACCAGATCGACGACGGGCGCGACTCCCGCGCGCGTCGTGAACACGTCGGCGGCAGCCAGACTCGCCTCCGCACCGCCGTGTACCGCAATGCCAACCCCCGCAGCGGAAAGCGCCGCCGCATCGTTCACGCCGTCCCCCACCATGATCACCGGGCCGTGCTGCTGGGCGCGTTCGATCCAGGCGAGCTTGGCCTCTGGACTCACGCCGCCGTGCGCCTCGACCAGCGGCTCGCCCAGCTCCCGGACCACGGCGCCGGACCACGTCCGGGTGATCGCCCGACAGCACGGCCACGCGGTAACCGAGCTTGCGAAGCGCGCGCAGACTGGACACCGCGTCCGGGCGCAGTGGATCGCCGAACGCGGCCAGCGCGGCCACCTGCCCATCGCTGGCGATCAGCACCGGGCTTCGAGCTGCCTCGGTGTGGCGTGCCAGCGACTCCGCCATCCAGGCGGGAACGTCGAGCCCGTGGCTGGCGATGAACGCCTGCGATCCGATCAGGAGCGACCGACCGGCGACCTGGGCCGAGAGCCCGCCGCCCAGGGTCTGTGACAGCGCGCTCACCTCGGCTTCCGGTTCGTCGCCGAGCGCGCGCAGGAACGCTGCAGCAACCGGATGCGCCGAGTGCGCCTCGGCGGCGCGCACCAGCGGCTTGAGCGACTCGTCGCCCTCCCACGCCTGCATCGCGAGCCGCCCTTCGGTGAGCGTGCCTGTCTTGTCGAACACGACCAGACCCGGCTCTGCCAGCCGTTCGAGAACGTCGCCTCCCTTGATCAGGATACCGGCCCGCGCGGCGCGCCCGAGCGCCCAGCTCACGGCCAGCGGTGTCGCAAGTCCCAGCGCACAGGGACAGGTGACGACCAGCAGCGCGACGACGTGCTCGACAGCGTGCGCAGGATCAAGAAACCACCACATGCCCAGCGTGACAAGCGCGAGCACCAACACGACCCCGACGAAGTAGCCGGAGATGCGATCGGCCAACAGAACGACCGGCGCGCGGCGACGCGCAGCCTCTTCGACCCGTTTCATCAACCTGCCGACGCGCGTGCTCTCGCCCGTCTGCTCGACGCGAATGCGGACCTGCGAGCCGAGATTCACGCATCCGGCGTGCACGGCGCTCCCGCGCGTGATCCGCTCCGGGCGCGACTCGCCGGTGAGCAACGAGGCATCCAGCGTCGAGTCGCCCGAGGTGACGATCGCCGTCCACCGGGAAGTGCTCGCCGGCGCGCACCTCCACGATGGCAGCCAGCGGCACCGCCTGGATCGGCACCTCCCTGACCTGCTCGCCTTCGACGACGCGCGCGCTGGACGGCGCCAGCGAATAGAGCAGTTCGGCCGCGTCGCGTGCCGCGTGCTGCTGCCGGCGCTGCACCCAGCGACCCACCAGCAGGAGGAAGATCAGCGCCGTGACGGAATCGAAATAGATTTCGCCCGAGGAGCTGAAAGTGGCGTACGCGCCCCACAGAAACCCGGCGATGATACCGAGACTGATCGGCAGATCCATGTGCGGCGTCCGCGTGCGGATCGCGCCCCACGCGCCCTTGTAGAACACCGTTGCCGACCAGAAGACAGCGGGCAGGGTCACGATGAAGCTGCCCCAGGCGAACAACCGCACGTACTGGGGCTCGATGCCGTGGAACATGCCGCTGTAGAGCGCGGCCGCCATCAACATCACATTCGCCGCCACCGCACCGGCCACCGCCATCCGGCCCAGCAGCGCGCGGTCCGCGCGTCGGCCGAGCTCGGCCGACCCTGCGCCGGGGCGCGGATGGGACGGGTAGCCGAAGGAATCGAGCGTGCGCGCGATGCCGCTGAGCGTCGTCGCCTCTGGATCCCAGACGACGCGCACCACCGATCGCCCCACGTCGAGCACGGTCTCGACGGCGCCGTCGATAATCAGCGATACGCGCTCGACCAACCATACGCACGCCGAGCAGTGCACGCCCTCCAGGGACAGCTCCACGCTCATCAAGCCATCGCCCACGGGTCGGCAATACAGCTCGGAAAACGCGGGATCGTCGAACTCGGCGTAGCTGCGGTCGGTGGTGCGCGCGCGCTGCCCCGGCTCTCCGGCACTTTCCCTCAGATCATAATAGGCATCGAGCCCCACATCGTGCAGCACCGCGTAGACCGTCCTGCAGCCGTTGCAGCAGAACTGCTCGGCGGCACCCGGCTCGACCATCCCCACCGGCACGGGCAGCCCGCAATGGGTGCACTCCACGCCGGTGCGCCGGGGCTCTGGCTGCGGACGCGACCATGGCTAGTGCCCCGCCGGATGGCGGACCGGCTTGGCCGGTAGCAGAGAGAGGTGGACAGCGTGACGCGCCGAGCGCGCGGCGAGCGACGGAACGTTCACGCGGCCCAGAACGCCGAACATCCCCACCACGATCAGGGCCAGCGCACTGACCACCGGAACGTGGCGGCGCAGCCTCGAAGTCGCGCTCTGCAGGCCGAGCCCCAACCCGAACAGTACCGGAACCGTCCCGGCCCAGAACGCGGCCATCACCGTCGCGCCGCCGAGGGCGCTGCCGGTGCCCGCTGCGGTCACCGCGAACGCGTACAGCCAGCCGCACGGAAGGAGCGTCGACGACAGACCGATGAGCCCCGCCCGCACCACCGGCGGCCGTCCCTTCAGCGATGCCAAGAGGCGCACCGTGCGCTGCTCGAGGAACGCCGGCGGCCGCAGGCGCCAGAGCTTGAGCCCCGCGTTCGAGAGCAGAAGCCCGAGCCCCCAGAGCACCATCACGCTGCCCGCCACCACGGCGGCGACCCGCCCGACGCCGGCAGCGCTGCCCGCCAGATCCACCGCTGCGCCGAGCGAACCGGCCACGGCTCCCGAGAAGCACATACGTGACGAGCCGCCCGCCGTTGTACGCAAGATGACCGGAAACCCGCCGCCGTCCGGCGTTGTCGTCACCACCCGAGTAGAACGCGACGAAACCACCACACATGCCGGCACAGTGCAGACTGCCGACAAGGCTCGCCGCCATCACGGGCACGACGAGCGCGGCGCTCATCATGCGCCTCCGCTGGGATCCACGTCGCGGCGAACGACATCGGTGAAGCGCGCGCCTGCCCTGCGTGGCCGTGAAGCGGAACTCCCAGAGCCCCCTGTGACGAATCGGCAGTGCGCTCTGGTAGCTGCCGTCACCGGCGTCGCGGAGGTCGGCTGTCAGGATGTGCGACGCCCGCGCATTGAAGAACGTTTCCACACGGACACTAGCGCCGCGGACCGGGCGCCCCCGCTCGTCGCGGATGCGCACCAGGAGCTCCACATGCCCGTCCTTCGCCGGGGCGGGTCTCGAGCGCGAGCTTCCAGCCGAGCCGCTGGTTTTCCGCCGTCTGATCCATGTGGGAATCCCAATGGACGGCCTTCTTGTAGTAGTCCTTCTCGACGGCAAAACCTGGATCGTCGACGGCCGTGTAGACCATGAACAGCTCGCCCACCGTCATCGCGACGAGCAGCCCCACCGGCAACGCCCAGTAGTGGCGCTTCCAGCCGCCCTTCTTCCGCTCTGTTTCCGGTTCGCTGCTCACTGGTGCTCCCGTTCGTGCTGTCGGTGGTGTTCGTCGCCTTCGTGCTCGTCCTCGTGCTCGGGCCCGAGGAGCTTGTACGGCACGTCCGTCTTGAAGCCGTGTCCGTCGTCGATATGGAAGGTGATGCGCCGCACGCCGTCGTGGAACAGCGACGGCGGCGCAATCACGAACACCGTGGTCGTCTCGTGCTCTCCGTCCGCCACCCGGAGCGGATTCTCCGGGGCGATAAGGTGAGCTCCGTCGGCGCCCTCGAGCCGGATCCCATAGGCCTGGGCGCTGCCGCTGCGGTTTTCGATCTTGATGCGGATCTGGTTCTGGATCCCGGTCGAATCGATCACATAGGGTGCCGTCAGGCCGCGCAATACCGTCACGTCGGCGCTGCCCTGGCGGGAGCCCATGAGGAGCAGCGCCCCGAAAAATACCGCGAAGAGCGCCGGGTAGATGAGCACGCGCGGGCGCACAAGCCTCGTCTTCTTGCCGGTCTCCAGCGATTCCTGCGAGGTGTACCGGATGAGGCCGCGCGGCTTGTGGATAGCATCCATGATCGAGTCGCACGCATCGACGCACTGCGCGCAGGCAATACATTCGAGCTGGAGTCCCTCGCGGATGTCGATACCCGTAGGACAGGCGACAACGCAGGCATTGCAGTCGATGCAATCACCCTCGCCGGGGCGCGGCTTGCCCTTGCCGCGCGGCTCGCCGCGCCTCTCGTCGTAGCCGATGATCAGCGACTTCTTGTCGAGCAGGACCGACTGGAAGCGGGCGTACGGGCAGATGACGGTGCACATCTGCTCGCGGAAATAAGCGAAATCGAAGAACACGAGTCCGGCGGTGACCGCCATCACCAGAAACGATGCCGGGTGATCGACGGGGGAGCGCCGGATCCAGATCCAGAGCGTGTCGACTCCGACGAAGTAGGAGAGGAACAAGTTGCCGAGGAGCACGGAAACGACGGCGAAGACGCCGTACTTCGCGACACGACGCAGGCCAGGACCTTTCCGGTCCAGACGCAGCTGCGCCGCGCGGTCCCCCTCGAACAGCCGCTCGATGGGCCGGAACACGTACTCCATGTACACGGTCTGTGGACAGCCCCAGCCGCACCACACCCGCCCGACGAGCGCCGTCACCCAGAAGATGGCAACGAAGATCGACAAGAGCAGGAACATCAACAGCACGCCGTCGGTCGGCAGAAATGTGTGACCGAACAGATGGAACTGCCGTCGCGGCACGTCGAGCAGGATGAGCGGCTTTCCGTTCATCCTGATGAACGGAATGGCGACGAACAGTGCGATCAGCGCCCAGGCAGTGATCAGCCGCGCCCCGTACTTTTTGCCCTTGTACAGCTTCGGGCGGATCAAGCGCCGTGTGCCGTCGGCGTTCAGCGTCGGCAGTACGCGCTCGGGTGCTGACAGCTGACCGGCCATTGATTTCGCGTCTCTCTTCCCCCCGGTTACTTCAGGCTCTTCACCTGGTGGCCCTGCGGGGGCTTCCCTTTGACGTTAGTGTTGCGCAGGGTTCCCACGTACGCCACGACCGCCCTGAGTTCCTTGGGCTTGAGCTGCTTGCCCCACGTCGGCATGCCCTTGTCGGCCACGCCCTTGTCCACGGTCTTGTAGATATCCATAAGAGTGCCGTTGCCGTGGATCCAGTAGCCGTCCGTCAGATTCGGACCGATCACGCCCTGTGCGTGGTCGCCGTGACACGGAAGGCAACGTGTGTGAAACACCTCGCTACCCATGCTCACGGCCGAGGAATTCTTCGCCAGCTTGTCCAGGCTCTGCTCCGTGACCTTCTCGGCCATGGCGCGCTTGGCCTGGATCGCCTCGGCCTGGGCCACGTCCTCGCGGTACTCCTCGAGCCTCCCCTTGCCCTTGCCGAGCACCGAGTACCAGAGGAAGTAGCAGAGCGCGAAGACGAACGAGCCCCAGAAGATGGTCACCCACCAGCGCGGCAGAGGATTGTCGTACTCGCGGATACCGTCGTACTCGTGATCCAGCAGGAGCTCCTCGTCGAGCGGAGCTTCGGCGGGTGCTCCCGCCTTGGCCTTCTCCGGCTTCTTGTCGGTCATCGCGCCCTCGCTCCTTCGTCGCAGCCGTCGGGGTCCCTCGGCTCCTGCGGATTGTCATCGTCGAGCGGCATGTAACGCGCGCTGTCGAAGCGCGACTCGTTCTTCTTGCGCAGGACGTGCACCAGCACGGCGAGGAACATCGCCAGGAAGATGAAGAGCGCGATCTCGGCGTACATGTGCAGACGCATCGCGCCCATGATGTCGCTGAGGCTCATGTCAGTTCCCTCCCGCTGCCACGTTGGCCAGCGTGGTGCCCGGTGTGGTCCCCGCCTTGCGCCGTGGTTCCGGACGGCGGCTTGCCCGCCTTGAGCTCGCCAGGCGCAGGGCTCTTCGGCTGCTTCTTGATGTCGGTGCCGACGCGCTGCAGGTACGCGATGAGCGCGACGATTTCCTTGTCCTGCAGATTGGCGGGGCCGCCTTCCTTCTTGATCTCGGCAGCGACGCTCTGCGCCTGGGCGCGCGCCAACGCTTCGGCGTGGTTGATCTCCCGGCCGTACGGGACGCCGAGCATCACCATCACGTCGATCTTCTTCTCGATGCCGCCGAAGTTGATGTGCTTCGTGAACAGCCACGGATAGCGGGGCATGATCGACTGTGGCGTCACCGAGCGCGGATTCTCCATGTGACGCACGTGCCACAGATCCGGGTACTTTCCGCCGATACGCGCCAGGTCCGGGCCGATGCGCCGCGAGCCCCACTGGAACGGGTGGTTGTAGACCGACTCGCCCGGCTTCGAGTACTCCCCATAGCGTTCCGTCTCCGAGCGGATCGGGCGGATCATCTGCGAGTGGCAGTTGTAGCACCCCTCCGACACGTAGATGTCACGGCCCTCCAGCTCGAGCGGTGTCCACGGCTTCACCGATGCGATGGTGGGCACGTTCGACCGGATCAAGAACGTCGGGATGATCTCGAAGAGTGAGGCCGTCGCTACCGAGATCGTGACCCAGATGGTGAAGCGCAACGGCTTGCGCTCCCATACGCGGTGCCATTCCGCCTTCATGAAGTACTGCACCCTGTAGGCGAAGGTCAGCATGGTGGCGTGCTTGGGCACCGTGAACTCGGGCGTGTAGCCGGTGTACTCGCCCAGCGCCGGCGCCTCGTGGACCGGCTCCTCGTATTTCTCGGGGCGCAACGCCCAGGTCATGAACAGGTTGATCATCGCCAGGACAACGCCGGTCAGATAGAGCCCACCGCCAACCGCGCGGACCCACCACATCGGGATGATGCGGACGACGGTCTCGACGAAGTCGGGATAGGCAAGCCGCCCGGTGCTGTCGAAGGCGCGCCACATCAGCCCCTGCGTGACGCCCGCCGCGTAGATCGCGACGATGTACATCAGGATGCCGATAGTGCCGATCCAGAAATGGACCTCCGCGAGCTTCTTCGACCAGAGCTTCTTCGTCTGGAACAGCCTCGGCGCCAGCCAGTAGAGCATCCCGAAGGTCATGAACCCGTTCCAGCCGAGCGTGCCGCTGTGCACGTGGGCGATGGTCCAGTCGGTGTAGTGCGAGAGCGCGTTGACGCTCTTGATCGACAAGCATCGGTCCTTCGAACGTCGCCATCCCGTAGAACGTCACGCCGACCACGAAGAACTTGAGCACCGGGTCCTCGGCGACCTTGTTCCAGGCGCCGCGCAGCGTGAGCAGGCCGTTGATCATGCCGCCCCAGGACGGCATCCACAGCATCACGCTGAAGACCATGCCGAGCGTCGACGCCCATTCCGGCAGCGCCGTGTAGTGCAGATGGTGCGGTCCCGCCCAGATGTAGATGAAGACCAGCGACCAGAAGTGCAGGATGCTGAGCTTGTAGGAGATAGACGGGTCGGTTCGCCGCCTTGGGCAGGAAGTAGTACATCAGCCCGAGGAACGGCGTGGTCAGGAAGAACGCGACGGCGTTGTGCCCGTACCACCACTGCATGAACGCGTCCTGCACGCCGGCGTAGATCGGGTAGCTCTTGAACAGCCCGACCGGGACGACCAGGTTGTTGAAGATGTGCAGGATCGCGACCGTGACGATGGTCGCGATGTAGAACCAGATCGCGACGTAGATGTGCCGCTCGCGACGCTTCGTGATCGTCGCGAAGAAGTTGAAAGCGAACAGCACCCACACCACGGCGATCGCGATGTCGATCGGCCACTCCAGCTCGGCATATTCCTTCGACTGGGTGATGCCGAACGGCAAGGTCAGCGCGGCCGAGACGATGATCGCCTGCCAGCCCCAGAAGTGGATCTTGCTGAGCTTGTCGCTCCACATCCGCGCCTTGAGCAGACGCTGGCTGGAGTAGTAGATCGCCGCGAAAATCGCGTTGCCGGCGAAGGCGAAGATGGCCGCGTTGGTGTGCAGCGGACGCAGCCGGCCGAAGGTGAGCCACGGCTCGTTGAAGCTCAGTGAAGGCACAACGAGCATCAGCGCCAGCCACAGCCCCACCAGCATCGCCACGAAGCCCCAGATGATCGTGGCGGCGGCGAACTTGCGGACGATCGCGTCGTCGTAGACGAACTGCTCTACCCGGGCCGGAGAGCGCGCACCCGCGGCCTCCGGAGCATGTGCGGTGGTCATCTCGCGGCGCGCTTCGCAAGAAACGTGCCCCCGGAGAAATGCGGTTGATGGGAATCAGAGTCGCGCAACAACTGCGTCCTGATCCGGAACACGCCACATGGCACCATGCGGCGGTCCAACGGACTTCCACCCAGGGGGCAGTATGTTGGCCCCGTGCGGGGCGCGCAGCACTAGCCGGCTTGCCGCCCCGCTACGCAGTTATTTCGCGCGCGTGTCCCGATTGCGAACACGGCTCGAGGCGCCGTCAGGGCGCGCTCGAGCCGTCCTCGCACCGGCCGCTAGTTGCAGGCCCAGCTGCCCTGGATGCAGTAGCAGGTCGAGTTGCCGTACGGGCAGGACTGGAACCCACCGCTGGTGCAGTTGTCACCAGGGTTGGGCTTCGTGCCGGGGCAATTCCCACCGGTACCACCGCCACAGTGCCAGGTGCCCTGGTAGCAGCCGCAGGTCGTGCCGTTGTAGTCGCAGGCTAGCCCGCCGCTGCCCTGGCAGCTGCTGTTGTCCTTCGGCTGCGTGCTGGGGCAGGTCCCGCAGTGCCAGTTGCCGCCGTAGCACGTGCACTGCGTGCTGCCGTAGCTGCACTGCGTCCCGGTCTGCTGCTGGGGGCAGTTGGCATTGTTCTGCGGCTGGTTGTTCGGGCACTGCCCGCACGCCCAGCGGTGGAAGTTGTTGCAGGTGCAGGTCGTGCTGCCGTAGTCGCAGCTCTGTCCCTGATCGGTACACTGCGAGAGGTTGTTCGGCTGGGAGCCCGGGCACTGCGCGGCGGTGCCGCCCGTCCCGCCGGTCGCGCCCGCGCCGCCCTGGCCGGTGCCGCCGGTCGCGCCCGCGCCGCCCTGGCCGGTGCCGCCGGTCGCGCCCGCGCCGCCCTGGCCGGTGCCGCCGGTCGCGCCGCTTCCACCTTGACCGGTGCCGCCCGTGGCACTCCCACCGGTGCCGGAACCACCCGTGCCAGTGCCGGCCGTTCCGGCGCCGCCATCCTTGTTGTTGCTGCTGGCGCCTGTGCTCGACGAGCCGCCGCATCCGGCGGCTAGACCCAACACCAGCGCGACAGAGCCCATCGCAAGCCAAGAGCTGTTCTTCATGATTCTGCCTCCTGAAAAGGTGGCGACATCGTACACCGCTGCCGGTGGGAAACGCGACAGCGCGCACTACAACCACCTTTCCCTACACAGGGTTGCCCACGCCCCTGGCGGCCTTCCAGCCCATCGTCTAGCGTCGGGCGCGGTCCGATGCTCGAGCGACTCGGCAGCGCCCTGACCCGCTTCACACGGCGTTTCATCCCCGATCCGTTCGTGCTGGCGGTGCTCCTGACGTTCGTGTCGTTCGCGCTGGCCTTCGCCTACGTGGGGCCCCACCCGGCGCGCGTGCTCGCGGCCTGGTTCGACGGCAGCGGCCACGGCAAGGGCTTCTGGAACCTGCTCGCCTTCGGCATGCAGATGTGCCTGATCCTGGTGACGGGACACGCCCTCGCATCGAGCCCGCCGGTGCGCCGCGCGCTGGATCGCCTCGCCGACCGCGCCCGGACCCCCGCCAGCGCGATCGCCATCGTGTCGGCGGGCGCCATGCTGCTCGCGCTCGTCAACTGGGGGCTCGGCCTGATCGCAGGGGCGCTTCTGGCACGGCAGGTCGGACAGCGCGCGCGGGAACGCGGCATGGCCGTGCACTACCCACTGCTCGCAGCAGCGGGCTACACGGGGCTTCTGGTGTGGCACGGCGGGCTCAGTGGCTCGGCGCCGCTCAAGGTCACGCTCGCCCGCGACCTGACCGAAATCCTCGGTGCCGGAACCGCGAAAGCCGTCGGGGTGATGCCGCTCGGCTCCACCATCGGCTCCGTATCGAACCTCGTCGGCAATGCGCTCCTGCTGGTCATCGTCCCCTTCGTGCTGATCCGGATGCTGCCGCGCGATCCCACGCGTCGCAGCGCCGCGCCGGAGCTCGGCGCGCTGGGAGCCGGCGCGGTCGACTCCCCCGATACGCCGGCCGCGCGGCTCGAACGCTCGCGCATCCTGACGGCGGTGCTGTGCCTGCTCGGCTTCGCGACGTGGATCATCATCGTGCGTCGCCAGGGTCTGGGCCGCCTCGACCCCAACCTCATCAACTTCCTGTTCCTGTTCCTCGGCGTGGCGCTGCACGGCTCGCTGGTCGCCTACGGGCGCGCGATCAACGACGCGGTCCAGGGCTGCGCAGGCATCATCCTGCAGTTCCCGTTCTACGCCGGCATCATGGGGCTGCTGACCGGCACGGGGCTGATCGCGGCCATCGCCGGCGCGATGGCGCGCGTCGGCGCGGGCGCGCTGCCCGCCGTGAGCTTCTATTCGGCCGGGCTAGTGAATCTGTTCGTGCCCAGCGGCGGCGGCCAGTGGGCGGTGCAGGGTCCGATCCTGATGCAGGCGGCATTGCGCACGCACGTCTCGCCGCCCCGCCTGGTGATGGCACTCGCCTACGGCGACCAGTGGACCAACATGCTGCAGCCGTTCTGGGCGCTGCCACTGCTCGGCATCACGCGCGTCGCCGCGCGCGACATCATCGGCTACACCGCCGTGCTGCTTCTGGTGAGCCAGCTCGTGTTCCTGGCAGCGCTCTACGTCGGCTGGTAGCTCCGCACCGGATCTAGCCGGCCAAGGTCGTGCGATCCGGCGCGCCGGCTCGAAACCCGGCAGATTCAAGCACTTGTCCCGGGTCCGCCGGGTCTATACTCGACCCGATGGTTCAACCGACTCCGATGACTGAACTCTGCCAGCTGGAAGCCGCGGGGGCCACCGATGTCGGACGCATACGGGAACACAACGAGGACACGTTCCTGATCCGGGACGACCTCGGTCTGTATCTGGTCGCGGACGGCGCCGGCGGGCACAACGCCGGTGAGGTCGCCAGCGCGCTCGCCGCGCGCTCGCTCAGCAACTATTTCGGCTCGACGGTCCGCGAGACCCACGACAAGCCCGAGTTCGATACGTTCGGGCTGTCGAACGGAGCGCGCCGCATGTCCCGCGGCATCAAGAAGGCCAACCAGGACATCGTCGCGATCTCGAAGGATTCGAACGAGCACCGGGGCATGGGGACCACGGTGGTGGCGGCTGGCTATTCTGCACGGAGCGGGCTCCTGCACATCGGCCACGTGGGCGACAGCCGCTGCTACCGTCTCCGTGGCGGATATCTCGAGCTTCTGACGCAGGACCACTCCCTGCTCAACGACGTGCTCGAGCAGCGTCCGGAGCTGGACGAGTCCGTCCTCAAACGCCTGCCGAAAAACGTCGTCACGCGCGCACTAGGCATGGAGGAAAACGTCCGGGTCTCGATCCGCTCGCACGCCGTGGCTATCGGCGATCGGTATCTGCTCTGCACGGATGGGCTCAGCAATCCCGTTCCCCCTTCGGCGATCGCGGCGGTGATGGTGAAGCCGGAACCACCGTCGGCCCTGGCGGCTGAGCTTATCCAGCTCGCGAATGCTGCCGGAGGTCCCGACAACGTCGCGGTCGTGGTGATCGAGGTCACGGGCGAGCAGACGGGAAGAAAGCAGCCGGGACCGCACGTCTCCCCCGCAGTCATTGCCGCGCGACGGCCAGACCTGTCGTCCGAGCCCGAAATCCTGATCCTCGGCATCGAGGAGCTCGATCTCGACAAGCTGCAGGTCCTGCCCGCCGAGGCTCAGAGCGCGAAGCTGATGGAGTCGCTCGGCACGCTGGCCCGGCGCAGGAAATGAGCCCCGACCCGCCGCGCGCTCTCTTCGAGCCTCCGCTCCTCACCGGCGATCTGCCCGCCGTGGGCGGCTCGGTCGGCCCGGAGCCGGAGGACTTCGTCGTGGACGAGATCCCGTCGGTAGTCCCGAGCGGCCAAGGCGAACATCTGTACGTGCGCGTGCGGAAGCGGCTGTGGACGACGCCGGACATGCTGCACGCCGTCGCGCGCGCTGCCCGGGTCCGTGAGCGCGACCTCGGCAGCGCCGGCATGAAGGACAAGCACGCTGTGACCTCGCAGTGGCTGTCGCTGCCACCCGGCGCCAGGCCTCCCGACGAGTGGGAGCTGCCGGAGGGTCTCGAGGTGCTCGAATCCCGACCGGGAGAGCGCAAGCTCCGGACTGGACAGCAGCTCGGCAACCGGTTCCGGATCCGCCTGGTAGGCGTCGAGGACGCTAGCGCCGCCACCGCGATCATCGCGCGACTCCGCGAACGCGGCCTTCCCAACTACTTCGGCGCGCAGCGCTTCGGTCGTGGCGGCAACAACGTCGCTGAAGCCATCGCATGGCTCGCTCGCGGCGCGCCCGCCGAAGGACGACGCGCGCGCTTCTACAGGAAGCTCTACCCGAGCGTGGTCCAGGCGGGGATCTTCAACCGCTATCTCGCCCTGCGAAGCGAGCTCGGGCTCGATCACCTGCTCGAAGGCGAGGTCGTGCGGCTGGACGGCTCGCGCTCGGTGTTCGTCGTAGAGGACCCGCACGCGGAGTTGCCGCGCCTGGTCTCGGGGGACATCCACCTCACCGGCCCCATCACCGGGCCCCGCATGAAACAGCCGGAGGGCACTCCCCGGGAGCTCGAGGCCCAGGCCACGAGCGCGCTCGGCGTGGGCAGCGCGGAGCTCGGGCTGATGGGCCGCCTCGCCGACGGCACCCGGCGCGACCTGCTGGCGAAGCTGGAGGGGCTCGCGTTGGAGAGCCGGGACGACGGCTCGCTGGTCCTCGACTTTTCCCTGCCCTCCGGCAGCTACGCCACGGGCGTCATCCGCGAGCTGACCCACGCGCCATTTCTCGAGGCGCGCTAGGGTCCTCTAGCCGGATCACTTCCGGTATACTCCGCCGCCATGAGCGCCATCGATACCTCCGCGGTCGAAAACCTCTCCGACGAAAAGCTCGAGGCACTGATCGAGATGATGGTCCTGGCCGCCTCGGCGGACGGCGAGTTCAGCCAGGAGGAGCGCGAGCACTTCCAGAAGAGCGTCGAGTCGCTCAGCGACAACCGGCTCTCGAAGGACAAGGTGGGCGAGCTGCTCGAACGCGCACAGAAGGAGCTCGAGAGCTCCGGGCGCGACGCGCGGCTCGCGTCGGTCAAGCAGCGGCTGCCCGATGCCGGTGCACGCAAGGTCGCGCTGGCGCTCGCCATCCAGGTCACGGCCGCCGACGGCCTGATCCGCACCAGCGAGCGCGAGCTGATCATGGACACGGCCGAGGCGCTGGAGATCGACCGCGACGAGGCCGCCGATCTGGTGCGCGATCTGACAGCCTGATCTCCCAGGCGCCTTTGACAGGTATGCGGTGCGTCCGTCATGCTTGTCCCTGGCTTTTCCAATCACGGAGGTCGTGATGCTTGCTTCGAGGATCCGACGGCGACGTCTGGCCGTGTTCGTCGCGTTGTGCGGCGCTGCTGCGCTGGGCGCCTGCGGCGGCAGTGACCAATTCTCGTCAGCTGGCAACGGCGGCACAGCAGGCAGCGACGGCGGCGCCACCGGGGGTGCGGGCGGCTCGACTGCGGGCTCGGGCGGCAGCGGCGGCGCGACCGGAGGCACCGGCGCCGTCGCGGACGCCGGCCAGGACGCGCCCTGTACCAACACCGACGCCGACGGCGACGGCGTCACGACGTGCCAGGGCGACTGCGACGACAACGACCCTCGCACCTATCCCGGGGCGCCTGAAGTCTGCGGGGACGGCCGGAACAACGGCTGCACCGGCGGTCCGGCGGATCAGGGTTGCGGGGGTCTGGGAACGTTCGTCTCGACCAAGGTCGGCAACCAGAACGACACCGGAAAGGGCACCATGACCGATCCGGTGTTCACGATCGCGCACGGCATCAAGAACGCGACGACGATCCTGCAGAACAACCCGTCGATGAAGGGCATCAGCGTCTACGTGGCCGACGGTCACTATCCCGAGAAGGTCACGCTGGTCGAGGGTGTCAACCTGCTGGGCGGCTTCTCCTGCGAGACGGCGGCCAACTGCACCTGGAAACGGGACCCCACGTCGTTCGACACCGCCATCCTGGACCAGGACGACGAGGGGCTGCTCGCGCCGGACACCATCACCCGCAAGACGCTGCTCGACGGATTCCGCGTCCAGGGACACGACACCGACACGCCAAAGTACCAACCCGGCGGGGCGGCCATCACCATTGCAGGCGGTTCGCCGCACATCTCGAACAACACCATCAACGGACCGAACATCAGCGGCAGCGGCAATACGGCGCGCGCGATCGGCATCGCGCTCGCTGGCAGCGGCAGCAACGCCATCCAGAAGCCGGGTCCGCTGATCGAGAAGAACACGATCGACGGCGGCCAGGCCGCGGAGTCCTCCACCGGCATCTCGTTCGGCGCACCGCGCAACTTCACCTACGGCGGCAATCTGCCGCCGGGAACAGTCGCAGAAATCAAGAGCAACACCATCGCCGGCGGCACCGCGACCAGCAGCTACGGCATCACCGCCTTCACCAGCACCGACGGCACCCTGATCTTCTCGAACACCATCGCCGGCGGCCAGGGCCTGGACGACAGCTGGGGCATCGGGTTCAGCTCGGTGCTCGAAATCGACGCGAACAAGATCAACAACACCCAGACCCCGAGCTGCACCAACTCGACCCGCTGGTGCGGCGGCATCCTGAGCTGGAGCGGCGATGGCGTCGTCACCAACAACATCGTCTACGGCGCGGACGCGCCACAGAGCGCCGCGGTGCGCCTGACCCGGAGCGAGAAGCAGGTGCAGGAGGTCGTGGTGAGCTCCAACCTCCTGGTCGGGGCGCCGCCGGCCGCCGCCGGCAAGATGCCGCCGAAGGATGCGGTCGTCGTCCTGCAGAATCCCGGCTGCAGCGGCTGCAGCACAGCCATCGTGGGGCGTATCCGCAACAATTTCATGATGCCCGGGCGTGCCGCCATGCGCTTCGGCATCCTCGAGGAACCCGGCGCGCAGGACATCCATCCCGAGAAGATCGAGAACAACGATTTCTGGTTCATCCCGTATGCGAGCGGCTCGAGCAGCAACGTGGTCTACCGGCAGCACAACGTCGCGTCCGACCTGGACCTCGACCTGTCCACCACCAACGCGCTCCCGTTCGCGGCGAACAATTTCTCGGCGGACTGCTACGACACGACCTTCCACCTGACGAGCAGCGCCCAGTGCATCAACGCGGGCGTGTCATCCGACGCGCCCGATCACGACTTCGAAGGCGATCCACGTCCCAAGGGCGGCAAGTTCGACGTGGGGCCGGATGAGGCGCCCTGAGCGTGCATCCGGCGTGCCACGCAGGCATTTGAACGCTCTACCAACGCGCGGCCACTGACAGGGAACACACCAAGCGATTCGCTTGCTCGTGTCCACACATCGGAGCAGGCGCGTGCTTTCGCCCTTCAAACATCGATTCGATCCGTTCGACTGGCTCGCCACGCTGTCGGCCGAGCGGACGGCCCACACGGTCCGGGCGCTCTCGGCCACCGTGTATCTGCTGCTGTCGCTCCTGGCCTTGATGCAGATGGCGAGCCCGGGCGCGTTGCAACGCATCGCGGCGCAACCTGCCGGCGAGGCGCTGCTCCTCTCCCTGGCCGGCCTGCTGCTGCTGCTGGCCGCCATCGCCATCGGCAGCGTTGCTTTGCGCAGGGCGGGCGCCGCTCCGCGTCCCGGAGCGAGCGACGCGCTGCTGCATTTCGCACTGGCCATGGCGGGCTTCGAGCTGGCGGT
This sequence comes from uncultured delta proteobacterium, assembly GCA_963806225.1. Lineage (GTDB taxonomy): Bacteria > Myxococcota_A > Polyangia > Polyangiales > Polyangiaceae > CAWDXG01. The sequence continues at coordinate 836,297 of CAWDXG010000001.1, read as the reverse complement.
TGGCCACAGCCTGATCCCCGGCACCCTGGGCACGCTGGTGGTGGGTGCTCTGGGCCTGATGTTGGTGGCGTCGGGAATGGTGCTCCTTCTGTCCGGAACACTGCCCGCGGACAGCGACGACGAGACGCCGCACGCCGATCGGCTGCGCTCGCTGCGCCGCCGCGACGGGATCGTGCGCGGTCTGGTGCTCGCAGTGCTCGGCGCGTTCCTGTTCGAGACCACCCTGTCCCACGGCGCGGTGGCCCTCGCGCGCACATCGTGGGGGCTGCCGCTGATCGCCGTTACCGGCGCCGCCCTGCTCGCCTACGCGCTGCACGCCCTGTGGCTGCTCCGCGAAGAGAACCATCTCTGGCAAACGTAGGTTAGCCGGCGGGCTCTAGCTCGCCGCCTGCTCGTCGCCCTCTTCATCGGACGAATCGAGACGCGAAAGCAGCCGCTGACCGGTCGATGTGATCTCGTCGAGCAGGTAGCGGCCGCGCGGCTCGGCACGCTCGAGGTAGCGCTCGAGCACCTCGCGGCGCTCGGGGTGCGCCTTCGCCTGCGCCCACAGGAGCTGGCACGCCGCTTCGTCCGCAAGGATCTGTATCAGCCGCTCGGCATGCAACATGGCGTAGGCGAAGTCGCGCTTCGGGTCCCAGCCGCTGAACAGCGCACTCGGCCACTCGGCAAACGGCTTGCCCTGCACGGCCTTGAACTTGTCGCCCGCAGTGCGTGCCATCAGGTGCTGCTGTGCGGCTAGCGACACGAGCTCCAGCTTCGCCAGCCGCCGCTCCAGCGAGTCGCGCGCCGAGAGCGAGCGCCAGCGCGTCTGCGCGATGCGTTTGATGAACTCCTGCGGGTTCTTCATGATGCCGCCGAGCGTGTCCTTCATCGCCATCAGTGCCTGGATCTGGCTCGTGCCCTCGTAGATCGGCATCACCAGCGCGTCGCGCAGGAGCTTTTCCGCGCCGTACTCCCGGATGTAGCCGTTGCCGCCCAGGATCTGCAGCGCCCGGCGCGCCGAGAGCACTGCGCGCTCCGCGCCCAGGTACTTCACCAGCGGCGTGACGCGTCGCGCGTTGGCCTTGTGGGCCGCGACCCGTTTCTGGATGCGCTTCCGCTCCACCGCGTCGAGGTCGCCCAGCGTCGCGAGCTGCATCGAAAGTCGCGTCGCTTGCTCCTCGTGGAACGCGCCGTGGATCGCCATCGCGCGCAGCCCCTGGATGTCGGTCTGCATCTCTTCCAGGTAGTCGGCGATCATCTCGTGGCGATCGATGCTCTTGCCCATCGAGCGGCGCTCGGCCGCGTAGTCGCGCGCCAGCCGGTACGCCGCCTCGCACAGACCGAGGCACTCGAACCCCACGCTGATGCGCGCGTTGTTCATCAAGGTCAGCATGTACGGGAAACCCTCGCCCCGCTGTCCGATGAGCTCCGCCGGCACCCGCTCGAAGGTCAGTGAAGCGGTGGCCGAGCCGTGGTGGCCCATTTTCTCCTCGATGCGGTCGACTGTGACGAAGCGCGTGCGCTTTCCATTCTCGTCGTCCTCGTAGGCCTTCACCATGAACATGCTGAGGCCCTGGAGCCCGGCCATGGGGTCGTCGGGATCCGACACCTTCTCGCTGCGTGCGATGACGAAGTGGTACTTGCCGTGGCCGGAGGTGATGAAGATCTTCTGCCCGGTGAGCAGCCAGTTTCCGTCCTCGTCCTGCTCGGCCAGCGTCTTGAGCGCCGCCATGTCGCTGCCGGCGTCGGGCTCGGTGATGTCCATGCAGCCCCAGGCTTCGCCGTTCTTGATCTCCTCGATGTAGTCGGCAAAGCGCGTCTCGAGGATGGCGCCCGTCTCCGGATCGAGCTTTGTCGTGCCCTCTCGCTGGCTGAGCTGCAGCATGGTGAGCGCCACGCCGCCGTGGAAGCCGTGGTGCGCCATCACCGAGACCTCGCCGCGGGCGAACAGCTCGTTCGAGAGGAAGTAGAGCATCAAGGGCGCGTTCTGGCCGCCGAGTTCGCGCGGCAGGCACATACCGTGCAGCTCCAGCTCCTTGATGCGTTCGAAGATCGACGCGAGCCGCTCGGGAAAGATCGCCTCGCCGTTTTCGAAGCGCACCCCTTCGCGGTCGATCTCGAGCGCGTGCGGCGCGATCTGCTCGGCCACGAACTCGCCCACCATCTCGAGGATATCGCGGTAGAACTGCTGCGCTTCGGCCGCATCGGCAAAGCCGCCCTCGGCGCGGAAGTCGCGCTCCACCGCCCGGGCCACCGCGTCCCAGTCGACGCCCTTTTCCAGGTAGTAGCCGAGGTCGTCGTTGTCTTTCAGGAAGTTTGCCATGGTTCAGTCCTTTTTCTTCTTCTTCCCAACCCCTCGGGTCTTCGTGACGCCGCTCGCTTCCGCTCCGGGCGGGAGAAACAGCCCCGAGCGCGCGATGCGCAGAAGCTCGCGCGTGAGCCGCTCCTTCTGCCCGCCGTAGGGCGAGCTCTTCGGCATGAGCGTGCCGAAGCTGTCGGTGAACGCGACGCCGCAGAGCAGGAGCGTGATGGTCTGGAACAGATACGCCTCGGCATCCGCTTCGGCGTGGAGCTCGCCGTGCCCCTGCCCGCGGCGGATGTAGTCGGACAGATTCGCCACCACCGGGCGCACGTGCGCGGCAAGGCGCTTCCGCATGTCGTCCGGGCGATCCAGCGCTTCACGGATGAGCAGCCGCGCGCGATCGGGATCGGCCATGAAGAACGACACCAGCTCGCGTGTCACGCCCTCGAACTGATCCTCGCCGGCCGTCGCCGCCACCAGCACGCGCGGTAGCGTCTCGTTCCAGCGCGCGAGCACGTTGTCGAGCACAGCCTGGCGCAGCTCTTCCTTGCTTGCGAAGTGGTAGAGCAGCGACGGCTTCTTCACGCCGACCGCATCGGCGATCTCGGCGATGGACGTGCCGTCGAAACCCTGGCGAGCAAACAGCCGGGTCGCGACCGTCAGGATCTCCCCCCGCACATCGGTTCTGGCTGCGGGTTGCACGTTCATTGGTAGCCTACCGCCCGATCGGCAGTTGTCTACCATCTGGTAGGGACGGCGCACGACCGGCGCAACCCGGGACGTGATGGGGATCCGCTCACGGACGGCTCCGCGACGGCCATCGGCTGCCAGGACCCCCGAAAACGTAGCAAAACGCCACACATTTGTGGCGTTTTGCTACGTATCGCCTATTCGTCGTCCGGCGACTGGAGGGCGAGGTGCTCGAGCTGCACGCCGAGCTTCTCGGCGCGGCGGGCCTCGGCACGGCGCTTGGCGGCGAAGCGGCGCAGGCTGTCCTCGGTCACCATGCCGACGCTCGGCGCGTCCGGGTCGCGGAAGCTCTCGTCGGGCATGTCGCCGGCGGGGCGGCGGTGCTCGCCAGCCAGCGTCTCGGCACAGCGCGCTTCGAAGTCGCGGCGCCATTCGTCCAGGCTGCGGAAGTCATAGCTCGGGTCGTCGGGGTCGTGGATGATGCGTTCGACGATGGCGTCGCGCGACACGAACACCGGGCTCAGCTCGGCCGGATCGTAGCCGTTGCCGCGATCGAACAACCCGCCGCAGATGGTGCGGAGCGAGCAGGCACCGCACGCCTCGGCATAGATGTGTTCCCAGTCCGTCTGGCGCACGGTCTGCTTGTTGTCGAGGAAGTGCACGATGCGCTCCTCGCCCTTGACGATCTTGCGCGTCTCGGTGCTGGCCCACGCGAAATCCGTCATATAGCAGAGCGGCACCTTCTCCACGCGGAATGTGCGACCCGTCCGGTACAGGAGCGACAGCGCGCGGAACAGGCTGACCTCGAAGTCGCGGAGCCGCGGCGTGAACTCGTCCTGGTTCACCTCCGCGCGACCCATCGAAGGGTCGAGGTTGTTCCAGACGAAATGTCGGATGTGCGGGTGGTGCTCGATCCAGTAGCGGATGTTCTCGTCGAGGTGATCCGCATTCAGCTTGTTGATGACGCAGTTGATGTTGATGTCGACGCCGAATTCGTTGGCGTTGTCGACCGCGGCGAAGGCCCGCTCCAGCGTGCCCTCCACGCCGCGCAACCGCGCCTCGATTTCCGGCCGGATCGAGTACACCGACACGTGCGCGAGCTGCAGGCCCGCGTCCGCCATTTCCCTGGCGAATTCGCGATCGGCAAGGCGGAAGCCGTTCGTGATCATGCGCACGTGCAGGCCCTGCTCGCGGGCGTATTCGCAGATGCGCGGCAGCTCCGGATGCAGCGAGGGCTCGCCCCCCGTGAGAATCACACCGAAGTAGTTGCGTTCGACAAAATCGTCGACCAGCACCTTCATCGACTCGAAGGTGTGCACGTACGGCGTCGTCGGGTTCGAGCAGAAACCGCAGAAGTGGTTGCAGTGCCGGACGACCTGGATGTAGCCGATATTCGCCAAGTGCTCCGATCATAGCATGCAGCGGAAATGCCGCCGGAGGGCTGGCAGCGAGGCCAAATCCCTGCATCATGAACGTGTGGCGGAGCCGGATCTCGACACGGCCATCGACCAGGCCATGGCAGAAGCCTTCCTGGACGAAGCCTACCGCGGCATGGTCCGCGACCTGCTCTCGCGGAAGGACGACGTGTGGCGCCGCTGCTGCGGCAGCAACTGTTTCCCCTGCGCGCTCACGCTGGCGCGCGTGGTGGATCGGGTGCGGCAGCTTGCGCATTCCGGGAAGCGGCGCGCAGGCGGCTCGAGCCGCTAGTTCCTGGTGGCGACGACCAGAAACACCGGATAGCGCCGCTCTTCCTTCTCGACCGTGACGGCAGTGGAGAAGTCGATGTCCCGAAAGCCATGCTTTTCGAGGATCGCCCCGAGCGCATCGCGATCGAACCCTGCGTGGAAAACGCCCTCCGCATCCCCGGGATGGAAGTTGCCGTCCTCCGCATCGAGGTCCGCCAGGGCGACCCTGGCGCCAGGCTCGAGGTGCTCGGCAAAGCGCTGGATCAAGAAGTCGGTGTCCTCGACGTGGTGCATGGCCATGGCACTGACGATGAGGTCGAACTGCCTGCCGATCGGACGCTCCAGGATGTTCTGGCGGAGGATGTCGACCTTTTCCCGGAGCTCCTCCTTGGACGCGAGCTTTTCCAGCATCGCCTGCGACACGTCGAGTGCCGTCACGCTCCGCACGCGGCTGGCGACATGCGCGGTGACTAGCCCCGTGCCGGCGCCGAAATCCAGCACGTCCATGCCCTCGTGGAGCTCGACCTTTTCGACAATGCAGGCGCCGATCCCCGCGGAGAGGAGCTTCGGAACGTCTCTCTGGTCGAAGTCTTCCGCCTTTTCCTTGAACAGATCTGTCACTGGTTCGACTCCCATCTGGGGAAACTCGTATCGCATTGGAGCCGCGGCGAGCCCAGAGGATTCGCGACTGCTCGGCGCCGCGCGGACAGCGCGGTCTCCTATCGCGCCGGTTTGACGACGACGGCGCGTCCGTGTCGTCCGTCCAGCTGGACCGCGAGCGGGCGCTCGAGCTTCACGTGCCGCACCAGCTCGGTCTCGCGCACTGCCGGCTCTGCTTCCAGCCAGGCAATGTCGACCAGGCCGTTCGTCTCCGGCGTCACGGTCAGATAGCCGAGCCGCGCGGCCGTCAGGTTGTGGAAGAAATGCGTGCCCTGCGACGACTCCAGGGATTCGCCGCGCAGCGGCATCTCGACGATCACGCGCGCGTTGGAGATGTGCAGCCACTCCACCGGGATGCCGAGGCGGGCATCCGAGGAACCCCAGCGCCCCGGACCGATCAACAAGTAGCGCCGCCCCTGGGCACCGATCTCGCGGTCGAACTCGCAGAGCTCGCGCGCCGCAGCGCGGGAGCCAGCCGAGTCGATGTCGCTGCTGCGGACGTACACGATGTCCTGGATGTCGTCGATGCGACCGTTGCCCAGCGACCTGCCCGCGCGCACCAACAGCTCCTCGTCGCAAAATGCGTCCGGATCGACGTCGCACGGCCCGTCCTGGTAGCCCGCCATGGGGCGGGCCTGGAGCACGTACAGGCGCGGCGTGTAGCGCTCGCGATCGGCGGGCGGCGTTCTTCCCCAATCCCCCATGTCGACGGCGAACTCGATCTCGACTTCGGAGCTCATTGCCTTGCGCAAAGCGGCGAGCAGGTCGCGCAGGGCCGGCGCGAGCGGGATGGCTTTCCACCTGAGCACATTGGCGAAGGTGACGACGCGTGGCCCCGCGAGACCGAGGTTCTCGCGAATCGCGTTGTCGTCCGGGGAGTACACGCTGCCGGCGACGGCCAGCGTGCCGTCGGCTTCGGCCACTTCGAGGTCGTACAGGCCGAGCAGGTCGCCCGGGTCGGCGAAGAGGTCCACCAGAGGCGAGCTCAAGTCGAGCGCGTAGAACTCGCGCTGCGAGAATTCGAGCACCTGCTCCGGGCTGTTGAACTGCGGAAGGACGTTGGGGTGTGCGGGGCTGAAACGCAGCCCACCGCCTCCCGCTACGACCATCTGCCCGAGCCCTAGCGCGATCACGGCGAGCCCTTCATCCGCGCGCTGCGGGCCGACCGGGTAGTAGTTGAACGACTGTACGACGCCGGAGATATGCGGATAGAAGCGATCCCCGAAACGCTGACCCACGACCTGCTGCACCACCACGGCCATCTTCTCGTCCTCGGCGCCGTGGGGATGCCCCGCCGAATAAATCCGGGTCTCGCGCGTGAACATCGACGCGTACACCGCCTTGATGGCGCGGCAGAGCTCCGAGAAGCGGACTTCCGGGTCCGGATGGTTGTTCGGCAGCATGTACGTGGCGTACACGCCGGCGAACGGCTGGAAGCGGGCGTCTTCCCTGAGGCTCGAGGAACGTACCGCGAGGGGACCCTCGAAGCCGGTGTAGACGTCCCTGAGCTCGGACAGCATCTCGTCGGAGAGGGGAGCCGCGAGCAGTCTGCGACGCAGCTCGCTGTCGTCCAGTTGCTCGATGTTCCTGAGATCCGCCGACTGGACAAAGCGGTCGTATTCAGCCACCCCGATGGCCACGGTTCTGGGAATGTTGATTTCGAGCTCGTCGTAGCGATGCTGGAGCTGTTCCTGCACCAGGATTGCGCTGCAAAATCCGATGCTGCGTGCCTTCCCACCGATGGACCCGTCGCCGAGTCGTACGAAGCGATTGCTGGGGGAACGCGTCGCGGAGCGCATGTCCGTGACGGCCCCGGCCTGATCGTGATCTGAAGCCTCGCGGAGCAGGTCGCGCAGGTAGTCGCGGACCTTTTCCGGCGTGCGGAAGTCCTCGAGCGTCACCCCGCGCGTATGGCGCGCGATCTGGAACATCGAGCGCGCCTTGAGCCAGCGCGAGAAGTCGTGACGCTGGGCGTGATGCAGGATCGACTCGGTCGGCACGTGTTCGAGCGCCTCGACCATTTCCGAGACGCTGCGCGCGTCGCCGACCGGCGTGCCGTCGGGGAGGCGGAACACGAAGTCGCCGAAACCCATGCGCTCCTGCAAAAACGAGCGCACCGTGTTCATCGCGTCCGGCGAGTTCTTGTCCGCGAACACGACTTCCAGCTCGCGCGCGCGCTCGGCGGCGGAAGCATCCGACGACTGCAGGAGCACGGGCGGCGGATCGTCCTGCGTCTGGAGCACCCGCGTCAGGTCGATGCCGGCTTCGGAGTCGAGCTCGCCCTGGCGCGGGAACTCAACGTCGCTCATCGCGCCCATCAGGTTCCTGGCCCAGCGGCTGGCAACGTGAAGCGCGTGCTCGTAGCTGCGCGTCAGCACGATCTTCGGACGTGCGTGGATGCGGAGCAGCCGATGGAACTCGTTGACGCCCTCGGCGATCAAGCTGCGCGATTGACGCAACAGCTCCGGGTAGAGCTGCGTGAGGAAGGTCGAGTACGCGCGCACGCTGTCCTCGACCACCAGCACGACCTGGACGTCCGCCACCTCGACGTCGTGCTCGATGTTGAGCGAGTCCTCGATCAGCTTGACGATGGCGATCAAGATGCTGCTGTCTCCGCTCCACAGGAACACCTGATCGAAGTGCTGGGGCAGCGCCGGGGTCACCGCCTGGAGCTGGGCCTCGTCGAAGACCATCAGCACGAGCGGCAACGACGGATGCAGCACGCGGAGCTGCCGACCCAGCTCCACCGCGTTGGTGCCGACTAGAGACGTCGCGATGACCACCAGCTGGAACGGGCGGCGGCGCAGCAGCGTGAGAGCGGCCTCTGCGGTGGCGGCGTGCGTGATGCGCGGCGCCCAGGTCAGCTCGAGCTCGGCAAAGTCCGCGAAGATCCGGTGCGGCAGCACTCCGTCTTCTTCGAGCAGGAAGGCGTCGTACGCGCTGGACACGAGCAGCACCTCGCGGATGCGGTACGGCATGAGCGAGTGGAACAGCTCGCGCCAATGCGCCCGGATCCGCGGAAGTGCTGGGCGTGACGGCTTGTTGGGCATCGTCCAGGACTAGTCTGCCGACTCCCCGCGCCCCTGCAAGGAGCCGGCGGGGGAAGAACTAGACAATGCCCTGGTCGAGCATGGCGTCCGCCACCTTGACGAATCCGGCGACGTTTGCGCCCACGACGTAATCGATGAAGTCGCCCTGCTTGCCGTGCTTCACGCACTCCTCGTGGATCGAGCACATGATGATGTGGAGGCGGTCGTCGACCTCCTCCCGCGTCCAGCTCATGTGCTGGGAATTCTGCGCCATCTCCAGGCCCGACGTCGCGACGCCGCCGGCGTTCGCAGCCTTGCCCGGACCGTAGAGGACCTTGCTGTCGCGGAAGACGTCGATGCCTTCGGGCGTGGTGGGCATGTTCGCGCCCTCCGAGACGCAGATGCAGCCGTTCTTCACGAGCGTGCGCGCATCGTCGCCGTCCAGCTCGTTCTCGATCGCGCAGGGCAGAGCGATGTCACAGGGGATTGCCCAGGCCTTTCCGCCTTCGATGAACTTCGAGCCCTTGAACTGCTGCTCGTATTCTTGGATGCGGCCGCGCCTGCCGTTCTTGAGCTTCATGACCCAGGCCAGCTTCTCGGGCCCGATGCCGTCCGGGTCGTGGATCGCGCCGCCGGAATCGGAGAGCGTGACGACCTTGCCGCCGAGATCGTTGATCTTCTCGACGGCGTACTGCGCGACGTTGCCGCTACCCGAGACGGTCACGGTCAGCCCCTTGATCTCCTTCTTCCGCGTCGCGAGCATCTCCTGGGCGAAGTACACGGCGCCGTAGCCCGTGGCCTCCGGACGGATCAGCGAGCCACCCCAGTTCAGACCCTTGCCGGTGAGGACGCCGGTGAACTCGTTCCTGAGCTTCTTGTACTGGCCGAACAGGTAGCCGATCTCGCGGGCACCCACGCCCACATCGCCTGCCGGCACGTCCGTGTTCGGACCGATGTGCCGGAACAGCTCGCTCATGAACGCCTGGCAGAAGCGCATCACCTCCATGTCGCTCTTGCCCTTCGGATCGAAATCGCTACCACCCTTGCCGCCGCCCATCTGCAGCGTGGTCAGGCTGTTCTTGAACACCTGCTCGAACGCGAGGAACTTCAACACGCCGAGCCGCACCTGCGGGTGGAAGCGCAAGCCGCCCTTGTACGGTCCGAGCGCGCTGTTCATCTCGATACGGAAGCCCCGGTTGATCTGGACCTCGCCGCGATCGTCGACCCACGGGACGCGGAACATGATCACGCGCTCCGGCTCGGTCATACGTTCGAGGATGCGGGCATTCCTGTACGCCGGGTTCTTCTCGATCACCGGCATCACGGATTCGACGACTTCGTGTGCGGCCTGGAGGAACTCGGTCTCTCCCGGGTTCTTGTTCTGCAAGCTGTCCATGAATGCTTCGACGGAGCTGGTCATCTTCAGCCCTCCTTTGGGGTGGGGGCCGAACCCTAGCTCCGACGCGCGCGGCTGTGGGGGGCGGACCTGATACCTGTCACGACGCGCCGCGGCATACCAGCGCTCCGACAGGCGGGAATTGCCGGCTTCCTCTTCTGTCATCTCGACCTCTGGCGCCGTCGTCGTCCGGTCAGGCGGCTTCCCACGAAGAAAAGATCGGAGCGAGTCTGGATCCCGGTGACGCAGCGCGAGCGTTGCATCCCCAGGAGCTCTACCGCACCCCCGAAAGCCCCTGCGCCGCCCAGAACCGCGCGTCGATGGACGGGCTCAGCCGCGCGAGCTGCCGTTCGACGGCGAGGATCTTCTTCTTCAGGATCGGATCGCGCGAGGCCATGGCGACCACCTTCTGCGGCGCAACCATCATGAAGGCGAAGGTTTCCGCCTTGTCTTCTTCCAGGGCCGAGGTGGCGTAGCGGGTGACGAAACCGGGGAGCTTGGTCGTGAGCTTCGCGCTGTCGGGGTCGCGCATGAAGCGTCCGCCGTCACCGTAGGTGAACCAGTGGTCGTTCAGCTTGTCCCACGCGGGGTCGTGCTGGACGTCGTTGTCGTCGGCGTAGTCGGCGAAGTGAAACAGCTCGTGATCGAGCAGGCGGCGAAGCTCGAAGGGCTTGGCGTCGATGTCGAGCAGCAACGTGTGCTCGTAGTTGGGCAGCGACGGGATGTCGGTCTTGCCCTCCGCGAGCCCGCTGCACAGCAGCACGCGACGGAAACGGCTCGCCCCGAGGAACGCGCGCGGATAACGCCGGAGCTCGGCTGCCACGACACGCGCCGCCCGGGCGCTGTCGGCGGCCGACGCCGCGCGCCCGTGCAGGGGGCCACCGCCGAGATCGAGACGGAAACTCTTCGTCGCGTGCAGCAGCTCGAACGTCGCGCGACTTCAGTAAGTGCGCGGCGCTGTCGGCGCCGGGGCCCTGATCGGGAAATGGCGCCCAACCTCGTTTCAGCATCGCGTCGCGCGCGTCCTGGTCGGCCTCCTCGGCCTGCGCCTCGCGCACCGCCGCAGGGTCGTCGAGATGTTCCGCCAAGAGCCCGATCGCCGGCGTCACCACCAGCGCCAGACCAATGGTCATCCCCATGAAGCCCGGGCGGAACTTCCGGGCAAACGGCTTCGGGCGGTGTTGCGGCGGATGGGGAGCGGTCACAGACGATAGCCTAGAACAGGAACAGCCCGAGCGCCGGGCCACTCCCTGTACGTACAGTACTCCGGTAGCCTTCATCGGGTTTCTTGGGTGGCTTGACCGGCGCATGCGACAACCGGCCAGGTCATGCGTTGCCCCCTCGTGCCGCTGTCGCTGGTCGTGCTGGCAGCAGGCTGCGCGCGCGAGACGGTGCCGCCGGCCGCGCCGCTCCAGGCGGCCGCGCCGGTCGCGAGGCCCGCCGCGGCGCCCTGGGGCGCCACATCGCGGACTGCCGCCGCCTGGGCGTGGGCAGGTCCGGCGAGGCTCGCGGCGCAACCGCTCCGGTCGAGCCCGCGCCCTTCGGGGGCGGCCGCACCGCGCTCGAACCTGATCGGCGCACCGGCCGTAGCACCTGCTGCGCCGGGCAGCCTGACCGAACCGGCACCGTTGCTTTCGCCGGACCTGCCGGACGCACACAGCGTGAAGCCGCCGGCCGACGAGATTGCCGCATTGAAGAAGATGCTGCGACGCGTGCCGCCGCCGCCAACCGCGCACGTCTCGAGCTCGCACATCCCCGGCGGCAGCGCCTGCCTGGAGATGCTCGACGGCTTCCATCTGCTCTACTCGCGGCTCGATCACGTCAAGGGCATCAAGACGCCGGTGTCGGTCAAGACTCCCATCGGCGGCATCCGCTACCGCTCGTGGGGCAAGCGACCGCTGGTCGCCGACTGCCGCTTCGTGGTCGCGCTGGAGTGGATCGCGCCCGTCCTGAAGCAGATCGGCGTGACCGAGGTGCGCTACATCGGCACCTACTCGTACCGCATGGCGCGGGTCGGGCGGCTCAGCCTTCACGCCTACGGACTGGCCATCGACATCGAGGGCATGGTCGCCGACGGCAGGATGCACAAGGTGTCGAAGGCGTTCACGCGCGGCATGGGCAGCGCGGGCTGCAGCCCCGCGGCGCCGGTGCTCGACCAGGTCGGGTGCCGCGTCAAGGCGATGGGACTGTTCCGCGAGGTGCTGACGCCTGACAGCAACGCCGATCACGCCAGCCACTTCCACTTCGGCGTCCTGCCGCTCGGCGTGACGCTGGCGATGCTGCCGCGCTATCTGCCCGGACATCGGCACCATCACCATCCCAAGAAGCACGCAACGAAGCTCGCCGACGAGACCGCGCCGAAGGACGACGACGCGCCGCAGGCGAGCGGCAAGCTGGCCAAGACGGACAACACCGACAGGCGGCACGACCAGCACGACAAGGCGTCCTCCACGCATCACGACCGCCCTGCCGGCGCCGACAAGCACGCCTCGAAACACGCCGGCGAACACCAGCAGGACCGCCGCTCCGCGAAGCGCGCGGACCAGCACGACCCGCATCCGTCGAAGCACGCCGAGCGCACCGCCAAGACCGACCCGCACTCGTCCGGGCATCACAGCCACGCCGGCCACGCCAAGCACGCGCAGCACGCGAAGCGCTCCGCCAAGGCGCGCAGCCACTCCGCGCGACATCAGCATCCCGCGACGCACCGCGCGGCGCCCGTCAAGCGGCTCGCGAAACGCGCGAAGCACGCCGACCGGCGCACGCGGCATTCCGCGAAGCGCGTGGCTCACAAGACACGGCACGCCGCCAGCCACAAGGACAAGCGCGTCGCACAGCACGCCAAGGCGCATCATGCCGCGAAACACCACCGCACCGCCGAGCGCCATCACCACCACGGCCGCTCGCGCAAGAGCGACAAGCGCGGCAAGCACCAGAAGCACTGAAGCCGCGGCTACGGCGTCGCGCGCACGAAGCTCGACGGAAGCAGCTTCAGCTTGCAGGGCAGGGCGACCTTAGCAGAGCTATCCCGGCGGCCCTCGGCATGACCCCTGGACAGACACAACGCCGGAGTACTTGTTCCACGCGGCTGACGCCGCAGGGCGCTTTCCCCTACACTCCGCGCCATGTCCGCGGAACGACAGGAGCGCGCCTTCATTCCCTACCACCCCGAGCGCGTGGAGCCGGCCGAGATGCTCGAGCGCGGCCGCGCCTTCTATGAGCGGATGAACCAGCGGCGGAGCTGCCGCTTCTTCTCCGACGAGCCCGTCCCCCGCGAGGCCTTGGAGCTCGCCATCCAGACGGCCGGCACCGCACCCTCGGGCGCCCACCGCCAGCCCTGGCGCTTCGTCGCGGTGAGCGATCCGGACATCAAACGCGAGATCCGCATCGCCGCCGAAGCCGAGGAGCGCGAAAGCTACGAGGGCGGACGCATGCCGCCCGAATGGCTGGAAGCGCTCGCGCCGCTCGGCACCGACTGGCACAAGCCGTACCTGGAGACGGTGCCGTGGATCGTCGTGGTGTTCGAGGAGCTGTACGGCGTGGATGCAGACGGCAGCCGCCGCAAGAACTACTACGTGAAGGAAAGCGTCGGCATTGCCTGCGGAATGTTCATCGCCGCCCTGCACCAGATGGGGCTCGCGACGCTGACCCACACGCCGAGCCCGATGGGCTTCCTCACGCGCATCCTCGGTCGCCCGAAGAGCGAGAAGCCGTACATCCTCTTCCCCATCGGCTACCCCGCCGCCGACGCGACGGTGCCCGACCTCCGTCGCAAATCGCTCGACGAGCTCGCCGTGTTCGACCCGCGCACAGCGTAGCCGGGCTGGATTTCCTGGCCCTGCGGGGCGGCTCTGCTACTCGTCCCCTGCGCCCCCGCGCCGCGCCGCTCCCGCCACGACCACCCCCACGACGACCATCACCGCGAACGACAGCGGCACGAGCCCGATCCATTCGCCGAGCGAAAGCAGGCCGGCTCCGTTGACGCCTTCGGCGAGGAGGGCGACGGCGACGATGCCGAGCGCGAGCCGGGGCGAGCGCTCGCGGCGCCAGAAGTGAAGCAATATCAAGAGCGCGAGGCCGGCTGCGGCGAGCGACGAGCCGAGCACGTGCAGCAGTGCGAGCACAAGCCGGCCGACACCGGGCTCGGCGGCGGCGTTCGCGCCGACGATGGCGATGTGCGCGGGCAGCAGCGCGCGGATGCTCTGGTCGCCGAGGCCGCCCAGGATGTGCAGCAGCGCGCCGAGTTGGGCCAGCCGGTAGCCGGTCTTGAAGCGCCGCGATTCGCCTTCGTTCACGCGGCCAGTGTGCGCCAAAGGAATGCGCAATCCAATCGACATGGATGCTCCGGCGCACGCTTCTCCTCGTGCACGGGATCTGGTCGGAGCGTCCATGCTGCCTGCCAGGCGGCCGCGGGTCGAACACGGCGAGCTCTTCGAGCCCCCTCAGCGAGGCAACACGTAGTGTTTCTCGAGGATGCGCGCGGTGAACGCGGCGCGCAGGTAGAAGCCTTTCGGCATCGTCGCGAAGGGAGCGCCGTCCTCGTCGGTGCCGCGGCGGCGGGCACGCGAGTTGGCGGCCTTGGGGCGGATCTGCAGGTAGCGGCCGAGGTGACCGGTCACGCGCTCAACGTCGCCGAGGCCGATGATGCCGGCCAGCTCTTCCCAGTCGAAGCGCAGCGCGGCCTCGTCCTCGGCGTCGGGGCTCCAGAGGAGCGGCTCTCCGAGTCGGCGGCGTGGCACGGGGATCTGGCGCTCACCCTCGACCGGCATCCACAAGACCCGCGCGAGCTTGCGGCGCACACGCGAGTGCTCCCACTCGACGTCGCCGATCTCGGTGAGCGGGATGGTGGTGACGAAGGTCGACTCGCAGGGCCGCCCACGCGAATCGACGGGCAGCGTCTTCAGCTCGATGCCGAGCGCTTCGAAGTCGGGCTCTGCGCGAGACGCGGCCGTGGCGCCGAGGGCGCGTTCGACAAGCTGGCCAGTGAAGCCCTTGGCGCGGCGCAGGTCGGGCGGCGCCTCGAGCCCGTGGCGCGCGGCCAGCTCGCCGAGCGCGAGGCCGGCGAGACGCCGCGCGCGTTCCAGCAGCTCGGATTCCGTTGTCGGCGGCCCGTCCACGCGCTCTGGCCTAGCACGAGCGGAGCGCAACCAATCCGCGACGTTACGCTCGCCCGGCAGGCCGCACTGCGCCTGACTTTGTCCGGCGTCCAGGCGTGCGGTACGGTCGGGCCGTGCTTGGCCGGCTCCACTTCCGCTCGTGCCCCGCGTGGGGGCTCGCGCTGCTCGCTCTGGGCTGCGCGGGTAGCGAGCACAAGGATCCGCCGTCGGCCGCGGCGGTGGTGCCACCGGCCAGTGGGGCTCCCCGCGCCAAGCCCGCCACGAGTGCAGCCGCAAAGCCGCCCGCCAGCGCCGCGCCCGCGAAGCCGAAGCCAGTGGACGACGCGCCGCGCGCGTACGCCAAGTCGCGCTTCATCTGGGTGATGCCGGTTCCGGAATTCGGCCATCAGTGGATCGGCTATCTGTGGAGCGGCGGCTCGGTGAAGCTGAAGAAGGCCAAGCCCGTGCAGGGGCCGGGCTGCCCGGGGTGGTACGCGATCGAGCCGCGCGGCTACGTGTGCGTGGACGGCGAGCGCGCCACGCTCGACAAGAACGACCCGGTGTACCAGGCCGAGAAGCGCTACGGGCCGGACATGAGCTCCCCCTGGCCGAGCCACTACGGCGAATCGCGCGATCTGCAGCGCTACAAGACGATCCCCGACGAGAAGCAGGAGCGCGCGCGCGAGTGGGATTTCGAAGCCCACATGAAACAGGTCCGCGCGATCCTCGACGGCGGGACGGCGAAGGGGATGCTAGAAGGCGTGGATCTGACGCCGGCCCCGGTCGACGCCCACATCGCGCTGCCGGCGCTGCCCCACACCGTGTACGAGGTGCGCAATCGCTTGCGGAACCAGTCGACCGTGGCGTGGCAGGGCGAGGTGCAGAAGAACGGACGCACCTGGCTGCTCAGCGCGGACTACATGTGGGTGCCCAAGGATCGCGTGGTGCCGTACCCGAAGGTGACGTTCCACGGCGTACACCTGGGCCAGGGCGCCAAGCTGCCGCTGGCGTTCTTCCGCGGCAAGGACCGGCCGAAGTACAAGAAGGACGGGGACGGCGCGTTCACGGACACCGGCGACAAGTGGAAGCGGCTCTCGTGGGTGGAGCTGACGGGAAAGTCGGAGAAGAAGGACGGCACGGAGTACCTGGAGACGCGCGATCACGGTCTGTGGGTGAAGAAGAACGAGGCGGTGGTGCCCACGCCGCAGGCGACCACGCCCTGGGGCGCCAAGCTGGGCGAGCCGGACAAGAGCCCGAACGCGCCGAAGGGCCGCCGCACCTGGATCGAGGCGAGCGTGTGGGGCGGCTGGCTGATCGCCTATGTGGATACCGAGCCGGTGTTCGTGACGATGATCTCGCCCGGCCGCGGCGGCACGCCGGTGCCCGGCAAGACGGCGCTCGAGACCGCGTCGACGCCCACCGGCAATTTCAAGATCACCGGCAAGTTCATCACGGCGGCCATGGTCGCGCCGCACGAGTACATCCACTCGGACGTGCCCTGGACCCAGAACTTCCACGGCCCGCACGCGCTGCACGGCGCCTACTGGCACAACAACTGGGGCCAGCGCATGAGCGGCGGTTGCGTGAACGTCTCGCCCATCGACGGGAAATGGCTGTTCTACTTCACCGAGCCGGAGCTGCCCGACGGCTGGCACGGCGTGCGCTGGGAGCCGAAGCTCGGACCCGCGACGACGTTCGTGGTGCACCGCTAGGACGAAGGCGCGCGGCGCCGGGTGCGTCCTTCTATTTCGGTTCGCTGAGACAGATCCCGGAAGTCTGCGTGAAGTTGTCGCACTGTGGCGCGGCCGCCGACGGGTCCGCGACGGTCGTGTTCGGCTTCTCGATGCTGGGCGGCCCCGCCGGACAGCCGCACGCCCCGAGCGTCGCGCGCCACGCCTGCTCGCAGGCCTGGAGCTCCTTCAGATGGTTCGACGCGACGCCGAGCAGCAACGTGTTGCCGCAGCAGTCGGTCTGGTGGACGATCATGCTGCACTCGCCAGCGCCACCGCAGGTCTTCAGGTCGTACGCCGCGAAATTCCCCTGGGCGTCGAAGCACTTCGAGAAACCGCCGTCGGTGGAGGCGTCGCCGGCGCTGCCTCCCGTCGCGCCTGATCCGCCGCTTCCCGCGGCGCCGCCACTGCCACTCGAGCCACTCGAGCCGCCCGAGCCGCCCGAGCCGCCGGACGTCGATGACCCGCCGCAACCAGCAGCGACCAGGAATCCAAGACCCAGAAGAAGAATGCGCACCGTGACCTCCACGGCAGAGTCTGCCACGGCGCAGCGCGTTCAGTAGATTTTCTGTGTCGGACAGCCAAGCCGGATGTCGATGCTCGCCTTGTAGTCCTTCTTCAGGCCGTCGCACTCCGACGCACACAGGACGATATGCTTCGGGTTGTTGGGGTCGTCGTAGTGCCAGCCGGTGCCATTCGCGCACTTGGGGTTCTGCAGGATGACCGTGTCCTTGCCGCCGGAGGTCAGGATCACGTTCACCTTGTCGGTGGCGTATTGATTGGGGACCTGCGGCGGTAGCTCGAACGTGCAGGGCAGCGCCTGGCCGCGGATCTTGGCCAGCGCGTCCTCGAACTGCTGCTGCACGTTGGTGGTGCCGATGGCGATGGCCTTGCCGCCGCCGGCCTTCGCCACGGTGTCGGCGAAGCCCGCCGGCACGCCGGGCAAGGCGATGACGAACGTCAAGACCCCGTACGAAAGTCCGTTCGCCGCGAGCTTGGCGATTTCGGTCGTGTCCTCGGGGTTGACGCCGGCGCAGGTCGCAGCGGGACCCTGCGGCGCCCCGTCGGTGACCAGCAGCACCGCGGTCGAGTCGCCAGGGCGGTTCTGCTTTTCCGCGATGGAGGCGAGGATGGCGCCGCCCAGCGCGGGATAGGTCGGCGTGTTCAGGCCGTTGGCCGTCGTCCCGTTGATCGCGCTGATGATCGGCTGGGCGTTCTTCGGCAGCACGTCATACGACACGTCCGGCGTGGCGTAGGCCTGCTGGCTGCACGCCTCGACGCTGTCGGGGTCGCGCGGGAAGAACTTGAGCGCGACGCGGATGCCGTCGGACGCCTTGTCGTTGACGAACGCGGTCAGGCCGGCCACGGAGCTGTTCCACTTGTCGCCGGGCGTGCTGCCGCCCATCGACGACGATTTGTCGAGCATGATGTACAGGTCGAGCGGTGTATTGGTCGCGCTCTGCACGAACCCAGCACAGGCCGCGTCGGGGGCGATCACATCGCTGCCCCCGTCGAGACCGCCGATTCCGCCCACACTGATCGAGGCGTCGCCGCCGGATCCGCCCGTAGCGGAGCTCCCACCGCCGAAGGGATTGTCTGCGACGGCGGCGCGTCCGCGGCCGCCCCGCAGGCACCCAACGCACCCGCCGCCGTCGCGGCCACCACCGACCACACCAGAGCTGTCGAGCCGCGCATCGCAACATCAAGCGTACCCCCGACCAGGAGCGCAACGCAAGCCGCGCGGACTGGCCCTGGCCAAACGCCCGGACCGGGGGCAAGATATGCCGCATGAGACTGCGGGTGCTTGCGGGGTTGGCGCTTGGAGTTTCGGCGGGGTTGTGCTGGCGGCGGGCTGCGCTTCGGGCGGGTCGATCAGCGGCACGAGCTCCAGCAGCGGCGGCAGCGCCGGCTACGACGGGGGCACCGACGGCGGCGGCGCGAGCGGCGGCGCGGGCGGCGGCGGCGCAGGCACCGCCGGCAGCGGCGGTAGTGCCGGGGTCGATGGCGGTGCTGGTTCGGGTGGCAGCGCGGGCAGCGGAGGCAGCGCGGGCAGCGGAGGCAGCGGCACCGGGGGCAGTGGCGGCAGTACCGGCACAGGCGGCACGGGCGGCGCCGCCGGCACAGGCGGCACGGCCGGCGACGGCGGCAACTGCGCCACGTGCCCAGCCGGCTACTACGACATCGACAACAACCCGCTCACCGGCACCTGCGGCTGTGAGTACCAGTGCACCAAGACGTCGAGCACCGATCCCATCGATCGCGAACTTCACCGACGACAACTGCGACGGCGGTGACGGACTCGTCGAGCAGTGCGTGTACGTGTCGAAATCCCAGGGCAGCGACACAAACGGCGACGGCACGCGGCAGAACCCGGTGCAGACCATCGGCTACGCCATCCAGTACGCCAAGTCGCACAGCGTGCCGGCGGTGTGCCTTTCCGGCGAGACCTACAACGAAGCGGTGACCGTCGAGTCCGGCATCAGCATCTACGGCGGGTTCGACCAGAACAACGCGGACTTCAAATTCCGGCGCTCGGCCACCGTGACGACCGTCGTGACCGCGCCGGGCACCGTGTTCAACGCGCCGCAGATCGACCAGGACACGCACATCGAGGGCATCACCATCCAGGCGACGACCGGCTCGAATCCGGGCCAGAGCACCTATGGCGTGCGGCTGGGCGCCGGCAACGGCAAGCTGTACGTGCGCTACGACAAGATCAACACGGCGGCGGGCGCGGACGGCGCCAACGGCACGAGCGGTGCCGCGCAGAGCAACCCGCAGGCGCCGGACGGGAAACCCGGCACGATCGGCGCCAGCGGCAGCAACAGCGGCGGCGCGGGCGGCCCGCAGCCAAGCTGCACCGAGTACGGCGGCAAGGGCGGCGACGGAGGCTACAACAACAGCAGCGGGCAAGCCGGCGCTCCGGGTAGCGGCGGCGCCCTGGGCGGCACGGAAGGCACCGCCACCCAGGCCTGCTACAGCAAGAGTGGCGACGGCAATCTCGGCACCCCGGGAGCAAACGGCGTGCAGGGCCCCAACGGCACGGGCGGCGCAGCGTTGGGCTCGGTCGCATCGGGCGTCTACGTCCCTGCAGCCGGCACCGACGGCAAGCCCGGCATCAACGGCAAGGGTGGCGGCGGCGGTGGCGGTGGCGGTGGCGGCTCGTGCGACCTCTACGTCAGCGGCTTCAACACCGGTTGCCACTGCAACTCCGACATGGGCGGCGGCGGAGGCAGCGGCGGTTGCGGTGGCCTCGGCGGCAATCCGGGCACGGCCGGCATGGGCGGCGGCGGCAGCTTCGGCATCTTCGCAGCGGGTGGCAACATCGTCGTAACCGACGACGAGATCACGACCGCCAAGGGCGGCAACGGCGGCGACGGCGGCGACGGAGCCGACGGCCAGACCGGCGGCCAGGGTGGGCCCGCCGGTTCGGGCGCGGACGACAGCGGAAGCGGGGCTATCGGGCGAGTTGGTGGCGACGGAGGCGCGGGCGGGCCGGGCGGCGGCGGCGGCGGCGGACCCAGCGCATGCCTGGCGCGCGCGTCGAGCGTCACATTCGTCTACAACACCAACAGCTGCACGACAGGTGTCGCCGGCTACGGCGGCAAGGGCGGCACCAATCCCGCGGGCGGCCAGGGCGGCGCTGGCGTGACGGGTACGGCGTCTCCGAATCTGCAGATCAACTAGTCAGCCCCGTCCGCCGGAATCTCGACCGACGGTCGCAAACCGGACCAGCGCTCTGCTCGACCGGAGCTTGCTGCACTCACCCCGTATACGCCTCGTCCTGCTCGATCCGCGACAGCACCCAGTCGAACTCGCCGCTGGTCACCTTCACCTGGCAGTACTCGCAGGTGCCGGCCATGCCGATCTTGAGCGGCGCGCCGCAGTTCGGGCAGTTCGCATCGCCACGTGACGGGCCCTTTTTCGAACTTCCCCGGATCAGGGTCCAGTATTCCGAATAGGTGCGCGGCCGCGAGCGGCTGCCGCTCAGCACCTTGCCATCGTCGGAGATGGTGTAGTCGAGACCGGTCGCGAACACGCGCACGGTGACGGCGTCGTAGTGTGCGTCGCTCAGAACGTTCGCCAGATCGATGCGCAGGATCCGCGCGTTCTCCGTCACGTTGCGGCAGCGCTGCTGCACGTACAGATCGATCCAGTAGACCATCGACTGGAACAGGTTGTCCGAGACGAACGGGCGGATGCGCGCGCTATCGCGTCCCGACCACGCCGCCTGGAGCTGGTTGAAGACGTAGGCGATGCGCGCCTGGAGCACGTCCCACGTCAGCGAGGGATCGCGCTGCTGGATCTGTGAAAAGCGCTACTCCGGCGCCGGGGTCGGCGAGGGTCGGCAGCTCCGTGCCCTGTTCGGGCACGTTCGAGGTCAAGAGCGGACCACGCGGCTCGCGCGTCATGTTTCCGAAGCGCGCGACCATCCAGTCGAAGCGCCCGTAGCCGACGTTCTGTCCACAGTAGCTGCACTGCGTGCCACGCACGGCCTCGAGCGCCGCACCGCAGTTCGGGCAATCCAGGGTGCGCGCGCGGGCGAACGGCCGCGATTTTGCGCTGCTCGCGCGCTGCAGCAGCATGCGGTCCACCACGTAGTAGCGGCGCTCGCCTCCCGCGCGCAGCGCCTCCACGTAGTTGGCTTCGATCTCCAGCTCGACGTCGACCGTCGCGCCGCCGACCCCCGAGAAGCCGACAATCTTGATCGCCCCGATGACGATGCCGCGCACGTCGCCGAGCGACTGATCGGGCAGCATCTGGGCCACGTCGGGAGCGAGGTAGGCGGCAATCGCCGCCGTGCCCGTCGCCCGCGACCGCAGCACCGTGGCGTAGAGCAGGTAGGCGAAATCCTCGAACAGGACGACGGAGAACCCGGGGTCGACGCTGCGGATCTGGTCGAGGCGCGAGCGCGGCACGGCCGCGGCCTGCTGGACCTGCTGGACCTGGGCCACCTGGGCCGGCGTGGTGGTGGACCAGCCCTTCAGTGCGGACTTCCCGACCTTCCGGACCAGCGCCACCGTGACCACCACGAGCACGACGGGAATGCCGATCCTCGGGTGCGTGAGCACCAGCCAGATCAGGATCTCGACCAGCGCGCCAACGCCGCCGCCGCCGCTGCTTCCGCCGCCGCCGTGGAAGCCGCCGGAGAACGAGTGACCGCCACCGGGGCGCGCCAACGCGACGGCGGCGACCAGCAGCAATGCGATGCCGATCGCGGCCGCAACGCGACGGGAGATGCGTGCGGGGCGGGCCATCACTGCACCTCGTCGGGGAGCTCGTTCACGTCGTCGTCCGCGTGCGGCATCGCGGCACCCAGCACCGGGCCGAGGCTCTCGAGCGCACGGATGAACGCGTCGAAGTCCCGCTGCCTGACGGCACCCTGCATCGCGTCGCGCGCCGTCTCGTAGCCGGGACCCAGCGCGGCGACATCGATACCGATGTCCGTCAGCACGGCGCAGGTGCGTTCAAATGTGGAGACGAACACCAGGATTCCGTTCCTGCCGCTGGTCCGCGAGATCCCCAGATCGAAGAACGCTGCGCGCGCGGCCGTTTCCACGTTGCTTCGCAGCCTGGACGCAGGCGTCAGCGCGCGGGACAGCGTCTCGACATTGCGACACAGAAACGCGCCGAGCACGAACGCGACGACCGCGTCGAGCGCCATCGCCCCGATGCTGAACAGCTGCGGCGAAACCAGCATGTACAGCGTGACGACGGCCACCGCGCCGAAGCCGAAGTAGTAGGCCGCGATGCGATAGTCGCCCGAGCGACGGCGCACGGCCACGACGACCTCGGCGGACGTTTGCGCCTCGACGGCCTTCACGGCGCCTGCCGTCCTCTGCTTCGCTTCGTCCTGGTAGAAAGCCGCTTCTCGCATCTCGGGTTCGGGACTCTACTCCGTTCGCCGCGCCGGCAAAGGACTCTGTGCCAGGCGCGTCCAGCGCTACGGCTTGCGCGCCACCGCCGCCCGAAGCGCCGCGAGCTCCCGCTCGAAGCCGCCGCTGAGGATCGGGAAGCGGCACCACGTCTTTGGATCGAGGTTCTCGTCGTCGACGTGGAAGCTCGGCGCGTAGCGCTCGCGCTTCCACTGGTTCCGGCTCCAGAGGCGGAAAAAGCGCTCGACCCACGCCACGAGCTGTTCGGGCGTGTAGTCGGGGAAGTCCCCGCGCATGACACGGTAGACCTCGAGCGGCGTGCGCTTGTCGCGGATGGCTGCGCGTTCGATGGCGTCGAGCAGCACGTAGGGCATCAGATCGTCCTCGTCGGTCTGCTTGGCCGCGCTCGGGCGGAGCTCGGCCGTGGGCGCCTGCGCCGTCACCGCCGAGAGCTCGGGCATCGGCTGGCCGCCCGTGGGCCCGTGCTTCTCGAGCCACAAGAGCCAGCGACGCAGGAATGCCTTGTCGATGCCGGCGATGGGGCTGACCCCGCCCGCCGTGTCGCCGTCCATCGTCGCGTAGCCGACGGCCGCTTCGGAGCGGTTGCTGGTCGCGAGCAGCAGCTTCCGTTCCAGATTCGCCAGCATCCAGACGCCGGGCGCGCGCACCCGCGCCTGGATGTTCTGCAGCGCGATGTCGTCGTGCTCCCAGTCGAGCTCGCGCCCGATTGCCTGCTCGATCATCTTCACGTAGCTCTCGACCAGCGGCTGCACATCCAGCTCGTGGTGGCGCGCGCCCACGGTCCCGGCGATCGAGCGCGCAGCGCTGCGCGTCGTCCCCGAGCTGTGCTCCGTCGCCTGGTACGCCGTGGTCAGGAGCCGCTCGCAGAGCTCGCGTTCGCTCTTCACGCTCGTGAGCTCCGGCAGGTAGTCGAGCTTTTCCGCCACGCCATCCAGCCCCAGCTCCGCCACGGCGAGCTTCGCCATCAGGCCAACCAGGCACGCCACGGCGCTCGAATCCGCGCCGCCGCTCATGCTCACGACGAAGCCGCGCGAGCGGGTCTTCTGCATGTAGTCGAAGAGACCGAGCGCGATGGCGCGCATGAACTCCTCTTCCTTCTTGTGTTGCGAGTGCTCCCAGGGCTCGCGCTCCACCTTCTGCGGCTCGGGCGAGACGGCGGGGAACGCGAAGTCCGCGCCCACGCATTCGCCCGGCTCCGGCGAGACGTGCGGGTGGAAGCTCGACAGCGACGCGCGCCGTGTACGCATCAGATCCACGTCCACGACTGCCGTGATCAGCTGGTGGCCGGCGAACGAGAAGCGCCGCCCCTCGGCCACAACGTTGCCGCCGCTCGCGATCAGCGTGTCGCCGTCGTACACCGCCCGGCCCGCCTCGTTGCCGAGCAGGTTCGCGTACACATAGCTCACGCCGAAGGCGCGGGAACCCTCCAGCACGAGCCTCCTGCGGATCTTGTGCTTGCCGAACGCGAAGTGGCTCGCGCTCGGGTTGAGAATGAGGTCGACGGCGTCGAGCGACAGCTCCGCTCCGGGCCGCTGCGCGATCCACGCATCCTCGCAGATCTCGAAGCCGATCTTCACGCCCCCGCAGTCGAAGTACAGGTCCCCGATCGGATACGACCTTCCGCCCGCCTTGATGCTGGAGCGCTGCCCACGCGGCCACGGTTTGAACCAGCGAGGCTCGTAGTGGATGCCGTCGCCCGCCAGGGCATGCTTGGCGACGAAACCCAGGATCTGCCGATCCGCGACCAGACAGCACGTATTGTATACGGCGCTGTCGTGCATCAGCGGCAGCCCCAGGCTCACGAGCATGCCCTCGGTCGCCGGCAGGATCTCGCCCAGCACCTCCAGCGCCATGCCGTGCACGCCGGGCGAAAGGAACGCATCTTCGCAGCCGTAGCCCGTGACGCAGAGCTCCGGCAGGCACAGCACGCTCACGCCCTCGGCGCGCGCCTCGGTGAGAGCGGACAGGATGTTCCGCTTGTTCCGCTCCCAGTCCAGCGGTGTCTGGTTCAGCGCGGCAGCGGCGACTTTGACGAGGAACATGGCGATCCCGGCCCGGAAGCTACCATATACTCGATAGTCATGAGTCCGACGCCGCGCCACGCCGCTCTGGCCGCCCTGCTCGCATGCGCCGTGCTGATGGGCGGCTGCGGCGGAGGCTCGACGAAGCCGCATCCGGCGCCCACGCGCATCGGCGGCGGAGGCTACACGGTGGAGGTCGGCTCGAGCGGGGTGAAGCTCGAACGCGGCGGCGACGTCCTGCTCCGCTTCCCCTCCGACGGCATCGAGCTCGGGCGCGTCGATGCCATCGACGACAACTTCAACTACGACCCCTACCCCATCGCCACGGACGTGCCGAACCGCCGGATGCCGGCCGGGTTCGCCTGGCTCGCGCTGCGGCGGGCCACCCCGGTCAAGAAGACTGCCACGTCGGCCCAGCTCCGGCTCGAGTTCGACAAGGGCCGGCGCGCCACACTCGACGTGAAGATGAAAGAGCCCGGCAGCTTCACGCTCGACCTCGTGCCCGATCCCGGTGGCGACGCCATCGCGTACTTCCGCCTGCGGCCCGTGGTCGATACGAAGGAGGGCTTCTACGGCCTGGGCGAATACTTCGACGACGTGAACAACCGCGGCCACATCCGCGCCATGCAGCTCGAGGTCGGCGGCGGCACCGAGAGCGGCTACAACGACGCCCACGTCCCGGTGCCGTTCGTCATCGGCACGCGCGGCTGGGGCCTGTTCGTCGAAAACCCCTACCCCGCCACCTTCGACATGGCCGCCACGGAGGACGACCGCGCCGACGTGATCTTCGGCACCGGCGCCGGTTCGAAGGAGGGCCTCACGTTCCATCTCTTCGCCGCCGACCATCCGCTCGACGTCACGAAGCACTACTACGAGGTCACCGGCTATCCGCGTCTGCCCGCACGCTGGGCGCTCGGCCCGTGGGTCTGGCGCGACGAGAACAAGGACCAGGCCCAGGTGGAAGGCGACCTCGACGCCATTCGCGATCAGGATCTCGCCACAACCGGCTACTGGATCGATCGGCCCTACGCTACAGCCGTCAACACGTTCGATTTCAACCCCGCGCAGTTCACCGATCCGGCCGCGATGATCGCCAGGATGCACGCGCTCGGGTTCCGCACCGCGCTGTGGCACACGCCCTACGAGGACGAGAAGACCAGCGACGCTCCGAAGACCAAAGCACTGCGCGACTACGCCGAATCACACGGCTTCTACCCGAAGAAGACGGGCCTGCTCCTGAACAAGTGGGGCCGCCCCATCGATCTGACCAACCCCGACGCCTACGCCTGGTGGCAGGGCCTCATCCACAAGTACACCGACGCTGGCGTGGAAGGCTTCAAGCTCGACTACGGCGAGGACATCGTCCCCGGCGTGTTCGGTGGCCGCAACGTGTGGGAGTTCTCCGACGGCAGCGACGAGCGCACGATGCAGAGCCGCTTCCAGCTCTTCTATCATCGCGTCTACGCCGAGACGCTGCCGGCGAGCGGTGGTTTTCTGCTCTGCCGGCGCGGTACGTACGGTGACCAGAAGAATGTCGGCGTGATCTGGCCCGGCGATCTCGACGCAACCTTCAACCACCGTGGCGACAAGGTCACGCAGAAGGACGGCTCGACGTACATCGCCACCGGCGGGCTGCCTGCTTCGGTCATCGCCGGGCTCTCGCTCGGCCCGTCTGGCTTTCCCTTCTACGCCTCCGACACCGGCGGCTACCGCCACTCGCCGCCCGACAAGGAGCTGTTCACCCGCTGGTTCGAACAGACCGCGCTATCCAGCGCCATGGAGATCGGCACCAGCTCGAACGACGTGGCCTGGGAACCCACGCCGGGAAACGGCTTCGACGCGGAAATGCTCGGTTGGTACCGGACCTACACCCGGCTGCACCTGCGCCTCTGGCCGTACGAATGGACCTACGCCGAGCGGCTGAAGAGCGACGGACGCGCCATCGAACGCGCCCTCGGGCTCGCCTACCCCGAGCTCGGCGAAAACCCCAGTGACGAATACCTGTTCGGCGACAGCCTGCTCGTCGCGCCCGTGCTGTCGCGCGGCAAGACGGCGCGCGACGTGATCCTGCCCGACGGCAGCTGGGTGAACTGGTGGACGGGGCAGGCCTCGGACGGCGGACAGACCATCCACGTCGCCGCGCCGCTCGACAGGCTGCCGCTCTTCCAGCTGGCCGGCAGCATCGTGCCTCTGCTCCGTCCGACCATCGACACCATGGCCCCGACGACCGATCCGGCACGCGTCGACTCCTACGCCACCACCCCCGGCGTGCTCTACCCGCGCGTCGTGCCCGGGGACAAGTCGACCTTCACGCTCTTCGACGGCACCGAGCTCACCCAGGAGAGGACCAGCGCCGGCCTCGCGCTCTTTGCCAAGTCCGGCAGCGAGTTCAAACAAGGCGTCCTGTTCGAGGTCGTCACCGTCGGCCAGAAGCCCGCGAGCGTCAGCGACAACAACAGCGCCCTGGCAGAGAAAGCTACCCTCGCCGATCTCGAAGTCGCCCAGAGCGGCTGGAGCTTCGACCCGAAGCCCACGGGCGGCACGCTGTACGTCAAGGTCACGAGCGGACAGCATGCGATCAGCGTGAAGTAGCAGTTTCCCTTGGCGGTCCCGGCAGCCTCGATACGAAACAGATACGCAGCGCTCGCGCCGGGAGCTGGGATGCGCGGCGCGCCCGCGCTGCGGCGCGCTCAGCCCTGGGCGGCGCCGCGCAGCCCGGCGAGGGCGGCGGAGAGCTCGGCAGCGCTGGAGGGCGTAGGGCCAGCGGCGCTGTGCTGGCGCTCGAGCCAGACGGTGGCGCTCTCGACGTTGGCGACCACCACGCCAGACGTAGAGCACGGCCTTGTGCCAGATGCCGAACGCGTGATCCGCTGTGCTCTCGATGACTTCCAGATCCAGGGTCATTGAATCCGGAAGACTAGGTCGGAGCAACGCACCGCGTCCAGAGCCGCCGCGGCTTGACGCGGCGGGGAAGCGCGCAAACGCTTCAGGGGTCAAAGGGGGGCGCAACGTGACGAAAGCTAGCTTCTCGAGGGCTTGGCTGGCAGCCCTGCTCTTGTGCGGCTGCAGCGCGGAGGGCTACGCGCGGGTGGAGCGGCCCGGGGTGAGCCCGACTCCGGCACCGAACCGCGTGTGGGTGGCAAGCCCGGTCTGGGACGAACGCGACTTTGGCCTGCCGCGGAACGCATTCGCCTCGGAAGCGTCGCTGGTGAGGCTGGACGGCGGCGGGGCGTGCTTCAACGTCATCGTGCGCAGCTGGAGCGGCGCCGATGGCAACTGGCGCGTGGCACTCGACGTGGACGGGCGCGAGGTGTCGCAAAGCGGCTGGATGCCGTTCAAGTGCACGGACGAAGATCCATGCTTGCCACGCGACACGACGCTGCGCGGGCTCGCCACCGACGCCGACCGGCTGGTGAGCGCGCGCGGCAGCCGGCTCTGCTTCCGGCACATCGTGGGCAGGAGCCAGCCGGTGCGCACGCTGACGCTGAGCGCCACGCAGGGCGGCGCCACGCTGGATTTCCACTGGCATCTCGTACCGTCCGGATCGCCGTCCCCTGTCGGCTACGACTGAAACCGACACCCTCGAGACCCAGGTGAAGTGCTTCAGGCCACGGCGATAGCGTGATCCTGCCCGGGAAGAGCGCACCTACCTTCCGGCTTTGCAGACGAGCTCGCCGCGCAGTGCTCTTGCGGCAGCGAGATTCTCCACAACACCGGCGCGGAGCTCCCTGGCGATGCGCTCGAGCTCGTGCGCTTGCGCGTCCGGGACCAGGCGGGTGTCGAGAACTGCAATGTCGCGCTCGAACGCGTGGATCTGGCCGGCGAGGTACGCGGCGTCGAAGTCGGCCCCGGTCGTCCCCGCCATGCTGCTCGTCACGCGGTCGGCGTCCTTTCCCAGACGCGCGAGCATCTCGCTTTGCTCCAGTCCCCGTGACAACGTCGCTATGAAGCCGGCGAGATCGCGCTCGCTTGCGAAACGCCGCGTCGTGATGGCCTGGGCGAGCTCGGCGACGCGACGGCTCCGGGCCTTGCCTTCGGCGGCGTGCGCCTGGGCGATCTCGCTCTCCACGATCGCGAAGAGCACGGCGGCGGTCTGCGGGTCGGCAAGCGCGGTGGTCGGCGGTGCGTCCGGCCGCCGAGGGCGCCGAACCGGCTGCGCGATCAGCGCGGCCGTTCGCATCTTTCCCTCGCTCGAGTGGACGGTCCGGGCGCCGCGCGCCGGCGTTTGCGACGCACCGCATCGAGCGCACAATATGCAGAGCGGCAGCAGCAGCGCGCGCGGCGTCATGAACCAACGGAATGCAAGCGTCGTGCCCCCAGCTCCAGACCGCACACGATGCCTGCGCGACGTGCCGGACCACGCCCTCGCGGAGCTCGAGGAAACGGCCCCGCTGCGCGCCGTGCAGCGGCTGCCGGGACCCCCGGCTCAGCTCCAGACGACCGACAGACAGATCCAACGCAGCGAGAACGAGACGCCACCGCCCTTCGCGTGACGGTCGAAGAGCTGACGGAGAGCGGCGTAGGTCGCGTCGTGCTCGGGGGCGCCCTCGGCGGGGGCGATGGAGGTGGAAGCGAAGCGACCGGCGAGGCGCGACCAGGCGAGCTGTTCGCACTGCTCGCCTTCGTCGCGATCGGGCACGCGGCCATCGAGAAAGATCGCGAGGCGTTCGGCAAATTCGTCGTTGGCGTGCGCGGAGCGGAGAGCGGGCGGCGTCACGCGGCGGAGCAGCTCGAGGTAGTCGCTGGTAAAACCGACCGCGTCGCGCGGCCATTCGTTGTAGAGCAGGATAACCCGTCCGCCCTTGCAGAGAATGCGATCGAGCTCGCGGCGCGCGCGCTCCGGGTCGAAGTAGTGGAAGGCGTTACCACTGGTGGCGACGTTGATCGAGCCGGCGGTGAGAGATGTCTCCTCGGCCGTCCCCGCCACGCTCTGGAACGCGGGGTGGTCGCCGAGCGCGGCCTCCGCAGCGCGCCGCATGTCGCTGGCGGGCTCGACGGCGTACAGGCGCCGCACGCGACCGAGCAGCGGCCCGCAGAGCAGCCCGGTGCCCGCGCCCAGATCGACAACGACCTCGGCACCGGTCAGCCCCGCACGCCGGATAGCGCACTCGATCGCCTCCGACGGATACGCCGCGCGGTGTTCCGCGTAGGCCGCCGCGCGACCCTCGAAAGCGCTGGTCGACATGGCCAAGCGCATAGCACGACGCGGCTCTCGGTGTACGCTCCCGGCATGTCCTCACGCGACAAGGATGCGGATCTGCAAGAGCTTGAAGCGCGGCTGCACGCGACGACAGATGCGGGGCGTCCGGAGGCCGTGGCGAAGCGGCGCGCCCGGGGGCAGCGAACGGCGCGAGAGAACCTGGCGGCTCTCGTCGACGAGGGAAGCTTTGTCGAATACGGCGCTCTCGCGCTGGCGGCGCAGCGGCAGAGCCGTTCGCTGGAGGAATTGATCCGCGTGAGCCCCGCCGACGGCATCGTGTGCGGCCTGGGCACCGTGAACGGCGAGCTCTTCGGCGCCGAGCGCGCGCGCACCATGCTCCTGGCCTACGACTTCACGGTCTTCGCGGGCACGCAGGGCATGATGGGCCACAAGAAGCTCGACCGCATGCTCGAACTGGCGGCCGGGTGGCGCGTGCCTCTGGTGTTGTTCGCCGAGGGCGGCGGGGGGCGACCGGGCGACGTGGACGTGCAGACGGTGGCAGCGCTCGACACGCCGAGCTTCCTTTCGTTCGCGGCGCTGTCCGGGCGCGTGCCGCTGGTTGGCGTGGTGAGCGGGCGCTGCTTCGCGGGCAACGCGGCGTTGCTCGGCTGCTCGGACGTCATCATCGCGACCGACAACAGCAACATCGGCATGGGGGGGCCCGCGATGATCGAGGGTGGCGGGCTCGGCAGCTACAAGCCGGAAGAGATCGGCCCGGTCGACGTACAGGCGAAGAACGGCGTTATCGACGTGCGCGTCGCGGACGAGGCCGAAGCCGTGGCGGTAGCGCGGAAGTACCTGGCGTTCTTCCAGGGGCCTGTCGCCGGGTGGAGCGAGCCCGAGCAGAGCAAGCTCCGGAGCGTGCTGCCGGAAAACCGCCGCCGCGCCTACAAGGTGCGGCCGATCATCGAGACGCTGTGCGACACGGGCTCGGTGCTGGAGCTCCGCCGCGACTTCGGGCGCAGCATCGTGACGGCGCTCGCGCGCATCGAAGGACGGCCCGTCGGGATGATCGCGAACGACACGATGCACCTCGGTGGCGCGATCGATGCGGATGCGTCGGACAAGGCAGCGCGCTTCATGCGACTGTGCGATGCGTTCGGGCTGCCGATCGTGTCCTTGTGCGACACGCCGGGGTTCATGGTCGGCCCGAAGGCGGAAGCGACGGCGCTGGTGCGGCACACTTCACGGATGTTCGTGGCGGCCGCCGGCCTGACGGTGCCATACCTCACGGTCGTGCTCAGGCGCGGCTACGGCCTGGGCGCGCAGGCGATGAGCGGCGGGCACTTTCACGCGCCGCTGTTCACGATCGCGTGGCCCGGCGCCGAGTTCGGCGCGATGAACCTCGAGGGAGCCGTGCGTCTGGCGCTGAAGAAGCAGCTCGAGGCCATCGAGGATCCCGACGCGCGCGAGCAGGCGCTCGCGGCGCTGGTCGCCGAGGCGCGAGAGCGCGGCAAGGCAATCAACATGGCGTCGCTGTTCGAGCTGGATGCCGTCGTTGATCCGGCGGAGACGCGCGCGTGGCTGGTGCGCGGTCTGCACTCGACGCCGGCGCCGGGACCGCGGCCGGAGCGCCGCTTCATCGACACGTGGTAGCGGCTCAAGCGCGCGGCACGCGGGTCTGGAGCCGCTGCACCACCTCGCCCACCGGCAGCACCTCGAGCCCGAGATCCAGCGCGCAGGAGACGGCGCGGGCC
Source organism: uncultured delta proteobacterium (assembly GCA_963806225.1). Taxonomy (GTDB): domain Bacteria; phylum Myxococcota_A; class Polyangia; order Polyangiales; family Polyangiaceae; genus CAWDXG01. The sequence continues at coordinate 804,912 of CAWDXG010000001.1, read as the reverse complement.
AGATCGGCAGGGCGTGTCCCGAAGGGGGTCGGCGCGTCGGAGATGTCGTGCGTGAAGAACACGACCCAACCGCCTCGGTCGGCGACGTCGCGGATCAGGGACAGCGCGCGGTTTGCGAAGCCGCCGTCCGAAAACAGCTTGTTGGCACGCAGCATGTGCAGGTCCGCGCTGCCGCGGTGGACGCCCGGGAAGATCGATCTGAGCGAGTCGAAGCGGCGACCCAGCAGGGCCTTGTGCGACGGCCGGAATCGGCCGTACGGAAATGCGAACTGGCGGAGAGTCACGCCAGGCAGGACGCGGGCAAGCTCGTCGGCGTTCTTCACGACGTCGTCGAGAACGCGGGCGTCGTCCGCTGTGAAACAGTCCAGGTGCTGCCGGGTGTGGCAGCCGAGCTCGTGTCCCGAAGCTACCAAGCGGCCGAGGTGCCCCGGCTCGAATCCCTCCGCGGCGCCCGACAGGCGCATGGCGACGTAGAATGTGCCCCGTGCTCCCACGCGCTCCAGGATGGGCGCTCCACGCGTCGCTGCGGAATCCGGGAAGTCATCGAAGGAAAAGGAGACAAAGGCGGCATCCGGCGACAGCTCCACCGGACGCGCGGCCATGCGCGGAGCGACCAGGCGGGTGCCGTGATAGACCGCGCTGTCGAGGATCCGCGACAGCACTACCTGGCTCCCGTTCCGGCGCGCGCCTGTGAACCCGGGTAGCGTAGCGCGCGGAAGGGCGGCATCCAGAGCACTTTTCCGAGCCCGCTCGCGGCTGTGCAGAGATAGCGCTGCGCGGCCTGGCGCCGGAACAGAACGGTGACGGCAGCCAGCACCGCGTAGACGACGAGCTGCGCGGCGCCAACGCCCATCCACAACAGCATGCGGACGGGCTCTCGCGGTTCGGCGACGACGCAGGTGGAAGTCCGTACCTGACCGTCGCTGAAGCGGCGGCGCAACATGAAGCGGAGATTCGCGCGCCCGGACGGCAGGTACTCGACTACCCGCGCGTCCGGCGTCCAGGCGAAGTGCTTGCCTTCGCGGGCCAGACGCTTGATCAGAGCCGAGTCCTCGCCTCCCCCCAGGCCCAACGCAGGATCGAACGGCTGCTCCCCGAGGCAGCGAGTGTGGAAGAGCGAGTTACCGGTGCCAACGGAAGCATGCAGCCGCGGCGCGAGCTCTCCTTGCGGCTCGGCGAAACGCCGCGTGAGCATCTGCCGGAACACGCTTGCACCCGGCGGAGCGTCACCGTCGATCTCGGCGATGACCGCGCCGAACACGGCGTCGGCGTCGTGCCGCGCGCGCGCCTCCACCAGGTTCGCCAGCCAGTGCTCGTCGGCTTCCTCGTCGTCGTCGAGGAACGCAATCAGCGGAGCAGCCGCCGCGGCCACTCCGCGGTTGCGGGCCGCGGCTACGCCAGCCACCGGCTCGTGCTCGTAGCGGATCGGGACCGGGCTGCCGAGCGCGAGATCGGCCACCACGCCGCTGGCCGAGCCGTGCGGGCAGTTGTCGACGACGACGACCTCGCTCGGGGGCGCATCGACCTGGCGCTGGCAGCTGCGGATCGCACGCGCCAGCGACCTGGGACGGCGGAACGTGGGGATCACGACCGAGACATCGAACCCTCCGGGCTCGCTGCGTTGCCGGAATCGCCAGCCGCTATCCCGTTGCCCACGACTCGAGGCTTCCGCCAGAGACACGCGCCTCCCCCAAAAAAAGATCAGCCTCCGGCCACGGTCCACACCGCAACCGGCCAAAATCCCCGTCTGTCGTAGTGTAACCGTGTTCCGGCGCAGCGCACCCGGTCGCGAGAGGATCGTGATCCGAAATGTGGGATATCGTCCCCGCTCGCCGATGGGCAAAGCAGGGCGCGCGGCCTACGCCCCGCCGCCCGGCCCGCTGTCGTGCGGCAGACTGCCGCGCGGAGAACGCAGATAGACGAACGGGGTCTCGAGCAACAGGTTCGAAACGCGCGAGGTATAGACATCCGCGTAGCGTTCGATCTGCCGGGCGAGGTGGCTCTTGTCGTTACCGGCCCGCATGATGAGACCCCAGCGCGGGCTGACGAGCTCGCTGGAGGCGCGGGCCAGCGGTGCAATCCTCTCGTCGAGAGCGACGAGCTCACCGCGCAATTCCTGCATCCGTTCGCGCAGCCGGCGCGGCGGACTCTGGCCGGCGGGCGCATACCCGGTCTCCTGACGCTGCAGCATCAATCGCAGAGCGGAGTAGCGGTGCTCATGGAGCTCCTTGTCCGCCATCAGCGCGGTCAGGTCGGCCTGCTGTTCGCGGAACGACAAGAGCGCGGCCATCTCCTGCTCCAGCTCCCGCACGACCAGCGCGGTGCGCCAGCGGAGCAGGCTCTTGGTCACGTGCACGTCGGCGAACATGTGATCGCCGATGTAGAGGATCTCCTCGCCCACGAGCCCGAGGTCGCGCTCGACCAGGCCGGCGTGGCCGCCCAGATAGATGCCGCCGTCGGCCAGCCTGCCGTTGAACGGACGCAGGAGCCCCTCCTCGTCGACAACCTCGAAGATAGGCTGCGCACCGGAGAAGAAAGCGGGCTTGCGAGCGGAGACGATCACGATATCGAACAGCGAACGCCAGCTCATCCCGCTGGGCAGGAAGCGATCGAAGGCGTAACTCATCATGGAGCGCGTGTAGCCCCATTCGGAGTTGGTGATGAGCAGCAGCTTCTTGCCGGCATACTTGAGGTCGAGCAGCGCAATCGGCAGCTCCGGGTCGAGCACGACGAAGCGTTCCGGCTCTGCGCTGATTTCCTGCTTGAGCGTGCCTTCCATGTGCGTGGCGTCGAGCGCGGCGCGCACGATGCGGTACAGGTCGCCGTAGTCGAGCGCGCGGTCCAGCTCTCCTGCGTCGCGCAGATCGATCATCTGCGCGTACATGCTGGCCTCGGAAAGGCCGAAGAGGGTGTTCATGAACACCCAGCGTGGCTCGGACAGGTCGACCAACTCGCGCGCGTAGATCTGCCGCTGCTCATCGAAGCCGAGCATGCGGGTTCCGTGGCAGGCGCGGCGCACGAAGCCGAAGCGGTTCGCCTTGACCAGGTTGCCGAGCTCGAGGTCGATGACCAGACCGAGCGTCGCGAAGCCCGGGTCGAACTCGAGCTTGCCGACCGGGAAACCCTGTTCGGCGAGGCGCTCGCGCGTGTGCTCGTAGGCCCGCCGCTCCCACTCCTCCGTGTTGTAGTGGATGAGCGTGTAGTCCATGTCGCAGCCGACCGCCTTGATCGACCGCAGGTTCAGCGTGCGGTTGCAGTAGACGCGGCGCTGGGGCGGCGGGAGGGCTTCGGGCTCCTCGGGTAGCGGCATGCGGCCGATCTAGCCGGTGCCGGGCGCCCGGACAAGGCGCCCCGGCCCGGCGTCGGTGACGCCCAGGTGGCGCTACTGCAACTTGAAGTTGACCGTCGAGGAGTTCTGGTCGGCAACGGTCACGCTCTTGACCGCCGGCGCATACGGCACCTTGCTCGCCGTAACCTCCCAGGTGCCTGCGATCACGTTCTGCAGGTTGTAGTTGCCGCTCGTGTTGCTCGAGGCGGTGAACAGGCCGCGATTGACCGTGATACTGGCGCCGTTCACGGGCTGCGACTGGCTGTCGATCACCTGGCCCAGGATCGTCCCCGCACCGGGGTCGGCGCCGATGCGCACCTGGTAGTGCGCTGCGGACTTGGTCAGGTAGCCGTGCGTGTCTTCGCTCACGACATGGAAGAACCACACGCCGTCGGCCAGGCTCGACAGGATCTGCTGCTTCTGCGAGACGTCCACGAAGGTGTCGCTCATGGTGCGCACCGTGTTCGCGAAGTGATCGCTCACGTAGTGCACACCGACGACGTTCTGATCCGCCACCGGGAACGTCCAGGCGTAGAACACGGTGTTGTTCGTGGTCCACGTCGTCTGGTTGGGGTGACTGGAGGAAGTGATGGTGGGTGCCTTGGTGTTGAGCTGGAGCTTGAACCAGCCCTGCACCGTGCCGACCGCGCTCGTGCCGTCGATGGGAACGATGTGGAAGAAGTTGTCGCCCTGCACGAGTGCGCTGCGATCCACCGTGAGGTTCTCGGCCGCCAGGAACGTGCCACCTGACGGCGTGGGCACCGTGGAATTCGTCGTGTCCGTCTTCACGTAGTAGCCGAGCACGCTCGGGAAGGGCTTGCTCCAGGTGAGGTCGAAATTCGTGAAATCGTCGTTGTAGACCAGCGTCTGGTCGGGGTGCGTGGCCGATGTGATGGTCAGCGGCGGCAGCAAGCCCTCGGTCTTCGCGCCGGTGACGGAGCCGGTGAGCGTGTGCTGCGCGCCATACAGCAGCTTGACCCGACCGTCCGCGCCGGCGCCGCCTGCGTAGCTACGACTGCCGGAAGCTGTGCCGCCGGCGCCCTTGAGCGCGGAGATCGCGCCGCTGAACGTGAGGTCGTCAGCGGCCAGCAGCACACCGCCGCCAGAGCCGCCGCCGCCACCGCCTGTGTAGCTGGCAGTGGCAGAGCCGCCATTCGCTCCGTTCGCCGTAATCTGGCCCGCCACACTGATGACCGGGGCGATCAAGCGCAGCACGCCGCCGCCCTTGCCACCCTTGGCGCCGGTACCAGTGCCGCTACTGGAGGCTCCGTTTCCGCCGCTCGAGCCGGTGTAGACAACGAAGTCCGTGTTCAGACCGTAGGCACTGCCGCCGATCCCCCTGCCTCCGCCGTTGCCACCCTTGGAAGCGTGGCCGCCACCGCCGCCGCCGTAGGCGTAGTGGTAGCCGTAGTAGCTGGAGTAGTAGTAGTTGCCGTCGGCGCCCTTGCCGTCTGGCATGCTGTCCGTCGGAGCCACGACGATCGACGCGCCGCTCTCGACCGTGATCGAGTAGTCTCCAGCTTCGCGGGGTCGGTACCGCAGGGCAGGTCGCCGGCTACGCGCGGCTCGAGAAGGTCCAGCCCGACGAGGCCGTCGCGAGTGTGCTCGACGACGACGTGGTCAAGGTGCTTGCGGAAAAACGGCGCGACTACGGGCGACTCCACAAGGTGCCGCGCTACCGCCGGCGGGTCGAGCCGCGCACCTGCGCAGCACTGGAGAAGCCGCAGAGCGCGAAGCTCGCTCTGGAGCTCGAGAAGCTCCGGCACGACGACACCCACGGCGTGGCAGCCACGAGCTACACCAGCGTGGGCAGCATCAGCACGACCGGCGGCGGCTCTGTCGATGTGGCGGTGAAGAGCGGCGGCGGAACCCTCGTGGAAGCGCCTCCGCGCTGGGACAGCGGCACCACCGCGGGCACCATGAACAGCCTGGAAACGCGCAACAGCGCCAACGACAAGCACTACGCCGCGCTGCTCCGCCGACTCGACGCCCAGGCGGCGCGCTACCACGCCGGCTGCATGAGCTCCCTGCTCGATAAGCTCGACTGGCTCCTGCCCCCGCCCGGAAACGACGAGCCGAGCTGGAAGCAGACACTCTGGCGCGCCCCGCCGGCGCGCGGGCGATAGCGCGCTCAGGTCGGGTTGCAGGGGCCGCTGCACACCTGCACGACCGTTCCCGTGCGCAAGAACTGGTCGATCTGCGTCTGCGCCTCGGGCAGCGCTCGCACCATGCCGTGGGTGTCCGGGCCATTGGATTCCGGCGGAGGCACGTTGGTGAGCGGCGCGGGCTTGTTGCCGAAATCCCATTCCACCATGGCGTTGCCCCCGCTGTAGGGGGCGGACTTTTCGTCGATACCGAACACCGAACGGTTCACCGGCGAGATGTTCACGGCGCCCACCGTCCGCGCCACGATCTCCCCGCCGAGTGGCGTGACCTGCTGGTCGCCGAGCGCAATGTGGATCAGCACATTGTGCTGCGGCGTGCCCGGGAGCATGTCCTTCGAGATATGCGCCGTGTAGCCGTCGGGTTCCGCCCGATCCCACAACATCTGGATCAGGGCGATGTCCACCTGCCGGTCGATGGGGTCGGGCACGGCCAGCGACATCACGCTGAGGTACTGGTTGAAGTCCCTGCTGCGGTTCAGGAGCAGGCTGTACGGCTGCCCAGGCACGCCGAGGTAGCCGCGCGTCACGTCCGTGCTGAGCGCCATGTACACGCCGCCGTTGATGCCGCCCTGGCTGTTGCCGTAGTAGTAGCGCTGGGTGGGGTCGATGACGCTCTGGCCGTTGAACTGCACCGCCGGATCGTTGGCGAGGTCGCCGGTCACCATGCGCATGGCGAGCAGCGCGTTGACGAAGCTTTGTCGAAGCCGATCCGCCACGTGCGAGAACTGCGTCAGATCGCCTTCCGACAGCATGTTTCCGATGAACTGCTGATCGTTTTCGGACATGCCGATCCAGTCCACTCCGAACATGACATAGCCTTTGTCCTGGATGAGCTGCTGCACGCCGTCCGACGTGTTCATGTCGGCCGCCGCGCCGAGCAGGCCGTGACCGAACTGCACGACGGGAACGGGCTTTCCGCCCGTAGCCACGCTCTTCGGGATATCCATGATGAAGCCGAACTTGGTCGTGCCGTTCTGTTTCGGCTTGCCGCTCGCGTCCACGCTCAGCGTGCAGCCCGGGTCGGGCTTGTCGAGATACAGCGGCACCGTCATGGTGCCCTTGATCTCCCGCGCCAGCGTCGGCTGATCCTTCGGGTACGGATTGTCCTTCGCGCTGTCGATGGTGTAGCTCGGCCCCTTCGTGCCCGCCTTCGCGAGCGCGTCGTCGCGCATCTCCACCATCTGCTTCGTGTTGTTGTCGCGGCTCGCTGTGGTGAAGTCCCAGGCGATCTGCAGGTTGGACTTCTCGATACCTGCCGACTTCAGCTTGGCGAAGATGTCCTGGTATTCGCTGCGACGAGCTTCGATCTCCTTGTCGGACGTGCCGTCACGCAGCGCCTTGAAGGCCTTGCTCGGCGCGATCGCCTTGCCACTGGCATCGACCACGTTGCGGATCGCCACGATGTAGCGGGTGTCGTCCTTGAGCCTGACGACCGGGCGGATCGCCAGCACGCGCCGCGCGTCGTTGCTGTGCGACATGTCCAGCTCGGAGAAGTGCGGCACCCGCTCGCCGTTGTCGGCCTCGATGAGCACCGTAGGGCAGTCCGGCTTCAAGGAGTCGGCGATGTGATCGGGATCAGGCAGGCCCTGGATGGTGGCTCCCTTCAGGAACGTCATCGGCGCCACGCCCGGCGAGAACCCGTCGCTCTGTTTGAACACGTCCGGCGGCTCGGGCTCGCCGTTCTTCATCGTCGGCAGCGTCGTGGGGCCGAACTCCACATGGTAGCCGGTGGCCGTGGAGCCGTCCTTCTTCAGGTAGTGGTTGGACGGGAAGGGCAGGATGCACTCCTCGGGCACCAGCGGGTCGCAGTCTTCCGGCTTGTGCACGCTCGGCGCCTGTTTACCGCCGCCCGGGTTGCTCGAACCACATGCCGACAAAGCGGGCATGCCCGCGCCCAGCACCACCAATAGAGCGGCCAGTCCAAGCCTGTTCATGATCCGTTCCTCCAAGCAGGGCCGCGGTGACCTACGGCCAAGTGCGCCGGGAACATGAAGGCTCCAGGTCCCGAGGTCAATATGTGCAGAGCTGGACCGCCCGGACGCGGGGCGGCGGCGGATTGGAACGATTGCCCGGATCCGCCGACCCGACTTGTCTACGCGGCCTTCTTCTTGCGCGGATCGTAGCCGAGGTTCGGCATCAGCCACTTCTCGGCCTCCTCCACGCGGATGCCCTTGCGCGCCGCGTAGGCTTCGACCTGGTCCCTGCCGATGCGGCCGACCGTGAAGTACCGCGACGCCGGGTGCGCCAGGTAGATGCCGCTCACGCTCGCCGCCGGGGTCATCGCGGCGGACTCCGTCAGCTCGAGGCCCATGCTGCGCGCGTCCAGCAGATCGAACAGCTTGAATTTCTCGGAGTGGTCCGGGCACGCCGGGTAGCCGAAGGCCGGACGGATGCCGCGGTATTTCTCCGCGATGAGATCTTCATTCGTGAAGTCCTCGCCTTTGCCGAAGCCCCACTCGCGCCGCGCCCGCTGGTGGAGAAGCTCCGCGAACGCCTCCGCAAGCCTGTCCGCAAGCGCCTTGACCATGATCGCGTTGTAGTCGTCGTGGTCCTCCTCGAAGTGCTTGACCAGCTCGGGCACGCCGAGACCCGTGGTCACCGCGAAGCCGCCCACGTAGTCGACAAGCCCGGACTCGCGCGGCGCTACGAAATCCGCCAGCGAGCGGCAGGGCGTCGAGTCGCTCTGGTCCCTCTTCTGCTGCTGGCGCAGCATGTTGAACGTCACGACCTCGCGGGCGCGCGATTCATCACGATAAAGCACGATGTCGTTGTCGACGCTCGCTGCCGGCCAGAAGCCGTACACGGCATTCGCCTGGAGGAGCTTCTCGTCGATGATGCGGCGGAGCAACTGCTGCGCGTGGGCATACAGATCCCGCGCCGTCTCGCCGTACTCGGGGCTCTCGAGGATCTTCGGGAACTTGCCCTTGAGCTCCCACGCGGTGAAGAAGAACGTCCAGTCGATGTATTCGGCGATCTCGTCCAGCGGATGGTTCTCGAGCCGCCTGGTACCGGTGAAATCAGGGCGCGCGACGTCCGCCTGCACCCATTCGATCGGCGTGCGGCGCTCGACGGCCACGTCATACGACACGAGAGGCCGCTTCTGCTTGCCGGAGTGGATCTCGCGCAGCCGCTTCTGCTCGCGGGCATTCTCCTCGGCGAAATCCGTCCGCTGCTTGTCGTCTAGCAGGCTCGAGACCACGCCCACGGCGCGGGACGCGTCCAGCACGTGCGTCGTAATGCCGCTGTATGCGGGTGCCACCTTCACCGCGGTATGCTGCCGGCTCGTGGTCGCGCCGCCGATCAGCAGCGGAAGCTTCATGCCGCGGCGCTCCATCTCGGCCGCTACGTTGACCATCTCGTCGAGGCTCGGCGTGATGAGCCCGCTCAGACCGATCATGTCGGCTTTCTGCTCGATCGCCGTATCGAGGATCTTCTGCGTGGGCACCATGACACCGAGATCCACGACCTCGTAGTTGTTGCAGCCGAGCACGACGCCCACGATGTTCTTGCCGATGTCGTGGACGTCGCCCTTCACCGTGGCCATCACGACCTTGCCGACCGGCTCGGCGAGAGTGCCCGCGCGGCGCTTCTCCTCCTCCATGAACGGTTCGAGGTAGGCCACGCCCTTCTTCATCACGCGTGCGCTCTTGACCACCTGGGGCAGGAACATCTTCCCGGCGCCGAACAGGTCACCCACGACAGACATGCCGTCCATCATCGGCCCCTCGATCACCGCCAGGGGCGCGCCGAGCTCGACGCGAGCCGTCTCGCAGTCCTCCTCGATGAAGTCGACGATGCCGTGGACGAGCGCGTGGCTGATGCGCTTGGTCACCGGAGCCTCGCGCCACGTCAGGTCGACCTCGCGCTTCTTGCCGCTGCCCTTCACCGTCTCGGCAAACTCCACCATGCGCTCGGTGGCGTCCGGGCGTCGGTCGAAGAGCACGTCCTCGACGCGCTCCAGCAGATCCTTCGGGATGTCCTCGTAGACGACCAGCTGCCCGGCGTTGACGATGCCCATGGTCATGCCGGCCTTGATCGCGTGATACAGGAACACGGAGTGGAACGCTTCGCGGACCGGGTTGTTACCGCGGAACGAGAACGAGAGGTTGCTCACGCCACCGCTCACCATCGCGCCCGACAGCTTCGCCTTTATCAGGCGGGTGGCCTCGATGAAGTTCAAACCGAAGCGGTTGTGGCCCTCGATTCCCGTCGCAACCGCGAAGATGTTCGGATCGAAGATGATGTCGTGCGGGTCCATGCCGACCTGTTCGGTCAGCAGCCGGTAGGCGCGGTCGCAGATGGAGAACTTCCGTTCGGCGCTCTCCGCCTGCCCGTCCTCGTCGAATGCCATGACGACCACACCGGCGCCGTAGCGCTTGCACTTCCTGGCCTTGTCGAGGAAGTCCGCCTCGCCCTCCTTGAGGCTTATCGAGTTGACGATGGGCTTGCCCTGGATGCACTTCAGCCCCGCCTCGATCACGGACCACTTCGAGCTGTCGATCATGAACGGCACCCGCGCGATCTCCGGCTCCGTCGCGATCAGGTGCATGAACTTCGTCATGGCAGCTTCCGAGTCGAGCATGCCCTCGTCCATGTTGACGTCGATGATGTTGGCGCCGCTGCGCACCTGCTCGGCAGCCACGTCGACCGCGGTCGCGTAGTCGTCCGCCTTGATCAGATTCGCGAAGCGCTTGCTACCGGTCACATTGGTGCGCTCGCCCACCATGACGAAGTTCGTCTCGGGACGGATGGTGAGCGTCTCCAGACCACTGAAGCGCGCCGCAGCTTCGACTTCGGGGATGTCGCGCGGCGGGGCGTCCTTCACGCGCTCGGCCAACGCACGGATGTGCTCGTTCGTCGTGCCGCAGCAGCCACCGAGGATGTTCGCAAGTCCGCCGTCGGCAAACTCCCTCAGGAAACCAGACGTCTGCGCGGGTGTCTCGTCGTATTCACCGAACGCATTCGGCAGACCGGCGTTCGGGTAGCAGCTGATCAGGACGGGCGCGATGCGTCCGAGCTCGGCCAGGTACGGCCGCATCTGCTGCGCGCCGAGAGCGCAGTTGATGCCGACGCTGAGCGGAGCGGCGTGCGCCACCGAGGTCCAGAACGCATCGATGGTCTGGCCGGACAGCGTGCGCCCACTGCGATCGGTAATGGTGACGCTGATCATCAGCGGCAGCTCGACGCCCTTCTCGTCGAAAACGTCCTGGATGGCGACAACCGCCGCCTTGAGGTTCAGGGTGTCGAAGACCGTCTCGGCCAGCAGGAGGTCCACACCGCCGTCGATCAATGCGCGCACCTGTTCGGCGTAGGCGTCCCTCACCTGGTCGAAGCTCACGGCACGGAACGACGGGTCGTTCACGTCCGGCGAGATGCTCAAGGTGCGGTTCGTCGGCCCGATGGCGCCCGCCACGAAGCGCGGTCGATCCGGGGTGCGGTTCGAGTACTCGTCCGCGGCGCTGCGGGCGAGCTTCGCCGCCTCGACATTGATGTCGTACACGAGCGGTTCCAGCGCGTAGTCTGCCTGCGAGATGGCCGTCGAATTGAAGGTGTTGGTCTCGATGATGTCGCTGCCGGCAGCGAGGTAGGCCTTGTGGATCTCGGTGACCAGGTCGGGGCGGGTCAACGCGAGCACGTCGTTGTCGCCCTTCAGATCATGGCTGTGGCTGCCTAGACGCTCGCCACGGAAGTCCTGCTCGCCTAGCTTGTAGCGCTGGAGCATGGTGCCCATCGCGCCGTCCAGGATCAGGATGCGCTCGGCGGCCAGCTTCTCGATCAGGGTGCGGGTGTCCTTATGGGTCATATTTCCTCGGGTGCTTCGTTCACAGGGATGATGCAGTAGCCGTGCCAGCGACCTGGCTCGCGCCGGGGCGCGTGCACAGGGCCGTAACGACCTCGAAGTACGGCTTGCGGCGCTCCCGCGACGTCACGTCGCAGTGCGAAACGTCCAGCCCAACGCTGGAAAAGAGCGCGCGCAGTGAATCGAACGTCGAAACCCGGCTGGAGGTGGCCGTAGGCCGCCGTGACCGGGGCGTGACCATGGCCGCTGAGCGTGATGGCGACCAGATTGCCGCCGGCGCGCAGCACCCGCCGGGCCTCCGCCACGACGCGTTCGGGCTTGTGCGCGTAGGTGAGCGTGTTGAAGAGCAGCACCTCGTCGAAGCTCTCGTCCGCGAACGGCAGCTCGTGCATGTCGCCGACGCGAAAGCGCACATTCTCCTGGTCCGCCAGACGCTTCTTCGCCGCGGCGATCATGTGATCGCTGCGGTCGAGGCAGGTGATGCTGCGGGTGCGGGGCGCGAGGAGCTGCGCGATCGCGCCGTCGCCCGAACCTACGTCGAGCACGTCGCCGAGGCGGAGCAGCTCGATGAGCCCGCGGGCCGTCGCCTCCCAGGTGCGGCCCGGCGAGTAGTGACGCTCCATCTCGCCCGCAATGGAGTCGGGCCAGGACGTGGCGCGCTCCCGCGCTCGCAACAGATCGTCGCAGCGCTGGCGGTCCGACTCGAGCACGCCGTCGTCGACCTCGCCGCGCACCAGCTCCCAGATGCGGCGCGCCGGTTCCGGCATGGCCCGGTCGTTCACGGCATAGAAGGTGGACGCGCCGACCCGCCGTACCCGCAAGAGCCCGGCGTCCTTCAGGCGGCCGAGATGCGTCGACACGCGCGACTGGGCCAGCTCGGTGATGCTGGTGATGTCGGCAACGGTCAGCTCGGCGTGGGCCAACAGCGCCATCAGCCGGACGCGCGTGGCGTCGCCGAACAGGTGCAGCAGCCCGATTGTCGAGTCGAGGTTCGCCATCTTGCGGATGGATGAAGGATGCACCCGCTGCATCCGTTCATCAAGATGACCGGATATGTTCCACGCCCGGCCCATCTCGTCAACAACCCGTCGAGACTCGTTATCGACAATGATGTCGACTAGAACCCGTTACAGGCCGTTCGGCCGGCCGCACCAGGGCCCGCGCCGCCTGCGGCTCCATCGCATCCCGCTCCACGGTGTCAGAAGCTACACAGCTTGTTCACGTTGGGCAGCTGCGCGGCCTCGTGCTGGGTCCAGTCGTCACCCTGGACGGCGACCGTGCCGTCGGCGCCAGCGTTCGTCCCGATGATGAAGGTCTCGGCCTTGGAGATGCCAGCGTCGTTGTAGGCCTCGATATCGGTGATCGCGTTGCCGTAGGCGTAGTCGAACGCGTAGCCGGCATCCTGCATCGCTTTCAGCGCCTTGGCCTTGTAGGTGCGGACGGCCTCGCCGGTCTCGAGAGTGTCGTCGAGCTGGAGCTTGCTGCGGTCGCTGCCGAGCGGATAGCCATGCTCCTTCAGCCAGGCGCGCGTCGCATCCGTCGCGCTCTGCCCGGTCTTGTTCAGCGTGATCATCTTCGAGCGCGCCGTCAGATAGAAGATGAAATAGCCGCGCTTCGAATACCCCTGCATGAGCTTGGCGCCGTCCTTGCGTTCGAGCGGATCGTAGTTGCCATCGAGAGTCTGGTGGATGAACTCGCCGTCGGACGTGGTGAGCGTTTCATCGATGTCGGTGACGACCGCGTCCTGGATGCCGAGGCTGGCGCAGGTGGGACCCTTGGACCCGGGTCCGGAGTCGCTGGATCCACAACCCACGAGAAGAGCGGCAGCGCCGGTGAGGAGGGCCGCGGCACAGGCACGGCGCAGGTTTGCAAGCTTGATAACGCGATGCGTCATACCAGGGAGCCTCCGACAGCGGTAGGTAGCAGGCCCAGTCTAGCCGAAGACGGCGCCGGCCCGCGTCCTACCTCGGAGCCATGTCCACCCGCTGACCGGCCAGCTCGGTGTTCGCGTCCAGGCAGAGCAGGCGCACGCGGCCGGTGGCCACCAGGCGGTCCCGCTCGTCGCGCACATTGCCCTCCCACACCTGCGCCCGTCGGCCACGGGAAAGCGGCGTCGCCGTGATGGTCAGGCGGCCAGAGCGCACCGCCTTCAGGAACGAGGTCTGGTTTTCGAGCCCCACCACGGACTGGCCGTTCGGCAGCGCGAACAGAGCAGCCCCCACGGAACAGAGCGCCTCGATGACGCCCGAATGCACACCGCCGTGCACGATACCGTAGGGTTGTCGGTGCTGCTCGCCGACCTCGAGCTCGGCCACGACCTCATCGGCGGAAGCCCGGATGAAGTGGAGCCCCATGGCCTTGTTCCAGCCAGTCAGGGATTCGTTCATCGTGGCTGCAAAGTCATCGCTGCTCATGGCGCCGCTATAGCACCTCGGCGGCATTGCGTGGCTGTTTGACAGGCGGGGTGTGCCGCGCCAAACCCCCGGGCATGGACGACTCCACGCACGAGCGGATCCGCGAGACTATCAAGAGCGACGCGGTAGTGCTCTTCATGAAGGGCACTAGGCAGGCGCCCCGGTGCGGCTTCTCCGCCCAGGTCGTACAGATCCTGGACGAGCTCCTGCCGAGCTACACCACCATCGACGTGCTAGCCGACTCCGCGCTGCGCGAGGGCATCAAGGAGTATTCCTCCTGGCCCACCGTCCCACAGCTGTACATCGAAGGGGAATTCGTCGGCGGCTGCGACATCGTGCGCGACCTTTTCCAGAGCGGAGCCCTCGAGCAGAAGCTCGGCGTCGAAGCGGAGAGCAACGACGATCGCGCGCCGCGCATCGATATCACCGAGCAGGCCGCGCAGGCCTTCGCGGATTCCATCGACGAAGAAGACGAGTTCGTGCGCCTCGAGGTGAGCAAGAGCTTCGATCACTCGCTGGCGATCGGCCCGCAGGAGCCGGGCGACATGGCGGTGCGCGCGGGCGACCTGATCGTGCTGCTCGACCCCGCCAGCGCAAAACGGGCGAACGGCGTGTCCATCGACTACGTCGAGACGCCGGAGGGCGGCGCGTTCCGCATCAACAACCCGAACCTACCGCCGCGCGTCAAGTCGCTCAGCGTCGCAGCGCTGAAGCAGAAGATGGAGGCAGGTGAGAAGTTCCTGCTGCTTGACGTGCGCACCCGCGAGGAGCGCCGCATCGCCAAGCTCGAAGGCGCCCGCCGACTCGACGAGGATCTGGTCAGCGACCTTCTGGATATGGATCGCGGAACGACCCTGGTCTTCATCTGCCACCACGGCATCCGCAGCAAGACCGCCGCCGAGCAGTTCCTCGCACAGGGCTTCAAGAACGTCTTCAACGTCGAAGGCGGGATGGAAGCCTGGTCGCGCGATGTCGATCCCGACGTGCCGCGCTACTAGGCGAAGCGCCAGCTCACTCGAACGTCGGGGCCGGGTGGCTCTTCGCGCGCTTGAGCGCGTTGGATAGGTTGCCGCTACCGCGCAGGCACGACCAGCAGTCGCCGAGGCCGAGAAAGCCGCAGCCGCGGGTCACCGTGAGGCGCAGCAGCATGTGGTACGAGCGCTCGTCCGCGTGCTCGGCCGCTTCCGGCAGCAGCTTCTTGTAGCCGCCGCAGCCCCGAGCGGCCTTGAGGTCGAGCGCCGTCTTCAGTGCGGGCGAGGCGTGCGAAGCGACCGTGGAATTGTCGAGCAGCTTCTTCGCCTGCGCCACCGCGACGGGCGGGGCCTTTCCCGAACTCGCCACGTCGTAGAGGATGTCCGCGCCCACCGCACCGAGCTGGTGCGCCGCGATGTCGAGTGCCTCGTTCATGGCGTCGGGCTTGTCGACCGCCCGGCGCACGTCGCGAGCGGTCTCTGCGTTCTTGGCCAGCGCGGGATCCCCGGCGAGCGCATGGCTGTAGGCGTCCATGCTCGGTTTGCTGAACTTGATCTTCGCAAAACCGCGGGCCAGCGCTCGCCACTCGGCGGCAGTGCGCCCTTTCTCGGGACGTTGCCTGAGCTGGTAGATCGCCTTGTGATCGCCCGCTTCGGCGCGCTTGACCAGGTCTGCCAGCTCCGGCGGAGCGGCAGCCACGGCGCTCGCACTGGGCGACGTTGCCGCCGGATGCGCGCCGCTGGCCAGCGCTACCACCATCACGACGATGACGCCGACGAGCAAGCTGACGCCGCCGATGACCGACAGCAGCAGCCACAGCGGAATGGGCTGCCCACCGATGTGCACCGGCTCGCGGGCGCGATCCGAGAGGCTCTCGAGCGGACCTCTTGCGACGACCGGTGGAGCCGGCGGACTGGGAAGAGCTTCTGGCGGCGCGGGGCTGGCACCCGGCGGCGCGGGGCTCTCTGCTGCCTCGGGCGGCGCCGGGCTGGCCGCGGACGAAGGCATCGGCGGGCGCATGTCGGGTGCCGTCACCGCGACGGGGGAACCGCTACCCGACTCGTCGTCCAGAGTCGGCGACACACCGGGAGACGAGGGCGCCGGCTCTGCGAACGGCGACGAGGCGAAGGTCGGCGGACCGCGCGGCGGTTCAGGCTCGCCGAGAGCATCGATGCGCCGGACGAGCTCCGCCGCGTTGGGTGTGCGCTGCAGCGGATCCTTGACCAGCAGCTCGCTCACGACCTGACGAACTCCGCCCGGGATCTCCTGTGACAGCGGCGGCGGCGCCTCGGTCATCTGCCGCGTCAAGACGACGAGCAGGTCATCGGCGGCAAACGGTGTGGCACCGCTGAGCATCTCGTACAGGAGGATGCCGAGCGTGTAGAGGTCCGCCCTCGCGTCGACCGTCTGCCCGGCGGCCTGCTCGGGAGACATGTACTCGGGCGTGCCGAACACGCTGCCCACCTGCGTCAGCTGCGGCTGGTTCTGTGTGTCCTCCAGATTGACCTTGGCGATGCCGAAGTCGAGTACCTTGACGAAGTCCGGGTCACCCTCGCGGGACACCAGCATCACGTTCTCGGGCTTCAGATCGCGGTGCACGATGCCGGCGCCGTGCGCCGCGTCCAACGCCTCGGCGATCTGCCGCGCGATGTGCATCGCGCGGCTCGGATCGAGCGGCGCTTCGCGCTTGATCAGATCGCGCAGGCGGAGCCCCTCGACGTACTCGAGCACCAGGTAGAACGACCCGTCGTCGAGACGCCCAAAGTCGGTAGCGGCCGCCACGTGCGGGTGCTCGATGCGCGCTGCCGCGACTGCCTCGCGTTCGAAGCGAGCGACGATCTCGGGCAGGAACGTCATCTCCTTGTGCAGGACCTTGATGGCGACGGCCTTGCGCATGTGGACGTGCTCGGCGCGATACACGGCACCCATGCCACCGGTACCGATCAGCTTGTCGATGCGGTAGCGACCGGCGAGCAGCGTGCCGACCAGCGCCTCGGCGCGGTGCTCGGCGCCGTTCGGCGTACCTTCTGCTGCAGCGCCACCGCGCACGACCTCCGCGGAGCGCGGAGCGTCGTCCTTCCGCTCGCCGGATTCGGCTTTCTGCTCCGGAGTTTCGGGAGCGTCGGGGAGCGAATCACTCACGGGTCTGTCCACGGGATGCGGGCGGCAGCAGGCGCGCATGGCCCGATGAACCCTGCTGCACGCCGCGGTGCAACACGATCCGCCGACCGGCTTCTCGACCGTGCGCATAGGCCTCGGTGCGCCGGCTGCCGTAGTGATGCGTCCACCGCACATGGGGGTGACGCTTCTTGAAGTAGGTGCCGAGCTCGGCGTCGCCCACCCACACCAGGCCGCGCTCGGAATGCTCGCGCTTCTGCTGCTCGAGCTTGTCGCGGAAGCCGGCCATCACTCCGGCGACGAAGGTGCGGCGGTTGGCGTTCCTCCGGATACCGTTCTTCTTCTTGTGCTCACGCCAGAGCCTCTCCGCGGCGTGGGTCAGAAACGAGTGGACATACTCCGCCATCTCGAGATTCTCGGTCGTCCCGCACACTTCCAGCACACTTCCGCGCTTGCCTTCCAGCGGGCGCCAGACCGGCACCCAGATAGCTTCGACGAAGAAGTAGTCCCCCACAATCACCGCCAGAATGCGCTCCGACTCGCTGACGCGGCCGGTGGGACGGCCCAGGTGCCGGAAACCGTAGCCACGCGGAACCCCCTCCCGCACCGCCTCGACGTTGTACTTGAGCATCAGGCGCTGGGCGGCGTTCATCGCTGACTGGGCTTCGTGGACGTTGGAGCTCTCCGCCAGCGCGAGAAGCTTCGTCACCCGGTCGAGCACGCGGACCTCGGGTGCAGTGGGGTCCTCGGCCACGGGTACGCCGCTTGCGCGATAGTCGATAGCTCGCTCTTCGCACACGCGACGGAACGCGGGACCGTGAGCCGTCTCGCCCGGGCAACCCAGGACCTCGTCCACGTATTGATGGGCCATCTCGTGTTTGAGCACCTCGACGACAACGCCCCAGCCGTGCCCCATAAGCAGCGAGCGCGACAGCTCGAGCGAGCGATGCTCGTGCACCCAGCGCCCCAACCGACTCGCGGAGTCGACCAGCTCGAGCACGGGGCGGCGGAGCGCGCGCTTGAAGAGCGCGCCGTTCAGGTCGTTATACGCGGCGCGGAGCGCGCGCAGAGCGGCGCGCTCGAGCTCCACGTCGAGCTCGGCTTGGGTCGTTCGAGCAGACATCGGGCGGGCGGTCATGAGCGGGAAAACGCTGCGGGGGACGCTAGTACGGCAGCGCCGCTATCGCCACACCGGCCGGCCGAAGCGAGGGATCCCGCTGCTCAGCCGTGGAGCCGGCAGACCACATGGGCCCTGAACTCGCGGGCCGGCGAGCCCCGGAAGGTCAAGACCTGCTTCGTCCTGCCCGCCGGAACGGCCACGTGGATCGGCCGCGGATTGACGTCCGTGGAGACAACACAGACCGCTCTGCGCTCGCAGCCATTGTGGATGATGACCCAATGGTCGTAGCCGTAGTTCGCGTAGCGCACCTCGGTACGCCACTGTACGCAGGCCGGAGCGTCGGGCTGCTTCGCGCTCCCGTCCTCCGCGGCCGCCGGGCTCACCAGAGCCGGCACGACGAACAGAGCCAAGGCGACCAGAGCCGCTTTCATGGGAGTCGAACGCTTCATCGCCTCTCGGGACAACATGGGTTCATCCGGAAGCACGCGCAATCGTGTGCGAGAAGCCGGAATGCACGCCCTACGGTGCGGTCGGGGTAGGATGCAGGGAACATGAGCCGACGCGACGACGCCCTCGCCTACCACCGGAACGGCCGCCCGGGAAAGATCGAGGTCGTTCCAACCAAGCCGGTCGCCTCGCAGCTCGATCTCTCGCTCGCCTATTCACCCGGCGTGGCCGAACCCTGCCTCGAAATCCAGCGCGACGCCGACGCCGTGGACCTGTACACCGCCCGGCGCAATCTGGTCGCGGTGGTGACCAACGGCACGGCCGTGCTCGGGCTGGGCGACATCGGACCGCGCGCCGCAAAACCCGTGATGGAGGGCAAGGCCGTCCTGTTCAAGCGCTTCGCCGACATCGACGTGTTCGACATCGAAGTGGACGCAACCGATCCCGAGCGCTTCATCGACGTCGTCCACGCTCTCGAGCCGACCTTCGGAGGCATCAACCTCGAGGACATCAAGGCGCCGGACTGCTTCGTGATCGAGCGCGCGCTGCGCGAGCGGATGAATATTCCCGTCTTCCACGACGATCAGCACGGCACCGCCATCATCTCGGCCGCGGCGCTGAAGAACGCGGCAGAGCTCCAGGAAAGGCCGCTCGACTCGCTCTCCGTGACCTGCATCGGCGCTGGAGCCGCCGCCACGGCGTGCATGGAGATGTGGGTGCGGGTCGGGGTCCGGCGCGAGAACATCACGATGGTCGATGTCGACGGCGTCCTGTACGAGGGTCGCGGCGACATCGACGAGTTCCGCGGCGCGTTCGCGCGACCGGCCGGCGAACGGCGCCGCACGCTGGCCGATGCACTGGAAAACGCGGACGTGATGATCGGCCTGTCGGCGGGCGGCATCGTGACGCCCGCAATGCTCCGGACGATGGCCGAGCGGCCCCTCATCTTCGCGCTGGCCAATCCGGATCCGGAGATCCCGTACGACGAAGCGCAGAAGGCGCGTCCCGACGCCATCGTAGCCACCGGGCGCAGTGACTTCCCGAACCAGGTCAACAACGTCCTCGGGTTTCCGTACATCTTCCGCGGCGCGCTCGACGTGCGCGCCACGACCATCAACGAGGAAATGAAGGTCGCCGCGGTGGGCGCGCTGGCGGCCCTGGCCCGCGAGGACGTACCCGACGACGTGCTGCGCGCCTACGGCCGGCAGAGCTTGCGCTTCGGGAAGAACTACATCATCCCCAAACCGTTCGACTCACGCGTGCTGTACTGGGTGGCTCCCGCTGTGGCGCGGGCGGCGCTCGAGAGCGGCGTCGCGCGCGAGGACTGCGACGTCGAAGGCTACAGCCAGCGGCTCTACCGCACCATCTCGCCCACGCGGCGCGTGCTGTGGAACATCACCGAGACGGCCAAGGCGAACCCGCGCCGCATCGTCTTCCCGGAGAGCGAGGCGGACAACGTGCTGCGCGCCGCGCAACGCGTGGTGGAAGCGGGCATCGCCGAGCCCATCCTGCTCGGTCCGCCCGACCGGATCGAGAGACGCGCCGCGGAGCTGGGGCTGGATCTTTGTGGAGTCACGCTGGTCGACCCGCGCAATGACGAACGCTTCGAGCGCTACGTGGACGCCTACTTCGCGAAGCGGCAGCGCAAAGGCGTCAAGCGCCACGACGCAGTCAAGACGCTGCAGACGGACACGGACGGCCTTCGGTCTGATGATGCTCGACCAGGGCGACGCCGACGGCCTGGTCGCCGGCGAGCAGCAGGACTACCCGGCCACGATACGCCCAGCGCTGCAGATCATCGGCGTGCGCCGCGGCGTCAAACACGCCGCGGGCATGTACATGGTCGTGACAAAACGTGACGTGAAGTTCCTCGCGGACACCACCGTCAACATCGACCCCGACGCCGAGACGCTCGCCGAGACGGCTATCCTCGCCGCCGACATCGTCAACGAGCTGGGCATCGAGCCCCGCATCGCGATGCTCTCCTTCTCCAACTTCGGCGACGCTCCGCACCCGCAGTCGCTCAAGGTGTCGCGCGCCACGGCGCTGGTGAAGGAGCGCCGTCCGGACCTGACGATCGACGGCGAGATGCAGGCCAACGTCGCGCTCGACGAGGAAGCGCGCGCCCCCTACCCCTTCACCACGCTGAAAGGCCCGGCCAACGTGCTGATATTTCCCGAATCTCGACGCGGGCAACGCAGCCTACAAGCTGCTCGCGGCGGCCGGCGGCGCAGAGGTGATCGGACCTATCGTACTCGGAATGGAGAAGCCCGTGAACGTGCTCCAGCAGAGCGCCAAGGTCGACTCCATCGTCCACATGACCGCCATTACCGTGATGCGCGCCATCCGCACCGAACAGCGCCAGCGTGAGAGTTCCGGGGGCTGAGCAGGCGGCCCACGTCGTTCGAGCGCGCAATTCGCTTGTGTGGGCGCCTCCCGGTGGCATGCTCCGGCCCCATGCCCAAGGACGACTTCGCCTCGTTGATGGAGGACTCGCTCAAGAGCGACACCAGTCGCGCGCGCAAGCGCTTGTCATCCGGCGACGTTGTGGAAGGGACCGTGATCCAGATTGGCCCCGACAGCGTATTCGTGGACATCGGCACGCCCGCGGACGCGCGCATGGATCGGAGCAGCTTCGAGGACCGCGAGGGCAAGCTGCGGCTTTCTGTGGGCGACCGCGTGCGGGCCACCGTTGTCGATCCGTCGCCGGACGCACCGGTACTCGCCACGTCGATGGGACACGGCGGTGCGCTCGCAGGCGCGGAGCTTGCGATGGCCCTCGAGAGCGGCACGCCCGTGGAGGGCCGCGTGTCGAAGGCGGTCAAGGCCGGGCTGGAGGTCGAGCTGGGGTCGCTCCGCGCGTTCTGCCCGGCTTCGCAGGTCGAGCTTGGCTACGTCGCCGACCTCACGAGCTACGAGGGGCAGACGCTCGAGTTCAGGGTGCTGGAAGTGCGCGACGGCGGGCGCTCGATTGTGCTGTCGCGCCGCGCGCTGCTCGAGGATGAGCGCCGCCAGAAGCTCGAGGAGATGAGCGGCGTCCTGACGCCGGGCAGCGACCTCGAAGGCGTGGTGCACTCGACGCAGAAGCACGGCGCCGTCATCGATCTCGGCGGCGTGGAGGGCTTCGTCCACATCTCGGAGCTTTCGCCGCACCGCGTGGAGCGCGTCGAGGACATCGTGCGCGAGGGCGAAACGGTCAGGGTGCGCGTGCTCGCCGTCGAGGAGAACCACAAGGGCGGGACACGGGTGCGGCTATCGATGAAGGCGCTGGCCCAACCGGCCGAGCACGAGCTGCCGGCCAAGGACGAGGTGCTGGAAGCGACGGTGACGCGGCTCGCGAACTTCGGCGTGTTCGTGGACACGAAGATTGGCGAAGGCCTGGTGCCCATCCGCGAGCTCGGCCTGCCGCACGGCAACGACCACAGGAAGGCGCTGCCCGTCGGCACCCAGGTCCAGGTCGTGCTGCTCAGCCGTGACCCGGACAACGGCAAGCTGCGCTTCAGCGCCCGCAGCGTGGCAAGCGTCGAGGAGCGGCGGAATTTCCGCGATTTCTCGAGCGGCGGAAGCGGCAGCCTCGGCAGCCTCGGGGACGTGCTGCGCAGGAAGCTCGGCCTGCCCGAGCCGCCGCCCGAGCCGCCGAAGCGCGCCGACCCGCCCGCAGCGCCGCCCGAGCCCGCCCGCGCCGCCGCCCCCGAAGCAGCGGCACCCCAGAAGCCGGCGCCAGAGCCACGGCCCGCTCCACAGGACGCGCCGAAGCCCGCTGCTCCGAAGCCCGCCGGGAACGAACGGCGCCCGGACCCGCCCGGCGTGATCCGCCGCAAGCCGCGCTAGTAGCGCCGCTGCCGATCGCCCGCGGAGAGCGCGTGCGTTCGAGATGACGTTGGTCACCGCCGCCGCCGGAACATCGGCTCCGGACTTGGCCCCACAGACAGGCTGCGTGTAGCCCGCCTGGTGTGACTGCTTCTCCCTCTGTGCTGCTCGTCAACTATGCCGGCTACGTCCTCACTGCCAATACCTTCGTCCCGGACAATTCTCTGGCCACTCTGGCCGGCGTGCTGGGCGCGGAAGGCATCGGGGTACGCATCCTCGATTTCATGAATCCCGCCGACATCGGCTCGATCGGCGATCGCGCGGGCACCGAACACGCGGCGCGCGTGCTCGAGCGGCTCTCGGCCGGGCGCGCCGTCGACGCGGGCGTGTACCTCCCCTACCGCGACCGCCGACTTGACGCGCAACGCCACTTCGAGCAGCTCGCTACCGAGCGCCTGCTCCACACCGTCGAGCGCGAGCGCGCGACGGTGGTCGGCTTCAAGCTGTGGTCCGGCAGCGGCTTCCCGGCGAACCTGCGCATGGCGGCGGCGGTGCGGGAGGCGTTTCCGCACGTGGCGCTGGCAGCGGGCGGCCCCATGGTCGCCTATTGCGAGGACTATCTGCTTCACCGCACACGCATCTTCGACCACCTGGTGAGCGGCGACGGTGAAGCGGCAATCCTGGCGATCGCGCGCGGGACCGCGCGCGGCGAGCTCTTGCGCTTCAATCGCCGGATCCGGCGTGACGGCAGCACGACCTACAACTCCGATCTGAACCAGCTTCCGTTCCCAGACTATTCCCGAGAAGCATATCCGAACCTGGACAGCTTCTTTGCGACTCGCGTCATCGACGAGTCCCGGGGCTGCTTCAACCGCTGCGCGTTCTGCGCCCATCCGCGTCTCAGCGGCGTCACCCGCACGAAACAGCCCGAGCGGGTCGTCGACGAGATGGAGCTCGCGTACCGGAGCGACGGAGTGCGCTTCTTCCGCCTTTCAGGCTCGAATCCGCCGTGGAAGTACCTGAACCGCATCGCCGACTGCATCACCGAACGCCAGCTGCCGTTCCGCTACTCGGCCTACGCCTCGCTCAACAACGTCCGCCCGGCCGACATGCCGCGCCTCGCTGCCTCCGGCCTCTCGGGCCTGTTCTTCGGAGTCGAGTCGGGCGACCCCGACCTGCTCCGGCGCGCGCACAACAAAAACAACGGTCCGCGCGAGCACGTCGTCGAGACAATCCGCTCGGCCATGCGCAACGGCATCTTTGCCTGCGTTTCGGTAATCATTCCGGCACCGTTCGAGAGCCCGGAGTCGGAGGCGCGCACCTTCGATCTGCTATGCGACGCTTTTTCGGAGCATCGCCATGGTTCCGTGATGGTCATGCCGTCGTTCCTCACGCCCGCCAGCCAGTGGTGGAACAACCGGAGCGTCTACGGCTTCGAGATCGAGAACGGCATCGATGAAGCGGGCTACGTGACACGATTGCTGGATTGGGATCAGGACTTCCTCCTGCCTCGCGATCTGGCGCCGCATCCCGGCTTCTCGCTGGGTGGGCGCAGCGCCGACGAGCTCTTCGCCCAGTGCGGGGATTTCATCGCGCGCCTCGAGCGCGAGAGGATCTCCACGAACATCGACGACGCGTCGTACATGATCGCCCTGATGGGCGGTCTGCCGCCCGCGCGATTCAAGGACGCCATGCTGGAGAACTTGATCCTCGGCGGTTCGAAGCGTCTCGCGGGCTTCGTGGCATCGGTCAACGCGGGCGGTCCGCGGGCAGTGACTCCGCGGGCCGGTGCTCACGCCGCCTCGGCCGCGTAGGTAGCTGCGCGACGGGGGCTCAGCCCGCGCCTTCGTGCTTGCGGGGCTCGGTGCGCCCCATCAGATCGCGTATGGCGTTGTCGAGCTGCTTGGGCGTAAAGGGTTTGGAGAGGAAGCCTGCGCCGAGATCGTCCAGCGAGCCTTCGAGCTTGCCGTCCGTGTAGCCGGACATCAGAAGGATCTTCGCCCCGGGAACGATCTCCCTGAGCCGTTTCGCAAGCTCTGTTCCCAGCATTCCGGGCAGGAGCACGTCGGAAAGCACGACATCGAACTCGGCTCCGCGGCTTCGAGCCAGCTCCAGCGCGGCTTCGGCGTCCGGCGCGTCGAGCACCTGGTAGCCCGCCCGCTCCAGGAGGCGACGCAGGGACTTGCGCACGAGAGCCTCGTCTTCGACGAGCAGTACGGTTTCGGTGGCGACGCGCCTTGGAGAGGAAGTCGGAGCATCGGCTGCTCCCGGCGCGCTCCCAGCTCGGACAGGGGGATCGTTCGAACGAGGCAGATAGATGCGGAACGTCGTGCCCTGACCGGGCTCGCTGTCGAGCTCGATCACCCCGTTGCTCTGCTGGACGAACCCGTACACGGTGGACAGGCCGAGCCCGGTACCCTGGCCGACCTTCTTGGTCGTGAAGAACGGGTCGAATGCGCCGTCGCGTACCTCCGGCGCCATCCCCGCGCCGCTGTCACTAACGGTGACCACCACGTACGTCCGGCGAGCCAGCCCGGGCGGAGGCTCCTCCGGGGTTTCATCGAACGAAATGTCCTCGGTCGCGATCGCGAGACGGCCCCCGTCCGGCATCGCGTCCCTCGCGTTCAGCGCGAGGTTCACGATCGCCTGTTCGAACAGCGAGCGGTCGAGCCGACAGTGCGCTCGCGTTGCAGCAGGATCGACGCTTACCTCGATCCTGGCTCCGAGCAATCGCTGCAGCATCGGCCCGAGTTGCTCGAGCACCTCGTGCAGGTCGTGCGTGTGCGAAGCCGGAACCTGGCGCCGCGCGAAGTTCAGTAGCTGGCGCGTGAGGTCCGACGCCCTGCGCACTGCGCCGTGCACGATAGCGAGCTCCGACTGCGACTCCGCGCGGAGCGCCTCATCCGACATGGCGATCGACAGAGAACTCTCCATCGCCGTCAGCATGTTGTTGAAGTCGTGCGCGATGCCGCCCGCGAAACGCCCCACCGCTTCCATCTTCTGCACGCGTCTCAGGCTCTGCTCCAGCGCTTCGCGCTCGGCCAGGGCTCGCGCCAGCTCGAGCGCAACCGGGACCTGATAGGAGAGTGCGAGCAGGATGTCCATCTCCGGCTCGGCGAACGGAGTCCGGGTACGCTCCAGGTACACTGCGCCGACGACTGCGTCGTTCAGGAAGAGGGGAACGGCGACAGCGCGCGTCACCTCACCGGAGGAACCGTTCGCGGCGACCACGGCATCGCGCGCTCGGGGCTCGGCGCACTTCCGCACTTCGTCGACCAGCGCGTGCGCTTCGGGCGTTCCGCCCCAATCCTGTCCGCCGGGCTGGCGTGCCACGCGGACGCTGCGACCCTGCCCGCTTGGCTCGAACGCGAGCAGGCCGCGCTCGGCCGACACGCTCTCGAGCAGCTCGTCGACGAGCAGGCGCGCCTGCACGTCGTCGGCGAGCTCGCCGTTGCAGACCCTGAACAGCTTGAGCAACGCCCGCAGCTGGTGTCTGTTGCTCGATGAAGACCTGACGGGAGGGGACCGGAGCGAGGTGTCGGCGGCGGACAACGAGCCGCCGAGCTCGTCGAGGATCCAGCGCGCGCGCGGGACAGCTCCCAGGCCGTGGGCGATCGCCAGCGCCATGCGCGCGCGCTCACGCGAAGCTTCCGCACGGCCCTCGGACTTCAGGATGTGCGCATGCGCCCGGGCGACGCCGAACAGAACTGCCGGGCAGTTCGTGCGATCGGCGAGCTCCTCGGCCTGTACGAGCTTGTTCCGCGCCCGAGCGGGCGAGCCCTCGAACCAGGCCAGGAATCCCTCTGCGAGACGGAGGTGCGCGCGGTAGAGCGGATAGCGCGCCACGGCCTCGAGGTCCTGCACGGCTTGCCGGAGCTCCGCGACGTGTTGCGGGCGGTCGGCGGGCGTGGCCCTCAGGCAGCGCAGGAGGTACGCCTCCGCAACGGCGATGTAGTACTCGACGAGGATCGGGTGCGCACGGCGAGCATGGATGCCCTCGGCCCGGAACTCGGCGACAAGCGCGTCGAGCTCGTCGCCGATGGCGCCCGTTTCGACGAGATACCTCGCTCGGGAGCCCCACGAGCCCGTCCGCATGAAACCTTTCAAGGGCAGATCGAGATCCACGGGAAGGCCCAGGGCTCGGTGCAATTCCACCGAGCCGGCTCGGTCGAGCGCGGCCAGGGTGGCTCGCGCACAATGCGCGACCATCACAAAGGCGGCGGGCGCGCGGCCGTGCGGCGCGGCTCGGTCGATGGCGCGCTCCAGCCAGCGCCAGGCCTCGCGCGGGCGGCCGCGAAGCACCTCGAGCAAGTGGGCCGTATGAACGTCCAGCTAGAAATCATGCGCGTCCAGCCACGGGCCGCGCTGATCGAGGACCTGTCCGAATAGCTCGGTGGCGCGATCGAAGTCGCCGCTGAAACAGGCGGCCAAGGCGCTGTGCTGCATGCAGTAGGCCTCGCCTCGAGCGTCTCCAGCCCGCGCGGCCTCCGCGCGGGCGCGCTGGAGGTGGTTCCATCCGGCCCGCCGGAAACCCATGATGCACAGGGCGATCCCGACCCCGCCGCGGGCCGCCGCCGGCCCGCGGCCGACAGCGGTCGCCGCTACCTGTCCCCGGAGGGTGCTCTGCAGGAAGCGCAGCGGCTTTTCGTACTCGTAGCCCAGCCGCGCATTCTGGTAGTGGAGCTGGCACAGTAGCTCGAGCACGCGAGCGGAGCGCTCCGCCTCCGCGGGCCGGCCGATCCCGGCGCGGCCGACGGCGAGCAGCGCCTCGCCCATGGTCTTCGCTTTCTCCGCCGGCATCTCCTCGCCGATCTCGCTGAACGCGCGCTCGAGCGCGGCCCAGGCGCGATAGGGATCCGGCTTTGCCTGCTCGGCCCAGGCGATCCGCCCGAGCAGCGACGCGCGCTCGACCGGATCGCTGCTCCGGCCGAGGGCGGCCTCGAAGTGCGCGATGCTCTCGGCGTGCCCGCCGATGTGCAGCGCCGCCTCGCCCGCGGTAGCGAGCAGGCTCGCGTCCAACTCGATCCCGGCTCGCTCGGCCGCCGCGCGCGCCGCCTCGAAGAAGCGCAGCGCCGCCTCGCCGTCGAGCTCCTCGAGCGCCTTGTGCGCCGCGATCCGCGCGGCCTGGAAGACCCGCGCGGGCCGCGGGCCAGGCTCGCCCGCCGCATGGTGCCGGGCAAGCTCGTAGATGTCGCCGCTGCCGGAGCGATCGAGCGCCTCGGCGGTAGCCTGGTGGATCGAGCGGCGCGCTTCGCCGTCGAGCCCTGCAAGCAGCGCTTCGCGGAGGCTGTCGTGCAAGAAGCGGTGGCGACCCGGCGGCTCGGCCTCGACCAGCCGGGCACGGCGGGCTTGAGCCAGCGCGAAGCCGAGATCGTCCGCCTCGACACCTGCCACCTCGGCCAGCAGGGCGTCCTCGAACGACAGACCCAGGACCGCCGCTGCCTGGAACACACTGCGCGTCGCGGCGGGAAGCTCGCCGAGACGCCGCGACAGGAGCTCGAGCGCGCCTCCGGGCAAACACACCCGCTCGGCGCTCTCGCGGTCGAAACACCACTGTCCGTCTCGCGGCGCCAGCGCACCTGCGTCCAGCATGGCGTCGAGCAGCTCGACGACGCCGAGCGGCGTTCCGTCCGAAATGTTGGAGACCCAGTCCAGAAGCTGCGTGTCGGGCTCGCGTCCAAGATATCCTCCCACCAGCGCCCCGAGCGCGCTGCCCGCGAACTTCCCGAGATCGATTCTCAGCAGCCCCTCGCCCGGGATGACTCTGGACTCCCGGGTGAAAGGCTCACGGCGCGCGGCGAGGACCAGCAGGAGCGACCCCTGTGTAGCGCGGCCTGCCAGCCGCGCTACGACCTCCGCGCTCGCGGGCTCGAGCCACTGTGCGTCGTCCACGATCACCGCCAGCGCGCCGAGCTCTCGGGCAAGCCGCGCCAGGAGCTCCGCGGAGAGCGCGGCAAAGGCTTCGGCGTTCACGTCCGGTCGCGCTGTTCGAGTCACGCCGCCCAGCCCGGCGAGCGCTGGCGACAGGACTCCCAGCACCGGCGCCAGATCGCCCCCGGCGGCGCGCCGGACGGCATCCTCCGCGGAGGCGCGCGCTCGCGGATCGAGCGTGACGATTCGGTCGGCGAGTCGATTGCAGATCGCGCGGACCGCAGCCATCGGTCGTGGATCGGCATCGCCGCAGCGGACGTACACCATGCCGGCGCCACCCGGCCCCGCATCGATCGCCCCCATCACCTCGCGAAGCAGGCGGCTCTTGCCGCTCCCCATCGGCCCGATGATCAGCACGGCGCGCCCGCGCCTGCCGCGCGCCTCCGACCAGGCGCCCAGCAGCCCCGCCCGCTCTGCAAGGCACCCCACGAACGGCAATGCCTCCGGCGCACCCTGCCGGGTGGGCACCGGCCCCGATGGTGCAGCTCCTGCGTGGACGCGCGCGATGTCGGACAGCACGGCGGCTGCGCTCGGGTAGCGTTCCGCTGGCACCGCCGCCAGCAAGCCGCCGAGCAGGGTGGCGAGCGGAGCGCTGAAGCGCGCTTCCTCGACCGCCTGCGAGGCCTGCCAACCCGGCGGGGCGCCGGTGGCACACTCGAAGAGGATGGCGCCCAACGCGTACAGATCCGTCCGCGCGTCGACCAGCACAGGGACCCGGCGCTGTTCGGGCGCGGCGTAGGCTTCGGTCGCACCCGTGTCGCGCGGCGAGTGCGTGAAGGTGGCGAACCCGAAGTCGACGACCCGCAGCTCGCCGCCCTCCTCGACCACGATGTTGCGCGGAGAAAGATCGCGGTGCACCAGACCCCGGCGATGGATGGCGTCGAGCACCCGCGCTACTCCTTGACCGACATCGAGCACTTCGGATCCGGACATGCTCCGCCGCGCCATGCGCGCCGCGAGCGTCTCCCCCTCCACCAGCTCCATCACCAGATAGGCGGTACCGCGCACTTCGCCGACCTCGAGCACCGTCGGCACGCCGCGGTCGGGCACGCGAGCGAGGGCAGCGGCTTCGCGACGGAACCAAACCGAATCCTTGTCCGAGCCGCAAGCGAGCTTCACCGCGCACGGGATTCCGCCGCGGCGGGCGCGAAAGACGACGGAGCTGCCGCCGCGGCCGAGCTCTTCGAGCAGCTCGACACCAGGGATGGTAACCGGCGGATCCACAGCCGGTTACCCTACACCACGAGCCCTCGTCAGGATATCGGGTGCACGTGAAGCTCCGGCGGCAGGCGAGCGGCCACCGCCGCGGACGGCTCGCCGAATTCCAACGAACAGGCCACTTCGCTCGCCGCCTGGGCCACATGCAGCCGTCCGCCGAGCGTAGGCGGCGTGAGATCGATGAAGCGGATGTCAGCCGGCGCGGGAACCAGAGGCTGTGGACAACGCATGTGCTCGCCGGCAAGCCAGCCGCGGAGCGCGGCGTGGTGAGGTGGGTACAGGTAGTAGTCGAGGTGGTAGATGGGCGTCGGGGAGAGCTCCGGCGGTTCCACCGGCACCGGCTCAGCCCACAGGAACGCCAACGTCTGGAGCGCTTCGCGGCCCGCCGCCTCGATCGCCGCACGGCGCGAAGCGCGCGCCGCAAACCCCCGCGCCAGCGGTATCTCCGGGTCGTGCGGGAAACCCACGACAGCAGCGACCTCGACTTCGCCCCACGGTTCGCCGGATACCACGCACGCCTGCCATGCGTGGCTGCGGATGTCGCAGACCGCGTCCGGAACAGATGCCATCTCGGGCGTGAGCTCGCCGTACCAAGAGCGGAGAATGCGATCGCGCTCGATCAACTCGAGCCTCGCGCTCTCGCAGGCCGCTGCCCAGGTCGCATGCGCGGCCACGCCGTTGGACCGGGACGGGCGCCGGCGTGGGTCGTCGCTCGAGCTCACGCCCGAGTCGACGATCGCCATCCGCTCGAGCAGCTCGAGCCAAGCGCGCCTGAGCGGCGAGCCGCCCCGCGCGGCAGCGCTCCCCGTCACCTCGATGCCGGAGCTGTTGCGGCTCGATATGCCGGCCCGATGAACCTGCACGCCCGCGATGTCCACACAGTCGTCGACCATCTCGAGCTCCGACCAGCCCTTGGGAATGGGCAGTTCCCGGCTCAGCCTGTCTCGGCCACCATCCATGGCGCCTCCGTGCTGCACGCGTCGGAGACGATCTCGCGGCAGAAGCCCTCGAAGAGGTCGCGTGAAGCGAGCAGCACCTCGCGCATCGGAGCGAGCATCGCCGGCTCCGTGACGAGCGCGTCGATCGTCTCGAAGCCTTCGTGGGTGTGCTCCCGGTCGAGCTCCGCGTGCCGGGCGATCACGCTCATCGCTCCGATCGGGATGCCGCAAACGTCCCGGACGACCGCCAGCCACTCGCCGCCGCGCGCCGCGATGACATATTCGGCAAACAGCACGTAGGCGAGGTAGAGCGCCGGGTCGCGGTCGATCGTCCGCTCGAGAAACTCGAGCAGAGCGGTCAGCGCCGGAACGATCCCGGCGCGACCGGAGGTACCGAAACGCGTTCGGAGCTTCTCCAGATCATGATCTGCCCACAGGTCGTGGCCGCGCTCTTCGGCCAGCTTGTGGTCGTAGTGGTCCGCCAGCGCCCGGGCGCCCCGGGCCAGAGCTCGTGCTCTCGCCCGCCGGAGGTGCGGGGAGGTGTGCCGGATCAGGTGCCGCACGTTGACGAGGTAGCGCGATGCCACCTCGGGCGTGAAGGCGCCCCGCTTGGCCGCCAGGTAGAGCGGGTTCTGCTGCTCGAGAGTCGCTGCATAGCGCTCGAGCTCGACGCGTAGAGCGTCGCCGATCACGGCTGACCTCCCAGCACGCTAGCCAGGGCGGCCGACTCTGGCTCGACAGTGCCTAGAAGCAACCGGTTGCGAATTTCTTCACGCTGAGCTCCTTTCTCTTTCGATTTTCGGGCCGGATGGCCCGGAAGCTTCGAATCCTTGCAGAACTGCTCGAGGAACACGTGCTCTGCCTCGTGGCGCAGGAATTTGGTCAAACGGAGCATCGCTCCCCAGCGTTCGCTATTGTTCTGGCCCGTGATGCAGTAGCCCAGGCGCAACAAGAGCCGCACCTGGCGGTAGTTGGCGGGCGCGGCGTCCCCCTCGACGCGTTCGATGCCGGCGGCGCGCATCACCTCGTCGGTCCGCGCGAGCGCCGCGGCGAGCAGGCCACGACCCTGGTGTTCCGGAAGGAAAGCCACGGTGCGCCAGTAGTACGTGCTCCAGTCAACCGGGTTGCCGACCAGGACCCCGATCACGCGACCTTTCTCGCGAAAGGCGAATCGATCGGAGCACTCCAGAAACCGCTGCTTGGCAACGGACGGCTGTTCGTGAAGAAAGCGGCGGTCATCCGGATCGGTTGCGAAGATCGTCGCGTAGCGGTCCCGAACGAACGCCAGAACATCCTCGACGCTTCCGCATTCGAGCTGGACTCCGTCTTCGAGTGTCCAGGGAAGAAGCGCGGACCAGTCGAGTGCCCAGAGCCTTTGAGAGAGGGCGTCGTGCATCGAGCGCGGAAGGTGCACCAACGCGAAGCGCGAGACCAAGTTTTCGACGCCGCATCCTTCCCGAGCTGACAACGTGTCTCGAATCGAGACATCCCGACAACACCCGTGACGCGAACCCCGCAGCTCCAGCCGCACTGCTCCGCCGACATGATCGGGTACGCAGCGTTACTGCTGCCGCTCTCCCGCGGACAGCGCCTGCTTCAGCACAGCTGCGCTGGGACGATCGAAGCGGCCGTCGACCACGATGCCGCGCGTGGTGGCTTCCGGTCCATAGTAGGCCCGGTTGAACGAGTCGCGCGCCGAGACCACGGTGCCCGTTAGCGACACGCCTGCGAAGAGCCCACCCGCGTTCACAAGCTGGTAGATATCGCTGGCAGAGCTCTTGGCTACAGCCTTCCCGCTGTTGCCGATCGTGCCGGCCGCCACACTGGCGTCGGTGCCAAGCGTGAGTCCCCGGTCGATCGCCGACCTCAACGCCGACTCGCTCATGAAGCAGAGCACCACCGCGGCCTGCTGGAAACCTATCTGGGCACCGGCACTGCCGCCGCCGAGCGAGTAGAAGGCCGGCGCGCTCCAGCTGCCGTCGGGCTGGCGTGCCACGAGCACGCCGTTGCCCCCCGAACCTCCCAGGATGAGCCCGGCCTTGATGACGCGCGGAAAGACCATCACTCCCTTCGCGTGCGTCAGGAAGTAGCCGAGCGCGGGAAAGCGTCCGCTGTCGCGCATCGCAACGAGCGCGTCGGCGGATCGATCGACAAGCTGCTGCTCGGTCGATGCCTCGCTGCCCGGCGCTGCCGCCGGCTGCCGCGAACATCCGGACAAGACCAGCCCCGCAGCCAAGAACGCACCCCAGCGTGTGAGCCCCGTCATGCTCCTAAGGGTAAGCACGCCGTACGGCGAGCGCATGGCGAGCCCCGGACGGCTCACGATGCCGTGCAATCGCGGCGGAATACCTGGCGGCAAAGTCCCTTCCCGGCAGCCGAGTTGAAGGCGGAGCACCGCGCTGATAGCCTGGAAAAGACGGGGTGAACGTCCCGTCCGGAGGTCTTGCCATGATTGCTTCCCGTCGGTTTGCCGTAGCCGCAATCCTTTCCCTCGCGGCGCTCACTGGCGTCTCCTGCGGTGGTAGCACCGGGGGCACGGCCTCGAACGCCAGCGGCGGCTCGGGCGCCGGCAACGGCACCGGCGGCAATGGCGGGAACGTCAATCTGGGCGGCAATGGCAACGGCGGCAACGGCACCGGCGGCAACAACGGCCCGGGCGGCGCCGGCGGCAACGGCTACTGCGGCAGCTCGCTCACCGGCACCATCCGCGACTTCCAGCAGAGCCACCCCGACTTCGAGTACACGATCGCCGACGACAAGGGCATCGTGAAGACGCTGCTGGGCGCCGATCACAAGCCCGAGTACGCGCACGGCTCCCAGCCGACCACCACGGTCCACAGCCAGACGACGTTCGACCAGTGGTACCACGACGTGCCAAACGTCAATAAGAAGATCCCGTACACGATCACGCTCACCAAGGCGAGCGGCGACGTCTACACCTACGACAACGGAGCCTTCTTCCCCATCGACAACCAGGGCTGGGGCAACGAGGGCAACAACCACAACTTCCACTTCACGTTCGAGATCCACACGAAGTTCGTCTACAACGGCGGCGAGGTGTTCAAGTTCACCGGCGACGACGACCTGTGGACGTTCATCAACGGCAAGCTCGCCATCGATCTAGGCGGTGTGCACGGCGCCGAGACCGATTCGGTGGATCTCGACGCGCAGGCCAGCGCGCTGGGCCTACAGAAGGGCGGCACCTACTCGTTGGAGGTGTTCTCCGCGGAGCGCCACACCACCGAGTCGCACTTCCGCATCGACACGACCATCGCGTCGTTCGTCGACTGCGGCGGCACAATCCAGTAGGCGCGCTGGGCCGCGCCAGGCAGCGTCAGGTCAGCACCTTCTCGCGCTCTTCCCCGAGACGCGCACCGCCTGGGTGCGCGACCCCCCGGGCCACGAGATCGTTTACGGTATCGCGCAGCGTCTCGCCGGGATCGCGCGCGCTCCAGCCGAGCTCTCGCTCGGCCTTCTCGCTCGTGCAATACCAGAAGTACTGGCCCAGCTCGACGCTGACCTCGTCCACCGGCGGCGTGCCGCCGATGGCGCGGACGGCGCGGGAAAACAACCGGTTCGCTCCCAGCGCTAGCGATCGCGACGCCGGCATACGCAGGCGCGGTCCCCGGACGCCGGTGAGGCGTTCGAGGCGCTGGAAGAATGCCGCGATCGTCATGTTCTTCGCGTTGAGGATGTAGCGCTCGCCGGCCTCCCCGCGCTCGAAGGCCGCCAGCATGCCGGAAGCGGCATCGCGTACGTCGACGAACGCGATGCCTCCCGCCGGAACGGCCGGCACGCTGCGCTCGAGAAAGCGCCGCACGTCCCCCGTGGACGACTCCCGCAGATCACCGGGGCCTAGCAGCAGGCTCGGGTTGACGATCACCACCTCGAACGCGGGCGGACTGTTCGCCTCGAGCGCCTCGCGCTCGGCGTAGTACTTCGTACGGTAGTACGGCCACGACGCGATGATCTCCATCGGTGCAGCGGCGGACTCGTCCAGCACGCGGTCGGGGTCGGTTCCCACCGCAATCGTGCCGCTGGTGCTTGCCACGACGGCGCGCCGCACGCCCGCGGCCGCGAGCCCCGAAAGCGCCGTGCGCGTGCCCACGACGTGCAGCCGGTGCAGCGCCTCCTGGGCGTCGCGGTCGCGCGACACGCGACCCGTTGCGAGGAACGCGCCGTCGGCGCCGCGAGCGCTCCTTTCGACCGCGCCCGCGTCGAGCACGTCGACCTGCTCGACGTTGACATCCGCCACGCGCCCGCCGCCGAGCGACGCGCCCACAACCTCGTGGCCGCGCTCGCGCAGCACCCGCACCAGATGCGAACCGAGAAATCCGGTCGCGCCGCCGACCCAGTAGCGTGCCATCAGCCGGGCTCCGAGAGCTGGAAGGCCTTCTGGAAGGTGAGCAGCAGGCCGATGTTGTTGCTCTTGACAGTTCCCGACATGAACTCCGCCGGTGACGGTGTGTACGCCTCGCGCACGATGCGCGTGAACATGGTGGGCGTGGTCTTCAGCACGCAGTCGGCGGACTCGACCTTGCCGGGTTTTACTTCGCAGTGCTCGCGCGAGATCTTCACCGTCCAGCGCTCGCCGCCGCCCAACGAGAAGTAGAAGCTCACCGGATCGTCGACGCTGCCGGCGACGAAACGGTTCTCCAGCTCGCGAAAGACATCGGCGAGCGACTCCTCTTCCGGAGCCGGCCCGTCGTCGATCCTCTCCAGCCGGCTGATGTCGAGCACCTCGCCGCGCGACAACGCCAGCACTGCGCGGCGGGCCAGGCGGGCGACGGCCCGCGAAGCCTCGCTGTTCGTCATGCCGGCTGTGAGCCGACGCAGCTGTCCGGATTCGAGAGGCGGGCCGATGCGCGCCGTCACATTGCGGCGCCTGAGCAGCGTCGCTCCCTTGGGAAGTGCCGCGTGCGTGCCGCCCAGGTGCACCGGAAGGATATCCACGTCGTGGGCAAGAGCGAGATGGCCGACGGCCGGCTTGAACTCGTGCACCTCGCCGTCGGAGCTGCGCGTGCCCTCGGGGAAGATCAGCACCGTGTTGCCCTGCTCCAGCAGGTCGCCCGCCTGCCGGAGGCTCTGCCGGAGCGAGCCTGCGCGGGACATGGGCACGAGATTCGTCAGGTTCTCGAAATACGCCCGACGCCAGCGACCGCCCTCGAAGAAATAGTCCTGCGCCGCCAGCGACACGATGCCCGTTCCGTAGCTGCCGAGGGCGAACTTCACGAGCCCCATGTCGAGGTGGCTTGCGTGGTTGGCGGCGATGAGCGTGTTCTTGTTGTGCGGGATGAACGCCCGACCGCTGACCTTCGTCTCGAGCACGCTGTCATAGAAGCCCATCTGGGCGCGACCCAGCCAATGCATCGCCGCTTCGCGCATCGCCGGCGGCAGCTCCAGCGGCTCGTCCTGCTCGCGCTCGATCGTCGAGCTTGCGGACCGCTTCTGCGAGCCTCCGTGCTCCCTCAGCAGGGTTTCCGCGTCGCCCACGCTCACGCAGTCGTTCAGCCGCTCGGCATCCAGGGGGCTGCCCGCCTGTGCCTCCAGCGCGACCAGCAGCTCCAGCAGCATGAGCGAATCGAACCCGAGATCGCCTCTGAGGCTCGTCTCCGGAGACAGCGAATCGGGTGCCCGGCGCGCGATGGCGGCCACGGCCGCCCGCACCGCGCGCGCCGCGCCGTCGAGCCCCTCGGCCTGTGCCGGGTCGAGCCGCGGCGGCCTCTCGCTGAGCGGCGCCACGCGTTCGATCAGGCGACGGACTTCCGGGCGCTTGACCTTGCGCGTGGCGGTGCGGGGCAGCGGCGTGTCGAGCAGAGTGACCACCGCGGGACGGCTCGACGCCGGCAGCGCCGAGAGCGCCTTGTCCAGCGCCTGGCGTGCGCGCGCGTGGCGTTCGGCGCGGGAGAGTGCCGCGTCTTCTTCCGGCACCGCGACGCAGGCCACACGCTCGCCGCCGCGCGCGATCGCTGGTCCCGACGATGACCAGCTCCAGAACGTGCTCGACCTTGCCCAGACGCGCTTCCACGTCGTCGGGATAGACGTTCTCGCCACTGGAACCGACGATGGTGTCCTTCGCGCGTCCGACGATCACGAGCTGCCCCCGCTTGTCGAGCCGGCCCAGATCGCCTGTGTGCAGCCAGCCGTCCTCGTCGATGGTGCGGCCCGTGCTTCGAGGATCGTCGGCGTAGCCGAGCATCACGTTCGGCCCACGCGCGAGCACCTCGCCGACGCCCTCGGCGTTCGGTTCCTGGATGCGGATCTCCACGCCGGGGATCGGCTTGCCGACGTGGCCGGGCCTGGAGCGGGGACCGGCCTCGGCGACGGTGAGCACGGGTGACGCTTCCGTCAGGCCGTAGCCTTCGGCCAGATGCAGGCCCATTCCGGAGAAGAGTTGATGCGTGCGCTCGGGCAGCGCTGCGCCGCCGCTCACCAGGTACCGGAGGTGGCCTCCCAGCGCCTCGTGTACCGGGCCGAACAGCAGCCGGCCCGTGTCCATTCCGAGATTCATGCCGAGCGTGCGGTTCAGATCCACGGCGAAGCTGAACACTCGTGAAGCCAGCGCGCCGCGCTCGGCAACCCGGGAAAGGATGCGGCGCTCGAGCATCTCCCAGAGCGCGGGCACACCCACCATGGCCGTGATCCGCCCGCTCTTGAGTCCCACCTCCAGCCGCTCGGCCGTCAGCTCGTCCAGGTAGACGATGCGCGAGCCGCGCGACAGCGGCAGGAGCATGCCGCAGGTCAGCTCGAAAGTGTGGTGGAGCGGGAGCACGCTCAGTACGCGGTCACCGCGGCCCAGCGGGAACAGCGGCGCCAGCGACGCGACGAGCGCGGTCAGGTTGTCGTGCGACAGCATCACGCCCTTGGGCGTGCCGGTGGTGCCGCTGGTGTAGATGAGCGCCGCCGTATCCTCGGGCTCGACTGCAGCGGGTTCGGCGGTGTCGCCACGCGCCGCGCCGTCGATCATGTCGAGCCAGGCGATCGAATCGCCGAGCAGCGGGCGCACGCGTTCGCGCACCTGGGCATCCGCGATGAACACCTTCGCACCCGAGGCGCGCGCGAGATTCTCCGCGATGTCCGCCTCGATGTTCGCGTCGAGCGGCACCGCCGTCGCGCCGGCAAGCTGGATGCCGAAGAAGGTGATCGGCCACGCCGGATGGTTGGCACCGGCGAGCAGCACGCGGTCGCCGCGACCGATTCCGAGCTCCGCAAGCCGAGCCGCACATGCCAGCGAGCGCTGCCGCCACTCGGCGAAGCTGATGCGGCTCAGTCCCTCGGGCTCCGTGCGCTGCAGCGCGACGCCGAGATCGTAGCGCTCGGCCATCTCGTCAAGCATCCCGGGCAGCGTCTCGTGCCGCCGGGGAGCGCGGCGCGGGCGCTTGAGCCGCTCGTCCAGAAGCGGGAACACCCACTTCTCCAGCCCGACGCAGTGCACTTCGAGGAACCACTGCCGCCAGTCGATGCCTTCCGGATCCCAGTTGATGCGCTGCAGATCCTGCTTCGCCCAGGCGCGCTCGGGCTGCACGCATGTTGTCGCAGCGGAAGATGTACTTGTACTCGGCCGTGAACGGGACGAACACGCCGAGCACATCGCCGACGCGACGCTGCTGCTCGGCAAAGCCCGAGAGCGCCTTCGCCGTCGGCTTGAGCAGCGCCGCAGCAGGACCCACCGCTGCTGCGCGCATCGCTCTGGAAACACCTTTCACCCCGCGCGCGATGGCCTTCGGCCCGAAACGCGTGAACTGCTCCTTGCCGAGGAGCGAGCCTTCGAAGTGCGCCTGGATGAATCCGAGCGCCGGCCCTCCCCGACCCGTCCGTTGCCAGTAGCGACGCTTGTACAGACCCGTCAGCTCGAAGAAGCGCCGCATGGTGCACGGGTTCGAGTCGCTCGAACCATACTGGTAGACGGCCGGCGCGGTGCCTTCGAGCAGCTCGGCCAGCGACAGCGTCATTCCGCCGGCGACCATGTCGCAGGGAATGAAGTCGAGGAAGTTGTCGCCGCCAGGCATCTGCAGCCCGCCCTCGCGCAGGATGTAGATGAGCGGCGCACTGGTGTTGATACCCTCGTTCCAACCGGGGAACGGGAAGACGAGCGTCGACTCCACGATGGCCGGCCGCACGATCGTGAAGCGGAGGCCCGAGGAAGCGACGATCTGCTCGCCGATGGCCTTGCTGTACGTGTACGTGTTCGGGAATCCCCAGAACTTCGCGCGCTCCATGCCCATCTCGGCCAGCTGCGCCTCGATGAACTTGCGCTTCACGCGCTCGACCTCGGCGTCCAGCGTGGCGCCCCTGCCCGGCTCGCCGCGCTCGAGCAGGTTCTTCTTCGCCTCGTCGAGAAAGCGGCTCTGGCGGAACGCGTCGTTGCCACGGTGTCGCGCCTGCTCCACGACATCGAGGCACTCGGCGATCTCGCGGTCCGGATCCCAGTGCACCGTCGCCAGCTCGTCCGCCCGCGGGAAGGGATGCTCGCGAGGGTCGCGCTCCTCGATGAAGCCCGTCCGGCTGCCCGCCACGAAGCACGTGCTGGTGTGCATGAGGGGCACGCTGCCGAGATCGCTTCGCGAGAGCGACCAGGTTCTGCACGCCGAAGGCATTGACCTCCAGCGCCTCGTCGAGAGGCGGGTCGAAGTCCACAACGCCCGCGGCGTTGACTACTGCGTCCACCTCGCCTCTCAGCTCGTCGCGAAGCGCCGGCTCGAGCCCGCAGAAGGGCTGCACGACATCGCCGGCGATCGGCATGACCTTCTCGCGCAGGAACGACTCGAACTGGTCACCGTGTTCCTCGCGGAGCGGGCGCAGCACATCGTTCGGCGCGATCTCGTTCCAGAAGCGTTCCTCCGCCGTCTGCCCGCGTTTCGGTCGGACCACGAGGTACAGCCGCGCAACGCCGGGATAGCGCGATAGCAGAAACGACCACCACACCTTGCCCAGGAAGCCGGTCCCGCCGACAACGACCAGCTTCCTCCCGGAGAGCTGCGCCGCGACATCGAGCCGCGCCGCGACCTCCCGGGACGCTCCATTCACCCTTTTGTCCATCGTCTACGACGCGGTGCTCCACCACCCCGGGGGGATCGCACCGGACCCTGTGCGTTCTCCAGCTGGGGGTCGGAGTCAAGCTCCGGCACGCCGGATGTTCTGTGAATCCTGAACGTTCGTGCGCCAGCGCATCTGCCGCGTACGAGCCTACGCGGTCACTTCGCCCATCACAATGGGCGGAACGTGCAGAAGCGTGATGTCCAGGCTCTTCACCTCGCCGTTCTTTGCGCGGTAGAGCGCCTCGTCCATGCTGGGAGCCGTTTCCCAGCCGAGCAGCTTCGGCATGTACTCGTTGTCGGCCCCGACGACGATGACGCGGCCCAGGTGCTGACGCCCATTTTCGCCCCAGTACCACATGAAGAACGGGTGGGCGGGGTGGTAGGCGTGCCCGTTCCGGAACATCTGGATGAAGGCTGGATTGTTGGCG
Organism: uncultured delta proteobacterium; assembly: GCA_963806225.1. Classification (GTDB taxonomy): domain Bacteria; phylum Myxococcota_A; class Polyangia; order Polyangiales; family Polyangiaceae; genus CAWDXG01. The sequence goes on along the minus strand of CAWDXG010000001.1, from coordinate 765,185 downwards.
AATTTCTCCTCGAAGCGGCGATGCAGCTCCATCGCGTCGCGCGTTTCGGCCAGCACGCGGTGCACGAAGTCGATGTAGGGCGCGTGCTGCTCGTGATCGAACTTGTCGCTCACCGGGTGCGTGATGATGAGCGTCCCGCCCTTCTTCACGAGCGGCGCGTGCCTGTACATGTTGAACAGATAGCCCTGCGCCAGCACGCTCACGAGCAGCGGGTTGAGGTAGGCGTGCACGTTGTACGGGCTGATGTAGGGGATACCGGTAACGAGCACGTCCGCCTGGCCCTCGATCGGAACACAGTACTGGTCGAAGGCCTTGGCGATGGCCTTCTCGTGAACGGCGTCCGTCTCGCCCGCCCACACGCCGGTCACGCCGTAGGGAGCCGGGAAGCGATCGAAGATGGCCTGGCGCGCAGGCTGCGGCAGCTTGCCGGTCGAAATCACCAGGCCCTTGAGCAGCGCCCGCTCGCGCGCGTTCAGATCGTCCTCGTTCTTCGACAGGAAGTCGAGCGCTCGGTCGAACATGCGGTTGTTCAACGTCGTCTCGATCGTGAACACGTCCAGCTTCTCGTTCACCACACGGCCCATGCGCGCGATGCGTGTGGAAAGCTCCGAGCCGCCCGGATCCATGTAGCTGTTGCTCTGCCGGATCGCCTCCGGGTTGTGGTGGGGGCGCAGGCTCCTGTAGCTCGCCAGCCCGACCGCGACCGACTTGTGTCCGCCGTTCATCGCCACGAAGGTGATGTTCGCGTAGATGACGAGATCGCTCTCGGCGGCGCGGCGGTTGAGGTCGACCGGCTCGTCCAGCTCGGTGCGACCGAGCTCGACCATGCCATCCTTGTCCTCGGCGTCGTGGTTGTAGAGTCGGTCGGGCCAGTACTCGTTGAAGACGCGATCGCCGACCATGTGCCGGACCTCTTCCGGCTTCATCCGGCGATGGATCCCGGTGGCGATGATGATCTCGATGTCGTCGACGCCGTGATCGGCCAGCATCGAGAGCACGATCTCCAGGACGCGCTCGCGGGCGTCGGGGCGGCGCATCGGCGGCAGCGGCAGCGAGATGTCGTCGATCGCGATGGTGACCTTCATGCCCGGCTTGAGCTTTGCGTACAGCGGCTCCGAGTCGAGCGGATGGTTCAGCGCGTAGCGGATCGCCGCGTCCACGTCCTTCAGCGGCTCGATGGGCGGCTTCGGGTAGATGCAGCGCGTGCCCGCCGGCAGGTCGACCTCGACCAGCTTGTCGCCGGAAAACAGAACCCGCGGCGCGCTATCGCGCTCCAGAGTGACCAGGCAAGGGTGGTTCATCGCCCGAATCGGTCGCAGCGCACGCGCGCGGCGTCAAGCGGTCCCGGCAGCGGAGTGGAAGGGACAGGCCGGACGCGGTAGTGTCTTCTCCGGCTTCTTCTTCCCCTTTCCCGGGCGCGGAGCGCTGCGGGCCGCGGGTTGCGATCGAGAAGAGCGCTTGCGCCTGACCCCGCACGAGCGCCACCGCCGCAGCCAGATCATTCATCACCAGCTCCGCATCCAGCCGCAGCACGCGATGCCCCAGTGCCGCGAGCGCGCGGTCCCGCTGTGCGTCGTGGCTCGCGCCCGCAGTGCGCACTACCGTCGACCTCGATAACGAGCCGCGCGGCGGGCGCGGCGAAATCCGCAATCCACCGCCTGCCCAGCACATACTGCCGCCGGAACTGCACGCCACAAACCCGCCGCCCCGAAAGCGCCCGCCACAAAGCCGCCCCCGACCGCGTAGGCGCATGCCGCATACGCACAGCGTATGCGGCGAGCTGCTGTGAGCGATGAGTGGAACAAGAGCGACGCATGCTGGTGACCTCCTTGCCCGCCGGAATGGCGGGGCTTCACCCCAGAAGCCCCGCCATTCCGGCGGGCGAGGAGGAGCCAGCGCTGTACTCGCACCGCACAATGTCGCGCAGGTCCCCTCCGGCCGCGCGCGGCGCGCGGAGCGCGTCGCGTCCGGCCTTGGAGGGGACCGCGGGCTCGAAGAGCCCGCGAGGGGAGGCACCCTCAGAGCTCGAACAGCGGCCAGCTATACGCCCGCGCGAGCAGGGCCAGGCGGCGGTCCGGATTCACGACGGCCGGGTGCCCCACCACGCTCAGCATCGGGACATCCGAGTAGCTGTCACTGAACGCGAAGCACTCGTCCAGATCGTGACCGTGCGCACGCGCGTGCTCGCGGATCAGGCGGGCCTTCTCGGGGCCAGCGACAACCGGCCGCTGCAGCTTGCCGGTCGCCACGCCCTCCTTCAGCTCGAGCCGGTTGGCGATGATGCTGGTCGCGCCGAGGTGGTCCGCGAGGCGCTGCACGATGAAGTCCAGCGCGCCGGAGACGAGCACCACGTCCGACCCGTGGTCGAGGTTCCGTCGCACCAGATTGCGCGCTTCGGGGTAGATGGCCGGCTTGATAACCGTGTCGAAGACCTCGTCGGCCAGCACCAGCAGACGGTCCTCGCTCATCCCCGCGTACGTCGAATAGAGAAGCTCGTTGAACGTACGTCGGTCGAAGAACTCGGCGACCGCCATCGACGGTGCGCGCATCAGACTGCGCCCGAGCCGACCGAGCGTCTGCACCGGAGTCGCCTGGTTTCTGAGGTAGAACAGCGTGGGGTGCACGAGATTCGTGCTCACCAGCGTTCCGTCGACATCGAAGTAGCTCGCCGCCACGGCCTCTCCGCGTGTCCCGATCCCACCCGGGAGTCAAGGATCGGCGCGCGGATTTCTGCTACCACGACGAACCTCATGCATTTCGTCGACCAGCGCTCCGGCCTCGAAGACGCCGTCCGATCCCTCGAGGGCGCGCCGCGTCTCTACATCGACACCGAGTTCGAGTCCTCGCGCCAGGGCAAGCTCCTGTGCCTGCTGCAGATCTCGCGTGGGGACGAGCTGTTCCTGATCGACGCGCTGAAGCTACGGGACCTAGGCCCGCTCGCACGAGTGCTGTCCAGCAGCAGTACCGAATGGGTCGTGCACGCTGGGCAGCAGGACGTTGAGCTCCTGCTCGAGCGGCTGCCACTCCGCGACACGCCCCGCGTGTTCGACACGCAGATCGCGTGGGCGCTTCTGGGTCCGGAGTTCTCGGTGTCGCTCGCCTATCTGCAGTTCCGCTTGCTGGGGCTCCGCACCAGCAAGTCCCACCAGTCAGACGACTGGAAACGGCGTCCGCTTCCGCCCGCGCAGCTCGGCTACGCGGCCCGGGATATCGAACATCTGCCGGAGCTGAGGCGGATCCTTGGCGAGCGCCTCGAGGAGCATGGCCGGGGACACGTGGTGTTCGACGCGTCGCTCGAGTCGGTGCAGAGCACCCCGGAGCCGCGACCGAAGCTGACGCTGGCCAGCTTCCGCAACGCCTGGCAGCTCGATCGCCACAGCCAGGCGGCGCTCCGCTACCTGATCGAATGGTACGACGCGCTCGATGAATCCGATCGGTCCGCCGCACCCGAGCCCAAGGCTCTGCTGGCCATCGCGGGCCGGCTTCCCGAAAGTGCCGAGGAGCTCTCGCGCATGAAGGGCGTGCCGCGCCGCTTCGCCAACGTGCACGGCGACCGGCTCACGGGGGGCATGATGCGCGCAACCGCGGAAGCGGACGCCGCGGACTTCGTCCCGATCGATCCGCCCCCGTACGCGAGCTTCGACGAGATCCGCCTCGACGCCTGGCTTTCGGGCATGCGCGCCGAGCTGTGCGAGGCGCTGTCGGTTGCGCCCGAACTGGCGTTCCCGGGTCGGGTGCTCAGGCGTGTTCGGTCGTCGATCCAGGAAAGCGGCCGGGCCGAGGCAGGCGCTGAAGCGCTCGAGGGGTGGCGGAGCGGGCTGTTGGGTGAAGCGTTCGACGATCATGCTCGCCGGAATCCACCACGACTGTAGTCACAAGAGCCGGGAATTGTTCGGGAAGCTCCCGCGGTCGAGGGATCGGTCCACAACGGCAGTTTGTCCTACACATACCTACCTTTTGTCCGTATAGATTCCGAGTCGAGCCGCACGCGTATTCCTGGGATCGGAACCATCGCTGCTTCGCAAGGTCAGGAGACTCATTGTCCAGTTCGGAAGCCCTTACCCGCGATATCCGCGTTCGCGTCGAGTCGCGCTATTCCGCGGATCATTCCGAGCCCGCACGTCAGGAGTGGTTCTTCCTGTACACGGTCCTCATCACCAACGAGGGCAAGACCACCGTGCAGCTCATGAACCGGCACTGGACCATTACCAATGCCACGGGCGACGTCGAGGAAGTGCGTGGACCCGGCGTCGTGGGGCGCCAGCCAGTGCTCAGGCCTGGAGAGAGCTTCGAGTACACGTCCGGTTGCCCGCTCAAGACGCCCTTCGGCTCCATGCACGGCACCTACGAGATGGTCACCGAGGGCGGTGAAACCTTTCTAGCGGAGATCGCCGCCTTCGCGCTGAGCGAGCCCAGCATGCTGCATTGATCCGGGTTCCGCCCTCGTGCTCAGGGGTAGAGCCGGAGGGCGGCGAGCTACATGTCGAGCAGGTACGCAGCGATCAGCGGGAAGACGATCGTCGCATCGGACTCGATCACGAAGCGCGGTGTGTCAACGTCGATCTTGCCCCAGGTGATCTTCTCGTTCGGCGGCGCGCCGCTGTACGAGCCATAGGACGTCTTGGCTTCCGAGATCTGGCAGAAGTACCCCCAGGTGCGGCATTCCTGCTTCAGGTCCTGGTCGATCAGCGGCACGACGCAGATCGGGAAATCGCCCGAGATTCCGCCTCCTACCTGGAAGAACCCGACCGGCCCCTCGGCGTCCATCTTCTTGTACCAGTCGATGAGCTCCACCATCTGCTCGACGCCGCTCTTCATCACCCCGGCCGAGCAGTTCTTCCGGTAGACGGCCGCCGCCAGCATGTTGCCGAGCGTTGAATCCTCCCAGCCCGGCACGAAGACAGCGAGGTTCTTCTTGGCCGCGGCAAGCAGCCATGAGTCCTTGGGATCGATCTCGTATTCACCCTCGAGCCGATCGCTCTTGAGTAGCTGGTAGAAGTACTCGTAGGGCATGTACCGCTCGCCCTTGGCGTCAGCGGACTTCCACAGATCGAGCATGTGCCGCTCGATCTTGCGCATCGCCTCCTCTTCGGGGATGCAGGTGTCGGTCACGCGATTGAGGCCCTTGTCGAGAAGGGCTTTCTCGTCGTGCGGCGTGAGCTCGCGGAAGTTGGGGACGCGGCGGTAGCTCTTGTGTGCGACCAGGTTGAACACGTCCTCTTCAATGTTTGCGCCGGTGACGCACATGCCGTGGACCTTGTCGCGACGGATCAGCTCGGCGACCACCAGACCGAGCTCACCGGTGCTCATCGCCCCGCCCATGGTGAGGAACATCTTGCCGCCCTTGGCGAGGTGCTCTTCCCACGCCTTGGCGGCGTCGATCACAGCGGCTGCATTGAAGTGACGATAGTGGTGGAGGATGAAGTCTCTGACGTTCGCCATTTTTCCAACAACGAGAGGGATATCGTGGAAGCCAGCACGCCGGATAGGCCGGAGCACCGGGGTTTCGCCGCTCGCGCTCGCCGCGCTGGAGCCGGTGGATCCTGGCTCCGGGTCGCGTCCGCTGGCGTTTGTGGATGCTAGATGAGCGGACGCACCGAGGCAACCGCCGAGCTTCGATGCCCAGCCCCAGGGCGCCGCGGGGCGGGCGGCCACAAGCCGCCGCCGGCCACGCGGCCTTGCGAAAAGCAGGGGCTCAAGCAAGGCTCGCGCACTTGATGTCGAAGGCTCGATCATGGTGGCAGGCGGCTCGGCCTCTCTTGCAACTGAACATCGCCGTGCCGCTCCTGTACGGCGAAGCGCTGGCCTACGCCGTGACCCGCCACATCTCGCTGCTGCTGCTCCTGGCGGCACACGTGTTCGGCGTACTCGATCAGCTGTTCTTCGTCTTCGCGAACGACGTAGCCGACTACCGTACCGACGCCGCCAACACCACGTTCAACGAGTTTTCCGGCGGTTCTCGCGTCATCGCGGAGCGGAAGCTCACGCCAATGCAGCTGGCGCAGGCGACGCTGGTCATGGCGCTGGCGATGGGCTTGCTCGGAGCGCTGCTCAGCCTCAGGCTGCACAGGCCCTTGTCGCTCGTCCTGGTCTCGTTTGCCGTCATGTTGATGTGGGCGTACAGCTTCTCGCCCTTCCGCCTGTCGTACCGCGGGCACGGAGAGATCCTCCGCGGCCTGGGGGCGGGCCTGGTGCTGCCGCTGTTCGGCTACTATCTGCAGACGCGGGATATCGAGACGGCACCGTGGATCGCGTTCGTACCGTCCTTCGTGCTCGGCTACGCTGGCGCCATCACGCTTGCCCTGCCGGACTACCCATCCGACGTCGCCGGCGGAAAACGCAGCTTCCCCGTGCGCTACGGCCAGCGGGCGGGCCGTGTCGGCAGCCTCGTGGCCATCGCTCTAGCGGCGGCCTGCACGCCGCTGGTGCTGCCCGCCGCAAAGCCGCTGCTCTGGGCAATCGTGATAGCGCTGCCCCTGGCCGTGCTGGCACTGAATCTACGCGGCGTGCGCAGTGCCGACGCCGAAGACCACGCGGCGTGCCGGCGCTTCGTGATCATCAACGAAACGGCGATCACCACGGCGCTCGCCGCGTGGATCGTCACGCTGTGCATCGCGGGGCGCTAGCCGCGCTTGAGCAGCTTGAACACACGCCGCCCGCCGCTGGCCACCGGGCGGCCCACCTCGAGCATGGACAGCGAGATCTCCCGCACGCGGCCGTGGCCGCCCAGACTGCGAATGCGCAGCCGTTCGCCGTCCGAGCCTACGACGTTGCACAGTCCAAACGCGAAGTGCTCGACGCGATCCCCGACATCGGGCAGCTCCGGTTCGTCAGGCTCCGGCTCGGCGGCAGCTTCCGCCGTCGCCACGGCGATCGACGCCCAGCTCGTGCCGGGCTGGAACGGCAACGCCGCCGCGGAAACGTCGACCACCCGCGCGCGCACGAGATGCCCCGCGCACACTTCACTGCCCCCAGCCCCCGCGCGCACCAGCATCGCGCCGTAGGGACCTCCCACCTGCCCCACCAGCGACACGAGCGTGAAGCGTCCCTTGTGCGTCCGGACACCGGGCTCCCCCGCCAGACACACTTCTGGATCGTCCACCACACCCGTCGCCTGGACCCACCCCGGTCCTCCCGACGCCTGCTCCAGCGCTTCCGGCAGCGCCGTTCCCTCGGCGATCGACAGGCTGCGAGCGTAGGTTGTCATGGCACGCGGGCTATAGCGCGAGCGCCAGCCGCCGACCACCCGGCAACTGGAGTGCGGCGCCCGGCGTCGGCTTTCGGCGTCAAGTCGGTCCGCAGCCGCTGGCCTTCACGTCCTTGCTGGCGTTGTTGTCGGCGCGGCACTCGTTGAACGTCTTGTTGTTCGGGTCGATGATGATGCGCGCGATGAACGTGTCGGCGGTGGTCGCGCTGGCCGGCGCCGTGAAATCGAGCACCTGCGTCTGCCCCGGCAAGAGCGGCTGCGTCGTGACCACCGTGCCGATCTGCGTCTCCACGCCGCTCTTGACCACATAGATGCCGACCTTGATCCCCGAGGGGAGCCCTGCCAGCCCGATGTTGCGCACCGACACGTGGAGCACGACCGGATCGGTGCACTCCACCGCGAGCGAGACGGTGGCGTCGGGCGCATCGAACACACCCTTGTCCTGCACGTTCTGGCGGAAGTTGTTCAGCCAGGACTGCTTCCAGTTGTCCTTCTCGTGGGTGGGGATCGACCCGTACACATTCGGCGGATCGCAGGCGCTGTCGCGCGAATCGCAGATATTCGTCACGTGATAGGCGTGCTCGTTCCAGATCGTGCGCGTTCCGACCCAGGAGTTTTCCTTGTCGCCCCACACGGTGATGCCGCGGTAGGCGGGCTCGGTCGAAGACGGCGGCTTCCAGGCGATGTGCGGGTAGTCCGGATCGTTGCTCACCTTGTTCCACGGCGCGACATCGCATTTCCAGCCGTTCGAGCTCGGGTCGGCGCCGTTCGAAATCATGACGATCTCGGCGTGGCCGTCGCCATCCACGTCGGCGACCACCGACGCCTCGGTGCCCGTGAACGACGTGGTGGGTTCGCTGAGCACCACGTGCCCGGTCTTGCCGTCGAACACCCACAGGAAGCACTCGTCGTTGTAGATGACCTCGGCCTGGCCGTCGCCCTGGAAGTCGAACACGCTCGAGCCCGTCACCGACGACGAAAGATCGTGGTTCGGCGTCGACCACACGACGTTCAGCTTCTTTTTGGCATAGTCGGGCTTGAGCATCGAATAGAGGTTCTGCTGGGCGACGCCGACCTCCGGTTTCTTGTCGCCGTCGAAATCCGCCACGGTCGGCGGGCCACCGCTGCCGGTGCCGGGCAGCGTTGCCGGGCCGAGCTCGGTGTTTCCGGTGGCGCCCTGGAGGATCCAGACCTGCCCGCCGTGGACGACGACGACATCCGGCTTGCCATCGCCGTTGAAGTCCGCGACCGCGTTGAAGCCGTTCGGAATCGCCGTCTTGTTCCACAGCATGCTGCCGTCGTACTTGTAGGCGGTATTGCCGGCGACCAGGTCCTGCTGCCCGTTGCCGTCGAGATCCGCAAAGAACGACAGCTGATGGCTGTTGCCGCCGCCATTGCCGGCGGTACCGCACCACTTGAGCGTGATGGCGTTGTTCTTCGTGTCGAAAAGACAGCGCCCGAAGGCGATCTCGGGATGGCCGTCGCCGTCCATGTCGCCGAGCGCCACGCCTCCGCCCCAGCCGTAGGTGCCGGTGGGCGCCTGATCCTGGGGCTTGTCGCTGATGCGCTCGACCTTGCCGTCGGCGCTCACCATCGCGACCTTGCCCTCGCCGGTCATGGCCACGATGTCGATGCGGCCGTCCCCGTCGACATCGCCGAGCGCCACCGACGACCCGGCGAAGCCCAGGCTGCCCGCCGAGGGCTTGGCTAGCGTCCAGATCTCCTTGCCGGTGCGGCCGTCGAGCATGCGCAGCCTGCCGCGCTGGCACGCCGAGGTGCCATCGGGCTGGCGGTTCACCTTGCCGTTGCACTGGCTCGAGTTGACGTTACCGGAGACGAAGATGATGTCCGGCGGGTCGTTCTCGTCGACCTTGCCGTCGCAGTTCGCATCGTACACGCGCGCCACCGTCGGCGTGGACCACACGTCCGCCGCGTTCGGGTTGGCGACCGGCGGATTGTCGAGCCCCCACTGCCACTTCTTCACCGCAGTCAGCTTGCCCACGGGCGGGTGGTACTGGCAGTCCTCGATGCAGGTGCCTCCGTCCGGTGCGCCGGCGTCCCCGACGCACTTGGGCGGCAGGGGCACACAGCGTCCGTTCGCAGCGACCGGCTGGGTACACGCGGGCCCGCCGTCGGTGCTGCCGCCGGCATCGGCCGCCCCGGCGTCGCCCTGGTTGCCCAGGGCAGTCTCGCAGTACTCACCCGAGCCGCAGTCGGCCGCGCTCTGGCAGGCCTTGCCCGGCACGACGCACTGGTTGAAAAGGCACACCTGGCCGCTGTCGCAGCACTGGTCGCCGCAGGCTCGCTCGACCGTGGGGCAGCACTTGCCGGAGACGCAGACGCCGGCGTCGCAAGGCTGGCTCGTACTGCACTGGGCGCCGCTGCCCCCGGAATCGAAGCTCATCCCCGCGTCCGCGGCGGAGCCGCCGCCGCTGCCGCCGGTGCTGCTCCCGGCCGTGCCGCCGCTGCCGCCGTGGAGGTTGCTGGCGGTACCGCCGCCATTCGAGCCGCAGGCGCCGACCATGGCAGGTACGGCACCCAGCAAGCCGATCAGAATCCAGTGCGAAAAGCGCATTTTTCGTCCTCGAACGTCGAAGAGACGGATCCGACTCCGTCGATAACACCGTACACGCATCCACGCCCGGCGACCATGCCCGATCCCGGGCGAGAGCAGCTCGATCCCGCGCTCTAGCAGGGTTGTCTCTGACCCCGATTCAGGCAGGGCGCGCGCGAAGCGCTCCGGAGCTACACGTACCGCGACAGCGCGCGTTCGACGGAGCCGAGGTAGCCACGGCCGAACAGGTTGACGTGCACCATGAGGGGATAGAGCTGGTAGAGCGGGACGCGGTCGGCGTGGCCGGGAGCGAGCGGGTAGGCCTCTTCATAGGCGGCGAACACACGATCACCGAAGCCGCCGAAGAGCTTCATCATGGCAAGGTCCATCTCGCGGTGGCCGCCGTAGACGGCGGGGTCGATGAGGCACGGCGCGCCCTGGTCGTCGATGTGCAGGTTTCCGCCCCACAGATCGCCGTGCAGGCGCGCGGGCGGCTCGGCTGGGCCGGCGAGATCGTCGAGGCGCGCGAAGAGCTGGTCGAAGCGGCGGGCGAGCGCGGGGTCGGCGAGGCCGTTTTCCTGCGCGAGTTGGAGCTGGGCGCCGAGGCGCGCCCGGGCGTAGAAGTCCGGCCAGCTGTCGGCGGGCGTGTTGTCCTGCGGCAGGCGCCCGATGAAGTTGTCGTGGTCCAGGCCGAAGCCGGGCGCGCCGAAGCGGTGCAGCGCGGCGAGGGCGCGACCGAGCTCCTCGTCGAAGCCCTTGCGGGGTCGCGCGCTGTCCAGGTACTCGAGCGCGAGGAACGCGGGGTGATCGCCACCGGACACGGCCAGCACTTCGGGGATGCGCAGCGCGCGCGCTTCGGCGAGCCAGCGGAGTCCGCGCGCTTCCGCGGGGAACATGGCCCGGTCCGCGGTGGCGTTGGTCTTGATGAAAACGCGGCGCCCGTCGGACAGCTCCACCGAGAACGCCTCGTTGATGTCGCCGCCGCCGAGACGCGAGGTGCGCGTCACATCTGCACCCAGCGCCCCGGCGACGGCAGTACGAAGCGCCTCGTCCATCTACGATGCGTGCTCCTTCTGGATGTGCTCGAGCAGCCCGCGGCACGCCGCCTCGCACAGGTCGAGCACCTCGTCGAAGCCCGCATCGCCGCCGTAGTACGGATCCGGCACGCTGGCGTCCGGAGGAGACTCCGGATCGAACGAGCGCAGCAGCGAGAGCTTCTCGCGCGCTGCGCTCGACGGCGCCGAGGCGTCGAGATCGCGCAGGTTCGAGGTATCCATCGCCAGCACGTAGTCGAAGCGCTCCCAGTCGCCGGACTTGAACTGCCGCGCGCGACCGGAGAGCTCGATGCCGCGCCGGCGCGCGGTCAGCGTGGCGCGCCGGTCCGGCGACTCGCCCGCGTGGTAGGCGGCGGTGCCGGCGCTGTCGATCTCGATCCGGCCTCCCAGCCCGGCCTCGCGAACGAGGTGGCGCATCACGCCTTCGGCCGTGGGCGAGCGGCAGATGTTGCCGAGACATACGAAACAGATCCGCACCATCGGCGCCAGTCTAGGCCAGGCAGCGCGGTCGTGGCATGATCGCTCGAGCGGGGCCGAGCCGGCCGGGCGGGCGGAACGTACTCGATAATGGACGTGGCATGGCACCACTCACCGCCTGGAGGTCTTCGATGCTGAAGCTTGTGACTCGATTGCGCGCCGCGTTGTTCCTGGTTCCCCTCGCCCTCGCCGCGGCTTCCTGCGGCAGCAGCGGCAGTGGCAGCAACGGACCCGGCGGCCCAGGAGGCGGCGGCTGCACGGTCTCCGGCCACACCTGCCAGACGCTGTGCAGCGCGTCGCTCGGCTGCGTGCAGTGCAGGACCAATGCAGACTGCGGCGCCGCGGACCCCATCTGCGTGGTCGGCCACTGCCAGCGCTGCGGCACGACCGCCGACTGCGCGACGGGCCAGGCCTGCTATCCGCGGGACTTCACCTGCCATCCGGCCTGCAGCGCCAACGGCGACTGCACCGACCCGGGCCAGGCGCTGTGCGACACCAAGACGGGCGCTTGCGTCGGCTGCCTCACGAACACCGACTGCGGAGGCGGCGAACCGCTCTGCGATCCCACTCGCGGTCAGTGCGTGTCCTGCCTGGCCAACACGGACTGCGGCGCGGCCGCACCGGTCTGCAACGTCCAGAACGGCGATTGCGTCCAGTGTCTGGTCGACGCGAACTGCGGCGCCGGCTCACGCTGCGACAAAGACCACCACTGCCATCCCTATTGCACGAGCAACGCCAACTGCGACAGCGCGCATCCGTTCTGCGACACGCAGAGCGGCGACTGCCGCCAGTGTCTGGCGAACACCAACTGCCCGGCGGCCCAGCCGCTGTGCACGAACGAAGGGCACTGCGTCACCTGCATCTCGAACACCGACTGCAAGGACGCCGCGTTGCCCTTCTGCTGGCACCAAGACCACTGCGCACAGTGCGCCGAGAACGGCGATTGCCCGAACGGCGGCAAGTGCAAGGGCGGTATCTGCGGATAGGCGTGAGCGGCGCGCGGGGTGATACCTACACCTCGCGCGCCTCGCCCTCGTCGTTGTAGCGGACCTGGTACAGGTCGCGGCGACGATCGCTCCAGTTCTGCGTGGTGCCGTCGTAGCGGTGGCGGCGGAGCAGCTCGATGTCCACGTCGTGCACCAGTACCGTCTCGATGTTGGGCGTGCACTCCGCCGCGACGCCGTCACGACTGAACGGAATGTCCGACGGCGTGAAGATGGCCGACTGCGCGTAGTGAACGTCCGCGTTTTCCACGAACGGCAGGTTGCCGGTGCAGCCTGCCACCACGGCGTAGACGTGGTTTTCGATGCAGCGCGCCTGCGCGCAGTAGCGGACCCGGAGATAGCCGTAGCGGTCGTCCGTGTTGAACGGCACGAACAGCACGTGTGCGCCCTTTTTGGCGGCGATGCGCACCACCTCGGGAAATTCCACGTCGTAGCAGACCAGGATGGCGATCTTGCCGCAGTCGGTGTCGAAGACGCGGACAGTGGTCCCGGGCTCGACGCCCCACCAGCGTCGCTCCGCCGGTGTGATGTGCAGCTTGTACTGTTTTCCGATGCGCCCGTCGCGCTGGAAGAGATAGGAGATGTTGTAGAGCGTCTCGTCCTCGACCGAGAAATGCGAGCCGCCGATGATGTTGACGTTGTGCTTGATGGCGAGCCGGTTGAACAGGTCGACGTACTGGGGCGTGAACTCGGCCAGCTTTCGCGCCGCAAGCCCCGGCCGAAGCCCCGGATTGAGTGACAGGAGCTGCGTGGTGAAGAGCTCCGGGAACACGACAAAGTCCGACTGGCTGTCGGCCGCAACGTCGACGAAGTACTCGCACTGCGTGGCGAAGTCCTCGAACGATGCGACGGTGCGCATCTGGTACTGCACCACGGCGATGCGCACGATCTCGACGGCGCGGAAACGGCGGCGCTCGGCGGGCTGGTAGTCGAAGTTCGTCCACTCGAGGAACGTCGCGTAGCCCATCGACTCCTTGTCGCTGGGCAGATAGTCCGGAATCAGCCGCTGCAGCTCGAAACCGTTGGCCAGCTGCGCGGTCAGCACCTGGTCGTACAGCGCTTTGGCGATGACCTCGTCGACGTAGTCCTGGGCGCCCATCTCCTTGGCGTGCTTGTGGTAGCCAGGGATGCGCCCGCCGATGATGATGCGCGCCAGGTTATTTTCGCGCGCGAGGTCCTTGCGGGCGTCGTACAGACGGCGCGACAGCCGGTAGCCGCGGCTCTCGGGGTCGACCATGATCTCGATACCGTAGAGCGTGTCGCCCTTCGGATCGTGGTTGCGGATGTAGCCGTTGTCCGCGATTTCCGCCCAGTTGTGCCACTCGGAGTACAGATCGAAATCGACGATCAGGCTGCTGGACGAGGCGACCAGCCTGCCGTTCGCGACAACGCAGATCTGCCCTTCGGGAAAGGTCGCGAGCATGCTCTCGAACTGCTCGCGTGCCCACGGCTTCATTCCCGGAAAACACTTGAGCTGTAGCTCGGTGACGGCCTCGTAGTCCGAGCTCTTGAGCGGTCGGACCTGGATGCGTCGACGCTGGTGGGTGCGTTTGGTCTGTTTCTTGGCGGCCACGGTGACGACCAGCGTTATCACTCGCTACAGAGCGCGTCGAGCGCGACGGGGAAAGCAGTTGCGCCGCAGCGGCGCTCGGCGAAACTACCAACATGGCGGCGGGCAGGAGAACAGCATCGCCGGCATGGGACGATGCATGATCTCGATGGTGCGGAAATACGCTCCCAAGGCGAAGGTCGGCCTGCACGCCTCGGCCTGGGGCACGAACATCGACGTTTTGCAGAACAAGAACGCCGGGCTCGACGTGAAGGGCGAAGCGGGCAAGCTCGGCTCCTTCCTCGCGGCCTCGGGCGCCGACAAGTCCGACTTTCGCGCGTGACGGACGACGAGCCCGACAGCGTCGTACTGGACCTGATGATGCCGGTGATGGACGGCTTCGAGTTCTTCCGCCAGTTCGCGACGAACTGAAGTTGAGCTCGTAGCCGGTCATCGTTGCCACGGCGCGCATGCTGGACGATTCGGAGCGCCGCGATCTTGAAACCAGGGTGCAACGCGTGATCGAGAAGAGCTCCCTCGACCGGCACCAGCTGCTCGACGCCATCAGCACGCAGATCCACGAGATCGTCGCGCGCGCCGGCGATTGAGCTACCCCGACGCGGTGCGTCTACTTCGCGCCGTGCCGGACGCCCATCTCGTCGAGCAGCCAATCGGCGTGATCGACACGGGCCATGATCCACAGCACGTAGCGGATATCGACGTGGATGGCGCGGGTGATGTCCGGCATGAACAGCCAGTCCGACGCCATCGCCTCGTAGTTGCCGTCGAAGGCGAGGCCGACCAGGTGACCCTGGGCGTCGAGCGTCGGCGATCCGGAGTTGCCACCGGTGATGTCCGTGTCCGTCAGGAAATCCACCGGCAGCGTGCCCAGCTCGGGGTTTTCGTAGCCGTCGAACTTCCCCTGCTTGATCGCGTCGATCAGCCGCTCCGGCGCGTCGAACGGGTCCTTTCCGGTATTCTTCTTCACGACTCCCGCTGCGGTCGTGAACGGCAAGTACACGGGTGCGCCCGGCTTTGGACTGTAGCCACGCACGGTGCCGTAGGTGATGCGGAGCGTGCTGTTCGCATCCGGCGCGAGGGGATGCGGCGTCGAATCGCGGAGAGCCTTGATGTACGGCGGACGCAGCATCGAAAGCGCGCCCCTGCGTGCGTCGGCGCGGTCCTTTTCCGCCTTCTGCAGCGGGCGAAGCCGGAGCGCCAGGCGGATCATCGGGTCGCGGCTGCGGCGCAGCGTGGAGAGCTTCGCGCTCTTCATGAGCTTCACGCGCGTCGGCGTGTCGCCGAGCTTCGTGCCCTCGTACAGCTTTTCGACGGCCACCCGGATGTGCTCATTGGTCGGCTTCTGCCGGCCGAGGAGCGGCGTCAGCAGCGGCTTTTCGTCCTTTGCCGGCAGCTGCGCCGCGCGCAACGCCGACTCGACCAGAAGCGCACGGTCGAGCTTTTCGCTATAGCGCTTTTCGAGCGCCTGCTGCGCCTGGATCAAGTCCTCCTGGTCGCGCTCCTGGTAGCCCCCCTCGCGCTCGGCGTCGGGCTTCTGCCGCTCCTCGGCGTTGTGGACGATGGTCAGCGCGGCATCCAATAGCTTCGAGGACCACGTCATCTCGTCCAGCGCGGCATCGCCGTCGCGGGTCTTCTCGCGCTTCGCGAACACCATGTGCATGCGCGACAGCACGTCGCCGTATGCGGCTCTCCGCTTCGGGTCAGCCTGCATCCACTGCTCCAGCTCTTTCTCGCGCTGGTCCTTCTTCGCCGCAGCACCACCCTTCGTCAAACCGGCCAGTGCGCCGCGCGTGTAGGTCAGGACGTTGCTGAGCCCGCGCCGAAGCGGCGTCCCCTTCAGCCGCGCGTCCTCGTCCTGCTTGCCGATCCCGGTCATCACGGCGATGTAGTCGGTGCACAGGCGGATGCGTCGCGGGTACCACCAGTCGACGGCCTCGTGCAGTTCCGCAGCGGTCTTGTTGCGGTAGGTGCGGCCCGGATAGCCGGCCACAAACACAAGGCTGCCGGTCCGGAGCGGCTTGTCCGCGATCTTCAGGAACTGCTTCGGCTTGTAGGGCACGTTGTCAGCGGAATGCTCGGCGGGCTTGCCGTCCTTTCCCACGTACGCCCGGTAGAAGGCGAACTCGCCCGCGTGCCGCGGCCAGCGCCAGTTGTCGACCTCGCCGCCGAAGTTGCCGATCCCCGACGCGGGCGCGTAGACCAGCCGCACGTCCTTGATCGCGAGCCGCGTGATCAGCATGTACTGGGCGCCACCGAAGTAGCTCGCGGTCTCGCAGCGGACGCTGGGGCGCCCCTTCTCGCAGTCGGCCACCAGGGCCTTCTCGCGTCGCTCGATCGTGCGCCAGCGCTCCCGGTCGTCCAGAAGCCCCTCCAGCCCGGTGCGCACCTGGTCGGTCACGTCCTTGAACGATTGCGTCACGAACACGCGTCCGGTCGGGCCGATCCACTTCTCGCTGGCGCGGTCCTTGGCGAGATAGCCGTTCTTCAGCAGATCCTGTCCGGGCTTCGAGTTGTACGAGAGCGCGCCGGTGACGCAGTGGTGGTTGGTGATGACGAGCCCATCGGGCGACACGAAGGACGCCGAGCAGCCGCCGAGACTGACAACGGCGCCCAGAGGATAGGCGAGCGGGTCGTCGAGCTTCGCCGGATCGAACGCGAGCCCGAGCTTCCGGAGGGTCCTGGCCTGCATACGCATCTGGCCCGGCATCCACATCCCGCCGGGGTCGACGTAGCCCTGCGAAACAGGCGGTTTCGGCAGAGGCACCGCGGTCCTTGCCGGCGCTGGCGGCGCGGCCGCTGGCGGCGCGACGGGGGCCGGCGGGGCGCCGCAGCCCGCGACACAGGCGAGCGCTGCCAGCGCATGCAGGGCGTGAAATCCATGACATGCCGGCGGCATATCACGGCGCGCGGCCGGTGCGATCCCCGGCCTGACGCCCTCGCCCGCCTGGTGCTACGGTCCGCCCCGCTCGACAGGAGAAAGCCATGGCAGACCTCGAGGGAAAGACGCTCTTCATCACCGGCGCGAGTCGCGGCATCGGCAAGGCGATCGGCCTGCGCGCCGCCAAGGACGGCGCGAACGTGGCGGTCGTGGCCAAGACGGCCGAACCCCACCCCAAGCTCCCCGGCACCGTCTACACGGCGGTGGAGGAGATCAACGCAGCCGGCGGCAAGGGCCTGGCCTGCATCTGCGACATCCGCTTCGAGGATCAGGTCGAGGCCGCGGTGAAGAACACGGTCGACACCTTCGGCGGTATCGACATCCTGGTCAACAACGCCAGCGCCATCAACCTGACCGGCACTCTGCAGACAGCGATGAAGCGCTACGACCTGATGCATCACGTCAACACGCGCGGCACCTTCCTCTGCTCGCAGAAGGTCATCCCCTTCCTCAAGAAGGCGGAAAACCCCCACGTGCTCAACCTCTCGCCGCCACTCAACATGGAAGCTCGCTGGTTCGCGCCCCACGTGGCCTACACCATGGCCAAGTTCGGCATGAGCATGTGCGCGCTCGGCATGGCGGACGAGTTCAAGAGCGACGGCATCGCGTTCAACACGCTGTGGCCGCGCACCGCGATCGCCACGGCTGCGGTCCAGAACCTGCTGGGCGGCGACGAGGCGACCCAGCGCTGCCGTACGGCGGAAATCATGGCCGACGCGGCCTACTACATCCTCACTCGCCCGAGCCGCGAGTTCACCGGCAACTACTGCATCGACGAGGACACCCTCCGCTCTGCTGGCGTCACCGACTTCAGCAAGTACGCGAACGTGCCCGACTCGGAGCTGATGCCGGATTTCTTCGTGTAGACACGCGTCCCGCCATCGGCGCGCCTCGCATCTGGTTGAAATGCTGTGACTACCAGAATTTCCGTAGCGCGCCGGCCGGCCGACCCGCTACACTCGCGATTCATGACAGGTCTTCGTTGGGCGGCGGTGCTGTCGGTGGTGGGACTCTTCGGATGTAGCGCCGCAACCGGCACGAGGAACAGCGGGAGCGGCGGCTCGGGCACCGGCGGCTCGATCGGGCTCGGCGGCAGCGGCGGGGCGGGTGGCTTCGGGGCGACCGGCGGGTCCGGCGGTGGAACGAGCTCGAACTGCGCTGCGGAAGCGCGCTTCGTCTACGTCATCGACGGCAACGGCGAGCTGTACAAGTTCGACCCGCCGTCGCTGCAGTTCACCACCATCGGCACGGTGGACTGCGGCACCGTCGTCGCGACGCCGTTCTCGATGGCCGTCGACCGCAACGCCAACGCCTGGGTCGTGTTCACGGACGGGCACCTCTACAAGGTCAACACGAGCAACGCTGCCTGCACTCCCACGAGCTTCGTGCCCGGGCAGCAGGGCTTCACGACGTTCGGAATGGGCTTCTCCGCCAACGGACCGAACAGCAACCAGGACACCCTCTTCGTCACGAACTCGGACTTCTCGGGCCCGTCGAGCGGGCTCGGCACGATCGACACCCAGTCGCTTTCGCTAACGCGCATCGGAGCGTACGACCAGCTGTCGTCCCGCGCGGAGATGACGGGCACCGGCGACGGTCGGCTGTACGGCGCGTTCGAAGGCACGCCCTACATCGTCGCCGAGATCAACAAGACCACCGCGCACATCAAGTCGCAGGCGCCGCAGAGTCCGATCCAGTACCCACCCAACGGGTCGAACTTCGCGTTCGCGTTCTGGGGAGGGAGCTTCTGGCTGTTCGTCGGCCCGGGAACGAGCACGGACGTGTTCCAGTTCGATCCCGTGAAGAACACCACGACCCAGGTGTCCAGCGTGGCGTTCGAGATCGTCGGAGCTGGCGTCTCGACCTGCGCACCGGTCAAGCCGCCGCAATAGGGACGCTGCTCGAGGCTGCCATTCCAGCCATCGACACGGTGCGACGCTTTGCCGCATTTCCAGACGGGACAGGCGCGCTAGCTTGCGTGGGCTTGCCTGCATAGGCTGCTCCCCGGAAATGCGCCACTGTCTCCAGCTTTTCACCCCGTGCCTGCTGTGCGGTCTCGCAGCGCTTCTGGCCGCACGGCCAGCCAAGGCCTGCTCCATCTGCGGGTCGGACGACCCGCTCGTCTCCGCCGAAAACTCCGCGCCGAGCGCGGGTGCGCTGCGCGCGGCGCTGTCCGTCAGCGCGGTGACCGCGTCGGCGCGGAGCGACGACGACCCGCTCGTCACCGAGCGCCTCGCGCGGCTCCAGCTCACGCCCACGCTGGTCTATTCACCGCTCCGGAAGTTGAACCTGGTGGCGGATCTTCCGCTCCAACGCAATCTGTACAGCGCGACGGGCAGCAACATCGCGAGCGAGTCGCACACGCTCTGGGGCCTCGGAGATGGGCAGCTAGGAGCACGCTATTTCCTGCTGGACACGATCGATTTCTCCGCGGAGAGCCGGCAGGAGCTGGCGCTCTCGGCCGGCAGTGCGTTCCCCACCGGACCCAATGACTCGAAGGCGGATGGCGAGCGCCTCGACGAGCACGCCCAGCTCGGACGTGGCGCGTTCGGTCCCTACGCGGGTCTCACGTACGCATTCCACGAGGACCCGTGGAACTTCTCCGTAAGCGTGATCGGGCGCACGTTCACGACCAATGACTTCGGCTACCGCTACGGCAGCTCGCTCCTGTGGAGCGCTGCCTTGCAGTACCGGCCATGGAATGAGCTGGCCTTCGAGCTTGGCACCAACGACCACTACGAGCTGCACGACGCGCAGGACGGCAACCAGCAGATCAATACCGGTGGGCTCGTGGTCCAGGCGAGCCCCGGCCTGCTGGCGCAGGTTGCCGGAAAGCTGTGGTTTTCGGCCCGCGTCGAGATCCCCGTCTACACCCACTTGAACGGCCAGCAAGAGCTCGGCCCGACGTATCGGGGGGTGTTCAGGTACGCATTCTGATGTGTACGAATTGTCACCACAGCCGCAGGGATGCGAAAACCCGTACATGGTCCAGGGCAACAAGCTGACGATCTGGGGCCGCGACAACTCCATCAACGTGATGAAGGTGCTGTGGGCCTGCGAGGAGGTGAGCCTCCCGTACGAGCGGGTGGACCTGGGTGGGGCGTTCGGCGGCACGGGAGAGCCGGGCTACCTCGCCATGAACCCGAACGGGCGCGTGCCAACCATCCGGGACGGCGACACCGTTCTCTGGGAATCGAACGTGTGCGTGCGCTATCTGGCCCGCACCTACGGCAAGCCCGGCCTGTGGCCGGCCGACGGCGAGGCCCGCTGGCGTGCCGAGCAGTGGATGGACTGGCAGCAGACCACCCTGGGCCCCGACCTGCGCCCGGTGTTCTGGCAGCTCGTCCGGACGCCTGCCGGCGAGCGGGATCCGGCGGTGATCGAAGCCTCACGGCAGGCCTGCGCGAAGCAGGTCGCCGTGCTGGACGCGCACCTCGGCCGCTACGACTTCGTGGCAGGTCCCGTGTTCAGCATGGGCGACATCCCGGTAGGCTCGGCGATCTACCGCTGGCTCGCCCTGGACATCGAACGCCCCGCCGCGCCGAACGTGGAAAGGTGGTACCAGCGCCTTGCCGAGCGCGACGGCTACCGGAAGCACGTCATGAAGCCGCTGACGTAGCCACGTCGCCAGGGTCCGGGCGTGGAGCGGGACGCTCAGCGCACGACCACGAACACCGAGCATCCGTGGTGATAGCCCCAGGGGTGGAGCTTGCCGCCTGGGGGGTGGTAGTGGCGCTCGATACGACCGACGTAGTGCTCGCCGGCGATCTCGAAGGGGATCTCGGTGCCGAAGGGCTTCGTGTAGTTCGCGTTGATGATCTTCCGGGCCTTCTTCGCGATGGCAACAGTGACCTCGCCGGGCTTGATGCGGCGAAGCCTGGGTTCGGGCGCCGTCCGGTGCTCCGGCGCCGGAGCGCTCGTGGTCTTGTCGCCCAAAGCTATCTTCACCGCCTTCGCAGCGTCCGGCTTCGGCGCCGGGGCTGTTGCAGCCGTGTGCACCAGAGCGGCGTGCTTCGCTGGCGAGGCCAGCGTGGAGGGGCTTTGCCCCAGCGTCACGCAGAGTGCCGCACCGATGACCCGGAATGCCCTGATTGTCGTTCGAGAAATGCCCATTTTCCGTCTCCTGGGCGGGTGGTTCCCGGAGGCGGAAAATCGATCCCGAAAAAATGCGACGGACGTTGCCGGGGCGAAAAACCCGGGCTACGGGGCCTGTCGGGTGCTTCCGACAGCCCCTGGCCACAATGTCTGCCGACCCCCCGGATGCTCTGCCGCGCCCTGGTGACGCGGACGAGGACGACATCGAGCAGGCCCGGGTGCGCGCGCAGGTGCGCCAAGGGCTGTTCGGGGGAAGCGCCGAGCCCGTCCGGCTCGAGCAGTTCGAGCTGCTCGGACGCCTCGGCGAGGGGGCGATGGGCGTCGTGTACGAAGCGCGCGACACCGAGCTCGATCGCGTGGTGGCGCTCAAGCTGCTGAGCCCGGCCCTCCGCGACAGCGGTGCGCCGACGGAGCTCCTACTGGAGGAAGCTCGCGCGATGGCGCGGGTCAGACACTCCAACGTCGTCACCGTGCATCAGGTCGGAGCGCACACGGGGCAGGTCTACGTCGCGATGGAACGCGCCAAGGGCACGCTCCGCCAGTGGCTCGAGCGCGATCGGCCAAAGCCCGCGCGGGTGCTGGACGTGATGATCGCCACGGGACGCGGGCTGGCTGCGGTCCACCGCCAGGGCCTGGTCCACCGCGACTTCAAGCTGGACAACGTCCTGATGGACGACGACGGCCAGCCGCGCGTTTCGGACTTCGGCCTGGCACTCAGGAGAGGGAGCGAGCCACCGGGCGGCAGCCCACGGGCGCCCCACGGCGCTCTGCCACGCGACTCGCTGGTCGGAACACCCGCGTACATGGCGCCGGAACAGCTCCGCGGCGAGCCCGCCGACGCCCGCAGCGATCAGTGGAGCTTCTGCGTCACCGCGATCGAGGCGTTCACGGGTCGTCGTCCGTTCCGCGGCGACACGCCGGACGAGCTTCTGGAAGCGATGCTCGCGCGGGTGAAGGACGCGGATCTCGAGGGCGTGCCGCCGACGGTCGCGGAAGTCCTCGAGCGCGGGCTGGATCCGGAACCGAGCGCACGCTTCCCTTCGATGGACGCGCTGCTGGAACGTCTCGAAGGCGCGCGCTCGGCGGCCCCGCGCGAGTCCGCAATCACACGCTGGGTCGGCCTGGCCGGGGCCGTTCTGATGGCTGCCATCGCGGTCGTGGCGTGGATGAACCTGCAGAGCGAACCGCCCACCGCCGCCACGTCCGCGCTTCCGCCCGCGCCCAGTGCGAGCGCCGCACCGCTCGCGGTGAAGGACATCACGCGGCTGTGCCGGACCGCGGTGCGCGCGTCGTCACAAGAGCCCGGGCACCCGGCAGAACAGGCCTTCGACGGGATCCCGGACACCGCCTGGACGGAGGCGTCGCCGGGTGACGGCGCGGGCCAGTGGGTGGAAGCGGACTTCCGGCCCGGGACGTGGGTGTCGGAGGTGGTGGTCAGCGGCGGCTGGTCGTCCACGACCGGGGCCGGCGCCGATCTCTGGAAGATCAACTCGACGTTCCGCCGCATGCGTGTCTCCTGGGACGGAGGCGAACAGGTCGTCACGTTCGACCGCGCCACCGATCGAGGCAAACACAAGCGGGTCGCGGTCAACTCTCGCACCCGCCACATCCGCATCACCGCGCTGGAGGTCGATCGCGGCCCGTTTCTGGATCTGTGCCTGGACGAGGTCGTGATCTACGGGCGCTGCCCGCCGGGTCCCCGGTAGCCGTGCGGCTCAATCGTCGGGACCGGTCCGGGCTCCGGCGGGCTCGACCTGCTCGCGAAGGCCCTCTGCCCACGCTTCCAGATTGGCCCGCGTCGTCGCGAGCTCCGCTGGAGTGCGCGCGAGCTGTTTCAACTTCGCGTCGAGCGCTTCCTTGCCGCGGCGCAGACGCGTCCGGACCGTGCCCTCCGGAACGTCGAGCACGCGCGCGATCTCCGGGCCGGCCATGTGCTCCCAATAGTGGAGCTCGAGCGCGATCTGCAGCTCGAGCGGGATCTCGCGCAGCGCTTCGAGCAGCAGGCGATCGGTGTGGTGCTTGTCCGCCAGGCGGCTCGGCGATGGACCGAGATCCGCCAGCGAGGTGACGCCGAAATCGACGCCCGCGCGTCGATCCCGATAGCTCTTGTAGAGCTTCTTCCTGGCTATCGCGTACAGATAGGTGCGGAAGCTTGATTCCCCACGGAATGAATCCCGGCCCTCGACGCACGCCAGGAACACGCCCTGCACCAGGTCAGCCGGGTCACCGGACGTTCTTGCTCCGGAGGAAGCGATAGATGCTGTCGAAATGGCGATCGAACAGCTCGTTGCCCGCGGCCGCGTCCCCGGCGCGCCAGGCATCGAGCAGGTCGTAGTCGCTTTGCATGGACGGGGCTCCAGCATACCCGCGCGCGCGCGGACCCCACAACGGGCGAGGGCAGGAAGCTCGAGCTCCGGACGCTCCCGCTCAGTCGTCCGGCCCGAGCGGCGGGCCCACCAGCGTGCCGTCGGCCCTGGCTCTCGCGCGCGCCGGACCCGGAGTCGCCGTACTGCCATGCTTCGTTGCGGACGGCGAAACGAGCCTGGGGTTCCGTTCGGAGCTGCTCGACGAGCACCGCCTGGTGCTCGCTACGCCCCGGGGGCTGCGCGGCCTCGAACCGCTCGCTTCCGTGGTGGAATGGCTGAAGCAGGTCGTCTCCGACGAGAAGTCACGTCTCGCCGGGACAACCCGGGCGGGCGGCGTGAAGGGGATGCCCCGCGCACTGTGACGAGGCGCACGACAGGGCCCGGCGTGCCCGACCGAAGGTGTGGGTCGCCGGCACGGCGTAAGGGGCCGGCAAACCGGACGGTGGCTCCGGCACGCAGGACTGCGGCGGCAAGTGCGTCGACACCGAGATTGACCCCAAGAACTGCGGAGCCTGCGGTACGGCCTGCCCATCAGGACAGGTATGCGCCCTCGGCGCGTGTGCGCTCGAGTGCGCCGGCGGGACCAGGGAGTACGATGGCAAGTGCGTCGACACCGACACCAACCCGAGCCACTGTGGTGGTTGCAACACCCCGTGCGCGGCGGCTTCCTACTGCGTGAGCGGCGCGTGCAAGTTGTCCTGCAGTCCGCCGGCGACGGACTGCGGCGGCACTTGCGCCGACGTCACGAGCGACGCGAAAAACTGCGGCAGCTGCGGAAAGGCGTGCGCCTCGACCGAAAAGTGCATCAACGGAAGTTGCACCAATCCCTGCTTCCCGCCGATGGTTTGGTGTGGCGCCAGTGGCTGCGCCAACCTCCAAACCAACGGCAACAACTGTGGTTCGTGCGGACACCAGTGCCTCCCCGGGGAATTCTGCATCCAGGGCGTTTGCGGCTGCCCCCAGGGGAATAAACTGTGCGGGAATGTCTGCACCGACACGGACTACAATCCGACGAATTGCGGCACGTGCGGGAACAAGTGCGATCTCTCGCATGGCGAAAGCTGCATCAACGGCGTATGCGGCTGTCCGCCTGGAGACGGGAAATGCGGCGGGGTGTGCATGAGCTTCCAATACGACGTTAAGAACTGCGGCGCCTGCGGACATGAATGCACCGATGGCAGGATCTGCACCTCCGGCGTGTGCAAGTGCCCTTCGAACTGGGGCACGTGCGTGGGGACCTGCATCGACTTCTACAACGACCCGAAGAACTGTGGCGGCTGTGGCAACGAGTGCACCAACGGCAAGATCTGCACGAGTGGAAGCTGCGTCTGTCCGGCAACCTGGAGCACCTGCAACGGTATCTGCACCGACCTGCAGTCGGACCCGGACAATTGCGCCGGGTGTGGGAACGAGTGCACCAACGGCAAGATCTGCAAGAGCGGCAACTGTCAATGCGCGTTCGGCAGCTCGGTGTGTAACGGTCAGTGCATCGACACGCAGAATGACGCTGCGAACTGCGGCGGGTGTGGCAATGCGTGTGCCGGCTCGCTCGAGTGCGTTGCTGGACAGTGCGGCTGTCATACGGGC
The DNA here is from genome assembly GCA_963806225.1 of uncultured delta proteobacterium. Taxonomy (GTDB): domain Bacteria; phylum Myxococcota_A; class Polyangia; order Polyangiales; family Polyangiaceae; genus CAWDXG01. The sequence continues at coordinate 740,332 of CAWDXG010000001.1, read as the reverse complement.
AAGACCGACTGCAGCGACGTTTGCATCGACACCACGTCGGACGACGCGAACTGCGGAGCATGCGGCTCGGCCTGCGCGTCCGGCAAGAGCTGCGTTGGCGGGGCGTGCGTCAGCCCGAGCTGCGTCCTGTTCAGCGAGACCTTCGCCGACAACTCGCAAGGTTGGACGCTCGGCTCGACGTGGGAAATCGGTGCCGCAACAGCGTCTACGGGCCAGAGCATCGGCTTCCCGGACCCGGGCACCGACCACTCCGCGGGCAGTGACAACGGCGTTGCTGGCGTTGTGATTGGTGGCAACGCGCCCACATCCGGTCACCCCGCCTACTATCTGGTGAGCCCGGTGATCGACACCACCACGGCCACTTCCGGCGTCAGACTCCTCTTCCAGCGCTGGCTCAACTCCCGAGCGGCCACGGTGGAGGTCTTCGACGGAACCGGCTGGTCACTGTTGTGGTCGCTCTCGGTCGAGACGACCGACTCGAGCTGGGTTCCACAGAGTTTCCTGCTGACCCCGTACTCGAACGCCAAGCTCCAAGTTCGTTTCGGCTATATTTTCAATCCGTACAGCCAGGTCGTCTCCGGCTGGAACATCGACGACGTACAAGTGCTGAAACTCGGCTGCAACTAGCACCCTGCAAGGTGCAGGGCGCTCGGCATTTCCGGGTCTGGTCGAAGTCGAACGGCGAGCCTTCGAGTCTGTTAGCCTCGTGTCTAGCTGCCGTGGTCACCGCGCCGTCACCAGGATCTCGAATACCCATCGATCCACCGCTCTGGATCGCCGGCTCGATTCGAATTGGCTCCTTCGACCCCGTCGCCGCCACGAGAGCCGCGTACCGCGTCGACGTATCCGACGCCGAGTGGCTCTCGAATCTGCTTCGAGCGATTGGGCCGAAGCTCGATGACGGACTGGGCGTGTCAGGTTGGTTTTGGCAATTTCGGGACGAACATATGCGGGTCGTCCGTCCCCAGTACCTGGGCTGCCCCGACAGCCTTCACGAAGCGTACTCTCGAGCCGCCGCGCTGTGCTCGCCCCGGGAACTGCGTGCGTTCAACGCGCACGGCACCTGCGCCTCCAACAGCGAAGCCGCTGAATTCCTGGGGGAATCGGTCGGGCCCGGGCCCGTACGGCAGGCGACGAGGCCGCTCGCCGGGGTGGTCGATCAGGTCGTTCTCTCGGCGTACGGCTCTGACAGCTCGGGGATCGTCTTGTCGGGACCCAGGTCCGAGGTTACCGCGGTCGCTCCCAGAACACGGCACCTGTACCGACGACTCTTGAATCACTTCAGGGCTGGTCTTCAGTTGAGATCGCAGCTCTCTGAGGGTTTCACCTGGGATGTCGTGTTCAATGATCGAGGCCGCCTTCTCGACGCGACGCCGGGTGGCGCGCCCGCTGCCGCGAGCGAGCTGCTCGCGACAGCGGCGTCGACGCTGCATCGCGACGCTTTCTGCAACCAATCCCCCGAGCAAGCTCTCGCGCTGTGGGACGCCGTGTTGGCGGGCGAATGGGCGATCGTCGCGCACCAGGACTCGGACGGGAAGCGCCTCATCGTCGCACGGCGAAATCGTGCGACTGCACCGAAAGGTCACGCTTCATTGAGCGCTATCGAGCGCGAGATCGTCGAGCGCGCAGCATCCGACGAATCGTTCAAGGTCATCGCGCTCGAGCTCGGACTCTCCCAGGCTTTGGTATCCGCTCATTTCAGGAAAGCTGCAAAGAAGCTAGGCGTCCGGAACCGAGCGGAGCTGATCCACATCGTTCGCCATCGGCAGTGAAGCGCGCTAGTCAAGGCGGAGTGCGCCCCTCACGCGTGCAGCGCACGATGAGCTCGGCCCGGCTCGCAATTCCCAGCTTTGTGTAGATGCTTCGCAACTGATTCGCCACGGTGCGCGGCGAGGTTCCACGACGGTTCCCTATCTCCCTATCCGAAAGCCCGTCGACGACGGCTTGTGCGATTTCCTGCTCGGATTGGGTCAAGTCTGCCGGGACGACGGCTTGACCCAACGAGAACTCGAAGACCGCGTACTCCTCGTCGCCCACAGCGAACGTGCGAGCTCGAAGTGATGCCGACGCGGGCGCGCGACTGGACGCTTTCTTGGGCACTGGGAGCCTCACGCCGAGTATCGCACCCGGCTCAGCCGCCCATCACGCCCTTCATCGCCGCGCCGGCCGCTTCCATCGCGTTGGCGAAGGGCTTGGCCTGGGAGAGATCGTTGATCTCCTTCCACTTGCCGGCGACCTCTTCCGGGCCAAAGCCCTTGGAAGCGTCGAGCGTGACGCCCGCACTTTCCACGACCGCGACGCGCGCCACGTAGCCGCCGCCCACGGCGTAGGTCTGCGCGGTTTCCTCGACGCCCTCGGAGCAAAGGTAGGCCACGAGCGGGCTGACGTGCTCGGGCAGCAGCTTGTTCAACACGTCCGGCGGCATGATCGTCTCGGTCATGCGGCTCTTGGCCACCGGAGCGATGACGTTGCACTTGATGTTGTACTTGGCGCCCTCGTGCGAAAGCGTCTTGGCCAGGCCCACGATGCCGAGCTTGGCCGAGCTGTAGTTCGCCTGGCCGAAGTTGCCGTACAGGCCGGCGGCACTGGTCGTGAACACCACGCGACCGTACTTGCCCTCGCGCAGGATGGGCCAGGCCGCCTTGGTGACGTACATGCTGCCGTACAGGTGCACGCGCAGCACCTTGTCCCAGTCCTCCTCGGTCATCTTCATGAACGACACGTCGCGCAGGATGCCGGCGTTGTTGACGACGATGTCGAGCTTGCCGAAGGCGTCCTGGGCGGTCTTCACGATCTTCTGTGCGCCCTCCATGGTGTCGACGCCGTCGTAGTTCGCCACGGCTTCGCCGCCCGCCGCCTTGATCTCCTCGACGACCTTGTCGGCCATCTTCGAGCCCACGCCCGAGCCGTCGACGGAACCGCCCAGGTCATTGACGACAACCTTGGCGCCGCGCGAGGCAAGCAGCAGGGCATGCGCGCGGCCCAGGCCTCCGCCTGCACCGGTAACGATCGCGACTCGGTTGTCGAAACGGATGTCGGCCATCGGAAATCTCCTTGTCTAGGAAGTGGCGCGGTGGCCGGGCTCCGGCCCCGCGGCGTGCCGCCCCCTCGGGGACGGGCGCGCAACGTAGACGCTCGCGCCGCGGGGCTCAAGCGTCCTTCGACCCGGTGGCCAGGATTGGATGACGAGCCACATTTCCGGCAGCCGGGCGCCCGCCGGTCTGGTCGGACCGGCCCCGCGGCGTCACGGCAACGGATGCGCCAGGAAGAAGTCCACCATCGCGGAGCTGGCGTTGATGTCCTGCGTCTGCTTGCCGACGCCGGCGAGCGGGTCGGTGCCGCCCGGCCATTGGTGACCGCCGCTGGAGATCGTGCACAGCTCGACGTGGGCGCCGGCCTTGCAGCTCTGGTACGCGGCGCAGGTCGTGTCCCCGTTCTGGAAGACGGTCTTCGGTTGGGCGTCCGTGCAGCCGTTGTTGGTCTTCCAGAGCTTGATCGCGTCGGGCACGCTCAGCGCGCCGCCGAGTCCGCCGCCGTTGTAGGGCACAACGATGTCGGACGTCCCATGGAACTCGATCACGGGGATCGGACGGGACGGCTTGCAGGAGGTCACGGCGATCGGCCCGGACACCGGCGCGATGGCGGCGATGCGCGAGCCCAGCTCGCAGCCGAGCCGGCTCGAGAACATCCCGCCGTTCGAGAAGCCCGCGGCGTAGACGCGCTTGGTGTCGACGCAGAGCTGGCTCTCGAGCTCGTCGAGCAGATCCTTCGTGAACTGCACGTCGTCGATCTGCGTCGAGGACGCCGTCCCGCAGCACTTCGGGCCCGCGTTGAAGCTGTTGTTCACACCCTGGGGGTAGACGACGATCATGCCGTGCTTGCCGGCGATCGGTGTCATGCCGGTCGACGATTCGATGCGGGCCGCGTCTTCAAGGTAGCCGTGGTAGAGCAGAAGCAGCGGCGTGCGCTTCTTGGCGTCGTAGCCAGCAGGGACGACAAGGTGCGCCGTGCGCTTCCGGCCGCCCGAGGTGATGCTGATCGTTCTCGCGCCGGGGGACATCGGCTGAAGCGTGCACGACGAACCGCCCGCAGTGCCGCCCGCGCCACTCGAGCCCGCCGTGCCGCCGCTTCCCGCCGTACCGCCGCTACCAGCGGTTCCCCCCGCCGCCGCGCCGCCGCCCGTTCCAGCGTTGCCCCCGCCGCTTCCGGCCGTTCCCGCCGAACCTGCCTGGCCTCCCGTCCCACCACTGCTCGAGGACGTGAGGTCGGAAGCGGAGCCGCCACACCCTGCCAGCGCAAGAGCTACCCAGACCATCAGCAGCCGCTTCATACGCAGCATGGTAGACCGGGCCGGCCCGCCAACCAATCGCGATGCGCGTGTTTCGCTGGTGGTGGAGAAATCCGATCAGCGCGAGCGACAGGTCCGATCGGCAGCGCAGTACTGCTGCGGGCTGCACTCCGGGTTGCAGAGCGGAACGCACCTGCCCTGCGGGCCGCGGCCAAGGCGCTCTACTCGTACGTGACCGACAGGATCTCGATGTCGATCTCGCCCGCGGGGCGGCGCACGGTCACCACGTCGCCGACCTTCTTCTTGAGCAGCGCGCGGCCAAGCGGCGACTTGAAGCTCAGTCGCCCTTCGGACGGATCGGCCTCGTCCGGACCGACGAGCAGGTAGCGGCTGCGCTTGCCGTTCTCGTCCTCGACCTCGACAGTCGCCCCGAAGAACACCATGTCGGTGGCAACGCGTTCCTTGACGACCACGGCGCTGTCGAGGCGCTTGGTGATGTAGCGGATGCGGCGGTCGATCTCGCGCAGGCGCTTCTTGCCGTAGATGTACTCGGCGTTCTCCGAGCGGTCGCCCTGCGCGGCCGCGTCGCTCACCTCCTGCACCACGCGCGGGCGCTCCACGCTGGCGAGATGGTTGAGCTCGTCGGCGAGCTTCTTCGCGCCTTCGGGCGTGAGGTACGTCGGGCCGCGCGGCCCCTTTTCTGCTCGGCGGGCTGCCACGGCGGAAATCTAGACGACGTGGCCTTGACAGGGAAAGCTAATACTATTAGCTATAGGGCTATCTTGATAAGCCCAAGGAGGTCACCATGATGACTGTAGCCATGAATCCCACCGCAGAATCCAACACCCAGCCGCAGGAAGCCGTGGCCCAGACGCTGTTTCTGGATCGGCCCGAAGGCCGGATCGCGTACGACGTGATCGGAAGCGGGCCGCTCGTTGTCGGCGTGCCCGGCATGGGCGATCTGCGCTCGAACTTCCGCTACCTCGTGCCGGCCCTCGTTGCCGCGGGATACCGCGTGGCCACGATGGATCTTCGCGGGCACGGCGACAGCGACGCGACGTTCAGCGAATACGACGACGTGGCGGCCGGCTCCGACGTGCTGGCACTGATCGAGCACCTCGGCGGACCGGCAGTGGTCATCGGTAACTCGATGGGCGCTGGAGCGGCAGCCTGGGCGGCAGCCGAGGATCCGTCGAAGCTCTCGGGACTGGTGCTGGTCGGGCCGTTCGTTCGCAACCCGCCCACGAGCTTCCTCAAGATGCTGCTGTTCCGTCTGGTGCTGCTCCGGCCCTGGGGTGCCGCAGCGTGGAACGCCTACATCCCGAACCTGTATCCGGGCCGCGCGCCGGCTGACCTCGATGACCACAGGGCGCGGATCCGCGAGAGCCTGCGCCAGCCCGGGCACTGGGCCGCCTTCGCGGCGACCACGCACACGTCGCACGAACCCGCCGAGGCGCGGCTCGGCGAGGTGAAGGCGCCGACCCTGGTCGTGATGGGCGACGCCGACCCGGATTTCGACGACGCCTCGGCCGAAGCCGCCCTCATCGCAGAGCGGCTGGGCGGCGAGACGCTGATGGTCGCGGGCGCCGGGCACTACCCGCACGCTGAATACCCGGAGATCGTCGGGCCGGCCGTCATCGGCTTCCTCGAGCGGGTGCTCGGCCGTGCCTAGGGCCGGGCTCAGCGAGGAGCGGGTCGTCGAGGAGGCGGCCCGCCTCGCCGACGAGGTTGGCTACGAGGCGCTCACCCTGGCCGGCGTCGCCGCGTCCTTCGGTGTGCGGCTCCCCAGCCTGTACAAGCATGTGAAGGGGCTGGATGCGCTGCGCGGCCTTGTCGCCGTGTTGGCGGTCCGCGAGCTCGCCGAGGAGCTGGGCCGGGCGGCCGTAGGCAAGTCGGGCAACGCGGCGCTCCGCGCACTCGCCGACGCCTACCGGAGCTACGCGCGGCATCACCCGGGGCGCTACGCAGCGACCCTGCGCGCGCCGGAATCCGGCGACGACGCGCTCCGGGCCGCCAGCGAGGCGGTGCTGCAGATCGTCTTCGCCGTACTCGACGGCTATGGCCTGTCCGGCGCCGACCTGGTCGACGCCACCCGGGTCCTGCGCAGCACCTTGCACGGTTTCGTCAGCCTCGAATCGGCCGGCGGATTCGGGATACCCCAGGACGTGGACCGCAGCTTCGACCGCGTCGTCGCCAGTCTCGACGCCGCGTTCAGAAGCTGGAGCTCCGGCGCGACCCGCGCGTGAGGTCAATGTCATGGCTTCTCTGCTTCCGTGGCTGCGGGTGCTGCTCGCTATCGTGGCCTACGTCGGGATCGCGCTCCTCACGACGCGGCTCATGCGTTGGCTAGACTTGGATCTGCGGGAAATGAGCAGCCGGACGTCGGCCCGGGTGATGCTGCTCGGCGTAGCGGCGAATCTGGTCGTGGTGGGCATCGTCCTGGCGATGCTGGCACTGCTCGATCATCGGAGCATCGGCGCGCTGGGGCTGAGCGCGACCGCGCAGGACGCCGCCGCGATGGCGGGCGGCACCGTGCTCGTGGCCGGGGTGTCGATCGGCTTCCTGACCGTCCTGGCCCTCACCGGCCGGGCCTCGGTGGAGCGCCGTCGCAGCGGAATTTCGCTGGAAAACGCCCTCAGCGCGCTGGGAATGCTGCTGGTGCTGCTCGCGGTGGCGGCCGCGGAGGAGGTGCTGTTCCGGGGCTACATCACGCTCGAGCTGCTCGACTCCGGCCCCTGGACCGTGGCCATCACGTCCACTGTACTCTTCACCGCGATCCACACCCTGACGAACCGCGTGACGGTCGCGCAGACCGCAAGCTGGGCTCTAGGCGGCGGGATGTTGCTCGCTGCGTATCTGCTGAGCGGCTCGCTCTGGGTCGCCATCGCCCTGCATCTGGTACTCGACGTGACGAACGTGGTCGCGCTGGGGATCGTCGACCGCCACTCGCTGGTCACGCTCACGCCGCCGCCGAGCGACGGCGACCGGGCCTGGTACCGGCTCGCGACGACGGTCGCGCTCGTCATCCTGCTCGTCGGCCTGTACGGCCCGACGATCAAGGTCGGGTAGTCGGCCGCGGCGCGTTCCCCTGGAAGTAGACGCCCTGCGCCGATTCGTCCAAGGTGGGCGCGGAGGGCATCGACAAGTGCGCAAGGGCATCAAGATCGCGCTCGGCGTGATCGCAGTCGGCGCGGTGGTGGTCGTCGTCGGACTGCTGCTCGCGATCAAACCATTGCTCACGCGCTACGTGATCGCCCAGGCACACGAACGCGGCGTCGAGCTCACTGCCGGAGAGGTCGACTACGGCCTGGGCTGGGTCCAGCTCGACGGGTTCGGCTTCAAGCTCGCGGGAGTGCGCGGCGTCACCGGCAAGCTGACCCGCGCCGACATCGAGCTGGACGGCTTCACGCCTTCGAAGATCACGCTCACCGGCGTGAACGTGCAGGCGGCCGGTGCGCCTGCGGCGATCGCGCTCGACGTGGCGCGCTGGGCCCAGCGCTACGGCGGCAGTTTCTCCGGCACTCCGCTCGCCGCCCACGGCATCAAACTCGTGTATTTGTCCCAGCACGGCTCCGGCACCTGGCTCTCGGTGGAGGGGGGCGAACTGGGCAACGCCAGCGACGGCGCGTCCATGCTGAACGCAAAGAAGGTCAGCGTGGCCAGCCATGATCTCGGCGGCCTGGATGCCGTGTGGAAGCGCAGCGCGACCAAGGTCGAGCTCGGCGTGGGAGCGCGCACACTGTCGAACACACCGGTCAGGGTGGAGCTCGGCTACGCCGGCGACAAGCCCAGCGCCAGCATCGACATCGAAGAGACGCCGCTCTCGAGTTTGAACGACCTCTTCCAGCTCGGTCTCCCCGCCGACCACATCAAGGCCAAGGCCCGCCTGGTGCTCGCGCTGGGTGACGGCACAGGTCCGCTCGACGGCAACCTCGACCTCACGCTGAAAGGTTGGGTGCCGCCCCACCCGCGCGAGCTTGACGAGATCGTGTTCGGCGACACGACGACGGTAGAGTCCAGGTTCCGCATCGCCGCCGATCGCATGCAGGTGGTGCTGAGCGACATCAAGCTCGGCGCAGGTTCGTTCAAGCTGGGTGGCAAGGGCGTCGTCACCCGGCAGCAGGATCACGCGCGCATCCAGCTCGACCTGAAGGGCAGCCTGGCGTGCGCAACCGTGGCAAAGTCCGCGGCGGATTCGCACCTGGGACGCACCGTCGGGCACTGGCTCGGGCTGGCGGCGCACCAGGCGCTGGGCGGCAGCGTGGCCGTGGTCGTGAAGATCGACGCCGACACGCGCAAGCTCTCCGACGCCAAGGTCCTGCGCACCATCGGAGTCGGCTGCGGCCTCAAGCCGTTGAAGCTGCCGAGCCTCGCCGATCTGCCCCAGTTCGATCTGTCCAAGCTACCCGGCCTCGGCGACCTCGGTCTACCCGTCCCTGGTGCCAGCGGCAGCGCGGCCTCTCCGCCGGCTCTGCCGAGCGGCCTGCCGGCTCTGCCGAGCGGCCTGCCGCAGCTGCCCACGGGTCTGCCCGCGCCGCCGAAGATCGATCTGCCGGGGTTCGCCGCGCCAAAGAAGGACACCACGAAGAAGCCGGCACCCGGCCCCGGCGCGCGAGTCACTGAAGCTCGATGCTGTCACCCGGGGCGGGCAGCACCACGCGCGTAGCGCCGCGATAGCGCGCGACCTCTGCGCGTACGGCGTCCTTCTCGCGGCGCCCGATGTGCAGCAGGCACAGCGTGCCGACGCCGAGCTCGTCCGCCATCGCCAGGAGCTCGCGGGCGCTCGCGTGACCGCGCGGCGCGTCGTCCGCGGCGTAGCACTCGTGCACGAGCAGCCCGACGCCGCGGTACAGCGCGCGCGTCGCGTCGCTGGGAGCGCCGTCGCCGCTGTAGGCGAAACTGTGCGGGCTCTCGTCGATGCGCAACGACAGGTTGCGCACGCCGTGGCCGCTCTTCGAATTGGAAAGCCACAGTGCTCCGCGTTCGAGCTGCTCGCCGGGACGAAGCTCACGGGGTTCGATCGGGTAGCAGCGGTCGGGCGCGTAGGAGCCGGGATAGCCGAGCTCGAGCAACTTCTCGAGCCAGGCACCGACGCCGGGTCCACCGACCACCTCGAGCGGGCGCGTGCGCCCTTCCTCGCGCATCCAGAGCAGCAGTGCGGGCAGACCGAAGCTGTGATCGGCATGCTGGTGCGTGATGTAGATGGCGTCGAGCAGCGACGGATCGCCGGTCAGGTTCCAGAAGGCGTGCGGCACACGGAATCCGCAGTCGCAGAGCAACGTGCTCTCGCCCCGGTAGAGCAAGCTCGTGTTCGGGAGGCCTGGATCGAAGGCTTCCCCGGTTCCAACGAAGGTAATGCGCGGCATCTGCGGCCCCACACCGACCATAGCGTCGCGGGAGCGCCTTGTCCGCCCCGCAACGCCCCGCTATGTACCGGACGATGACCTGCATTACCGTGCTCGGCGCCGGCATGATGGGCAGCGCACTGTGCGTACCGCTCGTGGACCGGGGCCACGACGTGCGGCTGGTCGGCACGCACCTGGACGGGGCAATCGTCGAGAGCCTGCGGGAGAGCGGCGTGCATCCCAAGCTCTCCTTCGAGCTGCCGCGCGGCATCCGCGCCTACCCCGTCGAGCAGCTCGAGCAGGCGATGCAGGGCGCCGAGGTGATCGGCGTCGGCGTCAGCTCGCCGGGCGTGCGCTGGGCCGCGGAAAAGCTCGCCCCCTACGCGCGCCGCGACGTGCCGATCGCCATGATCACCAAGGGTCTGGAGTGGGGCGATTCGGAGCTGGCTCTGCTGCCGGACGTGCTGCGCGACGGCCTGGGCCAGCCGGGCATCGAACCGGTCGCGGTGGCCGGGCCGTGCATCGCGGGCGAGCTGGCGCGCCGCGTGGAGACCTGCGTCGTGGTGACGAGCCGCGATCTGTCCGCGGCGGAGCGGGTCGCAAAGCTCTTCAGCACGCCGTACTACCACCTGTGGCCGAGCGCGGACGTAGCCGGCGTGGAGGCGTGCGCAGCGCTCAAGAACGCCTACGCCATGGGTATGGCATTCGCGCAGGGTCTGCACGAAAAGGGCGGTGGAGCGCCCGGCAGCGTGGCCATGCACAACTACGAGTCCGCGGTCTTCGCCCAGTCGGTGCGCGAGATGCAGCGCATCGTCGAGCTGCTCGGCGGCAGTCCGGACAGCGCGGTCGGCATGGCGGGCGTCGGCGATCTCGACGTGACGTGCAACGGCGGACGTACCGGGCGCTTCGGGCGGCTGCTCGGCCTCGGCCTGGGACGCGACGAAGCGGTCCGGCGGATGCAGGGGGCGACGCTGGAATGCCTCGACATCCTCGCCGTCATGCGCACGGCACTGCCCGCGCTCGAGGCCCAGGGACGCCTGCGCCACGACGAGCTGCCGCTGCTCCGGCATATGGCCGAGGTCGCGTTGGACGACGCGCCCATCGACATGCCGTTCTCACGCTTCTTCGGCTAGCCATGGACGACGCGACGGTTCTCGGCATCGACTGCAGCACGACGGCGGTGAAGGCCATCGCGTGGGATCTGGAGGGCCACAGAAAGGCCGCAGGGCGCGCACCGATCGCGCTCGACAACCCCGCGCCCGACGCCTGGGAACAGGACGCCGAAGAGTGGTGGAGCGCGACGACGACCGCCGTCCGCGCCGCAGTGGCCTCGCTTGGCAATGACGCGGGACGGCTTCGCGCTCTGGCCGTGACGCACCAGCGCGAGACCTTCGTGCTCACCGACGACAGCAGCCGCCCGCTCCGCCCCGCCCTTTCGTGGATGGATGCGCGCTGCCGTCCGCAGGTCAAGACCGCGATCGAACGCCTGGGCGAAGCGCGCCTGCACGAGATCAGCGGCAAGCCCGCCTGCGTGACGCCTTCGCTCTACAAGCACCTGTTCCTGATGGAGCTCGAGCCACAGCTCGGGAGCACCGCATTCCGGTTCTGCGACGTGCATGCATTCCTCGTCTGGCGGCTCACCGGACGCTTCGCCACCTCGCTCGCCAGCGCCGATCCGCTCGGTCTGGTCGACTTGAAGAAGCGCGATTGGTCGGACGAGCTTGTCGGGCTTGCCGGACTCGAGCGCAGCCAGCTCCCCGAGCTGGTCGAGCCCGGGGCGCCGCTCGGAACGCTGTCGGCGGGGGCGGCTGGCGCGTGCGGCCTTCCGGCGGGTCTGCCCGTCATCGCAGGAGCCGGCGACGGGCAGGCCGCGGGCCTCGGTGCTGGTATCAGCGCGCCGGGCCGCGCGTATCTGAACCTCGGCACCGCCATCGTCTCCGGCGTGCTGTCGCGGGACGTGCGCATCGACCGCGCCTTCCGCACCATGATCGGCGCGGCGCCCGCGAGCTTCTTTCTGGAGACGGATCTCAAGGGCGGAACGTTCACGCTGACCTGGCTCGTGGAAAAGCTCCTCGGGCGGGACGCCCGGGACACGAACGCCGTGCTCGCCGAGCTGGAAGCCAGCGCGGTGGGCATCCCGCCCGGCTCCGACGGGCTGATGCTCGTGCCGTACTGGAATGGCGTGATGAATCCCTACTGGGACGACGAGGCCGCCGGCATCACGATCGGCTGGCACGGCGGGCACGGGCCCGCGCACGTGTACCGCGCCGTGCTGGAAGGCATTGCGTTCGAGCAGAGGCTGCACCTCGAAGGCGTCGAGCGCGCCTCCAGACAGCGCATCGAGGAGCTCGTCGCCATGGGCGGCGGGTCACGGAGCGCGCTGTGGTGCCAGCTCATCGCCGACGTGATGAACAAGCGCGTCGTGCGCGCCGGCGAGAGCGAGGCCACCGCGCTCGGCGCCGGCATGCTCGCTGCCGCGGGTGCCGGCCTCCACGCCGACGTTCCCGCTGCGGCGCGCAGCATGAGCTCCACGGCCGAGACGTTCCAGCCCGGCTCCGCGGCGGACCGCTACGACGAGCTGTATCGCGAGGTCTATATGGGAATCTATCCGGGGATCCGCGAGTCCCTGCAGAAGCTCACCCGCCTGGGACGCTGACCGTTGCGCCAGACCCTGCCCTACGACCCCCGAAGCGAGCTCGCTCCCCAGGCGGGCTGGGTGGCGCTGCTCGGCCGCCGCGCGATCCGCGCCTGGCGCGGCTACCGCGCCTTGTGGACGACGCTCACCGACGCGCTCGGCTCGGTGAAGACTCCCGGCGAGAGCGCGCGCGCGACCGCGCGCCGCATCGCGCTTGCCCAGATCCAGTTCACCGGCGTGCAGGCAGTCACGCTGGTCAGCCTGATCGCGATCTTCATCGGCGCCACGATCATCATCCAGACCAACATCCTCGCTCCCGGTACGCCGTCCGACATGCTCGGCAAGATCCTCGTGGCGGTCGTGCCGCGTGAGCTCGCCCCCCTGATCACGGCCATCGTCGTCGCCGGACGTTCCGGCACCGCCATCGCCACCGAGCTTGGCAACATGCGCGCCAACTCCGAGGTGTTGGCGCTCGCCTCTCTGGGCATCGATCCGCCGCGCTTCATCGTGCTGCCGCGCATCATCGCGACCGTCGTCAGCGTGCTGGTGCTCACGGTGTACTTCAGCGTCGTCGCCATTCTCGGCGGCTACGTCGTGAGCCTGTTCATCACCTCGACCAGCTTCAGCGCGCTGCGTGCCGGTTTCGCCCAGGCGCTCGGCCCTGCCGATCTCGTGCTCTTCCTGCTCAAGGGCGTCGGGCTCGGCGCCATCGTCGGCTGGCTCAGCTGCCACTACGGCTTGCAGGTCAAGAGCTCGCCGACGGAAGTGCCGCAGCAGGCGAGCCGCGCGGTGATGCTCAGCCTGTTCGGCTGCGTCGCCTACAACACACTGGTCACCGCCTGCTTCTACTGGATCGTCGGCGCGCCGCTCCAGGGCACGGGGCCATTTTGAACGACGCGGGGCTCTCGCTTCGCGAGGTGTCTTTCAGCTACGGCGACCTGCCGGTGCTGATCGAGACCAGCCTCGATGTACCGCGGGGCAGCGTGCTCGTCGTGACCGGCGACAACGGCGTCGGAAAGTCCACGCTGCTGTACGTGTGCGCCGGGCTTGTTCCTGCGACGAACGGCCGCGTGCTGCTCGACGGACACGAACCGGATCCGCACCGACCGAGCGCGCTGTTCCAGAGCGGCGTCCGCTGCGGCTTCGTGTTCCAGAACGGCGGCCTGCTCTCCAACCAATCCGCGCTGTCCAACGTCACACTCGCCCTGTCCTACCACGCCGACGTGCTGGGCCTCGACTCCGGCGCCATCGAGCAGCGCGCGCGCGACGCCCTCAGCGAGGCCCGCGTCGATCAAGCCGACATGCACTCGCTGCCCGCGCACCTGTCCTTCGGCGTGAGAAAGCGCATCGCGCTCGCCCGCGCGCTGGCGCTCGAGCCCAACTTCGTCTTCTTCGACGACCCGGACACCGGCCTCGACGCCACAACGCTGACGCTGTTCCACGACATCCTGCTCCGCTACCGCGACGACCCGGCAGTCACCATGGTCGTCGCCACGAACCACGCGCTTCTGCTGCGGCGCCTCGGCGTGCACCCGTTCGAGCTCCGCGGCGGGGAGCTTCTCGATCACGACGACTAGCATGCGACGCCCTGACCACGAACCTGCGGGCACGCACCCGGAGCGCCGATGGCTGATCGGCGACGCAGTGCTGGTGCTCCTGGTCGTGGTCGCGTTTGGCAGGACTCTAGGGTTTCCTTTCACGAACTGGGACGACCCGAAGGCCATCCTCGGCAATCCGCTGGTCCGCCATCCGCTGTCGCAGGGGCTGGGCGCGCTGCTCTTGACACCAGGCCTCGGCTATCCGCAGCCACTGACCGTTGTCACCCAGGCTTTCGACAACGCCCTGGGCGGCGGCGCGGCGTGGGCGTTCCACTTCGGCAACGTTGCGCTGCAGGTGATCAACGTACTTCTGGTGCGTCGGATCGCCCGGAGCCATGGCATCGGCTGGGCGGGCTCGTTCGCCGCGGCCGCCCTGTTTGCATTGCATCCCATCGTGGCCGAGCCGGTGAGCTGGTGCACGGGCCGCAAGGATCTGCTGGCGGCGGCTGGCGTGCTGCTGGGCTACTGGGCGGCGCGCCGGGCGCTGTCGGGACATCGAACCGGCCGCTGGCTGGCCGTCCACGCGGCTGGCTTCGTGATCGCCGTGGGCGCAAAACCGATTGGCATCGTCCTGCCGGCACTGGTGCTGGTCGATGCGGCCTGCCGCCGGGAGCTCCGCGAGCTGCTGAAGCAGCACCTGGGCCGCCTGGCGGCGGCGGAGCTCGCCCTCGCTCCGCTCTGGATCGCGCTGTCGATGCATCTGCACGAAGCCTTCGGCGGAATGCTGCAGCGCTCGCTGCCCGCATCCCTGGCGTTTGCCGCGCAGCACTTCGCGCTCCAGCTCAGGAATGTGGCGGCTCCCTTGTGGCTGAGCCCCGTCTACCTCGAGTACTTCCCGCGCTCGCTCGGCTCGACTTGGGGAATCGCGGGCGTGGCTGCGGTCTGCGCGTGGGCGATGCTGCTCGCTCTAGCCGCACGCATGTGGGATCTGCGCCGGCGGAACGTCGTCTTGTTGTCCCTGCTCTGGGTGGTGGTCACGTTCGCACCGGCGAGCGGCCTTCTGCCGATGCGTCGCGGGCCCGCCGACAGCTACTTCTATCTGTCGCTGGTGGGTCTGGCGCTGTTGGCGGGTCTCGGCGTGCAACACGTGGCGAGCAGCTCGAAGCGCCTGGGCGGAGCTCTGGTGGGGGCGCTCGTCGTCGGGTACGCGCCCTTGTCCTTTGCGCAGTCGCTCGTGTGGGCGAGCCCGTCCTCGGTCTGGCACGCCGCCGTGGAGCAGTACCCACAGGAGGAGTACGCCCACGAACGCCTCGCCGATGCGCTCGTGTTCGAGCATCGTCCGGGAGCGGCTCTGGATGAGTACGCGCGAGCGCTCGAGCTCGGACCGCTTCCAGACAAGCCGGCGAAGCTACGGCAGGTGGCGCGCGGCTGTTTCATGCTCCGGCGCTTCGACTGCGCGGTGGAGTGGTACGGAAGGGTCGTCCGCCACTATCCGCCGGCTCTGGGCAGCTCGCTCGGGCTGCTCTCGTCCGCGCTGGCCGCCGGCGAACCGATCGACGCCGCGAACAGTAGCCCATCGATAGCTGTTGCGCGCAGAGACGCCCTGCAGGAGCTGGACCGGTGCGACGGCATGACCGACGGCAAGCTCCGCCAGGTGTTCCGGAAGCAGCTCGCGTCCGATCCGGTTCCGGTCACGGCGCTCGAGGCGCTGCTCCGCGCTGGAGCCGCCCCGCACGCGACGCGTTTCTTCCTCTCCGCCTACCAGCGCAATGCACGCCGGAACGGCCGGAAGTCCAGCCGATGACAGCTCGCGCTCCCTCGGGCCATGGCCCGGACCGCTCGGCGTTATTATGTTCCGCGTGGCGGCTGGCACCTGCTGGCCGGGAGGTGGGGCATTTCTGCCGCGATCCGAAAACTCGTCCTGGTGGTGGCGACCTACCGCCGGCCCGACGCCATGCGGACGCTTTTGGCTTCGCTCGAGCGGCAGACGCTCGCGCGCGAATCCTTCGAGGTGCGCGTGGTGGTGGACGGACGCGACGAGCACGAGTCAGCCTACCGCGCGCTGTTCACGGAAGCGACCCAACGCGGCCTACCGCTCGTCGCCGTGTTCCAGGACAACGCGGGCCAGTCGGTGGCGCGGCACCGGGCCATCCTCGACAGCACGGCCCCGTGGATCTGCGTGATCGACGACGACATGGATCTCGTTCCCGGCTTCCTCGCCGCCCACCTCGAGGCGCTCGAAGCGGGCGGGCCGCGGACCGTGGTGATCGGCAGGGTTGTCCCCGAAGATGGCTGGGAGCAGCAGCCTCTGTACGAAGCGGTGCGGACGCAGGCCATGCTGGAGCTGCACCAGGGCCTGGCCCGGGGCACGCTGCGCGCGCAGCCGAGTGCGTTCGTCACGCAGAACGTCTCGCTCTCCAGGGCGGCCTACCTCGAGGGAGGCGGCTTCGACGAAAAACTCCGGCTCGGCGAGGATCTCGAGATGGGGGTTCGGCTGCTGCAGGCGGGTGCACATTTCGTCTTCGTGGAAGGTGCAGCGGCGACCCACCGTTCCCGCGTGGGGGCGTGGTCGACGTGGCTCTCGCGGCAGGTGGCCTACGGACGCAGCGCGGTCTACATCCACGAGAAACACGACCACTCGGCGGACACCCACCCGCTCAGGAATCTGGTCAACGGCAGCAGGCTGAACGCGCTGGCCGTCCGCTCGCTCTGCTGGTCGGATCGGCTGGGGCGCGGCGGCATCGCGGGGCTTCGCTCACTGGGCGAGGGGCTAAAACGAGTTGGGCTGCCTCTGCCGGCCATCGCAACCCACAAAGCCATCCTGGCCATCGCCTACCACCTCGGCGTGAAGGAGGCGCTCGGCTCCTGGCGTGCTGTCCGCGAGGAAGCGCGGGCTTTCGCGGCACGGCCGGACCGACCGCCCGACCCTACCTGATCGCCGGGCTGCCAGCCCCGCCGCCCTATTTCGCGTCGGTCACCGCGGCGAAGAGCTTGGTCTGGTCCGCGCAATCGTTCCTGAATTTCGCTACGTCCGGATCGCGCTGGTGCGCCTTGAACTGGTTGAACGACTTCCACCGCTTCGTGACCTTGTCGGCGACGCACGTCGCCCAGGCGTTGACGGTCTTGTCGTCGATCGTCTTTTTGTGCTTGGCGAGGCCTGTCTTGAACCCCTGGGTCAGCGCCAGCTTGACCCCTTCCTTCTGGTTCCGCGTCCAACCACATCCGACGAGCATCGCCGTCGCAGCAACCAGCGCAATCGCAAGTCCACGCTTCATGTCCTGCGGCCCCAGCCCCGCCCCGGCGGTCACTTGTAGTCGATGGTCATGTACGGGCTGCCGGTGCTGAAGCCGCAGGCCGCCATCGACTGCGAGGCGACCACCAGCGCGACGTAGTGGCCGCAGGTCGGGTTGGAACGTCGTGCACTGGCAGTTCGGACAATTGCCGGCAAAGCACTGCTGCATGCTGGGACAGGAATCACAGCCCGAGCAGATCGCCTGGTCCTTCTCCGCCCACATCAGGTCGATGCACTGGGTGACCGAGCTCGGACCCTGACCCGGACACTCACCCTGCGAGTACGCCCCACAGGTATTGCCGGCGATGAAATCAGCGTGGGGGCCGTGGGTCGAATCGTAGGTCGCCTCGCCGTCGACGCAGGATTCGATGGAGGTCCAGCGCGTGTACGGTGCGCGTCCCTTGGTCTTCCGGAGCGCGTTGATGTGGTCGATACACTTCTGGCGCGCCGCTGCGAAGGGATCGGAGGTGGTCCCACCGGTACCGCTACCGCCGGTGCCGCTGCCCGAGCTGCCACCGGTACCGCTGCCCGAGCTGCCGCCCGTGCCGCTGCCCGAGCTGCCGCCTGTGCCCGAGCCGCCTGTGCCCGAGCCGCCTGTGCCCGAGCCGCCCGCGCCCGAGCCGCCCGTGCCCGTGCCGCCCGCGCCGGTTGCACCGGTACCGCCCGTTCCCAAGCCGCAGTCTCCGGCGCACTTCGCGCTGGAGGTATAGCAGTAGCACCTCGAATAGCAGTCGCCGCATGCGCTGCAGTCCGGATTGCGGGTACAACCCGGTTGGCCGAGCTTGCCGCTCTGACCGCCAGTGCCCTGCCCGCTGGAAGAACCGGAGCTGCACCCGAAGGCCGCTCCGCAGAGCATCAGCGAGAGAACCCACGCACGCTTCCAATCACGACCCAAATTCCGCATGTTCACCTCGCTGGACAATAGGATACGCGCGCGTCGCTCTCGAAGGCAAGCGACAGCGCTGGGCACTGACGCTGCGAAGCGCTGGCTACTTCCCAACCCGGAACCTGAGCGAGTAGCTGAACACCACGGGCTTGTGCGGCGCAGGAAAGTCGATCCCCTGGAACACGCTGACCATGCAATCGCGGAAGCCCTTGCCCTTCATGCCGGTGCGCGGCTGGCGCACCTCGGGCTTGCCGCCGTTGCGGCCAACGCGCAGATCGACGCCGAACGTGCCGCCCTTGTCGGGCTCGACAACCTTGACGTAGCAGGCGCGGAAGTCGTCGAAGTGCGGCTCGATGGCCTTTCTGAAAGGCGCCTTGCTCGCGTCGTCGTTGGGACCACCGCCGATGTGCAGGCCGATATTCTCCACGCTGACCTCGGGCAGCTTGCCGGGCGGCTCGTCGGGCGGCGACTCGTTCGGCACTGCCGGCGCAGCGGGCACAGCAGAGGCGGTGGGCGGCGGCGACGCGGGGGCTGCGGCGCCCGGGGCGGGGGTCGCGCTCGCTTCGGCTTTCTTCTCGTCCGGCGGACGCACAACGATGCCGATGCGCGTCACGCCGTCGCGGCGCAGGGCGTCGAGCACGGGGATCACGCTGCCGTAGCGCGCCTCGCTGTCGGCGTAGACCAGGGCCTGCAGCTTCGAGTGATCGCCGGGATGGGCCGCGTCGATGGTCGCACCGATGGCCTTGGCGCCGGCAATGCGCTTGGCGTCGATGAACACCGATCCGTCCGCCTTGATCTGGACGGCAACGACGGCATCGGGCTGCGTGTTGGGGCGCGGCAGCTCGCTCGTGGTGGAGAGCGTCACCGTGGACGGATTCGCGCCGGACGGCGCGGCCGACGCCTCCGGCGACCCGGGATTCCTCGGTGGCGGGGACGAGTTGGCGCAGCCTGTCCCCAGCACAGCGCCCAGGACGACTGCCAGCCTGTTCGCTTGCGTCATCATGACCGCCGGATAGCGCGCATGGCCGCCGGGAACCAGGGTCGGGATCCGGAAATCCGGGCGCTGCCGCGTTCGCCGCAGCAGCGCCCGACCTTCGGCCGCAAAGCCGGCTCCCGCGCTACTCGAGCGTCTTGCCGAACGCGTGATCGATCAGCGCAGGTCCGGCGGCGTAGGGCACGGTAAACTGGCTCGCAGCGACCGGCTCGGTGTGATTGTGCCGGATCTTGTTCCTGGCGATGATCTGGTAGCTGAACGCGCTGCCCGCCGGCAGATCGACGGACGCCTGCCAGGTGCCACCCGATGCAGCCGTGAGCGGCAGCGCGAGCGCGTAGTTGTCGGCGCCGAGGGCGTCGACGTTGCCCACCAGGTAGAGCCCGGCGCCGGCGTCGAGCGTCAGTCCGCGCACGCTGAACTTCACGCTGCGATTGCCAGCGGCGAAGCCGACCGCCGAGGGGTCGAAAGCCGGGTCATGGTCGTTGATCATCTGGGCGATCTCGCGGTTCGCCTCGGTAGCAAGCCGCTCCGACGTGAGCACCAGCATGTTCTCGTCGTTGAAGAAGCTCGCGAGATTGGTCCAGTTGTAGGAGCCCATCAGCACCGTCTTGCCGTCGATCACGCACAGCTTGTTGTGCAGCTCCACCAGTCCCGTGTTGCCCGCGCTGCCGCGGGTATTCTCGTAGCGGAGCACCGGGATGCCAGCCTGTTCGAGCTGCTCGTCCTCGGTACTGGCGTCGGCCTGGACCTTGTCGAGCACGACGACGACATGCACGCCTCGCTGCTTGGCGGCGATGAGCTCGTCGACGAGCTTCTGGATGTTCAGCGAGAACATGGCGACGTAGACGCTGCTCTTCGCGGCCCTGATCTCGTCGGCCGTGACGTTGTAGAGCTTGTCCTCGGTACCGAACAGAACCCGCACCGGATCAGTCATCGCCGCCGTAGCCGTCTTGGTCCCCCCGGCCTTCAGCTTGTCGAACTCGGTCTCGAAGAGCGAGGCCACCGAGGCGTCGTCCATGCGCAGGAGCTCCTCGTCGTTCAGCTTCAGGGCGTTGCCGGAGTAGTTCATCGATCCGGTCAGCACGGTCCGGCCGTCCACGACGGTGAACTTGTCGTGCATGGTAGCGTCGGTGGCGCTGGTGTTGTCGATACCGACGGGCGAAAGACCCGCCGCGGTCATCGCCTGCAGGGTCGCCTGGTTGTAGGTCTGCTGCATGTCCTTCTTGTCGAGCAGGATCTGCACATCGACGCCCTTTTTCGCGAGCGCCCCCAGCGCCGAGATGATGTCGCCATCACGCAGATTGAACATGGCGATGTGCACGGAGGTCTTGGCCGTGGCGAGCGCCGACAGGATCGCCTTCTTGGGCTGGTCGAAGTAGCTGAAGAACAGGCTCCCGTGGAGATCGGGGTCCTGCCAGCCGAGGTCGTTCGCATCCAGCGTGTAGGGGTCGGGGCTCCAGCCGTTCGGGCCACCCGGCGTGCCGAGATCTCCCGTTCCGTAGCGGTTCTTCGCCAGCTGCCAGCTGGCAGGATCGGCCGGATCCTTGTTCAGGTCCGACAGCTCGATGGCCACGCCCTCGGCGGCCGGCCAGGGTGCGGAGGTCGTGTACTCGACCGAAGCGACCAGCTTGCCTTTGGGATCATCGATCTTGATCGCGTCGTGGGAGTTCGACAGGAAGAAGTTGTCGTAGACGTAGTCGGCGATCACGCCGCCATTGACCTTGGGATCGCCGTTGCGCGCCAGCACGGCGTAGGCGCCGGGGTCGACGTTCACGTCGTTGGCAATGACGTGCGAGTTGCCGTAGCCGTCGTAGATCCGGTAGCCCTTCAAATCGATCGCGGCACCGCTCGAGTTCTCGACCTCGAAGTACTCGCCCACGTCGTCGCTCACGGCCTTCGGGTTCGCCATGATCTCGGTGATGAGAAGCCCAGGGTTGCCGGTGCTTCCGGCGCTGCCACCTGCACCCGCGTTGCCAGCCGCACCGCCCGCGCCGGCGTTGCCCGCCGCGCCGGAGCTGCCACCGGCGTTGCCGCTTCCGCCGCTGCCCGCCTGACCACCGCTGCCCGCTTGACCGCCGACTCCGGCGGCTCCGGCGGCCGCACCCGGGCCGTTGCCGTTGAAGTCGGTGTTGGCGTTCGAACCGCACGCAGCAACAAGCAACGAGCACCCAAGGAGTACTGCCTTCTTGAACACGACTGCCTCGTTCTCCACCGACTGATGAGCCCGCTTCACGACGCGAGGTCGCGACCTGCGGGACAGCATTGCCGGCCTGGAGAGCGCTCTATACAGGATGTAGGTGCAAAACGCACTATGTATTCTGATGTGCGCCCGCCTGCGCGTAAAAAACTCCTGCAATTACTACCTGTTGAAGAATAGTGGATGGGCTCGCAGCCGGGCAGAGGGTTCATGCCAGGTCAGCGTGTCCAGCGCCGCGAGCTCGGGCCACCCGCGGGATCCACAGGCAGCCGTGGCGCTGCTGTGGCACAAAGCCGGAATGGGAGTGCGTCGGCGAACGCCAGCGATCGGGGCGTGCGCGCTGGCGGCAGCGTCGCTCCTGACCGGCTGCGACAAGCACGACGCGAAGCCCCATGAAGCCCCGGTCCCCGTGAGCCCGGGCAAAAGCGCGCCGAAGCCCGCGCCCGCACCGCCCGCGGCAACGCGAAGCGCTCCCGCCGACCGGCCCCCCGCCGCGTCGAACGAGAAAGACGAGGCGCCGCACGCCGACGACGCGCTGGCCAACGGCAAGGGCCCGTACGTGATCGACGAGCTCTCCGACGTGGGCCCGGCCGGTCCAGCAACGGCCGGCGCGCAGGGTGTCGTCATGGTGACGCGCGACGGCGCTGTCGCCGTTGCGAAGCTCGACGCCGCAAAGCTCGCGCACGCGAAGCAGCGGCCGGTTGCGACGCCGATCGCGCCGGTGGAGCAGGGCCCCGCCGCGTTCGTGGCGCTGGCGCGCGGGCCCGCGCTACAGGGCGGCTACGCCTACTGGATCCGCGCCGGCAAGCTGCTGCGCCACGCCGTCGACGGAGGCGACAAGCCCGAAGTGCTGGCGAGCGACGCGCGCGACGGCACGCGAGTGGCGAGCGCGCCGGATGGGAAGCCGCCGGCCGTGGCGTACATCGCGCACGGGGCGGGCGGGCTGCGCGCGCACCTGTGGGTGCAGGGCAGCGGGACGATCGACATCTCGCCGGACGCCGCGGGAGCAAACAGCATCGCGCTCGCGCGCACGGACAGCGGGCTCGTCGCGGTATCGCTGGCCGGGCGCACCGCGATGTCTCCGGTGCACGCGCGGACCATCACGTTCGACGGCAACAAGCCGAAGCTCGGCAAGGACGTGGTGGTGTGGGTGGGCGGAGCGTCGCAACCGCTGACGGAGCTGTCCGCCGTGGCCGCGCCGGACAGCGACGTGTGGGCGTTTCTGCCGCTCGAGCGCGACATCACCCGCTTCGGGCTGGCGCGCATCGACGTCGGCACCCGGCCGACGATGAACGCGACCGTCACCTGGCGCGCATTTCCCAATGGGCTCGACCCCGCGCCGCTCGCGACGGCGCGCGTCTGCGGCAAGGCCGTGGTGCTCTACACGCGGCCGGCCGAAGCGACGCCCGGCTCGCCGCAGGAGCTGCACCTCGCCGCCCTGGACGGCGACAAGCTCGGCGCACCCGTGCTCGTCGCCCGCGCCGGCGCGTTCTCGAACGTCTCTGTTGCCGCGCTGGTGCACGGCGCGCTCGTCGCCTACGTCGCCGATCGCCGCACCTGGGCCCGGACGCTGCGCTGCCAGCAGCCGCACCGGCACTAGGCGCGATTGACAGTCGAAATCGAGGGGGGAGTGGGATAGAACAGCCGTCCCGTCACTGGAGGGACACCCATGCTCGACGCCACGATTTCGCCGAAGAAGCCCGCGCGCCCGCTCGCCGGGCAGGCGCGCAGCATGCCGGACCTCTTCCTCAAGCGCGCCGAGCGCACGCCCAGCGCGCCGGCCTGGATGCGCAAGGTGAAAGGCGAGTGGGTCACGTCGACCTGGCACGACTTCTATCGGGCGGCGGCGTCGGTCGCGACGTTCCTGCTCGACCGCGGCATCGCGCTCGACGACAAGGTGACCATCGTCGGCAGCACGCGGCCCGAGTGGTGCATCTGCGACATGGCAGGGCTTCTGACCGGCGCGGTGACGGTCGGCGCCTATCCGACGCTCACAACCGAGCAGCTCGCCTACATCCTGGACCACTCCGACACGCGCGTGGTGTTCGTCGAGGACGCCGAACAGCTCATCAAGCTGATCGAGAAAAAGGCAGAAATGCCGAAGCTCGAGCTGGTTGTCGTGTGGGACACCCACGACGTCGAGGAGGCGCTGCGCGAGCACGACTGGATCGTGGCCTTCGACGATGCGATGGCGACCGAGGCGGATCGTCGCCGCATCGACGAGCGCGTCGGCGCCGTCGAGCCCGCGCAGACGGCGATCATCGTGTACACGAGCGGGACCACCGGGCCGCCCAAGGGCGCGATGATCTCGCACGAGAACATCCTGGTGCTGCTCGGCGGCGCCGCCATCATGCCCTTCGACCAGAACGATACCAGCCTGGTGTTCCTGCCGATGGCGCACGTGGCGGAGCGCGTGCTGTCGTTCTACGGGCGCATCAACTGGGGCACCTGCGCCGCCTACGCGTCGAGCGTGCCGGCAGTGCTCGACGAGGTCAAAGAGGTCCACCCGACCATCTTCGGCAGCGTGCCGCGCATCTTCGAGAAGGCGTACGCGCGCATCCAGAGCGAGGTGGAGAAGGCACCGCCTGCGAAGAAACGCATCTTCCGCTGGGCCGAGGCGGTGGGCCAGCAGGTGGTGGATTGCTGGCAGGCAGGGCAGACCATCCCGATTGGCCTCGGGCTGCAGCACCAGCTCGCGGATCGACTGGTCTTCAGCAAGCTGCGCGCGGTGTTCGGCGGCAACGTGAAGTACTTCGTCACCGGCGCAGCGCCGATCCCGCGGCGCATCCTCGACTTCTTCTGGGGCGCGGGCTTTCCGATCTACGAGGTCTACGGCATGACCGAAGTGACGGTCGTCTCGCACACCAACCGCCCCGGCGCCGCGCGCCTCGGCTCGGTGGGCAAAGCGCTGGACTTCGTCGAGGACAGCCTGGCCGACGACGGCGAGATCCTGCTGCGCGGCAAGACCGTGTTCCAGGGCTACTACAAGAACCCCGAAGCCACCGCCGAGACCGTCGACAAGGACGGCTGGCTGCACACCGGCGACATCGGAAAGAAAGACGCCGAGGGGTACCTGTACATCGTCGACCGCAAGAAGCACATCATCATCACCGCGGGCGGCAAGAACCTCACGCCCGCCAACATCGAGAACGAGATCAAGACGCAGGATCCGATCATCAGCATGGTGCACGCGCACGGCGACCGGCGGCCGTACATCACCGCGCTCCTGACGCTCAATCCGCTGGATTGCATCGAGATCGGCGTCGAGAAGAAGCTGGTGGATGACACGGCGGCCGTGGAGCCGATGAAGCGCGCGCTGATGGCGAACCCCCTGGCCCGCCCCGAGGGCCTCGACGAGCTGATGGCGAAGGTGACGGCCCTGCCCGAGCTCCGGCAGCGCATCGCCGACGCGGTGAAGAAGGGCAACCAGAAGCTCTCCCGGGTCGAGCAGGTCAAGCGCGTCTATCTGCTCGACCGCGACCTGTCGCTGGAAGAGGACGAGGTCACCCCCACGCTCAAGGTCAAGCGCAAGAACGTCGAGAAGAAGTTCGCCGAGATCTTCGATCGCCTGTACGACGACGACAAGTTCGGCATCATCGTGATGGAAAGATAGCGAGGAAACGTGAGCCCCCGAACCGAGACCCGGACCCGCAGGAAGAAGAAGACGAAGAACCCGCGCTTCTCGGCGAAGAACGCCGACAAGCAGGTGCTCTACCAGCTGAGCGTGCAGGAACGTCGTCACCGAGGCGAAGTTCATCGAACGCGTCTTCAAGAAGAAGCGCAAGCGGCCTGCGCTGTCGCTGCGAGAGGACTTCTGCGGCACGGCGCTATTGTGCGGCGAGTGGGTGAAGAACGGCCGCGAGCGCGCCGCGACGGGCGTCGACATCGATCCGGAGGTGCTGGCCTGGGGCCGCGAGCACAACATCGAGCCGCTCGGCAGCGACGCCTCGCGGATCACGCTGCTCCGGCAGGACGTGCGCGACCGCGTGCGCGGGCGCTTCGACATCGTGGTGGCGTTCAACTTCAGCTACTGGATCTTCAGGACGCGCAACGAGATGCGGAACTACCTGAAGACGGTCAAGCGCTCGCTCGGCCCGGACGGGCTCTTCATGCTCGACGCCTACGGCGGCTGGGAAGCATTCGAGCCGATGTACGAGAGCCGTCCCATCAAGGGCGGGTTCACGTACGTGTGGGATCAGGACAAGTTCGACCCCATCACGCATGACGTGACGAACTACATCCACTTCGAGTTCAAGGACGGCACCAAGCTGGAAAAGGCCTTCACCTACGAGTGGCGCTACTGGACGCTGCCCGAGCTCACGGAACTGCTGGGCGAGGCCGGTTTCTCCGACGTGAAGGTGTACTGGGACCAGGCCGAGGAAGAGGACGAGGAAGACTATCGCCCCACACGGCGCGCCGAGAACCAGCCCGGCTGGCTCGCCTATATCGTGGCGGGGGTATGACCCGCTTCCATCTCGCCTTCCCCGTCACCGATCTGGAAGAGACGCGCAGCTTCTACGGCGAGCTGCTCGGCGCGTGCGTCGGGCGCGAGGACGCGCGCTGGATCGACTTCGACTTCTTCGGGCACCAGCTCTCGGCGCACCTGGTGGACGATCGCATTTCGGAGGATCCGGTCAATGCCGTCGACGGCGACAGCGTGCCCTGCCGGCACTTCGGCGTAATCCTCGACTGGGAGGCGTGGCAGGAGCTGGCCGATAGGCTTCGCCGCTCGTACGTGCAGTTCGCGATCGAACCGCACGTACGCTTCGCCGGCAAGGTCGGCGAACAGGCGACGATGTTCTTCCGCGACCCGAGCGGCAACGCGCTCGAGTTCAAGGCGTTCCGCGATCCGGACCAGGTGTTTGCGCGCGGATAGCGCTACGGCTTGCGTGCGTGGAGCAGCTGGTAGCGATCGAAGGTCGCGAGCGCCGGCTCGACAAGCCCGCCCGCCTCGAGCCAGCCGCGCGCCTGCGCGACGCCGGGGCTCTGACCGCCGCGTGTGTAGTACAGCATCGTCAGCCCGAAGAAGACGGCATTTTCCGGATTGTCGCCGTGCTCGTCGAGGAACATGTCCTTGATGACGAGTCGGCCGCCGGGTGCGAGCGTGCTCGCGAGCCGGGCGATGAGCGAGCGGTTCTCCTGGTCGGGCTCGCCGTGCACGATGTTCGACAGGAAAACCAAATCGTAGGGCCCGCCGAAGTCCGCCGACTCGTCGCGGAAATTGCCGGCGATGTAGCCGAGGGCCTCGCCGTGGCGCTCTTGGGCGTACTCGACGACGTGGGGGAAATCGAACAGCGTGGCCGTGTGACCGGCGTCGGCGAAGCGGCGCGAGTAGCGGCCGTGCCCGCCGCCCACGTCGAGCATGCGCGAGCGTGCGGACAGGAGCGGCGAGAGCGCGTCGTAGACCTGCTCGGTGCTCTGGCTGCTGGCACCGTACAGCATGTCGAGGAAGCGTGCGGCGCGCTCCGGATCCTCGACGACGCCGCCGTTGGTTGCATCGTTTTCGGAAAGCGGGCCACCGCGCCGGACCACGTCGTCCATCTGGGCGATGCCGCGCAGGATGTCGAGGTTGCGCTGCGTCGGCAGCTGCTTTCCTTCATGCATCCGCACGGCCGCGGGCGACAGCGCGATGCGGTCACCCGCGTCGAACAGGAGGCCCAGATGTTTGAGCACGGGAATCGTGACCTCCAGCGCGCGCCGGTCGACTGAAAGCTCGTCGATCGTCTTCGGGCCCCCGGCGAGCTTGTCGAACAGGCCCAGCTCGTTCCAGGCCGTGATCACCGCGAGTGCCTTCGCACTGCGCAGGAGTTCGTCGATGTCTTCTTCGCCGCGGACAGGTCGCATGGAGGCGCAGCCTAGCGCGCCGACCTGGTCAACGGTAGGGCCCGGGCGCCGAACGCGCGACCGCACACGCCGCCACGATGGGCACCAGAACGCGGCGGGTCACGCCGGCTTCCGGAGGCTCGCCGGCTCGCGTCCCGCGCTGCTCCGGAGCAGACGACCGTCCCGCGCGGCGACGACCTCGCCCTCTTCGAGCGGCACCCAGCCTTCGTCGGTGAGCGGGACGCTGGCGAACAGTACGACACGCTGCATGGGATGTTCGATGTCGAGTCCCGGCCCGAGATCGGGGCAGGTCGGTTCCTGGCACACGCGGTGGAGCAGGTGCACCCCCGGCGGGCGTGGGGACTTCCCGCCGGGCTGGGTGCGGCGGTGCGCGTGGACGAAGAGCGCGTCGCCGTCGGAGTAGATGAAATTCGCCGGACCGAGTGGCCGCAATCTCTCGGCAAAGGCGCACACGATGTCGAATCGTTCGTCGAACGACGGCGTCCCGCTGCCACGCCGCCACGCCTGGGCCAGCTCGCCGAGCAGCACGCAGAACGCATGCTCGGAATCCGTGTCGCCGATGGGTCGATGGCAGCCGTCGAGCGGCGTCTCGCCGATGCCGTCGAGGTCGCCGTTGTGCGAAAAGACGTGCATGCGCCCGCCGAGCTCGCGAGCGAAGGGCTGCGTATTCGGCAGACTACGCCGGCCCTGGGTGGCCCGGCGCACGTGCGAGATGACCAGGCGACTGTCGAGGGCGTTGTCCATCAGGAAACGCACGCACGCGCTGTCGTCCGTGGGCTGCGGCTCGCGCACCAACCGCACGTCGGGCCCGTCGAAGTAGGCCACGCCCCAGCCGTCCGGATTTCTCGCGGTGGACGCACCGCGCCGCGAGAACTCCGCAAAGCTGAAATTGACGTTGGTCGCCCTGCCGGACGACATGGCAAATAGCTCGCACATTGGGGGCGGACGGAACTATACCCCGCGGCCGGGAACAGGCCCGTCGGGCGTCGTATTTCTTTTCCTGGTGCGCCGCCGCGATCTCTTCCTGCACGCGGCTGGGCGCCGGTTCGTAGCCGCTGAGCTGGATGCTCCACTGGCCCTCGCCGCCGGTCATGGACTTCAGGCGTGTGGCGTAGTCGGCCAGCTCGGCGAGCGGCGCGTGGGCGAGCACCGTCACCTTGCCGTCCGCGCTGTGCAGCGTGTTGTTCAGCCGCCCGCGACGCGACGCGAGATCCCCGGTGATGTCGCCCATGTGGGCGGCCGGGGCGGTGACCTCGAGATCCACCATCGGCTCGAGCAGGACGGCCCCCGCCTTGTCCAGCGCGTCGAGGAAGGCCTTGCGACCGGCCACGATGAACGCCACTTCCTTCGAGTCCACCGCGTGGTGCTTGCCGTCGACGACGGTGACGCGCACGTCCTGGACCGGATAGCCGCCGATCACCCCGGAACCGAGCACCTGGCGCACGCCCTTCTCCACCGCGGGCAGGAACTGGCCCGGGATCGTCCCGCCCTTGATCTGGTCGACGAACTCGAAGCCCGTGCCGCGCGCCAGCGGTTCGACCTCGAGGAACACCTCGCCGAACTGGCCGGCGCCGCCCGTCTGCTTCTTGTGGCGGTGATGGCCCGATGCGGGTCGGGTGATCGTCTCGCGGTAGGGAATGCTGGGCGGATGCGTCTCGACCTGGACGTTGTAGCGTTTCTCCAGCTTGTCGAGCGCGACCTTGAGGTGAAGATCACCCAGCCCCCTGAGCACCGTCTCGCCAGCGGCCATGTCGTGCTCGATGCGAAGTCCCGGATCTTCGGCGACCAGACGGTGCAGCACGTCGGTGATCTTGCCTTCGTCACCGCGGCGCTTGGCGGCCAGCGCCAGGCCCACCAGCGGCGTCGGATACTGCATGCGCGGCGGCCCGACCGCGTCCTGTTCGTGATCGGCGTGAAGAACCGCATCCTGGTGCAGCTCCTCCACCTTGGTGATGGCGCAGATGTCCCCTGCCCTCACCTCGTCCACTTCCGTGTGCTTGGCACCCTGGACATGCACGAGGTGCGAAACCTTGAACGACCTGCCTTCGCGATCGAGCAGCACCTGGCTGTTCTTCTTCAGCGTGCCCTGGTGCACGCGGATGTGGGCAATCTTGCCCGCAAAGGTGTCGTGGTCGACCTTGAACACGTGGGCCAGGAGCGGGAGTTCCGGGTCCGGCTTTGCCCAGAGCTCCTCGCTCTCGCCGTCCTTCTGCTGCACGAACGCGTGCGGGTTGCCCTCCAGCGGGTTGGGAGCCAGCTCGGTGAGCACATGCAGAAGCTCCGGCACGCCGGCGCCGGTGCGCGCGGAGACGAAGCAGACCGGGATCAGGTGCCCTTCGCGCAGCGCCTGTTCGAATGGAGCGTGCAGCGCCGCCGGGTCGACATCGCCCTGCTCCAGGTACTGCTCCATGGCCGCCTCGTCGACCTCGACCACCTGCTCGACGAGCGCGGTGTGCGCGGCCACCGGCGAGGAGATGTCGGACTCGCCTTCGTTCTGGCTGACCACGTCGACCACCTTCTCGGCGTGCCCCGCCGGAAGGTCCAGCGGCAGGCAGCCCCGGCCAAACGCCTCGGTGAGCGCGTCCAGCAGCTCGCTCAGGTGATCCGGATCGGCGTCGATCTTGTTGACCACCACCATGCAAGGCAGGTGCTGCGCGGCAGCGCGGTCCATCATGCGCCGGGTCATCGGTTCAATGCCGGAGGTCGCGTTGACCACGACCAC
This sequence comes from uncultured delta proteobacterium, assembly GCA_963806225.1. Lineage (GTDB taxonomy): Bacteria > Myxococcota_A > Polyangia > Polyangiales > Polyangiaceae > CAWDXG01. The sequence continues at coordinate 710,591 of CAWDXG010000001.1, read as the reverse complement.
CATGGTGTCGGCCGCCGCCAGGCCGCCCAGCGTCTGGCCCAGGAAGTCCGAGTAGCCGGGAGCGTCGATCAGATTGATGTGCTTGCCCGAAAACTCGACGCTGGCCACCGCGAGGTTCAGCGAATGGTGGTAGTCATGCTCCAGCGGGTCGAAATCCGTGAGCGCCTCGCCGCGCTTGCTTTCGGTGCTGCCGGGTTTGCCCTGCGCCGCCGAGAGCAGTGCTTCCACCAGCGTGCTCTTGCCCGAGCCCGCCTGCCCGACGAGCACAATGTTGCGGATGTCTGCAGTCGTGTACGCACTCATCGTCAACCTCGTCACTTGATCTGGAAGATCGCGTCTTCGCTCCCAGGGAGTTGCACTGTCGCCGAGTCACCATGCACGCCGAGCTTCCCGGCGCCCCACGCGAGCTTGCCACTCCCAGGCAACTTCGCGTCGGCAATTGTCGCCGTCTGGCTGTCGGAACGTCATGTTCACCGCGACCAGATACTCGAAGCGGCTGTCCTGGCGCACGTAGGCCAGGACAGCGCCAGTGTCGGTCTCGAGCAGCCGGAGCTGGCCGGTGCCCCACACCGCCCGCCCACGCCTGAGGGCGAGGAGCTTCTTGTACCAGTTGTACATCGAGCCCGGATCGGACTTTTCCGCCGCCAGGTTGGTGTTGTCGGCATCCTCCCCGAAGGCGATCCAGGGCTTGCCGCTTGTGAAACCGTAGCCCGGCCCCGCGTCCCAGAGCATCGGCGTGCGCGCGTAGTCCCGCGAGTCGACCACCTGTTGCTTGCCCGAGCGCAGCGACAGCTCTTCTCCGTAGTAGATGAAGGGCGAGCCGGGCATCGTCATCTGGATCAGGGCGGCGCGCCGGGCGCGCGTCTCGTCCCCCGTCGCCGTGATGTAGGCGCGGACACATCGTGGGAGCCGATCACCAGCGCCATCCTGCGCGCCGGGGGGATAGGTGTCCTGTGCGTTCTGGAACGCGGTCTTGATGGCACCGGCGTTCCCGCCCGCGAAAGGGAACTGCCAGAAGTAACCGTAGGCGAAGTCGAACGCCATGTGGAACATATTCTGGCCGTTGCCGAAGTACTGGCCGGAGGTATTGAAGTCGGTCGACTCGGCCACCATGGCGCGATCGGGGTACTGGTCGAGCAGCGCGCGCAGCTTCTTGATGTAGTCATGCGTCCCGGGGAGAAAATCGCAGCCGTTCGCCGACTCGTAGAGGAAGGCGATCACGCCGCAGCGGAAGCCGTCCACACCCTTGTCCAGCCAGTAGCGCGCCACGTCCAGCGTGGCCTTCACCACCTCGGGGTTTCTGTAGTTCAGGTCGGGCTGCTCGGGATAGAAGCGGTGGAAGTAGTACTGGCCCCGCACAGGGTCGAGCTGCCACGCGGACTTGCCGAACTTGGGATTGTCGGTGCCGCAGCCGATGTCCGGACTGGAGGGCGTATCCGACCAGATGTACCAGTCCGCTTTGGGGTTGGTCTTGTCCTTGCGCGATTCCTGGAACCACGGATGCTGGTCGGACGTGTGGTTCAACACCAGATCAGCCAGCACCCGGATGCCCCGCTGGTGAGCCTGCTTCAAGAACCCGTCGAAGTCGGCCATCGTCCCGTAGTCGGGGTTGATGGCCTCGTAGTCCGATATGTCGTAGCCCGAGTCCTTGAAGGGCGTGGGGTACATCGGCATCAGCCGGATCGCGTCGACCCCGAGCTCCTTCAGATAGTCGAGCCGCGACGTGAGCCCCTTGAAGTCGCCGATGCCGTCGCCGTTCGAGTCCTGGAAGGATCGGACGTACACCTCGTAGAAGATCGCGTGGCGGTACCAGTCGGGGCCGGTCAGGAGCTTCTTCGCCTCGGCGTTCCAGTCGGCAGTCGGCTGCGACGCCGCCGGCGCCTGCGACTTTCCCGACGAGCAGCCCGACACAGCGGCCAGAGACAGGGCCACGAACAACGACCGGCGGAGCATCGCCGGGGATAATAGCGCTTCGAAAGCGCCGGGGAGCCGCTTCCTTCCAGCCATGCCCTGCAGATTGAGTTGGCTGGAGGGCTCGGGTAACCTCGATGCATCATGCAGCCGGGAAATCCAGGCGGACCTCCGCACAATCCGTACGGGCAACCTCCGCAGGGCGGCTACCCGGCACAACAGCAGCAGGCCTTCCAACAACAGACCGCCCCGCAGCAGCAGGGCTACCCGCAGCAGCAGCAGGGCTATCCGCAGCAGCAGGGCTATCCGCAGCAGCAGGGCTACCCGCAGCAGCAGGGCTATCCGCAGCAGCAGGGCTATCCGCAGCAGCAGGGCTATCCGCAGCAGCAACAGCAGCAGGGCTACCCGCAGCAGCAGCAGGGCTACCCGCAGCAGCAGGTGCAGCAAGGCTCTGCGCAGGCTGCTAGCCCGGGACTATTCGGCAGAATCCCCTGCCCCACGTGCGGCGCGTTCATGTCGTCCCGGTCGGGCACTGCCGGCGCGATCGGCAGGGGTGCGGGAGGCCTCGTCGGAATATTGATCGTGAAGGCCATCGCCAGCGCGCACTTCTGCCCAACGCACGGCAAGATCCCGGCCTCGGCGCTCCCCCCCGAACATCGCAGGATCATCCTCTTCCGGAGGCTGGCGCTGCTGGGTGTCGCAGGCTCCGTGCTTCTCTTGGTGGTCGGCCTGGTCGTGGCCGCCAACATGATGGGGAGCTGAGGCGAAGCCCTCCAGGAAGCGCGTCGCTCAGGGTTGTGCAGCGGCGCCCTCTCGCAGCTCGACGGCTCTGGCATACAGCGCCGTGATCCCGGGATCGTCGATCCCCACCGCGGCGAGCTGGTGGACGACGTTGTGCAGGTACTCGAAACCCGAGCCGAGGAAGCCGTAGGCGTGGGCCATGCGGTGGGCCTGCTCCTCGAACGTCAGCTCGCCCAGGTAGAGCCCGGAGGTCGGATCGATCAGAAAAACGAGCGCCTGCTCGGGACCAAGCGCGGTCTCGACGCGGGCGAATGTCGGCACGTAGGCGTGAAATAGTCTTTCTCGGCGCCACACGATCCCGGTCTCCACCTCGATGCGCTCTCTGGGGATGCGGAAGGCCAGCCCCTCGCAGCCAACACCTGGCACCAGCCCGAGCATGAGCCCGGGCTGATCGTCCGAGCCGCGACCGAAAGTCGTCTCCAGACAGAACTGCCGTTCGTGACCGTCCAGACGCGCACGGCGGACCTCGGCGAAATGCAGCCCTGGATCCCACATCAGCGAGCCGTAGGCGAACACCCACAAGTCGCGATCCCAGCGGCCTTCCAATGTGCACCGCCGGCCCGCCTCCCGCTCTTCGTCGGGAACACGCCGGAGACCCGGCTGGTCGAGCTCGCGCAATGCCTCGTCGAGCTCACCGAGATTGAAGTCGCGGAACCGCGACTCCTGGTACGGCACGATGCGCCCGCGCAGCTCGGGATGGTGCGCGAAGGGATCGCTCCCGTCGCTCATTCGCGCAACTCCGGTCGACAACGTCTCATCGCGGCTAGAATAGCGTCACGCTGGCGCGCCACACGTTCCGGGTTCGTCGCGATTGCCATAGGCCCGCGGGCCCACCCCGCCATGAGCTTGCGTTCTGTAAAAACAGAACGTACAGCTGGGACATGGCCGAGACCGCGAACCCGACGGAGCCGAGCTTCTCCGAGGACGACGATCGCCGGTACTTCCGGGGCGAACAGAGCCGGGAGGAGTTCCGCGACGGGATGATGAGCCGCATCCCCCGCTGGTACTCGCCGTGGGCGCACCTCGGCTCGACGCTGGGCCTCGGCGCCGGCGCGCTAGCGCTGGCCGTGTGGAAGATCCATGGGCTCGCACCGATCGAGCTCGTCGCGGTCCCTGTCACGTTCGCACTCTCCAACGTGATGGAGTGGCATGCTCACCGCAATCTCCTGCACCGCCGCAACAAGCGATTCAAGCCCCTGGCCGTGCTCTACGATCGCCACACGCCGGAGCACCACCGCGTCTACCGCTATGGCGACATGGAGATCCGCTCGGCCCGCGAGATGCGGCTGGTGCTCCTGCCGGCCGTGGGCGCGGCGGGCATCGTAGCCATGGCCGCGCCCGCTGCGGCACTCGCTGGCGCGCTGATCTCGCCGAACGTCGGCTGGCTGGTGCTGATGACCTCCAGCGTGTACGTCGTTGGCTACGAGCTGTCGCACCTGGCCTACCACCTGCCGGAGACGTCCGTGGTCTACAAGCTGCCCTTCCTGAAGCAGCTCAGCGAGCTGCACGCACGCCACCACGACCCGCGCCTGATGCAGAAGTGGAACTTCAACGTGACCGTTCCACTCGCCGACTGGCTGTTCGGCACCATCGCGCCGCGCGAACTGGTGGAGAAGATCAAGAAGACCCGCGCCGGGCGCAAGGCGCCTCCCGCCGCGAGCCCGGCCGGGGCCTGAGCTCCACGCCCTGCAGCGCCGGGCTCGGGCGATCACGGGCTCCAGCCACGCGGCAGCGCTGTCGCTTGCACGCCCGCGCTGGATATCGTATTCGACCGATCGGCCAGTTTTCCGGAGCGCACCTGCGACGAGGCGCAAGGCGCTACCGGATCGGCGGAAAAGGAGCGAGCAAATGGGCAGGAAAGTCTACGTGGTCGGCGTGGGGATGACGAAGTTCGAGAAGCCCGGATCGAAAGACTGGGACTACCCGCAGATGGTGAAGGAAGCGGGCGAGAAAGCGCTCGCGGACGCGGGCATCGACTTCAGCGAGGTCCAGCAGGCCGTCGCGGGCTACTGCTACGGCGAGTCCACCTCGGGCGAGCGCGCGCTGTACGAGCTCGGGCTCACCGGCATGCCCATCTACAACGTGAACAACAACTGCTCCACGGGCTCCACGGCGCTCTTCCTCGCCAAGCAACTGGTCGAGGGCGGCCTCGCCGAGTGCGTGCTCGCCGCCGGCTTCGAGAAGATGGAGAAGGGCTCGCTCGGCGCCAAGTACATGGACCGCACGAACCCCATGGACAAGCACATGCTGCTCATGATGAGCCTGCGCGACTTCGCACCGGCCCCGCCCGCGCCGCAGCTGTTCGGCAACGCGGGCCGCGAGCACATGGAGAAGTACGGCACCACCGCGGAGCAGTTCGCCAAGATCGGGCTGAAGAACCACAAGCACTCGGTCAACAACCCCTACTCGCAGTTCCAGGACGAGTACTCGCTCGACGACATCCTGAACGCGAAGATGGTGTACGAGCCGCTCACCAAGCTGCAGTGCTGCCCGACTTCGGACGGCGCCGGCGTGGCAATCCTCGCCAGCGAGGACTTCGTCAAGAAGCACAACCTGCAGGACAACGCCGTCGAGATCGCGGGCATGGCCATGGCGACCGACATGCCCAGCACCTTCGACGACAAGAGCTGCATCAAGATGGTCGGCTACGACATGACGCAGAAGGCCGCCGACCAGGCCTACGAGATGAGCGGCATCGGCCCCGAGAACGTCGACGTGATCGAGCTGCACGACTGCTTCTCGAGCAACGAGCTATTGACCTACGAGGGCCTGCGCCTGGCCGAAGAGGGCAAGGGCGGCGAGCTCATCGACTCGGGCGCCGTGACCTACGGCGGCAAGTGGGTCGTCAATCCCTCCGGCGGCCTCATCTCCAAGGGCCATCCGCTCGGCGCCACCGGCCTCGCGCAGTGCGCCGAGCTCAATTGGCAGCTGCGCGGCAAGGCAGACAAGCGCCAGGTCGACGGCGCCAAGGTCGCCCTGCAGCACAACCTGGGCCTGGGCGGCGCGGCGGTCGTCACCATCTACCGCCGGGCGGAGCTGTCCTAGCCCAGTCCGGCCACCAGCCAGGCGAGCGCCGCGCCCTGGTCCGTGAACGAGCGGACCTCGAGCCCGTCCTCGCGCGCGTGGCGCTGCACCTGCAGTGTCCCGGTGACGGAGCGCACGAGCACGGCCACGCGCGCGAAGCCGCGCTGCATGGCTGCGCGGAGCGGCGCAAAGGCCTGCTCGAACTCGGCGTCATTGCGACCGCTGGCCGCCCGGGTATCGATCAGGAGGCCATAGGCAGGGCGGTCCAGGCGCTCCAGCTCGCGGTTGACCGCGCTGAACGAGGCCACCGCCTCGGCCACCGACGGAAAGGCCTGCTCGCTGCGGCGGACCCGGACGACGGGAAGGCCGGGAAGCTCGTCCACGTAGAGATAGGCGTTGTCGACTCGATCGAGCATTTCCGTTCCCGGAAGGTCGTCCCGGCGGCCCATACGTACAACATGATCGGCTAGGCTGAGCGCCGTTTCGACCCCCGGACCCCACCATGCCCCCCCGAATCCGGACCCCGCTCCCACTGATCGCCCTGACGCTGCTCTTCGGCGGCTGTGCCGCACAGGCCCCGCGTCCGGCACCGGCCGCGACCCCTGCACAGCCTCCGGCACAGAGCGAACAGCCGGAGGCCCAGACCGTCGCGCCTACCCCCGCCGCGCCCGGGGCCGGCCAGGCGGCACCCGGCTCGGCCAACCGGGAGTATCGCGCTGAAGAGGGCCCGAACAGCCTGTCCGACGGAGACAAGAAGACCAAGGCGCCGGAGTTCAGCAGCGTGTCGGACGCCGAGGCCGCGCTCCTGCGGGCGAACCAGCGGCTGGTCGTGCTCTACGCGCCGGCGAAGGCCGCGCAGATGGCGGGGGGCGCCGCGAGCTCGGGCACGAAGCCGACGTCGCGCACCTCGACAGCCGCTGCCGACGAGGAATCGCGCTGTGACACAGCGTGCAAGGCGTTCGCATCGCTCAAGCGCGCGGCCGACGCGGTGTGCCGGCTCGCGGGTGACGACGACGCGCGCTGCGATCACGCCAAGAAGCTCGTGAACGAGAACGGGCGGCGCGTCGCGCAGTGCGGTTGCAGGGATGGCGGATGACGCAGCCGGCGACGGCCCGCCGGTAGGGCGGCTGGCGCCGAGCCCGACGGGCCTTCTGCATCTGGGGCACGCGCGGAGCTTCCTGCTCGCGTGGTGGCACGTCCGCGCGCGCGGCGGGACGATGCGGATGCGGATGGAGGATCTCGATGCACCGCGCGTGCGGCCGGGCATGATCGAGGCGGCGCTGCGCGACCTGGAATGGCTGGGGCTCGACTGGGACGGAGCGGTGGAGCTGCAGTCGGCCGGGCTCGAGCCGATCCGCGCGGCGGCTTCCGATCTGCTCGAGCGGGGGCTCGCCTACCCCTGCGTTTGCACGCGCGGCGAGCTGCGCGCAGCGAGCGCGCCACACGCCGGCGAGGGCGAGCTCCGCTACCCGGGCACGTGTCGCGGCCGCTTCGATTCGCTGGAAGTCGCCGAGCGGCGCACCGGGCGCGCGGCAGGCGTGCGCTTCCGGGTGCCGCCGGGTCCAGTCGAGATCCGCGATGGCATCGCGGCGGCGCTGTCGATCGACGTCGAGACGGAGGTCGGTGATTTCCTGATCGGGCGGCGCGACGGCACGCCGGCCTACCAGCTCGCGGTCGTCGTCGATGACGCGCGGCAGGGCGTGACCGAAGTGCTGCGCGGCGACGACCTCCTGCCGAGCACGGCCCGGCAGTGGCACTTGCAGCGTGCGCTGGGGCTGCCGCATCCCGACTGGTTCCACGTGCCGCTGGTGGTCGACGCCGACGGCCGGCGCCTGGCCAAGCGCGCCGACGACCTGAGCCTCTCGGAGCTGCGCGAGACGGGCGTCGACGCGCGCGCCGTCGTCGTGTGGGCAGCGCGGAGCGCCGGGCTCGAGGTGCCCGATCGCGCGAGGGCTGCGGACATCGTACCGATTTTCGACCTCGCAGAGCTGCCGCGCGAACCGGTGCGCCTCGACGCGGAAACGATGTCACGCTTGAAGTGAGGTGCGCGCATGAGCCCTTCGCGACGACAGCTTCTGCAGGCCATGGCGCTCGTCGCCGCGAGCGGGATCGCACCGACCGCTTTGGCGGGAGAGAAGCGCCGCGTCCACATCCAGCCGCTGGGTCGCGCGCTGCCCGACGCGGACGTGGCGCTAGTGGGGCAGGCGCTTTCCGTCTTCTACCAGATGGATGTGAAGCTACTCGACCGCGTACCGCTGCCGCATTCGGCGTACTACCCGCCGCGGCATCGCTACCGCGCCGAGAAGCTGCTCGAGTTCTTGCGCACGCGGGGGCCCGACGACGCCTTCCGCGTGCTCGGCCTGACCGGCGTCGACATCTCGACCACCAAGGGGAAATACAAGGACTGGGGCATCGTGGGCCTCGCGACGCTGGACGGCCGCGTCGGCGTACTGTCGTCATTCCGCTGCAAGCGCCGCGCGAAGAGCGCCGCACACGCCCGCATCCGCCTCGGCAAGACCGCGGTGCACGAGATGGGCCACACGCTGGGCCTGCCGCACTGCCCAACCCGCGGCTGCCTGATGGAAGACGCGAAGGGGACGGTGCTCACGATCGATCGCGAATACGATCTGTGCGAGGACATCTGCCGGCCGAAGCTCCGGAAAGCGGGCTATTCGCTCGGCAGCGCGGCGGACGCGCCCTGGCCGAAGCCGAAGTAGGGCTCAGTTGCAGAGCCCGTTGACGCAGCTCTGCCCTGGCGCGCAGGCGTGGCCGCAGAAGCCGCAGTTGGTCGGATCGATCTGCAGGTCGACTTCGCAGGCGTCGGCTGGGTCGCAGTTGCAGTCGGCTGTGTTGACCGGGCAGCCGGGCACACTGCAGAACCCCTGCATGCAGTAGAAGCACGACGTGCCCGTGGGATCGCACGAACTCCCGCAGGCACCGCAGTTGTCCGGGTCGCTGGCCACGTCGACCTCGCAGCCGTCGGCGGGGTCTTTGTTGCAGTCGGCGAAGCCGGGGGTGCAGGTCTGCAGGGCGCAGAACAACTTGCCCACGCCCCCCGGGGGCTTCTTGCACGTGGCGGTGGCATTGGGCAGGGCGCAGGGCGCGCACGACGAGGTCGAACAGCCGTAAGAAGGATCGTCCTCGCTCACGCACGCTCCGCCGCAGGGCTTGGTCCCGGCGCCGCATCCGCCGGCGTCGCCCGCCGGGCTTCCGCCACTACCGCCAGTCGAGCCGCCATCTGCTCCGCCGCTGCCCCCAGTACCGGAATTCGAATTCCGAACGTTCCCGCCGCAGGCTGCCATCACGAGACCGGCCAGGAGGGCGGCGACGCGCTTGCGCTTGGAGGACAACGGGATCACGTCCGCGAGTCTAGCGGTCCTTCGCGCGGGCGTCAGCGGATTGGCTGCCCACGCGCGCTTCGCGTCGGGCGGGCCTTCGCGCGCTCGCGGTCCAACCTCGGCTCCGCGCGCGGGGCACCGCCGCGAAGACCGCACCCGCCGCTTCGCTCGGGGGCGCGTAGTCGAGTCTCCGGTGGATGCCGCCACGCGGCCTGCGGGACGTGCTCGCTGCCGTCGAGCCGCGCTCGACTCGCGCTCGATCCGCCGCGCGCTACGCTTTCAGGGCCCTTGATGCCCATCAACTTCCCGTGCGAGAGTCCGCGTCGCGGAGGTAGCGGTGCGCATTGGCTTGGCAGGGAAGTGTGCTTCGATTGTCGCGGCAACAGCGACCGTGGTGTTGGCCTCCATCGGCTGCGGCAGCAGCGGCAGCAGCGGCAGCCACGCCAGCGGCGGCGCAGCGGGCGCTCCCGGCGACGCGGGCACTGACAGCGCCCAGGGCGGGACCGCGGGCATGGACGGCGGCCAGGCGGGCAGTGCGGGCGCCGACGCGGGAACGGACGCCGCCACCGAAGCCGGAACCGACGCAGGCAGCGGTCCGGCGCTGGGCGATTTCTGCAGCGCATTCGTCGATCACTGGTGCACCTGGTTCGCCGCGTGCCGCGGCGGGACCTGCACCACCGACGATCGGCAATATCAACAACTGCGCTGCGCTGACCTGTTGAGCGAGGTTACAGCTGGACGGCTGGGCTACCTGCCAGCCCAGGCGCAGAAGTGCCTCGACTCCTTCGACCCCAACGTGTGCGGGTTCTTCTACGACCGACCCACCTGCGCCGCTGCGTTCCCCGGAAAGCAAGCCATCTCCGGAAACTGTTACGACTACGCAAACTACAAGGCCGGCTTCGGCAAGCTCGCGTTCGACGTGAACGAGTGCGCGCACGGCTATTGCTCGGACAACACGTGCACGTGCGCGGCCTACGCGAGCCTGACCCAGGACTGCAGCAAGGTCCCGTGCGATCCGACTTCAGCCTACTGCGGCAGCGACGACAAGTGCCACGCCTTGGCGCCCGCCAATGGCAGTTGCGAGCCTGGCGGTTGCGCACCGGGCTACGTCTGCACTTCCCAGCAGTGCCTCGTGGCCAATGTGCCGCTCGACGGCGCTTGCCAGGCGACCGAGCAGTGTCGATACGGCGACGTGTGCAACGGCGGCAAGTGCAAGAGCGTGGTCGGCGCGGGCGATGCCTGCGTCGGCACCTACAATTGCCCGAACGGCACCTATTGTGGCGGCTCGCCCACTCCGACCTGCGCCAACTACTCCCAGCTCCACGACGACTGCACCACGATTCCGTGCGACCCGAACGCAGCGAAACCGCTGTACTGCGATCCCACGCAGAAGTGCGCGGCGGCCCCCCAGCCCGGCGATCTGTGCGGTGCGCTCGACTTCTGCGCGGTCGGCTGGTGCGCCGACACCGGCACCCAGAAGATCTGCCGTGCCCCGGGCGCGACGGGTGACGACTGCAGCGACACGGACCCCAGCGCTTCAGGCATGCGCTGCCAGAGCGGTCTGAGCTGCGTGCCGACCGGCCTGGATTCGAATGGGGTGGCTACGGGCTTCCAGTGCGAGCCACCCGGCGCCCAGGGAGACTACTGCAACGGCCCATGCCAGTCGGGACTCTACTGCGACATCAACAACACGCGCACGTGCCTGCCGAGGCTTTCGGCCGGCAAGAGCTGCTTCGGGTCGAGCGACTGCCAGGACGGCCTGTACTGCAAGTTCGACCCCTACGCGCCCGGCACGTGCGCGGCGGTGCTCGCCAACGGACAAGCCTGCAAGGACGATGACAACTGCGCATCGGGCTACTGCGACAGCGCGAGCTCGCAGTGCGCGAAAGAGCCGGCACCTACGCCGCCAGCGGGCACGTGCGTGGCCCCGCCTCCTTGAGCCCCCGGCCCGCCGTCACACGCCTAGAACGTCCGCGACAAGCTCACGCCGCCTGGCACGATCGACACGCGCGTCTCCGGCCCGCTCGGCGATCCGACCACCAGCGCGATACCGGTGACGCCGGCCACGCCGGTGGCGACCCATCCGACGGTCGCCCACGTCTGGGCGTGCAGGACGGCGGTGCGCTGGGAGGCGTCCGTGCGGTTCGAGATGTTGAAATCCGAGCGCAGCTTGGCGGCTCGCGCCTCCAGCCCGATCGACACGGCGCCGAGCACCGCTGCAGTCACGATGGACCCCCAGCCGACGGTGCGAAGCGTGTTCGACGACGACTCGTCTGCGGCTGTGCCGCCCGCCACGGACACATGGCTTGTGTCGCCGGCGTGGACGTGGATGCGGTGGACACGGCGTTTTCCGTCCGGAAGCACCACGACCACGTCGTGGATGCCCGGTTCCACGTAGATCTCCGCGGGCGCTTCGCGCGTCTCGTCGCTGACCAGGACCCTGGACCCGGCGGGGGCATGGACGCGCACGCGACCGAGCTTCTCCTTGAGCTCATCGAGCCGGCCTTCCGCCCGTTCGCGCGCCAGCCGCGCCAGGCCGCGATCGAGCGCCAGCTTGAAGGCATTGGCGGCGCGCGCGTTGTCGCTGGCGGCGTCCCACGAGAGCGCCGCATTGAACGCGGTGTTGGCGTGCGGCACGAGCTTGAATGCGCGCATGAAGCGCTGTGCCGCGCTGTCGTAGTCCCCCTTCTGGAACAGGCTCGTTGCCGATTCGAAGAGCTTCTGTGCCTTGTCTTCGCGATCGGCACGCGCAGGTGCGGCGGCTGTCACGATCGCGATCGCTGCCAGCGCTGCAAAGAACGGAGCCGTCCGCGTCACTCGTTGTCCTTCTCGTAGGGGCTTCCCAGGAGCCCGGGCCCCGTCTTTTCCGGCTTCTGCGGGGTGGTGTCCAGGTGGATCGTCACGGCGGGTGCCGGCTTGTGGGTGGAGCGGGCGTGGCGGATCGCGCGGTGGGCGTGCACCCGGGCCGGGGGCTTCGCGCTCGGCAGGAGCGGCAGCTCGTCCGGCGAAAGCGGCAGATCGCTGGGCTCCACGGCAGGCGAATCGGACGCCGTGGCGGGCGGCGCGCTGGCCGAGGGCTCGAGAGCCAGACTAGCCGGGGCCGTCGGCGCAACAACGGCCGATACGCTGGCTGCCGGTGCGCTGTGGTGCAGGGCCGCTGCCGCGACGCCGATGAGCGCGAGCGTCACGACCGCGGCGATCACGGGCGCCCAGCGCATGCGCGAGCGGCCTGTTCGGGCCTTGAGCGACGTGACGCTCGCGGTCTCCGTGCGGGTGGCTTCGGGCGCGGAGTTCGGCGCAGAGATGGGGTCCGGAACCGACAGCCGGTCCATCCGGGTCGCCGCGTCGGGCCCGATGCCCACTCCGGTGATGGTCGGCGCGCTGGGCGCCGCCGACGGGCTGGAGCCCAGCGCGACGCGCCCGAGCTGTCCGAGTCGGCCCCGGAGCTCGATCACCTCGTCGATCTTGGAGCGCCTGAGAGCCAACCGCTCGGCCACGAGCTCGCGGACCCACGCGGCGACTTCGTGCCGCGACGCGCGGCCCCAGGTGGCCGCCGCAGCCGCTTCGAGCTCGGCGGCGAATGCCGCAGCGCTCGACGGGCGCTCGAGTCGGTTCATCGTGAGCGCGTGGGAGATCAGGGCGTCGATCTCGTACGGCAGATCCGGCCGGAAGGTGCTGGCGCTGAGCGGTGGCTCGCTGACGATGCGGAGCAGCGTGGCGGCGTCGCTGGTTCCGACGTGCAATCGCACGCCCGTCATGAGCTCCCACAGGATCACGCCGACGGCCCATAGATCCGTACTGGCATCGAGCGACCGGCCGAGCGCCTGCTCCGGCGACATGTACGCGACCTTGCCCTTGATGCGTCCTGTGGCGGTCAGTCCGACGCGGGTGGTCGCTTTTGCGATGCCGAAGTCGGTGAGCCGCGCGATGCCGTCCACGCCGACCAGCACGTTGTGCGGGGTCACGTCGCGGTGCACCAGACCGAGCGGCGTGCCGTCCGTATCGGTGAGGTCGTGCGCAGCCTCGAGCCCCTCGAGCACGTCGGCCACGATGGTGAGGGCGATCCGTTCCGGAACCTGTCCTCCGGCCGCGTCGGCGAGCTTCACCAGACCCGACAGGGCTTCGCCTTCCACGTATTCCATCACCAGGAACACGCCGAACGGATCTTCGTCGACGTTGAGCACGGGGACGACGTTCGGGTGCCGGATGCGTCCGGCGATCGTGGCTTCCTGGATCAGCGAGTGCGCGAAATGCGGGTCTTCGCGCAGCTGGGCGTGCGTGAGCTTGAGCGCGACTTCGCGTTCGAAGCCGGCAAGACCGATGCTGCGTGCCAGGTAGACCGTGCCCGCGCCCCCCGCCGCGATCGGCAGGAGCAGCTCGTAGCGGCCGATCCTTTCGGGAAACGGCGGCATCTCCCGGCTCCAGTCGGGTGACGATCTCATCTCGAGCGCCCCCGGAACGACGCCGGATCGAGTCGCAGCCGTTTGACTGTCTCGTAGAGCACCGACCGTGCCATGCCGATCCTGCGCGCAGCCTGGGTCATGTTGCCGCGCGTCGAGGTCAGCGCTTCCAGAACGCGTGAACGCAGATCGTCGCCGCTGGCGGCGTCGAGCGCCTGCAGATCCTCGGGGTGGACCACGTCGCGTCCGTCGTGCGCCGCGGCGCTCGCAGCGGCGTGCATCAGGTTCTTGAGCTCGCGCAGGTTCCCCGGCCAGGCGTGCAGCCACAGCCGTTCCAGTGCCGTCGCGGTGATCGACATCTGCCGCTCGGAGAGGAAATAGCCGCAGAGGAGCGGCAGATCCTCGCGCCGTTCGCGCAGCGGCGGCAGCACGAGCCGCACCGCGGCGATGCGGTGGAGCAGGTCGGCGCGGAACGCACCGTCGGCGACGCACTCTTCCAGGTTGCGGTTGGTCGCGGCGATGATGCGCACGTCGACCGCGATTTCCCGGTCATCGCCGACCGCGCGGACCACGCCGGTCTCGACGACCCGAAGCAGCTTGGCCTGGAGCGACAGCGGCATCTCGCCGATCTCGTCGAGCAGCAGCGTGCCCTGGTCCGCTGATCGGAACAGACCGCTGCGGGCGGCGGTCGCACCCGAGAACGCGCCGCGCGCGTGCCCGAACAGCTCCGACTCCACGAGCTCCGGAGCGACGGCGGCGCAGTTGAGCCCGACCAGGCGCCCCCGGCGCCCGCTCGCTTGGTGGAGGGCCTCTGCAGCGACCTCCTTGCCGGTGCCGGTTTCGCCTTCGAGCAGCACGGGATCGCGGGTCGCGGCGATCATCGCGATGCGCGCGCGCACGTCGTCGAGGGACGGACCGCCCACGAACCCGGGGTGGTTGCGCGCCTCGTCGTACTCGAACGCCAGCACGTCGTCGCTCGCGACCAGCAGCGAGCCTCCCATGCGGATCAACGAGCCAAATGGGGCCAGGGTGCGCGGCGCGCTCACCGGCGCGCCGTCCACGAACGACCCGTTCCGGCTGCCGCCGTCCGTCACCAGGATCCCCTCCGGGTGCGGCTCGAGCACGGCGTGCTCCCACGAGACGGCCTTGTCGTCGAGGCAGACCTCCGCGGTGTCCGCCCGCCCGGCCTTGAGCGGCCCGGCCATCACGACCGGCACCGGCCACATGGGCGCGCGGGAGAACAGCACCGCGACGCCAGGCTCGCGTCGCCTCTGGGGCGCCTGGACGCCCAGCGGCATATCGGTGACGGTGGTGTCGCGCATCGTGCGACGGCGCCGCTCACCCAGCTGCGCCGACACCCGGGAGCCTACCACTCCCATAGGCCATTTTCCCGCGGTTTGCCCTGGAGACGCCCGGGGCACGACGGCCTCGTGATATCCTGCGCTTGTGTACCGGCCCCGCGGCGCATCCGGGCGAACGCGACTGAGACGCGTGTTGCAGGCCGTCATCCCGGTCCTGGTGGCCGCGCTCGCCGTATCGTGCTCGTCGTCGCAGCCCGAAACGGAGTCCGTGGCGCAGGTCAGCTCCCCGACCGTCGGCGGCTGCACCTGCGTCGGCAGCGGCACCTGCGCCCAGCTCACCTATTCCGATATTCCTGCCGACAGCGTCTACTACGTCACCACGTTCGGGGGCGGCGCCGACACCCAGACCATGTCGTGCGGGGGCACGGCCGACGCCACCTGGGCGTACGCGGCGGATCGCTCGCGGTTTGGTTGCGGGACCAAGCTGCTCGTCCAGGCTGGCGGCAAGCAGTGCGTCGTGCAGGTGGCCGACTGCGGGCCGAACCGCTGCGTGGAACAAGCCGCATGCAGCTGCTCGTGCGGCGGCCACCACCCTGTGCTCGACGTGAGTCCGTTCGTCACCCAGTACCTGCTCGGCACCTCGGCGGTAGGCTGGAGCGAGCACAAGGCCGTGACGGCGGACGTCATCGACTCCACGTCGACCATCGGCTGCCCGGGAGTGGCGGTGGGCGGCGGTGGGACCGGCGGGGGCACGGGCAGCGGCGGATCCGGAGCCGGCGGCTTTGGAGGCGGCGGCTTCGGCGGTGGCGGCTTCGGAGGCGGCGGCTTCGGCGGAACCGGCGCCAGCGGTACGGGCGGCAGCGGTGCGGGCGGCAGCGGTACGGGCGGCAGCGGCGGCTCGACCGGCGGCTGTAACGTTGCACCGGACTGCGGCGGTTGCGTCGGCTGCGTGTCGAAGTGCGTGTGCCAGCTCGCAGACGCCAAGGCGTGCGCCGGGATCTGCAACACCGGGAGTGGCGGTAGTGGAGGCAACGGCGTGGGCGGAGGCGGAGGCGCAGCGACGTGCGCCGTGCCGACCTGCTATGCCTGCAAGGACTGCTACTCGCGTTGCATGTGCGTGTCCGGGGACCAGAAGGTGTGCACCGGCGTGTGCAACTCGTCCCAGGGTGCGGGCGGCTCCACCGGCGGTGGCGCGGCCGTCGGGACGCCGGGCTGCACCGGCGCGGACTGCGGCAACTGCGCCACGTGCACCGATCACTGCACCTGCGTCACCCAGGATCCGGCCGCCTGCGCCGCGGCGTGCGGGTCGAGCGGCAGCGGCGGCAGCTCGGCGGCGGCTCCGGCACCCCTGGATCAGGTCGCGCGCTGCGACTGCTCCACGCCCGGCCGGCCTGGCGGCGGCGGAGGCGGCGAGGTCTTCGCTTTCGCGATGATGGGTTGGATGCTGCTGCGGCGCAGACACCGCTGACGCCCCGGCGTGCGCGTCGCAGCGCGTTACGCGTCCCGACGCACCGTCCGGACCGTCCGGAAGTGTCCGGTAGTCCCAGACGATCGGCATCCCCTCTGCACGCTTCCAGACTGCGATTTTCCCGGCATTTCTGAACGCCGCGCGGATGGAACGGAGCCTGCTTCTGCGTCCGGGCATGCGGTCCTTTCGATTCTGGGCACTTCTGGTTCTGGTCCTGTTCGCTGCGGCGTGCTCGCCCGCGGTCGGCGACCCTCCCACCCCTTCGCGGGAGGGCACGGCCGCGAACGGTGATGCGGACACGGTGTTCGGAGCCTCCGAGCTTGCCGGGTTCAAGAAGGTGGGCGGCTACGCGGTGTCCCCGGTGGTCCAGGCGAGCGGCCCGGCGACGCGCGGCGGCTTCCTGATCGATCTCTGGGGCGACGTGGGCGACGTTCCCGTCGGCGCCCAGGTCCGCGGCGTGCGCGCCGACGGCACGTACACCGACTGGTTCCCTGCGAAGATCACCTGGCACGAAGCACCGCATCTCGTCTCCCGCGCGGATCTCGGCGAGTCGGTGGGCGCGACGCAGTTCCGCATCCCGGTCCAGCAGACCCGCTTGATCGAGAACGTGATCTACGCGGGCGTCACCCCCGCGGTTCACGACGCGGGTGACAGTCACGGCTCCACGTCGGGTATCGGATCGACGCAGCAGGGCCTCACCTCCGAGCTGATCGGCCTGGTGCAGCCGCGCTCGGCCTGGGGCGCGCGCCCGGCCAAGTGCTCGAGCAGCGACCCGCACAAGTCGCACATGGCCATCCACCACACCTTCACGCCGCCCTCGTCGTCCGGCGGCTATGCGTCGCGCATCCGGTCCATCCAGTCGTACCACATGGATGTCCGCGGCTGGTGCGACATCGGCTACCACTTCCTCGTCACCGAGGACGGCCGCGTCTGGGAAGGACGCCCCGTCGACAAGCTCGGCGCGCACGTCGCCCACCACAACACCGGCAACATCGGACTGTCCTGGGTCGGCTGCTTCGACAAGAAGGCATGCAAGGGGATCTCGAGCTCCAACGAGCCCAGCGACGCCGCCCTCCAGGCCGCCGGGCACGTCATGCACGCCCTGGCGCAGAAGTTCGGCATCACGCCGAGCACGGACACCATCAAGGGTCACCGTGACCACGCGGGGGCCTCCACCGAGTGCCCGGGCGACCAGCTCGAAGCTCGCATCCCCGATCTGCGCTCGATGGCTGGTGGACAGGATCCGCAGCCTTCGCCCACGCCTTCGCCCACGCCTTCGCCCGCCGGCGATCCCGGGCGCGCGATCGGCGTCGTCTGGGATCTGTCGCAGACCTCCTCGCCTTCGAGCAGCGGCAACGTGCGCATCCCCGGCGCCACGGTTTCGGTCGAGGGCGGCCCCAGCACCAAGGCGCGCAACGGCGACGCACTCTGGCTGTTCAGCCTCGCCCCCGGCAGCTACACCGTCACCGCCTCGGCGCCGGGCTACGTCACCGCGACCGAGACGTTGGACGTTGCCTCCGGCAAGGACACCTGGGGCTCTATCGGCCTGCTTCCCGACACCGGTTCCGGTGGCAGCGGCGGAGCCAGCGGCAGCGGCGGCGCGCCGCAGAGCTACAGCACGGCCGAGTCGAGCTGGACCTGCGGCGGCACCGCCGGCACGCATCCGAGCCAGAGCGGCTCCTACTACACCACGACCTTCGGTTGCTACGTCGACAGCAACGGCACCGCGCACGGTGATCCCGGCGACAACTGCGTGCCGTGGTGCATGACCGGCGCCGCGTCGCAGGGCCGCAGCACCGAGTGGAACGCGCTCTGCGGCGGCATGTCCGGCCCCGACTGCGAGCGCAGCGTCAACTGGTACTCCGCCGACGCCGACCGCTTCGGCTGCGGCGCGCGCATCCGCATCACGAATCCCAAGACCGGCAAGTCCGCCGTCGTCGCCGTCATCGACCGCGGCCCGGCCTGCTGGGTCGAATCCAAGGTCGACCACTGGGGTCTCGACCTGTCCTACCCCGCCAGCCAGTACCTGTTCGGCGGCCAGACGGCCATCACCGAGAAGGCCGAGGTCATCGCCGAAGAGGTCTCGACCGACACGCCGCTCGGACCGGTGAACTAGACCCTGGCGTCCGCGCGTCCGCCAGGCTACCGGGGCGGAAGTGACAAGCTCGAGGTTCTGCCGCATCGCGGTGAAGTCGTTCGCGGGACTGGTTCTTCTGCAGGGGTGCGGGCACGGCAACCCGCCACCGGCGTCGCCCCGTGCGACAGGGAGCAAGACCGCCGCGGCGCGCGCACCCGCGGAGCCCGCGGCAGCGGTACCGGACTCCGCGCCCGCCGAGCGCGTCACGACCGCCGCCTACAGCTACCCGCTCCCGGTCGGGTTCACCGAGGTCCACCTCGCGGCATTCCAGCAGGTCTGGTCGGCGGGCGGCTCGGTCATCGCGGAAAAGGCCCGCAGCTCACCGGACTCGTTCCTGGGCAGCGTGGTCGTCACGCCTGTGGCGTCGCCGGGCAGCTACGACCCGACCGATCCAAAGCTCTGCGCAGAGACCGCGGAAGCGCTCGGCCAGGGCGGCAAGCTGGTGAACCGCGGCGCAAAGATCATCCCCACGCCGTGGGGCAGCTCCTGCCGCTACGTGATGCAGGAAGCGAAGAACCCCAACCGCCTCGCGGTCGCCACGATAGCGTACTCGCCGAGCTCCATGTGGGTCATAACGTGCAACATCGACGCGCGAGACGACCCCGCCGCTGCAGCCTGCAAAGCCGTGGTGGCCGGGTTCACGTTCAGCCCGTGAACGCGCGGCCTGGCCGCGACCCTCCGTTCTTCCAGAGCGCGCTACTTCGCTTGCGCGCGAAGCGGGCGCAGCGCTTCGCCCCAGCGGGCGAGCTCGTCGAGCATGCGGGCGAACCCACGCTCGTGGGACTCGGTCGGCGCGAGGACGCCAGCTTCGTCGACGAGCGAATGCACCGAATGCAGAGCGACCGTGGCCGGAATGGCCATGACGTTCACGTTCGAAAGCAGCAAGCGAAGCTCCTGCGCGGAACGAAAGCCTCCCGAGATCCCCCCGTAGCAGACGACCCCGGCAGGCTTGTACTTCCACTCCTGCGAGAGCACCTGCACTGCGTTGACGACGGATGCAGGCGGGAAGAAGTCGTATTCGGGCGTGACGAAGACGAACGCGTCGGCAACGTCGGCGAGGGCGCTCCAACGCTTCGTGTGCTCGTGCTCGTACTCCTTCTTCGACGGATGGCGGGGCTCGTCGAGCAAGGGAAGCGACAGCTCGGCGAGGTCGACGAGCGTGACGTTGAAGCGAGCGTGGGCACGTGCAGCGCGCTCCACCCATGCGCCCACCTTCGGACCGATGCGGCCGGGGCGAGTGCTTCCGATAATGACTGCGAGCGACAAGGACATCTCGATCTCCAGTGAAGGGTGGGAGTGCATCCTGTGACGGCGCCACAGGGCGCACGCATCGTGGTCGCAAGCACCCGACTTCGCAAGCTGTCGGAACTTCGACCAGGAAGACGGACCGCTCGGTCCGTCGCGCGTGTTTGTGGATCCCCCCGCCCGTCAGCGACACACGGCGCAAGCGGGACCGCGCGCCGTTGCCGACCGCACCGAGAGAGCGCCGTCACCAGCGGAGCGTCGCCGGATCGAGCCCGGAAGCGATCTCGTCGAGCAACGCGCGCAGCCAGCGCTGGCGCGGATCGCGGTGCGCGCGCGCGTGCTACACCATCGGTACGCGCACCCGCGGCGTGGCCACCGGTGATCGCACTTCCGACATGGCCCGCGGCGCACTAGCTTGTTACTTGTCCAGAGAGGAACAAGACCATGAGCCAGAACACGACCCACGAAATTTCCTTCACGATCGACCGCGAGACTCGCGTGTCGGAGATCCTCGACCGCTACGGCGACATCGCCGAAGTGATGGCAGCCTTCGGTGTCAAGCGCGTCGGTCGATTCTCGGTGCGCCGCGTTCTCGGGCGCATGCTCACCGTCGAGCGCGCCGCACGCGTCCATCGCGTTCCGCTCGAGGAGTTCCTCACCATCTTGCGCGCGGCCGTGGCGAAGACGGATGCGGCGCGCATGACAGGCGCGTCATGAGCGCAGTAGCTGCCTTCGATCCGGAGGCCTACGACCGCATTGCCGCTGCCACGGTGCCAGGCTACGACGCGCTGCAGGAGCTCGTTGCGCTCGCAGCCGCCACCGGGCTCGGCGACACGCCGCGCGTGCTCGACATCGGGTGTGGCACAGGCAGCGGGCTCGTGCCGCTCGCCCGACTGCTTCCGGGAGCCGAGATCGTCGCCTGTGATCCCAGCGCGGCGATGGTCGAAGCGACGCGCACGCGATGCAAGGCGGAGGGGATCGAATCCTGCGTCGTGGAAGGCTCGGTCCACGCCATCGCAAGCGAGCCGCCCTTCGAACGTCGTCGTCTCGACGCTCGTGCTCCACTTCATCCCGAAGGCTGCGCGCGTCGACTGGCTGCGTGCGGTACGAGCGCTTATCCGGCCTGGCGGCGCGCTCGTGCTCACCGCAATCACGGACAGCGAAGCGCCCGGTGTGGCACCGCACTGGGCCTCGCTCCGCAAAGACTACGCGGTGCGCCGCGGCATGAGTCCCGAGGCGCTCGCGCGGCGCAAGGCTCCGACCGCGTCACAGGTCGAAGAGGTGCGCGAGGACGAGCTGGGCGCGCAGCTCGCCGAGGCGGGCTTTGCGCCTGCCATTCCGCTCTACCAGCTGCTCGCGGTGCGAAGCTGGCGCGTCACCGCACCGTGCGCATGACCGAGGATAGGAACAACAATCGAGGAAGGAACAAATGAGCCTATCAACACGCGTGGTGCTGCTAGACGGCGGTATGGGGCAAGAGCTATTGAAGCGCTCCGAGCACCCGCCGACGCCGCTGTGGTCTGCGAGCGTGATGCTGAACGAGCCTGATCTGGTGCAAACGGTTCACAGCGACTACATCCGGTCGGGTGCTCGCGTGATCACGCTGAACAACTACACCGCAACCCCCGCGCGACTGGCCAGCCAGCAACGAGGTGCGTCGTTTCGGTCTCTGCACGACGCCGCTATTGCCGCGGCACAAGCCAGTCGTGACGAAAGCGCCCAGGGCCACGCTGTACAAGTCGCTGGGTGCTTGCCGCCGCTCGTTAGCAGCTACCACGCCGAAGACGTACCGGATGAAGCGAGCTGCCTGCACGACTACATCCAGTTGGTCGCCGCGCAGGCGGATGGCGTTGATTTGTTCTTGTGCGAAACCCTGACGACGGCGCGTGAGGTCCGCACGGCGACCACCGCAGGCGTTGCAAGTGGCAAACCGGTATGGGCGTCGATGACGGTATCCGATTCGGACGGCACCCAGTTGCGCTCCGGCGAACCCTTGAGCCTAGGCGTCGGAGCCGCCGTGGCGGCCGGCGCGTCGGCCCTGCTGCTCAACTGCTCATGGCCAGAAGCGATCACACAGGGCCTGGCTGTTCTGGCCGACAGCGGGCTGCCATTTGGCGCCTATGCCAATGGCTTCACCAACGCAGCGGCACTCCAGGCCGGCGGAACGGTGGAAGGCCTGAGCGTGCGCACGGATCTAGATCCAGACGCATATGCAGCGCACGCCATGCAATGGGTCACCATGGGCGCTCGCCTGGTGGGCGGCTGCTGCGAAGTGGGCCCTGCGCATATCCAGCGTTTGGGCGAGGTCCTGCAAGCGGCCGGATTCGAGCTCGGCAACCGTCCCTGATTTGGCGACGAACCCACGAAGATGTCGCCAGCGCTTCGCCGGCAACCAGGGCGGCGCCGCGGCTCAGCCCAGCTGCAGGCCGAGGAAGCGAGCTATCTCCTCGGCGTATTGGCGTGCCGGCGTGTTGTCGCGCTCCCATGTCCAGGTCTTCGACTTCGTCAGGATGGTCTCGGGCGGGCTTTCGCGAGACCTCAGAGACACGTACGCGCGGTAGGTGCCGATGACGAGCGATACGCCGGTCACGTCCTCGGCCTCGCGGCGACGCGTCCCGAACAGCGTGCGGACCTCGAACATCGCGGGAGCGCCTGGGCGTAGCGTACTGACCCGCCGGATGGGTCGTGTCATGAGAAAGCCTCCGACGATGCCCTCGATGAAGGCCGCGGGGACGACCGAGATGTCGCCCTTGATGACGACCACCGACATCGTGACAAGCGCAAGACCGGCAAAAAACGAGCCCATCGACACATAGAGCCACGTGCCCTGCGTCACGACGAGCGCACCGTCACGCGTTTCGCTACGGGTCATGACTCCCTTTCCATGATTGACTGGAATACCATACCACCCAAACGCGCTCGCAGTTGGGCCTCCGGGCGCGTAACGGGCTGACACAACTCAAATAATCGAGCCTTGACGAGTTGCGCTGGATGCCGGCCCGGCGCGGAACCGCGTGACGCGAACGCCGATGGCGTCGGAGATGACGCTCGTGTCGTGCGCGACGCATGCCCTATGGTGACGCCATGAGTCGGGCCACCACCCGCGAGGCGCAGATCACGGTCGCGGTCGCCGCGCTCGCGGTTGTCGTCCTTGCCGCAGTCGTCGCAGTCGACCCGGCCACGTGCTTCCGCGACGACATGATGGCGCAATACCTCGGCGCGTCGCGCGAGGTCTGGCTCGCCGCGAAGCACGGGCACCTCGCGTTGATGACGCCGCGCTCGTGGTTCGGTGGGGCTCTGGCAGCCGAGTACCAGCACGGGGTGTTCTCCATCTTCGCCGTGACCACGGATGTGCTTGCGTGGTCGATTGGAGGGTCGCTCCGCGGCACGGCGTTCGTGCTTGTGGCGGTTCCTGTCGCGTGGCTCGCGGCGGGGACGTTCCGCCTGGCGCGTGTCGAAGGAACCTCGATCTCGGCGGCCGTGTTCGCGGCAATGCTGGCAACCTTCAACGGCTGGACGTTGCGTTGGGCGGTCCCGTGGTATCCGGCGCTGGCCAGCTTCGCGTGGGTACCGTGGCTGGCGTGGGCGCTCCGGCGCTGCGGACGTCCGCTACTCGTCACGCCAATCACCTACGCGACCGCCGTTGCCGGATGGCCCTATACTGTGGGCATCGCGGGGCTGGTCGGCTCGTGGCTCGTCGTCGACAAGGTCCGCCGCACGCGGGACGTGAGGTGGGCGGCCACCGCCGTCTTCGCCGCAGCGCTGGGCTTGGGTCTTGCCGCGCCCGCACTGCTCATGCTCCGACAATACGCTGCCGCGAGCGTGCGGCTCCGATCCCTCCCCGGCACCGTTCACGCGTGGACGGTTCCGCTCGGTGCGCTGCCAGGGCTGCTGACGCCGATCTGGCATGCCAACTGGCACGGAGTCGACCACCTTGTCTTTCGTGTCGCACCGGAGCTGCTCAGCGTCGTCGGTCTGGCGGTGATTGCCTCGGCGTGGCTCGCAAGGTCGTCGCGTGCAGCGTTGCTTGGCGCAACCAGGGCCTGGATGGGGGTCGCCTTGCTCGCCCTCGTGCTCGCAAGCTTGCCCAGCCGGGCGCCCTTCCGCTGGTCGTTCCGGTGGTTGCCGCTCTGGCATCTCGCGCTCGCGCTAGTGGCGGCGAAAGCGCTCGATGCCCTGGCGCCGGACAAGGCGTCGCGTCGCGAGCCGCTGGCCAAGGTGCGACGGTTGATACTGCACCCGGGTGCCATCTGCCTCCTGCTCGTGGTCGCGTCATCGCTGCCGCTCCTGGGGTCCGGCGCCGCGCAGTGGACCGCCGTGGCCCGAGTGGTCTTCGCCGCAGTGCTTGGTTGTGGGTTCTGGTATCTGGCCAGCGCGTCGCGGCTGCGCAGACTGCGCGCGAGCGCGCCCTCGGCGATCGCGGTGTCCGCAACGCTGTTCACCCTGTACGTCAGCCCAGCGTCGGACAGCACTACCTGGAAGCTGACGCAGGCGCTCGCTGCTCACGGACCTCTGGATCCGGCGCGCACGTACCTGGCGCTGGTCTGGAGCCCGTCGGTCGCGACGCCGCCCGTCGGGTTCAACGCGCAGCTCCGGTTCGGCAACCTGGCATTGCTCTCGGGGCTGTCCTTCGTCAACGGGTATTCGCCGCTTGGTCCCCGGGTTGTATGGAGGACGTTTCCGTTCGATACCCATGGCTGGTTGTGTAGCTGCGCCGCCGCGCCGCGGGCGGCTCACGCGTTCGTCGACGACGGCACCATCCTTGACCGACTCGGCGTCGACGGCCTCGTCGTAACGCCCGACCTGGGGAAGAAGGCGATCGGCAAGCTTGTCTCCCACGGATGGTCACCCGCCGGGAAGGTCAAGGGCGGCTTGGTGCTTCACAAGGGCGCTACGCCGGCACCGCGCGCGTGGCTTCTCGACGAGAGCGCACGCGACAAGCATCTTTCGCAGCCCGGGCTACATCTCGAGGAATCCGATACCGCAGCGACGGTAACGTTGTCCGCACCGCTAGCCCGACCGGCGCTCGTTGTGTTCAAGCGCGTGGCGTACCCCGGCTACCGAGCTCGCGTCGACGGCGTGGAAGCACCCGTCCAGCAGTACCTGGGGACGCTCGTCGCCGTTTCCGTTCCAGCCGGCACTCGCGGGCCCGTGACCGTCGCGTATCGACCGCGCTCGCTCGAACGCGGGCTCGCCCTGGCCGCACTGGCCCTTGCCCTGTTCGCGGGATGGCTCGCTCGCGACTGGGTACGTCGTCGCAAATCTGTAGGGTGACGTGCATGCGATAGCGCGCGTCCGCACCGGCGCGGCGGCGTCGGTTCCCCTGTTCAGCTTCAGGCTCATTTCCTCGGGGAACAGCGCGTGCAGACTGTAGAAGTTGATGACGCGCCGTTGATAGCCGCTCTCAGTGTATCCGCGCTACGATCGGCAGCTCGGCGACAATCCCCGCCTCGGCCACCGCCAGCTCGTCCAGCCGCGCGTCCGCAGCACCCCCGAACTCGTCGCGCGCGAGCTTGACGAAGAGCGCGGCGTGGCCGGCTTCGCTGGACTCGAGGCGGCGGAAGCGCGCGGCAAGCTCGCTCTCTCCGCGGGCGCCAAGCTCGGCGCCTAGCAGCTGGAAACGCTCACACGAGCGCGCTTCGATGAGCGCGCATACCAGCAGGCGGTCGAGCTTGCGCTCGTGAGCGGGCCTTCGCTGGTGGGCGAGCAGCTGTTTGACGTACGGGTCACCGCGATCACGTGGCAGCGTGGCGCCGCGCTCGACGAGCTCGGCGTGGATCTCCCGGAAGTGACCGATCTCCTCCTCGGCGAGGTGCCCGAGCGCATGCACGAGCCGCGTGTCGCCCGGGTAGTCGTTGATGAGTGCGATCGCGCTGGCGGCGGCCTTCTTCTCGCAGTGGGCGTGGTCAGCCAGGGTGTCGTCGAGAGCGTCGGCGGCGACCTTCGCCCAACGCGCGTCACTCGACGAGCGCAGCAAGGCGTCCGCGGTACGGCGGCGGGGCGGGACGGTACCGGAAGTGGTCATGACTTGGCCGGCGGAAGCCGGGCGGCGCGAGCATAACCACGCAGCGCCGCTCCGCGATAGCCGCCCTGTGCTCATCGCCGAGAACATGCTCGTCCGCCAGCCCATCAGCGGGAGGCTTCTGCTCGCCAATCATCTCGTGGCGCCAGACGTACTCTCCTGAGTCGCGCGGCCGCAGCCTGGAAACGGGGAGCGCTGCTCTCGGCAGTGGGTGGTAGCCCTTATTGCGCGAAACTGGCCGGCCGTACTGACCGATGTGGCACAAGTCGCCAGAGCGATCGACGCGCGCTTCCGCCCCGACCAGGATCTGACGGCGTCGCGACTCCTGTTGGGGTTGATCGGCCTTTTGTACCCGGTCTGGTACGTACTGCCGTTGCTGTTCGTGCCCGACGCTCGGGACTCGCTGTGGGAACGCGGGTTGGTCGGTGTCGCCTGTGCGGTGTTGGCGCTGCTCGCACCGTACGAGCCGATCAGACGGCACTTGGCACTGGTCATATACGGGGCGATGGGGGTGCTTACCGCGCACTACATGACGTTGGTCGCGCGCAACGATCTGGATTGGTTGTACCTGGTCGGTGCGTTCGTGGCGTTGGCCGCGGTGAGTGTGTTCTTCGTCTCGGTGCGGGCCATTGCCATCTATGCAGTCCTCACCACGGCCCTGGCGTTGGGGGCTGCTGCGATGTCGTCGGCGCCGCTGGAGCGCGAGGTGCTGTTCGTGGGGGGCGTCGTGTCGATCTTCGCACTGACCGCGGCAGCGGTGTGGCGGCGTCAACGCAGCAACGAGGCCATGGAGGCACGCGTGCAGCACGCATTCGGATTTCTCGAAGGCGTGCTCGACCACATACCCGACCCCGTATTCGTCAAGGATTCGCAGCACCGCTGGGTCGTGGTCAACGAGCCGGCATGTCGGCTGTTCGGTCAGCCAGCCAGCGCGTTGTTGGGTCGGTCGGATTTCGACGTCTTCCCCGAGGAGCAGGCGCGGGTATCCCGGGAGCGGGACGAGCAGGTGTTTTCCACTGGAACGCCCGACGTGAACGAGGAGCCGATCACGGACGGGGACGGAAACGTGCGCTTTATCAGCACCAAGAAGGCGCGGCTCGACTACGGGCACGAGAGCTACCTGGTGGCCGTGGTCCGCGACGTGAGCGACATCCGCCGCACCCTGGACGCCCTCGGCGAAAGCGAAGCGCGGTTCCGTAGCTCGTTCGAGCACGCGGGCGTTGGAATAGCGCTGGGGATGTCCTCGGGAGGCATCCAGCGCGTCAACCGCGCGTTCGCCGAGATGCTCGGGTACGAGCCCAGCGAGCTTGCTGGGATGGACTTTCGCGTGCTCACCCACCCTGACGACCTCGAGCCGGAGCTGAGGCAACTCAAGCGCCTGGTCGCTGGTGAGCTTGACAGCTACCAGATGGAGAAGCGCTACCTGCACAGGGCGGGGCATGTCATCTGGGGGCTGGTCAGCGTGGCGGCCGCTCGCGACGCCTCGGACGCGGTGGTGACGCTGATCGCGCAGGTGCAAGACATCACCGAGCAAGTCCAAGCCAGCATGGAGCTGCAACGCGCCAAGGAAGCTGCCGAAGTCGCTGGGCGAGCCAAGGAAAGCTTCCTGGCGGCCATGAGCCATGAGCTGAGGACGCCACTGAACGGTGTGATCGGCATGCTGGACTTGGCCCTGAACGACGATTCCGATCGAGAGCAGTACCTGCGCACAGCCAGGCGTTCGGCGGACGTTCTGCAGGAGCTGATCGGGGATGTTCTGGACATGTCGCGCATCGAGCAAGACCGATTGGAGCTGTACCCGAGCAGCTTCGATCTGACCGAGCTGGTGAGGGGGCTGGTGCCACCGTTCGAATACCAGGCCGCCCAGGCGGGCCTCCGGCTGCACCTCGAGATCCAGGAGCCGCCGGCGCGGCTGATCGGCGATCAGGTGCGCCTGCGACAGGTGCTGACCAACCTGCTGGGGAATGCGCTCAAGTTCACCAAGCAGGGGCGCGTGACCCTGAGCGTTCGTTGCAGCACGGCCGGCCTGGACGGCGTGGCAAACGCGGACATCTCCGTGTCGGACACGGGCATCGGCATCCGCGAAGACCAGCGGGAGGCGGTGTTCGAGACCTTCCGCCAGGTCGATGGTGCGACCAATCGTCGCCACGGTGGTAGCGGCCTGGGGTTGGCCATCGCGAAGCGATTGGCCCAGGCGATGGGCGGGACCCTGAGCTTGAAGAGCGAGTTGGGGGTGGGCAGCACCTTCCGACTAAGGGTGCCGCTCGCGGTCGACCGGTCGGGTGAGGCCGTGCCCGCTGCCCAGCCCGCGCCGGCGCGCCTGGAGACGACGCTGCGGGTTCTGGTAGCCGAGGACAACGCCGTCAACCGTTTGCTGGTGACCAGGCTGCTGGAGCTCGAGGGTCATGCCGTGCACGCCGTCGTCGATGGCCAAGCGGCACTGGCCGCCGCCGAATGCGAGGCCTACGACGTGGTGCTGATGGACATCCAGATGCCGATGCTGGACGGACTCGAGGCCACCCGTCGGCTGCGGGCCAGGGGTTTCGAGCAGCCGGTGATTGCGCTGACGGCACAAGCCATGCGGGGAGACCGCGAGCGTTGCCTGGCGGCGGGGATGACCGGGTATCTGACCAAGCCGATCAGTCCCGACGCCCTGCGACGTGAGCTCGCGCTTGCCTGGATAACGAGCGCAAGCTCGCTGCGGGAAGCCGAGCCAACGGTCGCCTGAAGCCCGCGCCATCCGCGTTCTTCATCGTCGAGCTCGGCTCGCGGAAGGGCGGCGGAGAAGTCGTCGTCGCCTCCGTGCTCAACGGGCTATCGGCGCGGGGCGTGAGGAGGTCGCAGCGGCGCATTTTCATCGGCGGATGCGCGAGGTAGCCGATGCGGCGCAGCAAGAACGGCGTGGCCGTGCTATTCTTTTCGTGAGCTGCGCTACGGTGGGGATGGATGACTACTCGACCGCCCATGAGATTGCCGGGGTTCCTCGCATTCGCCGCGGCCCTGGTCATGGCGGGTGGGTGCGCCGCGCCGGCGCCGCAGAATTTGCCCGAGGGCGAGGTCGGCACGGGGCAGGAGCTACGTTGACGGCTCGTCGATGAGGTCTTCCCTGGATCTTCCGCGTCTCGCCTTGGCCTCGATCTTCATCGGGGCCACGCTGGTCAGTGCCTGCTACTACAGTGGCGATTCCCTGAAGAGTGGGCGGAACGGCTGCAGCACGGCGCAGGACTGCGACGACAACAACGCCTGCACCGTCGACGAGTGCACATCCGGCGCCTGCTCCCACACGGCCGCGGCCGATGGCGTGGCACCGGAGCAGGTGACCGGCGACTGCAAGACCGCTGCCTGCGCGAACGGCCACGCGTTCGAGCTGGCCGACGACACCGACCTTCCCGACGACGCAAACGATTGCACCAAGGACGGCTGCGCGGAGGGCGTACCCACCTTCACGGGAGTGGCGGCTGGGACGGCATGCAGCACCAACGGCGGCGTCGTCTGCTCCGGCGGCGTCACGTCGGAATGCGTCGAGTGCTCCTCCGCGAGCGATTGCACGTCGCTGCCCGCTGACGACGAGTGCCAGACGCGGACGTGCTTGCTCGGCGCCTGTGGGCAGACCTTCGCGCCGACGGGCGCCCCGCTCGCGACGCAGACACCGGGCGACTGCCACGTCGAAGTGTGCGACGGCAACGGCGGCAAGCAGCAGCAAGTCGACGACACCGACATTCCCGACGACGGCAACGACTGCACCACCGACCAGTGCAACAACGGCCAGCCGAGCAATTCCCCCGCGTCGCAGAACACGCCATGTGGTGGCAGCGCTGGGCTGCACTGCGATGGCGCTGGCAAATGCGTCGGGTGCATCAACGCAAGCGAGTGCGCGAAGCCGCCAACCTGTCAGAGCGCTACCTGCGTCGCGGGGCAGTGTGGCCTCGCCGACAAGGCGGATGGCACGAGCTGCAACGACGGCGTGTACTGCAACGGCACCGACAAATGCACCGCTGGCGCGTGCACCAAGCATGCGGGAGATCCCTGCGTCAGCAGCACCAATTCCAGCTGCAACGGAGCGTGCAACGAATCCACGAACGACTGCTCGGCGCCCGCGCCAAAGGGCTCCGCCTGCTCGACCGGAACCAGCGGCCCTTGCAAGATTCAAGACACCTGCGACGGCTCCGGGAAATGCGTCACGACCTACCAGCCATCGTCGACCCAGTGTAGTGCGTCGGCCGAGCACGGTTGCGTGCTCGCCTCGATGTGCACGGGAACCTCCGCCGATTGCCCGCCCGCCCAACTCGCGGCGCTCAAGACCCCATGCAAACAGACCTACGACTGCGGTAGCAACGGTTGCTACACGAACAAGTGGGGCTGTAGCGCGACGGGGACCTGCACCGTGCTGCTCTCGAGCGTCTTCTCGTGCCCCATCCTCTATTCCTGGAACGGTCAGGATTTCGGCTTCGAGTCCGACATGTACACCTCGGGCACGCTGGGGCTGTACCTGGGCGACCACTATCGCAAGCCCGACCCCAACGACGCCTACGTCCTGCGCAATTCGCTCACCCCGAGAGGTGGCCTGCTCGAGTTGCGCCTGGTCGAAGAGTTGGAGGAGATCGACTACCTCGACGAGGCCCGCCTGTTCGCGGTCGATGTTCCCGAGGACCGGCAGGTCGTCGCCTGGGCCAACAACGTTCCGGGGCCTGCAATAGCGCTGGATCAGCGCCTGGTCAGCATCGCCACGACGCGCAAACCGTTGCTCGGCGCTGTCCACCTGGAGACGGGCGACGACGTCACGGCAGCGCTCGCCGCGAGCGACGGCAACGTGGTCACGCTCTCCGAAGACAACAACCAACCCTACTGGAACACCATCGAGATCGATCCCGGTGACCTCTCCGGAGCATCCGTGATCAAGCTGATCGTCGACGGTCGCTCGCGCTATCCGACGACCAAGGCGGGGTTCGCCTTCCGGGCCCAGCAGGATCCCACGGGGCTGCAGACCCGGCTCCAGGTGCTCGATGCGAACAAGAACTGGGTGGACGTTCCGCGGACCCTGGTGACCCTCGTCCGGCCGAAGGAGTTCCCCCGGGTCATGGCCGCCGACATCACGAACATCTTCCCGACCAACGACTACCGGATGCGCCTGAGCTGGGTGAACAAGACTGCGCTCGACGCCATCTGGATCGACACGACACCCAACCTGCCGCTTGCCATTTCCGAGGCGCCGCTGCTCTCCGCCAGCCTCGGTTACCACGGGTTCTCGTTCTTCTCGGCCGGCGACCTGCCCGTGTACACCTACTCGAAGCCCGGACCGTTCTCCTGGCCGCTCGCGCCGGGCTCGTACACCCAGTACGGCGATGTGAGTCCGCTGCTCGATGCCGTCGACGACATGTTCGCCATCTTCGGTTCGGGAGACGAAGTGGCGCTCGAGTTCCAGCCGCCAGTCCCTCCCGCCCTCGGTGAGCGCCGCTTCTACGCTTTCGCCAGCGTGGGCTACTACAAGCAGTCGAACCTCGACAAGGGCGGTCTTGTGCCCTACACGGTGTCGCCCTTGCCCTTCGCCGCGATGTCGAACTTCCCCTACGGTGCTCCGGAGGAGTATCCGACGGATGCGGCCCACCAGGACTATCTGGGCACCTGGAACACCCGCACGGTGCCCTGAGGTGTCGCCGACCGCGCCGCCGGCGGCGCGGCCGCCTGCTTTCCGCCTGAGTCGCGTCGTTCGGGATCAGGGCGATGGAATCGTGGGGCGCGGTTCGATGGCAAAGGTGCGTGTCTCGCCATCGGTAAGCTGGGTGTAGGCGATCGGGGTCCCGATGCCGCAGGTCTTGCTGTGGCAGTGCGCGATCACGGTGATCGGCGCGGAGGTCGACACGCTGCACAGGTTCGGGGCGGCGCTCGCCGAGCTCGCGCCGCTGGCGTCGAGCGTGAGACGAATGCGCTGGTCACCGCAATCGAACGCGACCTCGGTCTTCGGCGGGCCCCTGACGTTGAAGCTGAACGACCGGTGGCAGCCGGCGAGCGCGCTCGCGACGAGTGTCACGCCGATCATCGACCGCAGGTGCAGGGGCGTGATCGCCGACGCGGTAGGCCGGCTGGGGACTTTCGCGGAAGCAGTCATGACTTGGCCGGCGGAAGCCGGGCGGCGCGAGCATAACCACGCAGGGCCGCTCCGCGATAGCCGTCCTGCCCCTCTCCGAGGGCTGCGCAGGCGAGCTTCAACGCCTCGACGAGCGACGCCTGCCGCGCCAGCTCGGAATCGCGCAGCTCCGCTTCGCTCACCCAGAAGCCGGTCCGGCCGCGTCGCTCGGGCCGGCCCGACGCGATGGGCAGCACCAGCTCGCCGCCATCGGCGGACGTGAGCACGACCCCGCGCGGCGTCGCGTCCACGCTCACCACGCGGTCGAGTGGCACGCGGCTGCGATGGCCGAGCGCCGCGAGCCCGAGAGCACCCTCTTCGACCACGACGCGCGGCGGGTCGCGCACCCAGAGCGCGCGCTCGCCCACGAACAGAGCCAGCCCCACGAGATACGCAAGCGGATACAGGGCCGGGGCGAGCTCGAGCGCGGCCAGCGCCAGCAGCATGGTGACGAGCCCGGCTCGCGCCCAGCGCTTTCCCTGGAGCCAGCGCAGCCACAAGCTCCACGGCCCCGGCCGCTCGAGCGTGAAACGGAGCGGGCGGCGGCCGGGCGTCACCCCGGCCGCCGCGAGGGCCCGCGCCGCCTCGCCCTGGTCGATCCTGAAGCAGACCAACCCGCCGCCGCGCACCCGCAGCCCGACGACAGCGCTCCCGTCTGCGAGCGGAGTGGACCAGCCCTCGCGCTCGGGCGGAAACGCCAGCTGCCGCCGCACGCCGGCGCGGTCGATCGTGATAGCCGAGACGTCGACGGAGACCGCTCCGGGTGCGCGCCGCGCGGACATGCCGCGCAGGAGCCGCCGACCGAGCGCGATCAGGATCGGCGCCAGGAAGAGCACAACGTAGGCCCACACGGGCACCGCCACGACGTGCAGCACGGCGCCCGTCACCAGCGCGAGGATCCCCAGGGACCACAGCAGCGACAGCGCGCCGCCGAGCGCGATCGCCCGCTCCACGCCGACCGCCGGGGACTCGAAGCGTGCCGTCGTGTCGAGCTCGCGCGCGAGCTCGTCAGACGCCGTAGGTGTCACCGAGGTAGCTTACGATATCCGCCGACTCGAACATCTCCCGGCCTGTGTTCGGATCGGCCAGATACGGCACCATCATCTTCCCCGACCGCTCGATGAACCCTCTTCGGCTGGGGCTCTTCTTCGCGACGTTGTGCAGGAGATAGGGGATTTCCAGCTCCGACAGCACCTCGCGGGCGATGCGGCAGTAGGGCGACGCCTCGAAGCTCCAGAGCTCCAGTGGCTGTCCGGGCGCACGGTTCGGGCGGGCGCGAGAGCCGCGGCCGAGTCGCGGAATGGAGACCAGTGCCGCGTTGAGGGTGCTGACCGGGCCGAGCGAGAGCGAGAGCGCGCGCCGACCGGTACCGTACGTCTCGTACAGATAGCGCGTGATGTCGTTCGACTCGTACATCTCGCGGCCGGTGTTCGGATCGACGAGGTACGGAAACTGCGGCCTGCCACCGCGGCGTTCGACCTCGGGCCGGAAGCGCGTGCCGCCGCGCGGGCACGGATAGATGCGGGCCTCGAGGTCGAGCATGCTCAGCGCCTCGCGCACCTTGCGGCAGAAAGGACAGCCCTCGTACTCGTAGAGCTCGAGCGGCTGTTCGGGGCGCGGACCGAGCGGGCCGACGACGAGCCCCGCCGTGCCGCCGAGCACACTGCCGGTCCAGGAGGAAGCTACGTCGAGAGCGCGATTCATAGCGGGCTGTGTGGGGACCTGCCGCGCGATCCGCTACGCGCCGTCCGCCTCGGCCGCCCCGCGCGGGCGCGCCTCGAGATGGTGACGGATGAAGTAGACCGCGCCGATCACGATGACCAGGCCGATAACCGCGTCGAAGCGGTGGAAGTACGGCTTCAGCTCCGCCCAGTTGGCGCCGAGCTTCGTGCCCAGATACGCCAGACCCAGGCACCAGGGGAACGAGCCGATGAAGGTGTAGAGGATGAAGGGGCGCATCGGCATCGACGACACGCCTGCCGGGAATGCGATGAACGTCCGCACCACCGGCAACAGCCGCGCAAAGAACACCACCGGCGCGCCGTGCTTTTCGAACAGGCGATCGGCGCGATCCAGATCGGACTTCGGCAGCACCAGGAACCACTCCTTGGCAGCGTTCTTCCAGATCTTCAGCCTGAGGTGCTTCTCGATGAACTTCCGCCCGCCGTACTTGCCGGCGTAGTACGCCGGAATCGATCCGAGCACGCAGCCGACCGCGCCGGCCAGGCCCAGCCACCAGACGTTGAAGCGCCCGGAAGCGACCTGGAAACCGGCGAAGGGCATGATGACCTCCGACGGCAGCGGGATGCACATGGACTCGATGCCCATGAGCAACACCACCCCCGGGTAGCCCATCTTGCCGATGACGCCGATGATGAAGAGCGAGAGACCTTCGAGAATCTTCGTGATCAAGTTGCGGAATCCTGACCTGCCCCCCGAGCTTCGTCAACGGCGCGGGCGAGCCGGGTCTCTGGGGGCTTCTGGGTGTTCTACGAGGGCTTTTTCGCGAGACTCATCACCCAGCGGCCGTAGACGTAGATGCCCACAGCCGACACGATGCCGATGAAACCAAGCAATACCCAGAGCAGCCCGACGTGGTGCGAGTTGTAGAGCACCGTCGTCAGGTGCTCGGGCGTGTCGTGCGTGAAGTCGACGAGCTTCTGGAAGGCCTCGCCCTGCTTGATGGCGTGCACCTGGCTCGCTGCCATCCCCTTCTGGATGAGCATCTCGCGCGCGAAACGCTCCTTGGACGCGAAATGGTCATACAGCGCGGGGCCGATGAAGCCCTCGAGGCTCCAGCCGATGGCCAGCGGGATCTGCGAGAAGCCAAGGTACATGGCCTTCTTGTCGGCCGGCGCGAAGTTGCCGATGTACTCGGAGAACTTCGGGCTGGAGAGCATCTCGCCGATCGCGAAGATCAAGATGGCGAACACCATCGTCCAGCCGGCAACCGAGAAACCGATCATGAACATCGCGCCGGTAGCGAGCAGCGTGCCCACGACCATGCTCGTGGTCGCGCGCATCTTGCCGCTGATCCAGGCGAAGATGAAGCAGGTGACCATGATCATCCCGGCGTCGAGGTTGAGCATGCCCTCGGGCTGGATGTGCTTGCCGTCCTTGCTCATCACCACGAAGAACTTGATGATCGGGTTCGTGGTGCCGTGCGTGCCGAACAGCGTCCGCACCACCTCGTGCGTGTTGACCCAGTCGTCGATGTGCGCGGGGAGGACGTCGAAGAGCGCGTTGAACATGAACCAGAAGCCGCTGAAGATCGCCAGGTACGTCCAGACGTGCTTCTTCTTCAGCTCCTTCAGTGACTCGAGCCACAAGCTGTCACGCTTCTTCTTGCCCTCTTTGTAGAGCTTGTTGCGCGCGATGCGCTCTTCCTTGTCCGGCTCCTTGTACATGAGCAAGAACAGGAAGTTGAAACAGATGATGCCGGCGCAGGCGAAGAAGACATACTTCCATTCCATCTTGCGCATGAAGCCGGCCACGAGCGGCCCCAGATAGCCGCCGATGTTCACCGTCTGGTAGAACACGCCCCAGGCCATCGAGCTGTTCTTGCGGCTGGTCGCCTTGACCAGCGTGCCCTGGATACCGGGCTTGAAGATCGCCGTGCCGGTGGCGAGCAGGATCGCACCCGCGAAGAAGCCCCAGAACGTCGGGAACAGCCCCATCGTCACGTAGCCGGAGATCTTGACGATGGTCGAGACGAAGATGGTCTCCTTGTAGCCGTAGCGGTCGGACAGGCCGCCGGTGAACACAGGGACGACCGTCTGCACCAGCGCCCAGACCAGCAGGATGACGCCGAACGACGTGAGCGTGATACCGAGCCCGCCCTTGCTGACCGGGTCCTTGGCGTAGAGCGTCGCGACCGCCTTCACGCCGTAGTAGGCGAGACGCTCGACCATCTCCATGCCGCCGCAGATCCAGAACACGTAGCTGAGCGACGCGATCGCGGCGAACAGGCCGAGCTGCTCGACATCGACCAGGGCGTGCATGTCGCCCTCGGCCTCCACCGTTTCGGGCGACGCCGGCTCGAAGTCCTCGGCGGGCCCCTGGGTGGTGGGGATCATGTGTTTGCTGGAGCTTTCGCTCCCGGGCTCGTCGGCTTTTTTGGCCATGCCTTGTCCGTCGAAAGAAACGGCGCACCCCAGCGCGCCACCTGCCCTTCTCGCTCGGGTGGGGCACACGCAGCAAGACGAAAACCCCGACGCAGCCCCAGGGCGGCTTTTTCGGGGTCATCAGGCCCTTCGCGCCATCGAGCCGGGCCGGCGAGACGCTTGCCTGGGTGCTGCTGCCAGCCGATAGTCACGGTCCAGAATGGCACTCGCGGGCCGACTATTTGGCGGGCGCTACCGCGCCGAGCGCCTGAAGCGCCCGAAGCAACACCAGAAGAGACGATGAGCAAGATCCAGACCATCGACACCGGCTACATGAACCGCGACGGCTTCGCGGCCGCCTACCTGATGCGCGAGGGCGACCGCGCCGCGTTCGTCGAGACCAACACGAACCGCTCGCTGCCCAGACTGCTCTCCGCGCTCGAGGCGGAGGGTCTCGGTCCGGAGGCGGTCGAGTACGTCATCATCACGCACGTGCACCTCGACCATGCCGGGGGCGCCTCGGCGCTGATGGACGCCTGTCCGGGCGCCACGCTGCTCGCCCACCCACGCGCGGCACCGCACGTCATCGACCCGCAGAAGCTCGTCAAGAGCGCGCAGGCAGTGTACGGCGAGCAGCCGTTCCGCGAGATGTACGGCGAGATCCGCCCCGTACCCGGCGAGCGCGTGCGCATCATGCAGGACAACGAGACGCTTTCGTTCGGGCAGCGCACGCTCACGTTCCTGCATACCCGCGGCCACGCCAACCACCACTTCTGCGTTCTCGACTCGGGCTCGGACGGCATCTTCACCGGCGACTCGTTCGGCCTCGTGTATCCGGAGCTGCAGCGCCGCGGGCTGTTCGCCATCCCGTCCACCTCGCCGACCGACTTCGATGCGGCCGAGGCCAAGCGGGCCCTCGACCGCATCCTCGCCACCGGCGCCGAGCGCGCGTTCCTGACCCACTTCGGCGAGCAGCGCGAGCTCGAGGCCATCGCCGCCCAGCTCCACCGCCAGCTCGACGTCTACGGCGCGCTGGCGGACGAGGCCTTCGCGTCGGACCTCGAAGGCGACGCGCTCGACGCGCTCTGCCAGAAGCGCATCCGCGCCCTGTTCGACGAGCTGCTCGCGGAGCACGGCCTCGGCGACGACCGGGCCGCACGCGAGCTGCTGGAGACGGATATCGACCTGAACGCCCAGGGCGTGGCGTTTTCAGTCGGAAAGCGCCGTCACAAGGCGCAACGGAGCTGAACAACGCTGCGCGCTCACGGGCAGCCGTTCGGCAGCTCGGTGCAGTTGCCGTTGTCGCAGTACGTGAGGTCCTCGCAATCCGCGGTGCCCGTGCACGCTTTGCCGGCGAGGACGGGCAGAGCCGGGCAGGTAGTGCCGGAGCAGTAGCCCCCGCCGGGGCAGTAGGGCGCGGCGCTGGTGCAAAGGGCGCCGGGCTGCCCGAGCGACGTCGGCTGGCAGGTGCCGCCACTGCAGAACTCGCCGTTGATGGTGCCGCCGCATTCCCAGCCCGTCGGGCAGGGGCCGCCGGAAGGCGTGATCTGGCAGGTGCCGCCGGTGCACGTGAGGCCCTGCATGCAGGGATTGCCGGCGTCGCAAGCGTGAGCGATTTCCGCCGGAAGCGCGCAACTGCCCGCGACGCACCGGCAACCAGGAGTGCAATTCGAGGTGCTCTGGCACGCTCCGCCCGGCTTGGAGAAGCTGTAGCAGGTCCCGCACGCGTCTCCGACTGGGGTCACGCAATAGCCTGCTGCGCACTGTGCGCCGATGATGCAGGGAGCGCCGTCGGCACGCGCACCGGGCGGATGAGCGTTGGCGAAGTAACCTGCCGCGGTGTAGAGCCGCTCGCTGCACGACATCGCGTCCAGCTTCGCCGCGCGATCCGCGAACCACGCCGCCGTGGTGTTCGAGCCGTCCGTCTGGAGGCTGAGCCGGCACCAGCGGCGGGTCACGTCGCGGCAACGCTG
The DNA here is from genome assembly GCA_963806225.1 of uncultured delta proteobacterium. Lineage (GTDB taxonomy): Bacteria > Myxococcota_A > Polyangia > Polyangiales > Polyangiaceae > CAWDXG01. Next base: position 672,744 of record CAWDXG010000001.1, on the reverse strand, counting down.
TGCGTCCGAGCTCCACTGCCAGTTCGCGAAGAACGGCTCGCACATGAGCTTGAGCACGCAGTAGGCGTCCGCATACTGTGCGCACGCGGTCGCCGCATCCACGGCGCCGCCGTCTTTTCCTCCGCTCCCCTGTCCGGCGCTGCCGGCATCCGCCCCGGCAGAACCGCCCTGCCCCGCACCGCCCGCGGCGGATCCCGCCGCGCCGTTTGCCCCGTCGCTCCCCGCGCCAGCGTCGGTACCGCGCTGCAACACCGACCCGCTGCAGGCAACCAACGCGAACGCGAGCACGACGCCGGCGGCCACCCCTCGTGAGTGCCCGGACACGCCGACAGAGTACCACGCGCGCGCGAACCGGACGTCGAGCGGGCTCGCTCCAGCCCGGAAAACCCATGGTATCCGCTCTCGCACTCATGTAGAAAAGCGGGATGGCTGATAAATACCGCTTGGTGACGCGAAGCGATTTCGATGGGTTGGTGTGCGCGGTCCTGCTCAAGGAGCTGGACCTGATCGACGACATCCTGTTCGTGCATCCCAAGGACATGCAGGACGGCAAGATCGAGATCACCGCGCGCGACATCTCGACCAACCTGCCGTACGTCCCGGCAGTGCACCTCGCATTCGACCACCACCACAGCGAAGTGCTGCGTGTCGGCAAGCCGGACAACTACGTATGCGACCCGAAAGCTCCTTCGGCGGCGCGCGTCGTCTTCGACTACTACGGCGGGAAGGCGAAGTTCCCGAACGTTCGCGAGGACATGATGGTCGCCGTCGATCAGGGCGACTCGGCCCAGTACGAGCGGGAGGACGTGCTCGACCCGAAAGGATGGGCGCTGTTGAACTTCCTGATGGATGCCCGCACCGGGCTGGGTCGCTTCCGTCAGTTCCGGATCTCGAACTACGATCTCATGATGGCTCTGATCGACGCGTGCCGTGAGCACACCATCGAGCAGATCCTCGAGCTTCCCGACGTGAAGGAACGCGTGGACCTGTACATGGAGCACCAGGAGAGGTTCAAGGCGCAGATCGAGCGCTGTGCGACGGTGCACCAGAATCTCGTCGTCCTCGACCTCAGGAACGAGGAGACGATCTGGGCGGGCAACCGCTTCATGATCTACGCCATGTACCCGCAGTGCAACATCTCGGTCCACGTGCTCTGGGGCAAACAGAAGCAGAACACGGTCTTCGCCGTCGGCAAGTCGATCTTCGATCGCGGTTCGCGCACGGACATCGGCGAGCTGATGCTCACGTTCGGCGGTGGCGGGCACGTCGCAGCGGGCACTTGCCAGGTCGACAACGACAAGGCCGAAGCCACGCTCGACGAGCTCGTCGACATCATCACGCAGGACGGGTAGCGGCCTTGCCCGCTCCACGCCCGGTGCAAGACTTCCGGGCGTGCGGAAAACCACCGGACTGGCTCTGCTCGCAGCGCTGATGCTGTGCGCGTGCGCGAGCACCGGGCTCGCGCCGCGCGCGCCGGCCCCGGGCTCCACCTCGTACTCGGTGGAGAGCTACAACGTCGAGTGCGGCAAGCACCACGACCGGAGCATCATCGAAGCCGTCGGGGCCGGCGACGCGGACATCGTCTGCCTGCAGGAGACCACACCGGAGTACGAAGCCGCGCTCCGGCCCCGCTACGCCCGCCGCTACCCCTACCAGCTCTACCGGCACAACGCTCCGGACACCGGCGCCGCCGGGCTGGCCGTGCTGTCGAGATTTCCGGTGGTCGACCGCGGACATCACCCCGGACCCAACGGATGGCATCCAGCCTGGCATGTCGAGGTCGAGACACCGAGCGGTCCGGTCCAGATCCTGCTCGTCCACCTGCGCGCCAAGCTGAGCGGGCGCGTCGATGATCTGACCGCGCTCTTGACCCTGCGCGCCGATCATCTCGACGAGATCAAGGATTTCTCGCGTTGGTCCACCCTGGACCGGCCGACGCTGGTCGTCGGCGACTTCAACGAGGCGGCGGACGGCGCAGCTGTCGGCTGGCTCGAAGCACGCGGCTACCGCGATGCGCTGCCGCTATTCCATCCCGGCGCGCACACCTGGCGGCACCGGCTCCTGGCCTGGGAACTGCGCCAGATGCTCGACCACGTCCTGTTCGACCGCGCCTTCATGCCGCTCGATGCCCGGGTCATCCACGCCGGCCACTCCGATCATCTGCCGGTCGTGGCACGCCTGCAGGTGGCGCCCGATCCGCGCTGGCGTCGCTGACGCGCCTCCACGGGGTTCTACCGCCCTGGAGCGCAACGCGGGGACGAAACGCGATGTGCGCTAGATTGTCGGCACGTCCGGACGCGCGACGGCGGGGCGCACGACGCCGCGGCGTTCCAGGGCGGCTGCGAGGGAGGCGATGCGCGACACATCTTCGTAGCCGAGCAGTCCCATGAACCCGTGAGGCCCGAACACCGCGACGGGACGACCCCCGAGCTCCATGAACATGTGGCGCAACTCGTCCATCGGTACGCCGGCGTCGATCTGCACAACGTCACGCCGCATGACCCCGGCCACGAACGCGCCGAGCCCCACGGCTCCGGCCGCCGCCAGCACCTCGTCGCGCGACAGCGTGCCCACCAGATGGTCACCGTGCACGACGGCGAAGTGCCCCTGCGGAGTGCGCAGCAGATGATCCACCGCCGAGCCGACCATGTCGCCCGGCACCAGCGTGATCGCGTTGGGATCGCACACCTCGCCGGCCGACAGCCCGCGCACTGCCTCGGTCACCTGCGAGTTCACCCGCTCCTGGCTGGCACCGAGGAACACGAAGGCCGCGATCAACGCCAGGATCAGATTGCCCACGTAGATGCCGATCACCGCCAGCCCCGCCGCCAGAAGCTGGCCGACCGTCGCCGCGATGCGCGTCGCCTTCGGCTTGCCGACGACCATGGCGAGCAGCGCACGGAACACGCGGCCGCCATCCATCGGCAGCGCCGGGATCATGTTGAAAACGGCGAGCGCAACGTTCGCCCACAAGAGCGAGCTCAGAAGGCCGGTGAACGACGGCGGCCCCAGCGCCGAGTCGAAGAACTGGCGACTGAACAGCATCGACGGCCCATACAGCGCAATCGCCACCCCCATGAGCGCCACCGCGATGACGACGTTGACCAGCGGCCCGGCCACCGCAATGACCAGCTCGTCGAACGGGCGCGACGGCTCGCGCCCCAGCCGGGCCAGCCCGCCGATGGGCAGCAGGATGATCTCCCGCACGCTCACTCCGAAGCGCTGCGCCACCAGGCTGTGACCGAGCTCGTGCAGCACGACGCAGGCAAACAGCGTGAGCACCACGGCCGTGCCGAACGCAGCGCCCAACAGCCCGTGCGGCGAGCCGAACATCGCGGCGAAGTACACCACCACGAGCAGGAAGCTCGCGTGCACCTTGATGTCGATGCCCGAAACGCGGGCGATGCGCAAAGACCACTTCATCCGGAACCGCCGGGACGGAAAGCGACCCCGGCCACCCAAACATAAGGCCGCGACGCCCGCATGGCGAGCGGGCGCGGGATTTTCCCGAGTGGGCGGGTGGGATGTAGCCGAGCCCTACCAGACGGAGCAGGCGTTCTCGGGGTGCATCGGCGTGCCGGCCTTGCAGGAGAAGGCCTTGGCGAACGCGGGCAGATTCGAGAGTGAGCCATCGACGCGGTAGTGCGGGGGCGAGTGCGGATCCACCTGGGCCAGCATGCGCGCGATCGCCGCGTGTTGCTTGCTGCACCAGATCTGCCCGGTGGCCAGGAAGAACTGCTGGTCCTCGCTGAAACCGTCGGCGACCTTGACCGTCTTCGCCCCGGCGCGCAGCGCCTTGTAGGCGTTGTAGGCGAGCTTGATGCCGCCGTTGTCGGCGATGTTCTCGCCCAGCGTGAGCTTGCCGTTCACGTGCACGCCCGGAATCGACTCGAACTTGCCGTACTGCTGGACGATGCAGCCCGTCTTCGCCTTGAACTGCTTCTTCACCTCGGGGGTCCACCAGTCCTCGAGGTTGCCCTTCTTGTCGAACTGCGAGCCCTCGTCGTCGAAGCCGTGCGTCAGCTCGTGCCCGACCACCATGCCCATGGCGCCGAGGTTGACCGGGATGGTCGCCTTCACGTCGTAGAAGGGCGGCTGGAGGATGCCGGCCGGGAACACCATCTGGTTCTTCTGCGCGGTGTAGTACGCGTTCACGGTCGGGGGCGTCATCTCCCACTCGCCGCGGTCGACCGGCTTGCCGATCTTCTGGAGCTGGCGCTGGACTTCCCAGGCCTGGCCGCGCAGCAGGTTGCCCGCGTAGTCGTGGGGGTCGACCTTGAACTTGTATTCCTTCCACTTGTCCGGATAGCCGATGAGGTAGGCCATCGCCTCGAACTTCTCCCGCGCGCGCTGCTTGGTCGCTGGATCCATCCAGTCGAGCGTCTGCACGTCCTTTTCGAACGCCTTGCCGATCGCGTGGACGAGCTTCAGTGCGAAAGCCTTGCTGTCGCCGCCGAAGCGCTGCTTGACGAACGGCTGTGCGAGCAGCTCGCCCAGCTCGGCATCGGTGGATGCCACGCAACGCTTCCAGCGCGGGCGCTGTTCCTTCTGGCCGGTGAGCACCTGACGCATCTTGAAGTTCTCGTCGACGAACTTCTTCGGCAGCGCATCGGCTGTGGCGTTGATGATCTGCCAGGCGAAGTAGTTCTGCCACTTGGGCATGCTCACCTTGCCCAGAAGCTCATCCATACCGGAGAAGAACTTCTTGCTGGTGACGTTGATGTCCTTGATCTTCGGGAAGCCGAGCCCCTCGAAGTAGCGGTTCCACTCGAAGTGCGAAGCGAGCTTCTCGACGCCCTTGCGGTCGACCGGGTTGTACAGGCTCTTCGGATCGCGACGCTCGACCTTCGTCTTGCTGATCTTCGCCAGATCCGTTTCCACCTCCATCACGTCCTTGGAGGCCTGGTCGGCGGCGCGCTTGTTCCAGCCCGCGAGCTTCATCATCGCCGCGACGTGCTCCTGGTACTTCTTGCGGATCTCCTTCGATTTGTCGTCCTGCTTCGTGTAGTAGTCGCGATCCGGAAGCCCCAGACCATCCTGATCCAGGTACGCGATGTAACGGGTGGCGTCCTTGAAGTCCTGGTCCGACGACACGTCGAACAGCGCCCAGATCCCGTCCTTGTGCAGCTCCGTTACGAACGCGGAGATGGCCTTCGGGTTGTACAGGTGCTTGGCCTTGTCGAGCAGCGGCTTGATTGGCGTGAGCCCGGCCTTGTCCACCGCCTTCTCGTCCATGCACGCGGAGTAGTAGTCGCCGATCTTGTTCAGCGACGCGTTCTCGTTCTTGCCGCTCTTCTCGGCGTTCTCGAGGATCTTCCTGAGGACCAGCTCGTTCTTCTTGTGGATCACGTTGAAGCTGCGCACCCAGCGCGACTTGTCACCGGGGATCTTCGTGTTCTTGATCCAGTTGCCGCACGCGAACTGGTAGAAGTCCTGGCAGGGGTCGACGCTGCGATCGAGCGCCGATCCGTCGAGACCCACCGACTCGAGCGACACCTTCTCCACCTTGGGACCGGGCGGCGCGGCCAGCTTGGCGCTGGCAGCGGGGGGCGCGACAGGCGGCGGGGCGGGCTGGGCGCAGCTTGCGGCCAGCGCCACGACGGCGGTGAGCGGGATGAAGGGTGCAATCTTCCGCATCGGTCTCTCCAGTTGCTCGGGGCCCAACAGGGCGGCGCGGCCCGCATATAACACGTCACGCCGGGCCCTGCGGCAGACCACCCCGGCCAGCGGTAAACCCGCGGCGATGGGCGACAATTTCCCGCCGGGCCGCGCTACGGGCAGACCGGAGACAGCGCCGCGAACTCGCCGAGCAGCTCGGAGTAGCTGTCGATGCGGCGGCTGCCGTGCGCGCTGTCGGTGAACTGGAACATGATGCGGTGACTGGCCGGGGCGATGCCGGTGGAGAAGTAGGCGTCGGCATCCGAGCTGGTGTTGCCGAAGCCCCAGCCGATGACGAGGCCGCGCTTCTGCTCTCGCCCGATCTCGCCGATCTTGTAGCTCGACGCCGCGCTCCCCAGCGCACCGGTCAGCGACGTGGTGGTGTGCACGATGCCCGGCGGGTAGCCGTACTTGTCGAGGAACTCTCGCGTGCGACCGACCAGGAACTCCGGGCGCGCGGTCAAGTAGAACGGACGGTAGCCCTTGTCGGCGAGCTCGCGCAGCGCCTCGGGCGAGTCGGGATTGGAGTTCGGAGTAGTGCCCGTGAGCAGGGCCGTGAACTCCTCCGTCTCCTGCGTCGTGAGGGTGCCGTCCACGTCGCTCGCGAACAGGTGGGTCCCTTGGGGCACGACCTCGATGTACAGGTCCGTGCTGCTCAGATCGCCCGCAACGACCAGGTGCACCCGATGCCGGCCGATACCGAGCTCCTTGCCGGCTGGGATCTGGAAGTAGATGCGACCGCCGCTGTCGTCGACGCCCTCTTCCGTCGCGTGCTGGTTGTCCTGCGTGGTGATGGCGGTGCCGAGCTTCTCCCAGCTCCCCGTGCAGCCGCGCAGGAGGTAGATGTCGACTTCCTCGTCCTTCAGGTCCTTGTCTGCGATCCCGTAGGCGAACTTGCCGATGATCCACTGCGGCTCGCCCGGCACGAGGAACAGGTCGCGACCGCGGTGGTTGGATGAGCCGGTGGCGACGATGATCGGCGACTCGATACCGTGGTGCCAGGGGCGCTTGGTGAAAGCCGGAAGCGGGGCGTCGCAGCTCTTCGGCGGCGTCCAGGGCGTGCACGCCGCCCCGCCCGTTCCGGCAGCCCCCCCGCCGCCCGCGGCGGCCCCGCTGCCCCCGACTCCTCCGCTGCCCGCGACCGCGCCGCTGCCGCCCGACCCGGACTGGCCACCGGACGCCGGCGTCGCGTTGCCCGCCGCGCCGCACCCCACGGCCAGCACCAATGCGGAGACCAGCGAAAGCAGCCCTGCACAGCGTCTCCCACCCCGCCTGGTTCTTCCATGAAGCTGCACGATTTCCAGCCGAGTGAAACCCGATTGTAACAGAATGCGAGACCGCCGCGACGGGGTTATCATGCAGATGAAGTGGAACTGCTCCGTCATCGCGGTCGGCTGGCTCCCTGGCTGGTCTTGATTCCGGTCACGTGTGCGTGGCCAGCCGTCGCATCTGCCGATCCGCCGTCCGCTCCGGGCAGCGAGGTGATCGATCCCTGGGCTCCCGCATCGACCCGCGCGACCGTGCACGCCCGGGGGTGGAACGGACCTGACGGAAGCGAGGTCATCGACCCGTGGCACGGTTCGCGCACCACCAGGAGTCGCAACGACGACGACCCGCTTATCGTGGACCCCTGGCGTGCGCACACCCACGCCGTGCCGACGGCCATCTTCGCGCCGCTCGACGTGATCGACCCATGGTCGCACTGATCCGGCGCGGGTCGCTGTTGGCGGCAGGCTGCGCACTCGCTGTGGCGTGCGGGGGCAGCTCCGCGGGCGATCTGCTGGGTCCTGCCCACGGGAGCGGCGGAGGCTCGGCTGCGGGCAGCGGCGGCAGCGGCGGCAGCGCCGGCGGGCTGGACGCCGGCGCCGAGGCTGCGCCCGACAGCTCGGCGGGCGGCAACGCCGCGGCGGGCGGCAACGCCGGAGCGAGTGGTTCAGCCGGGACCGGTGCCGGGGGCACGGGCGGCTCGGCCGCCGGCGGCAGCGCGGGCATGGGCGGCGCTGCGGGCAGCGGCGGCTCCACCGGTACGCCCACCCCGGGCAGCATCCACTGCGGCGCAGCACCCTGCGGCACACAGCTGAACGTGTGCTGTGTGTGCACGGGCTGCTTCCCCAAGCTGACCGTCTGCTACCCGAGGATCACCGGTTGTACCACCGGCAGGCCGCTCTACTGCGACGACAAGGCAGACTGCACGAACGGCAAGGTGTGCTGCGCACACTTCGATTCCAGCACGAACAAGTTCCTCGGCGCGTCGTGCGACACGTCCTGCCCCTACAACGGCAACGCGCAGCTGTGCACGACCGACGGCGAATGCAAGGGCAGCACGCATTGCCTGCCGCTGGCTTCGGTCACCGGCTTCAACGTGTGCCAGTAGGCGCCAGGCTGGTCGCGCGCCGCAGCACCTCGAAGTAGCTCGGCGCGACCTCCGCGCGCTCCAGCACCCCCGCCTCCCGCAGCAGCCGATGTGCGCGCGGCAGGCGGTAGTGCGGGATGAACATGAACAGGTGGTGCTCGAGGTGGTAGTTGACGTGATGCGGCGCGATGAAGAAGCCGAGCCAGAACGGCACGAGCGTCGTGCGTGTCTGCTTGAGCTCGTCGCCCGGATCGCTCACCGCCGCATGCTCCGCGATGCTGCGCAGCCGGAGCACCAGCGAGTAGCCCGAGAGCGCGGGCAGCCACCAGAGCAGCACGAAGGCCTCCGGATGGCCTAGCAGCGAGAACGCCAAAAGGAGCACCGCGTTCGCGATCAGGAAGCCCTTCTGCCGCCGGCAGAAGCGGGCGACCGCAACGCCGAGCGGCGTCCCTTCCAGCCCCCGCCCGAAGGGCGAGAGCCCGGCCGAGAGCCGCGCGATCATGCGGTAGCGCTTGAAGCCGGTCCGCCCCGTCAGATCGCGGAGCACCTTGCGCGCAAAGCTCCAGCGCGTGATCGGGAACGGCTTGGCGAGCCCCAGATCGGGATCCGCGTCCGTCCAGGTTGCCTTGTGGTGCTGGAAGTGGATCTGCCGGTAGGCGGACAGGTCCAGCATGATCGGCTGCGCGAGCAGCCACTGCCCGATCCGATCGTTGTCGCGCCGGTTCGGCAGGATCAGGTAGTGCGCGGCCTCGTGCATCAGGATCGCGAGCGCCAGATGCCGCCCCGAGATGATCACGAAACCGATCAGGAATGTGATCGGACCCGGCCGGCACACGTACAGTCCGAAGCACGCGACGATAACGCTCCAGCTCCAGGCGACGGAACCCAGACCGCGCCACGAGTCGAGGCGCTTGAGCTCGGCGAGCTGCTCCCGGTCGAGATAGCTCACGGCAGAGCCTCCGCGCTGGATTCGCTCCTGCCCGCTTCGAATTCGCGGCGCAGGCGCCCCCAGATGCCCCGACCGAGCTCGTCGTAGCGCAGCATCGCGTCGCTGAGCGCGCGGCGCTCGAAGCTCGACAGGATCGCCTCGGGCAGGAGCGGGTCGGTGGCGATCACCCGGATCGCTTCGCCGCCGACGACGAACGTCTCCACCAGCGCTTGCTCGGCGGGCATCGAGCCGACGCGCGCCATGCTGCGCTCGACACTGTCGAGCGCCCTCCGGTAGCCGCGCTGGAGCTGCTCGATCGGCCAGAGCGTCGTTTCCCAGCGGCGCCGGAGCTTTGCGTCCAGGTGGCTCGCGACGAAGTGCCGAGCGCCTGGATCGAGACCCAACGCGCCCAGACGTTCGAACGTCGTCGACAGCGGTTCGGCCAGATTGTGCGGGCGGGTCCACAGGCCATCGAGCCCTTCGCGGAAACCGGACAGGCCGAGCGCGCGCAGGCTGTGTCGCCGGGTGCTGCGATCGGCGCCGCGCGGCGGCGACACGAGCAGCCATTCGCTCTCCCAGCGTCGCATGCGCGCCTCGCCCTCGCGCCAGCGCTCGACGTGCGCGGTCAGCGGATCGGTGGCCGGCGAAAGGCGGTACGAGCCGCGCTCGTCGCTCTCGACCAGACCGCGCGCCAGAAGTCGCGTGATCGCCACGCGCATCGAGTTGCCGGTCAACCCGAACAGCGCGCCCACGCCGACCAGCGCGCCCACCGGCACGGGCTTGTCGCGCGCCACGCGCAGCAGATCGAGCACGAGGCGCTTCGGGGTCACGGGCCGCGGTGTCGCCACGGCTGGAGTATTACACTTCTTGACCGATTGGCACTAACAATGTAATTCCCACGGGATTCCGGTCACCTACGAGGGAGGTACGAGCTCGCGCAGGGCGGCTTCGTCGCTGCGCTCCAGCGCGCTCTCCGCTTGCAGGCTGGTGCGATCGCGTCCGATGCACGCGACGGCGAGGGTGCGGCCGTCACTGCGAAACGCCAGCGCGGAATCCAGCGCCGCGATGTCGCCGGCCACGTCGATGCGCTCCCACGACGCCGCGTGCCCCACGTACGCGATGGGCGTGTCGTAGTGCTGGCTCCAGAAGAACGGCACCGCGTCGAACGGGACCTCGCCGCCGAGCATGTTGCGTGCGGCAAGCTGGCCCTGCCGTTCCGCCACCACCCAGTGCTCGATGCGCACGTGCTCGCCGCTACGGGGATCGGGATAGCGCGCGATGTCTCCCGCCGCGTAGATGCCGGGAACGCTCGTCTCGAGGTGCTCGTCGACGCTGACTCCACGATCAAGCTCGGCCCCGGCACCCGCGGCGAGCTCCACCCGCGGGCGCACGCCGATGCCGACGACGACGAGCCCGGCATCGAGAGCGTCGCCTCCGGACAGCGTCACCGACGAAGCCTCGATGCGCGTCACCGTCTCGCCCATATGGAAACAGACGCCCTTGTCCTCGTGCAGACGCCGGATGGCGTCGCCCAGTGCGGGACCCATCACGCGTTCCAGCGGGCGCGCCTCGGGGGCCACCACGTGCACCTCCAGGCCGCGCGCGACCAGCGATGCGGCAGCCTCCAGGCCGATGAAGCTGGCTCCGACCACCACCGCGCGCTTCGCGCGGCCGGCCCTTTCGATCAGCGCGCGGCTGTCAGCCAGGCTGCGCAGCGTGCAGACGTGCGGCAGGTCCGCGCCGGGCACGTCGAGGCGCAGCGGAGCGGCTCCGGTGCACAGAAGCAGGGCTCCATAGCCGAGCTCGCCGCCGCCTTCGATGAACACTCGCTTCGAAGCGCCATCGATGCGCTCGACGCGCGCACCGGTGCGGAGCTCGATGGCGTGCTGCCGGTAGAAATCGTCCGGCCTGAGCGGGATCCATTCCTCCGGCGCGGTCCCCGCCAGGTAGTCCTTGGACAGGTTCGGACGATTGACGGGGCCGTCCGGTTCCGCGCCGAGCAGGGTGACGGGGCCTTCGTAGCCTTCGCGACGAAGCATCTCCGCCGCCGCGTTGCCGGCGGCGCCAGCACCGACGATAACCACGCTCTTTGGCGCCCTCGCGTGGCGCGCCGGATGCGCGGGCACGTTCCCGCCAGGGCGCGCGTCCGCGCCGTCGAGCTCCTTCTTGCCCAGCACGACCAGCTTCGAGCCGCGTCGTTCCACCCGGTAGCAGGGAAGCGCATCCAGTGCCGGCGCGCGCTCCGCCTCTCCGGTGCGCAGGTTGAAGCAGGCATGGTGCCAAGGGCAACGCACGCTCTCGCCCACGACGAGCCCGTCGGCCAGCGGAGCGCCGTAGTGCGTGCAGTTGGCACCGACCGCGAACACCGTGTCACCGCGCCGCGTCAACAGCACGGACTGTCCCGCCGCGTGTCCGACCAGCAGCCCGCCGTCGGACAGCTCGGACTCTTCCACGCCCACGGCAAGATCCGGTCCTTCAAGCTTTGTCTCCCCGCCCATGCTTTCCTCCTCTGTCTGGGCCTTGCTTCACAAGGTCGACACCGCAGCCATCGAATGTAGGGACGCGATTGCAGCGCGTCAGCCCCCCGCGCATGGCCGTTGGCACGCGGCCGGGGCAGGCGTAGCATCACCCCTGGTGACGGGGGCCCCCGACGGGCAACGATGTCGCCGCGCTTTCGCGTTCCGGGTTCGAGGAGCACGCGCGGGCGCTGCGCGCCGTGATCTCCGTCGCGTGCTCCATCCACAAACGGGTTCGCGGCGGTTCGGCCCAAGCCCTACACCTGGCGCGAGCTGGACGACGCGTTGGGCACGGCGCTCACCTAGCCGGGATGAGGTAGTTCCACCGACAAGGTGCGCCCACGCGTGATATTGTCGGGGGATGATCCGGCTTGGGAATTGGGTGCGTTCTTCAGCAATTGTGAGCTTGGGCGCGGGTATCGCCATCGCCTGCGGCAGTAGCAGCAACTCGAGCGGCGGCAGCGGCGGGCAGGCGGGCAGCGACGCCTCGACCACCGGCGGCAGCGCGGGCAGCGACGCCTCGACCACGGGCGGTACGGGCGGCACGGCCGGTAGCGGCGGCAGCGCGGGCACGGGCGGCGCGGCCGGCGGCGGCGGCATCTCGGGCGCAGGCGGCAGCGCCGGAACTGCCGGCGCGGGAGGCAGCTCCGGTAGCGCGGGTACGGACGGTGGCGCGGGCCTGGGCGGCGGCGGGGGCACACCCGCCGATGCAGGCCCCGACGCACCCACCTACGACTGCCTGCTGCGCTGCGCGAACACCGGCATGGGCACCTGCGTCGGCAACACCTGCGTGATCGACTGCACGAACAACAACTGCTACTCGAAGGTCGTCTGCCCGAAGGGGCTCGCATGCCGCGTCGACTGCGGCACCGCCGACTGCTCCGGCGGAGTCGACTGCTCCGGGGCGACCGACTGCGACGTCAACTGCGGCACCTCGTCGTGCCACAACAACATCACCTGCGGCACCGGCAGGTGCGACGTGAACTGCGGCACCTCGGCGTGCAGCGGGGGCATCGACTGCACGAACGCTTCCGTCTGCAACATCAACTGCAACAACAGCAGCTCCTGCTACAGCGGCGACATCAAGTGCAGCGGACCGAAGTGCAATATCGATTGCAGCGGCTCCATCGCCTGCGGCGGCTCGATCGACTGCTCGGCGACGGACTGCAATATCGACTGCACGGGCAGTATCGCCTGCGGCGGTGCGGTGAGCTGCAGCGGGACCAATTGCGACGTGAAGTGCGGCACCAGCGCCTGCGGCAGCACGGTCACCTCCACCGCCAGCGGCACCACCACCATCGCCTGCGGTACCTCGGCCTGCCAGGGCAGGGTGAGCTGCTCGGGTACTTCGTGCGGCGTGACCTGCAGCACGAGCGGCTGTTACGGCGGGGTGTGCTGCAGCGCGTCGAGCTGCAATGCGCCGTCCACCTGCCCGGACGCGGGTCCGTAGCCTACGGCGACTGACCGACGTCAACAGCGCGATCCAGGATCGCCCCGAACCGCCGTATGCTGGCCGGCGTGACGGATCGGGATACAGCCGCGGGATCCGTGCGGCCGACGCGGCGCAGGCTGCTGCAGGCGGGGCTTGGCCTGGTCGCGCTGGTCGTGGCCGGCGGCGGCGGGCTGATCGCGCTGCGCGGGCGCCCGCCACGCGTGCAGGGCCTCCGGGTGCTCGACGACCAGGAGTTCAGGACTCTGTCGGCGGTAGCGCGCGTGCACCTGCCGCCCGGTGGCCCCTTCCAACAGGGCGCGGACGAGGTCGGCGTGGCACGCGCCTTCGACCGCTACCTTGCCGACGAACCCCCAGAGGTAAAGCGCGACGTGAAGCGCGCGCTCTCGCTGCTCGAGTACGGGCCGCTGCTTTTCGAGGGGCGCCTTTCGACCTTCTCGAACCTCCCCCCCGCCGAACAGCTCGTCCACTGGAGGCGCTGGATCGACAGCGACTCGCTGCTGCGCCGCCAGATCTCCTGGTCGCTGAAGAAGTTCCTGTCGCTGGTGTTCTACGACACCCCGGCGGTGTGGCCGGCCATCCACTACCCGGGACCGTCATTCAAGCAGGCGGCACCATGAGCGGTGCCATCGTCGATCTGTCGAAGCGGGCGCCCCCGGAACGGCTCGACGCCGAGATCTGCATCATCGGCTCGGGCTGCGGCGGCGGAACCGCCGCGCGCGTGCTTGCGGAGGCCGGCCGCGACGTTGTCGTGCTGGAAGAAGGACCGGACCTCACCGGCCGCCAGCTGACGCAGCGCGACGGCGCGATGTACGACCAGCTGTACATGGATCGCGGCGGTCGCGCGACGGACGACCAGTCGATCTCGATCCTGCAGGGGCGTGCACTCGGCGGGGGCGGCGTGATCAACGCCTGCGATGTCGTCCCCATCCCGGACGGCGTGCTGGCCTTCTGGCAGCGCCGCTACGGCCTGACCGGGCTCACGAGAGCAGCGCTCGCACCCCACGAGAAGTCCGCTCTCGAGGATCTATCGGCCAACCCCATCGTCGACGGTCAACTGAACCGCGCCAACCAGCTCCTGCGTGCGGGAACGGAAGCGCTCGGGCTCCGCGGCGGGGCGATGATCCACAACCGTGTGGGCTGCCTCGGGCTCGGCACCTGTCTCATCGGCTGTCCGGCAAACGCGAAGCGGAACCCGCGCTTCGTTTCCATTCCGAAGGCGATCGAAGCGGGGGCGCGCTTCTACCTCAGGTCGAGAGCGGTGCGGATCGACTACGCAAGGGACGAGGTGAAACGCATCCAGGTGCGCACGCTCGATCCGGAGGGCTACCACGAACAACATTCGTTCGAGGTCCGGGCGAAGGTCGCGATACTGGCCGCGAACGCCATCGCCAGCGCCCAGCTCCTGATCCGCTCCGGCGCCGGCAACCGGCACGTCGGACAGCACCTCTCGCTCCAGCCGCAGCTTCCCGTGACGGCGTACTTCAAGGAGCCGGTCAGGGCGTTTAGCGGCATCCCGCAGTCGTACGCCGTGACGCACTACGAACAGAGCGACCATCCCGAGCATGGCCTCTGGGGCTTCCGGATCGAGGCGATCATGGGGACGCCCGGAATCGTGTCGACGCTCCTGCCGTACACCGGCGTCGAAGGCAAGCAGGCGATGACGACCTACGATCACATCGCTGCCTCGCTGCTGCTGGTGCCGGATGCGCCGTCCGGCGCGGTGCGCGTCTCGACATCCGGTCGGCCCCTGGTGCGCTACGAGCACCGCGAGGACCACAAGGCGCGGTTGCGCCAGGCGATCAAGGTCGCCGCGCGCATCTACCTGGCCGCGGGCGCGGAGCGCGTGCTGGTGCCGGTATCGCCGCCGCTCGAGATCCGGTCGAAGGCGGATTTCGCCAAGGTCGATTCCCTGAAGTTCGATCCGGTGAGCGCGCCTCTGTTGTCGGCGCACCAGCAGGGCGGCGTCCGCTTCGCGCCGTCCGGCGACCACGGAGCCGCCGACCCCGACGGCCGCGTGTACGGCACGCGCGACGTCTACGTCTTCGATTCGTCGGGGTTCCCATCGAGCTCGTCCACGCACACGATGACCCCAATCATCACGATGTCGCGCTACCTCTCGGCGCGGCTTCTCGCACGGCTGGGCTGACTTTCGCACCCCGCAGGGCGACGTGATATCGTCACGGCATGCGCCTCGTCGCTGCCGCGCTTGGACTCGCGGTGCTGGTCAGCGCGTGCTCGTCGAAGGACGCGAGCCCCCGCGCGCCCACGCGCGTCCTGGCGGACTACCAGCTCGCGGGCGGGTTCTACGCGGCGCCGTTTCCGGACGACAACCGGCTGGGAACCGACGGACATCCCGATCTCGGGGGCTTTCCCAACGATGGGTCCGTGTTCCTCGACAAGGTCATCCAGCTGGTCGAGCGCGATGCCCGCGGCTTCTCGACCACCGCGGGTATCTACTTCGCACTCGACGGCCCGCTCGATACGTCCGTGAACGCCGATCCAACGGCCAGCCTTGCGGACGATGCGCCGGTGTTCCTGGTCGACGTCGACGACAACTCGCCCGAGCGCGGTACCCGGAAGCCGGTGGCCGTCCACTTCGCGGCGGACGGCGGTCCGTTCGGCACGCAGAGCCTCTTGTCGCTGATCCCGTTGCAAGGCATTCCGCTCAGGCCGGCCACGCGCTACGCAGCCGTGGTGCTCCGGAGCGCGCGCGACGCGGGCGGCAGACGGCTTGGCGTGCCGCGCTCGCTGTCCGAGCTCGTCAATGGGCATACGCCGGCCGGGATGAGCGATGCGGTCGCCGCCGAGTACGACAAAGCCATCGCCGCACTCGGGTCGTTCGGCGTGAAGGCTCCGGACCTGGCCGGGCTCGCCGTGTACACGACCGACGATCCAACCCGGGGCGTTTCGGCGGTCGAGAAGGCGATGCTGGCGCGCCCGCTTCCAATGCCCGTCCAACCGTTTTCGGCGGACGAGGTGTTCAACGACTACTGCGTGTTCTCGTCCACGATCGAGATACCGGACTACCAGAGCGGCACGCCGCCCTTCGACGAGAGCGGCGGCGACTGGCTGTTCGGCGCCGACGGCAAGCCGGAATTCCAGAGGAACGAGAACGCGCACATCGTCGTGACCGTGCCCAGGCGGAAGATGCCGGCAGCGGGCTTTCCGATCGTGCTGTTCAGCCGCACCGGCGGCGGTGGAGATCGACCGCTCGTCGACCGGGGCGTGCAGGCGAAGACGGGCGGGCCCGCCCTCGTCCCCGGCACCGGGCCCGCGCTGGGCTTCGCCAAGGTGGGCTGGGCGGGCGCCAGCGTCGACGGGCCGCACGGCGGGCTGCGCAACGTCACCGGGCGCGACGAACAGTTCCTGATGTTCAACGTGAACAACCCCGCGGCGCTTCGCGACAACGTGCGTCAGTCCGCGGCCGAGCTCGCGCTAGAGGCGCACGTGCTCGAGAAGCTCACGTTCGACGCCTCGTCATGCCCGGGCCTCGACACCGGCGGCAACCCCGTGCACTTCGACGCCGATCACTTCGCGCTGATGGGCCACTCGATGGGCGCCACGATCGCGCCGCTCACCCTCGCGACCGAGCCGGCATTCAAGGCCGCAATCCTCAGCGGCGAAGGGGGCAGCTGGATCGAGAACGTGCTCTACAAGCTGCATCCAGTTCCGGTGAAGGGTCCTGCGGAGCTTCTGCTCGGCGTCGCCGGCAAGTACTCGCTCACCGAACAGGATCCGGCATTGAACCTCTTCCAGTGGGCGGCCG
Organism: uncultured delta proteobacterium; assembly: GCA_963806225.1. Classification (GTDB taxonomy): domain Bacteria; phylum Myxococcota_A; class Polyangia; order Polyangiales; family Polyangiaceae; genus CAWDXG01. The sequence continues at coordinate 656,070 of CAWDXG010000001.1, read as the reverse complement.
AGCCCGCCGACCCGCCGGTCTATGCTCCGTACATCGTACAGCGTCCGCGACAGGGCGCGCCGCGCGACGTCCTGATGGTGCAGGGCATCGTCGATCACTACATCATGCCGACGATCTCGGAGGCCTCGAGCCTGTCGCTCGGCCTCGATTTCGCCGGCAAGGCGCTCGATGCGGACACGCCCGAGATCTCCGCATTTCCGACGCTGGACCGGCGGCTGCCGTTCTCGGGGCGCCAGCACATCCCGCTTCCCGCGACCGGCAACATCGACGCGCATACGACCGCGGTCGTCGTGCAGCAGCGCGAGGACGGCGTGGAGGACGGCCACGAGGTCGTATTCCAGACCGAGCCGCCGAAGCACATGTACCGCTGCTTCCTCGCGAGCCTGCTCGCGGGCACGCCCACTGTGCCCGCACCGGCCGCGCAGGACGCGCCCTGCCCCTAGAGCGCGTCGCTCGACGCGGTATGGGTCGGGCGGACGTTCCTGGCCTGGGTCCGGGTCAAGAGGAGGCCCCCCCCCTCCGGACCCCCGACCGGCGCCGCCTGCACATCGCTAGAGCAAGCTCCGTGCCCAGCACCCATTGGGGGAATTGTCTGGAAATTCCCGATGTGGACCCTCCGATGTCGCGTGGCAGCCCGCCCCGGCGAGGCGGAAATGTCGCCGCGCGTCAGGGCCGGAGCCTCGCCACCAGCACGTCCTCCTGCCCGACGCTCTGCAAGGCCCCCGAACCTACGTCGAAGCTGCCCGTGAAGGCACCCGTCACGACGGGTTCTCCGGCGGACTCGAGTGCGACGGCAGAGAGCCAGTCGAGGCGACCGGTGCAGAAGCACCGCGCCCACAGCACGTGGCCGTCGGGTGCCAGCCTGGCCGCGAAACCGTTCTCGCTGCCGGCGCCCTGGAGCTCGGTCGCCTGGAAGTCGAGTGTGCCCTTCATGAATTGCCCGGCGAGGTACAGGCTGCCGTCGGGCGCTACGCCCATGTCGGCGATGCTCTGCACGCGCGAGCCGGAGAAGCGACGGCTCCAGACGTGCGCACCCGTGCGGGTCAGCCGCGCGACGAATAGAATCCGACAGCCCCTTGCTCCGGTACTCGCCGCCCCCGAAGTCGAGCCGCCCGCCGAAGCTGCCTGCCGTGACAATGTCCCCGTTCGGCTCCAGCCCGATGGACGTTTCCATGTTGGAGCTACCGCCGCCCAGGCGCTTCCGCCACACGACCTTGCCCGCGTCGTCGAGCTCGCCCAGCACCAGGCCGAGGTCGGTCTCGCGCGGCTTGTGACGCGCGGGGCCGCCGAACTCCGGCGACGGATCGGAGCCCGCGCTGAAGAAAACATGACCGCGGGCGTCGGTGACGGCCGCCGGATACGCGTAGTCGTAGATGTGGCCGAAGCCCGTGCTCCACAGCGCGTTGCCGCCGGCGTCGAGCCTGGCGATGAACGTGGACTTGTCCGGATAGCTCGACACCCTGTGCTTGCCGAAGACGACCGTGCCCCGCGCATAGCCCGCCGCGACAAGTTGCCCGGACGCATCGGGAAATACCCGTAGCGACACCTGGTCGGCAGCGTCGCCATAGCGGCGGCTCCAGACCGGCTCTCCGTCGGGCGAGAGCTTGACGAGGAAGACGTCGTGCACGCCCTTCGAGCGCACCGGGCCGCTGCCGAAGTCGATCGCACCGGTGAAGAAGCCCGTGATGTAGACGTTGCCCTTTGCGTCCACGGCCGCGGCGCTGGCGTAGTCGTTCCCCTTGCCGCCGAAGCTGCGGCTCCACAAGGGCTTGCCGTCGGGGTCGAGCTTGGCGACGAACACGTCCTCCAGACCCCTGCTCTGGTAGCGCGCGTCGCCGAATTCGATGTCGCGGGTGTATTGCCCGGTCAGGACGATATCGCGATCGGGACCGACGGCGATGCCGGTCCCCTGCGCGCTGCCGCCGCCACCGAAGTGCTCGGCCCACAGCGCGCTGCCCGGGGGCGGAGCAGGCGGCGTGTCGTCAGTCCGGTGCGCGCGAGGCCGCGGGGCGGGGGCGGGGACAGGCGGCACAACCGGAGCTTGCGCGGCGGAATGCGGCCGGGGCGCGACGCGCGGAGCGCATCCGACGAAGAGAGCAACGAGCCAGAGCCCGTACCTGGACGGTCGCGCCACGCGCTACTCCGGGCACGGCGTGCCGAGCGGCGCCGGGGCGGGCACGACGGCGGTTCCGGTGTCGAGGAACGACTTGAAGAAGCAGCCGTACTGGTACTTCACGGCGTCGAGCTGCGCGAAGATCGCGTGCGGATCGTAGATGCCGTCACCCTCGTACTGCACGACAACGCCCGTGAACTTCTTACCGGCCTCGGAGGTGAGATCGTCCTTGACGGGATACTTCACGATACCGTCGAGGCCTACGACCTTGAGCGAGTCCTGCATCTCGGGCCAGACAATGTCACCCGCTTCCTCGTGGCCGTAGGCGAGCACGATCGCGTTGTAGAGCGTGGTCGGGAAGTAGCTGTCGCCCTTGCCCACCGGTTCGTAGATGGGACGTACGGGACTGCCGGACAGCGGACGGCGCGCGAGCCGCGGCATGTAGACCATGGGCTCGGCCGGCTCCCAGCCTGTCTCCAGCAGAGCGAGCGCGGGATGCAGGGGAGTGAGCTCCGTTTTCGCGTCGAGCCCGAGAATGATGCCCACCAGCCTGCCCAGATTGCCGAGCAGCTTCGTCTGGACGATGAACTGGCGCCAGAATCCGCCGGCGCCGGTCGGCACCACGGCTTTGATCTTCGGTTCCACCGCGCCGATCATGTTGGTGTACATGCCGCCCATCGACTGGCCCATCGCCAGCAGCGGGTCGGTATTGAACTTGAACTTCGTCTGGCCGGTGGGCAGCGTCGGTCCGCTGCAGCCGGCGAGCAACGACGGGTCGATCTGGAGCTTCGACAGCGCCTCGATGAACAGCCGCTGCTCGATCGCGCCCTGGCGGAACGTATAGGGGAACGCCGCCAGGTTGTTGGTGTTGAGGTACTCCGTCTCGCCGGCGCCGGGCACGCGTTCCGGATTCAGCGGCAGTGCGCTGCCCGCGGCGGCGAAACCGAACGGCGCGAGCACGTAGGCCGGCCCCTGTCCCGGCGTGGGCTGACCGCCCTTGACCGTCACGGTGCCCCGGTCGACCACCTGTGTGCTGAGGCCGCCGGAGCCGTGGAAGTACATCACGAGCGGGTAGCCGCCCTGCGGCATGGGCTGCTTGGGCAGCGTGAGCACGATCGGCGCGGTCAGCTTGCGCTGTTCGATCGGCACGCCACTCTTGTCGAGCACGAACTCGCCATCGGTGTCGTACGGTGGTTTGCCCTTCTGGAACTCCGGGTAGTCGATGGTGCCCCTGAGCTCACAGAAGCGCGGCGCCGTGGCACTAGACGGATCCAGCGTGAGGTTATCGATCGTGAGGTCGTACTTGGCGAGCAGCGCGTTCGACATGTCGTACGTCTCCTGTACGACGTCGCCGGTGGTGAACACGGTAGCGGCTGCCACCTGGGCCTTGTCGATGCCGGCTTTCTGCAGCGTGTCCCAGAGCGGAGCATAGAGCTTCACCGCGTCCGCGCCTTTCGCCCCGCTCGGCGCCTTGCCCGCTTCCAGCTGCCGGAGTGCACCCGGAACGCCGAGTGGCTTCTTCGCGACATCGTCGGCGGAGCGCATCACGACGAATGCGTACTGTCGCTTCGGGTGCAGCACGATGCCTGGGTACGCCGACACCGCCAACAGGTTGTCGGGAATGTACGCGCCGTCGCTGCCGGGCGTATTCGCGATGGTGGGGATGAGCTTTCCGCGATCGGGCGAGCTCTTGTCCACGTCGATGAGCAGGATGGGCGAAGACGGGTCGGCGGGGATGAGCTGGTCCGGAGTGCGGGGCAGGATGGCGCCGGTGAAGCGGAAGAAGGCAACGGGAACCGTCGAAAAACCGGGGCGCTGGCCTGCGATGTGCTTGAGCCCGCTGACGATCTGCTTGTTGTAGGGATTCGGGAAGCCGCTCACATCGGGCGTCCCCTGGGCCGTAAGCCTGAGGTCGGAAGGGAACGGCACGTCGTAGTAGCTGTCCGCCTGGGAGAGATCGGCACCCAGGTCGAACACCGCGAGCGTGCCCTTGGAGCCAGAATCGCCGCTGCTCCCGCAGCCGGCCGACAGCAGACACAACGAGACAAGCAGGAAGATCTTCCGCATCGTGGCGCGCGATTGTAGAACGTCGCGGCCTGTCCGCGCCATGCCTGTCGAAAGCTCCGGCATCCAGCCATGAAAGCAGCGTTCCGGTTCCTGGTCCTCGCGACGCTGGTCGTGGGATGCGACCACAGACCCGCGCCCCATCCCGCCGCGTCCAGCAAGCCTGGAGCAGCGCACGCGGTCGACGCTCCGGACACGTTCGCCGGCCTCCACTTCGTGGAGCGCGTCACGGGCGGCGCGTCGAGGCAGGCACGGCTGCCGCTCATCGTGGCGCTGCACGGTCTGGGCGATCGCCCCGCGAGCTTCATCCACGTGTTCGACGGACTGGACGCGCGAGCGCGCGTCGTCGTGCTGCGCGCACCCCTGCCCTTCCACGGCGGCTACTCGTGGTTCGAGATGGGCGACGACGCGAAGCTCGCCGAACGGATCCACCGCGCGACCGATCAGGTCGCCCGTGCGATGGCGGAGGCCGCGCGCCGCCGTCCGACGCTCGGGCGGCCCATCGTCACGGGGTTTTCGCAGGGCGGCATGCTCTCGTTCGCGATCGCGGCGCTCTACCCCGGACGCATCGCGGCGGCGTATCCGATGGGCGGCATGTTGCCGGCCCAGCTCCGCCCCGCCAAGCGCCCCGCCGGACCGCTGCCGCCCGTCGTCGCGCTGCACGGCAGGGACGACCCACGGGTGCCCGTCGACCGATCGAAGAGTGCGGTCGAGGCCCTGCGTGCCGCCGGATACCGCGCCGAGCTCAGGGCGTTCCCCGGCGTGCGCCACAGCGTGCCGTACGCGATGCGCCGCGAGCTGTACGGATTGCTCGGCGCGGCGTGCACTCAGGCCACGAAATAGCGACGGGCGGGCCGACGCGGCCCGCCCGTCTGCGCGGCTACGCCGCTGCTACTGCGGGATGACCCACTTGCAGATGCCGTTGGTGCACGGCACGCCATTGCAGCAGTCGCTGTTCTGCGTGCAGGTCTGGCCCAGCAGCGCGCAGGTTCCGCCGTCCTGCGGCGGCGGGCCGCTGTCGGTGCCGGCGTCGGGAGTGGGCGGATAGCCGCAGTAGCCCTTGCTCGAGCCCGGATCCAGCGTGCAGGGCAGCCCCGCGCAGCAGTCGGCGTTGCTCGAACAGTCGCCGCCGGCCTTCACGCAGGTCGTACCGCAGACGAATCCGGTCCCGTTGGCGTTAGGCAGGCACGGCAGGCCGCAGCAGTCCGCGCTGCTCGCACAGGCCTTGCCCGCCATCGAGCCCGCGTCGCCGCAGCCGCCGACGCCGGTGCAGCGCGGAACGCCCAGGAGATCCTGCTGGCACACCGTCGGGTCCGTGTTGACGTTGCCCGCGCAGCAGTGGTTCTCGGCGTTGCACGAGGTGCTCGCGAGCTTGCACACCGCGCCGGCGGGACGGCAGCCCTGCCCGTTGTCGCAGCGGCCGACCTTCTGGCCTGCTCCCTTGCTGCACTTGACGGAGCCGTTTCCGCCCGGCATGCCCGTCGAGCCGCAGCAGTCCGAGTCCTTGGTGCAGATGTCGCCGGTAGGCCGGCAGCCGCTGGCCGGCTGGCACACGTACACGCCGGTCGGACCGTAGGGACCACACGCACGGCTGCAGCAATCGCCGCCGCACTGCGGAATGGTTCCGGCGTCGGCGCTCGCCATCGCGCCACCGCTGCACACCTCGCCGGCAACGAGACACTGGGTGCCGCCGGGCGCTGCGGGCAACGAGCAGATTCCGAGAGTCGCGCCGGACTGCTTGGTGCAGATGCCGCCGCAGCAGTCGGTATCCTTGGAGCAGGTGTCGCCGGTCTGGGTGCAGAAGGACGGCTTGGCAGAGCAGGTGCCGTTCGTGCACACCGACGAGCAGCAGTCGCCGTTGGCCGAGCAGGTGTTGCCCGATGTCTTGCAGGTGGTGTTGAGCGGCTGACAGACCTTGGCGCCGCCGTCGGGCCCAGCTCCGCACTTGCCGCCACAGCACTCGCCGTCCGTGGTGCACGGCTGGTTGTCGGACGTGCACAGCTTGGAGCCGCACTGTCCGCCGTTGCAGACCAGCGTGCAGCAGTCCGTCGGTGAAGAGCACGCCTGCCCCGCGGTCTTGCACGAACCGACCGGGTTGGCACACGCCTGCAGCTTCGGATCGCAGTTGGCCGAGCAGCAGTCGCTGTTCGCGGCGCAACTGGTCCCTACGAGCTGGCAGTTGCCGTTGGCGCCACCGCTGCCGCCGCTCCCATCGGCGGTGCCGGTGTCACCCGCTGCGTCCGGGCCGGCATCCTTGTGCGAGGCGCTGCCGGACTGCGTGTCGCTGCTGCACCCCCTTCCCAACGCCAGCGCAAACGCGCAGCCGGCCAGGATGCCTAGATATTCGACCCGGATACCCCATTTCGCCATGACTGGTGAGTCGGGGCGCGCTCCCGATATTATGAAAGAGGGCGAGAGCAGTGGGAGCAGCACCTACATCGGCGGTGATGTCGCACCCACGAAAGCCCTGTGCATCGGGACGATCCGACTTCCCGGCTTCCGACTTCCGGTGACGGCGGATGACTCGCTACCGTGTGTGCCGGAGCGGCACGCAACCCGCGCCGGCTCCAGCAAGCAGGTCCAGGTCCGCTTCACCTCCGGGGGGCTTCACCTCCACATGGAAACTGAAGCGCGATCGACGCGCCGGCAACCACGCGCAGCCGGATGTCCGACCACAAGCGGCTCGCCCTTCCGCGCGTGTCGCGAAGCGCGAGCGCCCCGCGGCCGAGCAGGTGCCGCCCGCGCGCTTGCGGAATGACGCTGGAATTACCGGGATTTGCGCCGCGCCGCCGGTGGACAGCGGAAGGCCGGATTGTTATACGATGGTACTCAACTGCTACCGGAAGAGCACGCGGCTCGGCTGCCATCGGGGTCGGTCGAGCGGCGTTGTCGGGCGGCCACTGCGGCGGCTTGATTTCCGGGGCGCTGGCATACCCAGGGACGAACGCTCACTTGTGCGGGATCTGCGGCGAAATCCGCTCGGACGGTAGCGCGGCCTCGATCGACGCGGTCGAGCGCATGACCGCTGCCATGGAGCCGCGCGGGCCGGACGCGTCCGGCCTTCTGGCTCGTGGGCGCGTCGCGCTGGGGCACCGTCGGCTCGAGATCATCGATCTGACGGAGAGCGCACAGCAGCCGATGGTCGACAGCGCGCTCGGGCTGAACATCGTCTACAACGGCGCGATCTACAACTACCCGGAGCTCAAGAAGGAGCTCGAAGCCAAAGGCTATCGCTTCTTCTCGACCGGCGACACGGAGGTCCTGCTCAAGGCCTACCACGCCTGGGGAGAAGGGTTCGTCGAGCGGCTGTACGGCATGTTCGCGTTTGCGATCCTCGAGCGCGACAGCGGCCGGGTGGTGATGGCCCGCGACCGGCTCGGCATCAAGCCACTCTACTACGCGGAGGTCGATGGAGCGCTGCGCTTCTCGTCGTCGCTGCCGGCGATCGTGAAGGCAGGCGGCGTCGACACCAATATCGACCCGGTCGCGCTGCATCACTACATGAGCTTCCACGCGGTCGTCCCCGCGCCGCACACGATCCTCCAGGGAGTGCGGAAGCTCCCTCCGGCGACGCTGATGGTGGTGGAGCCGGACGGCTCGCGGCGCGAGCGCATCTACTGGCGGCCCGTGTTCGAACCCGAAGAGGGCGAGGCCGGTGTCTCCTTCGAGGAGTGGCAGGAGCGCGTGCTGGAGGTGCTGCGCAGGGCCGTCAAGAGACGCCTGGTCGCGGACGTGCCGGTCGGCGTGCTGCTCTCCGGGGGGCTGGACTCGAGTCTCGTCGTGGGGCTCCTGGCCGAAGCCGGGCAGAAAGGCCTCGAGACGTTCTCGATCGGCTTCGAGACGGTCGGCCGGGAAAAGGGCGACGAGTTCATGTACTCGGACATCGTCGCCGAGCGCTTCGAGACGACGCACCACAAGATCTTCGTGGATTCCAGCCGCGCCCTGCCGAGCCTGATCCGCTGCATCGACTCGATGAGCGAACCCATGGTCAGCCACGATGCGATCGGCTTCTACCTCCTGTCGGAGGAGGTGAAAAAGCACGTCAAGGTCGTACAGAGCGGTCAGGGAGCGGACGAGATCTTCGCCGGCTACCACTGGTATCCGCCGATGCTCGAGAGCACCGACGCTGTAGGCGACTACGCGCGGGTCTTCTTCGACCGCGATCACGCCGACTACGCCCGTGTCGTCGAACCGGGCCTGGTCAGTGACGACTTCAGCCGCGAGTTCGTCCGCCGCCACTTCGCAGAGCCCGGCGCCGGCCGCGCCATCGACAAGGTGCTCCGGATCGACACGACCATCATGCTGGTGGACGATCCGGTCAAGCGCGTCGACAACATGACCATGGCCTGGGGCCTGGAGGCGCGGGTCCCGTTCCTGGATCACGACGTGGTGGAACTGGCGGCTCGCGTACCCGCGGAGATGAAGGTGGCGGGCGGCGGCAAGCACGTCCTGAAGGAGGCCGCCCGGCGGGTCATTCCGTCCGCGGTCATCGACCGCCCGAAGGGCTACTTCCCGGTTCCCGCGCTCAAGTACCTCGGGGGCCCGTACCTGGAGATGGTGAGGGACGCGCTCGACGCGCCCCGTGCCCGACAGCGAGGCGTGTTCCAGCGGAGCTACGTCGACACCTTGCTATCGGATCCCGAGCACCACATCACGCCGCTCGGCGGCTCGAAGCTCTGGCAGGTCGCCCTGCTCGAGCTCTGGCTGCAGATCCACGACCTTTGACAGCGGAAGGGGTGAATGTCTTGTCTACGCGGAGGGGCGATGGTGAGGTGGCGCGCGGCGGGAGGAAGCCGCGCGCGGCAACCCGCATGAACCCCGAGCGACTCGGACCTGGCTCGCACCACCGGGTCGATCGCGACAACGCGCCCACGCTCAAGACCTGGAAACATCCGGGGCGTGCGGACGAGTCGCACGCCGAGCACAACGTCGTCGTCGACTGCGGCTGGGGCCGCCTCTTGTTCGGCCATACTTTCGACTCGAACGAACAGATCGCGCACGCCCTGTGCGAGGAGCGACCGGGCACGCGGGACATCGCCTTCTACCTCGGCGACCCGCACGTCGTGCTGTCGATCGCACCGCAGGATCTGTTCCTGGACCCGTCGCACACGTACCGCCTGTACCTCGAGCAGTACCGCCCTCCGCCGGCGCCCGCGGCCGGCTACACGGTGCGGCGGCTGCAGAAGCGTTCCGACGCGGTAAGCGCAAACGACATCTACAAGCGCCGCCACATGGTCGAGGCGGATCCGGATTTCGTATGGGCGCAGCGCAAATCACGCGTCCTGACGTACCTCGTGGCCGAGGATGCGAGCACCGGAGAGGTCATCGGCACGGTCACTGGAGTCGATCACCTGGAAGCCTTCGGTGACCCGGAAAACGGCTGCAGCCTCTGGGCGCTGGCAGTGGATCCGCAGACGACGCACCCCGGCGTGGGCCAGGCGCTGGTCACGCACCTCCTGGAGCACTACATCGCCCGCGGCCGGGCGTTCCTCGACCTCTCGGTGATGCACGACAACAAGCAGGCCATCGCGCTCTACGAGAAGCTCGGCTTCCAGCGCGTACCGGTCTTCTGCGTCAAGAAGAAGAACGTCATCAACGAGCCCCTGTTCATCGCGAGCCCGCCGGAAGCGGAGCTCAACCCCTACGCCGCCATCATCGTGCGCGAAGCGCGCCGCCGCGGGATCGGGGTGGAAGTGCTGGACGAAGAGGGCGGATTCTTCGCGTTGAGCTTCGGCGGTCGCACCATCACCTGCAGGGAATCGCTCAGCGAGCTCACCAACGCCGTGGCGATGAGCCGCTGCGACGACAAGCGCGTCACGCGGCGCGTGCTGCTCGAGTCGGGGCTGAACGTGCCCGCGCAGACGAACGCCACCCGCAGGAAAGACGACGAAGCGTTCCTCGCCCTGCATAGCCGCGTCGTCGTCAAACCAGCCCGCGGCGAGCAGGGCAGAGGCGTCCGGGTGGACATCCGCACGAAGAAGGAGCTCCGCCGGGCCGCCGAAGCCGCCAGGCAGTGCTCCGACACCGTGCTGATCGAGGAGATGGTGGAAGGCGAGGACCTGCGCATCATCGTCATCGATTTCCGGGTCGTCGCGGCCGCCGTCCGCCATCCGCCGCAGGTCACCGGAACCGGCCAACACACGATCCGCAGCCTGATCGAGAAACAGAGCCGACGGCGCGCGGCGGCCACAGGGGGAGAGAGCCGGATCCCGCTCGACGAGGAAACGGAGCGCTGCGTCAAGCGCGCGGGGTACTCGCTGGACACCCAATTGCCGGCCGGGGAGACGGTCGTGGTCCGCAAGACGGCGAATCTGCACACCGGTGGTACCATCCACGATGTGACCGCCGACCTGCATCCGCGACTGGTGAGCGCCGCCGAGACCGCCGCAACCGCGCTGAATATCCCGGTCGTGGGGCTCGATTTCGTCGTGCCCTCGGTCGACGGCCCACGCTACTGGATCATCGAAGCCAACGAGCGGCCCGGGCTTGCGAACCACGAACCGCAACCGACCGCCGAGCGTTTCGTCGATCTGCTGTTCCCCCAGACCGCAAGTGTCATCATCTAGACGTATGCCAACCGATCTCGAAAAGTATCGCAGACAACGCGCCCCCGAAGCGCGAACCGAGAAGAACCAGCAGGGCACCACCGAGAAGCCGATGAAGCGGCTGCTGATCGACGGGGAGTACCTCGTCGACACGCTGCTCGGCCTGCTCGAGATACCCAGCCCGAGCGGGTACACCGATCGCATCGTTCATCACGTCGGCGAGGAACTGCAGAAGCTCGGCATCTCGTTCGAGCTCACGCGCCGCGGTGCCATGCGTGCGTACATCAAGGGGCGCCAATCCAACCCGAGCCGGGCGATCGTCAGCCATCTCGACACGCTCGGCGCCATGGTGAAGAACCTCAAGCAGAACGGCCGCCTCGAGATCGTCCCCATCGGCCACTGGTCCAGCCGCTTCGCCGAAGGCGGTCGCGTCACGATCTTCACCGACAATCACGGTTCCCGCCGCGGAACGATCCTTCCGCTCAAAGCCTCGGGGCACACCTTCAACGAGGAAGTCGATACGCAGCCGGTGAGCTGGGACAACGTCGAAGTGCGCACCGACGATTTCTGCCGCACGGCGGAGGAGCTGGCGCACGTGGGTTTCGCGATTGGCGATTTCATCGCGCTCGATCCTCGTCCGGAAGTGACGGAAAACGGCTTCATCAACTCGCGGCACCTCGACAACAAGGCGGGCGTTGCGGCGATGCTGGCGGCGGCCAGGGCGGTGGTCAGCAGCGGCGCTCCCGTCCCCGTGGATTGCCACCTCCTGTTCACGATCTCGGAAGAGGTCGGCTCCGGCGCGTCAGCCATCCTGCACGGCGACGTGACGGAAATGGTCGCCGTCGACAATGCAACGCCCGCACCCGGGCAGAACTCGCGCGAGCGCGGCGTCACGATCGCGATGGGCGATTCGACGGGGCCATTCGACTACCACCTGTCGCACAAGCTCTTGGCCCTGTGCCGGCAGTTCGGCATCGAACACCAGCGCGATGTGTTCAAGTACTACCGCTGCGATGCCGCCTCGGCGCTCGAGGCCGGCAACGATCTGCGCACGGCCCTCGTCTGCTTCGGAGCCGACGCCTCCCACGGCTACGAGCGCACCCATCGCGAGGGGCTCTCGTCGCTCGCCGAGCTCCTCGCCGTGTACATGCAGAGCGAGCCGACGTTCTACCGCGACCGCGACCAGCTCGGTCCGCTCAAGGGCTTCCCGGTCCAGCCCGAGTAGGCCGCGGGCCTTGGCTCCCGGACCGGCATTTCGCTGGTGGAATCCTATCGTCAGATCTGGAAGGGTTCCGGGTCTTGCTGCGCCGCAAGTGCACGGCGGTTGTGGCACCCGGGCTGGCACAGGGCGTGCAATGCACCCGGACAGGCGCCGCTCGTGGTGTTTCCCCCTCCCCCTCCCCCGCCACCGCGGGCCGGGCGCCTCCCTCTCAGGTCAGCGGCTCTGGGTATGCCCCCCTCTCCCAGGGCCGCTGACCTCTTTTTCTGGGGATTGCCGCGCCCCCTTCGGCGTGGCCGGCGCCGCCGGTGGCGCTTGCTAGACTCCGGGTGATGTCCGGTTTCGAGCTCCCTCCGCGCCTCCGTGAGCGGCTCGCGCGCGTGCGTTCGGTCGGGGTGATCACGGGCGCCGGCGTTTCGGCCGAATCGGGCATCCAGACCTACCGCGGCCGCGGAGGCATCTACGACGACCCCGACGAGGGAGAGCGCACTATCGAGGCACTTTCGGGTCACACGCTCCGGAGCGATCCGGACCGCACGTGGCGCGCCATCGCGAAGATCGCGCGCATGGCCCGGAGCGCCGCGCCGAATCCGGCCCACCATGCCATCGCGCGGATGGAGCGCATTGCCGCGCGGTTCGTTCTCCTCACCCAGAACGTGGACGGGTTGCACCAGCTTGCGGGCAGCCGGAACGTGATCGACATCCACGGCACGGTCAGCGAGACGCTGTGCATGAGTTGCGGCGATCGGGCCCACCTCGACGCTCTGGCCGATCTAGACGCCGCGCCTCGCTGCGCGGTCTGCGGCGGAGTGCGACGGCCGGACGCGGTCCTGTTCGGCGAGCTCTTGCCGGAAGAGAAGATCCGGCGGATAGAACGCGAGCTCGGCCGGGAGCCGCCGGACCTGGTGATCGTCGCCGGCACGACGGCACTGTTCGACTACATCGCGGCGCCGGCACTGGCCGCAAAGCGCGCGGGCCGCCTTACGGTCGAGGTCAACCCCGAACCCACCCCGCTCGGGCTCGATTTCCCGCTGCGCGCACGAGCCGGAGAGGCGCTGCCGCTGATCGCTTCGGAGCTCGAACAAACGAGCGGAGCGCACGTGGGGGTGCAGCGATGAAGCGCCACGCGCCGGCTGCGGAGCGGAACCGCGATGCCATCCTGGACGTGCTCGGTCGCGAGCTGCCAGAGCGGGGCGTCGTGCTCGAGATCGCCAGCGGCACGGGCCAACACGCCGTCCATTTCGCAGCGTCTCTGCCCGGAATCGAGTGGCAGCCGAGCGATGTCGATCCGACCGCGCTGGCCAGCATCGAGGCGTATCGGTCCGAAGCAGCGCTCGACAACCTCCGTGCTCCCGTCGAGCTGGACGCCCAGCACCCGAAGTGGCCGGTGGAGCGCGCCGATGCCGTGGTGAGCATCAACATGGTGCACATCTCGCCCTGGGCGTCGGCACAAGGCCTCTTCGCGGGAGCGGCGCGCCTGCTGCCGGAAGGTGCGCCACTCATCCTGTACGGGCCGTTCCGTTTCGACGGGCAGTTCACCGCGCCGAGCAACGAGGCCTTCGACGCGTCCCTGAAGAGCCGGGATCCTCGCTGGGGCGTGCGCGACGTACAGGATCTCGACGCGCTGGGCGGACAAGTCGGGCTGTCACGCCAATGCGTCGTCGACATGCCTGCGAACAACCACGTCCTGGTGTTCCGGCGTGCTTGACGAGTGTGCGTCGCCACGGCTCCATCGACGCCGGTGAAGGACGGGGACTGGGTACTGCTGGAGCTCGCGCCGGACGGCGAGCGCACCCTGGGGGCTGGAGAGCTCCGCGAGCGTGGCAGACGGCTCGCGGGATGGTTGGATGCGGCCGGCGTGTGCGCGCGCGACCGGGTCGCCTACCTGCTGGACAACTGCATCGCCGTGTTCGAAATCGGCGTGGCATGTCAGCTCCTCGGAGCCTTTCCGGTTCCCATCAACTACCACGCGTCTTCCGAGGAGGCGCGCTACGTGCTGGAGGACAGCGCCGCTCGTGCATTCGTCACCTCGATGGGTCACGCCGGGCGGATTGCCCCTGCGGCCCGCGGGCTCGAAGCCCTCGACGGCCGCCGACTGCTCGTCGGCGGCACGCTCGACGACTTCGCCGACTACCAGGCAGCACTGGCTGCTGCGAAACCGTTCGAAGCACAGGCGCGTCCCGCACCCGGCGTGGTGATCTACACCTCGGGCACGACAGGGCGTCCGAAAGGCGTGATGCGCGGCCCCGCCTCGCCGGAACGCGCGCTCCGCTTCGTGCAGACCTTCCGCGACGTCTGCAAGCTCGGCGAGGAGCCGGTCCATCTCGTGACCGGGCCGCTCTATCACTCCGCGCCGAGCACCTTCGCGCGCATCAGTCTGCTGCTCGGCGGGCGCGTGGTGATCCTGCCACGCTTCGATCCCGAAGCCGTACTGCGCGCCATCGACGCGTATCGCGTCACGCACGTGCACCTGGTCCCCACGATGATGCGCCGTTTGCTCTCGCTGCCCGAGGCGTCGCGCCGTCGCTACCGCCTCGACTCGCTCCGCGCCGTGCAGCACGCCGCAGCCCCGTGCCCCGAGGAGACCAAGCGCGCGATGATCGACTGGTGGGGCCCGATCGTGGACGAGTACTTCGGCTCCACGGAGGCCGGCATCTGCACGTACATCAGCGCGCCGGAAGCACTCGTTCGACCCGGCAGCGTCGGTCGGGCCATCGCGGGCGTGCTCGTCCGCATCCTCGACGAAGAAGGCCGCGAGCTCGGCCCGGGGCGCGTCGGCAACGTCTGCGTGGGCTCGGACGCGAGCCGCGGCTTCGACTACCACGGCGCCTCCGGCAAGCTCACGGAAGCAACGCGTGGCGAGCTCTTCGCCACGGGCGACATGGGCTACCTCGACGACGAAGGCTATCTGTATCTCGTCGACCGGCGCGCGGATCTGGTCATCTCGGGCGGCGTGAACATCTATCCGGCGGAGATCGAGGCGGCACTCATGACCCATCCCGCCGTGCGGGACTGCGCCGTGTTCGGCATACCGGATGATGAATGGGGTGAGCGCCTGCACGCAGTTGTGGAGCTCGAGCAGGCTGCCGAGGCGTCGGAAGCGGCGCTATCGGCTCATCTCTCCGACAAAGTCGCGCGCTACAAGCTGCCGCGATCGATCGAGTTCGTAGCGGAGCTGCCGCGCGAGCCCTCGGGAAAGATCTTCAAGCGCAAGCTCCGCGAGCCCTTCTGGCGCGGGCGCATGACCAGAATCCGGTAGCTTCAACGCGGCCTCTTCGCGCGACCGCGGACTTTGCCGCATGTTGCCGGCGCGCCGGGCTCAGTGGTTGCCGACGTACGAGAGAATCGCGAACAGCGCGGGTTGGGCCAATGCGACGAAGCGCACGCCGACGTTGCCACGATCAACGCGGACCACCTCGCCGCTCATCTCGATCGCCGGACCGTCGGGTAGCTCCACGACAAGCGAAAGCGCGGCTCCGACGGCCAGCGGTCCCTCGATGCTGGCCGCCAGCCCACCCATCGAAATGTTCCGGCACCTGCCAACCAGCAGCGTCCCAGCGCCTTGTGCTTTCAGCGACGTGCCGAGAAGAACCCGCCGATGCGCTCGGCGCTCGACACCGGGCCAGGTCGCACCCGCGTCGACAGCGTGCCCGAAAGCGGGCAGAGGGGGCATGCCCTGCACAAAGCACGCTGCGTGCCAATTGGGGATTTGCCGGTAGTTTCCGCAGGCAAGCTGTGGAGTGTTGCGATCGGCCTATGCAATAATTTCAGGGTCTTGCACCGGATTGCGGACAGCGGACCGTCGCCGCGGAGACTCCGCGACTACTTGATCGTCAGGTGCATGTTCGTGAAGTACTGCTGATCCGGCGGGCTCAGGTTCTGCGGCTTCCCGACCTGGAAATCCACGTGCCCGACCTTCGGCGGGGGGGGACCAGACGCCGAATCGTCCTCGGTGAACTCGAAGTACACGTGGTAGGTGCCGGGCTGCACGGGCTTTTCCGAAGTATCGGTGCAGTTCCAGACTACGTGGTGGGCCTGGGGCTGCGACAGCGTGGCGCTGGAGACGGCGTCGACCCTGTTTCCGTTGGAAGACTGGTTCCAGTTGACCAGGTGGACAGCCCGGAAGAACGCGTGCACCTCCAACGTCTTGATGAACTGGTTCTGCGGGCCCTCGATCCAGGTCGCCTCGACGTTCCGCGGTGAGAACCTGCCGTTGTAGGAGTGGGTCGTCACATCGAAACTGAACTGGCACATCGTCGGGCCGCCCCCTCCGCTGCCGCCGCTGCTGGAGGAGCCACCACTGGAGGAGCCACCGCTGGAGGAACCACCGCTGCTGGAGGAGCCACCGCTGGAGGAACCACCACTGGAGGAACCACCGCTGCTGGAAGAGCCACCGCTGCTGGAGCCGCCCGTGCCCGTGCCCGCGCCGGTCCCACCGCTAGTCGATCCGCCGAACCCAGTAGTGGCACCGGTACCGCCCGCGCCGGGGCCGCCCAGGTTGTGACTGGGTTGCCAGAACGACGGGTCGTTACCCGAAACTGATCCACAGGCTGCGACGATACCGGCAGCCAGGAAAATTCCACAAGCATGGAAGTGCCGTCCCATGGCGATTCTCCTTCAGGTCGAGACAGTCGTGTTGACGGCTGCACCGACGCCAATAGACTTCCACGCAGTCGACCGCCCGTCAACGCAAAGCCCCCCCATGAAGACCTCTTTCGATTCGTTGCACCGAGCGACGCGCGGTACCCGCGGGGTGGTCGTCGCTTGTCTTCTCGCCGTGCTCTGCACGGCGCTGCTTGCAGGTTGCGCGGATGTCCACGCCTACCAGCGTGGCCGGCTCGCGCATCCCAGCATGGATCCAGCCTACGCCGCGAGCGTGGGACAGGAACACGTTGAAGCGGTGCACGAAGGAGCCACGGGGGGACACGTCGGCGCGACCAGCGGTTGCGGCTGCAACTAGGCGGAGCTTCACTTGCGCGCAAACAAGCTCGGGTTGCTCCTCGGTGGACTAGCGCTCGTCATGATCCTCGGCGGAAGCGCGCGCGCGGACGACAGCCATCACGGCACGACCATCGTCCACGCCAAGGCGGAAACCTCGACCTACGCCGACTCGGACGCCGTGTCTGTCGTCACGCCCGGCGTCGAAGGCAGCATCGAAGATCCGCTGTCCGGGTGGTCCGTCTCCGGCAGCTATCTGGTCGACATCGTCTCGGCCGCCAGCGTCGACATCGTCTCCACCGCGAGCCCGCACTGGACCGAAGTGCGGCACGCCGCAACCCTGTCGGCCAAATTCAAGCCGCATCTGTTCGGCGGCGGCGTGTCGGCAGCGATATCGCGGGAGCCCGACTACCTGTCGCTGTCGGCGGGCGGGAACATCTCGCTCGATCTCGACGACAAGAACGTCGTCCCGCTGCTCGGGTACAGCTACACGCACAACACGGCGGGCCGAAAGACGACGCCCTTCAGCGTCTACTCGCACGTCTACTCGACGCACACCATCAACGGCGCTCTGGAGCTGGTGCTGGACCCATCCACGCTGGTCACCTTCGTGTCGGACGTGATCCTCGAGCGCGGCAACCAGAGCAAGCCGTACCGCTACGTGCCGCTGTTCGCGCGGGACGTGGCGCCCAGCGTGCCGCTGGGTGCAACGGGTGATCTCGTCAACCAGCTCAGGCTGCCCGGAAAGGTCATCGAGAACCTGCCGCTGTCCCGCAACCGCTTCGCACTGACCGCCCGACTGGCGCAGCGGCTCAGCGCGTCCACCTTCATCATCAGCGAGCGCGGCTACGTCGACGACTGGGGGCAGAAAGCGTCGACGACCGACATGCGCTTCGTCGTGGATATCGGCAAGCGCTTCTTCCTGTGGCCGCACCTACGCCTGGACGTCCAGAGCGCCGTGTCGTTCTGGCAACGCGCCTACGTCGGGCGGCTCGGACCGGGAGGGCTCGTCGACGTCCCCGCGTTGCGCACGGGCGATCGCGAGCTCGGGCCGCTGCTCACGACGACCTTCGGCGGGGGCTTCCGCTGGAACATCGGGCCGTCGCTCCGCCCGCGGGACCTGGGTCTGGTGTTCCTCGCGGAGGGCGCGGAGACGAACTACCGCGACGCGCTGTTCATCAAGAACCGCCTTTCGGGCTTCAGCGCGCTCGAGCTGGAGGCGACGTTCCAATGATGCGTCCTGTCATGTTGTCTGCACTGCTGGCCGCAGCCGCGCTGCTCGGCGCGTGTCACCCTGACCCGGTACACTCCGACAAGGTAGCCGCGCAGGGTCCGGAGGACCCGGGTATCCCGACCGGACCGCTGCACCGGGCGGGTCAGCCGTGCCTGGTGTGCCATGGCGACGCGGGGCCGGCGAGCATGGTGATGTCGTTCGCCGGGACGCTCTACCAGGACTCCAAGTCGCGAAAGCCGCTGGAAGGTGCCATCGTGCAGGTCTTCGATTCGGCCGGCCACAAGACCGCCACCGCCACGAACTGCATGGGCAACTTCTTCATCCAGAAGCGGTCGTTCGACCCCGTGTGGCCCGCGTGGGTACAGGTCCAGTACGCGGGCCAACCCGTGCAGATGAACTCTCCGATCTTCCGCGACGGCTCCTGCGCCGACTGCCACCACGATCCACCGAGTCGTGCGTCCGCCGGTCACGTCTACTACGCGCCCCAGGGCGTACCGATGAACTTTCCCGCGGGCGGGTGCAAATGAACGCGCACACGCTCCTCCACTCTTTCGGCGCCGCGCTGGTCGGCGGCGTACTGGTCCTACTGTCGGCGTCGGCGTGTTCGGGACCGTCGGCGGACGGCCGCACGCAGTTCAAAGGCCCCGATACCGCCACGTTCAAAACGGTCGCCGACATGCTCGGCAAGCGCTGCGGCACGCTCGACTGCCACGGCAGCACTGCGCGCAGCCTGCGCATCTACTCCTACCGCGGCCTCAGGCTTGATCCGGCGGACGTCCCCGGCGTGAGCGGCGACACCACCGACGCGGAATACCAGGCGACCTACACCTCCGTGCTGACGCTGGAGCCGGAGATCATGGGCAAGGTACTGTTCCAGCACGGCGACCCCACGGAGCTGACCATCGTGCGCAAGGCTCGCGGCACCGAGCACCACAAGGGCGGAACCGTGCTCAAGACCGGCGGTGCGGCCGACCGCTGTCTGATCGGGTGGCTCACCGGCAAAGGCAGTGGCACCGCCTGCGCCGACGGGCTGGCGCTTCCGCACACCCCGAAGCCGTTCCAGGGGCTCTGACCTTCTCGACCGCGCCTACAGCCCGAGCGTGTAGCCCAGCGAGAGCGACGCGGCGGTGCCGCTCGACGGGAACAGCTGCATCAGCTTCAGCTCGGCGAGGATGCCGTTGTGGTGTCCGAGTTCCCAGTAGACGCCCCCGCCCAGCCCGGCGAACGACATTCCCGCCTTCTTCCACGCATCGAGCATCTGACCGGGCGGGTTGTCGATCTGGCTCGGTGGCGGGGGCACCTTGCGGTTCTCGATCACCGGCACGGACTTCTTCACGTCGACCTGGGCGAGCCCGCCGGCCGCAAACACGAACGGGACGAGCCCGCCGCCGTTCATCCCGTCCTGGGACAAGTAGTAGGCGAGGCGTGCCTCGGCGTGCAGCGGGAAGAAGCGCTTGCCGCCGTCGGACTGCGGTGCCCCGCCCTGGAGCACGTAGCCGAGACGGAGCCCGACGCTGAACCGACTCCCCAGCAGCAGATCGCTGCCGAGCAGCAACCGCGTCGTCGCCAGCGCCAGCCCACTGCCGATGTGACCGCCCTGCCCCGGCAGCGGCGTGCCGTGATACTGCACGCCGTCCTGGCGGAAGCACGAAAACCCCTTCTCGATCTGGCTCTGCGGCGAGCATACGTCGTCGCCCCCGACGAACGCCAAGTCCTGCTCCAGCGAAAGACTCAGCCATGCCGGGGAAGGCCCGCCTTTCGAGCTCGCGCCCCCTCCGCTGCAGCTTTCCGGCGGCTCGCTTCCGGGCAGGCGCGGAGCGTCGCCGTACAGCTCCTGAACGAGCTCGACCTTGTAGGGATCGTCCGGCGAGCCCGCGCTGGCCATCACGCGGTCGTCGTCGTCGACGGCGCGCACGTAGTACTGCACCGCGTCGCTGTCGCTGACGGCATCGCAAGGGATCTCCGCGCCGTAGCCGTCGCCGACCGGGTGCATGTGCTTGGAGTGCCAGGGCTTGTCCGGCGCCGAACGATAGTAGAGCCTGAACTTCTTCGCGCCCACGTCACCGGGCGCTTCGACGTAGATCGGAACAGGAGTCCCCCGGCGCTGTTCGGTCACCGGCTCGTGTTGGAGCTGGCCCGAGCTGGCAGGCCCTGCCGTGCCCTTGCCCTTGCCCTTGCTCTTGCCGCCAGCCGCCTCGTAGGCGGACTGCAGCTCGGGTGTCACGAACGCCGGATCCAGCTTCAGCGATGGATCCGAGGCGACCGCGTTCTGCATCGCCTCGAGGCCGTGCGCCGGATCCTTCAGGCCGACGATGTACACGGTCGCCAGGTCCCGCAGGATGCGTCCGAGCAGCTGCGTGGAGCAGCCGGACTGGCAAACGCGGACGGCCCGCTTCAGCTTCTTCTCGGCCGCCTTGAAGTCCGTCGCCAGGTAGTCCTGGTTCATCGCCTGGTCTTCGAGGCGCCGGGCCGGGACGTCGGGCGACGCCGCGCTGGCCGGTGCGGCCGCCAAAAGCGACACCAACGCCAGACCCAGCGCCCACAGACGGCTCCATCGCGGGGCGCTCTGCGGTACACCAGACTGGACGCCAGAGCGGGACAGCGAGATCTCCGACATGTTCAAGGACTCGGCGCGGGTCAGCTTTTTCCCACCCGCTGAACTTGCCTGTCAAGCTGGCCGGAAAGCCGGATGCAACCGGATAGACTTCCACGTCGCGGAGCGATCACCACGCTTCTGGTAGCACGGGAAGCTTTCGCTCTGGATGCACGAGCCCCGCCCCGACGCTACGCGTAGCGGCTGCCCCACGGGTAGTCGTGCTGGACCCGCGGCTCCGGCATCTCGACGCCCAGCACGCTGCACAGCTTGAGCAGGAGCTCGTAGAAAATGAACGCGCTCGCGCCGTACAGCACGCGGTCGGCAACCTCGAAGTGGGGCAACAGCCAGCTCTTCCCACGCCATTCAGTGGGGACTGCTCCGTGGCGGCTCTCTCCGGTGATCCACGGCGCGAGCGGCAGCTCCACCATCCGCGACAGCTCGCTGCTCGCGATGCGCGGCCTGGCCCCGGGCAGGACTGCTGCGACGAAGGGATGGATCAGGAAGCGACCGGTGACGACCGGGATCGGAGACAGCGTTCCCAGCTCGTCGAGATCGCCCCCGCCGAGCGCGACTTCCTCGTGGACCTCGCGGAACGCGGCGGCACGGAGGTCGCAATCCTCCGGCTCGAGCTTGCCGCCGGGAAAGCCGACCTCGCCGGGATGATCGCGCAGCTGTTCCGAACGCACGACAGCGATCACCGACGGCACCGGATCGAAACGGATCGGGACGACGACGGCAGCTGGCTTCGCTCCAGGTCGCGTGATGGGTGACGGCAAAGGGCTCGGCAGCAAGAGTGCCCGCCGAACCAGGGAGGCCGTGATGGGCAGGGGGAGATCCACGTAGACGCCCGAGTCTAGCGCAGCGTGCGGCGTGTGCCCGGAAGCGCGGCGCGGCGCTAGACCCGAACCACGCGCCGTGACGAAATCCGCATGAAACGGATCGACAGCGCCACGGCGACGCCGGTCAGACCGGCGCTGAGCCCCCACCAGAGCCCCCGCGCGCCCAGCCCGGTGTGGAACGCCAGAAGCACGCCGAGCGGCAGACCGATCAGGTAGTGACCCGCCAGATTGGCGAACAGCGGGAAGCGCGTGTCGCCGGCGCCGCGCAGCGCCCCGGCGAGAACCGCCTGCGCGCCGTCGGAGAGCTGGAAGACGGCCGCGATGAACAGCAACGGCACCGCCGCGGCGATCACGTCGCGCTTGTCGGTGATAACGCCGGCCAGCTCCCTCGGCAGGAGCAGGAAGGTCAGCGCCGCCAGGCTCATGAAGGCCATGCCGCTCGAGAGCCCGATGATTCCCGCCCGTCGCGTGCCGGGCCCATCGCCGCGTCCAATGGCGTGCCCGACGCGCACCGAGGCCGCCGCACCGATGCCGACCGGAACCATGAACGTGGCACTGGCGAGCGTGATGGCCACCTGGTGGCCGGCCAGCGCCCGGGCGTCGATGTTGCCCATCAGTACGTTGACCAGACTGAAGACGCCGAACTCCGCGGCCATCGTCAGACCGATCGGCGCGCCGAGAACCAGCGCCTTCTTCATCAGCTCGCGACTCGGCACAAAGCGCTCCCGGGCGCCCGGCAGCTGAACCTTCCTCACGGCGTACATCAGCACCAGCATCTGCGCGACGGTGCACGCGGTGCTGGCCCAGGCCGCACCCGCCACGCCGAGCGCCGGCACGCCGAGCGCGGGCAGCCCGAACCGGACCAGCCCGGCATCTCCGAAGACCAGCGCCCAGCTGAGCGGCAGGTTGAGGAGATTGGCGACGACCACGGACACCACCACCGGGCGCGTGATGGAAACGGCTTGCAGGTAGCTGCGACAGGCGACGAACAACAGGAACGGCACCAGACCGAACAGTCGCGCGAACAGGTAGGCGCGGGTGGGCTCGGCGGTCACGTGGGCGATGCCGAACCGCTCGAGGAGCGTGCCGAGGCCCGCCACCGCCAGCGCGATCGGCGCACCGAGCAGCAACGCCAGAAACCCGCCCTGCCACAGCATGCGGCGCGCCCGAGCCGGCTCGTCCGCACCGATCGCCTGGGCCACGAGCGGGTCGAGACCGAGCATGATGCCCATGCCGACGACGGCGACTACGAAGAACACCGAGTTGCCGAGCCCAGCCGCGCCGAGCTCGATCTCGCCCAGGCGTCCCACCACCGCGGTATCGACCGCCCCGATCAGCACCTGGCCGAGGTTCGCTGCGGCAAGCGGAACCGCCAGGCGCATGAGCGCCCGGAACTCCGCCCTCGCGGGCGATGAAACCGGTGCCGGAAGCATCTGTTGAAGACCGATCTGCATGGGGAGGAGACAGGCGTCTAGCGGGCACGCGGCTGCCGGCGCGCCCCGAGCGGCGCAGAGTGTGACCAACCCAACCAACGCCGCAAGCGGCGATCGTCTTCATCCGTGGATCGGATTCGGTCACCTCGCCCCTTATGCTCCGGCCTATAGCACCCGTACTCCCAGGCATAGGCAACACGGTTCGCCCCCGGCCGGGTCGGGAGCTCCCGCGAAAACGCGACCCTCCTCCCGCTCCCGACCCGGCCCTTTTCCGCTAGCCTCCTGCCGGCACCGAAGCGAACATCGGCTCGATGGCTCGCCCGCTATTCGTGTTCGCCCACGGCGCCGGCGCCGCGTCCAGCTCGCCCTGGATGATCGCCTGGAGCGACCGGCTGCAGACGCTCGGCAAGGTGGTCGGCTTCGACTACCCCTACATGCAGGCAGGCCGACGTTCGCCCGATCGCCTTCCGAAGCTGATCGAGGCGCACCGCGAGGCGCTCGCCTCGGCCCGCCGCGGACACCGGGGCCCCGTGGTCTTGATCGGCAAGAGCATGGGCTCGCGCGTGGGCTGCCATCTGGCGCTCGAGGAGCCCGTCGACGCGCTCGTGTGCCTCGGATATCCGCTCAAGGGCGCCGGCAAGACGGGCGCCGTGCGGGACGAGGTCCTGCTCGCGCTCCAGACGCCGATCCTGTTCGTGCAGGGCACACGCGATCCGCTGTGTCCGCTGGAGCTTCTGGCCGGGGTGAGGCGCAGGATGAAAGCACAGAGCGAGCTGTTCGTAGTGGAGGCGGGCAACCACTCCCTACAGGCGACGAAAACGCGCCTCAAGACGAACGCCGAGACCCAGGACGACGTCGACGAGCAGATTCTCGCCGCGCTCGCCGCCTTCCTGAAACGGGTGCTTCGCTAGCCCGGTTGGTCGCGCGGGCGGATCAGGATGTCGTGCACCTGCATGTGCGGCGGGCTCTCGAGCACGAAACGAACGGCGCGCGCGATATCCCCGGCTTCGAGGACTTTGTAGCGTCCGTACGTGTGCTCCGCGGCCTCGGCGCTCTTGTGGTAGTGCTCGGCGAAGCCGGTCTCCACGTAGCCGGGACTGATGGCGCTGACGCGGATCGAGCTGTTCCGCTCCCTGAGCTCCTGGCGCAGTGCCTCGGTCAGCGCGCGGACCGCGTACTTCGTCGCCGAATACACTCCGCTGCCGGACGGGACGCGATGCCCGGCCATGGAGGAGATGTGCACCACGTGTCCGTCGTCACCGCGGCGGAACATGTCGGACAGGGCTTCGCGGGTGCAGACGCACAGGGCCAGGACATTGACCTCGAGCATCTCGCGCCACTCTTCCGTGCTCCCCGACAGCAGCAACGCCGCATGCCCGAGCCCGGCGTTGTTTACAAGCACGTCAACGCCGCCCCAGCGCTCGCGCAGAGTCGTAAACAGGCGCCCGATGTCGTCTTCCCTGCGCAGATCGGCAACCAGCGGGAGCAGCTCCGACGCTCCGAGCTCGGCCTCGAGCTCGCGCAGAGGCCCCTCGCGGCGCGCGCAGACGGCGACCTTCATGCCTGCGCGCCCGAGCTCCAGGGCCGTGGCACGTCCGATTCCGGAGGAAGCGCCGGTGACGAGTGCGACCCGGCCCTTCCAACGCTCCATTTCCGACGAGTCGCTCATGCTCGCGGATGCTTGCAGAACGGGCCCGCCGATGCCAGGGATCGCGACGCGGTCGAGGGCAGCTCGAGTCCCCCCCCCGACCGGCCCGGAAAATGCGAGGATGGCCCCGCATGGGGCCGGAGCGAACAGGCGTGGAGTCCATCAGCATCGAGAGCCAGCCGGACGACGGACTGTTCGGCATTGTCAACCGGGCCCAGGCTGCGGTCTCCGGCGAAGGCAAGCAGGAGCCCGTCGGCGTGCTCGCGATCGATCTCGACGCGGACAAGCTCGAGGGAGCCGACGTGCAGATCGAGGCTGCGTACGCTCACAAGGGCGCACGCCGGGTGCTGCAGCGGCTCGACGTGCACGCGCGCGCGCTCGTCAAGGAGGTCGCACCGGACAAGCTCCTGTCGGACGCGATCTCCGGGTTCGGCGGACAGAAGTTCACGAACATCGTGCTGGCGCCTCCCGACACGCTCGAGACGCGCAGCTCGCGCGCCGACGCTGGCCGCATCGCCGTGCCGGAGAGCGGGCTCTCCGAAGCGCTGGACCTGACGGTGTACTTCCCCTCGCGCGTGCGCTTCTACGCCAAGAACCTTGCGCTGCTCTCCGACGGCCTGGAAGCAAACGTGCTCGAAGACCTCGCGGCCGTGCTCGGGGCACTGGGCGTGCGCAGCCGCCGCCGCGAAGCGACGCTGCTCATCGCAGCTCAACAGCTGCGCGCGCCCGTGACCCGCGAGCAGCAGATCGCGGCCTACCAGGAGGCGAGCCGCCGCGGTCTGCCGGTGTCGCTGTATGCGGCAACGCTACCTACGACGCAGTCGATGCGCGTCACCGAGGAGCGCGTAGAACTCGACAACGGCGAGAGCGTTGCCTACGTCGATTGCCAGCTGAGTCACGGGCTCACACCGGAATCGATGTGCACGCTGACCGACGCGACGAAGATGCAGGAGATCCTGAAGCGCCACTTCGCCCTGGAGCTCGGCGGCAGGCGATGGAAGGTGGAGAATGTGCACGGCGAGCCGGGCGACAGCCAACCGCAGGCCACCGGCCACGGCATCAAGTGGTCGAAGATCAAACGCCGGCGCTAGCCCGCCCGGCTAGCGAAGCCCGATCGCGCTGCTCAGTCCGCCGACGGCGGCGGCTCGGACCGTGACGGCGGCGGCTCGGACCGTGACGGCGGCGGCTCGGACCGCGGCGGAGGCGGCCGCGATCGCGACACCATCGAGGGCTCCAACTCCACAGCGGGGTCCATCAGGATCGCCACCCAGCGCCACTCCGGATTGTGCTCGAGGAAGATCTTCACCACCATCGTGAGCGGCACGGAAAGCAACATCCCGGCCGGACCCCAGAGCCAGCCCCAGAAGATCAAGGACAGGAACACGACGAGCGTCGACAGCCCCAGTCGCCGACCGAGGAGGTTGGGCTCGACGACGTTGCCGATCATCATGTTGATGGCGAAGAAACCCGCCGCCACGATCATGGCGCGCCCGAACCCGAACTGCACGGTGGCCAGCAGCACCGGTGGCACGGCCGCGATGATCGAGCCGAGGTTCGGAACGTAGTTCAACAGGAAAGCGATCAGCCCCCACAGCGCCGCGAAATCCACCCCCAGGATGACCAGCAGGAGCCACACGAGGAAGCCGGTGGCCGCGCTGACGTAGGTCTTGATGACGATGTAGTTCTGGACCTCGGTGGTCACCTTCGAGAAGCGGCTCAGGTCCGCCTCCGGATCACCCATCGCGGTGCGGATCTTGCGGGGCAGCGCCGTCACCTCGAACAGGATGAACGCCATCGTGAGGATCACGAGCAGCGCGTTCGACAGCGCCGCCGCCAACTGCGTCAGCGTGCCGCCGATTACGCTGACCACTGCGGAGGGCTTGAACAGCGTGCGCATGCGGCGGCTGGAAAGATCGATGCCGTGCGCCGTCAGCCAGCGCGCGCCGCCACCGACCACGTCTTCGAGACCCGTCTGGTAGCGCGGCAACGCGGCCACGAAGGCGTTCACCGAGCTGCCGACGAAACCGCCGACGGCGGCGAGCACCGCCACCACGCCCAGCACGACCAGCGGCACCGAGACAATCGTGGGCACCCTGTGCCGCTGCATCCAGAGCACGAGCGGGGCCGCCAGCACCGCCAGGAACACGGACAAGACGAGCGGCACGAGCAGCGGCTGGCCCGCCTTCAGGCCGGCCAGCACGACGATCACGCCGGCCGCGGTCAACAGGTAGCGCGAACCGGCGAAGCCCTTCTCCTCCGCCATCGCTCCGGAGGATATCGGGCCACGCGGGAACGGCAATCTTCGTGCAGCGGGAAGCGCGTCCGCTAGTCCGGCTCAGCGGCCGCGTCGAGCAGGCGGGAAGCGCGCTTCGCCCAGCGCTCGAGCCGCGCGGGCTCCTCCGGGTAGCGGGCATAGAGCGCACCTGCGGCTGCCATCCGCGCGCCGACACCCGCGAGCTTGCGTGCCAGGCGCCGCTCACGCAAAAGCGCGCGCAGCCGGGCACCGAGCGTGCCGAGCTCGAGCGCTGGCAGCCGCTGGAGGAGACCGGCGCGCGCCGCCGCCTCGTCGAGCAGGCCGGACGTCATCAGGCGTTCGAGATCGTCCGGACCCAGCGTCTGCGAAAAGCGACGGAAGACGTCGTAGGCGGCGAACAGCCCTCCGTAGCGGCGCTGCCAGGCCACGGCGTAGGCCTGCGGATCGCCTTCCTTCGAGAGCGCGTCGGCGAGCATGCGCGCAGCGACCATGCCGGCGCCGATGCCCGAGCCGTGCGCGCTGAAGACCTGGCAGGCGGCGTCTCCGAGCAGCGCCACCCTGTCGGTCGCCAGCCTGTCGAGCGGGCGGCGCAGCGGGACAGCGCGCGCGCCGCCGAACAGCGTTGGGCCGATGAAGTCGTGCTCGGCGACGAAATCATCCAGCAGCTGCTGGCCGGAAGGGTGCCCGTCGGCCGGGATGCTACCGGTGAGCAGGCCGATGCGATCGCCGTCGAGGCGCACATTGACGATGGAGTAGCCGCCCGCGATGCCGGTGAAGCACGCCGTGTCCCCGGGACGGACGCCGTGCTCCTCGAAGAAAGCGCGCGCGCGGGGCAGGTCGGAGACGGCGCGCACCTCCTGCGCCGCCGCGCACAGATCGCCGCGCGCGACCCGCGGCTGCCGGAGCAGGCGCGCGCCGCCGAGGCCCGAGGCATCGACGAACCAGCGCGCGCGTAGGGTCCCGGCACTGCTCTCGAGCTCGCGCCCGTCGAAGGCGCCGATCTCCACTTCGCCCTCGAGGCGAGCCCCTGCATCGGTCGCCATCCGCTGCAGCCGCGCCACCAGGTGCCGCATGTCGACCTCGAGCACCTCGTGGTCGGTCATGACGATGCGCTCGGGGCCCCAACCGCTCACGAGATGGAAGGCGTGGCCCGCGCCGTGGAGCTCCTCGCCGGCGGGCTGGTCGATGCCTGCTTCGTCGAAGCTCCAGGCGGGGACGCCGTTGATCCAGCGCGCGCCCGCCTCGGCCAGCGGGCGGCGATCCACGCACACGGTCGACAGCCCCGCCCGTGCGCATAGCGCTGCGGCCGCCGCACCGGCGGTTCCGGCTCCTATGATGGCAACGTCGGCCTGCATGTCGTATCAGGTCGGGCGGGCGACAAGCCTACACCATTCGTGGGCGGCAGCCGAGGAGCGAGACCATGTCGGAGACGATCAGCGTCGACAAGAGCGAGCACATCACCACCCTCTGGCTCGAAAAGCCGACCATGCCGCCGAAGATGTTCGAGGAGCTCGGCAGCGCATTCAGCGAAATCGCCCTCGACCAAGACGTACGGGCCGTGGTCGTCCGCTCGCGGACCAAACACTTCACCTACGGGCTCGACCTGACGGCCGCCTTCCAGGAGCTCGGCGCGGCGTTCACTGGCGGCACGGCGAAGCCACGCATGGAGCTGTTTTCGACGATCCGCCGGCTGCAGGGCTACCTGGACGCCGTCGCGGACTGCCCGGTGCCGGTGATCGCGGCGGCGCACGGCTGGTGTATCGGCGGCGGAGTCGATCTGATCAGCGCCTGCGACATCCGCTACGCGACCGAAGACGCGAAGTTCTCCGTGCGCGAGACGCGCATCGCCATCGTGGCGGACCTCGGCAGCCTGCAGCGGCTGCCCCCGATCATCGGCCAGGGTCACACACGCGAGCTGGCATTTACCGCCAAGGACATCGACGCGGCGCGCGCCCGCGAGATCGGACTGGTCAACGACGTGGCACGCGACCAGAAGGAGCTCGAGCAGATGGCGCTCGGCACAGCACAACAGATCGCCGAAAACGCGCCGCTTACCGTGCGTGGCGTGAAGCAGGTGCTGGACTTCGGCCGCGACCGCCGCGTCGCCGACGGGCTGGAGTACGTCGCGGCGTGGAACTCCGCGTTCCTCGCCTCGGAGGATCTGGGCGAGGCCATGAGCGCCTTCATGGAGAAGCGTCCGCCGGACTTCAAGGGGCGATAGCCAGACGCGAACTCGCTCTCTCGGCGGTCGATGCGCGCCGCCTATCTGGTAGACTCGGCCGGAAACGAGGCCTGGTGCGCTTTCCCGGACGACGCAAGCACAAGCACTACTTTCCGGTCCACGAGCGGGACCCGCTGCTCCATCACGCGGGCCTCGACGCCCCGGAAGCGAAGATCCACATCGTGGGCATCGACCAGACGCTGGTCGACATCGACGCGCGCGTCTCCGACGAGCTGCTTGCACGCTACGAGCTCCCGAAGGGCGGCTCCACCGTCGTTCCTGACGAGCGCGCGCTCGCGCTCTACGACGAGCTGTTTGCCAGCGGGCAGATCGCCTACGAGTTCGCCGGCGGAACCGTGGGCAACACGCTGCACAACTACTCGCTCCTCGCCGACGACGCGGCCATCCTGCTCGGCGTGATGAGCGACCCGATCCGCTTTGGCACCTCGGGCTATCGCTATCTGTCGAGCACCTCGAGCCGCGTGAGCCTCGACCATCTGCAGCCCGTCGACGGCCCTATCGGTCGCTGCTTCGCTCTGATCACGCCCGATGGCGAGCGCACCTTCGCCATCAGCGCGGGGAGGATGAATCAGTTTTCCCCCGAAAGCGTGCCGGAGTCGATCTTCGACAGCGCCGCCGCCCTGGTCATCTCCGCGTACTTGATGCGGGCGGGCGACGGCGAACCGATGCCGGAGGCGACGCGGCGCGCCGTGTCGCTCGCGAAGAAGAACGGCGTGCCGGTGGTGCTCACCCTGGGCACCCGCTTCGTCATCGCCGAGCGGCCGGAGTTCTGGCAGAGCTTCATCGCGGAGAGCGTGGACATCCTCGCCATGAATGAAGAAGAGGGCGAGGCGCTGACGCGTGCGGAGGATCCGCTGCTCGCGTGCGAACGCGCGCTGGAGTGGGCCGACCTCGTGCTGTGCACAGCAGGCCCGATCGGTCTCTACCTCGCCGGCTACACCGACGACGCGGCGAAGCGCCAGACGCGCTATCCGCTCCTGCCCGGCGCGATCGCCGAGTTCAACCGCTACGAGTTCAGCCGGCCCATGCTCCGACAAGCGTGCGAAACTCCCGTGAAGGTGTTCGCGCACATCGCGCCCTACCACGGCGGCCCGGGGCAGATCACCAGCGCGAACGGCGCGGGGGACGCCGCGCTGTCGGCGCTCCTGCACGACATCTCGGCGAACTGCTATCACCGCGCGCGCGTGCCCAGCTCGGCCAAGCACGTCCGTGATTTCTTGACCTATTCGTCCATGAGCCAGGTCTGCCGCTACGCCAACCGCGTGAGCTACGAGGTGCTCGTGCAGTCGTCGCCGAGGCTCACCCGCGGGCTGCCCGAGCGCGAAGACGGCCTGGACGACGAGAAGTACTGGGCGATGTGAGGCCGCGGGCGCGCTGCCGCGCCCCGGGTTCCGCCGCGCCATCTATCCGTAATGTCAGGCATTTCCTACACGTTTTAACGCAGTAGCGAGCGCCGGACATGCACGGGTGGCATGTCGACGAGCGCTCCCACCGCCCTGTCCCTGGCGCTGCCCGCAAAGGCTTGCGAAAAAGGCCCCACCTTGTCCGTCGAGCACGAGCTCGTCGCCCGCGCCCTCGATGGTGACGGTCGCGCCTTCGCTTCGCTGGTGCAGCCCCACCTGTCGATGCTCTACCGCATCGCGGCGCGCGCCTGCGGCGGTGCAGCGCTCGCCGAGGACGCGGTGCAGGAAGCGCTCACCGTCGCCTACCAACGGCTCGACCGCTACCAGCCCGGTACCTCGCTCAAGGCGTTCTTGGCGGCCATCGCCGTCCGCAAGGCCCACACCCTGCTGCGCGGCGAGCGCCGCCGCAGGGTTCGCGAAGAGGTCGCGGACACGCCCGAGCATCCGGCGGGTCCCGGCGAGCTGCTCGATGCGGCGCGGACGCGCGCCCGCATCCGCGAGGTACTGTCGAGCCTGCCGAAGAAGCGGCGCGAGGTCGCGATGCTCAGGCTCGACGCCGGCATGTCGTACGACGAAATCGCGAAGGCCGTCGGTTCGACCGAGGGCTCGGCACGCGTGCTCGTGCACCTGGCACTCAAGGAGCTACGCGAAAAGCTCGGTGAAGTCGTCGCCACCGGGGAGCAGGAATCATGAAACCGGACCAGCCCGTCCACGATGAAGAGCAGGAGCTCCTGCAGCTGTTCGACGCCACGGCCGACAAGCCGTCCGGCCCGACGCTGACCAAACTGAGCGCGCGCGCCGCCGACATCCCGGCGCACGTGAAGCGGCGTCCGCGTTGGCACTCGCTCTTTTTCTGGGCGCCGGGCATGGCCGCGGCCGTGGCCGCGCTGGTGTTCGTGCTGTCTCCCTCGTTGAAGCACCCGCGCGCAGGGGCCGTGGCGTCCGGCGCGACGCATCCGGCCCTGGTAGCGCATGTGCCGGAGAAGGTCGCCAAGACACCGACGGCTCCCGCGACTCCAGCAGCTCCGGCAGCGACCGGCGACTCCGACACGGCTGATCTGGCCGCAGCATTCGATGACAGCGACGCGACGGCGACCGCCGCCATCAGCCTCGACCCGCTCTACGGCCCGTCGCAGGACGACGACCTCGACGCCTGGCTGTACGCGACGGACAGCGTGCTGAAGAGCGGAGGTTGACGCTCTAACGCCTGCGCCCCGCGCGGCATCAATTCCACGGAATCCCGCTTCCCAGGAGCCCATCATGTTCCAGACCCGCATCGCCCGCTTCGTCCTGCCCGCAGCCCTGGCGCTCTCCGTGGCCGCGCCCGCCCTCGCGCGTCCCGGCGCTCCGCCCGCCGCCACCCAGGCGAAGGCCCAGAAGCGCGCCAAGATCGAAGCGCGGCTGAAGAAGATCCGCGGCGAGGTCCTGCGCAAGCGCGTGGGCCTCGACGAGAAGCACGCCCGACTGGTCGAGGGCATCCTCGATCGCTATCGCCCCAAGCGCCAGGCGCTGCAGAAGCAGATGCGCGCGCACCGCCAGGCCATCGGCAAGCTGCTCAAGGCGGACAGCAACGACCAGAACGCCTACCGCCGCGAGATCGCCGGCATGCGCAGCGCCAAGAAGCAGCTCGATGCGCTGCGCGATCGCGAGATCAACGAGGTCAGCCGCCTGCTCACGCCCAAGCAGCAGGCCAAGCTGGCCGTCGCACTGCGCCGCATGCAGCGCCGCCTGCACCAGGCCATGCAGCAGTACCGCGGCCGGCACGGCGGCGGCGGCCCGCGCCCGGCGGACTTCGCCTTCTAGCGCCCGCTCGCCGACGATTCCGGCGAACGCGCTGGACACGTCGGTGCAAGGGCGGTCGCTTCCGGACGCCGGCAGCGAGCTCGAGCGCTACGTCGATGTCGTCTGGGCGGGCCAAAGCACGCCCGCGCTCGATGTGCGCCGATTCCAGCCTAGCCAGCCCCGGGTGCCGCAGGCCAACGCTTGCCAGTAGCCCCGAAGTGCGGCGGCGAGCTACTATCGCCATGACCCCGGTGGCGTCGGGCAAACCGACACGCCGGGGACGGGTGCCTCCCGACACGTGGTGGTCGCGACCAACCGCAGTCGGGGTTGAACAGGCAAATGTCGGAACTGGATAGCGACAGCATCGCCCCCCCTTCCGCGGCGGCCGCGGACGCAGCGCCCACTTCTGTCGATGTGGCCGGGGACGAAGCACCCACTGTCATCGAGGTGCCGGAGGGCTCTGCCGCCGGCCGTTCAGGATTTGGGTCGACCTTCAGCGCGGACGCCTCGGGATCCGGGTCGACCTTCAGCGCGGACGCCTCGGGGACCGGCGGCTCTCGCGTGCTGCACACACGCAGCACGGTGATCCTGAAGCGCGAGGAGGCCGAGCGCATCATCGCCATCATGAAGGTCATGGCGATCGTGGCCGTAGGCGCGCTCGTTACCGAGTGGATTCCACGAGACCTTCCGTACCTGCCGGTGTGTACCGCCATCTATGGCGGCACGCTCGCTATCACCCTCTGGCTTCTGCTCAGATTCCGCGATCGCGAACGCTACGACAGGCGGCTCGCCATGTTTCAAGCGTGCTGCGGCGTGGCCTGTGTTCTCGCGGCCGCTGCCTCCGTAGGAGTCTTCTCCGGGACGATCGTTGCCGCGTGTCTCGGTATCTTCTTCTACGGTTCCGGCGACGACAATCCACTCGGCTGGCTCGTCTACCTGGCCTTCACGCTGGGCTATTCGCTGCTGTTCGGGCTGGCTATCGCAGGCGTCCTGCCGCTGGAGCGGGGTCTCGTCGCGATCGATAGACCCGATGTCGTGGGTCTCATCGTGCTCGCGCTCGAGCTGCAGTTCTTCCTGGCGGTAACATTCTGGGCCGCTCACCGCGTCCGGGCGGCGACACGCGATGCCTTCCTGCGGCTCGAGGGTGCCGCGAGAAGCATCGAACAACGACAGGCGCTGCTCGATGAAGCGCGCGCGGACCTGGATCGGGAGCAGGCGGCGCGCCTCGGTCGCTATACCGGGCAGACCGTTGGCGGGTACATGGTGGACTCGTTGATTGGACGCGGGGCCATGGGGGAGGTCTACGCCGCACAGCGGTCGGACGGCACACCCGCTGCCCTCAAGTTCCTGAACCCGGGCATGCTCGACGAGCCAGGCGCGCTCACACGTTTCCTGCGCGAAGCCGAAGTCGCCGCGACGCTCCGCTCGCCGCATGTCACGCGTCTATTCGGAACCGGGCGAGCCGACGATGGCTCGCCCTTCCTGGCGATGGAGCTGCTGGCCGGTGAGGACCTCGCCAGACGCTTGCGGAAGAAGAAGCGCATGAGCAAAAAGGGGACGCTCGAGCTCGTGCGGCAGGTAGCCGAAGCCCTCGAAGTGGCGCGGTCGAACGGCATCGTGCATCGCGACATCAAGCCGCAGAACCTGTTCCTCGCGAGCGAGGGCACGCGCAAGCGCTGGAAGGTGCTCGACTTTGGCGTCTCCAAGCTCCGCAATGGGCAGGCCACGCTGACCGGAGGCGCGGCGATCGGCACCCCGAGCTACATGTCACCGGAGCAGGCGCGCGGCGGTGACGTTGATCATCGCTCCGACGTCTTCGCGCTGGGCGTGGTCGCCTATCGAGTGCTGACGGGGCGCCCGGCGTTCATGGGACCCGACAGCGTGCAGACCCTGTACAACGTGGCTTTCGTGCAGCCGCCACGCCCGTCCGAGGCGGTGCGGGTCGGCGTTGATGTCGAGCGTGTGCTCGCCTTGGCGCTGGCCAAGCGCCGCGAGCATCGCCCGTCAACGGCGCGAGAGTTCGCCGTCGCGCTCGCCAAGGCGTTCTCCGAACAGCTAGATGAAGAAAAACGCCAGGCTGCCGATCGCCTGCTTGCCGAACACCCCTGGGGGAGCGAAATCTCCCGCGCCAGGGCCTAGCTGGAAACAATCCGAGCGTGCTCCAGGTCCGACCATGACTCCAGATCCGGAAACGACGCGCGTGTGCGTGATCGGCGCGGGAGCGGCCGGCCTCGCCGCAGCCCATGCGCTGGTCCGTCACGGCTATCGCACGGTCGACGTCCTCGAGCGCGACTCGCGCGTCGGCGGCAAGTGCTGGACGATCCTCCACGATGGGCACACGTACGAGGTGGGCGCCGGGGCGATGACGACGGCGTACCTCAACGTCCGCGACCTGATGCGCGAGCACGGAGTGCGCGCGCGCCCGAAGGTCAGCGGCTGGTTTGCGGAGCAGGGGGGCGTGCGCGGCGGCTTCTTCCCGCCGCTGCTGCGCGGCAGGGGAGTGTTGTCGGTCATGCCGGAGATGGCGCGTCTGCGCCGCGCGCTCAAGCGACACAAGCGCCTGCTCGAACCGGGTATCGACGGCATGGACGCGGAGCTCCATCAGCCGTTCGCCGATTGGGCCCGCGACGAGCGAATGGAGCGCGTCGCCGAGCTGCTCCAGCCCTGGGTCACCGGTTTCGGCTACGGCTTCTTCGACGAGGTGCCGGCGGGCTATGTCCTGAAGTACCTGACGGTTGCCCGCGCGCCGTTCTACGAGTTGCTCGACACGGGCTACGGCGGATTGTGGCAACGGGTCGCGAGCAGGCTCGACGTGCGCACCGGTGCAGAAGTCCGCAAGGTCACTCGCGAAAGCGATCGGGTGGTCGTTGAAACGGACGCCGGAACGCGCGAGTACGACGCACTGATCGTGGCGTGCCCGCTGGACGGCGCGCTGACGTTCCTCGAGGCGAGCCCCGAGGAACACGGTCTGATCGAGCGCATCCGCTACTGCCCGTACTACTCCGTGGGCGCCATCGTGCGGAACTTCCCACGCGCTCGCTACATGTTCTGGGAGGAGCACCTCGAGCGCGAAGCCGTGGGACAGCCGATGTTCGCCTATCGACGCTGGCCGGAGAGCGACCTGGTCTTCTTCTATGCCTTCGGCACCGGAGCTGACGACGGCGAGCGCATCGAGGCCGGAGTGCGCCGTGTGGTGCAGCGGCACGGCGGCACGGTGGAGCGGATCGAGCTGTCCAGGCCCTGGCACTATTTCCCCCACGTCGGCAGCGCGGAGCTGGGCGCTGGATTCCAGGAGCGGCTCGAGGCGCTCCAGGGGCATCAGCGCACCTTCTACACCGGAGAGGTCTTCTCGTTTCCGATCGTCGAGGCCGTGGTGGCGCACGCACGCAACATCGTCGACCGGCACTTCGCTCCCCCGGGTGCACGTCCGGTGCTGTGCGGCCCTGGCGCACGCGACGCGCGGTCCTGAGCCGCGAGTTCAGCACCCCGAGCCTCGCCATGCAGCAGTACCCATGGCGGCGGCGGCCCGCGGCCTTCGCCTCCTAGAACTTCTCGACGTGCGGCCTGAGGTCGAGCTCGAGCGTCCAGGTGCTGGGCTTCTGCTGGTGCAGCTGCCAGTACGTCTCGGCGATGTCGTCGGGGGCGAGGAACGTCTCCGTGGCTCGATTGGGCATCATGCCGCGGACGCGCGGGCTGTCGATCTGGCCGTCGATGACGACATGGGCCACGTGGACGCCCTGCGCCCCGAACTCGCGCGCCATCGACTGCGCGAGCGCGCGCAGGCCGAACTTGCCGACCGCCAGCCCCGCGAAGCGCGCGCCACCGCGCAGCGCGGCCGTCGCTCCCGTGAAGAGCACGCTGCCGCGCCCCGCCGCGACCATGTCCGGCAGCACCTGCTGCGCTGCGTATAGCGCGCCCGCGCAGTTCACCCGCCAGCACTGCTCGAATACCTCGGGTTCGAGCTCCAGCAGGCCACCCATCTGGAAGGCGCCGGCGTTGTACACGAGCACCTCGGGCTTGCCGAGAGCGCTCCTGACCCGCGCGAACGCCTCGGCCAGCGAGCGGGGATTCGAGGCGTCCGCCGGCACCGACACGGCGCGGCCGCCCGCCTCCGCGATCTCGCGCTCCACCGGCTCGAGCTTGTCGGCGCCGCGCGCCATCAATCCGACAGCGTAGCCGCCGCGCGCGAAGCGCCGCGCCACGGCGGCACCCAGGCCCGGACCAATTCCGATCACCACCGCGCTCGGCTGTTCGCTCATCTCCACATCCCCTTCCGACAGGACCTAGCGATTGCTGCGCGGCTCGCGCTCCCAGGCGCTGATCGCGTGCTCGCCGCCTTCCGCCTTGCGCCGCATCCAGGCCAACGCTTCCACATGGTGCGTGTGCGGGAACATGTCGAACCCGGTCACGCTTTCCAGCTCGTAGCCGCTTCGGGCGAGCGCCCGGAGGTCGCGCGCCAACGTAACCGGATCGCAGGAGCACACCGCGACGTAGCGCGGCGCCAGATCCGCCACGGCCGGTAGCACGTCCCGCGCGCCACTGCGCGGCGGATCGAGCAGCACGAGATCGAAGCGGCGGCGCTTGCGCACCAGCGAACGGACACGGTGCGCGACGTCCCCGGGAAGAAATCCCGAGTCGGGCAGACCTGCGCTGCGCGCCGAGCGACGGGCTGCCTCGATGCCCGCCTGTTCGCGGTCGATCCCGATGCCGGTCAGACCCGCCGAAAGCAGCGGCAGCGCGAAATTGCCCGCCCCGCAGTACAGGTCGCAGAAGCTGGCAAGGTTCCGCTCGCGAGCTCCGTCCAGCACCGCGCGCACCATCTCGTTGTTCACGCTCCAGTTGACCTGCGTAAAGGCCTCCAGCGGCGCCGATAGCTCCACGCCGCCCGGAAGCGGCCAGCGCTGCTCGTCGCCCGGCTCGGGAGCGTGGCGCGCCTGCGGCTCGCGCTCGACGCCGACCGCGAACTTTTCCGCGAGCTCGTCGCGGAAGGCGGCGGTGCTTGCCGGCAGCGTCTGGTGACCGTCGCGCGGCACGAGCTCCAGCGCCAGCGGCGGGCCGGAAGGAGCCGTGCGGATCTCGATCGCCGACAGCGCCGACAGAGCGCCCGGATGTCGCGCCGCTGCTTCGCGCAAGGCCGGAAGCGCTTGCTCGACCGCCGGCAGGCTCACCGGACAACCGGGAACCTCGATCAGCTGGTGGCTGCGCCTCGCGAACAGACCGATGCGTCCCGCGTCGTCGACGTGCACGCGCAGGCGCCCGCGGTAGTGCAGGTCGGGACCAGCGCTCACGACCGGAAGCGATTCGGGCAGCTCGCGGAAACCACCGGTCCGGCTCAGCGCTTCGCGCAGCACACCCGCCTTCGCGCGGAGCTGCGCCTCGCGTGACAGGTGCATCCAGTCACAACCGCCGCACGTATCCGCGACCGGGCACGGCGCGCTCACGCGTTCGGGGCCCGACTCGACCAACTCCCACGTGAGCGCGCGCACGTAGCTGCGACGATCGTCGATCTCGATCGGATGGATGACGTCGCCCGGCAGCGCGCCGCTTGCGAATCCGACGCGCCCGTCACCGAGACGCGCGAAGCCGTCGCCTCCCGGCACCATGCGGAGGATCTCCCAGCTCGCCGGCGCCGCGCGCGGACCGGACCCGAGCCCTTCCGGCGCCGACGCTCTCTCGCTTCCGGACGTTATCGCCACCCTTGCAGCGTCGCAGGCGATCGCCTCCGGGTCCAGCGCGCCAGCGCAAATTTGGAGCGAGCTCCCGCACCGGAAGCCACGCCGCACACACACGCCGTCCGGGCTCGGATAGACTCGAGAGCGGGGACCTCCAGGTCGCCGGCAAGGGAGAGCAGTGCGGCAGGCAGCAACCGGATCGGCCGGGGGCTGTCACACTCCGGGGCACTGCCGCGATGATCGTCATGGGAAAAGAACCGATGCCCGCGAGCACGACCTCCACACCCGACGATCCGCCTATTTCCGGCTCTTCCGGCACTCCGGAGCCGCCGCCCGGGGCCCGCGCTCTCCTGGCCGATCCGGCGCGGAGAGCGGCGCTGCTGCGCTTCGTCCGGCCGCGCGTCCCGGAGTCGGAGGTGGAGGACATCGTGCAGACCACGCTCGCCGATGCGCTGGTCTCGCCGAAGACACCGGACGATCCGGCGGAGCTCGACCGCTGGCTCTATCGCATCGCCCGCAACAAGATCGCCGACTTCTTCCGGCGCGGGCGCCGCGAGCTGCCCCAGGAGCCGGGGCACGGCGACGAGGTGCCCGCCGAGAGCGCCCCCCACAGCGCGCGCGACCTGTTGCGGTGGGCGGAGCGCGAGCTGCCCGACGGCGAGGGCGCCGACCGCACCCTGGAGTGGGCGCTGCGCGAGGCCGAGGGCGACAAGCTGGAGAGCATCGCCGCGGAGGCCAGCTTGCCCGCGCCGCGGATC
This sequence comes from uncultured delta proteobacterium, assembly GCA_963806225.1. GTDB lineage: Bacteria > Myxococcota_A > Polyangia > Polyangiales > Polyangiaceae > CAWDXG01. The sequence continues at coordinate 617,330 of CAWDXG010000001.1, read as the reverse complement.
CGGCAGCGGGTCTCCAGGCTGCGCCGCCATTTCCGCGGGCGCTGGGCGGCCGAGCTGGCGGCCGTGGCCGCCCTGGTCGGGCTCTCGCTGCTGTTCTGGAAGCTGTGGAAGAAGCACACGGCGCCGGCCAGTCCCCAGCAGATCGCGCATGAGCCGACCCACAAGCCGACGCCGCTGGAGCGCGCCGGCTCGCTGAGGCGCGCCGCCCTGGAAGATTGCGCGGCCCGGCGCTGGCAGAGCTGCCTCGATGGCCTGGACGCCGCGCGCCAGCTCGATCCCGACGGCGATCACGCCGCCCGCGTGCAGCAGGCCCGGAGCGCGGCCTCGGCGGCGCTACACCCCAGTCCCCCAGAGCCCGCGAAGAGCGCGCCGCCGGCCAAGAGCGCCCCAGCGCCGAAGCCGCACACGATGAACTCGCTGGGCGGGAAGAAGACCGCGCCGCTCCCGACCGCCGCGCCCGAGCTGCCGAAGTCGAAGTCGAAGTCGACGTTCGACCTGAAGCCGACGCCCCTGCCGAAAGGCGTGCAGTCGGAAGCGCCGAACCCGAGCCCCCAGCAGGCCCCGCCCCAGCAGGCCCCGTCGCCGGAGCCGGGCGTGAACAGCAGCGGCCGCTGAGCGCGCGGGCGGATCCGCCGCGCCGCACGTCACACCTTGCGCCGCCGCCGCGATGATCAGGTGAAGCGACGGCGCGCCCGGCTCGACGGTTCGAGCCCGCGTCGCGCCGGGAAGCGGGCCCGCGCTGCGGGCCAGGAGGCGGAGCCATGTCTGGATCGGTGTCAGGTCGCAAACGTGTTCTTCCAATCGTGCTGGGTCTGGCCGCGCTGGCCGGCGCGTGGCTGATGCCGGCGCGCGAGAGCGCCCAGGCGCGTCCCGCTCCGGGAAAGAAAGCGAGCGCGCCGCCGGCGCGCAGCAGCGCGGCCGCCCCGACGCACACGGCCAAGCCCGCACCGCCGGCCAGGCGCCGGAACACGGCCCCGTTCTGGCTGCAGACGCCCGGGGGCGGACAGGCGATCGTGTATCCGCCGGAGCGCGTGGGCCGCCAGCCGCTCGCGGTGATGCTGCACGGCATGTGCGACGTGCCCGAGAACGAGTGCCCCTGGCTCGCGCCGGCGGTGACGCCGCACGCCTGGCTCGTGTGTCCCCGCGCCAGCCTGGCGTGCCGCGGCGGAGGCGCGATGTGGAGCGCCGCACGCCGGAACAAGACGGTCGAAGGCGCCGTCCACGAGCTCGACAAAGCGCGCCCCGGCGAGGTCGACACGGCCGGTGCGACACTGATGGGCTTTTCGCAGGGGGCCTACGCGGCGTTCAGCATCGCGCGCAACGATCCGGGGGAGTGGTCGCGGCTGCTCCTGATCGCCGCCAAGGTGTACCCGGATGCCAAGCGCCTGAAGCGCCACGGCGTCCAGCGGGTGCTGTTCGCGGCCGGCGACTACGACATGACGCACGGCCCCATGACGACCGCCGCCCGGCGTCTGTCGCGGCGCGGCTACCCGGCGCGCTTCATGAGCCTGGGCAAGGTCGGCCATACCTTCCCCGGCGACATGACGAAGCGCATGACCGACGCCGTCGCATGGCTGGGGCTGTGACGGTGGTTTCCGCCGTGGGACGCGATCGGGTAACGTTCGGTCGATGTCTCTGCGCTGGACCGCGATCCTGGCGGCGCCCCTTGCGGCGCTGGCCTGCAGTGCTTCGGGCCCGGCCTCCCACGGCGGCGGCGGTCCGGGCAGCGGAGGGAACAGCGGCGCAACCAGCGACGCCGGGAGCAGCGGCGGCGGCGGCGCCACGTCGGCGGGCGGCGGCAAGGTCGGCGACGCTTGCAAGTCGGACAGCGACTGCAGCGACCCTCCGGACGCGAAGTGCTTCACGACCATCGGCAACGCCCAGACGGGCACGATCACCTTCCCCGGCGGCTACTGCTCGAAGGCCTGCAGTGGGGAAGGCGGCAACGAGTGCGGAACGAGCGGCGGCTGCACCCAGACCGGCAGCTCCGGCGGCCAGATGACCATCACGCTGTCGATGTGCACGGCGCCGTGCAAGACGAACGCCGACTGCCGCACCGCCGACGGCTACCACTGCCAGCTCGTGTTTCCCGGCTTCGGCTACTGCTCGCCCTGAGCCCTGCCGGTCAACGATCGGGGTCAGCGCAACCGCTCGGGCACGTCGGCGATCGACTCGGGCAGATCGCGGGTGGCGCTCATGCTCCAGCGCGGCTCGCGCTTGTCGAGGAAGGCGTTCACGCCCTCGGCCGCATCGGGTTGCTTGCCGATCCACTCGAACAGCTCGTCCTCGAGCAGCTTGCCGGCAAGCGGATCGGGCTGGAGCAGCTGGCGCCACAGCAGCCGCCGGGTGATGGCCACCGAGACGGGCGCGGTGTTCTTCGCGATGTCGAGCGCCAGCTCGCGCACGGCGGGCATGAGGTCATCGTGCGCCACCACGCGGCTGACCAGGCCGTAGTCGCGGGCTTCACCGGCATCGAGGATGCGCCCGCTGATCAGCAGCTCCAGCGCCTTCGACATGCCGACGAGCCGCGGCAGGATCCAGGTGCTGTTCGCTTCGGGAATGATGCCGCGGCGCGTGAACACGAAGCCGATCCTCGCGCGCTCGGAAGCGATGCGGATGTCCCAGTGCAGCGGCAGCGTGGCGCCGATACCGACGGCGGGTCCATTGATGGCGGCGATCACCGGCGTGCGCATGTTCCAGGGCCGCACCTTCGACTCGTAGCGCCCGGCCTCCTCCCAGGTGCGCTCGCCGGCAAACGTGTCGCCGCCCTCGGCGAGATCCGCACCGGCGCAGAACGCGCGACCCGCTCCGGTGACGACGATGGCGCGCACCGCATCGTCGTGATCGAGCTCGCCGAGCGTGCGGAAGAGCTCGACGCCCATCCCGACCGTGTACGCGTTCAGCCGATCGGGGCGGCTGAGTGTGATCGTCGCGATCCCCTCGCCCACCTCGAGCTCCAGCGTTTCCAGCTTGTCCATGCGGACAACGTACAGGGCGGCTCCAGGCGTGAAAACGTAGCGAAATGCCACAAAAGTGTGCCATTTTGCTACAGATCGAGCGTTCCGCGCTCCTGCGCGACGAGCGCGAAGAAGGCGAGATCGATCGCGCGGCCGTCGAACCCGGCGACGCTGCGCAGCACGCCTTCCCGGCGGAAGCCGAGGCGCTCGGCGACGCGCCCGCTCGCGGCGTTGTCGCGCTCGGTGCGGATCTCGACGCGCGGCGCGCCGAGATCGTCGAAGGCATGCACGGCGAGACGCCGCGCAGCTTCCGTGGCGTAGCCCTGGCCGACAGTCGCCGAGCCAAGCCAGTAGCTGATGTCGACCCATTTCCACGCGCTCGGCGGCGAGATGCTGCGCACCTGCAGGCCGGCCGCGCCCACCAGCTCACCGCCGGCTTTCGTATAGATGCCCAGACGGAACGCCTCGGTGGCGTCGTATGGGCGTGCCGCCCAGCACTCGATCGCCTCCACGGATGTCATCTGCCGGGGCCAATGGAGCCAGGGCTCGAGATGCGCGCGGCTCGCCTCCACCAGCTTGAACAGCCGCGCGGCATCGCGTGGCTCGAAGGCGCGCAGTTCGAGGCGGGGCGTGGCCAGTCGCGAGGCCAGATGCTGGAGCCGGAGAGTCATGGTGGTGAGTCTGCCCGGCCCCCGGCACGCCGGCGCAGAAAGAGCGTGGTCAGGACCTCGCACAGCGCGGCCAGTGCGGATGCGGTCCCCACCGCCAGGACCAGATCGAACGCTCCGTTCAGCGGGGAAACCCATCCGTGTTGAACACGCTGGGCAAGGTCGGGTAACGACCCGAGGCTCCACGTGGATATGGGCCGCTCCGCTCCACCCATGACAATCTCGTGCCCGGAGATGCTCTGCGGGTAGACCGGCAGCCACACCAGCACGGACATGCCGACTATCCAGAGCACGAGCACGCGCAGCCCCCGACGCATGACGACGAGCCTGGAGCAGGTGCGACGGTGGTTCAAGCGCCTACGTGTCTGGCTCACTTGCCCGGCGGTCGTGGACCCACGGCGGGAGCATCACAGCGCGCAGAGGATGTTGACCGGCTGGAGCGCGTCGCCGAACGTCTTCCCTCCGCTCTTCCACTGGACCTGGAGCTCGCCGGTGCCGCCGCAGTAGCTGCACGGCGTCTGCGCGCCCTGTCCAGTTCCGGAGCCGGGAGTCTTCGTGTGCGTGACCGACCTGGTAGTGCCGGGCGCGACCTGACCACTGCCGGTCGGCGTCACGCTGAAGCTCCAGGTGAGCGTGTTCTGGCCCTTGTTCATGATGTAGCGGGCGATCGCAACAGTGGCGCTCGCCGCCTGCGTACCGCTCTGGTTGTCGTACATCACGGCGAAGCTGCCGCCGACCGGATCGGCGCCGACGACGGGCATGCAGTTCAGGTAGATGTCCGACTTGGTGATGTGCGCGGACAGTCCGCCGCCGCCGGATCCACCGCTGCCGCCCGCTCCCGCGCTGCCGCCCGTTCCCGCGCTGCCGCCCGTTCCCGCGCCGCCGCCCGTTCCCGCGCCGCCGCTGCCGGACGTGCCGCCCGTTCCCGCGCCGCCGCCCGTTCCCGCGCCGCCGCCCGTTCCCGCGCCGCCGCCCGTTCCCGCGCCGCCGCCCGTTCCCGCGCCGCCGCTGCCGGACGTGCCGCCCGTTCCCGCGCCGCCGCCCGTTCCCGCGCCGCCGCCCGTTCCCGCGCCGCCGCCCGTTCCCGCGCCGCCGCCCGTTCCCGCGCCGCCGCCGCTGCCGTTGCCGTTGCTCGTGCTTCCGCCGCAGCCGACGGCCAGGATCAGCAGAGCCAGCGCCATCCCCGTCCCGATCCTGCACGCTCCCGCCATGGCGCGATCCTACGGCAGGCCGGCTCCGGATGCACCCGCGGCGGGCGCCGGATAGTGGCTGATCGCGACGCGGTTGCCTTCCGGATCACGGGCGTACGAGCTGTACGCGCTGCGCGCCTCGATGGGCGAGCCGGCCGCTTCCAGCGCGCGCTCCAGCGCGGCGCGCTCTTCCGGCTCGACGGCGAGGGCGATCAGGAACGGTCCCGCGCCGACCCCTTGAACGCGCCGCGCCGGCTCGTCGCTGCGCTCGACCATCAAGGTCGCGCCGCCCAGGTCGAGCCAGATGGAGCGCAGCGCGCCCGCGCCATCCGGGTGACGAGCGAGCTCGGGCAACCCGAGCACGTCCCGGTAGAACAGAGCGACGGCTTCCACGTCGCGTGCACCGAGCGCGATGTGGTGGAGGCGGGGTCGGCTGGCCTTGGAGAACACGGTCAACGGAAGCTAGTCGTCGGCTTCCTCGACCTCGTCCTCGTCCTCGTCCTCTTCGTCGTCGCCGATACCGCAGTTGTAGAGGAAGTCGCGCACGAACTCGACGATGTCGACGGGCCAACCAGCGGAGCGCCCGTGATCCTCCAGCGCGTCGAGCTGTTCCTGGATCTCGCCGAGCTGGTCGGGCGGCAGCCGCTGGATGTACAGGCCGACGTGCTCGAGCACGTCGCTGGCCGCAGCTGGATCGACCGTGTCCTCGTCGGCGAAGTCGAGGAACGCGGTGCAGTGCAGCAGCGCGAGAAGGAACGGATCGATGTCCAGCTCCTCCGGAACGACGGGTACCCTGCCTTCGCCCACTTCGTCCTCGAGCTCGAGGTCGTCGTCTTCGGTCATGGTCTAGTCGCCTCCTGCTGCTCTCGCGCGCGGAACCTAACGCAAAGCGGCGTTGGGCGCACCCGTTCTGCTGATGAAATTCAGGACTCGCCGCGAGTGCCGAAAACGTGATCCCACACCATGAACGACACGCCGAAGCGGTTCTCGTCATCCTTGAAGTGGTGCAGCATGTGGTGCTTCCTCAGACGCCGGCCGTACTCCGTCTTCGGACGGAAGTGATGGATGTAGTAGTGCGTCATGTCGTAGACCATGTAACCGATGGTGAACCCGGCGTGGAACGGGAGCGCCACGTGCGGCCCGAGGAGCAGCAGGAAGGCTCCGCCGAACACGAAGAACAGCGAGATGCTCACGGCGGGAGGCATCACCAGCCGGTACTTGTCGCGCGGCCAGGTGTGGTGCACGCCGTGCACGAGGAAGTGCATGCGGTCGCCCACCGCGCCGCCCGGTTGCCAATGGAAGAAGAGCCGGTGCAACCAGTATTCGGTGAGCGTCCAGGCCACGAAGCCGCCGCCGAAGAGCAGCGCGCTCGCCAGCACCGTCTCGCCGGCGTGTGCCACGCCGTACCAGAGCAGGGCCACCGAGGCGGGCACAAACAGGAGGGGCACCACCGCCGGATGGGTGCGCGAGAAGAAGTCGATCAAATCGCTCTCGAACATGCGAGGCGAATCCGGCGTGGCCCTCATCATGGTGTGCTGCTCTCCAGAACCGTAGGGACTGTATGGACGTGTGGGGGCTGTGACAAGACCACGGAACGGCGCTCGATAACCCCATTTTCCGCTGCGCGAAAGCGATTTCGCGACGCAGGAACGCGCCGCAGGATGCGAACGCGCCGCTCCAGAACCGCGACACGGTTGTCACGGCCTGCTCCCGCCGCTCCGTCGGCGCAGGGATTGCGCCCCGAGCGCGGTCCGGACCGCGGGACCGGCTGCGGGTCCTGGCGCGCAGGGATTGCAGGGTTTTTCGGGCATGAATTGTTGGCGGACCAAATCCGTCGCCGACCTGGCGCGTCTTCAAGGGAAGCGCGCGGAATGATTCGTGCAGAAGTGCTGTTCAATCAACAGGCGAGACGAGAGTCCCATGACCAGCTCCCCCGGCCGTACCCCTCCTCCCGACGCTCCGGTGCCGGACGCGGAGATTGAAGACGAGCGCTCATCCATCCGCCCGCGCCACCAGCCGGTCGAGGCCGAGCAGCGCGTCATGGCGGGGGCGCAGTCTGGCGGTGCGTCCGGCGGGCGGCCTCGCCCGAGGATGCCGAGCCAACCCGGTGCGGCCGAGCAGCGCGTGTCGCGCATCGACCAGAAGCTCCGCATCGCGAAGATACTGCTCGACGATCTCCCCGCCGACGATCCACGCGCCCGCCTGCTCAGGACGGCCATCGTGCGCCGCGACGAGGTGCTGCTCGACGGCATCCTCGAAGAGCTGCAAGCGCGCGCCAAGGCCGAGTCGATCGCGCCGCCCGCGGGCGATCCGACCACCGCCGTGCGCAAGCGGCGCGACCAGGACGACTAGCGTCCGGGTTCATCCAGGGGGAGCAGCTGCCGGGCGGGTCCTGGCAGCCGCTGCGCGCACAGAGACGGCGCGACACCGACAGCCTGGCGCGGCGCGGCTGGCGACTGGAGTCAGGGCCCGACGAAGTCCACGATGCCCAGCTTTGCCTCCGTCCAGGCGGCGGTCAGCGTCGACGGATCGGGCGCGCCAACCTTGCCGCTCCACATCGGGCTCTGCTTCGCCGGCCAGGACTTCCACGTGAACGCGGCGTCGAACCGGTACAGGTTCCCGTCGTCGTAGCCGCTATACAGATAGTAGTAGCCCGCAGTGCCGTACTGGTTCGCGTCGCGGCGCTCGAAGAAATAGAGCGCGTGCCCGCTGCCCTGCGGCGCAGCAGGGGGAGGATCGTCGGTCATCGTGACGGTCTTCTCGTACACGATCGCGTCGTTGGAGTGGTAGGCGTAGAGGACGGCGGTCGGATTGGCGACGAAGGTGAGCCCCTCGTCGGGAGTCGCTCCGGGTGCAGAGGGCAGCTGATCGACGCCGGTCACGGAGAGGTTCGCCAGCGCGGGGAATGCCTTCGTGGTCTGCACCGGCGGCTGCCAGATCCCGTTGGAGCGGAGATAGAACTTGCCGGCCGAAGAAAAGACCAGCAGCCGGTCGTAGTGCTCGAGCTGGGTCGCTGCGACCACGCCGTACGGCGGAGGTGCGTTGGCGCCGGTCCACACCTTGGACAGTGCGATCTTCGACCAGCTGCCGGCACCGAGATCGTAGCGATAGAGCATCCACGACTGTCCCGTGCCTCCGGAACCGCCGCTGCCTCCGGCACCCTGCCCCGCGACGCCTCCCATTCCGCCCAGAGGAGCCCCGCCGGACCCACCGCTCGGGCCGCTCGCGCCGCTGCCTGCAGCTCCGCCCGGACCTCCGTCGGGCCAGCCGCTCTGGGGGACGCCACCCGCACCGCCATGCGAGCCGCTGCCGCCTACCGACGAAGTGTGTCCGCCTTCGTTCGCGGCGGTGCCCCCCGTGGTCTGCCCCGAGCACGCCGACGCGGCGCACACAGCCAGCGGAAGTGCCACCAGGGCCCAGGCGCGGAGCCGCTGCTTGAAGAGGGCCATGATGTTCCAGCCTATTCCGTTTCGGGGAATGCTTCAAACCCCTCGCGCCGGCGGGCCCATTCAGCGACCAGACCGACGCACGCCCTTCGAAGCGCGCTTGAGCAGGCCGCGGTAGGCCGGTGCGGAGAGCTCTTCACGACCCTTGGCCCAGCTGCGGATGGCCGGGACCAGCTCGCTCTCCCAGAGCGGGCCGAGCCGGAGCGGGATGAACTCCTGGTACAGCGCGGCGATCAGCCGATCGAGCTCTTCGAGCAGGTGCATGCGCTCGTAGAAGCGTTCGTCGCCGCTCTCGGTGACAAGCGCGGGGATCGACGCACTGGAGATCGCCAACGTGGAGGCGGTGAGCACCCAGGCGTAGTCCTGCGGTCCGAGGCGGGCGCTGATGCGTGCGCGCGACGGCAGCTTGCCCTGCTTGAGCGCCTCTCGCGCTTCGGGTGTGGTGCTAGGCGCAAGGCCCTTGAGCGTCGTCTTCTCGGCCTTGTCGAGCTGTGACTCGAAAGACAGGAGCGTGTCGAGCCACAGCTCGACCTTGCCGAAACCCGGCACGTCGAGCTCGCCTTCGAACAGCTCGCTCTTGAACCACAGCCAGACGATGAATTCGCCGCCGAGAAAGCGCGTGCCTTCGATGCGTTCGACCAGGTCCATCGCTAGCCTCGCTTCCTGCCGCCCAGCGTGCTCGCGTCGACGCCGGACAGCGCGTGAAGCTCGGCGTCCCGCAGCCCCAGCCGCTCGGCGGAGATGTACGGGCTGTCGGCCGTGAGCTCGAGCGAGAACGTCTTCTCGAACAGCGCCATGAACTGCTCGTGCACGCGCGGCGACTGGTTGAAGAAGCGCACCACGCCGCCGTCGAGGTTCCAGCTCATGTCCACGACCTTCATCGACGGCATCAGCTTCTTGCGCAGGCGCGTGATGATGCGTGCCTTCAGCTCCGCCTTCTCGCGCTTGCCCAGCTTGTCACGCCCCGACTTCTCGAGCGCCTCCTGCTCGGCCTCCGCCAGGTGCGCGCGCAGGAGCGCGCCCGGTACGCGCCAACGATCCATGCGCAGACCGAGGTTGATGTACGAGTTGTAGAACACCTTCTCGTGATCGAGCTCCAGGTCCAGCACGCGACCGACCGCGCACCAGCCGACGTGTTCCTGGTCCTCGCTCTCGGGCGTCAGCGGCTCGAAGGTGCGGAGCCGGATGGACTCGACGAACTTGTCGCGGAAGCGCGTCGGCAGCTCGCCGCGGACGAAAAAGCGGGTGAAGGTGAGAGAACCGGCGAGCGCGCCCAAGATGCCTCCTCGGCAGGAAGGGCGTCCGTAGCGAACCGCACCCGGACGGTCAAGCCCGCGACCTGGGGGAGCGGACGTGGCAGCGCGCGCGGCGTGACCTTCCGGCCATCACACGAACCGGTTCATGCCCTGCGTGCCGCCCTCGAGCCCTTCGGCGTACTGGTACTCCGGGTCGAGCAGGTCGTTGATGCGGTCCATGACGATCTTCGTGATCGCGCTGTAGCGCTCGCCGTGCTTCTTGTTCGCCTCGTCGGTGAGCGGCAGCACGTCCTTCGGCACGCGGTACGGCGCAAGCTCGGGCGCGTCCACGGTGAGCGGCTCGCCGACGCGGTACACGACGCGCCCGCCCTTGGAGAACGGGGAGTTCGCGGGATAGAGCCCATCGCTGCCGTTGCAGCCTATGGGAATGATCGGCGCGCCGAGATACTGCGTCATCTGGGCGAGACCGTTGTGCCCGCGCGAAAGGCGCTTGGACCTGGTTCCCTGTGGGAACACGAGCACGTCCAGATGGAGCTCCTCGACGGCGCGGCGGTTCAGCTCGATGACCTCGCGGATCATCTGGTCGAAGAGCTGGTTGAACCCCTCGAGGAACGGCGTCGCGTCCTGGCCGATGAAGCCGGCGATCTCGCTGCTCGAGCCTTCCGGGAGCGGCTCCGAGGGTGCGCGCTTGCCGTCCACCAGGTCACGGAGGACGCGGTACTCCTCTTCCTTCGGCGGGCGACCGGCTGCCTTCCGGAATTCCGTGGTGATCACGTAGCCGCGCGACGGCGTCGGGATGTTGTTCGTCGAGTCCATGAAGCGACCGACGAGGTTGTTCTCGTAGTACTTTCCCTTCACCCACGTCGCCGTGAACGGCAGCCCGGCTCGGTACATGGCGTACTGCAGCGGCCAGTAGTTGTAGCGATCAGTGTGGTTCATCGCGAGGAACGCGCCGCCCCCAGGGGGCAGCCGCTCTTTGCCCTCGATCACGATCTCCGACCGCTTCGGCAAGCGGTAGTCGAGCCAGAGACCGAGGTTGGCCACGACGACCTGGCCCTTCGGCCGTGTGGCGAGCTTGATGCGCTGCAGACGCTGTAGATCGAGCAAGCGAGCCTCCCCGTAGGCGTTCGGTGGCGAGCTGGATCAGGGCTTGCCGGCAGGGGCGGGCGGTGGCGTGCCCGCCCCCCGAGGCATGGGGACCGGCCGCATGCCTACTCCGGGGGGACCGCCGGGGTGACCGTGCGGGCTGGCGCCACCAGGCTGAGCGCCCATCATGTGCATGCCGCCTCGCTGCTCGAGCATACGGAGCTGACCGAGCACGGCGTCGTAGTGATCCATCATCGAGCGGCAGTTCTCCGGCTTGATGCTCTCGGTTCTGCGCTTGACCATGCCGCACGTGTTGCTCTGCGGACCCAGGTCCTTGCACAGCTTGGAAACCAGATTGGTGCACGCCTCACGCGCTTTTTCGAGCCGCGCGAGGGTCCCGGGCACATCCTCCAGCGCCGCGCCGCAGGCGGCCACGGGAAGCAGCTCCGCCGCCGACTTCGCCTGCTCGCAACCTGCAGTCGTCTCACCGGACTTGGCGCAGATCTTGTCCTGCCAGGACTTGCACTGCGCGCTGAGGCCACTACCTGCGGCGGCGGGTGACTTGAACGGCGCGCGGCCCTTGGCCTTGGCGTCGCGCAAGAACCAGCCCCCGGCCCCGCCCACGGCGATGGCCACCAGCGCGACCAGCACCAGATTCATGGGCGAGTGGCGCCGCTCGTCGGCCACCGCGCGGGCATCCGCACGACGCGACTTCGAAGCGGGACGCTTCCCCTGCGCGCGCTTCCCGGACGCCTTGTCGTCACTCTTGCGCTTCGACGACTTGGCGTCGCTCTCGCGCTTCGAGGCCTTGGCGTCGCTCTCGCGCTTCGAGGCCTTGGCGTCGCTCTGGGCGGCCCCTTCCTCGTCCTCGTCGTCGTCGTCGTCGTCGTCGTCGTCGTCGTCGTCGTCGTCGGAGTCGGCTTTCGCGTCGCCGTCATCGTCGGATGCGCTGGCATGATCGTCGTCGTCGCCGGAGTCGGCTTTCACGTCGTCGTCCGACTCGTCTGCCGGCTCGCCATCATCGCCGGACGCCTCGTCTCTGGCCGCATCCTGTGAGGAGTCTGCCGGTTTTTCCTCGTCCTCATCGCGGCCGGATTTGACGTTGTCGTCGCCCTTGTTGTTTTTCACACGCGCACCCTAGAGGGCCTGCCGCCCCCGAAGCCAGGAAATTGGTACCCGATCGGGCCAGGGAGCGGCGGAGTGGTGCCGATCTTGCCGGCATGACCAGCGAAATCCGGCATCCCCGCGCGGTTCAGCCCTGCCTGAGCTTGCCGCGATCGATCTTGCCGAGATGCGTGCGCGGCAGCGTGTCGACGATGGCGACGTGGCGCGGCGCCTTGTACGGCTCCATCCGCTCGCGCACGAAGGCCTTGAGCTCCTCGTCGAGGCCGTCGCGCTGTTCACTTGGGATCACGAACGCATGCGGCTTCACCAGACCTTCCGCGTTGACCACGCCGACCACGGCGCATTCCTTCACGGCGGGATGCTGCAGCAGGCAGTTCTCGACTTCCTGCGGCGCGAGCCACTTGCCGCCGACCTTGAGCATGTCGTCGCCGCGGCCGCAGTAGATGAAGTAGCCGTCGGCGTCGCGGCGCAGCATGTCTTCCGAGACGTACCACTCGCCGCGGAAGGCGCGCATCGTCTTCGGCATGGAATGCCAGTACTGGATGGCGCGCGAGGCGCCACGCACCCACAGGTAGCCGACTTCGCCGGGCGCGCACGGCAAGTCACCGAGGTCCGGCTGCCGCTATGGAGCAACGGAACGCACTCGTCGTCGTACGCAGATCAGCGACGCGCAACCCGGAGCCGTCATCGGCCACGGACAGCTTGATGTCGGTGCTGCCGGCGTCCTGACCGTTGATGTCTATCCAGGCGTACTCGGAGGGCACCGTATGGTCGGTGCCGAAGTTGCCGCTTTGTTCCACGTAGAAAGTCCCGTGACCGCGCACCATCACGGAGAGCCCGCTTGGCGCGTTGGCCAGCACGAGCGAACCTGCGCCGGGGCCGAGCTGGTAGCCGATGGTATCGGAAGTCAGACCAGTAGTCCGCCGTGCCGATCCCGTCGTGGTGCAAGCGTTGCCACCGCACAGGTCGCCGAGCTGCTGCGGCTGCCGCACCGGCTTCGAGAGATCGGGCCCCGAGCACGCAGGGATGGCAGACAGCAGGGCCAGAACCGCGAGGACGGTGCGGCGCCTACTTCTCGAAATGAAACACAATCGAGACATGAAAGCTCCCCATGTTCCAGGCACGCCCCTGATCTCCGGGCGCTCCTGCCGGCGCGAAGAGCACACCAGCAGCTGCACCCACCGGAAAGCGCAGGCAGAGCAGCCCCGCCTCGAGACCCAACGCCGGTGCGCTTTGCCATCTACCGCCGCTGCCCAGACTTTCCGCACCGCCAGCGTAGCCAACGCGCCCGACCAGCGGGAAACGGCAGCTGCCGTCACCTGCCAGCAACATCGCCTCCGGGCCTACAAAGAAGAGCTTGTCCGAAAGCTTCGCCGAGGCGTTGTCGGCGCTCACACTGCGCAGTCCGCCGGCGAGGAAGCCTCCCAGGCCCCAACGCCGACCGAGCATGCCGACGCCGTCCAGCATGAACAGCCAGCGCCCGCCCGCGTAGCCATCCGTGGCGAGTGCGCCCTCCTGCGCGCTCGGCATCACCGGGCCGAAGCCGACAGACAGCCGACCGATGAGGTGCAGGGGCACGGGCTTCCGCAGAGCAGGAGACGCGGGCCGCTCGGCGACGCGTGTCGGCGCGGCGCGATGGGATGCTGACGGCGCTGACGCGACGGCGGATGCACCGGGTGGCGACGCCGGCGGCGCGGCCGAGGCCGGCGGCATCGCGAGGCTCGCCACGCCGAGCCAGACTGGAAGGGGAAGAAGCATGAAGTCAAGGACGACGAGCGCCCTCCAGTCTACGGCATTGCGGCCTGGAGCTGGGTCATGTCCGCATAGGGAACCCGGGCGATCGTGAGAGCCGCGAAACTGTAGAGATTCGGCATGATGCCGCCCCAGAGCTCGGTGGCAGTGGGGTAGCTCTGCTTGCCCCAGACGAAGTTCTGCGGCAGGTGGCTCTCCCACGCGCGGCCCGTCTGGACGTCGGCCACGAACGAGTCGCCATGTACCGCACCGCCCGAGTCGGCGTCCGCGAAGAACATGTCGGTGAAGTGGCCGTTGGCCAGCGTGGAGTAGCCGTAGAATTGCGGCGTGTCCGGCACCAGCAGCTGCCGCTGGAGCTTCGTGGGGTCCGTGGTGTAGGGCGAGCGGTACAGGTCGTGGCGTTGCGCCATCAGCCGGCCCGGGTCGCTGGGATCGGTCACGAGCTCCGAGCCTTCGTTCCACACGATCCAGGTCCCGTCGGTGGCGAATCGATCGATGTCGACGTTCGGCCCGCCGAGGAACGGCTTCAGCGTACCGTTCTGGATGATCATCCAGTCGGACTTGTTCGTGTAGCGCTGCACGAACACAGCATCGCCCACGATCACGGCGGAGTCGTACTCGCCCGGCAGCGCGCCGGGCATGCTGTTCACTTTGGTCGCGGTGCCGGCCTTGACGTTGGCGAGCGAGAGGAAGCCGGTGAAGCGGTCGGCGATCCAGTCCGCCGTGAGCCAGGAGCCACCAGAACTATCCTTGCCGGTGAAGGCCTCGTCGTACGTGAAACCCGGCTGCGTTGCGCTCATCAGCTCGGCGGCTCGATCCGCGGGCCGCAGCATCCAGCGCTGGTTGGAGTAGAGGCCGGTACGGTACGCGATTGCGAAAGTCCCGTCCTGACCGGTGCCCAGACGGGCAGCGCCGCACGATGTCGAGATGACCCCACGCAAGGCGAAGACGGGCTGGCCACTCGGGTCATAAAGTCCCACCACATAGCTGTCGTCCGGCTCATGTGCGGTGATGGCCACACGATAGGGTCCCGCACCGCTGCCGTGGACAAATGCGAGGACCGGCCTATCGTACGGCCCCGCCCCTGGCCACCAGCTCGTCACAAGCCATTTACACCCTGGGCACCAGTCGTCCCGCGCGTCCCACTTCAACGGGGGCACACGCAGCTTCGGGTCATCCGGCACGCAGCTCGAGAAGCAGCCCGCCGGCAGGCCCGGCGCGCGATACCAGCCGGGCCTGCCTGGGCACGCCTCGGCACCAGGGTAGGGCAAGCCAACGTCGGGCATCGCGTCGAGACCGCTCTCCCCGGCGGACCCCACCGAATCCAGGCCGCCATCTGCTGGCACGCCGCCCTGTCCGGCGCCGCCCCCGGTCGACATGCTGGACGGCGGAGAGCCGCTCCCGCAGCCGGACCACAGCGCCCAAGCCAAGGCGGCCGCCGCCAGCGTCAGGCCGGCCGCCTGTGTGCGCATCAGTCGCACCACGCCGGCGATCCGTCGTCCGGCAGCTTCCAGGGCTCGTGGTCGTTCCCGTGTCCGCGATGAGCGCGCTCAGGGTGTCCGTGATTGCGCCACCCATCGTGAGCACTTTCGCGGGCGGGCCGGTGAAGCGAGCTGCCCGGCACATCCACGACCCGTGGTACGTGGTGCCGACCAGCCATCAGCATGCTGTAGCCGGTCTGCCCGCGGGTCTCCGGCGGTGCGAGTAGCCTGCCGTGCTTCATGATCCAGCCCGTGATGGAAACACTGCCGCCCGTCGGTAGGAGAGTCATCATCAGCGTGTTGTGGCGGTGCGTCCCGCTGGCGGTCAGAACGAGCTCGCCCGGGGTGGCCGAGGACAGATAGAGCGTGTCGTGGCGACCGCGATAGCGCCAGCGAGCAAGCACTATCTCACCGCCAGTCCGGGGATCCACACGCAGGATGCGGAGGAAGCTTTCGGGGCGGCTTCCGATGCGGTCGAGCAGATACAACGACCGGTCGGCGGCACGGTACGTGAGCGCCAGCGGGGTTGCGGTCGTCTCGTCGACGCCGTCGAGCGCCACCGGCGCTGGCGCCACTCCCGGCTGTGCCAGCGACAGAGCCAGCAGCTGCTCGCCGCGACCGGGATCGGCCTGCACCACGTAGACCATTTCGTCCAGGGCGCTCGCCGTCATGGCGCGCGGTTCTGGCGGGGGATCGCCGTCCACGAGTCGGTTGAGCGGGAACCCGACCAGCCCGTCCGGTCCGTCGTAGACGACCGCCGTCCGCTGGAGCGTCGTCGGATCGAGTGTGACGGCCTCCAGCGAGCTGCCGTAGGCCTCCACAACGGCGTGTGGCTCCGCGAAGGGCACCAGCTGGAGTGACGGATCCTCGAGGAGTGTCGCCAGGCTCGGGTCCACCAGGTGCGTGACCTCGCTCGTGAGCCCGCCGGCGACCTCTACGATCGCCGGACTGCTCACGAGCAGCCAGCCGGGCAGCAGGCTCTGGGTGCACACCTTGCACACCTGGTCGGGCCAGGCGCTGAACCCGCACGGTGCCCCCGGCGGGCAGCGCAGCACCGGTGGGACGTTGGGCACCTGGAAGGGGGACGGGCGCTGGGAGAAGTAGTGGCTGGCCGCGTCGCTATAGCTTGCCCCGGGCAGGTTCACTGCTTCGGGGAGGGGGATCGTGTCCGTCGCCACGCCCTGGAAGCTCCGCGTATGCGCCCAGCCCAGGCCGTCCAGCTCGCTGGCGCGGGTGACCATGTCGTCGAAGTCGGTTGGGTCGGGCTGGCCGGCGAGGTCGAAGTCCAGGTCGAAACGCCAGACGGCCTGCCTTGTCTGGGCGAGCTTGTCGCTGAGCTCGTAGGCGGAGGAGAAGACCTGGTTGCGGGCGAGGGATCCCGAACCCGGCACGGTGGTCGTCTCGGAGACCCACTCCGCGCCGTTGGCCGACCTCCACGTCGCGTTCGGGAGTGCGTTGTGGTTGCCGATCTGGCAGCGGTTCGATCCATCCAAAAAGGAACGGCAGTTCGCGATCTTCTGATCGAGGTCGGTCGCTGTGGAAGGACAATTGCAGTGCGCCAGTTCCGTCTCGCCGCGCGCTAGAAGCGACGTCGCGGGCTTGATGTTGCCCCACTGCACGCCCCGCCACTCGACCAGCTGGCTCGCGACCCACGGATTGCCCGGGGGCGCCGAGAACTGGCTGACGAGATCCGTGCTCGCGCCGGTGGCGGCGGCGCAGGGGACGGGATCGCATGCGTCCCCCCGCGTGGGCAGGCCGAGCACGTCTTCCGCGCGTCTGTTGCAGTTGGCCTGGTCGGGATTCTCGATGCCGAACGGACAGTTGTCGGGAGGGTTGTCCTGGCAGTAACCGTCGCAGAAGGCGTTGATCGACCCGTCGCACACGTCGCACTTGCTGTCCTCGTTCAGCGCGTGCTCGTCCGGCGCACACGGGCAAGGATCGCATGCGTCGCCGTACCCGTCCGCGTCCGCGTCGGCCTGGTCGGGGCTATTGGGGCAGTTGTCATCCAGGTTGTCCACGCCGTCGCCATCGGTGTCGACCGCGTAGTCGAAGCGGATGTCCCCGGTGACCGCAGGAGAAGCACCGTGCAGTAGACAGCCCAGGTCCAGCGGCGCACACTCGCAGGAGTAGAAGCCGTACTCGTTTTCTACCGGGCGCCCGTACTCGCAATGGTGTTGCCGCTCGACGTCGGTGATGAGGTAGCGCTGGTCGAAGTGTGCGTCCGGTTTCGTGAAAAGGTTGGCGAACCAGCCGAAACCGATCGCCGTGAGCGATCCCCCGACCATCTGGGGCACGGGGCAGCCGCCGTCCTGGAGCGAGCAGGGGGTCGAAGCCTGCTGCTTGAAAACGCCACCGCTGGACTGGAAATACGGCTGCAGGTCCGCCTCCAGGTTATCACGGATCCGGGAGTATAGCTGCTGCGCTAGCACCCTGGATCCGGCCTGCGTCGCCTTCTCCTTGCACTCGACGAGGGTAGCGCAGACCACGTCGTCAATCTGGGTGCACGCCCCGGGCGTTACATGGAGCTCGACGCCTGCGTCAGCGGCGGGGCCGACGTTTATCTCGGGGCTTATGACCGGCGCGACCGTCAGGCATGGCTGGTCGAAGTCCTGCTCGAACGGCACATTCGCCATCCATGAGCGCTCGTGATCGTAGATGACCGGATCGCAGTTCGGCATCTTCTGGGGCATCAGCCCGAACCAGATGCGGAAGTGGTTCGTCTTGATGCTCAGGGCAACGTGGTTGCAGCCGTAGTCCTCCGCGGCCTGGACGATGGGCGTGCAGTCTGCCAGTAGGGTGGTGTCGCATGCACCCCCGAAGCAGCCGCAGGCATGGTTCCGATTTGCCGGATCCTCGACCTCGGCGTCGAAGGGGATCCAGAGAGCAACGCGCGACTGGTCGCGAATGCCCGTAGTCGCTTCAGACGGCTTGGCGCGGATCAGCACCCTTACGTTGTCTCGATCAGGAAGGGCCGCGGCCAAGTGCCAGGAGAAACCCGCGGGGTCGATGATCGTGTCCGAGCCGGGCTCGAACTGCGTGAGGTCCAGGCCGATCTCGGTCGAGGAAAGGAAAGTGCTGGTCGGCGGTGTGAAACGCTGGGGGTCGATGTATGCGTGCGCGGACGGGTCGAAGAACTCGACATCACCAGACGGCGTGGTGGCGTTCAACCTCAGGCATGCATGGCCGGAACCCGCGGTACAATTTCCGGAAGTCTGCGCCGTGGTCGGATTGACCACAATTTCGGCTTGGGCGGACTCCTTTCCCAGAACCTTGGTCAGCGCGGCGACAACGGGATCCGGTCGCCCTTGAAGGACGTAGGATTCTCTTCTTCCCACCGGGCACCGAGAAGTCGGAGACGACCGGCGTCGAATTGGCGAGGAGGTCGTTCACCGTACCCCCGGCGGAAGTACGGCTGACATCGCTCTGGCCGCATCCAACGGCGCTCACGACGAGGATCAACCCGAGAAATATGGAAAGCGAGCGAGCGAGCGAGCGAGCGAGATGCGTGCCATGCGAGCCTCCGTGCAGGAGGGTCGCGCTGCCGAACGGAAGCGTCAAGACGTAACTCTGGCGGCTCCTGACGCCGCGCTCGGCGGGTGCCCCGGCCCAAGCGCGGCATTACTGTAAAATGCGGGAAATTTACCCTAGGAATTCCATGTCTGAACGAAACATGGATTCATCCAAGCGTGGTCGGTGGGGAGGAATCGAGCCCGGGCCGCGCTGACAGATGGGTCACGGTAGCAGCCCGATGCCACGTGGAGCGCTCTCTTGCTCAACAAGGGGCGGCCCGCGTCCAAAATACAGGCTGGCGGCCGGACTCGGCCCGTCTAGCCCTGCCTGAGCTTGCCGCGATCGATCTTGCCGAGATGCGTGCGCGGCAGCGTGTCGACGATGGCGACGTGGCGCGGCGCCTTGTACGGCTCCATCCGCTCGCGCACGAAGGCCTTGAGCTCCTCGTCGAGGCCGTCGCGCTGTTCACTTGGGATCACGAACGCATGCGGCTTCACCAGACCTTCCGCGTTGACCACGCCGACCACGGCGCATTCCTTCACGGCGGGATGCTGCAGCAGGCAGTTCTCGACTTCCTGCGGCGCGAGCCACTTGCCGCCGACCTTGAGCATGTCGTCGCCGCGGCCGCAGTAGATGAAGTAGCCGTCGGCGTCGCGGCGCAGCATGTCTTCCGAGACGTACCACTCGCCGCGGAAGGCGCGCATCGTCTTCGGCATGGAATGCCAGTACTGGATGGCGCGCGAGGCGCCACGCACCCACAGGTAGCCGACTTCGCCGGGCGCGCATTCGCGGCCCTCGTCGTCGGCGACCTTCACGTCGAAGCCGGGCACCGCACGCCCGAGCGTTCCGGGGCGCACGTCGCCGGGGCGGTTGGTGAGGAACACGTGCCACATCTCGGCCGTGCCCAGCCCGTCGCAGAGCTCCACGCCGAACGCCTTCTTCCAGCGCTCGTACAGCTCGACGGGCAGTGCCTCGCCCGCCGATGTAGCTACGCCGCAGACACGACAGATCCTGCTCGGCCGCGTGTTCGTGGCTGACCATGTGCCCGATCATCGTCGGCACGTTGATGAGCAGCGTGGGGCGGTGCTCGCGGATCAGCTCGAACAGGCGATCGGCAGTGCAGCGATCGGGAAACAGGATCGAGGTGGCGCCGACCGAGAACGGGAACAAGAGGTTCGCGCCCGTCGCGTAGCCGAAATAGAGCTTGGGGACGCTGAGCGTGATGTCGTCTTCCGTGTAGCCGATCACGCCGTGGCCGTAGAGCGCCGTCGTGTTCGCGTACGAGCCGTGCGTCTGCACCACCGCCTTGGGCCGACCGGTGGTGCCACCAGAGAAGAGCCAGATGGCACCGTCGTCGCGGTGCGTCGGGTAGTTGTCGAACCCGGCGCTGGCCGCGGCCATGCGTCGGTCGAGATCGACGACGCGCACCGGACCGCGGCGGCGCCCCGCGACGCTACCCTGCGCGGGACCTTCGAGCTCGGCGGGCAGCGCCCTGTCGCCGGCGCCAACGACGAGCAGCGCATCGAGATCGCGCGCGCCGAGCGCCGCCTTCGAGAACGCTTCCAGATGGTCCGCGTGCACCACCGCGACGCGGGCGCGCGTGTAGTCGTAGAAGTACGCGCAGGTTGTCCGGATCGAGGCCGGGGTTGACCATCACCACGACCGAGCCGTTCTTCAGCGTGCCGAACAGCGCCGCGACGTACTCGGGAATGTCGGGCAAGCCGACGATCACCCGCTCTTCCGGCTCCACGCCCAGCTCGACCAGCACGTTGGCAAAGCGGTTGGCCGCCGCCTGCACCTCGGCGTAGCTCACGCGCCGATCGCCGGCGATGAGCGCCGTACGCGCGCCCCGACCTTCGCGGATGCGCGCGTCGAGAAAGCGGTCGGCCAGGTTCAGATCCTCGGGAAGATCGCCGAACATGGGCCCGGACCCTACGCGGCCTCCCGCGCCGGGTCGAGAGCAAGCCGGCTTGGCGCAGCGCGGCACGCGCCTCACAATGCGAGCGTGGCTGTCACAGACCTGTCCGACCTGACCTGGGAAGAGCTTCGGGCCCTCGACAAGGCGCGCGCCGTCGTGATCCTGCCGGTGGGCGCGACCGAGGCGCACGGCCCGCACCTGCCGCTCGGCACGGATGTGATCATTGCGCAGGCGATGGCGCGTCGCGGGGCCGGGAAGCTCGGCCAGCGCGGCGTGACGGCGCTGGTCGCGCCGCCGCTCGCGTACACCGTGGCCAACTACGCAGCGGGCTTCGCGGGCACGGTATCGCTCCGGCCGGAAACGGAGCGCGCGCTGCTCGAGGACATCGCGCACTCGCTGTCGGCCCACGGCATCCGCTATCTCGCAATCGCCAACGCGCACCTCGAGCCCGCGCACATCGGCGCGCTGCACGCCGCGGCCGAGCACATCACCGCGGCCGGCTTGCTCACGGTCGTGTTTCCCGATGTGACGCGCAAGCCCTGGGCGCTCAGGCTCACCGACGAGTTCAAGAGCGGCGCGTGCCACGCTGGGCAGTACGAGGGCTCGATCGTGATGGCCGAGCGTCCCGAACTGGTGCGCGAGGAGATCCGCCGCGAGCTGCCCGACAACCCCGAAAGCCTGTCCCGCGCCATCCGCGAGGGGAAGTCCACGTTCGAGGCCGCCGGCGGTCCGCGCGCCTATTTCGGCTACCCGGCGCAGGCCAGCGCGGCCGAGGGACGCGACACCGTCGAGGTGCTCGGCGCGCTGCTCGACGAGGCGGTCGCGGCCCAGATGGGGGGCTCGACTGACTGCCCCGGATTCTCCGCTGCCCGAACTGCGCCAGCGGAACCGCGACCGATGCCGGCACGCGGGGCGATGCGGAGCCGGACCCTGCCGACGCGGAGTCGGCCGACGGGGATTGACGACGCCCCGCGTCGAGCGCTTCGCCACCTCCATCCCGGCGCCTCGAATCGCTGGCATCGCGTGTATACTCGACAGAGGTGTTCGAGGAAGCCATCACCGCAGTACGGAGTGGGGAGTTCGAGAGCGCAGCGGACGTTGTCGTCAAGTCGTCGCTCGATCTCGGCAGAGACGACAAGCTGGTCGTGCTGTCGGATGGTCGCTCCGCTGCGATTGCCCATGCGCTGGCGCGCGCGGCGGGCAAGGTCGGTGCGCTCGCGCTCGTGATCGATCTCGATCAGCTCGGGCCGCGCCCGCACAAGGCGCTGTCGGACTATCTGGTGAGCGAGCTGTCCACCGCGCAGGCGAGCGTCTTCGTCGCGCAGGCCTCGCACCGCGAGCTCGGCATGCGCCAGCATCTGCTGCACCTGGTGGAGCGCTACGGCCTGCGCCACGCGCACATGCCGGGCATCAGCCCGATGGCGTTCGCGCGCGGCCTGCGCGCCGGTGGAACGCGCATCTCGCGCTACGGCAAGCGGCTATTGGGTCAGCTCGAGACCGCGCGCCACCTCGAGGCGCACAGCCGCGCGGGCACCCGCCTACGCGTCACGCTACCCGGGGGCTGCCGGTGGTTCGCCCAGCTCGGCGCGCTCGAGCCCGGACGCTGGGGCAATCTGCCGGCAGGCGCCGTGTACGCCTCGCCGTCGCTCGTCGAGGGCACGTTCGTCGCCAACGCCTCGCTCGGCGAGTTCTTCGGCAAGCGCGAGGGCCTGCTGCTCGACAAACCGGTACGCCTGTTCATCGAGGACAGTCGCGTGCGGAGCGTCGAGACCAGCGGCAACGCCGCGCTCGCGCGCGACATCGAGCAGATGCTGGCCTTCGCGGAGAACTCGAACCGGGTCGGGCTGATCGCGATCGGCGTCAACGTCGGGCTCGACGCACCCACCGGCGAAGCGCTGGTGGATCAGAATCTGCCGGGGCTGCACATCGCCGTCGGCGACCCGGCGGCGCACGCGACGGGCGCAAGCTGGACCGCGCGGACCAGCTTTGCCGCGTGCCAGGCCGAAAGCACGGTGCTGGCGGACGGCGCACTCTTGATCAGCCACGGCAAGCTCATGGCGCCGACGGGCGCGGTTCCCGTGCCCGACTAGCATCGGACAGGGGGGCGCTTGACTTGTCGCCCCGGGGCTGGAAGAAGCTCCGGCGGCTCATGAGGAATTCCGGGTGGTGGATAGGTGCGCTCGCGCTCGCCCTCGTGGCGTGCGCGGCGACGGACAACAACATCCCGACGTCGGGCGGCACAGGCGGCAGCGCGGGCTCGGCGGGTAGCGCGGGCTCGGCGGGCACTGCCGGCTCGGGCGCGAGCGCGGGCACCGGCGGCGGCGCCGGCACGGGCGCGGCCGCGGGCTCGAGCGGCGTGGACGGCGGTGGCTCGGGCGGGCTCGGCGGCAGCTCCGGAACGGGCGGTACGGCGGGAGCGGGCGGTACGGCGGGCACAGGCGGTACGGCGGGAGCGGGCGGTACGGCGGGAACGGGCGGTACGACCGGCGACGCATCCACGTCCGGCGTGCTCATCTCCGAAGTTTTCGTCGATCGCAATCTCGCGGGCGACGCGCACGAGTGGATCGAGATCTCCGGCCCTCCGGGCGCACCCATCGGCGATCTGTCGCTCCGCCACTACCGCTGGGAGAGCGGCACGAACCCCACGGTGCTCGTGTTCGACCTGGCGGTGGCGCCTTCCGGCACGAAAATGCCATCCGGCGGCACCTGGAGCGTGGGCGGCTACCAGTCGCCCGCGCAGCAGACCTACACCATCGCGTCGCCAGACAACTTCGGCCTCGACGGCAGCGCCGGCTCGCTGCAGCTCTACCGCCCGTCGAACGGCGAACTGCTCGATGCGGTCGGCTACGGCGGCGCACAACCGGCGAACGCGCCGAGCGCGCCGACCACGACCATGTACGGCAGCGCCGCGCCATTGGCGCAGAGCGGAACGAGCACCCTGTCCACCGCGCGCCGCCCCGGTAGCGCTGCACAGGACAACTCGGTCGACTTCTGCGTGCAGGACGTGACGCCGAACGCCGCCAACAGCGGCACCTGCAAGTAGCGGCAACGCGGCGCGCTGGCTACGCTGCGGCCCATGCCCGTCATCGACGCCTGGATCCAGCACCCCACCCCCGGCTTCCTCGCCGAGCCGATGTTCGCGTCGCTCCGGCGCTGGATGGGCATGGAAGAAGTGCCGAAGGAGATCCCCATCGACTTCACCGTCGGCGCGCTGGAGAGCGCGGGCGTCGAGCGCGCGCTCGTCTCGGCGTGGTGGGGACCACAAGGCCCACTGATCGACAACGACACCGTCGCCGGCTTCGTGAACGCGCGCCCCGACCTGCTCGTCGGCATCGCGTCGGTCGATCTGTTCCGGCCGATGGACGCGGTGCGCGAGCTACGCCGCGCCGTGAAACAGCTCGGCTTCCGCGGGCTCCGACTTCTGCCGTGGCTGTGGGGGCTGCCGCCGAATGACCGCCGCTACTATCCCCTCTACGCCGAGTGCATCGAGCTCGGCATTCCGTTCTGTCTGCAGGTCGGGCACGCCGGACCGCTGCGCCCGTCGGAGCCGGGCCGCCCCATCCCGTACCTGGACGAGGTGGCGTGCGATTTCCCGGAGCTGGTGATCGTCGGCGGACACATCGGCTACCCGTGGACCGAGGACATGATCGCGATGGCGACCAAGTACAAAAACGTCTACATCGACACCTCCGCCTACAAGCCCAAGCGCTTCCCCGCGGAGCTCGTGCAGTACCTGCGCGGCCACGGCCGGAAGAAGGTGCTCTTCGGCTCGAACCACCCGATGATCTTCCCGGGCGATTGCCTCTCCGGCGTCGACGAGCTCGGCCTCGACGACGAAGCCCGCCAGCTGTTCCTGCACGACAACGCGCAGCGCGTGTTCAAGCTCGAATAGCCACGCTAGGCGATGGGGGATTCTAGTCGGGTAGGCCCGGGCGTTGCCGCCCGGGCCCCCCTATATCGACTTCCAGCACCCATCCGTCGCGCATTTCCATCAGAGTGTCGCGTAGCTTGCCCAGGGCTTGGTGGGCACTCCGCCCTGGTCGAAACCCATACGAGCAGTCCAGAAAGTCCTGCTCGTACACGGTTTCTAGAAGCATGGCTACCGCCCGCTGGAGCACCTTGTCCTCGAAGGTTGGGATGCCCAGCGGCCGGGTCTGCCCGTTGCCTTTCGGGATGTACACCCGCCGGACGGGTGGCGCCCGGTATTCGCCAGAGTGCGCGCGGTTGACCAGGGTCTCGAGGTTCGCCTCGAGTTCCTCGCCATATTCATCCGCGCTGCATCCGTCGACTCCAGTCGCGCCGTCCTTGCGGGTGCGCTGATAGGCTTCGTGCAGCCACTCCTCGTCCATGTGATGCGACAGCGACCACAGCGCTGCGTCCGGCATTCGCTTCGCCAGTTCCGCTATCCGTTCGTATTTCGTTGAGACAGTTTCCGAGCGTGACATCCCGGCTCTCTTTCATCCGAACAGTTCCGTGTTCCGGCATCCCGCTTCGCTCGGAAGGGTCCCATCGGACAGGTTCCCCTTCGTCATCACTATTATCAGGATGCTCCGACTTCTCGCCGGCCTCTGCGCCGCTTCGTTTCCTTATCGACGCCGTACCGCCCAACAGACGGCACCGACGAGATCTCCCAGCTTTCCAGGAATCCCTTCTGTGCACGTGCCCTGCTCTCTGACCTCGGTTCGAGCCAGCCTTTGGTCTGGTGTTGCCTTCCACCTTCCTGACGGTGTCGGCCTCGAACGGTTTCTTTACGCGGCTCAATCACACGGCCCACGCACTCGCTGTCTACGCTTCGCCTTCGGGTCGCCCCTCCAGCGCAAGACTCGCTTCCGGATGTACCTCGCGCGTACGCTCGGCCTTGGCCGGACGGGGTTTCCACCCGCGGGGTTTCACTCCAAGGTTTCAACGCATGGCATCCTCCTCGGCTGGACTTGGGCTGGCGCACCAGGAAGGCGGGAAGGGTCTTGAGGCTGCACGGTGCGCTGCGGCCAATCCAGAGGCGTGCACACTTCGGGACGATACGCGCTGGGCTTCGCAGTCCGACGCGCATCCGCTGGATTAGCCGGGCTCCCCGCCACAACGCTCGACCCAGAAAACCTTCCCGCCTTCCCGCCTTCCTGTTCCCCACCCGCCCCCTGTCGGGCAGTGCAGTCGCCAGCGACCTAGCGCCGACGCCGGCGCGCCGGCACGCGGCCTTCTTCGACCAGCTCGCGCAGCGCGCGCTCCATCTCCTGCGCGAAGATCAGCTTGACCGCATCCACGCCGGCGGAGCGCAGGGCGTCGAGCGAGCGCGCGAGATCCTGCGGCGAGGCGCCATCGGTCTTGGTCTGCTGTTCGAAGTGGGCGATCAGCTCGTCCGCCGCTCGCGACAGACGCCGCCGGAGGATCTGCTCCGCCTTGATCACGGACTCCAGATCGACGCCCTCGCGATCGAGCTTGAGCGAGATGCGGAGCAGCCCCGGGCTCTGCACCAGATAGCTCGGCGGATGCGCGTGCCCCTCGCGCCGCACCAACCCCGCACGCACCAGCTCGGCGATGAAACCGGGGCGCGGTTTGTCGCCGAGTAGCTCGACCAGCTCGGCCTCGCTCAGGATGCGCGGGCGATCGTCGGACCACGGCGCGCGCAGCGACTCGCCCACGCCCAGCCACTCCGACACCGACACGTCGCCCGCGTCGGCGCGGCTCAACAGATCGCGGATCGCCTTCAGGTTGAGCCCACGATCCTGCAGCTCTGCCACCAACCCGAGCCGCTCGACGTGGCTGTCGTCGTAGAACGCCTGCCGCCCGGAGCGCGTCGGCGGCGGCAGCGCGCCCTTGGCCTGGTAGAAGCGGATGGTGCGGCTCGGCACACCCGTCGCCGACGACAGCTCGTCGATCGTGTAGCGGCGGCGCTCGGGCTCGGCCGCGCCGGCGGCATCCAGCGGAGAATCGAGGGTGGTGGCGGTCACACCTACACCAATAACCGTTACAGTCATTACTGTCAATGCGCCACCGGGGGAGTCCGCTGGCCATGCGTTGCCGACTCGCGACCGTTCATCTACACGAGCCGGATGGATCTCGCGGGGAAGAAGGCGGTCATAACCGGCGGCGGACGCGGCATCGGCAGGGCGGTCGCCCGCGCACTGGCCGAAGCCGGCGCGAGCGTGCTGGTCGCCTCGCGCACCACGCCCGAGGTCGAAGCGGTCGCCGCGGAGCTCGCCGAGGCGGGTCACGACGCGCACTTCACGAGCCTCGACGTGACCGACGAAAAGAGCGTGCAGGCCCTCGCCGCCGACGCGAACAAGAAGCTCGGCCAGGTCGACATCCTGGTGAACAACGCCGGCATCGCAACGTCCGCGCCGGTCAAGACGCAGTCGCTCGAGGAGTGGAACCGCGTGATGGCGGTGAACGCGACGGGCACGTTCCTGTGCACGCAGGCGTTCGTCGTGGACATGGCGGCGCGCGGCTGGGGGCGCGTGGTCAACGTCGCGTCCATCGCGTCGCGCATGGGCGCGCCGTACATCTCCGCGTACACCGCGTCCAAGCACGCCGTGCTCGGCTTCACGCGCGCCGTCGCCGCCGAGGTGGCCAAGAAGGGCGTCACCGTCAACGCCGTATGCCCCGGCTATGTCGACACCGAGATGACCATCGAGTCGGTCGAGCGCGTGATGAAGCAGACCAAGCTCAGCCGTGAAGACGCGCTGGCGGCGATCTTGCGCACCGCCAGCCAGACGCGACTGATCACGCCCAGCGAGGTGGCCTTCGTGGTCGCATCGCTGTGCGACGACAAAGCCGGCGGCATCAACGGACAGGCTGTCGTGATCGACGGCGGCGGGCTGCTCGCATGAGAGGAAAACCATGACCCATCAGCTGATCAATCCCGAAGCCCTCGGCGCCCCCAAGGGCTACTCCAACGGTGTCCTGTGCGAGCCCGGCGGGCGACTTCTGTTCGTCGCAGGCCAGGTCGGCTGGGATGACAAGGAACAGATCGTCTCCGAGCGCTTCAGCGAGCAGTTCGGCCGCGCCATCCAGAACGTAGCCACCGTGCTGGAAGCCGCCGGCGGCAAGCCCGAGCACGTCACGCGCCTGACCATCTTCGTCAGCGACAAGGACGAATACGTAGCGCAGTCGCGCGAGGTCGGTGCCCAGTACCGCCGCGTGATGGGCAAGCACTTCCCCGCCATGAGCCTGATCCAGATCGCCGCCCTGCTCGAAGAGGGCGCCAAGGTCGAGATCGAAGCCACCGCCGTCATCCCCGCCTGACGAAAAGAGAGCGACATGCCCCTGGCCCCGAAGAGCTTTCTCTACGAACACGACGCGGAAACCGGCGTCGCGACGATCACGCTGAACCGCCCCGACCGGCTCAACGCCCTCACCTTCGAGATCTACGGCGAGCTCGTCGACACCTTCCGCGCACTCGACACCGAGTCCGGTGTGCGCGCCGTCGTCATCACCGGCTCGGGGCGCGCGTTCTGCTCCGGCGGCGACGTGGAAGACATCATCGGCGCCCTGTTCGAGCGCGATCACCAGGGCCTGCTCGAGTTCACGCGCATGACCTGCGGGCTCACGGCCTCCATGCGCGGCTGCCGCCGCCCCATCATCGCCGCGCTGAACGGCACCGTCGCCGGAGCCGGCGCCGTGATCGCCACCGCCGCCGACGTGCGCATCGCCTCGGAGAAGGCGAAGATCGCCTACCTCTTCACCAAGGTCGGCCTGAGCGGCGCGGACATGGGCATGGCGTGGATGCTGCCGCGCATCATCGGCCTGGGCCGCGCGACGGAGCTTCTGATGACCGGCGACTTCATCAAGGCCGACGAAGCGCAGCGCATCGGCCTGTACAACCGTGTCGTCCCGCTCGAAAAGCTCATGGAGGAAGCGCGGGCCTTCGCCGAGAAGCTCGCCCGCGGCCCCGCCTTCGGCATCGAGATGACCAAGAGCCTACTCGATCGCGAAGCCGACACGGATCTGTCGAGCGCCCTCGAGCTCGAAGCCGAAGCCCAGGCCGCCTGCATGCTCCACCCCGACTTCCGCGAAGCCTACGAAGCCTTCCGCGACAAGCGCGAAGCGAAGTTCAAGTAGCCGGGCAGCGCGGCGTTGGCGGCGCGGCCTAGCGCCGGGCCACATGGAGCGGGGGTCGAGAGGCGGCGATCTCCAGGAAATCGTGGGCGAGCGGGATGCCGTGCTGATCCTTGACGTCGATCCTTAGCACCCATGGGCCCCGGCCACTCCGCGGAGCGACGTCTGTCGTCAGGACGTTCCCGTCGCGGTGCCAGTGGACGTCGATCGGTGTGGTGCCGAGCGTAACCTGTGGGATCATCTCCACCTTCGCCGCGGACGCAGTGAGCTTCCGCAGACGGATGCTGATGTGGATTGTGTCGTGCGGCCACAGTGCCCACTTCGGGCCCATCTGCGTCTCGACGCGTACTTCGCGGCGCTCGAGGCGAACGGTGGCCGTTTGGTCGGTGCCCGCCGCACGCAGCATCACGAGCGTCCGCTTGCCCTTGTGGAGCCCTATCGGACGCCGCGCGTCGAGGAACTCGCGGGCACCGGTGTACGTCATTTCCAGGCCGTCGGCGTGGGTGAAGCTGGCTTTCTGGCCATGGCCGAGTCGGATCGTGCCGTCTGGGTCGGTGTAGGCGCCGGCTGGCAGCGCCACACCCACGACGCGCAGCGTGGCCAGCGCTGCATGGCCCTCGAGACCGGCAGCGTCCACAGCGCGCACGGCCAGAACGTAGCGACCCGGCTCTACGCTTTGAAACGCGGTCTGCAGTTCCGCTGCCCGGGTAGTGGTGTGCTGGATCCGCGTGCCATTCCGGAGCAGGCTGACCTGGTAGCCGGCAGCGCTACGCACCGGCTTCCAGCGCAGGCCGTCCAGGTCCGTCGCCTGGTCCGGCGACAGCCAGATCGAGTGAACGAGCGCCAATCCGGGCGAGGGCAGAAGCGGTCGCTCCTCTGCCGGGCCGGTCGAGCTCTTCACGCGCGCGACGCCGGGAGCCAGCGGTTTCCATACGCTTCCGGTGCCGAAGAGCGCCCGTCCCCCGAAGTTCGCTATCGCCGACCGCTCTCCCTCGACCGCCGCAGCGACGTGCCCGGCGAGGGCAATGACGCCGAGATGCCGCGGCATGTTCACGAGCACGGCGCCCGGCGAATGCTGCTCGGGTAGCTGCACGCCGACGTGCCCACTGCGGAGGGAGACGGTCCACGTCGGTGTGCGTCGGCCTGGCTCGAGCAGTAGCTTCTGTGACCAGGGAGACAGGCGTGCGCGGGCCCCGGGGGAAAGCTGCAGCCGGATTCCGCCCGGCAATGCATAGGTGGCGCCCTTGGCGCCAGCGACAAACCAGCCGTAGGTGGTGTGGCCCCCGCCGTCGATGATGTGTGGAGCTTCTGCTCGCGCCGTGTGCGGGAGGCCGACCAGCGCGGCAGCGAGCGCGATCGCTCGTAGCCTCCGGCCCGGATCGAATGCCATGCCCCCAGTACGGCAGCTGTCGCCGCGACTTGAGGGGTGCGCCGTTAGCCGCTTGGCCGGAAAGTGCCGCGCCATCCGTCGCGACCCCGCGCTGTCGCTACGGCGCGGGCTGCACGACGGTGCTGCCGTCGAGGGTAACCGCGGTCTGTGCGAACAGCCTGCCGTCGACGGACGCGCCGGTCTCCAACGCGATGGACGTTCAGGCTCGAGACGACTCCCACGAAGTGGGCGGTGGTTCCGAGCTCCACCTGGCCGGATACCTGCCAGAACACGTTCTTGGCTACGGCGCCGCCTGCGAGCACGACGTTGGTCGCGCTGCTCACGGTGAGATCCTGGGCGACCTGGAAGATCCGAGACGTTGGTAGCACTCCCGTTCAGCGTGACGTCGGTCGGGATGAGGAGCCCCGTGCCCCACTTGTAGACACCCCGCTTCAGCGTCATGCCGCCGATGTTCCCTGCGCCGAGCTCCGTGACGTCCGGCGCGCGACCTGCCGCGTCCGTGAACGCGAGCTGCATGTCGCCGATCGCGGTCGTCAGAGTGGAAGGTGTGGGCAGCGCATAGTCCGAGGCGAACACGTGACCCGTGACCTGGGGCGACGTTGCGAAGACGTTGCCGCTATCCATGGTCAACGAGAATCCCGTGATGAACGAGGCCGCAGCGGGGCTTAGGCCGAGATTGCCCGTGATGGCCGATGTGGGCACCGTGGAGATCCCGCTCTTGGCAAGGATCGCGAAGTTGCCGGATGTCGCGAGGTTCACGGAGCTCGCGTTCCCTGCATCCACGGCGCCGTTGTCGTTGGCGGCGTCGGCTACGGCTCCG
Source organism: uncultured delta proteobacterium (assembly GCA_963806225.1). GTDB lineage: Bacteria > Myxococcota_A > Polyangia > Polyangiales > Polyangiaceae > CAWDXG01. The sequence goes on along the minus strand of CAWDXG010000001.1, from coordinate 586,676 downwards.
TCGTTGTTCCCGTCGTTGGCGGCGTCGGTTACGGATCCATCGCTGGCGTCCGGCACGGCTCCGTCGTGGTTGTTGCCGGCGTCTGCCGAGTCGCCGGAGCTCGAGCAAGCTCCCGCAAGCGATGCCAAGATCAAACCAATCATCGTGGTCGTAAACCGTGTCATATGGATTTCCGCTTTCTGCAAGAACCGGAAAAGCTCCGGCTCGAGCGTCGCCTTGTTCGTCGATGCCCACGCAGGACGAGCCCCGCCTCCGGATCAGGTGCGATCCGCGAGCGACGCGCATCAATGCCTCGGCGACTGCTCTACGCCCCTCGACGTGGTCGGAGCTTCCTGGAAGCGTCCGCAGTTGCTACCGAGGTGCTCAATCTAACCACCAGCTCGCCGAGCACAAGCAGGGCAATGGGCGGCCGAGCGGCGGCAGTCGACGCGCGATCACACTGCCCGCGTCGATGGTCGTCCCGCATCCGATCTGCGCACCGGCGAGCAGAATGGATCGCTGCCGACGCACCGGACACGCTGCCCACCTTGACGCCGCCGCGGCGACGAGTTAATCGTAGTTCGACGATGAACGAACAAGCCGCAGTCTGTTGCCCTGCGCCGAACGACGAGCCGGATCTGCGGCCGGTCGAGGGCGGCGGAGCCGACGAGGAGCTGGCGGCCCTGGCGAAGGCCATCGGGCACCCGGCCCGGGTGCAGATCCTGCGTATCCTGACGCGCAGGAACGCCTGTGTCTACGGTGAAATCGTGGAAGAAGTGCCGCTGGCGCAGTCGACCATCTCGCAGCACCTGAAGGTGCTGAAGAGCGTGGGCCTGATCCGCGGCGAGGTGGACGGTCCCCGCGTCTGCTACTGCATCGAGCCGCGCACGCTGCGGCGCCTGAAGGCCCTGCTCGGCAGCCTCTAGTCGAGCCCCGACTCTATCGTCGATCAGCGAAAGGTATCCTCATGTCCGTGACTCTGCGTGTGTTCGATCCCGCCATGTGCTGCTCCACCGGGATCTGCGGTCCCTCCGTCGATTCCGAGCTGGTGCGCTTCGCCGCCGACCTCGACTGGTTGAAGAGCCAGGGGGTGCAGGTCGAGCGCTTCAACCTGTCGCAGCAGCCTGCCGCGTTCGCGAGCGACGCCGAGGTCAAGGCGGCGCTCGAGGCGCGCGGCGAGGACGGGCTGCCTGTGGTGAAGGTGGGCGACGAGGTCAAGAGCAGCGGCGTGTATCCGTCGCGCGACGAGCTGGCCGCCTGGGCCGGCGTCAAGGTGGATGCGAAGGCCGAGCCCGCGCCGAAGGCCAAGTCCGGCGGCTGCTGTGGTTCGTCGGCGAAGCCGGAGCCCGCGCCGAAGGCCAGCTCCGGCGGCTGCTGTGGTTCGTCTTCTAGCATCACTCGTTCCACCGGGAACGGCAGCTGCTGCTGAAAGGGCATCATGTCACCACTCGTCCAGGACCCGACGCGTATTCTGTTCTTCACGGGCAAGGGCGGCGTGGGCAAGACCTCGTCGGCCTGCGCGACCGCCATCGCCCTGGCCGACGCGGGGCAGCGCGTGCTGCTCGTCAGCACCGATCCGGCTTCGAACCTGGGCGAGGTGCTGGGCGTCGAGGTCGCCTCGACGCCGACCGCCGTGCCCGCCGTTCCGCGGCTGTCGGTGCTCGACATCAATCCCGAGCAGGCGGCAGCGGCCTACCGCGAGCGCGTGGTCGGTCCATTTCGCAACGTGCTGCCGGCCGCGGCCGTCACCAGCATGGAAGAGCAGCTCTCGGGCGCGTGCACCGTCGAGATCGCCGCCTTCGACGAGTTCTCGAAGCTGCTCGGCGACGGCGCTGCGACGGCCGACTTCGATCACGTCGTCTTCGACACCGCGCCGACCGGTCACACGCTGCGCCTGCTCGAGCTACCCGCGGCCTGGACGAGCTTCATCGACACCAACGTGGGCGGCACGTCGTGTCTGGGTCCGCTCTCCGGGCTCGAAGCGCAGAAGGCGCTGTACGCGGCCTCGAACCGCGCGCTGCGCGATCCCGCGCAGACCACGCTGGTGCTGGTTGCACGCCCCGAGCGGCCGTCGATCACCGAGGCGGAGCGCACGCGCGCCGAACTGGCGGAGCTCGGCGTCTCGAACGTGCGCCTGATCCTGAACGGCGTGTTCGAGGCGCATGACCCCGCCGACAAGACGGCGGCGGCCATGCAGGCCCTGGGCCGGGCTTCGATCGCCGATCTGCCGGCGGGCCTGGGCAAGCTGCCGCGCGTGGACGTGCCGCTGCTCGGCTCCGCGCTACTCGGCGTCGACGCGCTGCGCCGGCTGGCGGATCGGGACACGATCGGCGCGGAGGTGCCGCAGGCAAGCGCCGGCGCGGTCTCGGCCGAGCAGCTCGACCAGCTCATCGACGAGCTGGCCGCGCACAAGCGCGGTGTCATCATGACCATGGGGAAAGGCGGCGTCGGCAAGACGACTGTGGCCGCGCGCATCGCCGGAGAGCTGGCGCGCCGCGGCTTCCCGGTGACGCTCACGACCACCGACCCGGCCGCGCACGTCGAGCAGGCGGCGCGCGAGCTGGGGCAGGGCTCGGCGAGCCTGCGAGTGACGCGCATCGATCCCGAGCTCGAGACGCGGCGCTACACCGAGGAGGTGCTGGCGACGGCGGGCAGCGGGCTGGACGCGCAGGGCCGCGCGCTTCTGGAGGAGGATCTGCGAAGCCCCTGCACCGAGGAGATCGCCGTGTTCCGCGCCTTCGCCGAGACGGTGAGCCAGGGCGAGGACCGCTTCGTGGTGATCGACACGGCGCCGACCGGGCACACGCTGCTGCTGCTCGACGCGGCCGAGTCCTATCACCGCGAGGTGCTGAAGAAGCCGAGCGGCAGCCCCGAGGCCGTGCAGCGCCTGCTGCCGCGGCTGCGCGACAAGGCGTTCACGCACATCCTTCTGGTGACGCTGGCGGAAGCGACGCCCATCCACGAGGCGATGCAGCTCGAGCGCGATCTGTCACGCGCCGGGATCACGCCCTTTGCCTGGGTGGTCAACCAGAGCCTCACGCCTCTCAGTGTGAGCGACCCGCTGCTCGGCTCGCGGCGCGCGCACGAGGCGCCCTACCTGCGCGAGCTCGGCGAGCACGCGGCGCGCGTGGTGCTCGAGCCCTGGCGCGCCGGCAGCGCGCGATCGAGCGCATAGAACCACAGCCACGGTGGCTACGTGCCCCGCGCCTACGTCCGCGAGCCGGACGGCCTGTCTCCGCGCTCAAAATGCCTTGAGCCCCTGCGTCACCGCCGTCTTCCATACTTTCGTCGCGGCGGCGTCTCCGTCGAGCGTGTAGTCGCACGTCGACCACGCTACGTCGAAGTACGCGGCGTAGACCGGTGGATCGTTCCGGCTCTTCCAGTACTTGATGGCCTGCGTCAGGTACTCGGCGCGGCCGTTGGCGTTGCCTTTCACCGGGCACGAGCCGAGCTCGCCGATCGCCCATGGCTTTTTGTGCTGCTCGGCGAAATCGATGACCTTGCCGAACTGCGTCGCCGGGTCGTAGAGAGTGCCGTTTTGCGCGCCGGCGTTGTAGGCGTCCACGCCGAACACGTCGATCACCGAATCGCCCGGGTACATGCCGTTCGGCCCGGTAAGCGGCCGGTTCGGCGCGACAGTCGGGCGCATGGAATATTCCATGACGATGAGTGTCGCGTAGATCTCGAGATTCGGGCGCTTGGCCTCGACGCCGTCGGCGAGGGCGCGAATGTGCGCCCACGCTTTTCGATAGTCGCTCGGTGTGAAGGTGTGCGTCTTGTAGAGCTCGTCGTCCGGTTCGTGCCAGTATGTCCAGTACACCGGGTGGTGGTCCTGGATGCCCTGGAAGAAGCTCTTCAGCGCGGCGTCGTCCTTGCCGGCAAGCACGTCGGCCGGCAGGTACTTGAACGAGTAGGCCGAAGCCGCGCCCTGCTTTGCGTCGAGCGCCTGGTAGGCATTCAGGAATGGCGCGACGCCCTTCGTTCCGTCGTACGAGCGCGTCACTTCGAGGCCGCCGAACTGCGTGACCAGCGCGTTCTGGCGGGTCGCGTCGTGCGGGCTGAACGCCGCGCCGAACAGCGGCTCGATGCCACCGCTGCCCGCCGCGCCACCGCTGCCCGCCGCGCCACCGCTGCCCGCCGCGCCACCGCTGCCCGCCGCGCCACCGCTGCCCGCCGCGCCACCGCTGCCCGCGCCGTTCGCGTCGCCGCCCGCATCGCTCCCTGCCACGCCGTTGCTGCCGCCGCTGCCCGACGTTCCCGCTGCCCCGCCGCTTTCGGCGGAGGCGTCCGGCGCGCCGCCGCGCGAGCTCGAAGCGTTCGAACCGCAGGCGGCGAGCAGAGCCATCGTCAGAGCAGCAGCCGGCGTCGAGCGCATCTCATGACGGTACCCGCGCGCCCGTCACGGCACAAGACCGCGCGCAATCGAGTGATCCAGCGGCGGGTGGTCGGTTCTCGTCGCGGCGACGACCGAGCTGGAAGCCGATGGTGTCGGACGTGAGCCCCGTGGTGCGCCGCGCCGAGCCCGTCGTGTCGCACGCGCTGTCCTTGCATGGATCGCTGAGCAGCTGCGGATTTCTGCTGGCTACTGTTCGTGGGAAGCCTGAAGGCGAACGCAGACGCCAATGGCTACTTCACCGGCATCACCATCAATACTCCCAAGGCGGCGATGCCGTAGACCGGGGCGCCCTCGTCGCTCCCCCTCATGCTTGTTCCGGTCTGATCAAGCGGTTCCGATGCGTCCGGGTATCAGGGAGGCCCGAGCGCCCGCAACGCTACAAGCGGAGCGTCGGTAGTGGTCTTCGCGAGCGCAAGCGGCCCCCGAGGCGGAGCCACCGCGGCTCGCGCGCGTCGCGAAACTGCCCCGCGTGCGGAGCCGAGGTTGGCCGCGAGCACGCGAAGGCCGCGACCGACGCGGAGCGGGACGCGAAGCGAGACGTGATCCTACCGGCACTCTCGCGGCACATCCGCTCCGCGCAGCACCGCCTGGACCGAAGACAGCGCCTTCGAGCGATCCGTATTCAGCCCCGCCAGCGAGTTGCACACCGACGCAGCCTCCAGGTAGCGCTTGTTCTGCGGCGTCGGAGCGCGCGTCGCCTGGTCCGTCAGCGCCTTGCAGCAGCGCAGGTAGTCGACACGGATGCCGCCGCGCGATGCGCCGCCGCGCGACGCCGCCGGCGCGCCCATGCCCTGCCGCTGCGAGTGCCAGCCCAGCTTCGTCGCACCGACGACCCCCGTGTTGTGCAGGCTCTCGCCGCGGAAGCGGGAGATGAACGGCTTTGCCGTCGACCCCGTCTCGAAGCACGTCAGCTTGCCGTCGTTGGACGCGACCAGGAGCTCGTACGTCGCCGTCGCCATCCGTGTCGGCGAGCATTGCCGGCGCTTCGATCGGCCCGCCAAGCTTCGCGAGCACCGCGCGCCCGCCGTCCGCCGTGAGCGCGACGAGCTTGCCCGCTTCGGTGCCGAGGATGGCTTCGAGCTTGCCGTCGTTCGCCAGGTCCGTGACCACGGCGCTCGCCGACACACGGCCCTCGAACGACCTGAACCGCCGCTCGTCCACGCCCACGCCGATAATGCCGTCCTCCTTGCCCCACCACGATGTGGGCGCGATCAGCACGCCCGGCGCGCCGGGCAGAGGCGTGGGCGTCCCGAACAGCCCCTCGATGCCGCCGCTGTCCTGTGCGAGTCGCGTGGCCCAGCGCTTGTCGCCGGTCTTGCCGTCGGCGATCGCCACGTCGCCGTACGACCACGCGGCGAGCACCTCGGGATGACCGTCCTGGTCGAAGTCCGCGATGATGGGCGAGGCGTGGATACCGGAGCTGTTGGCGATCTGCCAGAGCACGCCGCCGTCGGTCCCGCGGTAGGCCGAGAGGATGCCGTCGCGCGCCCCGGCAACCACGTCGGGATGCCCGTCGCCATCCAGATCCGCGACGGCCGCCGCGCCGATGAAGCCCTTGGCGCCGTAGTCGTTGCCGCCGGTGGCCACCGCCCACAGCCGCTTGCCGGTCTTGCCGTCGAGCGCACGCAGCATGCCCGATTCGTCGCCGACCACGACGTCCAGATCGCCGTCGCCGTCCAGATCCGCGAGCGCCGGCGCGGGACGCACCTTGCCCTTGGCGTGCGCCTTCCACAGGATCTTGCCGCCGAGCTCTGCCTTGACGATCTGCGAGTTGTCGGTGGTGAAGAACGACGCTCTGCGCCGTCGACCGCCACGCCGCCCACGTCGAGGTCGCCGTGACCGGGAGTGCGGATCAGCCGCGCGCGCTTGCCGGTCTTCGCTTCCAGCACGTACACGCCGTCGTCGCGCTCGTTCTTGCCCTTGAGCGTGCGGCCGTGAGTACCGATGACGACCTGGCCGCCGACCAGCGCCATCGTCGTGCGGAAGGTCGTGCGGCCCACACGGCGTCTGCCATTTCTTCTTGAGCGTCACGCCGAGCGCTAGCACGTGCACGGGATCGGTATGCCCCTGTCGCGACGGGCGGCCGCTCACGGGCCCCACGTCGAACTGTCCCGAGCTCTGTGTCTGGCCCGAGGCCTGCTGGAGCTCCACCGGCTGTTCCGGAGCCGCGGCCGGCGCCGGTGCAGCGATAGCCACAGGCTGCGCTATTCCGGGCGGCGGAGGAGGGGGCGCCACCGGCCTCGGCGCGGGGCCGCATCCGGTCGCCAGCAACGCCACGGCCCAGACTGCTTCTGTCGATCGCACTGACACCATTCGCTCCCCTTCCTCCGTGCCCCCGAGACTAGGCGAGCCGGCAGCGCTCGGCTACACCGGGGACATGCCGCAGACCGAAGAGATCGACGCTTTCCTCGACGACCCCCACGTCAGCTCGCACGCGAGGTCGACGACTTCGCTGCCGAGCAGATAGCTCCCCTGCCCCCGCCAGCCGACGACGCCGAGGCGCGCCAACAGGCCCGCGAAATCCTCGCGCGGCTCGGCTCGGCGGGCGTGCTGCGCTACGCGCACCCGCTGGATCTGCGCGCGTGCTGCCTGATCCGCGAGGCGCTCGGCGCCGCGTCATCGCTCGCCGACGAGGTGTTCGCACTGCAGGCGCTCGGCTCGACGCCTATCGCCATGGCGGGCAGCGAAGAGCTCAAAGAGCGCTGGCTCTCCGCCGTGGTGGAGGGCCGCGCGATGGCAGCCTTCGCGATGACGGAGCCGGAGGCGGGCTCGGACGTGGCCAGCCTGCAAACGAGGGCGCGCCGCGACGGCGGCGACTACGTCCTCGACGGCGGCAAGACGCTCATTTCCAACGCCGGCATCGCGGACTTCTACACCGTGTTCGCCAAGACCGACCCCGACGCCGGACACCGCGGCATGTCCTGCTTCGTGGTGGGCGCGGACAACCCTGGCCTCGAGCTGGTCAAGCCACTCGTGCTGAGCGCACCGCATCCCGCTCGGCGAGCTCGCCTTCCACGGCTGCCGCGTGCCGGCCTCCGCGCGCGTCGGTGACGAGGGTCAGGGCTTCAAGCTCGGCATGGCCACGCTCGACGCGCTGCGCACCACGGTCGCCGCTGCTGCCGCCGGCATGGCGCGGCGCGCGCTCGACGAGGCGCTCGACGCACGTGACGGAGCGGCGGCAGTTCGGGCAGCCGCTCGCCGATTTCCAGATGGTCCAGAACCGCCTGGCACGCATGGCGATCGATCTCTCCGCCTCGCGCCTGCTCGTCTACCGCGCGGCGATGGAGAAGGACCGCGGTGCAGCGCGCGTCACACTCCCGAGCGCGATGGCCAAGGCCTTCGCCACCGAGGCCGCGCAGCGCATCATCGACGACGCCGTGCAGCTCGTCGGCGGCCGCGGCGTGCTCGCCGAACACATCGTCGACCGCCTGTACCGCGCCATCCGCCCATTGCGCATCTACGAGGGCGCGACCGACGTGCAGCACATCGTCATCGCGCGCGCGATCCTGAAAGAGCGGGAGGTCACTTCGCCGTGATCTTCACGCCGTAGGACACGGTCTGACCGAGGTACGTCGGCGAAGCCGGGGGGGATGCAGCGCATGGGATCGGTCAACGCCCCAAGGCGCGCCCGGCGTCGGGGGACGCCCCGGAAGACGTACACCATGTGACTATGCCGCTCCGCGGCTGCCGGGCCCCCGAGGAGGACGCGACAGGCGGAAATTTCCCGCGGGGATCACCCTCCCCGCGCCGGACGGCGGGCGGAAACGAGGCGCTGCCAATCTGCCGCGGTCCGTGGTAGCTTCGGTTGATCATTCTTCGGGCAATACCGTGGGCGGCTACGACGAAGACGAGTATGACGACGAGGGGGCCGAGCGCACTGCGATCGTCAACCTCGCCGAGCTGAGGCGCGCGCAGACCGCCGCGCCGCGCGATCGCCACTTGCTGGTGCGCGTGCACGGCAACCAGCTGGGGCAGGTGATCCGCCTGGACAACGCCGAGTACAGCATCGGCCGCAGCATGGAATCGAACATCTGGCTGAACGACTCGGGCATGAGTCGGCACCATGCGAAGCTCAGGCGCGAGGGCAGCAGCTATTCGGTGGAGGATCTCGAATCGGCCAACGGCAGCTTCGTGCAGGGCGAGCGGATCAAGAAGCGCCAGCTCACCGACGGCGACATGATCCAGCTCGGGCCGAGCGTCATCTTCCGCTACTCGATCACGGACGAGGACGAGGAAAACGTCCTTCGCAAGCTGTACGAAGCCAGCGTGCGCGACGCACTGACCGGCTGCTACAACCGCGAGCATTTCGACGAGCGCCTCAAGGCGGAGGTGTCGTACGCGCGGCGCCACCGGACGTTGCTCTCGCTATTGATGTTCGACCTCGACCACTTCAAGCGCGTCAACGACACCTACGGCCACCAGGCGGGCGACGCCGTGCTGATCGACCTGACCGGCGCGGATCCGGTCCGGCCTGCGCGCCGAGGACATTTTCGTGCGCTACGGCGGCGAGGAGTTCGCAATCGTCCTGCGTGGCATCACGGTGGACGGCGCCGCGCACGTCGGCGAGCGGCTCCGCGGGACGGCCGCGGCCGCCCCGGTGGTGTTCGAGCAGGTGCCGATTCCGGTCACCATCAGCGTCGGCGCGGCCTCGCTCGTGTGCGCCGAGGAGCCGACGCCGCAAGCGCTCATCGCCGTTGCGGACCGACGCCTGTACGCCGCCAAGCACGGCGGGCGCAACCGCGTCGTCTGGCAGGACTAGCGCGCCGGGCTCTAGAGCTGCCCCTGCAGGCACGCCACGGCAATCAGGTGCGCGGCGAGATCAGTCTCGGCGGCGTTGGTGGTGGCGACCTGGGCGTTGCCCACCGCGCTCGTGGCATGCACGACGCTTTCGCGTCGGCGCTGCGACATCAGCCGGTCGTCGTAGTGGGCGGCGGGAGCGTGTGCGCAGAAGAGCTCGACCGTGGTGTTGAAGTTCTCGAGTAGCGTGCGGCCCACGCGTTCGCCGAGGCCCGCATAGCGCAGCCGCTGTTCGCGGAGCAGCAGGTGACCTTCGCCAGAGCGAGTGAAGACGTACAGCACCTGCTCGCGTTCGCCGCGGAGCGAATGTTCGCGCCGGGTCGTGGTCTTCGAGAACGAGAGCCCGCCTGTTACCGCCGCTCGCGCCAGACTGAGCTTCTTTTCCTTGGTCTCGGTGGTGATCTCCTCGGACGTGTCGTGCGTCGCGCGGACCAGCGCGAGGACCTGCGCGTATTCCAGGCGCACCGGGCCCGAGCCGGGCACCGTACCGCTGAAGCCGTCGGCCTCGAACACGAAGTCGCGCGGCGCGAGCAGGCTCCCCGAGCCGGCGACGCGATCGAGATCGCAAGCGACGGCGCCGTGACCGGCTGCCCGGAGTACCCCGAGCAGTTCCTGGGCGCGCGGCACCTCAGCCGTGCGCAGGAGCACATTGGGCAGCGCGCCGGCCAGCAGCAGGCGGAGATCGTACTCGGTCCGACCTAGATGCGGCGCCAGCGCTGTGGCCAGCTCCTCGACCAGAGCGGCGGGACGGGCATCCGGCGGCGAGCCGGGCGGGTGGGGCGGACCCCAACGGGTCAGTGCAACGGCGTACATGGGTCGGCACGCGCCAGGGCGTGCCGACAGGGTAGCGCTAGTTGGGCAATGCGGACCAGTCGAGCAGGTTGACCCACTCGCTGGCGAGCTTGTACTCGACCTCGGAGCGGTGCGCGACGCGGTCGCCGCCGACCTGGAACGGTACGGACTTGGAGAAGGTCGCGTGGCAACTGTCCAAAAGCCAGGTGTGCATCTTCGGGCAGGGGTGCGCGCCGCGCCAGAGCTGGCGCATGCGTATCGTCGCCTCGACGGCACCCGCAGCGTAGATGCGCATGCAGAACCGCCCCGGCACCAGCCCGGCGAACGGGAAAGCCCGGAAGCCGAAGCCCCATTCCTGGATCGTGCCGGCCGCGCACACGCTCACCGGACCGCGATACAACACGGCTCCGTGCTCGCCGCCCGGCAGCGGTACGACGCGTCCCTTCTCGTCCACGGTGAGTGCGTCGGCGCCCGTATTGACGAGCTCGACCTCGACCGACGGCCCGGAGAAGTGCCGCGGGATGGTGCGGGTGAACATCCCGTTCAGGTAGCCCATGAGGCCGTTCCGTCGGCTCCTGGGCAGGATGCCGGGCGCGTCCTTCTGCGCGTAGAAGTCGTCGATCATCTCGGCGTCCCAGCCGGTGCCGGCGAAGTGCGCGATCTGTCCGTCGACTTCCACCAGGTCGAAGCGGCGCACCGGCAGCGGTGAGCCGGGCACGATCGAGCCGAGCTGGTTGATGGCCTTGCGCCAGTTGCGGGCACCGGTGACACGCGCCCAGGCATTGCCCGTCCCGAGCGGCAGCATGCCCAGCGCGGTGGTCGGCGCCGCGATGCCCGATAGCCACGGCACCGGCGCCCCGGCCTGCGCGGCGGCGCGCGACGTATTGAGCAAGCCGACGGCGGTGCCGTCACCACCTGCCGAGATCACCACGGCAGGAGCCGGCGATCCGAGCTCGCGCACGAAGCCGGCGCAGTCCTCGAGGCTGCGCGAGGTGAGGACGCGCGCCGAGGGCAGGCGCGAGCGGCACAGAGCCGCCACTGCGTCGCTTCCGCGACGGGCCTGGGTGTTGACGACGACAGCGATGCTCACAACAACAGGTAACGTAGGCCCAGCCGGGACCCAGGGCTGTCAGCTTTTCGTCACGGAGCGGGTGCGAACGACGCTTTGCGCCACGAGCCGGAGCCGTCAGACTGTTCCCTGGCGCATGTGGCACCCGGAAAATCCCATCAAACACGAGCTCCCGCAGGCGCGCTGGCCGAGCCGGGAGGAGGCCACCCGGGCCCGCTGGTTCAGCCCGATCGAGCTCGGATCGGTCGAGCTCGAGCAGCGGACCTGGGTGCCCGCCATGGTGCCGTGGCGGGCCACCGACGAGGGTTTCGTCACCGGAGACGTGATCGACTGGTACGAGCGCTTCGCGCGCGGCAGACCCGGTGCGATCGTAGTGGAGGCCACCGGGGTGCGCGACGTACCGAGCGGGCCGCTGCTACGCATCGGACACGATCGCTTCCTGCCCGGCCTCGCGCGACTGGTCGACGCCGTGCGTCGCGGCAGCGACGGCCACACGCGGCTGTTCATCCAGCTCATCGACTTCCTGGCGATCCGGCGCCGACCCGACCCCGCCGAAATACTTCGCGCGCTATCTCGAGATCACGGATCGCCACCGCCGGCATTTCGACGGCCGGAGCGACGAGGACATCCGCGAGCAGCTCGCCGCGATGCCGCACGACGAGCTGCACGACGTGCTCGACGCCTGCGAGCTGGAAGCGCTCGACTACGGCTATCGCGAGCGCGTGACCGACCTGCACCTCTCGCACATCCGCGATCTGCCGCAGGTGCTGCCGGGGCTGTTCTCCGAGGCGGCGGAGCGGGCGGCACGCGCGGGCTTCGACGGCGTCGAGCTGCACTACGCGCACGCCTACACGATGGCGTCTTTCCTGTCGAAAACGAACGACCGCAACGACGGCTACGGCGGCTCCCGGGAAGCGCGTGTACGGCTGCCGCTGGAAGTCTTCCACGCGGTGCGCCAGCGGGTCCCCGCTCGGTTCGCCGTCGGCTGCCGCTATCTGGCCGACGAATGCATCGACGGCGGCAGCGACGTGGACGAAGCCGCCTGGTACGGCGTGGAGCTGGCGCGCGCGGGGATGGACTTCCTGTCGCTGTCGCGAGGCGGCAAGTTCGATGACGCGAAGCAGCCGCAGATAGGCTGGGCGGCGTACCCATACACGGGACGGAGCGGCTACGAGTGCATGCCGAGCGTGAAGAGCGATGAGCGCGGCCCCTTCGGGCGCAACGTTCCGGCCGCCCGGCGGATCCGGCAGGCGCTCCGCGATGCGGGCTGTGCGACGCCCGTGGTGGTGGCGGGCGGTATCGCGAGCTTCCAGCAGGCCGAGCGGATCCTCGCGGACGGCGCCGCGGACATCGTCGGCGCAGCGCGTCAGTCGCTCGCCGATCCGGACTGGTTCCGCAAGGTACTTCTGGGCCACGGCGCGGAAGTCCGGCGCTGCGCGTTCACCAACTACTGCGAAGGACTGGATCAGAAGCACAAGCAGGTGACCTGCAAGCTCTGGGACCGCACGCAGCTGGACGCACCGGACGTGAAGCTGGCGCGGGTGGGAAAACGCCGCCTTCTGGCGCCCCCGTGGAAGCGGAACACTGGAAATTCCGTATAATGAGCCGTTATCGCCCAGCGCTGACACTACGGATCACCAGCAGGGCCAGTCAGCAGGAGGAGCAGCATGAACAGGGTACTTGTCAGCCTGGGAATAGTCGGGCTCGCCGCGGTCGTCGGCTGCAGCGGAACCAGCATCGACAACACCGGCGGCGGCGGTACGGCGGGCACGGCGGGCAGCGGCGGAACGGCGGGCAGCGGCGGAGCGGCGGGCGGCGGCGGCACGGCGGGCACCGGTGGCACCACCCAGCAGACCCGCAGCAACAAGCTCGATCTGCTGCTCGTGGTCGACAACTCCATCTCGATGGCCGACAAGCAGGCCATCCTCGCCCAGGCGGCGCCGGGCATCATCGACCGCTTGGCGAACCCGTTGTGCGTCGGTCCGGGCGGCGATCTGAAACCCGTGGCCGACCCGAGCGCCCCCTGCCCTGCGGGCTACTCGCGCGAGGTGGCTCCCGTCACGGACATGCACGTCGGCGTGATCACGTCGAGCCTGGGCGGCCACGGCGCAGCGACGAACTTCTGCAATCCGCAGGGCGCGGACAACATGAACCCCAACAACGACGACCACGCACACCTGCTACCCAAGGTGCGGCAGGGGCTGCCGAGCTGGAACAACAGCGGCTTTCTGGTGTGGGACCCGAAGGGCCAGTCCAGCCCGCCAGGCGCGAGCAACCTCTCGAGCTTCGAAAACGACGTAGCGAACACCATCAAGGCGACAGGCGAGAAGGGGTGCGGCTTCGAGTCGACGCTCGAGGCCATGTATCGATTCCTGGCGGAGCCGAAGCCGCCGACCGGCGTTGCGATACAGAACAACACAAGCAGCCCGACGGGCACCGACCAGGAAGTGCTCGACGAGCGCAAGGCGTTCCTGAGGCCGGACTCGGCCGTGATGGTCGTGCTCTTGACCGACGAGGACGACTGCAGCATCGAGGACCAGGGCCTCGGCTGGCTTGTGGCGCGGCAGGACCACATGCCGCGAGCGACGTCGGCCTGCGCGACGGATCCGGGCAGCCCGTGCTGCCGCTCCTGCGCCCTCCACGAGAGCTCGCCTCCCTCGGGTTGCACGGCGATCATGGCGGACCCTTCGTGCCTGAAGGGCGCCTTCACCGACAAGGAAGACTCGGTCAACATGCGCTGCTTCCACGAGAAGCAGCGTTTCGGTCTCGATCTGCTGTACCCCGTGCAGCGCTATGCGAACGCGCTCGGCAAGGCGAAGATCTGCCCGGACGAGCTGGATCTGGCCTGCGCCCCTGGCGATACGCCGGTGCAAAATCCGCTGTTCGCCAGCGGCCGCAGCCCGTCGCTGGTCTCTGCAACGGTCATCACGGGCGTGCCCTGGCAGGATATCGCCCGCAATCCGTCGAGCACCCAGAACCTGAGCAACATGTCCGCCAGCGAACTCTCCAGCAAGAGTCGCTGGGGCATGATCGCGGGAGACCCCGCGAGCTACAAGGAGCCGACCGATCCGCTGCAGCAGGAATCGATCGAGCCGCGCAGCGGCAAGAATCCCGTGACCGGCGATGCCATCGCGCCGCCCTCGGCGGGCGCCATGCAAAACCCCATCAACGGCCACGAGTACGACATTCCGCCCCGGAACGATCTGCAGTACGCCTGCGTGTTCCCGCTGGCTTCGCCCAAACAGAACGGCCTGGACTGCAGCACGCTCGGGTTGCCGGACAGCTCGCCGGACAAGCCCCTGTGCCAGAACCCGGCGGACGGCACCTACAGCACGACGCAGTACTTCGCCAAGGCCTACCCGGGGCTGCGCCAGCTGGCGCTCATGCACGCGCTCGGCGATCGCGGAGTCACCGCGTCGATCTGCCCGGCGGTCACGTCGGTGGGCAGCCCCGACTCCGGCTACAACCCGGCGGTCCGGGCGATGCTCGAGCGGCTGAACCGCATGCTCGAGTAGCCGACCCGGCGGACAGCGCCGGGGGCGACTCGCCCCGGTGCTGACGCCGAATCCGGAAGAACATCCGGCCGGACGCCTGCGGACTTGCCCGCAGTGCGTCCGGCGATCCATTTTGAGGCCGCCCATGGTCGAACCGTCCACCGCATCCGCCCCGGACCGCCCGCGTGCACCGCGCTGGCTGGTGACGGGCGTGCTCGGTGCCGGTGCGGGGCTCGCCTGCACGCTGCTCTGGCTGAAGCTGGGCACCGCCGCCACCGCGCCGGCCTCCGTCGTCCGGACGCCCGCGCCGAAGCTCCACGCGGCGCCAGCCCACGCGGCGCCAGCTCCGCCAAAGCCGAAGCCGAAGCGCGTGCTGCGCCAGCGCGCGTTCGACACGCCGGACCTCACGCAGACCGATCCCGAGCTCGGCGTGCCCGGCGGTGGCAACTCCTACTGCGGGCCGGTGGCCATCTCGAATAGCGTGATGTGGCTTTCCTCGCACGGCTACCCGAAACTCGCACCGCCCGGCCCTACGCCGCACGAGCAGCAGCTCGAGCTGGTGCGCAGGCTCGGTAGCCACCACTACATGGCGACCAGCCCGTACTCTGGCACGGGCGCCTTCGGTATCCTTCCCGGCCTCGCACGCTGGGCAAAGGACGCGGGCTACCAGGTCAAGCGGCTCGAGTACGAAGGCTGGCGTGGACATGCGCTCGCCTACGACGTGGGGGTGCGCAAGCCCGACCTCCACTGGATCGCTTCCGCGCTGCACCCGGGTGGTGCAGCGTGGATCAACGTCGGCTGGTACAAGCCCGGTCCGGGGGGCCACGCCTATCACCGGCACGGCGGACACTGGCTGACCGTCGTGGACGCGGGACACGACGAGCGCGGCGCTCCGGACCCGTCGGTGCTCGTGCTGCACGACCCGGCGCCCTACGCGGGCACGAAGTTCGAGAACACCTACGTGCGCGTCGAGCCGATCGACCACGGCTGGATGCTCGACGGGAAGAACGCCTTCCCCGCCAAGGGCTACGCCAAGGTCGGCGGGGGGATGCACATCAAGCGCGAGGGCGACGTGGCGATCATCGACGGCGCGATCGTGCTGGAGCTGGCGCCCCCCGGCGCTTGAGCGTCGCTACTGTTCCGAAACGGCAGGCGGCGGCGGCGTGCTGCGCATGCGCGAGCGCAGCAGCACCTTGGCCAGGGCCTTGAAAGCGGGATACGCCTCCTCGGGTTTCGACTCCACGACGAGCACCGGAGCGGTGTTCGAGAGCGTCTGCCACTCCTCGGCCAGCGCGCGCCCGCCGAACACGACGCTGGGCACATGCAGCTTGCCAGGACCGAGCGTGCGGCCGAGCCGCTCCACGGCCGCAGCCGAGTAGTGCGTGCCCGTCGCGAGGGCGTCGGTGAGAACCAGCGCGTCCACGTAGGGCACCAGGCGCTCGAGCGTCTTGCCGCTCGCGCCGTCTCCCGCCCAGGGGTCGAGCGGGAACGCCTCGAAGTGGAAGCGCGGGTGCCAGCCCTGCACCACGCCGGTGTGGAGCTCGCCCTTTTCAAGCTCCAGCGCGTCCACGAACACGGGGCTCGCGCCGCCCATCACCAGCACCTGGAAGAGTAGCTCGCGGGTCTCGTCGTCGATCGTCGGCATCGCGCCCTCCGCGCCAGGAGGCTAGACGAAGCGCCGCCGCCGCGCCAGATCATGGCCCGACGAGCGGCAAGGCCAGAGTCGTCCGGGGCCCGGCTCCACGCGGGACAGGGGTGTAGCCGCCGCGACACAGCTGTCGCAGGGAAGGCGCATGGAAACCGGCGGCGAGCGGCAGAATCCAAGCGACAGCCGCGGATCGCGGTGGTGGCATGCACGATGCATCCTGCGGCGCGATGCCCGAGCTAGCGGCGCATTGCACCACGGAGACTCGACGGCTACGCTCGTCACTCTGCTTGCCCGGTACGGGAGGGATGCCTTGAAGCCAATTCGCACGATCGCCGCGCTAGGCCTGGTCGTGGCCACGACTGCAGCAGCCTGTGGAGCGCGGACGGGGCTGCCAGTGTGGGACTACACCAGCACCGACGACGCGGGCGTACCGGTCCAGTGCGTGGAGCTCGACGCCAGGGCGCAACACTCGATGCTGGACGTGTTCATCATGCTCGACACGTCCGGTTCCATGGGGTTCACGACGGCCGACGGCCAGACCAAGGCCAAAGCTGTGCGCGACGCGCTCGCAGAGTTCTTTGCCGACCCCGATTCCGCCGGCCTCGGCGTGGGCGAGGCGTTCTTCCCGATCCAGCGCGTCAACGTCCCGCCGAACTGCGTCAGCGACACGGACTGCGGCGAGCCTGGAGCCTGCTACCGGGCGCCGACCAGCGTCTGCCTGCCCGGCGGCCAGCAGGCCTGCATCAGCAATCTGGACTGCCAGGGCTCGGACAAGTGCTATCCGGTGGGCGCCTGCGCCGACGACGCCCAGAAGCTCTGCATCATGGGGCAGGCATCCCAGTACTGCAATCCAGGCGTCGAGTGCACGACCCTGGGCAGCTGCCTGAACCGCACGTCGTGCACGGCGGGTGACTACGCGAGCCTGGTCGTCAACGTCGGAGCGCTGCCCGGTGCCCGCGCCAAGCTCCTGCTCGGACTCGACACGCGCACGCCGGATGGATCGACGCCGACGCTCCCGGCGCTCCGGGGCGCGATCTCCGCTGCCGGCGCGTGGCAGGACTCGCACGCCGGCGACAAGGCGATCGTGCTGCTCGCTACCGACGGCCTACCCACGGCGTGTGATGCCGCGATCTCGTCGTCGCCGCTCGCGACGACCGCGGGCATCCCCCATGTCGTCGACGCCGCCAAGGCGGGCGTCGCGGACGGCGTCCAGACGTACGTCGTCGGCGTGTTCTCTGCGCAGGAGAAGTCCAGCGCCCAGAGCGCGCTGGGGCAGATCGCCCAGGGCGGCGGGACGGAGCAGGCCTTCGTCGTGTCCACCGGCAGCGACGTGTCGAGCCAGCTGGTCGCGACCTTCAACAAGATCCGCAACCACGCCGACGAGTGCGAGTACTCGATACCCTGGCCCAAGTCCGGCGGCATCGATCCGCTGAGCCTGTCGGTGACGGCTCGCGGGGCACTGGTAGCGCGCGTCGGGGCCGCCGCCGCGTGCGACCCGGTCCAGGGCGGCTTCTACTTCGATCGCGATCCGGCGCCGGGCGTCCTGCCGCACAGGGTGATCCTGTGCCCCGCGACCTGCGGCTCGAACCCGCCGGACTCGGTGCACATGCAGGGGCAGTGCAGTGCTTCGCCCTAGGCTGTGGGCGCTGGCCGTGCTGCTCGGCGCGAGCCCCGCGCTCGCCGGTTGCGGCCCGGCTCGCGGCTGCCTGGAAGGATGCGGTTCCGGCGGCGACGCGGGGCAGAGCGGGCAACCGCATGGGCCGGGGACGCTGGACACCTGCCCGATGATGCGCGCTTGCCCTCACGTGCAGGCGGTGTCGAGCGTATCGACCCAGAGCCTCGGCAGCGCCAACACGGGAACCGTGCATATGGGCAACGCGATCGAGACGCCGATCGGCCCGGCCGTATCCTGGGTCGTGAGCCCGGACTCGACGGGTGGGAACCGCCGGATCGGTGTGGCCTTCCCGGAGCAGACGCAGGTGGTGGCGTTCGACGCGGAAGGCTCGGCAACCGATCCGCTGCTCGCGCCGGTGGTATTCCAGCGCGACAACGAGGTCGACCTGCTACCGCCTCCGGCCTTCGATCACGTGATTCCAATCTCGCTCGACACGATGCAGGCGGGTACGTCGATCCCCATCACGCTCGGCTCCCCCTCCCTTTCGGTGCCGGCGCTGGCCGGCGTCGGACAGGCGCTGGCTGCCATCGTGGATCCGGGACCGGAGCTCAGGTTCTTCGGCGCCGCGCTGGGCGACCCTCTGCTGAACACCGGGCTCGGGAACGACAACACCACGCACGCGCTCGCGCTCACGCCGACCTGCAACGGGGTTGTCGCATCGTGGGGCTCGAAGGCCGCCGCGTTCACTCCGCTCGGCGACCGCTCCGCGCCGACCGTCGACACCGGGCTGACCGTCAACGCCGGGCAACTGCAATCCGTCGTCTGGGATGGCGGCGAGCTGGTGATCAGCGGTGGCGGGGGCGTCGTCGAGCTCGACAGCAAGGGAAAGGTCCTGTCCCGCACCAGCACATCGATGGGTGTTGCCGTGGGCACCGACGACGGGCTTCTGACGATTGAGGGCAGCCAGGCGGTTGTCCGCGACCGCAAGACCGGCGGGATCGTGAAATCGTACAGCGCCGGCTCGGGCGCCATCCATCCCGGGGCCGTCGTCGTCTCGAATCGCTACGTCTACTTCATCCAGGCGAGCACGTCGGCGCTTTCGTGGATGAGGGTCGGCTGCAGCGCCTGAGCTCTGCTACGCCTCCGGCGGCACATCGTCCAGGAAGTGGACCGCGCCGGTCTCGAGCTCGTATTCGGCGCCGACCACAACGACGCGCCCGGCCAGCACCAGATCCTCGAGGATGCGGCTTCCGTGACGCAGGTGATCGACCGAAGCCCGTACATTCGCGCGCACCGCTTCGCGCACGACGTTGCCGGTATCGCCCACGCGAACCAGTCCCTCGATGTGCGGCGCTATGCGGTCCGTGATCGCGCGGATGTTCTTCGACTCCGGGCCGAGCCCCGTCTCGATCGCCTTGACCGTGGCGGTGACGGCACCACACCGGGTGTGCCCCATCACAACGACCAACCGCGATCCGAACTCGGCGGCAGCGAACTCGATGGAGCCGACGAGGGAAGGCGCGACGATGTTGCCCGCGACCCGCACCACGAACAACTCCCCGAAGCCCTGGTCGAACAGGATCTCGACGGGTGTGCGCGAGTCCGAGCACCCGAGCACGATCGCGAACGGGCGTTGCTTCTGCACCGCCTGATCCGGGCTCCACGGCCGCGCCCGGGTTGGCTTGGTCCCGGCGCGGAAACGCCGGTTGCCTACTACTAGTCGCTCCAGCGCCTGTCGTGGCGTCGGTGAATCCGGATCCCAGGTGTTAGGCATGACAACCACGTCCTAGCACACGAAAACCGGGCTAGTGGGCGGTCCGGCGCGGAACAGCGTTCCTCGCGTCCGCGCCGGACCCGGGGACGTTTAGAGCCGCAGCTGCTGCAGCACGGCCGCGTAGCCCTGCATGCGCGTGCCGACTTCCGTCCCGACCACGCAGCGTTCCAGGCGGACGTTCTGCGTCATGTTCATGACCCGCTGGATGCGCGATCTGAGATCGTCGCCCTCCACCACTGTCCTGATCTGCTGCTCGGTCCCCTCCATGACCGTGAATCCGGACATCTGCTGGAAGTTCGCGCTTTCCAGCTGGTACACCTCTACCCGTTCGATCTTGCCGTCCTTCTTCAGCTTGTTCGCCCATTGCGTGTACGAGTTGAACTCCTCGAGCGCCATGCGCTCGCGGCCGGGGATGGGCGTCCCCCATTGGATGAGAATTGCATGCGTCACCATTTTTCCATTCCCCCTCCTCCGGACATCGCACGGCGCCGACACTCGGCCCTGATCCGGGACTGCGAGGGCAAGCAACGAGCAGGCCAACCGGCAAACCCCGCGACAACAGGCGACGCGACACACGGGCGGCCGAACGGTTCGAGCGAGCCCAGCGAACATTCCACGCGCACGACAGCTCCGGCGCGCAACGCTTTCGCGGGTGCAGCTCCCTAGCGCGTCGCGTCGTGAATGCGCGTGCCCGAGCTCCGGTCGATCTCGTAGACGCGGCCCGTCCAGGGCGTTGCGCTTCCGGGCGGTGCCTCCGCCATCACGACCGCGTACGTCCTGCCCGGCGAAGCCAGGAAGCGTACCTTCTGCTCGATGGGGATCTCCGCGTCGGGCCGGTACACGCCGAGCACGTGCTCGCCGGGCAGCATCTCTACGTGGACGCGCGTGTCCGGGTCCAGGCGCACGTCGAGCGGATCGCCGTCGACAGAGCTGACGTGCAGCGGATCGCGGCTGGTGATGCGTACAATCGCGACCGAGTCCGCTGAACGAGGCTCCCCGCCGTATTCCTGAAGCACGTACGTCACCGTGCCGCAGCCGGCGACCGCCAGCGTCGCCGCCACCATCAGAGCCGGCACCAGCCGGACCAAAGCACGCATGCCGCACTCTACCCCGCGGGCATCCGGGCGCCAGGCGCTGTGCTGTAGCGGAGCGGCAGAAGTGGTAGCCTATGCTACTCATGAGGGCTCCTGGCGCCATCCTGTTTGGTCTGCTTCTGGCGGGCTGCAGCACCGGGTCGATGGGCTCGCTGAAAGCGAAGGGCTCCGCCGGCGCGGGCGGAGCGGCAGGCGATGCGGGCGCCGGATTGGACGGGACCGCGGGCACCGGCGGCACTGGGGGCGTCGGCGCGGGAGGCAACACCACCGGTGGCGCGGGCGGCTCCACGGTCGGCGCGCCCTGCACCCCGGACGGCAGCTTTGCATGCGCGGGCCCGGCACAGGCGCGCGTCGTCCAGTGCGCAAGCGGCACCTGGCACAAGGCCGCGGAGTGCACCAACGGGCAGCTGTGCGACTCGTCGCTGCCCGCGACGGACGCCAAACGTTGTGCAACCCCGGTCGCGGATTGCCTTGGCCAGGCTCCGGGCAGCATCGTCTGCGCGGGCGCGGAGCGTGTGAAGTGCGGCCCGGATTCTGGTCAGCACGACCACGCTGGCGTCCTGCGACAGCGCCGAGCTGTGTCTGCTCGGAAGCGGCGACCAATGTGCCGCCTGCAAGGACGGCGAGTATCGCTGCACCGGTCCAACACTCGAAAAATGCTCGGCGGGCCATACTTCGTTCGTGACCGTCCAGACCTGCCAGAGCGACGCGCTCTGCAACGCAGGCGCCAGGACCTGCACGACCGCTGCGTGCATCTCCGGTCAGTACCAATGCAGCGGCGCGATGCTCGAGAAGTGCAACGCCTCGCAGTCGGGCTTCTCCAGCGTGCAGACGTGCTTGTCCGCCTCTCTGTGCGATGCCACCAACGGCCAGTGCGATGTGTGCGTCCCCGGCGCCATGAGCTGCAAGACCGGTAGCACAAGCCGGGTCTGCAACCCGGATGGCCAGGGCTACAAAAACACGCTTTGCCCCGCGAACACGCCGTCCTGCACCGGCCAGGGCGTGTGCGTCTGCACCGTGAACTCGACGTGCGGCTACGGCTACGCCTGCGTCAACGGGAAGTGCGAGAGCGCGTGCGGCGTCACCTGCACGAAGGGTTGTTTCTGCAACTTCCAGACGCAGAGCTGCGAACCGATCAAGGCCGGAACGTTGTGCCCGTAGCAGCGCCTCACTGCAGCTTCCGGGCGACGTTCGTGAAGGCGAAGGCGCGCTCCTTGTCCTTGCCGCCGAAGCTGTAGCGCGCCCACACGCGGCCGATGGCAGGGTCGACCTTTTCGACCTGCGCTTCGGCGTAGCCGTCGACCAGCGGCACCATCACCTTGTCCCCCGCGCGGAGCCTTGGCTTGATCGGCAGGGTCTTGCAGTCCTTCCGCTGGAACACGCGCATCCTGCCCGCGAAGCCGATGGCCAGCAGCTTGTCGCCAGCGATGTTCGTGATGATCCAGCGTGTGCGGCGCGCACCGGTGGTGCACGCCGCGGTAGTGCCCACCTGCCCCGGGTGCTCGAGCTTCATGAAGGTGTTCGCCTCGAGCGTGTCGACCTGCTTGCCCCAGCCCGAGGGGTTGTCGAGAGCCAGATCGAGGTAGCGGACCTCCGGTCGGTCCGGTTTGCCCCCCTCGACCACGATCGCGCGCTGCATACCCGAGCCGGACTGCCACGTGGTGAGCAGAATGTCGCCCGGCTTCGCCGTGCCGCCCGCCGGGACCGGGATGATCATCGCGTTCGGGATGATCGACTCGACACCGGTGAGCGTCTTGATGGTCGAAGCCCTGTCGCCGGGCTCGAGCATCCAGCCGCCGTAGTAGATGAACGTCTGCTTGCTCCCGCCCTTCTCGAAGGCTTCGGCGATCCAGTTCTTCGAGGGGGCCAGCAGGTAGTCCCCCTTCTTCGCGGTGGCAGTGACAGCGGGATAGTCGAAGGGCACCGCGCCCGGCGGGTGATCAGGCTCCGGCGCTTCCGCCTTCTCCCCGCGCGACGGCTCGGCCGGCTCGGCCGACTCGCGCGGCAGCGCGGCGGATTTCGTCCCGCCCGCGGGCGCGGGCGGCGGCTTCTCGCTCGGGTCGCAAGCCGGGATCAGGGCGAGGGCAACGGCGCACGCGGTCACGAGCTTCACGCCGACCAGCGGTGCAACCGCGTGCCCGATGCGTCAAGTATCGGCGCCCTGGCTGGGGAATTCCGCCCCATCCTGCTGGTCTGCCCGCGCCGGACGACGCGGGGGCGCTGTGGTACCCTCCTTTCGCCATGAAGCCGACAAAGAACCCGCGCGTCATCATCCGTCACTGCGACAGCTACGATCCGGAAAAGATCCGCCGCATCGTCCGGGAAGGGCTGGAGGAGCTCGATCTGCGCCCGCACGGCCGCACGCTGGTCAAACCGAATATCGTCGCTTCCGGCCCGCTCTTCGAGCACGCGCATACGCGCCCGGAGTTCGCGGAGGGCGTGTTGATGGCGCTCAGGGATCGCGACGACGGCCACGTGAAGGAACTGGCGATCGGCGAGCGCTGCGGCATCACGATTCCCGACGCGCAACGCCTTCGAGGGCGCCGACTACAACCCGATGATCAAGCGCCTGGGCGTGAAGCAGTATTTCTTCGAGGAAGAGCAGCAGGTCGAGATCCCGTACACGCACGACGGGCGCCTGCGCGACTACGTGTTTACGCCGGAACCGATCGCCAAGGCGGACTTCTTCGTCAACTGCCCGAAGTTCAAGGCGCACCCCTGGACGACCGTCACCTTCTCGATCAAGGCCTACATCGGCATCCAGGACGACCGCCACCGGCTTATCGATCACGATCACCGGCTGAACGAGAAGATCGCGGACCTCCAGTACATCATCCAGCCGCAATTCATCTGTATCGACGGGATCATCGCCGGCGAAGGGCGGATGCTCACGCCGATCCCGCGGGACCTGAACCTGATCGTCATGGGCGACAACCAGGTGGCATTCGACTCGGTGTGCTGCAATATCATCGGCGTCGATCCGAAGACCGTGGATCACATCCGCTTCACCGCCGAGCGGGGCTTCGGCCCGATGGATCTCGACAAGATCCAGATCAGCGGCGACGTCACGCTGGAAGAAGCGAAGGAGCGCGCCAAGGGCTTCAAGGTCGGCCTGGTGCGCGTCGAGAAGTACTTCGAGGGGACCCACATCACCGCGTATGCAGGCCCGCCGCCCGAAACAGAGCACACCGACTACTGCTGGGGCGGCTGTCCGGGCGCGATCGAGGAAGCGATCGAGATCCTGAGACTGTTCGACGAGCACTGCGACGAGAAGATGCCGCGCATGCACGTGGTGTTCGGAGCCTACGACGGCCCCATCGACGCCAAGCCTGGCGAGAAGGTCGTCTTCATGGGCGACTGCGCTGCCTGGAAGGGCGAGATCAACGACAAGCCCGTGCAGATCTCGAGCAAGTACAAGGACCGTTCGACCAAGGATCCCCACCGCGCCAAGCACGACGACATCTACGTGAAGATGGCCAAGACGACGAAGAAGCTGAAGGCTTCTCGCGACCAGGACTGGGTGCGCTTCGAGGGCTGCCCGGTGAGCGTCGCAGAACAAGCGCTGGCGCTAGTACATCTCGGCCACCTGAAGAACCCCTACGCCGACAAGGAAAACGCACTCGCGTTTACCAAGAACTACCTGGCCTGGCGCTCGGTCACGATGGCCAAGCGCATGACCGGCACGCCGTACCAGAAGGCGGGCCCCACGGTCCGCGGCGAAGCCAAGCCCGAGGTCACGCGGCCCGAGCCCGCCGAGTAGACGCGCGATCCCTCGTCGGGGGTTCCCCCGCGCACCTCGTGCTGTAGAGTCCCCGCGGCACGGTAGGAGGAGGTGCGGCGCGGGATGTCCGGTAGCGGCGGAGAAGGCAAGGCGTGGATAGGGGCGCTGATCGGCGGCGGCGTGATGATCGGCGCCGCGATGGCCCTCGGCGCGAGCATGCCCGGGTGGTTGCACGCGGGGCTGCTCGGCGTCGGCGGGCTCCTGGTCGTGTTCGGCGCCTGCGAGTCGATGATCAAGTCGGTCGACGGCCTGGCGCGCCGCCGCCGCATGAACGAGTTCGTCGCCGGCACCATGGCCGGTCTCGCGAGCAACATCCCGGAGCTCGTGATGCTCGCCTTCGTTCTGGCCGCCACGCCGCGGGTCGGGTTCATCGTCACGGCCGTCACGCTGCACGTCGGCGCAGCCGCCTTCGGCATCTACAGTGCGCTTCTGCCCCGCGACGAACGCGGAGCGGCGGCGATGCCCGCGCCGCTGGTCGAGCTGAGCACGGACCTCTACGCCTGCGCGGGCGGCGCGTTCTTCGCCACCGGCGCCATCATGTTGCTCATGTACGCGTTCGACGCCGGCAAGCACAAAGGTGATGCGCTGGGCGCAGGCGACCTCTACGTGCTCGGAGGCGCGCTGCTCTTCGTGGAGGTGGTCGCCGTCGCGCGTCTGGTCAAGCGCTTCGGCGGCTCCGACGAGCAGAGCGTCTCCGCGGCCAAGGGCAAGGGCGACGCGGCCACGTCGCTACCGTCGCTCACAGCCATCGTGCTCTACGGCCTGCTCGGCGTCGGCGCGAGTGTGCTCGGCGGACACGCCGTCGGCGACTTCGCGGACATCCTCGTGGGAACGCTGGCGCGCGCGGGCTATCCGCGCATGGTCGGCGCGCTCGTCTTGAGCCTGTTCGCCTCCGCCGGCGCGTTCGTGATGGTCGCTTCGGCCCACGCAAAGGGCATGTACGACGTGGCGCTCGCCAACGCCTCGGGCCAGGTGAACCAGGTGCCCTTCGTCGTGATGCCGATCGCGTTGATCCTGCTCGCGGCCTTCGGCCAGACCGGTGTCATCCCGCTCACTCCGAGCGGCGGCGTGCTGCCCATCGATCTGGACACCACCAGCGTGCTCCTGCTCGGCTTCCCGACCATGCTCATTCTGTGGAAGGCGATTCAGGACGACGGCAAGGTCAATTGGCTCGAGACCGCAACGATGATCGCAATCTTCGGACTGACGATCTATTTCCTGGCCGCGCACGGCTGACGAGACGGCGTCAGCCGCCGTGCTTCCAGCGCAACACGGCGTGCACTCCCCACACCAAGAGACCGAGCGGCACGACGTAGATCGCCGACCAGACGGCTCCCCAGAAGAGCGATCGCGCCGGGCGGCGACGACAATCGCGCGGGTCGGCGGCGGCGCGAGCCAGTGCGCGGCGGAGCAGGTAGTAGACAGCGACGAACACAAGTGGCAGGAGCGCCTCGACCAGCAGCCACGCGACCGCGAACGCGGCAAGCAGAGCGACAGCGACGACCGCGACAACGACAAAAGCCTCCCCCGCTTCCAGCCAGTTGAGCGGGTTGAGCATCTCGAGCAAGCTGAGCCCGCTCTTGTCGCGCTTGGCCTTTCCGCGAATGCGCTTCCCACGCCTGCTCTTGCGCGCTGCGCCGCGCGCCGGCGTGCTCCCTTCGCCGGCTCCGCTTCCAGCGAGGGATTGCGAGTGCAATATTCGCGGTGGCCGGTAGTGGTAGTCGTCCACCAGCCCGCTACCGCGATAGAGCAACAGCGCGAGCGTGGCCGCCAGCACCGCCCACCACGCGGCAAGCACCAGCTCACTCTCCAGCCAATGCGGCAGCTTCAGTCTCACTGGCACCAGCACCGCCGCCACGAGCATGCTGATCGCCACCGCCAGCACGGTATTTTTCGCCGAAAGCGGCGCCACGGCCGCACGCGCGACGCGGCGCAGACGCGCGCGGTACGGCTGCGCTGGTCCGACACCCTCGAACCTTTCCGCCGGCTCGCGCTCGCGCACGGTGCGCTCGCGCCGTCGTGGCCAGCCGATGCACAGCCCGAGACCCATCGCGGTGATACCACCGAAGAGGACCACGGCCCCCGAGTCCGAGGCGATCGGCCGGAAGCGCGAGGCATAGAAGAGCAGGCCCCAGGCGATCAGCACGAAGCTGCCGCCCATTGCCGCGCGCGCCTGCCGATCGCGCGACAGCGCGTCGACGCAGGCGTCGCACCAGGGCACGTCGTCCACCACGTGGCGGAAACACTCGTCGCAGAGCGCCCGCCCGCAGTGGCAGCACACGGCTGCGCTCCCCGCGTCCGGGTGGAGAGCGCAGCGCTTCAAACGCTCAGCCGCCGTTGGGCTGCCCCATGCGCAAGGGTCCCCCGCGCGCCGTGGGCCACAGCATGCAGTTGTCGGCCGAGCCCGGGATCTTGAACACGTCCATGGCGTGGTCGAAGGTCTGCACGAACACCTCGAGCACGCCGTCGCCGTCCAGGTCGCCGACGGCCGGCGCGGCGGGCGCGCCGTTGCCGTTGCCGTTGTGGCCGGGGTTCGGCAGCGGAGTATCCCAGAGCAACGAACCGTCGGCGCCCAGGATCACCAGGTGCCCCGAGTCCTGCACGTTGGGGTCGCCATACGTGGTGAACAGGAGCTCCGGCGAGCCATCCTGGTTCAGGTCCGCGACCGTGACCTCGGAGGCGTACATGATCTTCTTGCCGAAGGTGTAGTTGAAGCGCCAGATGCGCTTGCCGGTGTAGTCGAAGCAGTAGACGAAGCCGTCGTTCAGCGAGACGACGATTTCAGGGTGCGAGTCGCCCTGGATGTTCACGGTGGTCGGCGCCGGCACGCCGCTGGGCGGGTAGTATCCGCTCACCTGCATCGGCTTGTCGCCGTGCGGCAGCGTCTCCCATCCCGTGTGGCGCATCGCCGAACGGCTGCCGTCGCCGTACGCGCCGTCCAGCGCCATGATGGCGTAGTACTGCGTCACGTACGGCTCGTGCTCCTCGACGTTGGGCACGCCGACGACTTCGTTCTTTCCGTCGCCATCCAGATCAACGACGTTCGGTGGCGAAGCGGTCCACTGCAACCAGGGCGTCTGTTTGATGTCCGGCCAGGCACCGGTGTGGTCGTGGTATTGCGCCTTCTCCACCGCCGGATCCGCCCAGCGGATGAACTGGCCCCAGGTCAACCGCTTCCCCGCGTACTTGCTGTCGCGGTTGGTGAACCAGGACGACGAGTCGATGGCAACGCCGTCTTTCTTGAACGCCTGGATGTGGTGGTTGTCGTACGTGACGAGGATCTCCAGGTCAGGATCGTCGTCGATGTTGCCGATCCCGACGTTCAGCCCGTAGCAGCCGAAGCCGCTGTGCCCCATGCCGTTGCGGTCCGCGTCGTTTCCCGTCCCTGTCTTGTTGTTGTAGCGCGGCCACGCCTGCCAGCTGATGCCCGCCGGCTGGTACATCTTGCCGTCCGGCTCATAGACAAACACCTGCGCGCCGCCGTCGGAGGTCTTGGCGGTCTGGGTCGTCGTCGCGACGATCTCGATCGAGCCGTTGCCATCCAGGTCGGCCGCCGCCAGTCCCCTCACCTCGGGCGTCTGGCCCGCGGTCGTCGTGTCGACCGGCCAGCCTGGCTTCGGCACCAGCTTCTTGTTCCGCCACTCGTAGGCGTAGACCTTGCCGCCCTCGCCCGCAACGATGTCCATGACGCCGTCGCCTTCCAGGTCGGTCACGACGTGCGGCGCGTAGACACGCCCCGAACCCGGGTCGACGCTGTCGAGCAACTTGCCCTGGCTGTCGAAGACATACAGCTTGTAGTAGGCGGCGATGAGCTCGTTCTTGCCGTCACCGTCGAGATCCGCGACGACCGGCGACGCGTACCAGCTGGTCTGGCCTTCGAGGTGCTTCCAGAACACCGGCTTCTGCACGGCGCCCTGGCTTGTGCCCGGCTTGCAGGTCGGGTTGCGCTTGCCGCCGGTGGAGCTGCCGCCGCTCACGCCTCCGCCGTTTCCGCCTTTGCCACCGTGTCCGCCGCCGCCGCCGCTACCCCCGGTCGCGGCGGCCCCCGAGCCGCTGCCGCCGTTCCCACATGCCGCGAAGGCCAGAGCCAGGGCAACCGATGTCAATCCCACAGAAACAACGCGCCGCGTTCGACAAGCCATCACAAAACCTCCAACCCTGCCCTCAAGACTACTCCGCGCGCGGCCGTAGTGGGGACTGATGACACACACGAGGTTCGGCATTGCGGCGTCATTGATTGCCGTCACTCTGCTCGCCGCTCCGTTGGCAGGGGCCCAGACCCCGCGGTCTGCAAAGTCTGCGGACCCGATCGGCGCGCCCGGCAGCGAAATGCGCGGTGGCGCTGACGGCACGACCGCCAAGCTGGCGGACGGCATCAAGCTCCGCCTGGCTCCTGGCACGCGAGTGCGTTTCGAGCGCTCCACGCAGCTCGTGCTCGGAAGGGCGGGACAGGCTTCCACGCCCGCGCGCTCGCTCGATCTGCTGGAAGGCCGAATCGACGTGTGGGTGCCCGTTGCCAAACCGCTCCGGGTCGCTGTCCTGGTGCGCGCACCGCGCCAGGTGAGCGCGGTCGTCGAAGGCGGCCACGGCATCGTTCTCAGCTCAGCGGCCGGCGTGACGGTGGCGGCCGCGCGAGGCAACATGGTCGCCGCGCTGGGCAACGAATGGCGACCGCTCCGGGAGGGCATGGCACGCAGCATCAGCCCGGCGGATCCATCGGGGAAACCGCACCGATTGCTCGGAGCGACGCACATCGCCATGTCGGATCCGCTGCTGCTGTCGCTCCAGGGCGCGAGCGGCGAGACGACGGCAGTGTGGCTGCCGGTACCGGGCGCGGCCCGCTACAATGTCAGCGTTTCGCGTCCAGACGGCACCCTGGTGCGCAGCCTGCGCACTTCGACCCACACCGCCCGTATCGACCAACTGGGCCCGGGCCTCTACGAGGTGCGTGCGCAGCCCGTCGATCGCTTTGGCCTGGAAGGACCGATGTCGGCTCCCGACAGCGTGCGCGTCGTCGGCGTGGACCTACCCGCAGGTTCGTTCATGTCGGGCGGCGCGGTGCTCCTTCGTCGCGGACAGCGCGTTCACTTCAAACACGTCGAGGGCGTCCAGGTGAGCTACGACGCGGCGTCCTCCTACATCCCCGCCCCGGTCAGCATTGGTCTGGCGCGCGGGCACGCCACGCGCGTTCGATTCCGCCAAGCAGGCGCGACTCGAGATTCCGCATCGCTCACGCTCGCACCTCTGGGCCTGTCGGCTCGCATCGAGATCGGTCCGCAGCTGGCCCGCTGGCCCAGCGACACGGTCCACGTGGCCGTGCGCGTCGTCGACTGGAACAATCACCCCATTCCCTCGTCGATCAAGATCGAGACTCAAGTCAGCATCAACGGTTCGCCGGTGAATGTGCACTGGACACGGCGGGGGGACACGCTGACGAGCATCGTTCCCGCACGCGCCGGTCCCGGTCCGTGGGTCGTCCGCGTCGAGGTCAAGGACCGGTTCGGCCAGGAGTTGGGCCGCGAATTCCTCGAGGTCGCCTCGAGCACCGCGCGCGTTGCGAGCGCCCGCTAGCGGCGGCGCGACGGCAGCGGCCGGATCGAAGCGGGCCGCGACGAGGTCCGCCGCGGTTCGACCGTGGACGCGAGCAGCCGGATCCAGCGCATGACCTGCTTGAACACCAGGAATTCGTCGTGCACGCGACGCTGGGCGCGGCGCGAAAGGGCATCGCGCTGCAGCGGATCAGAAAGCAGGCGCGATAGCGCGTCCGCCACCTCGTGCACGTCTTCAGGATCGTCCACGAGGTGACCGTCGATGTCGTTGCGGATCTGCTGGCGGAGTCCGCACGCCGAGCTGCCGAGTACCGGCGTGCGCTTCCACATCGCCTCGGTCGCGGTCAGTCCGAAGCCTTCGCGCAGCGAGTTCTGGACGACCACGGTCGAGCAGCGCTGCAGCGCGTTGACCATCAACGCGTTCACCTTGAGCGACGACATCGGCAGGCTCAAGAGCGCGACATCGTCCTGTAGGTCCGGTGTCAGCGACTTGTAGGCGTCGCACAGCTCGTCCAGCACTTCCTTCGCCTCCGGGTCGTCCTGGACGGCCGCCGGCTCCGGCCCGGCGAGCACCAGCCGCACGATGCCGAGGCGCTGGCGGTGGCGATCGTCTCCGGGCTCGATGAACCGTTCCCTGTCCCGCTTGAGCGTCACGAAGGCGTCGAGCAGCGGCCGCCAGCCTTTGAGCCTGTCCCAGCGGGAAATCTGCGTGACGATGGGCCGGAACGGCACGCCCAGCTCGTCGGCCTGCGTCGCCGGCGCGAAGCTCCCGTCGGGCTTGAGCCGCTGCACGGGCGTCTCGAACGGCGGCGTCAGCACGGGCCCGTATTGGCGGAGCAGGGCCGAGTTGCACAGGACGCCGATGAGCTTGTGCGCCGAAAGCTCCCGGTTCTTGTGCGACAGCGGGTCGATGGACGGATGGATCACCGCGACGTTGCTCGACAGGTAGTGCGGGATGTACTCCGTCGCGGTCCATACGCTCTGGTCGTACTGCTCGATGTACGGCTTCAGGAAGTCCCAGGCCACCCGCGTCTGGGGCAGCTCCGCGTCGAGACCGATGTGGCAGCGCCAGATGCACATCACGCCGAGCTCCTCGGCGATCTTCGCCCCCATGCCCGCCGGCTGCGGATCGTGCACCACCAGGATGTCGTCGGGGGCGACCCACCCGCGCAGCTCGTCTGCCAGCTCCCGGCTCACCGTCTCGTAGAGCTCGAGCTCGTCCTGGGTGATCTCCGGTTCGCCGGCTCCGTGAATCAGGTTGTGCAGCTTCTTCGTGAAGTTGAAGAACTCCGTCCGATCGGTGCCGATGACGAGCCAGCGCGTCTTCACGCCGATCTGGTTCATGAGCGACACATAGTGCGGCAGCATCTCGGCGACGCCGCCACCCTTGGCCGTCGAGTTGATCATCCACACCGTGCGGCCCGAGAGCTTCGGCGACAGGAGCCCGGCCTCGCTCCTCAGCTCGGCAACGGTATTGGCCAGATGCGCGTAGGAGGCATAGTCGTCGAGCGTGAGCTTGGGGCTGAGTTTCACCTCTTCGATCATCGCCTCAGCGTAGACGATGCCGGCCCCGGTCGGAAACCCATCACCCTCCAGCGAGAAAATCGACGACGACGCGGGACAGCCGCTCGGGCGCTTCCCACATCGCCATGTGGCCAACTCCGTCGAGGATCGCCAGGCGCGCGCCGGGGATGCGTTCTGCGAGCAAACGGCCGTTCTGGACCGGAATCAGCCGATCGGCGTCGCCGTGGATGACGAGCGTCGGCTGCGCGATGTCCCGGACGCGCTCCGAACGGTCGCTCGAGAGCAAGGCCTGGAGCTGCGCGCTGAAAGCATATTTCGGCGTCGGCTGCTCCACCGAGAGCCGCACCAGCTCCTCGACCTCGGAAGGGTGCGACGCCGCCCAGCCCGGCGCGCCGATCAGCTCGAGCGCGTGTCGCATGATCTGCTCCGGCGGCGTGCCCCGGGGCGGCTGGAACACGCTCAGCATCTCCGGGCCCGGATGCACGGCCGAACGCCCGCCGGCATTCGTCGACAGAAAGACGAGCCGTTCGACGCGCGACGCATGATCGAGCGCGATGAGCTGGGCGATCATCCCGCCCATCGAAACACCGACCACGTGCGCGCGCTCGGCACCGACTGAATCCAGCACCGCCAGCGCGTCCAGAGCCATGTCCTCGAGCGTCCACGCCTCGCGCGGCCTGGACGACGAACCCGTTCCGCGGTTGTCGAACATCACGACGCGGAAGCGCTCGGCGAGTGCCCGCGGCAGCGCCGGCCCCCAGTCCGCCGCCCGTGCCCCCAGACCCTGGATCAGGAGCACTGTTTCGGGGCCGTCTCCCTGCACCGAGTATCCCAGCTCGATTCCCGCACGATTCGCTTTGGCGCTTGCGCCCTGCATGACATCCCTTATATCCCACCGTCCGATGCTCGCCACCCGGCCCGAACACGTCATCTTCGATCTCGACGGCGTCCTGCTCGACACCGAACCGGTCTACACGCGCGCGACGCAGCACATCCTCGACGAGTTCGGCAAGGTCTTCGACTGGTCGGTCAAGGGCAACATGATTGGCCGGAGCTCGCTCGACGGCGCGCGCTACCTGATGCAGGCCCTCGACGTGCCGCTCGAGCCAGAGGAGTACCTCGCCCGCCGCCGCCCGCTGCTCGACCGCATGTTCCCCGAAGTCGAGGAGATTGCCGGAGCCAGCGCGCTGGTGCGGTCGCTCCACGAGCGCGGCGTGCCGATGGTGGTCGCGACCAGCGGCGAGAGCGCGCTGACGCGCCTCAAGGTAGAGCGCCACGAGTGGTTCGGTCTATTTTGCGCCATCGTCAGCGGCGACGACCCGCGCGTGGGCGCGCTCAAACCGGCACCGGACATCTTCCTTGTCGCGGCGGAGGAGCTCGGCGCCGACCCCGCCAACTGTCTGGTGTTCGAGGACTCGCTCGCAGGCGTCGAGGCGGCGCGCGCGGCAGGCATGCAGGTGGTGGCGCTGCCGGATCCAGAGATGGACGCGAGCCGCTACACGGACGCGCACCTCGTCATCAAGCGCTACGCGGATCTGGACCTCGGCGCGCTCGGGTTGTAGCCGCGCACCGGCGCCTAGAACTGCCCGACCCAGTCGAGCTCCATGCCGCCGCCGGGCAGCCCACGGGGCAGCACGATCGACCGCGATCCATCCGGCAGAAGGCTCTCGCGGAAGCCTCGCCCGACGCTCCAGCCGATCACATGACCCAGGAGCGCACCGGAGATCACGTCGGAGGTCCAGTGGCGGTCGCCATCGACCATCCCGAAACCGATGCCGAGAGCGAGCGGGTAGCCGACCAGCGCGACCCACGGCTCGTCGGAGTAGTACGCGGCGAGTGCCGCGGCGATGGACACGCTGGCGGAGGTGTGACCGGACGGCCAGGACACGTCGGCCAGCTTCAGCCGGAACGGGTGGAACTCGCGAGCATATTCCGGATGATCGAGGCGGTCGGGCGCGGACGGGTCGCCACCATGCAGAGGATAGGGGCGACCGGTGGCGACCTTGAGCACGCCCGTCACGCCCAGCGTGACGACCAGCGCCTGCAGCGCCGCGGCCCCCGCACCCGTCGTCTCGCGGTCGCGCGACGCCAGCCCGATCACGTACAGCCCGGGCGCCACCACGGCCGGGGCGATGTAGCCGCCGTAGTACGCGGTGTCGCCCCACGCAGGCGACGCGATCTGGCGCTGCACTGCGGCGCGCAGCGCGTGGTCCTCGCCCGAGAAAGCCAGCCCACCCGTGGCAGCCACCGCCGCTGCGGAAAACAGCAGCCGCGACCCCGAAAAGGCGTAAAGTACGTTGTCGCCCAGGCCGTCGAAGGGCGTCGGCGTCGGGCGCGCTCCGGGCTCGGCGTGGGCGACGCCGGGCACAAGGGCGAGCACGAGAAGAAGCGAGCTACTCCGGCGCCGCACCCACAGACCGTACGGTCTGCTCCGCCATCGTCACAAGCAGTTCGAGCAACCGGTCGCGGTCGACATCGTGGTGGTCCGCCCAGTCCATGGCGGCGGCCTCCACGAAGCCCACGTAGCCGCGCAGGGCGTTGCGGACGCGCGGCAGCTTCGCCGCCCCGGGATCGAGCTTCTCGAGCATGCGCTGGACGAAGTGCTGCCGCGTTTCCTCGACGATCTGTCCGACCTCGGGATCGAAGCCGATGCCGCCGCGGAACAGCGTCACGTAGGCGTGCGCATGGACCTCGACGTAGCCGAGGTAGGCGTCGAGCCCGGCGCGAAGCTGGTCGAGCGGATTGTCGGCGGCGGCGAGGTCGGTCCGCGCCCGCAGCTGCTCGGCCGACGCCCGGATGCAGGCGACGTAGAAGCCGCGCTTGCTCTCGAAGTAGTGGTAGATGAGGCCCTTGCTGATGCCGGCGGCGCGCGAGATGTCGTCCACCGACAGCTCGTCGAAGCTGTGGCTGGAAAACAGCTCCATGCCTAGCGAGAGCAGCTGGGCGCGCCGCTCGTCCACCTGCAGCCGGCTGCGCGGCTCGCTCACCGGGGCGCTCACGGAATCACCCTACCCCCCTATTGACTTCTGTTCAATAGCGCCCCACGGTGCTATTGACTTTGGTTCAATAGCTGTTGAACATGGTTCAACAAGCGCGAGGTGCCCGATGCCCCAGACCCAGACGGAGCGCCCGGCAATCCAGCCGCGGCGCATGGACTTCCCCTTCGACGACTCGATCCCGAAGCGCTGGCTCGCCGACAACGCGGTCGCGACGCACGTTGCCAACGGGGTCTGCCTGCTGTTTCCCGCGGGCGAACGCTACTTCATCCGCAGCGTGCGGCACTACCAGGACCGCATCGACGATCCGGAGCTGAGAAAGCAGATCAAGGGCTTCTTCGGGCAGGAAGGGCGGCACGCCCACGAGCACGAGCGGATGTTCGCGGTGCTCGAGGCACAGGGCTACCGGATCCGCCCCTTCCTCCAGCGCTACGAGCGCTTCGCCTACGGCGTGGTGGAAAGGCTCATGCCCCCGGCGATGAACCTCGCCGGCACTGCCGCGGCCGAGCACTTCACGGCCATCATGGCGGACAACGCCCTACGCGACGGTCCGCTCGACCAGGCGCACCCCGTCGTCCGTCAGCTGTTGCTCTGGCACGCCTGCGAGGAGATCGAGCACAAGGCCGTGGCGTTCGACGTGCTGCAGAAGGTGAACCCGAGCTACGCCCTGCGCGTCGCGGGGCTCGCCATGGCGTCAATCATGCTGGCGTCGTTCTGGGCAGCCGGCACGCGCATGCTGCTCGAACAGGACGGCGTGTCGGGAAAGAACGCGCGCCGCGAGCTCAAGCGGCTCGGCGGCGACAATCCCATCGGCAAGAAGGTCTTCCTCAGAGGCATCCGCGAGTACCTGCGCCGCGACTTCCACCCCTGGGACAACGACAACCTCCGCCTGGCGCAGGCCTATCTCGAAAGCGTCGGTCAGCAGATAGGCGCTTGACCCCGCGCACCGCACGAACAACACCAGCCGACATGAAGATCTCGAAGAACACCCGTGCCGTCGTCACCGGCGGTGGCAGCGGGCTGGGCCGCACGCTGTGCCTCGAGCTGTCGCGGCGCGGAGCGCAGGTCGTCGTCTCCGACATCGATCTGCAAGCCGCGCAGCGGACCGCAGACGAGATCGGCAAAGGAGCCCACGCCGTCGAATGCGACGTTCTCGAAGGCGGAGTCGGTGGCGGCATTGGCCGACCGGAGCGAAGAGCTGCTCGGCGGAGTCGATTTCGTGGCGAACAACGCCGGCGTCGCCGTGGCAGGGCCAGTCGGTGAGGTGCCACTCGATGACTGGCAATGGATCATGGGGATCAACCTGTGGGGGGTGATCCACGGCTGTCACTACTTCGTGCCGCGCTTCCGGAAGCAGGGACACGGCGCGATCCTGAACGTCGCTTCGGCGGCGGGCCTGCTCCCGGCTCCGGATCTCTCGCCCTACAATGTGACCAAGACGGGCGTCGTCGCACTCTCGGAAGCGCTGAGCACAGAGCTGGCCGGAAGTGGCGTCTCGGTCACGGTGCTCTGCCCGATGTTCTTCAAGACGAACATCGCCGCATCCGCTCGCGGCAGCGGCGTCGACGAAAGCCGGCGCGGCTTCATCGAGAAAGTGATGGGGCGCACCAAGGTGCAGGCTCCGGAAGTGGCCACCATGGCTCTGGACGCCGTCGAGCGCGGCGAGCTCTACTCCGTGCCCCACGCCAGCGGACGCTGGTTCTGGCGGCTCAAACGCGCCATGCCCACCGGCTATTTCCGTCTGGTCCGCATCGGCTCGCGCCGCGGCCTGCTCGGATAGGCTACGCAGCGGAGCCGCCGCTGCCGGCTGCTCCCGAAGACAACCCGCGCGCTTTTCTATAGGTCGATCGAATAGACGAAGCTCGTCTTCGGGAAGCGCAGGAAGCGTTTGGCGATGACCGCCTGGGGAACGACCTTGCCGTCGACGTACTTCTTCGCCAGCGCCTCGGCGCCCTTCTTGTCGTTCTTCGCCTTGATGGTGGCCACCAGCTTCATCAGCTTGGTGGTGGCGGCGGGGAGCTTGTCGAATTCGACCACGAACGCGCCCGTGTCCTTGCCGTCGGCGGCCTTCGCCTGGGCGTTCCAGTGGATCGCACCCTGGTCCATCAGGTAGCCGATCTGGATCGCGGCGAGCTGGCTGTAGGCCTTGCGGTGCCCGTCCGGCGTGTACATCCCGCGGGAGATGTGGCCGAAACACCATGTGATCGAGTCCAGATAGGTCTGCTTCGCGAGCTCGGGGGAGATGATGCCCTTCTTCTGGATGTAGTCGATGAAGTAGAGCGCGCCGCTCTGCGCCTTCAGCTCCTCGAGCATGCTGGCCATTTCGCCGCCGAACGCCTGGGAGGCCGTCTTGCCGCGGTACTTGTACTCGTGCGCGGGGCCGAGGTTGTGCGTGGCCTCGTGCAGGATCGTGCTGAGCAGGCTGGGCGTGGGCTCGTCGGCGAGCTCCTTGATCGTGGTCGCATCGAGCAGCGAGGAATCCTCGGCGTGACGCATCGCGAGGCTGTCGGGATCCGCATACAGGTTGCTCATTGCAACCGTGCGGCCGCGCCCCTGGGCGACGACCTTGCCCCAGTTCGGCAAGCTCTGGCCGATGGTCGCGCCGAAGGGATCGCGATCGTCGCCGGCGTTGA
This sequence comes from uncultured delta proteobacterium, assembly GCA_963806225.1. GTDB lineage: Bacteria > Myxococcota_A > Polyangia > Polyangiales > Polyangiaceae > CAWDXG01. Next base: position 549,535 of record CAWDXG010000001.1, on the reverse strand, counting down.
TGACGATGTCGATGAAGTCCGGCAGGTGGAAGGTGACCTTCCGCGGCTTGTACGCGCCACCGACGAGCTTCGCGATCGAGTCTTCCATGTCCTGCTGCAGCGGCGTCAGCTTCTTCTGCCACTTGAGCGAAGCCTTGTTGATCTTCGCAAAGGTCAGATGGAAGCCCGCCTTGTGGCTGCACGGCTCCCAGTACACCTCGTCGGGCGCGACGCGCAGGTACCATTGGGAGTTCTGCGCCGTCATCTTCGACCAGGCTTCATCCGCCGGCTCCCAGTTGTTGTCCTTGAAGCTCTGGGCCGCCGCGCGCAGATACGCCTCCAGCGGCGCTTCGTCGGAGCCCTTGATGGCGTCGGCGGCCGCCGTCAGCTCGTCTGTAACCTTGCCCATCCACTTCGCATAGGCCTTGGAGTACGGCACGGCCGTGAGCTTCTTGCCCTTCTCCTGCACCACCGAGAACGGCGTGAGCAGCTTCTTCGCGTGGGGGTTCTTCTCCAGCTTCTTGCAGAAGCCGTCGTCCTTCTGCATGTCGGCCGGATACACGTCCACCGCGGGCTTGGGCGCGCCCGGAATAGCCGAGCAGGCCGGGTTCTTCTCGGTGCTGGGCGCCTTGCAGCGGGGTCCCCAGTTGCGGCGCATCAGGCTCCGGCTGGCAGGCTCGTCCTTCGGCACCTTGTCTTTCAGCGCCCGCTCACCGGTCTGGATCGAATACAGCATGTCGATGTCGCGCGTCGCTGCCAGTACGTGCTCGACCATCTTGTGCTGCGCCGCCGGCAGGCCACTCAAATCGGTGCGGACGAGGGTCGGCGAAATCTGGTCGAACTCCTCGCGGACGGCCTTGCGACGCGCCACCTCCGCGGGCGTCCCGGTGGGCGGCGGCGCCTTGGACGCCTCGACGATCGCCGCGTACGCCTTCTCGAAGTCCGGCGTGAACTTGCCCGCCTCCACCCAGTGTCCCTGGGTCGGGTAGAAGAGCAGCGCCCGCGCTTCGTCCGGATCCACCGACCCGTTCTTGTTCGTGTCCGACGCCCAGAAGAGCGGCAGGTTCAGCCGCATCGCCAGCTGGTTGAAGCGCAGCCGCGGTAGGTCGGAGTGCTTGCCTTCGGCCGGCGCCGCAGCAGGCGTCGCACTGGCGGTGGGCGCGGGCGTTGCCGGCGGCGCGGCGGGCGGCTCGGGCGAGCGACAGCCCACGAGCAGGGCGGCGGCCAGGGGTAGCGTCAGGACGGCGGATCGGGTGCGGAGCTTCATGGTGCGGGGACGCTAGATCATCGCCCGGCGTTGTGGAACCGCTCGCGGCCTCGAAACCCTGCCGCCCCTGGACATGCGTCAACGCACGCCGTTCTGGCTTCATTCCTGCTGGAACTGTGCAGCCCCGCGGCCCGCGTTGCGACCGCCGGAACAGGTGCCTATGTTGCTTCCGGCGTGCGACGAGGCGCTGCCGGGGGACGAGCGCCAGGCCCCGCGCGCACCACACGCCAGAGCCAGAAGTCACCGCAGAACGCTGCATGCCCCGACTCAATCGCAACGCCAGACTGTTGATCTTGAGCGTGGTGCTGGGCGTCGTCGGCGCGCTGGGAGCCCAGCTGTTCGAGTGGATGCTGAACGTCGCGCAGCACCTCCTGCTCACGGGCGTCGGTCATTTCACGCCGCCAACGCCCCAAAGCGTCGCGGGCGCGTCCGGCCCCCCCTTGGCGACCGGCCTCGACTGGTGGATACCGGTCGTCACCACCCTCGGAGGACTGCTGGCTGGCCTCCTGGTCTACACGTTCGCGCCCGAAGCGGAGGGGCACGGCACGGACGCCGTGGTGCGCGCCTACCACCGCGAAAGAGGGCGCATCCGGGCGCGTGTTCCGGTCGTCAAGTCGATCGCGAGCGCGATCACGATCGGCTCGGGCGGCTCCGCCGGGCGCGAAGGCCCGACCGCCCAGATCGCCGCGGGCGTCGGCGCCCTCGTCGGCGATCTGCTGAAGGTCACCGACGACGAACGCCGCTATCTCACCCTGATCGGCATGGCCGCCGGCCTGTCCGCGATCTTCAAGAGCCCGCTCGGCACTGCCATCTTCGCGGTGGAAATCCTGTATGGCGGGCTGGCGTTCGAGGAAACCGTCCTGAGCTTCGCGATCGTCGCCGCTGCCGTGGCGTACGGGCTCAACGGCATGTTCGACGGCTGGGCACCGCTGTTCGCGCTGCCGGCGCGCCTCGAGTTCAATAACCCCGTCCATCTGCTCTGGTACGGAGCGCTCGGCGTCGCGTGCGGCGGGATCGGCGCGCTGCTTCCGACCGTGTTCTACGGCACGCGCGATCTGTTCAAGAAAATCCCCATTCCACGCCACCTGAAGCCAGCCCTCGGCGGCCTCATGCTGGGCGTGCCGGCGATGTTCCTGCCGCAGGTGCTGGGCGGCGGCTACGGCTGGATGCAGCTCGCCATCGACGGGCACCTTCCGTTCTTCTTGATGTTGGGGCTCGCGCTGGCCAAGCTCCCGGCGCTGTCGCTCAGTGTCGGCTCCGGCGGCTCCGGCGGCGTGTTCGCTCCCACGCTGTACGTGGGCGCCATGCTCGGCGGGGCGATCGCCGTGGGGCTCGGCGGCTTGGCGCACGGCGTGCCGCCGCAGGCCTTCGCCGTGGTCGGCATGGCCGCCATGTTCGGTGCCGCGGCGCGCGTGCCGCTGGCCACGTTGGTGATGGTGGTCGAGATGACCGGCGGCTACGGTCTGATCGTGCCGACCATGGTGGCGGTCGTCCCCGCGGTGTTGCTGCAGCAGGCGCTCACCAGCCGGGCGAAATATCCGAGCCTGTACGAAGCGCAGGTACCGTCGCCGGCCGACAGCCCCGTGCATCACGAGGAGTACTACCGGACCACGCTCTCGCTGCTCAGGCAGCATCGCTTCCACCTTGCCGACGACGTCATGATGCAGGAGGTCGCCGAACGCCTGTCGAGCGGGCACTCGGTTCCGCTTCCTGGCACGACGCAGTCGCTCTACAACGTGCGCATCTCGCCGAAGGCGGCCGCGGCGCGCAAGGCGATCCGCGACATCCCGCTGCCCGACGACACCATCATCGTCAGCATCCTGCGCGATCGTTCCATGGTCGCCGTACACGGCGACACGAAGCTCGAACCGGGCGACCGGATCGTCGTGGCCGCCGCGGACAAGGCGAAGGAGCAGATCCGGCACCTGTTCGGCGATCCCGGCGCGGGGTCGGGCCCGGCGGGCAGGACCGGGGACAATCCCGTGAAGAGAGCTGGCTCCGGCGACGAAGCGGACTCCGGAAACCGCACGTCGTGACGGCAAGCCCGCCGACGCTGCTCCGAAACGGCTGGCGCCGGACCGACGGCGCCTTCACGCTACGGCAGGAAGAGGACGCATGACAGACGACATCCGGAAAGAGGTCATGACCCAGGCGGCCGGCGCGGCCTCGCTCCAGATCGCCTTCATCGGCGTGAGCAGCGGGCTCCTGGCGAAGCTCGACGAGCTCGGAAAGGCCACGCCGGAGCAGCTCGCCCGGGCCGCAGAGCTGGACCGCGCGTATGTGGAGCGCTGGTGCGACGCCGCCTACGCTTTCGACTACCTCGACGACGAGAGCGGTAGCTTCATCCTCACGGAGCGCGGTCGGCGGTTCTGTCCCGACGCGGAGGGCACGCTGATGCCGTTCGCGGTGCAGTCGGCGCTGGTCGCGCACATGGCCGATCGCGTCGTCGGCTTGCTGGAGACGGGTGAACGCCCCGGCGAACAGGTGTTGGCCGAGAAGGAGAACATCCTGCCCTGGTTCGGTCCGATGCTGGAAGCGACGTTTGGACCGCTGTTCGACGAGCAGATCGCGCCGGCACTGCCCGTGTACGCCGAAGCCGATTGCCGCCGCGGGCTGGTCGTCGATCTCGGCTCGGGCAACGGCTGGTACCTGCGCCATCTGGCGAAGCGCTACCCCAACCTGCGCGGCATCGGCCTCGACGGCTTTTCCTCGAACGTGGAGCAGGCCAAGAAGCTGGCCGAGCGGGACGGCGTCGCCGACCGGCTCACTTTCTACGCCGGGGACATCAACCACTTCAGCGTCGAGGAGCCCGCCCAGGTCATCGCGATGAACCGCGCTCTGCACCACGTCTGGGCAACACGCGACCGCGTGTTCCGCATCCTGCGCGACCACCTCGCGCCCGGTGGTTCGGCGGTGATCTGGGAGCCGCGCTGGCCCGACCGCCGTGCCGAGCTCAGGGATCCGTCGCGCCGCGGCATGGCTCTGCAGAACCTCAACGAGCATGTCCAGGGCAACCACTTCCTGCGCCCGGACCAGATCGCCGCCGAGTTCGTCAAGTTCGGCATGCGCGCCGAGCCGTACACCTTTGCCCACGGCAACGAGATGGTCGTCGTCGGGACACGTCCCGAGTAGGCGCCCCGCCCGGCAGCGGCAATCAGGACGCGGCGGAAGCCTTCGGCACGGGCGTGCCTACGCCCAGCCAGTCGAAGAAGACGGCGAGCATCTCGCGCTGGCGCGGCGGCATGTACTCGAAGTTGCGTCCGCGGTCGATGATCTCCCAGAAATCCTTGCTGGTGACGTGCTCCAGCGCCTCGCGGATCGCCAACAGCCGCTCGGCGGGCTCGTTCTCCATGTCCTCGGAGATCATGCGCGCCTTCTTCTCCTCGTCGTGGGCGAGATAGTACGCTGCGAGCTTGACCTGCGCCTTGCGCACACCGAGCAGCGCCTTTTCCTGGCTGCGGACCCTGAGGGGGCGATCCAGCTCGAGGAAGAACTTCAGCATCTTGTCTTCCTCGGGCGCGCCGAGCTCGTGGGCGTACTGGCACAGGGCGGAGACGTTGTAGGCGACGGTCTCGGTCACGAACGTGAGCTTCATGTCGAAGCTGACGTGCCCGTAGTAGTTCATGTGCTTGACGCCCTCGACGGCAGCCGCACCGTTGCCCTGCCGGAGCATGGCCTCCACCAGCAATCGGTACTGGTTCAGGACATTGTAGGCGGTCCGGACATCGCGGGCGTTGAGCGTGGCGCGCAGGTAGGAGTTCATGAAGCGGAACACCAGCTGGATGAGCTCGGCATCCCGCGCCTCGCCCGCGGCCTCGCCGATGTAGCGCGTGTCGATCGCGATGAGGTAGTCGATGTCGCGCATCTGGGCGAGTGCCTCGTTGTAGATGCCGAGGTACTGCCGCATCACCTTCCATTCGACCCAGGTCCGGCGCTGTTCGAGGTCCTCCAGGCTCTCCGGATCCATCGCGACGAAATCCGGGTTTTCGCGGATGCTGCCCCCGATATCGAACCAGCTGCTCGATGCTTGCGGCTTGGCCTTGAGGTACTCGAGCGCGAAGTCCTTCAGCGCATCGACCGCGCCGCTGGCAATGATCTTGTCCTTGCCGGAGATGGAGTTGCTCGTGATGTCGGTCAGCTCCTCCATGGCCGTCAGCGTCGCGGCCTGGGCGTCGGCGATGTCTCCGGAATCCTTGGCGATGGTTCCGGAGGCGGCGGTCTTCACCGCCTCGCTGCGGATGCGCGCAATGATGTTCATCGGTTCGAGGAACCAGAACACGTAGCCGAAGTACGGCGCCATCAACACCAACGCGAAGGTGTTGATGACGATCATGGCGAGCAGCGTGGCGCGCGGCGCGAAATTGCTCTGGATCGATACGCTGCACCACACGCCGCTGACGGTGCCGACCACATAGAAGGCCATCACCGACAGGTTGATGCGGTCGCTCAGGAACATGCGCGCGACGCCCGTGTAGCGGTCGGCGGACAACTGCACGATGATGCTGACCACCGTGATCACGATACCCAGCACTGCCGCCACCATGGCGCCCAGCTGGCTCACCGCGTCGGTGATGTGATCCGGGTCGAAGTGGATGTAGCGGTCGAAGGCGCCGGGCGGATGCAGGGCCACGGGGCCGCCAGTGAAGTACTGATCGAGCGTGTAGAAGCCCCAGAAGAACGCCAGCGACAGCGTGACGAGCCCGACCACGGGCAGCAGCCACTGCCGTCGGAAGCTGCGTTGTTCGGAAGCCATGGGACCCTACTCTAGATCACCCCGCAAACGGGTGTGGTCGAATCTCGAATGCCCCTACCACGCCGGGGCCGGAGAACACCCACCGTCAACGAGAAAGGCACGACGCGGCAGGACTATTCCCGCCCGTGATGCCGGGGGACTTCGGGGAAATCGCGGTCGAGCACCGTCTTGCGGCCGTCCTGCCCCGCGCTCCGGATCGCGTGGTCGCACAAGCGCCGGATGTGGTCCGACAGGATCCCCGTCACGTTGTCGGAGGTGTTCATGCCGGACCTGGCGCGGATGTACTGCTTGAGCTTGGAGACGACGACCAGCACTTCGCGGGGCAGGTCGTCGTCCCTGAGCTCGAGCGCCGACGGGGCGGCAGGCGACGCCCCGACGCCGACCACCCGACGCTCGGGAGCTTCCGGCGCGGTGTCGGCCCGCGCCTGCCGCGCGCGGCCGGCCTCGAGCTCGGCCTCCTGCTCCCGCGCCCAGGCTTCACGCTCCGGAGCACGCGCTTCGACCGCCCAGGCGTCGCGATGGCGCATCATCGGCAGGTGCGCTTCCCAGCACGGCAGCGAGCAGAAGTAGAGCGCTGTCCGCTTCCGGTTGCAGGTCGAGACGCTGCACTCGTAGTAGCTCTGCCCGAAGGCAATGTCGGTCTTGCAGGTGCTGCAGTGCTTCCACGCGGTCGACTCGGTCATCTCGGAAGGAGATTGACAGAGCGAGGCCGGAAACGCACGCGCGATGCGCCGGGCGCGCCGCCGCAGGCTGGTGCGACCGCTACTTGGCGTCCAGGGCCGGCACGCCGCTCTTCGGCGCCTTGCCGTACTCCTGCAGCTTGTACTGGATCTTGCGCACGCTGATGCCGAGCACATCTGCGGCGCGGCTGGTGGAGCCGCCCTGCGCTTCCAGAGTCGTGAGGATCGCGTAGCGCTCGATGTCCGCCATCGACGACCCCGGGATCAGCGGCGCTGCGCGGCTCTCGCTCGCGGGCACGACCTCCGGTGGCAGGTGCGTGGGCTCGATGGATTCGCCATCGGCGAGCACCACGGCCCGTTCCACCACGTTCTCCAGCTCGCGCACGTTGCCGGGCCACGCATAGCCGACCAGACGCGCTAGCGCGGCGTCGCTGAAGTGGTCGGTCTGTTTGGCGTTTTCCTCGGAGTAGCGGCGGAGGAAGTGCATCGCCAGAGCAGGGATGTCGCTGGCGCGCTCCTTGAGCGGCGGCAGCGTGATGTTGATGACGTTCAGGCGGTAGAACAGGTCTTCCCTGAACTTGCCGTCCGCAACCATCGAGCGGAGATCGCGGTTGGTGGCAGCGATCACGCGCACATCGACCCGGATGGTCTGGTTGCCACCGACGCGCTCGAACTCGTGCTCCTGAAGCACGCGGAGCAGCTTGACCTGCGTCGCGGCCGAGATGTCACCGATCTCGTCGAGGAACAGCGTGCCGCCATTGGCCTGCTCGAAGCGCCCCTCGCGGCGGCGTTCGGCACCGGTGAAAGCCCCGCGCTCGTGGCCGAACAGCTCGCTCTCGAGCAGGCTCTCGGCCAATGCGGCGCAATGGAGCTTGACGAACGCGCCGTCGTTGCGCGGCGAGCGGTGGTGGATGGCCGCGGCGATCAGCTCCTTGCCTGTTCCGGACTCGCCGGTCAGGAGCACCGTGGCCCGGCTCGGCGCAACCTGCGCGACCACCTTGAACACCTGCTGCATCTTCGGCGACGAGCCGATGACGTTGTCGAAGCGGTAGCGCTCGGCCAGCTGGGTGCGGAGCTCGTGCGTCTCCCGGCGCAACCGGCTCTGCTCGAGCGCCCGCTCGATCACCAGCAGCAGCTCGTCGACGTTGATCGGTTTGGTCAGGTAGTCCACGGCGCCGGCACGCATGGCCGCGACTGCCGTGTCGACAGCTCCGAAGGCCGTGGTGACAATCACCGAGGTATCGGGATCGACCTCGCGCAGCTTCTGGAGCAGCTCCACGCCGTCCATGCCCGGCATCTTCAGGTCGGTCAGGACCAGATCGGGCCCGAACTCGTTGAAGCGAGACAGCCCCTTGAAGCCGTCGGCCGCTGTCTCGACCGAGTAGCCCTCTTCCTTGAGGATCTCGGCGAGCGCATTTCGCGCGTTGGATTCGTCGTCGACGACGAGAATGCGTCCTCGTGCGGTCACTGGTCTTGCCTCCAGCTGGCGGGGAGCTCGAAAGAGCCCAATGCAGCGCTTTCCGCTGATCTGCACCACTCGTGCCAAGAGCCACTGGTGCGGCCAAATGCGCGCATATCCAGCGGCCCTGCCAAAGGGCGCTTGCGGGTGCGCGCAGATGGTGCGCCAGAAGGCAGCCCAACGCAACTGTTGCGCCGGCCGCCCGCTGGGCCGCTGGGGCTGCGCTCACGCAGGTGCCGGAGTCGAGTCGCCAGGCTGATCGGGCAGCAGCACGGTGAAACAGGTGCGGCCGGGACGGGACTCGACGCGGATGTTGCCGTCGTGGGCGGTGACAATCCGGTGCACGATGGCGAGCCCCAGGCCCGTCCCGCCCTGCTTGGTCGTGTAGAACGCGTCGAAGACCGGAGCCTCCTCGCCGAAGCCGGGGCCGGTATCCTCCACTTCGATGCGGACGTTGCCGAGGTCGTCTGGGCCGCACGTGCGCAGGCTGAGCGTCCCGCCGTCCGCCATGGCCTCCAGGGCGTTGCGGACCAGGTTGAGCAGCACCTGGCGCATGCGCTCCGGCTCGACCAGCACCGCGCCGGCATTCGGCTCGAGCTCGACCTGGACCACGACGCCGGCGGAGTCCGCCTCGGGCCGGATCAACTCGGCCGCGGACTCGACCAGCTCGTTGACGGGCTTGCGCTGGAGCTCGAGCGGGCGCGGCTGCGCGAATGCGAGAAAGTCGCTCACCAGCCGATCCAGCCGCTTGATCTCGTCTTTCACCACGCGCGTCACGGCGAGCAGGTTGTCGGGTTCATGCTTGCCGCGCTCGATGCGCCGCTCGAGAACGGAGAGCTGCAGTTGCGCCGAGTTGAGCGGATTGCGCACTTCGTGGGCGAGGCCCGCCGCCAGCGTGCCCACCGCCGCCAGACGTTCCGCACGCAGGGTGCGCCGGAGCATTTCCCGCTCGTCCGTCACGTCCCTGCCCAGCCCGTAGGTCATCGTTTCGTGGCCGTCGGCCGGAACGACGGCGGTCTGCCAGCGCACCAGCCGGTAGCCGCCTCGCTTCAGAGGCAGCCGGCGATCGGTACCGCTCCGCCCCACCAGATGCGCTCCGGGCGTTCCCAGCATCTCCTCCCGCGCGAAGCCGGTCACCTCCTCGAGCCAGCGGTTCCACAGCACGATCCGGCCTTCGCCGTCGAAGCCGAGGACGAAGGCGGGCACTGTCTCCAGCACCTCGCGATGCCGGCGCTCCGAGCGCTCGAGCTCGCGCCGCAGGTGCTCGCGCTCGCGGAACAGCCGCGCCTGGGCCAGTGCTCGGCGGACCGTTTCGATGAGCTCATCGCCGCGGAACGGCTTGAGCACGTAGGCGAATGCGCCTTCCTTCACGGCATTGATGGCGCTCTCGATGGTGGCGTCCCCGGTGATGATCACCACCTCGGCGTGCGGTGAACCCGCGCGGATCCTCCCGATCAGGTCGGTGCCGCTGGCGTCGGGCAGATGCAGGTCGATGAGCGCGAGATCGAAGTCCTTGATTGTCGCAAGGTCGATGGCCGACTGGCCCGACGTTGCGACGCTGCTCTCGATCTCTACCTCGTCGACGACCTCGAGAATCTCGCAGACGTTCTCGGCGAGCTCCTCGTTGTCGTCGACGACGAGAACCCGGGCGGGGCTCATTGACGCGCCGCTTCGCTGACCCGGACTACCAGCAGTTCCAGATCGACGGGTTTCGTCAGGATCGCCGGCTCTCCCTCGCGAGGCACGAGACCCGGCAGAACCTGCTGCACGATATCGCGCGCTTCGTCGGCGTAGCCGGTGACGAACACGATCTGCAACTTGGGGTCGCGGGCGAGCAGGCGCTGGGCGAGCTCGATGCCGCTCTGATCGGGAAGCCGCACGTCCAGCACGGCAACCCTCGGCAACGCGCGCTGGGAGAGCGCGGCTGCCGCACTGCTGCCAACGATGACGGGCTCGATGCCGCGGGAACGCAGCGCTTCGGCGAAGTCCGCTGCCAGCTCCTCGTTGTCGTCGACCACCAGCACGCTCTGTTGACCGCGCTCGAACTCCGCGACCAGCGCGAACAGCCGATCGAAATCCACCGGTTTCGACAACACATCCAGCGCGCCAACCTGCTCGGCTTCCGCCACCACTTCGCTGTCGGCGAACGCACTCACCATGACCACGGGCAGCTGGTGGCCGGCCTGCCTCAGCTCGACCAGCAGCTCGACGCCGCTCCTGCCCGGAAGCCGGAAGTCGGTGATAACCCCCTGGTATTCGACCTCCGACAGACGCTCTAGCGCCTGTTCGGCCGTCTCGGCGATATCGGCCTCGTAGCCCGCGTCAGCGAGGATCTCCGCCAGATTCTCGGCCAGGTCGACGTGGTCGTCGACGATTAGAAGACGCAGCCTGCTGTCCACCACGAAATCCTCCTACAACGTCCTTCCCGGGAGCAGAAGCACTGAACCAGGCCTACCCCGGGGTTTGCGCGGGCTCCACCGCACCCACTGCGAAATCCGGTATCCACACGCGGAATACCGCCCCCCCGGTATGGGCTTCGAGCGAAAGCTCGCCCTTGTGCGCTTCCAGGATGCGGCGGCACAAGGCCAGTCCAAGACCCGTCCCCTTGGGCTTGGTCGTGTACAGGGCATCGAAGATTTGATCGCGGTGCTCGGGGGGCACGCCGGGCCCCTCGTCGCGGACGCGAAGCGCGACGCCTCCCTCGCGGCGCTCGGCCGATATCCAGATGCGGCCCTGGCCGCCCATCGCCTGGCTGGCGTTTCCAAGCAGGTTCGACAGCACCTGTCGCATCTGATCGGGATCGGCATCGAGGCGGATTCCGTCGGGGATCTCGCGCTCGACCCGGACTCCATCGCCCATCGCGGCGCTCTCGGCCGCGTATTCCACCAGCAGCGCCACATCGATCGACTGGCGCCTCGGCGGACGGCTGCGCGCCAGCTCGAGCAGGTCGGTGATGGTCTTGCCGCAGATCTTCACCTGGAGGCCGATCTTGTCGAGGTGCTTGTCGACGCCGGCGTCGTCGACTCCAGCGCGCTCGAGGCGATGCCGGACCAGGAACAACGAGGATTCGATGATGCCAAGTGGATTGCGGAGCTCGTGGCCGATACTGGCGGCGAGCTGCCCTATCGTCGCCAGCCGCTCGCTCGCGCGCATCCTGCCTTCGAGGTTGTCGCGATAGCTGTCGAGCATGATCGCCAGCTCGAGATCGAGGATCTTGTCCAGCGCTCCTGTCACCGCGCGGCGGCGCCCGGGGTCGTCCGCGAGCTCGGTGTCCGCCACCTCCACGACGCGCTGGCGGATGCGGTTCATGGCGGTAAACATCAGATCCTGCGGCAGGTCGATGCGGACGTGGACGTGGCCGATACGCGAATGCGACTCGACGAACGCGGCATCGTGCGGCCCCAGCAGCACCGAGTCGAGCCAGCGCACGAGCGTCTTCTTCAGCCGCGCGACCTGCGGCTTGCCTCCGATGATGACCTTGCTGGCCCGCGGGTGCGCTTCAATCGTCGCGTAGAAGTCGTCGATGATGTGCTCGAAGTGCTGCTGCACAACCGGGTGGAACTCGCGCAGCGCGGCGCTGGACGCAGGCGTGAAGCCCACGTATTCCATCGCGCTCTGGAATCCGCTGAAATCCATGAGGAAAGCAATCAGCTCTTCGACGGGCCGCGCACCGTCAACACCGGGCAGTGCGCATGGCGAACGACCTTCTCGGCAATGCTGCCCATCAAGAGGTGCGAAAGCCCCGTCCGCCCGTGCGTGCCGACCACGATCATGTCGTACCCGCCGTCTTCCGCGGTCTCGACGATCGTCCTGCCGGGCTCGCCGGACTCGAGCAACGGCTTGCCGATCTTCACGCCGCGATCGCGCAGATCATCGAGAAAGGCCTTCATCTCCTGCTCGGCTGTGCCGTGGGCGACCTGGGCCAGGGTCTGCGCGTCGTGTCCGGGCACGCCCACCATGGCTTCCGGCGGGATGTAGGGCGGCACTTCCCAGACGTGGATGAGATCCACCACGGAGCCGAAGGTCTTCGCGAGCGTCTCCGCGTAGTCGAGCGCCGCTTTCGAGCAGTCGGAGAAATCGACAGGGACGAGGATTCTGTTCAGCTTGGGCATGCTGCTAGCCTTTCGCGGGGAGCGCGTCCGCGTCAGGGACGGCTGGGGGTTCAGATACCACAGCTCGATCGCGACCGGCGGCCTTCGCCGCATAGAGCGCGGCGTCGGCCGCTGCGAGCAACGCGTCCGCGTCGGTGGCCCAGCTGGAATCGGCGATGCCGACCGACACGCGGGGCGAAAGCCATGGCCCCCCTCCGGGTGCCGCATCCCGCAGTCTGGCGCGCAGACGCTCGGCCAGCTCGGCCGCTTCCGAGGCGTTCGTCGACGGCGCCAGCACGACGAATTCGTCCCCGCCGTAGCGGGCGGGAAGATCCGGTTGCCGGCACGAGTGCGCCAGCGCGTCCGCGACGGCTCGCAGCGCGGCATCTCCGCGCAGGTGACCCCAGCGATCGTTGATCGTCTTGAGACCGTCGACATCCAGCACAAGAACCGCGAGCGTCGAGCCGTAGCGCCTGGCACGCCCCAACTCCAGCTCGAGCCGGCGCCGGAGCTCGCGGCGGTTGGGCAAACCCGTGAGCACATCCGTGGTCGAGCGTCGCCGGAGCTCGTCCTCCTTCTTGCCCAGGAGCCAGCCGAGGGTGGCGAAGACGGCCAGCGTGCCGAAGGCCAGGTACGCGTACAGAAGGGGGTTGGCGAAAAACTCGTCCAGCCACCATGCGGGTGTAGGCCAGCGCTGCTCGATCAGGGCGCGGATCGCGAGATAGCCGAGCGGCGCGCCGAGTGCGAACACCGCGCCGAGCAGGGGGTAGACCCGGCTTCTGGGTGCGCGCTCCGGCAGGATGTCCATGGCTACTCGCATGTCCTGCTTGAATCGTGCCACGTCCGGAACCGGGCGCACACGCGGGCTGAGCGCGCGGATTTTGCGCGGCGGGTGCTTTCAGCTCCCGGACCGGGGCGCGCGAACCGTCAACACAGGGCAGCCGGCCCCGCGCACGACCCTCTCGGCGACGCTACCGAGCAGCAAGTGCGACAGGCCAGTGCGTCCATGGGTTCCCATGACGACGAGATCGAACGGCTCGTCCCGGGTCAGGCGCAGGATCACTTCCACAGGATTGCCGCCGACCAGCCGCTCGGTGATACGGCGTCGCGCCTCCAGCGGCAGTTTCCGCAGAAAAGCATCCATTTCCTGCTCGGCACGCGCCTCCGCGACTTCCGCCATCGGCTTGCGATGCTCGTCGCTGCCCTCCATCCACACGACCAGATCGGGTCGCACGTAGGCCGGCACCTCCCAGACGTGCAGCACCTCCAGACGCGCGTCGAAGCGCTCGGCGAAGAACACCGCCTGTTCGAGCGCGTCGCGCGAGCTGTCGGAAAAGTCGATGGGGACCAGAATCGAGCTGATCTTGTGCATGCGGTCCGTTCCTATCGCGACGGCGGGTGCGCCGCCAGTGGGCTGGACGGAACCGCTGCAACCCGCGTGCCGGCTACCAGAGCCTGCGACCAGCGCGCACCACGCGGCACCTGCGACGACGGCTCCGTTTCCTCTGCCGCCGCCTCGCCAGACGCCGGAACGGCAGGAAGATTGCGGCCAGGCCGAGGGTCCACACGCTGAGGTGCGCGTGCCGGCCGGGCGAGAGCGAGCAGCCCGAGCTGCCCCCCGAGCTGCCCCCCGAGTCGCCGCTGCACGTCGCCCCGTCACTGCTTGACGACGAGTCGCCGCTGCACGTGGACCCGTCGCTGCTCGACGACGAGTCGCCGCTGCACGTGGACCCGTCGCTGCTCGACGACGAGTCGCCGCTGCACGTGGACCCGTCGCTGCTCGACGACGAGTCGCCGCTGCACGTGGACCCGTCGCTGCTCGACGACGAGTCGCCGCTGCACGCGTCACCGCTCGAGGAGGAGGAATCCCCGCTGCACGAGTCACCGCTCGAGCGCGAGCAGCTCATGTCGAGGTTCACGTCACCGCCCGATCCGCTGGCGTAGCTGCCTCCGTAGCCTCCGTAGCCCCCGTAGCCGCCGCTGCCGCTGTAGCCGCTGTAGCCACCGCTGCCGCCCGTGCCCCACGACGACGAGCCGCCGGAACCCCCGCCCGGGAGGTACTGGCAACCACTGCTGTCGAGCTTGGATGCGACGACGCGGGGCGAGCTCGGCGCGGGGGTGAGCAGTCCGACCGAGGCGGCGTCGGGGCTGGCCGGACCGAGCACGCCTTTCAAGCGCGTAACATCGGCCTGATCGGCGCGCAGACCCGAAAGCGCCATGACGAAATCGTCGGCGCCACCGCAGCGCAGGGTGTCCGGATCGACACTGCCGGACGCCGGCTGCTCGACGCAGGTCGGGTCGGCTCCGCCGTCGAGCGGAACGCGGGCGAGCAGCCCCGGCGCGCAGGCGCGGGCGACGGGCATGCCGAGGGTTCCGGCGACGCGCGCCTTGGCGGCGGACTGGGCGCAATCGGCCGGGTCGCTCGTGGTGTCGCCAAGCTGCGCCGCCGTCCCGAAGTATCCATCCGCCGCCGGAGGAACGCTCCCACCCGCGCCGGGCAGCAACGTCCAGCCGAACAGGCGCGAGTTGCCGCTGGACTCGCGAAGATACGACGCCCCGGCCCCCGACGAGAGCAGATCGTGACGGCGCTGCACGTAGTCACTGTTGCCGTCGAACTCATGCCACACCGCCTTCACGTCCGCGGGCGCAAGCTCCTTGCCGGGCGACAGGCGTGCGCGCCCCGATGCGATGGTCCACAGCGTGAACGGGATCGGGTCGCTGCCGCTCCGGCGCGATAGCGCAAGGGGGAGCGACGCCAGCTCGACCGGTTCGGAGATGCGCAGAGTCTGGGTGAACGCCGACGCGCCATGGGGCAAGGCGTACAGCAGGGCCAGCAGGCGCTGACCGGGGATGTCGAGCGCAACGCGGTCGGCCGGCGAAAGCGCGAGCTGGTTCTGGTTGGCGAAGTCGTCCAGATCGGCGGGCGTGTCGAGCAACGCGACCTTGATGGGATGCAGCGTGGCCGCGGGCGCGTCGTCTGCGGTGTCCTCGACCTGGTTCGACGAGCCCCCCGCGCACTCCGGCATGCCGGAAGGCGCCGTCACGCGCGGTGCCGTCGCGCCTTCCAGCGCCCGGAACCAGGCTTCGCTGGATGGATCCACCAGCGAGCCCGGCGCCACCGGCAGCACGACGGCGACGCGCTGGGCCGCCCCGGACACACGGAACGCCGTCCACAGGGTGGTCTGGTGCGGCGAGAAAGCGGCAGCGACCCTGAGCTCGTCCAGCTGCGCCGGACCATCGGACGAAGGGATCACGCGGCCGACGGCCCGCGCCGGCAGAGCGAACAGCAGCAGAACCAGCGCGAAGATCCCGGCGCCCGGGCGGAAGCGATGCATGGGAAGAGCACGGCTGCAACGCCCGTGCCTCGCGACAATCGCTATGGATCACGGTAACTTGCAGTCTCCGGGGCGTGGAAGCGTGAACTCGCGTCGCTGTGCCTTCAGGACGACACCGGGGGCTCGGCCGGCGCGTGCACCCTGAGCAGGCTCTGCTCGGCCGGCACGCCGAGCCGGAGCGGGAAGCCGTAGTGACCGGTGCCGCGGTGCACGTAGAGCCGGTCGGTGCCCCGCGCCCACAGACCGTGATCCGGCGCGTTCATCAACACGCGGAGCATGGTCCACGGCAGACCCAGGCTCACGAGGCCCACCTGACCACCGTGCGTGTGGCCGGAGAGCACCAGATCGGCCTCGCCTGGCGGCAGATGCTTGAAGGCCCCCGGGTCGTGCAGCAGCACCACGCGCAGCGCCCCGGGCCGGCGCGGATGGGCCTGGCACGTCGCCGCCAGACGCTCTGACCGGCCCCGCCACGCGAAGTCGACGCCCAGGATCTGCACGCGTCCGGCGGCGGTGTCGAGCTCGGCCGCCTCGTCGACGAGAAGCCGGGCGCCGATGCGACCGAGCGCGTCCGCCACCGTGCGTGGGGCCTCGAGGTCGTGGTTGCCGCGGCACGCGAACACGCGCCCCTCGAGCGCTGCCAGCGGCTCGAGCGCGCGGGCGAGCAGAGCCGGATCGCCCTGCGACTCCATGGTGAGGAAGTCGCCGGTGAGCACCACGAGGTCCGGCTGGCGTTCGACCGCGCGCCGGGCGATGCGCCGCAGCCGCGAGACCGACATGAAGGGCCCGAGGTGCGGATCGGTGATCTGCACGATGTGGAGCGGGCGCTCGCTGCGCGCCTCGAGCGACCGGTGGCGCTTTACGCCGTCCACCACGTGCCCGTCGCGGACCACCACGTCGACGTCCTCTTCCCGGCTCCACAGCGACTGCGCGACGCCGACCGCCGCCACGGCGTAGGGCAGCCAGACCAGCGGCAGCCGGACGCCGAACGCGGCCAGCACCGCCCAGGGCAGCGAGAGCAGCGTCCCCGCGCCAAAGAAGGCCGCCGGAATGCTGACCAGAAGGCGGTAGCCGAGCGGGCGCATGCGCGGCCACACCAGCGACAGCGAATGCGCGTACACGCTCGCGTGCAGATACACATACAGCGGCAGCACGGCCGCGAAGCGCGGGGCGAGCGCCAGCACGATGAGCGTGTGGACGCCCAGCGTCACCGCGCGGAAGACCGCATACGGCCGGGAGCGGAACAGGGCCGCCAGCACGACGACCACCAGCACCGCGAGCGCGGATACGGGGGCGAGATAGGCCATCACGACGGTCGGAATTCCATGCGCCAACCATGGACCTGGCGCACGCCCGGGCCCGGCGCAAGTGCCCGGCGCGGGCATGTCGCTCCGGGGCGTCTATAATGCGCCGCCCATGGACTACGTCGGCCGCATCTTCCGCCCGCCAAGCGAAGCGCAGAGTCTGCTGCTCCAGGTCAGCGTCGGCTGCAGCCACAACCGCTGCGCGTACTGCGACATGTACCGCGACAAGCGCTTCTCGGCGAAGCCGCGGGAAGTGGTCGAGCGCGACATCAACGAGGCGGCGCGCCTCGGGCCGCGCTCCAGGCGCGTATTCCTCTGCGACGGCGACGCCCTCATCCTCTCCACGCGGCGTCTGCTGGAGATCCTCGCCGGGATCCGCGAGCGGCTGCCGTGGGTGGAGCGGGTGGGCGTGTACGGCGACACGCGCAGCGTGGGCAACAAGAGCGTGGAGGAGCTGACGGCGCTGCGCGAGGCCGGGCTGGGCATCGTCTACCACGGCGTCGAGTCGGGCTCGGACGAGGTGCTCGAGCTCATCGACAAGGGCGGCACGCGCGCCGAATGCGCGGAGACGGCGCACAAGCTCCGGAAGGCCGGTATCGCGCATTCGGTGATGGTGCTGCTGGGCGTCGGAGGGCGGAAGCTGTCCGCGGCGCACGCGTCCGGGACCGCGAGCCTGCTTTCGGAGATGGATCCGCCTTTCGCCGGCGCGCTGACGACGACACTGGTACCGGGCACGCCGCTCTTCGAGCTCGCCGCACAGGGCGGCTTCGAGCTGCCTGACCGCTTCGGCATGCTGCAGGAGCTCCGCACGATCGTGGCCGGCGCCGAGCTCAGCGCCTGCCGCTTCTCGGCCAACCACGCCAGCAACTACCTGCCGCTCACGTCGGAGCTGCCCCGCGACCGGGAGCAGGTGCTCGAAGTGCTCGACCACGTGCTGGGGGCCCGCGACGAGCGCCTGCTCAAACCCGAGGCGCTCCGCGGTCTGTAGCCGCAATGTGCTAGAGGCCCGGCATGCTGCTCAAGCGAATCACGCTCGCACTCCTCGTCGGTCTCTCCGCCTGCACGCAGGCCGCCCCGCCCGCTGCCGCCCCGCCCGCGCCCGCGCCTTCCGCCGCCGCGCAGCCCGCGCCCTCGAGCGCAGCCGCGCTGGCCACGGCCGACGCGGCACTCGCCTCGCCCCCGGAGCACCGGCATGTGTGCGGCAGCGCGCACCATCGCTTCAAGAACGCGGCGAAGTGGGCGAAGATCTTCGATGATCCTTCGCGCAACGAGTGGCAGAAGCCCGATGCGGTGATCCAGGCACTGGCGCTTTCGCCCGACGCGCGCGTGGCGGATATCGGTGCCGGCACCGGGTACTTCACGGTGCGCCTGGCGCGCGCGGCCCCCCGCGGCAAGGTCGTCGCTGTCGACATCGAACCGACGATGCTGAAGTACATCGACCACCGCGCCCGGCAGGAGGGGCTCGGCAATATCTCCACGGCGCTCGGAAGCGCCACGAGCCCGAACGTGAAGGGACCGATCGATCTGGCGCTGGTGGTCGACACCTACCATCACATCGAGGATCGCGCGGCGTACTTCCGCGGCGTTGCGCCCGAGCTGTCCCCTCACGGTCGCGTCGTGATTGTCGATTTCCGCATGGGCAAGCTCCCGGTGGGTCCCCCCGAGAAGCATCGCATCCCCCCGGAACAGACCACGCGCGAGATGCAGCAGGCGGGCTACAAGAAGTGCGGGAGCTTCGACAAGCTCCCCTACCAGTACGTGCTTGAGTTCGGCCTGCACTGCCAGGGCGGCTGAGCGCGCGTGGGAGACGGAGGGGTGGCGCTGGTACGGATGCAAGGCGTGTCGAAACGCTTCGGCGACGCCTGGGCGGTGCGCGGAATCGATCTGGAAGTGGGCGAGGGCGAGCGGCTGGTCCTGATCGGCCCGAGCGGCTGCGGCAAGACGACGACGCTGCGCATGATGAACCGCCTGGAACAGGCGTCGCTCGGTGACATCGAGGTGCTCGGCGAGCACATCACCGATGCCGACCCAGCCGCGCTCCGCCGCCGCATCGGCTACGCCATCCAGGAGGTCGGACTGTTCCCGCACTACACCGTCCGGCAGAACGTCGCGGTCGTACCGGAGCTGCTCGGCTGGGCCCGCAGGCGCATCGATTCGCGGGTCGACGAGCTTCTGGACATGGTCGGGCTCCCGCCTGCCGAGCACCGCGACCGCTATCCACGACAACTATCGGGCGGACAGCGACAGCGCGTCGGCATCGCCCGCGCGCTCGCCGCCGATCCGCCGCTCGTGCTTTTGGACGAGCCGTTCGGCGCGCTCGACCCGATCACGCGCGAGAAGCTGGTCGAGGAGTTTTCCGCACTGGTACGGCGACTCGACACGACCTTCGTGCTCGTCACGCACGACATCGAGGAAGCTGTCCGCCTCGGCGACCGCATCGCCGTGATGAGGGACGGCCGCTTCGTCCAGCTCGGCACACCGGCCGACATCGTCCGCCGCCCGGCGGACGACTTCGTGAAGGCCATGCTGGGACGCCGTCGCCGCGAGCTGAGACTGCACACCACCGTGCTCGGTGAGCTGTGCGAGCTGGGAAAAGCGACGCGGCCGCCCGGAGCAGCCAGCATCGAGCTGGACGCGGCACTCAGCCTGCACGACGCACTGGACCGGCTGGAGCAGGAAGGCGGGGACACGGCCGCCGTCGCCGACGGTGAGCGCACCTGTTTCCTGTCGAGGAGCCAATTGCTCGAGGCGGTGTGGTGATGAGCCTGGACTGGCATGCCCTGTTGGTGGCCACGGCGGAACACCTCGAGCTCACCGCCATCGCCGTCGGCATTGCGGTCGTCATCGGCGTCCCGCTCGGAGCCTATCTGGTGCGGCAGCGGTTTCTGGCCTCGCCCGTGCTGGCCTTCGTCGGGATGATCCAGACCGTGCCCAGCCTCGCACTTCTGGGTCTGCTCATTCCGCTGCTGGGGATCGGCAAAAAGCCCGCGCTGGTCGCCTTGTTCCTGTATGCGCTCCTGCCGATCGTGCGCAACACGTACGCCGGCCTCGGCGGCATCGACCCGGCCATGGTCGACGCAGCGCGCGGCATGGGCATGCAGCCCCGGCAGATCCTGCTGCACATCGCCCTGCCCCAGGCGCTGCCGGTCGTGATGGGCGGCATCCGTACCTCGACGGTGATCAACGTCGGCGTCGCGACACTGGCCGCGCTGGTGGGCGCGGGCGGCCTCGGCAAGTTCATCTTCCGCGGCATCGCCATGGTCGACATGCGGACGGTCCTGATGGGCGCCGTGCCCGCGGCGCTCCTGGCGCTCGTGCTCGACGGGCTGCTGGCGCTGCTCGAACGCAAGCTGGTGCCGCCGGGGCTCAGGGGGAGCTGAGCGTTGCGGGCACGGCTCTGGGCGGTCGCGGGGCTCATGGGCTTCGTGCTCGCCGCGTTCGCGATCTTCCGCGGCGTGTTCGCCCTGATCGACGCGCACGGCGCGCGCCGCGATACGATCAGCATCGGCTCCAAGGCGGACACCGAGGGGATCCTGCTCGGGGAAATCATGTCGGAGCTGATCGAGAAGCGCACGCACCTCGCCGTGCAGCGGCGCCTGGACCTGGGAGGAACGCAGGTCTGCTTCCAGGCGCTCACGCAGGGCGCAATCGATGTGTATCCCGAGTACACGGGCACCGGGCTGATGGCGATCCTCGATCGCCCCGCGTCGACGGACCCGGGGCAGGTCCTTTCGACGGTGCGCCGCGAGTTCTCGCGGCGCTGGGCGTTGGTGTGGCTTCCGCCCCTCGCCTTCAACAACACCTATGCCCTGGCGATGCGACGCTCGACGGTCCGGCGTCTCGGCGTCCGGCGCATCTCCGACCTCGCCGGCCATCCCGATCTGCGTGCGGGCTTCACCGCCGAGTTCCTGGCGCGCCGCGACGGCTATCCCGGCCTCGAGAAGCGCTACGGCATCCACTTCAGCGACGCGCCACGCAGCATGGAAGCCGGCCTCATGTACCGCGCCCTCGCCGATGGCGCGGTCGACGTGATCAGCGCCTACGCCACGGACGGACGCATCGACAAGCTCGGTCTGGTCGTGCTGCGCGACGACCGGCACTTCTTCCCGCCCTACCAGGCTGCACCGCTGATCCGCCAGGGCACCCTGCTGGCCCACCCCGGGCTACGGCGCGTGCTCGGTGTGCTCGCCGGGCGCATCGACGACGCGCGCATGCGCCGCATGAACGCCGAGGTCGACATCCACGGGCAGAGCCCGCGCGACGTCGCTCGCGCGTTCGTCAAGACGCTCCCGCCCTAGCCCCGGCCAGCCGCTCGCGCGCCCTCGACCCCCTGCCGCTCCAGGAAGCTGAAGGTGTGAGCCCAGCAACGCCGCGCGTTGCGGCGCCAGATCATTGCGTGGAACGCGTGCACCTCGCCCGGATAGTACTGGGCTTCGTGCTGCACGCCGAGCTGCTCGAGCGCCACGGCCAGCCGCTGCGAGTCGTCGATCAGCGGGTCCTTGGTGCCACACGGCACGAAGAACGGCGGCAGCGGACGCTCCGGCTGGATGCCGCGCTCCAGCAGCACGAGCGGGTCCGCCAGATCCATGGTCCCGCTGGCCTGGCTCGCGCTGCCCTTCAGGTAGGCGTCGCTCACCTCCAGCAGCCGGTCGTTGATGAATGCTTTCATGCGCGGCCAGCGCTGGCGGAAGCGCTCTGGGTTCGACACCTGCAGCATGCCGCAGGCAGGAACGACCGCCCGCGGCTGGAGCCCCCGATCCCAGACGGCGCGGGCCCACGGCTCGCTCCTCGGATAGGACGTGACCACGGCGAGCGAAGTGACCAGGTTGGCGCCGGCGCTCTCGCCGGCAAGGACCAGCCGGGAAGCGTCGCCGCCGTAGCTCCCAGCGTGCTCCGCCACCCACCCGAGCGCCGAGCAGGCGTCCTCGAGCGCCGCCGGAAATGGATGCTCCGGCGCGAGGCGGTAGCTGATGTTGAAAACGACGTAGCCGCGCCGGGCGAAGGCAAGCCCCATCAGCCAGTGCGTGTCCTTGCTCAGGATGCGGAAACCTCCTCCGTGCACGTAGAGCACGGCGGGCAGGAGCGCATCCGGCGCTGCGCCGGCGGGCCGGTAGACATCCAGCAGGTGCTCGTCGAGCCCGGTCGACCGGTACGGCACGTTGTGGATCACTTCCACGTTGTGCGCTTCGGGTCGCGCTCGCGGGTGCAACCGGCCGGCCCCCGCCAGGCCGCGGAAGAAACTGTCGACCAGCACCGAGCCGGTGCGGCGGCGGAGCCGCTCCGGGAGCCCGGAATACTGCGTGCCATCCTGCATGCCGGGCCAAGTCTAGCACGAGCCCGAAGCCGCCCCGGCCCGCTCCAGGCGTCCCCTCACTGTCGAGGGTTCTACCAGGACCTGGATCAAGTCTCTTTGTCTCTACACGCAGCTTGACGAAAACACCGAGTCGACGTTAGTCCCATCCCCGACATGTCCGACGTCCACGACAGGATAGAAGAGTGCATCACGGCGTTCGCGGCGGATATGAGCGAGCTCGTACGCCGCGTCGCGTTCGAGTCCGTGTCGCGCGTTCTTGCGGGGGAGCCGGCAATTTCCCCGGCGAAGGCGCCCTACCGTCTGGTTGCTCCGCGGACGAACGCAAAGCGCACGCGCGCCCAGATCGAGCGCACCGTCGCCGCGCTCGAGCGCCACATCCGGTCCACGCCGGGGCGGCGCATGGAGGAGCTCTCCGGCGATCTCGGCCTCACCAGCCGCGAGCTGATGCTACCGGTGCAGCGTCTGCTGCGAGCCGGACGCATCCGCACCGAGGGGCACAAGCGGGCGACCCGCTACTACCCCGCCTGAGGTCGCCCGGGAGCGCCAGGCCCATCGCCAGAGCCTCGCGGGCTCGCCATGACGTCAGGCCTCGTCGTCGATCCTGAGCCAGAACGCGCTCTGGTCGCCCTCGTAGCAGATCTCGCCTTCGTGCCGGAACTCGAAGTTGTAGCGGACGACGTGGCGCGCCTTGCCGAGGCGCTGGCGCGTGGCCGTACAGGTGGCTTCGATGGGCGAGCCGGGCGGCACCAGCTTGCGGAACGACACCTTGTGGATGTTGCTCCCGTAGCCCACCCATCCCTGGTGATGGCGCAGGCCGAGCAGATAGTACGCGTGGACGAAGCCGAGCATGCCGGTCGCGTGCACCATGACGGCGCCGGCCACGTGGCGCGGATGGCGCGTCGGATGGACGCGCTGGCTGTCGGTGAACGGCAGCGGGCGATCAGTGGGCATGCGGCAGCGCACCCTGCGCTCTCCGGCGTCGGCCTCGAGCAGCTGATCGAACAGCAGCACCTCGGGGTCATAGGGCAGGTCGGCGAGGAATGCCTCGTCGAAAGCGCAGGGTGTCTCGGGCAGGCTCATGTCGGTGCTCCACTCATTCGCCGCTCACGTGCACCACGACCTGGCGGCGGTGCGGCCGCGCGCGGTGCTCCCACAGGTACAGCGCCTGCCAGGTACCGAGCGCGAGCTCCCCGTCGACCACCGGGATGGACTCGGAGCTCCGCGTCAGGGCCGAGCGCGCGTGGGCGGGCATGTCGTCGTCGCCTTCAGCGTCGTGCTCCCAGCGGCGCGACTCGGGAGCGAGCTCGGCCATCCAGCGCTCCAGATCGCGCAACACCGCCGGATCGGCATTTTCCTGGATGACCAGGCTCGCCGAGGTGTGGCGCACGAACACCGTGCACAGGCCCACGCGCACGCCGCTCTCGCGCACGATCTGCCGCAGGCGGGAGCCGAGATCGGAAAAGCCGCGGCCGGAGGTGGGCACTTCCAGGGTTTGTTGGTGTACCGTCACGCGTTGGCCGTATAGCATTCCCCGCCGCAGCGTGGGGCCCTCCGCCCACGACGTGGGCCCGTCCGCGCATGCTGGAAAAGACCCGTTCCCTCAAGATCAACGCGCTCCAGCGCGTGGAGACCTACTTCGACCGGGGGCCGCTGCGGCGCGGAATCTTCTCGCTGGTCCGGGGCATGGGCCGCCACCGCCTGGCCCAGACCGCGAACGCGATGGCGTTCGACCTGTTCCTGGCCAGCATCCCGATGGTGGCGCTGGCCGGCTGGGCGTTCGCCAACGTGCTCAAGGACAGCCCGGAGACGCTGTACACGCTCTCCAGCCTGGTCGATCACACGCCGTACGAGCTCCACCTGCTGATCACCAGGAACTTCGGGCGCTTCTCGGCCGGCGCGGTAGCGCCGCTGGCCGTGCTCGGCTCCTTCTGGCTCGCGTCGTCGGCGTTCCACACGCAGATGCGCGTGTTCGAGATCGCGCTCGACGCCAAGAAGCGGCCATGGTGGAAGAAGCGGCTGATCGCGCTGGGCTGCGTGCTGGTCGCACTGGCTGCGTCGGGCCTGTCGAGCTACGTCGCCGTGCTGCTCGCAGGCGGCCCGATCGCGATGCTCAGGTTCCTCGATCCGGACGTCCCCCACAGCGGGACACGCGTGCTGGCGCACTACATCGCGCTGCTCGTCGCGATCGTCACGCTGACGGTGCTGTTGGCCGCCTTCTACCGCATCGCCATCAACCGCCCCGGAGTGAAGCGGCACATGTGGCCCGGCGCCGTCCTGGCGGTCGGCATCGGCGGCTTCGCCTCGTATGCGTTCGGCTACTACGCCAGCACGCTGGCGCGCTTCGCCATGTTCTACGGCAGCCTCGCGGCGGTCGCGATCGCGCTCGCCTGGCTGTGGATCTGGTGCGCGGCCCTGCTCACCGGCGCCGAGCTGAACGCCCAGCTCGAGAGCGCCGAACGCCGCCGGCCCCCCGACCCGCAGCGGCACAGCCTCGTACCGCCGGCCAAGCCGGGCAGCTGAGCTAGAGGAGACGGGTTGCCGCTCCGGCGCTCCGGCAGAAAACCGGAGCCCGGCGCAGGCAGGCGCGCTAGGCTCACGGGCATCGTGCTCGTCGACCAGATCAAGCAGCGCATCCAGGCCGCGATGAAAGCAGGGAACACTCTGGAAAAGGAGATCCTGCGCGTCGCCCTGGGCGAGATCCAGACCGAGGAGGCGCGCGGCGCGCAGGCCGACGACGCTCTGGCAACCAGGATTCTCAAGAAGCTCATCAAGTCGAACCGCGAGACGCTCGAGTCCGCGACCGACGCGGAGCAGAAGTCCACGCTCGAGAGCGAGATCGCCATCCTGCAGCAGCTGCTCCCCAGGTCGTTGTCGGTCGAGGAGATCGCCGCCGCCCTCGCCCCGGTCGCCGACGCGATCCGCGCCGCCGGCAACGACGGCCAGGCCACCGGCGTCGCGATGAAACATCTCAAGGCCAGCGGCGCCGAGGTCGACGGCAAGGACGTAGCCCAGGCCGTCAAGGCGCTGCGCGCGTAGGACGCGGTCACCCCGACGGCGTCGGCGCCAGCCGGAGCGCGAGCTGGCTAGTAGCCGCCGTCGGGGACTGCGGAAGGCACGCACACGCCGAAGTAGTCGGGCATCTGCTTGCTGGCCTGGCACTTGCCGCCGCCGCAGCCCGGATCGTTCGTCGTCAGCGAGCAGATCTTCAGGCACTTGCCGGTGGCCTGGGAGCAGACATGGCCCCACGCACAGGGACATGCGTCGCCCGCCTGGCCGGTGCCGGGTGGCGCGATACAGCTCGTCAAGCCATCACCCACCACCATGCAGGCGGTGCCGGGCTCGGGGCAGGTGCAGTCGGCGGGGTTGGACGCCTGGCACGGGTACGGCTCGGCCAGGTTGCAGTTGTCCGCCGGCACACACACGGGGGCCAGCTGCTGCGTCTGCGTGGGACCGCCGTACGGGATGTCGGCTTTCAGCGGGCGGTCGGCGCAGAACGTCCCGGCGAGCCCGGGATCGCAGTCCGTGCCCGCGTCCGGATCGCACGCGCAGGCCGAGTTGCCGGCACAGCAGAAGTGACGGCACTCGCCCGCCGCGCCGTCCAGCACGCAGCCGTAGCCCGCAGCGCAGTCGCTGGAGTCAACGCACGGCGCGTGCTCCCTGCCCTGGCCTGCGGGTTCGCACACCGCCACCGCCGAACCGCTCTGGCGGGTGAGATGGCAGCCGTAACCCGGCGCCGGCACGCCAGCGCCTGCGTCCGGCGCCGCATCGCCCTGTCCCGCCGCAGCATCGGCGAAGCCCGCTGCCGCGTCCGCGCTCGCGCCGGCGTCGGGGGTGGTCATCGCATCGGCGGTGAAGGCGGCATCGCCCGGGCCCGCTTCGGCTGGACCCGCGCCGACGCCGGTGCACGCCGTCGGGTCATCCGGCTGGCAGCCGCTGGCGCACAGATGGCTCGTCCCTCCGGGGCCGGCTTCGGCGTCGCTACCGGCCTCGGGCGGGTTGGCGATGGTGCCATCGCCGCCCGCGCCGACTCCCGAGTCCGGGCACTGCAGACCGAAGCAGTGACCGTTGCCCAGCGCGCTCGCGTCGCCGAGGCTGGCGCAGCCCGCTGCGGCCAAGCCGGCGGCGAGCGCGAGGCCGAGAAGACTACGGACGAACAAGCGGAGAGGTCGTGACATCGAACCCAGCGAGAGCCCTGGGAAAAGCCCGGGAATATACCCGGAACTCTAGCACCAGCTGCCAGTAGAGCACATGCCGTGCCGGAGGCCGAATCGTGCGCGGCGCGCTCCGGGCACGGCCGGGACCCTGGCAGCCGTGTCGCGGTCCTGGCCCAGATCGGCTACTTCAGCGTGACGTTGCGGATCACGTAGTTGTTGGCCTGATCGTAGACGCGCACGCTGAGCAGCGCCGGGCCTCTGGGCGAGAAGCTGGACACGTCGGCGTCGAACTTCTCGCGCTGGTCGTCGAAGACCCCGTCGACCGGATAGAACGGGTACCAGACCCCGGTCCCGGCGATCGAGATCTGGATCCGCTTGATGGGGCCCACACCGTCCACGGCGGTGCCCTGCACGTGGCGACCCGCAACCCTGAGCCCTTCCACGGTCGGCGGCGTGTTGTCGACAAGCACGATGTCGCTCAAGAGCTCGCTCTGCTTGGCGTGGCCCGGCGGATTCGAGATGTCGTCGCTGGCGACCAGGCGCACGCGGTAGCGCCCCTCCGGCAGGTCCGCCGTGTCCCAGGTGTACTCCTTCTTGGTGAGGACCTCGTCCGGCTTGAGCATGTCGTACCAGGTCTTCGTGCCGATCAGGCGGTAGTCGATCCGGTAGCGCAGCTCGTCCTTGTCGGGGTTGTCGACCTTCCAGGTGAGCTTGACCTTCGTGTCGGGCTTCTTCGTGATGGGACCGCCTGACTTGTGCACGCCGTCCGACGACGACGACGACGACGAGCCCTTCTTCTTCTTCGCGCCGGAGCTCGCGTCGATCTCCGTGAGGGTCGCGCGGAGATTGTCGGTCACGAACGGGATCTCGAGCTCGCTCAGGATCGCCTTCGGGTCTCGGCTCCAGCGGGCGCGCACCTGCAGGTAGCGCCCGGGCGGGCTCGCGAGCCGCGCCGGCGCCGCGATGGGCTGGCTCCAGCCGCTCCAGGTCTTGTCCGGCTCCTTGGTGTTGCCGGTGCGGGTCGACAGCTCGAGCGTTCCGGTGGAAACCCAGCTCATGCGCCCGAAGTGCGCGCGGATGCCGGCATCCAGCACCTTGCTGGTCCACACCGCGTCGGCGCCGCCGACGCCGTGGACGGGATGCAGTACGGCCGGATCGCTGCTGGCCACGAACTGGTGCTTGCCGCTCAGGAGCAGGGCCGTGACCTGACGCTCCTTGGTGTCGGCCACCAGCACCTGGTTGTGGGACGTGTCCACCGTGTAGACGCGGCCCTCCACGCCGGTACCGACGTAGGGCCGACCGTCGTCGCCAACCGCGAGGCTGACGAAGTGCTCGTCCTTGTTGTCGAGCAACTGGTCGTAGGAGCCGTCGGGCGCAAACTCGTAGAGCGTGCCCTTGCCCTTCGTCTTCGGCGCGCTCGACGCCGGGCCGGCGCTGGTCGGGATGCCATGCCCCTTGCGCGTCGGCGCGTAGCTCCCGGTCGTGAGCTTGTTGGCGATCGCGTAGATCTCGCCCTTTGGTCCGATCGCGATGTCGCGCACCTCGGTGCGGTCGAAGTCGTACAGCACGCTGGCGCGTCCGGGGCCGGTGATCTTGTAGAGCTTGGCCTTGTTGCTGGCGCCGGCGTAGACGGTGCCGTCCGGAGCCACCGCGACGCTCATCAGGTGTTGCTCGGGGGCATCGAAGTAGACCTGTGCATTGCCGGTCCGGTCGATGCGCCACAGCTTCCCTTCGGGACCGGTGGCCGCATACACGACGCCCTTCTTCTTGTCGAAAGCGACCTGCCACACGTGCTCGGTGCCCTTGAGGGCAGCGAGGGTCGAGAGCTTGCCGCCATCGAGCTTCATCACCTTGCCGTCGGGCAGTGTGCCCATCACGACGCTGCTGCCCCAGGCATGCGCGAGCGACGTGACCACGAGCGCCTTGGTGTCCGCCACCACGCCGACCTTCGCTCCCTTGAGCGAGAGCAGCTTGCCTTCGTTGCCCGTCCCGAGCAGCAGCGAGCCGTCGGGCATGGGCAGTATGCTCCAGATCGTCGTCCCCTCCGGCACGGGGATCGCGCCCAGGTTGAAGCCCGCGCGGACCTGACCGGCCGAATCGACGGCGACGCCTTTCAGGTCGCCGCCCTTGAAATCGTCGCCGTTCTCGAGGTCGAAGTGGCGTGTGCCGACGGCGAGGGCGTGCGCCGCGCTGAAAAGCAGGGCGAGACCGATGGAGCTTTCGACAAGTCGATGGGCAAGTTGGCTTTTCACTGGGGGCTTCCTCTAGCGGGCCGCCGGCGTGACGGCGCCCGGGCGACAGGGACCACGGGGGACGACGGAGATCAGTGCAGTACGGGCTTCACTTCCACGCTCACGTGGTCCTGCCCGGTCATGAAGTCGGGCAGCGGTACCACGAGCCGCGTCTCGGAGCGGAAGGTGTCGGGTGCCACCGAGCTGGAAGTCGGGCGGATCGCGTCGAGCGCGCCGGGCGGGAGGTCTTTCGCGACGTGACCCTTGTAGCTCACCGCGCCGTCGCCGGCGTTGAACGAGATGATGACCGACTTTGGCGGATAGGTGGCGTGGGCCAGGTTGTGGATGAGAGCGCCGAGATTGTCTGGATCGGCCAGATCGCGCTCTTCCGTGTAGCCGGGCGAGATCTCGAGCGACAGCGTCTTGCCGGCCAGATGCGCCGGAATCGGCACCGAGACGATCCGCGTCACCGGCTTGGAGGCGTACGGGATCAGCGTCAGGCGGATGCGCGCCGCCTGCCCCGCCTGAACCTCCGGATCGAGGATCTCGCTGCCTCGCAGGCGCAGGATGTCGCGCGCGTAGCGCAGCCGGATGGTCATCTCGACGCCGTCGATCAGCACCGGCTGCCAGGGGTTGTTCATCAGGGCGCCCATCGAGCGCACCAGATTGGAGCGCACGAAGTCCTGGGGGTCGGGCGTGCCGCCGATGGCCACGCCGAAGTCCTCGAGGTCGATGCTGCCGTGCCCATGGATCGCCAGGTGGCTCTGGGCCGTCCAGCTCACGTCCTGACGCTCGGCCGCGGTCGCCTGCAGCGCGTTGCCGAGGGCGATCGCGAGGAAGGCGGGCGACATGAACTTCTCCTCGGCCACCTGGAATTTCCAGTCGGTGACCGGCGCTCCGTCCACTCCCTTGATGTGCATCGTCACGGGGATGACCGGAGCCTTGACGTTCTCGTCGACGACGATGGCCGCGAGGCGGTCGTTCACCAGCGCGCCCAGCGGCCTGAGAGGCTCGCCGATCTTGAACGAGCGCATCTTGCTGGCGAGGAACCACAGCACCTTGCCGGTGCAGGTCGGCAGCGCCGTGACACCGGACTGCATCATGGGATGGCCGAACGCGACCAGCTTGTTGCCATGGACGCTGGTCACCGTTCCGAGGCCCATGGCGCTCATGTCGCCCCGGATGAGCTGCACGCCGATCGCTCCGCCATCCACGAAGTGGTTGGGACCGCCGCCGGCCTGCTCGGCGCTGCCGCCGCCACCCGCCTGAAGCGGGGCCAGCCCGAGCGGCGAGAGCAGCTTCTTCGCCAGACCCATCGCCGAGCTCGTCATGCCGCCCATCAAGAGCGGCGTGTCGACCGGCCTGGCGGGGCTCGACGAGCCGGGCAGCATCAAGGCGTTGTGCTTTTCGATCTGCCGGGCATGCTGGTCGAGATCGTAGTGATCGAGCGAACCGGCATAGCGATTCACCGAGCTCATCGATCGACGTGCCTGGCGCTTGCCGTGCGGAGGGCCCGGCACCAGCGGCCAGCCGTTGATCATCTTCGGGATCGGGCGGTGCAGCTCGTTCAGCATGTTCTGGATCGGCGTCACGCCCGCGACGGGCTCTTCACCGAAGGTCCAACCGTATGCATAAGCCCCGACCATCTTGTGGTTGATGAAGATCGGGCTGCCGCTCATCCCGGCCACGACCTTGGTCACGGCGAGCCGCGGGTGTTTCGTCTTGATCAGGATGAGATCCTGGCGCGGCTGGAAATTCTTCAGCACACCGATCACGGAAACCGCGAACTGCTCCGGCTCTGTCCCCTTGAACACGGTG
The DNA here is from genome assembly GCA_963806225.1 of uncultured delta proteobacterium. Classification (GTDB taxonomy): domain Bacteria; phylum Myxococcota_A; class Polyangia; order Polyangiales; family Polyangiaceae; genus CAWDXG01. The sequence continues at coordinate 519,153 of CAWDXG010000001.1, read as the reverse complement.
AGGCCGTAGCCCTTCATGCCCGGCTTGATGTCCCGCACGGGCAGGATGCCGGAATCGCGGGACTTGCCCTGGGCGAAAGCGGTCTGCCAGAGGCCCAACGGAGCCAGGAGACCGATCAGCACGGCCAGGGCGAGCAGGAGGGTGTTTCTCACAGTCCGCGGAGTCTAGCAGCGCGCCGCGCCGAACCAGCCAAAAGCGGCGCCCCGCGCAAGGATTCTGCCGTTCCAGGCCAGCGGGCCGCGACCCCCACGGGCAGGCAGGCCAAGGCCGCGGCGCGCGGACCCGCACGGCGGGACGCGCTGATCTAGCATGGGTTGCCCGTGGATCTGGCCATCTACCTCGTTGCCAGCGTCGCCTTCGGCGTCCTGGTCACCGCTCACGTCTCGCTCGTGGTGGGGCTCCTCATGCGGCATCCCCGCTGGCGCGCTCCGATCGCCCTGCTCGTACCGCCGCTGGCTCCGTACTGGGGCTCTGACGCGGGCATGCGCTTCCGCAGCCTGATCTGGGTGGGCGCCGTGTGCGTCTACGCGGTGGCCAGGATCCTGGCGGGCTTCGGCGGATAGCTACTGGCGGTGCGGCGCCTTCTTCGTGAGCGTGCGCATGCGCGAGAAGCCCTCGTCGACCCAGCGGTCGCGGAGCTTCTGGGCGAGCTCCTTCTGCCCGCGCCAGGGCACTGCGATCGCGTAGGTCAGGCAGGCATCGGGATAGGCCGGATACGTCGCCCACGCCGCCGAGAAGTGGTGGTGCGAGAAGCCGAAGTCGACGTTGCCGTCCACGGACTCCACGTCCATCTGCTTGCCGCGCCAGTGGCCATCCTTGCGCTCGATGGACCCGAGCTTCACGTCGAAGTTGCGGATCCTGGAGCGGGCCCAGGACACGAAACGCTCCATGCACGCGTCGGCGTCCGGCGTCACGCCTTCGGGCACGGGCTTGACGAACACGATGGCGATGACGTGATGCTCGTCGCCATAGCGGAAGCCGGTGAAGTGGTGGACGCCCCAGTAGCGGACACGCTTCCAGTTCTTCCAGTCGGGAGTCGGCGCCTCGAGCTGTCCGTCCTTGTCGTTCCTGCGCCCCCAGGGCGCGGCGAGCAGGCGCTTCAGTGCCGCGCGATGCGGAATCCGCCGCGTCGCCGCCGGGCTCCGAAACGCTCACCGAGCGCGGCGTCGGAGGACGGCCCGGCGGCTGGCGCACGACGCTGGGGCCGCAGGCGCTGGCGCCGAGCAGCACCAGTGCGAAAAGGCCGACCCGCACCGCTTGCCGTTTCACATCCGTTGGACGCAGCACTGCTGGAGATTATGGAACGTCAAGTCGACCAAGGCGAACCCAGCTCGAGAACGCAACGCCTCGGCGCAGCGAGACGCGGGATTCGCATCAGGCCTGGACGGTCTGCAGGCGGATAGCGTTCAGATCGTAGACGCCGAGGCCGAGCTCGCCCGCCACCTTGATGTAGCGGGGCTCGCGGTGAGCCTGCTCCAGCGTCGGCAGATGCCGCTTCTTGCGTTCGGCCTCGACGATGCCCCAGCCGAGGCGGTCCATCGCCACCGGATCGGTCGACACGAACACGGCGCCGTAGGGCGTCTTGGTAGCCGGCTGCTTGTCGAGCGGTCCGCGATCGTACTTCACCTTGAAGGCGTCGGTGATGTTCAGCCGCGCGCGGCTCGTCACGATCGGATGGTTGTAGAGCATCGCGATCTGCGGGCTGGCATTGTGGTCGTGGTGGGCCTGCGGATTGTTCACGTTGCCGTGCGTCATGTTCTTGAGCAGGCCCGTGTAGCCGCAGATCGAGTGATCCTTGACCATGCTGATATTGATGACCGCGGTCGCCTCGAGCAGGAAGCGGCAGTACTTCGTCGGGATGCCGTTGTAGATGCGCACCGGCGGCATCGGGTGGTTGTTGTTGTTGTGCGTGGCTGTCTTCACGCCGGCCGGCAGGTCGTAGCCTTTGCGACCGATGCGCGTCCCCGCCAGGAACTTGGGGTACTGCTCGTAGACGGTGATCCTGTCGGCCGGAACGCCGAGCTTGAGCACCGTCTCGACCACCGGCAGGATCAGCTCGAAGTTCGTGGCCAGCGCCTGGAGCGCGATGCCGTTGACCTTGATCGCGACGACGTCGTCCTTGTGGATGAACCTCTTCATCGCCTCGACGGCATTCGGCGCGCCGGTGAAAGCGGTCATCCCCTTCTCGAACATGGCGCGCGCCACCTCGGGCTTCGGCCAGAGCTCGTTTTTCTGCATCAGCGACTTGAAATCGCCGGCCCTGGTCACCTTGACCACCTTGCCGGGCACCACCATCGGCTTGAAACCCGCTGGCGCCTTGGCGATCAGGTGATCGATGGCCGGGCGATCGGCGGCTTCGGCCGTTGCGGAAGAGAGCAGGCCGGCTCCGGCGACACCCAGGCCGGCTACCGCCGCGCCTTTCATCATCTCACGGCGTGAAACTCCGCCCCCGCGACGCTCGTTCATGGTTCGTCTCCTGGCTGCCGTTACGTAAGCGGGAGTAGACCACGCTGGCCAGGGCCCGGCAAACCGCCCGGCGCAGGGTGGCGGCCGCCACCGGCGGAACCTGGCGCCGCCACCCCCCGCGGGATGCAAACGCCAATGATCCCGGCCCCTTGGGTTCTGGCACGCGGCTCGCTCCATCCCCGGGTGCCGCCGCCACCCGCCACGCACCCCGCGCGCGGGCCAGGCGGCACGTCAACCCGAGGAGACACGTCATGGATGCCAAAATGAAGATCGTCTACGTCATCACCGAGCGCAACGGGCGCAACTACTGGAACCGCGTCGGCGTCGCGTTCGTGAACCGCGACGGTTCGCTGAACGTCAAGCTCGAGGCCGTGCCCGTTTCGGGCGAGTTCCAGATCCGCGACTACACGCCGCGCGACGAAGCCGCCGCGGCGGCCCGGCGCAGCAACGGCGATGGCGCGTCCACCGAAACCGTCGTGCAGTACGCCTGAGGCCAGGTGATCCGATGAGCCTCATCGAGCTGGAAACCGGATCGCCCACGGGCGGTCCGGTCTCGAAGAAGAGCGTCGTCGGCGTCGAGCCGGGCGGGGGTCGTAGCGCGGCCCCCGCCCAGCCCGGCGGACCGTTCGCGCAGCTGCGCGAACGCTACCGGCAGAGCGTCTGGGCGCCGGTGGCGCTCAAGGCCGCGGCCATCCTGCTGTTCATGCTGGCTCTGGCCGGCGTCGGAGCGGCGTCGATCCTGTCGGGCGTCCAGGGCGTGCCGGTCGCGACCGGCGCTCCGGTCGTCGACGACATCGGCTCCGCCTGGCTCGCCTCGCAGCGCAGAGGGAGCCCAGCGAAGACAAAGCCCCCGGGGCAGGCGGTCCGGCCGTCGCCAGCGTCGAGCGCTTCGGCGGACTCTAGCGACGCCGGTAGCCCGGGCCACCCCCGCGGCATCACCGCCGACGGCAAGGTGATCCTCAATGTCGCCAGCGCCGAGGAGCTCACGCGCCTGCCTGGCGTGGGCGACAAGCGCGCCCGCAGCATCGTCAAGCTGCGCCGGCGGCTGAAGCGCTTCCGCAGGGCGACCGATCTGCTCCGCGTGCGGGGCATCGGCGTGCGCAGCCTCAAGCGCATGCTGCCGCATCTGGTCCTCGATCCGCCGCGGCAGGCCGATGCGGGTGCGCGCAGCTGACCCCGCGGCCGGTGTCGCGCCGCACACGCGGCGCGTGCTAGGCACGGGCCGTGGGTCGTCTCTCGCGACAGATTGCGCGCCAGCTGGGGACGGCGTTCGCGCTCACGGGGCTTTCGGCGTGCGGCGGAGCGCAGATGCCGGCGCCTCCGCCGCCCCCGCCGGCCACGACGCTTGCACCCGCTCCAGCCGTCGACGCCGGAACGCCGGACGCCGCGCCGGAGGCGGGCGATGCCGGAGCCGAGGCCGCGACCGCCCAGGCGCAATGCCCCGACGGCATGATCCACATCAAGAAGAACTTCTGCACCAAGGTGGAGCGTACCTGCCTGCACAGCACCTACGACAAGCCGAACCACCTGCACATCTGCCAGGAGTTCAAGCAGGCGCCGCCGAAGTGCATCGGCCAGCACATCCAGCTCGACTTCTGCATCGACCGCTACGAGTACCCGAACAAGAAGGGCGCGCACCCGCCGGTCATGATCGACTGGTACACGGCCATGGGGAAGTGCGCCGCCGAGGGCAAGCGCCTCTGCTACGAGAGCGAGTGGACAGCGGCCTGCGAAGGGCCGAAGGACCTGCCCTTCCCCGCCGGCTACGTGCGGTCGAAGAAGATCTGCAACATCGACAACCGCTGGATCAAGCCGAGCCTCGCGAAGATCTACTCGGAAAAGCCAGCCGTCCGCGATCCGGAACTGAAGCGCCTCGACGAGAGCGTGCCGAGCGGCGGCAAGCCGGAGTGCGTGAGCGGATACGGCGTGTACGACATGACCGGCAACTTCGACGAGTGGACGCTCGCGGCTCACGACCGCCCGAAGGAGCACGCCGTCTTCGCGGCGCTCAAGGGCGGCGCGTGGGGGCACGTTCGCAACGCCTGCCGGCCCGTCACGACCAGTCACTACCCGACCTTCAGCTACTATTTCGTCAGCACCCGCTGCTGCAAGGACCCGGCGGGCATGAAGCCGTTCTCGCCGGATACCGCCGCGGCCAAATAGCCGCGCCAGCGCCTACTTGATGACGCCGCAGTCGACGAACTCGAAGTTCGTCTCGAGCCGGAAGTTCGAAGCGCAGCAGTTGCCCTCGGCAAAGAAGCCCGGGACAACGCCGTCCGCCTGCTGGCACGATCTGGCACACTGCGGCGGCTCGATCTGCAGGAATCCGGTCTGCGGCACGGGTAGTCACACGTGCTCCGGTGTGGCACACCGGTTGCTTGGGGGCGGGGCACGCGGCACGTACGCCGCACCCAGGGAGACACGGAAAATGATGCGGAATCTCGGTAGGAAAATGGGACTTTCGGGGGCCACTTTGGCACTGCTGGCGGCGGTCGGCTGCGGTTCCTCCAACCAACCGGCTGGCACCGGCACCGGAGGCACCGGAGGTGGAAGCGGCGCCGACATCGCGCGCTCGTCGCTGCAGCACGAGAAGAATCCCCAGGTCGCCGACCCCGACTACCAGTCGCTCCTCACCGGCAATAGCGACTTTGCGTTCGACCTCTACTCCCAGCTCACGCAGTCGGACGACGGCAACGTGATCATGTCGCCGATCAGCGCAACCGTCGCGCTGGCGATGACCTACGCGGGAGCGAAGGGCGACACCGCCACGCAGATGGCGCAGGCCATGCACTTCGACCTGCCGCAGGAAAAGCTCCACCCCGCGCTGAACAAGCTCGCGATGGCGCTCGCGTCGGAGAACATCGCGCCGCACAAGACGGACGAGGGCGACAAGAGCCTGCGCCTCGATCTGGTCAACGCCAGCTGGGCGCAGAAGGACTACCAGTTCAACGCGCCGTACCTCGACACCCTCGCCGTCAGCTACGACGCCGGCGTGCACCTGCTCGACTTCGCGAGTGACCCGGACGGCTCACGCCAGATCATCAACGGCTGGGTGAGCGACAACACCGAGGGGCGCATCAAGAACCTGATCGGCAAGGACGCCATCGATCCGACGACGCGGCTGGTGCTGACCAACGCGCTCTACTTCTACGGCAGCTGGGTCTATCCGTTCGACAAGACCTTCACCGCCGACGCCGCATTCCACCCGCTGTCGGGCAGCGACGTCACCGTGTCGACGATGCACCAGACCGAGACGCTGTCCTACGCCGAGGGCACGAACTACCAGGTCGTCGACCTGCCCTACGACGGTGGCGCGGTCTCGATGCGCATCGTGCTGCCCGCGCAGGGACACTTCAACGAGATCCGGAAGGGCCTGTCGACCAGCTGGATGCAGGGCGTCGACAAGGCGATGCAGGGCAGCGAAGTCTCGGTGAGCCTGCCGAAGTTCAAGTTCGAGTGGGGCTCGACCTCGCTCAAGCCGGCGCTCCAGGCGCTGGGCATGAAGGACGCCTTCGAGTTTCCGGCCGCCGACTTCTCCGGCATGGAGCCCAAGCGCGAGCTGTACGTCGGCGATGTGCTGCAGAAGGCCTTTGTCGGCGTGGACGAGTCCGGCACCGAGGCAGCCGCGGCCACCGCGGTGATCATGAACGCCGGCGGCATGCCCGTGCAGCCCAAGGACTTCAACGCCGACCATTCGTTCATCTTCTTCATCCGCGACAGCTCCGGAACGCTGCTCTTCGTCGGCCAGGTCACGAACCCGGCGGGCTGACGCCCCCGGAGGAACGCGGCAGGGGCGCGGATAGCCGTCCCCTGCCGCGACGAGCCATAACCGACACCATCGTGTCTGGACAGGCGCCCGACACACGTTCAGCTTGTAGATGTGGCAGGCGCGCGCAAGCACCCCGGCGACGAGGCCGGCGCCCAGACGGGGCGCTCGGGAATGCGTACTGCCGTGGACGCGGTCGCGACGGTACCCCACCCCGTCCTGCAGATGATCGTCGACCGCTTTCCGGATGGCATCGTCGTACACCGGATGGGCCGCATCGTCTACGCCAACGCGGCGCTCGGGCGGATGCTGGGATACAACTCCGCCGACGACCTCGTGTTGCGCGAGTGGAGAGAGTTGATCCACCCGGACGAGCTCGCGGACGTCATCCGGAACGGCGAGCGCTCGCTCACCGCGCCCGAGTGGACGGCCTTCCCTACGGTCCGTCGGCGTCTCGTCGGAAAAATCGAAATCACTGCAGAGCTGTCCACGCTGCGTATCGGCTGGAACGGCGCCCCCGCGCTGGCGGTCGTCGTGCGCGACCTCGGCGATCGGGAACGACTCGAGAGCCAGTTGCGTGAAGCGGAGCGGATGGCGGCGGTCGGCACGCTCGCGGCCGGCGTCGCCCACGAGGTGAACAACCCCCTGGCCTACGTGGTCGCGAACATCGCCTTCCTGGTCGAGCAGCTGCCCAGGTTGGATGCCGGCTCCGTGGCCACGCTCCGCCCCGAGCTGGAGGAGGCCCTGCACGAGGCGCAACAGGGCGTCGAGCGGGTCCGCCAAATCGTCAGCGACCTGAAGACCTTCACGCGCAGCGAAGACCAGGAAGAGCGCGTCGACCTCATTAGCGTAGTCGGCTCCACACTCAAGATGGCCCGACCCGGCATCCGCCACGGTGCCGAGATCGTCACCGACTACGCCAAGGCGCCAGCCGTCAAGGCCAACGCCTCGCGGCTCGCGCAGGTCCTGCTGAATCTGCTCGTCAACGCATCCCAGGCCGCCGGCGACGAGCAGAAGGGCAAGCTGACCATCCGCGTCAGCGTCGATACCACTCCCTCGGGAGAGGCCCGCGTGCGGGTTGCCGACAACGGCAAGGGCATCCCGCCCGACGTGCTCCCGCGCGTGTTCGAGCCGTTCTTCACCACCAAGCCGGTCGGCGTCGGCACGGGGCTCGGGCTGTCGGTCTGCCGCAACATCGTCGACAAGTACGGCGGGCGGATCAGCATCGAGAGCACCCTCGAAGCGGGCACCACCGTGAGCCTGGTGCTGCCTCCTGCCCCGGCGGATTTCGCGCCCCACCGCTCGAGCGCCGCGATGCACGCCGTGAAGATGAACCGCTATCGCATCCTTCTCGTCGACGACGACCAGCTCGTACTGAAGTCGATGCAGCGTCTTCTCAGACGCCACAACGTGACCGCGATGTCCGGCGGCGCCGAAGCGCTAGCGCTGCTCGAGGAGGATAGCGGGTTCGACATCATCCTGTGCGATCTGATGATGCCGGATGTGACCGGCATGGATGTCTACGAGCGGCTCGCCGCCCGCGGCGGCGGACTCGAGCGCCGCATCGTGTTCCTGAGCGGCGGCGCCGTCACCGAACGCGCCCAGTCGCTGCTCGCCTCGGCACCGAACCTGCGCTTCGAGAAGCCGGTCGACCCCAAGCGAATCGAGCTATTGCTGCAGTCGGCTGTCGAGCGCACCGGGGGCGGCACCTAGCCCCAGCGTCGACGCGACGCGCGTCCGTCGCTATAAGCCGCCCCATGGTGTCGGCAATCATGGACCCCGCGAAGTGGCGCGCCGTCGACGGCTTCGACTTCACGGACATCACCTACCACCGTGCGCTCGGTCAGGGCACGGTGCGCATCGCGTTCAACCGCCCCGAGGTGCGCAACGCGTTCCGCCCGCACACGGTGGACGAGCTCTACACGGCGCTCGACCACGCACGCATGTGGAGCGACGTGGGCTGCGTGCTCTTGACCGGCAACGGCCCGTCGCCGAAGGACGGCGGCTGGGCGTTCTGCTCGGGCGGCGACCAGCGCATCCGCGGCAGGGACGGCTACAATTACGAGGGAGCCGAGGGCGTCGATCCCGCGCGCCTGGGCCGCCTGCACATCCTCGAGGTGCAGCGGCTGATCCGCTTCATGCCCAAGGTCGTCATTGCCGTGGTGCCCGGCTGGGCCGTCGGCGGCGGCCACAGCCTGCACGTCGTGTGCGACATGACGATCGCGAGCGAGGAGCACGCGGTCTTCAAGCAGACCGATCCCGACGTCGCGAGCTTCGACAGCGGCTACGGCTCGGCGCTGCTCGCGCGTCAGGTCGGCCAGAAGAAGGCGCGTGAAGTCTTCTTCATCGGCGACAACTACTCGGCGAGGCAGGCCGCCGACATGGGCATGGTCAACGCGGTCGTGCCGCACGCCGGGCTCGAGGACTTCGCGCTCGACTGGGGCAAGAAGATCAACTCCAAGAGCCCGACGGCCATGCGCATGCTGAAGTTCGGTTTCAACATGATCGACGACGGCATGGTCGGCCAGCAGCTCTTCGCCGGCGAAGCGACCCGCCTCGCCTACGGCACCGAAGAAGCCCAGGAAGGCCGCGACGCCTTCCTCGAGAAGCGCCAGCGCGACTACTCGAAGTTCCCCTGGCACTACTGAGTCGCCGCACACATGTCGAGGGCTGGTCGCCGCGCGCGCGCAGGCGACCGCCTCGCCCTCTGGTTGGCACCTCTCCTGACAGTGCCCCGGCGGGGGCAGTACCGTGATACTCCACCGGCCGTGCGAGCCCTCCCGCCGGCGCTGTTGCTGGTGCTCCTGTTTGCGACAGGCGGCGCGCGCGCCGCTGCGCCGGCGCGCTTCAGTCTGGACTACTCCGCGCCGCACGGTTGCCCTCCCACCGCCGAGCTCGTCGCGCGCATCCACGCCCGCATGCCGGATGCCGAACGCGTGGCATCCGGCTCGCCCCACGCTTCGGTGCGGGTGGCGCGCACCGGAGCGGGCTTCGACGCCGCTCTCGTCTGGGACGGCGCCTCCGGCGGCGTGCGGCACTTCCAGGCCGACCGTTGCGGCGAGGTCATCGATGCGCTCGCGCTGGCCATCGTGGTGGCGATGAGCGGAGAGCGGGCGTCCGCTGCGCCCGCCGCGCCCGCGCCGCCGTCGCCGCACGCCGCTTCAACGCCGCCCCGCTCCACCCCCGCTCCGCGCGCGGCAGCGCTTCCGCGCCCCGCGCTTCTGCCGCGGCGACGTGCAGCGCGGCCCGTGCCGCCGGTTCATCGCGAGCGGCGCTGGCACGGCGCCGTCGTCGCTTCAGCCGGCGTCACCGGCGACATTGCTCCGGACGTCGCTCCAATGGGCAGCGCCGCGTTCGAGCTGCGTCTGGGCGGGACGCAGCTGCTATCGCCGGGCCTGCGCGCCTCGCTCGGCTACGCCCGCGGCACAGCGTCCGACGCCACCTTCTCGAGCTTCCACCGCGTCGCAGCGGGCCTCGAGCTGTGTCCGCTGCGCGTCGCCACCCGGCATCCGGCGTTGTCGATCGAGCCGTGCCTCGGCGCGCTGTCCGGCTCGCACGGCGGCGAGCTTTCGTCCGGCGGCAGCGCGTCGACGTTCTGGTTCTCGTTGGACGCGCTGGCCCGTGTGCGCTGGGCGCTGTCTCCGCGCTGGTTCCTCGAGCTTTCGGGCGGCGTCGAGCTGCCCACGACCCTGAACCGCTTCTGGGTCGAGCAGCCCGCGCGCGGCACCCGGCGCCGGGCCTACCTCGTGCCGCAAATTGCCGGAATCGCTGGAATCGGCGCCGGCGCGACGATTTTCCGATCCACAGCCGCGCGTTGTTCCATCACCTGGACGTGGAATGCCCGGGCCCCGAACCGTCCTCGCTGCGTCCACGGCTACAGTACGTGCCGATGGCGACGGAGACAGTAGTCCCGGAGCGGAGCGGCGCCGATGCCGAAGCGCGGGTGCGAGCTGCCGTCGCCGAGCACTTCGACTATATCTGGCGTCTGCTCGCGCGCCTGGGCGTGCCCTCGTCAGGTGTCGACGACGCCGCACAGGAGGTGTTCGTGGTGTTCGCACGACGCCTGTCCGACGTGCGGCCCGGCAGCGAGCGCTCGTTCCTGTACGGTTCTGCGCTGCGCGTCGCGTCCGATGCGCGCCGGGCCCACGCGCGGAACCAGCAGCGGACTCTACCCCAGCGTGACGTCGGCGATCCACGATCCGGGCCGGAAGAGTTGCTGGCCGCGAAGGAGCGGCTGGCGCTGCTCGACCGCATCCTCGACCGGATGGGCGAGCGGGAGCGCGAGGTGTTCGTGCTGTTCGAGCTGGAGGAGCTGACCACCGACGAGACCGCCGCGCTGCTCGGCGTCCCGCGCGGGACCGTCGCTTCGCGGCTCCGGCGCGCGCGCAGCGAATTCCTCTCGCTCGCCAGGCGCCTGCGCGCGCAGACTGGAGGTGCGTCATGAGCGATCCGGAGCGGCTCTCTGACCTGCTCGATGCCGGTTTCGAGCGCTCGCTGCTCGAAGCGGCACAAGAGGCGAGTGCGCCGAGCGCAGCGCGACGACGGGCGCTGTCCGGCGCGCTCGCCGCGGTCGGCGGCCTGGGGGCTGCGGCGGGCGCGGGGCACGCCGCCGTGCAGGGGGCGCACGCTGCCGCGGGCGGTTCGAGCGCGATCGCGGCGGGTGTGTTCAAGGCGTTTGCGATCGGCCTGGTGTCGGGGGCCATCGTGGCCGGCGGCGCCGTGGGCGTCGAGAGGCTTGCCGAGCGCCCGGCCGGGCCGGCGCGCCGCGCTGCTTCGGCGCCGCCGCGGCGTCCCGCGCCCGCCGTGAAGCGTTCGCGCCCCGTAGTGCCTGTCCTGGCGTCGTCCGCAGCGCCAACGACGCACACTCCCCCGCCACCGTCGCGGCCCGCGACGCCCAGCGCGTCGGCTGCCGCGCCGTCCACCCGCCTCGCGCAGGAAGTCGCGGCGCTCGACCGCGCGCGCTCGGCGCTGTCCGGCGGCGTGCCGCGCGCGGCGCTCGACGCGCTTGACGACTACGCCGCGCGGTTCCCTGACGGCGCGCTTGCTCCGGAGGCGACCGTGCTGCGCATCGAAGCGCTGGCCCGCGCCGGCGACCGCGCCCGGGCCGCAGCGCTCGCGCGCGGCTTCCTCGCGCGCCATCCGGGCGGACCGCTTTCGGAACGCGCCCGGCGCTGTGTGGAGGCGCCATGACGAAGTGGATCCTTGTCCTGGTCCTGCTCGTGGCCCTTCCGGCGTGCCTCAACGACGTCACGGTCACCGAAAACGGCCAACTCGGCAGCGGGGAGGTCGAGCTCGTCGCCGCCGATCCGTTGCGCCACACGTTCGATTTCGTGCGCGGCCGCTACGGCAGCGTTATCGAAAACGGCCAGGTCCGGAACGCCGGCAGCCATATAGACTACGCGAACCTGATCCCGGACGAATTCGCGGTCGGCGTGCAGGGGGGCGAACGCGGCATCATCGTCGACCTGGGGCCCGACGCAGCGGTTGCCGGGAAACTCGGCGTGACCGAGACAGTCGGCAGCGGGCAGGGCTACGCCGCACTCGCGCTCGAGTCCGGGAAGTTCAACGATCCGGACGCCGCGCCCGTGCTCGGCACGCCGCCGTCGCAGCTTTCCATGAGCACGACTGGGCACGCGCGTCCCTTCCGCGGCCACGTCTACGCTCTGCGCGTCGTCAGGGACGGCGCGTCCGACCTCGTCGTCAAGCTGCTGGTCGTGTCGGTGACGGACGGTCAGAGCGTCGACTTCGAGTGGACACGTCTGCGCTGAACGACGTCCGCTCGCCGCCGCGAGTGCTTTTTCGTGATCCGGCGCCGGGGCTGTACCCATTACCAGGGCAGGAGGAGCTTTCATGCGCTTGATTCCCTGCTTTTCGATTCTGTCCGCGCTCGTCGTCCTGTCCGCCTGCAATGGAGTCGTCGAGAACGGCGACGCCGTCGGCGCCGCGGGTGCGGGGGGGGTATCGACCGGATCCCACCCCGCGAGCTGTACCGACACCAGCGTCACGCGCTGGACCAGCCCCGACGCTACGCGCGCCGTCATCGCCGACTCCGATGCAGTGTACTTCACCACGTGGGGCACCCCGTGGCCCGATGGCGTCGGTGCGATCGTCCGCGCGCCGCTCTCCGGCGGAGCTTCCGAAGTGCTGACCGACGCGGAGACGGTGCCCTATGCGATCTCCCAGGACAACGGCGCGCTCTACTGGACCGACTACGATGCCGGAACGATCCGCTCGATCCAGAAGCAAGGTGGCACACCCGTCACGCTGGCCTCGGGGCTCGACGGTCCGATGGCCCTCGCGGTGCTGGACGGCACCGTGTTCTTCACGGTCAACGGCGCCGTCGATCGGGTTTCCGCACAAGGCGGCGAGGTGGACGAGGTGGCGCACACGGGCGGCGATCCGACCGCGCTGGTGGCCGACGGCGCGCACCTGTTCTTCCAGGTTGGTGCCACGGCAAAACAGGATCCAGCCGAAGCAGCGCTCTGGCGCGTCTCGCCCGGAGGTGCCGACCCGGTGGAGCTGGCGCAGGGCACGCTGTTCGACACGACCGAGGGCACGTGGAGCCTCGCGGAGCACGGAGCGTCGCTCTACTGGGCCAGCACGCGCGACGGCGCCGTCTACCGCATCGACAAGCAGACCGGAGACAAGAGCGTCGTCGCGCATGCGTCATCGCCGTTCGGCGTGGCAGTGTCCGGAGACTACCTGTACTGGTCGACGGGGCGGAGCTCCGCGAGCAACACCGACCGCGGCATCTGGCGCGCGCAGCTCGGTGGTGGCGCGGCGCAATCGCTTCTCGCGTACCCGCAGGCGCTGCCGTACGTACTTGCCGTCACTCCCGGTGTGATCGCCGCCACGACGGGAGCCGGCAGTGGAGCGAGCGGCGGCGAAGTGCTCCGCATCCGATACTGCCCGTGACTTGCGCCGCACCACCGGCCGGGATCGACTCCGGGCTGGCGCGCGTCATGCCGGGAGCGCGCATCGCGGGCATCACCCCGGACCGGAGGATTCAGAACGAGACGTAGATCACGGGTGCGCGGATCTCGAAACCGACGCGGAAGGTGGACATCGAGCGCGCCAGAGTGTTGCCGCCGTCGCCCAGCCCTCCGCGCACCAGGCCGCGCACTTCGAAACCGATGCCCCACGTCTCGCCCGAGAGGGTTGCGCCGAGGCCCAGATGGCCGCCGAGGAACGCCGTCGGCGTGATGTCGGTATTCGACACGGGAAACCACAGATCGAGACCGCCGACGGTGTACAGATGCGACGCGGCGAGGCCGCGCTTGCCCACGGCAAAGCCGTACTCCACGCCGGGATGCAGGCCGAGCATCGCGAAACCGTGCCCCGCGTACTTGCCCTGGACGACGGCGGGATCCATTTCGAGCGCCCAGTTCGGGTCGAAGCGGTAGCGGAAGGCGGGGCAGTAGCCGACGTACATCGCGCCGCCAGAACCGGAGTACTCCCCGACGCAGAAACCGAGGAAACCGATATCGACCCGCGGGAAGCTGACGGTTGCGTCGCCTGGGGCAGCATACGCGGGCGACGCCATCGATGCGTACCGATCCGGCACCAGGCGAGCCTGTTGTTTCATGCCGTCGAGGTACACGCGCGCATCGATCGAAGCCTGGGCTTCGGCCCACACCTGCGCGCGCCAGTCGAAGTACGCCTTCCACTGTGCGCGGCGCGCGAGCTCCGCCTGCCAGGCGGTCTGCCCGGACGGCGCGCTGGCCGAACCCTGACCCTGCGCCTGGCCTTGCGCCGAGACGGGCGGCGGCTGGACCGTGACGGTGCAGCCCTTCCACGGCGTGCACTGGACCTGTGAGTACGCCGGCGCCGCGACGACCAGCGACGCGAGCAACGATAAACCGGTAGCGAGGCGCGCGTTCATCAGAACCCCAGCACCGGACCGAGCACGATCTCGGTGGTGATACCCTTGAAGGGATCGGTCTTTGCCGAGCCAAGCGAGAACCGGTAACCAACGCGCCCTTCGACGACGATGCCCGCGTATCCGTAGCCGTTCTGCAGGTGGCCAAAGACGTTGACCGCGCCGAGCGTCAGGTACGGGCCGAGGTACGCTCCCGGCACGTTGGCGCCGCCGAGTGGAAACAACGTCTGCAACCCGAGACCGAGATAGCCGTGCGTCGCGTCGTTGTAGGGCGAGTCCGACGAGGCGGGAACGAGCAGGAACGCCGCGTTGCCAGAGACCGCGGTCGAGCCCGGATGGGTGAGCGAATCGCCGAACGCTCCGACGCTGCCGCCCGCCTGGATCGCCCACCAGGAGTCGGCGCGGAGCTCGAACTGCCCGCCGAGCCCCGTGTCGACCTGGCCATGCTTTGCGGAAAACGACCTCATCGATGCGCCCAGGGTGCCGACGAGTGCGAACTGCAGCTCCGGTGGAGTGATGGTCACGGCGGGCGGCACAGCTCTCCGGCCGCGGTCGAGCCAGGCGTCGCGGCGCTCCCGGTCGACGTCGTTCTGCGCCTCGGCCCACAGTTCCGCGCGGTGCCGATCGAGCCAGGCCTGCCGCGCCTGCTGCTGGATCGTCTGCTGTTCGGCCGCACGCGCCGCGGGCGGTGGTGGATAGCCGCTGGGTGGGATCGTCTGGCTGAAGGCCGGCGCCGCGGCCGCGACGGTCCCCGCTACGACAGCGCTCTGGAGCAATGTGCGGGGATGAAGCAAGCCAACGTGTGACGGATCGGCGCGGCGGATGATGCAACCGGGCCGCGCTGGTCGTGCTCGTACAGGGTCGCGGGCGTCGGAGCGGACTGCTATCGTCGAGGTGATGACCATGTTCAGGCTCACCGGCAAGCTCCGCGCCTTCATGGGACTCGACGAGGGCGGGCTTTCCGAGGAGCCGCCGGGCTTTCCGTTCGGCGACTGGTACGCAAACCTGCTCGGGGATAGCGGGCGGCGCCACCTTCTTTTCACCAGCAGCCTGACACTCTACGCCGTGGTCGTGCCCGGAGTCGACAAGGCACAGCTCGCCGACCTCGGCGGCCTGTTCCGCCAGCATCTGGAAGCGACGCTGCTCGAAGACGGCTTTTCCGCCGGCCTGGCCCGCGCGCTGTGCGGGAGCGGGCCGGACGCTCTAGGCGTGGCCACCGACGACTCGGTGCTCGGATCGATGAACGACTACGCGCGCGATCTCGAGAGGTACATGCAGCTCGGCGAGTCGAACCTGCTCTCCGTCTCGCGCGACCTCAACATCGCCCCCATGGACGCCATCGGCATGGCCTCTGCCGTGGACTTCCTGCGCGCGCGGCTCAGCACCAGCTGAAGCGCTTGGCCACTCTTGCCGGCGCACGGCCCAGCTTGTCGCCCGCCCGGCGCTCCGCCCGGGTGGGACACGCAACGGAACTGGCGCGCGACGCCCGGATTGGTAGTCTAGAAGATGCCTGGGCGCGCTTCCGCGACGCCGCCAGGCGGAGCGGGAGGACGGTCGATGCATACCTTTCTTGTGGCGGGCGACATCCCTGCTGTCGCGCTGATCGGCCTGCTTGCTTGCGGGTGCGGCGGCTCACGGGGGTCGCTGTGCGGCGGAGGCGTGTGGACTTGCCGTTCGAACGGGCCCGGGAGCCCGCGCGATGCGGGGGGAGTCTACCCCGACGCAGGGGGGCACTCGTTCGACGCGGAGGCCGACGCGGAAGCGGCGCCACCCGAACCGGAAGGCAAGGCCGCGGAGCTCTACGTGGGCGCGACGCAGGGTTGCGTCCAGACCGTGCAGGGCGCGGTGTACTGCTGGTTCTACGGGTCCACGCCGACACACAAGCCCGCTCTCGACGGACTGAAGCAGATCGCTCTCGGGGACTACTCCGGCTGCGGCATCAAGAGCGATGGCTCGCTGGTGTGCTGGGGTTTCAACGGTTCGGGACAGCTGGGCCTCGGCACGAAAGACGGCAACGTCCACGATCCCACGCCGGTCCCGGGTCTCGAACACACCCTCCAGGTCGCGATGAACGAAAGCGATGTGTGCGCGGTGCGCGACGACCATCGCGTGCTGTGCTGGGGCGAGAACAGCGGCGGCCAGGCAGGTCCCGGTACTCCCGGCCTCGACCCGACCCCAGCGCTGATCCCCGGCCTCGACGGCGCCACGCAGGTAGCGCTCGGGAAGTATCACGTCTGTGCGCTCAAGTCGGATGGGACGGTGTGGTGCTGGGGGAGCGGCGGCTACGGACAGCTCGGCATCGGAGCGACACTGGGCTCGGCCACGCCTCGGCAGGTCGTCGGATTGACGGGGGTGCAGTCCATCGCGTCCGGCTGGTACTGGACGTGTGCGGTCCCCGCCGACAAGAGCCTGCATTGCTGGGGGGCGGACTTCTTCGGCCAGCTCGGGCTGCCGCCCGACATCTACGAGCAGGATTATCACTTCTCGAGCCCGCAGAAGGTTCCGGGGATCAGCGACGTGGCCCAGGTCGCGGGCGGCGGCGCCCACACCTGCGCGCGGCTGGGCGACGCGTCGCTGTGGTGCTGGGGCCAGCCGGCCTACGGCAAGCTGGGGGACGGCTATGACGCGCCGTACGGAAACGGCGGCAGTCCACCAGGGCGCGTGCCGCTCACGGACGTCGCCGAGGTCGGCCTCGGCAGCATGTTCAGCTGCGCGCTGCGCGGCAAGGGCACGGTCTGGTGCTGGGGCCAGCAGGGCTATCTCGGGACAGGAGGCGACCAGGACGAGGCCTGGCCGGTGCAGGTCACGTGGTAGTCCGTCAGCGGTATGCGAACAGCTCGTCGGCGCCAAGCGAGCCCGCGTAGATCGTGCCGTCAGGGCCGATCGCCACCGAGTCGTAGAGCGCCGTGCCGGTATCGAGGTTGTCGCGCTGTACGCTCCACAGCACGATGTCGTTCTTCACGCCGCTGAGAGCGCCGCTGTCGTCCGAAACGACCACCACGCCGTCCCCCGAGATGGCAGACCGGGTCCATATCTCCATGTACGCGCCAGGGCCCGGGCCGCTTTCAACCATCCAACGCTGCTGGCCGTCCGGAGCAACCGAGACAAGCCCCTGCGGCTGCCCCACGTAGGCGTTCCCCTGCGCATCGATGGCCGGAGCCTTCGTGACGAAGCCGACCGACGTGCCGAAGACCTCCGAACCGGAGGGAAGGAAGCGTTGGAGATTCGTGCCCTTGTCCCAGCGACCCAGCCAGATCGAGCCGTCGGGAGCCACGGCTGGCGTCACTGCGGAAAGGCCGATGGGGCGTTTCCACACAGGAGTGCCGTCAGGACGGAGCTTGACCAGGCGCGAGAGCGTCGGATCGCCGCTGTCGAGCAGCGCAACGTACAGACTGCCGTCCGGCCCCTCGGCGACACCGCTCGGCGACAGCGCGAGCGACAGCGTGACCCGGTACAGCGGCTGGCCGTCCTTGTCGAACGCGAACAGCATCGCGCCACCGTAGAATTCCTGGGCCGTGACGTAGACGTTCCCGCTCTTGCCGATAACGGGGCTGCTCACCTCCAGACTGCCGAAGCCCTGGGCCAGGAGTGGATCGTCGTACAGCTCCTGGCCATCGGGCGACAGGCCTCGCAGCGCGCCGCCGTGCTCCGCCACGACAACCGTACCGTCGTGGTGGATGGCAACACCTGCAATGCCGAAGAAGCCGCTGTCGGACGCGCTGGTCCAGGTCCAGCGGGTCTTGCCCGCCGCGTCCAACGCATACAGCTTGGTCGAGTCCGAGACGTAGATGCGGTTCTGGTCGTCGATCACGGGCGCCGCGTAATCGGTCGGCCCGTCCAGCTTGACCTTCCAGAGTAGCGCCGGAGGATTGGCCACCGTGGCAGTGCTACGGCTGGACTGGCTCGCGTCGTGGCCGGCCTGCCACCAGGCATCGCCGGGTTTCGCGGGAGTGGGCTCGGCCGGCGCATCGGCGGGCCCGGCCTCCTGTGCGATGTGATCGGGCGGCGCGTCGACCGACGCATCGGAACCGGCTGGCGCGGGCAGGGTTCCGCGCCGCCCGGACGAGCAACACTGCGCCATGCCCGCCGCGAGCACGACTGCGACGGTCGCTGTCCCCACCCGCGTCACCCCTGGATCGGACCCTATCCGGACCCGGGGTGTCAATGCCCGTCGGCTGTTCGTATCCGTTTCCGATGGCAATCGAGCGACGCGCCCGGCGCAGCGCCCTCGCACGACAGGAGAAGGACGGCCCGGGCGTCGCGGCGTGCTACACGCTCCCTCCCCGTCAGGGGGACGAGTGACGCCGTGACCCACGCCGAACCCATCCATCCCCCGAAGACCGAGCGGCGGACGGGTGACGCGCTCGCCGTTTCCTCCGCCTTCTTCGCGGCGGTGTACCTGCTCGCGTTCCGCTCGGCCAACGCCGTGGCGCCGCGGGATGCGGCGGTGTTCGCGATGCTCGGCTGCGCGACCGTCTTCAACGGCGGCTACGCGCTCGCACGGGTGCGCAGGCGGCCACGCCGCCCGTCACGCGTCACCGTGGTCTCCATCGTAATCTTCGCCGTGCTGACGATCCTCGGCAACGTCGGCGTTGCCGGCGCGCTCGGCCACCTCGACCCCGGTTTGACCAGCACGCTGCTGCAGACGCAGGTGTTCGTGGTCGGGCTCGGTGGCTGGCTGTTCCTCGGCGAGCGGATCACGGCGCGCTTCCTGGTCGGCGCCTGTTTCGCGGTCGCCGGCTTCGCGGTGCTGGGCCTCCACGACCCCACCGCGGCCGCCGTCGATCCGACTGGCGTCGCGTTCGCGCTGCTCGGCTCGGTCAGCTTCGGCGCGATGTTGCTCTACACCCGCAAGGTCATCGCGCACATCGACCCGGTCGGCGTCAACGTGGCCAGGCTTGCGCTGGCCGTGGCCATCATGGCCGCCTACCTCGTCCCGACCGGCGCGCTGACCCGCGTACCCGAGCGCGCCTGGCTGATGACCGCGCTCGCCGCCGCCTGCGGCCCCTTCATCAGCCGCCTCTTCGTGATGTACGCCGTCCGGCACATCAACGCCTCGCGCACCAAGCTGCTCACGCTCTTGACCCCGGTCCTCGCCTTCGGCCTGGACCTGCTCGTGCGCGGGACCACGCCGCTCCCCCGCGAGCTCGCCGGCGCCGGGCTGATCCTGGGCGGCGTGCTGCTGCCGATCCTTGCGAGAAGGACGGCTCCGGCTGAATGACGGCGCCGATGCGTGCCCCCTCTCGAGCGCGCGCTCCCTTCACACCACGCTTGACGTGACCTACGGCGAGCAGGGCGGCTCGGGGTGGATGCCGCAGTCGTATCCGCAGTTCTCGCCACTGTTGGTGGTGGGCACGCCTGGCAGAACGACGCTGAACCCGCCGAAGTCCCGGCCCGTGCACTGCATATCCCTGACGCTGCGGCCCAGGACGGTCCCCGTCTGGCCGACGGCGACCGCCTTGCAATCGAACTTGTCGGCTGGTGAGTCGTAGTCCAGCGTGCAGTCGTAGCTCCGGCCATCACTGTCGTTGCGAATGAGGGCGCTGCCGTCCGGGTGTGTGTCGCGATACGTGATGTGATCGCCCTGTTGCGGACAACGACCATCGCAGCGGCCGTTCACGCACATGCCGGCACAATCGCGCGTAGTACTCGTCACGCGGCCTGTGTCGATGTTTCCGCAAGCTGGGTTCGGACCGGGGCCGCACTTGGTCTTGAACTCGCAGCCGTAGTCGACGAGGTTGCCGCTGCCGTCGCAGCGGTCGGTGAAGGTGCCGTTCTGCCCGATGTAGGTGTGCTGGACCTCGGGGCTCTCCTGCTGGTTCTCGGCACCGGCCGTGCAGTGAACGGTCTTCTCGGCCGCAGAGCATTGGTGCCCGTCGCAATAGGGCAGCGCCGGAAAGACCGCGCAGTGTTCGTCGACGTTGCATGACCAGTTGTTGGGATCCGGCGTGGCATCGCTCGTCCCGGACGGAGCCGCATCTCCGACGTGGACGTCCTTTGCGCCGGCATCGAGGTCGCGCGGAACGAGCGGGGAGCCTGCATCGCCGCAGCCGCTGGCGGCGTCCCGCGCCGGGTCCGCCCGGGTCTGCACACAACCCGCCAGTACCAGGACCACGCCAGCGAACCCCAATCCCCGCATGCCCGGAAACCTAGCGCCGCTCTGCCTTCGATGCCGCCAGCGCTGTGATCGCAGCGGCGTTTCCGCGCGGAAGCGACTGCCTTGTGCCATTCCGTGCCACGACGTTGTTTCTGGTTGCCGCCAGCAGCGGGGCAACCGCGCTGCGATCCATGCGAGACGGGGCCAGGCCGACTCCGGCGCTACGCGTCCTCTGGCGTGGGGACCTCTCGCGCACGCGCAGGCCGGCTAGCCGTGGTGCGCGCGGAGTGACAGCCGGCCGAGCATGCGCTCGAGGGACCCCGGGCGCGCGCAGCGAAGCGAGCACGGCCGGGCGCGGAAGCTCCGCACCGCGTTGGGGAGCACCCCTGCCTACGCGAGCGCCTTCTTCAGCGCTTCGACCAGAGGCCGCACGTCGTCGTGGCGGAGCTTGTACTGGGCGCGGTTGGCTACCAGCACGCTGGAGATGTCGACGATCACCTCGCGCTCTTCCAGGTTGTTCTCGACCAGAGTCGCGCCGGTTTCCACCAGGTCCACGATCAGGTGCGAGAGCCCCACGAGCGGCGCGAGCTCCACCGAGCCCTGCACGTAGATGACCTCGGCCTGCACGCCCTGCTCGGCGAAGTGTTCGAGGGCGATGCGCGGATACTTGGTCGCGACGCGCGGCACGGCGGGCACGTGCGCGCCGCGCGGGCCGGCAACGACCATGCGGCATTTGCCGATGCCGAGATCGAGCGGCTGGTAGAGATCGTAGCGCCGCTCGAGCAGCACGTCGCGTCCGCTCACGCCCAGATCGGCGGCGCCGTACTCGACGTAGGTCGGCACGTCGTCGGGCTTGAGCAGGAGGAAGCGCAACCGGCCGTCGGAGGTCTCACGGATCAGCCGGCGATCGTCGCCGAGCAGGCACGAGGCATCGATGCCGGCGCGTTCGAACAGCGGCACCAGCACCTTGAGCACGCGGCCCTTGGGCACAGCGACCGTCAGCGCGTCGCCGCCGGAAGGCGCGGCCGGCAGAGTCACGGCAACCCCGCGTCCAGCTTCACGCGCTCGATGCTGGCGCCCACGGCGGCGAGCTTCTTCTCGATGCGCTCGTAGCCACGGTCGAGGTGGTAGACGCGGCGCACCAGCGTCTCGCCCTCCGCCACCAGACCCGCGATGACGAGCGACGCGCTGGCGCGCAGATCGGTCGCCATTACCGACGCGCCGGACAGCCGCGGCACGCCGCTCACCATGGCGACGTTGCCGCGCGTGTCGATGTCCGCGCCCATTCGAGCAAGCTCCGGCACGTGCATGAAGCGGTTCTCGAAGATGGTTTCCGTGAGCACGCTGCGCCCCTCGGCGCGCGTCATCAGCACCATGAACTGCGCCTGCATGTCCGTCGGGAAACCGGGATGCGGCGCCGTCGTCACGTCGACCGGCTTGATGGGGCCGGTGCGAGCGACCCGCACGTGGTTGCCCTCGCGCTCGATCTCGATGCCCGCCTTGCGGAGCTTCACCACCACCGGCTCGAGCTCCTCCATCGGCGCGTTGTCGAGCAGCACGTCGCCGCCGGCGGCGCCCACGGCCGCCATGAAGGTTCCGGCTTCGATGCGATCGGCGATGATGGCGTGATCGAACGGCTCGAGCTCGTCCGAGCCGGTCACGTGGATGATCGCGGTGCCGGCACCCTCGATGCGCGCGCCCATCTTGTTGAGCACCCGCGCCAGCTCCTCGACCTCGGGCTCGCGC
Organism: uncultured delta proteobacterium; assembly: GCA_963806225.1. Taxonomy (GTDB): domain Bacteria; phylum Myxococcota_A; class Polyangia; order Polyangiales; family Polyangiaceae; genus CAWDXG01. Next base: position 497,199 of record CAWDXG010000001.1, on the reverse strand, counting down.
GCACAGTTGACGAGCGTCGTACGGCCGCGGGCGAGCGCGGCGGCCATCAGCAGGTTCTCGGTCCCGGTCACCGTCGGGATGTCGAACACCACCTCGGCGCCCCGGAGCCGGTCGGCCTCCGCCACGACATAGCCGTGCTCGACCTTGATGCGCGCGCCCAGCGCCTCCAGACCCCTGAGGTGCTGGTCGATCGGGCGCGCTCCGATGGCGCATCCCCCGGGAAGCGAGACCTTGGCCCGGCCGTAGCGCGCCACGAGCGGGCCCAGCACGAGCACGCTGGCCCGCATCTGGCGGACGAGCTCGTACGGCGCTTCGGGCCGGATGTCGCCCGAGTTTTCCGCCACGCGGACTTCGGGCGCGTCGACCTGCACGTCGCGGCCGAGGAAGCGGAGCAGCGCCGCGGTCGTGTCGATGTCGCGCAGCCCGGGGACATTGCGGAGCAGGCTGGCCCCGTCGGACAGCAACGTGGCGCACAGGATGGGCAGAGCGGCGTTCTTGGCTCCGCCGACGCGGAGGGTCCCCGAGAGCGGGCGGGAGCCGGTGATGCGGATAGCGTCCATGATCGGGGGACGGGCCGTACGGCAGGATGCGAGGGCGCGCAAGCACGATGCGCGGAACGAGCCCACCATGCAAGAAACCCGCGCCAGAGGGCGGTTCTTTTTTGCGGGTAATTCGCTCCGACAACCACTAGGCTCTCGGGCCATGCGCACGGGCCGCCTGCTCGCCGCAGTCACGTCCACGGCAGTTCTGGTCGCAGGCACCGCCAACGCGCAGGTGCCCTCGCTCGACCTGCGCAATTTCCATCCGCCAACGGATCCGAAAGGCTCGCTCTACCTCGAGCCCAGCACGACCCCGGGCCCCGGCGCGTGGAACGTCGGAGCGTGGCTGTCCTACTCGAACCGTTCAGTCACCCTGGAGACCCCGGCCGGCGACACGGTCGCGCATCCGGTCGAGCACCAGCTGTCGCTGGACTACCTGGCCGGGCTCGGCATCGGCGACCGCCTCGCGGTCGGGCTGTCCATGCCCACCGTGCTCTACCAGCAGGGCGACAACGCCCAGACGCTCGTCTCCGGCTCCGGGCCGCTGCCCCACACGGCGCTCGGCGACATGGGGTTCAACGCGAAGGCCACGCTCGTGCCGACCAGCGGCCTGGGCGGCTTCGGACTGGCGGCGCTCGGCCGCGTGACCGCGCCGACCGGCAACCGCGCTTCCTACATCAGCGACGGCGCCGTCACCGGCGAGCTCAGGCTGCTCGGTGAGTTGAAGCTGATCCTGCTCGACGTGCGCGCGAGCGCGGGCGCCCGCGTGCGCAGCGCGCAGCGGACCTTCGTCGGCAAGGAGTTCGGTCACGACCTGCCCTGGGCGCTCGGCGTCACACTCAGACCCCAGGCGCTCGGCCTGGACGACAAGGGCCGCTGGCTCTGGACGGTGGAAACCCGCGGCCAGGTGGCCATCACGCCGAGTTTCGGCTCCGGCCCGCAATCACCGGCGCTGGTCGGCATCTCCGCGCGCTACACCGTGGGCGACGTGTCCGGCATCGCGGGTGTCGAGCTGCCGATGGACTCGGCGGTGGGCAGCCCCCGCGTGCGCGGCGTGCTCGGCATCGGCTGGGCGCCGCGCTTCTACGACGAGGACAAGGACGGCATCGCGGACGACAACGACGAGTGCCCGGAGCTCGCCGAGGACCGGGACGGCTACCAGGACAGCGACGGCTGCCCGGAGTACGACAACGACGACGACGGCGTGCCCGACGACGCGGACCAGTGCCCGGCCGCCAAGGAAGACGAGGACGGCTTCCAGGACGACGACGGCTGCCCCGACCTCGACAACGACAAGGACGGAGTTCCCGACACCGAGGACGCCTGCCCCGACGAGGCGGGCCCGGACACGCCCGGCAAGCGGCGCGGCTGCCCCGAGATCGACACCGACAAGGACGGCATCCTCGACCGCAACGACAAGTGTCCGAAGAGGGCGGAGGACAAGGACGGCTTCCAGGATGAAGACGGCTGCCCCGACCCGGACAACGACCGCGACCGCATCCCCGACGCCGAGGACGCCTGTCCCGACAAGCCCGGTCCCCGGCGCTCCGATCCGGAGCTGAACGGCTGTCCGAGCCCCGACAAGGACGGCGACACCTACGACGACAAGGTCGACAAGTGCCCCGACAAGCCGGAGGACTTCGACGGCGACCGCGACGACGACGGCTGCCCCGACATCGAGCACGAGACGCCGGCCAACAAGCAAGCCAAGCCGCTCATCACCATCGAGCTCAAGGGCAGCGACCGGATCCTGCACTGGCGGATCGCACCGGCCTTCACCGGCAAGGGCGACTCGGTCCAGATCGCCCCCAAGACCCTGCCCACCATCCGCGCCATGGCCGAGCAGCTGAACATGCACCCGGCTTGGGTGATGATGGTCGGCGTGCGCCCCCGCGGCGCGAGCGCAAACGCCCAGCAGCAGGCGCTCAACAAGTCGTTCCTCGTGGTCAACACGCTCCGCAGCCTCACGCATCGCGACCAGGTCGCCGAGAGCATCGGCTGGTCGGGCGTCTCGAAGCTTCCAGGTGCCCAGGCAGCGGGCATCGGCGTCATGGTGCTCGGGCCGCCACCGGGGGCGCGTCCGCTCCGGGGGTTGAAGCTGCCCACGCAGCTGCCGCACCTGCAGCGCAAGATGCATCCCCCGCGGCCGCACCAGTTCCCGGTGAAGCCCCCGGCCAAGCCCCAGCCCGCTCCGGCCACGGGCGGCAAGCAGCCGCACAAGCCGTGAAGCCCCGGGCGTGGTTCGCGCTCTGGGTCGCGCTGGAGCTGCCGCTTTCGGCGAGCAGCGCCGCGGCGCAGGTCCGGCACCCGCCGCGCCCGCGGCTGCCGTCGCACGTCTACCAGCACCGGCCGCGCTCGAAGGCACCTCACAGCAAGCGCGCGTCCCTCAAGAGCCGCATCGGCGTACAGGCGGCGCAGCATCTGCTCGCCTCGGCGCAGGCCGACGAGCGCCAGCAGGGACTGGAGCGCCTCGGCAGCGTGGGCAGCCCGCGCGCGCTGGAGCTGCTGGTCAAGGCGCTGGAGCCCGGCGGAGTGGTCCGGAGCACGCGCGACCGGCTGGTCGCCGTACGCGCGCTGGCGCCGCACGCCGGCGTACCGGACGTGCGGCAGGCGCTGGTGCGCATGATGACCGGCGTCGGCGTTTCCAAGCAGCACGACGCGGCGGACCAGCTCGAGGACTGGGTGCGCGAGAGCTCGGCGTCGGCGTTGGCCGCGTCCGGAGACGCCGCAGCTCTAGCCGCACTGGGCAACGCCCTGCGCCAGGGCGGCCCCGTGGCAGACGCCGCCGCCGCGGGCATCGCGGCGCACCCTCCCGTGGATCTTTCGCCCATCGTGAGCGCGCGAGGCGTGCCGACGCTCGCGTTCGTACGGCTCCTGGCAGGGCTCGCCGACCAGCGTGGCTTCGACAGCCTGCGTTCCGTCGTTCGACATGGCGCGCCGGACGTGCGCGCGGCGGCCGCGATGGCTCTCACCCGCCTGGGCGATCTGGAGACCGTGCCGCTGGCGCGCTTCTGGCTCGACAAGGAGAAGCTCCCGGTGCTGCGGCTGGCCGGGGCGCGCATCCTGGCCACGACGCACGCGTCCGGCGCTGCGCCGGCTGTCGCGCAGTTGCTCGACGACGCGACGACGCGCCGGCAGGCGCTGGCGCTCGCGCTCGTCGCACCGGATCGCGCTCTGCTTCCAGCGCTCGCCAAGCGACTCGCGGACGCCGACGCGGGGGAGCTCACCGCAGTTCTCGGCGCCATCTCGCGCACAGGCGGCCCCCGCGCCGCGGCCCTGCTTGCCGGGGAGCTCGGCAAGCCACAGCACGCGTCGCTGGCCGCCTACGCGCTGGCGCGCTGTGCCGGCGACGGCGCCCGCGATCGCCTCGCGGCCGCGCTCGGTTCGGCGAGCACCCGCCGCCTGGCGGCACGAGCGGCCGTAGTCCGCCGCATCGCCCTGGGCGAAGACGTTCCGGGCGATACCCGCGCGCTCGACGCGCTGCTCGCTTCGAAGTCGCCCGCCGACCGCGCGGCTGGAGCCTGGGGTCTCGCGGCGCTGGATGCTTCCGCCGCGGAACGACTACTCGGCTCGAACGACCCGGTGGTCGTGCGCGCGGCGGCGCGCGCCGCCGCATGGAAGCCGGAGGTCGCCTCCGTGGCCGCCACACGACTGGCCCGCGAGAAGGATCCGGCGACGCGGGTCGCGCTGGCAGCCTCGCTCGCCGACCCCGGCGCGGAATTCCACGTCCCGACCCGCGTGCTGGTCGAGCTGATCGATTCGGGAAGCGCCGCCGCGCCTCTCGCCGTGCGCGCACTGGCGGCGCGCGACAGCGAGGCGCTTCGCTCCCGCATCACGGCCCTGCTAGAGAGCGGCAACGCTTTGATCCGCGTGCACGCCGCCCTCGGTCTGGGCGACAGCCAGCGCCCCAGCGCGGTCGGCCTGCTGTCCAGGGCCTACCGCTTCGAGCCGAGCGCCCAGGTGCGCCACGCGATCGTGATCGCGCTGAGCCGCCTCGCGCACACCGGGCCCACGCTCGGGCTCGCCGCCCGGCTCGATGGCAGCGCCCGGGTGCGGGGGGCGGCGAAGAGGGCGCTCGCGGGCCGGAGGCTGTACGGGCTGGCGCCGGGGTCGGCCGTGCTGTGGCTGGCGCTCGCGCCCAGCGAGCCGCAACAACAGCGCGCCGTCCGCGCCGCGACGGTGGAGCTGGTGACGGCCAGCGGGCTGGCGCTGCCCGCCGTCCCGGATCCCGACGGCCTGCTGGTCGCGTCGGGCCTGCCGGCGGGCCCCATCGAGCTGCGGGTTGCAGCGCCGGCTCTCCGCGACAAGGCTGACGCCCACTAGGCGCCCTGCCCGGGCGCGGGAGGCATCGAAGTGGCAAGGACGAAGTCCCGGCCGTCGTCGGACACGAAAGCAGCGCCGGGCAAACCGGCCGAAGAGGCCGAAAGCTCGTTCGAGGACTCGGTACGGCGCCTGGGCGAGATCGTCGAGCGGCTGGAGGGCGGCGAGCTCCCATTGGAGGAATCGCTCAAGCTGTTCGAGGAAGGCGTGCAGCTGGCGCGGGCTTCGCAGGCGCGGCTGGAACGCGCCGAGAAACGCATCGAGCAGCTGCTCACCGTCGACGAGGACGGCAACCCCGTGGTCCGGGAGCTTGAACCGGATTGATGAAGTCATCGCTCGCCAACACCGCCGCCGTCGTACTCATCGGCAACGAGCTCTTGAGCGGCAAGATCCACGAGGCCAATCTGGTGGAGCTGGCGCGCACACTGCGCTCGCTGGGCGTGTCGCTCAGACGCGTGGTGATGGTGCCAGATGAGATCGACGTGATCGCCGGCGAGGTGCGGGCACTGAGCGACGAACACGACGTGGTGTTCACGAGCGGAGGCGTCGGACCGACCCACGACGACGTGACCCTGGACGCCGTGGCCGAGGCCTTCGGCGTCGGCACGCACATCGACTCGACCATGGAGGCGCTCCTCAGAAGCGCCTACGGCGAGCGCACGACCGAGGGACATCTGCGCATGGCGCTGGTACCCGACGGCGCCGAGCTCGCCACCACTCCCGACATCCTCTGGCCCACCGTGGTGATGCGGAACGTCTGGGTGCTGCCTGGCGTTCCGGAGATCTTCCGCATGAAGCTGGCCGTCGTGCGCGAGTGGGTGCGCGGCGCGGAGAGCTTCGTCTCGCGCGCGGTGTTCACCAAGATGGACGAGGGCGATCTCAAGCCGCTGCTCGACCAGGTTGTCGCGGAGCATCCCGAGGTAGAGGTCGGCTCGTACCCGAAGTGGTTCGATGCCAGCTACAAGACGAAGGTGACCTTCGACGGACGCAGCCAGGCGGCGGTCGAGGCCGCGACGGCGCGCTTCCTGCAGCTCCTGCCCGAGGGCGAGCCGCAGCGCGTCGAGTAGGCGCCGTGTGGCGGCGGGGTGGCGGGGTCCGCCAACCGCACCGGGACCGCGATAGTAGCGGCGGATGCTGCGCAAACCGGGCGCGGCGCCTGGCGGCGATCGGGGCAGCTGCTGCGTGCGATCCACGGCGTTTCGGGCGTTTCGCCGCAGGCACGCTTCCTGCTGCTGCGCCTGTCATGACCCCTACTCTCGCCCGGGACAGCGTGCGTCCCGATCTACGCGAGCGCGCCTTGCTCTCCGGTGTCCAGACACTGGCCGACATCGACCTGCTCGCCATCCTGCTCGGCACTGGCGTCGAGGGCGGCTCTGCCCGCGCCCTCGCGGCGCTGCTGCTCGAACGCTGCGGCGGGCTCGAAGCCATGGCCCGGCTGGGGCCGCATGCCGTGTCCGCTCAACGTGGAATTGGTCCGGCAAAGGCGGCCCGTGTTGCCGCGGCGCTCGAGCTTGGAAGGCGCGCCAGCCTGGGCTTGCTGGCGGCTGCCGCGCCCGTCATAGGGAGCTTCGAGTCGGTCGCGGCCTGGGCGCGACCGCGGCTGGCCTGGCTCGACCACGAGGAGGTCTGGCTGCTGGCGCTGGATGGCAGAAACGGCCTCAAGTCCGCGCAACGGATTGCCCAGGGGGGCCTGCACGGCTGCGCGCTCACCCCGCGCGATGTGCTCCGACCGGCGGTGCGGGACGGGGCCAGCGCCTTCGTGCTCGTGCACAACCACCCGAGCGGCGATCCCGCGCCCAGCCCGGAGGACGTGGAGATGACCCGTGCCGTCGCGATCGCCGCTGACGTGGTCGGCGTCCCACTGCTGGATCACGTCGTGATCGCACGCGGAGGCGCCGAATCGCTGCTGGATCTCGGCGTGCTGGAGCGCTGACCCGCCCCCCGGCCGCCCCCAGCCTCGCTGCGAGCGGTAGTCTTGCGAGCGCGATGCGGCTATTCTCGCGCCCCGATGAGCGATAGCGACGTCCTGCAGTTCGCGGCGCTGACCGACGTCGGCCGACAGCGCGAACACAACGAAGACAACTTCCTGGTCGACAAGAAGCTCGCCCTGTTCGTCGTCTGCGACGGCATGGGCGGACACGCGGCCGGCGAGGTGGCCAGCGCGGTCGCCGTGCGCACGCTCCACGAGGAGATCAAGAAGGAGTACGAACTCGTCGAAGACTACATGGCGAAGCGCAGCGGCGCCGCCAAGGTCAGCAAGCGCGACATTCTGAACATGCTCGAGTTCGCGGTGAACCGCGCATCGAGCAAGGTCCACGCCGAAGCGGAGAAGGATCCGGCGAAGCGCGGCATGGGCACCACGCTGGTCACCGTGCTCATCGCCGGCAACCAGGCGTTCATCATCTACGTAGGCGACAGCCGCATCTATCTGCTGCGCGACGGCGTGCTCGAGCAGGTCACCGAAGACCACACCGTCTACAACGAGCTCATCAAGCGCAAGAAGCTCTCGCGCGAGCGCATCGAGCAGCTGGCCCCGAAAAACGCGATCACCAGGGCGGTGGGCGTCTACGAGCACGCCGAGCCCGACACGCTGGTGCTCGATCTCATTGCCGGTGACCGCTTCCTGCTCTGTTCCGACGGGCTGAGCGGCTACTTCGAGGACGACCTGGAAGGCCTCGGCCGCTACCTGCTCGACCCCGACGCCGACTCCGTCGTCAAGAAGCTGATCGACGCGGCCAACGAGCAGGGCGGCAAGGACAACATCACCGCGATGGTGGTCACCGTCGGCGACGTGAGCGCCCGCGACGAGACCCGCGCCAAACGCCTGCAGCTCAAGCGCGACATCCTGGCGCGCATGCCGTTGTTCCGGCCGCTCAACGACCGCGAGATCCTGCGCGTTCTGCAGGTCACGGACGTGATGCCGTTCAAGCCGGGGGACAAGGTCATCACCGAAGGCGACAAGGGCGAGGAGCTCTTCATCGTGCTGAGCGGCAAGGTCAAGGTCACGCGCGGCGACGCCGAGCTGGCGACGCTGAGCCCCGGCGAGCACTTCGGCGAGATGTCGCTGATCCGCAGCCAGCCGCGTTCTGCCAGTGTCGTCAGCGACGGCAACAGCGAGCTGATGGTGCTGCGCCGCCAGGACTTCTTCGAGATCCTGCGCAAGGAGCACCAGCTTGCCGTCAAGCTACTCTGGCAGTTCACGGGCGTGCTGGCAGACCGGCTCGCCGCGACCAGCCGGGAGCTCGGCAACGCCAAGGAGGAGCTCGCCGCCGAGGACATCACCAGCGAAATCTTCGCGGAGGACGACGACGACGACAACCGCAAGACCCTGGTGGTCCCGCCGCCCCCTCCGTCCGTTCGCCAGCCGGAGTGATGGTCCGCGATCGATTCTACTGGGCTGTTGCCGCACTTCTGCTCGCCACGACCGGCTGCAAGAAGCACGACAAGCCACAGGCCGGCGCTGCAGCATCCACCTCGGCGTCGGCGCGCAAGGCGGAGCGCTCGTTGGGCAAGGCACAGCGGCTGTTCTGCCGGGCGCTCTCGGTCAAGGGCTCGGTCAGCGTTTCCGGAGCAGGGCGCCTGAAGAGCCGCTCGCTCATCGACGGCTCGCGCTGGCTCGAGCTCGGCAAGGATGCCGTGGTGGACGTGCGCCACTCGCTGAGCGCGCGCGAGTTCCAGCTGCGCGGTCCAGGGCGCGCCATCGTCTGTCCTGGTGGAGCGGAGCAAGTCCTGCTGGCCAACGGCGAGGTCGTCACCACCAACGGTCCGGGCGCGCGGCCGGGCGCGGAAGCCCTCATCGCCACGCCGCTCGGCACTGTCATCTACGGCGACGCCCGTCTGGTCGCGACGCTGTCCGACAAGCAGCTCGTGGTGACCTCGCGCTCCGGAGACGCCTGGATCAGCCCCGCGCCCGGGGCCACGCGCGACGGACCGGAGAAAGTCGACCCGCGACACAAGGCAACCGTCCATCTCTCCGGAGCTCTGGACACGGAAAAGCTGGTCTCCCTGTGCCGGAAGGCCGCCGAGGAAACCGCGCGCCGGGCCAAGGCCGTCATCGACAAGCCGACCAGCAAGGACGCGGGCACGCTCGGGGAACGCGCTGCTGCCCACGTGCGCGCCCGGAAAGCCGCCCGGGCAGCCTGTGCCACAGCGGAAGCCGCGGTGGGCCGAACCAGCGACCCCGCCGAGCGGAAGCGCCTCTGGGGGCAGCTCGAGCAGTCGGAAAAGCGCTGGCAGGCTGTTCCGCACCGGTAGCTACGCCTCCCGACCGCCTCTGATCCAGCGCTCGCGGGGCTGCTTTCGCTCTGGATCGGGGCTGGATCGACGGAAGTCGTATCAGCCCGTTGACAGTTTCGCCGACAGACAGCTAGCGTCCGCTAACGACAGGCGACGTTGATGGGCCTCCGACGCATGGATAACTTTGACGCAATGCGGCTAGGTCTTGCCGTCGCGACCGCACTGGCAGCTCTGGGCAGCAGCGGCGTGGCGCAGGCCGACGAACCGCACAAGGTGACCGAACCCGCGGTTCTGCAGGAACCGGCCGAGATCACGCAGGTCGTCGATGCATTCGACGACCAGAACGATGATCCGTTCGACCTGAACCTCACGCTCGGCTACCAGCAGACATGGAAAAGCGCCAACATCAGGCGCGAAACCGCAATTGCCCAGCCCGGCCTGACGACAGGTGGATACGTCAGCGACGCGCTGAATATCGGCAAGTACTCGCAGTCGGTAAGCCGCCTCAACACGAAAGCGGAGATCGGCCTGTTCAAGGACATCGCGCTGATCGTCCGCGTGCCGATCATCCTGTCCAACGACCAGAAGATCGAGGGCGTCAACGGCAGCGATCAGCACCAGGCGACGTATCTCAGCGGCGCGCCGGGCGAGCAGCTGTTCAAGCTGCCCTTCACGGCACCGACCCGCAGCGGCGTCGAGTACCTCGCGGTCGGGCTCGACGTGGGAATCATGAACCAGTTCCGCGACCGCACGAAGCCCACCTGGGTGCTCGGGGTCGAAGGCCGGTTCAGCGTCGGCACGCCGATGCACGCCTGCAACGCCAACCCGAGCCCGCTCAATCTGAAGAACAGCCAGCAGAAGTGCGCGTATCCGTCGGACATCAACCGCAACGGCGTGAGCGGCGAGTACCCCGTCGTCAACGCCGACGGCAGCAACGACGTGCTCGAGGGCAACTTCACCGGCGGGCGCTCACCGGGCGTGAGCCGTGGCACCACGTCGCTCGAAGCGCACACCTACCTGTCGAAGCGCATCAAGTACATCGAGCCCTACGGCGGCTTCAAGGCGCTGTTCGAGTTCCAGAACGACTCGAGCGACTACGGCGCGACCGATCTGAAGGGCTCGCTGGTCAACCACCCGCCGCTCCGCGGCACCATGCTGATGGGCGTCAACGTCATCCCTTGGGAGGTGCGTGACAAGTTCCAGCGGGTCACCTTCGACTTCCGCTTCGCCGGCACCTACGTGTCGGAGGGCCGCGACTACTCGGAGCTGTTCGACGCACTGGGCTCCAGCGACGCACCGTCGATCCGCAGGCCGAACTACGCGGAGTACCAGGCCAACCCGGATTCGGCGAGCAGTGGGCAGTACCCGTCGGTCGCGAATCCGAACTCGCAGAAGGTGTACTTCACGGGTCTTTCGGATGTGCAGCAGCACGGGACGTACACGCTCAGCACCCAGTTTACCTGGCAGGCCGGCGAGTACGTGAAGTTCAACCTCGGCGGCGCGTACACGTTGACGCAGTCCCACTCATCACGTTCGATCAGCCCTGCAACCCCCAGTTCAACAACGACGTGGGCAAGGCGGGGCCGTGCAAGCAGACGCGCAGCGCGGGCAACGACTCGACGACGACCACCGCAACCGGCATCCCGAACCCGAACTACCGGGCTTCGGTCAACATGCCGGGTCGTCGATTCAAGGTCGACGGCTCGCACGCCTTCGACGCCTGGCTCAACGCCACCGTGATGTTCTAGGGCCGGTCGCACCCACCCACCCCCGCCGTAGTCCTGCTCGAGGGGGCTCACCGCCGCTCGGGCACCCCGATGCGATTCGCTACGCTCATTGCGGGCTCACTGTCCCTCGCCGTTCGCGAATTGCCGGGACGCGACGCCGCGGCTGGCACCCGGACGGCGAGGCCGATTGAGCTATGCGCCGAGGGGCGGTAGAACGGTTTCGTGAGGGCGCGCCGATGATGCTCGAAGCAGAGCTCGCAGGGTGGCCTGGCTGCTCGGCGCACTGCTGACGGCTGCTCCCGGCGCTCGCACTCGCGGGCCAGGACGACGTCGTCCTGCTGCCGACCATGACTCCCCGTCCGCGAGCCGCGAACGGCACGGCGTCAAAATGCTCGAACGCCCTCGAAGCGACCGGGCCCGGGCGGGCTCGCTCGCTGGGCGCGGCAGCTGGACGTGATCCTGGGGGAGTCCGTGCAGGACCTCGGGCTGACGATGGACGTTTCCGAGCGGCCCAGCGTCAGCCCGCGCTGACGCTCACGGAGGACGCGCTGGTCAAGCGCGCGCACGACAGCTGGGTGGTCTCGCCGCGCCTGGCGCTACGAGGACGGCCAGCTCAGGCTGCGGCTGCTGGCGGTCGCGCCCGGTTCGAAGGTGCGTGCTGGTCCGGTCGCAGGACGTGGCTCCTCGGGAGTTCGAGGTCCGGGCGATGGTCATGCTGCGCGACCTGGTGCAGGCGGGGCGGCACGAGGCCTCTCCGACGCCGTCCGAGCCCGCAGGGCCGGTGGAGGAGCCCAGCGATCGTGCACCATGCGCGCTCACGAGGGCCGCGCCGTGCTCGCGCTGAATGCGGCGGTGCTCGGCGGCTACGTCGGACTGTCGCTGCAGCGCGCCAGCGGTTCCAGCGACGCCCGGCTCACCTACCCGCTCATGGCGCTCGGCACGGGCATCGGCCTGGGCGGCTCGATGATCGTCGCGGACGAGTGGGACGTGGGGCTCGGCGACGCCTGGTACCTGTCGGCAGGAGCGGTGTGGCCGACCGCCGCCGGCCTGCTGCTCGCCGACGGCTACGACGTCTCGCCCGCCAGCGATCGCTACGTCTACGGGCTGGTCGGAGCTTCGGCCGGCATCACGCTGGGAACCGTGCCGCTGAGCTTCAAGGGCATGGGCGAAGGCGGCGCTACGCTCACGCACTCCGGCGGCGCCTTCGGAATGCTGCTCGGCGGGCATCGCGCGAGCTCACCTACGAGGGGCGCACGGACGCCACGCCGACGCGGGGCATGGGCTACGGCGCCGGCTTCGGCGTGCTGCTCGCCGGCACGCTGGCCACGCAGATCCAGGTCGCTCCGTCGCGCGTCCTGCTGGTGGATCTCGGCGGCATGCTGGGCACGCTGACCGGTGAGCCGCGGCAGCCAGCCCGCTGGTGTTCGGCGACAACAAGACCAAAAGCAAGGACCGCGCCTGGCTCGCGAGCATGGCGGGAGGCGCCGTGGCGGGTGCGACCGTGCAGCTACTTTCTCACCCGACCACGAGCCATCACGCCGGCGACGACGAGGCGCCGACACAGTGGGCGGCGCTCCCCTACGGCAGGAGTGATCGGCGAAAGCGTCAGTGAAGGCGGGCGCCGGAAAGCCCCGTGCTCGGAGGCGGCGTGCAGGGAAGCTGGTAGGCGATATTCCACGAGATGTCATCGGACAACGCTAAGGTTTTCGGTGGAACGCGAAGAGGCCGGGCAGCGGCTGGATCGCGTCGTGATCCGGCGCGTGCCCGGCCTGGGACGCAAGCGCGCGGCCCGGCTGTTCGCGAGCGGCGCGGTGCAGATCGATGGGCGCCCCGCGCTGAAGGGAGAGCCGGCGCCGGCGGGCGCAGAGCTGACCGTCGAGCTCGCTCCGCCGGAGAGCGTGGCCGCCGAGCCGGATGCGCCGCTCGATGTGCGGCTGGAGATGCCCGGGCTCGTGGTCGTCGCCAAGCCGGCGGGGCAGCCGAGCGTGCCGCTGGACGACGCCGAGGGCGGTACGCTGGCGGGGGCGCTGCTCGGCCGCTACCCGGAGATGCGCAGCGTGGGATACCGTCCGCGTGAGCCGGGGCTTCTGCACCGCCTGGACACTCAGACCTCGGGGTTGCTCGTGGCGGCGCGCTCCGCCAGCGTCTTCGAGCACCTGCGCGGGGAGCTACGCGCGGGGAGACTCGCCAAGCGCTATCTGGCAGTGATCCCCGGCGAGGGGCTCGACGACCTTGGGACCATCGACGCCCCGATCGCCCCGGACCGCGCGAACCGGAAGCGCGTGCGGGTGGGTCCGGACATCCAGGATCACCGCGGAGCACGCCGCGCGCGCACGCGCTACCGCGTGCTGGCAAGGAAATCGCATTTTGCGCTGGTCGAAGTGGAAGTGTCGCACGCCTATCGACACCAGGTGCGCGCGCATCTCGCGTTCATCGGGCACCCGATCGCGGGCGACATCCTGTACGGAGGCGAGCCCGTGGAAGCGCTCGGCCCGCGCCATGCTCTCCACGCGAGTTACGTGGCGTGGGCGGGCGATGCCGAGCTGCCGGCTTTCGCCGTCGAGGATGCCCTGCCGGATGATCTGCGGCGGGTCCTCGGCGATTGACCCCGACCGCGCGCCGGAGCTCCAGGTTCCTCGAGCATCTCGACCAAGCGCTTGACCAGGGAAAGGCACATGCCGCGGGTGGGCAGCTTGGGGCGGATCACCGCAACGCGCTCCTCGGGCTTGCGCCCGCGCGTCCACACGACGCTCCGGGGCAACGCCTGGTAGCTCTCCGAGCCGTCCGCTGCGCGCACGATGACGCACGGCAGAGCAATCGGTCCGCCGGCTGCCTGCTGGTACTCCATGCCGACCTCGATGGCCGTGAGCCCGCGCCGGGCACGGCGCGGCATGATCAAGAGACGCATCTCGTCCGGATCCGCGCTGTTCACAGGAATCCGCGCCCACGGGACCACCTTGAGCGAGGCGTCGGGGCCAAGCTTGCGCGAGAGCCATCCGAGCAGCGCGCGCGGCTGCTCGACAGGATCCGCAGGCAGCTCGCCGGCGCGCCCCGTGCAGAAGATCGGCAGCAGACACGCGGACGAAAGCGCCAGCATCAGCGCGTGATAGGGGGAGTGCGGCAAAAGGTACAGCCCACCAGCGGCGAAGGCAGCCAGTGCCAGCACGAACAGGCAGAACCCGGCTAGCGTGCCGCTGTCGAGGAAGCGCCCAGGCAGCCGCCGCTTCTTCCTGGCAAAGGCCTCGTCCTCGCCCAGTGGCAACCACCGCCCGGGGCCGCGCAGGGGCGGGACCGGACGAGGCGCGACATGCGCCGCCAGCGCCATCGCTGCCAGCAGCAGCACGCCCGCTACGGTGGGCAGCTCCGTGCTCGCGCCGACGAACGCTGCCGCGGCGAGAGCAACGCCTGCCAGCGCCCCCCTGAGGGCGTAGGGCAGCGGCAGAAGCGCGCGCGCCTCCGCGCCGCGCTCGCGGCAGGCCTTGTTCGCCGCGCGCCACTTCAGCACGATCAGCGAGCCGTAGCCCAACGCCACCGCGAGCAGCACGAGGATGCCGAACACGCGGCGGCGGGGCCGCGCGGGAGGCAGAGCCGGAGTCGCGCCGGGAGCCGGCGCCGCCGCGGGAACGGCAAACGCATCGAACACCTTGGCGTCGGCCTCGACCCGCCACTGTACGGGCTCGTCCTTCGCCATGTGCGGTCGCACCACCTCGAGCTCGTCCTTTTCCCCGAGGCGATGCAGATTGGCGAGGAAGACGCCGCCTTGGCTCCCGCCGAGGAGCGACTGTTCGGGATCGGGCGGCGGCAGACGCGGCGGGTTCTCCGCGCGCGGCAGGCGGAACAGGACGCGGGCGGAGTTGATCCCGTCATCGAACCTGGGACCGACCCACGTGATGTGGACCTTGGCCCCGGCGGGTTCGATCAGGTGCCGCGCGAGCAGATTGGTGCGGTAGCCCAGCTTGAACAGGAAGCTTCCGCGCTTGATGCCCTTGTCGTTGTCGATCTCGACGCGCAGGCTGTCGTCGTCGCGCTTGTCGAGCAGCAGCGGGATCGGGTTCGTGCCCCGGCTGCCGCTCGCGGCCGGCGACACGCTGGCATCGGGCATGGGCTGCGCGTCGCTGTCGACGCCGGCCAGGTCGAACCCCTTGAGAGGTCCGCCCCGCACCTTCATCACGATCTCGTGGGAGACGACGGCGGTGCCGTCCCGCGCCACGTCGAGCGTGACCACATCGGACTCGACCGTCTTTTCGACCCAAGCCTGGGCTGGACTGGCCAGGACCAGCCCGGCCAGCGCCAGCGCCCATGTAAGCAGGTGTCGGTGTGTTGCACACATCCTACGACTGCTCGTTACATGGCCATCGCGGAAACGGCCAAATTCCGCGCCCCTTTGGGTCGCGGTGGCTCCGGGGGCCCGCCCCCGGCGGGCGTCAGGGCCTGTGCATCATCGCGCCGCCGCCCATCTGGGATTTCAGCGCGATCACTGCCGGAACCAGGGCGCCGATGTCCACGACGACCGCCTTCGGGGCGCGCAGCGACCAGTCCAGGGACACGCCGCCGCTCTGGCCGACCATGAGCGTATAGGGGATCGGCGTCTCACCGTGGTTCGGCAGGGCGTTGAACACCTTCTCCAGCGCCTTGGCGAAGCCGGGACCCAGCGCGGCGCGCATATCGGAGCGCATGCCGTTGGTGAACCCGGCCAGGGTCATGAAGCCGCCCGAGATCGCCTTCGAGCTCTTCAGCTGGGCCAGCCCCTCGCGGGAAGCGAGCGTGTCCTTGCCCGTGTGGATCTGGGCGAGCTTCTCGTACAGGGCCTTGGAGTCGGCGGACACACCGAGCCAGGTCTGGTTGCCCTCGGGCATCAGCACGATGGTCACCGTCAACGACTTGGGGGTCTTCTTCTTCGCCGCCTTCTTCTTCTGCGCACCGAAGTAGGAGGAGTGGCGCTCGAACAGCGAGCCGGGCAGCACGAGATCGTACGCCGTCGACCCGGGTGCGATACCGCGCGCCCTGGCCGCGTGCACCTTCAGCGTCGGCAGGTTCTTCTTGTCCTTGCCGAGTTCCTTGTCGAGGAGCTTCTTCAACTGGCGGTCGTTGTAGACCTTGACGAGCGTAGACAGGAGCTTCTTCAGCTGGGCGGGCTTCGTGTCGAAGCCGATGACGTTCCACCCGACTGTCGAGATGACGCGGTTGCGTCGAAGGTCTTCCAAGCCGTTCTGACCTGCAACCGGTACGGCTCCACGCGCGAAGACGTGCGCGCCGTCGAGCTTGAACAGCTGCTCGATCGCGTCGACGGCCTCGTCGCGGACGCGACGAGGGACCTGCTCGTGGGACATGAGTCCGTCCGCTAGCTCCTCGGCGGTCCGCGCGATGTCCTGGTAGCGCTTCGGATTGGGGCTCACGCCGTATCCGGCGGAGGCCACGTCCTTCGGCAGCTTCCAGAACATGTCGGGCGGCGGTCCCGCGCGCTTGGCGGAATCCTGCATGGTGTGCACCGTCCACGAGCTGTCGCCGCGGAACTTGACCGTGCCGGTGGCCACGAGCTGCTGCTTCTGCTTGTCGAGTCGACCTTCGATGTCGATGGTGTCCAGATCCTCGACGAGGGCGAGGAACTCGTCCCCCAGCCCGTGCACGCCATCGGCCAGTGCGCGGTCGAACGACGGGCTGTCCAGGGACAGCTCCTTGAGCACGAACGGCACCGCCAGCGTCTTCATCTCCCGGAGCTGACGCGCGTAGTGGCGCCGGAACGGCTCGGCCCTGAGCTCGATGTGCAGATCGTTCTGCCCGAGGTCCGCGTTCGGCAGCCCGCGCGTTGCGTACGGCAGAAGCGCGTCGACGTCCTGGCGGCGATCGCCGCACACCAGACGCGCGGGCACCTTGCCGACCGATGCCGCGACCGCGCAGGAGAAGTCGCCGCCGTCACCGACACGGTAGACGCCGCGGCTCATCTCGTGCACGTCCTCGCCCTGCTTTCTGGCGAACGCGATCGCTTCGTCGAGCGAGTTGAGGCCGACCGTGATCACCACGAACGGCTGCGGAAGCTGCCCGACACCGGTGGGGTCGAGCGCAGCCGCCACGTCGACCGGTGCGTCCACCGCGACGATGCGCGAAAGACCGGGTTGGCGGCGGGCGACGAGCTTCCGCCAGTCCACCGGCATGCCCGCCCAGTTCGAGATGGTGTCGGCGGCCGCACCCGGATCCTTGAAACGACCCACCAGGAACAGATCCTTGGGAGCCGCCACCGGGCTGAGATCGGGCGGAGCGGCGTCGGTCTTCGCCGTCTTGGCGGAGCCCTGGGACGTGTCGACCGGAGCCTGGGCGGGAGGCGTCCCGCCACCACAACCAACGAACAGAAGGAGCGAGGACAGCGCAGTGGCGCGCGTGAGGAATCGAGCCATGGGGCGGCAATCTATACGGAGCGGTCGGCGCTGCAAGTAGCGCCGGAAAAGTTGTCGGCGCCACGCAACGGATTCCCCCGTCCGGTCATCGGACCGGTTCCACTGCCAGCGAAACGGCGCGCCGGAAACCCGGGCGAAACACCAATCTACGCCGAGCGGTGGTCCCAACCGAAGCGCGCCGTGTAGCGGAGCGCACCCCAACCCGCTCGCGCTATCGCGCTCCTCGACCAGCGCTTGCCGGCGAAGTGCTGCAGGCCGATGCGGATGAAATCCGGCGAGTCGAGCAGGAAGCGTTCGATAGCCGGGCGCGCCTCACCGTAGAAGAGCGAGACCCCCTTCTCGCGCACGACGAGATCCCGACCGATCATGGTGCGGCGCACCGCCTGGGGCCAGTCGGCGAAGCTGAAGTCCTGATCGCGCTGGCGTCGCGCCAGGTAGCGCCCGGCGATCGCACCGTACTGGATCGCCTGGGCGATGCCCTCGCCGGTCACCGGATCGATCCCCGCGGCCTCGCCGACGAGCAGCACGTTCGGACGCGACACGGGCCGATGCGGCTCGAAGCCTCGCTCGGCGTAGCGCTTCTTCCTGAAGCTGGACAGGCTCAGACCGCGCGCCTGGAGCTGCTCCGAGAGGATGTCCTGGATCTCGACGCGCGGGTCGTTGTCACCCGTCTTGAGCAGATACACGCCGCGGCAGACCATCTCCCTGCCGTCGACCAGCGTCGGGAAGTCCCAGTAGTAGCCCGGCAGCTGGCGGTTCGTCGCGTCGAACAAGAGCACGTCGCGGGGCAGGTCGCTGTCCACCGGTTCCGTATCGAGCTCGATGGCCTGGGCACGATAGCGTGTCGAACCGAAGCCGAGCGCGCGCCGCACGATGCTCTGCACCCCGTCGGCACCGACGAGCGCGGGAGCGCGGAACACGCCCGCTCTACTTTCAACCTCGACGCCGCCGCTGAAGGGCCGGATCGCCGACACCGCCGCGTCTTCAAGAACGCGAATCCCGCGGCTCATCGCGATGCGTGCGAGCGCATGGTCGAACTCGATGCGCCGGACGACGCGGCCGATGGCACCGTCGCGCACTGTGGTCGTCCGCCCCATGGCGCGGAAGGCGACGCCGTCCAGCCACACCGACGGCACGTCGACGACCACGCCGATCGAGGCGAGCAGCTTGTCCGCGCGCGCGCCGACTCCTCCGGCGCAATACTTCTCCCGCGGGTAGCGCGCCTTTTCCAGCACCACGATGCGGTCGGCGAGCGCGGGCGCCGCGTGCGTCAGGAAGAGCGCGGTCGAGATTCCGGCCGGTCCCCCTCCGGCAATGATGACGAAAGCCTGCTGCAACGGGGTCCTCGGCGGCGCACTACTGCCGCGCCACACCCGCATCTTGGCGGAACGGAGCCGCCTCTGGCAAGCGGGGCTAGTTCGTTTCCTCGAACTCGGCGTCGATCACGTCGCCGCTCTTCTTGCTGTCGCCTGCCTCGGCACCGGAGGCGGCACCGTTGCCCGCGTCGGGAGGAGGAGCTCCACCGGGAGGTGCGCCAGCCGCTTCATACAGCTTGCTCGCCATCTGGTGCGCCTCCTTCTCGAGACGCTCCAGAACGTCCTGCACCTTTTCGTCGTCCTGCTTCTCGATGGCCTCGCGGCCTTCCTTGATCAAGCCCTCGAGGGTGGAGACGTCGCTCGCTTCGAGCTTGTCCTTGTTCTCGGTGATCTGCTTTTCCAGCGTGTAGCAGAGGTTGTCGAGCTTGTTGCGTCGTTCGATCTCGTCGCGGCGACGCTTGTCGTCAGCCTCGTGTTCCGCGGCCTCCTTGACCATCTTCTCGATGTCATCCTCGTTGAGGCCGCTCGAAGCCGTGATGGTGATCTTCTGGTCCTTGCCCGTGGCCATGTCCTTGGCGGTAACGGAAAGGATGCCGTTGGCGTCGATGTCGAACGTCACCTCGACCTTGGGAACGCCGCGCGGCGCCGGAGGCAGACCCTCGAGGTGGAACTTGCCGAGCGTACGGTTGTAGCGTGCCTCGGCGCGCTCGCCCTGCAGGACGTGGATCTCCACCGACGTCTGGCTGTCGCTGGCGGTCGAGTAGATCTCCTTCTTCTGCGTCGGGATCGTGGTGTTGCGCGGGATCATCACGGTCATCACGCCACCCAGGGTCTCGACGCCGAGCGACAGCGGCGTCACGTCGAGCAGCACCACGTCCTGCACGTCGCCGGCCAGCACGCCGCCCTGCACGGCCGCGCCGATCGCGACGACCTCGTCGGGGTTGACGCCCTTGTGGGGCTCCTTGCCGAAGAACTTGCTGACGGTCTCCTGCACCAGCGGCATACGCGTCGAGCCGCCGACCAGCACGATCTCGTCGATTTCGCCGGGCTTCTTCTTCGCGTCGTCCAGCGCCTTCTTGACCGGCTCCATCGTGCGGTCGATGAAGGGACGGATCATCTGTTCGAGCTTGGAGCGCGTCAGCTGCTTCTGCAGGTGCTTCGGGCCGCTGGCGTCCGCGGTGAGGAAGGGCAGATTGATGGTGGTCTCCTGCTTGGTGGAAAGCTCGATCTTCGCCTGCTCGGCGGCGTCCTTCAGACGCTGGATCACCATCTTGTCGTCCGAGACGTCGATGCCGCTGTCCTTGCGGAACTCCGCGATCAGCCAGTCCATGATCTCGTGATCGATGTCGTCGCCACCGAGGTGGGTGTCGCCGTTGGTCGACATCACCTGCACGACGTTGTCGCCGACCTCGAGGATCGAGATGTCGAATGTGCCGCCGCCGAAGTCGTAGACGGCGATGACCTCGTTCGTCTTCCTGTCGAGGCCGTACGCGAGGGCGGCAGCGGTCGGCTCGTTGATGATGCGACGCACCTCGAGGCCGGCGATCTTGCCGGCGTCCTTGGTGGCCTGGCGCTGGGAGTC
The DNA here is from genome assembly GCA_963806225.1 of uncultured delta proteobacterium. Classification (GTDB taxonomy): domain Bacteria; phylum Myxococcota_A; class Polyangia; order Polyangiales; family Polyangiaceae; genus CAWDXG01. The sequence continues at coordinate 477,087 of CAWDXG010000001.1, read as the reverse complement.
GTTGAAGTAGGCCGGAACGGTGATGACGGCCTCCGTCACCTTCTCGCCCAGGTAGTCCTCGGCGGCCTTCTTCAGCTTCTGCAGCACCTTGGCGCTCACCTCCGGCGGCGCCATCTGCTTGCCGCGTACCTCCACCCAGGCGTCGCCGTTGTTGCCCTTGACGACCTTGTACGGGATGCGGTGCATCTCCGTCTTGACCTCGTCGAAGCGACGACCGATGAAGCGCTTGGCGGAGTAGATGGTGTGCTCCGGGTTCGTCACGGCCTGCCGCTTGGCGATCGTGCCGACGAGGATCTCGCCCTTCTCGTCCCACGCGACGACCGACGGGGTCAGGCGCGAGCCCTCCTCGTTGACGATGACCTTGGCTTCCTTGCCTTCCATCACCGCAACGACGCTGTTCGTTGTGCCGAGATCGATTCCGATAATCTTGCCCATTTTTCCCGGTTCTCCTGAACGCTCGAATTTGCCGCACACCCGTGAGCCGCGTCGGACGCCCGGCGCACAGACCACGCTGGGGGGATCGAGCCGAGTCTGGCCCCGACTAGTGCAGTGCGGGGATGGCCGGCAAGATAACCACCCGCCGTAGGGGGTCAACCAAATCAGCGGCCTCCTGGAGAAGAGCATGCCAGGCGCGACGACCCCGCCCGCGGACCCGCCGGGCAGGCGCGGCCCGGGACGGCGCAGGGCCCGGCGATTGCGGTTGACACGCGGCCGGCCGCGGCTACCCTCCCGGTCCTCGTCCCGGGGCCGTAGCTCAGCTGGGAGAGCGCCGCGTTCGCAATGCGGAGGTCAGGGGTTCGATCCCCCTCGGCTCCACTGGTCTGTCTCCCACGCACCCACCCCCACCGTAATCCTCCTCGAGGGGGCTCACCGCCCCTCGAGCACCCCGACGCGATTCGCTTCGCTCATCGCGAGCTCGCTGTCGCTTCGCTGGTTCCGGGCGTCTAGCAAATCCCGGACGCGCCCTAGCGGCGGCGGCGCAGGGCGGCGAGGCCAACCAGCGAGAGCCCGATGAACCAGGGCACCGGCTTGGCGGGGCCGCGCCCTTGCGAGAGCGTGCAGCCGCTGCTGGTGTTGGTGTCGGCTGCGGGCTTCTGCGCGTTCTTGCAGACCTGCGCATTCTGCCCGACCGACACGCACTCCAGCCCGGGCGAGCAGGCGTTGTTCGCGTCGCAGTCGGCGGCGCAGTACGCCTTCGAGGGGTCGCTGTCGTAGACGCACTGGTAGCCGGTCGGACAGGGCGCCGACTTGCTGCAAGCGGTGCCCTGCGGATCCGCCGTGGTCACCGGACCGCCCGCAGCACCGCCCGCACCCCCGGCAGCCTGACCGCCGGCACCGCTACCGCCCGCGCCGCCCGCGCCCGCGCCCGCGGCGCCGCCCGCGCCGCCGGTGCCGGTGCTGCCGGTCGTGGCCCAGGTCGGAGCCGTGTAGCCGCCGGCCTTGGCCGCGTCGAGCGCGGCCTTGATGATGAAGTCCTTCCACGTGGAGACAGAGCTGTAGGTCGGGTAGTCGCAGCTCGCGCCGCGCGAGACGACGCCGACCACCCTCTTGTTCGCGTCGAGTGCGGGACCACCCGAGTCGCCCTCGCAGACGCCGATTTCGCCCTGCCACTCGCTGGACGCCACACCGTAGCCGCATGCCGGCTTGGTGCCGCAGACGGGATCGTACGAACCGCCCCGGTACCAGCTGACATGCAGGCCGGTACGCTCCCGGCGCGTGCCGGCGCCGGCCGTGTCAGAACTGCTTGTAGGCGTCCTGGTCATCCCGTAGCCGACCGCCGTATACACCTCGCCGAGCGAAACCGGCTCGTCGATGCGAGGCACGTAGGGCTTCACGCTCGTGATCTTCTTGCTCAGGATGATGAGCGCTACGTCGTAGCCGCAGCCGTCGTTGCCTTCGCTCGGCACGCGGACTTCCTGCCCGGGAACGGAGCTGTAGTACGACTGATAGGAGACGTTCGTATCGGTCGTGACGTGCAGCGCGCCCGCGGAATAGTCCGGTCCGAAGGTGGTCTGCCCACAGATCACGGCGCCCGGTTGTACCGATGACGAGTTCTGCAGGGGCGCGACGCAGTGCCGGGCCGTCAGCACGAGGTTCGGCGCGATCAGCGTGCCCGAGCACATCCCGATTCCTCCGTTCCCCATCGTGATGATGGCCACCACCGAGGTGTGCGTGGTGTCGGTCTGCCCGCCGGAAATGGGCTCGAGCTGGTGCGAGAGCTTGACGGTCGGCGTCGGACCGCTGGAACCACAACCGGCACCGACGAGAAGAGCAAGCGAGGCGAAAAGCAGGGCACTACGGCGCATCGGGATTCCTCCGCTGCAGAGCAAGGTGTTTCCGGAATTGCGCGCGAGGCGGGAACGGCTCGCCGCGCCGGGAGACATGGCACTCTAGTTTCTCCGCGATCGATCCGCCAGCCAGAACGCGTCGACTTCCTCGCGATCAGCGTGCGCGCTATGGTCGTGACTCGCGACGCGTCGCGGCGACAGACGCATGAAACCGCGGTTTCGCCATGCCGCCAGTACGCGCGGCGCTTCGATCAGGAACAATCAGCGTGACTTCAATCGCGACACAAGATTTCGTCCTGGGTGAAGATCGCGGCTATCCCGCCGCCGTAGCGAGCGGCTCTCCCGGCTTGATCCGCGGCAGGTTGGAGCGCGGAAGGCGAGCCCAGCGCTCCTCACACTTTTCGATCCGATGACCCTCGACTTCCGTCTGGAACAGCGCATCGACGCACCGCTCGAGCGGGCGTGGGAGGCGTGCGCGACAACGCGTGGGCTCGCGCGCTGGCAAGCCGACGTCGTCACGGGCCGGATGCAGCGCGATGGCCAGATCAATCTCGGCTGGCCCGCGCTGGGAACCAGTCTCTCCGTCACTGTTGCCGCTCTTGTCGAACGCCAGGAGATCGTGTTCGACAGCGGCGGGTCGCAGGTGCGGCTCTATTTCGCTCCGGAGCAGGTCGTGCTGGAGCACGAGGGACTCGAGCCCGGTGACGACGTCGAGGGTGTCGCCTCTTCCTGGCGGCTGTCGCTCGCGCTTCTGGCGCATTCGCTCGCGAGCCACCCTGGGCGGGATCGCCACGCCATCTGGATGCTGGATCGAGCCCACACCACGGCTGGGGCTGCCCACGCGTTCTTCTCGGACGCCGCCGCCCTCGGGACGTGGCTGGGGACCGGAGAAGCAATCGGCCCGACCGGAAGCAGCGTGGCGCTCCGCTGCCCCTGGGGCGATCGAATCGGCGGAAGGGTGCTCGCCAACACCCCGGGGCGCGACATCGCGCTGTCCTGGCCGGAAGACGGCGACTCGGTGCTGTGCCTGCGTACTCTCCCCTCCCCGCGAACGCTGGAGGAACGGCTGCTGCTCGTGTACTGGTCGCGCTGGAGCGAAACGGAGCCGAAAGCCGAGCGTCGGCGCGGGTTGACCACCGCGCTCGGGCGACTCGCGCGGAACCTGGATCGGAGCCCGGACGCCTAGCGCGCGTCGCGGCAGCACCGCGTGCCGAGCGAGTAGTCGTAGTAGGCGCGGGCGTGCACGGTGATCTTCGATTCGCAACCCTTCGTCGTGCCCCGCGCATAGAACCCGCCGACGAACATCCCGCCCTTGTCCTCCACCCACTCGTCGAGGTTGCCGACCATGTCGTAGATGCGGTCCTTGCCCCAACGGCTGGCGCAGCTGCGGGTAGCGCCGGTGTTGCGCAGCACCGGGTCGCGACCGTGTTCGACAACGAGGTTGAGGCGCGGATCGGTGTGACCTATCGACGAGTTGTCGTGCAGCACGTACGCGGGGTGGTAGTACCGGTACACGTTGCACTTCGAGCGATCGAAGCGGTCCCCGTAGGGAAAGCGCGTGTGCCGCGCGCCCTCGCAGGCCGTCACCCACTCGTCGTGCGTGCACAGACGCTTGCCCGCGTTCTCGCACGCTTCTTTCGCGGTGTAGTACGAGAGGTAGCCCTGCGGCACGACGCCGCGCACGCTCACCGCCTTGGGCTGGAAACGATGCGTCGTCTGCCAGTTCGACAGGTCCGGCAGGGGCATTCCGGTCGCGCTCTCGCTCCCCTCCTCGAAGCGCTCCGATTGCCACACCTCGCGCACGCGCCTGAGCAGCACGGGCTGCGGCGGGTAGTAGGGCGACAGCGGCTCGTCGGTCTTCCGGTCCACCATCGAGACCTCGAAGCGGTCGACGCAGTAGTCCTCGACGCGAACCATCGATGCCGGACAGCCACGAACCTGCCGCTCTGCCGCGCGCGGCCGGGGCCGCGCCGGCGCGGGAACGGCCCCGGCATCCACGACCGGCGACGGAGCGACATGCCGCGCACCGCCCGGCGCCGAACCCGGGCCGACAGCGGCGGCGCCTCGCGCGAACGCGCTCGGGAACGCCGTGCTCGATGCCAGCCCAACGAGACAGAGGGCAAGGATGCGCCGCAGCATGCTCGCGCTGACTCAGGCGGAGCCGACGATGCGCGCCGTGAACGCGATCGGCGTCATGCCGACGTGGGCGTAGGCCGCCGTCCACACCTCGTCGCGCGGTACATCGAACACGATGGAGGGGTCGATATCCGTCGGCAGCCAGGCGCCGGCACGGATTTCGTCTTCCAGCTGCGATGGCGCCCACCCCGCATAGCCGACCAGCCCGACCAGGCTCGCAGGAGAATTCCCGCCTGCGACGGCCTCCAGCACCTTGCGCGACGCGGAAGCCACGATGCCGTCGCCCACGTCGAACTGCCCTTCGATACCGTCGAAGCGATCTTCGCTGCGGTACACCAGCCAGACCTGCTCCTGGCTGACCGGCCCTCCCATGCGGACCGAGCCCAGCGCGGCGTCGATGTGCTCGGTGGTGATCTCCGCGCGGACCAGCAGTTCCGGCAGCGTCATCAGCTCGGGACCGTTGACGATCCAGCCGAACGCACCATCGGGACCGTGCGCCGCGAGCAATACAACGGAGCGGTCGAAGTTCGGATCGCCGAGCGGCGGTGCGGCAACCAGGAATCCCGGGGCTAGGCTGGACATGGCTTCGATGGACAAAGCTAACAACGCGGCGAGTCCACGTCGAGTGCGGCGATACCCCGGCGCCGTCAGTAGACGACGACGCCCGCGTAGCCGACAACGCTCTGGTAGTCGCCGGAAGCGTCTCCGGAATTCGCGTAGCGCACGAGCTCGGCGCCCGTAGCCCCGAGCCGGAGGGCCGCGACCAGCGCGACCGTCATCGGGATGAAGCCGCACATCGAGATGTCGTGACGCGTCACGACATCGTACAGCCCGTCGGGGTCCAGCGCGCCCACGCGATCGAGCGCCAGGCTGTCGAGCCGCTTGGCAACGTCCGCGGGCACGTAGTGCGACATGTCCGAGCTTGCGACGAGTAGTGTGCCTCGCGCACCCCCGGGCGACGCCGAGATCGCACGCGCCAGGCCTTCGCCGAGCTCGTGGCACTCGCCGAGCGAGAGCCCCGCCAGGCAGATCGGCACGATGGAAACGTCGGAGCGGCGCCCCTGCAGGAACGGGAGCTGGACCTCGATGGCATGCTCTCCGAGATGGGCCGCGTGATCGTCGTCCAGATCCGCCGCATCGCGGATCGCGCGGGCGAGGTCGCCCGCAATGGGCACCGCGCCTCCCGGCATGTTCCATTGTCCACTGCTCCACAACGAGCGACGCACCCCGCGCCCGGTGTGGTTCGGGCACAGCACGACCGCCTGCGACGGCACCCGGACCCGCGCGTACGTCGCGCCCGCGACCGCACCGCTGTAGACGTAGCCTGCGTGCGGCGCCATCAAGGCGTACGCCTCGCGCCCAGGCTCCTTCCGCGTGTCACCGAGCAGACGCGCCACGTCCTCGCCCAGGCGAGCGGGATCTCCCGGATAGAAGCGACCGGCAACCGCGGGCTGTCTGTCCTCCGCGCTGATCATCGATAGCGAATCTAACCCTCCTCGGGGCGACCGCCAGCACGCATCGCCGCGCGTCCAGCCGCCGGTTTCGCGTTCCGGAGCGGCGGGGGGGCTGGGCACGCGGCTGGCTGGCCTCCGGGCCGTGGAGGCCGGATTTTCCCGGGCGGGAGCGACCACCCGCCTCCGCGGACGGACCGCAATCAGGAAAATGCGCCACGCGACGAGAGGCTGATACAGTGTGGCGCGATGCGCGTACGCTTCTACGGAGTCCGCGGGTCGGTCCCGGCACCTGGTCCGGAGACCGCACGCTACGGCGGCAATACCTCCTGCGTGGACGTGCGCCTGGGCGACGGGACGATCATCGTGCTCGACGCGGGCACCGGCATGCGGAAGCTGGGCGACGCTCTGCTCGGCGCGCATCACTCCTCGCCGGTCAACCTGCTTCTTTCCCATACGCACTGGGATCACATCCTGGGGCTGCCGTTCTTCGGCCCGTTGTGGAAGCGGGAAACCGAGCTTCTCATCTACCCTCTGGCCACGGACGCGCAGGAACGCTTCCAGCGCACCATCTTCGACGACATCCACTTTCCCGTAAGCGCAAACGACATCCCGGCAAAGGTGGAGTTCATGCGTCCGGAGGGCTCGACGTGGCGCATCGGGTCGGCGCGCATCCAGCGCATCGCGCTGAACCACCCCGGCAGCGCGCAGGGTTTCCGTATCGACGACGACGACGGCTCCTCGATCGCCTACCTGACCGACAACGAGTTGTCGGCTCCGGGCGGGCCGATCTCGTCGCCCGACGTCCTCGCGCGCTTCGCGGAGGGCGTGGACCTGATGATCCACGACTCGCAGTACATCCAGGCGGACATGCCCGCCAAGCTGGGCTGGGGACATTCAGTGGTCGACGACGTGCTGAGGCTCGGGGTTCTGGCCGCACCGCATACGCTGGCCCTGTTCCACCACGATCCGGACCGCAGCGACGCGGCGCTCGACGAGGTCGGCAGGCGCGCGGCCCACTGGATCGGCGAGCACACGCAGTCGACCACGCTCGTGGTGGCGAGCGAGGGGATGACCCTCGACCTGCCGTTCAAGTAGCTCCGTTCCGGCGGGTCTCGTTCACACGCCGCCGCCGAGCGGCCAGCACAGCGAGAACGTCGAAGCTGTCCCCGGCTCCACGTGGAGCTCCACCCACGCGCGGTGCTCGCGCGCGATGCCGAAAGCGACGGCGTACAGCATCGCCAGCGCCCGCTCTTCCGGTGTGCCCGCTTCCGGCCCGAGCCACGGGCCATACACATGCTCGTAGTCGGGCTCGGGCAGCGCTACGCCATGCAGCCTCACGTCGAAGCGGGCGCATGGACCTGCCACGGCGCGACCGCGCTCGCGCCCCGGCGGCTCCAGCTCAGCCTCCACCAGGGACAACGAAACACGCCCGCCGCGCTCGACCGCCGTCATCCCGAACGTCAGCAGGTTGACCAGCACCTGCTCGATGCGCGGACCGTGCACGCGGGCGGCGATCTCGTGCACCTCGCCGAGCTCGAGCCGTATGTCGCGCGCCTGTGCGATCGGGCGGAGCAACGTCACGAGGCTCCGGGTGAGTGCCGAGAGAGCCGTCGGCACCGGGCCCGGCCAGCCTTCACGGGAGTAGGCCAGCACGCGGTTCAATATCCCCGTGATGGAGCGGACCTGCTCGCCGATGATGCGCGCATTGTCGACGAGCTGCTCCGGGCTCAGGTCGCGCATCCCCATCATCGCCGCCCGACCCGAAATCACGTTCAGCGGCGTGCCGAGCGCGTGGGAGAGCGTGGAGACGACCCGGCCGATCGCCGCGCGACGCTCCTCGCCGCGCAATCGATCGAGCGCCAGGGCTGGGTCGAGCTCTTCCTCCGCCCCAGCAGTGGAAGGGCTCGGCGCGTCGCGTTTGCGGTGGGGGCCTCCAGGCATCGGGCTTCTTCAGCGGGGATAGGGTCGCCGAGGACCTCGCGCAAGCCAAACGCCAAACAAAAAATCTCGCCTGACGACGTTGCCACGGACGCCGGATGACCTTACGGGAGTGAGGGTAGTTTGTGCTGAAAGAGCGTTCCCCGCTGGCTTCGGCTCCGCCTTCGCGTTTCCGGAGCGCCTTGGCCCCAGCCATTCTGCTGCTCGTCGGACTTGTCGTGACGGGCAGCGTCACGGCGTTTGTCGCCCGCACGGCAGGCGATCGGGATCGAGCGCGCTTCGACGACTCCGTGACCGCCACCCAGGACGCGATCCAGGAGCGCATGAAGACGTATCTGGACGCGCTTCAGGCGAGCGCCGGCCTGTTCGCCGCCGCCGCTCCGGTTTCGCGCCCCGAGTTCCACGCCTTCGTCGGGCACCTGGAGCTCTCCAGCCGTTTCCCCGGAAACCGCGGGATCGGCTGGAGCCCGACGGTTTTCGCCTCCCAGCAGGCTGATTTCGTTCTCGGCGTGCGCCAGAGCGGGCGACCGGATTTCCGCTTGTTCCCGAGCAGCGGTCATCCGGTGCGGCAACCCGTGCTGCTCATCGAGCCGCTCGACCACGGCAACAAGGACTCGCTCGGCTACGACATGGCGAGCGAGCCGCGGCGGCGAGAGGCAATGCAGCGCGCACGCGACACCGGAAAGGCCGCGGCAACGGCCGAGGTCCCGCTGGAAGAACAGGGGAGCGACAGCACGGAGCCCGGCTTCATCGTCTTCACTCCGGTGTACGGGTCCGCCGGCGTTCCTGCGACGGTCGAGCAGCGTCGCAGGAAGTTGAAGGGCTTCGTCTACAGCCCGTTCCGCGTGCGCGATCTGCTGCGCGGGATCTTCGCCGAGCACTCGGCGGCACAGCTCGCCTTCAACGTGTACGACGGGACGCGCGCCACGCCCGGCACGCTGTTATTCAGCGCCGGTCAGGACGTGCACCAGGACAACCCCTACATGCGGGGCTCGCGCCGGATCCAGGTGGCGGGGCGGACCTGGACGCTCGACTTCGCGTCGACGCCGCGGTTCGACGCCGCATCGCACCGCGGCAACCCGCCGCTGGTGTTGCTGGCCGGGCTCATGGTCACCCTGCTCATCACCGCGGTCACCTGGTTCGAGACCCGCGCCCGCGCGGAAGCCGAACGCTCCAAGGCGGAGGCCGAAAAGTCACGGGAGGCGCTGCGACGCGCCAACCAGGCCAAGGACGAGTTCATCGCGATGCTCGGTCACGAGCTGCGCAACCCGGTTGGTGCGCTGGTCAACATCATCCGTGTGATGCGCCTCGGCAAGATGGACAAGGCCGCATTGAACCGCTACCTCGACGTGGCCGCGCGCCAGGTCAGGCTGCAGACGCGCCTGGTCGACGACCTGCTCGACGTGTCGCGCTTCAGCACCGGCAACGTCCGGCTGCAGCAGCAGCCGGTCGATCTCGCCCAGATCGCACGACGGGCGCTGGGCGACATGGCGGCCCGTGCCGAGGATCACGGGCAGGAGCTCGCTCTCGAGGTTCCCGCCGAGCCTGTCGTGGTGGACGGCGACCTGGTGCGGCTCGAGCAGGTGATCGCCAACCTGCTCAGCAACGCCATCAAGTACACCCCCACCGGCGGGAAGATCCGACTCGTCGTCGAGCTGGATCCGTCGGTCGGCGAGCCGCCGGGCGAGGCGGTCGTGCGCGTGATCGACACGGGCATCGGCATCGCGCCCGCACAGCTCGAGGGTATCTTCGAGCTCTTCGCGCAGACGGACAAAGCCAAGACCCGCGCGCAGGGCGGTCTGGGGATAGGGCTGACGCTGGCCAAGCGGTTGATCGAGCTGCACGGCGGACACATCACGGCTCACAGCCCGGGCGAGAACCAGGGCAGCGAGTTCTCGGTGCACCTGCCGGCGATCGAAGCGGAACCAGTGTCGCTCGAGCACCCTTCGTCGCTGCGGGCAACCTCGGCTGCCGGCGAAGAAGCGGACGGCAAGCGCAGGCTCAAGATCCTGATCGTCGAGGACAACGCCGACGCGCGCGACATGCTCCGCGAGCTACTCGTGCTGCTCGGTCACGATGTCATCGTCGCCGAGGACGGTCGCGTCGGCATCGAGAAGGCGCTCCACCTGCATCCGGACATCGCTTTGGTCGATCTCGGCCTGCCGGTCGTCAGCGGTTTCGAGGTGGCCGAACGCGTGCGGGCGGAGCGGGAGGCGTCCAGCATCCGGCTCATCGCACTCACGGGCTACGGGCAACCGGAGGACCGCCGCCGTGCCCTCGAGGCCGGCTTCGACGAGCACATGGTGAAGCCGCTGGATCTCGACGGGTTGGAGAAAGTGCTCTCCAGCGTGGAGTCCCGGGCCTGACGGACCGCGGCTCTGGCCGCTCGTTCGATTGACCGGCACGACGCTTGCTACCGTGGGCGACCGAGAGTATCCCGGCCTGGACGGGGCGGCCCCGGACGGTGGAGGATGCGCACCCGGATTCGCGTGGTTACGTGACAACCGAGGCCGACGCGCCCGGTCCCCCGCTGCCCGCACAGCCCCTTCCCGACAATCCCCAACACGAACTGCAGAGGCTAGACGCATGAACGGCCGAGTCCTGATCATCGATGATGACCAGAGCATGTGCGAGCTCATCGACGAGTCACTTTCGCACAAGGGCTTCGAGACCGAGTGGCGGACTTCCGCCGACGAGGGCTTCCGCCTCCTGGACGGGCAGGAGTTCGATGCGGTGCTCACCGACCTGAACATGCGGGACATGAACGGCCTCGAGTTGTGCGAGCGCATCGTCTCGAGCCGTCCCGACATCCCGGTTGTCGTCGTGACCGCTTTCGGCAGTATGGAAACGGCCGTCGGTGCCATCCGCGCCGGCGCCTACGACTTCATCACGAAACCGGTGGAGATGGACGCCCTGGCGCTGGTGGTGGAACGTGCCGTGCAGCATCGCTCGCTCAAGGAAGAGGTCAAGCGGCTGCGCGAGGCGGTGGACGCGACCCGCCAGTTCGACGACATGATCGGCAGCAGCGCCGCGATGCGGAAGGTCAACGACCTTGTCACTCGCGTTGCCGACAGCGACGCCAACGTGCTCATCACCGGCGAGAGCGGAACGGGCAAGGAGCTCGTCGCCAAGGCGCTGCATGCCCGCAGCGCGCGCAGCAGCGGGCCTTTCGTCGCCGTCAACTGCGCCGCAGTGCCGGAAACACTGCTGGAAAGCGAGCTTTTCGGTCACGCCAAAGGCGCGTTCACCGACGCGCGCCAGTCGCGGGCCGGCCTGTTCATCCAGGCCAGCGGCGGCACGCTGTTCCTCGACGAGGTGGCCGAGCTGCCGCTCGGAATGCAGCCGAAGCTCTTGCGCTCGCTGCAGGAGCGGAAGGTGCGACCCGTCGGCGGCAACAGCGAGCTGGCGTTCGATGCACGGCTGGTGACGGCCACCAATCGCGATCTGGAAACCGAGGTTTCCGAGAAGAAGTTCCGCGAGGACCTGTACTACCGGATCAACGTCGTCCGCGTGGAGGTGCCGCCGCTCCGGGCCCGGGGCAACGACGTGCTGCTGCTCGCCCAGCACTTCATCGAGCGCGCGGCGTCGCGTTCGAACAAGAACGTCGTCGGTCTGGTCAGCGCCGCAGCCGAGAAGCTGCTCGGCTACGAGTGGCCGGGCAACGTGCGCGAGCTGGAGAACTGCATGGAGCGCGCCGTGGCCCTCACGCGCTTCGACCAGATCACGGTCGAGGACCTGCCGGAGAAGATCCGGAACTACCAGAGCTCGCACGTGGTGGTGGCCAGCGACGACCCGAGCGACCTACTCAACATGAACGAGGTCGAGCGGCGCTACATCCAGCGCGTGCTCAAGGCCGTCGCGGGCAACAAGACCCAGGCGGCGAAGCTCCTCGGCTTCGACCGCAGGACGCTCTACCGCAAGCTCGATCGCTACGGATTGTCGTGATGCGTGGCAAATTGCCACGCCACTCGCGGCAATTTGTCACGCGCCTAGCAGCCCAAGGCACAGAATCGCCACGGAATACGTGGCATTTCCCCACGCTTGGGGGCGGTCCGGCCCCAGATGCGCCCCAACCGCCGCCAAGGCCGCAGTTCCGCGCCCTGGAATCGAGGTCGACAGCCCCTCGGCGCAGCCGCTGCGTGGAATCCTGCCACGCTGCGCGCTCGCTCCCGCTGCGCCCAGGGCTCCCGGTGATCGCCATGAGCGCGAAAACGCAGCACTGTGGCGCGTCCGGGGCTCCAGGGCCCTGGGTTGGTACGGAGACTGCAAAGGCCAGGCTCCGGGGACGCCAGGGGCACCCCACCGACCCACACCCGGCAAGAGGAGCAAACAGTCGATGAGAGTCGCCATCAGGATGCGCGAGCGGCCCGACAATTCCGCGACGCGCGCTCCCCAGGTTGATCCGTCCGAGTGCTTCGCCGAGTTCGAAGTTCCCGACGAACCGGCCCGAGGTTGTACGGACGATTCCGGAGGCGAGGAGGACGACACCGTCCAGGTGACGGTCGTGCTCCGGGGCCGTCGGACAGAGCTGGAAAACCCGGCGCTGGCGCTGGCCCAACTCGCCATGCGCACGATCCACACGAGCGGCACGGACGGCGAAAACAACAACGCCCGGGACCAGGGCGACGTGATCGACTCGGTGGGGATCGCCGTCGAACCGGCCTGGGCGCGCTAGAGCTGGTTGACAGCAGCTTCCGGCTCGCGAACAAGTGAGTCGATGCTTCACCCGGGTCCAAGGGGTCTGGCCGCCGCCGCGTTCTCGAGCCTTCTTTCGGCCGGCTTCACGGCCCGCGCGGAGCCACCGCGCGCGACGCCAGACGCGGCGCCGACCGCGCGCGACACCGCCCGCTTCAAGGCCGATCCGGTCACCGACATCGCCACCCTCGGCCTCAGCCTCGGATTCGGCGCGCTCTCCCAGGCGGTTATCTCGACGGGAGAACTCGATCCGCAGGCGCCGGGCAGTACCGATCGCCTGCTGTCGTTCGATCGCGTGGCGGTCACGCAGTCGGTGGATCCGCACGCCTCCACGATTTCCGGGATCGGCGTGGGTGTGGCCGGCGCGTATGCGCTGGGCGACACGATCTTCACCGGCTTCTCCGACGGCCGGAAGGCAGCGCTGCTCGACGGGATCCTGTATGCGGAGAGCGCCGGCATCACCTTCGCGACCGCCAATCTGGTCAAGATCGCGGTCCGCCGGCCGCGGCCGAGGACCTACCGCGAGCGCGATCAGCTCGCCGCACAGGGAAAACCCTATCCGGCCAACCCCGGCACCGACAGCTCGCTTTCGTTCTTCTCTGGGCACACCGCGGAGACGGCCGCGCTGTCCGCCACGGCGACGTACCTGGCGTTCGCGCGCTCCCGCAGCAGCACGCGTGGCTGGATCACGCTGATCGCGGGGACGCTACTGACGGGCTTCGTCGGCTACGAGCGCGTGCGGGCTGCAGCCCATTTCCCCACCGACGTGCTCGCCGGAGCCGCGGTAGGCGGAGGCATCGGCACGCTGGTCCCCGCACTGCATCGACTGCGCACCGGGCGACCTCCGGTCTGGATCGGCGTCGTGCGGCCAGGCAGCGACGGCACCGGACTCGCACTGACCGGTCTGTTCTAGACCGGGGGCCCGGCGCTACCAGCCAAGCCGGACCGCGCCGATCAACAGGCCGATCAGCGCCGCTCCGATCAGCGCCATCAAGAGCGCGCTCTTGATGAAGAACGGATAGATCACGAGCACGATGCCGACCGCAAGGTGCGGCACGCGCGCCTGCTTCTTCCCGTAGACGAGCAGCACGAATCCCACCGAGCTGACCAGCAGCGACATGAGGAGCGTGGCCGGGTCGAAGCTCATGTGGTCGAGCCTGCCATGGATTGCACATCGGCTCGAACGCTCGGTCGGCCAGGGCTGTTCCCCCACCGGGCCCCTGGACAGGCGCGCAGGATCAACGCAACCGGCGCCGGGACCGACCGACAAGTGGGGGTGACAGAGCTCACCCTCCAGCGCCTCGGCCCCCATCTCTGGCGCCTCGAGCTGTACCGCTCCGGCAAGCGGGGCCGGCGCCTTGTCTCGACCCTCGAGGGCTCGCTGGGGCACGTGCTGGTGGTCGCCCAGCGCGCCTGCGTGACCTGGGCGTGCGGTGACGAGGCGCGCGCCCTCAGGTCGGGTTGATCCAGAGGCGCGGGGCCCTCGCCCAGGTCGGCAAGACCTGCGCCCGGTGCCCACCACGCGCAAGTGCTGCGAGCCGTCCGCCGCGGAAGCTCCCCGGGGCCTCGCCGATCAGCCCCGGGCGCGCCGCCTTCCCCCAGGCATGGAAACTGCGTGGCAGCCTTGCCGGATGGTCGCGGCGATCCATCGCAAGCTCCTGCGCGACCTGGCGCTACTCCGGGGCCAGGTCATCACGATCGCGCTGATCGTGGCAGCCGGAGTTGCAAGCTACGTCGCCCTGCAGAGCACCTGGAGCTCGCTCCAGCTCTCCAAGGTGAGCTACTACCGCGACTATCGCTTCGGCGACGTGTTCGTCCACCTCAAGCGCGCCCCCGAGTCGGTCCGCGAGCGGATCGAGGCGCTCCCTGGCGTCGCGCAGGTCTACACGCGGGTGGTCGAGAACGTACGCCTGCCCCTCGGCGACGCGGAGCAGCCTCCTATCGGACAGATCGTGTCGATCCGGGCGGGCCAGGAGGAACCGCTCGACGCCGTCCACTTGCGCTCGGGGCGCATGCCCGAGGCGGGGCACCCCGACGAGGTCCTGCTGCTCGAGAAATTCGCGAAGAACCACCACCTCGGCCCCGGCGACCGGCTTCCGGTCGTGATCAACGGCACGCTGCGCAGGCTCCGGATCGTGGGAACGGCGGCGTCTCCGGAGTTCATCTACTACGTGCCCCCGTCGGGCCTTGGCATGGACGAGTCGCGGTTCGCGGCGATCTGGATGGACAGGAAGGCTGTCGCGCCTGCCTTCCAGATGGAAGGAGCCTTCAACGACGTGGTGCTGCGTCTGCAGCCCGGCGCGTCCCGGGCCGAGGTGCTCGACAGGCTGGACCGCCTGCTCGAGCCCTACGGCACGTTCGGCGCAATCGGTCGTGACAAGCAGATGTCCGAGTACATCCTCAACGGCGAGATGCAGCAGCTCGAGAGCATGGCCACGGTGGTCCCGCTGATTTTCCTCGGCGTTGCCGCCTTCGTCCTGAACGTCGTGCTGGCCCGCCTGGTGCATCTGCAGCGCAGCCAGATCGCGTCACTCAAGGCCCTCGGCTACTCGAACGCGGCCGTGGGGCTGCACTACCTCTTGATGGTGAGCGTGATCGTGCTGTTCGGCTCGACACTGGGGATCGCGCTCGGGGCCTGGCTGGGCACACTATTGACCGGACTGTACGCGTCGGTCTTCGGATTCCCGGCGCTCAGCTACCGGCTCGAACCCCACACGGCCGCGGCCGCGACCGCGATCAGCCTCGCGGCGGGCGTGGTCGGGGCCATGGCCTCCGTGCGCCACGTCGCCTCGCTGCCGCCCGCGGAAGCGATGCAACCCCCGCCTCCGGGCACCTACCACCGCACGCTGCTCGAGCGGATCGGCCTGCACCGGCTGGTAGGGCCGACCGAGCGCATGATCCTGCGCGAGATCGAGCGGCGCCCGCTGCGCACGCTGCTTTCCGCACTCGGCATTGCCATGGCCGTGGGCATCCTCGTGGTCGGCCGCTTCAACGTCGACGCGGTCGACTACCTGCTGGACGTCCAGTTCCGGCACGCCATGCGCGACAACCTCTCCGCCGATTTCACCGACCCGGTACCCCAACGCGTAGTGCACGAGATCGCGATGCTGCCCGGCGTGGAGCGTGCCGAGGGCCTGCGCTCGGTTCCGGTGCGGATCCGCGCCGGACACCTGGCGCGCGATGCGGTCATCAACGGCTATCCGGACGGGATCGAGCTCCGGCGCGTGCTCGACAGCCACGGTCGGGTCGCGCCGCTGCCAGCGGACGGCGTGCTACTCACGAAGAAGCTCGGAGAGCTGCTCGGGATCCACCCGGGCGACTCCGTCACCATCGAGAAGCGCGAGGGCAACCGCGAGCACTACCGCGTGCACGTCAGCGGTCTGGTCGACGAGATGTTCGGCCTGCAAGGACACATGCGCCTTTCCGCGCTCTCCCGGCTGTTCGATGAAGAACCGGCCGTCTCCAGCGTGGCACTCCGGGTCGATCCGTCGCGCCTCGAGAACGTCGAGGACCGCCTGCAACAGATGCCGCGCGTTGCCAGCGTGAGCAGCAAGGAGGCCGCGGTCGCCAGCATCCAGAAGCAGATGGACGAGACCGTCGTCTTCATGACGCTGATCCTGACGTTGTTCGCAGCCACCATCGCGGTCGGCGTCGTGTACAACAACGCGCGCGTCGCCGTGTCCATCCGCAGCCGTGATCTGGCCAGCCTGCGGGTGCTGGGTTTCACGCGCGCGGAAATCTCGGCCATCCTGCTTGGCGAGATGGCGGTACAGGTCGTGCTGGCCATCCCGATCGGGCTCTTGGTGGGCACGTGGATGTCACACGGCATCGCGGGCACGATCGACCCCGAACGCTTCCGCCTACCGGTGGTGATTTCGCTCAAGACCTACGCCAGCGCCGTCCTGATCACCTTCGTTGCGGCGCTGGGCAGCGCGCTGCTCGTGCGCCGGCACCTCGACCGGCTCGACTTGATCGGCGCGCTGAAGACGCGCGAATAGTCCTCGGGGAATCCGCCTGGTCCCGATCGAGTCCCCGGGGCTGGCGGATCCATGCTACACGCGCCAGCCTGTATCCTCCCCCGCGCGCCAAGCTCCGGCTTTCCCGGATTCGCGCGTTATCCTGCGAGGCCCGGTGATGATCTGGCGTACCGCACCGAATCCGGATTCCGAGGCGCGAACCGGCGCGCACGTGTGGCCCCTTCTGGCGCGCGGCGGCGTCCTGGCCGGCCTCGGCGTTCTTGTGCTGGCGAGCGCCTGCAGCTCGAGCGACCAGGGCGGCGGCAGCGGAGGCGCAGCTGGCGGAGCTGCCGGGTCCGGCGGCAGCGGCGCGCAGGCGATCGTCGATCTGCGAGCCGACGTGAATCGCAACGGGACGGTGGACCTCGACGATCCGACGGAGGACCAGGGCGAGGACACGTGGGACGAGAAGCACGGCGCGATCTTCCTCGCCAACATCGACGACGACCAGCACAAGTGCCCGACGAAGGACGCGCAGGGCAAGGACCTCTCCGACATCGAGCTGGCCAAATGTAACGACGCCGCCGACGAGGTGATCAACGGAGCGGACGACCTGCTCGACCTCGCGCCGCTGAAGAGCGTCCCGTACCCGGACGCACCCGACGACGCCGTGGGGCACATCGAGCTGTCCGCTCCGGCCAAGGACCACGTGCGGCTCTTCGCCGGAGACGGCAGCGGCAAGAACTACAAGGTGCTCGCAACGGGCGACGCCCTGCCCGCCGCGTCACTGAGGAAGGGGCTGGACCTCCGCATCGAGGCGCGCGACATCGTGCGCGACCCGGCGGTCTGGGACGGCTACGTCGACGTGACCCTTCACGTGACGGCTCCAGCGGAGCAGATCGACCAGAGCGACGTGGTCCGCATGCGCGTCGCACCGGTCATCACCAGCACGAACCTGGATGCTCCCGAGCAGGTGTACGCGACCAACGTGCCGGGCGACCTGGATTCCACGATATTCCGCCAGCAGTTGAGCCAGGCGGCGCAGCAGGCCGGCGTGTCGCAGCCGTTGGTGGAGGTGAACCCTCCGGACGGCGACCAGTGGACGCAGGACTACTTCGAGACCGGCAGCATGAGCATGCCGGGGCCGGGCGACAAGCCGCACATCATCCGCACGTTCTACCGATCGGCGAACGTGTTCAGCCCGACCAAGCCCGACAACCCGCTCAGGCCCGCCGGGCGCGTGGTGTTCACGCAGTTCCGCGGCAAGGACATGGCGGGCATCCAGCAGTTCGACATCAAGCACGACCAGAGCTCGGACTCGCTGAACTCCTTCGGCAACCTGGAAACGATTCCGCCCTACGATTTCGGCGGCAAGAGCTACCCGCTCGGGCGGGTGTTCCGCGGCAGCGTGCCGAGCTTCGCGCCGGACCCGACCTTCGAGAAGATGATCGACGCGCAGGCGATGCAGCCGCGCGTCGACATCGATACCTCGTGGCTGCTGGTCGGGCACGTGGACGAGACGGTCAGCTTCGTCAAGGCGAACACGCCGCGCGGCTGGGCGCTCGTCATCAACGACCCGGCGCTCGCGAAGAAGATGCTGGAGGACGCTTCCGCCGCCGGGCACGGCGACGCGGTGATGTTCCAGGGCGAGTACTGGCTGGACCAGAACTACAACAACGTGGCGGCCGACATCACGATCGATCAGGTGCTGGCGGACACCGAGGTGATGTCCTCCAGCGCTGAAGCAGCCACGGAGATCGACTCCCAGCTCGCGACGCTGAAGAAGGAGACGGGCATCACGGACAGCGAAATCATCCGCGTGCCGTTCCTGCACCAGAAGACGCAGGGCTACGAGGTAGCCTACCAGCCGGGCACGGTGAACGGCATCGTGCTGGGCGACTCGGATTTCGGCCCTCCGGCGCCGCATGGCCCGGTGATAGACGGCAAGGACATCTTTGCCGACGAGATGACCCAGACCTTCAAGGCGCACGGCATCAACGTGCACTTCATCGAGGACTGGGGGCTTTACCACCGCCTGGACGGCGAGGTGCACTGCGGAAGCAATGCCCTCCGGACGCCGCCGGCGACCAACTGGTGGGAGACGGGACGATGACACGACGGCATTTCCATGGCGCGCGCGGGCTTTTCGCCGGCTCGCTGGTCGCGCTCTGCGTAGCGTTCGTCCACGTGCCGGAGGCGAGGGCCGCCGGAGTGGTGCTCGACGCGCATAGCGCGCTGGCTCCCAAGGCGGCCCACGCGCTCGGCAGGAGCATCGCCAGGGCCCACGTCACCCATCCGGAGGCGTTCAAGAAGCTTTCCGGCCTTCCAGCCCTGGCAAAGAAGCTCGCGCGACATCGTCGCGGGCGCGCGATCGTGCTCTCGCCGTATCTCAAGTCGCTGGGGCCGACGGCGCTGTTCCCGATGCTCGAGATGCTCGCCGTCGACGCGCCGGCGCGCGGCTCGCTCTCCAAGGACACCTGGCGCGACCTGCGCGTCGGCTTGATCGAGGCCGTGGGCATGCTGCGCGACGCCCGCTCGGAACCGGTGCTCCGCGCCGCGCTGGAGCACAACAGCGAGCCGGCCATCGTGCGCGCCGCTGCGGTCGCACTCGGGCGGCTTGGCGACGACGCTTCCGCGGCGCGCCTGGTGCAGCTGGCCACGACGCCGGGGGCGAAACAGGACGCCGTGATCTCGGGGCTCGGTGAATGCCGCCGCCTGGTCGCGGCGCGCGCTCTGGCCCGGCTCTCCACCACCAGCAGCGCCGCCCGCGAGCTCACGGTCATCCGCCAGCTCGGCAACGTGGGCAACACCTGGGCCTGGCAGACGCCGGCCGTTGCGAAGACCAGCGAAGGCGACGCGGTCCGGGGCGTGGCCGCGCGAGCGCTGGTCCAGGCGTTCGTGGCGAATACGGGTGAGCTCCGCACGAAGGCAGCCACCGAGATCCTGCTCGTCGATCACTCCTCGACGCCGGGGCTCATCCGGGCCGCGAAGAGCGGCGCCTCCCCTGCCCTGCGCGCCGCGCTCGACGAGCTCGCCCAGCGCTTCGCCAAGAACCCCGTGCGCTGATCAGCGCCCGCGCTTTTCGGCGAGCCGCTCCAGGGCGGCAATGTCCCGTGCCGCACCGGTCGCGGCGCTGGTCGTCATCAGCGCGTAGGCGCGGAGTGCCTGCGACACGACGCGATCGCGGACGGGCTTCCAGGCGCGGTCGCCGCTCGCATCCATCGCCTGGCGCCGGCGCCCGAGCTCCGCGTCGTCGACCAGCACGTCGATGCGACGCCCGGGGATGTCGATGCGGACGCGATCCCCTTCCTCGACCAGCCCGATGTTCCCGCCTTCCCCCGCCTCCGGCGACACGTGCCCGATGCTGAGGCCGGAGGTGCCGCCGCTGAAGCGACCGTCGGTGACGAGCGCGCAGGCCTTGCCGAGCCCTTTGCCCTTGAGGAACGAGGTCGGGTACAGCATCTCCTGCATGCCGGGGCCACCCTTCGGTCCTTCGTAGACGATGAACACCACGTCGCCCGGCTGGATACGATCGGCGAGGATCGCATCGCAGGCAGCTTCCTGCGAAACGAAGACCCGCGCCGGCCCTTCGAAGCGCCAGACGCTCTCGTCCACCCCGGCCGTCTTCACGATGCTGCCGTCGGCCGCGATGTTCCCGTACAGGACGGCCAGCCCGCCCTCGGCGCTGTAGGCGTGCTCCACGCTGCGCACGGCGCCTCCCTCGCGATCGAGATCCGGCTCGGGGAAGTACTTGTCCTGCGAGAAGGCAATCTGGGTCGGCACTCCGCCGGGCGCGGCCAGCGCACGCCTCTTCGCCGCTTCGGTCGCCGTGTCGCGACGGATGTCGTGCTCTTCGATGGCCTCGCCCATCGTCGCCGCGTGGACGCTCCCTGCCTCCCGGTGGATCAGTCCCGCGCGGTCGAGCTCTCCCAGGATCGTGAAGATGCCCCCCGCGCGGTGCACGTCCTCCACGTGGTAGTGCGACGACGGCGCGACCTTGCAGATGTTCGGGATCCTGCGAGAAAGCTGGTCGATGTGCTCCATCCTGAAGTCGACGCCCGCCTCGCGGGCGATCGCCAGGATGTGCAGCACGGTGTTGGTCGAACCGCCCATGGCGATATCCAGCGCCATGGCGTTCTCGAAGGCTTCGAAGGTCGCGATACCGCGCGGCAGCAACGACGCTTCCCCTTCCAGGTAGTGGCGCTTGGCCATCTCCACGATACGCCGACCGGCCTGCTCGAACAGCTGCCAGCGCAGGGCATGCGTGGCGAGCAGCGTGCCGTTGCCGGGCAGGGCGAGCCCCAGCGCCTCGTTCAGGCAGTTCATGCTGTTGGCCGTGAACATGCCCGAGCAGGAACCGCAGGTCGGGCAGGCCGAACGCTCGATACGCGCGAGCTCCTGGTCGCTGACGCTGTCGTCGCTGGAAGCGATCATCGAGTCGATCAGATCCAGCTTGCGTGTCAGGGGTTTGCCCTCGCGATCGTGCGTGCCGGCCAGCTTACCCGCCTCCATGGGCCCGCCGGAGACGAAGATAGTGGGGATGTCGAGGCGCATCGCAGCGATCAACATGCCCGGGGTGATCTTGTCGCAATTGGAGATGCACACGAGCGCGTCGGCGCAGTGGGCGTTGACCATGTACTCGACGCTGTCCGCGATGAGGTCGCGGCTGGGCAGGGAATAGAGCATTCCGCCGTGACCCATCGCGATGCCGTCGTCGATCGCGATCGTGTTGAACTCGACGCCCCAGCCGCCAGCGTCGTCAATCACCTTCTTCACGCGCTGACCGACGTCGTGCAGGTGCACATGACCGGGGACGAACTGCGTGAAGCTGTTGGCGATCGCGACGATGGGCTTTTCGAAATCGGCGTCCTTCATCCCGGTCGCGCGCCACAGCGCGCGCGCGCCGGCCATGTTGCGACCGTGGGTCGAGGTGCGGCTGCGGTATCCGGACATGCGCGTAGGCTAGCGCACCCGCTGTGCCGGTGCCGCCCCCCGGCTTCAGGCGACGCTGATCTCGACCCAGGTCGTGCGCGTCGCTCCGGGCTCCTGCACGAGCAGCCCCTCGCCCGTGTTGAGCGCGTTGCCGGGGGAGGTCCACGGTTCCAGACACACGAAGTCGCGGCCGCGGACCGTCCAGATCACCCAGCGCTGGTAGTCCTGGCTGGCCCGGATGCGCACGTTGCCCCAGGGTCGTTCCAGCGCGCTGTCGCTGCGCCCGTGATCCAGCAGGTGCAGGTCCACTTCCTCTGCTGACAGATCGATGCTGCCCAGCGCGACTTCGGTCTTCTTCACGTTGTCCCAGGCGCGGGTGGCGCGCGTGTCGATGCGCGTCTTCGCCTTGTCGGCCTGGGGCACGCGGAAGTAGGGGTGGAACCCCAGGCCGAACGGCATCGGGAAGTGACCCGGATTGTGCAACCGCTGCTCGATGTGGAGCGTGCGACCAGCCAGGGAGATCCTGTGCTCCAGATCGAACTCCCACGGCCATGTCCCGTGCGTGTCCGCGTCCGACAAGAGCCTGAGCGTGCACACCGCGGCGTCGTCCGTGGTCGTGCGGGCGACGCGCCACGGCATGTTGCGGGCGAAGCCGTGCTGCTTGAGATGCCCCGAGTGTCCGAGGTAGGACCAGGCGTCGCCCTTGAGCTTGCCGGGCGTCGGGAACAGCACCGGGATGCCGCCACGCACGTTCTTCGACGGGTCGCGGAGCGTGGATTCGTCGAGGAACAGCACGTCGTCGTCGCCGACACGGAAGCGCGTGACCAGCCCGCCCCGGGAGGGCGCGACCACGACGCGCGAGCCAGCGTCGGTATCCTCGAGCTCTAGTGATTCCAGCGGGTCGTCCAGCTTGTCGACGCGGAACATGCCCCGAGCATAATCGACTGCGCGCTAGGGCGAAAGCCGCCGCGCGAGGTGCTCCAGCGCCAGCGGATAGCGGTATTCGATGGCGCTGTGCGTCGCGTCGAAGAGCTCGAAGACGACCTCGGGGACACCGGCTTTCTCCAGGGCCCGGCGAAACGCCTCCGCACCGAGATCGAGGAAGAATTGATCCTTGTTACCTGCGTCGATGTACACCGTCACCAGGGAGCGCAGCGCCTCGGCGTAGCGCGGCACCATGCGCACCGGATCCCAGGAAAGCCAGCGCTCCCAGATTGCGTTTTCCAGCTCCCCGGTCGACGGATCGAAGGGCAGCCGCACGGTGCCGTCCTCGTCCGCCGAGTAGCAGGCCGCCATGCACCAGGTATTCAGAAGCGCTCCGTCGCTGTCCCGGGACAGCGCAGGACGCGAGCGGAAGTCGGCCCAGAACCTGTCGAACGATCCCTCGTATTCGTCCCTGAGCGCGCGCACCACCTGACGGAACTCCGGCAGATAACAGGTCTCGAACAGCGCGTCGCCCGCGTGCGTAGCCAGACCGCCCCACAGGTCGGGGCGCAGCATCGGCGTCACCATGGCGCCGTAGCCGCCGCTCGACTTGCCGGCGATGCCGCGGTGCTTCCGATCGGCCAGCGTGCGGTAGTGCTCGTCCACCCAGGGAACGATCTCGTCGCACAGGTAGCTATGGTAGCGACCGGTGCCCGGCGAGTCGATGAACTGGCTACCGCCGATGCTGGTCCAGCAATCGACCCACACCACGATGCAGGGCGGCACGTCCTTCCGCGAGAACAGCTCGTCGACCAGCTCGGGAACGTTCTTGCGGAAGGGCGCGCGGTTTTCCCACATGTCGAGCTGCCCGGTCAGCCCCTGGATCTGGTAGAGCGTCGGGTAGCGCTGTTCGGGATGCTCGTCGTAGCCGGGCGGCAGATACACCCAGATCGGGCGCTCGTGGGGATCTCCGAGCGGGTTATCAGCGAGCAGCCTGCTCTGCAGCACGGTTTCGTCGAAGCGTCCGTTGGGCTGGATGGACCAGGGTCTCATGCGGCGAGGCTATCACCGCCGGCGCCGGGAGATCAGCGCCCGCGGCCGAACGAGCCACAATGGCCCTCACGATGCGCTGGGCGTCGCGCCCGACGCCGTGGACCATGGCGGACGACAGCGCGTAGAGGAAGTGCCGGCCGATGAAATACAGGCCCGGCTGGCCCTCGACGATGCCGCCGACGTGTCGTGGGTTGCCGCGCTCGTCGAGAACGGGCAGGTCGAGCCACGACAGACCGGAGTCGAAGCCGGTGCACCACACGACGTTGGCCACGTCGAGCACGCGCCCGTCGGCGAGCCGTGGCAGACCGTCCTCGACACCCGCAGTGCGTGGCACGCACTCCACGCCCCGCGCGCGCAGATCCGCGCGATGGGTGCGGATCCGCGGTCCGCCCATGCCCGTGACTTGCGGGCGCAGCCTGCGACCGATCGGGGTCCGGATCGTGATCACGCGGTGGAAGATCACCCGGAGCACCAGGCGCACGAGCAGCAGCCGGCCGAGCAGCCCGCCGATCCGGAACGGGATCTGCCCGACATCGCGACCGGACATCCAGACGCGATGCTGCTTCGACAGCTCCATCGCGATCTCCGCTCCCGAGTTGCCGGCACCGACGACGAGCACGCCGCCCTCGCGGAGCTGCGACGGGCGCTTGTAGTCGCTCGAGTGGATCTGGACGATGTCGGAGCGGAGCTCCTTGGCGAAGCCGGGTACGCGCCGCTTCTGGTAGCCGGCCATCGCGACCACGAGCTGATCGGCCTCCAGCTCGCCGTCCGGCGTGGTGACGACGTAGCGTCCGTCGCGGCGGTGGACGCGCTTGACCCAGGTCCCGCTCCGCACCGGCAGCTCGAAGTCCCGCGCGTAGGACTCGAGAAAGTCCCCCATCTCGTCCTTGGTCGGGAAATAGTCCGGGTGCCCCGGGAAGCGCATTCCCGAAAGCCCGTTGAAGCGCGCCGGCGTGAACAGTCGGAGCGAGTCCCAGCGTTTGCGCCACGAATCACCGATGCGCGCGGAGCCGTCCAGGATGACGAAGCGCAGACCCGACTTCGCGAGGTGGTGACCGACGGAAAGACCCGCCTGGCCACCTCCGATGACGATCACGTCGAAGCATTCGCGGGGGGTCATATCGGCGATTGCCGCGCCCTCTTCCAGATAGCCCCTTCCGTCGTGTGCTTTTTCGTCCATCTCCCTGCCTCCTTCATGGACGAGCATAGGAATGGCGGCAGGGGTCGCGCATCGGCAGGGCTGCCCATTTTGCGGGCTTGCGCGCCATGGGTAGTTCCACCCATGAGCGGAGGCAGCGTCAGACCAGTTCGTGCTCGTAGGCGAAAGCCGTCGCCGCGGCCCTCGACGACACGTCCAGCTTGGCGAAGATATTGCTCACGTGCCGATCGACAGTGCGCTCGCTCACACCGAGCTCGCGTGCGATGGCCTTGTTGGTCCCGCCGCCGGCGACCAGGCGGATCACCTCGAGCTCGCGCGGCGTCAGGCCGCAGGTCGGCTCGCCGGAGGCCGGCCGCTCCAGTGCGTCGAGCCGGGCCAGATCCGTAACCGCACCGAGCTCGCGGAATACCTGCCTCGCCGCGTCGAGCTCCAGCCGCCGCCCGTCGACGTCGCCGAGCTCGCCAGACGCGGTACCGAGCAGCACGCGGATGCGCGCGGCGAGGTAGGGTGCGCCGATGCGACGCCAGATCTCGAAGGAGCGCCGCAATGGCTCGACCGCTGCCTGCGCCTCGCCCACCGCGAGCAGCACGGCGCCCCGGGCGTGCGCGGCGATGGCGTCGAGCACTTCGGTCGCGAAACGCCCCGCGATCTGCCCGAGCTCGTCGGCGGCGGCCCGGGCTTGTCCGGTGTCTCCGACGGCCAGCGCGACCTCGACCAGAGCCGGCAGGAACCGGGCACGCGCGAGCGGGGTCGTCGCTGCGCCGAGCACGCGGCGCAGCGACGCACAGGCTGCATCGGCGCGTCCCTGCGCGAGGCGCAGCAACGCGAGGCCCGGCTGCGGCTCGCGCCCGTAGCTGCTGACGCAGCGGTACGCTTCCTCGGCCTCGCTGGACTCGCCCCGTAGCCGATGGATCTCCGCCTGCTGGTAGCAGGCCTCGCCGGCGGCGTCCGGATCGACCTTCTGGTCGGAGCGCTCCCTGGCCCGCCTTGCCTCCGCCGCGGCCTCGGTCCATGCGCCGCCGAGCTGCAGGATCTCCGCGCGGTGCACCATGCAGACGCCAGTGAAGGTAACCAACTGGGGCTGTCGCTTGCACCACTCCGAGAGCGCATCGGTCCACTCGCGCGACCGGTCGAGCGCGTACACCTGCTGGCAGCTCGCAATGACGGTGCAGTAGACGAGTCCGGCGACGAGCGGCGAAACCTCGCCGCCTGCAACCGACACCATGGCCTCGTCCACGAGCGCGAGGCCCTCCCGCACCTCGCCACGTCGCATCAGCGCCCGTCCCTGCAGATTGCGCGCGAACGCGACCAGATCCCTGTCGCCGAAGCGGTCTCCGATGGCGGCGGCCTCGGCGGCCACGTCGTGGGCGGAATCGTGATCACCGGTCGAGAGATGCCGGTGGATGGTCGGCAGCATCAGGTACCCGCGCTCGACGCAGTCTCCGCCCTTGCACTCGACCGCGCGCGCCGAACGCCCGAGCCAGCCCGCCGCGCGACCGCCCTCCCCCAGGCTAAAGAGCCTGAACCCCAGCCAGAACGCCGCGCGCGCCGCCGCAGCATCGCGTCCGGCATCGTGGTGCGTGTGGTACAGGCGTTCCAGCGCCGCGAGGAACTGCTGGTCGCGGCCGGTCAGTGCCGCGCACCAGGCCAGGGCCTCCGAATCCCCGCACTCGAGTGGCGCCGCTCGATCGGCGCGCGACAGTGCGTCGTAGGCGTCGGACCAGCGCTGCTCGGCGTACAGCTCGCGGCCCGGCGCAACGTCCCGAGCCGCGCCACCGTCGGGCCCGTGCGTCCCCCTACGCACCATGCGGTCAGTCTAGCGCCATCCGGCGGCGCGTCACCAGGGCAGCCAGCCAATGCCGCAGATGACGGCGCCGATGCAGGGAGCGAGGCCGAGCGCCGAGCCGAGCAGGTAGTCGCGCGTGCGGATGCTGGTGAACGCCAGCGCGTAGTCGAGCGGAGGCGAGAGCCAGAGGATCAGCCTCAGGATCATCACGCTGCGGACGGGATGCGTCTCGACGCCCTCCAGTAGGCGCCGGAGAAAGCGCCAGCGCGGCTGCCAGGTGCGCTCGCGCTGTGTGCGGATACCGCGGACCAGCAGGAACGGCGCCGTGATGGCGACCATCGCCCCGCCGTAGCTCAGGAAGAACCCCCCTACCCCGCCGAACGCCGCCCGCGCCACGAACACGAACAGCATACCCGGCAGATGCAGCAGCTCGCCGAGAGTGAAGGCCACCACGAACGCCGGGGCCGACCACGGTCCCCAGGACCTGACCCAACCGCCGATCGCTGCCTGGGTCAGGTGCCCGGTGCGCCCGAGCCAGATGCCCCCGCCGACGCACGCGGCAAGCACCAGCACGAGCAGGATGCGGCGAGCGCGCGCCAGCGCGACGCTACGAGCGTCGGGTGCGGCGGCGGGCACGAAAGCATCGCTCATCCTGCCTCGGCAATTGGTCCAGGAACGGGGGTCTGTCAAGTCCGGGGATCCAAAACGGGGTCCCGCGTCAGCCTTCCAGCAGTGCTTTGCGGACGGCCGACTGCGTGATCGGCAACGTGCGGACGCGCGCGCCGCTGGCGTCGAACACGGCGTTGGCGACCGCCGCCGCGATCGGCACGCTCGGCGGCTCTCCCATCCCCGTCGAAGGCGCGTTGCCGTCGCCGACTATCTGCACCTCGATCGAGGCGGGCGCGTCGGAAAACCGCGCGACCGGGTAGTCGCCGAACGATGCCGGCAGCACGCGGCCGTCGCGATGCCGGAGCTCCTCCATGAGCGTCCAGCTCGCGGCCTGCTGGATCGCGCCCTCCGCCTGGTTCACCGCGCCGTCCGGATGCACGATGCGACCCGGATCCACGGCGCACCACACCCGCTCGAGCTTCACCCTGCCGCTCGGGGTGACGCGGACCTCGACGACCTCTGCAACGTAGGTGCCGTGATACAGGGTACAGGCGACGCCGGAGCCGCGTCCCGCCTCGCGGGGCCGCCCCGCCCAGCCGCTCTGCTCGCGAACCGCCTCGAGGACGCCGCGCAGGCGCGCGTCGTCCAGATGCGCCAGCCTCAGCTCGAACGGATCGGTCTCTAGGTGCCGCGCGATCTCGTCCATGAACGACTCGATGGCGTACGTGTTCGGAGCCGCGGCGAGCGAGCGGAACGCTCCCGTGCGCACCGGGGCGTTCTCGATGTACAGATGCGCCTCGACCGGCATCCGGTACCGCGGCACCGCGTTGCGACCGGAGGTCATGATCACGACCTGCGGCGGCAGCTCGCCGCCGCCGTAGGTGTGCGGATTGGTGTGCTCCGTGTAGCGCCAGGCGGCGATCCGTCCGCCCTCGACGACGGCGGCGACCTCGCCGATGACTTCCGGTCGGTACGGACTCCGCCTGAGCTCCTCGGCGCGCGTCCACTGCACCAATACGGGCCGGCCGACGGCGCGCGATAGCCGCGCCGCCTCCAGGGCCGCGTCGCTGCCCCCGTTGCGACCATAGGTCCCGCTGGACATCTGCGGATGGACGTGCACGCGCTCCGCGGCAAGGCCGCAGATCCCGGCGATCTCGTCGCGTAGCGGGAACGGCCGCTGCGTGGCCACGTAGACGTTGGTGCCGTCCTCGCGCACGTCCACGACCGCCGCACTGGTGCCGATCGACGCGTGCGCGATGTGCGGCGCGACGTAGCGCGCCGAGAGCTGCTGTCCACCGGCGGCGAAGGCCGCCCGCGCCTGCTCGTCGGCTTGAAGCTCGATGTGCTTGGCCGGCGGAGGATCGGCGGGCGGCGCCCACTCGGCCTCGAGCGCGCGGGCAGCGGCCAGCGCCTGCTCGTCCCGCTTCGCCACGACGCCGGCGAAATCGCCGTCGTGCACGACCGCGACCACGCCGGGCATCGCGCGAACTGCGGCGTCGTCGAGCTTGACGAGCCTGGCGCCGTGCACCGGCGGCACGAGCGCGTGGCCGCGCAGCATGCCGGCAAGCCGCACATCCGCTGCGAAGCACGCCGCGCCCGTGACGATCGCGTGCGCTTCGAGGCGCCGGGGCCTGCGTTCGTCCGGCGGCGGAACCCGCGGCGTCGTTTCGGGCGCCTCGCCCGCGATCGGCGCGTCCCGGACGAGCTCGGCGTAGCTCACCGACTCTCCACCCGGGCCGCGCACGCTGCCGGCGTCGAGCGACAGTGCGTCGCGATCCGCTTCAAGACGTTCCGCCGCCCGGTCCAGCAACCGCTCGCGGGCGAACGCGGCCACGCGCCTCAACGCGTTGCCGTCCGTCGCCACCGACATGCTGCCGAAGGTGCCCATGTCCCAGGGCACCTCGTCGGTTTCGCCAAGCACGACGCGCACGCGTTCGAGCGGCAGCGCCAGCTCCTCGGCGACGATCCGCGAAAACGCCGTGCGGAGCCCCTGCCCGAACTCGATCTTGCCGGACAGCGCGACGACGGTGCCGTCGGGCTCGATGCGGATCCGCTCCTCGACCTTCACGGGCCTCTCCGCCCAGCGCATCATCGACTGCCCGCCTTCTGCACGGCGCGGATCACGCGCTGGTACACGCCGCAACGGCACAGGTGCGGCTGCAGCGCTTCACGGATCTCCGCCCCCGACGGGGTGGGCGAACGCGCGAGCAGCGCCGCCGCGGAGATCAGGATGCCGCTCGTGCAGTAGCCGCACTGCATCGCATCCTCGTCGATGAATGCCTGCTGCACGGGATGCAGCGTGTCGCCGTCGGCGAGCCCCTCCACGGTCACGATGCTGCGGTCCGCTGCGTCCTCGATGTGCATCGTGCAGGAGGGAACTGCGCGACCATCGGCCAACACATAGCAAGCGCCGCAGTCGCCCTGACCGCAGCCAAAGCGGGTTCCGACGAGATCGAGCTCGTCGCGCAACACGACGAGTAGCGGCGTGCCGGGCGGGACGTCGACCTCGCGCACGCGGCCGTTCACCTCGAGCGAGTAGCGCATTGGTAGATCCTGCCCTTTCACCAGTTGAAAACAAGTTTCACCGGCGAAGGGGCAGGACCCCCTTTCAAACCGTGCGTGCGGATTTCCCGCACACGGCCTACCGGCAGTCTGTCGGCTTGCAGCATTACGCGGCCTCCTGATTCCAGAAGGGCTGCTCCGGGTAGCGGACGAGGAAGCGCTCGACTCCGTACTGCTCAACGTCGAGGAGTGATTGGCGATCGACTCCTGCGGCGCCGCGATTCCGTCTCACCCGCTTCCATGCTTCCTGAAGGACGTCACGCCTCCAGATGTGATCGTACAACGCATGGAAGCGCCTACCCGGTGCCCGCTTGGCTGCGGCCCAGAGCTGACGTTGCAGTTGTCGCACTTTGTCGCCCGGCCTACGGCCGTCGGGGTCGTTAGGTCCGGTCTTGCCGGCCATTCCCTCGCGCTTACCTGTTCCGTCCGCAAGACTACCGCAGGGACCCTTCCCTCCCGCCGCGTTGTTCTGCACGGCGTTCGTTCGCGTAGATGACTCTACGCTCTCCGGTACTACGATCCTCCTCGGACTCCCGCTGTGCGGCGCCTTTGGCTTGTACGAGCCACCTTGCCGTGACTGCGGCTGCACAGACGGGTCTCTCGTGTTCCGCGCTTCTCCCTGCACACGTGCTGCGCCCTCTACCCCGCCGGAACCGGACACGAGCTTCGGTACTCCCGCGACCGATGTTGCCTTCGCCGTGACATGAGCGGCTCGGCTTCCGGATTGTTCCTCTGTCGAGGCTGCAGGCTTCACTTCATGTTGCGGCCCGCGTGCTTGCTCCCCGCTGCGCGGCAGATGCCGCTTCACGGGCTCTTGACGCCCCGCTCGGGCACGGAGGTCTCCCTCCGATACCTGGGGCCTGCTACCCGGCGCACCGACGCCTACCGGGACGGGACTTGCACCCGCTGGAGAAGCGCAGCGAGCGCCGGTCGCACCTTCCCCCGAAGGAGTCAGAACGTCCGTCGCGTCACGACGCACCATGGCGCGCAGGATACCCGCGTCGCGACCGCTGCGCGAACGCACAGCTTGACCGCTGGCGACGGGAAACGTGCCAAGCCACGAGCAGGCTAGCGATTTGCGCCGGCATTGTGCCGACCGCCCACGGTGACTAGGCTGGAAGCGCATGACACAAGGCAACGGGCTCGGGGGCAACGGCGCCGGAACGGTGCAGGACCATCGCGCAGAGGCGGCAGCGGCGACTGCTGGGGCGGAGGTCGTTCCGCTGGCGGAGCAGCGCCGCATCCTGCGCCTTCTGGCGCGGCTGACAGCCAACATCAGGAAAAGCCAGCTGGCCCGACTCCACAAGTCGCGGGAAGCCGTCTTCAGGAAGGCCCGCGAGATCCCGGACCGCATGCAGCAGCTCACCAACCAGGTGCGGCTCATGCTCGATCTGGTCGACGACTACTCGTCGGGGCGTTACCGCAAAGTGCGCTGGTACTCGCTGGCGGTCGCGGTTGCCGCAGCGCTGTACTTCATCAGCCCTTCGGATCTGATCCCCGACGCCCTGCCTGGCATCGGACAGCTGGACGACCTTCTGATCATGGCGATCGCCCTGCGCCTGCTCAAAGCCGACCTTTCCGCCTACGCCCGTTACAAGGGGCTCGATCCGGCCGACTACTTCTGAGCCGGCTTGCGGGCCTCGACCTTTGGTCCCGTGGCTCCGGCGCCGGAAGCCGGCGCTCATCAGCGCGTCGAGACGACGACCCGTTCGTGCTCGGGATCGACCTCCTCGACGGTCAGCGGGTCGCCGACCCGGACCCGCTCGTGGCGCTCCTCTTCCATCAATTCCGCGGAGAGTTGCAGCGCGCGGCCGTCGCGCTCCGCCAGGACAATCCCCTTGCCGTTGCGGAACGCCGTCACGGCCTGGACGCGCTGCATGATCAGCGTCTCCAGCGGCGAGTTCGGCTCGCCGGTGAACTGCAGGGCCAGCCGCCAGATGCGACCGACGATCAGCCATTCCACCAGAGCCGCCGAGAGCGCAGCGCCCGCGAGCTGCACGAGGAACGAAGCATGGCCGACGTGCGCGAGCACGTTGCCGAACGCGCCGAACAGGGCGATCACGGTGAGCACGACGCGCGGCTCGGGCACGTAGTGCAGGACGCCGTCGACGGCGGATACCGGCTCGCTCCGCTGTGGGCGCGGAATGTGATGGCCATGTGCGCGGCCCGCCTGGGCCGGCGCGTGCCGCACGCCTCTACCGGCCGACCGCGCAGCATGGCCGGTGTGCACTGCCCGGCCCGCACGGGCGTGACCAGCACGCCCGTGGCGCCGCATGCCAGGCAGAGCCATCAGCAAGAGTCCGCCCAGACCAACGCAGAGGCTGACAACGAAGATGGACATCGCCCGCTCGCGCTACTGATGGTGCGACGCGCCGTCCGTCGATTTCCTCGACGGGGTCGACGGCGCTTTATGGGGTCGCACGGCCGGAGCGGTCGCTCCGTTCGAGCCGACCACCTGCGCCGCCATCAGCGTCTGCACGACGCGCATCACGTCGTCCGAGCCGGACGACACGGCGGAGTGACCACCGTCGCCACTGGTACCGAAGTTGATGAACTGGCCACCGGAGAGCGCGTCCGCAACCTGACGGGTCAGCTCGGGGAGCCAGCTCCAGCCGCTTGAGGTCCAGGTACAGGTCGCCCGCCTGACGCAGCGCTTCAGCCTTCATGCGGATGGCGTCGGCTTCGGCCTCGGCGATGGCCCGGATGCGCGCGGCCTCGGCACGGCCGTCCGCCTCGAGGGCGATCACGTTCTGCTCGGCGTCGGCGTTGGCCTGCGTGATCTGCGATGCACCGAGCTCCGCCGCGCGTTGGGCGCGCACGGCAGCCTGCCGCTCGGCTTCGGCCCGCGCAACGTGGGCACCGTTCGAAGCCACCTGGGTGTGCAGCGCGCGCTCCTGATCGTTGACCGCCTGCGCGGCCTCGAGCTGCGCG
Source organism: uncultured delta proteobacterium (assembly GCA_963806225.1). Taxonomy (GTDB): domain Bacteria; phylum Myxococcota_A; class Polyangia; order Polyangiales; family Polyangiaceae; genus CAWDXG01. The sequence continues at coordinate 444,664 of CAWDXG010000001.1, read as the reverse complement.
ATGCGCGCGCGTCGCTCCTCCTGGGCCTGCACCACGTCGGCGCTGGCCTTGGCGCGTGCAGCGGCCTCGCGGCGTCGCGCGTCAGCCACCTCGCTGAGGACAGCCTTGATGTTGAGGCTGTTGAACGACAGCCCGAGGTCGAGCAGCTCGCGCGAGCACGCCTCCTTGATGATGACGGCCAGCTCGTCGTCCTCGCCGCGGTCCACCAGATCCTCGGTCGCCACGGGTGCGACGGGCCGGGCATTGAACAACTGGTCGTGGCGCAGCAGGTTGATCGCGCGACGGCCCGCGGACGACAGCACGTCCGTGAGCGTGTTGAGCTGTTCGGCGGGCATCTTGGAGAAGAACTTGTTAGCCGCCGTGTTCACCATGGCGTCGTCTTCACCGACGCTGACGATCGCCGAAGCCTTGACGGTGACCTTCACAGGCGCCGGCGCGCCGCCCTGGTCGACATCCGCGGTCTGGTCGGTGATCTCGATGTCGACGTTGATGGCCTGCGCGGGAATCACCCGGCTGACCGTGAGGATGGGGACCACCATGGCCTTGCACGGCCCCCTGTAGATCCGGAGCTTTCCGTTCAGCCAACTGACCAGGCGGATTTCTCCAGCAGCAACATCACGCAGGAAAGAACTGACCACGAGCGGGGTCAGGACGACCACAGCGAACACCGTGGCCGCCGCAATGTAGACGGACGTATCCATGACAAGCTCCTCTGGCCGAGCCAGAAATCGAGCCCATCCGCAAAGTCTACCGGGATGGGGCGGTTCCTCCCCCGGCCACAAGAATTGTCCTTCTGGCCTTGACTTCGAAAGTAACCACCCCGGGCTTTCCCGCAATATCTGCGCAGTCGGTTCCCGGAAGATTCCGTGTTTCCAGTCCGCTACACTTCGAGTCGATCTCCGGCCTTCGACACCCAGCGGTAGAGCACCGGCAGGAGGAAGATCGAGAGCGCGATGCGCGAAAGCAACCCGCCCACGACGACCTGCGCGAACGGCCGCTGGCTGTCGCTGCCAATAGCGTGGGAAAATGCCGCCGGCATCAGGCCGACGCACGCCACCAGAGCCGTCATCAGGATGGGCCGTAGGCGCACGATCGCGCTCTCGCGCGTGGCTTGATCGATGGACAGGCCCTCGCGCCGGAGCTTGTTGGCGTGACTGATGAAGATGACGCCGGTCTGCACCGAGATACCGAACAGCGCGAGAAAGCCCAGAGCCGAGCTGACGCTGAGATTCGTGCGCAGCATCCACAGCGCAAGTAGCCCGCCCTCCGGCATCGTCAAGACGACGCTGAGCGCTAGCATCAGCGGGTACTTCAGGTTCCCGTACAGCCCGAAGATGATGAAGAAGATGAGCAGCACCGTCAGGGGGACGATGACCATCATCTCCTTCTTCGCGTGGAGCAGCTCCGTGTATTCGCCGCCCCACCTCACCTCGTAGCCGATCGGCACGTGGACGCTTGCCTTGACGGCCCGGCGTGCCGCCGCGACGGCCGAGCCGAGGTCGCGCCCCTCCACCGAGTACTGCACGCCGATGTAGCGTGAGCCCTTCTCGCGGTAGATGAACGACGCCCCCTGGCCAACCTTCAAGCTGGCAAACGTCGACAGCGGCAGTCGCTGCCCGCTCGGCGTCGTGACGAGCAACCGTCCGATGGCCTCGGGGTTGTCACGGTAACGCTTGTTCATGCGGACGACCAGGTCGAACTCCCGCTCGCCCTGGATCACCTGCGTTGCCGGCACGCCGCCCACGGCGGATTCGATCAGGTTGTTGATGGTGGCAACGTCGATGCCGTAGCGCGCCACCTTCTTCCGATCGACCTTCACGTCCAGGCTGGGCTGGCCCAGCTCGCGCACCACGGTCACGTGCTTGATGCCCGGGACCTTGGTGATGGTGCGCTTGATCTGTACGGCCATCTTCTCCAGCTTGTGCAGGTCGGAGCCGTACACCTTGACCGCCAGTGCGCTCTTCAAACCGGTGGACGCCTCGTCGACGGCGTCCTCGGCGGGCTGCGTGTAGTTGAAGATGATCCCGGGGAACGATTTCAACTTGTCGTTGATAGCCGCGATCAGCTGTTTCTTGTTGTGGATGCTCCCCTTCCACGAGTCGTACGGCTTGAGCCCGACGTAGAACTCGCAGTTGAAGAAGCCCGTAGGGTCCGTCCCGTCGTCGGGGCGCCCGTGCTCGTCCGCCACGGTCGAGACCTCGGGGAAGCTCATGAGGATCTTCCGCACCTTGGGGGCGATCTTCTTCGCTTCGTTGAAGCTGATGGTGTACGGCATCGTGGCCCGTACCCACAGCGCCCCTTCGTCGAGCTTCGGCATGAACTCCGAGCCGATCCCGAACAAGGTGAGCGAGGAAGCGGCGAACGCGATCACACACGCCAGGACCGTCAGCCTGGGGCGGGCCAGCGAGCGGTCGAGCGTTTTCACATACCAGGCCTTGAAGGCGCCATAGATGCGGCCTTCGCGGTCGCGTAACGCCTTTCTTCATGAACAGGCTGCACAGCACCGGCAGCAGCGTCAGCGTGAAGAGCAACGTTCCGAGCAGCGCAAATACCACCGTGTCTGCCATTGGCGAGAACAGCCGCCCCTCCGGCCCGGTGAGCGCGTAGATGGGCAGATAGGCGGCGATGATGACGGCAGTCGAGTAGAAGATCGGCCGGCCGACGTCCTTGGCCGCGCCGAGCACTGCGTCGTGGATCGGCACGCGCAGGTCGCCAGCCTTCCGCTCGCCAAGCTCGCGGAAGATGTTCTCGACCATGATCACCCCGGCATCCACCAGGATCCCGAAGTCGACTGCGCCGAGCGAGAGCAGGTTGACCGGGACGTGTCTGAACCGGAGCAGCAGGAATGCCGTTGCCAGGGCGAGCGGTATCGTCGACGCGACAATCAGGCCGGTGCGGAAGCTGTGCAGGAACAGCACCAGGATCAGCGTCACCAGGAGGACACCCAGGAGCAGGTTGTGCTCGACGGTGCGGGTCGTCAGCTTGATCAGATCAGTGCGGTCGTAGAAGGGGTGGATCTTCACATCGCGCGGCAGGACGTGCTCGTTGAGGTACTTCGTCTCCTTCTGCACGCGCTTCAGCACGGTCTGCGCCGGGTCACCGGTGCGCAGGAAGATCACGCCCTCGACCGCGTCGTCGCGATTCATGTAGCCGAACTGGCCCGAGGCGAGGCGCGTGGCCGATACGCACCTGGCCAACGTCACCCACGTGAATGGGCACGCCGTTGTGCGTGGCAACGACCACGTTGCGGATGTCCTCGAGATTCGTCAGCCGCCCGAGACCGCGCACATAGAAGAACTGGCCGCCCTGCTGGTAGAAGCCGCCGCCGGCGTTCTGGTTGTTGTTGCCGAGCGTGCCGAGCACGTCGCCGACGCTCACGTGATAGGTGCTGAGCGTGTTCGGGTCGAGGACGACCTGGTATTGGCGCGTGGTCCCGCCGAGCGCGGAGTCGTCGGCAACGCCCGGAATGGCCTTGTAGCGCCGGTAGATCGTCCAGTCCTGCAGAACCTTCAGCTCCTGCGGCGAGCGGTCCGGGCTGTCGAGCACGTAGCGGTAGATGAGACCGGAGGGCGAGAAGAGCGGCGTCATCGACGGCGCAGTGCCGTCCGGCAGCTCCGCGTCGGCCATGCGCTGGAAGATCTGCTCGCGGTTGAAGTAGGGGTCCGTCTTGTAGTCGAAGATCAGGTTGATGTCGGAAAGGCCGTAGAGCGACACGGATCGCTGGATGTGCAGGCCCGGCGCTCCATTGCAGGCGATCTCGAGAGGAATGGTGATCAGCCGCTCCACCTCCTCCGAGGCGTGGCCCGGCCACTGCGTGACCAGCTCCACCTTGGGCGGGGAAAGGTCGGGGTAGGCGTCGACCGGCGCCTGGCGGAACGCCCAGGCCCCCGCCACGAGCGTGGCGAGTGCAGCGGCGATCACCACGAACCTCTGGCGGAGGGCAGTCGCGATGAGCTTGTGGATCATGACGCGCTACCGCTCCAGGCTGTCGGCGAACTGCACGAACAGGGCGCCGTCGGCGAGTACCTTGTCGCCGTCCTTCAGGCCGCTTTCGACGATGGTCTCGTCGTCGATTTCCGCCCCGAGCTTCACGTGCCGCCGCGCGAACTTCCCGGCGGAGACCTCGACGTACACGAACGGCAGGTTGTCCTCGTCACGCAGGACGGCAGCGTCGGGCACGACCATGGCGATGATCGACCTGGCCGGAATGATCTCGGCATCGACGTACATGCCCTGCTTGAGCAGGCCGTCCTCGTTGTCCGCTGCGATGCGCACCGGAACCGTCAGCGTGTTCGCATCGATCGATGCCCCGATGTAGGTGACCTTGCCGTCGATGGGCTTCTTCAGCACCGGCGAGCGGATGACCGCGCTGTCACCGAGCTGCACGTCGCGGAGATCCTGCTGGTAGAGCTGCGCGATGACCCAGGCGGCGGTCGGGTCGGTAATGGTGAAGCACGCCGTGCTTCCCGCCGAGACCGCCTCGCCGACCGCGATATTGCGCGCCACTACCGTGCCGGAGATCGGCGAGCGCAGCACGGCCTGGCTGCCGGCGCCGCCGGTAATCGCGGCCTGGGAGTTGTCGTTCGCGACCGTCGCCTCGGCGGCCTTCACGTCGAGCTCGGCCTGCTGCAGCTCCTCCAGCGAGATGGCCTTGTGCTCGTACAGATCCTTGTCGCGCGCGAGGATCACCTTCTTCGTCGCGAGCGCCGAGCGGTCGCGCGCGATGTTGGCGGCCATGTCGGAGGAGTCGGGGCTGGCAATCGTGAGCAGCACCTGGCCCGATTTCACATGGTCGCCCTCGTGCACCTTGATCTTCGCGACCTTGCCGCTGACCAGGGGAACCACGCGGCTCGTCTTGAGCTCGTTGAAGTTGACCAGCGCGGGCACCGTCACGGGCAACGTGACGGGCTTCTTCTTCACGGCGACGACCTTCAGGTGGCCGCGCTGGTTCGCAGGCACGGTGAACAGCAAGGCCTGCGAGGACGAGGCCGCTGCGGCGTCGTCTTTCGACTGCGAGCAGGCCGGGAGCGCCAGGGCGACAATCACGCCGAGCCCGAGGAAGAAACCGGGCTGGCGACGTGCAGCGCGGGCGGCGACAGCAGGATACCGGGTCATGGCAGGTCCTCTCCAGAAACGAACTTGATGTTGGCGGCGGCCAGCACGGCGTTCGCCTCGGCGGTGCGATAGGCGCGCTGCACGTCGCGGTAGCTGGATTCGGCGTCCAGGAAGTCGAGTAGCGTGCCCCGGCCCTCCTCGTAGGAGTGCCGGCTGATGTCGAGCGACTCCTTGGCGGACTTCACGAAGTCGTCGTTGTAGGCGCGGAGGCGCGCCGCGACGGTCCGCCATGCCTGCACGGCACGCGCGGCATCCGCGCGGATCTGCGCGCGCATTGCTTCGAGGGCGAGGCCGCTCTTCGCGTAGTCGGCTCGGGCCTGCCGGATGTTGCCCTGGTTGCGATCGAAGAGCGGGACGGTCGCCGTCAGCTGCAGGTCGTAGTTGCCCGCGCTGCCCGGAACGTAGTTGTAGTCCGCCAGCACACCGACGTCGGGGATCGGCTGTCGCCGGGCCTGGGAGAGCGAGGATCGCGAGGCGTCCTGCTCGGCACGTAGCGCCTGGTAGTCCGCGCGATTGACGAGCGCGCGCCGGACGATGCTGCTCACCGCTAGATCGCGCGGCATTTTCGGCGGCTGGAGGCTGCCGAAAACACGGTAGCCAGGCGCGAGAACACCGTCACCCACCAACCGCGCGAGCTCCTGTCGGTCGTTGACCAGGTTCTGCTTGGCTTCGCGCACGGCGTCGTCCACCTGCCGCGCCTGGATGCGGAGCTTCAGTACCTCGCCGTAGGAGATCTTGCCGTCCTTGTAGCGGAGCTCGTTGATCTGCACGGACTGGCGGAACGTCTGCTGATCCTCCCTTGCGAAATCGAGCAGGGACTGGTCCAGAAGCACGGTGACGAACGCGGTCTCCACGGACAACGCCAGCTGGCGGCGCGTGGCCAGGCGGCTGGCCCGGGCCGCGCTGACGCCGGCCTTTGCGCTGGCGATACCCGCGGCGCGCTTGCCGCCGAGCGGAAGCGTCCAGGCGATACCGAACTGGTTGGGGATGGGCGCCTGGGCTGGGCTGATCTCCGTGCCCATCGCCCCCACGAAGATATCGGGGTTCGGCAGAACCCGCGCCTGTTCGACGGCGCCTCGCGCTGCCGAAACGTCCTGTTGGGCGGCACGGCTATCTGGGTTGTGGGCAAGCGCGAGATGGATCGCCTGCGACGCGGTCAGCCGCTTCACGCTGCCTTGTGCTCTCGCCGGGCGAGGCAGCAGCAGACCAGCGCCGAGCAGGCCCAACGCCAGCGAATGTGCACACCGCGCACGCGATAGGTGCGCGCTGGAATACTTCCACATGGTACAAGATGCTCCTTGAAAAACCGGGGCCGTGCCGTGCCTGCGGCGCGGACAGCTGGGATCGATCGGGCCAGCAGCTTCGCGAGCGCGAAGACGTGCAGGACAGAACCGGTGGAAGCGGCGCGTGGCAGCGCCGCTACGTCACGCCGGCGGACCGATCTTCGGAGCGAAGTCGAGCTCCGGCCGCGCGGGCAGGAGCGCCGCATCTCGCGCGGGATGCACGAGGCCCGTGCTGTCGGGCCCCGGAATGTCGATGCTGCGCTCGGCTGGCAGGAACGCGAGCCGCTCGTGGACGAGCATGGCGAGCGCGCAGCGGTCGTGGGAAACGACGATGGTCCGGGGCGCGCGGGCGGTCGTCCGCTTGTCCCTGGAAGCGCGCGCCGCGCTTGCGTGCGCGTGAGCCGGGGCCCCGTCCAGGACCTGGATGTCCTCGAGCCCGTGAAGCAGACAGAAACGGTGCGGAACCAGCTCGAAGTGCAGAACTGCGGACGCCTGTCCGAGGATCAGGATCACGCTGACGAGGCCGCTCAACCAGGCGACAAAGCCGGAGCGGGCACGTCGGCCGCGCGGACGCTGGAGGCGGGGGGCCTCGTGCTGCACGCAGGGAGAAAAGCACCCGACCGGCTACTTGACAAGGGCGTCGGTCGTCGGGGTGGGCAGCCGGGAGGTGTCCAGCGCGACGGGGACTGAACCCAATTCGGCCGAAACCGGCTCCAATGGCCGTGTGGTCCTCCCCTAGCCCCGCTGACAGCAGCGCCTTGCGCCGCCAGCCGGGCGTGGGCAACAAGAAGAGAGAATGAGCTCCGGAACCACGGAACCCGCCAGCGGCACGGCCTTCGAGGAGAGCGAGGCCCGCATCGCCGGCCGCCTTGCCCGCATCCAGCGCATCACACTGTTGGCCGGTCTTGGTCTGGTGCTGCTGGGCTCCGCGCTCGAATTCATCCATCGCGGGCACATCGGCAGGGCCGCGGTGCCGCTCGGGGACCTGCCCGCCGGTCTTGCAGAGCTGCAAGGCAACGCCGTGCTGACGCTGGGGCTTTTGGTGCTGTTGATCGCTCCCGCCACCGGCATCGCCTACCTGATCGGCGCGCTGTTCAAGGCGAACGATCGGCTCCACTCCCTGCTCGCCGCCGTCGTGTTGGCAATCCTGCTCGCCAGCATCCTGTTCAAGGGCAGTCTGTGAGCGGCGGGCTTCGAACAACCACGAGGCGCGCAGCGTGAGCCCCGGAGTCGAGCTCGGCGTCCTCCTGGCTTCGATCGTCGCCGGGATCTTCGGATCCATGCTTGGGCTGGGCGCCGGTGTCTTCTTCGTGCCGATCCTGTCCGTCTTCTTCGGCGTGCCGCTCAAGACGGCGGTGGCTGCCAGCGCCATCAGCGTGATCGTCAACTCGACCGGGGGCACGTCGGTCTATCTCAAGAATCGCATGACCAACGTGCGACTCGCGCTGGTCATGGAACTGACCACCACCCTGGGCGCGATAGGCGGCGGCGTGATCGTCATCCTGATCGCGCCGACCACGCTGCGCCTGGTGCTGGGCCTCGCGCTTCTGGGCATGAGCGCGGCACTCTTCATGCGCAAGCGCGAAGCGCCTCCCATCACCGACGGCCCCGATCCGCTCAGGCTCAAGCAGACCTATATGGATCCGGCGCGCGGCGAGGACGTGACGTACATCCCAACCCGCATCCTGCCGGGGCTCGGAGCGGCTTCGTTTGCCGGCGTCATCTCGGGCATGCTCGGCATCGGAGGCGGGGCCATCAAGGTGCCGATCATGAACTCGATCATGAAGGTGCCGCTCAAGGCCACCATCGGCACGAGCATGTACATGGTCGGCATCACCGTCTCGGCCAGCGCCTTCCTCTACTACAACCACGGGCTCATCGACCCCTCCGTGGCGGTGCCGGCGCTGGTGGGCGTCGCGATCGGCTCGCAGGCAGGTTCACGCATCGGGCGCCGTCTGCGCGGGCGGATCCTGACGCGCCTTCTGGTGCTGATCCTGCTCTACCTGGCGGTCACGTTGCTCTTGCAGTCGTTCGGCATCCACCTGCCGGGCGTGAAGTAGCGCGACCAGCCCTCACTGGATCCGGTAGAGGTGCACGCCCCAGGCGGCGAAGTCGTCCTCGAATGCGGCGCCGCTGATGGGGATCTGCCGGCTTTCGCCGATCACGACTGCCTGCGCACCGGGCGGCAGGTTCGTCAAGCCGCCGAACGTGGCGTGCGTGGCCGTGCCGCGCATATCGACGGCGAAGATGTACGTCGCGCCACCCTGCCGCTTGAGCAACATGTCGACGGGAACGTTCGGGTCCGACGAGGAGACGCTGCCGCCGTTGACGATGGGCGGCGTGTTGAGGACGGGAGCCAGGTCGTGGATCTGCTGGTTGATAGCCGCGACTGCAGCCTTCATCGTCGGATCATCGAGCAGCGCGTGCTCGTCGAAGCTGGGCTGGAATTGGTGGACGAAGTAGCCAATGCCCATCGAGCCGTGGACGATCGACATCCAGACTTCGGCCTTCACCTCGTCCGGCGTCGGTTTACCTGCCGGGTCGTGGATGCCGGTGCACTCGATCCAGTTCCACACGGGCTTCTTGCCGCCGGACCAGCTGACGAGATTGTCCACGCCCTTCGCCACCAGCCAGAGCTTGTCCTGCACGTTCGGATCGGTCGAATTCGAAGGGTAGATATCGAATGAGATGATGTCCGATCCCTTGATGTAGTCGGGGTAGTCGCCGGGGTGCGTCTTGCTGCAGACGCTGCCCCAACCGACGTAGCCGTCGTTGGCGACGCCCTGGCCCAGGTTCAGGAACACGGGGCGCGTCGCGTCGTTGGCGCGCAGCTGCTGGTACAGGCTCTGGATTGTCGACGCCGGCACGCACGGCCCGTAGCCTCCGCCGCTGGCGGGTTGCGCGTTGTCCGGCTCGTCCTGCTGCGTCCACGCGACGATGGTCGGATCGGTCACGTGAGCGAGCCCTACGGAGTTCTGGTCGCAGGCGACCGGCATGCCCGCCGTCTTCAAAGTCGAGAGCATGCTGTCGGTCGGGCCCTGGTACAGACCCACGAAAGTGTTGATGCCTATCGCCTGGTAGGCCCCGGCACTGCCTGGGCTCTGCAGCCAGACCGTGATGGGAAAGAAGGACGCATCCGACGGCGGCCCGTGCGCGAACTTCTTGTAGTAGGTCGCACCGCCCGCCCAGGGCCCGTACTGATCGCCGCTCGCGGTGCCCGCCGTGCCCGCGGTGCCCGCCGTGCCCGCCGTGCCACCGCCGCCCGCGGCTCCCGCCGAGCCGCCGGAGCCGGCCGTCCCGCCCGCACCACCGGTCGAACCTCCGTCCCCTGCCTGCGCGCCGTTCGACGAACCTGAACACGCTGCCGCGCCCAGCAAAGCGGAGCACAGCACGGCCCCGCACAATACCACTGCTCTCATGACCCACCTCCGGGGCGATCCGGCGAATAACTGATCCGGCTTCTGGCCGGACCCATGCTACCAGACGGCGCCCGACGAGGCGTGCCGGCGCTCAGTTGTTCGTCGCGCCGCCGTTGATCCAGTCCTTGATCAGGCTCTTCTCGCTGCCTGAAAGCGGCGCCACCTGGAAGGGCATCGTCAAGCCGCAGGGCGGCGAGCTGCCGACCTTCTGGTAGAGGAGGCTCGAGCCCGCCTGGCCCGGCACGACCAGCGTGCCCTGGCCGGCACACGCCGAGCCCTGGGCGGCCACGTTCAGTAGATTCGCGTAGGCCTTGTCCTTGGAGCTCAGGTCGAGCTTGCCTAGCGACACGCCCGTGCTTGTCGCGTGGCACGGCAGACACCTCTTGGCGACAACAGCCGAGTACACGTTGGTCCAGGTCGGCGACAGGCCGCTCACGTCGTTTCCACTGTTACCCGAGGAGCAGGCGGCGAGCAGCGCAGTGGCGGCGGCGAGCAGAAATGCGATGCGCATGGGGCGACTCCTTGTTCAGTCCTGACAACTCGGCAGCTTGGCGATCGAAGCGGGGTAGCCCGTGTCGATCAGCGTACTGGCCTGCTGCTCCTGCCGCTGCCAGAAGCACAGGTTGTGGGCAGTGCGCAAGTAGCCGAATGGGTAGATGGTGAGGTTCTTGTAGTCGTCGACCATGCGGTGCAGGTCGAAGCGATAGCCCTTTTCGCGCCGGGCCACGACCTTGGTGGCCCGGGCGCGCACGACGGCAGCCTGCTTCAGGAGCGTCGCGTGCTGGCTGCCGCCGCGACTCCAGTCGAGCACGGCGCGGTAGAGCAACACCGCGTGCTCCGCCCTCAGGTGGTCGATCTCGAAACCGTCCGCGAGCTCGTTGCACCAGGGGCGCAGAGCATCGTCGGCCGTGCCACAGACCTCCCGTACGGACTTCGAGAGCGGAGCGATGGCCCGCTTCATGTCGTCGAGCGCGTCGACCACGTCGTGCTGGAACTGCTTCTGCGCGGCAGGATCCATCTTCGCCACTTCCTCGTAGCTCTTGCGGCGGGGATGGCTCTCGTAGCCGGCGACCCAGCCCAGATCGAGCGTGCTGTTCTCGCCCGAGATGTAGCCGACCAGTCGCTGGTCGAACAGGTACTTGCTCTGCAGACCGACTAGCTTTTCCAGATCCTGCTCCAGCTCCGTACCGCAGGGACCGAACGCGGAGGTGTAGTGCCGGAGCGAGTCCTCGAACGGCGCCTGGGGCGACCACAACATCTTCGCGACCAGGTAGTCGGTGAGCCAGTAGTTCCACTCCTCTCCGGAGGAGAAGAGCACGTGACCGTCAAGCCGCGGCAGCCCCTTCTTGTCGATGTCCCGAGCCAGATTGTGGATGTCGAGCCAGCGCGAGTAGATGTACTCGGGAAGGAACTGCGGGATGTCGATGTCGCCGCCGATCCAGTAGGCCTCCTCGGGGAAGTAGCGCACCTTGCGCTTCGACAGCTGCTGGAAGAGGTAGTCGCGCTGGAAGAAGAAGTTGTCGTGCTTGTACGTGCCCCAGTCGCGGTACAGGTCGAAAAAGTAGACCGTATGGACGTTGTTCGTCAGCCGCGGATCCGCGTAACCCTCGAGGTGATAGAAGAACGTCGTCTTCCCCTGGTACTGCACCCACAGGCCCGGATAGTTGCCAACGTGCACCTGGGAGGAGACTTCGACGGCCGGATAGTGATCGGCCATGTACTGGGTGGCGTGGTCGAGCCAGTTGACCACCTCGGACGGGTCGTTGCCGACGAACTCGCCGAGCGCCAGCTCCACCACGTCCCAGTTCACGGTCATGAGCCGGTCGAGCCCCGCCTCGAGCTCGCTCTGCCACTGGGCATTGTTCTGGATGAGCACGTAGTTGTTCTGCAGCGAGGAGGCCTTGAACATCTCCACCACGGCCCCGACGCGCACCCCGCGCATGTGGGCGTAGTCGACGATGGCCTGGGCGTGCTGGGCGAAGGCAGGGAACGACGGCTCTTCCAGCAGCGGCCACTGCACGTAGTTCTGGCCCGTCTTCACCAACCAGTCGATGAAGTGCTTGGCGTCGGCCAGGTTCTGTTTCCCCGGGACGTTGAACGGCATCATGAAGCCGATGGGGTGCAGCGTATGCGGCTGGATACCCCGCGTGTGGAACGCGGGCTTGCGCGTCACGTCGAGCTTGGCGGGCAGATAGACGCCGCCGAGCTCCGGCACGAGCTCCTGCTTCGGGTGGAAGAAACGGAAGCCGAGCTCCTCGAGGAAGGCGTAGGCGCCGTAGGCCAGGTTCGTGGCGTCCGGCGCGTACACGATCCACAACGTGCGCTTGCCGTCCGCCACGCGACCGAGCACGTAGCCGTCGGTAATGCTGGTACCGAGCTTGTCACGCGCCGCCTGCGACGTCGTGATCCACACGACGTTCTGCTTCGTCGCGGGCGGCGCGCCGCTGGCCACGCCCAGCCCCGGGAGCTCCCACGCCTTCTGCAGGTAGCCCTGGACGTCGTCGTGGAGGATCCCGATCGCCGGATCGGGCGCCGCGTCCAGGTACACGCCGAGCGTCCCCGGATCCACCTGCTCGAGCGACGCCGATGCCGCGGAAGAGCACTCCGGCGGCGGCTCGCGGTGCGTCACTTCCGCTTTGGAACCGCAACCGGGCAGAAGCATGCCCAGGGCACACAGGAACATGACAAGACAGGCCCGGGCGGTCATTGCGGATGATACTACCGTCGATCGTCCGCGAACGCAGTTGGCGCGTCAACCCGGGCGACTGCCACCCGGGCGAGCTCACACGTCGGTGTGCGTCAGCGGTTTTCCGGGCGACAAGAACAGCAGGGTCGCGGTGAGCTGCAACTGAGCGGCTCGCCGCACCCCGCCTGTGGCATGGTCGGCAACCATGCGGGCAGGACACAGCCGCGCGACTGCCGCCGTGGCGCTGGGCGTCCTGTCCATCTCTTCCGCGGCGATCCTGTTCCGGGCTGCGGCGCTGACGCACCCTCTGGTCGAAGCCGCCGTGCGTCTCTCCGTGGCGGCGGTGCTGCTCGCGCCGATGGTCGTCCGCGGGTGGCTCGCGCGAAAGCTGCCGCGGACGATCCTGCGTTCTGCGGTGCTGTGCGGGCTGCTCTACGCCGTGCATTTCGGCACGTGGGTGAGCTCGCTCGCGATGACGAGCGTCGCCGCTTCGGTCACGATCGTCACCGCGACGCCGCTGCTGCTCGCGGTGATCGCGATGATGACGGGGCGCGATCGTCCGGACCGCCGGCACTACGTCGCCATCGCGCTCGCTCTTGTCGGTGTCGGGCTCATCGGCGGTCACGATCTGTCGGCCCGTGGCAGCGCGCTCGCGGGCGACGGGCTCGCGCTGCTCGGTGCGTTCGCGATGGCGTTCTATCTACTGATAGCGCGCTCGCACGGGACGCGCCTCGAGGTGTGGTCGTTTTCAGGCGTGGCCTGCGCGGTGGGCGCAGTCTCCCTGCTCGCCAGCGCGCTGGTGGCGGGCGTGCCGATCGCAGTCTCCTCGACGCGCGCTTTCGGCTATCTGGTGCTGGCCGCGCTCGTCCCGCAGCTCGTCGGACACGGCATGCTCACCTGGGCGCTGCGCGAGCTCCGCCCCACCGTGGTCGGCATGGCCACCGTGGGCGAGCCCGCGCTGGCCACGCTGCTCGCGTGGTGGTTGCTCAGCGAAGTCCCCGCCGGACAGGTACTGGTGGGCTGCGCGATCACGCTCGCCGCCGTGATGCTCGCCGTGTGGGAGCCGCGGCGCGGCGTCGAAGCGCAGTAGCGGCCGGGCAAAGCTTGCACGCCCACAAGCCACGAGCGCACCAGCTGCGCGGATTGCACACCGTAGGTGCGGCAGGGTGCGGCACGGCGATTGCCCCTCAACAAGTACGCACCATCACCGGAGTCCGTCGCATGCAGAGGCACCTGAAAGGCATCCAGTGGTTCGCGATCATCGTCGTGACCCTGCTCATCATCTCGTTCGTCCAGGGCTGGTACTTCCTCGTCTACGCCATCGCCGCCTTGGCTGCCCTCATCGCCTTCGTCTACCTCATCGGCGTCACGCGCTTCGACAACCATCCGTCCGACGAGGACGAGGCAGAGCGCGAGCGCGCCGAGAAACGCGCCCTGCACGGACCCCGCGCGCCGAAGCATCCATAGGCGCAGAACGCGGCCCTACTCCAGCCAGCCCGAGTTCACGAGCACGATGTAGTCGGCCGGGACGCTGTCCATGAACGTGCCGGCGCTGCGCAGCACGACGGCGTCGAAGATGTACTGCTTCTTGGCGTAGGCCGCTGGGAGCGCGGTCTGCCACACGGCTTCGAGCGCGGAGTGGATCGAGGCGTCGTCGAGCTTCGCACCCTGGCTGGAGAAGCCCGCGAAGTCGAAGCCACGCGCCGACGGCAGCGGGGCGGGCGCAGGACAATGGGACGCGAGATCCGACGCGGGCTTCCAGATCGCCGGATAGCCTTTGCCGTCCGGTTTCGCCCCCATCAGCAGTGGCTGGCCGAACACGGTGAGCCCGTTGCGGGCGCTCACGGCGGCGACCCACCCGTCTCCGCAACAGGCGCACGCCGCGGCGGTCGCGGGCTCGAGGAACACGAACTCGTCGCCCGGCTGCGATCCGGTGAGCGAGGGCGCGGGCGAGCATCCGTACGTCAGCCCGGTGTCGGTCTGTGCCTGATTGCGGGCGGTCGCTTCATCGGGCTTGGCGTACCCGCTGCAGAACACCGCGTAGCCCTGGATCGCGAAAGACGACGACAGCCGTACCGCCACAGTGCACGACGAAGCCGCGCCGCCAAGCTCGTCCGCCAGCTTGTTCGCCGCCGCCTGGCACACGGGCGAGCCGGCGTCGAAGCCTGCGCTGCCACCGACCGCTCCCGCACCGGCGCCGCCGCCCGTGCCACCGCTGCCCCCCGTACCGACGGCGCCACCAGTCCCGGCGCTTCCGCCGCTCGCGTTGTCCGCGCTGATCACCGAGCCCCCGCAACCCGCGAGCACCAAGGTCGCTAGCGCCACCCCACGAAGCAACCGCATCCCGCCATCGTACCACGCCGCGATGACGCGCTCCGTCAAGCAGTTCATGTTGCGGCGGCACGACGTTGCGGCTACGGGCGGCCATGGCTGAACCGGTCGCCCCTTCCGGACAACCCGAAGAACCGCCCCCATCCGAAACCGACGAAAAGCCCGACCACGGTCGCAGCGACGTTGAGATGGAGTGGCTCGAGAACGTCTACCAGGGCGACGACGTGCCACAGCTCACGGTGCGCGCCGTGGTGATGGGGCTCGTGCTCGGGTCGTTCATGGCGTTCTCGAACCTGTACGTCGGGTTGAAGACCGGCTGGGGGCTCGGCGTCGCGATCACCGCTTGCATCATGAGCTGGGCCATCTTCAAGGTCCTGCGCCCCATCCTCGGCAGCGAGCCGTCGATCCTCGAGAACAACTGCATGCAGTCGACGGCGTCGGCGGCCGGCTACTCGACGGCATCGACGCTGGTCAGCGCCTTCAGCGCGTACCTGATGATCACCAAGCACCATTTGCCGATGCTGCTGGTGATGGGTCTGGTGTTCTTCCTGGCCATGCTCGGCGTGTTCATGGCGGTGCCCATGAAGCGCAACATGATCAACATCGAGCAACTGCCGTTCCCGTCGGGCACCGCGGCGGCCGTGACGCTGCGCTCGCTCTTCACCGAGGGCTCGGAGGCGCTGAAGAAGGCGCGGGCGCTGTTCTGGGGCATGGGCATCGGCGCCGTGCTCGCGTTCCTGCGCGACGGCATGGCCGACTTCACCGGGCGCTTCCACCTGGGAACGTGGGCGCACTGGATCACGGTGCCGCCGTTCTTGCCGCTCCACAAGTGGTTCAAGAAGCTCGGCTGGGACAAGGCCGCGACGGTGGTCGCGCCGCACGGCTACACGTTCTCGTTGGAGATGTCGCTGATCCTGGTCGCGGCGGGCGCGATCATGGGCATCCGCGTGGGCGCGTCGATGCTGGTCGGCGCGTTCCTCTGCTGGGGCATCCTCGCTCCGATCATGCACCACTGGCCGGCGGCCTCGGGGCACGGAATGGTCATCGACGTGCTCGGCTACCGCGGCATCGTGTCGTGGAGCGTGTGGGGCGGCGTCTCGCTGATGACCACCGCGGCGCTGCTCAACTTCGGCCTGCAGTGGCGCACGCTGGCCCGCGCCTTCTCGGGCCTCGCCAGGATGTTCTCGAAGAACAAGCCGCCGCCCGGAAGCGACCCGATGGCGCGCATCGAGGTGCCCACGTCGTGGTTCGTCGTCGGCGTGACCCTCGCGTCGATTGGCGCGGTCGCGATCAACCGCTGGGCCTTCCACATCCCGGTGTGGCTCGGCATCCTGGCCGTGCTGATCAGCGCCGTGCTCGCGATCGTGGCGTGCCGCGCGACGGGCGAGACGGACACGACGCCGATCGGCGCCCTGGGCAAGATCACTCAGCTCACCTACGGCATCCTGATCCCGCAGAACATCACCGCGAACCTGATGACCGCGAACGTCACGTCGTCGATCGCGGCGTCGAGCGCCGACCTGCTCACGGATCTGAAGAGCGGCTACCTGCTCGGAGCGAACCCCAAGAAGCAGTTCCTCGCGCAGTTTTTCGGCGTGTTCGCCGGCACGCTGGTCGCCGTGCCCGGCTTCTACCTGCTGGTTCCGGACGCCAGCGTGCTCGGCGGCGACAAGTTCCCCGCGCCCGCCGCGCAGGTGTGGAAGGCCGTCGCGGAACTGCTTGGCAAGGGCGTGCACGCGCTGGATCCCACGGCGCTCTGGGCGATGGCCATCGGCGGCGCCGCCGGTATCATCATCACCTGGCTCGAGCGGCGCTTCTCCGATCACCGCCACCTCATCCCCTCCCCCACCGGCCTCGGCCTCGCCTTCGTGATTCCCGCATGGAACTCGATCAGCATGTTCCTGGGCGCGCTGGCCGCCTGGTGGTTCGCCAAGAAGAACAAGGAAGCCTCCGAGACCTACACCATCCCCGTCGCCTCCGGCCTGATCGCCGGCGAGAGCATCATGGGCGTCTTGATCGCCGTGTTCAGCGTCGTTTACGAGCTGGCGAAGTAGCGGACATCCGGCAGCGCACGTCCGCCTCGAGCCTCGTCGGATCCGTAGAACCGCTCGTTCAATTCCCAGCAGGCCGCCGCCGTCTGACGCTCGGCGCGTCGAGCTCCGACGCCGGCACAGCGGCCCGGCGCGGGAGTCGAGGCCAGGAAACCCCCGGTAGTGCCGGCACTGCGTCTATACTGGCCGGCGTGGGACACCTCGGACACCTCAAGGCGGAGTACGCCGCGCTCGGCGCCCGGCTGGACGCGAACCCCATTGGCATGCCCGAGCCCGATGACGACCGGGCGCGGCGCGGCTGGCAGGAGATCCTCGAGATCCTCTACACGCCGGAGGAGGCGGCGATCGCGTCGCGCTTGCCGCTGATGCCGTCGACTCTCGAGGCGGTCGCGCGGCGCGTGGGCCTGGCGCCCGCGGAGCTCGAGCCGAAGCTCGGCGCGATGGCGGACAAGGGTGTGGTGATGGATATCGTGCATCCGCGCACCGGCGAGGTGCGCTGGTTACTCGCACCACCGGTGGTGGGCTTCTTCGAGTTCTCGATGATGCGCGCCAGCGACATGATCCCCAAACGGCGCATGGCGGAGGCCCTGGATGCGTACTGCCACGGCGACCCGACCTTCGCCGACGAGGTGTTCGGCGGCGAGACGGTGCTCGGGCGCACGCTGGTGCACGAGACCGTGCTCGCGCCCGAGGTGTTGCCCGACGTGCTCGAGTGGGAGCGCGCCACGGCGCTGATCGATGATGCGCGCAGCGTCGCGGTGTCGTACTGCTATTGCCGGCACAAGGCCGAGCACCTTGGCGAGCAGTGCGACGCGCCGGTAGACACGTGCCTATCGCTCAACGCCGGCGCGGACTTCGTGGTGCGCCGGCAATTCGGGCGCGCCGTCGAGCGCACGGAAGCGCTCGAACTGCTCTACAAGGCGCGCGAGCACAAGCTCGTGCAGATAGCCGACAACGTGCAGGATCGGCCAACATACGTGTGCAGCTGCTGCGGCTGCTGCTGCGGCCAGCTGCGGGCCATCAACGACTACGACCTCCGTGCGGTGAACCCCAGCGGTTTCTCGGCGACGAGCGACACCGACAAGTGCAAGGGCTGCTCGCGCTGCGCGCGTGCGTGCCCGGTAGGCGCCATCAGCATGCTGCCCAAGCGCGTGAAGGGCACACAGAAGAACAACATCCAGCCGCGCGTCGACGAGGAGCGCTGCATCGGCTGTGGCGTGTGCGTGCTGGCGTGCGGCAAGGACGCCATGCACATGCAGCGCCGCGCCGAGCAACCGCGCGTGCCGCGGAACGCCATCGAGAAGACAGTGCGCACCGCCCTCGAGCGCGGCAAGCTACCGGACCTGCTCTTCGACGAAGGCGAGGGCCGCGGCAGCCGCTTCCTGAACCAGGTCGTACGCGGACTGTGTACGCTGCCCGCCGTGGACCGAGCCCTCGCCAGCGAACAGCTGCGCTCGCGCTTCGTGCGCTTCGCGCTGGCCGTCGTCCGCGATCCGAGCGGCTGAGCGCGGCGACGAACACCCCGGCAGCGTTTCGCGTCGAAGGATGATGTGCGCGGGATTGCTGTGGGATCGGACGATGAAGTGGCAAGCTTGTTACGTCCGGTAACACGAACGCTGGGAAGTGATCACTTGGGCGTGAGCTTCATCACGCCGCCGCCCCAGGTCGTCCAGTAGACGCTGTTCTTGTCGACGACGATGTCGTGAGGCACGGTCTGCTTCGACGCGAGCGTGATCGGCGTCCCTCCGTCCCGACAGACCTTCATCACGTTGCCTTGGTTCTCCGTCCAGTAGACGAAGTTCGCGTCGATGGCGATGCTGAGTGGCTCGTAGGCCTGTGCCAGCGCGACCGGCGTCCCACCGTCGAGCGCAAGCTTCATCACGGTGCCGGCAACCTCGTTCGTCCAGTAGATGCTGTCCGCGTCCACGGCGAGGCTCGGATGGTTGCCGCCCATGGCCGGCTGCTGGCCCGACGCGAGGGTGACCGGCGCTCCGCCGTCGATAGCAACCTTCATCACGGTGCCGGCAACCTCGTCCGTCCAGTAGAGACTATTCGCATCGACGACGAAGTCCGTCGGCAAGCCCTGCACCGACGCGAGGGTGACCGGCGAGCCGCCGTCGAGGCCGACCTTCATCACGTCGGCGGTGTCGTACCCGTAGCTCATCCAGTAGACGCTGTTCGCGTCGATGACGACGGGTCTCGAGATATCAGGCACCGACGCGAGTGTGACTGGTGTGCCGCCGCCAAGGCCAACCTTCATCACGCCGCAGTCCTGGTAGTAGAGGGAAGTCCAATAGACGCTGTTCGCGTCGACGGCGATGCCGCCTGGACCGCGCTGCGTCGAGGCGAGCGTGACCGGTGTGCCGCCATCGAGAGCAAGCTTCACTACGCTGTCGCCGCTCACGTTGCTCGTTTTCCCCCAGTAGATATGGTTGGCGTCGACGGCGATCTCCTCTGCGAAGTCTGGCGTGAGCGTGACCAGCTGTCGCGGGACGTTGCTCGCGCCGCAGCCGCCATCGCTGTGACTCCCGCCCGCCCCGCCGGTGCCCACCGCGCCTGCGCTGCCACCGATGCCCGCACCAGAGCTACCACCGATGCCCGCACCGGAGCTGCCGCCCGTACCCGAACCCGAGCTGCCACCGGCCCCCAGACTCGACATCCCGCCGCAGCCTCCCGAAGCCAGAGCCTCGAGCACCAACGCCAACAACCCAACCCAGTGGAACCTGCGCGCGCGTGTCATCCCGTACCCCTTGTCGCAGCAGCCACCCCGGATTCTATCACTTCCACTCCGTTGCCGAAGGGCAAGCCGACACGATCGAACAATTGACTATGCACACAGTTGCACCCCCATGCCCTACCGCAGCACTTCATCCGCAGCCTGCCTGGCGATCCTGATTGCGATGCGTCATTTCCGAGGGGTGCGACGCGCAAGGTTTCCGAGTTGTCACGAGCGAGAGCCTGGTTGCCGTCGCTCGACGACCGGAGCCATCATGACGTGTGGCCCACGGGCATCTCGGCCGAGCGCTGTACCTGATGGCAGCTGTCGTACTGTCGGCTCATCGACGGACATTGGCATCTTTCCGAGCCATGACCGACCAACACTTTCCGGAACGCGAGCCGAAGCGAAGGAGCAGAAGATGGGCGTCCTCACCGACATCGTGATCGCCGACGGCGCAGAGGCGGTCCTTCGAGCCAGCGTCCCGAGCGAGGCGTTCCCGGGCATCGATGCGAAAGGCGTCGATGTCGTGAAGCTCGATCTGCTGCGCGCTATCCTTTCCGAGAGCGTGTGGGATGCCGCCAGCGTGCGCGACTTTGCCGTGCTGGCCCAGGAAGACGAGCGGGAGGGACCGTGGGTGTTCGCCGTTCCGGCTGATCTAGTGGAGGCTCTGGCGGATCTTCACGGCCACGAGCGGAAGCGCGCCGCGGAGAGCTGGGCCGAGATCGAGGAGTTCAAGCTGGACGGCTGGAAGCGGTCCGAGGTCCGCATGCTGCTCGACGCCTTGTGCGGGCTGGCAGAGCGCGCGCGGAACGAGGGCAAGCAGCTGCTGATGTGGGTGTGCCTGTAGGAAGCTTTTTCCTGGATGGTATCAAGCGCCAACGCCGACTATAGTCCCTTGCCCGTGAGGAGCTGGACACTTCTTTTCGTCCTGGGGGTCACGGCATGCGGACCGGGCTCTGCGGGCAAAGCCGTACGACCGAAGGCCCCTACCTACGGGGAAGCCACGGGAGCCGTCGCCTGTACCGGCGTTCCAAACCTCGCCCGCCCACTGGCGGTCGACTGGCGACCAGAGGATCGCGCGGATCTCGGAGTCGCGATGAAGCAGGGCATCGCGGTGGTGTCCTACGACTGCAAGCAGGCGCGCATCCTCCGTGACTGCCACGTCGACGGGAGCTACGGCTTCATCGGCACGACGCTGAAGCAGCAGGTCATTCATCTTGCGAATGCCGACGAGCTGAAGCTGAACCTGCCCTTCTCGCACGGGCGGCTCGGCGGCGGCATGCAGCGTGGGGCAGCTTTCGATGCGGCGATGGCCATCGTGGGGGAGCAAGTGGCGAGCCTTCCCGTGGTAGCCAAGTCGGATCTCGTCGGTGACTGCGCAGGCGCGACGCATTTTGTCCGTGAGGCCACGGTCGGCGCGTTCGTCACCCGCAAGAACACCAGCGGCAAGGTCCAGGCCGCCGCCGACATCCTGTCGCTCGGTGCCAGCGGCTCGTCGACATCGAACAAGGAGATCGTCGACAAGGACGGCGACCCCGACAGCTGTCGCGCTTCCGATCCCTCCGCGAAGTCGCCGTCGCCGCAATGCGCGTCTCCCGTGCGGCTGGAATTGAAGGCCGTGTCCGCGAAGCCCGTCCAGCTTGGCTACGATCCCTTCGTCGAGTACGCCACGCAGAACAACTGTCCGACCGGCGCGGTGTTCGAGGCCGGCAAGTGTGCGCGCGCGAAGCCGTCCGTTCCGCATCTCTGCGCGTACGGCGAAGGGCGGGATTGCAAAAAACAGTGCCAGCAGGGCAACGCTCCGAGCTGCACGCGCCTCGGACTGATGAGCGAGCGCGGAGAGGGCGTCGGGAAGGACCCCGCGAAGGCCGCCGCTCTCTACGACAAGGCATGCGCCGGGGACGACGTGCCAGCCTGCTCACGACTCGGGGAAATGCTCATCGCGGGGACTGGCCTCGCCCCGGACGAGAAGCGCGCCATGACGCTCCTGCACAAGGCGTGTACGGCCGGCTGGGCCAAGGCGTGCACGACCCAGATGGCCTTCCTCATGAAGAAGCATGCGGGCGACACCACACAGATTGTCCCACTGGTGGATCGGGGTTGCGATGGAGGCGACGGCGATTCGTGCGCGACGCTGGGCCTGATCTACCAGCAGGGGCTCGGCGTCGCGAAGGATGTCGAGCGAGGTGCGTTCTTCCTGAAGCGCGGGTGCAGGGCCGGGAGCAAATTCGGATGCGTGTCGCTCGGTGCCGCGTACGAGGCCGGACTCGGCGTCAAGAAGGATGCAGGGCGCGCGGCCGAGCTGTTCACGATGGCGTGCGAAGCGAAGGACTCGTCAGCGTGCGATCACGAAGCGAAGCTCTACTTCCTCGGTGACGGCGTGACGAAGGACAACGCGAAGGGCATCGAGCTGCTCGGGCGCGCGTGCGATCTCGGCAATGCGGGAAGCTGTCTGGTGCTCGGACTTCGCTACGAGCAGGGAACCGGCGTCGCGCAAGACAAGGCGAATGGGGCGAAGCTGCTCAAGCGGGCTTGCGACGGCGGGATCCCGACTGCGTGTAGCGCACTGCGCGCCCGGTAGCGCTGGCGTCGATGACAAGGACGGTGAACGCGCGGGTCATCCGCGCTTCATTCACCAGCCAACCCGTGGACCGCACAGTGGAAGGGTATAGCGTGCCCATCCTTCGCCTTCCGCCCACCGGTTGCGGATACCGAGGTCGATGGCGGGGCACGATCTTGGCGGCCTACAGGGATCTGGAACCTCTCGACTACTTCGGCGCTGTGGGCAGCCTCCGCGCTGTGGGCTGGCTCGAACGCGGCGTGCCGTTTCGAACCGGAGATGTCGACGAACGGGTGTACCAACGCCTGCGCGAGCTTCTGACCGATGTCTTCCAGCCCTTCGCCAGTGGCGACTACTGCGGCATCGAATTGCGCCCGCCAGTCGAGATCGATGCGCTTTCCCCCGTGCGTGATTGGTTCCTTCGATGGTTCCGGACTGAAGCCGAACCGGTGGACGGAATCGTCGGAGCGGTTCACTTCATCTCCGACCCTGGGATCACCGCCCAGGCATCACGGAAGGCGGCGGCAGCTCCTCGAACTTCGTCTCCGGGCGTATTGTAGCCCAACGATGCAGAGCGCAGGCGACTCAAGCAGGCGTACAAGAAGACCGAGCGAGCCGAAGCGCGAAGCCACATGGTGCTCGACGCCGACCAGCTCGACGAACTGCTCGACTACGTGGAGGCCGAGGTCGAGAACGCCGGATGCGACCACTCATTGCGAGCGACCCGGGCCTGGGCAGCCGCGAACGAGATCGATCCGGCCGTGCTGGCCGAGTCGCTGGGGCACTTCGGGGGCTACTGCGACTGCGAGGTCGTGTTCAACGTGAACCCGGAGGAAATCTTCGTGTAGGTCTGCCGGAGTCCTGAGCACGTCATGTCGACAGCCGAGGTGATCCGCTCCCAACGCAGCGTTCGAGCCCGTCACGGAGCAGGTCGCGCATGCCCGGGTAGTCCTCCTTCAAGCCGCCGAAGGCGTCTCGAATGCGCTCGTGATCGACTCGACCAGAAGAGCCGCCCCGCGCGCGGCCGCCGACCTTCAGGTCGCCACCGATCCTGGAAGCGAAAAGACAGCAGAGCGCCGACACTCTCAGCGCGCTCTCGTCGTCGATTCTGGAAACTCCAACGGCTTCGCGTTGTTACCTGGAGGCGAGGACCGGATTCGAACCGGCGTATGACGGTTTTGCAAACCGTTGCCTAACCACTTGGCTACCTCGCCGAGGAGGGGGACCGTTCCCATTTTCCTGGCTGGAGTCAAGCTGGAAGGCCGACCGGGGCGCGGCTGGCTCGCGCTGGGCTGCTTGCGCGCTTCGGCCATCTGGCCAAGGCCGGCGCGTGGCCGCTGCGCCGCCGGCGCTGCCCCGCCCCGCCGGCCCCGTCCCGCCGGGTGACATTCCGGTGACACCTGGCGCCCGGCGGGTCATCGCGCCCCGCTCGGTGGCGCGGATGTGTATCCTCCCGCCCGCTCCCCCATGGCCCCCATCGTCGCCGCTCCGGCCGAACCGCTCTTCAGACATTCGAGCGCGTTCAGGAGACGCCGCTTCCTCAACTGGTTCCCGTTGGGGCTCAGCTACGCGTTCCTGTACATGGGGCGCTACAACCTCACGGTCGCCAAGACGTCGCTCGGCGACCTGATGACCAAGGAGCAGTTCGGCATCATCTTCGGTGTCGGCACCTTCGTCTACGCGTTCGCGTTCCTGGTGAACGGCCCGCTCATCGACAGGCTGGGCGGCCGCCGCGGGATGATCGGCTCCACAGCCGGCGCGATGGCGATGAACTTCGCCATGGCGGCCTACCTGTTCCACATCCTGCGCTCCGGCGACTCGAGCGCCGCACCGCTCACGCTCGTGTTCAGCCTGCTGTACGCGCTGAACATGTACTTCCAGAGCTTCGGCGCCGTCTCCATCGTCAAGGTCAACGCGCACTGGTTCCACGTGAACGAGCGCGGCGGCTTCTCGGGGATCTTCGGCACGATGATCTCGAGCGGCATCTTCTTCGCGTTCACCGGCAATGCGTGGCTGCTCGACGGCGTCAACGCGATCAACCCCGGCCATCCGAACCAGTGGGTGATTTTCGCCATCCCCGCCATGCTGCTCGGCTCGATGTGCGCGATCGAGTTCTTCCTCCTGCGCGATCGCCCCGGGCAGGCGGGCTTCGAGGACTTCGACACGGGCGACGCCTCCTCCGGCGACACCAGCGAGACGCCCGAGCGCACCGGCCAGCTGCTCAAGCGCATCCTCACCAACCCCATCATCCTAACCATCGCGCTCATCGAGTTCTGCACGGGCGTGCTGCGCAACGGTGTGATGCACTGGTTCCCATTCTACGCGAAGGAGATCTGGGCGCTGCCGGGCGACCACCTGCTCCGCTACGGCTCGCGCGAGCACTGGGAGGTCGCGGTCGTCTGCTTTGCCGTCTCGGCGATCTCCGGCTTCCTCGCCACCCGCACCCGAGGCTCGCGCCGCGCGTACCTCATCATTGCCGCGTCGCTGGCCTTCCTCGCTCCGTTCTTCATGTTCGGCTGGGGCGGCCTGTTGATGATCGCCGGTGTGATCGGCGGCAACGTCGCGGGCTGGGTCTCCGACCTCGTGTTCCAGAGCCGGCGCGGACCGGTCGCCGCCGCGCTCTACGCCGTGATGATCGTGTGCACCATCGTGATGGCGTTCGTGCTCGCGCCGGCGTCGAACGTGGTGGCCAGCGCCAAGCCGGCCAGCGGCCTCCAGAAGGGCGACCGGATCGTAACGATCGCCGGACACGAACACGTCAAGAGCTGGTCCGATGTGCGCCACGCCGTCGCCTGCTGGGAACCGCTCTGCAAGAACTCGAGCTGGGACGCGAAGTCCTGCATGTGCTCGGCCCGCATCGAAGAGCACGCTCCGGGCGCCGGCGTCGACGGCAAGCGCGGCATTCCGGCGACGCTAGTGCGCGGCGGCAAGACGATCGACGTGACCCTGCACGACGCCGAGGCCGTGCAGCGCGCCGGCGACCACCGGCTGCTTCCGGCGCGCCCGGTGCTGCCGATGAGCCCATTCTTCCTGGGCGCGATCGTCTTCCTCATCAGCGTGTGCGTGATCGGCTGTCACGGCGTCCTGTCGGGCACGGCCACCATGGACTTCGGCGGACGCAAGGGCGCGGCCACCGCCGTGGGCGCGATCGACGGCTTCGTCTATCTCGGCACCGCGGTGCAAGCGGTCAGCCTCGGCTTCTTGACCACGAAGAGCTGGACCTACTGGCCGCTCTTCCTGATCCCGTTCTCCGTCGTCGGCTTCGTCCTCAGCCTGCGCATCTGGAACGCCAAGCCGAAGGGTGCCGACAGGCCGCCCGCACGCGAAGCGAGCGACGACATCCTCGGGCCTAGTCCGGCGGACCTTCCAGATCCTCGGCCAGGTAGCTGAGGATCACCTCGTCCAGCGATTTTTCGCTGATCACGCTCTCGCCGAAGATCGATTGCTTCTCCGGCGAATTCGGCTCGCTGAAGATCGCAGCCGGCCGCGAGGGCGCATACTTGCCCGGACCGGACGCGACCGGCGGGGTGCCGTGCGCCGGCGTGCCTCTGGGGGGCGGAGGCGGCTTGGGCGGATGCGCGTCCATGGACGCCACGTCCAGGTCGAAGTCGACCGCGGGAGGCGGCACCGAGGGCGTGACGCGTCGCAGATTGGGGTTGGACAGCTGGCGCGCGCGCTTCTTCTTCGGAGGTTTCGACGGCTTTTGGGGAGGCTTGCTCGGCTTGGCCTGCGCTTCCGCCGGCTGGGGCACAGCCGGCTCCGGCGCGGGCACACTGGTGGGCTCGGGCATGGACGCCGGCGGCGCTGCTTTCGCCGCCTCCGGCGTGGGGCCGCACGCCTCCTCGATGAGCGCGTCGTACTCGCCGGAGCGCAGGGCGATGAACATCGCCTTGTGCTGCTCCTTCATCATGCGGCGTACGACGGCCGCCATGTCCTCGCGGCCCACGTGCTCGGCGTAGTCGGTGCGCGTCGTCTTGAGGATGCGCCCCCCGTCGGCGAACAGATGCGTGACGAGCCGGGGGTACTTCACGCCCGAGTCCTCGGTCTGGATATGGAATATCCGCCCTTGATGCCGGACGTTGTTGTTGAAACCGAGCAGGGGAGGCGGCGTTCTAGGCACGGCCAAGCGCTCCAGACCAGGAATTCCCAGTAGGACTTCGAAGGGTACCACGTCGGGTCAGCGAGCACACGTCCCGGCGCATTTCCTGCGCAGCGACGGGCTCGACGGCCGGGACGGGGCGCGCCATCAGCGGACCTGCTCGTCGATCCGGCGCATGCCCTCGAGCAGCAGCGCTTCCGGACTGTCCTGGATCACCTGCTGCGGCGCGGTGAAGTTCGGGTCCAGCGCGAACTCGCCTTCCGAAAGCGCGAGCATCGCGTAGAACGCTTCCTCGCCGCGGAGGTTCGCCCACAACGCGTTGTAGATCGCGCCGGTCACGAAGTGGATCTCACCGGCTTCGCCCGCGGCGCGGATCTTCAGCGAGCCCGTCTTCCTGCCGTGCCACAGCACCTGCACCATGTCCGGCAGGCTCATCTCCGACAGCGAGCCGGACACGCCCCCCAGGCCGCGCTGCGCCGCCTCGCGCTCGATGATCTGCTTCAACTTCGCGACGAGCAGATCCGAGCTCACCGGCTTCGTCATGAAGTCCTGCGCGCCCAGCTCGAACGCTTTCTGCGCCTCGGCACCGCCAGAGCGACCGGTCACGACGATCCAGGGAAGCTTCTGGCCCCACGGCTGCTTGCGCGCTTCCGCCAGGAGCCCGAGTCCGTCCTCGTCGCCGAGGTCGATCTCGCTGATCACCACTTCCACGTCGCCCTTCCGCAGGATCTTGAGCGCCTTGTCCATGCTGCGCGCCTGCTGTACCTCGAAGCCCTGCTCGATCATCCTGAGCTCGAGCACCGTGGTCTCCTCCGGATCCGGATCGATGATCAGTGCGCGGTGACGGTTCGCCAGCAGGCGCGCTTTGAGGTCGTCGCCCGTCACGGAGTGCTTGAACAGATCGACCAGGTTCGGATCGAAGATGGTTCCCTTGTAGCGGGCAAGGACCTCGCACGCCTGCGTCGGGCGGAGCTTCTTGCGGAACGGGTTGCGCGGGTTCTGGGTCAGGTCGGCATACGTGTCGGCGATCGCCAGCAGACGGGCGCCGAGCGGGATGTCCTTGCCGGTGGTCGCGCCCGGCAGGCCCTGCCCGTCGAAGCGCTCGTACATGGCCTCGACCGCTTCCGTCGCCTCGCGCGGCAACGCGACCGCCTCCATCAGGCGGATGGGGGCGCGGTAGAGCTTCTTCGCCGCCGCCTTGTGGCCCTCGTACTCCGACACGTTGAGCGTGGTCAGGTGGTACGCGCTCATCTTGCTCAGGTCGTGGATGTAGCCGGCGATGATCAGCGAGCTCTTCTGCACCTCGGACAGCCCGATACGCTCGCTCACCTTGCGCATGAGCCGCGCCACGTGCGACGAGTGACCGCGCAGGTCCGGGCGGGCGTTCTCGATCAAGCTGACCAGCACGTTGAGCGTCTCCAGATAGGCATCGCCCGTCACGCCCCGGGCACCCGTTCGACCCGGGCCCCGCTTCGCCCCCGTCTCGAGGTCGCTCGAGGAGATCATCCGCTCGCGGCGCGTCCCCTCCTTGGCGAGCGCGGTCGCCATGCTCTCCTCGCTGACGAGGTTGCGCTCGTAGACGTTGAGCATCGTGCTGAACTGCTCGTGCGCGGAGCGATCGAGCGTAGCAAACGCGTGGATGTCGCCGTTGTAGGCCTTGGCGATCGCCGCCCGCACCGCGCGGGGCCTTCCCACGAACGCGCGCACCTCCTTGGCGCCGGAAGCGAGCTGCACCTCGTGCAGCGCCGGCGCGTTGTCGGGATCGGGCGTCACCACGCTCAAGATGCCCGCTTCGGCGTCGAACAGGACCGGGAAAACGGTGTCGCGCTCGGCCAGCTTCTTGGGAACGCGATCCAACGTGAAGCGATCGATGTCGGCCTTGGACAGCTTCTCGGTCGAGACGAAACGCGTCTTGTGCAGCGCTGCGAGGTACTTGAGCAGTGACACCTCGTCGAGTGCGTTGAGCTCGAGCAACGCTTCCTCGATGCGTTCGCCCAGCATCTGCACCTGGTTCAAGGCAGCCTCCTGCTGCTCAGGCGTGATCAGCCCTTCGGCGACCAGCCTCTCGACGATGCGGATGTTGCCCGTCGGATGCATGCGCGGTCTCGTCAGTATGGCGTGGCGGCAGGTGTCGCTGTCCAGCGTACACCTGCTCTTGCCCGGAAAAGCGTCTGTAATCGTTGATTTTCTGGCCGCGTCTCCGGCCGCCCGCGGCGGAGCGGCGGAGCCCGGAAGCCGGCCAGAAGGCCGGGGCTGCCGACCCTGCTTGACGTGGCGAGGCCCAAAAGCTAGTAAAGCCGCCCTTCACCGGCAGGCCTGCAGCCTGCTCCAGAGGTCAGTGATGCGAACCTACGTGGCGAAGCCCGCCGAAGCCCTGTCAGCCCGCAAGTGGTGGGTCATCGACGCAAAAGACCAGTCGCTCGGACGGCTGGCCAGCAAGATTGCGACGGTGCTGCGCGGAAAGCACAAGCCCACCTTCACGCCGCACGTCGACACCGGTGACTTCGTCATCGTGATCAACGCGAGCAAGGTGAAGCTCACCGGCGCCAAGAGCGACGCGAAGAAGTACTACCGTCACAGCGGCTACCCGGGTGGCATCAAGGAAGAGACCTTCCGTCATCTGGTCGCACGCCGACCCGAGGTGCCGATCCAGCAGGCCGTCAAGGGCATGCTGCCGAAGAACGTGCTCGGGCGCCATCTGCTCGACAAGTTGAAGGTGTACGGCGAAGCCGTTCATCCCCACGAGGCACAGAAGCCCGAGGTCATGCCGCTCTGAGCGGTAGGAACGAAAGCAAGCGATGTCCGAAACCGCAACTTACGCCACCGGAAAGCGCAAGACCGCCGTCGCCCGTGTCTGGATCACGCCCGGCAGCGGCCAGATCGTCATCAACGGCACCAACGCCGACGACTACTTCGAGCGCGAGACCTCGCGCATGGTGATGCGCCAGTCGCTGGAGCTGCTCGAGCTGGTCGACAAGTACGACGTGAAAGCGACGGTAGCGGGCGGCGGACACAGCGCACAGGCCGAAGCCATGCGCCACGGCATCGCCCGCGCCCTCACCACCGAAGACTCCGAGCGGCGCCGCGCCCTCAAGCGCGCCGGCTTCCTCACGCGCGACGATCGCAAGAAAGAGCGCAAGAAGTACGGCCAGCCCGGCGCCCGCAAGCACTTCCAGTTCTCGAAGCGCTAAGCCGCGCCGCGACAGCGCGCCCCGCGCCCCGCGCCGCTCCGAGCGGCGATAGCGCGCCCCATTTCCGCCCAGCGCGCCGAAGCTCCGCCACACCGTGGACGAGCTCCGCGCAGCGGGCGGCAACGCGCGCCGAAGCGCGCCCACACCGTGGACGAGCTCCGCGCAGCGGGCGGCAACGCGCGCCGAAGCGCGCCCACACCGTGGACGAGCTCCGCGCAGCGGGCGGCAACGCGCGCCGAAGCGCGCCCACACCGTGGACGAGCTCCGCGCAGCGGGCGGCAACGCGCGCCGAAGCGCGCCCACACCGTGGACGAGCTCCGCGCAGCGGGCGGCAACGCGCGCCGCGCCGCACCGAGCGGCGATAGCGCGCCCCATTTCCGCCCAGCGCGCCGAAGCTCCGCCACACCGTGGACGAGCTCCGCGCAGCTGGCGGCAACGCGCGGCGACCGGCGCGGCGGCGGGCAAACGCGCGGCAGCAGAAAGTCCATCGCGTTGGCTTGCCCTTTGTCTAAACAGTGCTAATTCAAGCTCCGCCCTCCGCCCTTTGCCGGACCCCGGCGCAAATCCGCCCTTTGCCGCCCCGAGCCGACCATGACTCCTCCCAGCGCTCCCGCCACACGCCGCCAGCGCCGCCACGCGGCGAAGTCGCTCGAGCCGCGTCAGACAGCGTTCCAGTTCCGCACCTGGGGCGGCGCTCGGCGGGGCGCCGGCCGTAGGCCGGCAAACAAGCGCGCCGGAGTTTCGCATCTACGGCGCGAAACTCCGAATCCGCGCCGCCCGGTTCACGTCACGTTGCGGCTACGGCCGGAAGTGTGGAACCTGCGTTCGGGCCGCATGTTTCGCGCCCTGTATCACGCCTTCGTGGGTGGCAAGGCGCGGTTCGGGTTCCGGCTCGTCCACTACTCCGTGCAGGGCAACCACCTGCACATCGTGGCCGAAGCGCCAAACCGGAAAGCGCTCTCGCGCGGCGTGCAGGGGCTGTCCGTGCGCATTGCACGGCGCTTGAACCGCGTGATGGGGCGGCGCGGAAAGGTGCTCGCGGACCGCTTCCACTCGCGTGTCTTGAAGACGCCGCTCGAGGTGAAGCGCGTCCTCTCGTACGTGCTCGGCAATGCGCAGCGGCACGCGGTGCGGCAGGGGCGTCGTTTCCTGACGGGCTGGGTCGATCCGTATTCGTCCGCCGTGTGGTTCGACGGTTGGCGGGGGGCGCACGGTGTGCCGATGGCGTACGTCGCGTTTGCCGATCCGCGCGCGGCGCCGCTCGGTCCGCGCGATCCGCGCGCTGGCCCGCACGCGAGATGCGAGGTCGCCGAGGCGCGGAGCTACGTGCTCAGGCGTGGATGGCGGCGGCATGGGCTGCTCGATCTCCGGGCGACGTGACAACTCGCGCCGCCCCGAGCGGCGATCCCGCCGCTCCATTTCCGCCCAGCGCGCCGAGCTGCGACGCCGCGCGCAAAACCGCCCCGCTCAGTACTTGTGCGCCGCGTACCCCGCGGCCGTCGAGTACTTGTTGTAGGCGTCGAGCACGAGGTTGTCGTACGTGCTGTTGTACTGGGTGCAGCTCTTCGTGCTGCCGTAGCTGTTGTAGTCGCCCATCGCCATCAGGGTGTACTGGTCCTCGGTGCAACCGGAGAACTTCTTCTTCTCCTGGGCGCGATTGCCGGCGAGGCCGGCGATCCCGACGTGGATGTTGTTGTCGGGGTTGAAAATCGAGCCTGCCCAGCCGCTGGCGGTGGTGTCCTTGGTCAGGTTCGGGTGGCCGTTCGAGAGCAGGCCGGCGTTGTCGGGCGTGGGACCGCATGCGGGCACGACCTGCATCAGGCCGAAGCAGCCGGACTCGGCCGGCGTCCAACCGCTCGGGGTTCCGCAGGGGAGATTCGGGCAAGCCACCGCCGTCTGTTCGAAGCGCGACTCGACGTAGATGATGGCCTTGAAGATCATCGGGTCGGGCTCGCCATAGTGCGCGGTCCACTTCAGGATCTCGCAGTCGAACTTGTCGACGCTGACGCTCGTCTGCTGCGCGACCAGGCCCGTCTCGAGCGGGTCCGCGCCGCCCGTGCCGGAGCAGCCCGTGCCGGAGCCGCCCGTGCCGGAGCCGCCCGTGCCGGAGCCGCCCGTGCCGGAGCCACCAGCGCCGCCCGTGCCACTCCCCCGCGAGTTGCCGCTGCTGCACGCGCCCGTCAACAGAACGAGCGCCGCGACGAGAACCCGCATGCCCCCAAGGCGAAGTGCCATCTGCACAGGATAACACGGCCCTCCGCGCCGCGGCGCGACGCAGAGCCGCGGCACGGCCGCCTTCGCATCAGCCAGCTGCCCGCTCGCGCGCACCGTGCTACTCCCCGCTCCATGGACGCACTCCGTGTCGGAATCGTAGGCGCCGGCGGCTACACCGGGGCCGAGCTGGTGCGCCTCTGCCACGCGCATCCGCGCCTCTCCATCGAGTGGGTCGCGGCTCGCGAGAAGGCGGGGAAGCGACTCGCGGACGTTCTGCCCGGGACGCAAGGCATCGCCGGGCTGGGCGAGCGCGTGCTGGAAGCCTTCGACCCCGCCGACGCGGCGGACATCGCGAAGCGCATCGACGTGGCGTTCACGGCATTGCCGCATGCGGCGAGCGCGCGGGTGGGCAAGGCGCTCTTCGACGCAGGCGTGGGCGTCGTCGATCTGTCGGCGGATTTCCGCCTTCACAGTGCGGCCACCTACGGCGAGTGGTACGGCGAGCATCCGGCGCCGGAGCTGCTCGAACAGGCCGTGTACGGACTGCCCGAGCTGCACCGAGCAGAGTTGAAGGGCGCGCGCCTGATCGCGGCGCCGGGCTGCTATCCAACGGCGAGCATCCTGCCACTGGCGCCACTGCTATCGCGCGGGCTGGTCGAGTCGCGCGGCCTCATCATCGACGCCAAGAGCGGCGTGAGCGGCGCCGGACGCACTCCTTCGCCGGGTACGCACTATCCGGAGACAGCCGAGGGCCTGCGCCCGTACAAGATCGCGGGCCACCACCGCCACGCGCCCGAGATCGAGCAGGAGCTCGGTCTGGTGGCGCGCAAGGAGGTCCGCGTCGTGTTCACGCCGCACCTGGTGCCGATGACCCGCGGCATCCTGAGCACCGCGTACGCCACACCGAAGCCGGGCGTCACGGCGGCCCAGTGCCGCGAGGCGGCGCGCGCGCAGTACGCCGGCGGGCTGGTCACGGTGCTCGACGAGGGGCGCCTGCCCGACACGCTCTGGGTACGCGGCACGGCGCGCGCCCACATCGCCTACGCGCTGGACGAGCGCACCGGCACCCTGCTGGCGATGGGCGCCATCGACAATCTCGCGCGCGGTGCGTCCGCGCAGGCCATCCAGGCGCTGAATGTTGCGCTCGGCTGGCCGGACGCCCTGGGGCTGCCCCAGGTGGCGGCTTTCCCCTAGTCCGCTGTCCGCGCAGGGGCGCGGACTTGCTGGGTTTTCCCTGCGATCCCGCGGGTCTCCGGCGGTCGCGGAGCTGGCGTTGGAAATGAGGCCGGTTTCTGCTATTCCGCCGGTCGCTTCCCCCCCGCGCGGGAGGAAGACGAGGAGAGCTGAAGCGCCACTCGGGGTGGCGGCCAACCCCTCGAAGCAGCGCGGCTTCGTCGCACAGCGCGAGCCGCGCCGACAACGAGTCGAGGTCTCCAATGACAGTGTCATCAACCCGCGACGCAACGCGTCGCCCCGCCTCCGGCCTGATAGGTCTGGTGGCTTTCGTCGCCACGCTGCTGACGAGCGCACTGGCCTGGGCCCAGCCCGCGCACGAAGCCACCGGCGAAGCCAACCTCATGCTGCCCGACATGCACAAGGTGCAGATGCTCGGGATGGACGGGCACACGCTGCTCTTCGCCGGCATGGGCGTGGTCGTGCTCGGCCTGGTCTTCGCCATCGTCATGCTGCTGAAGGTGAAGAACCTTCCGGTGCACAAGAGCATGCGGGACGTTTCCACAATCATCTGGGAGACGTGCAAGACGTACCTGATCCAGCAGGGCAAGTTCCTCGTCCTGCTCGAGGTCTTCATCGGCGCCATCATCGTCATCTACTTCGGCGCGCTGGAGCACTTCTCGACGATGAAGGTGCTGATCATCCTGGGCTTCAGCATCATCGGCATCCTCGGTAGCTACGGTGTCGCCTGGTACGGCATCCGCATGAACACCTACGCGAACAGCCGCACGGCGTTCGCGAGCCTCGAGGGCAAGCCGTTCGCGGTCTACGAGATCCCGCTCCAGGCCGGCATGAGCATCGGCATGCTGCTGATCAGCGTCGAGCTGATCCTGATGCTGACCATCCTGCTGTTCGTGCCCAAGGACTACTCGGGCGCCTGCTTCATCGGCTTCGCGATCGGCGAGTCGCTGGGCGCCTCGGCGCTGCGTATCGCCGGCGGCATCTTCACGAAGATCGCCGACATCGGTTCGGACCTGATGAAGATCGTCTTCAAGATCAAGGAAGACGACGCGCGTAACCCCGGCGTGATCGCGGACTGCACCGGCGACAACGCCGGCGACTCGGTCGGGCCCAGCGCAGACGGGTTCGAGACCTACGGCGTGACGGGTGTCGCGCTCATCACGTTCATCGTCCTGGCCGTTCCGTCGGAGCTCATCCAGGTGCAGCTTCTGGTGTGGATCTTCGCGATGCGCATCATGATGCTGGTCGCCAGCGGGCTTTCCTACGTGCTCAACGAGCTCGTGCAGAAGTCGATGTACGGCAAGGCCGACAAGATGGACTTCGAGAAGCCGCTGACCTGGTTGGTCTGGCTGACCTCGATCGTGTCCATCGCCCTGACCTTCGTGGTTTCCTACGTGCTCATCCCGAAGCTGGGTGACGGCACGCTGTGGTGGAAGCTGTCGATCATCATCAGCTGCGGCACGCTGGCCGGCGCGGTGATCCCCGAGCTGGTCAAGGTCTTCACCTCGACGAACTCCGCTCACGTGGACGAGGTTGTCACGGCGTCCCGCGAAGGCGGCGCGTCGCTCAACGTCCTGTCCGGTCTGACCGCAGGCAACTTCGCCGCCTTCTGGCTGGGCATGGTGATGCTCGGCCTCATGGCTGCCGGCTACTACGTAAGCACCATGGGCCTGCACGAGATCATGCAGGCCGAGCCAGTGTTCGCCTTCGGCCTGGTGGCGTTCGGCTTCCTGGGCATGGGCGCCGTTACCATCGCCGTCGACTCCTACGGCCCGGTCACGGACAACGCGCAGTCGGTGTACGAGCTCAGCGTCATCGAGGGCATCGACGGCATCGAGAAGGAGCTGAAGAAGGACTTCGGCCTCAACGTCGACTTCGAGCGCGCCAAGCACCTGCTCGAGGAGAACGACGGCGCCGGCAACACCTTCAAGGCCACCGCCAAGCCGGTGCTCATCGGAACCGCTGTGGTCGGCGCCACGACCATGATCTTCTCGATCATCGTGATGCTGACCGACGGGCTGAAGGAGAACCTCGACAAGCTGTCGATGCTCCACCCGCCGTTCCTGCTCGGCCTCATTGCAGGCGGCGCGGTCATCTTCTGGTTCACTGGCGCGTCGACCCAGGCGGTGACCACCGGCGCCTACCGCGCGGTGGAGTTCATCAAGGCCAACATCAAGCTCGAGGGCGTCGAGAAGGCGTCGATCACCGACAGCAAGAAGGTCGTGGAAATCTGCACGACCTACGCGCAAAAGGGCATGATCAACATCTTCCTCGTGATCTTCTTCGGCACGCTGGCGTTCGCCTGCGCGGAGCCCTTCTTCTTCATCGGCTACCTCATCAGCATCGCGCTCTTCGGTCTTTACCAGGCTCTGTTCCTCGCGAACGCGGGCGGCGCCTGGGACAACGCCAAGAAGGTGGTCGAGGTGGACTTGAAAGAGAAGGGCACCGAGCTGCACGACGCGACGGTCGTAGGCGACACGGTGGGCGACCCATTCAAGGACACGTCCAGCGTGGCCATGAACCCGATCATCAAGTTCACCACACTGTTCGGTCTATTGGCGGTCGAGATGGCCGTGGGCCTCTCGCACGGCACGACCAACGTGCTGGCTGTGGTGTTCTTCCTGATCATGCTGGTTTTCGTGTGGCGCTCCTTCTACGCCATGCGCATCCAGACGGAGGGCGCCGACAACCAGATGACGCCGGCAGAAACGCCTGCGGAGTAGAACCCCGCCTCGGCGGACACAAACGGGCGGCGCGCCACATGGTGCGTCGCCCGTTTCTCATTCCCGAGCAGGCACGGCGCCATGCGGAGCTGTGCGGGGGTCGACAGGAAGGCCGGAAGGCGGGAAGTTTTCTCCGTTTCCGGCTCCGCGAAGAGCTCCTTCCCGCCTTCCCGCCTTCCTGTTCAAACTCCCAGCGCCGCCGAGCGCCGTCATAGGTCCGCGCTCTAGCGGCGGTTCGAGAGGCGGCGGTCGAGGTCGTACGCCGCGCTGATCAGCGCCAGATGCGTGAAAGCCTGGGGGTAGTTGCCGAGGTGCTCACCGCGCGGGCCGAGCTCCTCGGCGTACAGGCCGAGGTGGTTGGCGTAGCCGAGCATCTTCTCGAAGTAGAAGCGCGCCTTGTCCAGTTGTCCGCAGCGCGACAGGTTCTCGACGTACCAGAACGAGCACATGCTGAACGTGCCCTCGTCGCCGCTGAGGCCGTCGTCCGCGCTCTTCCCCGTGCGGTAGCGGAACACCAGCGAGTCCTCCACCAGATCCTGCTTGATAGCCTTCATGGTGTTCATCCAGCGCCGATCGGTGGGGCTGATGAAACGGACCAGCGGCATCAACAGGCTCGCCGCGTCGACGGTCGTCGAGCCCGCGTGCTGCACGAACGTGCCGCGCTTCTTGTCGTAGAAGCGCTCGTGGATCTCGCGATGGATTCTGTCGCGTGTGCGGCGCCAGCGCTCCGCCGGGGCGGGCAGAGAGCGCTTGTCCGCGAGCCGCACCGCCCGGTCGACCGCCACCCAGCACATCAGCCGCGAATACAGGAATTCCTGCCGGCCGCCGCGAACCTCCCAGATCCCCTCGTCCGCCATCTGCCAGTTCTCGCACACCCAGTCGACGAGCCGCGTCACGTCGCTCCACAGGTCGTAGTGGATCGGCTCGCCGAACTTGTCGTACAGGTAGATCGAGTCGAGCAGCTCGCCGTAGATGTCCAGCTGGAGCTGACCTGCCGCACCGTTGCCGATGCGCACGGGCGACGACTTCCGGTAGCCCTCGAAATGCGGCAGCGTCAGCTCCTCGAGCTTGTGCCGGCCGTCGATGCCGTACATGATCTGCAGCGCCCCGCCGTCGCTGAGCTCCGCGCAGCGCGCCTCCAGCCAGTCCATGAATGCGCGCGCTTCTTCGGTGAAGCCGAGCCGCAGGAAAGCATACAGCGTGAACGAGGCGTCGCGGATCCACGTGTAGCGGTAGTCCCAGTTGCGCTCGCCGCCGATCTCCTCGGGCAGCGAGAACGTCGGCGCCGCCACGATCGAGCCGTAGGCCTGCGAGGTCATCAGCTTGAGCACCAGCGCCGAGCGGTTGACCATCTCCCGCCAGCGGCCCTGGTAGCGTGAACGAGCGATCCAGCGACGCCAGAAGTCCGCGGTGTCCTTGAAGGCCGTCGGCACGAAGTCCTCGGCCGTGGAGGGAGACGGCTCGCCCGGCGTCGCCAGCTCGAGGACAAACGGCGCCTTCTGTCCCGCACGCAGCGTGAACTCGGCGTGGGCTGCACCGTTCTCGATGCGGATGGGGACGGGCGTGCGCAGGCGGATTGCCATGCGGTCCGGGCCCAGGCTCTCGAAGATCACCTCGCCGGCGCGCTGCTCCACGCGCTTTTCCGACCGCCCGTAGTCGAAGCGCGGGTCACAGATCATCCGGTACTTGATTTCCCCGCGCACTGTCTTCGCTCTGCGCACGAGGTTGTGGACATAGCCGACTTCCTCGACCGGCATGAAATCGCTGAGCTCGGCGACGCCCTCTTCCGAGAGGAAGCGCGTGAGCAGCATGTTGGTGTCGGGCAGATAGAGCTGCCTGTGCTGCGCGTCGTTCAGAACGGGCGCGATCTGGAAGCGCCCGCCGTTGTCGTGGTCGAGCAGCGCTCCGAAGATCGAGGGCGAGTCGAAGCGGGGAAAACACAGGAAATCCATCGATCCGTCGGGGCCGATCAGCGCCACGGTGTGGAGATCCCCTATCAGGCCGTAGCTTTCGATGGGCTTGTAGCGCTGCATGCCTTGGCTCCTCGTCGGGCCGGCATGTGGACCGGCATACTTATTTTCCTATCCTGGAGGGGCAGCCACCTCAATAGCACCCGTCGGCGAAAGCCAGACAAATCCCCCGCCGCGCTTCGGGGCTTGTAAGGCGGCCCATCGTGACGAATGATGTGAAATTCCGTCATGCCGGTTCCGTTCAGAATCAGAAGCGATTTCACGCCAAAAGGCGATCAGCCCACCGCGATCGAGACGCTCTGCGCTCGCCTCGACGAGGGGCAGCGCTGCCAGACCCTGCTCGGCATCACCGGCAGCGGCAAGACGTTCACCGTCGCCAATGTCATCCAGCACTACCAGCGCCCCACGCTGATCATCGCGCCGAACAAGACCCTGGCGGCGCAGCTGTACGGCGAGATGCGGGACATCTTCCCGGAAAGTGCCGTCCACTACTTCGTCAGCTACTACGACTACTACCAGCCCGAAGCGTACATCCCGAACACGGACACCTTCATCGAGAAGGACGCGATCATCAACGACCAGATCGATCGGATGCGCCACGCAGCAACGCACGCGCTCCTGTCGCGGCCCGACGTGATCATCGTGGCAAGCGTGAGTTGTATCTACGGCATCGGTTCGGCGGAGACGTACGAGGGTCTTCTGATCGAGATCGTCAAGGGCGAGGAGCTCAGACGCGACAACCTGCTGCGGAGGCTCGTCGACATCCAGTACGAGCGAAACGACGTTCGACTTCCACCGCGGCACTTTCCGGGTGCGCGGCGACGTAGTGGAGATCTTTCCGGCCTACGAGGAGAGTCTGGCAATCCGCGTGGAGTTCTTCGGCGACGAGGTGGACGCCATCAGCGAGGTCGACCCCGTGCGCGGGCGCGTGCTCGGCTCTCTCGATCGCTATTCCGTGTTTCCCGGCTCGCACTACGTCACTCCCCGCCAACAGCTACAGCACGCGATCGACGCCATCCGCGAAGAGCTCCGCGACCGGCTGGACTACTTCGACAAGCAGGGGCGCTTTCTCGAGAAGCAGCGGCTCTCGCAACGGACCTCCTACGATCTCGAGATGCTCGAGCAGATGGGCTTCGTCCAGGGTATCGAGAACTACTCGCGGCACCTGTCGAAGCGGAAGGCCGGCGAGCCGCCGCCGACGCTGATCGACTACTTCCCCGAGGACTTCCTGCTCATCCTGGACGAGTCGCACCAGACGGTGCCGCAGATCGGTGCGATGTACCGCGGCGATTGCTCGCGGAAGGAAACGCTCGTCGAATTCGGCTTCCGGCTGCCGAGCGCGCTCGACAACCGCCCGCTGAAGTTCGAGGAATTCCGGAACTACATGCGGCACGTCGTCTTCGTGTCGGCGACGCCCGGCGACTACGAGCTCGAGCAGAGCGCCGGCGAGGTCGTCGAGCAGCTGATCCGCCCGACCGGGCTCATCGATCCGGAGATCATCGTCCGGGGAGTCGAAGGCCAGGTCGATGACCTGCTGGGCGAGATCAGGAAGCGCGTCGAAGTGAACGAGCGCGTCCTGGTGACCACGCTCACCAAACGCATGTCCGAGGATCTCACCGAGTACTATGCCGAGCTCGGCGTACGGGTGCGCTACCTCCACTCCGACATCGACACGCTGGAGCGCATGGAGCTCCTGCGCGATCTGCGCGCCGGTGAATACGACGTGCTGATCGGCATCAACCTGCTGCGCGAGGGGCTCGATCTGCCCGAGGTGAGCCTGGTGGCGATCCTCGACGCCGACAAGGAGGGCTTCCTCAGAAGTCCCCGCTCGCTCATCCAGACCATCGGGCGCGCCGCGCGCAATGCGCACGGCCAGGTGCTGATGTACGGCGACCGCATCACGCCCGCAATGAAGACCGCCATCGGCGAGACGGACCGCCGCCGCGCGATCCAGATCGCGTTCAACGAGGAGCACGGGATCACGCCGGAGACGATCAAGCGCGCCATCCTCGACATCAACCCGGCCAGCGGAACAAGCGACTACTACGCCGTGCCGCGCGTGGCGCTGGGACGGGAGGGAGGCAAGGCCGGCGCTGGGAAGGGCGCGCCTAGCGAGGCCGATCTCGTCGATCAGATCGAAGCGCTCCGACAGCAGATGTTCGCCGCCGCGGAGGCCCTGCAGTTCGAAACCGCCGCGCGGCTCCGCGACGAGCTGCATCGGCTGCAGGCCGGCGCCGGACCGGCCGCCGCCGCGGGGAACGGCGCTCCGGTCCGCGGCGGCAGCACGCGCCCTGGGCCGAAGCGCCGCGGCCGCGCCTCGACCGGCAGCCGTCGACGGCGCTAGCGCAACGGCCAGTGCGGGTGCCAGGGGCGCTCGCGCTCGAACGCGCGCGCCGCCTGCAGCACCAGCTCGTCCTGCTGCTGGTGCCCGACGATCTGCAGCCCGATTGGCATTCCGGCGCGGGAGAGGCCGGCGCGCACCGTGGCGGCCGGGTTCCAGCCGAGATTGAACGGGATGGTGAACGACGCCACAGCGGCCATGCGCTGCGGACGCCCTTCCGTCTCGTCCGGGAACGGACCCTTGGCGGGCGGCGGATTGAACGGCACCGTCGGCGTGAGCAGGAGGTCGTAGTCCTCGAAGGTCCGCGCGCACCACTCGCAGAGCTCGGCCCGCGCCCGGGCCATCTCGCCCCACCACTGCGGCGTAACACCGGCGGCCATGCGCATGCCCTCCACCAGGCTGCGGCTGAAGTCCTTCTCGCGTTCGGGCAGGAGCGACGCAACGTGCGACGACAGCTCGAAGGCGCCCAGGATCCCCCACTGGACGGAGAGGTCGGGCGGTCCACTCCTGATCCCGCGGACCTCGTGGCCCAACTGCTCGAACACGGCCGCCGCGTCCGCCACGGCCTCGGCGATGTCCGATTGCACCACCGCGAAGCCGAGGTCGGGCGAGTAGCCGATCTTGAGCCTATCCGGAAGCGGCTGTCGCACGCGCTCGAGATAGGAAAACCCGGGGTGCGGCAGGCTCGCGGGGTCGCGTTCGTCGTGGCCAACTACCTGGTCCAGCACCAGCGCAGCGTCCTCCACCGTCTTGGTGAGCGGGCCGTAGACAGCGGTCATGCCGTGGTCCCAGAACTCGAAAGGACCACGTGGCACCCGGCCGAAAGAAGTCTTGAGCCCGAAGGCGCCCGTGAAGCTCGCCGGGATGCGGATGGATCCGCCGCCGTCGCTCGCAGTGACCAGCGGCAGCACCTCGCCGGCCAGCGCCGCCGCCGATCCGCCGCTCGAACCTCCTGGGGTCCGCTC
The DNA here is from genome assembly GCA_963806225.1 of uncultured delta proteobacterium. Classification (GTDB taxonomy): domain Bacteria; phylum Myxococcota_A; class Polyangia; order Polyangiales; family Polyangiaceae; genus CAWDXG01. The sequence goes on along the minus strand of CAWDXG010000001.1, from coordinate 403,803 downwards.
GGCATCCCAGGGCGAACGCGTCACCCCGTGAACCAGATTCTTCGTGATCGCCGTGTACCCGAACTCGGGAGCGTTGGTCTTGCCGACAACGATCGCGCCGGCGGCGCGCAGCCGCGCGACCTGGGTCGAGTCGTGAAGCGCGCGGTTGTTCGAAAACGGAATCGAGCCGTGCGACGTGATGAGCCCTTCGGCGTCCTCCAGATCCTTGACGCCCAGCGGTATCCCCTCCAGCGGACGCGCCTCGCCGCGTGCCAGGCGCCTTTCGGCCTCGCTCGCCTCGGCGACCAGAGCGTAGCGCTCGCGCAGGGCCACCACCGCGTTCAACTGTTCGGAGGTCGCCTCGATGCGCTGGAGTGTCGCCTCCATCAGCTCGACGGGCGACGCCCAGCGTTCTCGCAGAGCGTCCGAAAGCTCGATCAATGTCATTTCGAGGAGCTCGCTCATGAAAATCCTCCAGCGCGCCGACCCGGGAAATCGCCGCCAACCATCCGCGCCCAACAATAGCCTGCTAGGCTTCCCCGCGCGATGCGACCGTACGAGGCATTTGTCGAGCGCTTCCACGCGCATTTCATCCGCAACCCGAACCGGCGGGTCGTGCTCGGCGTCGAGCGGGATCTCGGCGCCCTACCCGATCCATCCTCGCGCGAGATCGACCTCCGGCTCACCGAAGCCCGGGAGCTGGCGAGCGAGCTCGCTCGCCTGCCACGTGACGGTCTGTCGTTCGATGAACGCCTGGACCTCGACCTGGCCCGGCTGATGCTCGACGCCGAAGTCCACCAAGACAGCTACCGCTTCAACGACCGGACCCGGCTAGCGCAGATGCCGAGCGCCGGCGACGATATCGGCGACGGCGTGTTCATGCTGTTCATCAACGACCCGCGCCCCGCCGCCGTGCGCCTGCGCGACATCACCACGCGGCTGGAGCAGGTGCCCGACTACGTGGAGGCGCTGCTCGATCGGCTGGACACCCCGCTCGAGCGCTGGGTGGAGATGGACGTTGAGAAAGTGGAAGGGCTGACGCAGCTGTTCTCGACGGCAGAAAAGTGGGCGGAAGAGGAGGGCTTTCCAGACGCGCCTCGGCTCGTCAGCGCGCGCCAGCGCGCCGAGTCGGCGCTCCAGAGCTACCTGGAGCGGCTGAAGCAGCTGCCCACCACGCGAAATCTCCACGTCGGCGATGCTATCGCGCGCGAGATCGTGCGGATGCGCGGCATCGACAGGTCGCTGGAGGAGCTCCACGACATCGCGAAGTCCTTCCTGGCGGAAACCTACGAAACCCTGGAGACGCTCCGGGCCCGGCTCGCGAGACGCTACGGCCAGCCCGCGGACATCTCGATCGAAGCGCTCGAGAGCTACCTGAACAAGCGCTTCGCGGTCGAGCTCGAAGGCGGGCGTCTTGCGAGCGTGCTGGATCGCTACCAGCGCGAGCGCGAGACGATCCTCGCTTTCATCCACGAGCGGTCGCTGTTCCCCGTGCTGGCAGATCAGGATATCCGCATCCTGCAGACGCCCCGCTTCCTCGAACCGTCCATTCCCGCCGGCGCGATGGTCTCGCCCGCACCCTTCCGCGGCGGCACCAAGCGGAGCCTGGTGTATCTCACGCTGTCGGAGGAACTGCTGGACGAGCATACCGAGCTCAGCATCCCCAGCATGATGATCCACGAGGGGATCCCCGGGCATCATCTGCAGCTGGCCACGGCAGCCACGCATCCCTCCGTGGTACGGCGCCACTTCGACGCCATGGACCATGCCGAGGGCTGGACCACGATGCTCGAGGACTACATGCTCGACATCGGGTACATGGGAGAGCTGACGGACGAGGCGCGCTTCATCGGCAAGCGCGACATCGCCCGCATCGGCGCGCGTGTTGCGATCGACCTGTTCTTCATGACCGGCGAGCGCGGAAATCTCGAGGTCGGCATCGACTGCGACACCACCCCGGAAGATCCGTTCGAGGCAGCGGGAAACCTGCTGACGGCCGTGACGGGCTTCGTGGCGGGGCGGGTTCGCGCCGAGCTCAACTGGTACTCGCAGGAGCGCGGCTACCCGCTGAGCTACCTCGCCGGCAATCGCATGGTCCGCGACCTGAAGAGCGACCTCGAGCGCGCCCAGTCGGGCAAGCTGGAAGGGCTGGAACTGGACCGCCGCTTCCACGCCCTCTACATGGGCTCGGGCAACATGCCGCTTTCGTACCTACGTCGGGTGTTCGAGGAGCAGGGCCTCTTGTCGTAGCTCGCCCGGCTTCAGCGGCTGCAGACTGCGTTGATCTTCCGGATGAGGTCGCTCTCGTCCTTCACGACGCTCTTGAACTCCTTGTCGGCCGCCTTGGCCTCCTTCACGTCGTCCTTCGAGACAGCGTCGGCCAGATGACGAGCTGCAGTGGCGCTGTGCTCGCACATGTCGCGGTAGCGCTTCGTCTCCGGCGCGAGCTCCGGCGCCGTGATCTGCATCGCGTCGATGTCCTTGGCAAGCTGCTCGAACAACTTCGACAAGGTACGCATGTTGCCGGCGAGCTTGGGGTCGTCGACCGGGGTATTCGTGTACTTGTTGATCTCGCCCAGCGACCCGTTCACCTTTTCGATGAAGCGGTTGCACTCGAGGATGCGCTTGCGCCGCGCGCAGCCCGAGCCGCCCAGTGCCAGCGCAATGGCAAGCGGAAGCACCCAGGCCGCACGGAGCAGCGAGGGCCGGTTCACAGCTTGTCCGTCTTCCCGCGCTGCTGGAGCGCCTGCACCACGTTCCGCACATCCTGCGCCCGCTCGCGCGGGATCACGAGCAGCGCGTCGTCGGTCTCGATCACGCATAGATCCTGTACGCCCACCAGCGCCACCACGCGATTCCTGGCGTGGGTTCCCAGATCCCGGACCAGGTTGCCCCGCGCATCCTCCAGCACCGCGTTCGCAGGCGCCGCATTGCCGTCGGCATCCTTGTCCGACAGCTCCCACGCGCTCTGCCAGCTGCCCAGGTCGCTCCAGCCGAAGCTGGCCGGCACCACGTTCAGGCCGGACTCCTTCTCCATGATTCCGTAGTCGATGCTGGTCGCCTCGGCGGCCTCGAACACTGCGTGCGTCTCGGCCTCCTCCGCGTCGGCACCCCGCGCTGACGCTGCCTCGATGCGCGCGATCCCCGCAGACAACCCGGGCATGTGCCGCGCAATAGCTTCCAGCATGGTCGACGCGCGGAAGAAGAACATGCCGCTGTTCCAGAAGTAGCGACCGCTCTCCAGGTACTCCTCGGCGCGCTGCCGATCGGGCTTTTCCACGAAGCGCACCACGCGACGCACGCCGTCGCCCACGCTGTCGCCGGCTTCGATGTACCCGAAACCCGTCTCCGGGCGCGTCGGCTCGATGCCGATGGTGGTAATCGCGCCAGCCTCGGCGGACACGAGCGCGCGCTCGAGCGCAGCGCGGAACGCCGGCTCGTCGCCGATGTGGTGGTCGCTCGGGAGCACCATGACGATCGCATCGGGGCTGCGCCGCCGGGCCACAGCTGTGGCCCAGCCGATGCAGGGCGCCGTGTTGCGCGCCACCGGCTCGCCGAGGAACGAGCTGTCCGGCAGCCACGGCAGCGCCCGCCGCGTCGCTTCGAGCAGGTGCGCGCCCGTCGCGACCAGTGTGCGCTCGGCGGGGCACAACGGCTCGATGCGCCGCACCGTCGCAGCGATCAGGCTCTGGTCGGAGTCGGGCCCGATGGGAAGAAGTTGCTTCGGGTTCAGGCGGCGCGACGCCGGCCAGAAGCGAGTGCCACTCCCCCCCGCGAGAATGACCGCGTACACATCCAGCATCGGCGCCATTGAACACGCGCTCGGCGGCCAAAAGCAAGGGCGGAAGCAGCCCCCTAGCCCCCGCTCCGCTCCGACCGGGGCTCAGGCCGGCCAGGCCTTGGCCATCGCCAACGTGGCGATCGCGACCGGCAGCACCCACAGCGCGAACAGCGAGAAGTGCCCGCGCACGACCACCCGCCTGAGCACCAGCAGCGCGACCACTCCGAAGGCAAAAGCCACAGCCGCGCCGCAGACGGCGACAAAGACCGGATCAGCGCCGGGGTGGATGTGCCGCGCCTCGAGCAACGCGGCTCCGAGCACAGCCGGAACGGAGAGCAGCATGCTGAGCTCGAACGCGCGATCTGGTCGGACGCCGAGCCAGAGCGCCATCGCGATGGTCGAGCCGCTGCGCGATATGCCCGGCACGACAGCCAGGCCCTGCACGACGCCGATGAGGAGGGCTCCCGCGAGCGTGGGGACCTCGTGCTTGCCCGTCCGGACCCAACGCGTGGAGACCAGAATCGCAGCGGTAGCCACGAACCCGAGCCCCACGGCGAGCGGCGAGGTTGTCCAGCGCGCCACCGTGTGCTCGAGACCAAGGCCGATGAGCGCCGTCGGCAACGATGCGACGAGGACGACCAGCGCGTCACGACCACCGGCGGTCGAGCGGAACTGCGACGGATGGACCAGGCCCCTGGCTCCCCCGGAAACAGCCAGCCCGACGCGCTGCCTGAGGACGACGAGGGTGGCGAGCAGCGTCCCGACGTGGAGCATGGTGTTCAGGACCAGCCCGGCGGACGTGACATCGAACAGGAGCTCTGCGAGCGCCAGGTGACCCGAGCTCGAGATCGGCAGGAACTCCGACACCCCCTGGAGCGCGCCAAGAAGCGCCACTTCACCGATGCCCGGACCCATGCGAGAAGCGCTTCTACATCATCGCCCGGCAGTCGTCGAGGGACCCTCAGGGAGCCCGGGCGCAACGGATCCCGGACGTGGCGAGCCTTCGCTCCGGATCGACGCCCTCGTTTTCCACGTTGAAAAGGAAGCCGTCCAGGCTGCCTCCGCGTGCGATGCGCTTGGCGCTCGGCGTCCGGTCCAGCTCCGCGCAGTCCAGACAAGGTGTAACGCCGCTGGGCCACCAGTCGAGCACCCATTCGAGGACGTTGCCCACCATGTCCGCCTGCCCCCAACGCGCATCACCCTTCGGCGAGTAGGCGCCGACGGGCGACAGCATCGCGGCGCCGTCGATGGCTGCATAGCTCGAGTCGATCTCCTGCGAGGTGGGCGGATGTGACCACGGGAAGACGCGCTGCCCGTCGACCGGGCCCGGCGCCCCCGACGAATACTCGTAGCCGCCCCCCGATGCGGCGTAGTGCCACTGGGCTTCCGTCGGCAGCCAGCCGCCGTCCCACGCGCAGAAGGCGAAGGCTTCGTACCAGCTCACGCACGAGATCGGGCGCTGTTCGTTGCCTGCCGGCGCCGGCGTCCAGCTCGCTCGCGGGCCGCAATCGAGCGCCGCCTCCAGCGCGGCGCGGTCGGCGGGTAGCTTCGCGTCCCACGCCGGCTGCCAGCCGCTCGAAGGGAGCTGCGGCTCGCCACCCGTTCCAGCCGTCGGCGGCGCGACCTCTGTCCCTCCGCCCGCCTCGACGAAAGCGCGGAAGCGCGCGACGCTGACCTCGAACCTGTCGAGCCGAAACGTGCTCAGCGACGCGGGATGCTTGTCGTCCAGGTGCGTGACGCCGTCCCAGAAGCGCCGGAAGCTGCCGCACGGCAGAAGCGGGCTCGCACAGCAGTCCTCGTCCTGCGCGGGACCGCAGCTCGCGAGCGCGCCGGCGTCATCGCCCTGGCAGCTCGGGGGGGTCGGCGGCGCAGCGTCGGGAACGTCGCACCCGCAACCGGCGCTCGAGCATCCCGACGCGCCGCCCGCGCTCGTGTCGCCGGCTGCGGCATCCGGCGGCACGGCGTCGGCTCCCGCGTCCGCGGCGCCGAATGCCTCGTCGCGCCCGCACGCCGCGAGCAGCAACGCGGCCGCGCAGGCCACCACGAGCGGAGCAAGCGTCCTCATCCGCCCGCCGGCGCGCCGCGGAAGGCCCACGCATCCGGGGGCGGGGGCAGGTCCAGGGTTCCGCCGACCGCACTGCACGGCGCTCCGCGTAGCACGGGCGGCGGAGCCTGCTTCTGCGCCGGCAGCCGGGTCCGGACCAGGCTCGGATTTTCCACGATCGGAGCCAGTGCGCGGGCCACGTCGCGCGGGTCGCTCCCCGCCTCCAGCCTCGACAGGTAGTACACGAGCGGGTCGACCGCGAGCGCTGCGGCGCCCCAGAAGAGGCCGCCCGGACAGTCAAGCTCCGGATCGCCCTGGTACTGGCTGCGGGCGAAGATGTCCGGCGCCAGCGTGACCCCCTGGGACTTGGCAGCCACCTGCCCCGCAGCGCACACGCCCCAGGCGATCGTGGTCTGTTCGTCGTATTCGTACTGCGCGGCGTCGGGGATGCCGTCGGCGTTGGTCAGGAAGATGATCGAGTTCTTGGTGGGGTAGACGGCGCGGACACGGCCAGCCAGTCTGGTGGTCTGGGCCGGATCGCCTCGAACGAGCGCGGGGATGGCGCCGGGGCGATCGCCGCTCCGCTGGTAGGGGCGCGTCGCGGCCCAAACGTTGTGGAAGTAGTCCTTCCACTGGGGGATGAAGTCGAAGCTACCGGGATAGGTCTCCGCGATACCGCTCACGGCGGCGCCGGCGTAGCCATTGCGCTCGTAGGTCATGAGCAGCGTGCCGTCCTTCTCGAATGACAGCGACAGCGCGCTATCGTGGAAGAGCTCGGGCGCGCCGCTCACCGCGACCGGGGAGAACAGAGCCGTGCCGGGACGTTGACGGTAGATGCGTAGCGGCGAGGCCACCGCAAGCACCAGCTCCTGCCCGCCCGCCACGGGGTGCGCCGCCAGCGCGATGCCGCCGCGGGTCGCGACACCCTCCAGACCGTCCGGCACGGACAGCGGATCGCAGCCGGCTTTCGTGCAGCGGCTGGCCAGAAGTGCGTGCGACGCCGCATCCACACCGACCACGAGTGCGCCGTCGGCGTCGGCTCCCACCGCGACCTGGCTGAACGCTGGATGCGCCGCGGAGGCCAGCGTTCCGAGCGACGAAAGCGGCTGCGCGAGGTCGCCGTCGGCGCGATAGGCAACGTGGATCGGACCCCAGGCGGGCGGCGCGGTATCGCCCACGGCAAGCCCGCTGGCGGCGAAGGCGTACACCACTGAACCGTCGGGAAGCGTCGTCATCGATTGCGTCAGCTCGCCGATGGAGTCGGTCGCCACGGAGTCGATCACGAGCGGAGCCTCGTCCGAGGCCGGGTCGAACGTTGCACAGCTCGAGAAGCGCCCGTCGCACGGAGCAGCCGCCGACGGCCCGATGCTGCGGACGCGGAGCACGGAGAGCGCGCCGAGCCCACTGTAGCCGGGCGACTGTGGATCGTCGTGATTGGCGACGTACACGATCTGGACCGCGCCTGCCGCCACGGTCGCGGCGGGTGCACCCGCCTGGTAGGTCGAATGCAAGAGCTGCGTGCCGGAAGCGGCGTCGATGTAGTAGACGTTCCGTGGCTCGTAGGCGAGGCGGGTCTCGTGGCCGTAGTAGCTGCCGCCGGCGCGACCGCCCGCTTCGACCGGCCCGACCAGCGAAGCTCCCACGCTCCCGTCGAAATCGAAGTCGACGCCGGCCGGGGAAACCAAGAAGCCCCATGAACCGGCTCCCAGCGAGTCGGCCGCGAGGAAGTCGGCAGAGAGCGGCCCGAACGGCTTCTGCTCCGGATAGTCGAGGCTGCCCGGCCGCGGCAGCGGGTACAGCGCGCGTTCGCCCGACGAGAACCCGACATCCACGTTGCCGCCGCCCTGGTAGACGTAGTTCATTACCGAAAACTGGTTGATCTTGGTCACGCTGGAGCGATCGCCAACAGGCGCAGCAAACGGGCTCGCGCCACCGGGCCCGCCGTGGTCGAGCCCGAGGAAGTGCCCCATCTCGTGCGCGAACGTCCCGCCGTCGAGACCGGCCCAACCTGCCAGGCTGGCAAAGGCGCTGTTGCCTTCCCGCGCCGAGTACGCTTTGAGCGCATAGTGCGCGAACGCACCCTTGTGCGCGTTCGACAGCGCAGTCTGCGCCGGCGTGTCGGAGCAGGCGCTGCCGCTGCCGTCCGGATCGTAGATGACGAGGCCCGACCTCGCCGGGTAGCTGCCGTCGGTCGAGACCGGACTGAAGTCGCGGACGTAGTAGGACTGCCCGGGGCGGCTCCGGTGCCGCTGGTAGCACGGCGGGGTAGAGCAGCCCGCACCGCGGTCTTCGAGCGCCGCGTCGAAGTGCACAGCAATGCCCGCACGGCCGTCCGGGTTCCCGGCCGCGTCCGCCCGGATACCGTCGAAGATCTCGGCGAAGCGGAACAGATCGTCCGGCGCGCGCAGACCAAGGCGGGACGTGTCGGTCGGGAGCGCCGGGCGCAGCACACCGCGGCTGGGATCGCCCGCATCCGGGCAGCTTTTCGCGAAGCTATCGACCTCGACGAACAGATCCTTGTGACGCGGATCCGCGCCCCAGAGCGGGAATGTCTGGTCTGCGTCGCTGGAGCTGCCGCCGCGGTCGGAGCCGAGGACTTCCGCGTAGTCGCTGAGGCCGTCGCCGTCGGTGTCGCGCGGATCGTTCGTATTCGTGCCGGCGACGACCTCGCTCCAGGTGGAACAGGGAAAGCCCACGCCGGGCGAGCTCGACGGCACGGACGCAACCAGGCCGTCACAGAGTCCGAGCTCGGATTCGATCGCATCGGAGAGCCCGTCGTGGTCGCTGTCCTCGTCGTACCAGTCGTCCAGCGCCGCGCGGTAGCGACCGGGGCCCACGTCGCGCGCCTTCGTCCCGTCGGCGCGCGGCGAAAGCGCGGCCGGCACGAGCGGCTCGAGCACGTCGCTCGCCTTCCAGAACGACCACGGCCGCACCATCGCCCACGCCGCGCCCGCGCTTTCCGCGTGGACCACGCGCGCCGCCGCGCCCGCGCCGCGCTCGGCCGCGTCGCCGCCCACGACGTGCATGCCGCTGTCCATGAGCCAGATCTCGGTAGCGTCCGCCCCGAGGCCGTCGTTCGCCTTGTTGCCGGGATCGAGCAACAGCGCGGTGTCCAGATCGTAGTGGCTGCCCGACGGCATCGCGGACAGATCGATCATCAGATTGCCCGCCATCTCGAAGTTCGCGCTTTGATCGGTGCCGGTCGTCGCGTCATGCAACAGTAGCCGTCCACTGGTGCGCGGCAGCCCGTCGAAGAGCGGACCGGTGTGCACGGCGACCGCGATGGTGCTGGACACGCCGGCGGAGAAGCTCGCGCAGGAAGCGTGGGGAAAGCCCACCGGTGCGGAGCTGCAGTCGTCGTTGACGGCGATCTCGGTGCCCAGCCCGGGCTTGGCGGGATCCGGCGCGAAGACGTGCACGACGGTGTCGGGGCCACCCGCGTCGACAGCCTGCTGGCAGTCGGCCTGGTCGGCGGTAGACAGGCCGATCGCCGTGCAGCTCGCGGACAACTGGTCCGTCGAGATCCGGTAGCTATCACCAGGCGTCACTGCGAAGTGGAACCACGGCGCGGACTCGCCGAAGGCCACGTCGCGCACGAAGCTTCCCGCCGTGAGCCCCATCGCGTGCATTGGAGGATGGGGCGAACCGAAACCGCGCGCGAGGATCGCCGCCTTCGCCGTGGGATCGGCGAGCAATCCTTCGGCGAAGTGCGAGAGGAACGCGTGCACGCCGGGCGCGTCGAGCCGCGCGCCGAAGCGCGGCTCGAGATCGCGCTCGAGTTGGCTCACGAGCGCGGCGTGCGTCTGGGCGGTGTCGGCGTTTCTGCCCACATGGCCGTCTCCGCTGCAGCCGGAGAGCGCCAGCAGCAGCGCGGAAAGCAGAGCTGATCGCGGAAATGCCATGAGCGTCGCTTGCGCAAGGCTACGTCGTCCGCACGGGGCCGCGCCATCGTGCGTCGCGGCTCCGGCCGTGGAGCCGGCGCAACTCGTCGCGCGCAGTGCCCGAGCGGGGCTGCATCGCCGCGGCGATGCGCTATGAACCCACCCAACGGTGCGGCCCGTTTGCCCCCCGGGCCCCCACACCTTTTCGCGAGGTGCCGCGATGACGACCCTATTTCGCTTCCGCTCGACCCCTACCCTGGCCCTGGCCGCGCTCTTCGCGCTGCTCGGCGCGACCACCCTCGGCACCGCGTGCAGCAGCAGCAGCGGCGGCGGCGGAAACAAAGGTGGGAGCGGTGGGAACGGCGGCACGGAAGCCGGAGCCGGCAGCGGCGGAACCTCGGGCAGCGGCGGCGCCGATGCGAGCGCGGGCGCGGGAGGGATCGACGGCGGCGCGGGAACGGACGGCGGCGATGCGGGCCCCGGCCCGGGCACCGGCGTGTGCAAGGTGAGCAAGACCGGCAAGAGCGGCCTCTTGCTGAAGGGCACGGTGCTCGCCCCCGATCAGAATCATCAGCGGAGGCCAGGTGCTGCTCAACAGCTCCGGCATCATCACGTGCGTGGCGAAGGACTGCTCGACAACCGCCGGTGCCGCCGACGCCTCGGTCGTCGATTGCAGCGACGGAGTGATCTCGCCGGGCCTCATCAACCCGCACGACCACATCACCTACGCGAACAACAAGCCGCAGAACGGCACGACGCGCTACGAGTATCACGAGGACTGGAGCCTGGGCACGAACGGCGGGAAGAAGATCTCGTACAAGTCCGGCGCAACGAAGAACCAGGTCCTCGCCCACGAGCTGCGCTTCGTGATGAGCGGCACGACCTCGACCATCAGCGCCGGCGGCGAGGCGGGCCTGCTCCGGAACCTCGACGTGGGCAACCTGAAGGAAGGGCTGCCGATCCAGACGGTGGACTCGGACACGTTCCCGCTCACCACCTCGAGCGGCACGCTGGTCACGAGCGGCTGCAACTACGGTTCGGGCAAGACCACGGCCGCCCACGTCGCGGGCCTCCAGGCGTACGTGCCGCACATCGGCGAGGGCATCGACCTGGCCGCCGAGAACGAGCTCATCTGCGCCGGCACGGCCGGCACGTACAACATCATCCAACCGCAAACGGGTATCGTGCACGCGACGGCCTCGGGCCTGTCCGACGCCAAGCGCATCGCGCAGACGCATTCCTGGGTCGTGTGGTCGCCGCGCAGCAACCTCTCGCTGTACGGCAACACGGCGCCGGTCGTGCTGCTGGACAACGAAGGCGTCGGCCTCGCGCTCGGCACAGACTGGATCGTGTCCGGCTCCATGAACATGTCGCGCGAGCTCAAGTGCGCCGACGACCTGGACCAGAAATATTTCAACAAGCACTTCAGCGACAAGCAGCTGTGGCAGATGGCGACGGAGAACGGCGCGTTCGTCGCCGGCGCGCAGGACGGCCTGGGCATGCTCAAGCCGGGCTACGTGGCGGACATCGCCGTCTTCGACGGCACGACGAACCAGGGCTACCGCGCGGTGATCGACGCCACGCCGGCGGACGTGGTGCTGGTGCTGCGCGGTGGCACGCCGCTCTACGGCGACCAGGCGCTGGTGACGAGCCAGGCCGTCGGCGGCACGACGTGCGAGACGCTGGACGTGTGCGGCGAGTCGAAGGCGGCGTGCGTGATGGCGGACACGGGCGTGTCGCTCGCCGACGTGAAGACGGCGGGCGAAGCCGTCTACCAGCTGGAGAACTGCCCCGGCCAGGCGCCACCCGGCGAGCCGAGCTGCGTGCCGATGCGTCCGGGCGAATACGACGGCAGCATCACCGCGACGGACAACGACGGCGACGGCATCCCCAACAGCTCGGACAACTGCCCGGACGTGTTCAACCCGATCCGCCCGATGGACAACGGCGCGCAGCCCGACACGGACGGAGACGGCGAGGGCGACGCCTGCGATCCCTGCCCGGACGACAAGACGGACTCCTGCACCACGCCCGACGCGAACGATCTGGACGGCGACGGCATCCCGAACGGCATCGACAACTGCCCGCACGATGCCAACCCGCAGCAGACCGACACGGACAGCGACGGCAAGGGCGACGCCTGCGACGCTTGCCCCTCGGCGCCGAATCCCGGCTTCGCCGCATGTCCGATGACGATCACGACCGTCCGCGATCCGAATGCGGCCGGGCATCCGTCCAGCGGCAGCGCGGTGAGCCTCCAGGGCCTGTATGTGACGGGCGTGGTTCCGCAGAACTCGTCGGGCACGGGCAAGTCGCTCGGCTTCTATGTCGAGGACGGCACGCAGCAGCCGTACACCGGCATCTTCATCTTCACGAAGACCACCGTGCCGACGGTCCAGGTCGGCAACAAGGTCGACATCACCGGCGTCTACGACCCGTACCAGTCGCTGGACGAGATCTCGAGCCCGACCTACACGGTCACCGACAGCGGCACCACGCTGCCGTTCAGCCCGCTGGTCGTCGCTAATCCGGCCGACATCGCCACCGGCGGTTCGCTCGCCGACAGCTACCAGTCGATGCTGGTGGAGGTCGACGACGTACAGGTGACGGTGATGAACCCCGACGCGCCGAGCGACTACGACGAGTTCGCCGTCACCGGCAACCTGCGCATCGACGACCAGCTGTACCCACCGCTGAACAACACCTACCCGGTGGGCACGGCCTTCAAGAAGCTCATCGGCGTCAGCACGTTCGCCTTCACCAACAACAAGATCGAGCCCCGGACAGCGGCGGACCTGCAGCAGTAGGGAAAATCGACATCCGGCTGAAATAAGCCGTCCACGTGCCGCGAAAGTAACGGCATGTCGGACGCGCTTATCGATTTTTCGGCCCTGGGACGGGCCTATCCCTCGGGTGACAGCGTCGTGCAGGCGCTGGATGGCGTCGATCTCCGCATCGAGCAGGGCGAGCTGGTGGCCATCACCGGGGCGTCGGGCTCGGGCAAATCGACCGCCGTCAACATCATGGGGACGCTGGACAGCCCGACCTCGGGCAGCTACCGGCTCGACGGCCAGCTGGTGGAGGGGCTGGACGACACGGAGCTAGCGCTGCTCCGGAACCGGAAGATCGGTTTCGTGTTCCAGGCCTTCCACCTGCTGCCGGGCGCCAGCGCACTCGAGAACGTCGAGCTACCGATGGTCTACGCCGGGGTGCGCCCGCGGCTGCGCCGGGAGCGGGCGCGCGCCGCGCTGGAACGCGTCGGGCTCGGCGAGCGCGCCGGCCACCGTCCGAACCAGCTCAGCGGCGGCCAGCAGCAGCGCGTCGCCATCGCGCGCGCGCTGGTGAACCAGCCACTGCTGGTTCTGGCGGACGAGCCCACCGGCGCGCTGGACACGACCACCACCCGCGAGATCCTCGCGCTGTTCCGCGAGCTGTCGGCCGACGGCGTGACGCTCGTGATCGTCACGCACGACCCTGCAGTCGCCGCCTTCGCCGCGCGAGTCGTGGAGTTCTCCGACGGCCGTGTCGTCGCGGACGGAAGGAGGGCGGCATGAGCGAGTCCACCCGCCCCGTGTCGGCGTCCACGCGGCCGCGCGCGCGCAAGCGACGCCGCTGGCCCCTGGTGCTGCTCGTGTGCGCACTCGGCGGCGGCGCGTTCGGCGCGTGGCGGTTCACGCATCACCACCAGGAAAAGGTCGATCCGGCGCTGGTCGTCACCGCCAGGCGCGAGAAGCTCGACATCGAGGTCACCGATGTGGGCCGCATCGAAGCGCCGGACACCGTGCAGATCGGCTCTCGCGTACCGGGTCGCGTGGTCGACGTGTTGGTAAAGGAGGGCCAGCACGTGGGGCGCGGCCAGCTTCTGGTCGAGTTCGACCGCCGCACCGCGCTCGCCGAGGTGACCCGCGCCCGCGCCCAGCTCGCACAGGCCCGGGCCCGCTACGAGTTCGCGAAGAAAGACGTAGAGCGCAAGACCGACGGCGTGACGGCGGGCATCGTGGCGCGCCTCGATCTCCAGAGCGCCAGGCACCAGGCGGCGCTCGCCGCCCTGGACGTGAAGCTCGCGCGCGTGGCCCTCGCCGAGGCGCGCGACCACCTCGACGACCTCGCGCTCTCCTCGCCGATCGACGGCACCGTTACCCGCCGCGCGATCGAGCCGGGCGAGATGGTGGAGACCGGCGTGCAGTCGTCGCGGGAGTCGGCGGCACTGCTCACAGTGGCGGATCTGTCGCGCCTGGTCGTCAAGACCGACCTCGACCAGATCGACGTGGCCAAGGTGAAGCCGGGGCAAGGGGTCGGCGTGACGCTGGACGCGATCCCCGGCGAGACCTTCCGCGCCCACGTGACCAAGGTCGCGCCGGCTTCGGTGAAGCGGACTCGCAAGGACGTGGAGGTCTTTCCAGTGGAGGCCGAGCTCGACAAGGCCGACCCGCGCATCAAGCCCGGCATGACCGGCGACGTGCGCATCTCCGTGCGCGAGGAGCTGCACGTGCTGTCGCTGCCGCTGGAGAGCGTGCAGAAGAAGGACGGCAAGGACTTCGTCACACGCGTGGTGAGCGACGCCGCCGGCGACCACACGCAGCAGGTGCAGGTCAAGCTCGGCGCGGAGAGCGACCACGTCGTCGAGATCGTGTCCGGCATCGCCGAGGGCCAGCGCGTCCTCATCGACCCGCAGAGCGCGAAGAAAAACGAAACGAAGATCTGATGTGGCGGACGCATCTCGGAGTGGCGTGGCGGGCGCTCTCGGCCCGCAGAGGGCGCTCAGCGCTCACGGTGACGAGCATCACGCTCGGCACGCTGGCGATCGTGCTGATGACGTCGCTCGCCGGCAGCGGCCTCCGGACGCTGACGCGGGGCATCGAGGAGCTGGGAGCGGCGCGCATGGTGCTGCTTGCGCCGAAGGTGCCCGAGCGCGACGAGGGCAAGGCGACCAAGCCGCGACCGTTCACGGAGCGCGAGCGCGACGAGCTCGTCCGGGGCGTGCCGCACCTCTCGGCCGCATCGCTGATGTCGACGCCCGGAACGCGCGACGTGGTCAGCGACGGCGGAAAGCGCACGCGCACCGACCTGGTGGCGGCGGATGCCGCGTTCGATCGCGTGTTCCACATGCGCCTCGCCCGCGGCCGCGCGCTGACCGACGCGGATGACGTCGCCGCGCGCCCGGTCTGCGTCGTCGGGCCGGAGCTCGCCAAGCACCTGTGGGACGGCCCCGCTCTGGGGCACTCGCTCGCTATCGGCGAGCTGCGCTGCCGCGTGGTCGGCGAGCTCGCCGACAACAAGCACTTCGGCATGAACTTCGGCTTCGACTGGAACGACCTGGTGGTGATGCCGTTCAACCTCGGGCGGCAGCACGACGAGAGGACCGCTTCCAACGCGATGATCACGCTCGAGACCGACGCCGTCCGCTCGAACGACATCGTCAAGCGCGTGGTCAACGCGCGGCTGGTCGCGCGCCGTGGCGGCATCGACGATTTCACGTTCTACGACCTGTCCGGCGTAGTGCAGAAGTTCCACACGGCCTTTGCCGTGATGCAGGCGCTGGTCGGCGCCATCGCCGCCATCGCGCTGCTCATCGGCGGCGTGGGCGTGATGAACATGATGCTCGTGAGCGTGAGCGAGCGCGTGCGCGAGATCGGCGTGCGCAAGGCCCTGGGCGCGACCGCAGCGGCCATCCGCACGCAGTTCATCGTAGAGTCGGCGCTGCTCTCGGGCCTGGGCGGGGCGGTGGGCGTCGGGCTCGGCGTGGTGCTCGCGCTCGGCAGCGGCTTCGCACTGCGCGCGCTCCTCCCGACGTGGGTGGTGAGCGTGTCGCTGCTCGCAGCGGGCATCGCCTTTGCAGCGGCGCTCTCGGTGGGCGTGCTGTTCGGATGGCTGCCCGCGCGGCGCGCGGCGCGGCTCGCGCCCGTGGAGGCAATGCGGCGATGAACCTCTCCGAGATGCTCCGTACGCTGCGTTCGCTCGGATCCGCTCCGGGGCGGCTCGCGCTCACGCTGCTCGGCGTCGCCATTGGCAGCGCGGCTATCGTGCTGGTGATGGGCCTGTCGGAGGGCGGGCGCGCGGCGCTGGTGCGCGCCAACCAGGGCGTCACGGGTTCGAACCTCGTGGTCGTCTCCGAAAAGCGCCTGCCGGAGCGCGAGCGCGTGCGCGGGCTCCCCGGACTGTCGCGCGCGGACGGCCGCGCCCTGTCGCTGACGCACCTCCTGTCCGGCCATCGCGTGCGCGCAGCCGCCGGGCACGACGTGCGCGCGTACTTCCGCGGGCGGGACAAGCGCGTGCGCATGGTGAGCGGCAACCCCGCCATGCTCGATCTCTATCGCATCCACGTCGAACGGGGGCGCTTCCTCACGCCGTCCGATCTGCGGGCGCGCCGGCGGGTCTGCATCGTGGGCCACGAGATCTACGAGCAGCTGCTGCACGCGCGCCCGCTCGGCAGGAATCTCGCTCTCGAAGTCGAAGGCACCCGCTGGCAGATCGTCGGCGTGCTCGCGAAGAAGCCGATGATCGGCTCGACCACCAGCACGCACGTGTGGGGCCGCAAGGTGGTCGTGCCGGCGACCAGCTTCGACCTCTACTACGCACCCGACCACCGCTCCGACTTCTTGATCGTCGACCGCGCCGTGGAGCCGCTCGACGCGGTCCGCACGACGATCCACGCCGTGCTCGACCTGCGCCACGCCGGAGCGAGGAACTACAAGCTCGACGACCCGAGCGGCAAGAAGCAGGAGCAGCTGATCCTGGCCATCGTGGAGATCCTGCTGGTCGGCACGGGCGCGCTGTCGCTGTTCGTCGGCGGCATCAACGTCATGAACGTGATGCTGGTGCGCGTGACGGAGCGGACGCGCGAGATCGGCCTCAGGCGCGCGCTGGGCGCCACGCGACGCAGCGTTGTCGGGCTGTTCCTGTTCGAGTCCATCCTGCTGTCCGCAGTGGGTGGGCTCGCCGGCATCGCGGCAGGCGCGGGCGTGCTCGGGCTCGGCACGCTGGTGCTCGGCCACGCGCTCGGCAGCTTCCCGCTTGTGATCCCGCCGCTGTCGCTGGCGCTCGGGGCGGGACTCTCGCTACTTGTCGGCGTGGTGTTCGGCGCGCTGCCGGCATGGCGCGCAGCGCGGCTCGATCCGGTGGAAGCGCTCAGGGACGAGTAGTCAGTGCAGCGTGCCGTCGGTGGCCATGTTGGGGCGGATGTCGTCCGCGTCGAAGGCAGCCTGCTGGGCCTCGGCACGCTCCTCGGCGAGTACCCGCTCGACCTCGGCGTCCATTGTGCCCTCGACCATCTTGCCCCACATGATGAAGTCCGCTTTCAGGCTCCACAGCGGATGCTTGAACGTGGCCGGCTTGTTGTGCTCGATGAAAAAATGGCTGACCCACGCCGGGCCGTAGCCCGCCATGGGTGCCAGTAGGAGCAGCCAGCGGCGCTTGCCGAGCACGGCTCCCGCTGCGCAGGCGAGGGCCAGCGATGTTCCGACGAAGTGGAGCTGGCGCGTCAGCTTCTTCGAGTGCTCGCGCACGTAGAACGGCCAGAACTCCTCGAATGACTCCATCTTCTTCTTCGCCATTGTCCGCTTTCCTAGCATTTTCCCGGGCCGGCTGCATCCACGCCGCGGCGGCTCCGGCCCCTCCGCTAAAGCTCCATCGCCTGCAGAACGAGTTGTTCCAGCTTGTGAGCCGGCACCACGCCATGGTGCACGGCGATGATGTCACCGGACCGGTCGATGACGAAGAGGGTCGGCAGCGTCTGGACGTTGTAGGCGTCCGCGACCTTTCCGTCCGGGTCGAACACGGCGGGGTAGCCTAGCCCACGGCTGCGCGCGAACTTGATGGCCGAAGCGCGCTCGTCGCCGGTGTTCACGCCGACGAAGATCACTTCCTTTCCCTTGTTCTCGCGCGCGACGCTGTCGATGATGGGCGCCTGCGCACGGCAAGGGGCGCACCAGCTGGCCCAGAAGTCGAGCACCACGGCCTTGCCTTTGAGGTCGCTCAGCTTCAGGCGGCTGCCGGGGTCGCCGTTCACGATGACGGGCAGGACGAAATCAGGGGCGGCGCCCTTGGGCACTGCCGGTTTCGGCCGGATGTACGGCAGGATGACCAGCCCGAAGAAGGCGCTGACACCGAGCACCAGCGCGATCAGGAGCCAGGCCTGCCTGGGATTCTGGGTGCGCTTGATCTGTTCGGTCACGGACTTCTGCGCCATGTGGATCGGACAAGCCCGGCTCAGGCGCTCCGTGCGCTCGGCGGGGGCTCGCCGCGGGACGGTCTAGCCGACGACGGCGGAACCTGCCAGTCCCGGGCTTCCAGCGCCAGCGTTCCGGCCGGCGTGCCGGCAGCAGGCAGCCGGATCCGGAAGCGTGCGCCGCCCAACGGGCTCGCGTCCACCGAGACGCTCCCTGCGTGCTCGACCACGACCTTCTTGACGATCGCGAGCCCCAATCCCGTACCGTCGGTCTTGGTGGTGACGTACGGGTCGAAGATGGTCGGGCGCAGTTCTTCAGGGATACCCGGGCCGTTGTCGTCGATATCGAGCACCCAGTATTCGCCGTCCCGCTCGAGCCGCACCCTCACGCGCCCCTCCTCCGCTCCAGCACCGGCAACCGCCTGCGCCGCGTTGCGCACCAGGTTGATGAGGGCGCGGCGCAGCATCTGGCGGTCCATGTGAACCGGAGCGGGCCCCACGGGCAGCTCGAAGTCGAGCTGCACGCCGAGCCCGAGAATGGGCGCCGACTCGCGCGCCGCTTCGCCGCCGTCGGCCATCTCGTCTTCCAGCAGAGAGAGGCGCGTCTTCTGCTCTTCCAGGAACTCGACGAGGTCGTGCTCTTCGAGCGCGGCCTGCGGCATGCGGGCGAAGCTGGAGAATTCACTGACCAGCCGCCGCAGCGTGCCGACCTCGTCTTCGACGATCTCGAGCGTGGTATCGAGCAGTTTCTGGTACTCCGGACGCTCGCCTCCATAGCGCCGGTGGATCTCCTGGACGGCGAGCTGGATTGGGGTGAGCGGATTCTTGATCTCGTGCGCGAGCCGGCGGGCCATCTCCTGCCAGGCTCCGATGCGCTGTAGGTACTCGATGCGCGCACGACTCGCCTCGACTTCCCCGAGCATGCGGTTGAAGGCGCGGGCCAGATCCGCGATCTCGTCGTTGCCGCGTTCCGGCACACGGATGCTCAGATCGCCCGCGCCGACAGCCTTGGTGGCCGCAGCCAGCTGGGCGATGCGCGACGAGACGCCGCGCGCTAGCAGGACGCCGACTCCGATAGCCATCACGATCGTGATACCGAGCAACGCGGCAAACGCGTACATGTAGCTCTGCTCGACGGCCTGGCGTTGCTGATCGATCTGCTTGTAGGTGTTGACGAACTGGCTCATGTCGTCGCGCTCGTCGAAGCGCGCGCGGTTCGCGGCGAACACGGCTACCAGCTGCGGCACGTCCTCGTCGGCCTCGTCCGCGCCGGACAGCGGACGGCTCACCTCGAGAGCGTTCTCCTTCCGGCGGTCCAGCGGTCGGCCGCGGTCGGCGTGCCCGAGGCGCTTGCCGGTGGCGTCCTCGACGCTGAGCGAGACGATGTTCGGGTATTTCTTGACCTGCCGGGCCAGCACCCGGTCGATGGCGGAGTGATCGCCGCTCTCCACGGCGCGGCGCAGACTGCCCTGTGCGGCGATCGCGGTCGCTTCATGGCGCATGGAGCTCTTCACCGCGTGGGCGAGCTCCTGGTAGAGATCGAGGGACTGGTTCAGCCGCGAGAACACCTCGGGCTTGAAGAACCGTTCCGAGCTGCGGCGCACCATGCTGTCGGCAACGAGAATTGCGACCAGCACCGGGATCAGGGCCGTCAGCACGATCGCCAGCGCCAGCCGGCGCCGGATGCGGCCCGGAGCGACCATGGCGTGATGTTCGCCCGGATCGGCCTCCAGCGTCCAGCGGCGCGTCAGTCGTCGCGATCGCGCGCGAGAAGCTTCCTCAGCAGTGCGACCGGATCGAAGCCGAGCAGGCTCTCGATATCCCGATCGAACAAGCCGATGTCCTTGAATCGTTCGAGCGCCGGCGAGAGCGGGCTGTGCTCCCCCAGCCAACCGCTCGCGCCGAAGCGATCGGCGAGGTCGCGCACGGTCGCCAGCGCCGCGCGGCCCACGTCCACGCCGAGCGGGATCGCGATGGCGGGGACCACGGGCGACAGGATGATGTCGCGCGCCGCCACCGCGGCGGCCCAGGCGCCCGGCACGGGCCGCTCCGCCAGGCGGCGGAACGTGCCGACCTCCCCGAAGCAGCCCAGAGCGAGCGAGCCCGCGCGCTGCTCGGCCGCGCGCGCCAGGTGACGATAGTCCCGCGTCCAATCTCCCGAGATGAGCCCCATCTCGCGCCTGAGCTCGTCCGGACCCAGGATCAGGTCGAAGCCGGTGCCGTGGCGCCGTGCCACGATGCTGGTAGCGACCTCGCCATGCTCGAACGCGCCGAGCAGGAGCGAGCGGCCGTCCGGACAGAACGCCTCGAAGGCGCGCAGCAGCATGCGCTCGTGCGGAACGGGCCAGGCGCTGAGCTTCCACGGCCACACGTTGATCGCCCCCTCCGATTCCAGCTCGCGCAGGATCGAGACCAGGAGCAACCCCTGCGCCAGCAGATCCTGCTCGCGACGCAAGCGGTCGCCGAAGCGGTCCATCAGCTCTTCCAGCGCACCGGTGTGCAGCGCGAGCGCCCAGCGCGCCGCGTGTCGTGCGGCGAGCTCCTCGAGGGGTATCGGCCAGTCGTGCGCGTGCACGTCCAGTCGGCCGGCGTCGGTCCCGAGCAGCTTCCTGAGGCGGTTGCCCGTCGTGATGGCGATGACACCGCCGTGGGGGCGGCCGACACGTCCCTCCGCCGCTGCCTCGCCGCTCGCGGCTGCGCTGTCCCGCTCGCGCGGACGGCTCGGCGGCGGGTGCACCAGCTCGATCAGCCGCACCCAGTCGGCTGTCGTGAAACCTTCGAATCGAACGTCGCGGGTCAACACAGCGGCCGGGAGCCTAGCATCGCCAGAACCTCGAGGGCTCGCCCACCCGCTTTGCGTATCGGGGATGGGGGTATAGTGCGTGGGTCATGGCAGACAAGGACAAGCTGGAACCGGCCCGGGATCTGCTCGGGTTCATCGACGAAAGCCCCACGCCGTACCACGCGGTGGCAGAGGTGAAGCGCAGACTCGACGCCGCGGGCTTCTCCGGACTGGACGAGCGCACCACCTGGAAGATCGAGCCGGGCACGAAAAGCTACGTGATCCGCGGAGGCGGGACGCTGGTGGCCTTCATCGCCGGCCGCCGGCCCCCGGCCGAGGCAGGTTTCATGATGATCGGCGCGCATACCGACTCGCCCAATCTGCGCGTCAAACCCGCGCCGGACATCCGCTCGATGAGCTACCGCCAACTGGGCGTCGAGGTGTACGGCGGCGTGCTGCTGTCGACCTGGCTCGATCGCGACCTTTCACTGGCAGGTCGGGTCAGCGTGCGCGGTGGCGCCACGCACCTGGTACGTTTCAGGCAGCCGCTGTGCCGCATTCCGAACCTCGCCATCCACCTGAACCGTGACGTGAACTCGAACGGGCTGGTGCTCAACGCCCAGACGCACATGATGCCGATGGTCGCGATCGGGCGCGACGACGACGAGGCCAGCGGCCTGCGCGCCCTGCTCGCGGAGGAGCTCCACCGCACAGGTGGCGCCAAGCTCGGCGTGGAGGACGTGCTCGCATGGGATCTGTGCCTCTACGACGTGCAACCGGCAAGCCTGGGCGGCGTGCACAACGACCTTCTGTTCGCCCCCCGGCTGGACAACCTGGCGTCGTGCCACGCCGCCACGCAGGCTCTGCTCGACTCGGGCGAAGCGGGAGAGACCACGCGGGTGCTCGCGCTGTACGATCACGAGGAGGTCGGCAGCCAGAGCGCAGCGGGCGCGCGCTCGCGCTTCCTCTTCGGCGTGCTCGAGCGCGTGGCGGAGGCCTACGGCGGCCCGGGAGACGCCGCGCCGCGGGCTCTGTCCCGCTCGCTGCTGCTGTCGGCGGACATGGCGCATGCCATCCACCCGAACTACACCGAAAAGCACGACAAGCATCACGCGCCGCGCATCGGCCGCGGCCCTGTCCTCAAGGTGAACGCCAACCAGTCCTACGCTACGGACGGCCCGGGCACCGCGGTGTTCGAGGAAGCGTGCCAAGCGGCGGATTTCTCGCCGCAGCGCTTCGTCTCGCGCAACGACATGCCGTGCGGCAGCACGATCGGCCCGATCTCCGCGGCCCGGATGGCGGTGCGCACCATCGACGTTGGCAACCCGATGCTCGGCATGCACTCCTGCCGCGAGACCGCCGGCGCGCGCGACGTAGCGCCCATGATCGCTGCAATGACAGCCCTGCTGTCGCAGGGCCAGCCGCCCGATCCCGCAAGCTAGCTGCCGCCACCGGTTCGACCCCGGACGTCCGCGGGAAGCCTGGTCAGTTCGCTGGTTCGTCAAGGCTGCCCAGCCGTTCGACGGCGCGGCGCAGCTCGAGCACGTTGAACGGCTTGCCGAGACAGACGTTGTCGACGCGTTCGACAAAGCGGCGCGCCCGCTCCGTGAACGCGCCACCCGTCATGAAAACGACACGCTGCGCCATCTCGGGTCTGGTTCGCTGCAGTCGATCGTACAGATCCATGCCGGAGACGTTCGGCATCATCAGATCGCACACGACGACGTCGAAGACCTGCTCGTCCAGAATGCGCCGCGCCTCGTCACCCGAGCGCGACAACGTAACCTGGTGGCTGTCCGACAGCATGCGGCGCACTGCCTTGCCCACTTGCGGCTCGTCGTCCACGACGAGCACGCGCAGGCGGCGCTGCGGCGCCGCAGAGACTGGAGGCTCCTCGACCAGCTGTGCACCCTGCCGGGTTGACGCGGGCAAGCGCACCCTGAAAGAGCTCCCCTGCCCTGGCGTGCTTTCGACCTCGATGCTGCCGCCGTGCGCACTGACCACGTTGTGGCAGACGCTGAGGCCGAGGCCGGAACCGATCCCGATCGGCTTGGTGGTGAAGAAGGGCTCGAACAAGCGCCCCAACTGCTCGGGCGGGATGCCGACCCCGGTATCCCGCACCTCGACCACGACGTCCTCGCCATCGGTCGAGAGCACGACGCGAATCTCGTTTTCGGCCTTTCTGCCCTCGGGAATCGCCTGGGCGGCGTTGACGACGAGGTTGAGGAACACCTGCGCCAGACGCGACGGGTTGCCGAGCACCAGGGGCGTCTCCTGGAAGTGGGTCACGACGCGGGCCCTGTGACGGCATTCCGCATTGCCCAGCCTGAGCACGGAGTCGATCACCTGGCGAAGCTCGAGCGGCACCAGCCGCTCGCTGTGAACACTCGAGAACGTCTCCAGGTCCTGCACCAGTTCGCGCACGCGGCGCATCCCGTCCACAGCCGCCTCGAGGCGCTCGCGGAAATCAGCCAGGTTCTCGAGGCGCTCACGGATCGACTCGAGCTCCGCCCCGGCCGTGCACAGCGACTCGACCCCGGCGACGTCTTCCGCGATGCTTTCCAGATTGAACAGCGCATACGCCAGCGGATTGTTGATCTCGTGCGCCAGCCCCGCCGCCAGCACGCCGACCCCAGCTAGACGATCGGCCTGCACCAGCCCCGAAGCGAGCCGGTGCTCCCCACTCTTTCCGCGCGCCGCGTCGCCCGGCGCCGCCGGACTTGCGGCTTCGTCCTCCCCGGGAGCTTTCGATGGGTTCGTCATGTTTCCGGGATCACCAGTGGCTACATATACACCCGGTCTGCCATATGATGCATGAGGGGATATGCCGAGGTGGGCGGCCGCCCGGACACCAACTTACGCACATCCACAACTACCCGGAATCATGCGCTTTTGACCACGGGGAAGCGCGAGCCACCCCCAACCCGTTACACTCGGGGCATGCTTTTCCAACGTTCTGCTCGCTGGGGAGCGCCGATGGTGCTCGGCGTTGCACTGGCGGGCCTGGCGGGTTGCTCCGGCGACGCCCCGTCCGGCGGGAGCGCTGCCGGCGGTGGTGGCGGCGCGATCGACGGCGGCGGGGGCAGCTCGGGCGCGGCGGCGAACGGCGGCTCCACGAGCAGCGGCGGCAGCGGAACCGGCGGCACTACGACCGGGGGTAGCGCGGGTTCAGGGGGCAGCAGCGGCAGCGGCGGCACGCCAGCCGAGGCGGGCACGGTCTGGCACCCCGCGCCGGGTACCGGGTGGCAGTGGCAGCTCAGCGGCACCCTCGACACGACGATCAACGTCGCCATGTACGACGTCGATCTATTCGACACGCCCGACGCGAAGCTGACGACGCTGAAGGCGGACGGGCGCATCGTCATCTGCTATTTCTCCGCCGGCAGCCGGGAGGACTGGCGTAGCGACGCCGGGGACTTCGCCGCGGGCGACTATGGCAACGCCCTGGTCGGCTGGCCCGGGGAGAACTGGCTCGACATCCGTTCGGCGAACGTGCGGAAGATCATGCAGGCTCGCCTGGATCGGGCCCAGGCCCGCGGCTGCGACGGTGTGGAACCCGACAACGTCGACGGCTACGCGAACAACACCGGCTTTCCGCTCACGAAGCAGGACCAGCTCGACTACGACACCTTTGTCGCGCACGAGGCCCACGCGCGCGGGCTGTCGGTCGGGCTGAAGAACGCCGTGGAGCTAGTCCAGACGCTCGAGCCCTCGTTCGACTGGGCGCTGAACGAGGAATGCATAACCTACTCGGAATGCGGTCAGCTCAAGCCGTTCCTCGACGCCGGCAAGGCCGTGTTCCACGTGGAGTACGTCGACCAGCCTTCCCAGGGCCCGGCCAAGCAGGCCAGCGTCTGCGGCGACATGTCGATCCAGGGATTCTCGACACTGATCAAGACCTGGGATCTCGGCGCCTGGCGGCTGGCCTGCCCCTGACTCAGGGCGGGGGCGGGGCAAAGCGCGCGTTGCGCGGGAACGCCTGCGGCTCCACCGGGCGCGGCCGCAAACGCCAGTGGCGCGGCGGGTGGACCTGGATGCCGCGCGCCTCGAGGCCGTCCTCGTCGTCGTAGCGGAGCAGGACGATGCGCGATGGCGAGCGCGGGCTCGCGCGCATGAACGACACCTGGCGCACGGGGCTGAAACGCGACTCGCCATAACGGGTGCCGAGGTTGTTGACCCGGCGGCGGGGCGTCGGCTCGAATCCGCTGCTGCCTTCGGCGGCGGAGCGGGGCGGCCTTGCCGAGCGGTCCTCCGCCGGCGCCGCGCGCTTGGTCTTGCTGGGCGGCGCCGCCGAAGCGCGGGCGTGCCGGCGCGTCCACCTCTTCCGCGGCTGGGCGATGGCGACGGGCGCGCGCTGCTTCTCCGGGAAGAACGCGACACCGATCACCCCGACGTTCTGGGGGGTGCCCATGCGCGAGGAATAGCTGTCACCCGGATCGGTGAAGCGGAACGACGCGACCTGATCCAGGCTCTGGCGGAAGCCCGTAACGGTCACCGACCCGAACGGCTGGAGCACGTAGCCGCGGTGGTGCACGAAGTCCGCGACGCGCCCGGTGAGCGCGTCGCGGCCATCCACGCTGATCACCGCCTCGACGCGCCGGGAGGTCGGGTTCGAAACGCGGATGCCGTAGCGGACACCCGGTTCGCCCAGCACGAACGTCTGGCCCCGATGGCTGAACGTCCGGAGCGTCTCACCGTTCGCGCCCACCAGCGTCACGGAGAAGCCCGGACGCGAATGCCACCAGCGCGGGCTCTGGGCGAGCGCGTCCTGGCTGACGAGGAGCGCGGCGACCCCCGCCATCGCGACCAGCAGCGAGTAACGGTACAGCTGTTTCTTCCACATGCTCTCGCCTCCACAGCGGGGTTGTCGCTTGAAGAGACGCGCGAACCCACCGGAAGATCTGCCCGACGCTAGAAAAAAAGCCACGCCCCGACCGCGGAACGAGATGCGGGCGGGGCGCGGGAAAAGCGGCGCGCCGGGAGGAACGACGCGCCGCGGCAGGCAGGGCTCAATTGCCGGTCACGGTGACCGGCACTGCCTGCGCAAGTCCACTGACCTCCAGCTTGATGCTGGTGGTGCCAGGCTGGACGCCCTTGACGGTGACCCAATCACTCTGGCCCTGGGCCGAGTCGTCCACCATGTCCGGGGTCAGGATCTGGTAGATCGGGAATCCCGCGACGCTTACGTCCTGGCTGCCCCAGTCAACGGCGTTGCGGGCAATCAGCGGCTTTCCGTCGGCGTCGAGCAGCTTCGCCGAGAGCGTAACCGTCTCGCCGCTCTTCAGGACGAGCTGGTCGATGGGCTTCGCGTCCTGCAAGCCGTCGCTCGACCTCTCGAAATGGACCGAGCTGGCCTTGCGCACGTGCACCGTCACGCGATCGAGCAGCTTGCCCTGCGGGTCGAGCAACTCGAGCTTGGCGTCGCCTGCGGCGAGCGCCCGCATGTCGATCGCATTGTCGCAGCTCTTCGTGAACCCGTCGGGGCACCCGCCCTGCGCGTCGACGGACATTCCTGTCGCCGAGTTGCCGCTGCTCTGCTCGCAGGCACAGCTGCGCTTCAGGTTGAACTGCGCAACGGTCGGAGCGGTCGATACCGCAGTGACTCCCTGCGCGTCGCCGTCGCCGGTCACGTCCACTCGCTCGGCAGCGCCGACCAGCACCGGCCGGTCCATGCTGCAGCCGAAGAAGCAGCTCGCGCCGTAGCTGAAGTCGACGCGACCGAGCTCGCCAGCGGTGCTCTCGCCGAGCTGCGCGCTGCACGCGGACGCTCCCACGGCCAGCAGAGCCGCCGCGAAAGGACCCGAAAGGAACATTCTGGACATGTGTCGATCTCCGTCTGCTGCGCCGGGGGCGGCGCTTCGACGAGGACCGATTGCAGCTCGTGTGCCAGCGGCGAAACTGCGCGATTCCATGCGCTTGTGCTGCTTGCGGAAGCGGCCGCCCTGTGCGCCAGAAACCACAACTGTGGTACGGGCGCGTCGCCCACGCCGACCCGCCGCGCTCGCGCGTTCGCAGGGCTGTGATCGCGCTGCCGCTCAGCGAGCTGCCCAGGTGGTGAGCCGGCCCGCCCGGTCCACCGCCGCGATCGTCGCCCGGCGGTCGTCCATGGCAACGTCCTCGACCTTGCCGCTCGTGTCCAGCGCGACGCGCTGCGGCCCCGCGATCTCGGCGATCTCGAGCCCGTCCGAGCCGCCGCGCACCAGCCACTTCGAGTCCTTGGTGAACCAGATGCGCTTCACCCAGCGCCCGTTCTTGATCTTCGTCTTTTCCGCGGGTGTGCCGGCGAAGGTCCAGACGGTCGTGTAGCGGGGCTCGCCTTCTTCCGCCAGCAGTGTGCCGCCGTCGTTGAACGAAACGGCATCGGCCTCGCTCTCGTGACGCACCAGCTTGTGGGGTACGCCGGGGGCCTTGGTGTCCCACCACCAGATCGAGCCCTGCACCCAGGCCACAGCCACGCGCGAGCCGTCGGGCGTCATCGCCATGCTCTTCACATCGATGGGCGGACCGGGCACCGGGATCTCGATCGTGTCGCCGCCGTCGAGATCGTAGACACGGATCACCCCGTCGTGGTGGCCCAGCGCGATGCGCGGCCAGGCAACCGCCGACGCCGTGACCGGCGACGGGTTGATGCGCGGCGCGTGCAGGTGTGCGAGCTTCTTCCCGTCGAACAGCTGCAGCGTCTTTTCGCACACGACCAGGAGCTTGCCCTTGTCGAAGGCGATTCCGCCGCGCACGACGTCGCGGCAGCTGTCCACGCTGCCCGCGTCCTTGCCCGTACCGAGATCGAACAGCTTGACGGGCGAGCCCGTTGCCACCGCCACGCGCCCGAGCGCGCGGTCGATCGCTACAGCGCGTCCGAAGCCGCCGACAGCGGCTTCCCAGCGGAGCTTGACCCGGTCGACGTTGCTGCCGCCGATCACCGGCGCCCAGCGCGGCGCGTGGCGCGCCGGGTGGCGCGCCGGATGGTGATGTCGCGGCGCGGCCGCGGCGCTCTTCGCCGGACTGCCAGCGCATGCCCACGCGAGCATCGCAAGCGCGTACAGCACGCGCGGCGGCCGCAATCGAGGTCGTGTCACCCCGCCTACTTCTCCGGAACGCCGGTCGCCTGTCAAGCGCGCGCGCTAGCCGATCCGGTACATCACCACCAGCGCGACCACGAGGAAACCCAGCGCCAGGCACAACACGGCGACCAGAAGTACCCAGCCCGTGCCGCGCTCCGGGATGTGCTCCGTCTCTTCGCTGTTCTCGCTGTGACGCGCCAGATGCGCAGCCAGGTCGGCCTCGGACTTCTTCACGCGCAGCACCAGCAGCACGCCCACCAGCGCCGCTGCGAAGGCCGAGAACAATCCCGCGAGCAGCCGCGCGCGGCGGCGCCGTTCCCGATCACGGCGCGCAGCGTC
Source organism: uncultured delta proteobacterium (assembly GCA_963806225.1). GTDB lineage: Bacteria > Myxococcota_A > Polyangia > Polyangiales > Polyangiaceae > CAWDXG01. The sequence continues at coordinate 375,769 of CAWDXG010000001.1, read as the reverse complement.
GACGAGTCCGTCGAGCAGAAGTCGATCGGGCACCACGCGTTCGTGGGGCGGATCGCCGGCGCCGAGCCGGACCCTGAGCGGCCAACCCACGGTGGCTTCCGACGACAGCTCCGGCTCGCTCGACACTACGGCCCACAGCGGCCCCGGCGGCAGCGGGGGCAGCGCCACCTCGGCAACCGCACCGCCGCGGCCGTCGGGATGGAGCTCCAGCGGCGCACCGGCGAGACGCGTGCGCGGCGTTATCAGCCCGAAGTACGCACGCGCGCGCTCGATCGGCGAACGCACCAGGACCCTCTTGCCTGCGAGCGCGGCGTGCATCGCGCCCACGACCACCGGCAGCGTCGAATACCACTCGCCGTGGCTCCCATCAGGAGCTGTCGCGGCGATGCGCAGCGCCACGTTGAACTCGCGCGGTGCGACGCGCACCTGGGCGCGGCCGTCGGCCCGGGTTTCGAGCGGCTCCGCTGCACGGACATCGAGGCCCTCCGGACGGAGCGAGAGCTTCGCGTGAGGCACCGGGCCGCGGGGACCCCGCACCTCGATCCAGAGCGGATCGCTGAACGGCACGGCGAACACGCCGCGGGCCGGCGCCGCGCGCACAAGCAGATCACCGGTCTGGTGCCCCTTGATCCAACCGCCATGATCGCGCTGCTTCGATAGCCACTTGCCCGCCGGAAGCTCGATGCGACCGCTTGCGAGGGGCACGCGGTCGCCGGGAGCGGACACCACGACGTCGATCGGTCCGCTGACGGGCGCCCCCGGCACCGCCACCTCCACCGCGGCCATACCCTGGGGGTCGGGCTTTCCCGTCCAGGACACCCGACGCCCGTCGGAAAGCCGCGCTTCCACCGCGAGCCGCGCGCGATGCGCCTTCGACTGCGCGCCGTCCTCCCAGCGCACCAGCGAAAGCCGCCACGACAGACGCGTCGCTCCCTGCGTCGGACCGCCGTAGATCCGCGCTCCGGCATAGGGCTCCGGCGCCCCGACCACGAACAGGGCGAACGCCACCACGACCACGGTGACGAGGGGCAGCGAGTACAGGGCAATGCGGCTCACGGCTGAGGCGAGCGTCGCAGCACCGGGCGGCGGCGTCGAGCGCCGAAAAGCCCCCGGGAACAACAGCGGCCGCTCCGTGTTTCTTCCGCGTCATCTGTCGGCCTCCCAGGCCGGGCCGCGGCGCCCGCAAAAAGGTTTGTGTCGTGCCGCGCTCCGCTCTTGCTAGGCTCCGCCTCCGGTAATCCCCATGGCCGAACCCACGACCCGCAAGAAGAAGAAGAGCAGGAAAAAGGCCCCCCGGCGCGAGCGCAGGGAACGCCGATTCACTCCGCAGCAGACCCACACGTCCTGGGCGGCCGTCGCCGCCGGGGCACTGGGTGCTGCGGGGCTCGGCGCGGGCGTCTACGCGCAGTGGATCAGCGATCCACCCCACAGCTACGCGCCCTATATCGTCACCAGCGGCGCACTGGTGCTCGCCGGCGCGCTCTGGTTCGGCGACAGCGGCGCGCTCCCCGTACGTGTGGGCGACGCTGGCATAGCGATCGAGAAGGGCAAGGAGCTGGTGCGGCTGCCCTGGTGCGACATCGAGCGGGTCAGCGTGGACAAGGGCCAGCTGGTGGCGCGCGGTGAGGGTCTGACGCTGACGATCCCGGTGAAGGCGCACCGCACGGCCGTCGCGTGGCTGCTCAAGGAAGGTGTGCGCCGGGTACCCGAAGCGATGGACGTGAAGGGCAGCATCGTCGACACGCTGCCGAAGCCCGGGGAAGGCGACGGCGAGGTGCTGACCATCGAGGACCTCCAGGTCGCCGGACGCGAGTGCGCGGCCAGCGGCGAGGCCATTTCCTTCGAGCGCGACGCGCGGCTCTGCCCCACCTGCGGTCAGGTCTATCACAAGGCCCACGTGCCCAAGCGCTGCGTAACCTGCGACGAAAGCCTCGCCGGCCAGGCGCTGCGCCCGTAGTCCGGCGGCGATCAGGCGCCCAGGAGGCGGGCCTTTACAGCGCCGGCGACAGAAACCAAGCTCCCGACCCATGACAGACGGGCTGGGAAGGGTCGCGGTGCTGGGGGCGGGCACCATGGGGCGCGGCATCGCGCAGCTGTGCGCGTCGCGGAAGATCGACACGCGCCTGTACGACGTGGCCCAGGGCCAGCTCGACGCCGCCATGGCGGGCGTCGGCAAGCAGCTCGACCGACTGGTCGAGAAGGGCCGCATCGACCAGAGCGAACGCGACTCGACTTTCGCGCGCATCAAGCCGACGGCCGCCCTCGCCGATGCATGCCGGGACGCGGAGCTCGTCATCGAGGCGGCGCCGGAGTCGATGGAGCTGAAGGTGTCGTTGCTCGGTGAGGTCGTGAAGCTGCTCCCGGACGGCGCACTGATCGGCTCGAACACCTCCAGCCTGTCGCTCACGGAGCTGGGCCAGCGCCTCGGGGTTGCAGAGCGCACGGTGGGTCTGCATTTCTTCAACCCGCCTCCGGTGATGCCGCTCCTGGAGATCGTGCGCGGACTCGGGACCGCCGACGCCACGGTCGAGCGTGCGCTCGCGTTCGCCCAGCAGGTCGGCAAGGAGCCGATCGTGGTGAATGATTTCCCCGGTTTCGCCAGCAGCCGGCTGGGCGTCGCCCTCGGCGCCGAGGCGATGCGTATGCTGGAGTCGGGCGTGGCACGCGCCGTGGACATCGACCGCGCGATGGAGCTCGGCTACCGTCATCCCATGGGGCCGCTCAAGCTGACCGACCTGGTAGGGCTCGACGTGCGGCTGGCGATCCTCGAACACCTGCAACGCGAAATCGGCGAGCAGTTCCGACCGCCGACGATTCTCAGGCAGATGGTGCGTGCAGGCCGCCTCGGCAAGAAGGTCGGCCTCGGCTTCTACCGCTGGACCGACCAGGGTCCGGTCCCGGCGGAATGAGGGTGGAAGCGGACGACGCACAGGTCAAGGGCTACACGTACCTTTCCTACGTGACGCCGCTGAAGCGGGAACGCAGCGCCTTGTGGAGCCGCGTGGAGGAGCATCTACCCGACGACTCCCGCGAGTTCTTCGCAGGATCGATCTTCGCGAACAACTGGTACACGCGAAAGCACCTGCACGCGCTGATGCAGGCCTTCCAGGCGGCGGTGCACGGCGATGTGAACGAGGTGCGCGAGCTCGGCGCCATGGCAGCGCGCTTCCAGCTGCACATGATCTACCGGCTGTTCCTCAAGTTCGCGACACCCGCGTTGGTTTTCAACCGCGCCACCAGCGTGTGGTCCCGCCAGAGCAACGTGGGGCGCTTTGTCGTCGTGGAAGAAGCCGACGACCACCTGATCGGGGAGCTGGAGGATCCCGACCTGCCCGTCGGCATTCCCGATCTCATCGCCGGCTGGAGCGACACCATCATCGCCATGCTCGGCCGCACGCCGTTCCCCACCAGCTACGAGAAAGTCACTCCCATCCGCTGGCGCTTCAAGGTCAGTTGGGTGACCCGGTAGGCACTACTCGTCAGCCGTAGGCAACCCTACCCTCGGCCTCAGCAAATCCGCCGCCACGCGGCCGGTGCGCACGGCAGCCTCCATGCTGGCCGTCGGCTGGGTGCCCGCCATCCAGTCGCCGGCGAAGACGAGGTTTTCGTAGGGGCTCCTGTCCTGCTCGGGGCGGAACTTCCAGTGGCCGGGTTCCATCAGCAGATAGCGCAGATGGTTGGCGGTGTTGCGGCGGAACTCGTGATGGCAGCCGCCCGTCTGGTTGACCACGGCGTCGATGTCGACCTTCGATTTCTCGACGAAGGGCAGCTCCACGAAGCCGGAAAGCAGCTCGCGAACGATCTCGGTGTCGGTGAGATCGCCGTGCAGGCCTTCTTCTCCCTCGAACTCGATCACCGAGCCCCAGGTACTGGCCTCCAGCTCGCTCACGCGGTTGGTGTAGTCGATAATCGTCGGTGCCGGCTCGGGCGTGCCCATCACCACCGTGGTGAAATCCGAGGGCATCACCTTCTCGGGCAGCCACATCCGGAGCGAGAATCGACGCCACGCTGCGGAGCGCCCACATGCGCCGGAGCTGGGGCTCGTCCAGTACGGCACGCTCGAAATCGGGAGTCGTGCGAAGCAGCGCACGGCTGGAGCGCACCGGCAGGGTCCACACCACGTGGTCGAAATCCGTGCCGTGCTGGAGCACGCGCTCCGGCGCTCCCGCCGCCGGCGCGGGGTCGCCTACGGGATACGGGGCGTCCTTCAGCGAGTAGCTGCCGCCGATCGGGGTCACGTCGACGTGATCCACCACGCCGGCGATGGGCACGGGCGTCGCCGTCGGCTGCATGACGACCTTCTCGATGCGGTGCGTGCCCGGATCGAGCTCCACGCGCGTCACCTTGGTGCAGAACTCGACCTTGCCACCGAGCGAGACGAAGAGCTGGGCAATGGGCGCCACGATGACCTCGCTGAGCCCGCCGTTGAGGTAGTAGACGGTGCTGTTGGCGGGGCTCATCAGGTGCGAAAAGCCGATCATCCCGACGTAGGCCGAGCCGGGGGCGGGATAGTTGAACGCGAGCTCCAGCACATAGCGGAACCAGCTCTTCTTCGTCAGCTCGATATCGAGCCCCGTCGCGACCGCGTAGGCGGTGAACGAGTGCTCGTCGAGCTCCGGTTCGAACTTCTGCGTCAGAAGCCGGACACCCGTGGTAGCGAACCACCTGCCCGCCTCGAGCTTCTCCTTGAAGCTCATGCCCTGGTAGCCGACGAAGCCGTTGTGGAAGAGCGCGCCCACGTCGAGCGGCCCCTCCGGGATGTCCAGTCGGTTCACCGCGCGGGCGCCCGCTTCGTACATCAGATGCACGCCGTCGTTGTTGGAGAACCAGCGAGGGTCGGTGACCGGGTGCCCGGCGCGGGCCAGCAGCTTCTGCAGCGCGTTGTAGTAGCCGAACACGCCGTGGAAGCCGATTTCCATATAGCGACCATCCGGCAGCCGCCAACTCGACGCTTTGCCGCCGAGCCGGTGCTCCATGCACAGGATCGTCACCTCGAAATGGTCACCGCCGCCTTCCTGCAACAAGTGGACCCCCGCCGACAGCGCCGACAGCCCACCTCCCAGGATCACCACCTTCTGCTTCGCCATGGAAGCATGGTGGAGAAGCCGGCAATGAAGGTCAACGACTACCTGACCAATTCATGACTGCGGATACGCGCGCATCTCCGCAGGGGTGCGAGCCGCGCTTGCCCCGCACGCTCGGCGCCGTTTCGCGGTGCGGCGCGCTGGTCGCGCGCCGCGGGCCCGCCAAGCCCGGGCTTCGCCCGGCCGGGGGCCCCACACAGCTGTGCGCCTTTGCTGGCGGTCGCCACCGGCAGAGCGTGGCGCCGTCCACGCACCGCCCGGGCTATCGCCCCTGGGCCGCGCTCTTGAAGCGCACGCGCCCTCCACCAGGTCGCCCGGAATCGTGTCGGTCCCGGTCACGGCAAAGCTCGCGTCGGTCCGGACGACCTGGATATCGCCCTGCTTCGCCTTCGCAAGCCACACGAAGCCGTCCGCCGTGCGAGCGCCCGCGCTGGCGTAGGCCAGCTCCGGTGGCGCCGGCACCGCCGGCTGCTGCCACACCCCGTCACCGTCGAGGCGGCGCAGCGTGGCGGTCCCCGATCCGGTGAGGACCCGCAGCAGGTACCCGTAGGGGTGGAAGCTGTCATGCGTGTTTCTCGTTTGTCTCCGTTCCTTGCGCTACTTGCCGCTTTCCAGCTTGCGGCATGCAAGCACCACAGCACCAAGTCCGGCTCCGCCGCCGCCGCGGTGTCCGCCGCAAGAAAAGCGGCGGCGCCGGCGAAGAAGGGCGCCGGCCCCGCCGAGCGTGGTGCGGACGAGCGAAGCCGCGCCGCCGATCTCGCCGACGCCAAGAAGCTCGCTGCAGCGGTGATCAAGAAGCTCTAGCGCGGCGCGTAGCGGCCGGCGCGCACCGCCGCTCGCGGTCGTCAAAGCATCGCTCGACGACCGCGAGCCCGGTGTCTCGCGCGGGGCCTATTGCTGGAAGCAGTACAGGCGCACGTTGGTGCGGTTGCAGTACTGCAAGTAGACGTGCGTCCACTTGCTGCTCGCGGCGTTCAGCACGCCGACCTGGGCGATCGATGCGCTGGCGGCGTTGCTGGTGAAGCCGCTGCAACCGTTGGGCGTGGCCGCCGCGCCGCTGGGGGAGGTGTTCGTCCACACCTCGCCGTTGGCCAGCGTGTTGCCCTGTTCGCTCATGGCGACCGCGTGGGTGAGCGTACCGTCCGTGAGGTCGGCCCAGTTCTTGGCGACCAGCGTGCCGTCCAGCAATCGATAGGGGATCGCCCGGCCGGGCGAATGCCCGGGACCGCTTGAGGAATGCGCCGCACTTCGTTCGTGCTCGAACACGCGGTTCGGCCCGCCGCTACTTCGCCAGATCCGCTTCCAGCTTTTCGCGCACCTTCGCCAGGATCTCCTGCTCGAGGGCGACGGCCTCCTGCTCGATGGCCTTGCCGCGGGCGATGAAGTCGGCCACGCGCGCCTTGTCGGTCAGGCCGGGGCAGTTGATCTGGACGTTGAGGAAGGCGCCGTGGACCGCAGCGCGCGCGGCGAGTGCGCCCACGCCGGCGTCGGAGATGGACGCCGGGTTGCCGATCCCGGCCATGGCCTTGGCCACGTCGAGCGACGCACGCGCGAGCTGCATCACCCGGAAGGGCACCTCGATGGCCGCGACCGTGGCGTCCTGTATGGCCTGCTCGCGGGCCTGCTTGTCCGCCGCGGTCTCCTGGGGCAGGCGGAAAGCCGCCATCACCCGGTTGAAGGCCGCGGTGTCCTCGTCGATCAGGCGCAAGAGCTGGTCGTGCAGCTGCTTGCCCTTGTCGGCCCAGTCGGACATCTCCTCCCAGCGATCGTCCCAGCCGCGCTTGTGCGACGACAGGTTGGCGACCATGGTGCCGAGCGCCGCGCCCATCGCGCCCATGGCAGCAGCCACCGAGCCGCCGCCCGGAGCGACCGACTCGGAAGCCGTCTCCTCGACGAAACCCTGCACGGTCAGATCGACCAGCCCGGGCGGGGCGTCCTTGGCCATGACGTACTCGATGATCTTTTCTTCCGGGCGGAACGGCTTCAGCTCGTCGAGGCCCATCGACTTCACGGCGATCTTGATCAGCTCGCGGTCGGCGACGCCCACCGAGCGCTGCTGCTTGCGCAGGAAGTAGCGCCCCGCCTCCAGCATGGCGCCGAGCGGGATGAGACCCACCAGCTCGGAGCCGGTCACGCGCAGGCCACGGGCGGTGGCCTTTTCGCACACCTCGTCGAACGCGACGTGGACCGGGGTAACCGAGATGTTGGTCAGGTTCATGGAGATCTGCGCGATGCCATACTCCTCGATGAACCAGCCGATCGCCTTTGCGCAGCGCAGCGTGCCGGGGACCATGACCGGGTTGCCCTTGTCGTCGCGGACGACCTTGCCCGTCAGCTTGCCGCCCTCGCGCTTCTCGCGGCCGCGCTCGCGCACATCGAAGGCCACGGCGTTGGCGCGGCGGGTCGAGGTCGTGTTGAGGTTGACGTTGTACGCGACCAGGAAGTCACGCGCCCCCACGGCGGTAGCGCCGGCGCTGGGGTTGAGTTCGCTGGGGCCGAAATCGGGCTTCCATTCCGGATCGGCGAGCTTGCTCTGCAGCCCCTCGTACTCGCCGGCACGCACAGTGGCGAGGTTCTTGCGCTCTTCGCTCGAGGCGGCGTTCTCGTAGCAGTACACCGGGATGCCCAGCTCGCCGATGCGGCGGCCGAGCTCGCGCGCGTGCGCTGCCGTCTCTTCCATGGTGATGTCTGCCACCGGAACCAGCGGGCAGACGTCGGTGGCGCCGAAGCGCGGGTGCTCGCCCTTGTGCTTCGACATGTCGATCAGCTCGGCGGCCTTGGCGGCGGCCTTGAAGGCGGCCTCGATCACCGGCTCCGGGGCACCGACGAAGGTGACCACGGTGCGGTTGGTGGCCTTGCCCGGATCGACGTCGAGCAGCTTGACGCCCTCGACGCTCTCGATCTCGTCGGTGATCTGCCGGATCACCGTCATGTTTTTGCCTTCGCTGAAGTTCGGAACGCACTCGATCAATGGCTGGGGCATGCTGACCTCCTGGGCGCGGCGGACCTTAGCCAATCGCCGGGGCGTGGACCAGCCCGGCCTACCCCACGATCACCAGATCATCCTTGTGCACCACGACCAGGTCGTGGCCTTTCGTCCCGAACAGTAGATCGAGGTCCTTGCCCTTGAGCTCGAGGCCCTGCGGAAGCGCGCCAAGTCGCTCGGAGTGACCCCCGAGCAGCTTGCTTCCGCTGCGGTAGCCGACCTTACGGGGAGACCTGCCGAGGACTTCGCCCGAGCCGCCCAGCACGTTCTTTCGGAGAATGCCGAGCTCTACCAGCGACTCGCCAAGTGAGGTTTCTCACGCTGGCGGAGGTCCTGCGACTGCATGCCGACCTCATCGCAGTCTCCGGCGGCGCGTCGGGCGTGCGGGACCTGGCTCGCATCGAGGCCGCCCTGGCCCAGCCTCTGGTCACGTTTGATGGTGCCGAGCTGTATCCAGAGCTTGTCGACGAGGCCGCTGCGCTCGGCTTCGATCTGATCCAGGGACATCCTTTCGTCGACGGAAACAAGAGGATTGGACATGCCGCGATGGCAGTGTTCCTCCTGCTCAACGGATTCAGGATCGCGGCCGACGTTGACATCCAGGAACAAACGATTCTGGCTGTTGCATCAGGCAACCTCTCCCCGCGACCAGCTCCGGGACTGGCTGGAGCGGCACGTCGTTCCGGCCGCGGTCTTCCTGGGGCTCGATGCGAGCCCAGTCGAGCGAGTAGCTGAACGCGTTCGCGCCGATGCCCGCCGCCAGATCCAGGTCGACATCGTAGTGGTCGAAGAAACCGTTGCCGCGCAGGTTGTGCTGTCCTTCGGCGATCTTCCCCAGGTCCTCCCACTCGCTCCAGTTGCTGTCGACGCGGCTGCCGTCGCCCTTGATGTCGCCCTCGGATTGATACGCGATCGTGGCGAACCCCAGCCGGAACCCCGGAGGGAACGACACGGGCAGCTTCACCGACGACGGCGCGGGCCCGTCTCCACAACCCGCCGCCGTTACCGCCAGCGAAAGGATACACAGGGCCGTCGCGAACCGTCCGTCCGACATGGGTACCGATGATACGCCTTTGTGCGATGCGCGTGGGCTTGGCCCCCCATAGAAGGAAGTACCACCCCATCATTGTCCTTGTGGTCCGGAGTCTCGACGCTGACACTGAGCGTCTCGGAGGCGGTCGTCGTCCAGCGCACCCGCACGGGTTGATAGGTCGAGGAGAGCGGCACCGACAAGCTGGAGATGCCCACCCCGCCGGCGCCCAGGCCCGCCGTCGCTGTGCCGATGCTGCCCGCGTCGGGGGCATCACGGACGCACGCGACGAACTCGTACTGCTCCCCCACCTTCACGGCGAGGTTCTGAACCTTCTGGTTGATCTGGACTATGCCGCTGGTCGCGCACACGCGGCACGCTGCGACAGAGCCCGCGATCAAGCCGAACCGCATCGTGTGCAACGCCAGCATGAGTGAACTCCGCACGCGCGGCGATATTTTGGCCACGCGGTGGCCGGAGCCCTTGCGGCAGATGCCGGGGCCGCACTCGCGCCACCTGGCGGTTTCCGGGCGGGGGCTCGGCCGCTCGACTCCATCGTTGCCCCGCACGCGAAACGCCGGCACGATCGCCCGTGCTCGCGGGGTTCACGCGAAGCGTCGCACTCCGCATCCCACTCCATGACGAGGCCGTTCATGATCTCCCGCTGTCCGCAAAGACGATTCGCCGCGATGCTGCTGTCCGTCTGCATGGGTATCCTCGGGCTGGGTGTTCTCCCCAGCTGCAGCGGCGCGGGCTCGTCCAGCAACCCCGCGGATGCAGGCCCCGCGGATGCAGGCCCCGCGGATGCAGGCCCCGCGGATGCAGGCCCCGCGGACGGAAGCCCGGACTCGGCGGCCGACATCGTGAGCTTCACGATCAACGGCTCCGCGGCGACGATCACGGGCACCAACATCACGCTGGTACTCCCCGCCGGCAAGCAACTGAAGGCGCTGACCCCGACCATCGTCACCTCTCCCGGCGCCACCGTGAAGCCCGCCTCCGGTAGCCAGATCGATTTCACCTCGCCGGTCAGCTTCACGGTTACCGCGGCGGACCACAAGACGTTCGAAGGTCTACGTGGCCTCCGTCACCGTCCCCACCTACTTGCGAGCCTTCTACGTCTCGAATGACGGCAACGATTCCGCGTCTGGGACCTCCCCAGCGACGGCGTGGAAGACCATTGCGCACGTCAACGGGCTCACGACACTGCTGCCCGGCGATGCCATCCTCTTCGAACGGGGAGGAACGTGGCGCGAGACCTTGGTCGTGCCGACGTCCGGGGACGCGAGCAACGACATCACCTTCGGCAACTACGTAGGCAATCACGGGACCGACAACCCGAAGATACTCGGCTCGGTTCAAGTGGCCGGCTGGACCGAGACGAGCGCCAACAGCCACGTGTGGCGGTCCACCAACACCTTCAACGACCCCAGCACGCAGCCCGCGGTCGCGGACATCTTCTTCGACACCGCCGGCGCCGTCACCTGGGGCGTCTACAAGAGCGCCGGCACGAGCGCCCTGACAGCGGAGTACCAGTGGGCCTGGAGCGGGGGACCCATCTACGTGTACAGCGCGAGCGACCCGGGCACCAGGTACACCGCCGTCGAAGTACCCCAGAACAAGTACGGGTTCGACCTGAACAACAAGCAGCACCTGCACTTCGACGGGATCGACGTTTCCTACACGCGATGGTCGGGGTACGGGTACAACAACTCGAAGTTCAGCCAGAACGAGCTGTTCGGGTTGACCATCGAGAACGCCGAGATCTCGTACCTGGGCTCCTACATGGCCGTGAACGGCATCACGGACATCTCGATCGGCGACGTTGGTTACGGAACCGAGCTCGCCTACACGAACATGATCGTCCGCAACAACAAGATTCACGATTGCGGACGAAGGGGCCTCTCATTTCACCTGTACGGGAACGGGTTCACGGCCAAGAACATCCTGATCGAGGGGAACGAGTTCTTCGACGGCTCCCACACGACGGGGCCCGACTTCAGCGTGGGCACAGGCTACACGGCCAACATCAGCGACGTGATCATCCGCAACAACCTGATCTACGAGAACCCCGGGAGAGCCGCCAACATCCACTCCGAGCTGATGTTCTTCCAGAATCGCGTGAGCTCGGCCACCCTCGGGAACGTGTCGATCTACAACAACGTCTTCAGGTTAGCGAACGGCTACGGCATATTGGCCGAAGGGGTTCAGGGCTCGCTGAAGATCTTTCACAACGTGTTCGACGGCTTCAACACCATCGGCACTGCGCAGATCAGCGTGCAGAACAACGGGCAGGACGCCCACGCGACGATCAAGGACAACGTGTTCTACTCCGCCAGCAAGAAGGGGACCGGCGTGGAGACGTACGGCGGCCAGAACGTCGCGTACGTCGACACCGCGTACAACATCTTCTACAACACCAAATCCACTATTGGGGCCGGGACGGGCAGCTTGACGGCCGACCCCATGTTCGTAAACCCAACGGCTTACGACTTTCACTTGCAGGCTGGCTCCCCGGCGATCAACGCGGGAACGGACGTTGGGATCGCACTGGACCGAGACGGCAATCCACGCGTGGGCGCGCCGGACATCGGTGCGTACGAGTTCCATTGAAGCGCCACTCGACCAGGACGCCCACCGGTTTGGCGCTCGTCACGAGCCAACCGCGCCGAGATCCTCGTCGCTATGCTCGTCGTGCCTAGCGTCTCACGGCCCTGTCCTGCGAACAACCCGCCCCAACTTCCTCAGCCGCGCGCTGTGCGGCGCGCATTCCCCCCAGAACAGGTAGTCTCCGCCGGTCCAGTTGGTGAGGCGGTTGTAGGTGCCAGCGACGAAGTACTGCGCGGCGAGTTCAGCGCGTTCCGCGGCGGCCGGCAGTCGGAGCAGTGCCGCCCCCGCGTTTCAACACGGTGAGATACGCCGGCGTGTTCGCGGCAGCGAGCAAGTGGCGCGCGCGCATCGTGCCGCCGCTGCCGCCACCGGCGCAGGGAGACAGCGACTGCGAGCGCTGCGCGACTTGCACCCCGAAGGACAAGCCGCCGACCCACCGCTCGGGCTATCGCCCCTGGGCCGCGCTCATCGATGTCGAGCTCTGCAGCAAGTGCGGTGGCAGGATGAAATTGCGCGCTCTGGTCGTCACTGCCGCCGGCATCCGTAGTTTTCCGAACAGGGACGCGACTCCTCGACTTCCTCCTTGGATTGAACGCGTGATCTGCACCATGCCAGACAGACGGCCGATACTGTGGAGCACTGCAGGTGTGGCTTTGACCGAAACGATCGGCGTGCGCGGCCCGAATCGGACCGCATGCGCGTGCGGTCTCGAAGGCGACGGGCACGCTCTCGCCGCTTGCGCCCGGCGGCGATGATCCCAGTCGGCAATCAGGCTAGCAACCTAGCTCTACCCGATCCTCGGCTCGCGCATCTTGCGCCAGAGCGTGGTGCAGCTCATGACGGGCGACGCGTGCACGCGCTCGAGCGCGTGCTTATACGGGAGAGCGACGTGGCGCTGCGCGCCGCGGAGGAGCCGCTCGACGAGCAGTACCAGGAGAAGACCATCTACGCCGGCTGCCCCGGGCTGGACGGTGATGTCGCGGCGGGTGGCCGACGATTGACGCCGGGGATCGCCGTCTACTTTGCAGAGGAAGATCGCCATGTACATCGTTGCCGGAATCACCGGAAACACCGGGTCCGCCGTCGCGCGCACCCTACTCGAACGTGGCGCGTCCGTGCGAGCCGTGGTCCGGAGCCCAGCGCGTGCCAAGCCCTGGGAAGCGCGGGGCGTGGACCTGGCGCAGGCGGACCTGGGCGACGCCGACGCACTGGCGAAGGCCTTCGAAGGCGCCCGCGGAGCCTACGTTCTCAATCCCCCCGCCTACACGGCGCCCGACCTGTTCGCGACGGCGGACGCGCTGGCCGACGCCATCGCCCGCGCGGTGCGGTCGAGCGGCCTCGGACGGCTGGTCGTCCTGTCGTCGCTCGGAGCGCACCTGCCCGACGGCACGGGCAACATCCTGACCAACCACGCGTTCGAGGAGCGCCTGGGCGACCTCGATGCCTCGGTGACCTTCGTGCGCCCCGGCTATTTCATGCAGAACTGGGGCGCGGTGGCTGCGGTGGCGGCCAAGGACGGCGTGCTGCCGAGCTTCCTCGCGCCGCTCGACCGGGCCATCCCGATGGTGTCCGCCGCGGATATCGGTCGCGTGGCCGCCGAAGCCCTGCTCGAGCCGGCCGACGCCGCGCACATCATCGAGCTCGACGGGCCCCGCGCGAGCTCGCCGAACGACGCGGCGGCGGCGTTCGCCAAGGTCCTCGGCCGGCCCGTCGCCGCTGTGGCCGTGCCCGAGAGCCAGTGGCCGGCGATCCTGCGCCAGAACGGGTTCAGCGACCGCACTATCGAGGCCTGGGTCGAGATGTTCCGCGGCTTCAACGACGGCTCCATCAACTTCGAGGGGGCCGGCACCTCCCTGCGCGGCCAGGTCCCCCTCGACCAGGCCATCACCACCATGCTGGCCGACAGCAGGCCTCGATGAGGCCACGGTTTCCAACCATCCGCCGACAAGAAAAGCGTCGCTGCGACCTCTTCACGCCGCGCGTCGGTAGTCGTGCGCAAGCGGACTTCGGTGGGGACCTGATGATCTGGGGCGGCGACGCCAACGAGTCGGATCGCAACGCGCAGGGCGACTACAAGCCCTGGTACCAAGCGGCGAACGGGGACCTCGGAGGGGCCCTCGGCTTCCGCGACGCCATCTTTTCCAAGTGCGCCGGGAGCAGCGATGTGAAGGCCTGCCTGGACACCAACTGGACCCTGAACAGCAGCAATCGCATCGACTTCATGTTTGCCAGGCGCGGTGACGGCTGCCTGCCCATGCTGACCGGACAGCACACCATCACGTTCAACAAAGCCGGCGCCGCCGCGAAGCAGCTGACGGGTGTCGACTCCAGCTACGGCTACTCGGACCGTCGCGCACTCCGCGCGGCCGTGCACTACTGATCATCGCGCGGGTCGCCTCGACGCGCGCGACGCAACACCACCACCAACGCGACCAGCCTGTTTGCGCCGACCCGCGCCGTGGACCCGCGCTCCACTGTCCCGCCTCTGCCGCCAGGCGTACGCTCCGGGGATGGGGTTGGATTTCCTTCTATGGGGGGAGATGTCAACACGCGCTTGTCCGTCGTCGCCGACAGCACGACGAGCTCGATCCCAAGCACCCCTCCACGGAGCCAAGCTCCGGGCTTGGCCTCGACCGTCCGACGTGCCTGATGCTGTCCGGTCAGCGGGTGAAGACGCCCGAGCCCCGCGAAAACTACACCCGGACGGGGTTCAAGAATTCCGTCGGAACTATCGCCGTTCAGTGCCAAGATTGAGATCGGCGCTCAATGGCGGAGTCCAAGGTGTTCGACTGGGTGGCGATGGAGCTTCAGCGCCGCACCCACTTGTCCAGCCTCGAGGCGCGCGGCACCCTGCGCCTGGTCTTGAAGGACGCCGGCCTGGACGTGAGCAGCGTCGCGACCTTTCAAATGGACGTCGTGCTCAAGCGACTGATGCCGTCGGCGTTGCGCAAACGCCGGGTGACCGATGCAGCCGAGATCTGCGCGGCGCTGGCAGCTGACCTGGCCGGCGCGGACGTCGATGCCGGCCCCGCGAAGGACACCGCCTACGACGTCTTCGAGCGCCTCGACGGCCGGAGGAGCAAGAAGTGAAGTACGCGGCCCTCATCGGTGTCGGGCTTTTCATGCTCACGTCTTTGGTCGTGGGCAGCCGCCTTGCGTCGCTCTATTTGCAGAGGCGCAAGCTGCCCGAATTGCTCATGGCGATCGGGCTCCTGTTCACCGGCTTCTTGGCCTTCGCGGTCGGGACCGCAGCCAAGATCCTGGTAGTGGGTACGCCATCGCTGCAGCTCGACATGGCAACGCTGGGGCTGAGCATCGAATACCTTGGCGACGCCGCCTTGGTGCTGTTTGCCTGGCGGGTGTTCCACGCCGAGAAGCGCTGGGCGATCGGCGCCGTGGTGGCGCTGGCGCTGCTGTTCGTAGCGGCCTTCTGCGGGGAAGTGCTGTCGCACCAGGTGCTCCGCTATGCGGACTCAAAGCTCATGAGCGGCCCCTGGATTCCGCTCGGGCTCGCCACCCGCGGCCTGGCCCCTAGTTGGATAGCATTCGAGTGCTTCCGCTTTCACGCTCAACTTCGCCGCCGCGTGCGCATCGGGCTGGCCGATCCGTTGGTCATGCACCGGGTCGGACTGTGGGGCGTCGCCATGACCGCCTGCGCGCTGGCGTACGCGGTGCCCATCGCGCATCGGCTGATCTACGGCACCGGGATCCGGGAGCATCTGTGGGCCATCAGCGCGGTGTCGGCGCTGGCCATGATCACCGCCGTTTCCCTCTGGTTCGCGTTTCTCCCGCCCCTCAAGTATCGGGAGCAGATGGCATCGCTGATGCCGCGGGACTAGGACTCGTCCAGCTTGAAGAAGCCACGGATGCGCGCCACGAGCTCCGTCTTGGCTTCCGCCAGACGACGCGCGGCGGCTTCCTGAGAAAGATCCTCGCGCACTTGGCTGGGCTCCGCCTCGCGGCGTGCGAGAACCTCGGCGGCCTCCTCGGCGATCTCCGGGCGCCGCTCGAGCAACTCCAACATAGCCCGCGAACAACCCGGGCGACTGCGCGGAAGTAGCGATCATGTCGTCTGATTCCCGAAGGTTCGGCGCTGCTGCGCAGGCTGCACGGACTGCTCGATGACCGCCGAGCCGTGCTCGGTTACGCTTCCGGACGAGCGTTGGAATCCCTGGCCTTACCTCGTGCCCGGCGAGATCGAGCACCCGAGACAATGCCGTCATCCGCCGCCGGCTCGGAGAGCCGGTGCAGGCGGAGCTGTTCGACGTGCCCTGAACGGCGCGAGCGCGGGGGCGGGGATCTGACCGGAGGCGGGGTGTGCGTGCGGAGACGACGCGCGCAGGGCGGGATGCCACGAAAGCGCGCCCCCTGCAGAGCTCGGTCGAGGCTTAGACTGTCGGGACGCGGCCGGAGGAGTGACGTGGGGCAACCAGAGGCAACGAGCAGAGGGCGTTCATCTTGCCTACGCGCTGGACCAGCTCGGCGACGGCACCGGCATCAACGAGAGGAGCCCCGCGCGCGTGCGCGGGCTGACCAACGTGCAGGCGATCTCGGGCGATGCCAACGCGACCTGCGCCGTGAAGAAGAGCGGCGAGGTGCTGTGCTGGGGACTGCGCGGGTTGGACGGGTTGGGCTTGGTTTGAGGCGCTCTGCGTGGGGCCGGCTTCCTGTTCGAGCTTCTGCTTGTCGAGCTTGTTCTTCTTTCTCCAGAAGAAGCCGCAGACAAGCGCTAGACCCCCGAACACCGGCGTGAGCAGCAGGAACACGATGAGCTTGACCAGGCTCATCGTCTGCTTGCTTCTGATACTGTCCAGTTCTTCCTGCTGCGTCTTGATTTGTCGCTCGAGATAGGAGGGCGGCGGACAGCTCAGCTGCTTCCGGTCAGGACCGACGAAGTTCACCGTGTTCCTCATGCAGCTCTCGGCCGCCAGTGCCCTGGCGTTGTGCATGGCAGCCTGCTCGAGCGGGAACGGCGCGGCGAGCTTGAGCCCGGGGGTCGACACCGAGAACCTCCGGAACGACCTGATCGCCACCGACTGGATGCTCACCGACTACACGGTCGACGGGGTGCCGGCCGGCTCGGACGTTACCGACTGCTCCAAA
The DNA here is from genome assembly GCA_963806225.1 of uncultured delta proteobacterium. GTDB lineage: Bacteria > Myxococcota_A > Polyangia > Polyangiales > Polyangiaceae > CAWDXG01. Next base: position 358,956 of record CAWDXG010000001.1, on the reverse strand, counting down.
CCGTCCATCACCCTCGGCACCGTCTGGGACTTCACGAACACCGGCGATCCCTACGGAGATTCTGGTGGTGGCTCTGAATCCCTGCCCCGGGGACGTGATGTTCGACGGGTTCAAGGTGGACTCGGATGTTCTCTCCGTCTTGCTCCACGAGAACAGCACGCTCGATGCCTGGCCTTCTCGTACGTAACCGGCCATGCGCACCGGCAACTCTGAGCCCGCCTAGGCTCATGTTAAGAGAAGTTGGCCGGCTCAGTGGGGTTTTCGCGGGGTTTCTGGCCGGTTTTTCGCGGATTCGGGGGGGCATCGTGGGGGAATGGGACGTGGGACCAGGTAGGGAGCGTCCACCTCTGGCTTTGGCGAGTTGCGCAACAAGACGTTGGGGCGGGATCGCGGGCGCGTGAATCGGGCGCCAAGCCCGGGCTTGGGGACCAAAACAAGCGCGGTGCGACCGCGGCGCGACCGCGGCGTATCCGCGCCGTGAAGCGGCTGCCCCCTAGACCAAACGGCGGAGCGTGTTCCAGCCGTAGTGAACCGGGCCACGAGGGATCAGCGCAACGTAACGGAAGTGGTAGCAGTGCCGGAGATGGCTCCGTCGACCGAGCGCGCCACGACGCGCGCCACAAGCGCCTCGCCCGACGGCAGCGCCGGATCGTCGAGCACCATCACCGGGATATCGAGTCCGGAACGATCGATGATCGGCGTGCCGTCGGCGTGCTCGAGGAAAAAGCGGTATTCGAGCTTCACCTGTTCGTCGGGGTTGTCGACCCTCCACTCGAGCAGGGTGCGTCCGGGCTCGTTCCGGACGACCTCGATCCTGAACTCTGGATCCTCGTAGCGCTTGATGAGCTCGCCGAAGGCAACGCCGCTCGCAGGCTGCCCATTGAACGTGCCGGTCACGCGGCAGCTGCCTTCCCAGAAGTCGCCGAGCCAGTTCGCCCAGCCCTCGAACATGTGGGCCACGCTCCCGAGCAGGTTCGGCGGCGGGTCGTCGACGATGGGAGTGAGCTGGTCGTGGTAGCGCGGCGTGATGCGGAGCGAGGTGTTCCACTCCGGCGCGTCGAAGGTCCACTCCGCCGCGTAGATGGCGTGCTGATCCGGCGAGCGCCAGAAGCGCGTGCGCTTCCAGCGGTGCGAGCCTATGAGCTTGTCGAAGGTGCTATCGGCGCGGATCAGACCCGCCCCGCCGTAGGCGGGAAGCCCGGGCGTGCGCCCGTCCGGCTCCCACACGGTGGTAAGCAGGATCTCGTCGCCCGAGTCGAGCTGGATGCTCATCCACTCGTACTGCTCGAGGTTCTTGGTCCGGAAAGGCGTGACGTAGAACGGCCCCCACTGGTGGTCGTACCAACCGATGCCGTCGACGGCGATCGTCTCTTCGCCGCCACCGTTCTTCGGCAGCCTGAGCGTGCCGGCCACCGACAGCCGGGTGAGCGAGTAGTAGTAGAACGAGCCGCGCCTGCCGAAGGGCAGGAATCCGACGCCGCCGGCCTCGTAGGGACGCTTCGTGCACTCGAGCTCGAGATCGACCGAGAACTTTCCGGCGTCGTCGAGAGCGTGCAGCCGGGACGCGAACGGGATCGGGTCGCCCTGGGCATCGAGCCTCGTCTTCCATTCGTCGGTGCCACCGCCGTGCTTGAAGGTGAGGTCGAGCCGCTCGGCGGAGGGACGAAGCAGGCCCCATGCCGTCCCCGTCCAGCCGCCGAGGTAGCGGTCCTGCGCGTCGAATGCGCGCACCACGAGGAAGCGCAAGTGCTGGGTGAAGTAGGCGGCGAACACGACGAACGTGCGCCCTGCCCCGCCCTGCTCCTTGACGTGACTGTTGAGGTACACCCACTCCATGTCGCCGAGTGCGGGATTGGCAACGCCCAGCGGCAGCAGGCGGTGCCAGCCCTCGTCGCGCGGAAACGACAGCGCGGAGCTGGTGCGGTGGTACGGCCAGGTATTCCAGGGCGGCGGCATGCCCCGAGGGTAGATGAGGCCCGCGCGCGGGCAAAGCGTGGCATTATCGGCCTATGGCGGAGCGCGGGCGGGCTGGTCGTTACCTCTGGATTCCATTAGGGATCGGGCTCGCACTCGCCGCCTGCAACCACCCGAGCGAGCCGGCGCCGAGCCCCGGTGCTTCCGCGGCCGTGACGGCTCCCGCGCCATCCGTCGCTCCCCGCCCGGAACCCTCCGCGACGGCCTCGGCCCATCCGGCCGGTGACACGCAAAGCTGCGGCGGCCTCGGCTGCCGGCTGTACGATTCGCCGGAGAAGGCGCTGTCCACGGTGCTGGCGGAAAAGCCACTCGTGCTGGCGGTCGGCGAGACGCATGCGCAGCGGGGAAGCGTAGGCATCGAGTCGGCCACGAAGCGTTTCACCGAACAGCTGCTCCCGGAGTTGAAAGGGCGCGCCAGCGATCTGGTGCTGGAGCTGTGGCTGGGGAACAGCCGCTGCCAGAAGCAGGTCAAGAAGGTCGCGAAGAAGCAGAAGGTCGTGACGAAGCACCAGGCCAAGGGCGACCAGAACGAGTTCATCGCGCTCGGCACCGCCGCCAAGCATCTCGGCATCCAACCGCACGCGCTCAGGCCGTCGTGCAAGGAGTACGACAAGATCCTCCAGGCGGGGCCGAACGACGTCGAGCAGATGCTGGAGATGATCACGCGGCTCAGCGGCGACGATCTGACGAAGCTGGCCAAGCGCAACGAGAAAGGCAGCAAGCCCGAAAAGCTCGTGATCGCCTACGGCGGTGCCATGCACAACGACCTGTATCCGCGGAAGGGCCTCGAGCAGTGGAGCTTCGGGAAGCGCGTGTCCGAAGCGACCGGCCAGCGCTACGCCGCGCTCGACCTGATCGTGCCGGAGTTCGTCAAGGACACGAAAGCCTGGCGCTCGCTGCCCTGGTATCCGTACTTCCATCGCGGACAGTACCCGGGCAAGACGCGCCTGTACCACCCGGGCCCGGGCTCCTGGGTGCTGGTTTTTCCCGCGCAGGGCGGCGGCAGCGCCCCGCGCGACGCTGGGCGGGAATAATCGCCGGATTTCTGCCGGCGAGAACGCCGCGCGCGGGACTACAAACGCGCGGCGCACCAGCGTAGACTCTGCGCCATGTCGATCAATACCGTCTACGTCATCGACGCCATCCGCACGCCGATCGGGAAGTTCCGCGGTGCGCTCGCCGCGGTGCGCACCGACGATCTGGCTGCGCTGACGGTGTCGACCCTCGTGCAGCGCCAACCCGCGCTCTCCGAACGCATCGATCAGGTCGTGTTCGGCTCGACGAACCAGGCCGGCGAGGACAACCGCAACGTGGCGCGCATGGCGCTCCTGCTCGCGGGGCTGCCCTACGAAGTGCCGGCCGTCACCGTGAACCGACTCTGCGGCTCCGGGCTCGAGGCGCTCAACGACGCCGCGCGCATGATCGCCCTGGGCGAAGCCGAAGTCGCCATCGCCGGCGGCGTCGAGAGCATGACGCGTGCGCCCTATTCGATGCCCAAGGCCCAGGAGGCCTATTCGCGCCAGCCACCCGCCATCTACGACACGACGCTCGGCTGGCGCTATCCGAACCCGAAGATGGCCGAGCGCTTCGATCTCATCGGCATGGGCGAGACCGCCGAGAACGTCGCCAAGAAGTTCGGCATCGGCCGCGAGGAGCAGGACCGCTTCGCGCTCGGCTCGCAGCAGAAAGCTGCCGCCGCCTGGGAGCAGAAGCTCTTCGCGGACGAGATCGTGCCGGTGGAGGTGCCACAGCGGAAGGGGCCGGCCATCGTTGTCGACCGCGACGAGTCGATCCGACCCGACACGAGCATGGAGAAGCTCGCGAAGCTCAAGCCCGCGTTCCGCGAGGGCGGGTCGGTAACGGCCGGCAATTCCTCGCCGCTAAACGACGGGGCAGCTGCGGTGATGTTGGCCAGCGAGAGTGTGGTGAAGGAGCTCGGTATCGAGCCCCAGTTGCGCTACATCGCCTCCGCCACCGCCGGCGTGGACCCGAGCTACATGGGCGAGGGCCCGATCCCCGCGACGAAGAAGGCGCTGGCGCGCGCGGGGCTGCGCTCGCCGAACATCGACGTTATCGAGCTGAACGAGGCGTTCGCGTCGCAGAGCCTCGCCTGCATCCGGGGCCTGGATCTGGATCCGGAGCGCGTCAACGTGCGCGGCGGCGCACTCGCGCTGGGGCACCCGATCGGTGCCTCCGGCGCGCGCATCGTGGTGACCCTGCTCAATGCCATGAAAGCCGACGACAAGGCGCGCGTGGGGCTCGCGTCGCTGTGCATCGGCGTCGGTCAGGGCATTGCCACTCTGTTCGAGAAGGCCTGATCGGGAAGATGGGCAACCTGCCGAGCTGGATGCAGGAGGTGCTCTCGCCTCGCCCGGACGATTCGTCCGACCTGCGCTGGGCAGTAGAGACTGTTCTGGCCATGTGGGCACGCGGCGATGGACGCAAGACCCTGCTCTGGCTCCGGCAGGCGGCCGAGACAGCCCGCGGCGACGGGCTGGACGCGCGCGCCGACGCGCTTTCGCAGGCCGCGGCGGAGTTCGAGCGGCTCGGGCTCGCGGAAGGCACGGCGTCCGGCGAGGTGTCCGTCGCAGCTGCAGGTCCATCGGGGGCCGCCGCCGCACCCCCGCCTGCTCCGACCCCCGCGCCGCCCACTCCCGCGCCGCCTCCGGCAGCCAGCCCCAGGCGCAAGCTGCCTCCCACGGCGCCCTACGACTTCGCGCAGACGCGGCTGGAAGCGCCGGCCTCGGACTTGATCGAGGCGATCCGGCGCGTGGACGACACCGAGCCGGATCATCCGCCACGGTCGGCGCGGCCGTCCCGCCCGCTGCCCCCCGAGGTGCGGCGCGAGCCACTCGAGCCGACGGTGGTGATGGAAGAGGACCGCGAGCTCGTGAGCTCCACCGCCCCGCATGCCCCGGATCCACCGATGGCGCCTCGCTCCAGCAACGGCCCGAGAACGCTGGAGAGCATTCCCGACCCGCTGGAGCCGATGCGCGCCGTGCGCGTCGCGGTCCGGCTGGGCCAGGGCAAAGAGCTGTCCGTGCGCCTGCTCGACGACGGCGAGGTCGCGCCCGAAGGCTCACAGGAAGCGCTGCTGCTGGCCCTCCGCGGCAACCCCCACACCTGAGCAACGCCCCGGTCGAGGGCGCGCAGCAGGTGCTGCTCGTCGCCGTGCAGTCCCCGCGCAAAGCCCCGAGGAATATCCCGACAGACCCGTTGGTTTCGCTGGTTTCGAGGTCCTGGGGTGCACGCGGCGGGCAAGCTGGGGCCACGCGGACAACAGCAGCAGACAACACCGGTGCGCGGTGTACACTTCGCGCCGGCCTCGTCGAGGCCGCGGAGAATGGGAGCGCATGAAGGCTGAGCGAACGCGGCTAAACCGCCAGGAATGGCGATCCATCGGCACACTAAGCGGCGTGTTTTTCCTGCGCATGCTCGGGATCTTTCTCGTGCTGCCGGTGCTCAGCCCGTACGCGAGCCACATGAAGGGCGCGAGCCCGCTGCTGGTCGGGCTGGCCTTCGGAGCCTTCCCGCTCTTGCAGACCGCGTTCCAGGTGCCGTTCGGCTGGATGAGCGACCGCGTCGGTCGCAAGCCGATGATCGCCGTGGCGCTGTGTCTGTTCACGGCCGGCAGCCTGTGGGCGGCCTTCGCGCACTCGATCTGGCAGCTCATCGGCGCCATGGCTCTGCAGGGCTCCGGAGCCGTCGCCGCCGTGATCCTGGCGCTCGTGGCGGATCTGACACGGCCGGCAGTCAGGACGCGCGCCATGGCCATCATCGGCAGCAGCATCGGGCTCGCCTTCGGCGTGGGCTTCGTGGGCGGTCCGCTGCTGGCCGGCCACTTCGGCGTCACATCGATCTTCGAGCTCCTGGCCGCGCTGACGCCGATCGCGCTGCTGGTCGTGCTGTTCGTCGTGCCGACCCCCGAAAAGCACGAGCACCACGACGAAGCCGAGATCTCTGCCGGCGGGTTCAAGGCCGTGCTGACGAACCCCGTTCTGCTCAGGATGAACAGCGGGATCTTCATGCTCAACGGCACGCTGCGCGGACTGTTCCTGGTGGCGCCGTTTCTGCTGTCCGGGCTCGTGCAGAAGCAGCACCAGTGGTTGGTCTATCTGGGCGCGCTCCTGGTCAGCGCCGTCGTGATGGTGCCTGCGATCATCTTCGCCGAACGAGACGGCTACATGAAGGAGGCGCTGTATTTTTCACTGCTGACTCTTGGCGCGGGACTGCTGCTGTTCACGAGCGGCGGCCGCAACCTGACCTGGTTCTCCGTGGCGATCGGGCTGTACTTCATCGGCTTCAGCCTGCTCGAAGCCATCATGCCTTCGCTCGAGACACGGCTCGCTCCCGCAGAGAACCGCGGCACGGCCGTGGGCCTCTTCAACATGAGCCAGTACCTCGGCTCGTTCGGCGGAGCCCTGCTCGGCGGAGCGTTCCTGCAGCGCGGCAGCGCCGGCATCGTGCTCCGCGAAAACTACTGGGTGCTGTTCGTCGTCCTGGCCTGCGCCGTCGCTATCTGGGCCGTCATCGCGCGGAAGCTGCCCATGCCCACCCGACAACAGGCCGCCGCCGACGCTCCGGTTCCCGACGGGGAATCGTAGAAGCCCGCCGCGCGCATCGACGCCGCCGGTCCGCGCGGAGCTGTGCTAGGACCGGGGCCGAACGATTTTCCGGTCACCCGAACCAGCGAGGAGATCCATGGCTGAACCGAACTTTCCCCCGATCGAGGTAGCGGGCAGCGGGGCGCTGTATGCGCGGCTGCACACCACGCAGGGCAACATCATCATCGAGCTGGAAGAGCAGCGCGCGCCCAAGACGGTCGCGAACTTCGTCGGGCTCGCCACCGGGAACATCGACTGGAAGGACCCGAAGACGGGCCAGAGCATGAAGGGCACGCCGATGTACGACGGCGTGCGCTTCCACCGCGTCATCCCGAACTTCATGGTGCAGGTGGGCGACCCGCTGAGCCGCCACCAGGACATGCGCGGGCGCTGGGGCACCGGCAACCCGGGCTACCGCTTCGGCGACGAGTTCCACCCGGAGCTCAAGCACAACCGCCCCGGCGTCCTGTCCATGGCCAACTCGGGCCCGGGCACCAACGGCGCGCAGTTCTTCATCACCGAGGGGCCGACGCCGCATCTCGACAACAAGCACGCCGTGTTCGGTCACGTCGTGGCCGGCCAGGATGTGGTCAACAAGATCGCGCGCGTCGCGACCGGTTCGCGCGACATGCCGCAGGAAGACCAGGTGCTGGAGAAGGTCGAGCTGTTCCGCAGCGACACGCCGCCGGCGGCCTGATCGATCCGTGGAGGCGCCGCGCGGCGGAGAGCTGCGCGGCGCTACTCCGCGGCCTTGGCGGGCTGGGCGGGCTTGCCGAGCACCTTGACGCCGTCTCCGTCGATCTCGAGCACCTGGGTGGGGCCGCCGTAGAAGTCGGAGAGCCCCACGTCGATGCGCCACACGCCGCCGTTGCAGGCCGAGGTGATGCCATCCTTCTGGACGGTGTGGCCGACGACCATGCGCCTTGCGTGCAGGCGGTGCAGCACCTGGTGCAGCCCGGAACAGGTGGCCGCGTCGGGCTCGCCTTCGGAGTAGGCGCGCAGCCAGATCGGCGCGTCCTCGCGCTGCATCAGGGTGGGCAGTTCGCCCTGGCCTCGCATCCACGCGCTGGTCTCGGCGTTGATGCGATCGAGCCCGTAGCCCACGTGCTTCGGCAGGAGCCCGCCATGCACGAACACGCTGTCGCCGACGATGGCGACGACGCTGCGCTTCGCCAGACGACGAGCCCACTCGCCACCGGGATGGAACGCCACGGCCCGGCCGCGCGCGATGGGCGGAAAGCGCCCAGTAATGCCCGCCATCTGCGCGCCCGCGCTGCCCTTGAACTCCTCGAAGCCGCCATGCGTGGTGTAGCGGAAGTCGCCCTGGACGTTCATCACCTCGTGGTTGCCGTCGAGCGCGATGACGCGGCCTCCGGCCTTCTTCGCCTTGTCCTTCAGGCTTCCGAACAGCTCGAGGATCTCGCGATCCTGGTCGCCGCGGTCGAGCTCGTCACCGACCTGCACCACCACCAGCTTGCCGCCGATCCAGTCGTCGTCGCTGTTGATGGCGCCGGCCAGCCGGAGCGCAGCCCGCGTGGAACCGAGATCGCCGTGCAGGTCGCCGATCGCCACGAGCCGTACAGGCGCCGGGTAGCGGAGCGGGTTCGGCGGCTTCGGCCTGCTCGGGGAAGTGGGCGTCTTCGCCTGCGGAGCCGGCGCGGCGCTCTGCTTCTCTTCGTGGTGGCATCCCCCGGAAAGGGCGACGAGCGCCGGCAGCGCCAGCGCAACGAGCGTGCGCCTCATCTCAGGGCTCGAAGTCCTCGACCGGCGCCTTCTTCGGCGGGGGCTTCCTGGGCGGCGCGTGGTGCACGGCGTGGTGCGCCGGCGCGTGATGCACGGGCTTCTTCTTCGTCTCGGCCGGCTTGGTTTCCTCCGTGGCGTCGCCGATGCCCGGCACTCCTTGTGCGGTGAGCTTCGCGGTGAAGCGGGGCGGCGTGTCGCTCTTGCAGCCGGGCGCGAAGCCGTCGGCGGAGAAGCGCACGTCGGTGTCGCCCGTCTGCTTGGTCCCCTTCTTGTCGGTGATCGTGATCTGGACGCGCAGCCTGCGCACACCGCCGCGCGACGGGGAGCAGTACGAGAGGAGGTAGTTGCCGGATTCGAGCGACTTGACCTGCTGGGCCGCCTTGGCGAAAGCCTCGTCGAGGCTGACCGTTCCCTGCACGCGGAAGGTGCCGTCCCTGCCGATGTGGCTGAGCGAGACCTTCTTGTCGGCTCCCTCCCCGATGGCGACGACTGGGTAGGGCGTGTTGTCGAGCTCGCTATCGAGATCCGAGTAGGTGCGCCGCCCTGCCAGATCGGGACCGCTCGTGAACACCACGAGCGTTCCGACGTGCACCGGCCGGTCGTCGCCGCCGAGGGAGCTGTCGAGCTTGGAAAGCCCCGCAGCCACGGCGCCGTAGAGGTTTCGCGACTGGTCGGTCATCTTCATCTGCTCGAGCTTGTCCAGGCTCGACGGACTGCCGGCGCTCTTCGAGCTGTCCGCGCTCTTCGAGCTGTCCGCGCTCTTCGAGCTGTCCGCGCTCTTCGAGCTGTCCGCGCTGTCCTCCTTCTTGAAATCCGCCACCGGGTGGAGCTCGGCCGCACCGTCGAATGCGAACACGCTGACCGACTGGTCCTTCTGCACCTCCGCGACGAACTTCGCCGCGGCATCGGCCTGCGCCTTGCGGGCCGCGCTGTCTCCGGTGATATCCACCAGCAGGATCACACGGTGTTCGGCCACCGAATCGGCGGGCAGCAGCGTGAGCCCGATCTTCTTCGAATCGAGCAGCTGGTTGTCCTCGTAGATCTTGAAGTTGTCGGCCGTGAGATCGGTGAGCGGCTTGCCCAGGGCGGACACAGCCAGGTACACGGCCACGTTGCTCGGCTTCTGCACGGACGTGGCGACCGGTTTGACGTGGACGTAGCCCCCGCACGCAGCGACGGCCGGCACGAGAAGCGCTGTCAGGACCCAGCGGCGACAGACCCGGGTCAGGAACGGAAGAGGACGGAGCATGGGGCCGGTTTCCTAGTCTGCCATCCAGCGTGCTGCTGTGGAACGGGTTTTCCGTTCTGGAGCCGGCCTCAGGAAACCGCTTCCAGCAGCTGGACTTCCACGACCGGGCGGAAGCCGGTCAGGTCGTGGACGGCGCGGCGGGCGGCGCGCCGGAGCTCGTCTTCCAGATCCAGGCCCTGCCAGCCCCGCACCCGGTCCAGAGTGCGGACGACCTCGCTCGCTATTGCCGCCAACGCCGCCGGGTCGTCGTCCACTCCGGGCACGCCGCGGGCGCGGACGCTGGGCCCGGCGACCAGGGAAAGCGCGTCGTCCAGCACGAGCGCCACGCTCACGGCGCCCGTCCGGGCCAGCTCGGCGCGGCGGCGCAGGTCCTCTTCGGTCAACCGGACACCTCCCGGAGCGACGGCGACCGGACCGTGGGGCACCGCTTCTTCCACATGGAGCCGCCCTTCCGAAAGCACCACGGGGGTGCCGTTCTCGATCACCGCCACCTGCTTCACGCCGAGCGAACGGGCGAGCTCCGCGTGGCGCGTCAGGTGATGAAATGTGCCGTGGACCGGCACGAACGCGCGCGGGCGGACTAGCTCGAGCATGCGCTGCTGCTCCGAGCGCCCTGCGTGACCGCTGGTGTGCACGCCGGGATCGGAGATGCGGGTGTGCACGCTGACGCCCAGGCGCATCAGATTGCTCATCATGTCGAAGACGGCGCGGTCGTTGCCCGGAATGATGCGGCTCGACAGCACCACGGTGTCGCCCGCTTCCACGGACATGTGCTGGTGGGCACCGTGGGCGAGACGGGCCATGGCCGAGTGCGGTTCGGCCTGCGACCCCCCGGCGAGCACCAGCAGCTGTTCCCGCGGAACGCTGTGCGCCTGCTCGGGGGCCACGCGCAGATCGCTCGGCCAGGCAAGGCGGCCGATGGCGGTGGCAACCTCGACCTGCGTGTTCAGGCTGCGGCCGAGCAGGCAGAGCTTCCGACCGCTCCGCTGTGCAATTTCCCCCAGCATCATCAGCCGCTGGATGTTGCTGGCGAACATCACGACGAACACGCAGTGTTCCGCCTGCTGCACCAGCTCTTCCAGCGCCGCCGCAACGCCCTTTTCCGAGCCCGTGCGCTCCGCCACGTCGATGTTGGTGCTGTCGCTGAGCAGGAGATCGACGCCCGCGTCGCCGATGGCCCGCAGGCGCGCTTCATCCGTGGGCTCGCCGTCGGGCGGATCGGGATCGAAGTTGAAGTCGCCGCTGTGCACGATGGTGCCGGCCGCGGTGGAGATCCGCAGCGCGCTCGCTTCGACGATCGAGTGCGCGACGCGCACCGGTTCGACTTCGAAGGGGCCTACCTGGTAGTGCTCCCCCGCGACTGCCACGTGGAAGGGAACGTCGCCGGGCCGGAAATCGTGTTCCGCGAGGCGGCGTCGCACGAGTCCAAGCGCGTGCGGTGGCCCCCACACCGGCACGTCGAGCTGGGGAAGCAGATACGGCAACCCGCCAATGTGATCCTCGTGACCGTGCGTGAGGAACACTCCCCGCACTCGTTCCGCCCGTGCCAAAAGCCAACTGAAGTCCGGATGGATCACGTCGATGCCGAGATCCACATGCGGGAAGGCCATGCCGCAGTCGACCACCAGGATGCCGTCGGCCTGCTCCAGTGCGAAGCAGTTCATGCCGATCTCGCCCAGCCCGCCGAGCGGGACGAGGCGCACAGTTTCTGGGCCGGGGAGCGGGGGCACCGGTCCAACAGACTAGACAACCGCCGGCGTTTCGGCCACACCCCCGCGAAATCCTGCAGGTTTGCCCGATTGTCGCGCGCCCGTACCAGGGCGCCCGACCCGGGGGCGCCTGGCGCCGTCGAGCGCCGGCTCAGGCCGCGGCGGGCTCGCCGAGCGGTGCGGACGAGGTCAGCCAGTGCAGCGGCGCGTAGCCGGCAAAGAGCACAGACATCATCAGCAGCGAAAACCACATCACGGGCGGGAACAAGACCGCGATCGTCGCGTGCATCCCGAGCCCGAAGTACAGGGCGTAGCGCCGCGTACGCGCCCAGCCGTACCACAGCGGCGCCAGGAGCTCGTACGCCAGCGTCGCGCCCTGCATGCTGGTCCAGCCGATGGCGGGCACGTGGCGCGCAAGGAAGTAGGCGAACCCGCTCTGGTAGGAGTCGTGCATGTGGCTCCAGATGACGAGCGGGTCGGAAAGCCAATCGCCGTGCATCTTGGCGATGCCGCTGGCCGCGTACATCACGACGATCACGATCTGGAAGAAGCGCACGCTCCCGCCGGCGACCACCGCCGGCGCTGGTCGCCGGCGCTTTGACGAAAGCCGTTGCTGCGCGCGATGGGCACGCCAGGCGTCGATGCTGTAGCGCGCGCCGGCGGGCGACAGGAACAGCGCGATCACGAGCGCGGTACCGAGCTTGTTGACGGTGAACGCTTCGATGCGGTCGGCGAGCGCGACGTAGGCGAGAAGGAACGCCAGCACGCCGCTCGAGACACGGGTGAACGCGCCGAGCGAGGTGGCGATCGCGGAAGCGACGATGAGCGCGCCGACGGTCCACGCCTGCCACGGGTCGAGCGGCGAGAGGTACATCGGCTGGCGGTAGTCAGGGTGACCCAGGTCAGGCACCTGGAAGCCGCCGAGCGAGAGCCAGTGATCGGCGTGCGCGATCCGCGTGGAGAGGAAGCCGAGGACGGCGAGCGGCAGCAGGATGCGCAAGAGCTCGAGCCGTTCCACCGGCTGCGGCGCGAACAACCAGCTTGCGATGCGGGCGGCGGGCCCCGCGGGCGGCGTCGGGGTTCTGCTCACTCGCCCTCTGCGCAGCGATCGCGCCGCATCGAAGCCGGCGTCCAGTACCAATAGTGCCGCTCGTTGTCGGGCATCCCGGCCAGCGGCCGGCGCACGAAGCGGGGGAATGCCTTGCCAGGCGCCGGAATCGGCTCGCGCAGGCTGAGGAAGCGCACGCCTCCTATCCGCGCGGAGTGATCGCGGTTGAAGCGCGAGGTCACGTAGCTGTCGAGCGCGCGCATCACCAGGCGGTTCCTCAGGTAGAAATAGAGCGCGCGGGTGAACTGGTTTTCCTTGTCGTTTCTGTGGATCGGAAAGTACGGCCGCACGTCGATTTCGCGGAACCGGTGGTCCTTGCACGACCAGCCCTGGGCGCGGAACTCGATGGTGTAGGTCGACGCGCGCGGGAACAGCGCGGCCACCTGGGCGAAGTAGAGCAGCGGCCGCGGGACGATCTGGTCGACCGTGCGCGGCGCCAACTCGTCGAGCAGGATCAGCGACGGGTAGAGCACGCCGAGAGCGAAAGCGATCGCCCTGAGCCAACCGGGGCCCCACGGGCCCAGCGAGCGCTTCGCTTTCGGCATCGCCCGAATGTATACCCGTCCAAGGGGGACTGCACTCTGCCGCTGGTGGTAGACTGGAGCGATGAAACAGCTTGCATGGCTTGGCGGGGCGTGCCTCGCGGCGCTCTTCGCCGCGTGCTCGGCAACCAGCCAGAGCCCTCGACCGGGAGCCAGCGGTGGCTCGGGAGGCACGGCGGGCACAGGCACAGGCGGCGCCAGCGCCGGCAGCGGCGGGCAGCCGCCGCTCGACGGCTCCACGCTGGACGTGAACAACGGCGGGGCGGGCGCGGGTGCGCCGGTAGGCGAGGTCTACGGTCACAGCAACACGACGCTGTACAAGCTGGAACCGTATTCGAAGACGGTGAGTATCGTCGGCACCTTCGACTGCCTGGGCAATGCTGCCGCGCTCGGAGGCGGCATGTGGGACATCGCCATCGACAAGGATGGCCACATGGTCGGCAGCATGAACAACGGCCTAGGCGCCGGGGCCATGGTCACCATCGACAAGACCACCGCGCACTGCACGGTGTTCAAGGCCGGCAGCTATCCCAATTCGCTGACGTACCTGCCCGCCGGCACGCTGCTGCCGAACAGCGAGGCGCTGGTCGGCTACAACAGGGACGCCTACGTGCAGATCAGCACGCAGGACGCGTCGCTCACCACGATCGGTAACCTGAACCCCAACTCGACCGGGCAGAACTGGGAATCGAGCGGCGATATCGTCTCCATCATCGGCGACAAGACCTACCTCACCGTGAAGCCGTACGGCGCCACCACCGGTACCGATTCCATCGTGGAGGTCGACCCGAAAACCGGGAAGATCCTCAAGCTCATCGGCGACACTGGCTTCACGAAGCTCTGGGGCCTCGGCTACTGGGCGGGCGTGGCGTACGGCTTCAGCGCCACCGGCCAGCTCGCGCAGATCGACCTCACGACCGGCTCGGGCACGGCCATCCCGCTGCAGAACATCCCAGCTGGCCTGGCCTTCTGGGGTGCGGGCGTCACCACGGCCGCTCCGATCAAGCCGCCGCAGTAGGCTGGCGGAGCCGACCGACGCGAACTACGTTCCCGGTCACGATGTCCGGCATCAGGAAGGTGACACCCGAAGAAGCCGCCGAGCTGCTCGAGGCGGGCTACGTGTACGTGGACGTACGCAGCGAACCCGAGTTCGAGCAGGGGCATCCTCCCGGGGCGTTCAATGTGCCGTTGATGCATCTCGGCCCCGCGGGGATGACCCCGAACGGCGAGTTCATGCAGGTTGTCGAGAGCGCCTTCGGCAAGGAGGAGAAGCTCATCGTCGGCTGTCGCTCCGGCGGCCGCTCCCGCCGTGCCACGGAGCTGATGGCCGCGGCAGGGTATGCCGATCTCGCCGATCTGACCGCGGGCTGGGAGGGCTCGCGCGATCCCTTCGGGCGCGTCGTTCCAGGCTGGAGCCGGAAGGAGCTGCCCGTGGAAACGGGCAAGCCGCCCGGTCGGGCCTACAGTGACGCGAAATCGCGGAAGCCGGGCTGAAGCGGTCCCGCGCGCAGCAACCACGGAACGACCGCAACGTCCGCAAACATTGGGCTATGCTCGGGCATGCCGACGCGGCACAGGTTCGCGCTCGCGTTCGTCGTACTCGCAGCGCTCGCCTGCGTGCTCACGGCGTGCGGGCGCCCGCACGCGATCAGTCTGCTCGCCGGAAAGCAGCCGACCGAGGCGCGTCACGTCGAGCGAGCACACACGCTCACCGACGGCAGCGCGACGCCGGAGGGCGCGAGCTGGGACACGGTTCGTACGGCCGTGCTCGGAGAAAAGGGAGCACAGGTCGTGTACGACCTCGGCGCTGTGCGCCAGCTCCGCGCGGCCTGGCTCCAGGGCGACGGCAACGACAGCTACACCTTGTCCGTCTCCGACGACGGCCGGACGTACCGGCCGTTGTGGACCGCCGAGCCCGTGCAGAGCGGCGGGAACCGGGCGCGCTGGAGCGAGAATCTCCACGGCAGCGGGCGCTATCTGCGGCTCACGGCTGCGGGCGGTGATGGCCACTACTCGGTGTCCGAGCTGCAGGTGTTTCCGGAAGTTCCCGCCAGCTTCCCGCCGGACGTCCCCCGGAGCTACTCGGCCCACGTGCTCGTGCGCACGGACATCATCCTGTTCGGGCTCGCGCTGATGCTGTTCGTCCTCTTGTCGATCCGCCGCGCCAACCCGCGCTGGATCGCGCTCTACTCGATCCTGCCGCTGACAGCGGGCTTCAATCTCGTGCACGTGCTTTTCCACACGTGGCCCGCCGAGCCGCGCAGCGTTTCACTGGTCCGCGGCACGATCGCGGCAGTGGCAGCCCTGGTCGTCGCCTGGGAAGTGTTCGCGCCGAAGCGCCTCGCGCCCAACCGGCGCGTCGTCGCCGGAACGCTCGTCGTGTGCGCACTGGGCAGCATCCTGGCGTTCTACAATCTCGGTCGTCCGCAGTTCTGGAACAACCAGCTCCACGCCTGGAGCTTCGTCCACGTGCTGGATCTCCGCCAGTACTACGCCACGGCGAAGTACTACCCCGAAGTCGGCTACTTCAACCTCTTCGACGCGGATGTGGCCGCCTACTCCGAGGACTCGGGCATCCCGCTCGAAAAGCTCGCCCAGCAGCCCATGCGCAATCTGCGCACGGGCCGCATGAGCACGGTCGGGGCCATGCGCGGCGAAATCCAGGCCGCAAAGAGCAAGTTTTCACCGGAGCGCTGGACCGAGTACAGGCACGACGAACGCTACTTCCGCGCCGTGATGGGCGACCAGCGCTGGCTCCACTTCATGGTGGACCTGGGCGGCAACGCCACGCCAGTGTGGATCTCCGTTGCGTATGTCCTGTTCAACGCGTTCCCCGCGAGCCATTCCGCGTTGCTCGGCATGGCACTGCTCGACCCGCTGCTCTTGTTGCTGATGTTCGCCGCCGTCTGGCGGGTCTTCGGCTGGCGCACGATGCTGGTGTGCGTGATCGTGTTCGGCACGACCGATTTCGTCATGTACGGCAGCAACTGGGCCGGTGCGATCCTGCGCCACGACTGGCTCGTCTACCTGGGGCTCGGCGCCTGTGCGCTGAAACGAAAGCGCTGGCTTGCCGGAGGCGTGCTGTTCGGACTTGCGACGTCGATCCGCGCGTTTCCCGCATTCGCCGTCATCGGCGCGACCGTTCCGGCGCTGTGGTGGATCGGTGAGCGCTGGCGGGCCGAACGCCGCTTGCCGCGACTGCGCGAGATCTACGCCGCCCAGAAGCCGACGTTCACGATCGGCTTTGCCGCGATCGGAACGCTGCTCGTGCTGGTCGGGCTGACGTTGATTTTCCTGGGGCCCGGCAGCTGGAGTGCGTGGTTCGACAAGATCGCGCAGATCAACGCCGAGTCGCACGTGAACCCGGTGGGTCTCCGCACCGTCCTGGTCGGCTCCACGGGAAACGCCCGCGAATTCCTGCGGCTACGCGCACCGCTGGTGGCGGCTGCAGTGCTCGCCTACGTCGGCCTGCTTGCCGTCGCGTGTCGCAACAAGCGGCGCGAGCAGGCCGCCATGCTCGGGCTTCTGCTGCTCCCCATCCTGATGTACGCGGCCAACTACTACGAGCACCTGATCTGCCTGCTGCCGCTGGTTGTAGTCGACCGCACGCTCCTCCGGGACGGCGAGGCGCCCGCCGAGCGCCCGCTCGACGCTACCGACGCGTGGGTGTGGATGAGCCTGCTCCTGATGTGCGCAGCGGAGTACTTCACGACGCTGGTGCACAACGACCTGAGGCTGCACTTCTACCTGGGCAGCGTGCTGCTCATGGCCACGATCGGCGTGATGCTCCTGGCTATTGTGCGTCGCGACGCCGCGGATCTGCTGGCGACGCCTGCCGAGCCGCCTTGACCCGGTCGTAGTCGTCGGCGGCCTTCTCGACCATGCGGTAGTCGCGCGCCGCCTTCTCCGCTTCGGAAACCAGCGTCGCGGTGAACAGCGTCAGACCCCAGATGCCGTTGTCGCGCCGGCGGAAGGGATAGCGCGTCCCGCGCACGGTCTCGACCGTAGCCCGCTGTCCGTTGATCTCGACCTTCTTCACGCCCGACATGTCCCGTCTGAGTCGCCCGAGCCAGCCGCGCCGGCGCGCCTGAAGCGCGAAGATCGCCGCGCCGTCTGCGGCCTCGGCCTCGGCCTTGTACTCGCCGGCCAGACGCGTGCGCTCCGGTTCCGGATAGGAGAGCAGCACGCGCTCGCGCGCCTTCTTCCGGTAGTTCCGGATGGTGAAGCAGGCGTGCTGCGCCGCAGTTTCGATGTAGGCGAAGAACGCTTCGGGCCGACCGCGGTTCACGGCGCTCATCACCCGGAGATACGCCCCCTTGGGCGTGCGGTCGCTCGGATACGTGATCCACGACCACGCGAACCACAGGACCGGCAGCGCCGCGGCCCCGCCGGCGACGTAGACGATGGCGCGACGACGTTCCACCGCGGGCGCTCTAGCGCGGGGGCCGATCCACGGCAACCGGCCTCACGCGATGGGGAGCGGCGAGCGGCGGCAGACGGCCACCATCGCGAGCAGCGCGACGGGCAACCACCACGGCGAAGAACGGGAGTCGCCCGCTGCACGACACCCGCAACCCCCGGTGTCGCTGCTGGCCGCGGTGTTCGAGCCGGCGCTGCCGCCTGCAGCCGAACCTCCCGCCGCACTGCCGCCCGAACCGGTCGCGCCCGAACCGCCGGTTCCGCCCGCACCCGGACCCGCGCACGGTGAGCCCGGCGGCCAGACCAGCGGGCTCTTCGAGTAGTCGGCAAGTCGCGCGCGCATGTCGGCGGCAGTACCGCCGGCCTTCGACGAGGCAGGCGGAACCGTGGCCAGCGCGGAGCTCTCGTAGGCGCGGAAATCGTCCGGATTGCCGCTTCCCCTGAGATCGAACAGCACGCCGCCCAGCCCGGCTGCGACAAACCGCTTCAGCACGTCCGGCTGGCTGTCGAAGAAATGGTAGTCGGTCGTCCCTATCTGCGCCTGCCAGAGCAGGATCGGCACGTGCGCCGCGGCGCTCACGGCCGAAAACCACTTCGCGTTCGTGTCCACGAGCGCCACATCCCACGGCAGCCACCAGGTCGATGGGTCCGCCTCGAGGTGGGGCTGCTCGGTGAAGATCACGTCCCACTCTCCAAGCGTGGAATAGAAACCTGTCACCACCTCCGGATGCTGTCCCACGCGGAAGTTCGAGGCATGCCAGCCCATGCGCACCGCAGGGGCGTACTTGTCACGCAGCGCCAGGAGCGCCTTTCCGAAGCCGGAAGCGTTGTCGGGAAATCCCGCCACGTCCGCCTGCCCCGAGCTCGCTACGGAGACCGGCACCGACGTGGCGTCGGCGTTGCCATCGACCCCCATCGCCCACATCATGAACCCCCACGAATCGGGCTCGACCTGCACGATCACCGGAACGGGCGCCTTCGCGGCCGTCTGCAGCAGGAACACGAAATTGTCGAAGTACTGCTTCATCAACGCGGGATCGCCGAGCACGCTCTTGACCACGTCCGGCTCGGTACCGGATAGACCACTGTCCTGTCCGAGCTGCAGAAGCTCGTAGAACGTGTAGACCGGGATCGCGCCGAGGGCCTGTGCGTCGGCCGCCTTCCCCAGCAGGAAGGACTGCACGTCGGCTTTCGGGTCGCTCGTGGGGACGACGTACAGGTACAGGAACTTCCAGCTCACGCCGTACTGCTGCGACGCGGTCTCGGGCCAGTTTCCCGCCGCCGAGAAGCTCGAGACCCCGACGCCCAGGGTAGGCCCCAGGTCGGCGCAGATATCGTGCTTCGGCGCCGCCGCCGCTGCGCCAGCAAGCAGCAGGCACGCCGCCCACGCCGAGAGCCCCGCGAACCGCACCATGTCTCCAGTCTACCAGCGACTTGCCACGGCGTGGCCGGAAGGCTAATCGACGGGGGATGTGGCGTGGCTCGCGCATTGCCGTCGTCGTGCCTGCGTACTGCGAAGCACGGCTGATCGGCCGGACCCTGGGCTCGATGCCCGGCTACGTGGACGCCATCTACGCCGTGGATGACGGCAGTCCCGACGACACGTCTTCGGCCATCCGCGCCTGCGAAGACCGGCGCGTACGGCTGCTCGTGCACGACGAAAACCGCGGCGTCGGCGCGAGCATCGTCACCGGCTACCGCGCTGCACTCGCCGGGCGCGCCGACGTGATGGTGGTGATGGCCGGCGACAACCAGATGCACCCGGATGATCTCGAGTCCCTGCTCGAGCCGGTGGTGGCGGGAAGCGCCGACTACGCCAAGGGCAATCGCTTCCTGCACGCCGAGCGCAGCCGCATGCCGCTGCCGCGCAGGTGGGGTGGGCGCGCGCTGAGTGCGGCCACGCGGCTCGGGACAGGTCTTGCCATCGACGACAGCCAATGCGGCTACACGGCGCTGTCCGCGGCTGCCGCGCGCCTGCTGCCGCTCGACGAGCTGTGGCCGCGCTTCGGCTATCCGAACGATCTGCTCGGGATGCTGGCAGCACGGGGACTTCGCGTCGTGGACGTTCCGGTCCGCCCCGTGTACGCGGACGAACAGAGCGGTATCCACGCCTGGCACGTCGCGAGCATTGCCAGCATCATCGCGCGCCGCTGGTGGCGCGAGCGCACCGCGCGCGTGGCCGCCGGCGCCGTGGCGGAAACGAGCCCGTAACGCGTCAGCTCCAGCAGACAGCCCTTCGCGGTGACGAGCGAGACGCCCTTCACTCTGCTAGGCATGGCATCACTGTGCGATGGCGCGCTCGACGATCGCCGACGCCCAGCGCAGCGCGTGGTCGAGGTCGAAGCAGGCGTCGAGCTCCGCCGCCGAGAGCAGCCCACCTACTTCGGGATCGGCGCCGAGCAGCTCGCGGAAGCCTCCCTCGCCGTGGAACGCCTTCATGGCGTTCTTCTGCACCCTCTCGTAGGCCTGCTGGCGGCCGAGCCCCTTTCCTACCAGCGCCAACATCACGCCCTCGCTGAAGAAGAGCCCTCCGCTCTGCTCGAGGTTCTCCTTCATCCGCTCCGGGTAGGCGACCAGGCCTTCCACGAGGCCGGTCGCCCGCTGCAGCATGAAGCCGAGGCTGGTCGTCGCATCGGGCGCGATCATGCGCTCGACCGACGAGTGCGAGATGTCGCGCTCGTGCCAGAGCGACACGTCCTCCAACGCGGGCGTAACCGCCGCGCGCACCACGCGCGCAAGCCCGCACAGATTCTCGCTCAGCACGGGGTTGCGCTTGTGCGGCATGGCGCTGGAGCCCTTCTGCCCCTTTCCGAAGCGTTCCTCGGCCTCTCCGACCTCGGTTCGCTGCCAGTGCCGGATATTCGTCGCCAGCCGCTCGATCGCGGCGGCCATCAGGGCCATCGCGCTGAACAGCGCCGCGTGGCGGTCGCGCGCGACCACCTGCGTGGCGACGGTCTCCGGCGAGAGGCCCAGGTTGTCGAGCGCCTGCTTCTCGATCTCCGGCGTCAGGTGGGCGTAGGTGCCGACCGCTCCGGCGATCTTGCCGACCGCAATCTCCGAGCGCGCCGCGGCAAGCCGCGCACGCCCTCGCTTCACCTCTGCAAGGTGCCCAGCAAGCACTACGCCGAACGTGACCGGCTCGGCATGGATGCCGTGCGAGCGACCGATCATCGGTGTCTTTTCATGCTCGCGCGCGCGCGTTTCCAGCGCTGCGATCAGGCGGTCGCTCCGCTCCAGCAGGAGGTCCGTCGCCCGCACCAGCAGGACCGCCAGGCTGGTGTCGAGCACGTCGCTCGATGTCATGCCGCGGTGCAGCCAACGCGCCGGTTCGCCCGCCTTCTCTTCCACGTGGGTCAAGAACGCGATCACGTCGTGACGCGTGGTCTTCTCGATGGTCTCGATGGCAGCAGGGTCGGGGCTGAGGCCAAGAGCGCGGATGGCCCCGGCCGTGCCCGCCGGCACCAGACCGGCCGCCTCCATCGCTTCGCAGGCGGAAAGCTCCACCTCCAGCCACACCGCGTAGCGATTCCTGTCGGACCACAGCTCGGCAAACTCCTTCGGCGTGTAGCGCGGGATCATGACGCGCCACGCCTACCCCAGCCGCGCCCGCGCGACCAGGGTGCGCGGGTCGATGCCGGTTGTGCTCGGTTCTCGTCCGGCCGGGTTCGTTCATGCGACGGGCGGCGACCGTGGCAGGGTCGGTGGGCCGGGGCCCGCTTCATCGGGCGGCTCTCTGGCGGCTCTGGACCTGCACGGCGCTCCCGAACGCCAAGCCAGCCTGCAGCGGCGGAAGCCGCGCCGTGGTAGCGTACGAGGCGGGCCATGCGGACTGCAACAGCAGCCCGGCGGACGGTTGCGAGGCGAAACCTCATGACCGATCACTTCAATCGTGGACTGTGCGGAAAGAACTGCGGGGGTTTGACTTGTATGGGAGGCGCTTGCGCGGTGACATGATAAGGCATCTTCAACGCTTCGCGCTCTGTTCGGCCCTTGCCGGTCTGTGCGCCTCGGGATGCACTTCCAGCTCGTCGGGGTCGAAGCCGGAGCACGACGGGGGAGTCGACGTGGCCGCCGACACCGGGGCCTCCGACTCGGCGGTATGCGACAGCGGCTCGCCCTGCGGCGGGCAGTGCGTCGACACGCAGACCGACACGAAGAACTGCGGCGCCTGCGGCCACTCCTGCAGCGGCACCGACGACTGCGTGCAGGGCAATTGCATCCCGCCCTGCCCGATCGATCAGCTGCGCTGTCTCGGGAAATGCGTCAGTGTCGCCAGCGACAACGCCAACTGTGGAAGCTGCGGCCAGGCCTGTGGTCAGGGCGAGGTGTGCAGCAACGGCGTCTGCGGCACTAGTTGTCGTGCGCCGACCACACTCTGCCACGGCCCGGCGAGCAACGACGCCGGCACTTCTGAAGCCGGCGCGGACGCGACCCCGGGCTCGAGCGACGCCAGCTCCGATGCAGCGAGCACGGAAGCGGGCGACGCGGCTCCCGCCGATGCGGCGGGCTGGGACGTGATCATCGATGACGGGGGCGCCGGCGCCACAAGCCCCTACTGTGCGAACCTGGACGGGGACAACGACAACTGCGGCAGCTGCAGCCACCTGTGTCCGACAGGCCAGGTCTGCTCCGCCGGAACGTGCCAGACACAGTGTGCCGCGCCCTACGTCGCGTGTGGCAGCGGCTGCGTGGACACCCGGTCCGACGCCGCCAACTGCGGCAGCTGCGGCCACCTGTGCGCGCCCGACCAGGTGTGCTCGGGCGGCAAGTGCCAGACGGGCTGCAGCGGTCAAGGCGAGACCATGTGCAACGGCGCGTGCGTCGCGACCGCCAGCGACATCGACAACTGCGGTACCTGCGGCCACCTGTGCACCAAGCGCCCCAACGCGGTTGTGACGTGCCAGCAGGGAAGCTGCGTGGTCGGGAGTTGCGCGACGGGCTTCCACGACTGCGACGGCAACCCCGCCAATGGCTGCGAGGCGAGCAACCTCGATACGGACGTCGCCAACTGCGGCGCCTGTGGCAACAAGTGCTGGGAGCTACCCAATACCGTCGCCGGCGTCTGCTCGAAAGGCGCTTGCGCTCCGGCCGTCTGCGCCTCTGGCTTCGCCGATTGCGACAAGATCGCCAAGAACGGCTGCGAGCGGAATCTCGAAAGCGACGCCGCCAACTGCGGAAGCTGCGGCCACATCTGCCAGCCGGGCTTCATATGTAGCGGCGGTGCCTGCGGGGCGAAGCTCTGACGGGCCACGCTACGGAAGCGGGCACACGCCCCAGGCCGTCGCTGCGTTTTTCGGAACGCCGCCTGCCGTTGCCGTCGTGCACGCTCCCGCGTCGCCACACCCCAGTCCGCACGTGCCGCCGTCGCAGGCCGCCGCCGTCAGCGGGCAGAGCACCTTGCACTTGTTGTCGTCGCACGTGAGCCCCGGCGCGCAGCTGTAGGTGTCGTTGGAGCAATCGGAGCCGGCCTTGGCCGTACCGGCGCGGACACAGATGAAGTCCGGCGGCTTCGGATCGACGTACAACGTCGCGCACTTCGCCCCTGGGCCGCAGCCGGCGCCGCCGGAAGGAGCACACGTAGCAACGCAAACATCCTCCGTACTTTGACTCGTGCCTGCCGGTGTGCACTCGAACGTGCCCTGTTGCAGCAGACAGTCGTTCTTGGCTTTGCAGAAGGACACGCAGAGGTCGCCATAGCAAGTGAGGCCCTTGGCGCAGTCGCTGGTATCCTGGCAGGGCGCGCCGAATAGTCCGGTGCCGGCAGCCGCACACTTGCCCGTCGTGTTGCTCTTTGCGACGCATGTCTGTGCGTTGGTGCAGCCGCACTGCGGGTACAGGGTGCACGTGCCAGACGCGACGCTGCACTGGGGATCCGGAACGCACTTGCCGTCGTTCGAGCAGAACATTCCCGACGGACACTTCAGCCCCGTTGTGCACGAGAGCAGACAGCCGCCGTCGGCGCAGGCCCCAGCGTCCGCAGGGCCGCCGCCTGTCCCGGCGGCGGCGGAGCCGTCCGTGCCGGCGGAGCCGCCCGTGCCACCGCTGGTCGAGCCACCGCTTCCCGATGTACCCACCGAATAGCCGTCCAGTCCGATCACGTTCAGGCACGCAAGCGGCGTCAGCACCAGCGCGGCGAGCAGCGCGACCCGGAGCACGCGCTGCCCCATCAGAACACCCCGTCCAGTCCCACGTACCCGAGGCCGATCACGGGCGCCACGTGGCGCGCCGCTGGACGAGGTTTCTTCCCGCCCTCCGAGGCCAGACCGATGATGGTGATGACCGCGCCGGCTCCCGCCACACCGAAGCCGACCGTCGACACGGTGGCTAGGTTCTTCGTCGCATCCAGCTTCGACTTTTCGGTGGGTGGGCAGACCTTCGTAGCGGTGTTGCAGGCGTTCTTCACCGAGCTGCCCTTCGACAGTGCCATGACCCCGGTGACCGAGCCGACGACCAGACCGACGCCGAATGTGCCCAGCCCGACGTAGCTGAGCGTGTGGTCCGGCTTCGCGCCCGTGTCCACGGTGGGCGGCGTAGGTCCGACCGGACGCGCCGGGGTCGGAGCCGGTGTGGGTGGCGTGGCCGCGGTGGCCTCGGCGGGCGGCAGCTCGAGCTGAACGGTCTTCGACTCGCCCTCGTGAACTGTCACCTTGGCTTCCGCGCGGCGGTCGGGCCGCCCCACGACGCTCGCCATGACATTGTGCTTGCCCGGGTCCACCTCGTGTTCGAGACCGATGCTGTCGGACGGCAGCTTCACACCGTCCACGCTCAGGGCGAGCTTCGCTCCGGCGGCGCCGCTCACCTTCAGTGTGATTGAAGGAACCCTCGCACGGAGCTGCTCGGCGAGCCGGACGGCGTCGGCTCGCGCCTTGGCCCGGACGTCCGGCTCGTTGCCGGCACCCGGCAGATCGGCCACGGAGAGCAGCACCTCCCGCGCTTCCAGCAGCTTGCCGAGCATCACGTACGTGCGGCCGAGCTCGTAGCCTGTGACCGGCGTCTGACCGAGCGAGTGCGCTGCCTTCAGCCGCTTGAGGGCCGCGGCCAGATCGCCCTTGTCGCGCAGATCCATGCCCTTGTTGAACAGGGCGCGCGCACTCTCCATCTCGGCCGCCGTCGGCTTTGCCATGGCACGCATCGGAGCGACGGCGAGCGAGCCGAGCACGATGGCGAACAGCAACGGAGCCCTGCCGGATAGTGGATACGACGACCTGGAAGCCATGTCTGCTAGATCGGGCGTTCGCCCAGCTTCGGGACCTTCGGTGTCTGCTTCACCGGAGTCGGAGCAGTAGTGGGTCGGGGCTTCGTGGGCGGCGGCGGATGGGGCCGCGGCCACGGCGAAGGCGGCTTGGTGTGCAAGGGGCGGACCTGCAGAGCACTCGGCGCGGCCGACGCACTGGCCGCTGCCGAGGCGCTCGGCGGTGCACTGGGTTCTCTGACCGCAGCTGCACTCGAGGCGCTGGCACTTGCAACCGCCGGCACAACGAGCGGGGCCGACGCGGAAGCAGCCGCGCTCGATGGCGGTTCGGGTCCAGCCGCGGCCGCGCCTCCGGACCGCAGCGCGAGAACGCCGCCGCCGATCAGGATCAGGCCGACTGCTCCTACGGCGAGCCACACGCCGGCGGCTCTCTTCTGTGGAGGCTGTTCGGTGGACTCCTCCATCGACGAGCTGACGGGCGAAGTGGTGCGCATCGGGACGTTGTTGGCGGAGACCGCCTGCGTTGGCAC
The DNA here is from genome assembly GCA_963806225.1 of uncultured delta proteobacterium. Classification (GTDB taxonomy): domain Bacteria; phylum Myxococcota_A; class Polyangia; order Polyangiales; family Polyangiaceae; genus CAWDXG01. Next base: position 333,886 of record CAWDXG010000001.1, on the reverse strand, counting down.
ATGCGGAGCGGCATCGGGTAGCGAGACCAGTGCAGCCCGCGGCGCATCCGAATCGAGCAGCGCTGTCCGCAGCGCCAGAGCCGCCTCTCTCGCCGACCCGAACCGATCCTCGCGCTTCCTTGCGCAGGCCCGCGCGAACCATCCGTCGAAGGCGGGGGGCAACCCGGCTGCAACGCTGGACGGCACGGGCAGCTCTTCCTGGTGGATCTTCACGGCAAGCGCGCCGAGATTCTCTCCGAGGAACGGCCGCTGCCCCGTGAGCGACTGGAACGCAACGACGCCCAACGACCAGATGTCGCTGCGCAGGTCGACATCCTTGGCGCCGACCAGCTGCTCCGGGCTCATGTAGTACGGCGAACCGATGAGCGCCCCCGTGCGCGTCGACTGCGATAGTCCCTGGTTTTCGCTCTTCGCGATCCCGAAATCGAGAAGCTTCGTGAACAGCTCGCCGTCGCCCGTATCGCACAGGAAGATGTTTTCCGGCTTGATGTCGCGGTGGACGATACCGCGATCGTGGGCTCGCGATAGCGCCTTGGCAAGCTGGGCCACGATCGTGGTGAGGCTCCTGGCATCGATCGAACCGCGCGATTCCAGCAGGTCGCCTAGATCGCGACCCTCGAGCAATTCCATCACGATGAACGGGATGCCCTCCTTGGTGACGCCGTGATCGAAGATCTGCACGACGTGTGGGCTCTTGACCTGCGCGGCGGCTGCGGCCTCGCGCGAGAAACGCTCGACGCTCGTCGGATCAACCAATAGCTCGGAGGACATGAACTTCACGACCACCTGCGTGTGCAGGGTCAGGTGATCGGCGACCCACACGCTGCCCATACCGCCCGCACCCAGCTTGTGCAGGAGCTGGACGCTTGGCGTGACCGAGAATCCCTCCGCTGGTTGGAACATCGTCGGATCGACACTATCACTCCTGCAGTCGATTTCAGCCGCCCTTTCGCGTACGAACCATTTCCGACCGAAACGGCTACCGGCTCCCGGTCGATATCGATCTGGCCGAGGGCGCTTCGGCGGACGTGTGGCGCGAGCGGCTCGAGAAGCGCTTCAAGGGACGCGGGGTCGAGCTGGTCGAGATCGACGTGCGCTGAACAGCGGTACGGCCCTACAGCGCCTTCGCCGAGCGCGCCGGGATCCTGGTCCCCTCCTCCGTCAACTCGCTGTCTGTCACGTCGAGCCCGACACGCTTTCCGTCGGGAAGTTACGCGCGCTTGCGGCCTCAGTGGGCCATGCGGACGCTCGCGCCGACCGCCGTCGGTGCTCCGGCCGCCGCCCGATACAGCTCGGGCGGGACCTCGGCGCCGGTGTCGAACCGGCACTTCATCACCCGGTACTCGATGCGACCGTCACTGCTTCCGGGCGCCGTGCGGAACAGCCAGGCGTGGTCCAGATCGTCGATCGGCAGGATGGCGTGCTCGCCGTGCACCTCGCCGCCCTCCAGCTTCACGGCGTCGGCGTCGTAGGCGGCGACGCAGGGCGACGACGGCGTGCCGTACATGACCGCGAAGCGCGTCAAGAGCGCGCGCAGCGGCTCGCTCGCGTCCGAGACGATGACCGGATGGCGCGTTCCCGCGACGCTCCGCTGGATCGATCGCGCCGTGCTGGTGCGCTGCATCGTACTGCAGCGCGAGGGCCGGTCGGGCAGGTCCTGTTGCATCGACAGTGCAACAGGCGGGTCGAGCACGGCTCCGCTGTTACGGAAGATGAACAACTGGCTTCGATGCTGCCCGCCGTGACGGTCCTCGAGCGTGACCACCAGTCCGGCACGGCCACCGAGATAGGTAAGACCGATGTCCTGGTCGAGGCCGAAAGCCGCCGGGTCGACCAGAGACGTGGTCATGGCGTCGAACTGATATCCGCCAGCCGCGCGGAGAGCGCGGGTCAAGGCGACGCCTATCTTGATGGGCAGATGCGTGCGCCCGGCGTGGACCATCTCGCTGCGCACGGACTGCACTGCATCAGGCCAGCTCACCGGCGGAATGCCGGTCACCGCGTGACCGTCGAGGAACAGCGTCTTCTGCGCGTCACCGCGACTCCCGTGCAGGCGCAGATACAGCCCGCCCGACGCGATACTGAGCAGCGCGGGGCGGGCGAGCTGGGAGCGGCCGCTCCCCAGACTGGCATAGTCGCCCGGCACGTAGCCGCCGCCGTCGGCGAGCCGCGCGTGAACCACCCGGCCTTCGAAGAGATTGTCCCAGGCCACCTCCAGGTGCCCCAGGTTCGTCTCGTGCACGCCGTCGGGAACGTCGTAGCGTAGCGCGGCGCCGCCCTCCACCTGGTGGGAAGCCTTCATGGCCACGGCGCCGGGGCGGCGCACCGGCGGGAGCAGCGTGACCTTCTCGAGACGTGGATGGGCGCCGCCCGTCGCGTGGATCATCCACGCTGCGGCGTGCCCAGGGTCCTCTACCAGCGCGAACCAGACGGCCTTGCCGAGCTCGGCCTGTGCCGCGTCGGGAGCCTTGCGGAGTCCGTCGATCGCCTTCCAGGGCGCCGGGTCGAGCGTGCAGGAGATCGGCTCGCGCAGCGCGGCGTCGTACGCCGCGGGCGGGGCCGGCGCGGGCGGCGCCAGAACGCCCTCATCCGGATCAGCCTGGCCGTGCCACCCGATCCGCGACAGCTGGTCGCCGATCACGCATCCACCCGGATAGCAGTACACGGGCACCTTGCACCGGCTCGCGCGGCCGCACAGGTCGAGCGGCAGCTCGCCGATCGGATCCCAGGTAGCTCCGCCGTCGAGCGACTCCCAGGCGTCGCGCGTGCCAGGAGTCACGGCAAGGGCTCGCGTGCCGGCGGCTCCGATGGCGGCCTGCGAAGACGGCGCATGCGAAAGCGAGACGACGCGCCCTTCATCATCGGTGACCAGCAGGGTCGTCGTGCCGTAGCGGGACACGACCATGGCCAGGGTGCCGTCCTCCGCAGCCATCACGGATTCCACCTGCGTTCCGCTGTTGTGACCGTAGCGGCGATAGCCGCCGTAGTAGCTGTCGTCGTAGTCCGCCGGGAGCTGATCGATCTCGTGTGCCTCGAAGCTGTGCCCGCTGTTGTGGGAAACGAAGACGGTGAATGCGCCATTTTTTGTGCGACGACCGATGGCGTAGGCCGTGCGCCCGTCGCTGGAGAAGGCCAGCGCGTCGGCGCTGGCCTTCAGCGCCGGCGTGGCCGCAGGCGCCAGCTCGTAGTCGGTCTGCGCGGCCGGCTTCGCCTTCGCATCGGCGTGATCGGAGCCACCCGCAGGCGCGCCGCCGTCCTGCTCGGCGCGCCGCCGGTAGTACACGCCTTGCACACCGCAGCCACTGCCGGCCGCACGCGGCGGGCACACGCCGCTGACCAGCAGCGCGCCGCCGACGCCGACCGCGATCCGGAAGTCGTCCATGCTGCCGACAACCGGAAAGTCTTCCTTCGTCCAGCGCTTGCCGGAGTCCTTGCTCCTCATCAGCGTGATGGGACGCGACGTACGGCCGAGGCTCGAGCGGGAGCACGCCAGGTAGAGCCAGTGCGAGAAGCCGGCGATGCGCACCGCGCGGCACCCCTTGGCCTCCGGCAGCGGGTGCGCTTCGAGCTGACCATCGACGGGCCCTGACAGAAGCTGCCAGGAGTCCCCTTCGTGGTCGAGCTCGAGATACTGTTCCCCGACGATTGCTGCGCGTCCCTCGGACAACGCCGAAGCGTCGGGACCGCGCGGCGGCGGAAGGGGCAGCTTGTAGTTGCTCTGGCCCCGGGGATGCGAAGCTAGCTCGACGAACGGCTTCGCCGCATCGGGCTTCCACTCGCGAGTACCGAACACGCTCGACAGCGCGATGCTGTCGTCGGGGCGACGCTCGATCGATAGCGCGCCGAAGGTCTTCTGGTCGAGCGGCTTCCAGCTCGCTCCGCGGTCCCGCGTCGTGTACAGACGCTCGGGGACAGCGAGCGCCAGGCCGCGGCCCTTGTCGTCGAGCGCCACGTCCGAGAAGCGCGCGTGACCGGGTCCGACGATGTGCCACGACGCGCCGGCGTCGCTGCTCTGCACGAGCACGCCGTCGCGACGCACGCCCAGCAGCGCGCCCGCGGCCGCGCTGACGCGCGCGAGCGGATCCAGCGGCGCACTGGAGCGGATGAACGCTCCGAGTGGCTTGTCGGCTTCATAGGTCGTGCCGCTCTGTCCCACGAACAACCAGCCGCCGTTGTCGAGCTTCAGGATCGCCACCAGAGCCTCCGGCGCGAGCCGCGCCGCCGCACGCACGGAATGGTCGTGGGTGTCGACCAGCCAGCGCTCGCCGCGGTCCCCCGCGTACAGCGTCTCGTGAGCCGACAGTTTGCGCCGCACCCGCAGCGGCGCTTCCTTCTTCGGGTGGTAGCGCCAGGTCGCGGGCGACGGATAGGCCGGCGTGACCTCCGCACTGGCGAGCAGCGACTTGCGCGGATGGCGCGGCGGCTCTGGGCGACCGCCCGCACAGGCGCCCGCAGCGAGCACTCCCACAAGCCCCACCACCGCCCACGGCAGCGAGCGGCGCAGGGCGGGGACGTTTCGGCGAGCGGGGCGGGCGTGCATGGGCGAGGGCATCCTAGCGCCGGCGCGCCGGTCCGTCGCGTGCGCGCGCGAGCGGGAGCGGCCTCAGCCCCGCCTGAGCACCAGGAGCGCGATCTCCGGGGGCACGCCGAGCCGCATCGGCGGCCCCGTGGTACCCAGCCCGGCGTTCACGTACAGCTGGCTCGAGCCCGAACGAAACAGCCCGCGCGGCCACGTCCCGGCGAGCGTGGCGATGTTGTAGCGCTCCCCGACGAACGGCAGGCCGAACTGCCCGCCGTGGGTGTGACCGCTGAGCACGAGCTCCACGCCCCGCTCCGCGGCGCGCTCGAAGAAATCGGGGTAGTGCGACAAGAGCAGCGTCGGAGCCCCCACCGGTCGACCGGAAAGCGCCTGTTCGAGGTCGTCGCGCTGCGCGAAACGGTCATCGAGCCCCGCCACCACCAGCGTGGCGCCATCGCGGACCACGCACGTCCACTCGTTCAGGAGCACCGCGGGACCACGGGCGCGAATGGCGGCGATGAACCGCTCGGCGTCCCACTGGTCGTGGTTGCCCATCGTCACGAGCACACCGTCGCGGGCGCTGAGCTGGCCCAGGAGCTCGGCGGTGTCGTCGTAGAACTCGACGCCCGAGGTCACCAGATCGCCGGTCACGACGGTCAGATCGGGCTGGAGCGCGTTGCAGAGCTCGACCCAGCGCGCGCCGCGCGAAGGCGGATCGAAGCTTCCGATATGCAGATCGCTGAGCTGCGCGACCGCGTAGCCGTCAAGCTGGGGCGGTAGCCCGGCGATCGCCACGTCCACCCGCCGCACGCGAGGGCGACGCCGGATCCCCCACACACTCCACGCGCTGACGACCAGGCCCAGCGCGTACGCCGCGAGTGCCGCGCGCGCCGGCGACCACCCGCCGAGCACCGCAACGGGCACAGCCGCCGCGAGCAGCGGCAGACCGACCAGACAGCCTCCCCAGTGCCAGAACACCGGCTCGTCGACGAGGTGCGTCAGCCAACGCGGACGCCGCCGGTCCAACGCCAGAGCGTGCAATCTGAGGGCGGTCAGCACCCAGAGCGACAGCGCGAGCAGCACCGCCACCCAGACCGGCAGCAGCGCGGAAAGAGCCATGGCCGGGACGATATGGACGACCGCGGTCAACGTGTGCGCGAAGAGGACGAAGCGTCTTCGGCGACGCCCGCGACGAGCCATGTGTGGTGACGGAGCTTTCGCTCCGCTCGCGCGCTCAGACGTTGACCAGCGCGATCAGCTTCTGCTTGGTGGTGAGGCCGACATGCTGGGCCGCCCGCTCGCCGTTCTTGAACACCATCACGGTGGGCACGCCGCGAACGCCGTACTTGCCGGCGGTGACAGGTGCCTCGTCGACGTTGAGCTTGCCGACCTTGAGCTTGCCGTTCAGCTCCTCGGCGACCTGATCGACGATGGGAGCGAGCGCTTTGCAGGGACCGCACCAGGTCGCTGTGAAGTCGACGAGGACGGGTACGTCGGACTTCAGGACTTCTTCGTCGAAGTTGAGATCGTTGAAGACGTGAACGTTCTGAGATGCCATGAAAACTGCTCCGGAAAACTAGCTGGGGGGCGAGAACATAATCCCCGGATCGCCGACAGGAAAGCCCCGCCGAGCAGGTCGCCGACCCACGCCGGGGGCTTTGTGGCGCATTTACGCGGGTTTGTGCTACATGTGCCGGCCCCGGGGCGGGGCATGGGAAGGATCTGCCGATGCTGATCATGATGAAGTCCAACGCGACCGCGGAGCAGATCGACGCGGTTTGCGACCGCGTGAAGGAGCTGGGCCTGACCCCCAACCAGATACCGGGCGCGGTGCGCCTCGCGATCGGCATCACCGGCAACAAGGGCGCCCTCGATCCCGCGCTGTTCAATCGCCTGCCCGGCGTGCAGGACGCTGTGCCGGTCAGCCGTCCCTACAAGCTGGTCAGCCGCGAGGTGAAGCCGGACGACACCGTGGTCGAGGTAGGCAACACACGCATCGGCGGCGGCGCGCTCACGGTCATGGCCGGCCCCTGCTCGGTGGAAAGCCGCGAGCAGGTGATGTCGACCGCACGCCACGTGCGCGAACACGGCGCCACCGTGCTGCGCGGCGGCGCGTTCAAGCCGCGGACCAGCCCCTACGACTTCCAGGGTCTGCGCGAGGAAGGCCTGCAGCTTCTGGCCGAAGCGCGTGAAGAGACCGGCATGCCGGTCATCACCGAGGTGAAGGACACCGAGACGCTGCCGCTGGTGGCGAAGTACGCCGATATCCTGCAGATCGGCGCGCGCAACATGCAGAACTTCTCGCTCCTCGAAGCCGTCGGCAACCTGGGCAAGCCGGTGATGCTCAAGCGCGGGCTCTCCTCGACGGTGAAGGAGTGGCTGATGGCGGCCGAGTACATCGTGTCGCGCGGCAACTACCAGGTCATCCTGTGCGAGCGCGGCATCCGCACCTTCGAGACCATGACGCGCAACACGCTGGATCTCGGCATCGTGCCGCTACTCCGCGATATCACGCACCTGCCGGTGGTCGTCGATCCCTCGCACGGCAGCGGCGTCGCCCGCGCCGTCACGCCGCTAGCGCGCGCCGCCGTGGCGACGGGCGTGGACGGCGTGATGGTCGAGGTGCACCCCGATCCCGAGAAGGCGCTCAGCGACGGTCCGCAGGCCCTGACCTTCGAGATGTTCAGCGACATGATGGACCAGCTGACCCGGGTGGGTGCAGCCATCGGCCAGTCGCTGGCCTGAACCCGCGGGTGCCGCCGCGTGGACCGCAACGCCGAGGACGCCTTCGAACCGGGCAGCAGCCGCTGGCCGTGGAGCGCGGACTGGACCGCTGAAGGCGTGATCGCCGTGCTGGAGCCGCTGGTGCTGGAGCCGCGGCGCGAGCGCGTGCGCTCGGTCGTCGCAGAGCGACTCGGCAACGTGACCGTGCTGATGGATGCCCCGCACGATCCGCACAACGGCGCGGCCGTGATGCGCTCGTGCGACGCGTTCGGAGTGCAGGAGCTGCACGTCGTGCCACGCAACGAGCCGTTTCTCGTCTCCGGGGGCGTGGCCAAAGGCACCGAGCGCTGGATTGACGTGGTGCGCCACCGGACGCCGGAGGAGGCCATCTCGACCCTGCGCCGGCGCGGCTTCGAGCTGGTGGCGACGCACCCGGAAGGGGAACTCCTACCTGCGGAGCTCCCGGGCATCGAGCGGCTGGCGCTGGTGCTCGGCAACGAGCACGACGGCATCTGCGAGGCGCTGCAGCAGGCCGCACCCCGCTCGGTGCGGATCCCCATGCGCGGCTTCGTCGAGAGCCTGAACGTGAGCGTGTCGGCCGCGATACTACTGGCGGCCGCCACCCGCGGGCGGCCGGGCGACCTTCCGGAAGCGGAAAAACGCCTACTCTACGCGCGGGGGCTGTTCCGCTCCGTCTCCCGGGCCGCCCGGGTTCTGGCCGCTTCCACGCCCCGGTGACAGCGAGCCGCGCCTGTACTAGCGTGCGCGCCGCGATCCCATGGCAAAGCACAACCCCGACATGAGCGTGCTCGGTGCGGCAACGCGGCTGACCGGGCGGGTCAACGGCGAAGGCGGGCTCCGCGTGGAGGGCCAACTCCGCGGCGATCTGGCCATCACGGGCCCCGCCGAGATCGCGGAGGGCGGGGCCGTGGAAGGCAACGTCCACGCCGAATCACTCGAGGTAGCCGGCACGCTGCTGGGCGACGTGGTGGCCCGCGGGCCGGTCCTGGTGCGCGCCGGCGCCGTGGTCCGGGGCGAGCTCTCGGGCTCGCGCGTAACGATCGAACCGGGCGCGCGCGTGGCCGTGCGTCTCGAGACCGATTTCGAGCTGGATTTGGAGGCGACGCGGCGCCGCCGCTGACGCTCTCCCCCTACCCCACCCACTTTTAAGCGAGGCGAGATGGCAGGCACGGTGATTGGCGAAGGGCTCACGGTCGAAGGTGAGGTCACGAGCGACGAAGAGGTCGTTGTGCACGGCACCCTGCGCGGGACCCTGAGCAGCAGCGACGCGGTCAGCGTCGGATTCCGACGGCAATGTCGAGGCGGACATCAGCGCCTCCGCGCTCAGCGTCGCCGGGCAGGTCACGGGCAACGTCAACGTCGCCGAGCGGGTCGACCTGCAAGCCGGCGGACGACTCGTCGGCGACGTGAAGTCGTCGCGGCTTACTATCGCAGACGGAGCCTCGTTCAAGGGCAACGTCGACATGGAAGTCTGAGCGGAGTACCGATGGCGGCTGCTTCGACAATCGGACAGGGAACGGTCGTGCGCGGCAACGTGCGCGGCGAGGGTTCGCTCGTGATCGACGGGCGCGTCGAGGGCGACGTCAACGTCGACGGCGACGTGACGCTCGGCGAGCACGGCGCCGTCAAGGGCAACGTGAGCGGCGCGCGTATTTCGGTGGCGGGAGCCGTAGCCGGCAACCTGCACGGCACGGACGCGGTGCTGCTGGAGAGCAGCGCGCGTGTGGTCGGCGACCTCGGTGGGCCCAGCATCGGCATCGCCGACGGCGCGCTGGTGCGCGGCAACGTGCGCACCGACGGCGAGCCCGCAGCACCCGCTGCGCGCGCCCGGAGCGCACGCAGCGAGACGCCGGCCCAGCACGAGGAGCCGGCACCGCCGCGGGCCGCGCGCCCGGCGCCCGCTCCGCGCCGCAGCCCGAAGAAGAAGGCCGCGGCGCCGGCCCGGGCAGCAAAGGCGGCCCCGCGCAAGAAGGCGGCCAAGCGGCGTCCCCCGCCTCCCGTGGTCCCGGCTCTCAGCAAGCGCACGCGCGGTCGCAAGAAGAAGAAGAAGACCCGCAGGTAGCGCGTGATCGACGAGAAGCGACGCCAGCGCCTTGTCGAGCTGCTCCGCGAGCGCAGCTTCGCGAAGAAGCGCGTGGTCCTCGCCTCGGGGCGCGAGAGCGACTTCTTCATCGACTGCAAGCAGACCGTGCTCACCGCCGAGGGCCACGCGCTCGTCGGCGAGCTGATGTTCCAGGCGCTCGCCGAGCTGCCCGGGTGCGACGCCGTCGGCGGCGTGGAGCTCGGCGGCTGCCCACTGGCCAGCGCCGTCTCTCTCGTCAGCCACCAGCAGGGGCGCGATCTGCCGGCACTCTACGTCCGCAAGGCGCAGAAGGACCACGGCAGCGCCAAGCTCGTGGAAGGCGACAAGTCGCTGTTTCCCGGCATCCGGGTCGTGTTGCTGGAAGATGTGGTCACCACCGGCGGCTCCAGCCTGCGGGCGGTAGAAGCGCTCGCCGGAGCCGGGGCCACGGTGGTCGGGATCCTGGCGCTCGTGGACCGCGAGGAAGGCGGCGCCGAGACGATTCGCGAGGCTGGACTGCCGTTCGCAAGCCTGGCGGGCCGTTCGGACTTCATGTGACCCACGGCCCGCGTGACCTCGGGCAGAAGCCGGGCTACCTTGACGGCTCCTCGCGTATGCGGCCGCCGGCTTCCAGATACCGTCCGCTCGGCTGCGCCCGCTCTCTCTGGGCCGGCGCGTTGGCTCTGGGCGTGTTCCTTCCGACCGTCGCGCGCGCTGCCGACGCCAAGGACGAACCGGCGACACGCCAGCTCACGCCGCAGGAGGTCTCCGCCTGGCTCGACTCGCGCAACCTGCCCCAGACGAAGGACACGGGCCAGGGCGCGGCGCCCGAGGTGCCGCCTCCCCCACCCCGTCACCACGGCCTGGTCGTCGAGTCGAGCATCGGGGCGCTGCAACACCTCGGCGCGCTCAAGAGCGTTACTCCGCTCTCGCCGTGGTTCCACCTGCAGGTCGGCTTCGAACCCGTGAAGTGGGCAATGCTGTTCGGCGAGGGCGACATCACGCTCTCGAATACCTCCTACGCCCACCCTCCGCCGACGCCGCGTACCTACGCCATGTTCAGTTTCGGCGGCGGCGCCCGGTTGACCATCAAGCCCACCGATCGCTTCGGCATCTACGCACAGGGCAGCATCGGCGCCGCCAAGGTGACGAACGACTCGCTGATCACCTACGGCTACAACGACTCGACGTCGCTTGGCCCGTATTACGGCGGCACGCTGGGCCTCGAGTGGTACCAGATCGACCCGCACTACGCGCTCGCGCTGAACGGCGGGGTCCGCGACTACAACACCGTCCTCGACCGCTCGCGCAGCAACCAGACGGCCCTCGCCCTCATCATCGCCGCCGCGCTGCGCTACACGTTCTGATCGCGTCCCGCGGCGCGGCGTCGATGCACTACGCCCGGGCGCGCCACGCGCTCGGCGTCGAGTCGGTCCAGCGCTTGAACGCCCGGTGGAAAGCGCTCGGCTCGGAAAAGCCCAGCAGGAACGCCACCTCGGAGAGTGGCAGGCTCCGATCGCGGACATAGTTCTTGGCCAGCTCGGCGCGGGTCCCGTCGAGCAGCGCCCGGAACGAGGTGCCCTCTGCCTCGAGCCGCCGGCGCAGCGTGCGCTCACTGGTGGCGAGGCGTTGCGCCACGACGCTTTGCGTCGGAACGCCGCGCTGCAGCTCCTCGGCGATGATTCCGCGGATGCGGCCGAGCTCGCCGGGCTCGCTGCCTCCGCGGCGTTCGAGGGCCTGGTTCGCGAGCGAGCGCAGATAGGCGCCGAGCTGCGCGTCGGCTTTGGGCAAGCAGAGCGCCAGGTCGGCCGGCTCCAGCCGCATGGCGTTGTCCGGCGCTCCGAACTCGAGCGGACAGCCGAAGAACGCCCGGTGCGCCGAGGTGTCGGCGGGCGCCGGATGTGCGAACCGGACCGCCAGCGGCGTGATCCGTTTCTGCGTAACTACCCGCGCGCCGTTCAACAGCTCGGCGGGAGTTGCTTCAGTCGCGAGGCGCAGGCCCAACCGATCGGCGAAGCGGGTGCGGTAGAAGACGGTGAGCGTCCCGTCGTCGTGGAGCTCGATGCCGGGGTCGTCCGTCCATAGCCCCAGGTAGCGCACGGCGTGCCGGATCGCCTCGCCGAGCGTCGTGCTGTTCATCGCGACGAAACCGACCAGGCCGTAGTCGCCCGGGGCATACCGCTCGGCGCCGACAACCGCCGCCTCCATCCGGGGCATCGCTCGCACCGCCGCCTCCCAGAGCGCGTGCAGCCGCTCGAGGGGAACGCGACCGTCCTGGTCGGCGACGAGCGCAGCCTCGAGCCCCACGTCGGCGAGCATGGGTGCCGGATCTACGCCTTCGCTCTCCAGCGCATCGAGGAGCTTCCGGATCGCGCCGCTGGCAATGGTGGGAGCGCGAACTGCCACACCTGGGAGGCTAGATCACCCCGCGCGTTGCACCAACCGGAGCCCGAAGCCCGGAGCCGGCCTACTTGTACTGGAAGGTGGCGTAGCTCGACCAATCGCCGAACGCCCCGGCGACCTTCGCGCGCACGCGCCAGCGGTAATCGGTACCGTGGATCTGCGGGTAGAACGTTCGCGACGGGCTGGTCGCCGGGTACGTGTAGTAAGGCGAGAAGCCGCTCGCACTCTGGAACTCGATCGCGAACTCGTACGCGGTGGCGCCGGAAACGGCCGAACACGACAGCGTGACGCTGGACGTCGAGAGCAGCGGATCCCCATCGGGCGTCAGGTTGCCGGGAACACCGGAGGGCGGCGGAGGCGGAGTCCCCGCGTCCGTCTGCGGCGCTCCGGCGTCCTGGGAGGGCGGCGCGCCGGCGTCGGCGCTCGGCGGCGCGCCGGCGTCGGCGCTCGGCGGCGCTCCGGCATCCTGGGCGGGAGGCGGCGCTCCGGCATCCTGGGCGGGAGGCGGCGGAGGCGTCGTGTTGGGCCAGGTACCGTTGTAGTCCCCGAATTCGAAGACCGACCACGCCGACCACGGCCCGATCCCGTGCGAGTTGTGCGCGCGCACCCGGAAGCGGTAGAGCGCGTTCGGCGTGTTCGGATAGAACTTCACGAACGCGTTCGGATTCTTCCACGTGTAGTACGTGGTCCAGCTCGAGCCGATGTAGCGCTCCACGGCGATGTCGTAGAGCGTCGCGCGCGGAACCAGCTCGCTCATCACCTTCGCGTAGTCGTCGGTCAGCTGCGCGCCGTTCGCCGGCCAGAGACCCGTCGGAGCCGGCGGCACCGCGCCGGTGTCGGGCGACGTGCTGCGATCGACGACGACCGTCGGCGTCGCGCTGACCTGCATCGAGTCCCAGTCGGTGCCGCCGATGCCGCACAGCGGCTTCGTCGCCCACTGCTTGGCGACCGGATCGTCCAGCCGCCGAAGGCGTCGTCGGCCCAGGTCGAGAGCAACGTCTTGCCGTCGTAGTGGGCCCACCACAGCGGCACGTCCGAGAACGCCTGGGTATCGCCCGCGTACGTCTGCCAGAAGCCCTTGCCGGTGTAGATCCCACATTCGACGCCGCCCTGGGCCTGGCACGCCGTGACCGCCTGCTGGATATCCGAAACGACGGCCGCCGCACCGAGGCTTCCCGGGTCCTGCTCGATGTCGAGCCACATGCGACCGATGGGAAAACCCGAGACGCGCGAAAACGCCCGCTTCACCTGCGCCGTCATGTCGGTGTCCCAGTAGAGGTAGACATAGGCGTCCACGGTCATGCCGCGCGAGACCGCCATCGCGAGCTGCTCGCGCGTGATGGCCTCCTCCTGCGTGCCGACGATGACGTGTCGGACACCCGAATCCCAGAAGCAGTCCATCTCGGCCTGCGAGAGCGGCGTCTCCCAGAACGACACGTCCGTCGCGAACACGGCGCCGTTGGCCGGGTCGCCATCCTGGACCGGCACCGGAACGAGCCGTTCGTTCGCCGTCGTCTGGTCCTGCACCCCGCCGCAGCCCACCAGCAGCATCAGCCCCATCGCCCAGAGTCCCTGAATCGCGCGCTTTTTCATGAGTTCACCGTCCAGGGTGACGGTCGCACATCCACCCACCTCCGGTCGTTGACCCGACCGGCCAAAGCGATGCCCGGAGCGGCCACCCGCGGGTAGCGGCGGCGGCGGCGGCACAACCGGCTCCGTGTCGGGCACTGCGTCCTGGCGCGGACGCTCGCCCGCTGTCGAGCAGTGCGTGCTGGCGCCAGCGGCGGGCGCCTTCGCGAGCCGGCGCGCTGCCCCGGGTCCGGACTGGAATATCCTCATCTGGTACTTGACATCTGTTCAGCTGTCACTAGGTTTCCCGCATGTTTTCTGGGGGCGCCGTCGCTTGGACGCGGCCGTCCAACGCGGGGGTGTGCCGGGCGCGTGCGGCCCCGCCGGGCGAGGTGGTGCGGCTCGACGCGCGGCTGACCAAGCTGGTGCGGGGCGAGAGCCAGACGCGGCTGGTGCTGGGCGAGCTGCTGGAGTTCTTGGCGCAACGAGGCGGGCATCACGAGCTCGGGTTCTCGTCGCTCGGCGCGTATGCGCGCGAGCGGTGCGGGCGGAGCGCTCGCTGGGCGGGCGAGTCGCGCCTGCTCGCACAGCGTGTGGCGAAGCTACCGCAGCTCCGCGCCGCGCTCGCCGGCGGCGCGGTGGGATGGTGCATGGCGGAGCTCGTCGCGCGCCATGCAACCGCGAAGACGGACACGGCGCTGACGGAGCTGGCGTTGCGCTCGACGGTACGCGAGATGCGGGCGCTGCTGGTCACAAAGCCCGACTCGAGCGAGGTGGACAAGCCCTCGAGCGAGCGCGTTCAACGAGCGGATCTCGACATGGTAACGCTCGGCATGACGCTGGGCGCGGCGGATGCGTGGCTGTGGCAGTGGACGCGGCGCTTCGCCGAGCACGCTTTCGGAGAGCGCACGACAGAGGGCTTCGTGCATGCGCTGCTTTCGGAGAGCTACAGCTCGCTCTCCCATGTCCTGCCCGCAAACGATCTGGAGGCATTCGAACAGAGCGAGCGCGAAGCAGATGCAGTTGCCAGGTGGAGGCAACAGCTCGACGCCTGGCGCGAGGAATCGGAGGAGCGCTGCGAGGAGAACTTCCATGCGCGGGGTCCCGGCGGGAAACAGGCGGCGGTGGTCTTCGAGCTGCCCCGGAGCCTGCGGGCGCTGGATGCGCGGATCGGCCAGCTTTCGCGGGAGCTTTCCCAGCGCGAGGTGGAGCTGGGCCGGGCCGCGCGGGCATTCCATGAAGCCGAAGGCTGGCGTCGGCTCGGCTACGCCACCGAGTCGCAATACGTCCGCGAGCGCCTCGGGATTTCGCCGTCGAGCTTCAAGGCGAAGATCGCGCTGGCACGGCGCTGGTGCCCGCGGGTGCGAGGCGCACTGGGTGCGGGCGAGATCGGGTACGAAGCGGCGCTGTTGATCTCGCGGGTCGCGACCGCGGAGACGGCCGGCGCCTGGATCGAGCGAGCGCGGGCGCGCACGGTGAAGCACCTTGAAGAAGACGTGCGCGCCGCCGAGCTCTCGCGCGGCGTCGGGGGGCGGGCAGTGCCGCCGCCGGAAGAGACGCTGCGGGAGATCCGGGAGCTCGAGTCGCACGTGCTCTCCGGCGACCGCGACGCAGTGCTCGAAGCACAAGGCCAGATGTCCGCCGCGCTGGGCGCGGGCCCGGCAAGCGTGCGGGTGGATCTGCGGGTGGCGCGGGACACGGCGCGCTTCTGGCGGGCCCTCGCCGGCGTGATGCACAAGCACCTGTCGCGCTGCACGAGCTTCGTGCGCTTCCTGTGCGACCAGTTCTGGAAAGCGTGGCGGCACCTCACCGTGCGCAGCGAGAAATACGCCCACATCTACGCGCGCGACCGCTACACGTGCTCGAGTCCCGTGTGCTCGCGGCATGATGTAACGCCGCACCACGTGCAGTTCCGGTCACAGGGGGGCAGCGACGAGGACGACAACGTGATCGCTCTGTGCACCTGGTGTCACCTGGAGGGGGTGCACGGGCGGCGCCTGGCAGTTTCGGGAAGCGCGGGCGGCTTGAAGTGGGAACTGGGGCGTCAGCCGCAGTAGTAGCGCTGGTACGTCACCCCGGCGTTGGAGCGCAGGGCGTAGATGACGCCGCCGTCGTCGAGCACGGCAAAGTCACGGAAGCTCTCCTCGGGCATCGTGTTCGCCGGCAGGAGCGCGCCGCCGATGACCGCGCCCGTCTCGGCATCGAGACACGAGAGCGTCACCTTGGCCGCCGCGCCTGGGCGCTGGAACTCCACGGCGAAGTAGATGGTGCCCGAGAGATCCGTGTCGAGCAGCAGGATCTGGTGGATAATCGGGACCAGCGCGATGTCGCGAGCGAAGCGTACGGCGCCGCTCGCACGCACGATGCTCGTGACGCGTACGCGACCGGCGTTCGCGTCGGCGATCACGGCCGACAGCAGCGATTTTCCGTCGCGGCTGGGGCGACCGGAGAGCGTGGTGCGGGAACTGGCGGCGGTACCGCTCGTGTCGCCGAGCTTGACCAGCTTGTCGTGCTCCAGCTCGGCGTACACGTCGTTGCCGTCCGTGATGATGCTCGTGACCTCCCCCGGATCCGTGAGACCGCTGCCGACCAGCGGCAGGCTGCCCTGCAGCGCACCAGAGGAATCGTAGAGCGCCACTTCCTTGCCGGCGGTGCGATCGAGCACCGCAATCGAGCCGTCAGACGCGATCGCGATATCGTCGGGCGTCTGCTGGTGCAGCGGGATGGTCGCTTCGGGCTTTCCGTCGGCGTCGCGCCGGACAATCCGGCCGTTGATCTCGTCGAGGATGTAGGTGCGCCCCTGCGCGTCGACCGCCAGGCTCATCGGCCCCATCGGGTCTCCCTCCTGGGGGCGCGTGTGACCGAGCTGGTCCGGTCCGGACCCCCACGCGGCGAAGAACTTCGCCCCCGCACGCCGGGCTGGCGCGGACGCGGCGGGAATGCGCGCGGGCGCGCTGGACGCGGCCGGCAACGCTGCCGGCGGCGGCAGCACGCGATGCGCTGGCCGCCTCCGGGCAACGCTCGCCGAGGGTGGCGGTGAGGAGTGCGACGACGGTTTCCTGGCGCGGTACACCAGGATCAACGCCAGCACGAGAAGCGCCAGCGCACCGAGCAGCGCCGGCCGGCGTGCGCGGTCGTCCGATGTCACCCGCTAGTACCCCGTACGGCGTATCGGGTGATAGGCGCTCGAAGCCGTACGCATCCCCGACGTGCAGCCGTACGAGCAGCCCTTGCACTCGTAGGCGTACATCGATCCCCAGCCGTCGCCGTGATCGTAGATGAAGATGTGTCCGGCACCGTTCTGCCGATGCACCATCGCGTCGGCCTGCTGCATCGAGCCGCGTGACACGGTCGACCACTGGCTGGTGTCCTGGCTGAAATCGAGCGTGCTGTACGGATGCGAGTCGACGCTCATGTCGGTGTTGGTCGACGGAACCTGCCAGACCTTCGCCGCGAATCCCGAACAGTCACCGCCATAGCTGCCGCTGTGCGTGCAGCTCGGGCAGTTGCCGGTGCACGAGCCGGCGATGCTCGACGTCGGCCCCTGCGGCAGGAAGCGCCCATGACCCCACCAGTACGAGAAGCCGACTCCCGCCTTCGCGCGATCGATCGCCGCCTGCTGGACACTGGTGGATCCGGAACCTCCCGAACCGCCAGCACCTGACCCGCCACTGCCGCCGCTGCCGCTGCCGCCGTAGCCGCTGCCGCTGCCGCTGCCGCCGTAGCCGCTGCCGCTGCCGCTGCCACCGTAGCCGCTCCCACCGTAGCCGCTGCCGCCGCTGCCGCTGCCGCCGCTGCCGCTGCCGCCCGAGCTGCCACTCGAACCGCCCGCGCCCGGCGAGCCCGCGGTGCCGCTACCGCCCTGCCCGATCGAACCGCTGCCTCCCGCACCAGTGCCCTTGCCCTGGCTACAGGCCTGCGAGCACTTCGGGTCGCCGTGGGTCGTGCACGCGCACGAGTCGACGCACGTCGAGCAGGCGCTGCAATCACCCTCGCTGCAGCCCGGAGTCGACGAGGAGTAGCCCCGCTCGCTGGGCGGACCCGACGCCGCACTGCAACCGGCTGCAGCAGCGACCAGCGAACCCAGCGTGATCGCCAACAGGACGCGTAAGCGGCAGGTTGCCATGACCCGATCAGGGTATCACGGCTTGCGGTCCGTCTGGTGACAGCAATTTCCGGTTCATTTCCGCCAGATGCGGATGTTTCCGCCATGACGGCTTCACGCGCCGCCCAATGCCTCCAGCGCTTCGCAGAACCCACGACCGGGGCACATGTCTTTTCCGTCGCGGACCCGCGCGTCGCGAAGTGCGGTGGCGTACCACTCGAATTCGTCGAGGAACTTCCCTGCACGCTTCTCCCAGGCCGCCGCGTCGATAGGCGTGCCGTCTTCGTCGAAGGCGCTCTTCACACGGGGCACCGGCAGCGTCGACGGAATCGACGACATGCCGAGCTCCGCCAACATCTCGCGAAGCGCGACAGCGGCCCTCACGCCGCCGAACGACCCCGCGGAGTAGGACACGATCCCCGAGGGCTTCCAGAAGTACTCCTCGAGGAAATGATCCAGGATGTTCACCAGTGCGGGCGGAGGCAGATGATTGTACTCGGCCGTCACGACGATGTACGCATCGGCGACGCGGACAAGGCGCGCCAGCTTCTCCAGCATGTCCGGTGCTTCGCCTTTCGCATGTTCCTTGTACATGCGATCGAGCAGCGGCAGCGGGTAGTCGAGTGGGTCCATGAGCGCCACGTCGTGCCCACGCGCCCGGCATTGCGCCGCGATGAAGCGCGCGGCTCGAATACCCTGGCGATGGCTGCGAACGGAACCGTGGAAAACCACCAATCGAAGCGTCATGCCCTACCTCCCGTCGCCGCCAGCATCGCGCGGCGCGACCGGAGGCACAACATCGACATCGCCTACGCGATGGGCAAAGCCCGTCCCACGACGAACTTCAGATACCGTCCTTCGAGATGTCCGGCCATGACCGGATGATCGGGCGCCTGCCCGGCTTCGTGAACGATCTGCAGCCGGCGCTTGGCACGCCTCGCCGACTCCGCCAGGGTCTCGCGGAAGGCCTGCGGAGAGACTTGCGCGGTGCAGCTCGCCGCCGCGTACAGCCCGCCCGGCTCCGTCACCCTGAGGCCCAGCATGTTCACGCGCGTATAGGCCTTGAGCGCGGCATCGAGCTGGCTCCGTTCACGGGCGAAGCTCGGCGGATCGCACACGACCAGATCGAAGCGCCGCGCCTGGCTCACCGCGCGCTCGAGGAACTCGAAGGCGTCCGATACCACCGGCTCGTGGCTGTCGGGGTCGAGACCGTTCAGCTCGAGATTGCGCGTCGCGTCCGCCATGGCCGCCGGCGCGCTGTCCACACTGGTCACCGCTGTCGCACCCGCTGCCGCCGCGTGCACCGAGAAGCCTCCCGAGTACGAGAACAGATTGAGCACGCGCCGCCCTGCGGAGAGCTGTCCAACCGTTCGGCGGTTGTCGCGGTGGTCGAGGAACAGTCCGGTCTTCTGCCCGGCGTACAGATCGACCGCAAAGCGGAGCCCGTGCTCGCTCACGATGAGCTCGCGCGGCGGCTTGCGTCCGGACAGGAGCTCCAGCTCCTCGCCCTTGCGGCGGCGCACGACGCCCGCCAGCTTCGTGGTCTGGGCGAGCGCGTCGACCACCCACGGCAAGAGTGGCTCGACCGCGTCGACATAGCTCACGACCACGGCGAAACCACCGTACAGGTCCACCGTGATACCCGGCAGGCCGTCGCCTTCGCCGTTGAGCCAGCGCAGAGCGGTCGTGTCCCCGGAGCGCACCAACTCCCGCAATTCCCACGCCCGCTGCACGCGTTCGAGCGTCCAGAGCGCGTCCGGCAGCCGCTCTGCCGACAGCACGCGGAGCGCGATCGGCGATCGCTCGTCCCACAGGGCGTAGCCAGCGAAGTTGCCGGCCTGCACCCTGACCCAGCTGCCCGATGACAGGGACAGCCCGCGCGGCACGTGATCGCGATACACCCACGGGTGGCCCGCCGCGAGCGCACGCTTGAGAAAGCCCGGCAGCTGGATCGTCGGCAGCTCCGGATCCATGGCAGAGACCGCTATCCGCCGACGATCTTGCGGACCTGCGCCAGATCGCTGTCCTCGATGGCGCCGTGCACGACACAGCGCACCTCGCCCTTCGGATCGACCAGAAGCTGCACCGGCAGTGCGGTGTCCTCGTCGATGTGCGCGTCCTTCAGGAAATCCTCGCGCTTCTTGCCGTCCGGCAGCCAGTAGGTCGAACGCATGCCGCTTTCGGGCTGCCCGTCGAGGAAGCCGTGCAGCTGCCGCTCGTCGTCATCCATACTGACGAACAGCACCTGCATGTGCGCGCCGAGCTGTTTCTGCCAGGACAGAAGCAGGGGCATCTCCTGCTTGCACGGCGCGCACCACGCCGCCCACAGGTTCACCCACGTCCAGCCGCTCTTGCCAATGGGCATGGCCGCGGGCGGCTCGGCCACGCCCTTCGCCGCCGCCCGCGCCGGCGTCACGGTCGGGAAGGGTCGCCCGGGCTTCTTGATCTCGTCCACACACAGCTTGCGCGGCTTCTTTACCTCTTTGGGCTTTTCCGGAGCGGAGGCCTGCGCTGGCGGCGCCGTCGCAGTGTCGGCTGGCCCGGTCGCCACCACGGACTGGCTGCGCGCCTTGGGCGCGAGCGGGGCGTCGTCCTTCTTGCTGCAGGCGCTGGAAGCCAGCGCTGCGGTCAGCGCGGCTACAGCCGGCAGTCCACCCAGGAAACGAATGCGCTGCGGTTGATGGCGTCGTCGTCGCACTTCTTCTCCGGACGTGAATTGGGCCACGAGCAGTATTGCGTGGAGAGCTGGGCGAACTCGTTGCCGAGCCAGAGCAGCCCGACCTTCTTGTCGATCTCCGGATCATTGGAGATCTTCTTCAGATAGAACATCACGGAGTTCGCCCGGCGATGGGACAGCGCGCGGTTCTTGGCGACGGTGCCGGTCTTCGAGGCCCGCGCGACCACGAAGAAGTAGCGCGCCCCCTTGCGATTGAACCACTTCTTCTCGAGCAGCTTCTTGCTGTTGTCGTCGAGCTCGTCCTTGCCGATATCGAACATCAGCACCGCTCCGCGTTCCTTGAGCGGCGTGAACAGCGCGTTGAAGTCCTCGTCGCTGATGGAAGCGAAGGTCTTCACGTCCGTGGGCTTGCACCCGCGCCGCTCGCCGCCGCTCGCCAGGCCGCAGGAGTGCAACACGCGCTCGAGCACCTTCTTGAACTGAGGCGTGCAGTAGCCGACCTCGGCTTCGTTGGCGATGGCGACCTTCGGCTTCTCGGCTTGCGGCGTCACCAGCCGTTCCTTGGCGTTGCCAACCGTCGTGCTCACCATTACGACCATGGAGATGAGCAGGACCAGGGTGGCGAGCATGCCCGAGAGCGGCGCCAGCCACGACGGCAGGCCTGCCTTCGACGGCGGACTACCCGCTGGCGGGACGCCTGGCGCGACGCCGCCCGGCGGCGGACCTCCCGCGGGCGGCGCGCCTCCCTGCTGCTGTCCGCCAGGAACGACTCCGCCGGGCAACGTGCCGTGGGGTCCCATGGGCTCTGTCATTTGAACACCTGCGGGGCAAGCTGTTGGAGGGTGTACATCAAGCCGAGGTCGGTGTCCTCGTCACACACGCGCCTCTGTCCCAGGTACATCTGCGGGGTCGATACCGGAATGTTGTTGTCCGCCGCGTAATGCAGGTTCTGGTTCAGCCGCACCTTGGTGCTGTTGGCGTCGATGCACTTGAGCATCTTGTCCCCCCAGCGCTTCTTGATCACTGCGCGCAGCGTGGGCTCGCCGGCCTTGCCGGCCCGCTTGAGGTAGTCCTGGTCGTGGAACGCCCACTCGAGCACCTGCCGCGCCTGATCGCCGCCGCACAGCACGGCTTTGGACACGGTGCACGCGCCGGGATGCAGCGAATTGTCGAGCATCCAGTTGCACTCCGTGTCCAGCGGGAACAGCGCCAGCTGCACGCTGAGCTTGTCGAACACGCCTTCGGAGACCAGGCGCTCGTGGAACGCCTTGCACGTCGGACACAGCGGGTCTTCGAAGAGCGTGGTGGGCTGCACCGACTGCGGCGTGCTCATCTTGATGAGCGCGTTGTGCGACTCGCTGGCCTTCTTCAGCTTGCCGCAGGTCGACAGGTAGGGCCGCTGATCGGGCATCGTGCTGGCGTACACGAACGAGGGGATCAGCGAGATGACGGCGAGTGCCGCCAGCCACAACACCGGGAACACGATGTTGATCGTGGGTCGCGGCGGCGCATCCATCGCCTGCGTTCCGCGCCCCTTGAGGGTCATCAAACCGACCAGGGAACCGGTCGCGAGAAGGGCCGACGAGAAGTAGATCCCCGCGCACACCTTGCAGATCTCGCCCAGCTTGATGACGGAGATGGCCAACATCAGGAGCGACACCAGAAGCGGAGTCGTCCCCACCACCGCCTGGAACACCACCGCCTTCTTCGGCGCACGCGGGCCGGAAAGAAGCAGGTAGAGGGCGAAGCCGGCCAGGAACGAGAACGCCCCCAGCGCGAACAGCGAAATGGGGATCCCGCCCCAGTACTGCCCCTTGAACAGCGCGGAGTACGGGCTGTACATCGCCGCCCGGCACGCCTCGGCCTCGGAGGTCGGCGGTGCGCCGGGAATGAAGCTACAGTGGATGTTGTGCAGCCGTCGGTCGAGGTGCGCGGCGTAGTCCAGCGTCGAATAGGACGCGAAGACCAGCCCCAACACCGCCCCGAACAGCGCAAGCCCCGCAGGCCACCTGGATCTAGGTCCCATCGCGGGGCCCAGCGTGGCAACAGGTGCTGTCAGGGCGCAAGTCCGCACTCCCGAAGCAAAATGCGCACCCGGAACGGCAGGGCGCGGCTATCGGAGCCATAACCTGCTGATCTCCTGGGAGAAACGCGGCGATTGCCGCCTCCCGGAACATGGCCTGCCCGCCGCCAGCCCCGGGAAAAGCCGGGCGGCGGGCAGCCTGCCCCACGGACGCCGCACTCTGGCGCGGCGTGGTGGAGCGGCGCCATATCGCCACGCTGGTCGGATGCGGTAGAAATTGCTGGATGAGCCCTGCACCCGCCCGCCCTCGCGGCTCCAGAGTGCTGCTCTGGGCGCCGTTGGTGGCACTGTCGTGCCTGCCCGCCTGCAGCTCCAGCGCCAGCCACGGCAGGACCGTGCACGGGACCGTCGGGGGCCTGGACGTCCAGCTCGACACCGACCCCGCCCGCATCGTGATCACCGCCCCCGACGGCACGGTGCTGATCGACGGGCTACCGGGCGGCAGCGGTGGAAGCGGCACGCCCGACATCGCCGCCGCCTTCCGCCACGCCGACGCCAGCTACGAGATGATGTTCGGCTCCTTCAAGATCGAGGAGACCAACGCGGATCCCTGGAGCGGCGTCACGAAGCTCGCCGCGGTGAAGCAGGCCGCCGACGGCAGCCTGTCCTTCTCGCTAGAAGGCAGCCACGGAGCACTCGGCAAGGGCCGCATCGAACCGACGGCGGACGGCAACCTGCACCTGGTGCTGGCCGGCCGCGACGCGGACGACCGCGCCAGCATGGCGTTCAAGTGCAACGCGGACGATCACTTCATCGGATTCGGGGGGCAGTCGTTCGACGTGGACCAGCGCGGGCAGACGGTGCCCATCTGGGTGAGCGAGGACGGTATCGGCAAGCTGCCGACCGACGATATCCAGGGGCTCTGGTACCTGAAGGGCCGCCGCCACACCACGCACTCGCCGATACCGATGTACGTGACCAATCGCGGCTACGGCCTGCTGCTGGACACGCCCTACTACTCGAAGTTCGACATGTGTTCCGGGAACGAGCACACCGTGCGCATCGAGTCCTGGGAGAACAAGCTGGACGTGACGCTGTTCTACGGGCCCGATCCGGCGACCACCGTCGAGAAGATGACAGCCGCCGTCGGCCGCCCGGCGCTCCCTCCGCCCTTCGCCTTCGCGCCCTGGCTCGACGCGATCTACGGCTCGCAGAACGTGCGCGATGTCGCCCAGGCGCTGCGCGGCAACGACGTCCCGGCGTCCGTGATCTGGACCGAGGACTGGCGCGGCGGGGCGAAGGACGGCCTCGGCTACACGCTGAGCGAGAGCTGGGAGGTGGACCGCAACCTCTATCCGGACTTCGAGCAGGTGGCGAGCGACCTGCACGACGAGGGCTACAAGTTCTTCACCTACAACAACACCTTCCTCGACAGCACCGAGCCCGTCTACCAGGAAGCGGTGAAGGGCGGCTACACGATCAAGGACGACGCGGGAAAGCCGTATCTGTTCAGCGGCGTGAAGTTCCACGACACCTCGATGGCGGATCTGTCGAACCCGGACGCGGTGGCCTGGGTGAAGAAGAAGTACAAGGAGGGACTGGATCTGGGCGCCGACGGCTACATGGCGGACTACGGCGAGTGGCTGCCCACGGACGCCAAGCTCGCCTCCGGCGACAGCGCCGAGGCGCGCCACAACCTGTACCCGGTGGATTTCCAGCGCCTGAACAAGCAGCTATTCGACTCGATGCACAAGGCCGACGGCGTCGACCGGCTGTTCTTCGTGCGATCGGCATACGTCGGCTCGCAGCCGCTGGTTAGCGTGGTGTGGGGTGGCGATCAGCAGACCGATTTCAGCGACGGCGACGGCCTGCCGAGCGTGATCCCGATGGGGATCGGGCTGGGCGTCACGGGCTTTCCCTACTTCGGCAGCGACATTGCCGGCTACATGAGCCAGGGCACGCAGCCGAGCACGAAGGAGCTGTTCTTCCGCTGGACGGAGCTCGGCGCCTTCTCGCCGGTGATGCGCACGCACCACGGCAAGAGCGCGCAGGCGAACTGGAACTGGGAAAAGGACGCGGCGACGATCGCGCTCTTCAAGCGCTACGCCAAGCTGCACATCCAGCTGTTCCCCTATCTGGACGGGCTGGCGAAGCAAGCCTCCGACAAGGGCACGCCGATGATGCGGCCCCTCGCCTACAACTATCCGGACTTTTCGCCCGGCTGGAGCATGACCGACGAGTACATGCTCGGTGACCGGCTGATCGTCGCGCCGGTGGTCAAGCAGGGCGCCACGAAGCGCGACGTGCAGCTGCCGGGCGGCACGTTCTATCCGCTCGAGGGCGGCAAGCCGACGACGATCCCCGACGGCGGCGGCACGACGAGCGCGGCCGCGCCGCTCGACCAGATCCCCGTGTTCGTGCCAGCCGGCTCGGTGCTGGTGCTGCTACCCGACACTGTCGACACGCTGGTTGCCGCGAAGCCAGCCACCGGCACGGTGACGCTCGCCGACGTGAAGGACGACCGCGTACTGTGGCTCTACCCCGGCGGCAGCAGCGACTGGACGGAAGCCGGCGGACTCTCGTACTCGTGGCAGGCGGACAAGCTCGCTACCGCACCGTCGAGCGCCACCTGGAACGGCCAGAGCGTCGTCATCAACAGCGGCACGATTGACGTGACCGGCCCGGGCAAGCTCGTCCTCGACGGCGGCAAGGCCACCCTCGACGTGAAGGGCGGAGCCGCCGACCGCGCGCTCTCCATCGTGGTGCGCTGAAGCACGCGCACTCGGCGGGCAGTTGTCCCGGCCTGGCGTGGGCGGCGCAGGTTCGGGGAATGGCGGAACTCCGAAGTAGCGGCGCCAGGGCACAGAGGCGATTACATACGCCGATTCCCGGTGGTCAGGTTGCCCGCGGCTCGCAATCACCGCAAATTCAACGCATAACCACCGGGAATCAAATTTGCATGATCCCTGTTCTGCGAGGTTGTTCCGGGGCTAGCTTGATGGCTTCACTTCCCGCTATGCTGCCCGGCGAGAAGAATGACGAGATCGAACTTGTGGATTCATGTCTCTCTCGTGGCGGTGGCGCTGACCCTGGCCGGTTGCGACTCCAGCGGAGGCGGAGCGCGGTGGCCAGACATCAACGCGGGATGTGGGCACGTGAAGCTGTTCCCTCCCGGTCAGGCTTCACCTGGTGAGTACCAGGTGCTTCGCGATTTTTCGGGCAAGTGGGACGAGCCCGACAAGGACTTGCGCCACTGGCTCATCAACAAGGCCTGCGAGGTAGGGGCCGATGCAGTCGTGGACGTTGTCGAGACGCAGGGGCGAAACGGCGACGGCGTCCTGGTCTGGAACATCCGGGGCACGGCGGTCGTCTGGAAGCGGTGAGCGCACGCCGTTCAGCTCGCGCCAACCCTAGTGCGTCCAGCCGTGGGCGCGCATGAACGCCTGTAGAGCCGGCGAGTCCCGCTTCAAGGGCGGCAGGTACGGGCCGACCAGGGTGCGGTGCCACCAGGCCTTGCCGTCGCCGGGCCGCGTGAACTGGTAGCGGTAGAGCTGGGCACGGACCCACACTGGCGGCGTGGCGGGGAAGGGATCGCGCGCGAGCAGCGTGTCGATGAGAGGGTCGCCCTCGAGCAGTTTCGCAGCCAGATGCACGATCCACGGCTGGCTCCTGACGGGCGAGAAGGCCGCGAACCACATCTGCCAGTCGAGCCGCTCGTGGTACGGGCTGATGAAGCACGGCGCGCGATCAGGGTCGCCGGGCTTGCACGGGAACTCGTACTCCTTCCACTGGGTGTGCGCGTCGATCCGCGGGTCGCTCGTGCCCTCGATCACGACCTCGTAGCGCCTGCGGTTGACCGAGCCGAACGCACCGTACGTATTGACCAGATCGAGCGGGTCGAAGCTGGTGTTCATCGCCTGGCGGCTGCTCGTGAGGTTGACGATGGGGCTCATGCTGAGAAAGCCGACCACCAGCGCGTAGCCCCACGCCGCACCGCGATGCCATTTCGTCGGCGGCAGGAGTGCCTCGGTGGCACGGCCTGCCTCGTCGAGACCGAAGCGTTCGGAAACCCGGAAGCGGACACCTCGCGGCACCACGCGGATCAGCGCGCGGTCGTCGAAACAAGCCAGCGCCGGCACGATCGTCAGCCAGTTCAGGAACGACAGGTTGCCGCTCAGGATCAGGAAGCACTGGAAGCCGATGAACAGACAGCCGGCGACGATCCTCGCGCGGCGCGGACCGAACGCGAGCCACGGCGCGCCCACCTCGACCAGGTGGTTCACGGCCGCACCGACCTTGTCGAACCAGGCCGGAGCCGCATTCAGGAGCCAACTGATGGGATTCGGGATCGGCTGGGTTTCCCAGTGGTACTGGAGACAGGTCAGGTTCTTCCAGCAGCGATCGCCGCGCAGCTTGATGAGCCCTGCACCGAGCATGATGCGGAAGATCAGCCAGCGGAAGAGCAGGATGATGATCGGAGGCGGTGCGCGCGCGCGGAAGGGTCCAAGCGTCCCGAGCGGGCACAGGAAGATGGCGATGAAGCCCGTTTCGCAGAGCTGCATCTCCCAGCCGTAGCCGTAGAAGGTCTGCCCGATGTGGAGGATGGAGAAATAGAGAATCCACAGCACGAACATGACCGCCGCGTTGGTCACGCCGACGAGCACCGCCAAGGCGAGTGCCACGCCGACGCAGGCGACGATGGCGATCGCGCGATCGGACGAGTCGATCCAGAACAGCGTCGGTAGTTTCCAGACGGCCTTGCCTGGCCCGAAGACCGCGCGCACGCGCTGGAGAAACAGCCCGGCTGGCTCGAGACCGTCGCTCCCGATGAGCGGGCGGAACTGCAGCAGCGTGACCAGAAACGCCACGAGATACACCAACCCCAGGAGCCGGAGCAGCGCGAAGCGCACCAGCACGTAGCTTTCGCCCCACGACAGGAACCGCGCGATGGGATGCGGGCGCGGGCTCGAGAGCTCCTGCTCCAGCGCGTGGATCCGCGAGTCGTCCACCTCGGGGTCCCTTGTGTCCGCGTCGCCCATGATGCCGGCGCGCACAGGCTATCACCGCGGGCACCGCGGGTGGACGCGAGCGCGGGGCTACTGGCAGAGCATCGAGCCGGCGGTGCCGGGGCCCTTGAGGTGCAGGTTCGACACGAACACGTGGCCCACCTCGCCCTTGAACTCGGTGTCCTTCGACTTTCCGGGCTCCACCGGACACGCAACGGCGTGCTCGCGCTTCGTCTTGCCCGGGCGCAGGACTTCCAGGCTGTAGTGCAGCATCATGTTGTAGGGATTTACGATGTGCAGCGTGGCGCCCTGGCCGCTGTCTCTGGTCAGCGTGACAGAGAGCGTGCGATCGGGATGCGCGGCCGTCGGCACCAGCCCGAGCCCCACGAGCTGCCAGTGCTTCTTCTGCGTCTCGACGCAGAGCTCGTCGCCCGGCACCAGGTCGAGCACGGGCTCCATCGCGCCGCTCTGGGTGCGCTCGCTGCCCACGATGTCGCGCTGGGCCCGGGCGGTCCGGGTGCGGCAGCTGCCGGCGGGAGCCTCCGCAGGCGGAGCGCTGGCGGAGGGTGGCGGCGCCGGACTCGCAGAGGCCGCGGGTGGCGCAGCCGGGGGAGGCGCAGGCACCGACACGGGCTCGGCCGCGAACGCCTGCGAGCCGCCGTCGGGCGAGCGCGCCGGGCCGTTCTTGGCGCAGCCGACCGTCAGACCGGCCAGGGCAATGAAAACCAGCTTCGTCCGCATCACGACAACACCTTGCATCGCGGAAGCGGCCTGGCAAGCCGCGAATCGACGTCCGCGCTGCCTGCTCGCGCTCCCCTGCGGTGACTTCCATTCAATAACGCCAGCTTCCGGACCCAGGAGGACTGCTTGCTTGAATCATCTCGAGAGCGCGCGGCGAGCCGCGCGCAGACGCGGCTCCACGCGCTGTGGAGCGCAGGCCTGGCCGTGGCTCTTGCCGTCGGCTGCAGCAGCGCCCAGTTCGCATCCGCGACCGGAACGGGAGGCGCAACAGGCACTGCTGGGGCGGGCGGAACGGCGGGCGCGGGGGGAACGGGCGGCGCAACGGGAACGGGCGGCGCAACGGGAACGGGCGGCGCCGGCGCGAGCGCGGGCGCCGACGCCGGAGCCGGCACGGCCGACAGCGGCGGGACCGCTGGCGGCAGCGCGGGTGGTACGGGCGGCACGCAGGCGGACAGCGGAGTCGTCGAAGCCGGCACCGGCTGCGGCATATGCCAGGGTGCCACGCCGCTGTGCGACCCGAAGACCCAGCAGTGTGTGCAGTGCCTTTCGCCGAGCGACTGTCAGGATCCCGCCGCGCCGGCCTGCGTGAGCGGGAGCTGCGCCTGCCCTGGCGGTTCGGTCTGCAACGGCCACTGCGTCGACCTGCAGAACAGCATGACCGACTGCGGCACGTGCGGGCACAGCTGCGGCATCGGCAGCACGTGCCAGAACGGCCAGTGCCAGTGCCCCCTCGGGATGCAGACCTGCGGCGGCAACCGCTGCATCGATCTGCAGAACGACGCGAGCCACTGCGGCTCGTGCAGCAAGCAGTGCAACGCCGATCAGATGTGCATCAATGGCAATTGCGGCTGCCGATCGGGGCTGACCGCCTGCTACCAGCAGTGCGTCGACACGAGCTCGGACCCGAACCACTGCGGCTCGTGCACCCACAGCTGCAAGAGCGGTGAGGTGTGTCAGGGGGGCACCTGCCAGACCGGAGGCTGCACGGGCGGGCTCACCGCGTGCAACAACGGGACATCGTGCGTCGACACGCAGACCAGCAACCTGGACTGCGGCCAGTGCGGACAGGCGTGCGCCCGCAACCGGATCTGCGTCCAGGGCAGCTGCCGGGACTACGCCCCTGCTGTGGGCTGTGTCACGTGTCCCTGCCCCGCGTGCAAAGTCATCGTGGACACCGGCAACCCCGCGTGCTGTGTCGGGAGCGGAGGCGCGCTGATCTGCGTCGACAGCAACGCGGCATGCCCGTAGGTCGCTCGGCGCGACGAGGCGCGAACCTACTTGATGGCCGCGAGCTTCTTCTTTGCCTTGGCGCGCGCCGGGTGGTTGTCGGGCGCGTCGGAGAGGAAACGCTTGAACAGCGGCTTGGCCTTCTCCGGCTGCTGCAGAAAGTCCGCGTACAGGACGCCGAGGTTGTAGTTCGCAGCCAGATTGTCGGGCTCACGCGCGAGAACGCCCTTCAGTAGTTTCTCCGCTTCCTGGTAGGGCGCCTTGTTGTCGCGCTTGCCCTGGCCCCTCAGCGCCGCCGCGAGCCCGATCGTGGCCGGGATGTCGTCGGGCTTGATCTCCAGAACCGCGCGGAACTCGTGCTCGGCCCGATCGTAGACACCGGCCTCGAGCAGCACCGTCCCGATGTTCATGCGTGCGGTGGTGTCCTTCGGATCGAGCTGGCTCGCCGTCTCGAAGTGCTTGAACGCGATGGCATCGTCGCCCCGCTTCAGCGCGATGAGACCCGCCGTACGTTCCGCGACCGCGCTTTTCTGGCCCTTGAGCGACTCTTCGCTGAGCAGCTCCGCCGTGTCCATATCGCCGCGGGCCACGTGGGTGAGCGCCAGCTCCGCCAGCGCGTTCGGATCGTTGGGGCGGCGCACCAGGACTTCGCGCGCCTGCTTGATGGCTTCGTCCAGCTTGTTGCTGTCGCGCAGCGCGCTGACCAGGGCAATGCGGGCTGCAATCGCCTGCGGGTGGGCCTTGACGAAGTGGTCGAGCACGTCGGCAGCGCCGGAGGCGTCGCCGCGCCGGCGTCGCACCTCGGCCAGCGCCACGACCACGTCCTCGGCGTTGGGCGCAAGCTTGATGGCCTCGGCGAGCTGCTTCTCCGCCGGAGCTAGCTCGCCCTGCTCCGCGAGCAGCACTCCCAGGTTGTAGCGGGCCTCCCACAGATGCGGATCCGTCTTCACCGCCGACCGGAACAGGCCAATGGCCTTCTTCCCGCCGCCCGGCTGCTTGGCCGCCTGGACGCCCTGCTCCATGGTGTTGAGCGCGTGGGGGTTTGCCGGCGGCAGCGTGGGCGACTCGACCTTCTTCGCCGAACCGCCACAGGCGAGCAACAGGAACGAGGCGAGAGCGGGCAGGATCAGGCGCTTCATCGGCCGTGCCCCTTCTTGTGCTTGCCCTTCTTGCCCTTGTCCTTCTTGTCCTTGTCCTTCTTGTCCCCGTCCTGCTTGTCCTGGTCGCTGTCGTCGTTCTCGCGCGCCTTCTCGACTTCCGCCTCGGCCTTGGCCGCCGCGCTGGCGTCGCCCTTGCCCTCGGCCACCTTGGGCGGCGTGATGAGATACGTCTCCGCGGCCCCCCGCTTGGTGCGCCTCAGCCCGTCGATGAGCACAGGCATCGGCGAGGGGCCCTTCACGCGCAACTTGAAGCCGATTTCCTCGAGCGGGGGATAGAGCTCCGAGTTCAGCCGTCCGAGTGCCGCGCGCATCTTGGCCGTCCAGGAGTTGTAGATGCCGAGCTCCTTGGCCTTCAGCCAACCGCTCTCGTAGGCCTCGAGCGCCCGCTCCTCGATCGGCACCACGAATTCGTCGATCTGCTGCGAGTACTGTTCCTTCGCCTGCTTGCTGAGGCTGGCCGGCGGCGGCGAATTCTCCAGTGCCTTGGAGAAGGACTCGTAGGTGAACCCGATCTGGTAGAGCGACGCCGTCGTCCACTCGGCAACGCCCATCTTCGCCGTGTCGAGGAAGGTGTCGGCGGCCCCCTTCAGGAGCGCGCTTTTCTTCTTCAGGCGCGCCTTGAGCTGCTTCACGTCGCCTTCGATCTTCACCTTCTCGTATTCGGCCAGGATGCGCTCGCCCTGCATGTAGCGGGCCTTTGCGGCGAAGTACTTGCCGTCGTCGCTGAGGTGGCCCTTGTGCAGCTTGTAGACGTTCATCGCGCTGCGGAGCGCCGACGCCGCTCCGCGCTCGTCCTTCAGCTTCACGCGCACCGTCGCGAGCCGCACCAGCGCCTCGATGCGCGCGTTCGCATTGCGCGCCGTGCGCGAGTAGCGGCTGTACAGCGCCTCCGCATCCTTCCACTTCTTGGCCTTCTCGTGGGCCTTGCCCATCAGGAAGACCACCTCGTCGGCGTCCGGATCGCGCGAGTAGTAGTGCGTGTACTGCTTGCCGCTGGCGATGGCCTTGTCGTGCTCGCCGACCGTCGTGCGGAGCAGCACGGCGTTGTACGCGGCGTCCTTGTGGTGCTCGTACTTCGGCCAGCTGTCGACGATCGTCTGATCGTAGTCGGCAGCCTGGCTGTACAGGCCCACCGACTGGTACGTAGTCGCGGCGATCCACAGTCCCTGCGCTGCCTCCGGGTCGCGTTTGTGGTCCTTGATGAGCAGAGCGGCGGCGGCTTTGAGCGTCCCGAGATTGTGCGACCGGCGTGCCTCCACCTCCGCGTTGACCGCCGCCTTGGCAGCCCGCGGCTCCTTGGGGAACTCCTTCGCCGCCCGGAGGTAGGCTTGCGCTGCCTTCTTGTGCTCGCCCTTCGCTCCGAGCGCCTCGCCCTGTTTGAACACGGCCTGGACGATCAGCTTGTCCAGACGCGCCTGCTGCTCGGCGCCCTGGAACGCCGGGGCCTTCTTGAGCCGGCGCGCCCAGGTCTCGATGTTCTGGTAGTCCTTGCTCTTGTTGAAGGAATCGAGGATGAGCTCGCCGGCCCCGACCGAGAACTTGCTCTTCGGGAACTTCTCCAGCAATAGCCCCCACTGCCGGACCGCCGGGTCGTACACGCCGTAGTCGTAGTAGAGCTTGCCCTGGCGGAAGAGCAGCTCGGGGATCTTCGGGTCGTCCGGATAGCTCTTGATGTAGAGCTCCATCGCCTCGGTAAGCTTCTTGTCGGTCGGCGTTTCCTCCGCCGGCTTGCCGCTCGACTTGGCCGCCTCGAATTCCTTCTGGCGGGACGACTCGAGCGCCGACAGCGCGTTGTACAGGGCATCGCGCGAGAGCTTGCCCTTCGGGTCGAGGCGCACCGCGGCGAGGTAGGCGTCGGCCGCGCCGGCGTCGTCACCGAGGTGGTAGAAGTCGATCTCGGCCAGATTGAAGTAGATCTCGTAGGCGGCCTTCTGTTTGCCGAAGCGGCTGAGATAGACCTCGTACAGCTTGGCGGTCCACCTGTACTCGGCCAGGCTGTTCTTGTCGGCCTGCGCCTTGGCGTGCAGCCCGAGCGCGTCCTCGCGGATCTGCTTCTCGATCGCGGCTTCCGCCTTCGCCACCGTGGCCGGCGTCTGCGAGCGCGTCCAGACGCCGCCCTGGGCCGGCTTGCCCTTCACGGCGACAGGCCGGGTGTAGTCGCGGATGATCCAGCGGTAGTCCTTCTCGAGCTGTTTCCACTCCTCCATCGTGGAGTGGCCCTGCGCCACCGATAGCGCGTGTTCGTAGGCCGTGGGATCGGCAGGCTCCAGCTTGAGCAAGAGCCGGTACGCCTCGATACCGCGCTCGTAGTGCGCCTGGTCGTAGAAGGCACGCGCCAGCGCGTGGACGATCTTGCCAGCGAACTTCGCGCCGCCCGCCTTGACGAGGAACTTGTACATGTCCTCGGCGGTGTTCTTCTCGTCCTCGACGAACACCGCGACGAGGTTCTTGAGCGCCTCGCGCTGCAGCTCGTCGATCTCCGCTTTTCGCTTGTGGCCGGCCTTGGCCCCCTTCTCGGTCGCCGTCTTGAAGACGGTCAGGAAGCGCCGTGCGGCTTCATCCGTACGGCCAAGCCGCCACAAACACCACGCGCTCTTGAACAGCGCGATGTCGTACAGCTCGCTGTGCTTGTACTGCAGGACCTTCTCGTACTCCTCGTACGCGGCCTGGTAGTTCGGGAAGTCCTTGGTGAACTCGTACTCGGCGCGGAACATGTGCGCGTCCGGCACGAATCGGCTCTGCGGGAACCAGGAGAGGATCTTGTTGAAGCAATCCACCGCCTGCTGGCTCTTGCCCTCCTCGTTCGCGAGAAAGCCATCGACGTAGAGCGCGAGGTCGTAGTTGCGGTACGTCTTGTAGTTCTTGAGAACGCGCAGGAACCGCGCGCGAGCCCTGGAGTAGTCGGGATTCGGCGGCGGCCCGCGCTGGTCGCTCGGCGACTTGTCCCACTGGTGGAACTTCAGCAGGAAATCGTCGCGCGCCGACTCCCATTCGAGCTCGCCGATGCGCAGCAGCGCTTCCGGCATCTCGGGCGAACCCGGCGGTGTCTCGGCGATGAACTTCGCGAGCAGCCCGTGCGCCTTTGCGCGCAGCTGCTTCTCCTGGGCGATATCGCGGCTGATGCGCGCATCGATCTTCTTTTCGAGCAGCGCGCGCAGCCGCTGGGGGATCTGCAGGTTGACGCGGTAGGCGCGCTGGTCGCGGGCGCTCTTCTCGGCCCGCTTCTTGACGGTCGGGCGCTCGCGCTTTCCGATGGCGCGCTCGCCGACCGGCTTGATTTCGCTCTTCTCGCCCGCCATCGCTGGCGTGGGGTCGTCGGCCCGCGCAACGCGCACGATACCGAGCGACAGGAGCGCCGCCAGCAGAGCTGCACCGGGCTTCACGCCCGCTCTCACCTCAGGCCCTCCCCGCCCACGTACTCGTCCTTCCAGTCCTCGCCGTCGTAGGGCCAGTACTCCTCGTCGTCGCGGAGGTAGCGCGCGGCATCCAGCGAATCGACGATGGTCCGGGGCAGAAGCCCCTGCGACAAGGCCTCGATCTCGACCTCGAGCGCGCGCTTCTTGCCGAGCACCGTCTCGACGCGACCCAGCCGGGCGCGCCGCAGCAGACGCGACAGGCGGCGGTCGAGCCGCACCAGCGCGTCGCGCGCCATGCCCTGCTGCTCCGCGGCCAGCTTTGCACGGAGCTTCGCCGCGTTTTCGTACAGCCGGCTGGCGCGCTGGCGATCGGCGCGGATCACGTCCGGTAGATCCGTGCCCTTCCCGCCGGCCTCGCCGGCGGGAATCGCCGCCGCGGCCGCGCGCGCGGCGCGGGCCTGGACTTCCAGCGCCTCGAGCTGGTGGGTGAGCTCCGCGATGTCGCTCGCCTTGGCCTTGCCCGTGCGCGAGACCTCGCGGAGCAGCCGCCGCACCTCCGCGAGCTGCGCGTCGATGCGCGCGATCTTGTCGTTCGGGGCCTCGCCGAGGGGCGTAGCCGCCTGCGCCCTCACGGACTTCGGTGTCGCCAGCCGCTTGTTGGCCTCGTCCAGATCCCCCATCGCTCCACGCAGCCCGCTCATCTGGTGGTCGAGCCGCGCCAGCCGGAGCGAGGCATGGGAGTAGCCGGCATCCAGCCTGAGCAGAGCGCCCAGCGTGCGTGCCACGTCGCCCTTGACGCCGACGCCTGCGCCGGCCGGATCCGCGCCGGCGCGGACGGCCTCGACGAGCTTCTTCATCGCGGCCGGATCCTTCGTCAGCCGGCGCGCGGCGTTGCGCACCGGCTCGTAGCGCGCCAGGAAGATCCGGAGCTTCTTGTCGGCGGCGGGAAAGTGGCACGTCGCCAGGTCGATGTACGCGTCGAGGATCCAGGCTTCATCCTCGTAGGGATTGTTACGATGCAGCGCCTTGAGCTGATCCATCAGCTCGCGCGCTCCCTCGTAGTCCTTGGCCTCGTAGCGCGAGGTGGCCGCCTCGTAGAGCGCTTCGGGCAGGTGATCCGAGTCCTGGGGAACCAGGTAGTAGTAGTAGCGGGAGTCGTCGAAGCGGAACTGCTCGTGGGCCACGCGGCCCAGGGCCAGCCGCGCCAGGTCGCGCACCCGGAAAAAGTCGTTGCCGCCGAACAGCGGCGCCTTCGTCGGCGTCTGCTTCGGATCGGCCACCTTGCAGAAGAGGTTCTCGCCCTTCTTCAACTGACCGCGCTCCACCTCGATCAGCCCGGAGAGGTACGTCGCCTGCGCCCAGAACCGCGAGCGCGACGTGACCTTCGCGTACTCGCCGAGCGCCGCCCCCGGGTCCTTCCTGCGCTCCGCGGCACGGCCCGCCAGGTAGGCGATGTCGCCGCGCAGCTCCTCCGGCGCGCTCGGTGGAACCGACGACAAATCCTTCAGGAACGTATCGGGCTGATCGCTCTCCAGCCCGAAGTCGACCAGGCTGCGCACGGCCCGGCGGTACCAGGTGTCCTTGGGATTGCCCTTCAAGAGCCGCAGCAGATAGCCGCGCGCCGGTTGGTAGGCGCCGACGCGACCGAGGGAGTCGCCGAGCCAGAACAGGCACGCACGACCTTCCTCGCTTTCCTTGAACGGATCGAAGCGCGGTGACTCGACGATGTAGACCAGGTCGCCGATGGCCTCGTCGAGACGCCCATCGCTGATCTTCGCTTCGGTCTTCTCGAGCACGTCGCGCAGGCGTTGGCGGCTGAGCGGCGCGGTCGCTGCGAGGCGTCGCTTCTGGAGCGCCTGCTGGTACAGACGCATGGCCTCGCCGCGCGTCTCGGCTGGCCCGCCGCTGGCAGCCGTCTCCGGCCGGCTCTGCTGTGCGGCTCCCGGCGCCTGCCCGGCCTCGCCCGCCGCCTGTTCGGCGGCCTTGCCTTCCTGACCTGCCTTGGCCTTGTCGGCCTTGGCCTTGTCGGCCTTGGCCTTGTCGGCCTTGGCCTTGTCGGCCTTGGCGGGCTCCGCGTACGGGTTGTCCTCGGCCGCAATCGCCTTCTTGTCCGTCTTCTTGTGATGCGTACCGTGCTTCTGTGCGGACGCCGGAGACGCCACCAGAAGCGACAGCGCGCCGAACAGCACCCCCCAGGCGATATTGCTCTGACCCCGCATAGCTCAGTCGACAACGAGCGCCCGGAGACGCACACGCAGGTCGTATTCGCCGTCTTGGTCGTCGGGGAAGTCGGCCGCCATGTCGGAGTCGTCCTCCAGCCGGAGGTGCGCCGACAGGCGCTTGCCTTCGGGAACGACGACCGAGAACTTGGAGCTCTGCCAGGTCTGGTATTCCTTGCCGCGCGCGTCGTAGCGCTCCACATCCACACCGATCACGTGATGCCCGGGCGCGACGGCGTGTTCGTACACGGTCCGCTCGTCCTCGGCGCTGAAGTTCTTCGGCGCGGAATAGATGACGCCGTCGTCCAGGGTGACCGTGAAGCTGGTGATGCGGGCGTCACTGCTGTCGTCGGTCTCGACGATGACCTGCAGCTTGCTCGCGAACATCGTCGTGGTCATCGCAGCGACGCGGCTGCGGAGCGCGGCGATGTCGCCGAGTAGCTTGTTGTAGTCCGGCGGCGGGGCCGGAGCGCCACCCTCGGGGAACTCGTTGGCGGCCGGGTTGAGCGGGGAAGGCTTCGGGCCGCCGTCGCCGCGCGCGGACTTCGGCGGCGGGCCGCCGATGT
This sequence comes from uncultured delta proteobacterium, assembly GCA_963806225.1. GTDB lineage: Bacteria > Myxococcota_A > Polyangia > Polyangiales > Polyangiaceae > CAWDXG01. The sequence goes on along the minus strand of CAWDXG010000001.1, from coordinate 297,508 downwards.
CCTCGTTGCCGCTGACGCTCACCTGGGCGGCAGCGCCCTGCGCTCCCGCGTCGCCCGCCTGGGCGGAGGTCGCAGCGGCAGGCGTCTTGTCGGCCGACTTCCCCTTTTCCTTCTTGCCGCTTGCCTTGTGCGGCTGCGCCAGAGCGACCAGCGCGAACAGCACGACCAGCGGCGCGACAAGCAGGGCGAACAGGCGCTTTCGCATAGGCAGGCGCCGAGGTTACCATGGGCGGACCCGATTGCGATCCGTCATCCCCCGTCGGCGCCGGCATCGCTGCAGGGCAAGACGAGCGGTCCGCCGTCCGGCTGGAAATCCCAGTCGCCGTGGCACTCGTTCTCGGGCGCGTGGTTGTAGTGATCCTGGATGAACTTCAGGAAAACCGCGGGCTCGAAGCAGCTCGCCCGGAGGGTCCAGCCCCAGGAGCTGGCCGCCCAGCGCACGTCGAGTAGGGGATCGGGCGTCATCACGATGCGGCGCGGCACACCCGCCGACGTGAAGCAGCCCAGGTCGGCGTAGGAGTCGATCACCGACTGCGCCTGCGCGACCTCGCCCGCACAGCCGCCAGGGCAGTTGTAGGTGATCACCACGGCGCCGTGCTCCAGATTGTGCACCCAGAACCCGCGCGGGACGGGCCGCGTGTAGGTCTTGTAGTCGGCCCAGATCGGATAGTGGTTGCCGGACGAAGGCGGATTGGTCCCGTAGCTGACCTGTGAGCACGGCGTCACATGCAGTGCGCCCTCGATCGGATGCTGCTGGATCAGCGCGCCACAGCTGCTGCCGTCGACGGCCTGCGCATCGTAGTCGACCTGGGCATCGGCGTCGGCGGCCGCGTCGGCCGGCGAAGCATCCGATGCATCGGTGCTCGAGGCGTCGGTGCTCGACGCGTCGGCGTCGGTTCCGGCGTCCAGCGCGGCATCGACCGACGTGTCCGGGGCGGCATCCGCCGCCGAGTCCCCGCCGCTGCCACCGGAGCCCGCGGCAGCCTCGAGCGCCGCGTCGCTCCCGCCGGAGCCGGAGCCGGCCGGCTGTTGTCCGGAAGACGAGCAGGCCGCGGTCAGCGCGACGAGCGAAGCGAGAAGGACCGAACGAAGCAACGCGTCCATCCTGCGCCGCGGAAGCCATTGCGACAACACCCCTGTCGCAGGAGGCCGTAGCAAAATGTCACAAAAATGTGGCATTTTGCTACGGCCTTGGCGCGTGGACGAGGCGTCGGCACCGGGCGCAATCTAGGAGTCATGGCCCGGCGGGATTGCTCCTTGCGGAGCCGACGGGGGTCGCGCCTCGTCGGCGCTCTCGCGCTGGCGTTCGCCGCATCGTCCGGCGCTTGCGGCGCGCGCACCAGTCTCGACCAGGCCAGCATCGCGGAACCGGACTACCCCGACGCGCTCGCCCACGCCTCCTGCGACGGGATCGGCCGCTGCTGCAGGCTCGCTGGGTATCGCGTGGCGAAGAACGGATGCGTCGCACGATCGCGTTCCGCCAGCGCCGCCGCCGACGACGCCGCGAAGCAGCACGGCGCGCACTACGACGGCGTAGCCGCGGCGCGTTGCCTGGCCCAGGTGCGGCGTGGAATCGAGCAGTGCCTTCCGTTCAAGGAGATCGATCGGAGTGGATGCGCTGCCGTCTACCGCGACGGCGACCTCCCGACCGGGGCGGAGTGCACCACGAATGGCGAGTGCACCACCGGAGACGTGTGCACTTCGCCCGCCCCGGGTCCGTACACCTGCGAACCCTACCGCGTGACCGGCAAGGGCGAATCGTGCGGCTTTTCCACGCACGCGGTGGTCGACTGCGCTCCCGAACTGATCTGCCAGAACGGAAGCTGCCAACCCTGGCTCCCGCTCGGTACGCCGTGCCCCGACGGAGCATCGGGCGACATGTGCGCGCGTGGCGCGGTCTGCGACTTCGAGGGCAGCAAGACCTGCATCGCCGCCCGACCCGTCGGATTGGCGTGCACGGCTCCGACCCAGTGCGAGGGTTACGCCTGCTACTCCGGTCACTGCCGGCTCGTGCCGCAGTTCGTCTCCCAGGCGGCCTGCAGCCTGTAGCCCGCTCAGCCCTTCGCCTGCGCGGCCACGGCCTTGGCGGCCTTCTCGGCGGCTTCGGGATCGCCCAGGTAGTAGTGGCGGATGGGCTTGAGCGCGTCGTCGAGCTCGTAGATGAGCGGGATGCCCGTCGGGATGTTGAGCCCGACGATGTCCTCCTCGCTCACGTTGTCCAGGTGCTTGACCAGCGCTCGCAGGCTGTTGCCGTGCGCGGCGACAACGACGCGCCGGCCGCTCTTGATGGCCGGCGCGATGTCGCTCTCCCAGTAGGGCAGGAAGCGCTCGACCGTATCCTTCAGGCACTCGGTCGCCGGGATCTCGTCCGGCTCGAGATTGGCGTAGCGCGGGTCGTGGCCGGGCCAGCGCTCGTCGTCCTGGGTGAGCGCGGGCGGCGGCGTGGCGTAGCTGCGGCGCCACAGATGCACCTGCTCTTCGCCGTGCTTCTCGGCCGTCTCGGCCTTGTTGAGCCCCTGCAGCGCGCCGTACATGCGCTCGTTGACGCGCCAGCTGCGGTGGACCGGGATCCACATCTGGTCGAGATCCTCGAGCACGATCCAGAGCGTCTTGATGGCTCGCTTCAGCACCGACGTGAAGGCGACGTCGAAGGAGTAGCCGTCGGCGCGTAGAAGCTCCGCCGCACGGTGGGCCTCCTCGACCCCCTTGTCGCTAAGCGGAACGTCCACCCAGCCGGTGAAGCGATTCTCGAGGTTCCACTGGCTCTGGCCATGGCGGAGAAGGACGACTTTGTACATGTCTGTAGCTTCCGGTTCGTGCCCGGCGCGACGGGTCCGGGGGCCCGATCAAAACCACCCGACCCGCTCACGGCAAGGGCATCCGGTGTTCAGGCTGCCGCCGCTCATTTCCGCGCGGCTTGGGGCCTCAGCTGCGTTCTGCCGCCGCGGCGCGCCCCCAGGCCAGCTCGACCTTTTCGAGCAGCTCGTCCTTGCTGAACGGCTTCTGCAGAAACAGGAGGCTCGCGGGCTCGAGGCCGCCTTTCGAGATCAGGCCATGCGTGTAGCCGGACATCAGCACGGCCTCGACCGAAGGGTATTGGTCGGCCAGAAGCTTGACCAGCTCGACTCCGCTCATGCGCGGCATCAGCACGTCGGTGAGCACGAGATCGACGGGCTCTTTCCGCTCTTCCAGAAGCTCGACGGCATCGAGCCCGTCCGCGGCCTGCAGAACGAGATAGCCGCTGTCGGCCAGCATCCGGGCGACGGCGCGCCGGAGCGGTCCCTCGTCGTCGACAACCAGGATGGTGCGCTGGCCGGCACCGCCTTCGGCTGACGGTGACGGCTGTGTCGCTCTCACCGCGTCGGCCAGGAGGTAGACGGTGAAGGTCGTTCCGGCGCCCATCCGGCTCGACACGGAGATGTGACCGCCCGCCTGTTTGATGATGCCCTCGATGATCGAGAGCCCGAGCCCGGTGCCGACGCCCACCTCCTTGGTGGTGAAGAACGGTTCGAAGATGTGGTCCGCGACGTCGCTAGGCATGCCGGGGCCTGTGTCGCCGATCTCGATCTGGACGTACCGCCCGGGCGACAGGTCCTCGTGCTCGTCGGCCAGCGACGCGTCGATCTGCGCATTGGCCGTGCGCACGCTGAAGGTACCGCCGTCCGGCATCGCATCGCGCGAGTTGGCAGCGAGATTGAGCAGGATCCGCTGCAGCTGGGCACTACCAAGCCGCGCCCGCCACAGCTGTTCGTCGAGCTCCACGCGGTATTGGATCTGCTCACCGAGCATGCCGCGCAGCACGGCTTCGAGGCTGGAGATGGAAGCGTTCACATCGACCGACGCGACATCGCCGGCCGGTCCACGGCTGAGCGCGAGCAGCTGCTGGGTGATCCCGGCGGAACGCTCGGCGGCGTCGCGGATGTGGTGCAGGGCGTCTACGGCCGCTGCCCCGGAAGCCAGGCGGCGCTCGGCCAGCTTCACGTAGTTGAGGATCACGGCCAGCATGTTGTTGAAGTCGTGCGCGATGCCGCTGGCGAGCTGCCCCAGGCTCTCCGTGCGGCGAAGCTGTTCGAGCTGGCCCCTGAGCCGGGCGGTCTCGAGCTCCTTCTGCGTGTCGGCGAGCAGTGCCAGGCAGGCGCCGACCTCGCCGTCTGCAGAACGAAGCGGGACCAGCGTGACGGTGCCGGACAGCACACTCGCCCCATACCAGATGTGTCCCGCGCGCAGCGCATCCCGCGCGGCCGCGCTGCTCACGAGCGGCAGCTCCGGATCCAGAGCGCTCGAGTAGACCCGCTCGAACGCCGGGTTCACGAGCATCACGCGAGCGTCAACGGTGCAGAGAGCCGCGGGCTGCTCCAGCGACTCGAGCAGCCGGTCGATGTCGGCGCCGGACAGGCGCAGGGCCCCGGACGAGCGGGTCTGCAGGCTCGAGCCCGGCGTGGACTCGGAATTGCTGTCCGGATCGCGGCGACTTCGCACCGACCGTGGAGCATACTCCCGAATCGCCCCCCGGCTCGAACGGAAAATGGGCTGGTCAGTCGGTAAACGGGATGAACACGCTCAAACCGCCGAGTGCGTTCACATCGTTCACAACCTTCTGGACGGCCAGGGCAGGCACCCTGCGGTTGTGGACGTAGTCGCGGACATCCAGGCGCAGCGCCAACCACTGGGCCAGGTAGAATTTCATGCCGAAGCCGCCCGAACCCGTCAGGCCGACCGAGTCGCGCTCGTCGGTCGCACCCGCTCCGAGCGCAAGATAGAAGTCAAACCTGCTGATCGCGCCGCCCAGCCAACGCACCTTGCCGTAGGCCAGCGACCAGATCAGATTTCCCATGAACAGCTGCACCGTCTCGACCGGAGTCGACTGGATCTGGATGAGCCCCTGCTGGCGGGCCACCACGGCGTCGAGCAGCTTGTACGACTGCCGATAGCGCAGATACGACGCCTCGAGTCCCAGATCCTCGCTGAAGTTGAACGTGTACGCGCCGCCCCAGACCGGCGCGGAGTCCGCCAGATCCGCGGCGTACCAACCGCCCAGGGGCGAGAGCTCGTGGCGCAGCGCCTTTTTGAACAACCTCGGAACCACGCCCCGGTAGGCGCGGCGACCGACCAGCTGCTGCTTGAGCGCTTCGTCCACGCACTGCGCCCGGGCCCGCGGGGCGAGCAGCAGCACCAGCGTGCCCGCCGCGAGAGCGGCGGCCAGAAGCGGAATCAGGCGACGGGAGAACAAGCTCCCGATCCGATATCATAGGATGGTTCCCGCGCGGCTCCATTAATTGTCGCGCGCGCGATCCAGGAACCCGAGGGAATACTCATGCGCCCCGCCTTCCAGGCGATTCTGCTGGCTGGTCTTCTGGCCGCCGAGGCCGCTCCTGCAGCGCCAGCTGCAGCCGTTCCGCCCTCAGGCCGGCGGCCCGGGCCGCCACACCCACACGCCTGCAGCCACGGCCAGAGAAGCGCGATCAGCGAGATAGCGTGTGAGCTGTCGGGCGCCCTCGGCGCCCTGCCGGCACGGACGCTGGTGGTCGCGGCACCGCTCGTAAGCGAGGTCAAGGTCGACAGAAAAGACGCTCTCGTGGGGCGGATCGCGCGGGTCACGGCCGGCGCGGCAGGCCACCAGGTCCGGGCCTACGACAAGCCCGCAGGGCTCGCCCGGGCGCGCTCGCTCGCCAGCGATGCGGGCACCCTCGTCTACCTGCAGCCGCGCATCGCGGGCGGCAAGCTCCAGGTAACCGCCGACGAGTACCCCGTACCGCACAACTTCTGGGACCGCGTGCGCGATCCGGACCCGAGCCCGATCCACCACGCCTTCGCCAGCCGTCGCATCGACGCCGAGGTGCGATCCTTCCTGCCACCGGTCCGCCTGGTGGTGAGCCACATCGACAAGGCGAGCTCGCCCGAGCGACAGCCGGTGGCCGTCGCCTGCGGCGACGTCGCAGGCGACGGCGGGCTCGAGCTCGTGCTGGCCGGACGCCACGGGATCAACGTCGGACGCCTGCGCTCCGGACGACTGGTCCCGCGCGCGTCCGTCGCCTGGTCGACGCTGTCGCCGGTCGCACCGTTCCCGCTCGGACAGCCGCTCGGCGCCATCTCGCTCCACCCCGGGCACATCGACGTTGGCATCAGCGACCGCGCCGACGAGGTCCGGCTCGACGCCGGGTTGAAGCCGCTCGCCAAGGTTCCGCGGCGGATCCCCTGGTCACCTGGCGGCTGCGTGCGCTTCGCCGGCGTGGCGCTGTCCACGCACATCGAACCCTGTCAACCGAACGACGGCGACGTCGCGCTCTCCGGATTCGCGAGCCCGGCCGACGCCGTCGCCGGCGCGCTGATCCGCGGGCGCGACGGGACCGCGCATCGCTTCCGCGTTGAACGCATCGCGAACAAGTCCGTCGCTCTGCTCCGCGACGACCGCGGGCGCACCGCGCGCGTGGACGGGGTCGGCGCCCAGCTCGCGGTCGGCGACGTGGACGGCGACGGGCAGCCCGAGCTCCTGAGCGGAGCGGACACGCTGGATCCACACGCCGACGCCTTGATCGTGCGCACCTGGCGCGACGACGGCCGCGTGGTGGAACGGCTCAGGCTGGCCGTGCCGGACGGCGTGCACGCGCTGGCCGTATGCCCGCCGGAAGACGAGGGTCCGGCGCCCGTCGCGATCGCCACCGGAGGCGGAGTTTGGGTGGTCCGCTGAACGGCTGGCGGCTGGGTCGGCGCGCCTGGCTACTGGGCGTCACGAGTGCTGGAGCGGCGCACGCCCTCGGCCGCATTCCCTACGGAGGGCGGCTGGCGCTCTCGCTACCCTGGCCGCTCGCCAGCATCGATCCGCACGAGATCGACGACCCGGCCGCGGCGCTGTTCGCGTCGGCCATCGCCGATCCGCTGTACGCGATCGACGCGCACGGCCGCCCCTACCCCGCATTGGCCGCCAGCCTGCCCGAGCGCACGCCGAAGGGCACACGCGTCGCGCTCAGGCCGCTGATGTCCACGGCGCGGGGTCGCGGTCTGGACTCGCGCGATCTGGTCTGGTCGCTCCGACGCTCCGCCGCGCGCGGCGGGCTGGCGCTCCTGGCGCCTTTCGGCAGACCGGTTCGCGACCCGGACAATCCGCTGGCGGTGCTGGTTCCGGGCGCGGATCCCGACGCGCTGGCCAGGGCGCTGTCGAGCCCGATCACCGCTCTCCTGCCCCGCGCGTTCTCGGCGTCCGCGCCCGACGGCACCGGAGCGTTCCGGGCGACCCCGCGCGGCCAGAGCCTGACGCTCGTGCAGAACCTGCACGCCGCGCGCGGCGCGGCGTACCTCGATCGCATCCGGGTGGCGCGCGCCGCGGACCTGGCCGGCGCGCTGCGCGCGTTCGAGGCCGGCGAGGCCGACGTGGGCTGGCTCGGCCGCGGGCTGCACCGCCCGCGCGCGGGTGCGGTGGACTTCGACGCGGGGCCGTTCGGCTGGGTCGTGCTGAGAACGGGGCGCGACGCGGGCAGCTGGGGTGCGCCCGGCGTCGCCCAGGGACTGCTGGACGCGGTGCCACCGTCGCGCCTCGCCTATCTGGGCCTGCACGGGCTGACCTCGCCGAGCGGCAGCTACGCCTGGGGCGGCGCGCCCGCGGATCTGCTGGTGCGCGACGACGCGCCGCACCTTGTCGAGATCGCGCGCGCGCTCGCCGCGCTGCTATCGCGGCCCGGTCACGAGGTGCGCCCCCTGCCCCAGGGATGGGCGGCGCTGAAGCGCCGACGGGCAGAACGGCGGTTCGCGCTGATGCTCGATTTCGTCCGTCCCATTGGTCCACCGGGAAAGACGACACTCCTTTCGCTGCTCACCGCGGCGGACGCCGCGCTGGCCCGCCACCCGCCGCGGCTCTCGAAGTTCGATCCGCGCGACATCGCGCGTACGCTCGCGCTCGGCATCGTGGGCGAGCTCAGGATCGCGGGCGCGCACATTCCCGGAGTCCACGGGCTCGAGCGCTGGAACCTCGGCGCGGTGTGGCGCCCCGGCTGAGCGCGTCGCTCACGGCCAGCCGTGCGACGACAGGACGCTGAAGGCTCCGAACAACGCGATCATGAGCACGTAGCCGAGTGCGCCGAGCGCGCCGACGACGACACCGGCGATCGCGGTGCCCTTGCCGCGGTAGCGCATGGGCTCCTTGTTGATGCGCGAGATCGACACCAGCCCGAACGTGACCGCCGCGATGCCAAGCACGATCGACAGCGGCCCGCAGCAGAACATCAGGAGCAGACTGAACACGCCGAGCAGCAGCGAGACGATCGCCAGCTGGTCCTGCGCCGCGCCCGGCGGGCCGCCGTAGCCGGCGCTGGGGCTCACGCCCGGCGGCAGCCCGACGCCGTAGCCGCCCGGTGGAGCATTCCAGCCCGGAGGCGTGAAGCCACCGCCCGGCGGAGCTCCCGGCGGAGGTGCGCCACCGGGCGGCGCACCTCCAGGCGGCGGGACGAAACCGCCGGGCGGACCGGGCGGCGGACCGTAGCCTCCAGGCGGCGGATTCATCCCTCCTCCGTGGGCACGGCACGCGCCGGCAGCAGATCGGAAAGCGCACCGGCAGCCCCGCCGGAAGCCCAGGCTGTCGCAGCCCAGAAGGCAAAATACATGATCGGCGCAGCGCGATTGTAGCCCCACGCGGCGAGCAGCCACCCGTGGCCGAGCGCAGCGAACGCCCGCGTCATGCCGCACATCGGGCAGTCGAGGCCGAACAGCTGGTGGAACGTACACGGCCCCGACAGCACGACGCGCCCGCTCTCGATGTCGCCTGGCGTGACCATGAACGAGATCGCAAGCATCACCGACAAAGGCAACGCGACGGACAGGAAGGCGATCAGGCGGAGCAGCGCATCGCGACGCTCCCACCGGACATCTCCGGACAAGCCCGAGCTCATCGCCGCACTATACACGGCGCGCTTGCGCCTCGTCTGGGACAAGCGAGAAGCTCGATGCTAGCCTGCCGTCGTGAAATCGGCTTTTCTTGTCCTGCTGGCGCTGGCGCTTCCGGCCTGCGGCAACAGCAGCAACGGTTCGCAACATTCCGGAAAGGACGCTGGCGGCGACGCCGGTGCGGTCTGCCCCGCCAGTGGCGTGAGCAAGCGCCCCTGGGTGCTGCACGTCGACGGCAGCTCGGCCGTCGTGCGCTGGGAAGCCTGCCGTGACGGCACCGACGGCAAGCTCACGCTCACGCCGGAGAAGGGCCAGGGCTCGAAGCAGTTCGACTCCACGTCGAAGGCCTTCGAGATCAAGGAGACGTACACGGCGCCGCTCAATCCCGCCGCGCCGCCGGACGCCGCCGGCACGTACTGGACGCACGAGGTGAAGCTCGACGGGCTCTCGCCTGCGACCTGCTACTCGTACGTGCTTTCGGCCGACAAGAGCGACACCGGGCGCTTCTGCACGGCGCGCGCGCCGGGCGACCCGTTCACGTTCATGGCGATCGCGGACACGAATCCCGGGCTCGGCGAGCACCTGAAGAATGTCGAGAAGGTGATCGACGGCGAGCCCTACGACTTCACGATCCACGGCGGCGATGTGCAGTACTACGCTTCGGGGCTCGAGACCTGGGCGTACTGGTTCCCGGCGATGTCGCCGATCCTGTCGCACGGAGCGTTCCTGCCGTGCATCGGCAACCACGAGATGGAGAAGCCGGACGAGTACCAGGAGTACTACTCGCGCTTCTTCGGCGGCGCGGGCTTCGACGGTACCGACGGCTGGTACCGCTTCGAGAGCGGCGGCGTGTGGTTCTTCTCGATGGACACCGAGGCGGACGTCGTCGCGGGCTCGACGCAGTTCGACTGGTTCAAGAAGGAGCTCGCCGACGCGGCGGGGCAGCCGGGCTATCGCTTCAGCGTGGTCTTCCTGCACCGTCCGCTGCTCACCTGCGGCGACACCTCGCAGAAGGACACCGAGCGAGCAGCTCTGACACCGCTCTTCGAGCAGTACGGCGTCCGGCTGGTGCTGCAGGGCCACATGCACGGCTACGAGCACTTCGAGGTGCCCGAGACAAGCGACCCCTCGAAGACCATCACCTACCTCACCGTCGCCGGCGGCGGCGGCGCCATCGGCGACCCGAGCAAGAACATCTCCCGCCCCACCTGCTCCATGCGCACTGCCGTCGGCTCGTACCGCTTCGCCGAGATCATCAAGGTCGACGACACGAGCCTGTCCGGCCGCACCATCGACGAGACCGGCAAGGTGCGGGACACGTTCTCGCAGCCACTGCCGTAGGCGAACACAGGATCCACGCCGAGGCGCGCAACCCGGCGCAGCGACAGCAAGCCCGCGCGGAGCGCAGCGAGGCGCGTCGGGGGTCCGGGGGCGGTGAGCCCCCGGCGGAGGATTCCGGCGGGGGTGGGTGGGCGGGATGCTACTTGGGCGCCATGCGCAGCGAGCCGTCGAGGCGGATGGTCTCGCCGTTGAGCATGGTGTTCTCGACGATATCCAGCGCCAGCTTCGCGTACTCCGGCGGACGGCCGAGACGCGGCGGGAAGGGCACGCTGGCTTCGAGCGCCGTCTTCGCTTCCGCCGGCAGCCCCGCCATCATCGGCGTGTCGAACAGCCCCGGCGCGATGGTGAGCACGCGCACACCGAAGCGCGACAGCTCGCGCGCGATGGGCAGCGTCATGCCCGCCACGCCGGCCTTCGACGCGCTGTAGGCGCACTGGCCGATCTGCCCGTCGAAGGCCGCGATCGACGCCGTGGTGATGATCACGCCGCGCTCGCCTTCCGCGTCGGGCTCGTTGCCGATCATCGCCTCGGCGCACAGCCGCACCATGTTGAACATGCCGACGAGGTTCACCTTGATGGTCAGCTCGAAGAGGCCGAGGTTGAACGGCCCGCTCTTGCCGACCACGCGCCCCGCGGTGCCGATGCCGGCGCAGCCGACGGCGATGTCGAGCCCGCCGAGCTCCTTGGCGCGCGCCACGGCCTTCTGCATCGCCGCCTCGTCCGTCACATCGCACTCCACGAAGGCCGCCGCGTCGCCCAGCTCTTTCGCGAGCGCCTCGCCGGCTTCCTTCGCCTTGTCGACAACCACCACCTTGGCGCCGCGCGCGACGAGCGCCTGCACCGTCGCCTTGCCGAGTCCCGATGCCCCGCCCGTTACCAGCGCAACCTTGCCTTTCGGATCCACTTCGCCTCCTTGGTCCGCGCATGTTTCCGCGGAGGGCGCGCACTCTACAACATCCGCACCCGATGCGGTCCATCCGTCACGCTGATCAGCCGGAGGCGCAGAACGAGGGCTTTGGGTGGATGCCCTCCGCACTTCCGCGTCGCTCCGCGGCCCGCCGTGCTCGCTCCGCCCTCCGGGCTCCGTTCCGCGCGCCGGGTGGTCCCAAACGCGCGGCTCCGCCGCGCCCGGGCCCACCACCCCGTGCTACCCTTCGCCACATGGCCGGCGAGCTCGCATAGACCGTGGCGGCGGTGGTCGAAGCAGAGTCCGCCGTCGACGTGGCGTACCTGTTCGGCTCGCGCGCCGGCGGGCGGCCCGCCCCGACAGCGACGTGGACATCGCCGTGGCGTACGCGCCAGAGCTCGACGGCGCGCCGCGCCGGCCGCAAGATGGACGAGGCCACGCGTGGTCGATGAAGACGTCGTCGCACGGCGCGTGCTCGTGATGGGAGGGGCGCTGCAACATCTGGAGCGCTCGGACGGCGGCGACGCTGCACGGCTCGCGAGCGATGCCGTGCTCCAGGCAGCCGTGCAGCGCTGACTCCAGGTCGCCGTCGAGGCCTGCATCGACATCGCCTATCACCTGGTGGCGGCTCGCGGGTGGACGCCGCCGGACACGGCACGCGCGGCGTTCCTCGTGCTCGCGCGCCACGGCGTGCTCGACGAGGCTCTCGCCCAGCGGCTCGGCGAGGCCGCAGCGATGCGCGACATCCTGGTGCACGACTACGTGGCGATCGACCTGGAGCTGCTCGCCCGAGCCGTGCGCGACGACTTGCGACGCTTCGGCGCGATAGCGGCAGGCCTGCTCGGCGACCCGGAGTGAACCCGCAACACACGGACCCTACAGGCCCGCGTCACCCGCGTCGGCATTCATGCCGCCATCGGCTGCGTCCGGGCCGGCGTCCGCGCCCCCGTCCTTTCCGGCATCCGGGATGATCGGCGCGCCGTACTCGGTCACGCAGAAGCCCTGGTCGCAGTGGGCACCTGAGCGGGACAGCGACGTGCGCGTTGTGTCAGCTGACGACGGTGCCGCGCGCCTCGATGGTGTCGCTGTGCGGCTCGCGCTCCGCCGGCGCAGGCTCGCCGACGAGCTTGCCGCGCAGCGCGTTGAACTTCTTCGCGACGAGCGCGCGCGTTGCCTTGCCGGAGCGGGGCGCGACGAGCAGCGTCACGCCGACGCCGAGGGCGACGCCGATGCCGAACGAGCCAAGGCCGGGCAGCAGCGCCGCGCCGGTGGACGCCTTGCCGATCGCCTTGACGGCGTCGGCCGCCTCCTTCATGTCGACCTCGCCGAGCTTCTTCAGGGCGAGGCGGGCCAGCTCCTGTCCGATTTCCGACATTGCCATCGCTTTGCTCCTGTTGGGGTCCGCCGCGGTCTACGGGATTTTCTGCGGCACAGGCAGCGTGCCACCGTTGCGGATGTAGTCCACGACCACCTGGCTCAGCTTGGCGTCGGCCTTGACGCATTTCAAGCTGACCTCGCCCATCGTAGCGCCCTTGCAGTATTTGCGCCGCGCCCGGTACGCCTTCGTGACGGCGTCATCCTTGCGCAATGCCTGCTGCATGGGGTCGGAGAGGAACCGGAAGGTGACCTTGGTGGCCTTCGGTGCGGGGGGCTTCGAGAGCGTGAGCTCTTCCTTGGCAAGCGTGACGCAGGCGCCGTCCCAGCGCAGGGCGTCGTAGCCGCCGCCGGCGCCGCTGACCTGCATGCCGTTCTTGTCGGGCTTGCGCTCGCGCAGGATGACGACCTCCTCGTCGAAGTCCACCCAGCCGCTTTCGGACGCGCCGCCCGAGGCGTTCCACGCCTTGGTCTTGCGCGTGAGGTAGCCATGCGTCCACGGCGAAGCCTTGGAGAACATGTACAGCGTGGCGTTCGGGAAGTCGCCGGCGCAAAGCCTGTTGACGAACTTCGAGCTGGGCGTGCACACGTCGCCCGTTCTCGCGCACTTCGTCGGCATCGTGTGCGGTGCACCTTCTTCCTCGGCATCGCTCGCCGGAGCGTCCTTCGCCGACGCGGACTGCTTGGCAGAAGCGGCGGGAGTGGCGGGATCAGGAGCCTTCGCTGGAGGCGGCTTGGCGCCGCCGCAGCTGCACAGCGGCGCGAGCAGGAAAATTCCGGTGAGCAGAGACGCAGGGAGACGCATGTTCGCCAAATGAGCCGCCAACCGGCGCGCTGTCAAGCCCGCTACTCGACGGTGACCGTCTTGGCGAGGTTGCGCGGCTGGTCGACGTCGGTGCCCTTGAAATCGGCGATGTAGTACGCGAGCAGCTGCAGCGGGAGCACGGTCACGAGCGGCTGCACGATCGAGAGGACCGCCGGCACCACGAGCGTTTCCTGCGCGAGCTCGGCGGCTTCGGTGTCGCCTTCGGTGATCACGGCGATCACCTGCCCGTCGCGCGCGCGGACTTCCTGCACGTTGGAGAGCGTCTTTTCGTACTGGTTGTCCTTCGGCATCACCACGACGATGGGCATGTCCGCGTCGATGAGCGCGATGGGGCCGTGCTTCATCTCGCCCGCCGCGTAGCCTTCGGCGTGCGCGTAGGAAATTTCCTTGAGCTTGAGCGCGCCCTCGAGCGCGATCGGGAAACCCAGGCCGCGGCCGAGGAACAGCATGTGCGCGGAGTGCTGCCACTTGCGCGCTACCTCGAGCACCTCGTCCTTGTGCTCGAGCGCCGCGCGCATCTCGCCGGGCAGCTCGACCAGCGCCTGCAGCACCTCGCGCGCGTGCGCCGTGTCCAGCGTGCCGCGGCGCCGCCCCAGGTACGTAGCCAGGAGCAGGAGCGCGACGAGCTGCGTCGTGAAGCACTTGGTCGATGCGACGCCGATCTCCGGACCGGCGTGCGTGTACAGAGCGCCGTTGGCGGCGCGGGCGATCGCGCTATCGAGCACGTTGACGACACCGAGCACGTGCGCGCCAGCTTCCTTCGCCGAGCGCAGCGCCGCGAGCGTGTCGGCCGTCTCGCCCGACTGGCTGACGGCCACGACGAGATCGTTGCTGGAAAAGACGGGCTCGCGGTAGCGCACCTCGCTGGCCAGCTCCGCCTGCGCCGGCACGCGGGCGAGCTGCTCGATCCAGTAGCGCCCGGCGAGCGCGGCGTGATAGCTCGTGCCGCAGGCGAGCAAGACGACGCGATCGATGCGCTGGGCCGTGGCGGCGTCGAGCCCGAGCTCGGCGTCGACCAGGTCGCCCTCTTCGAGCAGGATGCGGCCGCGCAGCGTGTCCTCGACGGCGCGCGGCTGCTCGAAGATCTCCTTGAGCATGAAGTGCTTGTAGCCGCCCTTCTCGGCCTGCACGGGGCTCCAGTCGATGCGGTCGCGGCTCGCGCGTGACGGGCTTTCCGTCGAGCGTCTCGAGGCGCACACCGTCGGCGGTGAGCTCGGCCATCTCGCCGTCGTCGAGGAACAGCATGCGGCGCGTGTGACCGAGCAGCGCGGGGATGTCGCTGCCACACAGGGTCTCGCCATCGCCCAGCCCGATGACGAGCGGCGAGGCGCTCTTGGCGACCACCAGCCGGTCCGGCTCGCTCTTCGAGATGCACGGCCAGCGCGTAGGCGCCGCGCACACGCGACAGCGCGGAGCGCACCGCATCGAACAGCGAGGCGGCGCCGCGCTTCCAGCTTCGCGGTTGACCAGATGCGCGACGATCTCGGTATCGGTGTCGCTGGCGAAACGGACGCCGGCATCGGCAAGCTCGCGCTTCAGCTCCAGGTGGTTTTCGATGATGCCGTTGTGCACCACCGCCACGCCGCCCGCGACGTGTGGGTGCGCGTTCGGCTCGCTGGGGCGACCGTGCGTGGCCCAGCGCGTGTGGCCGAGACCGGTGCTGCCTTCGAGCGGATGCTTTTCGAGCGCGCGGGCGAGGTTGTCGAGCTTGCCGACAGCGCGCACGATCTCGATCTGTGCGCCGTCGTGCACCGCCAGCCCCGCCGAGTCGTAGCCGCGGTACTCGAGCTTGCGCAGGCCGTCGAGCAGGATGGGCGCAGCGCGCCGCGGGCCGACGTATCCGACGATTCCACACATTCGACAGCCTCCTCCGGTAAGTGTCGCAGCCCCGACCGCGCGTTCAAGACCCGTGTCGCATCCACCGGCCTGCGCGGGCCAGTTTGCGGCGGCGACTCAGTACGGGTTGTCCGGCGAAGGCTGCGCCGGCTTCACCGGAGCGGGCTTCGGCGCGGGCGCGGGCGCGGCGGGCTTCGACGCGGGCGCGGGCGCGGCGGGCTTCGGCGCGGGCGCGGGCGCGGCGGGCTTCGGCTCGGAGCCCGGAGGCGGCTTCGGCGCCGGGACCTTCGGCGCAGGTCGGCGCGGCGGAGGCTTCGGCGCGGGAGGCTTCGGCGCGGGGGGCTTCGGCGCGGGGGGCGCTGCCGACTTCTCCTCGGCGGGCGCAGAGGCGGAAGCTTCAACCGGCGCGGAGGCGGAAGCTTCGACCGGCGCCGTCGCGGCATCCGGTGCACCTGCCGCGACGGTGACCGGGGTTTCCGGCTCGGCGCTGGCGGCCGGAGCGGATGCCTGCGGCTGGCGCATGCGCATCACGGCGAAGATGATGATGCCAACCAGCACGGCCGCCGCGCCAACCTTCGCCGAGAGCGGTAGCGCCGCCAGGGTCGCGCCGATGCCCGCCGCGGGCACTGGTTCCGGCTCGGACTCGGGCTCGCTGTCGCGCTCTTCCCTCGGACGGGCGCGCGCCTTCTTGCGCTTGGCCGCCGCCTTCTTCTTCGCGACGGGCTTCTCGCTCCCGGGTTCGCTGTCGTGCTCGTCGTCGGACACGGGTCGCGACGGCCGTTCGACCTCGCGCGCCGGCAGGCCGTGCTGCTTGGCCCGCACGCTCTTCTGCCGTTGGTTCTTGCGCCTCTTGCGCGACGCCTTCTTCTTGCGGGAGGCCATGCGTTGTCGCCTAGGCCGAGAGCGCCTCGGCTCCACCGATGATCTCCATGAGCTCGGTGGTGATCGCCGCCTGCCGTGCGCGGTTGTACTGCAGGGTCAACTTCGAAATCATCTCGCTGGCGTTCTTCGTGGCCGAGTCCATGGCGGTCATGCGCGCACCCAGCTCGGAAGCCATCGACTCGTAGAGTGCGCGCAGCAGCGTGATCTCGATGTACATCGGCACCAGCCGCTCGAGCAGGGCGTTCTTGTCGGGCTCGAAGATGAACTCGCGGTTCTGGACGCGGTCCGCGACGTTGTCGCTCTCGCTCGGCCGCGCCTTCCACGGCGCTCGGCAGTGGCAGCAGCGGCTCGGCAATGACGCCGCTGGCTCATCGCGCTCTTGAACTCGTTGTACACGAGGTAGATCGTGTCGACTTCGCCGGCCAGAAAGGGCTTGAGGATGGTGCGGGCCACGAGCCGCGCCTGGCCCATGCCCAGGTCGTCCCACACGCTCGGAGAACACGTGGAACATCGGGGCATTCGCGGCGACGAAAGTAGTCGCGACCCTTGCGCCCGATCACGGCGAACTGCACCTTCTTGCCCTCGGCCTCCCTCTCCTTCCACAAGCGCTCGGCGGCCTTGTTGATGTTGGAGTTGAAGGCGCCGCAAAGTCCGCGGTCGCTCGTCACCACCACGAGCAGCACGCTGCCCTCCGCGCGGCGGGCGAGCAGCGGGTGGTCGGCCTCGACGCCGCCGTTCGTCGTCCAGCCGCTCGTTGGCCGCGGCGGTCACCTCCTCCAGCACCTGGCCCGTCTTGACGGCGTACGGCCGGAGCGCAGTGATGCGCTGCTGCGCGCGGTTGAGCCGGGCGCCCGCGACCATCTTCATCGCGCGCGTGATCTTCTGCGTCGACTTGACGCTCGCGATGCGCTTGCGGATTTCCTTCAGGTTGGCCAACGCTCAGTCCTCGCTGGCGACGAAGTTCTTCGAGAACTTCTCAAGCACCTTTTCGAGCTTCTTCTTGAGGTCATCCTTGATCTCGCGCTTCTCGCGGATCTCCTTCCACAGGTCGGGATGCTTCTCGTCGATGTGGCGGTAGAGTTCTTGTTCGTACGCCTTGAGCGAGTCGACCGGTAGCTTGTCGACGTAGCCCTGCGTACCGGCGTAGATGATGACGACCTGCTTCTCGATCGGCAGCGGCACGTACTGGCCCTGCTTGAGGAGCTCCGTCAGTCGCTGCGCCGCGCTCGAGCTGTGCGCGGGTCGCCGCGTCGAGATCGCTGGCGAACTGGGCGAACGCCGCCATCTCGCGGAACTGCGCCAGATCGAGACGCAGCGTGCCGGCGATCTTCTTCATCGCCTTGATCTGGGCGTTGCCGCCGACGCGGCTGACCGAGATGCCGACGTTGATGGCGGGGCGCACGCCGGAATAGAACAGATCGCTCTCGAGGAAGATCTGCCCGTCGGTGATCGAGATGACGTTCGTCGGGATGTACGCCGACACGTCGCCGGCCTGCGTCTCGATGATCGGCAGCGCCGTGAGCGAGCCGCCCGAGTGCGGGTCCTTCTTGATCTCGAGGTCGCGCCTTGTCGTCGCGCGACTCGAGCACCTCCTTGGCGGCATGCTTGCCCTCGTCGCCGATGTGGACCTTGCCGTCGACGCCGCGGAACTTCTCGTCGCCCTGCGGCACCTCGGTGCCCTTCTTCACGATGTACCAGCGCTCGGCCATCTTGGCCGCGCGCTCGAGCAGGCGCGAGTGCACGTAGAACACGTCGCCCGGGTACGCCTCGCGACCCGGCGGACGGCGCAGGAGCAGCGACATCTGGCGGTAGGCGACGGCCTGCTTCGACAGGTCGTCGTAGATGCACAGCGCGTGGCGACCGGTGTCGCGGAAGTACTCGCCCATCGTGACGCCGGTGTACGGCGCCAGGAACTGCAGCGGCGCGGTCTCGTCCGCGGTCGCGGCGACGACGATCGTGTAGTCCATCGCGCCGTGCTGGCGCGAGCTTGTCGACCACCTGGGCGATGGTCGACGCCTTCTGGCCGATGGCGACGTACACGCAGATGACGCCGCTTTCCTTCTGGTTGATGATGGTGTCGACGGCGATGGCCGTCTTGCCGGTCTGGCGGTCGCCGATGATCAGCTCGCGCTGGCCGCGGCCGATGGGGATCATCGAGTCGATGGCCTTGAGCCCCGTCTGCATCGGCTCCTTGACCGGCTGGCGGGCGATGATGCCCGGCGCCTTGACCTCGATGCGGCGCGCGCTCCTTGCTGTCGATGGGCCCCTTGCCGTCGATGGGCTGCCCCAGCGCGTTGACCACACGGCCCGACGACCGCCTCGCCGACGGGAACGTCGGCGATGCGGCCCGTGCGCTTGACGGTGTCGCCCTCCTTGACGCCGGTCGCGTCGCCGAGGATGGCGACGCCGACGCTGTCCTGCTCGAGGTTCAGCACCAGGCCGAACAGGTCGCCGGGGAACTCCACGAGCTCGCCCGCCATGGCACCTTCCAGGCCGTAGATGCGGGCGATGCCGTCGCCGCTGGTCAGAACGGTGCCGGTTTCCGCGACGAGCGCGGCGCGGTCGAAGTTCTGGATCTGCTTCTTGATGATCTGGGAGATCTCGTCGGCGCTGAGCTGCATGATGGTTCTCTCGGAGGGCTGTCGGCCCGGGGAGGCTGTGGGAGCCGTGGCCGAGGCCACGACCCGGTTTCGTTCGGATCAGGTGTGCAGGAGCTGACGCTCGAGCTCCTCCAGACGGCCCTTGAGGCTGCCGTCGATCGTGTTGTCGCCGATGCGGGTCACGACACCCGCAATCAGCGATGGGTCCTGCTTCTTCTCGATCACGATCTTGCGGGAGGTCGCCTTCTCGAGCTCGGCGGACAGCTTCTGGTAGTAGCTGTCCGGGAGCGGGGCAGCGCTGGTCACGATGGCGCGCACAACGCCGGCCTTCTCGTCCGCGAGCGTGCCGAGGCGTCGCGCGATGTCGGGCAGGGCGTAGAGCCGGCGGCGCTCGGCGAGCAGCCTGAGCGTGTTGACCGCGAGCTCACCGAGCCCGAGCCTCGCCGCCAGGTCCTTGAGCACTGCCTCGCGCTTGGATTCCTCGACGAGCGGATTGTCGAGCATGCTCTTAGCTCGGGGCTCCCCGCGTACAACTCGGCAAACTTCTGGATCTGCGCGGTGAGCGGCGCCTGCTGGTTCGTCTCGACGCCCAGCTCGAAGATGGCGCGCCCGTAGCGCTCGGCGACGGCGGAGTCGATCACGCTTGACCTCCTGGAGCGTTGATCCCGGCGCTGCTTGACGCCGTCGATGTAGTCGTCGGCGAGACCGCTGCTGGTCGGCGGAGGTGACCTGCTTGGCCAGCATATCCTGGCCGCCGAGCGCACCGCGCCGCGCACGGTCTCGCGCAGCAGCATTTCGCGCGCCGCCTTGAGCTCCTGGTCGATCAGCAAGCGCGCGTCGTGCTCCATGCGCTCGCGCTTGTCCTTCGCCTCCGCCAGGATGCGTTCGCGTTCGCGTTCGCCGGCCTCGCGCATCTCCTGCTTGACGCGTTCGATCTCGTCGTCGACGTGCTTGAGCTTTTCCTCGTACCCGGCCAGGCGCAGGGCAGCGTCGTCACGCATCTTCGCCGCCTCCTGCATGCCATGCATGATTGCGGACTTGCGCTTCTTCAGCGCGTCGGCCAGGGGCTTTCTGCGCGATCTTGAAAACGAGCCAGTACGAGGATCAGGGCGTCGAAGACCTCCGCGAACAGCGGCGGCTCCATACCCTTGGGGCGCCACAAGAGGCTCGGCTTGGCGCCTTCCTTCTCAGCAATGAAGCCGTAGTACCAGTTGATGCCCTCGGACTTCTCGGCGTGCTCTTGGGGCGCATCCGCTCCGGGGTGCTCCGCGGCAGCAGGCTGTTCGGAAGTGGCGGGAACCTCGGCGGGCTGGGCGGCGAGCGCGCGCGGCGCGGCCGCCAGCACGAGTCCGACGAACGACAGGATCGCCAGGGCGACGGTCAACGCGGAGCGGCGCATCAGCTGATCTCCCGGCCGAGGACGCGGGTCGCCAGCTCGCTGGCGATGCGCTCCGACTGCTTGGCGAGGTCGAGGCGGATCGAGCCGACTTCCTTGTCGATTTGCTCGCGGCCTTTCTCGACGATCTGGGCGGTCAGCTCCCGGGCCTCGCCCAGAATCTCGGCTTCCAGCCGCGCTGTCTCGGCGCGCAGGCGCTCCCGCTCCTCGGCGGCCACCTGGTTGATGCGCTCGAGCTCCAGCTCGTAGCGGCGCAGCAGGTCACCCGCCTCTTCCTGCATGCGCCGGGCCTCGGCCTTGGCGCCGTCGGTCCTGAGCTCCCGCTGCTCGAAGATCTTGAGCACCGGATCGAACAGAAGCGGCTTCAGCACCATGATCAGGCCCATGAACAGGACCATCTGCACCAGGAAGGTGCGGTCGAAGTCGAAGTTCACACCCCCGGCACTGCTCATGACCCCTAGGGCCTCGAGTATCGAGCCGACCTGTGCGGTCGAAGCGCATAGTCCGATGCTCAGCATCCTTCCACCTGGGTATTGTTCGGACCGTCCGGAGCGGGGCGCGCACCTGGCCCGACCGGGCCGGTCGCTCGGGCGCCGGACCGGTTCACCTGCAGACAGCGGCGGGCGGCTCGTACCACCTTGGCGCTCAAGTGTCTAGCGGTGCGACGCTCTGCGTCGTAGGTGCCGGCTAGACGGGCTTGTTGCCGCGATCCGGGTGGGCGGCTTCCTGGCGCTCGAGCCACGCTCCGGCCGCCGTGCCAGCGATGCGGCGGGCTCCGGAGGTGTCCAGCTGCGAGGCTAGCGCCGCGTAGCGCTGGCCCGTCCTAGGATCTGCGGCGTCTGGCGCCACGTCCAGCAGCGGCAGCAACGCGAAAGCACGATGACTGAGCTCGGGGTGGGGCACCTCCAGCCGCGCCGTGCGGACATGGCGGCCGGAAATCCACAGAATGTCCAGATCCAGGAGGCGGGGACCCCAGCGTTCGCGCCGCTCGCGTCCGTGGCGGCGTTCGATCGCCAGAAGTTCGTCGAGCAGCGCCTCTGGCGGCAGCGGCGTGGAAAGCCGCACAGCGGCGTTCAGGTAGTCAGCCTGCGGTGGTCCTACGGGATCCGTCTCGTAGAGCGCCGAAACACCGACGAGCCGGCCGAGAGCCCCGATTCCGCCCACCGCCGCATCGAGCGTCGCGCGACGATCGCCGAGGTTCGCACCTAGACCGAGTACGCAATCCGTAGCGGCCAAGTCCTACCACGAGCGCCATACTATCGAGCCCGACTATTATGCGCGGCTCCAGCGACGTGGTATCGCGGACGCGTGTTCCTGGGGCTGACCAGCGGCGAGCTGTTCGTCATCGGATTCGTCACGCTAGCGGTGGTGTCGGCTCCAATGTGGCCCAGGCTCGGAGCTGCCATCGCGCTCCGGCTTGCTGGCGCCGAGGAACGCGGGAGCGAGCACCCCGAACAGGACGACAGCAGCCAGTGAGGCCATCGAGCTCGTTCGCTGCCGTCCCTGGCGCGCTTCCGGAGAAAATGTCGTCGGGTAGTGGTAGCCGCCCCGTGCGCGCGTCGCGTACACTCGCCCGCCGTGGTGCCTGATCCCCCTGGCGCCCACATGGGCGGCCCCTCCGACTCGGAGCCGCTGATCTTCGTCAGCGATGCCTCTGCCGAGGCAGAGCGGTTGACGACCGCTCTGCGCGTGCGCGGCTACGTCGTCGTCGACGTGCCGCTTACGCTCGTCGTGAGCCGCGCCGCGGTGCAACGTCCTTCGCTGATCCTGTGCGACGTGGACGCCGACAACGCTATCGAGACGATGGCCCGTCTACGCGACGTGCCGGGCGGCAGCGGCGTCGACATCATCTTCCTGGGCGAGGCGGGCGGCACACTCGACGACATGCCCGACGCGGTGTTCCACGAAGGCAGCGGCTTCTTCGTTCGCCCGGTGGACGTGTACGCCCTGTTGCGCAAGGTCGAAGCGCTGATCGGACCGCCGCTGGGCGCCGTGCCGTCCATGCTGCCGTCTTCGGCGCGGGGTGCGCTGCTGCCCTCCCAGATCCCCTACGGGCCGCCTAGCTCGAGCGGACGACCCGGCGGGCGTATCAGCTCGTCGCCCCCGCGCATGCCATCCAGCCGCCCCTCGCTGGGGAGCAGGCCCGCGCCGGCTGCCACCGACGCCCAGACCGGTGGGAAAGGTCCCGCGCAGGCGTCGAGCGACGCGACGGGCCCGGCCGAAGCGCAGACCGACACGAAGGACGCTGCACAGACGCCAAGCAGCGCGACGTCTGCGCTTGCAGGCGCTCGCCCGGCAGGGCCGACCGAGCCTCCGCCACGCTCGTCCCAACCGCCACCCGGCAAGCCGCCGCAGGGCCCGGGCCCGGTCACGTACGAACCCACCGGACCACGGGCGCCGTCGAGATCGAGTCTGCCGCCGCCCGCGGAACGGCCCTCCAGCGACAGCCCGAGCCTGCCTCCGCCGGTTCCGCTTGGCTTCGGCGTGGACGCCGAGTCTGCGGGCTCGCCGCTCGCACGGCAAATCCCGCAGTCGGAGATGAGCCCGGAACTGGAAAGGCTGCTCGCGCGTGCGGAGCAGCGGCTGGGGCAGAAACCCTCGCCGTCCAACCCACCCAGCCGGTTGTCTCCGGACGAGGAAGTCGAGGCCGTACTGCCGGCGGAAGTGCTCGCCGCACTGGACGAACCGCTCGACCATGACGCCGACGACGATGGCGAGGAGTCGAGCGTCTTCGGGACACGCTCGGGCTCTGACGCAGGCGGAACAGGGCTTGGGTCCACTGGAGGCACCGGCGCGGTCAATGAACCGCGCGGCGCGTTCGTCACCAGCGGCGACGTGCCGGTGCCCGGCGAGACCGGCTCTCCCCACAACTCCACCGCCACGGGACCGCG
The DNA here is from genome assembly GCA_963806225.1 of uncultured delta proteobacterium. GTDB lineage: Bacteria > Myxococcota_A > Polyangia > Polyangiales > Polyangiaceae > CAWDXG01. Next base: position 274,581 of record CAWDXG010000001.1, on the reverse strand, counting down.
AACCGTGGCTGGAGGAAGCCTGTTCCCTCCCAGCGAGAATCTGGCGGCGCCGGAAAGCGAGCCCCCAGCCTCCCTCGACAGGGACGAGGTGACGCCACCGGCCGTGCCGGCACGGGCCAGCTGGATGCCCGCGGGACCCGGCGTGCCGGGTACCGCGGTGGAGTCCGGGGAGAGTCCGCCTTCCGCCCGGCAGCCACCACCGAGCGACGCGCCGAACTTCCGCACACACCACGGTGCGCCGCCGTCACAGGCGACACCCGCACCGCCCTCGGTGCTGGAGCCGCTGCAAAGGAGACGCACGGCACCGCCACTGGGCATCCCGCGAGGCATGGCGGCCTCGGTGGCAGTGACGGCACCTCCACCGTACGGGAGGGGCACCGCGAACCTGGGCTTCCCGCCTGCACCGCCGATCCCCGCGGCTCCCTCCCCCGCTCCGGCACCGGCAAGGGTGGTGTCCGCCGCGGCGTCGCTGCCCGAGATACCAACGGCGCTGGGCGTGGGAGACGCCGTGCGCGCGCTCGCGCGCGCGGTGCGCTCGCGCTACACGGGCGCCCTCGCAGTCGAGGACAACAACGGCATCCGCCGCGTGGTGCTTCGGGACGGCGATCTGGTGACGGCTGCCTCGGGTACCGAAGGCGAATCGCTCGTCGCCTTCCTGGCCCGGCGCGGCGTCCTGACACCCGACGTGGCGGCACCGCTAGGACGCAAGCTGGCGCAGTTCGGGCGCCACGCCGGCGCGGCGTTGATCGCCCATGGTCATCTACGTCAGGACGAGCTGTGGCCGGTGCTGCGCGCCCACGCCGAATGGATCGTGGGGCGAGTCATGGAAGTCGAACGCGGCGCGTTGAGTCTGGAGAAGGAACTGCCGGGGCGGCTGCAGGCGGAGCCGGCGGTGTTCGGCGGCGCCACCGGGGCAGAGGTGCTGGTCGAGGTCGTGCGGCGCAGCGTACCGCCACAGGAAGCCGTCCGCCGCATGGGCGGCCGCGCCGCACGCTTCGCGGACGGCCCGGCTGCGTCGCTGCTCGGCGAGTGCGCTCTCGTCGAAGCCGACATCGCCTTGGTGAACCGCGCGAAGAGCTCCAGCATTGCAGAGCTGCTGGAGAGCGCTCGCTCCGACGACCCGGCTCCGATGCTCTACGCGCTGGTGGAGCTGGGCGTGCTGGAGGTGCTGTCGCCCAGCATGTCGGCCCGCCAGGAGGCCCGGGCACCCGAAGCGCCCGAAACAGACGAGCTCGACGAGGAAGCGCTGCGCACGCGCATCGAGGCGCGCATGGCGCTCGTGCGCGAAGGCGACTATTTCGCCGTGCTCGGCATCAGCCGCGGCTCGACCGGATACGATATCCGCCGCGCCTACCTCGACCTGCGCCGCCAGTTCGAACCAAGCCGTATCCTGAGCGCACGGACGGCGGACCTGCGCGACGATGTCGACGTGATCTGCGAAGTGCTGGACGAAGCCTACGAGGTGCTCCGCGACCAGCTGCGCCGCGATCGCTACCGGCGGGCGCTCGAAGCAACGCCACGCTGAGCGCGGGCCCGACGCCGCAGGTGTGCGGATGTAGGCAGCCTCTGGAGCAGCCATGATCGCGATCACGAAGCCGCTCGGCTGCGCTCGCGTCCCGGCCGTCGCTCACGGCCTTCGGCCGTTTCGTGGTACAAATCAAGGCAGCCTGTAGGGTTGGCAGGGCTCGTGCGCCTTGTCGCTGGGATACATCGTGGTCCGTCGCTTCCGCTCCTTGATCATCGGTGCCGCACTGGGCGCCTCGCTGTCCGCCGCGCCGCTGGCGCGTGCGCAGGACGGCGGAGCACCCGACGCCGCACCGCTGCTGGACGCCGGGGCCGATGGGTCGGTCAGCCCGGGCGCAATCCTCGCCTACTACTGCGGCGGCGCCGATCTCGAGTGCACCATCGCTGGACCGCTCGAGTACGCGAAGACGATCCAGCTTCCGTTCGCGTTCGACTGGGACACCAACTGGATCCCCAATGGCAGCCCGCTGCAGGTCCGCTTCTACGTGAAGATGCCCGCAGAAACGACCGTCGAGCTCGACGGTCAGCTGCAAACGACCTGGCCCCAGTCGATGACACTGGCGACTCCCGGCGGGAGCAGGGGCTTTCTCGGTTTCGACTACGGGCTCGAGGTCGGCGCCAAGGCGCGCATCGACGCTAACGTCGCCGGTATCCCCATCAAGTGGAGTGGCGACATCCCGTACGTGCCGCAGATCGACTTCCACATGAAAGGGGCGACGCTCTTCACGCCCTGGGCGTTCGCTCCCAACGGGGCCAAGGCCAGCGCCTTCACCAAGTCGTTCACGCTCTTCGACGTGAACCTGCTCGGGCTGGCCGGCGTGCCCAGCCAGATCAGCAAGGGCGGCGTGTCGCTGGACGTGAAAGGCGAGCTGTCGGCGACGTACACCACCGATCGGATCCAGATCGACCCCGCCGGCACGAACGAGCTGCCCGTCCAGAGCGCCAGCGGCACGGCCTATCGCGCCTTCCCCGGCGGCGCCTTCGTGGAATACGACGTGTGGCCCGAAGGGACGGTCCACTACGACGGCACGCTGCACCTGATTCCGGCCTTCTTCATCGAGGTGCTGGGCAAGAAGTTCTCGATCCCCATCACCGACTTCCCGCTCAGCATGCCAATTGGCGATCAGGCCTTCGTGTTCGATCCGGTCCGCGTGCACGTGCCGCTGCCCGACATCGAGGAGCTCGAAGGACCCGATCATCGACTTCGGGCAGGTGGCGATCGGAGGCGGCAAGCTCCGCAAGCTGCCCCTCAGCAACATCGGCGAAGCCAAGGCGCGCGCCACCGGCTTCATCGATGCCGCGATGCAAACGACCTTCAAGCTGACCTCGCCCTCCACGCTGATCGACTCCGGGCAGGACGGCAACGTGACGATCCGCTTCACGCCGCAGAAGGCGGGCCTGTTCGAGACCGAGATGACCCTGGTCACGAACGACCCCGACTACCGCTTCATCAAGGTCAAGCTGCGCGGCCTCGGCGCGGCGGTGAGCGGCCCCGACTATCCGGTTGACGACGCTGGCGCTCCGGAAGCCGGAGCCCCCGGCGCAATCCCCAGCGCGAACGAAAGCGGCGGCTGCGGCTGCCGCAGCGCAGGTTCTGGAGAAGCTCCCCCCGGCGAGCTGTGGTTCGGCTTCATCGGCGTAGGGCTGCTCCTGTCCAGGCGTCGTCGCAGACGCACCTGACCCCTCCCCCGGCCCATCCAGGCCATGAAGCCAGGAGCCCGACCATGAAGCATCAGCCCCGCCCCCGCATGGCACTTCGCCCGCGCCTTCCGCTGCTTGCCGCCGCCGGGCTGCTGGCGCTTTCCGCACCGGCGCTGGCGCAGGACGGGGGCACCGACGCAGGCGGCGACGGGGGAACCCCGCCCGCAGTCTGCGACCCCACCACGCTGCTGTGCAGCTCGGCGCTCGTGAAGCAGGCGATCGAGTCGCATGATTCCCTGCCGATCAACATCGATACCGGTTGGGTTCCCAAGTGCACCCCCACGCCCCCCGCTCACTGCAGCGGTCAGAAAATCCAGGTCGACGCCAAGGTCACCTTCGACCCGAGTGGCGCCTCGCCCATCTACGCGGTCGACATGCAGAAGGGCGCGAACATCCAGGTAACGTGGCCGGACACGAGTGGCTTCGTGGTGTCGCTCGAGCGCGACCCCAAGCCCGACGCGCAGTTCCGCATCACGCACACGCTCACTCCGTCGTTCGGGCTCTACTTCAACACGAGCATCTACACGGGCGAGATCGACATCGACGCCAACACGCTCATCAACTACCTGCCGGGCGCGCAGTTCGACTACGTCGCGCTGGGCAGCGGGAGCTTCAACCCCTGGGGCTTCGACGGCGTCGATGTCGGCGTGAAGGGCACGAACCTCAACAACTCCAAGCTGTTCAGCGTCACGTTCGATCAGCTGGGCAAGCTGGTCGGCACCGGCAACTTCAACAACATCATCACCGGCGATTTCAGTTTCGACGCCACGACCGACACGACCTTCACCTACAAGACCACGTCGGTGAAGCCGGTCGGCGGCACCGGCGCCATCACGCAGCAGGACGGCACCACGGTGTTTCCGATGGTGGACCAGGACTACCTGGAATTCACGCTGCAGACCCAGGGCGAGATCACCTACACGGGCAACATCGAGCTGCTTCCGGTCATCAACATCAACTCGATCGCGGGAATCGGCATCACGCTCAACTTCCCGATCAGCGTCGGCCTGAAGTTCCCGGTGACGGGCAACCCGATCCCGGTGAACTTCCCCACGCAGATCGTCCACCTGCCGCTGCCGAACGTGTTCGTGCCGACCACGCCGGTGGACTTCGGTCAGGTCGACACCGGCAATCGCAAGGACAAGACCGTCAGCATCGACAACACCGGCGAGCTCGGCGCCCTGCTCCAGTTCTCGAGCAGCGATCCGCAGTTCAGCCCCGCCGTGCAGTCCACCCAGATGGGGCCGGCCGACACCTACGACCTGGGTGTGCGGTTCAAGCCCACCAAGGGCGGCGCGCAGAAAGCCACCATCACGGTCACGAGCAACGATCCAGATTCGCCCGACCAGGAGTTCACGGTGATGGGCTACGGCAGGGGACCGGATCTGCCGGGTGCGGGCGGCGCTGGCGGCGGCTCGAACGACGGCGGGGTCTCGGCCACGCCCGGCCAGGCCAATGAGAGCGGCGGGTGCGGCTGCCTCGCAGCTGGAAGCGGTCCCGGCGAACCGGCATCGCTTCTGGCTCTGCTCGGCTTGGCCGGCATGGCGCTACTGCGCCGCCGGCGCGGCTAGTGGGCGCGCAACTGGTTCAACCTGCGTCTTTCTGACCCTTGCCAGGCTTGCCGCCGGTGCCGCCGGATGCGCCAGCAACACCACCCGCCCCCGCGCTTCCGGACGCTCCAGCCGCACCTGCAGCGCCGCCCATGCCGGCACTTCCGGACATGCCGCCAGCGCTGCTGTCGGTGCCGCCGTCGTCCGTAGTCCCGCCGGTTCCGCCGCTCGCACTACCGTCGCCGGTCGCGCCGGATCCCGACGCGCCCGCGGCGGCGTCGCCCGACGAGTTGTCAGCGGGAAACGGCTGTTCATTGTCGTTGCAGGCCTGGGCGGCCATAGCCGCCGCGAAAAGCGCCACCCACGCCATGCGCATGCTTCTCTGCATCGTGTCGCACAGTATCGCCGGCCCCGGGCTCGTCAGGCCAGGGGTTTCTCGGTCCGGCAGGGGCACATCGACAGCGGGCGGTCGCCTTGCGCGCGGGCGGAACGAGGCTAGAACAAGTATGTAGCCCTTGTTTTTCGCGCGGCAGAGCCCGCGCCTTGTACTTTGTTTCACCGATCTTCCAGAAGCTCCATCCGTCCGTCACCGTCGCCCGCAACAAGCGGGGGAAACGACGGACAAAGACATGGCAAGCCCACACCCGAGCCCCTCTACGTCCTGCGCGCCGGTCGCGCACGGCGCGGGTGTGGCAGCGCGACGGAGGTTGACGTGAAGATCGCGGTGATTTCGGATCTGCATCTGGGGCCCGGTGGCGTGACCGATTCCTTCGGCCACGACGACGGCGAGTTCTTGAAGTTCCTTCGCTTCCTCGAGCACAACTTCGAACGCATCGTGCTCCTGGGAGACATCTGGGAGACGCTGACGGGACGACGCTACGGCAATCCCGTCGCCGAGCTAGCCGCCGCGCGGCATGCCCACGCGGAAATCGCGAGGCGCTTCGCGCGGGCGCCGTACACCTACATCCACGGCAACCACGACCTGGTGACCGGCAGCCTCGAAGCGGCTCCGGAAGAGCTCGCCATCGAGGCCGACGGCACGCGGGTGCTGTTCACGCACGGCCACCACTACGACGTCATCATCCGGAAGGCGCTCTGGCTCTCGGAGCTCGGGGTGTGGTTCGGCGGCTGGGTCCGCCGCCTCGGCTGGAGCCCGCTGTACCGCATCCTGACCCGGCTCGACGGCATGCGCGGCGGCCAGCACGTCGACGGAAAGAGCTCCGGCTTCCAGCGCTGGGCCGTCGAAGTCGCCGGGATGCGCAGCGCGGACGTGGTCGTCACCGGACATACCCACCACGCAGCGCGCACCGAGCACGGCCGCCGCCTGTTCCTGAACAGCGGCTCGTGCAGCGAGGGGAAGACCAGCTTCCTCAGCCTGGACACGCGCTCCGGCACGTACGGCGTGCACAGCTCCTGGTAGCGGGCAGTCGCTATTCCGCCGCCGAGCTCGCCGAACCGTCCGACACGCCCTCGAGCACGTCGAACGACAGCTCGCCATCGGCGGCATTGATGAAGAGCACATCGCCGCGCTCGAGCTCGCCGCGCAGGATCTTCTCCGCCAGGGGCGCCTCGACCAGGCGCGCGATGGTGCGCTTCATGGGGCGTGCGCCCAGGCTGGGTTCGTAGCCGCCGGCGTCGAGCAGTGCCTCGATCGCGGAGTCGTCGACCGCGAGGCGCACGTCGCGCTGCCGCGTCAGTGCCCGACCTACGCCGGCGAGCAGGCGCCGGGCAATCTCGCGGACCTCGTCGCGTCCAAGCGGCGCGAACGCGAGCACCTCGTCGATGCGGTTGTAGAGCTCCGGCGGCAGCGCCGCACGTGCCGCGGCCACGACGCGGGCGTCGACATCGGCGCGCTCCTCGGCCGCATCGCTTCCAAAACCGACGCGCCGCCGCGGGCTGGCGCCTGTTTCCGCCGCACCGAGATTGGACGTCATGAGGATCACCGTGTTCGTGAAGTCCACGGTGCGGCCGCGCCCGTCGGTGAGCCGCCCCTCGTCGAATACCCCCAGGAAGGTCACCAGCACCTCGGGATGCGCCTTCTCGATCTCGTCGAGCAGGATCACCTGGTAGGGGCGGCGGCGCACCGCTTCGGTCAACTGTCCGCCCGAGTCGTGGCCGATATAGCCCGGAGGCGCGCCGATCAGCCGGGCCACGGCGTGCGCTTCGCTGAACTCGGACAGGTCGAGGCGCGTCATCGCGCTTTCGGTGTGGAACAACACCTCGGCGATCGCCTTGGCGGTTTCGGTCTTGCCCACGCCGGTGGGGCCAAGCAAGAGGAACGTGCCGATCGGACGCCGCGAGCCCAGCCCTGCGGCATTGCGGCGCAGGATCCGCGCGATCTTCCGGATCTGCGGCGCGTGCCCCACGACCCGGTCGGCAAGGATCTCCTCCAGCCTGAGCATGCGGTCGCCGTCCGTCTCGAGCAGCCGCTCCACCGGCATGTCCGCCATCTCGGCAATCACTTCCGCGACGCCTTCAGCCGTCACCTTGCGCCCACCGCGACGCCGCGTGCGGGCGCCCGCGAGATCCACGACGGAGATGGCCTTGTCCGGCAGCGCGCGTCCCGGCAGGTAGCGCACCGACCAGGCGATGGAAAGCGCGAGCGCATCCTCGTCGTAGCTCACCTTGTGGTGTTCCTCGAGGCGGTTCGCAAGCGCGCCCGAGGATCAGGTAGGCGTCCTCGCGACTGGGCTCGTCCACCTCGACGACGCTGAAACGCCGCGCGAGGGCCGCGTCGCTCTCGATCGCCTTCTTGTACTCCTCGTGCGTCGTAGCGCCGATGCAGGGCAGCTCGCCCCGGGCCAGCGCCAGCTTGAGGTCGCCGGAAAGCTCCTCGGCAGCATCGCCCACGAACAGCTGGTGGATCTCGTCGAAGAAGAGCACCACGCGTCCGCGGGAAGCCAGAGCACTTCCTTGCGCAGCGCCGCGATACGCTGCGCCAACGCGCCGCGCACGCCCGTACCTGCTACGAGCTCGCCGACCGGGATCTCGACGATGATCCGATCGTCGAGGGAGACCACGTCGCGCGCCTCGGCGATTCGCTGGGCGAGCCCGCGCACTACGCTGGTCTTGCCGACTCCGGAAACGCCGACGAGGCAGGGGTTGTTGCCCTGGCGCTTGGCCAGCACGTCCAGGGTCTGCTCAATCTCGGTCTGGCGTCCGACCACCGGGTCCAGCTCGCCACGGGCTGCCGCTTCGGTGAGGTTCGTTCCGAGCGCGCACAGGGTCGGGAATTTCTGCGCATCCAGCGCAAAGCGGGACTCGCGCGACGCTTGACCTTTCGTCCGGCGGCGGCTGTTGCCGGACCGGGTCGGCGCGGCGCCGCTCTCCGGGCTGGTGGACAGCGCCACCGTGCGCGCCGCCTTCGCGGAGCTGCGGCCCGTCGGACGCGCGGACGCGGTGTTCGACGCTGCGCTCCGATCCGACGGGCGCGGCTCGCTGCGGGGCGGCGAGCTCGACAGCTGCGAGGGGCGCGGCGGCGGGAAGAGCGGGATGGTGACGCCGGTCGGAGCACGGCGCTGCGCGTTCTCTGCCACCTTTCGCGGTGCCGGGGTCAGCGTCGCGACGCGCGACCACACGGCGCCGCCCCAGCAGGCCCTGGCCCAGGCTCATGGCGGCCGTCCTCAAGCGGCTCACGTCGACGCCACACTGATCGAGCGCCTGATGGGCCGCGCCGCGCCGTTCGTTCAGGAGCGCGACCAGCAGATGCGCCGCCCCGGGATCTGGAGCGCCCATGCGCGAAGCGACCTCGCGCGCGCGCGTGAGCGCCCACTTCAGCGGATTTTCGAGCTCGTCGCTGGAAGCCCGCGCCGCGCGCAGCAGCGTCTCGGGCCCCAGCTTGCGCTCCTCCAGGAGGTCAGCGACCGCGCCCGGACGCGAAGCGATGGCGGCCAGTAGATGCGCGCTGGTCACGCGCTCGCGGCGGCGTCCCGCCAGCTCCTCGGCCAGCTTCCTCAAGGCCACCAGCTCGGGCTGGATTCGCGCGGAAGTCGTCAAAGCTATCCTCTCCTGCTCGGCTCCGGACAATGCGCAGGATCGGGAGAAAACGGCCAAGTTCCGGGCGATAGGCGGCGTGGCAGCCCGGATCTGGCCCGCAAGCAGCGGCGGGCGGGACCAGCTAGCCCGCTAGTTGCAGTTGACCGCTTGAGGCGGGATCTTCACTGCGACCATCCTCGGGTCGAGAACGGGTGGGTTCCACGGCAGCGACGACGACGAGAGTCGCTGGCTGAGCGTCGGGGCGGTGTTCGTGCCCTTTAGCAGATAGGCCGAGAGCTCGAAGTTCGACTGGTCGGTAAACTGCCGGATCACCGTCCGCGTGTACGGTTCGTAGAAGACACCCTGCGCCGTCGTCGACAGTGACTGGCTGATCGGCACGCCGCCCGGATCGCGGGGGATCACGTAGATGCCCCGCGCCGTCTTCAGCTCGGTCGCGATCACCAGATTGCGACACGGATCGAACGCCGCGCCGCTCAGCTGACCAGCGTTGATAGCAAACGGGATCGGCGTTCCCACCTGGGACTGATCGAACCGGTTGAAGGACCTGACGTGCCCGTTGGAACCGGGGAACAGCGGCGGGAGCACGAGGATGTCCGCTTCGTCTCCCGAACGGCGATCCGCCGTCCACACGGTGCTGGCGCTCAAGGCCGGCATCATCGCAACCTGCTTGAATCCCCCGATCGACGGAGCGTTGTCGGTCGCCCCGACGGAAGCAGGAACGAGGTCGATGGGGCAGGCGTTGACGGAGGCGCCGCCATCGGAGGTCGTGGGTCCGCAGTTGCTGGCGTCCTCGACGATCATCGTCACGTTGCCGCCTGCCCCTGCCTTCGCAGGCCAGGCATTCAGGCCAAGGAGTGCGTATTTCGCGGCGTCCAGAGGGGGCGACTGGGGAGTTCCGCGCACGCTCACGTTCTTCAGGTCGGTGGTGTCGAGCAACGTGAAACCCTGGGTCGGCGGAGCGCCGTCCTGTCCGATGCCTGAAGCGTACAGGATGCGGTCCTTCAACACGGCAAGGACCTCGGGGCCCTTCGGGGCCGGAACCTGCGCGGTGGACAGCTCGGTCCACTGCCTTTTTGTCGCGTCGAAAGTGCGCACGCTCAGCGTCGCAGGTCCGGCGTTCTTCGTCGGCGTGAAGATGAACCAGACGTCGCGGGACGCGTCGTAGGCGATGGCCTTGGCGACATCGCTCTCTGGCTCTGCCGCCAGCTCCCCACCGGTCCACGGATTGAGCGTGGACAGCACGGTCTTGCCCTGTCCGTTGAAGCCCGACACCACGATAAGCCCGGTCGGAGGGGGCCCGGCGTCGACCCCCCCAGTACCGCCCGAGCCCGCGCTGCCGGCCGTGCCACCGGCGCCGCCGCCACCGACGCCCGCCGCACCGCCGCCACCACCGAGACCGCCGCCGCCGCCCAGGCCAGCGCCGCCGCCCAGGCCAGCGCCGCCACCCAGGCCGCCATCGCCGCCCAGGCCGCCGCCGCCGCCTAGACCGCCGCCGCCCAGGCCACCGCCGCCCAATCCGGCACTGCCTGCCACGCCACCGTCCGACGCCGGCTTCACCGCGTCGAACGAGTTGATCACGCTGCAACCGAATGCGGCGGAAAGCGCCAGTGCGCATGCAAGCGGTAGGGCGCTGTTGCGGATTGTGTGTCGCATCGGGTCAGTTGTTCTTCGCACCCTGGAGGATCCACTGCTTGATGGTGTCCTTCTGGGTGGCGTCTGGGGGGGTATTGCCGGAGGGCGGCATCGAGCTACCCGAGATGCCGGCAGCACCGGTGATCTTCTTGTACATGTAGCTGTTGGTGGGGTCGCCCGGCTCCACACGATGGACGCTCGGCTGCTCCACGGAGGAGATCGGGTTGCCCAGATCGCCGACGAGGTTGTACCAGGCGTAGCCGTCGCTCATGTTGAGCCCCTGCGGTGGGTTCACTGCGCCGTGGCAGCCGACCTTGGCGCAGAGCGAAGTGAGGATCGGCTGCACGTTGTCCTCGAAGCTGACCAGCGTAGTCGCCGAGGTCTCGGCGGTATTGGTGCTGATGTTGCCGGCCTTGTCCTGGGCGCGAACCACCCAGTAGTACGTTGTGTTCGACTGGAGGCCCGTCAGCGTGATCGTAGTGTCGCCGGGATTCGACTTCGCGACCGCCGGCTCGTTCAGCGCGTCATTCGGCGGTGATGGACTGGTAGATGATGTAGATGATGTCCTTGTCCGGCGTCTGGTCGTCGGTAGCCGCGTTCCAGTTCAGATCCGCCGTGGTGGCGTGCACCGTGGTGCTGAGCAGGCCGGCGAACGTCGGCGGCGTGCTGTCGTCGAGCGTTTGCACAACGCGGTAGGCGATGTTCGTGTCCTCGTTGCCGCTCTTGTCCTGGGCGCGGCACACCAGATAGAAGGTGCTCTTCGGCTTGAGGCCGTTGACCTCGCCGGTCGAGCCGCCCATGAACGAGCTGACCGGAACGCCGAACGGCGTGTTCTTGTCCACGGGCTGGTGAAGGCGTAGACGTTGTACTGGATGTCGTCGGCGGACGTGGTGTTGTCGCGCGCCGGCGTCCCAGCTCACCGTCACGGTGGTGGCGCCAGGCGAGGCAGTGGCGACGCAGCCGCCGAAGACGGGCGGCGTGGTGTCCTTCGCGGTCGTCGCGGACATCTCGGCGGTGTTCGTGTCCTCGTTGCCCGCAGCGTCCCGCGCGTGCACCGCGAAGTAGTACTCCTGCTCCGGATCGGGCAGCGTTGTCGACGGCGAAGGAGCTGGCGCCCGGAGCCGTCACGCCCGCGATGGTTCCGGTCGGGGCGCCGCCCTTCGTGGGCGCCCAGCTGACGACATAGGAGATGCCGGCCGGCCTGGGTCACGTCGTCCTGGGCCGGAGTCCCACGAGTCACCTTCACCGAGCTCGCGTCCACGTCGTCTTGGCGGCCGTGATGCCGGCAAAGGTCGGCGGTGTGGTGTCCACCGCGGGCGTCCCCTTGATTTCCTTGGTCCGTTCGTCGTCCTCGTCGCCCGCCTCGTTCATCGCACGCACCACGACGAAGTAGTCGTTGCCGGGCTGGAGGTTGCCGACCACGGCGCTCGTGGCCCCCGGCGGCGTCTCGAGCTGCGGCGCGCCGAAGTTCTCGTCGCCCTTTAGTGGTCGCCAGGTAGACGCGATAGACGATGTCCTCCGGTGGCGGTCACGTCGTCCTTGGCCGCCTGCCACGCAACCTGCAGGCTCGTGTCCGAAGCCGGATCGACAGACTGCGACGCCGGCGAACGTCGGCGGATGGACCACTGGCCCCGCGTCCGCGCCCGCGCTGCCCCCGCCCGCACCAGCCACCCCGCCTGTGCCCGCAACGCCGCCGCTGCCGCCCATCCCGGCGCTGCCCGCCGCGCCAGCCGCGCCGGCCGTCTCCGCCACGCAGCTATCTCCCGACTGCCGCGTTCCCTTGCCGCAGCTCAGCTTGCTGGAGCTACCGCAGGCCACCACGGTGATCCCGAGACCGCCACAGCTATCCAGGAAAGAACAGCCAGCGCCTTCATGAAAAACCTCGATTCAACACAGCATGCTCAATTCGCGTATGCCCCGGCCTTGATCCAGTCACGGATCGCGCCGTCCTCCGCCGGACTCAGCGCGGTGAAGCTGAGCCCGGTACCGTCGCGCGGCTCCTGGAGCCCGGCATAGTTGTCGGGGACCGTCGCCGAGAACGGCGAGGTCTGGAGCCCCTGCGGATTGATCCGGCGATAGATCAGGCTGAACCCGGGCCGTCCCTTGTCGACGAGTTTCAGGTTGCCGTACACCGGGTCGATGTAGCCGCCCAGCACGTCGACGGTCTTCAGGTAATCGAAGTTGTGGCAGCCGTTGCAGCGGTCTTCCCAGATGGGCAACACGTTCTGGCTGTAGGATGTCGCGGTCAGCTGCTGGGCAGAGTGGTCGCCCGTCTCGACGTTGCCCGAGCGATCCTCGGCGCGGACGTACACGTGATACAGCGTCCGCGGTGAAAGCCCGGTCAAGCCCAGGCTGGTCGCGCCCCATGCCGAGGTGGCGCGCACGTGCTTGTCGAACTCCGTGCCCATGCAGTCGGCGTCCTGCTTCTCGGCGCACACGTGATACCGGATGTCGGCCGCGCCGTAGGTATCGTCGGTGGCTGCCGTCCAGTTCACGCCGAGCTGAGAGGGCTGGCTGCCGACGGTCGACACGTTCGGGCCGCCGGTCCACGTCGGCGCGACGTTGTCTCCGCTGCCGTTGGGCAGGGTGGTGGCGCTGGCTTCCGTGGTGTTCGCGTCCGAATTGCCAGCCTGGTCCCGGGCGCGCACCACGACGTAGTGCGTGCTCGACGGCGAGAGCCCCATCACGGTCGCGCTCAGCACACCCGGCGCAGACGTGAGCGTCGGAGTCGAGAAGTTCTCCGTGCCGGCGCTGTCGGCAACGAACACGTCGTAGACGATGTCGCTGTCGAGGGTCTGGTTGTCGGCCGCCTTCTTCCAGGTGACATCGAGCGTGGAAGGGCTGGTGCTGGTGACGCTCACAACCCCGCCGAACACCGGCGCCGCCGTGTCGGTCGTGCCGCCCGTGAGCGCGGTGACCTCGACCGTGTTCGAGTCGGAGTTGCCCGCCACGTCACGCGCGCGGACGACGTAGTAGTAGCGCGTGTTCGGCGCCAGGCTCTTGGCCGTGTAGGTGATGGCCGCCGCTTCGGTCGTGTACGTCGGCTTCGAGAAGTCCTCGCCGCCCTTCTTCGTCGACTCGTACACGTCGTAGAGCATGTTGGCCTGCTCGGTGACGTTGTCCGTGGCGGGGGCCCAGTAGATCTTGATCGAATCAGCCCGCGCGATGGCCTGCGTCGCCCCTTTGAAAACCGGCGAAACACCTTCCGGCGTCCTGTCCGAGCGCTCGATGGTGTTCGTCTCCTCGTTGCCGTCGGCATCGACGGCCCGCACGACGACGAAATAGTAGGTGAGCGGTGAAAGCCCGCTGACCACAATAGAGCTCGCGCCGGGCGTCGATTCCGCCGTCGGCGTGGAAAAATCCTGGCCGCCCTCGGTGTCCGACACGTACACCCGGTACTTGAGCTGGGACTCCGGCGTGCCGGCGTCGTAGCCGGGCTTCCATTCCACCAGCAGCTCGTGCGACGTGCGCGCTTCGACGTGCGTGACGCCCGGGAAGAGCGGCGCCGTGGTGTCGGGGGTGCTCGCGCTCTTCTCGGTGGTGTTGGAGTCCTCGTTGCCGGCCTCGTCCACTGCGCGGACCACGAAGTAGTAGTCCGACGCGGGGGCGAGCCCCGAGATCAGCGCGCTGGTCGCACCCGAGGGCGTCGTGACCACAGGCTTCGTGAAGTCCTCTGCGCCAGAGCTCGAGCCCGCGTAGACGCGGTAGGCGATGCGTTCGGCGGAGGAGACGTCATCCGAAGCGGGCTTCCATGTGAGCGAGATGCGCGTCTCGCTGTCGTCCGTGGCGGTATCGATGCCCGCGAACGTCGGGGGAGTCGTGTCCGGACTGCCGCCCTGGCCGCCGGCTCCGGCCGTACCTGAGCTGCCGCCCGCGCCGCCCCCGTCCGAGCCGGAAGCTCCGGCCGAACCGGCAGCACCTGCAGCCCCGGCGCTACCCGCCGCGCCTGCGTCGGATCCATTGCCGCCGCTCCCGCCGCCGCACGCCGGAACCAGCGCAAGAGCAACCAAGAGAGCGCACGGCAGAAGCCTCATCCAACCTCCAGAAGCGCCTTCGCCCGGCCACGTCGATGCAGAGAGCGGAGGCTTGAGCGAGGTTAGTTGACGGGCATCATTTCAGCAATACGCGCCAACGCGGGGTTGTCGCGGCAATCTGTCATGCGTCGATGCCAGATTGGCAGGCTAGGGCTCGGTACTGAGCTTGGGCCGGTCGAACGGCGAGGTCTCGTTCTTCACGCGCGGGTCGGTCAATCCATTGCGCATGAAGTCGACGATGTCGTCGATCTCGGCCTGGGTGAGGTTCAGCGGCTGGATGAGCGGGTCGGCGTTCGCCCGGTCCGGCGGGTTGTTGTAGGCCTTCATCACGGCCTGCAGATCGGCACCGAAACCCGAGCCGGTGTGGAGCAGGCCGCCGGCTTCCCGCAGGCCCACATTGCGCAACGTCGGCGTGAGGAACTTGCCGCTGTCCGCGCTGTTCTTGGTCACTTCCTCACGCCCCGTGTCCCACGCGTCGATGAAGCCGAGGTTGTGGAAGAGATTGTCGGTGAAGAGCGGCGGCGCGTGGCACAGGTTGCAGCGGCCCTTGGTCATGTAGAGGTCCAGGCCATGCTGCTGAGCGGCGGTGAGCGCCGAAGTATCGCCCGCGATGAAATGGTCGAACGGCGTGTCGTCGGATGTCAGTCGACGCTCGTGAGTGGCGATCGCGAATGCGACGCGCTTGGTCGTGATCGCCGGCGAGCCGTAGACCCAGTTGAACAGGTCCGGGTAGGTCGGATACGTCGCCAGAGCCGTCGTGAGGTCGCTCGGCAGGTTGTGCGCGAGCGCCAGAGGCTGGGCCGTCTTCAGCTTCGCGAGGATGTCGGGCCAGGTGCGACCCTCGCAGGCCATTTCGCCATCCGCAACGGGGGGACCGACTGACTGGCTCTCGAGCCCGCCGCCGCTCTGGATGGCGACCTCACCAGTGTCCGGCACGGTGAACTTGCTGGTGGCGCGCCCGTCCCAGAAGATGTCCGGCGCGAACATGGCGTCGAGATAGCTCGGCGGCTTCCGCCGCGTGACCTGATGCGCCATGCCGAACACGGTATCGGAGACGTACTGGACCTTGCCGCTGATGATCTGGCAGCGGCGGATGCCCTGCGCTCCGTGGATGTCGTCGGCCGTGCCGAGCACGCCGTCGGGACCCGGGTGGTGCGCCGTCGCCTGGTCGGCACGAGGGTCGGATCCCCCGGCGCCGGCGCGGTGGCATGTCCCGCACGCCATGGTGTCGTCGCTGCCGAGCTGCTGGTCCCAGAACAGGATCTTGCCGAGCGTGGCCTTCTTGGCGGAGGGCTGGTTCTCCGGCGGATACGTTACTTTCGGGTACGGCGCGTAGGCGACGCCGCCGTCCGCGCCGGCGCCGCCGTCGGTGCCACCGCTACCCGCCACGCCGCCGCTCCCGGCCAGGCCGCCGTCCTGCCCGCCAGCCCCGGCACTGGCGTCCGCGCCGGCGTCGCTACCGGCCGTGCCGCCGCTGCCCGCCGCGCCACCGCTGCCCGCCGCGCCACCGCTGCCCGCCGCGCCACCGCTGCCCGCAGTGCCGCCACTGCCCGCCGTGCCGCCACTGCCCGCCGAACCGCCCGTGGCACCCGCACCGCCGGCGCCCGAGCTGCCCCCCGATGCAGCTGCACCGGCAGTGCCCGAGCTGCCCCCCGCAGCCGTGCCGGCACTGCCGCCGCTACCGCTTGAAGAGTCATTGTTGGAACCGCAAGCCGCAGCGCCCGCAGCAACCGCGAGCGAGAGAGCAAGCAGGCACGCTCCTCGGGACTTCGTCAACAACACGACCTCGATCGAAAAGGAATGGCGCCCGCCAGCACGGGCAACGCAGGGGAGACCATGCTACCGGCAGCCGCACGGCGCGACAAGCCTCCGACCTTAGCCAGCCGGATACAGCACGCAGGATGCGGACTTGAAGACCAGGAACACCTCGCGACCGGGCTCGAGACCGAGCTCGCTGGCGGCTTCGGCGCTCAGCTCGACGATCAGCTGGGGCACGTCGGGCGCGACTCGGGCGCGCAGCACGCGCTGCGTGCCCGAGGCGGAGATACCGTCGATGCTCGCCGCGATGACATTGCGCGCGGAGAGCCCCTCCGGCCGCAACGTCGCCACGATGATGTCACGCGAAGGGATGCCCACCAGGCTCTGATCGCCGGCCGCAACCGCGGCTCCGCGCGTCGCGATCGCGACGCTCTGTCCCAGACGCACGCGGGCGACCTCACCCTCCACCGAGGTCACCCTACACGGCAGCGTGTTCTCGAAGCCGCCCCCGGCCGCCAGCTCGAACACCTGCGGGTCGGCGAGCACGTCGTGCGGCGCTCCGCGGGCCACCACGCGCCCTTCGCGCAGCACCACGACGCTGTCGCAGAGCGCCTGCACCTCGGTCGGGTCGTGCGACACGACCAGCATCGGGATGTCGAAATCCTCACGGACGCGACGGATGAAGCCGAGCAGACGCCGGCGCAACGGCATGTCGAGCGCGCTGAGCGGTTCGTCGAGCAGCAGCAGCTCGGGAGCCGAACAGAGCGCGCGACCGAGCGCAACGCGCTGGCGCTCGCCGCCGGACAGATTCGACACATCGCGCGACCAGAGCGGCTCCAGCCCGAGCGTGGCCGACACGCTTCGCAGCATCTCTTCCACCGGCCGGGAAAGGCGCCTCGCCCGGCGCGCGCCTGCCAGGAGGTTCTCCTTCACGTCGAGGTGCGGGAACAAGAGCGCGTCCTGCGGAACGTAGCCGACGCGTCGTGCCTCGGGTCGCATGAACACGCCGCGTGCCGAATCGAGCCAGAGCTTCCCGCCGATGCCGACCCTGCCCGTCGCGCCGCGCTCCAGCCCCGCTACGACCTCGAGCAGGCTCGTCTTGCCCGACCCCGAGGGCCCGAATATGCCGAGCACGTGGTCGTCCGAGGCCACGTCGACCTCGAGTACGAAGCGATCGCGCGGCAGTTGCACCGCGAGGTTCAACCGCGCCTCGTTGTCGACCATGAACGCTCCGACTATCCGCGCGGCTCAGCGAAGACCCAGGTTCCGACGTGCTCTCCCGCGAGCGCGGGTGCCAAGAGCTCGGGGCGCAGGCCGTTGATGATCTGGAAGCGGTCGATCAGGCGCGCCTCGTCGAGCAGATCGATCAGCACGCGATCGAACGGCAACGTGGGAAGCGCTCGCCGCCTGAGCTCGTCGGTGGAGATTTCCGGAATGAAGGTCGCACCGGGATGGTGCCGGGGGTGGGCGTCGAACAAGCCGTCCACGTCCTTGACCAGTGTGAGCGACCGGCAACCGAAGGTTTCCGCGAGCAGAAAGCAGCCCGCGTCGGTGCGGTGGGGCGGAATGCGACCCCGGGCGGGCGGGTGCTCCCACAGCGAGTAGGGCGGCACGCCGTGGAAGATCACGCCCGGCGCGGCCTGGATGAACAGCGGCAGCAGGTGGCCGAGGATCTCCGGCGGGATAGCCACGACACCGTGCGGTGCCAGCAGCATGCCGAGCAGGTGCGCATTGCCGAGCGCATCGGCGGCCGTGAGCTGTGCCAGCACGCCGGTGGGCAGCCCCAGATCGATACCGATCGACAAAAGGTGCCGGCTGCGCGCGCCGCCGCCGGTCCCCAGGATCAGCTTGCGCTCGGGCAGCGCCGCTGCGAGCGCATCGATCAGCGGCATCACCGCGCCCCGGCCACGATCGAGGATCGAGCCGGCACCGATCTTGACCACGTCCACCTCGGGCAACATGCGGCGCACGGGCGCTTCGGTGGAGCCGATGAGCGCCTTGTCGAGCAGGCTCTCGCGCATCAGGAGCGAGCTGAGATGGTGTCGGCGGTCGTCGGTCATGTCGCTACGCGCGGATGATGGTGCCCACGTGCTCGCCGTCGAGCGCGCGGGTGAGATTGCCCGGCACCAGGCCGTTGATGATCTGGATCGAGCGCCGGTGCTCGGCGTTTTGCATGAAGTCGAGCACGGCGCGCTCGACGACGACGTCGTCCAGGTCCATCGCCTTGAGCTCGTCGACGCTGATCTCCGGGATGAACTTCGCGTTCCTGTCCTTCTTCGGGTCGGCCGTGTACAGGCCGTTCTCGTCCTTCACGTAGATCATCGAGCGGGTGCCGAACACCTCGCTGACCAGATACGCGCCGGTGTCCGTCCGGTGCGGCGGGATGCGGCCAAGCTCGGGATTCCGGTGCCAGAAGGTGTAGGGCGGCATACCGAAGAAGATCACCGCCCGCCGCTCCGCGAGATACAGCGGCAGCTGCGGGAACTGGACCGGCTCGATGAACGGGATGCCGTGCTTGGCCAAGAGGTAGTGCAGCATGCGCGCGTTCTGCATGCTGACGAACGTACCGAGCACGCTGAGCACGCCGGTGGGTGCGCCCAGATCGATGCCGACGCTGTAGGCGTGGCGCGCGCGGGTGCCCGCTCCGGTGCCGATGATGAGCTTGTGCCGGGGCAGGACCTCGACGATCTCGTCCAGGATCGGAAAAACTGCCGCCCTGCCGCGGTCGATCATGCTCTGCCCGCCGATCTTCACCACGTTCGCATCCGGCAGGATGCTGACGGGCGGAATCGTCTGGGTGCTATCAAGCAGCGACTCGTCGGTCAGTGACCCTTCTACGAGTGCTCTGCCGAGCGCGCCCAGGAGCTCGCTGTTGTCGTCCTGTGTCATGTCGCGTCGTGGAGTCTCACGCCTTCGAGGGTATACGTGGGTTCGGACCCGAACGGAACGTCGAGCCCGCCAAGATGAGCCTCGACCCAGCGCTCGAGGCCGGACAAGAGGCTGTGGCGCGCATCCGGATCGAGCGCAACACCCGATAGCGGCTGACGCCGGCGCCAGGCCTCCAGCACTTCGCGGGGCGTCCAGCGGGCGGTCCAGCCGGCCGCTTCGTGACGCTCGATGGCTTCGGCTCCGCGCTCGACCAGGGCGGCGACAAGCCCGTGGCGCTGCCGCGGCTCGGTCCGCGTCAGGCCGGACAGTCGCTTCCGCATCTCGCGCCGGAGCCTCTCGCGCGGGTCGTCCGCGGCCCGTTCGACGCGCCCCACGAGCAGGACGCCGCCGGGTACCAGGACCCGGTCGAGCTCGGCGATGACGTGAGCCGCGTCGAGCAGGTGCAGCGCGCGCGAGCCGAAAACGCCGCCCTGGCTCCGGTCCGCCACCGGCCAGCGCTGCGCTGCGTCGCCGACGACGAGACAGTCGCATGCACTATCACCCAGTCGCCCGGCGAACACATCGAGCATCCCCGGAGCCGAGTCGAGCGCTGTGTACGCCGGCAGCAGACGGCAGAGCTCGCAGCCGATGGCTCCCGTGCCGGCACCGATCTCGAGCAGCGCCGCCTCGGGACCGACAAGCTCCACAACGACTTCGGCTATCTGACGGCACGCGTCGGCGGGCAGGCCCGCGCGTTCGTCGAAGCTCGCCGCCTGCGGGTCGAAGCTGTCGTGGTCCGGAGCCATCCGGGGATTGTGGCAGCCCGCGGGCGGGACGCTATTTGGCCTTCTCGGCCCGCTGGAAGCCCTGCTTCGTGAAGACGGCTATCTGGGGCGGAGCCGCGAGGAAGTCGGCGAGCTGCCGGGCTTCCTTCGTATGTCCCGTCTGGACCACGCCGACGTCATAGCGAAGGCGGGGCGCGTCCTTTTCGGTGAGCGGAAGCACGATCTTGACCTTCTCGCCCATTTTCGCGGCGTCATGCGTAGCAACGATGCCGAGCATGCGCTGCACGACCTGCAGGCGGCGTTCGATCGACAGAACGTCCGGAGCGACACTCCGCCGCTTGTCGATCACATCCCAGACGCTCCCGCCCTCCGCGTGCAGGGACTGCAGATACGTGCGGGTAAGGGCTCCAACCGGTGTCGCGGGGTCGAGCACCATGAGCCGTCCCCGCCAGGGCGGGTTTTCCGCTCCCAACCGGGAGAGATCCGTGGGCTCCTTCAACGGAATCGGACACTTCGGGAAGCCGATGATGACGAGGTGGTCCTGGACGAGCGGGCGGACCGAACCCTTGACCAGCTTGCCGGAGCTCTCGAGCGTCGAAAGCGCATCGCCCTCGGGAAGAACGACGAGATCCGGTACCGGCTTGCCTCCAACGCGCCGCGCCATGTCAGCGGGAGTTGCGGTCAGGAGTTTCGCGGGCTGCCGGTACTTCGAGAGGGCGGCACGGAGCGGTGATTCCAGCTCGGCGGAGCCGACCACCGTGAGCTCTAGCGGCTCGGCTTCGCTTGTGGCCCCATGCGTTGGCTCCTGACGGTGCTTGCTGCAGGCCGGCAGGACACAGAAGACCAGGGCAGATAGGATGGCCCCGACAACAAGACGAAACCGCATGGCCGGCACAGAGTAGATCAAAGTCGCCCGGGCACCGCCCTCGAACGTCCCACACCGGCAAGGCCGTTGGCCGTTGACGCGACACAGTGCCGAAAGCTACCGTCTCCTGGGTTCGTTTCGGCGATTGGTTGCTTTTCATGCGTATCGGAATCGGTTCGGCACTCATCGTTCCGTGCGCGCTGGCAGCGCTGCTGCTCAGCACGCGCGCCAACGCCCACGGCGACGCGACCTGGGTGGCGAGCCTGGACACGACCATCGGCAGCGACCACCTGACCTACTCCGACGGCAAAGGCACGCATCTCTACGCGGGTGACACGTACGGTAGCCACGGCATCAGGCGCGCGCTCACCTACTTCAATATCGCGAGCACCTCGGGCTGCACGGACAACATCGGGGGCAACGGCTTCAACGACTGTGTCATCCCGAGCGGATCGCAGATCACGAGCGCTTCGGTAACGTTCTATCTCGAGAAGCTTCCGGGCGGACAGGGCACCGAGACGTTCTCGCTGTACAGGTTGTACCAGGGCTGGTCCGAAGGATCGTCCAACTCCGATCCCGACCTTGGCGGCGGAGGTCTGAGGCCGGCATCGGGCGCGGACGCGACGTGGCAGTACCGCGTCTACTCCCTCGGCTATACCTGGTCCACTCTGGGCGGGTACTTCAGCGGCGCCCGGGCCAGCAACAACATGGGCACCGGCCTCGGTGCCAAGACCTTTTCCTCGGCCAATCTTGCGTCGGACGTACAACTCTGGGTCAACTCCGCAAGCTCCAACCACGGCTGGATCCTCCGGGGCCCGGAGGCAACGACCTACAAGTCGGCTCGAGTCTTCGGCTCGCGAGAGAGCGCGACGGCCTCCCACCGGCCCACGCTCCACATCCAGTACCTGAGGCCCCAGGGCGCCTCCTGCAGCGCAACTCACGACTGCAAGAGCGGGCTCTCCTGTACCGATGGCGTGTGCTGCAACGTGGCGAGCTGCACGGCGCTCAACGAGTGCCACTACGCCGGCACCTGCCAGCCCGGCAGCGGGACGTGCTCGAACCCGACGAAGACCAACGGCACCGCGTGCAGCAGCGACAGCAACGTCTGCACCTCCGACGTGTGCGAGAGCGGTACCTGCTCGCACCTCACCAACCAGGGCGGCGTCTTGTGCCGCGCCAAGAACGGCGACTGCGACCTGGCCGACTACTGCTCGACCGGCTCCTCGACTTGCCCTGACAACAAGAAGTCCTCGGGCACCGCCTGCACCAACGACGGCAACCCGTGCACGATCGACAAGTGCAACGGGACGGACAAGACCTGTCCGTACGACCCCGCACCCAATACCCAGCAGTGCCGCGCTTCCGCCGGCGTCTGCGATGTTGCCGAATTCTGCGACGGCGTCAGCACGACCTGCCCTGTGGACGGGTTCTTGGGGTCGTCCACGCAGTGCCGAGCCGCAAGCTGCCTCAACGGCACCACCGCCATCCTTCCGGCTTTCTGCTCCGGCGGCAGCGCCAGCTGCCCCAGCCAGACAACCCAGAACTGCAGCCCGACCACCTGCCAGGGCAGCACCTGCCTCGGAGGCTGCGCGGTCGACGGGGACTGCGCTTCAGGCAACTACTGCGACGCGCCCACCTGCAAGCCCCTCAAGTCGAGCGGAACCACCTGCGGCGCCAACCACGAGTGCTCGAGCGGGTATTGCGTCGACGGGGTGTGCTGCAACACCGCGTGCGGCGGGACCAACCCCAACGACTGCCAGGCGTGCAACACGGGCACGGTGGGCCAGTGCCAGACGCTGCCGAGCACCCACGTCTGCAACGCCTCGCAGGGGGTTTGCGATGTGGCCGAGTACTGCAACGGCAGCAGTACCAGCTGTCCCTCCAACAGCTTCAAGTCCTCGTCCACCGAGTGCCGCGCCGCCTCCTGCACCAACGGCGTGGAGACGCTGGCGGCGGACTGCCCCGGTAACGGCGTCGACTGCCCCCAGCAGCAGACCCAGAGCTGCGATCCGTTCGTGTGCGGCGCCACCGCATGCCGGACGAGCTGCACGGCCGACACGCACTGCATCGTCGGCGACTACTGCAACGGCTCGTCCTGCGTTCCAAAGGTCGCGAACGGCCTGTCGTGCAGCGCCAACCACCAGTGCACGAGCGGACACTGCACGGACGGCGTCTGCTGCAACACCGCGTGCAACGGACAGTGCCAGGCCTGCGACGTGACGCCGGGCGTGTGCAAACCCGTGACCGGGGCGCCGCGAGGCAGCCGCGCCGCATGCGCCGCGGACGGCAGCGCCTGCGACGGCTACTGCAACGGCACGCTCACCGCCCAGTGTTTCTACCCGGGCGGTACCACGGAATGCACGGGCCCCTCCTGCACCAACGGCGTGGCCACGCTGCAGGCGTTCTGCAACGGCTCCGGGTCGTGTCCGGCGGAACAGACCCAGACCTGCTCGCCGTTCTCCTGCGGGCCGACGCAGTGCTTCGCGAACTGCTCGCTCGACGTGCAGTGCGCCGACGGCTACTTCTGCTCCGGCGGCCTGTGCAAGCCGAAGTCGACTGATGGCAAGGCCTGCGGCGCGGGCAACCAGTGCCAGAGCGGCTTCTGCGTGGACGGCGTGTGCTGTGACGCCGCTTGCTCCGGACAATGCCAGGCCTGCGACTCGACGGGCAGCGTGGGCACCTGTACTGCGGTCACGGGTGCGCCGCACGGCTCCCGCCCCGCCTGCATCACGGATGGCTCGCTTTGCGGCGGCACCTGCGACGGCAAGCTTACCTCCACCTGCACCTACGCCGGTCCGGGCACGGTCTGCCGGCAGGCAAGCTGCACGAACGACAACGCGACGATTGAAGCGTTCTGCACCGGCACCGGCCACTGTCCCGCCGAGGTGCGGCAGGACTGCGCCCCGTTCCAGTGCAACACCGCCGGTACGGCTTGCGCCGGCAACTGCACGCTCGACACGGACTGCGCCCCCAGCCAGTTCTGCGCTGGCGGCGTGTGCACGCCGAAGCGGCAGGTGGGCGACGCCTGCTCGAGCAGCGGGAGCTGCATTTCGGGCGTCTGCGTGGACGGCTACTGCTGCAACGAGGCCTGCACCGGACAGTGCGAGGCGTGCGACGTGGCGGGCAGCGAGGGAACCTGCAGCGCGGTGTCCGGCGCACCGCATGGCACGCGCGCCGCCTGCACCGGCGACGGCACGGCCTGCGACGGCGCCTGCGACGGCAGCGACCGCACCGGCTGCGCCTATCCGACAACGGGCACCGAGTGCCGCACGGCTTCCTGCACGGGCGGCGTGGCGACCCTCGCGGCGTACTGCAACGGCGACGGCACCTGCCCCGCCATGCAGCAGCAGGTATGCCCGGCCAGCTGCAACAGCTCCGGCCTGTGTGCAGGCGGCTGCACGACGAATTCGGAGTGCGGCGCGGGCAAGTACTGCTCGGCAGGCGTGTGCGTGGCAGAGCTCCCGGACGGGCAGCCGTGCAGCAGCGATGCGCAATGCACGAACGCGCACTGCGTGGACGGCTACTGCTGCAACGTGGCCTGCTCCGGCCAATGCCAGGCCTGCGATGTGCCCGGCAGCCAGGGCTTCTGCGCACCGGTGGCCGGACAGCCCCACGGCGGGCGCCCGACCTGCGGCGGTTCGGGCCCGTGCGGAGCGCAGTGCGACGGAACGGCCACGCCGAAGTGCGTGTTCCCCGGCAGCGCGACCTTCTGCGGCGTCGGCTCGTGCAACAACGGCGTCGCCACGGGGCTGGCGGTGTGCAACTCGGCCGGCACCTGCCTGCCGCCGACGACCCAGGACTGCTCGCCGTATGTGTGCAACGGAGCGGGCTGCGGCACGTCGTGCGGCAGCAACGCAGACTGTCAGAACGGCTTCGCGTGTGATCCCAACGGCGCCTGCGTGCCAGCCGTCGCCGATGCGGGCAGCGACGCGGCGGACTCGGGCGTGGATGCGAGCAGTGACGCCAGTTCCGACGCCAGTCTCGACGCCAACCTCGACGGGGCGGCAGGTGGCGGCGGAGCTACGGCCACAGGCGGCAGCGCGGGCATGGCTGGCGCGGGAGGCACGGCCGGCGCGGCGGGCGCGGCCGGCGCGGGAGGCCTCGGCGGCGGAGCGGGCAATGCCTCCGGCGGCAGCGCGGGCGGCCTGCTCGACTCCGGCATCGACGGCGCGGCGGGCAAGAAGGGCGCCGACAGCAACACGAAGGGCGGCTGCGGCTGCCGCGTTCCGGCAGAGCCCGACAACGACACGGGTGCCGGCTGGCTGCTTCTGCTCGGGCTCGGCCTGGTTGTCGGCCGCCGCGAGCGGACACGCAGGCGCCGCCGCAAGCTAGGGTGACAGCACCTGCTTCTTCGTCTTGATGTCCCACACCATCAAGGCGCCGGGACCGCCGACCGCGACCAGCGGCGCATGCGGCGCAAGCACGACGGAGCGGTTCCGCGTGACGGCCCGCACCCAGTCCTCGCCGGCAGGCGGCGCCGGCTCGGCCGGCAGGGTTGCCGCGAAGAGCTGCTTGCCGTCGGCGTCGTAGACGGCGAGCTTCCACTGGCGCGGACCACCGTCGGGCTGCTCGACGCGAAGAGCCGCGAGGTAGCTGTCGTTTGAAGCGATGTCGAACAAGGTCGCGGGCAACTCGATCTTCTTCACGACGCGCATCTCTGGTCCGAGCTGCGCCAGCATGAGCTCGCCGTCACCCCGCGCAACCCAGACGCGATCGAGACGCTTCGTCGTCAGCAGGCGCCACACCTTGCCCTCGCCGGGCGGCGCCTTCATGTCGGACTGCTTGCCCTTCGGGTAGAAGCGGCGGAAACCGTCCTTGGTCGTATACAGGAAGGAACCATCCTTCAGCGCCGCGAAGGCCTGGTGGTCGAAGCCCTTGAGCTCCGCGAAATCTCCCATGCCCATCAGCGATCCGATCGCGCTCTCGAGCTGATACTGGTAGAGGGTCTCGTCGAACGAGTGGAGCAGCCAGAAGTGCTGCTTGTCCCGCCGGTCTGCAAACGCCACGGAGCCGGGAAAGAGGGTGACGCGCGGATGGAGCTCGGGGGACTTCTTGCCCGGCGCGAGCCGATAGCTGCTCGCCGCGGACAGCGCCAGGAAGCTGCCGTCCGCGAGCACGAGCAGCCGACGTGGCGCGCTCATCGCTACGCGCGCCTGCTCTTTCCAGCTCTTCGTGCTTCGGACCACCAGCGCGTCGCCCGTGAGCTGACCCAATGCCGCTCGCCCGAACGCGATCTGCTGTGCGGGCGCGCTGCGCGGCGTGAGCGTGAGATCGTGCTCGCGGATGCGGGCTATCTCCTTCTCTGCAAGCTTCTTCGCTCCGCCACCGCGCCGGGCGCCGCCGTCCGCGAGCAGGCGCGCCAGGTCCTTCGGCAGCCCGCTCGGCACCGCCGGGGAAAGCGAGCCCGACAGCCTCGGCCCGCGCCGCAGCAGGCTGGGCTTGCCGGGTGGGCTCTTGTCGTCGTGGCAGCCCGCGGCGAAGAGCGCCATCACGAGGGACAGAGCCAGGGAAGACCTGAATATCGGGCGCAGCCGCGACACGCCCCAAGGCTAGACCGCGGCGCGTGCGCCGACCAGCGGACTTCTCCAGCAGCGGCCCCGACGCTACCGAGCCACCGTGCCCACCCCCGACGGATTGATGCTCCACATGAAGTTGTCGAGCGGCACGTCGGAGTGGCGCGTCGATCCGCCAGCGTGGTCCCGGAGCTTTCAACCAGGAGGGCAAGCGGCTATGACGGGCGGCGTGTCCGCTCGTCGAATCGGCCTGGCGCTCCCGGCACTGCTCCTTCTCGGCTGCACCCACATGGCCAAGGCGCGGGAATGCCGCGACCTGGCCCGCACCGTCAATCGAGCGCTCGACCAGGTGGAAGCAGGCGCCGGCCAGGAGCAGCCTGTCGCACTGCGCAAGGCCGCGGCGCGGTACGCAGCGCTGGCCAACGACATCGAACGACAGCGTCCAACCCACAATCCCGAGCTCGGCAGAACCGTCGACGAGCTTTCGAGCCTATTCAACCAGACCGCCGCAGCACTCCGGGAGCTAGCCGACGCCACGCAAGCCAAGCAGACCGCCCGGTCGGATCGGGCACGCCGGCGCGTCGACAATCTCGCTCGCAGCGAGAAAACGGAAGCCGAGCGCGTGGACTCCCTCTGCCGCGCGCCGTAGTGCAAGCGGGAGCGCCCGGGCTAGCGGTGCGACTTGCGTCTGGGCCTGGGGATGCGCCGCTCTTTCGACCCCACGTCGATGCGCCCCCATGCGTAGGCCACGAGGCGACGGAACGAACCCAGCTCGTCGCCTCCGAACAGCCACAGATCGCGTGGCTGCACATCTTTGTGCAGAGTCGGTATCCAGTGGCCGCTCGACGCCCAGGCCAGAATGTGCGGTCGGTCCAGCGTGACGCGCACGACCAGCACCCCGCACTGGGGATTCCCGCCGACGCCGGCACAGCCCCCCATGACGACCAGCTGTTCGTTGCCGATGGGACGCCAGGTCCACATCCGTTCGAGATCGAGCTTGTCCGGGTGGTCCAGCTCCGCTCTTGCCTTGTCCGGTAGATGCCGGACAAGGCGTCGCGCAAGGTCGCGATCCAGCTTCGGGTGGTAGACGAGCGGACGCCCCCGCTCGACCTTCAGTACAACTTCGGCGTCGTTGCGCGGACCCGCGCAGCACCTGAATCCGATCGCTCCGGAGCGCGTCGAGGACGGGCGACCCATTGCATTGGCACAGCGCCCGACGAGCTCGCCGAGCGGCGCGTTGCCGCCGCGCAGCGTCGCGAGATCTCCGTCGGTCCCGCGCCCCCAGGGGCTGTCGGTCCATTCCCAGACGCCGCCGTGCAGGTCGCGGACGCCGAAATCGCTGCGGCAGCCGACGTTCAACCCCGTCGGGCGCATCGAAGGCGGCGAGCCCGTGCCGCATCGGTCCGCCCGGTAGCGATCACCGTACTCGTACGTCTTGTTGTCCGGGCCCTTGCAGGCCCGCTCCCATTCGAGCTCCGAGCACAGCCGCTCGCCGCGATCCTCGCAAAGCGTCTTGGCATGCGCCTGGTCCACGCCGGTGAGTGGAATCGCGCCTTCCTCGTCCGGGTACGGGAATGCGTCGATGTAGAAGCCCTTGAGGATGACCTGCTCGCCGGGCATCTCCTCGTCGGCGATGCGCGGCAGCGAATCGGGCGGCGTGCCGGCAACCAGCGCGCCGCCGGGGATCCAGAGCATCCCCTTGCGCGGCGGCGGCTCGGCCAGCGGCGGACCGAGCGGCGTCCCCGGCCGGGCCGACGCGGAGGCTACGGTGGGCTTCTTCTTTTCGTCGTGATGCCGGCAACCTGCCAGCGCCGCGACGCACCAGAGCAACAGGAACAGGCCCGGGCCGACGCGGGAGCTGCCCCCCGCGTCGGTCACGACTCGACGCGCTCGTCCCGCTCCCGGAGACCGAGCTCCTTCATCTTGAGCTGGAGGCCTTTGCGGGAGATCTTGAGCAGCCGCGCAGCGTGGGTGACGTTGCCGCCCGTCTGGGCCAGTGCTCTCACGATCAACTCGCGCTCGAGTCGGCTCATGGCGGCCTTGACCTGTTCCTTGAGCCCATCCTGGCTCGAGGACTCGGCGACGACAGGCTGCGACGGCGTCGGCGCCCGGGGCGCGGCGTTCCCGTCGCGCACGTCCGGCGGAAGATCCTCGACCTGGATGAGCTCTCGATCGCAGAAGAGCACGGCTCGCTCGACCACGTTCTCCAGCTCGCGGATGTTGCCCGGCCACGGATAGGCCATCAGCACCTGCTCCGCTTCCGGAGCGATGCCCACGACCTGCTTCTTGAGGCGTTCGTTGAACTTCTCGACGAAGTGTCGCGCCAGCAGCGAGATGTCCGTGGCGCGCTCGCGCAGCGGCGGTAGCCGGATGGGTACGACGTTGAGGCGGTAGTACAGATCCTCGCGGAAGCTGCCGGCGGCAATTTCCTTCTTCAGGTCGCTGTTCGTCGCGGCGATCAACCGCACGTCGACGTGGATGGTCTTGATACCGCCCACCCGTTCGAACTCGCTCTCCTGAAGCGCGCGCAGCAGCTTGACCTGCATTTCGACCGGGATCGACCCGACCTCGTCCAGAAACAGCGTGCCGCCTGTGGCCAGCTCGAAGCGGCCCGGCTTCGAGCCCACGGCACCCGTGAAAGCGCCGCGCTCGTAGCCGAACAGCTCGCTCTCCATCAGGTCCTTGGGAATCGCCGCGCAATTGACCTTGATGAACGGCTTGTCCGCGCGGGAGGAGTTCTCGTGCAGAGCGCGGGCCACGAGCTCCTTGCCGGTACCGCTCTCGCCGGTGATGAGGACAGTGGTCGGTGTATCGGCTACACGGTCGAGCACCGCGTACAGATCGACGATACCGGCGCTCTGCCCGATGATCCCGTAGCGCGCGACGGCGGCACTGCTCGGCCCTGGCCGCGTTGCCTCGGCCGCGGATAGATCGCGGGTGCGCAACGCCTTCTTGACGATCGTGCGCACTTCGGCCTGGTCGAACGGCTTGGTGATGTAGTCGAAGGCGCCGGTCTTCAGCGCCTCGACGGCATTGTCGACGGTGCCGTGCGCCGTGATCATGATCACCGGGAGCTCCTCGTCGAGCGCCAGCGCACTGCGAAGGAGCTCCATGCCGTCCATCTTCGGCATGCGCAGGTCGGTGATGACGAGATCGATGTGGTTGTCGCGGATGACGGAGAGCGCCTGCTCGCCGTCCTCGGCGGTGTGCACGTCGTAGCCGTCGCGCGACAGCTGAGCGCTCAGCACGCGGCGCAGGTTGGGCTCGTCGTCGACGACCAGGATCTGCTTGCGCTCGGGAAGCATCATGACAGCCTCGAATGCGGGAATCGGCCGCAGGCTACTCGCAGCGCGCGCCGCGCTTGTCCCCCGGCAGGAGCCTCGAGCAATAGAAGAGCGCCACCTTCTGGTGACCGGGTGCGCCGGCCGCGATGATATCGCGAGGCCCAGCGATGTGCGCCGTGGTCACGGAAGTGCCCAGGCGGTCGCCGTCCTCTGCGGACGAGATGAAGTCCGCCTCGGTCAGTACCCCGGGGTGCTCCTGGCTCACATCGTAGACGAGCAGCGCGCCCGCGTTCGGCGTGCCGCGCACCGTCATGTCCGGCGCCCCGACGATCACCTCTCCGTCGCCGTTGCCGTCGATATCGCCGACAGCCAGCGACGCGCCGAAGCGCGAGCCCGCGCAACCCGTGATGGCCGGCGTCTGGCCGCACCCGAACGACGCGATCAGCGCACCGGCAGGCAGCGAAGCGAGCGAGCACTGGGTGGACGCAGGCGAGTTCAGCTGGCCCAGCGCCTCGCCGCTGAACACGCTCACATTCTGGTCGTCCGCCACCACGAGGTCCTCGTCCGCGTCGCGATTGACGATGCCGCTCGTGAGCGTGCGACCAAAGCCCGCCGGGCCGCCGAGACAGCCCACCGGCGTCGCCGTGGTCGCCTGCGGGTCCATGCGGAACAGCCACACCTTCCCGTCCTGCGTGCCCGGCGCGCCCACCGCGAAGATGCGCGTATCGTCGTGCAAACGCGCCACCGCCACGGCGCTGGCATAGCCTGGGTCGAGCGACGAGCCCGGCGGTTTCAGGATCTGGGTGTCATCGGCCGCGAACTTCTCCGGCGGATAGATCCACGCACGCGCCACGACGTTGCTTCCCATCGTCAGCCGCACTCCCGCCACGAGCGCCGGGCGGTCGGAGTGGTCCGTGCCGAGCACCAGCCTGGGCGGATCAAGCCCGAGGTCCGGTTTGAACGCCGGATCGATAACGCTGGCCTTCACTTCCGGCGGCGCCGCGAACGAGTAGTCCGAGTCGTCCTCGCAGCGCACGGTCAGACCCGCCGGGTAGTCCGGCAGCTGCTCCTGCATCAACCCGCTCACGAAACACAGCTGGAGGTCACCGGCCTTGGAGCCCGCGAACGGCAGAGCGGCAGGAACGGCGGCCAGCTTGCACACGCCCTCGGAGCAATGACCGGTGTCGACGGCGTCCAGACCCGGCTGATCGGAGCTGCCGAGGTTGTAGACCGCGCCACCCCACTGCCCCGGTGAGCCCGTGGCCAGGAGCCGCACCTCTAGCGCCTTTTTGCCCTTCTTGTCGGTCACTTCCAGACTCGCCGCAGCAACTCCGCCACCGAAACCAGCCTTCAACTTGTTCGGTTGTTTCAAAAGGACGTTGGGAGCGTTCTTCTGGACGTCACTGAAACGAGTCCAGGAGCACGAGGCCGCCGCCAGGAGCGACACAAGCACGAGCCCCCTGCCCGCCCACGATCCGACGCCACGCGGCTTCATCAGAACCTCCCTCCCAGACCGAACCCGACACCGCGTCGCCCAAGCATCGGACCCACGGTGAAGGACGGCGCGGGCTGCCTCGGCGGAGACGGATGGCGACCGCGCGCGAAGCGCCGCGCGCGGCGCCCGGGGACCAGCGCCGACGGGCGCGCCTTCTTTGGGTCCGGGAATTCGGCTGGCTTGCCTTTCTTGATGCTCGAATCAGGAAGCGGATCCTTGATGAAGTTGTAGGTGGCCAGCACGCCCAGGGCGCCCCCGAGCACGAAACCGGCATCGGCGCCGATCGAGTACCAGCGGCCGCGCGTGATACGGCTGTCGCTTTCTTCCAGTACGCCGGCTTTGCGATCGGCCTGGACCGCGTCGTAGAGGCGATTGCTTTCCACCCCGAAGTAGGCGCTCGCGCCGATGAACGCGGCCCCGATCACCGCCTGCGTCCACGCCGTACCGCGCGGGTACTTCGGGATCATGCGCGCGGTCACCGGCAGCACCTGGCCGCGCGGCACGACGACGTCGCCTTCGAACGTCTTGCGCCCGGAAGCGCTGATCGTGAGCCTGTGCCGCCCGGACGAAGCCTTGACCCTCAAGGGCGGCTCGCCGCTCCTCCAGTAGCCCACCGGCTTCTCGTCGATCCTGACCCTTGCTTCGGCCGCGTTGGAGGTCACACGGATGTAGCCGTACCCGACCCGCACCAGCTTCGCCTCGACCTCCTTCTGCTGCCCGTGCTTGACCACGATGGGTAGGAGCAGCGGCTCGAAGCCGGGCGCTTCGACGAGGATCGAGTGCTTGCCGGGCGTGACCAGCTCCCCGAACGGGGTGACCCCCCACTCCGGGTGCTTCTTCTGCTTGTCGTCGAGGTAGATGTGCGCTCCGCGCACGTTCGCGGAGACGCGCAGGAACGACATGAAGGCGCCCTGGGAAAGGTTCGCCTTGAAGTGGTAGACGTGTCCGGGCGAAACGTCGATGTCGGTCTCGCTCCTGTTGAAGTCGCGGAACTTGTTCACGACAACGTGGTAGCGGCCTACGTCGAGCGTGAAGTTCGCGGGGGAGGCGGCGGCAGCCACCTTCTTCCAACCTGGATTGGCCCCGCCCGCGTGGAACGCCGCGGCGGAATCGCGCGTGCGGGCGTAGAGCTCGAGCGGAGCCCCCGCTGGATCCGTCTCGACAACCACTAGTGATTTCATCGAGTTCTGATCGTCGGAAAGGTCGACGGGCTTCCGTGGTGGGCCAGCATCCCTCGGCGCAGGCCCGGCGTCGCCTGGCGGCGCACCGGCGTCACCCGGTGGCGCACCGGCGTCGCCTGCCACCGCTCCGGCCTCGGGTGCGGCCGGAGCTCCGGCATCGGGCAAAGCGGGCGGGGGCGCCTGCGCAGCCGCAAGCTTCGCGATTCGCGCCTTGACCTTGTCGATGTCGGGCGCCGTGGGGTCAACCTGGACGTACTGCCGGAACTTCGCGAGCGCGTGGTCGACGTCGTTCATCTTCTGGTAGCAGACACCTGCATTGAAGAGGAACGCCGAGTACGGAGACTGCTTGAACCCGGCTTCGAACACGGCTGCGGCGTCGGCGTACCTGCCCGCGACGAAGAGCCCCTGTCCCTTCTCCATCTGCTGGCGGATGGACTCCAGCTTCCGCGACACCGCGTCACGTCGGCCCTGGGCCGTCGCGGCCGTAGGCGCTCCCACGGCCAGCGCGACGGCGACCACCAGCCAGAGCCCCCAGCTTCGACGAGCGCCTCGGTTCACCGCCTGGAAGATGCCCCCGGATCGGCGTCGGGGACAAGCAGCGAGTTCGAAGCAGCGGGATTATCGCGTATCGGGCGCCGTCCCGCGAGCCAAGCAGCGGCCGGAACCCCGGGAAATCATCCGCGCGCCGGAGCGCGAAAGGTTTGAGATAGACAGGCCATACCTCTATGCTATCCGCGCACTTGGTCGAGCCTTCTGGAGGAGCCTTGAGAATGCGCAGGTCGCTGAAGCCGTGGCTTCTGGGAATCACGCTGGCCGTCGCGCCGGCGGCGGTTTTTGCCCAGCAGCAGCCCAAGCAGTACCCCGAGTGCACGACCAAGCCGACCGAAGCCGACGTGAACGGCGCGAAAGGCGCGTTCCAGGCGGGGCAGGCGTCGTTCAACGAGGGCGACTACGCACGCGCGATCACGTACTGGGAAGACGCCTTCCGCCGCGACTGCACGGCCGCGGCCCTCTTGTTGAATCTCGGGCGCGCCTACGAGCTCAACGGACAGAAGCCCGACGCCGTCAACGCGTTGAAGACGTACATCAAGCGCAAGCCCAACTCGCCGCAGATCGACCAGATCCAGAAGCGCATCGAGGTGCTCGAGGACAAGATCGCCAAGGAGAAGCAGGCGCCGACCGCGGCCGCGCCGGCCGGAACGGGCACTGCCGGCGCGAGCGCGTCGACCACCGCCACCAGCAGCGGCGCTCCACCCCCGCCGACGACCGGCGGCGGCAAGCGTCCGATCCTGCCGTTGATCGTGGCGGGCGGCGGCGGCGCTGTCGGCATCGCTGGACTCATTGGCTTCCTCGTCGAGAACGGCAAGTTCCAGGACGCCGCAAAGAAGTGCCCCCCCGGCACGGACGCCAGCGGCAAGCCAGTGGCGCACGCCTGCCCCAAAGGCGTGGACCCGGCAACGGTGAAAGCCGAGTCGGACAGTGCGAACACGGGACGAAACGTCTGGGGCGGCGTCGGAATCGCCGGCGGTGTGATCGCCGTCGGCGGAGTCGTCTGGTACTTGCTCTCGCCGCCGGAGCAGAACACCAGCGCGCTCGACACACCGAAACGCCACACTGTGGTGACCCCCGAGCTGGGCCGGGGCTACGCGGGGCTGTCGGTCAGCGGAGCCTTCTAGCGACCCGGCGCGCCGCCGGTGCCCCAGGTGGCGGCCGGCGCCCCCTTTTCTGTTCCCGCCTGCGGGGGCCCTGCCGTATCGGCCGGACCGCCCTGCTGCACCACGTGATGCTTGGCCGGCGCGGGGCTGCCCGCGGCCGGCGCCTCGGGCGCAGGCTCGAGCGGCGGCGGCGTCTCGCTGGATGATCCGCCGCAACCCGCCGACATCATCAGGACAACCGCGCAGAAGAGGCACGCTCGGGTGCTGGAAGCCGGAAGCCGGCAGGTGTCGTGTCCAGACTGCATGGCGTTCGGCTAGCACGCGAGGGTGCCCGGCGGAAGCAGGCCACCCCCAGGACACAAACCGCGAGGCACCGGCAGCGACTAGCGCTACGCTCCCGACCCACACATGATCGGGCGCCTCGCGGGAAGGATCGTCGTTGAAGAGCCGGACGGGAGCATCGTGCTCGACGTGAACGGCGTGGGCTACGAAGTGGCCACACCGATCGGCGCGGTGGGTCGCGCGCAAGCGGGCGGAAGCGGCGACAGCGTCGTGCTGTTCGTGCACACGCACGTCAGGGAGGATTCGCTCGAGCTGTTCGGGTTCGCGTCGCAAGTGGAGCGGGGCGTGTTCCGGCTGCTGCTTGGCGTCCCGAACGTGGGACCGAAGACCGCTCTCAACGTGCTGAGCGCGCTGCCGCCGCCGGAGCTCTCCCGCGCGGTGCACGCGGGCGATCTGCCTCGCCTGAACAAGATCCCAGGTATCGGAAAGAAGAGCGCCGAGCGCCTGGTGCTCGAGCTCAAGGAGAAGCTGCCGCGGGTAGCCCACGCGGATCAGCCGGGCTCGGCGCCCCGGGGTGCCCGGGACACGGCCCAGCAACTGGCGGCCGCGCTGACCAACATGGGCTACCGGCCCGCCGAGGCCGACAAGGCGATCAAGGCACTGGGAGCCGAGAATATCGCAGAACTTTCGCTCACCGAGCTGCTGCGCAAGGCCTTGGCCTATCTCGCATCCTGAGCGATCATCTTGACCCGGGTCGAGGCTCTAACCGCTATCCTTGACCCTTGACGGGAGCCGTGGATAATCGCGCGCTTACCGAGGGAATTTTTCGCTGGCGCGGGCAGACGTTTGGCCGCGCGGGGCGCCCAGGAGGCCATCCGTGATCACCTGTTCGAAATGCAGCAAGGAGAACCAGGACCACTACAAGTTCTGCCTCGGCTGCGGTGCAGAGCTGCCACGTGAAAACGCTCCGAAGCCCTTCTCTCCCCAGACGCCGCCGCACGGCATGCAGGCGGCGGCGCCCGCAGCGCCCGCGCCCGCGGCGCCCGCTCCGGCTGCTGCCGCTCCGCCCGCGCCCGCCGCACCGGTCGCATCTGCGCCCGCCGCGCCGGCGGCTGCGCCTGCTTCAGCCGGCGGCCTCGTCTGTCCGCAGTGCGGACAGAACAACGACGCGTCGGTGCGCTTCTGTGCCTCGTGCGGCTACAACCTCGGCGCACTGAAGAGCGCGGCCCCGGCCGCTGCCGCCGCACCTGCCGCTGCACCTGCCGCGGGACCGGGCATAGGCCTCACGGCGCTTCGCGCGGACGGAAGCGAAGCGGGCAACTACCATCTGCCGGACGCACCCTCCGTTACGGTCGGGCGTGACACCGGGAGCATCTTCGCGGGCGACAGCTACCTGTCACCCCGCCATGCGACGTTCACGCGACGCGGCAACCAGCTGTTCATCAAGGACGAGAACTCGCTGAACGGCGTGTACGTGAAGCTCAAGCCGAACGACCCGTGGCCGCTCGACTACGGCGACGTGTTCCGGATCGGACAGGAGATCATCCGTCTCGAGGCGCTCAAGACACAGGGCGCATCGCCGGACGGCGTCGAGCGATTCGGCAGCCCGGCGAAGGGATACATCGGCCGCCTCGCCCTCGTGATCGGGCGTGACACCACCGGCAATGCGTTCCCGATCCCCGAGCGCGGCGTGCATTGCGGCCGCGAGCGCGGCGACATCCTGTTCTCCGAGGACGGCTATGTCTCCGGATTGCACTGCCGCGTGGCCAAGGCGCAGGACGGGCGGATCTACCTGACGGATGTCGGCAGCTCGAACGGGACGTTCGTACGCCTCGGTTCCGAACACGGCATCGGACCCGGCGACATCCTGCTCATGGGGCAGCAACTCTTCCGCTGCGACTTCTGAGAGTCGCGGCTCCGCCCGTATGACCTCGCCCCGCACCATCCGCGTCGTCGCTGCCGTGATCGAGCGCGACGGGCGGTATCTCATCACGCAGCGGCGACCGGCAGCCGTGCTGCCGCTTTTGTGGGAGTTCCCGGGCGGGCGCGTCGAGGACGGCGAAACCGACGGCGACGCGTTGCAGCGCGAGGTCAAGCATCGGCTCGGCGTGGCGGTGGATCCAGGGCAGTTGATCAGCTTCGTCAGCCACCCGTATGAACGTTACGTCGTCGATCTGTACCTATACGAATG
The DNA here is from genome assembly GCA_963806225.1 of uncultured delta proteobacterium. Lineage (GTDB taxonomy): Bacteria > Myxococcota_A > Polyangia > Polyangiales > Polyangiaceae > CAWDXG01. Next base: position 238,267 of record CAWDXG010000001.1, on the reverse strand, counting down.
CCGTCTGACCGGCGGGCAGCCCACCGAACAGAACGTCAACGCCTTCAAATGGGTTTCCAGCGCGGAGTTCGATCAGTATCCGTTCACGCCAGCGGACGAGCTGTCGATGAACAAGCTGCTGGGCGTCGGTTGACCCGACGCCGTCCCCGCGCGGCGACCTCAGCGCTGCTGCTGTCGGCGATGCTTTCGATACCCGCAACGCCGGCCCTTGCCGATCCGCCGACCGCGAGCACAGCGCCGGCTCCCGCTGCGAGCACAGCGCCGGCTCCCGCTGCGAGCACAGCGCCGGCTCCCGCTGCGAGCACAGCGCCGGCTCCCGCTGCGAGCACAGCGCCGGCTCCCGCTGCGAGCACAGCGCCCCCCTCCCAGCCCCCGATCGTCAACGGCGCCGCCGCCAATCTCCAACCCTTCGGCCCCGGTACGCGCGTCACCGTGGAAACCTCGAAGCTGGCCAAGGTGTACGTCGGGCGCGCTCTGCCGGACGGCAGCGCGCCGCCGGACTACGAGTTCAAGCGGGTCGGCACCGCACCGATCACCCTGGAGCTGCCCCCCGGCGCCTACATCGTGGCCGTCGAGAACGACGACGTGAGCCGGGCCGACCATCTGCTGCGCGTCGGGACCCAGCCAGCCGTGCTCGACGTGAGTCCCGGTTCGTCGGGCCTCGGCGGCGTGGGCACCCTGACGCTCGGCGTCGGCGTCCTGTCCGTGTTGGCTGCCACGGTGATCCTGATCAGCGGCAGCGACGCACCCGCGGGTATCGACAAGCCCAAGCTCGTCATCCCGATGTACGCGGCGGGCGGAGCCCTGGTCGTAGGCGGCCTGACGATGTACCTGGTCTCGCGCACCAGCATCAAGGAGCGGCCGGGCCCTGTTCCGCCGCCCGCGCCCCGGGCATCCGCCGGTCTCGGGTTCCGCGCCCGACTGGAATTCTAGAAAACCCCGCCGGCCACGGGCGAGCGCGCCGGGACCCTGACGGTGTAGAGTGCGGGGGTGAGCTGTCGCGGTCTTCTTGCTGCTCTGCTTGGCGCTCTGCTGGTGGTCGTGCTCGCTAGTGGCTGCGAAGCGAGCACAAGCGACCCCGCCTGCCAAAGACTGCAGGACTTCAGCTGCCACTGCTTTCCGCTGTGCCAGCTGGACTACAGCAGCATCATCGATTCGCAGGACGCGCAGGCGTGCGACAAGGCGCTCACGAGCGCCTACGACAAGTGGAAGCGGTGCCAGGGGTCGTGCACGGTTAGCTGCGAGTACGGCTGGGGGACCTGCGCGTTTTCGCACTACCGCGAAGTCGGCAGGAGCCCCGCCCTGGCATGCGGCGCGGGCGGGAAGGACGCGGGAAGCGATGGGAGCTGAGTCCGTTGGCTCCACGGGGCGCGAAGCGCCCGCACGCGCCACGCCAGTGACAACCGGCCGGCGCGCCGCACCGAGCAGGTCGGCATGCCGCGCTCTGCCGCATTCCGGCGACTGCTGTCCCGTCTGCTCGATCTGCTCGCACCCCGCGCGTGCGTGGCGTGCGACCGGGACGTGGCGCCCGGAAGTGTGCTGTGTGCAGCCTGCAGCGCGCACGCGGATCTGTCTCCTCCTCCCGGGCTGTTGCTCGACGGCATTCCAGCAGTCGCCGCGGTGCCCTATGCGGGGCCGCTGGCGGACGCGGTCCAGCGTTTCAAATACGGCGCCCGTCCGGATCTCGCGGCGCAGCTTGCTGCGCTGGCCGACGCCGCGCTCGGGCGCCTCCATCCAGAGCCCGGCAGCGTGCTCGTTCCCGTTCCGCTGCACCCACGCCGGCTCGCCGAGCGCGGGTACAACCAGTCGGCGCTGCTGGCAAGGCAGCTCGCGCACCGTCACGGCCTCGGATTCGCGCCGCTCGCCCTGCAGAGGCTCCGCGCCACGGATCACCAGGTCGGTCGAACGCGGGAGCAGCGCTGGAGCAACGTCGCGGACGCATTCGCCGTACGGGACGTGCGGGCCCTCGCCGGGCGGCACGTCGTGCTGGTCGACGATGTCGTCACCACCGGGGCCACGGTCATCGCGTGCATCCAGTCGCTCTCGGCCCAGGGCGCCCGCGTGGCAGGAGTCGTGGCGCTCGCACAGGCGGGCCGGGCGGGGCGCTGACAAGCGGTCCGGCGAACCAGCAGGGCTCAGGCGGCGATTGCCGAATTCTGCTCGAAATGCGAAGAGCGAGCGGGGCAACCTGCCCCTCGCCATGGAGAGCAACCGTTGAGCGACGAGGCCGAGGACTGGCGCTGGGTCGACGTTGACGGCGCGCAGAAGCCCATCGACGAGTGGGAGTTGGTCTCCTCGCTGTCGACCGGTGCGCTGCCGGCCTACACGCTGGTGTGGCGGGCGGGCTGGGCCCAGTGGCTGCCGGCGTGTCAGGTCGCCGAGCTCTCCTCGGCAGTGCCCAGCGAGCACCGCGAGGCCCCGGTTGAACCGGAGGTCGACGAGGCCCGCACCGAGGCGCCTCCACCGCCGCTCGAGAAGTACGAGCGATACCGCACCCGCCAAGCCGCCTCCCAACTGCTCGGCTCCCGCAGGCCCCCGAGCCCAGCCACGGTTCCTCCGCCGCCACCGGCCGCCGGTTCCAGCGCGGGCCGTGGTGTGTCGGCCGCAGCTTCGCTGATGGGGAAGGCCGCGGGCACGCCCCCACCGCCACCTCCTCCGCCGGCTCGAAGGCCGATGCCGACGCTCATCGAGCAGCCCGTCGCGCCGTCCTCGATGACGCTGCGGCCGCCCGGCGCAGTTCCTCCGCCGCCGCGCGGCGTGCCGATGCGACCCCGCATCTCCTCGATTCCGGAAGAGCCGAAGCGCGCCGCCTCGCCGATTGACACGCCGATTCCGGAAATCGCGATCCGGGAAGTCGAGGCAGAAGCGGAAGCGGAGACCGGGCCTGGAGTCGCTCCGGGAGCGAACGCGGCACCGCAAGCCGAAACCGAGCAGCCGAAGGCGGAGCCCGCGCCCAAGGTCGAGGATCTGGCTCGCACGCAGGAGTCGGCCGAAGCCCCTGTAGGTCTCGCGAAAGCCGCGGGGTCCGCCGACAAGGCGGGGCCCGTCGCTCCGCCCTCCGAGCTGCCGACCGGACCCCGGGCCGCGACGGCGCCGCTCGTCCCGCCCGAGGCTCTGCCCTCCTGGAGCGCAGAGCTCGACGCCGCCTCGGAGCCCAACGCGAGCCCCGGTCCTCCCGTCACCGCCCCGGCGCCGGCGGCAGCGCCGACCCCCGCACCCGCCACGCCAGCTGGAGGCGCGCGGTTCCCCGTTGCCCTGGTCGGGCTCGGCGCGCTCGCTCTCGTACTGGGTGTCATCGTCGTGGTGCTGCTCGCCACGAGGAGCAACAAGCTGAACCCGCTGCGCACGGCCGGCAGCGTCGGAGCAAGCGCGACGGCCTCGGCGAGCCCCCGCCAGGCGTGCACGCTCACCCTGCCCGCCCACCGCCTGGCCAGCTCCATCCTGCGCAGTATTCCGCCGTACATCGCGTCCACGCCGGATGGCTCGCGCGTGGCGGTCGGCGTCGCAGCCAGCCGCACGAGCGCGCTCGGGCTGCTCGTGGGTCCCACCACCCTGTCGGTGGCCCGCGCCTTCGCCCGCAACGGCCACAGCCCGCTTCTTGGCGTCGTGCCGACAACCGCCTCGGGCAAGATTGGCTTCGCCGTGACCCGCAGCGATGGGCCGCTCGGCTTCGCGCGCACGGTAGACGCCAAGCCGCCCTTCATGCTGGGCATGTCGGACACGGGCTTGGCGCGGGTGGTCGGAAGCGGCCAACCGCAGGTGCTATGGCCCGGTGGCACAGGCGAACACATGACCGAGATCCGCGTCGCCACGACACCCGCCGGCGAGCACGCTGTCGCGTTCCGGCGCGGCGGGCAGTCCGGGCAGGTGCTGGTCGGCTGGCTGGGCCCGGATGGCGCGCGGAAGAGTGCGCTGTCCCCGGTGAGCGGCGGCCGTTTCCTGGGCACGCCGATGGTGGCGGCCAACAAGAAGAGCATCCTCGTGGTCTTCGCCTCCCGCGACGATCGCCAGGCCGAGTGGGGCGTGCGACTGGCCGCGGCGCCGAACGGCGAGGCGCCGAGCGGATCGCAGGATTTCGCCATCCCCGCCGGGGGTCCGGGCGACGAGGCCATCTCGCCCGCCGCGGCCGGTCTTGGTGACGATCACTGGCTGCTGCAGTGGACCGAGGGCTCCAGAGGGCATCACGAAGTGCGCGTGCAGCCCCTCGGCGCCGATCTCGCACCGGCCGGGCCGCCGATTACAGTGTCACCAAAGGAAGCCAACGCGGGCCAGGGCGTAGTATGGGTGCGGGGCGGAAAGGCCATCTCGCTCTTCCTGATCACCCAGGGAAGACGACTCGAGCTCTGGGGAGCAGCCCTGTCATGCCCGTGAACACTCGCAACAATCGCACAACCCTCAAACACCGACTGCGCCGGGGCGCGTCGACTGCGGCGACGCTGCTAGCGACCGCCGCCGCTCCGGCAACGCTGGTCGTGCTGGCAACCCAGCCGGGCTGTTTCCTGTTCGGGAGCCCCGGTCCCTCGTCCGTCGGCCAGGGGCACAAGTACGTCGCCGGCAACCCCGACTACGACCAGTACTTCTCCCAGCTCTACGACCTCCAGGTCGAGATGGCAAAGGCGCCGGACTCCGAGAAGGCGATCCGGACCAAGCTTGCCAAGACGCTCGGTATCGACGCGGACGCTTCGGCCTCGATGCTCGCGCGCAAGGTCAAGAAGGAAGCGGAGAAGCTCGAGAAGCGCGGCGTCGGTCTGAAGGTCACGGTTCCCGAAGACGACGACGAGGAGTCGCCCAAGCTCGAGGTCAGCGGCGGCAAGCTCGCCGGCGACGCGAAGACCTTCGCGGACGCGGTGAAGGACGCCATCGAGCACGAGACGAAGCTGGCGGCGCAGATGAAGAAGAGCCGCAGGCTGCTCGATCAACTGCGCGCGCAGGCAATCCCCCTGAACGCCAATATCGACACCGTCTTCCGCAAGGGCGGGCTGAGCAAGAAGGCCGAGGTGAAGAAGAACCTGAAGGACGCGGACAGCATGATCACGCTGATGGTCGCCCGCGCCGATCAGGTGACCGACACGGCGGGGGACACGGCGAAGCGCCTCACCGACGCCATCACCACCGACCACGGCCAGTTCAAGGCACCGGCGGAACCCGCCGAAACGGGGGAGGCGAAGGAAGAAGAGAAGAAGAAGACGCCGCACTGGCATCCGCCTCCGCACCACGGCGGCGCTCCTCCCGCGGCGACCAAGCCGCCGCCGAAGAAGCCGGAGTCGCCGCCTCCGTCGGACTTCGAGCCCTGAACGCCGGAACCGGGCCGCCCGGACTGGACCGCACAGCTACGGCTCTGCGGTTCAGTTCACCTGCTTGATCGCCTTCAGGAAGCGCGCCGGCGTGACGAAGTCGTTGTAGCGGATGGCTTCCTTGCCGCTGGAGTCGAAGACCAGAACCGTCGGCAGGCCGCGCACCTTGTACTTCGTCATCGTCGCCTCGACCTTCGGATCGTCGGCGTTGGTCGCGTCCACCTGCACGGCAACGAAGCGCCCCGCCTCGCGCTCCACATCCGGATGCGAGAAGGTCTTCTTCGACAGCTCCTTGCAGGCGCCGCACCAGGAAGCGCCAAAATCGACGAGTAGAGGCCGATGTTCCGCGCGTGCCTTCGCCCGCGCGTGCGCAAGGTCGGTCTTCTCCCACGACAGCGTGCGGGCCGGCTTGGTTGCGCCGACCACCAGCAGGAACCCGGCCACGCTCGTGAGCGCAATGCCAGTCCCCTTGGCCAGCTTCACGCCCTTGCCCGGCTCGTCGAAGGAGCGATGCACGGCACCGAGCAGCAGACCCAGGACGATGATGGCCGCCGTGATGCCGAGGAACTTCGGCGCCGGGCTCGCGTAGTGGCCGAGCATCGGGAACGCCGTGTTCAGGAAGTACAGCGCGACGATCACCAGAACGATCCCGAGCAGCGACTTGACGTGCACCATCCAGCGCCCGCTCTTCGGAAGCTGCACCGCGAATGCGCCGACCAGGAAGAACGGCATGCCGAGCCCCAGCGCGAAAGCGCCCATCGCAGCGCCTCCGAGAACGGCGCTCTGCGTCTTGGCGATCCACGCCAGGATGCCGGTCAGCACCGGACCCGTGCAGGGCGACGCGATGAGTCCGCAGGCGAGGCCCAGCACGAACGCACCCTTGAACCCGATGCCGCCGACCGTCGCCAGCTTGTTGGTGAGCGACGACGGGAGCGCGAACTCGAACGCGCCGAACATGCTCGCCGCCATGACCAGGAACAGCAGGCTGATGGCCGTGATGACCCAGCGGTTCTGCAGGACGGAGCCAAACATGCTGCCGGTCAGTCCGGCGACCACGCCGAGCGGCACGAACATCGCGACGATGCCGAGCACGAAAAACGCCGAGAGGAACGCGCCATGGCGGCGGCTCTTCACCTGCTTGGCTCCGAACACGCTCACCGTGACGGCGACCATCGGATAGACGCAGGGCGTGAGGCTGACCAGGAGCCCACCCGCCAGCGCCGCGAGCCCTGCGTACAGCGGGCCCTTGGAGAGCGCTCGCGTGAATGCGTCGGGCTCTGCCGACTGGGCGAACGCGCTGCTCGCCAGCGACAAGAGCCCCAGCAGAAGTGAAAAGGACAGGAGGCGCCGCGCGGCGGCGTTGCCCGCACGGTTGGAGAAAGGAGAGGAGGTCTTCATCGTCTGCGTGCCTATCATGACATCTGGATCCACCTGCGCGCCCGTCACCTTCAAAACCGCACGTGGAAGTCTATTGTCATATTCGGTGCCCGGTAGCTTCCGGTTACAATCTAGGTACCTGCGCGTCGACCCGAAAGTGCAGGAGTCGTGCAGTCTGCACGTAATGATTGGGCGCTGCTGTATTGCAGCGCCTGCTAGGACTTCGAGCGCTGGCGGCCCAGGTGTGACAACAGCTCGCGCGCACGGGATATTTCCGCTTCCAACGCGACCGCCAGCGCGACCCTACCGCTCGTCGAACGCTTCACGAACGCTCGCAGATACTCGCGCGCCGCCCGGAAGTCGCCGTCGTGATACGCCAGCTCGCCGAGCACGAACTGCCCGTATCCCTGTCCGCAGGGTGCCTCGGCAAGCCGCTCCCTGAGCGTGCCCAGATCGCCGCCGGGATCGCCGCAGGCGATGCGCGCGAGCGCGAGCTGGGCCTGGTAGAGTGGTCGGTCGGTCGTGCCCCAGCGCGACGCACGGGACAGCGCCCCGATCGCCTCGCGCGGCCGCCCCGCGAGATACTGCACGCTGCCGAGGGTCCACAGGTGGAAGGCCCGGCGCGACGCGGGCCCGGCGCGGCTCGCCAGCCTGAGGTGTTCGATGGCGCGCTCGCGATCGCCGAGCCCGAGGCAGGCGCGCGCGGCGTCCTGGCGCGCCACATCGGGCATCACGTCCAGGGTCACGATTTCGTCGGCCACCTGGAGCGCGTCTTCGAAACGACGGCCCTCCATGTGCGACAGATACAACTGGCGGAGCAGCATGGCGCGGGTCGTGCGGTCGAGCTTGCCGCGCTGCTCGAGACCCCGCCGGGCGTACTTGGCCCTGAGGCCGGCAGATCGCGCCAGCGTGGCTTTTCTGAGCAGGATCTCCGGCGTGGCCGGTTCCGCCGCGCTGCCGCGCGTTCGGGACATCCCTTGAAAGGGTAGCAGCACCTGTACGTACGTCCAGATTTCGGCTTTCCCCGTAGTTCGGGCGGGGCGAAGCGCCCCCGGGTGCCGAAACGGCATTGCGATCGCCGCCACATCCCACAATGCTCCGCGGCAGCGATGCGACCGTTTTCCTGGGCCCTGGTCGCCGTGGTGCTGTTGTCGGTGTCCGGCTGCGGGCACCCGGCCAGCGTGGCCGAGTGCGAGGAAATCGTGACCCGCATCGCCCGGCTGGAGCTCGAAAAGCAGTATCCGCACAACCCCAAGGCGGTCGAGCGCGAGACGGAGAGCACCAAGAAGGCGCTGAAGAAGACCACGATGAAGGACTGCGTCGGCAAGCGCATTACCGAGAGCGCCATGAAGTGCGTGAAGAACGCCAAGACCTCGAAGGAGATCGTGGACAAGTGCTTCGACTAGCGGTGGCGCTCGCGCTCGCGTCGCCGCTCTTGCTCGCCGGGTGCGGCAAGCCGCCGAGCCACGCACAGTGCTCGGAGCTGCTCGATCACTACGTCGACCTCCTGGCGAAGAGCGACCGCCCCGACGCCGGCGCGGCGGAGCTGCTCCGGCTGCAGGTGCAGGCGCGCGCCGAGGCAGCGCGCGACCCGGCGTTTTCGAAGTGCGCGGCCCACGTGTCGCAAAGCCAGTGGCAGTGCGCGATGAAAGCGCCCGACGCCGACACGCTCGAGCGCTGCCTGCTGTAGCGCTCAGCGCATGAGCGCTTCCAGGCGCGACACGGCTTCGACCACGTCGGGGCGCTCGTCGAGCAACCCGGCGAGCGGATCGCCCATCTCGTCGAGGCGCGCCAGCACGTTGAACATGGAGAAGCGCGCCGGGTCGAGCGCGAGGTGCACCTCGTCCCAGCGGAGCGGCGTCGAGACCGTGGCGCCGGCCCGTGCGCGCACGGAGTACGGCGCCACGATGGTGCGCGAGCGCCCCGTCTGGCCCGTGTCGATGTAGACGCGCGCACCGCGCTCCGAAACCCGCCGCTCCATTGTCGAGATCTCCGGGTGGCGGAGCTGCAGGCAGCGGCCGACCAGCTCGACCAGGATCTTCGCGACCTCGAACTTCACTCCCGGCCCGAGCGGCAAAAGGACGTGCAGCCCGCTCTGCCCGGACGTCTTCGGATAGCCGGGCAGGCCGATGTCATCGAGCAGCTCGCGCAGTGACAGCGCCAGTACCACCGCGTCGCGGAACGGCTGCTCGCCGATATCCAGGTCGATGGTCAGGAAATCGCACTGGCCCAGGTCCCGCTCGCGGCTCGCCAGCACGTGGATGGGAATGCAGCCGAGGTTCGCGATGTGGAGCAGCGAATCGACATCGTCGACGAGGAACACGCACTTGTCGTGGCGCTCCGGGTCTTCCTCGTCGCGGAGCTCGAGTGTGCGGACGAACGATGGCGTGCCGGGCGGGGCGTTCCACTGGAAAAAGCTCTTGCCCTCGATGCCGTCCGGATAGCGCACCAGCACGACAGGTCGGCCCTTCAAGAACGGCAGCAGCACCGGCGCCACGGCGGCGTAGTAGTCGCACAGGTCGCCTTTCGTGTAGCCGTCGGCAGGCCAGAACACCTTGTCGCGGTGGGTGATGCGGACGCGACCTTCCAGAGCGGACGCCTGCTCCGCGGGCTCGACCTCCGCGCGCTCGACCAGCTCGTCCGCCGGCGCCACGGTGCACTGGGCGGGGGCGACGTCGTCACGCACGCCGCGGAACACGGGCTCGCGCAGCCGCCCCTCTTCCGTGAAGCCGAGGTAGCGCACGTTCGCGACCAGCTCCGGCCTGACGAAGTGACGTGTTCCGCTCTCGCGGGGCAGCTCGCCCTCGACGGCCGACGAATCGATCTCCAGCTCGCCGAGCCTCTTTTCGAGCAGATCGAGGCTCGACTGGTCGAGCCCGCTGCCGACCTTGCCGCGGTAGACCAGCCGATCGCCCGTGAAGCTGGCGAGCTCGAGCGCGCCGAGTTGCCGGCGCGACCCCTTCCCGGTCACCCACCCCACCACCACGAGCTCGTCGTCGCGCTGGCATTTGATCTTGACCCAGTCACCGCTGCGCACCGGGCCGGGCCGGTAGCGCGAGCCTGCACGCTTGGCGACCACGCCTTCGAGGTCGCGCTCGCGACAGAAGTCGAACAGCGCCTGGCCGTCGCGCTCGATGTGGTCGAGCGCGCGCAAGAGCCCGCGGCCGACGACCAGCCGCGAGAGTAGCGACTTGCGATCGGAGAGCGGCAGACCGGTCAGATCGCGATCGCCTATCTGGAGCACGTCGAACACGACGTACACGACGGGCACCTGCGCCACCACGCGCCGCACGTCGAGCGGCCGGCGCGCCTGGATACGCGGGAGCAGCCGCTCAAGGCTGGGCCGCCCCACGTCGTCGAAAGCGACGATCTCGCCGTCGACCACCAGGCGCGTCTCCGCGAGCGCGCCGAGCGCCCGGGCGATTTCCGGATAGCTCCCGGTGGCGATCCCGCCGTTGCGGTAGCGCAGGATCACCTGCTGCCCGCGGCGTTCCGCCACGATGCGCGCGCCATCCAGCTTCAGCTCGTAGAGGCGCGAGGCGTCGTCCAGCTCCGCGCCGGAGTCCGCGCACAGCATGGGCGTCAGCGCCGCGGCGTCCACCTCGCCCTCCGGCGCGCCCAGCTCGGCGGCAGCCTGTTCGAGCTTGCGAGCCACGCGCTCGCGCTCGGGCAGCTCGTCCACCGTGAGCCCGCTCAGCACGCTGTGCGGCTCCTCCTCGATGATGCTGCGGCCGGGCGTGGCGAAGGCGTCCTGCTTCTTCAGGAGCAGCCAGTTCGGCTCGGGTGGCTTTTCGCGCCGCCCCGTCTCGACCAGCGCGAAGCGCCCGCGCAGCTTGTGACCGGCCAGCTCGAAGTCGAGCTTGCCTTTCTTGATCTGTTCTTCCGCCGGCGCGTCGAGATAGCGGACCGTGCCCTGGTCCCACACGATCATCGGCCCCGCGCCGTAGTTGCCGTCGGGGATCACGTCCTCGAAGTCGACGTACTCGAGCGGGTGCACTTCGGTGCGCACCGCCAGGTGCTTCTGCTCGGGATCGAGACTCGGCCCCTTCGGCACGGCGAAGCTCTCCAGCGCTCCAGCGATCTGCAGGCGCAGGTCGTAGTGGGTGCGACTGGCCGCATGCAGGTGGACGACGAAGCGACCGCTGCGCGTCGGACCAGCGCTGCGACTCTGTTCAGCAGCGAACGGCTCGTTCGTGCGCGCCGGGTCACGCTTGTCGCGGTAGTCGCGAAGCCGCTCCGGCTTCGCGGGAGGGCTTTTTCGTCGTTCTCTTCGGCAACCTGACCCCCAGTGGCTAGCATACGCGTATGCCCGCGCGCGCCACCTCCTCGGGAACCCTCTCGTTCGGGCTCGTCTCGATCCCCGTCAAGTTCTACACCGCCGCCTCGTCGGAGCAGGTCCGTTTCAACATGCTCCATGACAAGTGCAAAGGGCGGCTGAAGCAACAGTTCTACTGCCCCACCGACGACGAGATCGTCGAGCGCGCCGACACCGTCAAGGGCTACGAGTACGCCCGCGGGCAGTACGTGGTGTTCAGCGACGAGGAGCTCAAGGAGCTCGAGGTCGAGCGCACCGGCAGCATCGAGATCATGGAGTTCGTCCCGCTCGCCAGCGTGGACTTCGTGCAGGTGGAAAAGACCTACTACCTCGGCCCGGACAAGGGCGGCGACCGGGCCTACCGGCTGCTCGGCGAGTCCATGCAGAAGAAGGAGAAGGTCGCCGTCGGGCGCTGGGCGGGACGCGGCAAGGAGCAGCTGGTGCTGATCCGTCCCTACGGCAAGGACGGCCTGATCCTGCACCAGCTCTACTACGCGAACGAGGTGCGCGACTTCGACGAGGTGCCGACCGGCGCGACCTTCGAGTTCAAGGACGTAGAGCGCGACCTGGCCGAGAAGCTGATCGACCAGCTGTCGGCGGACAGCTTCGAGCCGGAGAAGTACCACGACGCCTACGCCGAGCGCGTGCACACCGCCGTCGACCAGAAGGTCGCGGGCGAGGAGGTCACCATCGCGCCCGAGCAGCCGAAGGCGCAGATCATCGATCTGTTCGAAGCGCTCAAGAAGAGCCTGGCGGAGGGCCAGGAAGCGCCGAAGCCGCCCAGAAAGGCCGCCGCCAAGGCCGAGCAGACGGCCAAGCCGAAGCCACCCGAAGAAGGCCGCGGCGCGGCGCAGCAGCTCGAAGAAGACGAAGACCGGCTGATCGCTCATGGCCGAGCGACGAGCCCGACGACGTCGTGGTGCTCGAGATCGAGGACTCGATCGATCTGCACACCTTCCAGCCGCGCGACATTCCCTCGGTCGTCGAGTCGTACCTGGAGGCCGCCGCCGAGAAGGGTCTTTCCGAGGTGCGCATCATCCACGGGCGCGGCAAGGGCGTGCAGCGGGCGCGCGTGCAGCAGATGCTGTCGCACAGCCCCCTGGTCGAGTCGTTCCGCGACGCGCCGAGCGCACGCGGCGGTTGGGGCGCGACCGTCGTGCACCTGAAGCTCTAGTCGCCGAGCAGCGCCTGCCCCTCGTCGCCGAGCCGCGCGGCGTAGTCCTCCAACGTACGCCCCGGCTCCGGTTCGAAGGTCGCGTCGAGCAGCTCGATCTCCTCCATGCGGTCCACGCGGAAGGTGCGGAAGTCGTCGCGGAGCTCGCACCACGCGGTGAGCGTCCAGGTGGGTCCCCAGAAGAACGCGCCGAGCGGCCGCACCACGCGCCGGCTCTGCGCGCCGTCCTGGCGCCGGTACAAGAGCTCGATCTTGCGGCGCTGGGCGAGCGCCAACCGCACCGGGAGCAGGCGATCGGAGACCTCGAAGCCCGTGGCATTGGGCGAGTACAGCCGCGTCTCGTCGAGCTTCTTCTCGAGGTGCTTCGGCAGCACGCTCTCCACTTTCGAGAGCGCGGACCCGGACGCGCGTGCGAGCTCGACGTCGGCGTAGCTCTTGACGATGCGTGCGCCGAGCACGAGCGCCTCGATCTCGCTCTCGTCGAACATCAGCGGCGGCAGGTCGTAGCCGGAGCGGAGCGCGTAGCCCACGCCCGGCTCGCCGTCGATCGGAGTACCGGACAGCACCAGGTCGCGGATGTCGCGGTAGATGGTGCGCTCGGACACTTCCAGCTTTTCCGCGAGCGCGCCGGCCGTCAGCACCTTGCGCTTGCGCAGGAGCTGGATGATCGAGAACAGGCGATCCGCGCGGCGCACGCCCCATCCTACGCCGGATGTCAGGATCATGGCAGGATGTGCACCAATAGCTGGTATTTATTGGTAATTTCAACGCACCCCCAAGCCCTGCTGGCCCGCTTACTTGGCCCGTCGAAAAGGCCCGCCCTATCCCCGGAGGCATGCCCAGAGCGACCCAGAGAACCGCGACGCTGGTGGTGATCGAGTTCGGCGCGAGCTGGCCGGGCTGGTTCGAGCCGAACGAGAACGGCGACATGGCCGTGGTGGCGCAGCACTACCAGGGCGCGCCAGGCTCGCTTGTCATGCAGGTGGGCAACCGCGTGGCGCGCCTCGAGTCGCGCGGCTGGCGACTCGACGCGATGGTGCTGGTCTCGAACGGCCGCACCGATCCGGAAGACACGGCGGCGCGCGCGGTGCTGGCGCGCGGGCTGCTCGCCAACCTCAAGCGCTCCGGCGGCGGAGAGCTCGTACTCACGCTCGACGACCACGCGCCCGGCCGCGCGCGCCACTCGCTCACGGCGCTGGCCGCCGGCCTCGACCAGGAAGCAGTGGGCACCAACGTGATCGTGGGCATGCGCCTCGGCAAGGCCGCCCCCATGCTCGGGCTCTCCGCGGGCAACGCCAAGCTGGCGTCCTGAGCGCTCAGTTCGGCGGGGGGAACTGCGAGCCGAAGCGGTAGGCGTTGTCCTCGAGGAAGTCGAGCAGCGCCTCGAGCGGCGAGAGGTGGGCGGACTCGGCCTTGACGAAGCTGTCGGCTTCGAGGAGGGCGCGCGCGGCTTCTGCCAGCTCCGGATTGCCCGCCTCGGTCAGCGCGCTCTGTACCTGACGGATGCGCGCGACGGGCATGTGGATGCCGGCGGCGACGACATCGGCGGGGATGGGACCGACGCGCGCGAGCACGTGCACGTTCTCCTCGCCCCAGCCCGCGCGCCACACGCCCGAGCCTTCGGTGTGGTGCATGAACGTCGCGCCCACGTCCGCTTCGCCCGACAGCACAGCCTGGACGACGCGCTCGTGCGAACCGAGAAACGACTCGGTGGCGAAGGCCTCGGTCGGCTCGACGCCCTGCGCACGCAGCGACGCGCGGATCACGAGATAGCCCGACGCGCTGTTGCGGTCGACCCAGGCGGCGCGCACGCCGTGCAGATCCGCCGGGCGACGTAGCGGAGTGCCGGCGCGTGCGAACAGTGCGCTGTGGAACGACGAAACGCCGCCTCGCATCGGCAATGCGATCGGCAGTGCGCGCCCGGCCGAGGCCGCGCGCAGCGCCAGCACCGGCGGCAGCCAGGCCACGTCCACGCGGCCCAAGTTCATCGCGTCGAGCAGCGACGGATAGTCCGCCGCGGCGTGCGGCTCGACTTCGACGCCGAGCACACCCGACAGCGCTTTGCAGAAGGCCTGCAGGCGGGCTTCGAGATCGTCCGCCGCCTCGGCGCCGCTGCCCGAAGCCGTGGACGCTACGCCCACCCGCACCTTGTCGGACATGTCCTGGGTCACGGCTGGACCGTGACCCCGCACGACGCGGCGGTCAATGACCCTTGTCGTCGCCGCGCAAGCGACGGTCGAGCACGCGGTAGTGGCGCTCGGCGTCGCGATCACTTCTGTCGAGCTTCCAGGCGACGCCGAAGGATCGACGCGCGGCCTTCTCGTCGCCGGCCATCAGGAAGAGCTGTGCGTGGACGTAGTGTGCGAAGGAGATGGTCTTGTCCTGGCGCACCGCGCGCAGCGCCAGATCGGCGAGCTCCTCCTTGAGCTCCTCCATCCGCTCCGGATCGTCGAGCATGCGGAACTCCGCCCACGCAGCGTGCAGCTTGTATTCGATGGCTTCGGGATAGCGCTTGGCGGCCTTGTCGAGATCGGCCAGCGCTTTCTGCCAGCGACCTTCCCTGAGGTGCTTGCGTCCGCTCTGGAAGAGCTGCTCCGCGCGCAGGCGCGAATGCTTCACGTCGGGCGGTACCGGGATGGAAACCGGGCGGGGTGGGTCCGAGGGGGGAGGCGCGGGCTCGGACGCCTCGGGTGCGGCTGCGCTGGGCGCCTCGGGCCCGGGGTCCGCTGCAGCGGCAGGCGGAGCCGAGGGCACGACGACGGCCTGGGCGATCGCCTCCGGCGGGCCGCTCGCCGACGCCGACTGCGGCCGCGCGATGGAAACCATGCGCCCACCAGGAACGCGCACCAGCGAGCGCGCCGCCTGCGCCTGCTGCTCCGCCTCCTCGCTCGAGTCGAAGGCGCCGAGCGCGTCGACCAGCAACAGCGCGCTCAACAGCTGTGCCGCCGCGGTGCTGTCGAGCTGGCCCGAACCTACTACCTGCGCCACGGTCCGCGACCCGTCGATGCCCTCCAGCAGCGCCCGCTCTTCCGTCCCGAGCTTGAATCGCGCCACGATCGCGTCGAGCGTCTCGGTCAGGGCTGCGAAACGGGTCGCCGCTGCTTCCCACAGCGGGCGCACGCGCTGCTTGTCGAAGTACTCGCGGAGCCCTTCGAGCAGCAGCGGCTCGACCTGGCAGGCGTAGTGGGCGACCTCGTCGAGGGCTTCGGTCACCGCCTTGAACTCGCACTCCGGGGCGGACCACTGCATGCATCGCAGCAGCTTCTGCCGGACCTGCTCGGCGAGCGCGTCGTTGACCTGCTGCAGGGTCAGATAGCCGAGCGCGACGGCGACCTCACCGAACCGCAGCTGCTCGCTGCCGAATACGGTCTCGGTCATTCGATCGATGACCGCAGCGTACTGCTCGGCCGTGAGCGCGCCCTGCCGGACCAGGACCCGGCCGAGGGTTTCGCCGAGCGATCCCTGCTCGGCGAAGACGGGGATGCCCTTCTGCACGTAGATGAGGGTGCAGACGCCCTCCGCCCGTACTTCGAGCACGCCGGTGCGCTGGAAGCGCTGGACCGCCAGCAAGCTGTGGATGAAGGCCGCGTCGTCGACCTCGGTGGGGCTCGAAGCTCGTGACACTGCCCTCACTCTAGTCCGGACACACGCCGGATCGCCATAGTGCCGGACGACAACGGGGCTGGCGCGTCGGCCAGCGCCGCTGTAGAGGAGCCGCTCCGTGTCCAGCACCCCTCCGATAGCGTCGGCCGACAAGGCCTCGGCGGACCTCGAGTGGTTCGAGCTGCTCGAGCGCATCGCGCGGCGGGCCGCCGGAGACGCCGCAGCGCGACGTCTGCGCGAGCTGTCTCCCGCCGCGGAGATCGAGGACGCCCGGCAGCGTTGCCGGGTGGTGGCGGACGCGCTCGAGCTCTCGCAGGCCGACGCGCCCCTGCCGGGGGCCAAAGTGGAGGAGATGGCCCCTCTGCTTGCCCGGCTCCGCCGCGGAGCCGTCGCCGGCGCAGACGAGCTCGCTTCATTGAGGACCGTGCTCAGGACCGCAGCCTCGCTGAGGGCCTACGCCGCGCGGCAGCGCGAACAGCACCCGGCGCTGGCAGCGGCCATCGGCAGCGCTCCGGAGCTGGACGAGTTCCTGAAGGAGCTCGAGCACGCGCTGGACGAGAGCGGCGCCGTCGCGGATCGCGCCTCGCCCGGGCTCGCCGCAGCCCGACAGCGCGTCGCCTCCCTGCGCAGGGAGCTTTCCACGCGGATTGACCGGCTCATCTCCCGCTACTCGGAAGTGCTGCGCGACAACTACTATGCCGAGCGGGACGGTCGCTACGTGCTGCCGGTGCGCGCGGACGCGCATCGCCGCGTTCCAGGCATCGTGCTGGGCTCGAGTGCGTCGGGCGGAACACTGTACGTCGAACCGCAGGAGATCACCGAGCTCGGCAACCGGCTGGGCGTCGCCGAAGCGGAGGCCGAGCGCGAGGAGGCGCGCGTGCTGGCGCGACTGTGCGATGCCGCGGCTGCGCAGGCGGACGAGCTCTCGCGCGCGTACGAAGCGTGCCTCGCCGCCGACCAGCTATCGGCTATCGCTCGCTGGGCCGCGGAGGCGGAGGGCGTCGTGGTCGCGCCGGAAATGGATGCCGGCATCGACCTCAGGGAGATGCGCCACCCGCTCTTGATCGGCAGCGGCCTGGACGAGGTCGTGCCCAACGACATCCGGCTTTCGCCTGGCTCGGGGCTCGTCATCTCCGGGCCCAACGCCGGCGGCAAGACGGTGGCCCTCAAATGCCTGGGACTCGCGGCGTGGATGGCGCGCGCGGGGCTGCCGCTGCCCGCCGCGCCCGGCTCGCGTGTCGGCTGGTTCGACAACGTGCTGACCGACGTCGGCGACGATCAGTCGCTGGCCCGCTCGCTGTCGACGTTCAGCGCGCACATCGAAAAGCTCGCCCGGTTCGTCGAGCACGCCAACCCGCGCACGCTGGTGCTGCTGGACGAGGTCGCCGCGGGCACCGACCCGGAAGAGGGCTCGGCTCTCGCGGTCGCGGTGCTGGAGAAGCTGGTGCAGCGCGGCGCGACGGTGGCGGTGACCACGCACTACGAACGCCTGAAAGAGCTCCCGGTAGACGACGATCACTTCGTGAACGCCTCGGTGGGCTTCGATTTCGGGGCGATGAAGCCGACGTTCAAGCTGGAGCTCGGTGTGCCGGGCGCTTCGAGCGCGCTGGCCGTAGCCGCGCGCCATGGCATGCCTCCGGACGTGATCCAGCGGGCCGAGCAGCTGATGCCGGAGCACGCGCGTCGACGCGAGGAGCTGGTCGCGGAGCTCGAGGCCGAGCAGCGGGCGCTGGAACAGGCGCGCCGCGAGGCCGAGGCGGAAGCCCGGCGGCAGAAGCAGCTGGGCACCGAAGTCGAGACCGAGCTCGCGCGACAGCGCGAGCAGGACCGACGGCGCGCGGAGCAGCAGGCCCGCGAGCTGACAGCGGAAGTGCAGCGGGCGCGGGCCGAGCTCCGTCAAGCGCGGGCGCGCCTGAAGCAGGCCGGGCTCGACAAGCAGCAGGTGCGCGACGCGGAGCGGAGCGTGAGCAGGGCCGCCCAGCAGATCGCCATCGGCGGCCGTCTGGTCGAGGTGGCGGACGCGCCGCGGCACGCGGCAAAGCCGGAACAACCGCTGGCTATCGAAGAGCTGGTGGCGGGAGCGCGTGTGTACGTGCCCGGGATCGACGCGATCGCCGAGGTGCTCGCTCCGCCAGCGAAGGGCCAGGTACGCGTGGCGGCCGGTGCGCTCAAGCTGAGCGTCCCGGTGGCGTCCCTCGAGCGAGCGGCCAAGCCCAAGAAGCCCAAACCCAAGGCCCCGGGTCGAACACCCGAAAAAGACGACCGGGGCGGCGCCACCGCGGTGCGCGGCGAGCACGTGCCGGTCCGTACCGAGGACAACACGCTGGACCTGAGGGGCCAGCGCGTGGACGAGGCGCTGGACCGCGTGGACGCGTTCGTGGATCGGCTGCTTGCGGAAGGCGAGCCCGCCGGCTTCGTGCTGCACGGCCACGGCACCGGTGCGCTGAAGAGCGCCGTGCGGCAGCACCTCGGCGGGTCGCGCTACGTCGCGCGGTCCCGCGCCGCCGATCCCGAGGACGGCGGCGATGCGTTCACCGTCCTGTGGATCGCGGATTGATTGGAGCGGAACCGGATTTTTCCAGAGTGCTCAACCCAGGGGAATTACAGGACTTGTTGCCGGATTACAGGTACCATGCCGAGCTGGAGGGCGGGCGTCTTCACCACGCGTACAATGGTGTGTTCCGATCCCCCGAGGTCGTAGAGGGTCCCCCACCTTGATCGAGAGCGAGCAACAGCAGAAGGCCAGCGAGGAGCTGGAGGAGGAAATCCCGGAAGTCTCCGGGACGACCGGGCAGTTGATCGCCGACAAATACCGGCTCGAGCGGGTGATCGGGCGTGGGGCCATGGGGACGGTGTGGCAGGCCGTGCACCTGGGCCTGGAAGAGAACGTGGCCGTGAAGCTGGTGGCCCTCTCCTACTCGCAATCGCGAGAGGCCCGCCAGCGCTTCCGGGTGGAAGCCACGGCCGCGGCGCGGCTGCGTTCCCGTTTCGCGGTGCAGGTCTACGACACCGGCGAGACCGAGGACGGCATTCCCTACATGGCGATGGAGCGGCTCGAAGGCGAGACGCTCGAGAAACGCCTGCTCCGCGACGGCGCGCTGCCCCTGGTCGACGCCGTCCGGATCACGAGCCAGGTGGCGCGCGGGCTGTCGCGCGCTCACGCGCTCGGCATCGTCCACCGCGACCTGAAACCCGCCAATATCTTCCTCGCGCGTTCAGAGGACGACGAGTCGGGACAGATCGCCAAGGTGCTCGATTTCGGCATCGCCAAGATGATCGACGCCAACGAGAGCACGTCGACCACGCGCACCGGCACGGTGCTCGGCACGCCGCAGTTCATGAGCCCGGAGCAGGTGCGCGGGCTCAAGACGCTCGACCACCGCGCGGATCTGTACTCGCTGGGCGCCGTGACCTTCAACATGCTCACCGGGCATCTGGCATTCGAGGGCGAGGCCTTCGGCGATCTGCTGCTCGCCATCTGCACGAAGCCGCTGCCGCGGATCCTGGATCTGCAGCCCGGGCTGCCTGCGGGGCTCGACTCGTGGTTCCAGCTCGCGTGCGCGCGCGACCCGGACAACCGCTTCCAGACCGCGGACGAGCTGGCCGAAGCGCTGGCGATCGCGGCGGGTCTGGCCGAGGGCAGCCTGCAGCAGTTCGTAGCGGGAGGGCGCACCCTGGCCCACGGCACGGTGCGCGACAGCATGGCTCCGCTGCCCCCGGGCGACGAGGACGAGATGCCGACACTGAAGCGCGGCGCCGAGGAACCGATCGGCACGGTCGGCACCTCGGGCGTCCTGACGCTCGGTACGACTGGTCGAGAGCGACGCCCGCTGTGGCCGGTTGCGATCGGCAGCGGCGCGGTACTCGTGCTGGGGGTGCTGGTGTTTCTGCTGGCCTTCTCGGGCCGCCACCCCACCGAGGACAGCGACCAGGACACTGCCGCGGCGCCAGCCGCCTCGGCGACCCTCGCGGCGTCGGCCCCCTCCGCCAACGCTGCGCCGGCTGTTTCGGTGGCTCCAGCGGCTTCGGCAGAGCCAAACGACGCCGGCGCGGAAGAAGAAGCCGGGAGTCAGGACGAAACCGGAGAAGACACTTCCTCCGGCAAGGCGGTAAGCTCGGGCAAGAAGAAGCACAAGGCCCGCCGGTCCCACAGGTTGCACGTGGTGGATCTCCCCTCCACGCCAGCCAAGCCGAAGAAGCCCGACCTGGGTTTCTGAGGCAGACCGGGGCAAGCTCCGTCCCGATCGGTTCTGCGATCGGGGATTTTCGCCAGCTCCCTTGACCCCCACCCGACCCCACCAGCCCAGCCTGCGCGCCTCGCGTCGCCCCCTCCCGCAGCTCGCGCTGCTGCTCGTGCTGGGTGCTGCGCGGCCCGCCAGCGCCCAGAGCCACCACAAGCCGTCCGCCGCCGACATCGCCGCGGCGCGCGATCTCGGCACGCAGGGCGTGTTGCTCGCGCAGGCCGGCAACTGCAAGGACGCGATCGGGAAGCTCAAACGCGCCGCAGCGCTGTTCGCCGCGCCGACCATCGTGGAGCAGCTCGGCGCTTGCCAGGTCCAGGTCGGCAAGCTGGTGGCCGGCACCGAGAATCTGCAGCGCGTCGTGCGTGACGAGCTCACCCCGGACGCGCCGAAGCCCTTCCTCGAAGCACAGGCGCGCGCCCGGGAGCTGTTGAAGAGCACGTTGCCGCGCATCGCACATCTGGTGATCGTCCTCGATGCGCCCGCCGGCGCGAAGCCAGAGGTCGAGGTCGACGGAGCCCACGTGCCGCTGGCGATGGTCGGAGCGCCGCGTCCGACCGACCCCGGGAAGCGCGTGGTGGTCGCACGCGCGCCAGGCTACCTGGCGGCGCAGCGCGAGGTGCACCTCGACGAGGGCGGAAGCGCCACGGTGAGATTGGAGCTGGAGCCCGATCCCAACGCTCCGGCAGCCGGACGTGGCAGCGCCCCCTCGTCGACGAAGCGCACGGTCAGCTACGTGCTCTTCGGGGTCGGCGGGGCCGCCGTGGCCACAGGCTCCGTGCTCGGAATACTCGCCGCCACGAAGAAGAGCGATCTGGACAAGAAGTGCCCGGGCGCGCGCTGCAACGAGGCGTACGCGGGCGAGCTGCACACCGCGCGCACGCTCGGCACCGGATCGACGGTCGCTTTCAGCGTGGGCGCCGCGGCGGTCATCGCCGCAACCTACCTGTTCGTCACGTCCGGCTCGTCGAGCGAGCCGAGCCGGGACGAGCAGGCGCGCCGCCCGCGCATCTGGGTCGGCCTCGGCGGGGCGGGCCTCGCGGGGAGGTTCTGATGCGGCCCAGGGCATTTCTGCTGGTCGCCCTGGGGCTGGCCGCGGCGTCGGGCTGCAACGCGGTCCTTGGGCTCGACAATTTCCAGGTCACGCCCGGCACGGGCGGCGCCCAGGCGGGCAACGCCGGCGCGGGCGGCGGCACGGCCGCAACCGGGGGAAGCGGCGGCACGGCCGCAACGGGGGGAAGCGGCGGCACGCCGGTGTGCGGCGACGCGCTCAACATGAACCAGAAGGTCATACAGACCTGCGTGCTGCGCGCAAGCTGCTCCCCGTTCATCCCGGACACCCGGATCTCCGACTGCGTCACGCTGAACCTGCAGCAGGCGTTCATCGGCACGGCTTGCACGTCCAACGCGACGAACTGCAGCGAAGTCGATCTGTGCCAGGGCTACGGATTCACGACGCAAGCGCAGTGCTCCGGGCAGACAGGCTGGCGTTGCCAGAACAACGTCGCGATCAACTGCGCGCAGGGCTACTACATCAGCTGCAGCAAACTCGGCGGGCAGTGCGAGATGTACGACTCGACCGGCGACTTCGTGAAGGACACCGCCGACTGCAAGGTGGTGGGCTCTTGCACATCGGGGCAATCCGGTTGCCAAGGCGACCTCGCCTACACCTGCGTGAACGGCGTGGGCTACGGCATGGCCTGCTCGAACTTCGGCGCCCAGTGCAGCACGCAGAGCGGGCAGCCCACGTGCCTGCTCGCGACGCAGACATGCAGCGGCGCGCTGCCGCCGTGTGAAAACGGCTCGGCGCAGGCGTGCATCAACGGGCTCAAGCAGACCTTCGACTGCAGCTCGGTCGGCCTCGGCTGCCAGAGCGACGCGAAGAACGGCCCGTTCTGCGTCGCGCCGGGCTGCACGCTCGCCGCCGCGACCACGTGCGCCGAGTCGTGTACCGGCTCGACCGCGCACCTCTGCTACGGAGGCGTGCCCTTCGACGTGGACTGCAAGAAATACGGCTTCAGCACCTGTACCGGCCACGACGACAAGGCGCCGCCGCAGGGCATCGGCCACTACGTCGTCTGCTCGAACTGACGCGGCGCAAGCCCACGCCCGGCGCCGTGCCGGTGCCGGCCGGCCGGGTCACCGCCCGCTCGCGGCCGCCCGCAGCGTTGACAGGCGGGGGGAACGGCCCAATCGCTACGGTCCACGCCGTACGCGCCGTTGAACCGGCACGCGTACAAAACCCGGGGATACTTTTCGCAGGGAGAACCCATGACGCCCAGCGACGAAAGCGCCGCACCGCTGTCGAACGACGAGCTACGGAAGATGCACGCCTACTTCCGGGCCTGCAACTACCTGTGCGTGGGCATGCTCTACCTGCAGGACAATCCCCTGCTGAAAGAGCCGCTCGCGCCGGAGCACATCAAGCGCCGGCTGCTCGGTCACTGGGGCTCTGATCCCGGTCAGACGTTCGTCTGGGTGCACCTGAACCGCGTCATCAAGGCGCGCGACCTGGACATGCTCTACATTTCCGGACCGGGGCACGGCGCGCCGGCCGTGCTGTCGAACGCCTACCTCGAGGGCACCTACTCCGAGGTGTACCCGGAGTGCAGCCGGGACGAGCGCGGCCTCGCACGTTTCTTCAAGCAGTTCTCGTTTCCCGGCGGCATCGGCAGCCACTGCACGCCGGAGACACCCGGCTCCATCCACGAAGGCGGCGAGCTGGGATACAGCCTATCGCACGCGTTCGGCGCGGCGTTCGACAACCCGGATCTGGTCGTGGTGCCGGTCATCGGCGACGGCGAGGCGGAGACCGGACCACTAGCCACATCGTGGCACTCGAACAAGTTCCTGAACCCGGTGCGGGACGGCGCGGTGCTGCCGATCCTGCACCTGAACGGCTACAAGATAGCGAACCCGACGATCCTCGCGCGCATACCCCCCGAAGAGCTCGAGAGCCTGCTCATGGGCTCGGGCTGGGCGCCTCGATTCGTCGAGGGGGACGACCCGCTCGCTCTGCACCAGGTCATGGCCGCAACGCTCGACCGCTGCCTGGACGAGATCGCCGAGGTGCAGCGCCAGGCGCGAACCAGCGGCGTGGCGCGGCGTCCGCGCTGGCCGATGATCGTGCTCCGCACGCCGAAGGGCTGGACGGGGCCGAAGGAGATCGACGGCCATCGCGTCGAGGGGTTCTGGCGCGCGCACCAGGTGCCGATCACGAAGGTCGCCGAAAACCCCTCGCATCTAGCGGCACTGGAGACGTGGCTGAGGAGCTACAGACCCGAGGAGCTGTTCGAGGACGGCGGACGGCTGGTGCCGGAGCTGGCCGAGCTGCCGCCGAAGGGGTCGCGCCGCATGAGCGCCAACCCCCACGCCAACGGGGGAGTGTTGCGCAAGCCGCTCATCATGCCGGAGTTCCGCGACTACGCGGTGCAGGTCGAGCGACCCGGCCAGAGCCGCGTCGGCAACACGTTCGTGCTCGGACAGTTCCTGCGCGACGTCATGAAGAACAACATGACGAGCTTCCGCGTGTTCGGGCCCGACGAGACGGCGTCGAACCGGCTCCAGGCGCTGTACGAGGCGACGAAGAAGACGTGGCTTGCGGAAACCCTGCCCGAGGACCAGGACGGCGGCGAGCTGTCGCCGGATGGGCGCGTGATGGAGATGCTGAGCGAGCACACGCTCGAGGGCTGGATGGAGGGCTACGTGCTGACCGGCCGGCATGCCGTGCTCGCCACCTACGAGGCCTTCGCGCACGTCATCGACTCGATGGTCAACCAGCACGCCAAGTGGCTGGAGAAGTGCAAGACGGCAGTCGACTGGCGCGCGCCGGTTTCGTCGCTGAACATCCTGATCAGCTCCACGGTATGGCGCCAGGATCACAACGGCTTCACCCACCAGGATCCGGGTTTCATCGACGTCATCACGAACAAGCGCGCCATCGTCACGCGCATCTACCTGCCGCCCGACGCGAACTGCCTGCTCAGCGTGGCCGACCACTGCCTGCGCAGCGTCGACTACGTGAACGTGATCGTCGCCGACAAGCAGCCACACCCGCAGCTGCTCGACATGGACGCCGCGGCCCGCCACTGCGCGCGCGGTATCGGTCTCTGGGACTTCGCATCGAACGACGGCGGGGAGGAGCCCGACGTGGTGATGGCCGGCGCCGGCGACGTGCCGACCGTCGAGGCACTGGCGGCGGTGGCGCTGCTGCGCGAAAAGCTGCCTTCGCTCAAGATCCGCTTCGTCAACGTGGTCGACCTGTTCAAGCTGCAACCCGACACGGAGCATCCACACGGCCTGTCCGATCGCGATTTCGACACGCTCTTCACCACGGACCGGCCCATCATCTTCAACTTCCACGGTTACCCGTGGCTGATCCACAAGCTCGCCTACCGACGTACCAACCACGGTAACCTCCACGTGCGCGGCTACAAGGAAGTCGGCAACATCAACACGCCGCTGCAGCTCGCGATCGCCAACCAGACCGATCGTTTCAACCTGGCCGTCGACGTGATCGATCGCGTGCCGGGGCTCGAATCGAAAGCCGCGCACGTCAAGGAGTGGCTCAAGGACCAGATCTTCGAGCACGTGCGCTACGCGGACGAGCACGGCGTCGATCGCCCGGAGATCCAGAACTGGACGTGGCCGGCGAAGTGAGCGCGGAACACGTCGTCCTCGCCTTGAACAGCGGGTCGTCGTCCCGCAAGGCGGCGCTCTACCGCGTGAGCGCCGCCGGCGAGGAGCAGCTTGCCGCCGGCGCCGCCGAGCATCTCGACACGCCGGAAGCGCAGCTCCGGCTGCGTGGCGCCGGCAAGGACGTTCTCGCGTGCGCTGTCCGGCGACGCCGCTCGCACGCCGGGCGCCCTCGGCGCGCTGCTCGACGAGCTCGACGACCTGGGGCTGCCGCCGGCACAAGCCGTGGGGCATCGCATCGTGCACGGTGGCGCTCACCACGTCGCGCCGGAGCGGGTCGACAGCGCGCTGCTCGACGAGCTCGAGGCGCTGGTGCCGCTTTCGCCGCTGCACCTTCCCGGCGGCATCGCCGGCATCCGCGAAGCGGGCAAGCGGCTGCCCGGCGTGCCGCAGGTCGCGTGCTTCGACACGGCGTTCCACCGCGCGATGCCGGACGTTGCAGAGCGGTTTGCCCTTCCGCGCGAGCTCTACGAAGCGGGCGTGCGCCGCTATGGCTTCCACGGACTGTCGTACGAATACATCCTGCGGCGGCTCGGGCCGACGCCGCCATCGCGCGTCGTCATCGCTCATCTCGGCAACGGCGCCAGCCTGGCCGCCGTGCGCGAAGGCCGGAGCATCGACACCACGATGGGGCTCTGCCCGACCGGCGGCTTCATGATGGGCACGCGCAGCGGCGATCTGGACCCGGGCGTGCTCGTCTACCTCCTGCGCGAGCGCGGGCTCGACGCCAACGCGCTCGACCGGCTGGTGAACCGGCAGTCCGGGCTGCTCGGCGTCTCGGGCACGAGCCCGGACATGAAGACGCTGCTCGAGCGGCGCCCGGAAGACCCCGACGCCGCGCTCGCCGTGCGCATGTTCGCCTACCAGGTCCGGAAGTTCATCGGCGCGTTCGCGGCTGCGCTGGGCGGGCTCGATCTGCTGGTGTTCACCGGCGGCATCGGCGAGCGCGCAGCGCCCGTGCGCTGGGAGGTCGCGAGCGGCCTCGAGCACCTCGGCGTCGTGCTCGACCGGGAGCGGAACGAGCGCGGCGCTGATCCGCTGACCACCGCCGACAGCCGTACCGTGGTGCGCGTCATCCCGACCGACGAGGACGTGATGATCGCGCGGCACGCGTTCGATGTCGTCTTCGCAGGCTGGGTCGAAAAGCCTGCTCGCTGACCCAGGCAGACCGAGGCATGCCATTGCCGCGGGATGACGGCGGGCGTATGAGAGCGAATTGTCGATCGGACGACGACAAGATGAAGAAATGAAATTCCTCGGCACAAGCATCGGTTTTGCGACACTGCTACTGCTCGCCAGCGGCTGCGCGCACCACCTCAGGGTCAACTCGGTTGCTCTCGCGGAGTCGGGCACGTATGTCGTCGCCACGCCCGGCGCGCTGACGATCGCGCGGCAGAGCGCGAGCTCGTCGCGCAGCTGCACGCTGCGCACCGGGGGTGCCGCCAAGGGCAAACACGGCAAGCGGGCCGGCCGGGCCGGGAAGCGCGGCGCGGGAGCCGCGAAGACGCTGGACGTGCTCCTGTTCCGGCTATGCGAAGCCCGTGCAAACAACGACATCACCCCGGCAGAGTACGCCAGCAGCGTAGAGCTCGTGCTGAAGACGATGTCGGAGATGGCCGCGCGGCGGCCGCCTCCGCCGCGTCCCGGAGCGCGAGCGCGCGGCCCGTGGGGTCCAGAAGGCCCGCGGGGCATGTGGCGCCGCGACCGGGATCGGCGCGATCGCGGCGAGCGGCGCGATCGCACCGACCGCCCGGAAAAGGGCGCACCGGCTCGAGTACGCCCCGAGGGCGCCGGCAGCCCGCCCGGGGGCGCTCCGGCCGGCCCGGCCAAGGGCAAGAAGCGCAAAAAGCAGCGCTGAAGCCGCTGCGTCTTCGCGCGGCCTACCTCGCGAACGGCAATGTGAAGAGGAAGATACCGGCGCTCACCAGGACGACCAGCGGTCCAGCCGGCAAACCCGTGACGGCGTACAGCGCGACACCTGCCGCGGCGGAGAGCGTGCCGATCGCGGCCGCTCCGAGAGCGTACTGCCCGAGGTTCTTCCCGACATTCCGGGCTGCCGCCGGGGGTATGGCCACCAGCGCCGCGGTCAGCAGGCCGCCCACCATCTTCACGCCGAGCGCGACGATCACCGCGATGAGCAGGAGGTAGAGCAGATTGTAGCGCCGGACGTTGATCCCCTCGGAAGCTGCCAGGTCTTCCGAGATGTTGATGAGGACGAGCTTCGGGTACGCGCGGTACACGACGAGCGCCAGCGCCAGGGACGCGCCCACGGCGAGCGCCGCGTCGGCGGGGCCGGTCTTCGAGATGTCGCCGACCAAAGCCGCTTCCGCCTGCTGGATGGGCAGGAACAGGAAGGCGATCGCTACGCCGGTTGCGAAGACGAGCGCGGTCAGGGCCTCCATCGGTAGCTTGGTCTTCATCTCGAGCAGCCAGATCGCGACCACACCGGCAATGACGAACGGAAAGGCCCCGACCGATACGTCGAAGCCGTAGATCAGAGCCAGGGCGATGCCCGGCAGGGTCAGATGGCCCAGCGGACCAGCCACCAACGCCATCCTACGGCTCAACATCAAGGAGCCGAGATACCCCGCTGCGCCTCCGATGAAGACCCCGGCAAGCAGGCTCAGGACGAGGGGCTCTCGCATGCGACGCTACTCCTGCCGGTGCTGGTAGTACTTCACCTCGGTTCCGTACAGGCGCTCGAGCGCCTCCGGAGTCAGCACGGAAACCGGTGGGCCGTGGCAGATGGATTCCCTGTTCACGCACAGCACGGTCGACGACAGCTTGTAGACCACCGCCAGGTCGTGTGTGACGATCAGCATGGTCAGATCGCGCTCCCGGTGCAGCCGTTCGAGCAGACTGTAGACGGTCTCCTCGCCGCTCACGTCGACCCCCGTCGTCGGCTCGTCGAACAGGAGAACGTGCGGGTCGCCAACCAGACCCCAGGCGATCAGGATGCGCTGGAACTGCCCAGACGACACGTCGCCAATGCGCTTCTTCACAAGCTCGTCGGGGAGCCCCACGGCGCGCAGCATCGCTCGCGCCTCCAGACCGCCATGGCCCTTCAGGGCAAAGAAGTCCCCGACGCTGACAGGAATGTCCCGGATGTACGGCAGGCGCTGCGGCACGTAGCCGATGCGGATGCCTTTCTGCCAGGCGACGGTTCCCTGATGCGGCACCAGACCGAGCAGCGTGCGGAGCAGCACGGTCTTGCCTGCCCCGTTCGGCCCGAGAATCGTCAGGATCTCGCCGCGCTCCACACGAAACGACAGGTTCTCCAGGATGACCTGGCGCTCGAACGCCACGCGCAGGTTCGAGACCTCCAGCATCGTGTCATCATCGACGGTCATCGCGGGGGCTCTGGACCACTCTCACTCGAGAAGGCTACGGAGCATCCACGCCGTCTTCTGGTGGACCTGCATGCGCTGGGTCAAGAGGTCACACGTCGGCTGGTCGTGCACTTCCTCGGTCAGCCTGAAAGCGTCGCGAGCGGTGCGTGCGACCGTCTCGTGCCCTTCGACCAGCCGGCGGATCATGTCCTCTGCCTTGGGCACGCCGTCGTCCTCCTTGATGGACGTCAGCTCGGCGAACTGCCGGTAGCTGCCCGGGGCCGGGAATCCGAGGGCCCGGATCCTCTCCGCCACGAGATCGATCGCGAGCCAGAGCTCGTTGTACTGCTGCTCGAACATTAGATGCAGCGTCTGGAACATCGGCCCCGTTACGTTCCAGTGGAAGTTATGGGTCTTCAGGTAGAGCGTGTAGGTGTCGGCCTGGACCCTGGAAAGCGACGCGGCGATCTGCTCCCGCGACCTCTTGTCGATACCGATGTCGATGTCCATGATCTCTCCTTCGTGTCGCCGCTAATCACCGCCTCGCAGCGCACCTACCGTAAGCACGACGCTGATTCCGTGCCATGTCTGGCAGCCGGCTCGAAGGGGGCGGCGACGCTGTAGCCGAAGTGGCTGCTTGTAGCGTGCGTAGCGCTGGCTGCCGCGGCGTCTGGGGTGGGCTCCGGCACTGCTGCTGGTGTGGGCAACGCCCTTCACGGCGCGCAGGCGATGGCCCAGCAGGAGTCGACGCTCGACACGCTGCTCGGCAAGTCTCCGCGGCTCGGGCTGCCCCGGCGTGTCGACCCGGCAATCTGGAAGGTGTTGCTTCCCAAGGACAACGCGGAAACGGCTGCGCGCATCGCGCTCGGAAAGAAGCTCTACTTCGAGTCAGTTCCACAACGTCGGCGTCGCGGCGCTTCACCAGGATTTCGAGAAGCTCGCGAAGCAGGCGCTCGCCGCGCTGGCCAAGGACTCGTCCAAGGAGTCGATTGACCGGCTTGCGCTCGGGACCGATTCTGTCGGAGCTCGGCCGTTTTTGCGAAGAAGGAGCGCCCGTTCCGCGACACCCAGCTATCCATGCGCAAGCTGTTGCCCTTCGAGAACAGGGCGGAGGGGAAGAAGTAGCCATGTCGAGCCCGAAGAAGGCGGGATACTCTTCTCTCCGGACAGCGCGCGTTGGGTCAGCGGCGCGTCGGCCAGCACGTTCGCGCCCTTCGCCCACGCGCTGTCGGACGGGGCGATCAGGCCGTCCCACATGCGATCGGCGGCGCGGCCGGGCGCTGCACCTCCAACGTCAGGGTCGCCTGGCATGGCGTCGAGGCCCGCGGCTCGCACAGCGCTGGAAGGCGCGGAGATGCCGCTCCTGGGAGGCGCGACGCAGGTTCTCGTACACGGCGTGGATGTCGGGCCGGGTCGTGCTCTGCATCAGCCGCTGGTAGAGAGCGGCATTCGCGACCTCTGCCTCGATGCCGGCTTCGCATGCCTGACGGAGGCTCGCGAAACGCGGGACGCGACCGGGCCACGTGTTGTCCGGCACGTCCAGGTCGTAGCGGTCGAACAGCGCGCGCAGCGCTGCGATGTGGCGCGCTTCGGATTCGCGGATGTTGATGAACGGCCGCTCCGGACCGAAGTCGCGGATGACCTGGTCGTAGGTCGCCCACGCCTGGTACTCGTCCTCCAGTGCGTCGCGCAGCGCCTGCGACTCCCTGTCCTCTAGCACCGACATGGCAGCTGTCCTTTCGTGACGGCAGGACGCACGGAGCGTGCCAGCAGAGCGCCCGCGCGATCGCAGCGGCGGCGCCGCAACAAATTCGTCGGCAGTCATGCGGGCGCGCAAGCGCTTCGCACAGCTTGTCCGCCGGTTGTGGATTGTCCCGTGACTTCCGCCGGAGGGTGGCACGTCGGGTGCTTCCGTTTCCTGCAGGGAGGGAGACGACATGATGCGCGCAAGACACGGCGTCCTGCTTGCCGGTGCATTGTTCGCTGCCGCGGCCTGCGGGACGGACGCGACGGTGGTGGAATTCCCGGCGCGTCTGGAAGTGAACATCCAGGTGACGGGAACCGACAACATCCAGCCGATGATGAACGAGCTACACAAGCGCGGGATCGTCGCGACCGTCTGGTTGAACGGCGCCGAGATCGACGCCGCCTGCGGCTCCGTCGGAACCTGGGCGCAGCAGGGCTACGAGATCGCCGGCAAGTACCCGACCAACATCGACGACGAGACAACCCGCAGGGAGCAGGAAGCCGAGATGGATGCCATCGCGCAGGCGGGCTCGCGCTGCGGCGCGGGGACCGTCACCGGCTTCCGCGCGAATCGCTTCACGGCGAACCAGGACACCTACGAGCTAATGGACGAGAAGGGCTTCGACTATCTCGAGCGGAGCGCTCGCGCAGAACGATTCTCCGTCTACAGGTTCAAGCCATACGCCTTGCAGGGGCATTCGTTCGCCGTGCTGCCGATGCCGATCGTCGTCTACTACGGCGAGACGTCGTCCATGTGTGACAACGCCTGCCAGGACATGATGACGCCCGACGAGCTGCTCGAGTACGAGAAGAAGGCGATCGACATCCACCTGAAGACCGGCGAGCCGCTGATCTTCGAGTGGCACCCGGGAACGACCTATCCCGGCGACGAGACGGGCTGGTGGGGCGCGTTCACAGGGCTCGTCGACGAGCTCCAGAACCGGGGCTCGGCCGTCCGCTTCGTCACCGCGCGGCAGCTCGTCGAGCAGTACGCGACAGCGAAGTGAAGGGCGCCGGTGCCGCGGGCGCGCCACGGCCGAGCTGCACGTGGGGGCGCCGGGCCCGGTCGATCAGCCGCTGCATGCGGCCCCCGACGGATTGGGCGCAGGCTTGTGTCTGCGCCTGGCGGGGCTGCCCGCCGATCCGCAGGCCATGAACCTCGGCCTCTACACCCGGGTCGTCGACGGACAGCAGCTCTTCGAGCACACCGGGGGCCTTCCGTGGAGCGGACTCGCCGTCGGCTACCACTGGGTGGTGCGCGACAATCTCGAGCTCGCTACGCAGCTCTCGACGGATCTGCGGACCGGCGCGTCCAGCAGCCAGCTCGGCAGGACCGGATCGTGAGTGGGTTCTGACGGTGCATTCATCGCTGGGCGGGAGGAACGAGAGCCGCGCACCGCAATGGATTCGTCAACGCCTGGAGCCGCGCGCAACCCCTTCGCGCAGGTTGTCCCGCTCCTGTGGATTCGTGGCGCATCGCCGCGCCGCGCGCGGAGATCGCCGCGATCTGCCCCGGTGATCACATCAGGATGAACCCAACCACGGTCAGCACCACGACCATCACGAGGAACGCGATCCACACCCAGGTCATCCAGGGCACGGGCGACTTCGGCGCTTGCGGGATGGGTCCGCCGGGATCCATCTGGTTTGTTCCGACTCCTGTCGGCATCTTTCCTTCTCCTTTCTGAAGGGTCGATGCATCGGGCGTGCCGGGACGGACGTTGGCCGTGGCCCGCGGCGGGGCCTGGCGCGGCGGCCGGAAAATCGGAATGGCGGCCAGAATGTGCTCGCGTTCGAGCCTGCCGCCGCTAGGCTGCGCCCCCGTGTCTTCTCCCTCCGACGAGCCGGAAACGCCTGACGAGCCGGAAACGCCTGACGAGCCGGAAACGCCTGACGAGCCGGAAGCAACGCCGGACAAGTCGGCCCCGCGCGACAAGCGGGACAAGCCGCGCCGCCAGCGGCCCGCCGGAGACAACGACTCCGCCAGCTCCGGGAGCTCGAGACTGCTCTGGTACATCGTCGGCGCGGTCGTGCTCGTGGCCGGCGCGGCTTCGGCTATCTTCCGGCTGCGCAAGCAACGGCTCGCTCACGCCGAGCAGGCGCTGCACGAGGCGTGCAAGCACTCCGAGCGCTCGGCCTGCCGCACGCTCTGCGACCGCATCGCCGGCCGACATCCGCGCCTGCCTGCGCCTGGCCGACAAGCTGTCTTCCGGCGACGACTCCGACGGCGCGACGACCGCGAGGCCGTGTCGCTGTATCCGCAAAGCCTGCGAGGCGAAGAACTACGAGGGCTGCGCCAAGCTCGGCCGCGCGCAGTACAACGGCACCGGCATCCCGCGCGACCTGCAGGCCGCCGCCGTCAACTTCGACAAGTCCTGCAAGAACGGTAACGCAGCTCGGCTGCGCCGGCTACGGACACCTGCTGCTGGTCGGGCAGGGCGGCGTGAAGAAAGACGCGAAGCGCGGCGTCAAGCTGTTCAAGAAGTCGTGCAAGGCGGGCGAGCAGCGTGGCTGCTCGTCGCTCGCCATCGCCTACCTCAACGGCGTCGGCGTGGAGAAGGACCCGACGCGCGCCTACTCGCTGTTCGAGCTCGAGCTGCAAGAAGGGCATCGATCGCGGCTGCCTGGGCCAGGGCGTGATGATGTTCGACGGGCAGGGCGGCGTGAAGCGCGACGCAGCCGCCGCGGTGAAGCTGTTCAAGAAGTCGTGCGAAGGCGACGCGAAGGACGCCTGCGTGTACCTGGCGGTGGCGCACCTCAGCGGCCGCGGCGGCGAAGCGCGATCTGGCCGGGCGCCGTGACGCTGCTCAAGCGTGCCTGCGACGACGCGCCGCCGGCCGGCTGCGCCATGCTCGCCCAGCTGTACACCGCCGGGCAGGGCGTGGAGCCGGACCCGGCCAAGGCCGCCGGGCCTTGTTCCACCGCGCCTGCGACAACGGACTGCCCGAGGGCTGTGTCGCGATCGGAAGCGCGATGATCGCGGGCCAGCTTGGCGAAAAGCGCGATCCAACGCGGGGCGCCGAGCTGATCAAGAACGCCTGCGACAAGGGCAGCGCCGCAGGCTGCACGCAGCTGGCGATGCTGGAGATGCAGGGCGTAGGTTCGATCAAGAAGGATCCCGCCGATGCGCTCCGCCGGGTCACCAAAGCATGCAACAGCGGCAGCCCGCAGGGCTGCAGCATGCTGGGCACGCTGCAGATGCAGGGCGTCCAGGGAAAGCCGGATCCCGAAGCCGCGGCCCGCTCCTTCAAGCAGGCCTGCGACGGCGGCGACGGCGACGGCTGCGCGTTCTATGGCGCCCAGATGGCCGACGGCCAGGGCGTGAAGAAGGACATGCAGAAAGGCCTGAAGCTGCTCGAAGCCTCCTGCAAGCAGATGGGCTCATTGCGCGGTTGCTCCATGTACGCGCGCGCGATGCTGCTCGGCGCCGGCGGGAAGGACAAGGAGAAGGACGGCGTACAGCTCGCCGAGTCGCTCTGCGCCCAGGGTGGCGCGCAGTCGTGCCTGCTCGCGGGCATCGCCAACATCCAGGGCCGCGGCGTCAAACGCAACCTGGAGCGCGGCGCGAGCTTCATCGTGGGCGCGTGCCAGGCCGGCTTCCCCCCGGCGTGCGCGATGCAGAAGCACCTGCCGCCAGCCATCGTGAAGAAGGTGAAGAAAGACGCGGCCGCCGCGCTCGAACGCATGAAGAAGGAAGCCGCCAAAGCCCGGGCCGGCGGCGCCAGGGCGCCGGGCGGAGCGGTTCCGTCACTGGGCGCTGGAGCCGGGCTCGGGCTCGGACTGTCGGCGCCGAGGTAGCGCCCCGGCGCGAGCTTGGCGCCGCCGCAACGCGCTGCTACGCCGGCTCTCGTGCGTCGCGCCTACCTGCACGGCTTCGGGGGCAGCCCGCTGTCGAAGAAGGGGCTGCTCCTCTGCCAGGCGTTCGAGTCCGCGGGGCTCGAGCTGCTAAAGCCGGATTCTGAATGCACCTTCGTTCGCGGAGCTCAGTCCGCGAGCGATGCTCGGCGTGCTCGACAAGCTCGACGCCGAGCGTGGCGACGAGCAGGGCTGGGGCTTCGTCGGCTCCAGCCTGGGCGGATGGCTGGCGGCGCGCTGGGCGGAGCTCCACCCGGCGCGCGTGGCTCGCCTGCTGTTGCTCTGCCCGGCGTTCGATTCTGGCGAGCCGCTGGCCCGAGCTGCTTTTACCGGGCGCCATGGACAAGTGGCAGCGCGACGGCTCGCTTTTGATGCCGGACAGCGCGGGCACGCCCACACGTGTGCACTACCGCTTCTACAAGGAGTCGCGCGAGGAGCCGGCCTGGCCGTCCGTGTCCTGCCCGACGCTGATCATCCATGGCACGCGCGACCCGACCGTGCTCATCGACGGCTCGCGGCGCTACGCCGCCGAGCACGACAACGTCGGGCTCATCGAGGTCGACGACGTTCATGATCTGCTCGCCTCGCAGGAGCTGATCGTCGAGCGCGCGCTGGACTGGCTGGGGGCGGAGTAGCGCGGCGGCGCCTCGTCACTGGGGTGCGATCACGCGCTCGCCGAGGGTCCGCTGGTTTCCGTCGGCGTCGGTAGCCACGACGCGCAAGAGGTGGTTGCACCCGCCCAGGCCCGTGGTGTCGACCGTTCCGTCGTAGCCCACACCTGGGCACGAGGCGTACGCGGGGTACACCGCGCAGACGTCGGGGCGGCTGGCCTTCACCGGGATCGTCGCGGCGTCGGCGCCGTCGATCTGCACGTGGACATTCCCGACGGCGCCGTTGTCGAGCACCCAGCCGCGCACCGGGATGCTCGCGCCAGGCTTGTAGGCAAGCGGCGAGCCCGCCGCGGGCGCGTCCACCACGCCGAACGGGCCGCGCTTCTTCAGCACGCCGTCGAGCTCGCTCTTGACCGTGGCAAACGAGCCGAGCGCGAGATACGCGATGCCGTGCAGCGTCTTGCCCGCGTCGATCCCGAACGAGACCTGCGCGCGCACGTTGTGGAAGTACGGCGCGTTCGTGCCGTCACCGCGCCAGCCCTGGAAGGCCGTGGTGCCCTGGTCCATCGCGAGCCCCACACCGTAGTCCTTGTTCGTGTTCTGCCAGGAGACCCAGGGCGCGGGCGAAGTGAAGTTCTGGTACAGGAAGCCGTCGTTGCCGGGCTGGCTGATGTTGATGACCTTGCCCCCGGCGTCGAGCAGCACGGGCAGGTCCGGCCCGGACGAGCCGTGCGAGACGTACAGCGTCGGCCACTCCTGCCCGGTGACGGGATGGCTGAACGACTCCTGGCTGATGACCTCGGTAGCGACCTCGACCACATGCTCGGTCAAGAACCGGAAATCTATCCTGTAGCGGACACCCACCGGAAGACCGGACGTGCCACACGAAGACTGCGTGCAGTCCGGCTTGTTCCAGTCAGG
The DNA here is from genome assembly GCA_963806225.1 of uncultured delta proteobacterium. GTDB lineage: Bacteria > Myxococcota_A > Polyangia > Polyangiales > Polyangiaceae > CAWDXG01. The sequence continues at coordinate 203,106 of CAWDXG010000001.1, read as the reverse complement.
GTTCCACTGCAAGGGCTGCACCAAGACCTCGAGCGCGTTGCCCACCTGGCCATGCGAGATCACCTTCGCCCCGTGGCCGCACTCGTCGCCGCCCTGCACCGGGTTCCAGCCCAGGAACGTGATCGAGTTGCCGCACGATGCCGGATTGCTGACGCAGGTGGCCGTCGCGGCGCACGGTTGGTGGGCGCGCGTCGGATCGTAGAGCGCGATCTGCAACTCGCGGCCGGTATCGTTCGCGTCGATCACGTTCGAGCCCGCGTTTCCGGTGAGGCCGAAGAACACGACCGTCCCGCCCCACTCCAGCCGCACGCCGATGCGGATGAGGTCGGTCGGACTCGACAGGAACACGTCGGTGTGCCCACCGGAGGTCGACGTGTGGATGCCGCCGAAGCCCGCCGCCTTCTGGCGCATCGACCACGGGTCGACGTCGGGCGCGGCGGTGACCGGCGCGCAAGCGCCGTCGCTCGGCGGCGCGTCCTTCCCGGCATCGGTCGCGGCCGCACCGCCGCTCCCTGCGGTGCCTCCGCCGCCATCCGGCGTCTGGCCGCCGCTGCCGCCCGCGCCGCCGCTGCCGCCCGCGTTACTGCCGCCCGCGCCGCCGCTGCCGCCCGCAGCGGGACCGGAGGTTCCTCCTGCGCCGCTGCAGGCTGCGAAGAGTGCGACGCTGGCGAGCGGCAACAGGTAGTGCGGCGAGCGAAGGCGCATGGGGCAGTCAGACTAGCATCGTCGTCGGGCCGTCGCGGCGCCGGAATGCGATCTGCCAATCAGTCGTCGCACGCGACGCCGCCAGGGTTCACGCGCGCGTCAGCCGCACGCCTTCGTCCTCGAGCAGCTGCGCCGCGGCTTCCATCTCCGCTTTGCCCGGCGGCGCGACGGCCGCGTAGGCGTACGGCGCTCCGTGGAGTCCTGCCTTGCCCGCCGCGAGCCGGTGGAACGGCTGGAGCGTCACGCCCGGGACGCGCGGCATGCGACGCAGGAAGCGCGCGGTCGCGCCCAGGTCATCCGCGCCGGTGTTGAATCCGGGCACCAACGTGATGGGCGTCGACGACCTGCTGGCGGGCGCGGCGCAGGCGCCAGGCTCAGGGGCACCATCCCTGCGCAGACCGATCATCCCCCGGCGCGCAGGTGTCCTCGCCGCCGTGGGCGTAGTGATCCGTCACCCATTTCGTCAGCGACGACACGTCCAGGCACGTTGCCTTGTAGACGGTGCCCCACGCGATCGCAGCGATCGGCACGTCCAGATCCGGCGCGGGTACGATCACGACGCGGTGCTGGCCCGCCGCGCAGAGCGGGTCGGCCGGCAGCAGAGCGGCAATGTTCTCGAAGGCGTTGCGCACCCCGGAGCAGTTCGTGCAGCTATAGGCGAGCACCACGCCGCCGTGCTCCATCGAATGCACAAGGAAGCCCCACGGCACGGGCGCGTCGTACTCCTTGTAGTCGGCCCAGACCGGATAGTGCGCGCCCGTCATGGGCGGGTTGTGCGGATAGGCAATGGTCGAACAGACCGGGACGTGCGGCCCTTCGGTGTAGCTCGCCTCCTCCGTGGTCACGGTGCACTCGCTGGCCGGTGCGATGGGCGGCGCCGACGGGTGCGTCACGACGACGTTCTTCACGCCGCCGGGGCCTCCGTCGATGACGCCCGATCCGGAGCCCGCTTCGCTCGTCGTGTGCGGGCTTCCGGACGAGGACGACGAGCATCCCCAGAGCGGCGCCACCAGGAGCAACGACAGGAGCGCGCGCCGCACGCCTACTCCGCGGCTTCAGAAGCCTGCTTCATCAACGGAAAGCCCAGCGCTTCGCGCTGCGCCATCCACGCCGCCGCGACGGCGCGCGCCAGCGTACGCACTCGCAGGATGTAGCGCTGGCGCTCCGTCACGCCGATCGCGCCGCGCGCGTCGAGCACGTTGAAAGCGTGCGACGCCTTGGTGACCATGTCGTAGGCGGGCAGAACGAGCTTCTCCAGCGGCTCCTCGCCGCGCTCGAGCAGACGCTTGGCTTCCGCCTCGGCGTGCTCGAAGGCGGCGAAGTGAGCCTTCACGTCCGCCTCCTCGAAGTTGTACGTGCTCCACTCCCACTCGGCGCGCTTGAAGATCTCGCCGTACTTCACGTTCGCGTCGTACTGGAGGTCGTAGACGTTATCGACGTCCTGCAGGTACATCGCGATGCGCTCGAGGCCGTAGGTGAGCTCGCCGCTCACCGGCCTGCAGTCGAAGCCGCCCACCTGCTGGAAGTAGGTAAACTGGCTGATCTCGAGCCCGTCGAGCCACACCTGCCAGCCGAGCCCCCAGGCGCCGAGCGTCGGGCTCTCCCAGTCGTCCTCGATGAAGCGCACGTCGTGGTGCAACGGATCGGTGCCGAGGGCGACCAGCGACTCCAGGTACTGATCCTGGATGTCGTTGGGATTGGGCTTGAGGATCACCTGGAACTGGTGGAACTGCTGCAGACGGTTGGGGTTGTCGCCGTAGCGTCCGTCGGTCGGGCGGCGCGAGGGCTCCACGTAGGCGACGTTCCACGGCTCGGGCCCGAGTGAACGCAGGAAGGTGGCGGGGTTGAACGTGCCGGCGCCGAGCTCGGAGTTGTACGGCTGCACCACGAGGCAGCCGCGCTCGGCCCAGAAACGCTGCAGCGTCAGAATCAGATCCTGGAAATACATGGCGAGGGCGCGGAGCCTAGCACCGATCGGGGGCCTGCCGACCAGGGGGCGACGCAACGCGCCCGCGCGCGCCGGCCGCTCAGGGCGGATTGGCCGCGTCGACCAGGCGCTGCTCCAGCGCCGCGTAGTTGGCTGAGTCGGCCAGATCGTGCTCGGTCAGATTGTAGACCCCCACGCGATAGCCGTCCGGATCGAGGATCACCACGTCGCGATAGGTGACGTGCCACTTCGTCCAGACTTCCTCGCTCGGAGTGTCCTGAAGCCAGGGCAGCACCCGACCGCTGGTCATGTCCGCGTTGCCCGACTCGAGCCCGACCGCGTCGATGCCCAGGATCTGCACGCGCAGCGCAGTGGATTTCTGGTCGAGCTCCTTCTCCAGCTGGTCCAGGTAGCCGAACTGGCTACGGCAGTAGCCTCAGGTGGAGTGACCGAAGTACCACGCGGAAACCTGACCCTTGAAATGGCCGGGCGACAGTGTCTGCTGGTAGGTGGCGGAGGCGGGGTTCACGTCGACCAGCTGGAAGCCGGGCATCGGCTTCGGCGTAGAGTCCGGCTGGGTGCTCGCGCCGCACGCCGGCAAGAAGCACAGCAGCAGCGTTCCGGAAAGCAGCGCAAGTGCTCGCGTGAGCCGCATGCCCAAGCGTCGTCCGTCCCTGCCCCGTGGGTCAAGCCGATCGCGCTCGGCCGCCGTGCAGTTGTTGGCGTCCAGCCCTGATCTCGTTGAGCATCGTCAACGCCGCGCGGGCGTGGGACGCGTCGCTCTCAGCCGGAGCGCGCCGGGCGCTTGCCGCGCTTGGCTTTCGGCTTGGCCACACCGGGGCGTTTGGCCTTGGGTGCGACCACACCGGCGCGTTTGGCTTTCGGCTTGACCACGCCGGGACCCGCGGCGGCGAAGCGGGCGTCCAGAGCGAGCGCAAGCTCCGGACCGCGCGTCTCGTGCTTGAAGAAGGCGTAGGCCTCCTGCCAGGGCTGCTCACCGAGCTTCGCCGCCCAGCGATCCAGATCGGCTTCGCTGTAGTCGGCCGCGCGAAAGCGGAGATAGCCCCAGTCGGCCGTGGCCACCAGCGGCGGCGCGCGGCGCGGGTCGTCCATATCGCCGCCGACCAGCGCTGCATTGTGCTCTGCGAGCGCCGCGTACACCTCGTCGTCGAACCACGACGCCTCGCGGAACTCGAACGCGGCCCGGAATCCGTCCGGCAGAACTGCCAGGAAGTCGCGCAACAGCTCCACGTTCTTCTTCAGGAACGGCGGCAGCTGGAACAGCACGGGCCCCAGACGATCTTCGAGGATGGCCGCGACCTTGAACAGGTAGGCCACCGAGTCCATCGAGTCCCTGAGCTGCTGCTGGTGCGTGATGCGCCGCGATGCCTTGAGCACGAAGCGGAAATCCGCCGGCACCTGCTCGGCCCAGCCGGCCAGCACGTCGGGCTTCGGCATCCGGTAGAAGGTGTTGTTGATCTCCACCGCCGGGAGTGCGGACGCATAGAAGCGCAGCATCCCGGAGCTTTGCAGCTTGTCCGGATAGAAGCTGCCCTTCCACTCCTTGTAGCTGAAGCCACTGGTCCCCGCGCGCACGCGCATGGGTTCATCGTACCAAAAAGCCCCGAGGCCAGGGGAATGCTCCTCTTCCCCGCGGGATCGCGTGGGTTGTCCCGGGAGCGGCCGCGTGCGGAGCAGAAGATCGTGAACCGGATCGAGGGCTATGCGCTGGTCGGAGACTGCCGCCCCGTCGCTTTGGTCGGGCGCGATGGTTCCGTCGACTCGAGCTCGCTCTGGAGCGGATGCTCGCCGCTCCGTCAAGCGGCCGCTCAAGCCAGGTGCCTGAGCTTGTCCGGATTGCGGACCGAGTAGAGCGCCACGATGCGGCCTTCGCGGATCTCGAGCGCAAGCGTCTCGACGTCGCCGTGTTCGTGCAGCACGAAGCCCGGCAGGCCGTTGACACGTGCCGGCGTACCGGTGGTCGACAGACGCCGCTTCTTCGAGACACCGCTGAAGAAGCGCAGGATCTTGTCGCGGCCGTAGATCGGGTTCAGCGCCGCGACGCGTTTGCCGCCCCCGTCGGTGTAGAGCACGGCGTCTTCGGCGAGCAGAGCCGCGAGCTCTGCGACGTTGCCGGTTGTCATCGCTGCTGCAAAGGCGTCGACCAGCCTGTCCTCGGCGCCGTGATCGGGTTCGAATCGCGGGCGCTCCTTCCTGACGTGCTCGCGGGCGCGCGCGGCCAGCTGCCGGCACGCGGCCTGGGAGCGCCCGAGCGCGGCGGCGATCTCCGGGTAGGCCATGTCGAACACGTCGTGCAGCAGGAACGCGGCGCGTTCCAGCGGTGAGAGCCGCTCCAGGGTCATGAGTAGCGCGAACGAGATGTCCTCGGAGATGTTGGAAGCCGCCGGCTCGCCGACCACTGGCTCGGGCAACCAGGTTCCCACGTACTGCTCGCGCCGACGCTGTGCGGAGTTGAGCCGATCGAGGCACAGCCGCGTGACGATCCGCGCCAGATACGCGCGCGGTTCAGCGACGCCGGAAGGCTCGACGCCCCGCCAGCGCAGGAACGCGTCCTGCACCGCGTCCTCGGCCTCGGCAACCGATCCGAGCATACGGTAGGCCACGCCCACCAGGTAGCGCCGATGCTGCTCGAAGCTGGCGGCGTCGTGGGTCACGCCGCTACTCGTGCCACGCTCACCGGCTCACCGGCAACCACGATGCGGCGGCACGCCTGGCCGTGACCGAGCGCGTACTTGAGCGTGGGGTAGAGCCGCGAGGCCGTCAGCCCGAACGCGAGCGAGACCAGCCCGCGCGGCCCCCAGCGGTGCAGGATCTCGTCGCGTAGCTCGTCCGCTTCCGGGTCGTGGGCGAGCACGGCTCTGGCGAAGCGGACGCCGAGCGCGACCGGCTCGCCCATGCGGTCGGTGTCGCCGGCGAGGATCGCCGCCAGCGTGCCCGCGGCGACGCCCTGGCCGAGCGCCATCGTGACCATCAGCTGCGTGCACGGCCCGCAGTCCTCGGCGAGCGTGCCGGTGAGCTTGACCGCGTAGCTCACGTCGGCGGGCACATCGCGCCGATAGCTCGACATTCCCAGCATGCGGCTCAGCGTCAGGAACGCGCGCGTGTCCGCCTGGAGCACTTGTCGCGCGTAGGCCAGGTCGTAGTCGAACTCTCGTTCGAACGCTGCAATCCGCTTTCGTATCAGCCACTTGAACATCGCACTGTCTCCTTCCACCGGGATGGACGAGACAGCGCGGCCCGCTGTGACACGACGGCGCGAACTAGCGACAGTCGCGGTAGGGCGGGAGCAGATCGCTCGTGGAGCAAGCCTGCCCGCTGGGGCACTGGCCACTGGCACCGCAGACCACGCGCTCGGTCTTGCCGGTGCAGGTCGCGGCGCAGGCCGTCGAGACGTAGCTCTCGTTCTTGCCCTGCACGAACAGGGTCGCGCAGCACACCTGGTTCTTCGCGCAGTCTTCCGGTCCGTCGCAGGCGAGCACGACGCCGTAGGTACAGGCAGCTCCCGCGGTCTGGCACTGTGCGGGCTGGTTATTGTGGTGGCAGCAGATCTTCCCCGGAAGGCTGCACTGGCTGCTGCCGCACGCCACCGTCGTGCCGCTCGATCCCGCACTGCCGCCCGCGCCGCCACTGCCCGCGGAGCCCGCGCTGCCCGACGTACCGCCACTGCCCGAGGAGCCCGCGCTGCCCGACGTACCGCCACCACCCGCGGTGCCGCCACTGCCCGCCGCGCCGCCACTGCCCGCCGCGCCCGCGCTGCCGGACGCGCCGCCGTTGGACGTGCCTGCACTACCCGCAGCACCACCGGTGCCCGACGTACCACCGCTGCCGCCCCCGGCCTTGTCGCCCCCTCCGCACGCCGTCAAGGCGAACGCAGCCGCGCACACCACCATCCACCGGGTCGATCCGCGTCGGGGTCTCATGCCGGCATTGTACCCGTTCCCCTCGATGCACCGGGAACTTCCTGGGCACGCGCGTGTCACATGGGTCTATCGCCGCGAGCAGCGAGTGCTCGCGGCGCCGACTGGAGGCCGTCGCCAGGGCGACGCGCCGCGCACGGAGGGTCCGCCATGCACGAACCGCTACCGCAGGCGAGAGGTCCATCTTCCGCCTCCGGTCGCATGACCGCGGTGATGCGCGCCGCGGGACTGTCGCGCGCCCGCGTGCTCAGAGTCGGCGTGGTGCGCGCGAGCCGCCTCTACGAGGAGCGCGTACTCGACAGCGGGATGCTGACCGTCGGGCCCAGCGAGCGCGCGGATGTGGTGCTGCCCGCCGGCGCTCCGTCGCGCCTGCACCGATTGCTCGAACGGCGCGGAGACAGCTGGCGGCTCGTGCCCGGAGCCGGAATGCGGGCACGCGTGGCGTGTGCGGGAGAAGTGCTCGAGCTGACAGAGCAGTCGCCTCCCCTCGAGCTCGATCGCGATGCGCGCGGCAGGATACTGATCGGAAGCACCACGCTGCTGTTCCAGCTGGTGCCGGCGCCACCGGAACGACCGCGCCCGCAGTTACCGCTTTCGGTGATGCATCGGGAGCGGGACGACTGGGGCACGATGATCATCGCGGCGCTGTCGTTCCTGTTGCACTTCGGGCTGATGGGCGTGCTGTTCTCGGACTGGGTCGACCCGGTCGTGGACGACGGTGTCCAGGTCACGGGACTGATCGAATCGATGCGTACCCTGCCCGCGCCGCCGGTCGAGACGCCAGAACAAAGCGCGGCGGCGGCGACGCAAGCGAAGTCGCCAGCGTCGCCCCCGCGCAGCGCCCGCCGCGGTGCGCGTAGCCGTCGCGCGGGTGCGCCTGCGCACACAGGCGCCGCGAGCGCCGCACGCCTGCAGCACCAGCTCGATGCCATCGAGATGAAGACCCTTGGCGCGCTGGCGTCGAACCGCCCTGCCACTGCGGACGTGCTCGGCGGACACGAGGTCCCGACGGCCGCACTGGACCGGGCCGCGAAGAGCAGCGCCGGCGTGGGCAGCGGGGATCCGTTCCACGTCGAAGCATCCGGTGTGCCGTTGCGTCCGGGCGCGGACGAGGGCCTGGCCGGCATCGGCACACGCACTGGTGCGGAGGACACCAGCACCGGCAACGTGCAGCACGTCGCCGGGCCGGTGACGAAAACCGCGGTCGCGAGCAGAACCACCGTCGGCACCGTGGACAACGCGCAGCGCGTCGTGTTGGGCATGCGCCCCGCCTTCCATGCCTGCTACCGACGCGAGATCGAGAGCAATCCAGACGCCCAGGGCAAGGTGCGGCTGACGCTGCAGATCGGCGCCGGCGGCGAGGTCGACAAGGTGAGCGCGACCCACAGCGGCAACCTGTCGCCGACCCTCGTCGGGTGCATGGTCCAGAGGGCCCGCGCAGCGGAATTCCATCCTCCGGCGGAAGGCAGCGCCGTCGTGGCGGTGCCGGTCACGCTCGTGCGGAATCGGTGAGCAGCGGCGCTCGACGCTGCGGCAAGCCCAGGCTAGCGTGACCGCCATGCGGAGCTTCCTACTCGGGCTCGGGGTGATCGTGGTCGGATGCTCGCCGCGCGTGTTCGCAGGCACAGAGCCCGCTGCCGGGACGCATGGGCCAACCGCACCGCCAGCTCCAGCGCCCACACCGACCGTGGCAGCCAGCTCCACGCCCGCACCCAGGTGCGGCGCCCCGATCGCAACCGGGGATCGTGTGATCTGCAACTGGAAGGCGCGCGGCGTGTACTACCCGGGCCGCGTCGACCAGGCAGACGGACAGGGAGGCGTGAAGATCCAGTACGACGACGGGGATCGCGAAGAGACCTCTGCCACGCGCTGCCTGCACGAGCCGGCTGGCTCGCAGACCGCACCCCCGGCACCGATCGCCACGCCGGATCCCGATGGCGTCGCGGGGCAATATCGCATCGCCGCCGCGGCGAATCCCGGCGGCGGTGCGGGCTACACGGGCAGCGTGGCCATCACCCGCAGCGGCGACGTGTACCACCTCGGCTGGACCATCACGGGCTCGGCGGGATACGTCGGCGTCGGCCTGCACGTGGGCAGCGTGCTCGGCGTCGGCTGGAGCACAGGCGGCGCGCCCGGCGTCGTCGTCTACAAGGTGAACGGCGGCAGGCTCGACGGCGTGTGGGCGAGCGGCTCCGGAACCGGTGTGGGCAGCGAGGTGCTCGAGGGTCCGCCGGGCCTGTCAGGTACCTACAAGATCACGACCGGGAAGAACCCCAACGGCAGCAGCTACACCGGCAGCGTGAAGATCGCGCACAAGAGCGACGTGTATCAGCTTGCCTGGTCTATCCCGGGCACCAGCTACGCCGGCGTCGGCATCCTGAAGGATCACGTGCTCAGCGTCGGCTGGGGCCAGGGCACGCCGCCCGGCGTCGTCGCCTACAGCGTGAGCGGCACCCGCCTCGACGGCACCTGGGCGAACCCGTCCGACACGCGCCTGGGCAAGGAGCGGCTGGAGCGGAAATAGCGCACAGCGCCCACGCTCATCGCGGCCGGGGCGTGGTTTCTGGTTTCGCCAACCGTCAGTACCAGACCGCGCCGATCCCGATCGACGCGAGCCACGGCAGGTCGCTCTTTACGCGCGGCAGGACGTAGGCGGAGACGCGGATCTGGGATTCGGAGACGAGGCCGCGGCGCGCTTCGATCGACGCCACGTCGAGGTCCGCTTCGAAGCCGGCAAAGTTGAACCTGCCTTCCCCGTCGAGCGACTGGATGTCGAGCCGGTAGGTCCACGTGGGCGAGTAGACCAGCCCCAGCACGACGCCGCGCCAGATGGTCTGCGTGCGGAAGCTCCCGATGCCGAAATGCACGCCGAGCTGCAGCGGTACGTTGGCGTAGAGCCACGCGCGGTCCTGGCGCTTGAGACCGCGAGCGGCCACCTTGTTGTTGGAGATGTCGTAGGCATAGCCCGAGGGGGGCCGCACGTAGAGCACGCTGCCATCGACGCCGGTGCCGAGCTGGAACGCCGCGAAGCTGCCGCTCGAGGTGGTGGGATCGGGCAGCGGCAGGTAGAGCATGGACAACCGCACGCCGACCCCGCCGCCGATACCAAGGGTGTTCGCCTTTCCGGTCTCGGTCAGCTTGGTGACGGGGTTCACGCTGGAATAGGCGGTGTCGGGGAGCATCGCGCCGGTGACGATGGCGCGCGCCTCGTAACTGGCGACGACTCCACCGCGCTTGGCCCACGCCTCGCTCGGCTTCAGCGGCGGCGGTTCGTCGGCCCCCGGCGCGGGCGAGCTCGGCAGGATGACGCCGGGGCCGCCCGGAGTCGCTCCGGCGGCCCCGGCGCTCGAGGACGCGGCGGGCGCGGGAGCCGCGCTAGGCGCCGGAGCCGCCGCCGACGTGGCCTTGGGCTCTTCGCCGATGAGCGAGTCGAGCATCGCGCCCGCGGCTTTGGCGACATCGGGACGCGGATTGACCGTCGGTGCAGCGACGACCTGGGACTTCATGCCCTGGGCGGTGACCAGCGTGACCCGCACGCCGGTCTGGTCGCCGCGCACCCACTCCGACGAGACGCGCATGACGAGTCCGACGCCGAGCTGATCGCGCAGCTTGCCGAGCGACGCGGGCGCCGTGCTGACGCGCCCCGCGTCCAGGGCGCCGGCCTGCTGCGCCGCGCCGTCCACGTCGGCCCCTGCTGCGGGCGAATAGCCGCGCTTGCGCACGGTCTCGAACACCGCCGCGCGCATTTGCGCGTTGGCGGTCGACGTTCGTCGGTGACGTCCGCCACCACCACCACGCGACGGTCGGCGCGCGGCGCTGCGGCGGCCGGTTCGGCTTGCGCCGGCCCGGCGCAGAGGGTCCCGGCGCCGGCAAGCAAGGCAAAAGCTATCGTCAGCGCGTAGCGCACGGCCGCATTGTGCCACCGCCGGCCAATGGAAGTCATTTTCCCGGCAGAGCTGGGCTCACGACACAGCGGCGGATTTGCTAGGCTGGGACCCATGCGGATCCTGGTGGTGGGTGCCGGAGCGGTCGGTGGCTATTTCGGCGCGAAGCTGGCGCTGGCGGGGCACGAGGTCACGTTCCTGGCCCGGGGCGCGCACGCGGCGGCAATCCGCGAGCACGGCCTCGTGGTGGAAACGCCTCACGGCAAGCTCGTCGGGCGGGGCCCGGTCATCGAGCACATCGACCAGGCGCGCGGGCTCGGCGCCGACCTGGCACTGGTCGCGGTGAAGGCATCCGGCCTCGGCGCGGTGGCGGCCGGCACGGGCGCGGCGCTCGGCGAGCACGGCGTAGCCGTCCCGCTCTTGAACGGGCTCGATTCAGAAGACGAGCTCGGCAACGTGATCGGCCTCGAGCGGGTGGTTGGCGGCGTGGCGATGATGGCCGCGGGGCACGTCGCTCCGGGGCGGCTGTATCTGCGCGCGGGCGGCATGATGAGTATCGCGCCCGTGGTGCACGCGCAGGAGAAGCTGGTGGACCGGCTGGCGGCGGAGCTCGGCAAGGCCTTCCCCTGCAACGTCGACAAGAACCTCGCGCACATGCTGTGGCAGAAGCTCTTGTGGAACGCGCCGTTCAACGCCATCTGCGCGCTCACGCGCCTGCCCGCAGGAGAGGTGCTGGCGCTTTCGGAGCTGGAAGAGCTCGCGACGCGCGCGATGCACGAGGTCGTGGAGGTCGCCCGGGCGGAAGACGTGCTGCTCGGCGAGTCCAGCATCGACGCGATGCTCAACGTGACGCGCGGCCTGTTCCAGGACACCGAACCTTCGATGCTGCAGGACGTGCGCGCAGGGCGCCCGACCGAGGCGGATGCACTGCAGGGCGCCGTGGTCCGCCGCGGGCGCACCCACGGCATCCCGACGCCGGTGCACCAGGCCTTGCTGGCGCTGCTGCATGGGCTCCAGCAGAGCTATACGGAGCCGCCCGCGAGCTCCCGGGAGGGGGCGTGAACCGGGCATCCCACGGAGAACGCCCCCGCAATCGCCCCTCGGTTCCCCCGCTCGCCGCGCTCTCGGCCGACGAGGAGGTGAAGCACTTCAAACAGCTGCAGCAGAAGCTGGTCCACCGCTGGCTGAGCCTGAACGACATCGAAGGCGGGCCGCGCGATGTAGTGGTGATCCCGTCGCTATCGCTCGACGGCTTCCAGCTCGCGGCGATTCCCGGCATCAACCACTACGAGGAGCGCATGCTCTTCACGATGGGGCTGCTCCGCAACCCGCGCGCACGGCTGGTGTACGTCACCTCGCAGCCGCTCGATCCGGCGCTGGTCGACTACTACCTCGCGCTCATCGGCGGTATCCCCACGTCGCACGCCCGCGAGCGGCTCACGCTGCTCTGCACGCGGGACTCCACACCACGCGGGTTGACCGACAAGATCCTCGAACGCCCGCGACTGATCCGGCGTATCCGCGACGCGATCGACCCGGAGCGCGCGCACATGACAGTCTTCACGGTGAGCGAGCGCGAGCGGCGTCTGGCGGTCGCACTCGGCATCCCGCTGTACGGTGTGGACCCGGATCTGCTCTCGCTCGGCACCAAGACGGGCTCGCGGCAGATCTTCCGTGAAGCCGGTATCCCGATGCCTCCTGGCGTGGAGGACATCCACACCGAGCGCGAGCTGGCTTCGGCTGTCGCGGATCTGTGGCAGGAGCACCCGAAGACGAAGCGCATGGTCGTCAAGCTGAACCAGGGTTTCAGCGGCGAGGGCAACGCCATCCTGTCGCTCGCGACGCAGCGGCTCAAGGCGGTAGCCCCGGGCAACGCTTCCCGGAAGTCGCGCGTGGACGCGGTGCTCGGGAGCTTCGAGAACCTGAAATTCATGGGCCCGAACGAGAGCTGGGGACGCTTCAAGCGCGAGCTCGGCCACATTGGCGGCGTGGTCGAGCTGTACCTGGAAGGACGCAGGAAGGAGAGCCCGAGCGCCCAGCTGCGCATCAACCCGCGCGGCGAGCTGGAAGCGATGAGCACGCACGACCAGATGCTCGGCGGCCGGAGCGGACAGATCTACCTCGGGTGCCGCTTTCCCGCGAGCGAAGCCTACCGCCACGAGATCCAGAACGATGCGCTCGCGGTAGGCCGGCTGCTCGTCGAGCGCGGCTGCGTCGGGCGCGTAGGCGTCGACTTCATCACGGTGCAGGGCGAACGCGGACAGTGGAACCGCTACGCCATCGAGATCAACCTGCGCATGACGGGCACCACCCACCCGATCATGACGTTGAAGCTCCTGAACGACGGCGCGTACGATCCGGAGCAGGGCCTGTACATCACGCATCGCGGCGAGGCGCGCTACTACGTCTCGACCGACACGCTCATGGCGCCGCACTACCGGGGGCTGTTGCCGGAGGATCTGCTGGACTTCGCGGCGGTGCACGACCTGCACTACCGACCCTGGAACGAGACGGGCGTCGTGTTCCACCTTCTGGGCGCGCTCAGCGAATTCGGCAAGCTCGGGCTCACGGCCATCGGGTCGACGCCGGAAGAAGCCGAACAGTTCTACGATCGAGCGCAACAGGTACTAGATCTGGAGACGCTGGGGCACACCAGCCCCGGATGATGCTAGACCTGGTCTTCTTCCCGGGGGGGCAGAAGGAGCCAGCGTTGATTCGTCCCCACTCTTCGATCCCTGCCGTCCACGAGCTCAGCGGCGACCCGTCGTTCCCGTCCCCGCGCATCGGCGTCATCGGCGCTCTGCACGGCAACGAGGTCGGCGGCCTCCACGTGCTCGAGCAGCTCAAGCGCGAGGCGGAGACCTTCGCCGGACGGATGAAGAAGGGCACGCTGGTGCTCATCCACGGCAACCCGCAGGCGACGGCCGCGGGGCGGCGCTACACGGCCGGCGGCACCGACATCAACCGGCTCTTCAGCTACCACTACGTCGACCACCTGGCACGCGAAGCCTGGACCTACGAGCATCACCGCGCGCTGGAGCTCCGGCCGCTGATGACCGGCCTCGACGGCATGATCGATCTGCACTCGGCCACGCAGCCCACGGTGCCGTTCGCGATCTGCGATGGTACACCCGACGGCATCGCCCTGGCCCGCCACACCGGAGCGCGCGTCACCTACGGCTGGGACGGTCCCGGGATGCTGATGGATCACGTGAGCATCGGCGCGCTGGTCAAGCGCGGGCGCCCTGCCCTCAGCGTGGAGTGCGGCCAGCACGAGGACCCCGCGACGACGGATCACGCCTGGGAGGTGCTGACGCGGTTCCTGGGTGCGCTCGGCGTCACGGATCATCCGATCGCCGACGAGCCCGGGCCGACGTACCGGCTTTTCGCGCGCGTGGTCAAACCGACGCTCGGCTTTTCGCTGACGCAGAACTACCGGAGCTTCGACTCGCTCCCGCCCGGCGCGGAGCTCGGTCGCGGCGATGGCGTCAGCATCTTCGTCAACGAGCTGGCGTTCCTGCTCTTGCCGACGCCCAACGCCGAGCGCGGCGAGGACATCGTGTATCTGGCGCGGCAGATGAGCTGACGGCCTGCTAGTTCTGCGACGCCGGCAGCGTGATGCGGCGATTGTTGCAGGACGAGGACGCGGGCCACTCGTCGAACTGGATGGGAACGGTGGGGTAGGTTGTGCTGGACCAGAAGCTCGACCAGGGGACGGAGCTGGCGCTGCAACCCTTGCCGTCGCTGCCGCACTCGCACGTGGCCGCGCCGGAGTGCACCTTCGAGACCTGGAAGTGCAGATGCACGCCGGTGGACCAGCCGGTCGTGCCCGACGTCGCCAGGGCCTGCCCCTGCGTTACCGTCGCGCCGCACGTAATGCCCGACTTCAGGCTGTTGCCCTGGAGGTGCAGATACGTGGACTGCGTGCCGTCGCCGTGATCGATGACGATGAAGTTCGCGTCGTTGACGCACGAGCTCGAGCCGCAGCCGGTTGTGGAGTTGGTCTTCAGGTGGGTGATGGTGCCGCCGCGGGCCGCGACAACGGTGAAGCTCCCGCCGTTGGCGAAATCCCAGGCCCAACCGTCCTTGCCAACGTGATCATTGCAGCACGAATCGTTGCAGTCCTGCGTGAGCTGCATGCTCACTCCCGACTTCCACGGCAGCTTGTAGCCGTTCGGCGAGGTCGCGGTCTTGCAGTGATCAGCGGTACCTTGCGACTCGACGACGCAACCATTGGGGCACGCGGTCTGGCTGTCCGGCGCCTGGTTCGCACCGGGACAGTGGTAGAGCACGTTGGGGTCGGCGTCCTTCATGGCGTCGCCGCCGCAGTACTTGCCGGCCTGCGGCCCCGTGCAGATCGGGTTGTAGTTGCCGCCGCCGCCGGTGTTGCCGCCGCCGGCCGTGCCGCCGCCGCCCGAAGAGCCCGCCGAACCGCCCGTGCCGCCCGTGCTCGAACCGCCCGTGCTCGAACCGCCCGTGCTCGAACCGCCGGCGCCGCCCGTGCTCGCACCACCGGACGGCCAACCTGCGCTGCCATCCACACCCAATCCGCCGCTGCCGCCGCTGCCGCCGGGGCCCCCCGCCACGCCGCCGCGATCGGGCGAGCTCGAGCAGCTCGCCTGCACCATGCAGAGAAGAATCCAGGTAATCCCGATCGAAGCCTTTTTCATGCGCGCCTTCACAATGACGGGGAACGGGCGTGGTGCGCAACCGGATCCTGCGTTCTAGCGCCCGGCACGGCTGCTTTCCGGCGCGTCCGGTCTTCAGCGCGCCCGCAACCCGAGAGGGCTCTGCAGCCTCGACGGCAGCGGACGGGCCGGCGGGGGCCTACCCGCCCGCTCCATTCGCAATCTCACCTCCCTGAGCCCGTAGCGTGACGGCCCCAACGCGAGGCTGTAGCGACCGAACGGCTTCCGCCAAAAGCACGGCGCTACGAACACGCGCCGCCCTGGCGGGATGTTCGTCTGCGTGTGGGAATCCACGAGGTGCGACTTGCCCTGTAGGTAGGCGCGGATCCCGGGCAAGGTGGCATGGCCGGCCAGGTGAAGGTCGCGGCTCTTGTCGAGCCCGCGTGCGTAGAAGTGGTACACGTAGGCCATGCGTGGGCCGTAGTGCACGCAGCCGGCAACCACGGCATGCTGACCGAGCAGCGTGAGCGCGTGGTCCACGGTCTTCTCGTACCTGACGTCCCGGGTGTGGAGCTGCATTGGACGGAAGTTGTGGAGCGGCAGCACCACCAGGCACGCGGCAGCTCCCGCGAAAGTCGCCCAGCCCCGCCAACCGGGAAGCGCCCGCAGCGCCGCTTCCACCCCCACGCCCACGAAGATCGACATCACCAGCACCACGGGGATCATGTAGATGGCGATATCCGGAATATTGTAGCCGAGCACCCAGATGAACTCGCCGAGCAGAGCCAGCGAAAGTCCTGCGCGGACGAGCCGGGGACGGCACGCACCGATCCCCCACGCAGCGAACACGGCGAGCACACCCAGCTCGCCGACCAGCTGCCCGACGAAGCGCGGCGCACGGGAGAACAGGAGCTTCATGAACCCGAACTGGAACATCACGCGCCGATAGCGTTCGCCGCCGATGTAGTTCGAGAGCTCCTTGAAGTTGTGGATGTGATATTCCAGGTAGAGCGAGCCGGCGTGGGTACGCCAGAGCGGGTACAGATAGAGCGACGCGGCGGCGATGATCATGCCGAGGGTGCCGAGCACCGCTTTCGGTGACTTCAGGATCGCCGGCTCCGTCGCCAGGGTCAGCACGGCGAACGCAGGCAACAGCGTGATGACCGTCATGTGATGGTCGAAAGACGCGCAGTAGATGGCCGCGCTGATGAAGAACCAGCGACGCTCGCGCGTCAGTGCGTACCGGATCAGCGACCAGAGCAGCGCAGCGATGAACAGGCTGTTGAGCGCGTAGACCTCGGCGATGACCGACTGCGACCAGAACGTGTGACTGAACCCCAGAGCCGCTGCACCGATCAGGGCGGCCGCGGGGCGAACACGCAACTGTCGCTGGGCGAGGTAGACGAACACCAGCGCTAGAGTTGCGAACACCGCGGAGAGCAGGTTCATCCGATACGCCAGCGACCCCGGTAGCGGCAGATGCGTGTAGGCCCATGACAGCATCAGGTACAGCGGGTAGCCGGTGGGATGCGTCGTGCCGAGCAGATAGCCTACGAACTGCGCCTTGGTGATATCGCCGAAGGAGTCGATACCCGGCAGAAGGGTCTCGACATAGAAGACCAGGAAGCTCACGACCAGGACGCACAGTGCAAGCGTGTCGACCCTGAAAAGAGTCCGCCGGACGCGGCCCCCGATACCTGGCTTCACCATGAAGATGCCTTGCCCTCCGCATAGCGGATCAAGGCAGCGCGCACGAGCAGAAAAGGCCCGCGGGAGGCCCTGACTCGGGTACGCTCGAAGCCGCATGCACGACCTCCTCAGCAGCCCCGCGTTCAACCTCTACGCCCTCGCCAGCACCGTCCTCGCGCTGCACCTGCTCGCACTCGCACTGTGGACGGGCACGTTGCGCACGTTGAGGAAACAGTACGTGAATCCCGAGGACGCCGCGCTCAACAAGGCCGAGAAGGCCGACGCTGACCACCCGGACGTGGCCCGCACCCGACGCGCACATGCCAACGCCCTGGAGAACGCACTGCCCTTCTTCGTCGTGGGCGCGCTGTACGCGCTGTCGGGCGCAACCCGGACCGGCGCACTGGTGTACTTCAGCGTGTTCGTCGCAGCACGGCTGCTGCATTCGGTCTTCTACCTCTGGGGAC
Organism: uncultured delta proteobacterium; assembly: GCA_963806225.1. Taxonomy (GTDB): domain Bacteria; phylum Myxococcota_A; class Polyangia; order Polyangiales; family Polyangiaceae; genus CAWDXG01. Next base: position 185,868 of record CAWDXG010000001.1, on the reverse strand, counting down.
GCCAGCCCTGGCGCACGCTCATGTTCGTCGTCGGTGTTCTCGACGTGATCGGCATGGCGGTGCAGGTGCTCAGGGCAGTGGCGTAGGGCGCGCCCGGCGGTAATTGACGGCAAAGTCATGCGCTGCCCGCTGATGACGCGGCGTGCCGCCGACGATTTCCGGTCGAGCGGGCGCGGGCGCCGCAGGCACTGGGCCTGCATGCCCCTCTTGTCGACCTGAATCGCGGGCGGTAGGCTCGCGGAATGCGTCCCCGCCGCGCCATCGCGTTTCTGGCTCTTGGCATCGCGGCCTGCGGCCGGGGCGGAAGCGCTGCGAGTTCCGGCGATGCGTCGACGGCGGGCGCCGCGGGCGCCACAGACGCTTCGACCAGCTTCGGGGGTGCCGGCGGCATAGGCGCCGGTGGCGACGCCGCCGGTGGCACGGGTACCGGTGGTGGAGCCCCGGTAGACTCCGGCGCCGATTCCGCAGGCAATGCCGGCGGCACGGACGCTGGACTCGATCCGGCAGGCGACGCCGACGGCGACGGCGTGCCCAACGCGACCGACAACTGCCCGTTCGTCGCCAATCCCTGCCAGGACGACCAGGACGGCGACGGCGCGGGGGACGCCTGCGACTCGACCTGCGAGGAGAAGTGCACCGGCACCCTCTGCAGCCAGGGTGCGCAGGGCTGCAACTGCGGCAACACCTGCCCGTCCGGCACGAAGTGCGTCTACGACACGCACTACCCTACGGGCACGTGCAACGACGGCAAGTTCCACTGGCTGTGCGCCCCGAAGTGTACCGGATCGGGGCAGTGCGGCTTTGGGCTCGTTTGCGCTGCGCTCGGTCAGGGCTGCATCTGCTGGAAGCTCTCTTCGACGACCAAACCCTGCCCGTAGCCCGGGGGACGCGCGCGGCCTACTGCTGCAGTGCCTCGCTGTCGCTCACGCCCAGGCTCGCGTAGATCTGGCGGGTCGCGTCGGACTTGTTCAACGTATAGAAGTGGATGCCGGCAACGCCGTTGTCGAGCAGAGCGCGGCACTGCTCGGTCGCCCAATGCACGCCGACGCGTTTGACCGCCTCCGGGTCCTCGCCGCAACGGGCGACTGCGCGCAGCAGCGCGGCGGGGAACCGGCAGCCTGCCGCGAGATCGGCCATGCGCTTCATGCCCTTCGTTGTCGTGATCGGCATGATGCCGGCAAGGATCGGCACCTCGATACCGGCCAGCTCGCAGCGCTCGCGGAAATCGTAGAAGTCGTGATTGTCGAAGAACATCTGCGTGCAGATGTAGCTCGCGCCCGCGTCGACCTTGGCCTTGAGGTGGTCCATCTCGACCAGGCGGTTCGGCGTCGCTGGGTGCCCCTCCGGAAATCCGGCCACTCCAATACCGAAGCCGCGCGTATCCGGGTGCGCGCCGCCGACGTTGAAGCGGCGGATGAAGCGCACCAGATCCGCCGCGTAGCGGAACGCATCTTTCGACCGATCGTGGTCCGGCTTGTCGCGCGGCGGGTCGCCGCCGAGCGCGAGGATGTTGCTCACGCCGGCCTTGGCGTAGCGCACAAGGAGCTGTTCCACCTCGGACTCGCTGTGGCAGACGCAGGTCAGGTGCGGGACAGCCTCGATGCTGGTCGTGCTGCGGATGCGCAGGACGAGATCGTGTGTGAGCTCGCCGGTCGAGCCCCCGGCACCGTAGGTGACCGATACGAACGAGGGCTTGAGAGCTTCCAGCTGCGTGATCGTCTGGTAGAGCGCCTCCGCCGCAGCCGCCGTCCTGGGCGGAAAGAACTCGAACGAGAACGTCGGGGACTGTTGCGCGAAAATGTCGAGAATGTGCATGGGTACCGAAAGGGAAACGGAGCCAGGCGACAGGGCCGGTTGGTCGACGAGCAGCCGGCCGGCGCGCCCTAGGCGACGAATCGGGAGCGTCCCAGCCCGTCTCGGCAACCGCCGCTCGAGCTCCAGCGAGAGCCGCATGAGATAAGCACAAGCGGCGCGGCTTCGCACGTTTTCCTCCCGACTACCACCAGGAGCGCGCCCTCCCGGCGGGAGGAGTGCTAACGTTGCCCTCATGCCCACCAGCGAACGCTTCGCGTCCAGCCCGCTGTTCGACTCGCTAGTCCGTCTGCGTGCGGCCTGGCCGGGCGGCGGGTGGAGCTGGGATGGTCGGCTGTCCTGCGTGTCCTCCTCGTTCAGCGTCGAGCTCATGGACGAAGCTCGCACCGCCGCGACGCGCGCGCTCCCGAACGAATGGTCGGCGGGGAACATCGAAACCGCGCCGGACATCATCCGCGAAATCGCCGAGACCTCCGGCGGAGTGCGGGCCGAGCAGCTCGTGCTGGCAACCGATCCGGCCGCGCGCGTGATCGCGTTCGGGTTGTGGTGGCCGTGGGGCGACGACGTCACGATCTCGCTGCGCGTGGGGCTAGCAGGTCGCATCTCCGAGGACGACCAGGAGAGCTTCCGCGATCTGTTCGGCGCGGCGCTCTGACGAGCGACGACCGCGCTTTTCCGGACGCGCTTCATACGGGCCCCGCGTTGGGCTATCATGTCCGATCATGGAGCGTCGCACCGAGCACCGTTTCGAGGTCTGGCTACCGGTCAAGGTGGACTCGCTGAAGGAGGGCATCGCGGTCACGCACAACGCGAGCCAGGGCGGCGTGCTGATGGTCGCAGCCAGTACGCTCGACCCGGGGTCGGAGGTGCACATCACGCTGCGCACTCCCGACTCGCAGGGAATCCAGGAGCTGACAGGCCACGTGGTGCGCGTCGAGCCGAACACGGATGATCCGCACGGCCTCTGGCCGCACCGCCTCGCTGTCGAGTTCGACACGCCGGTGCCGGAGCTCGAGTGGCTGCTGGCCGGCCTGAAGTCGCCGGCCGGCTGAATCAGATCGAGGCGCGCGAGCGCGGCATCCCCACCTTGAGCAGCGCGGGCTGGACGAGGAGGGTCGAGAACAGGCAGGTGAGCACGGTAACCGCGATGAGCTCGCCGAACTGCCGCACGCTCACGAAAGAGCTCATCATCAACACGGAGAAGCCGAGGACGAGCGTCGCGCAGGTCACGACGATCGCCCGCCCGGTACCGCGCGCCGCTCTGAGCAGGGCTGCGTTGACGCCGAGGCCACCCCGCATCTCCTCGCGGAACCGCACGACGACGTGGATCGAACCATCCACCGCGAGCCCGATACTGATCGCAAAGATGATCACCGTAGCCGTGGACAACGCAATCCCGCGCGCTGCCATGTAGGCCATTGTCCCCACGATCGGAATCACGTTGGGAGGGATGCTGAGCAGGCCGAGACGCAGACTGCGGAACAGCAGCGTAAGGATGACGAAAATGACCACGGTGGCGCCCATCAGGCTGTACAGGAGGTCGGTCACGACGGCGTCGAGCGCGCGCGATCCGGTGTACGCCTCGCCGAGCAGCTGGTAACGGATGCCGCCCAGCGAACGGACGTGGTCGTCGAGCTCCTGCTCGAGCAGATCGATGTCGTGGTTGGTACTGCGCGCACCGATGTCGGCAAAGCTGAGAGTGAGCCGCGCCCGCTTGCCGTCCTTGGACAGATAGGCCCGGAGCGGCTTGTCCTTGCCGGCGTTCGCAACCGCCTCTAGCGCGGCCACCTGGGCTTTCGTCCGGAAGGGCTGCTTCCAGGTCGTCGGGTCATCCGTCAGCAGCGACTCCACCGAGTGCAGGTAGTCGGCGTAGCTGGTGGTCGCGAGCACGCCGGGGCGTCTTTCAGCCCAGCGCGCGACCTTCTCGATTCCGGCGATGACCTTCGGGTCGTGGAAGCGATCGGGATTGTCGCTCTGCAGGAAAACCTCCAGCGGACGCACCCCCTGGAGCTCCCGCTGGAGCAGCACGGTGGTCTCGTACACGTCGTCGCCCGGCGTGAACTGATCGAGCAGGTGGACGTCGATCACGAGACGGGTGGCCCCGAACAGGGAGAGCAGAAAGACCGCGACGGCAGCGACCACGACGGGCCATGGCCGCCTGAGGATGCACGCCGTCACGCCCACTACCATCTTCTCCAACCATCCCGCACGGCTTGTCCTGTCGACCCTGGGCGGGCGTACCAGGGTGAGCGTGGACGGCAGCAGGGTTATCGTGACGACGTACGCGATCAGCACGCCGATGCCGGCGATCACGCCGAAGTGCTGGAGCATCGGCGTGTCGGCGAACGCAAGCGACGCGAAGCCCACGCTGGTCGTGAGTGACGTCAAGAAGCAGGCCGCGGCCATGCTGTGCAGGGTGATCGTCCCCGATTCGATCCGATCCTCGTTCTTGGCGTGTTCGTCCCGGTAGCGCGCAACGAGATGGATCGAGTCGCTGATGCCGATGATGATCAGAAGTGTCGGCAGGATGTTGTTCAGGATGTTCATCGGCTCATGAACCCATCCCATGCCGCCGAGCAACATCAGCGTCGTGATCCCCACCGCCGACAGGGGCAGGATGACGCCGGGCCACCAGCGGAACGACAAGAACAGGATCACCACGCACACCACGAGCGTCGCGGGTATCAAGACCCTCTGATCGTGCTGTATCTTGCGCACGATGCTCTGCTGCAGATAGGGCAGTCCGCCGAGGCGCACGTGGACGCTGTCCGGCCGCGGCATGGCGTGGATCACCTGCTCGACGCGGCCCACAGCAGCGCGCTGGGCGCCAAAGTCGGTGAGTGCCGGCGCAAGGGAGAGCGCGATCACGGTCAACTTGTGATCCCTGCTCAAGAGCTTGCCCGTGACGAGTCGCGAGTGCGAAAGCGTGTCACGGACCACGTGAAGCTCCCGGTCGCTGACCTTGTCGCCGTGGACCAACGGAGCAGATACCAGACCCTCGTCGTCGACCCGCGCCGACAGCGACATCAGGCCGCGGGGGAAGTGCTTCGTGTCGCCGTCGACGATGGGCTCCACCGTCGCTGCACCGAGATCCGGTCGGCCTTCGATGCCCCTTGTCGCCGGCGCCTCGTCGGGCTTCTTGTCGTCGGGCCCGGGACTCTCGCCGAGGAGTTCCTTCTCGAGCTCGGTGTCGACGGGTAGCTGCTCCTCGGCCTTGATGCCGCTCTTGTGGGGCAGCGCCGTCACCGTGATGCTGTCGACGCGCGACACCCTGGCGAGCTTCTCGAGCCGGTGCGACAGACGTGCGTTGTAGGCCAGCGGCCCCCGCGCCAGAACGTCCGGCGCCTGCACCAGCACCAGCAGTGTCGCCGCGCGGTCGCCGAAGGACCGCCGGAACTGCTGGGTGATGACCCGCTGGTTCTGCCAGTTGGCCACCATTCCCTCCGGCGATGGATCCGAGGTCAGGTGGCGGAGCCCCAGTCCGAGCCCGACAGCCAGAAGAGCGAGTGCGACCAGGACCAGCGCGCGGCGGCGGATGACCAGCTCGCTCAGTGCTCGCAGAGGCCGGTCCAGCATCCTGCGCGCGAACGCTAGTCGGTGGCGGCGGGGCCGGCAAGAACCGATCGGTGGCCACAAGAGCCGGAGGCCCGGCACTTCGGCCGGGCCTCCTCACGCGGCGGCCTGGGCCGCGCCTCGACGATCAGAGCGGGCCGTAGCCCAGCAGGTGATCGATCTGACGTGTGGCATCCAGCAGCCCGACGTAGTTCGTCAGCGTCTGGACATCCTGCGCCGAAGCCTGCTGCGGCTGGCCGTTCGAATCCAGCACCAGCGCCGGCTGCCCGTACTTGTCGAGCAGCGGCTTGCCGCTGGAGTCCGTCTTCACGAGGTAGGCCTGGGCCAACATCAGGTTCGCACGCGCGAGCATGCGCGAAGCAATGCCCTTGTCGACCGTCTTGCCGTCGATCGTCTGCGGGCCGTACCTGCGCGCAATGTAGGTGTACCCGCTGGCAGGATCCGTGAACCGGATCTGGTCGGCATCGGGGACGGTGACCTGCTCGACGCTGCCGTCCAGCCAGAGCCGCATCTTGTTCGTGAGGTTCATGTCCGTGTTCAGCCGCGAGAACAGCTCGGTGAAGACGATCGCGTACAGCTGCTGCTGGTAGCCGATGTTCGGGAACACCACCAACGACCCGGCGGGGCGTGTCGGATTCTGGGCTCCGAGATTCGAGCAGCTGGGGAATGGGCGGGGCGCCGGGCGGGGGCGCACCATTTCCGGCCGCGCTCGACGGTACACCCATGGCCACCGTCTGCCAGTCCTGGGAGAGAAGGCCTCCCACCAAGCGGTCGAGCGCCTGCGGCATGTCGTTGCGGAAGTTGATCCTGACGCCGCGCGGATCGAGGTAGTAGCTGCGGCTGATGGTGGCGAGATTCGGCCGACCATCGGTGAGCGCGCGGACTGCATACGCCTTCTCCGTCGAGAAGCCGGCGTGGATCATCCAGTGCAGGTAGTCCCAGGAGCCGCCTCCACTGGGCGTGCTGTCGTACTGCTCGTCGACGTAGCGCCCGTCGACGGCGTCGATCTTGAACTGCTTGTTGTTGAACTGGTTGGTCGCGCCCTGATCGTAGTAGAAGCCGCCCGGCTGATCCGGGTCGGCAACCGCGCCATAGGTACCCGGCTGCGGAGTGACGATGGCGCGCTCCAGGAAGTTGAACATCGCGGTCTCCGCCATCGCGTAGGGGCGCATCCAGTTGTCGTTGTTCGCCAGGTCGGGGAACAGCGCGCCGTAGTTGGCCACGTCCGTCCCCACCAGCCAGTGGTAGCTGCGCATCCGCTCGAAGTAGCGGTCGGCAACCCGCGACGGGATGTGGAAGAAGTTGTATTCGCGGTTCTGGCGCCGGAAGTACGTGAACGGATAGTTGATGTCGAACTTCCGGATGGTGTTCATCGTCACTTCATACGGATCCGCGCCGGCGTCGCTGTCGTTGGTGTGGAAGTACGCGTTGTGGCTCGTGCCCCAGCGGAACATCCAGCGCACCTTCCCCGCCGCGTACTTCTCGTCCGACTTGACGCGCCAGTAGGGCGCAAGGTTCTGGTCGGCGAGGTTCGCCGGGAAGTGATCGGCGGTCACGTGCCCGCTCTCGAAGTCCTGCCAGGCCGCGATGTCCTTGGGCGCAGGCTGGCACACCTTGCCGTGCACGATCCGCCACTCGCCCTGCGCTTTCTCCTCGGGCGTCGCCTTGCGGCAGTCCCGCGCAGGGTCGAAGAGGTTCAGCTCGCGCTCGAGCTCGGTGTAGTGCACGGACGTGGCGAACGAGCCATCCGTCTGCACGCCGGGAGCGAGGGTCTCGGGCGGACGGATCACGCGATCCTGCTCGGTGAGCTGCGTTTCCAGCATCGGAGCGAAGCGCTCCATGTTCGAGTCGGAATTGCCGTTGATGTCCTTGTAGTTGCCGGCCTTCGGGTCCAGCGTCTCGACAACGCGGCCGTACAGCGCGTTCATCGTGTGCTGATCGTAGCTGCCGAGGCCGACCGTCTCTCCGAAGCGCTCGATCTGGTACTCCATGACCGAGGTGCTGCCGAAGTACTCGATGCCGGGGCGCGGCTCGCTGCCCATGCCCTGCTCGTCCGGCGTCTGCGGGTCGAGGTAGCGCGGGCCCATGCACGTGTCCGGGCTACCCGCCTTGCGCGGGGCCGTGCACGGCTGGGTTGCCTGGCCCTCGTCCGTCCTGAGCTGCCAGTACTGCGGATCGTAGTTCATCGAATCCCAGGACGAGGCGAACTCGTGCAACATGCCGAGCGAGTGGCCGATCTCGTGGATGCCGATGCCCTTCACGGACTCGATCCACAGCTTGTGGTACATCGCTTCGCCGCGCTTTTCGATCACATCCGCGGGCGAGGGATTGTCACCGAGCTCCGGATACAGCTTCTTCAGAGCTGCCTCGGTGTACAGACCGCTGTTGTTGTCCTTGTCGTAGAAGTACTTGGCGACGCCCTGCATGTCGATGCTGCCCGCGATGGGGGCTTCATCGCCCATGAAGCACATGCCGTGATCGCGGAGCTTGTCCTGGATCAGCGCATGCATCTCGTCCAGGCGTCCGCTGTCGAGCCCCCGCAGCGGCGAAGCCATGTCCAGCACCGAGTCGTCGATGTTCGTGTTCGGGTTGGCGCCGAGCGCGTTGACCATCCAGTGGCCGTTGACGAGCTGGGTCTCGTACTTGGTGCCTAGCAGCGGCTTCGCCGTGGCATCGAAGTCGAGCTCCGCGGTCGAGCGCAGCGTCGGGTCGTCCGTCGTGTGGCTCTGCATCTGCAGAAGCTGCATGTAGCGCTGGCGCATCGACTCGTTGTCCGTCTGGCCCAGCGGCGTGCTCTCGGTCGCGTGGGCTGCGTCGATGGACTGCAGGCGTTGGTCGATCTGCGCCTGCGTGAAGCTGCGCGGCGCGTAGCCGTCCTTGAGGTAGTGCGCGTAGTTTTCGGATGGTGTGCCGTTGGTGATGTCCGACACGGAGAGGTCACCCATGGCTAGCTGCAGGATGTCGCGCTGCTCGGCAGCCGCCCAGGTCGCCGAGCGGCCCATGAGGCACGCCGCACCGCCGATGATCTGGCCCGTGAGCGGGTCGGCGTTCCAGTTCGCTATGCCGCCCCACGGGGCGTTCGAAGCGTAAGGCCAGTAGAAGACGAAATTCTTGCGCACGTCCCCCACCCGCGCCGTCGAGCCGGTGGCTCCGCAGGCGTCGTGGTCGTCGTAGGGGCGCACCGGGTTGTGGCAGAGCGTCAGCGTCGGCGTGGGGTCGAGCACCTTGTCGATCAGCCAGCCGCCGTAGCTGAGCATCACCTTGTCCTTGAGGGTGTGACCCTTGAAGAACTTGTCGTGGCAGGTGTTCTTGTCGCCATCTCCGGTGCGACGGCATTCGACCTCGCGCGCGTAGCCGACCGCATCGGACATCAGCTGGTTCCACGAGTAGATGAGATCCTCGATGGCGCCGCGCTGCTCGCCCGGATCGAGCTTTGCGTTGTCCTTGTCGACCGCGTCGAGCAGGTCGGCAGGCGTGTCCTTGTTGACCCAGTAGCTGACCGTCTTGATCTGGCGATCGCGGTACGGGATCGTGCACTGTCCCATCGCCACGTCGCACTGGGCGCCCTTGCTGCCCTTGTAGCCGGTGTTCTTCGCGGCGCACTGGTCGGCCGTGCCGTCGCTGTTGGTGTCGGCGTTGGAAGTGCAGCCGACCGAACAGGTATGATCGGGCATACACATCGATCCGGCCGGCAGACCCTTGGCCGTGCAATCCGAGTCGGTATCGCACGACCCGATGCGCTGGTGGCTCTGCTGCCAGATGTTGTGGATGTGCGCGTAGCGGTGATAGAGCTTGTCGACGTAGCCGTAGCCCGGCGACCAGCCCTGCTGGCCCGGGGTGACGATACCGGCCTGGAAGCTGTCACCGATGCCACCCGGATTGCCGACCACGTCCAGCGTGGCCTTGGTGATGTCGAGCGGCTCGAAGTCGTTGTTCGGGTCGATCTTCCAGTACGAGCTGCGGATCGTCGCTTCCTGGGCGTTGCAGTCGTAGCTGGCCGAGCCCGTGAACAGACCGACAATGACGCACGTGGGGATCTGTTGGCCCCACATCTGCGTGGTGGCCGGCTCGACGTAGAACTTGTTGGTGATGTCGAAGTAGCCGTTCTTCGTCTCGAAATGCGGTGCGTCGTCGCTCTTCGAATCACTGACGTAGTAGGAAACCGGCGTGATGCCGATGTGGCCGAAGATGTTGCCGGAGAACATGTCGAACCACATGGGGTTGTTCACGAGGTTCTTCGACCAGTCCACGCGCATGTACTCGCGCTCGTACCAGGGGCGGTCGGTCGTGTTCTCGTTGATGATGTTGAGCGACTCGCCGGTCTGCGGGTTGTAGTCACGCTTGACGTTGAAGTGGCTCTCGATCTTGTAGGCAGCCACCACCACGCCGTTGGCGGTCTTGTGCGGCGTGCCGTGACCGTCCGCGCCCTTCGAGATCTCGTAGGCCTTGCGCGCGATGAGCTCGTTCTCGGTGATCTGCCAGACGATGCGATCGATGCCGCTCCAGGAACCGACACCGATCAGCGACTGACTGGCCGTTCCACCGACTACGTAGTTGCGCCAGTAGAACTCGGGATTGTCGGTATCATCGTTGAGTTTTGCCCCGACGAAGAAATGCTTGTTGAGCGCGTTGGCCTGGACCCGGTTGATGGGCGCCCGTTGCTGGGCGCACCCGACTATCCCGCCGACGATCAGCAACACGCCCAGTGCGAACCGCTGCAACCACTTCGACTTCATCGAATACCTCTCCGCAAGCACGCGTTGGCGTGAGATGAAAAAAGGGGTCCGGGCTCGCGGCAAAAGGCACACAGGCCGGACGCGGGTGACGACGCAAGAGGCGCGCCAAGCCGGGCGCCGCCGAGATCCGGCGCCCTTGTGGGCGGGCGCGCCGGCGAGCGTTAGTCTGCTAACGCGCAAGCGTTACATGATCGATCGGATCCAGCAGGAAAACAGGCCTGTTCGCAGCCCATCAAAATCCGGGATGCGGGAATCATCGCGCGCTGGAGTGTGTTTTATAACCGGGTCATCTCGCCGATGGACGAGGCTGATTGTCCGGCCGATGGCGGGCCTGTATGCTCCGCGAGGTGTACCGCCTTACTCCTCTCGCTTCGCGCCTTTCGTTCCGGGCTGGCCTGGCCGTCGCACTCGTCGCGCCGGTCGCTGCCGCGCAGACAGCGCCGGCCCCGTCTACAACTGGAACTGCGCCCGCGCCGGCACCCGCGCCGGCACCCGCGCCGCCCGCGCCGGCACCCGCGCCGCCCGCGACCGACAGCGCACCGCCGCCCGCACCCCCTCCCCCGCCTGCCGGTGGCTACCAGTATCCATATGGCGGATATCCGTACGCACCCTATCCGTATCCCTACCCTGGTTATCCGCCACCGGCCGCGAAGCCCCAGCCGAAGGCGCGGGTGCTGCCCTATCACCAAGGGCAACGCATCCCGCCCGGCTACTACCTGGACCAGAGCATCTACCGCGGCCCCGCAATCGCCGGCGCCGTCGTGCTCGCCGCGCCGTACGCAATCAGCGTGGCCGTTGCATCGGGCCTCAACTTCGACAACCAGAGCGGTTGGCTGGCGGTGCCGGCGATCGGCCCGTTCATTACCGCAGCGGCGCGTCACGATACCTGCCCGACCAACAACGACACGTACTACAGCTGCTCCGACGACCAGGCCATCCGGACCTTGCTGGTGTTCGATGGTCTGGCGCAGAGCGCCGGGGCCGTGCTCTTGATCTGGGCACTCAACAGCCACCACAGCCGGCTCGTGCGCGAGGATGCGAAGTACTTCGTCGTGATGCCGACACGCGTGGGCAGCGGCTACGGCGTGGGCGTCTCCGGACGAATGTAGGTCGTGGCACGCGAGGGGGCGCGCGGCGACGTGGAGCGCGCACTAGGCGGGGGCCGGCCGATCGAGGAGCCGACGCACGCGACGCAGCATCTCGTCCGACTCGTAGGGCTTGTGCAGCACCTCGATGCCCGACGGTATCCCTCCCGGCGCGTCGCCCGCGTAACCCGTCGTGAGCATCGCCTTCACTTCCGGGGCGAGCTCGCGCATCCGCGCGTAGGCCTGTCGCCCGCCCATTCGCGGCATGATCAGGTCGAGGATCACGAGCGCAATCCGATCCGCGTGCTGCTGGAACAGCTCGAGCCCCTCGACACCGTCCGACGCCTCGACAACCGAATACCCGGCCCTGCGTAGCACGCGAGCCAGCAGCCGACGCGGCAGCTCCTCGTCGTCCACCACGAGGATCGTCTCGCTGCCGCCTTCGGCGTTCTGCTGCGGAGCCTGCGCCGCTTGGTCCTGCGGTTCCGCGGCGGCGGGCAGCAGTATGTCGAACTCAGTCCCCTCGCCGGGTTGGCTGTGCACGTCGACACTGCCGCCGTGCTGCCGCACGATCCCGTAGATGACCGCGAGCCCCAGCCCCGTACCCTGCTCCTTGGTGGTGAAGAAGGGCTCGAAGACGTGTTCGCGCACCTGCGCGGGTATGCCGACGCCGGTGTCCGAGATGCAGAGTCTGGCGTAGTCGCCTGGCGAAAGCGTCGCATGCCCTGGTTCGACCCGGCTGCTTCCCGTCTCGATCTGGAGCAGTCCGCCGGACGGCATCGCGTCGCGTGCGTTCACGCACAGATTGACGATCACCTGCTCGATCTGCCCGGGGTCCGCCATCACCCAGCAACGATGTTCCGGGTGCGCGTGTTGGATCTCGATGTTGGCGGGGATGATGCGCCGGAGCATGCCCATCAAGCCTGCGATCTGCGCGTCGAGATCCAACGCGACGGGCTGGATCGTCTGCCGGCGTGCGAACGCAAGCAGCTGCCGTGTCAGCTCCGCCGCGCGGCGGGCGGCCGCGCGGATCTCGAACAACGACTCGCGCACCTTGTCGCGATCGCCAGCATCCTCGAGACCGACGTTGACGTACAGCAGGATTCCAAGCAGAAGATTGTTGAAGTCGTGGGCCACGCCTCCCGCAAGCTGTCCGATGCTCTCCAGACGCTGGGAGCGGGCGAGGCGCTGCTGGAGGCGCTCGCGCTCGTCCTCGGCGGCCTTCCTCGCTGTGATGTCCTCCAGCAGGCTGATGAATGCGCTCGGCTTGCCCTCGGCATCCCGGAGCAGCGTGGTGCTCATGTTCGCCCACACGACGCTGCCATCACGCGCGACGAAGCGCTTCTCGAAGCCGTAGCGCGGAGCATCGCCCTCCCGTGCACGGCGCATCGCGGCCCGGCTCCGTTCGCGATCTTCCGGAAACGTGATGTCGTCGACGGTGAGCTTGGTGAGCTCGTGCTCGGGATAGTCGAGCAGCGACTGCATGCGCTTGTTCCCCTCCGACAACCTTCCTCCAGGGCTCGCCATCGCCATCGCCATGGGCGCATCCTCGAACGCCCTGCGGAAACGCTCCTCGCTGAACTCGAGCGAGCGCTGCGCGCTGTCACGTTCGCCTAGCGCCGCTGACAGGAGCAGGGTCACGACGGCCACGGTGCCCATGAAAGCCCAGAGCAGCACCAGGTCGACGTGGACTTGGCCGCGAGAGAACGGACCGCTGCCGTGCGCGGTGGCCCAGACCGCCATCCCCGAGACGAGCAGCGACCCGCCGGTCGCTCCTTTCACACCGAAGCGCAGCGCGCCCCAGATCAGGAAAGGAAACGGCAGGAACGCCGGATAGCGCCAGGCGAAATGATCCCCGAATCCGGCCAGGGTACTGGCGACCAGAGCGGCGACCAGGGCGGTCACCTCCAGTCTGCGTCGCCACGGCACGCCGGACCGTCGCCTCTCGCCCGACACCCAGCTCACCAGCGCCGGTGTGACCACGAGCACGCCGGCGGCGTCTCCGAGCCACCACGAGAACCACGCGCCACCGATCTGGGCGTGCGGCAGCGCGTCGAGAAGCACGAGCCCGCTCACACCGGCGCAGGGTCCCGGCAGCGTGCCGACGAAGACGCCGAGCAGCACGAAGCCGAGCACGTCCCGCTGGCGGTCGAGTTGCAGGTGCACCCGACCCACGCGTTGCAGCAGCCAGGCCCCGAGCAGCGGACCGGACGTGTTGCCAACGCCGTACCAGAGCGCGAGCGGCAGCGAGATTCCCACGGAGACCGACGAGACGGCGGCGCCCACGACGATGCCGAAGGCCATCCAGGGCCCCCAGAGCAACACGGCGGCCAGCGCCACCCCACTGGCCGGCCACACAAGGCTCGCGCTGTGCTGCGCGTACGGGAACTCGAGCCCCAGCCGTGCCGCCAAACCGTAGACGACAGCCACAGCGAGCGCACGCAGCAACACGACGCGCAGACCTAGCTCGTGCCGGGTCGGTAAATCCCCGGACGCTGGCACTGGGCCCGTCGCGCGTCGACCCCACCGGACGACGCTGTGCTCGACCATCGGTCAATCTGTATCCGACCCGCGCGCTGGCGGCCAGTGATGCGTCCGGACACCTGACAAGCGCATCGGGCGATGGCGCGCCGGTGACTTCAGCCGGCCGCCGCGGGCGCTCGGTCCTCGGCGCGCGGCACTCCAGCGAGCTCGTACTCGCCGCGGTATGGGGCGCGTACCTCGCCGCTCTCGTCCAGCAACCACAGCGGAGCATGCCGGACCGGCACGCGGATCACACCGGGTTCCACGTAGGTCCCGAAGACCCGATCCCAGATCGGGCTCGTGACCCCATGGTTCATCTTCGGATTCCCGAAGTGGTGGTATAGGTGATGACGCCGGGTCCAGCGCGTGTAGGCTCCGCGCGGCGCGTGCGTGTGGGTGCGCCGATGCTCGACCTCGTATGCCGTGTACATCGCGCCGAATCCGAGGACGAACGACAGCGCACGGCGCGGCCCCACCAGGAGCGCCCCGACCGTGGCGCCCGTACCGAGGGCGATGCTCGCTGCGAGCACCTTGCGGTGCGTGGGCGTGAAGTAGCGCGTGTCGGTATGGTGCGCCTGGTGCTCGGCCCCGAAGTCGCCCTGCATGGGCGAGAGCTTCGCGGCCCAGCCCTTCTTCTCGGGCACTTCGCTTCTGCGCGGACGCGGAGCGTGCCCGGCAAACCGGTGGAGAACATATTCGGCAAGGCTCCAGGTCATGACTCCAGCGCCGAATGCAATCGGTGAGATGAGCTTCAACTTGTCCTCCGGTGGTCGGTGAGCCCTGGAAAACCCGAGCCCATGGGTTTCAATCTGCAGGCGGTGCTGCGTGGGAGAGAGCGCGCCCGGCAGCATCGAGCGAGCCGGGATCCGCACCCCAGCCGGCGAGCAGAGCCCTGGCTGTGAGCGCGCCGAGGCGCTGCACGTTGAAAGTGGCCGCATCGAAGCGAACCAGCTTGTCGAGCGTGGCCACTCCGTGCAGCGCGGACCAGTAGGCGAGCGTGCGATCGAACGTGCGACCCGGTGCGAGCGCGCCCGCCGTGGCAGCCTGCTCGAACAGCTCACGTACGTCGCCGAGGAAGCCGAGCAGGGCCTGTGCATTGACCAGCGCCGTGCCGTGCTCGATCAAAGCACGCGGATCGCCCAGCATCGAGCTTACCAACCGGAAGTGTTCGGGCAGGCGCCCGGGCAGGCGCAGGTAGAAGTCGGCAGCTGCGAGAAGCGACAACAGGGCTCGCTCGCCGGGACCTGGGCCGGGCGCCGGAAGCCGGTCGCCCAGCGTCGACTGCTCGCGCCGAAAACGTTCGTGGAGCTCTTCAATGGTGCGGCGCTGGAGCGCGGCGAGTAGCGCATCCTTCGAGTCGAAGTAGCGATACAGCGCAGCCGGGACGTACCCGAGATCCGCCGCCAGCCGGTGAAGCGTGAGACCGTCCAGGCCGTCCGCGCCGACGATCTTCATCGCCGCGTCGAGCACCTGCTCCGTGCGCGCGTGCCGCCGCTGGGTCCGGCGGTCGACTCTGGCGACCGGTTCATGAATCACATTCGCAAATGTGAACTGCATTCACGAAACTGTCAAGAGCCGAACCCGTTGCGCTCAGCCAGCTGATTTCGACAGCACTGTCGACTACGACGACGGGTCCCCCTGGAGCTCCTTCCGCATGTGGGTGGACATGTCCGCGATGCCGTAGCGTTCGCTGTAGCCGGTGATGCGATAGCCCTGGCGCTGGTAGTAGGGCCGGTTGTCGGGCTGCTGTGACCGGACGTTCAGCTCGACGGCGTCGAGACCCAGCCGCCCGGCGAAACCCTCGATCCAGGCCAGCAGGGCGGCTCCGATGCCCCGGTTCCACATCGCCGGCAGCACGCTCATGCGCGAGACGTGCAGCGCACCGCCCGGTGACCCTGGCACACGCCCGCCACCGGCCGCGCGCTCGAAAGCGAAAGCGACGTCGAACGCGGGCCGGGAGCTCCAACTCGGTGCCAGCCGCGCGCTGGCCACCGGCCGTCCTGCGCAGAAGGCGAGCAGCGCAGCGCCTCCAGCCACCGCGCGGTCGAGATCGGCTCGCGTCTCCGACAGGGCGCTGGAAGGGAGGTCGAAGGCGCGGGTCGGGGCAAATCCGTCCAGCATCATGCGGTGTACGAGGTCGTGCTCGTCGCGTCGCGCGAGCCGGATCACCAGGTCGGCTGGCCCAGGCACTCCCCGAGCCTAGACGAGCGGTCGGCGGCGCGCCGCCCCATGTCGAGCCCGGACCCCACCGCCGCACCGCGGCGCGTCGGCACTGCACCCCGGGCCGGATCGCCGCGCCTGGCCTTCCGGCGCATGACGATCCTCGTGCGAAGGGCTCCAGGCGGTAGACGCTGGGGAACGGAAGTGACACGCTCCGAGCGGTCAGGGGTCGTTTTGGAAGGGTCGTCGTCATTCGAGCTAGCCGTCGGCCAGAAGCTGGCTTCCCGCTACCTGGTGGACGAACCGCTGTCCCTGGAAGGTGCAGGGCCGGCCTACCTGGGCACCGACGAGCAGACAGAGAAGCGCGTGATCCTGTTCGCCCTGCCCGCGGCGGACGCGGCCGGGCTGGACAAGGTGGTCGGCCTCCCGCATGCGCACCTGGCCACGCTGTTCGACGTCCTGCCCCGCGACGGCGGCGATGCGGTCGTGGTGGCCGAGCTCGTCCCGGGCGAGACCCTGGAGCAACGGCTGCAGGCCGTAGTCAAGAAGACGCCTCTGGACGCGGTGCGGTCGGCTCTGCGGGTCGCCGACGCGCTGTCGCACGTGCACGACACCGGCGGGGTCCACGGCTGCGTGCGGGGTGCGGGCGTGGTGCTGACCCCCGAGGGTCGTGCGGCACCCGTGCTGGGCTTCGTGCCGCCGCTCACCGGGCCCACACCGTTCCATTCGCCCGAGCGCGGCGAGAGCGGCCCGCCTTCGGAATCGGACGACACCTGGGCCGTTGCGGGACTTCTGTACGAGATGCTCGTGGGAGCGCCGCCGCCAGCGCACGGGCTGTCCTCGCTGGAAGAGCTGGACCAGGCGGGCGTCTCGGACGACGTGCTGCGGGCCACGCTGCTTCACGCGCTCAACCACAGCTTCGACGCGCGCAGCCACGACCTGAGGCCGTTCAAGCGGGAGCTGGCGCGCTGGTTCGTGGATCACGCCGACGACTCGGGGCTGCACCACGACCCCTCGCATCCACCGCCGCCTCTGCCGCCCGGCGCGAGCAACTCGCGACCGCCCCCGGTCTCGCAGAGCGGCGTGCCCGCGGTCTCGACGAGCAAGGAGCCGACAGGAATTCCGCGGCGCCGGCTGATTCCCATGTTCGCGGTCGGCGCGATCCTGTTGGGGCTCGCCGCGGCCTGGGGCGTCTCCGCGTTCCGCGCGCGACCCAAGGTGAAGGTGGTGCACGTCCCCCCTTCGGCCAAGCCAGCCACTCCGGCCTCGGCCAAGGAGATCAAGCTGTCGGACGTTCCCGTGACGGGCAAGGGCTCCGGAATGAAGGGCGGCGACCACGCGGCAGCGTGTGTGGCGGGCTACCTGCCGCAAGGAGCATTCGGCAAGACGCCGGATCTCGGCTGGATGTGCAACGAGACGGACCCCCGCGAAGGCGCCGGCAAGCTGCGCACGGCGATCGTGACGAGCGCTCCGCACGGCAACGTGACCGACGCGATGAAGCTGTTCAGCAAGCTCGGCTGGTACGACATGGCGGCCTACGCGGTGATCCGCAGCGGGTGTTGCACGGAAGCCACGCCGCTCGAGCTGCCCAAGCCCGCGGCGGGGTGCCCGCCCATGGACCAGGCGCTCCGGGAGCTCGGCCGCACGGTCGTAGCCGGACAGCCGCATGCCCAACCGCTCGCCAGCTACAAGAAGGCCGTCCAGTGCGAGGTGAACAAGCACCGCGCCGAACAGTACCGGCACAAGGGGCCGCCGCAGGGCGGCGAGGAAAGCGCCTTCGAGGCGTACGTCAAGACGCTGCAGACGCCCTGAGTCCGCGTGCGTCCGTTCCGGCGCGCGATCGCCTGTGAAGTCTGGCCTTGGCCGCCGTCGTCCAGTTCTCGCTCCAGCTCGCGCTCGGCATCCTGCTCACCTGGTGGGTGCTCCGGCGCGACATGCGACGACTTCCACCAGACCAACAGGAGCGCGCCTGGAACGACGCGAGCTTCTGGGTCGCGGTCGTCGTGTTCAACCCGATCTGCATCCCCATCCACTTCATCCGCACCCGCCGCTCCCTGGGCGGTGTCGTGCGCGGCATGGCGTGGATGGGCGTGGTCCTGGCGCTTTCGGTCGGGGCGAGCGCGGCCGTGGGCTTGTGGCTCTAGGCATCCTGTCCCACGGCCGCTGGTACGAGTCTGCTGAACAGGTGTCACGCAATAGATGAGGGGAATTGTCGCGCGGAGACGGCTCCAGCGCGGCGCGTAGCAGGGTGCGCCGCGCTGCTCCAGGATGATCCTGTGGGAAAGGGATCGTTGCTTCGCTTCGGTGCCGTCGCGCTCGCTGTTGTGGCTCTGGGTTGCGGCAGCGCAGGGCACGAGCCGCTGGCCAGCGCTCGCCAACGCACTTCGGGCACGCCGCAGATCGGTCCGGCGCTACCCATCGCCGCTCCGACCTACTCGCCCGTTCCCGGCGTGAACCCGCGCCTCGCCTCGAACACGACTGGCGGCTTCCTGGTCGCCTTCGAGCTCGAAGGCGGCGGCGGGATCCATCTCACGCGGGTCGCGGCGGATGGCACCCGCAAACAGGGGGCCGCGCCTCTCGGTACGACGTCCGCGAAGGCTCCGGACGTCGCCTTCGACGGGGCGCACTTCCTCGTGGCATGGGGTGATCCCACGCATGTTTCCGCCGCGCGCATCGACGCCACCAACCAGGCGGCGTCGCCCGTGGTCCTCCGCAGCGCCGTGGATGGGGTGGATCAGGTCGCCCTGGCACCCGATGGGGCAAGCCTGGTCGCGACCTGGACCGAGACGAACGCGAACACCGCTTCGGTGTTCGCACAGCGCTTCTCGTCGAGCCTCGCTGCGGTGGACACGGCGCCCATCCAGATCGCGAAGGACGCTACGGCCTGGGGCACCGTGGCCCTGCTCAGCCGCGCGCGCGATCGGCGGGCAGACAGAGGTTCCAGAGCGGCAGCAGGCGTGGTGGCGGCGGCGCGCCGGCGAGGGTGCGCCGGAGCTCCTGCCATCGCTGCAGATCGAAGCACCCGGTCTTCAGGCGCGCGACCCAGTCCGCCAGACGAACCGCGGCGCCCCGCTCGTCCACGGCGGCGTCCGCGATGTCGGCGGCGGCGGGAGCAAGCCCCGCACCGAAGCGATAACCGCTGACGACCGCGGCGGCGTCGTAACCCCAGCGGTGCAGGGCCAGCGCCGTCAGGCTGGCCCGGAACGTGACGTCCTCCGGCAGTTGCGACTCGGCCTCGGTGGCGACCGGATCAAGCGCCGCGGGCAGCTCCGAGAAGTGCAGGTCGGCAAAGAGCGCACCCACGGCATCAGCCAGCTCCGGAGTGTTCGCCACGTGCCAGAAGTTGAACACGAGCGAACGCCGCGTCCGGCTCACCCGCGCAACACCGTGATACGACCCTTCATGCAGCACGAACCCGAAGGCCGCGTTGTACACGGGCTCCACCTCTGCGACCGGCAGACCTTCCGGCGAGTCGTAGAGCTCGAGCAGTCCTCCGTGTTCGCGGCGCCAGCCGCGGTTCAGCTGCAGCACCACCCGCGCTGCCTCGTAGCCGAGCAACGGCCGATCGCTGTGCACGCCCACCACCTGCCCGGGATCCATGCGCTGGGCGCTGACCACGACCTGGTCGGTCAGGGGTAGCCCGGTGATCGCGCGCATGCGGGCGGCCGCGTCGAGCAGCAGCTCCGCGGGGAGCTCCGCCGTGACGTCGCGCAGGAAGCAGCTGTAGAACGAATCGTCACGCGCCTGCCAGGCTGCCCCGGCGGCGAACAGCTCCTCGAAGCCCGCGCACGCTTCCGATGCAAAAGCGCGATCGCAGCGGAAGTACGGAAACGGCTCGTTCTGGTGGCGGGGGTCGGACAGCATCGGCGCTGACGGCATAGCCCAGATCCGGGCGATAAAGAGATCGGGGCGAGCGCGGCCGTGGGCTGGCTGGTCGGGCAATAGACGCGCGGCTGCCGCACCGCCACCCGCAGCTTGTTGCGGGACTGACGGCGGGCGCGCTCGCATTGCCCCGGCTCCCTACCATTTGCAGGATCATGCGGCGCAATCGTGATACGCGCACAGTATGCGTGTTGGTCACCGCGCGGTTGTTGGTCTGCTCGCGTGCTCCATTGCTCTCGGTTCGACGACGCGCGCTTCGGCCGAGGACGAACCCCGGAAAAAGTCGGATTCGAGCGCGGGCAAGCCCGAGGGTCAGCCACAGTCGGTTGCAGTGGATCTGCAGCGTCTCGGTGCGGAGCTTGATCTCTACGCCGCGGAGGCAAACCGCACACGCTTGGCCTCGGCGCTGACCGGGCTGGGGGTCGGGTCAGCGCTCGTCCCGTCGGGCATCGTGCTCCTCGGACGGTCCGACGGCGTCTCTCGAGCGCTGGTGATCGGCATGATCGTCGGCGGCTCCGCGCAACTCGCCTCGGTGCCACTGCTGCTGATCCCCACGCGGATGGATGAAATTCACGACAAGTTCCGGAGCAGGCCCGCGAACGCCCAGAGCAAGGCCACGATCCGCGAGATCGAGAACGAGTGGCGGCAGGCCGCGGAAAGCAGCCGCCGCAAGCGGATCGTGGTGGGAACCACGATGTTGGTTGGCGGCGCGGTCACACTGGCCGCGGGCTTGGGCCTGTTGCTCGCGCACGAAGGTGTCTTGGGGATGTCGCGCAAAGCGCAATACACCTGGGGCGGCGTGCTGATGGGTACCGGGGCACCAGTCACCACAATCAGCGTGCGGCTCCTGCTCGAATGGAGCCTGGAAGAGTCCTCATGGCAGGCCTATCGGACGATGAAGTCCGACGCGAATCGCTTGGCAAGAGTGCGCCTGCCATCCATCGGCGTGACTCCACTTCCGGGCGGAGCGATGGGCTTCGCCTCGATGCGGTTCTAGATCAGCGAGCACGATCCCCGGACAGCTTGCAGAGCCTCGTGGGGGCAAACGGCGCCCTGAGCGGTAGGCGCCGTACCCGGGCCACAGGCCGAAGCCTGCGCCGGGCCCCATGGCGTGCACGGCATCGACGATGGTGTCGACGCTCGCCCAGTCGTAGACGCCGTCGGCCGGGTTGACGTCGCGCAGCCCGGGCTCGACGCGAGGGCGTTCATCCGGATTACGCGCTCGTACTGCACACTAGTTGCCCTCGTGTGCAGTCCGGATACGCTGGTCGTCGATGTCACTGCGTCGCGCTTTCTTACTTGCCGCTCTGCTCCTGATCGGTTGCTCGTCTGGCGAGGCTGGTCCGCCTGCGTCCAGCGCGGGCGGAGCCGCGGGCGCAGCCGGCGCGTCACAGGACGGTGGCGCGACCGATGCGAGCGACGCTGGCGGCGCGGGAGGCACGGCGGGCTCCGGGGGCTCCGCGGGAATGGGCGGTGCGGCGGGGAGCAGTGGCGCCGGCGGTTCCGTTTCCGTCACCTGCAAGCAGGCCGGCGGCGATCGCTGCGGCGCGGCGGCGGCGGACTGTGCGGGGCTCGTGAACCTGGCCTCGTCGGACTGCGCGTCGTGCTGCCGCGTGCCGTCCAATCCCGTGTTCGCGACGGGCTGGGCGGATCCGTTCATCGTGCGGCGCGGCGATACGTACTTCGCGTTCGCGACCGGCGGGACGGTGCGGCGGCGTTCGTCGAAGGACCTCCTCAGCTGGAGCAAGGTGGACACCGCGCTCGGCTCGGCTCCGTGGAAGAAGGCGAGCTCCGGCTTCTGGGCGCCCACGGTGTACCGCAACAAGAACGGCAAGTGGGTCAGCTGTGGATGTACCGTATGAAGGTCAGCGGCAAGAGCGCGTCCATCGCGCCGATGTAGCCCCACGCACGAGGTGCGCCAGGCGCGATGATCCCGGGCTCTAGCTCCGCCGGCGCCGCCGCCGCCAGGCGAGGAGCGCCCAGACCGACAGCAGCCAAGGCGTGCCGGCCGGACCGTGCGGGGGTGCGAGCCGGCAGTTGCAGCCCGGGTCGCTGCCCAGCACGCGTGTGTGCTGCTGGATACCCCCCGATCCGGCCCCGCCGTCGGTGCCTTCACAGGCATCCCCGACGCCGTTGCCATCGGTATCGGTCTGATCGGCGTTGGCGACCAGCGGGCAGTTGTCGTCCTCGTCGAACACGCCGTCGCCGTCGTCGTCACCGTCGCAGGCGTTGCCCTGGCCATCGCCGTCGGTGTCGAGCTGATCGGGATTGGGCTGGTCGATGCAGTTGTCCTTGGCGTCGACCACGCCGTCCCCATCCCCGTCGGTGGCCGTCGACGAGGGATCGAGCCCGATGTCGGCCGTGACGGTAGCGCCGGCGGCGACGGTCCGGGTGACCGAAGCCGATACGTAGCCGGAGAGCGTCGCGGTCAGCGTGTAGCTGCCTGGCTGGACGAGGATCCGGTAGGCGCCGGTCGAGTCCGTGGTGTCGCTGGCTCCACCCGCGATCGCGACCTTGGCGCCCGCCAGCACGTGCGTCGGATCGGGGTTCTCGAAGACGGCGCCTTGCAGCGTCGCGACCGTGCCGGACGGCGGCGCGAACACGGCGAGGTGATTGGCGACCGTGCGCTCGCTGCCGTCGGAGGGTGAATTCACCACGCCCAGACCGCTGACAACCATGGTGGACGAACCCCCACCGTCCAGGTTCAGCGCTTCGTATGCACCCAGATCCTTCTGCAGGTTGCCGAGCTCGGTGCACGTCATGCCGACGCTCGACGACTGCCGGCCGTCGACCACTGCCAGGATCAACTGGGAGCCGTCCTGGGTCAGTCCGGCGCTGGTGCGGGGGTTGCGTCCCGTGCAGAACGCGCCGTACGCGCTGAAGCTCGACGGCACCGCGCCGGCGTCGACCAGAAGCGGGCGCCCGGAGACCGCTCCCTCCATCCAACTCGAGTCGAAGCTGATGACCTCGGGCGGCTTGTGGATCTCGACGCGGTCGGTCAGCTTGTCGAAGACGACGCTGCCCTCGGATGTGCTGTCCTTGGTGTCGGACCACTGTGCGCCGCCGCCAGCTGCCAGGCCCGAGGTGCCGTAGGTGGAGTAGGAGAACAGGTCGCCGTTGACGGCGGCCTGCGCGCCCACGAGCTTGAGGTAGCTGGAAGTGGTGCGCTTGCGCTGCGACGATTTCGTCGCTTCGAGATGCACCCCCGGCACGGTCAGGTCGATGATCAGCGCGTGGATGTTCCACACCGGGCTGGACGTTGTGCGGTGCAGGTGGCGCACGCCGTCATAGGGCGTGGTCCAGGTGTCGCCGGCGCGCGCCACGCCGGGCCAGAGCACTGCGAGTGCCAGAGCAAGCCATACCGCGAGCCGACGCACGCCTCGATGGTGCGCGCGGGGCGTATGCTTGTCCAGGCTCTAGAACCGACCGACCACCGAGGCGCCGGCGCCGAGCGGCCGCGTGGGGCGTCACGGTGCGTGCGCGAGCAGGTAGCTCTTGACCGTGTTGCCCCACGCGGTCGGCGTCAGGGTGGACGCGTCGTGGGTCACCGTCAGCAGATCGGGAGCGCAGTCGCTGAACGCGTCGAAGTCCCATGCCAGGTTCGGGATCTGCTTCTGCTCGACGTCCTGGTAGAATGCCTTGGCATCCGGCAGGCTGCCGTACTCGCCGACGATCACCGGCAGGTTGGCGTAGGTGTAGGAGCTGGCGGGCGGGGGGTAGCCGTGCACCTCGTAGACGACGTTGTCGTACGAGAGCGGCGCGTTCGCGTAGAACGAGATATCGCTCGTCCAGCCGTTGCCCTGCACGCTCACAATGTGGTGCGGCACTCCGAGCTTGTCCTCTTCGGCGCGGATCACGCCGACGGCGTGGTCCATGGCGGACCTGATCGTGGCGTTCGACTGCTTGTTGCCTCCGGGCTCGTTCGAGATCCCGAACAGCACGAAGCTCTTGTTCGCGAACGTGTCCACGAGCGCCCGGTACGTGACGTTGGTGCCGCTGGTGGGGATGCCCGTTGCTTCGGGGTCGCCGTCCACCTGATCCTGCATGCCCATCGACGCGTCACTACGCAGCGTGACCAGCACGTAGACGCCCGCGTTCGCGCCGAGACCGTTGATCACGTTCGTCATCGGCGTCTTGTACTGCGCCGGGTTCGAGAGCCAGCTCGTCGTCACCGGGTCGGACGCCATGCTGAGCGAGATGCGGATGAAGTTCGGCTTCCAGTCGGTGATCAGGCCCGACAGCATGCTCGTGAGCGCTTGCTCCGACCCGGCGGACGACATCCAGAGCTGGTAGTTGTACTCGCACAGGAAGATGTCGTCGGTGTTCACGCCGCGGCCCATCCACGCCGTGCCCGTCTTGCCGTTCGATTGCAGGATCTGGCTGCCGCTCGTGTAGAGCCAGCCGGCGGGCGGAACCCCCGTCGAGCCGCCGCTGCCCGCGCTGCCGCCCGCACCCGCGCTGCCGCCCGTACCCGCGTTGCCCCCTGTGCCCGCAGCGCCTCCATTCCCGGCCGTCCCGCCGCCTGCACCGATGCCCCCGGTTCCGCCGGCGCCGGTGTCGCTGCCGGCATCCGGCATTCCGCCGCCACCGCCGCCGCTGTTGCCGCTGGAACCGCACGCCGCGACGGTCGGCAGCGCTGCACAACTCAACAGACCCAGCAGGAAAACGAACCGCATACGAAGCAGAGTACCACGCGGATCGAATCCGGATCGGGGGCGTCGCGTCGCGGTCGCCTACTGCTGCTGCTGGGGGTTGCCGCCGCCGTTGCCGCCGCCGCGGCGCCCACCCCGGCCTCCGAACGGCAACACGCGATCCATGCTCTGGAACTTGTCGAGCTGGTCGGAGCGGAGCGAGCCCGAAATCTTCTTCCGCGCGTCGTCGCGGAGCTTCTGCATCTGTTGGCGCCGGGCAGTGCGATCGAGTCCGCCGTCGGCGTCGCGATTTTCCCACATGTCGCGGACCTTCTGCATGAAGTCCTGGATCGCCTGGGCTATCTTCTGCTGCTGCGCCGGATCGAGCTTGAGCTCGCTGGTGAGACGATCGTTGACGCGCTGGGTGAAGCGCTGCATGCGCTGCTGTCGCCTCTCCTGCCGTGTCCGGTCGATGATGTCCTCGACGGCGGTCTGGAACACGGGATCGTCCACCGCCGTGCTCGGCGCCGCACCCGCGTCTGGGGGACGCCGGTTGGCGGCCATCGCGGAGCCGTACGCCCTCAGCGCGGCAATCGCATTCTTCTCGCGCTTGAGCCGGGCGACCTGGCTCTCCAGCGCCGCCACGCGATCGGTCAACGTTCCGTCCGTGCCCGGCTCGACGGAATTGGCATCGGCGCTCTGGACCGCCTTGGCCGGTGACGCCGCACTGTGTTGGGTAATAAGCCCCCCGACCACGCCGCCGAGGACGGCCGTCGCCAACGGGATCAGGATCGTGGTAACGCGGTTCACAGTCGATGGATGCCGCGCCGGGTGCGCGTGTTAATGCGCTCGACGCCGGGCACGCCGCCGCCGAACCACACCCCATGCTATCGGAAACAGCGCCCACCAGACATCGCCGCGTAGCGGGTTCCCCGCAGCGCGACAGCCGCAGCCGCCGCTGTTCGAACCCGACGACGCTCCCGACCCGCCCGCGGAGCCGCCTCCCCCTCCGGCCGCGGCTCCACCGTCGATGCCGCCGCTGCCCCCCGCGGCAGAGCCGCCCGCTCCACCCGCTGCCGCTGTGCCGCCGCTGCCGCTCGCTCCTCCGGCGCTCCCCGAGGATGGGCTGTCGAGCAGGGCGAACAGCGTGTCCCGGGCCTTCTCGATGTCGGCCGCCGGCTTGTGCGTGTCCCAGGGGTGCGGAAACAGCGTCGACGCGATCTGGTGGGCCTTGGCCGGGTCCTTCTTGGCGGCCTGGACGAGGTATTCGTAGTCCTCCATCCCCTCCCGAATCAGCTTCATCCGGATCGACTCGATGGGGATGTCCTTGGTGCCGCCGATGATAGACGGCTTGCCCGGATAGAAGATCGTGCCGTCCCCCGATCCCGAGAAGTCGCACTGCCCGTCCGGGTCCCAGGCCGTCGCCAGCTGGTGCGCGGTGGCAAAATACAGCTCGCCCGTGATGTCGAGATTGAACGCGACCCAGGGGAACGCGCGATCCTGCACCGCGCTCGAGTCGATCACCATCTGCGGCCAGCCGGTGAAGTAGCTGTCCGTGGTCGGGTCACCGCAGTTGCCGCAACCGTGCGACATGCACGACTGGTACGACCACAAGCGGCGGTTCGACTTGCCCGAGACCCAGCTGTCGTATTTCGATCGCTGGTTGCCCGCGTACTTGCCGCCTGACTTGTCGTCCAGGTAGTTGATGACCGGCACGAAGATGTCGATGTCGTTCGTGGCGCCGGCCGCGTTCGCCTCGTCGATGTCGGAGGTGATGATGATGCGGGCGTTCGCATCGGCGGCGTGCAGCGCCTGCGCCGAGGCGACGAGCGAGTTCCACTGGCTCTGGTTCGAGCCGGGCTCGTCAATCGGGTAGTAGAACAGCCGATCGAAAAAGCCCTTGGATTTGGCGTACGTGATCCACTGTCCGACGCTCGAGTCGCCACCGTCGAGGCGGATGGCCGTGAGCTTGGCGCCCTTCAACCGGGTGGGGCCGGTGCCGTCGACCAGCGGCATCACATACTGCTCGTAGGGCGCCTGGCTGGCACCGAAAGGCGGCTGGTAGTCGCTGTCCGAGATGGTGAAGCGGTGATCGAGCCCCGCACGCAGGTACAGCTCGCGCAGCGCGTTCGCCTTGGGCTCGTTCCAGGAAGTGTCGCAGGAGTTCGTCCCTGTGTGGGCAACGCATGGAGCCGACCAGTCCATACCGAACGCCGACGCCAGTGTGGCCGTCGACGGTAGCGAGAAGCTGCCCACATGCAGCGCGATCGGAACGGTGCCCTGCTGCTTGCCCCCCACGTCGATCTCGAGCTCGCCGGAATAGTCGCCCGGAGTTGCAGCGGCCGGCACGAGGATGTCCACCCACACCGCGCGCGACTCGGTCCCCGGCACGTCGAACGGGAACGCATTGCGCTTCTCGCCGAAGTAGGTGTCGACGTCGGGCACGAGCGGATCCGGCCAGCGCCCGGCCGCACCTTCGGAGTTCGAGGCCGTGCCGACCTGGTAGTAGCGCTCGGCGTACAGGACGACGTTCTTGTCGGGAATCGTCGCGCCGCCAGGACCGGTCAGGCTCTTCGACAACTTGACCGACACGCCGCTGGTGGCTCCGCCCGCGCTCGTGAACACGATCTGGAACGGCTCGAACTCGTTCTTCGCGGCACGCAGCGCAGCCGAAGCCGCGGTCGCCGGCGTATCGCCCGGCCGCACCTTGACATCGGGCGAGACAACGCCGAAGGAAAGCGTGGCCGCCAAGGCGGCATAGGGGGAGAAGGTGACCAGCAGTGCGGCGAGACCCGCCGACACGCAGCCTTTGGATCGCGAGGCCATGAAGCCAGGCTCTCACGAGCCCAGGACGGCATGGAAGCGAGGACTCGCACCGATTTCCACCCACAACGGATGGAAATCGGCGGGGCAACCGTAGGGAACGGCGCATGACCTGCGTCGGGGGGCTTGGATGAGCAACGCGAATCAGCCGGGAAGCGTCGAGAACGGAATCGCCAAGGACGCCGCCACCGAGCTCCGCCAGAAGGTCGGTATGGGCCGCTCACACCGTGTGCGGCGCTGGATCTGGCGCATCGTGCCGCTTCTGGTGGTGGCGGGCGGCGTGGTGGCTTTCCTCGCATGGCGCAAGTCGGCAGCGAAGCAGAACGTCCCGAAGTACTCGACCGAGGCGGTCCAGCAGGGCGACCTCAACGCCACCGTGACCGCGACGGGCACGCTCTCGGGCGTCGACACCGTCGAGGTGGGCGCCCAGGTCACTGGCAGCATCATGGCCATCCACGCGGACTTCAACGACCGCGTGAAGAAGGGCGAGCTGCTGCTCGAGATCGATCCAGAACAGCTCACCGCGTCGCGCAACCAGGCGAGCGCCAGGCTGGTGTCGGCGCAGGCGTCGTATGCCAGCGCCAAAGCCACCGCCAAGGAGACCAAGCTGGTCGCCGCGCGACAGCACACGCTCTCCAAACAGGGCTTGATCTCGGACCAGGATCTGGAGTCGGCAGACGCCGCGGCCGAGCGCGCCCAGGCACAGGTCAGATCGTCGGCCGCGGACATCGCACTGGCCCGCGCTGCGCTCGAGCAGGCGCAGACCAACCTCGACAAGGCGAAGATCAAGTCGCCCATCGACGGCGTGGTGCTGTCACGGGCGGTCGAGGTCGGCCAGACCGTGACCTCGGGCTTCCAGACCCCGGTGCTGTTCACGCTCGCCCGGGATCTGAAAGAGATGCAGCTCTCGATTGCGATCGACGAGGCCGACATCGGCCGCGTCAAGCAGGGCCAGGACGCGAGCTTCACCGTCGACGCCTATCCCAACAGGAAGTTCCCCGCGACGCTGAAGCAACTCCGCAACGTGCCGACCACGGTCGACAACGTGGTCACGTACGAAGCCATTCTACGCGTCGACAACGCGGACGGTGTGCTGCGGCCAGGCATGACCGCGACCGCCACGATCGTGACCGTGCACCGCGACAACGCCATCCTGGTGCCGAACGCCGCGCTGCGCTTCAAGCCGCCGTCGACGGGGAGCAGCGGGCACGGTGGTCCTCCCGGCCTGCGCATGTTCTCGGGCCGCAGCCGCCCACCCGCCGGGGCGGCACCCAAGAAGAAGGAAGACCCGAACGCGCCGCACGTCTGGGTGCTCGCCAACAACCAACCCAAGCGCGTTGCCGTCAAGATCGGCGTCTCGGACGGTCAGGTGACCGAGGTGCTCTCGGGCGTGAAACCGGGCCAGAAGGTCATCGTGGACGTAACCGGAGGTGGCTGATGGCCGCCGCCGCGAGCGAAGTGTCCACGGAGCCGTGGTTCGCGCTCCGCGGCATCACCAAGGTGTACGGCGAAGGCGCGTCGGAGGTCCGCGCGCTCGACGGCATCGACCTATCGATCTACCCGGGCGAGTTCGTCTCGATCATGGGTTCGAGCGGGTCGGGCAAGTCCACCTGCATGAACATCATCGGCTGCCTCGATGTACCGACGGACGGTAGCTACTTCTTCCGCGGCGTCGACGTGGGCAAGCTCGATCGCGACCAGCAGGCGCTGCTCAGGCGGAACTACATCGGCTTCGTCTTCCAGGGCTTCAACCTGCTCGCCCGCACCACCGCCCTGGAGAACACCGAGCTGCCGCTCATCTACAAGCGCGTCCCGGCCGAGGAGCGGCATCACCGCGCGATGCAGGCGCTTGCGATCGTGGGTCTGGAAGGGCGCGAGCACCACACGCCGTCGGAGCTTTCGGGCGGGCAGCAGCAGCGCGTCGCGATCGCCCGCGCGCTGGTGGTCGACCCCGCGCTTCTGCTCGCCGACGAGCCGACGGGCAACCTCGACTCGGCGCGGAGCGCAGAAGTGATGAAGCTGCTCGTCCAGCTCAACCGCGAACGCGGGCTGACCATCGTGATGGTCACGCACGAGCCGGATCTCGCCGCGTACGGCTCGCGCATCGTGACGTTCAAGGACGGCCGCATCCTCGACGACCAACTCACGGGAGGACGCAGCTGATGCTCTGGAGCATCCTGCACATGTCGCTGCGGGAGATCCGGCGCAACACCATGCGCTCCTTCCTCACCATGCTCGGCGTCGTGATAGGCGTGGGCGCCGTCATCGCCATGGTGTCGATTGGGCAGGGCGCCACGGCCAGTGTCACCGAACGCATCTCCGCCCTCGGCGACAACCTGCTCATCCTGAGCCCGGGCGCAGACCGTCACCATGGCGCCCCCAGCTCGGGGACAACCCCCTTCGAGATGTCGGATGTGGCCGCGATCAGGAAACAGATCTCCGGCCTGAAGGCCATCGCGCCCACTTCTGCCAAGGCGATCGTCGCCGTCTACGGCAACACCAACTGGCGCACACAGATCTACGGCTCGACGCCTGCCTTCTTCGAAGTCAGGAACTACACGATCGCACAGGGGCGGCTCCTGAACGCAGCCGATGAGTCCGGCGCCGCCTCGGTGTGCGTGATCGGCGAGACCACGCGCAAGGAGCTCTTCGGACGCGAGAGCGCGATTGGCGCCGCCATCCGCCTCGGGCGCACGCCCTGCACCGTGATCGGCGTCTTGACCGCGAAGGGGTCGAGCGCGATGGGCTCCGACCAGGACGACCTGATCGTGATGCCGCTCACGGCCGTGCAACGTCGCATCGTTGGCAATCGCGACATTCCAACCGTCTTCGTCTCGGTGACGAGCAAGAACGACACGTCGCGGGTCAAGGCCCAGATCGAGTCGCTCCTGCGCGAACGGCGCCACGTTGCCCCGGGAGCGGAGGACGACTTCAACGTGCGCGACATGCAGGAAATTGTCGACACTGTCTCGCAGACGACCGGCGCGCTGACGGCGCTGCTCGGCGCTATTGCAGCCGTCAGCCTGCTGGTGGGCGGCATCGGCATCATGAACATCATGCTGGTGTCGGTCACCGAGCGCACACGCGAAATCGGCATCCGCCTCGCGATCGGCGCGCTTGGCAACGAGGTGCTGCTGCAGTTCCTCGTGGAAGCCATCGTGCTCTCCACGCTGGGCGGCGTCATCGGCGTCGTCCTCGGCACGATCGGCGCCTATGCGGCGACGCACAGCATGGGCCTGCCGTTCGTTGTCTCCCCGGGCCTGACCATTCTGGCCTTCGTGTTCTCGGCGCTCGTCGGCGTTCTGTTCGGCTATCTGCCGGCCCGCAAGGCGGCGCGCCTCAACCCCATCGATGCCCTGCGCCATGAGTAGCGTCCTGCACGAACCCGGCCTTCACGAAAGGCGGCGCGGCCTTGAAATAATCGCCGCGCTCCCCGCGAACAGTCCCCGTGGGAGCCGCCGACGGCTCTGCCTTCGCCCCCGGAAAGGCCGCGCGCCTCAACCCCATCGATGCCCTGCGCCATGAACAAGCTCCTGCCGCTCTCAGCCGTCGTCCTTTTCGCCTCGTTTCCCGCGGTCGCCACCGCGCAACAGACCCTCACCCTGACCGAGCGCCAGGCGATCGAGGAGGCGCTGGCGAAAAATCCTTCGCTGCAGGCCTCGATGATCGACGCGGCCGCCGCCCAGCAGGACGTGCTCGCCGAGGAAGGCAGGTTCGTGCCGGTATTCGAGGCGGATGCGGGCTTCACGCACAACGAGTCGCCCCGGCTCAGATCGGGCGCCAGCGGCGAGGTGAGCGTCTCGAAGGGCAACACGTGGGCCGTGGGCTCGCAGCTCAGCCACACCTTCCCCTGGGGCACCCAGCTGACACTTCGCGTGGACGGCACCCGGTCGACCAACAAGACGCAGACGGTGCCCGGCACCGACCAGTACGTCACGCTCGGCCCCGGCTACGACCTGACCGGCCGCCTCACGTTGGTGCAGCCGCTGCTGCGCGGCGCCGGGACCGACGTGGGTGAAGCGGCGCTGCGCCAGGCGCGCCTGGCCCGCACCGCCAGCGAGCGCGCCCAGGATGTCGCTGCCAGCCAGCTCCTGCGCGACGTGCTGACCGCCTACTGGGAGCTCTGGTACCGGGACCGCTCGGTCGAGATCGAGAAGAGCTCGCGCGATCTGGCCGTCAAACAGCGCGACGAGGCCCGCCAGCGCCAGCAGTCGGGCGCGCTGGCCCCGATCGACGTGCTGAGCTTCGAGACACAGGTCGCCCAACGCGATCAGTCGCTCGCCAGCGCCGAGGTGCAGCGCCAGCAGCAGGCGCTCCAGCTGCAACAACTTCTGGGAAGCGGCGACTTCGTGAACGGCGTGCAGACGAGCGACCAGACGCCTGCGGAGGATCTGCGCACGCCCCCGTCGCGCCGCGACGTGTTGAAAGCCGCCGTCGACCAGTCGCTCGAGGTCAAGGCCGCGCAGGCGCAGCTCGACGTGGCCCGCGACAGGCTGAAGACCGCGGGGGAAAACCAGCGGCCGCGACTGGATCTCGAAGGCTACGTGCAGTCCGAGGGGCTCGCGTACAAGGAAGTGCCGCCCGCATTCGCGCGCTTCGGAACCGGGCAGGCCCTGAGCGCGCACATCGGCATCGTGTTCGAGCTGCCGCTGAGCGACACCACGATGAGCGCCCAGCGCCGCTCGGCGATGCTCGCCGTCGACAGCGCCGAGGCGAAGCTGTCCGCGGCGCGCCAGCAGGCCGAGTCGCAGGCCGCCAGCCAGCTGGCGCAGGCCAGAGGCGCCGAGCGCCGCGTCAAGCTCGCCGAGGCCGCCGCGGAAGCAGCCAAGAAACAGTTCACTGCCCAGCAGGCCCGCTATGCCCGGGGCGCTGGCACGGCGATAGAGGTCCAGCAGGCCCAGGATGCGCTGCGTCAGGCAGAGCTGTCCGTGGAACGTGCGCGAGTCGATCGCGTGGATGCGATCCTGGCGCTCGAGCACCTGACCGGCGAGCTCCTGCGCGCACACGCCGGCGCCGTCAAGCAGAGCGCCATCGAGGGCGCACGCACCCGCGCACGGAAGGTCGGCTTCGTGCGCACACAGAGGGGGCTGTTCTGATCGGCGTAGGGATCCGGGCGCCGGCTGCGTCCGAAGTGGAAGAAGCACGGGGCCTCGCCCCGGGAAGGATCGCTGACGCCCGACCAGCGTACCCAGCTCGCCAAGATGCTGGACCGGAGGGCTGGCGCAAAACCGTGACCAGGAGCAAAGTCGTGACCGGGCCACGCCCATCTGCACGTGAGACGCAAACCGGAACGCCGTGGAAGCCGATCTCTCGCTATCCGCCCGCCGGGTCGCTCGTGGCGATCCGGCAGCGTTCCGCACGATCGTCGAACACACGGAGAAGCAGAGCTACCGGCTCGCGGCCCGCATCCTCGGCAGCACGGCGGACGCCGAGGACGTTCTGCAGGAGGCGTACGTGAAGGCCTATCGCGCACTCGCCGAGGGGCGTTTCGACGAGCGGGCGGGCGTCCGCACCTGGCTCCGGCGCATCGTGACCAACGCCTGCATCGATGCGCTCCGCCGGCGGGCAGCGCGACCCGCCGGCGACGACGCGGCGCTCGACAACGGCCGCTTCGATTCCGGGCTGGACCCGGAGTCACGGGCGGCGCTGTCCGAGCTCGGCAGCTGGCTCGATGAGTTGCCAGCCGAGCAGCGCGCGGCGCTGGTGCTGTGTGCGGTCGAGGGTCTGACGGCGCTGGAAGCGGCCGATGCGCTCGGCTGCAGCGAAGGCGCGGTGGAGCAGCGCCTGGTCCGCGCGCGCTCCACGCTCCGGCGCCGGCGAGGTGGGTCATGAACGAGCACGACATCGATCAGCATCTTTCCCGGCTGGCGCGCTCGACCAGCAGCGTGGCGCCCGCGTCCGGCTTCGCCGACTGGGTGATGGCTGCGGTCGAGCGCGAGGGGTCGTGGCAGCGGAGCATGTGGCAGGTCGGGCGCGTCGCGCTGGTCGCCTTCGCGATGGCAGCCGCAGCCGCAGCGCTGTACTCGACCCAGGCGCAGTCGCGCCTCGACCGGAACACCCTCACGGCCTTCGATCCGGTGGAGTTTTCCCAGTGAGCCCCAAGTCCAGGTCGATTGCGGTACTCGTCGCCACCTTCGTGCTGGGCGGTGCGGCCGGCGCATTCGGAATGCAGGCCTACCACCGCATGCACTTCGCCCATGAGCTTGCCGGTCCGCCCGGCCGCGCGTGGATCCACTTCCGGATGGAGGCGATGAGCCGACAGCTCGATCTCACGAGCGAGCAGCGCACGCAGATAGAAGCGATCTTCGACAAGCACGAGGGCGAACGCCACCGGACCTTCCAGCACTGCGCGCCGTCCTTCGACAAGCTCCGGACACAGATCGACAGCGAGATCCGCGCGGTGCTCGATGCCGACCAGCAGAAGAAATTCGACGCCTACCGCGCCGCGCTCGCCAAGCGCCACGGCCGTCCGCCGCCCGGCGCTGCTTCCGGCCACTGAGCGGCGCGCCTACTGCTTCACTTCCACCGTGCGCCGCCCGAGCATGTTCATGCGCGTGGTGCGGAGGGTCGTCGCTTCGACGATGCGGCCGTCGTCGTAGTGGAAGCGCAGGGCGTCCTCCGGGCACTGCACGATGCAGGCGCCGCACTGGATGCACTGATCGGGGTGCGTGATCTCGACCTTGCGGCGCGTGCCGTTCATCTTCAGCACGTCGCGCGGGCACACCTGCACACAGTCCGCCGCTCCCGTGCAGCGCTCCTCCACGAGCTCGATGTGCGGCTCGTTGCGGAACGAGTTGATGTAGCTCGCGTACCAGGGCGTGGTGCCGGCGAGATCGACCGAGAGAACGCCCATCGCGACAAGGCAGGTCAGCGCCAGCGCCAGCTCGTGCCCGGGTGTCCAGGCTCCGAACGCGACCAGGAGCCCGGCGCCGAGCAGGGCCGCCGCAACGCAGAAGGCCGCGAACGTCAAGTAGCGCGCAAGCGTGCGCAGCTGGAGCCAGGGCACGAGCGCGAACAGTCCTGCGACCATCAGCGCCACCGCGATTTCCGTCGCCGCTGCGCTCTTCCAGCCGGCCAGGACCGCAACGATCGGCAGCGCGATGACCAGCATCATCACGCCCCACATCGCCGCCATCTCGAGCCGTTCCCAGAGCGGGAAGCGCATGAACCGCTCGCCGCTTGTGCACCCGCGCACCGCGGTCGAGGAAGGCCGGCAGATCCTCCAGCCGCGCCGGGCCCCAGCGCGTCGCAAAGCCCGTGGTCTCGGTGATGCGGCGCCGCTCGACGCCCGTCGCGCACAGCTGCGGCAGGATGACCTCGCGATGGTCGACCTGCTCCGCGATGCGCGAGGTGCGGATGACCGAGATGATGTCGTGGTGCGTGAGGTGCCCGCCGCCTGCCGCACACCACACGTTGATACCCTTGCTGTTTGCGACAAGCAGCCAGGCGTCGCGCCCGCGCAGCGTATCGCGGAGCCGCCGCACGGTGAGCGTGAAATTGCCGGTGACCAGCGCCGGTGATTCGCGCCCCGGGTTGCCGATCCGCACAAGCCCAGTCCGCGTGCTGTGCGGGAACATGCGCAGCGCCGTATCGCGGAGGTACGCGGGCAGGTCGATGGGTCTCATGATGCCGCCTTCACCCCCTGCACGATCACGAAGCTGCCCGACCCGAGTCGTTCTTCCTCGACGCGCGAGAACCCCGCCGCTTCGATGCGTCTCGCGAGATTCTTCACGGGCCGCGTCGTGGTCTGGGTGAGCAGGTAGGTAGCGGCGACGACGGGCAATCGCTTGAGCCGGTAGACGAGCCGCGACAGTCCGCTCGTTGGCGTGGTCTCGTCCGCGATCACGATCATTCCGCCGGGCACCAGCCGCGAGAAGGCAATGCCGAGCGCGTAGTCCTGCTCGTCGGGCGACAGCTCGCTCATGGCCAGAGCACGACACGACCGCGTCCAGGGTTGCTTCCTCGAAGCGATCCTCGATTTCCGCGGCGCCGAGCTCGACGAATTCCACGCTGCCCTTGTCCGGCACGGGCTTGTGCCGCGCCACCTCGAGCATGCCGCTGTCGATGTCGATCCCCGTCACCGTCGCGCCGCGCGCGGCGCAGGCCAGCGACACCCCGCCCGTGCCACAGCCGATATCGAGAATGCGCTTGCCCGGCGACGCTACACGTCCGGCAATGCGTTCATACA
Source organism: uncultured delta proteobacterium (assembly GCA_963806225.1). Taxonomy (GTDB): domain Bacteria; phylum Myxococcota_A; class Polyangia; order Polyangiales; family Polyangiaceae; genus CAWDXG01. The sequence goes on along the minus strand of CAWDXG010000001.1, from coordinate 150,455 downwards.
CCTCCTCGATGTGCCCGCCCGACAGCATGTTGATGCCGCGATCGTAGCGCTCCGGCGCGGACTCCAGAACCTTCATCCAGACGAAGCTGCTCATGCTGTGTCTCCCTTGCGGACGGCGGCGCCGTCGAGGAACGCACCGACGGCGAGGTCCGGCACGTCGTCGAGCGACGGCCAGGCTCCGCCGCTGCCCCAGTGCTGCACGTAGAGAAGCGTCAGCGTCCCGACGAACATCAGCGCCAGCTGCACGCTCGGCCTGTCGCTGCGGATCTCGCCGGCTGCAATGCCGTCCGACGAGCACCGACTCGACCTTCGAGAGGTACGGCGCGAGATGCTGGACGACCACCGGGTACGTTTCCGCGCGGAAGCTCATCGCTTCGCGCACCACGACCTTCATGAATGCTTCCTCTTCGCAGAGGACGGTCACGTCCGCGGCGGCCAGCGCCGTGAGCCGCTCGCGCACGCTGCCGCGCTCCTCGACTTCCGCGTAGCGCGCGACCGCGCGCCGCGCGCCCTCCGCGATCACCTCCCCGAACAGCGCTTCCTTGCTGTCGAAGTAGTTGTAGAAGGTGCCCTTGGCGTAGCCGGCGCCGACGGCGATAGCGTCCACGCTCGCCCGCTCGAGCCCGTCCCTGGCGAAGTGCTCCGCACCCGCCTCGAGCAGGCGGCGGCGCGCCTCCGCCCTCGCCTCTGCGCTAACCCGCGGCATCGTCCCTGGCTTTCATGGGTGACCAGTCACCCATATTAGATCTGGGCAAGACGGCGTGCAAATGTGTCAAATTGACACACAAGTGTAGCAAAATGCTACGATCTAGCGCTCGAGCATGCGGCGCAATGCGCTCCCATGCGCAATCGCGCGTGCGATCGACAACAGCGCGCCCGCTTCGCGCACGGCCGCGCCTGCACCCGGTCTGCCGGCGCCCGTGTGCCCGTACAGCCCCGTCAGGTGCAGGCGTGTGGGGACACGCGGCTCCAGCACGCGCGCGAGCTTGTACGCCTCGCCATAGGGAATCACGTCATCGTCCCGGCCATGGCAGATGACGACGGGGCATTCGAGCCGGCGTAGCGCCAGACCGGGATCGGCGAACGAGAGCGCACCCCGCGCCCGCCCCAGGCCCGCTTCCACCAGGTCGATCGCACCAGGGACGACGCCACACCCGATCAGGAACAGCTCGCGATGCCGCTCCGGCACGTCCGCCACGAGCTCGCGGGCGAACGGCTCGAGGCGTCCCGGCTGCTTCAGCTCCATGCGCCCCCAGGTGCGGTACACCATCCGACGCCACGCGGACTCGAGCTCGGCGGTACTGCCACCCGTGTGCTCGAGCCAGGGCAGGATGTTGAGGAAGAGTGCGGGCGAATTGAGCGGGTCGCGCGCGAGCGTCACGTCGCCCTCCGGCGAACGCATGACGCCGTCGACGCAGAAGCGCACGGCCGCGTCGAAGTCGGAATAGCCGCCGAAGGTGATGACGCCGTCGATCGCGCTGCCGAGCCGCGCAGCTACCTCGAACGCGGGCCAGGAGCCGAACGAGATGCTGAACAGTGTCGGCCGCCGTCCGGGCGCGAGGCGATCGCCGAGTGCACGCGCCACCGTTTCGAGATCGTCGGACGCGCTCGGATGCACGCACAGGTCGACGTAGGCCGGCAGGAACGGCGCCACGACGTGGAAGCCCGCGGCCGCCAGCACGCGGCAGAATCGATCGAGGCGCGGGTCGTCGGGACCGAGAAAGTGCAGCCCCGGTGCGATCAGGTAGCTGCCCACGGGCTCCCGTGGCGGGTGGTACTCGTAGGCCTCGAGGCGCGCGGGGCGATCCGGATCGCGCGTCTCTCCGGCGCGATGAGCGCGGTATCCGGCAAGCGGTCCATCGCGCAGAAGCCAGACCGTTCGGTCTATCCCCGTCGGCACGACGCTGTCCGCCGTCCACGGCCCGAGCCAGCGGAGCAACGACAAGAGAGGCCGGCTCTGTCCTGCCACGCCCTCTGCCTAGCCGAGCCGGCGACGCGGGGCCACCGTCGCTTGAAGCGCGCCAGACGCCGTGCGACCAGGGGGCCATGCGCGACGAGGGACGGGTGACGATCGATCGCGAGGGGGCCGTCGCGATACTGACGCTGGAGCGGCCGGCGCGACGCAACGCCCTGGCCGGTACCATGCGCGAGCAGCTCGCGAGCCATCTGCAGGTGATCGCCGACGATCCGGCGATCGGCGCGATCGTGCTCCGCGGCGCGGGCGAAGCGTTCTGCTCCGGAACCGACCTTCAGCACCTGGCCGCGCTGGCGGACGAACCCGACGGCGACCAGGTGCTCGCCGGCATGCTGGACGTGGACGCGGAGGTCGTCCTGCGTCTGGCGTGCGAGGTGCGCAAGCCCACCCTGGCAGCCATCAACGGCGCAGCGGTCGGCGCCGGGCTGGGCCTCGCGCTGGCCTGTGACTACCGGCTCTGCTCGGAGAACTCGCGACTGTCGACGGGCTTCGCGCGCGCGGGGCTGGGGCCGGACTGGGGCGCGAGCTATTTCCTGCCTCGGCGCGTGGGGCGCTCGCGTGCGCTCGACCTCATGCTGCGCAGCCCGCAGCTGGGCGCGATGGAAGCACTCGCCATCGGACTGGTCGACGAGGTCGCCCCAGCGGCCAGGCACGAGCAGCGCTGGCGGGATCACGCCCGGAGCTGGGCGGAGCTGGCGCCGCTCGCACGGGATGCGATCCTGGCTACGATGCGCAAGGTGGATCGCCGGGAGCTCTCGGCCGCTCTAGCGGAAGAGCGCGAAGCGCAGCTCGCGTGTTTCCGGAGCGAGGCCTGCCGGGAGCGGGTCGCGGAGCTGCTGGGCAGAAGAAGGCGGCATCGCGAGGCTCCGTCTGACTGACCGGCCTGGATCCGCCTGCCACGGATTCCAGCATTGCTGGAGCCCTCGCGATTTGAACACGGGAGCTGCAGACTCCGTCCAACATTCGCCCGCGCGTGCGGGAGCGCTGCCTCGCGAAAGGCCGAAACGATGTCGAGAGCCGCGATCGCTGCCGTATTCCTTGCGGTCCCCCTGTTGGGTGGCGCCGCATCGGTGCCGAGTGCCGGGCCGCCCAGCTCGCTGGAACCCGGGCCGCACGGAACGGTCACCGTCACGCACAACCACTGGAAGCTGACAGCCTGCGACGCCCGGCGCGCGGCCGGCAGACTGACCTGTCATCCCGAGCAGGAAGCGGCGGACGCGGCGCTGGCGCTGCGGATGCGTCCGATCCGTCCCCCCGCGCTGGCCGGCAAGGACCCTCGCAAGCCGGTCTCGGTCACGGTGCCGGCAGGCACGAGCCCCCGCAGCGCGCGGGTGAGGCTGCGAGCCGGGACCTGGGAAATCGCCTGGCCCGGACTCAAGGCGCGCGACCGCTTCGTGGTCGGGGACGGCGACGAGTTCCGGATCCAGCTCGTGACGCGCACCGGGCGCTGCCAGAAGGTCAAGCGGAGCTGCATGCTGGACGCGGACCGGACGGACCGCCGCGTGACGATCCCCGCCGCGCAGCGTGCGCCGTCCAACCGCGACTGATCAGGCCCAAAGCGGTGGAATAGGCGGCCGGCCGCAATTGTCCCGGCCTCGGTGGTCGCGCTATAGCGATGACCCCCTGAAGCCGAGGAGCTAGCCGAAATGCAAGATGTCCGGGCGCTGAACGATATTGTCGCCAAGGAGAGCGCCTTCATCGATGATCTGGTGGCCGAGGTCGGCAAGGTCATCGTCGGTCAGAGCTACATGGTCGAGCGCATCCTGGTCGGCCTGCTCGCCGGCGGCCACGTGCTGCTCGAGGGCGTGCCGGGACTGGCCAAGACGCTCACCGTGCGCACCATCTGCGACGCCATCCACGCCAAGTTCGCGCGGGTGCAGTTCACGCCCGACCTCTTGCCGGCCGACCTCATCGGCACGGTCATCTACAACCAGAAGAACGGGCGAGTTCACCAGCAAGCTCGGGCCCGATCTTCGCGAACCTGGTGCTGGCCGACGAGATCAACCGCGCGCCCGCCAAGGTGCAGAGCGCGCTGCTCGAGGCGATGCAGGAGCACCAGGTCACGATCGGCGACACCACCTACCCGCTGCCCGATCCCTTCGTCGTGATGGCGACGCAGAACCCCATCGAACAGGAAGGCACCTACCCGCTGCCGGAAGCGCAGGTCGATCGCTTCATGCTGATGATCAAGGTCGGCTACCCGTCGCGCGACGAGGAGCGGGCGGTGATGGACCGCATGACGGGGAGCCTGCCGGCCGCCGCCAAGCCCACGACCACGCCGGAGCAGCTGGCCGACGCGCGCAAGGTCGTGCGCGACGTGTACATGGACGACCGCGTCAAGGACTACATCGTGGACGTGGTGTTCTCCACGCGCGAGCCGCAGAAGAAGGGCATGAAGGATCTGGCGCCGCTCATCGAGTACGGCGCAAGCCCGCGCGCCAGCATCGCGCTGAACCTGGCGGCGCGCGCGCACGCCTTCTTGCGCCATCGCGGCTACGTCACGCCGGAGGACGTGAAGGCGATCGGCCCCGACGTGCTGCGCCATCGCATCGTGCTGTCCTACGAGGCCGAGGCCGAGGAAGTCACGGCCGAGGACATCGTGCGGCGCGTGTTCGAGGTCGTAGAGGTTCCCTGAGTCGCCCATGCCCGCCGCTCGGCACAAGCTACGGAATCAGGTCTGCTCGTGATCCCCAAGGAGCTCCTCAAGGCCCTCCGCAAGATCGAGATCACGACCAACCGGCTCGCGACCGAGCAGCTGTCGGGCAACTACACGTCCGTGTTCAAGGGGCAGGGGCTGGCCTTCCGCGAGGTGCGCCAGTACCAGCCCGGCGACGACGTCCGCACCATCGACTGGAACGTCAGCGCGCGCATGAACGAGGCCTACGTCAAGGTCTTCGTCGAAGAGCGCGAGATGACGATGATGCTCGTCGTCGATCTGTCGGCGAGCGAGGAGTTCGGCACGCGGAAGGCCAGCAAGTCGCGGCTGGCCGCCGAGGTGGGCGCGCTGTGCGCGTTCAGCGCCATCAAGCACAACGACCGCGTCGGGCTGATCCTGGCCACGGACCAGATCGAGAAGATCGTGCCGCCCAAGAAGGGGCAGAAGCACGTGATGCGCGTGGTGCGCGAGATCCTGGGCGCCGAGCCCGAGCGCACGGGCACCGACCTGAAGGTGGCGCTGCGAGACGCTGTACAGCGTCGCGCGGCGGCGCAGCGTGGCTTTCGTGCTGAGCGACTTCTTCGCCGACGACTACGAGCGCGCGCTGTCGCTCGCGGCGGCGCGCCACGACGTGATCCCGGTGATGCTGGTCGACCCGCGCGACGAGGAGCTGCCGGACGTCGGGCTGGCGAGCTTCGAGGATCTGGAGACGGGCGAGAGCGTGGTGGTCGACACGTCGAGCCCGCGCGTGCGCGCCTACTACGCCCACCAGATGCGGCACCTGCGCATGCAGCAGGTCAAGCTGTTCCGCAAGCTCGGGCTCGATCACTGCGTCGTCAGGACCGACCAGCCCTACATCAAGCCGCTGCACGACCTGTTCGCGCGGCGCGCACGGAGGGCGCGGCGATGAGGCGGCGCGGCCGCAATCGCAGCAGCGCTGCTGGCCGCCGGGAGCCTGGCTCCCCGGAGCGCCGCAGCGGCAGACGGCGGAACGCCCGCACCGCCCCCGCCGCCCGCGGCGCCGGCGCCGCACGCCAGCGCCGCCGCCCCGGAGCCCGCCGCAAAGCACGCCGCCGCAAGGCACACCGCCGCAAAGCACGCCGCAAAGGCACACGATGCGGGCGCGCCGACGGACGCGGGCGCGCCGGCGGATGCGGCGCCCAGCGACGCGCAGCGGGCGGACGCACCGGCCCCCGCTCTGGCCGCGCCGGACGGGGGCGTCGCCGATCAGGGCAGCGTAACCGCGAGCTGCATCGAGCACGTGCCGGCCGGCAAGCAGCGCCCCAAGCTGACCGAGAAGCTTCCGCCGCGGGGCGTCAGCGGCCACGTCGCGACGCTGACCGTGACGGTCGAGCACGGCAAGGGCGAGACCGTGCTCCCGAACGGCTTCCACCTCGAGCTCGGCAGCGACAGCGAGCACGCACTGGAGCGCGCCGGCTTCGCGCTGCCCGACCCCGACGGCGGCGCGGGTCCCACCGATGCAGACCAAGGAAAGCGGCCAGCGCGCGACCACGACCGTGAGGATCCCGCTGGTGCCGCTGCCGAAGAAGCCGGGGCGCCAGAAACTGACGGTGCCGCCCGTTGCCAATCGCGATCGCGCGCGCCAGCGGCGAGGTGATCACGCTGTGCACCGAGCCGCACGAGATCACCGTCGACGATCCGACGGCGAGCACGCCGCACGCCAAACCCCACGCCAATCCCGCAGCCGCGCCGCCAGATGCGAGGAGTGGACGACCGCGCGCGACGTCACGTACGCGGCGCTGATCGCGCTGGTGGTCGGCGCGCTGGTCGCGTGGCTTCTGGGCCGCTGGCTCCGGCGTCCGCGGCCCGAGCCGCCGCCGCCGCCGCCGCGGCCGCCCTGGGAGGTGGCACTGGAGGAGCTGTTCGACATCCGGCACGCCGGCCTGATCGAGGACCAGCGCTTCAGCGAGCACTTCGATCGCGTCTCGCACACGGTGCGCAAGTACCTGGGCGATCGCTACGGCTTCGACGGACTGGAGAGCACGACGCGCGAGATCCTGGGCTTCATCGGTCGGGTGACTCCGACCGTGACCGCGCTGCCCGAGATCGAGGTGTTCCTGCGCGAGGCGGATCTGGTGAAGTTCGCGCGGCTCACGCCCACCGAGCAGGATTGCGAGACGGCGCTCGGGCGCGGCGAGCACATCGTGCACAGCACGATCCCGCCGCTGAGACCCGGCAGCGCAGCGGGCACCGGGGCCGGCCGCGGCCGCCGTCCCGCCGGGAACGACCCCGCCGGAGAACGCATCCGGAGCGGGCGCTGCCGAAGCGACCGAAGCCGCCGAGCCGCGCTCGCCCTATGCGCCGCCGGAGCCGGAGGCGAAGCCGACGCGCCGAACACGGGCGCGGTGAAGGAAGCGGACAAGCCGCGCGACGACGACGGAGGCAAGGCGTGAAGAGCGAACCGAAACGCCCAGGCCAAAGGCGCCCCGCGTCGCGGCGGCCGCCGCGCGACCCGCGCGACACGCCGGGCCGCGCCGCCCGACGCCGGTTGTTCGCGCGCATCGGCATCGTCGTGCTTGCCACGCTGGTGTGACGGCACTCGGCGCTCGCCTATCCAGCCATCGCGCGCGGCGACGAGCTGCTCTACGCGACCTGGCGCCAGAAGTGGTTCCTGCTCGGCCTGCTCGCGGTGCCGTTCGTGTTCTGGCGCAGCACGTTCGGCGAGGACCGCCGCACGCCGCGCCTCAGGCTCGGCACGCTGGCGCCGCTCGCACGGGGCCCTCCGGCTGGCGCGTGTGGCTGCGCGACGTGCCGGGCGTGGTGCGCTCGGTCGGCCTGGTGCTGCTGGTCGCCGCCATGGCCAGGCCGGTGAACACGCTGCGCCCGCAGACAGCGGACGAGTCGGGCATCGACATCGTGATCGTGCTGGACCTCTCCGGCTCGATGCAGGCCGTGCTCGACAACCTGCCGCCCGATCTGATGCACCTGGCGCCGAAGCGCTCGCGGGCCGAGCGTCCGACGCGGCTCGACGGAGCCAAGGCCGTCATCCGCGACTTCATCTCGCGGCGCAAGACCGACCGCATCGGCGTGGTCGTGTTCGGCAAGCACGCCTACGTCCTGTCGCCGCCGACGCTCGACTACCACCTGCTCGACACGCTGGTCAGCAAGATGCAGCTCGAAGCTCATCGACGGCAGCGCGACGGCCATCGGCGACGCGCTGGGCGTCGCGATAGCGAGGCTCCGCCACAGCCACGCCCGCAGCAAGGCCGTCATCCTGCTGACCGACGGCGACAACAACGCCGGCCGCATTGCGCCCGAGTACGCGGCCCACCTGGCCAACGTGGTCGGCGTCCGCCTCTACACCGATCCAGATCGGCGCGGCGAGACGGGCGAAGTGCAGGACGGCTACGATCTGTTCGGCCAACCCCGCTACGTCACCGTTCCCTTCCCCACGAACCCCAAGCTCCTGAAGAAGCTCGCGGCGAAGACCGGCGGCGAGATGTACGTCGCCACGGACGCCAAGGCGCTGCAAGCGAGCTTCCACGACGTGCTGAACAAGCTGGAGAAGACGCGCTTCGAGGCCAGCATCGCCAGCTACGAGGACCTGTATCGCTACCTGCTGCTGCCGGGCGTGCTGCTTCTGGCGCTCGACGCGCTGCTGCGCGCGCTCCTGCTCAGGAGGTTCCCGTGAAGTTCGCGGCAGCCGCTCTGGCTGTTCGGCACGGCGTTCGCGCTGGTCGTGGCGGCGCTCCTGATCGCCGGCGGGATCCTGCTGCTGCGCTCGATCCGGCGCTTCGGCGACGAGGACCGCATGGCCGCGCTGGTCACCAGCCGGGCCGGGCGGCGGCGCTCGGTCAAGGGCGTGCTGCTGGTGCTGGCCGTCGCGCTCGGCTTCGTGGCGCTGGCGCAGCCGCAGTACGGGCGCGGCACGAAGCTGATTCCCGGCGACGAACCTCGACGTGATCATCGTGCTCGACTACTCGAAGAGCATGTACGCGCGCGACGTGAAGCCGTCGCGCATCGCGCGCGCCAAGAGCGAAGTGGCGCGGCTGATCGCCGATCTGCCCGGCGCGCGCTTCGGCGCGGTGGCGTTCGCCGGCGAGCCGCTGAGCTTCCCGCTGACCAGCGACGGCAGCGCCATCGCGCAGTTCTTCCGCCAACTCACGCCGAACGACATGCCCGTCGGCGGCACGGCCATCGCGCGGGCTCTGGAGGCCGGGCGCGACCTGCTCGACCGCGATCCGCTCTCGAAGAAGCACCGCCGCGTGATGGTGCTGGTCACCGACGGCGAGGATCTGGAGGGCGACCCGGTCAGCGTCGCCGCAGTCGGCCGCAGGCGACAACATCACCATCGACGTAGTGCAGATCGGCGGACGCACGCCCGAGCCCATCCCGGAGGTGAACGAGTCCGGCGAGATCGTCGACTGGCGCACCGACGCGCAGGGCAAGCCCCTGACGACCTCGCTCTCGGCCGAAGGCGAAGCGCAGCTGGCGAAGATCGCCGAGGTCACGCACGGCCGCGTCGTCCGCGCCGAGCACGGCTCCACGGGCATCCGCAAGATCGCGCTGGGGCTCAAGCGCATGATGACGGAGGAGCTGAGCGAGAAGGTCGAGACCGTGTACGCGGACGTGTACATGTATCCGCTGGGCCTGGCGATCCTGCTGCTCGTGCTGGAGACGTTCATCTCGCAGGCGAAGAAGCGCTCGCAAGCCGCACCATCGTGCCGCCGCCGCCCCGCAGGCGCCGGAAGAAGAAGCGACGAGCCGTCGAACGCGCCGCTGCAGGTGCGGCGCTGGTCGGCCTCGGCGCTGCTCCTGGCCGCCGGCTGCGGCCACGGCCCGGACAAGCTGTTCAGGCGTCACGCGCCGCCGGTCGACGACGCGCATCGAGGCGCTCGACGCCGGGGACGCGGGCGCGGCCGCGGATCTGCTCGAGGACTATCTTTCGACCGGCAAGTGCGAGAAGGGCGATATCGGCGCGCCCGACAGCGTTCGCAAGAAGCACAACGCGGGCTTCGACCTGGGGCTTGGACTGTTCCGCATCGGCGAGCAGTTCGGCCGCCGCTTCGGCGACGAGGAAGAGCACGTGGGCGAGGGCGGGCCCACACCGAAGGAGCAGCAGCAGGCCGAGAAGCGCAGCGAGCAGGTCGACTGCGCGCTCAAGATTGTCCGGCTCATCGCGGGCGACGACACCGTGCCCATCGATCTGCGCGCGCGCGCCTACTACCTGGCGGGCAACCTGGAGTTCCTGCGGCAGCAGTACCAGGCGGCCGTCGACCAGTACGACTCGGCGCTGAAGCTCATCCCGGGCTTCCCGGGCGACGCGGGCGACGGTATCGGCCGCGACGCGGCGTGGAACCGCGCCATCGCCCTCCAGCGCATCCGCGACCAGCAGCACGACGCCGGCCCCGATGCGCGGCCCGACGCAGCAGACCGGACAGTGGCAAGGACGGCGGCAAGGACGGCGGACAAGGACGGCGGGAAAGACGGCGGCAAAGACGGCGGGCAGGACGGCGGCAAGGACGGCGGCAAAGACGGCGGCAAGGACGGCGGCAAGGGCCAGGGACAGGACGGCGGCAAGCAGGACGGCGGAGGCCGCCCCGACGCCGGCCCGCAGAACCAGAAGCGCCCCGACGCCGGCCGCCCACCGCCATCCGCGAACCAGGACCAGCGGATGCTGGACATGCTCGAGCGGGCTCCTACGTTGCAGCAACAAGCCGCGAAGAACCAGGCGCAGCAGAGCCAGGTCCGCGGCATGGAGGACAAGTGAAACCCGCTGTGACTGGCAGCGCTCGCGACACTGGGCGCCACGGCAGTGGCAGCGCCGGCCCGCGCCATGTCGCTCCACACGCAGGTCAGCGCGCAGCGCGTCGGCGTCGGACAGAGCTTCCGGGTGCAGCTGGACGCCATGGCGGATCGGGGCTCGGCGACCCCGGGCAGCCCGCGGCTGAGGGTGCCTCCGGGCATCAGCGCCAGCCCGCCGCGTATCACCACGCAGCAGCAGGTCTCCATCGCCAACGGCCGCATCCAGCAGCGCCAGGGTATCAGCGTGACCTGGACGCTCCGCGCCGCGCACACCGGGACGTTCCGCATCGGACCGCCGACGGTCCAGGTCGGCAGCGCGCGCAGAGCCGGACAGACAGTGACGGTGGTCGTCGTGCCGGCCGGCAGCGCGCCCCCCTCGGCGGGCCAGAGCTCGTCACCCGGCTGGCCCTTCGGCGGGCCGAACCCGTTCGGACAGAACAGTCCCTTCGGCTCCATGCCCGGCTTCAACTTCAATTTCGGCAACAACGACGACCAGGATCTCGACCTCCTGCCGAGCTATCCGGACGACCTGAAGCTGGATCGCCCGCTCGACCCGACCGCTTTCCTGCGCGCGACGGTCAAGCCGAAGCACGTGGTGGTCGGGCAGCAGCTCACGCTGGACATCTACGCGTACGGACACGGGGGACCGTTCCGCGAGGTAAACACGTCGGAGCCGAGCCGCGCTGATTTTCTGTCGTGGACGATTCTCGAGAACTCGTACGGCGAACGGGAGTACCAGGTGCCGATCAACGGCAGCGTCTGGTACGCGATGAAGATCCGCGAGCTCGCGCTCTTCCCGATCCGCGCCGGGACACTGACCATCGGTCCGATGACCATGGGCTTCGATGGCCGTGGCTACCCGTCGCAGGGGCAGAACCTCGGACTCATCCGCAAGTCCCGACCGCTCCAGGTCGTGGTCGGCGAGCCGCCGCTCGCGGGCCGACCCGCCGGCTATCACATCGGCGACGTGGGGCACTTCGCGCTCACCGCGCACGTCGAGCCACGCCAGCTCACCCAGGGCGACGCGGTGTCGATCGTGGTGAAGCTCGAAGGCACAGGCAACCTGCCGTACAAGCTCCACACCCCCGAGCAGCGCGGAGTGGAGTTTCTCGAGCCGAGCACGGTGGACAAGATCGCGCCGCAGGGGTCGACCATCGGCGGCTGGCGCAAGTTCACCTACGTCGTGAACGTCGATCGCGCCGGTCACGTGGATCTCGGCAGTATCCGCCTGCCGTACTGGGATCCCGACCAGAACGCCTACCGGGTGGCAGCGGCGGCCCTGGGCAGTGTCCAGGTCACCGCGAACCGCCAGGCGGAGGCCGAGAACGCGCCAAGGGACGACGACCCACTGTCCAATCTGGTCACGCTGCGCACGTCACTCGGTGCTCCGGCCGCCAAGCCCCTGGATGTGACGGACCGCCCGTGGTTCTGGGCGCTGCTGTTCGCGGGTCCGCTCGGGGTGTTTGCCGTCAGCGGCGTGGTCGGACTCGGACGCGGCATCGGTGCGAGAGTACGCGCACGGCGCGAGGCGCACGGCACGCTCGCGGGCCAGGCCCTGGACGAGGCTCGCGACGCAGCGGCAGCCGGCGACATCGCCCGGACAGCCAGCGCGGCGGAGCGCGCCGTGTTCACGGCCATCGAGGGCGCGAGCGGGCTCAAGGCCCGCGGCGTGCTGCGCGACGGACTGCCGGAGGAGCTGCGTGCCGCCGGTATCCGCGACGAACTTTGCGACCGGATTACGTCGCTGCTCGACGAATGCGACGCGGTGCGCTTCACCGGGTCCTCCGACGGCTCACCGGCGGAGCTGTCGGACAGGGCTGCCGGTCTCGTCAAGCAACTCCTGCGCAAGAGCCGCCGCGCTTCCCGAGGGGACGCTTGAGCCGAGCGCTGCTGTTCGGGCTCTGCGCGATCGCAGCGATCGCCATGGTCCTGCCGGCACCGGCGGCGCGGGCAGCCACGCCTGTGGCTCCGGCCGTGTCCAGCTCGGCGGTCGCAGCGTCGGCGGGTCCTCCGACCGCGGCGCCGGCACCGCCGGATTCGCCAACGCTGTTCCGCCAGGGCGTGAAGGCGATCCAGCGGGGCGCGACCGACGAGGCCATCGACGACTTCGAGCTACTCGCCGATCGCGGGTTCGTGCATCCGGATGCGAGCTTCGACCGCGCGGTCGCGTACGTGGACCGGGCGCGCTCGCATCACGCGCATCCGGGTGATCTGGGGCGGGCGGCAGCGGCACTGGAGGAAACACTGCTGCTCAGACCGGGCGACGGCCAAGCCGCCCATGCGCTGGTGAGGGTGCGCGAGGAGATCGCGCGCCGGCGTTCGCACGAGGGAGACTCGCCGGTGGCGGCCACGCCATCGATCGGGCGCGCTGTGGCGGGGCTCCTGCCCGAGGACGTGTGGGCGTTCGGTGCCGCGCTGGGATCACTGCTGCTGACAGCAGGTCTGATCGCGCGGCGACTGTCGAGGCGTCCGCACGTGATACTCGGCGGCGCGATCTCGGTCGGGGTCGGCACACTGCTGCTCGCACTCTGCGGCGGGCTCGCCGCAGCCGCGCGCCACTTCCGCGTGAGCTCACGGCCGGCGGTTGTCGTCGTCGACCAGGCGAGGCTGCTCGACGCGCAGGGGCGTCCCATCCAACAGAAGAACGGCGTGCCCGAGCACGTCGCGGTGCCCGAGGGCGCGAAGGTCCACATCGTGGGCCACCAGGGCCAGCTCGCACATGTCGAATGGGGCGCCACGCACGGCTGGGTTCCAGACAACCAACTGCGCCTGCTCGTGCGCCCGTAGGCTCGCTCGTAACGCTGCGCGAGGCGCGGGTCCGGCCTTTCGGTCGATGGGGCCCTTGGCCGTTCCAATCGGCCCCCGGCGTGCTACATCTTGTGCCGTGTGGGTCCGCCGTTCGGCAATCCGTCCAGTCCCGTCGTATGCGCGCGTGCCGATGCACGCGCTGGAAGCGGTCCGCGACAGCCTCGCCGAGGACGACGACGAGGCGCGCGCCCAGCTGGATGACGCGTTCGAACGCTTCGAACGCACGCAACCCACGCTAGCCGCCTACGTTGCCGAGGCCCTGAGCCGTCCGCTGGACGAGACCGCTCTCGCTCTCGGCTATTTCCTGGCGCTGGCGGTGTGGCTCGGCTTCGAGCAGGCGCAGCGCGAGCACATCGACGAGGTTGGCGAAAACGAGCTCTCGGCCACCGAAGAGCTGCTCTCGCTCGACGAGCAGCTGCGTCGCGCCGATCCCGCCGAAGCGCTGGACAGCGACGACGTGGTCGCGATGGAGCAGCCCCACCTGCTCGAGTTCGTACACGAGCACGTCGACGCCACGCTGGAGGCCCACGCGGACGAGATCGACGTTGACGACGTACACACGGTCTACCGGCTGGTGCTGATCGAGGTGCTGGCGCTCTCGTACGCCGTGCAGCGCCCGGCAGGCTATCCCGTCGCGAAAAGCGAGCTGCTCGCCTGAAGCCGGCGCCGGCCGCGCAAGACGCAGCGGCACTGCACGATTCCAGCTCTGCTAGCGCTAGAAGTGCGCGCCCGGAATGACCCGCGCAATGCTAGACTGCGCGCCTCCGCGACCCCCCACACGCCCTCAGAAGGACGCGCCATGGCTTCAACTTCTCGCTCCCGACTTCTTTCCCGCCTGCTGGTCGGCGGGCTCACGACGCTGCTCGCCGGCGTCGGCTGCGGCGGCTCCACCGACATCGGCTTCCAGGGCTACGACGCCGGCGTGGCCGGGACGGGCAACACGGGGACCGGCGGCACCGGCGCTGTTGGCACCGGCGGCACCGGCGCTGTTGGCACCGGCGGCACCGGCGGCGTCGGCACCGGCGGCACCGGCACCGGCGGCACCGGCGTGACTGGAGGCGCGGGAGGAGTGCCCGCAGGCGGCTCGGCCGGAACGGGCACCGGCGGCACCGGCGGCGTCGTGTGCGGCGGCCAGGTCTGCACCGGCACCAACATCCCTGGGATCGGCCAGGCGGATCCCTGCTGCAGCAGCAACAACAAGTGCGGTCTGACCAACCCGGCCCTGGGCGGACAGTGCGCGGAAAAGAACCAGGCTGGAAAGGTTGATCCCAACTGCCCGCCGCTCAACCAGGGCGGGTTCCAGCTCGCCGGGTGCTGCAAGCCGGACAATCACTGCGGCTACATGGACACGTTCATCGGACTCGGCTGTGTCGACCCGTCCCAGTTCGGCGCGCCCAGCACGGGCACGTGCAACTACAACGGCGGCAGCGGCGGAACCGGCGGCAGCAGCGGAGCCGGAGGCTCGGGCGGAAGCGCGGGCAGCGGCGGAACTGGCGGCTCGGGCGGAAGTGCCGGCGTGAGCTGCGGGTCGACGACCTGCACGGGCGGAGACAAGTGCTGCGCCGTCGAGCCCGCACCGGGCTACTGCACAGCGACGAGCAACGCAATGCACCTGCACTGGCTCGAACTGCACGACCACGGACGTCCAGTGCGACGGACCGGAGGACTGCCCGGGGCAGATGTGCTGCGGCGTGTTCAGCGTCCAGCTGAACCGTTACACGAGGACCGAGTGCCGCAACAGCTGCGCGAGCGGCGGCGGGACGATCAGGCGCGAGATGTGCCACCCCGGGCAGACCTGCACGGACTCGACCCAGACCTGTGGCCAGAGCCAGGGCCTCCCGTCGGGCTACAACCTGTACCGCTGCAACTGAACGAGCGGGCGCGAGCCCGCCAGAGCTCAGTCGTCGCTCTTGGCCGTGCGCGCCTGCTGCGCGGCCTCGAGACGGTCATGGATAATCTGCCGGAGCGCCGTCAGGTCATAGCGCGCGGGGCGATCGCCATCGGGCATGTTCGCGACTTCCTGCGCGATGCGATCGGCGTGCTCGCGGGGCTTCTCCGGCACCTTGAGGGCCTGGCCGAGCTTGTCGAGCGCCGCCTGCTCGGTCTCGGACACGAGCCCGTCCAGGCGGGTCATCCATGAGGCCACCGCGTAGACGAACAGGCGGTCCTCCTTGGACAGGCCGCGACGATCGATCTCGCCGATGTCCACCGGATTCTTCGTCGCCGCCTCGATCTCGTTGATCTCCTCCAGCTCCAGCCCTTCCTCCAGGGCGGTCCGCACGATCGCGTCCGCCTCGTCGGAGTCCAGCTTGCCGTCCGCCCAGCCGATCGCCGCCAGCGCGATATAGATATCGCGACCCAGACCCTGCTTACCTTCCGCCATTTCGAATGCCTCCCAGGGGAACGTCCGGAGCAGGAAACGCCCACCCACTCCTCACCCTGGGCCTTCTAGCACAGCCCCGCCGGCGCGCGGGAGCCGCCTGTCGGCGGAGACGAAGGCGGGAAACCGTCGAATCTGTTACGGATCTGCGGGCGTCGCTAGAGACAAGTTTGCCGCAGTGGAGGTAAGATCCCGCGCCATGTCGCCTATCAAGCACGCGATCGGGGCGTTCCCCATAGCGCTCGCGGTTATGCTGCTCACAGTAACCGGAAGGGCGGAGAGCGCCGCCGAGACCCGGGCCCGTGGTCTGAACCGGGACGCGATGGAGCAGGACTACCTCGCCACCAGCTTCAAGGCTGCCGCCGCCAAGCTGCAGACCGCGCTTCGCGCATGCGGCGACAAGAAGTGCCCGAAGGCGCTGGTCGCCAAGATCCACGCCAACATGGGCATAGTGTACAGCGCGGGTCTCGGCCAGAAGGAGAACGCCGTCGAGGCTTTCAAGGACGCGCTCCGGCTCGAGCCGACGATCACGCCCGACAGCAACTACCTCACCGGCGACGTCCAGAAGGCGTTCGACGAAGCCAAGAAGCAGATGGGCTCCAATCTTGCGGTCGAGAAGCCCGTCGCCGTGCTCAAGGAAAAGCCCTGGCCCGAGCAGGCCACCTGGCATCCCGTGCCGGTGTACGTGGAGGTGCCCGAAGGGGTCAAAGCGTCGCGCGTGGTAGTCCGCTACAAGGCGCCGGGCGAGAAGCAGTGGAAGGAACTCGCGCTCCAGATGAAGGGCAAGGGCTGGGGCGGCTACATCCCGTGCTTTGCCGTCAAGAAGACCGGTACGCTCGTCTATTTCACCACGGCCTTCAACACGAACCTCGACCGCGTCGCCAGTGCAGGGTCCGCCGCGAATCCGCGCAAGGTGGAGCTGAAGAAGGCGATCAACAGCCGCCAGCCGTCGCTGCCCGGCGCGGTGCCGCCGTCCGAGTGCCCGCGCCCCGTGGAGGGGCTGAGCTGCGGCTCCAACGACGATTGCCCGGGCGACAAGGTGTGCGTCGAGCTCACGTGCGTGGAGGCCTCGAGCGTCCCGAACCCGGAGAAGGAAAAGGAAGAGCGGCGCAAGAAGAACTGGATCGGCATCGAGTTCTCACCCGACGTGAGCATCGTCGGCTCGGCCCGCGACGCGTGCAGCCAGGCGGCGCAGAGCGACGGCAAGCTGTCCTGCTTCTACGCGGGCGGGCAGCAGGTCCAGGAAAACCCACTGCTCGACCCCGGCAAGCTCAACGGCGGCGTCGCGATGGGTAGCATGCGCGTGATGCTCTCGTACGACCGGGTGATCGGCAAGCGCATGACGATCGGCGCCCGCGCGGGTTTCGCTTTCCTCGGCCCCCCGAAGCGCGTGGACGGCAAGACGTTCCTGCCGCTGCACCTCGAGGCCCGCTTCGCCTTCCATCTGCGGAAGGACCCCTTCATCGACAAGGGCGTCCGGCCCTATGTGTTCGTGAACGCCGGCTTGGCTGAATCCGCGGCCCGCGTGACGACGAGCATCGCCGTCGACACGCCGGCGAAGCCGAACGGCGAGGTCCGCAACGTCGACGTCTACCAGAAGGGCGGCGTCGCTTTCGCGGGCGCCGGCGTGGGCATCCAGTACGCCGTCGCGCCACGGGCCGCCCTGGTGGTCGAGGTGGCGGGTCGCGAGATGTTCCCCCGGACGGCAACAGTCATTGCGCCTGCCCTCGGTTTCGCGTACGGCCTGTAGTCCAACAATGGACCTGACTGCCGACGCCGACCTTCCCTTTCCCCGCGACATCGTCTTCCAGGCGTACCGGGACAAGCTCGTCGACCTGGTCGACTACCTGCCGAACATCCGCAGGATCGACGTGAAGTCGCGCGAGGAAGAAGACGGCATCGTGCGTTTCGTCAACGAATGGCACGGCGGCGGGGAAATCCCTGCTGCGGCGAGAGTCGTGCTCAGCGAGTCGATGCTGAGCTGGACCGACTACGCGGAGTGGAACGAGCAGGCGTACACCTGCAAATGGCGCATCGAAACCCACTCTTTCAAGGACGCGGTCGACTGCCAGGGGGAGAACCGTTTCGTGGAAGTCGACGGCAGCACGCGGCTCGAGATACGCGGCAAGCTCTCGATCGACGCGAAGAAGGTCAAAGGTGTGCCGAAGCTCCTGAGCAAGAGCGTCAGCAAGACGGTCGAGGACTTCCTGGTCAAGAAGATCACCCCGAACTTGATCGAGGTGAGCGACGGCCTGCGCCGCTACCTGGAACGCCAGCACAAGGCGTGACACATTGCCGGACGTGAATGTCCGCATGCTCTACTTTGCCGCCGTGCGTGACGCCCTCGGCGTCGACACCGAAGAGCTCGAACTGCCCGCTGGCGTCGACACCGTCGCCGCGCTGTCATCCCACCTCGAGCGGCTGCACCCCGGCTTGTCGGGAAAGCTCGTGGCCGTGCGCTTCGCTATCAACGAGGAGTTCGCCGCGGCCAGCGCCACGCTCCACGCCGGCGACACCGTCGCCGTGATTCCGCCGGTCGCCGGTGGATAGGGCAGCTCACGTGATGACCGTCGTCAGATACCGCCCCCGCCGGTAGCTCAGCACGTACGCCAATGCGAAGGCGACGTACGTGAGCGCGACGACCTGCCACAAGCGGTGGTAGCCGAGATTGAACACGAACACGACCAGGATGGCGGCCGGCACCTGGAAGGCGAAAATCACCAGCGAGTCGAGCTTGAGCGTCTGCTTGGTGGCGCCGGCGCCCTGGATGGCCGAGCCGAGCACGATACCGATGCCGAGCCCGACGTAGCTCCAGCCGACGTAGCGCATGTAGCTGACGGCCACCGCGAGCACCTTCGGCGCGTCGTCGAAGAAGCCGACGATCTGCTTGCCCCAGATCCAGTACGCCGCCGCCAGCATTGCCATCATGACCGCGTCGTAGAGCGCGGCGTACCAACCGCTCTGCTTGGCGCGCTCGGGATTGGCGGCCCCCAGATTCTGCCCCACGAAGGTCTGCGCCGCGCTGCCCCAGCCAAGCCCCACGAACAGCGCCATCGTCTCGAGGCGGAACACGATGCCGAGCGCCGTGGTCGCGGATTGGTCGGTGGAGGTCGTGTAGGCGCGCGCGACCACCGAGTGCACGACCAGCATGGCCAGGATGCGCACCACAAGCTGCGTGCTCGACGGCCAGGCGATACGCCAGATCGAGCGCAGCATCGCTGCGTCGGGGCGCCCGCGCGAATCGCGACGGAACAGCTCGAAGCGCCGCACGATGATCACGACCAGCGGCACCAGCACGAGCAGCCGCGCCAGCACCGTGGCCCACGCCGCACCCATCAGCTCGAGCCGCGGCAGCCCCAGAGCCCGCGCGATGGGCGGACCCCACGAGAACACCGGCGGCGCATTGCCCGCGCCGTACACCAGCACCACGGCCAGAAACAGGTTCGTGGCATTGGCCGTGAGCAGCATCGAGACCGGCGTCTTGCTGCTGCCGAGCGCGCGCTGGATTGTCGTCAGGTGGAGCAGCAGGAAGATGGTGATGCTGCCGCCGACCATCACGCGCAGGTAGCGCGTGCCGAGCGCGGCGACCTCGCCCTTGGCGCCGACGAGGTCGTACATCAGCGCATGCGAGCCGACGATGCCGACCAGACCGAAGACGACGCCGAGCACCGAGACCAGCAGCGTCGACTGCCACGCCACGCGGCGCATGCCGGCGATGTCCCCCTGGCCGTAGCGCCGGCTCATGATCGCCGCGGTGCCGACGGAAAGGCCGTAGCTGAGGATGGTGCCGAGCGCGGCGAGCTGGTCGCAGATGCCGATAGCGCCGAGCGCCGGACCCGCTATCCCCGGTTCCAGCCTTGATATCAGGTACGCATCGACCAGATTGAACGTGGTCTGCAGCCCCATGCCGAGCGCGAGCGGCGCGCCGAAGCGAGCCACCTGGCTCGCCAGGGGCTTTTCCAGAATGCGACGGCCAGCCTCATCCATCGGCGTTCTTCGCGCTCTCGCGTTCGAAGCAGGTGGCGGGAATGCGGCGGCGGCGGCGCGCGGGCAGCGTCAGCTCGACGAAGCGATCCGTCACCGGATCGTTGTAACCGCTGCAGGTCGCGGCTTCATCGTCGCCTGGTGAAGCGTAGAAACGCGGAATGCGTGCCATCAGCAGCTCGCGCACGTATTTCCCGACCAGCGAGGCGAGCATCACCAGCACGTGGCGCGCGTCGGCGTCCTGCTCGAAGCGGACCTCACCGAGACCGGGAAAGCGATACGCCCCGAGCGCGCGGCGCTGTTCGAGCACCGCATGCGGCCGCCCGGACAGCGGCCCGAAGAAGCGCGGATAGTCGCCGATGCCGCCGACCTTGCCGCAGACGGCCGTTACATCCGAGCCCGCGTGCGCGCGCAGCGACAGCACCAGCTCTTCCATCGCGTGCAGGTCCGCGACGAACCGGCTCTGCCCGGCGGCGCGCTTGTCGTTCAGGCGACGCGTACACACCACGCTGCTCTGCGCGCGCACGATCTCGATCCCGCGGCGGCGGAGCGCGCCCAGGTGCCGGCGCACACGCGCGACGAGCTCGTCGTCGGCCTGGAATCGTTCGCCCTCGGCCGACCAGCACTGGGCTTCCACGTGCGACGGACAAGGGTCACGCAAGCGCCCTACGCCCTCCAGGCTCAATCGCTCGAACAGCTCGCGGGGACTCGCCGCGTCTGGCGCCCCGAGCACCCTCGCCCATGCCTCGCCGAGCGCGATGTTGCCGTGCGACACGAGTCGCTTGGAGTCATCCAGATCCGCAGCCACCCGCGCCGGCAGCTTGCGTCTCAGCGCGCGATCCGCTGGCGCGGCCACGCGCGCCAGCACGCCCGTCACCACCAGCGGACCGAGCCGTGCACCCAGCCCGTTCTCGTCGGCGCCGATGCAGTAGGCGTGAGCTGTGGAGGCGGCACCCAAGGCGCCGGAAGCATAGCTTCGCCGCGGCGCGGGAGACCAGGGCGGCGGTCTGCAACGGGCAAGCGGTCCCCCCAACCGGACATGCCCCGGCAGCTCGCTCGCGCTCGGCTATACTCGCGCTTCCATGCCCGGCACCCACATCGGCGAGAGCCCCTACCCCGTCGACCTGTACGACGCCGTGCACCAGGGCACGCCGGGCGACCTCGCGTTCTACCGGCGCGTGTGCGAAGGCGCGGCGGCGGTGCTGGAGCTCGGCTGCGGCAGCGGGCGCGTGCTCGCAGCACTGGCGGAGCCAGGACGCAGGCTCGTCGGTCTCGACGAAAGCGCGGACGCACTCCGTATCGCATCGTCGCGCGTGTCCGGGGTGGAGCCCGTCGAGGGGCGCATGCAGGAGCTCGATCTCGGCGAGCGCTTCGATCGCATCGTCGCGCCGTTCTCTGCGCTCTACTGCCTCGGGAGCACTAGAGCGCTCGAAGCGACGCTCCGCGCCGCCGTACATCACCTTGCACCAGGCGGCGAATTCATCGCCGACGTGTGGAACGCCGACGAGTTCCACGCCGAAGGCGACCCCGAAGACGACGAGCCCTCCCCGCTCGTGCAGATCGAGGCGCGTGGCACCACCTACTTCGTCTACGAGTGCAGCACCTGGGACCGCGACGCGCAGCGCCTGGTCGTCAGCTACGAGTATCGAGACGCCCGCGGCGGCTCGATACCCGCAAGCATCGCGCACCGCTATTTCCTGAAGACCGAGCTCGAAACCGCCCTGTCCAGCAGCGGCGCGAAACAGTGGCGCCTTGAAGCGGGCTTCTCCGGCACCCCCTGGCGCCCGTCGAGCGAGCTGACCGTGATCCGCGCGGAACCGTAGCGCGTTCCGCGCAGGGCGTCGGAGGCGCACCCCACGCCGCTTGCGAAGCTCCGGCGTGTTGTGCTTCGATCCACATGGAGAAGCCCGATGGGTCGAAAATCGATATTGCCCGGATGGGTGCTGGTCGGCCTGCTGCTCGCGGGTGGGTGCTCGGGGAGCGACAAGCCGCCCCACCTGGAGCAGAACCCGACGTTCGGGCAGGCGTGCAACGATCTGTGGACGACCTTCTGCCAGCACGCCATCGACGACTGCAGCATCTACACCTACGGCACAACCACGAAGGACTGCGTCGACACCAACGCGCCGGCGTGCTGCCAGAACGTGTGCAGCACCATAGGCGGCACCTCGCAGGCACAGGTCGACAAGTGCCGCTCCGTGCTTTCGACCTACTCCTGCGACGCGCTGGCGCAGAACCAGTCCCCGCCGGAGTGCCAGGGCGTGCTGCACTACTGAAGGGGCCGCATGCCGCGGTGCGTCAAGTCGCCACCCCCGCGCGGGCGGACCTGTGCTAGGGTCCCGGGCCCCCCGTGAACAACGCTGCTGACTCGTCGATCGACGACCAAACAGCGGGTGTTGCCGAGCGCTGGTATGCCGGCCTGCTCAACGATGCCCGCGATCTACCTTTCGTCTGGCTTTCGCTGGGCTGCGCCACCGTCGCCGCGGCCGGAGTAGGCCTGTTCTTCAGCGGCCGCTGGTTCTGGTGGCTGGCGCCCGTGTACCTGCTCGTCTGGGGCCTCGGCTTCCTCGACCGCTTCATCCTGATGCTGCACTGCACGTCGCACCGGCCGCTGTACAAGCCGCGGTTGCGCCAGCTCAATCTGCTCATCCCCTGGGTGATCGGCCCGTTCTTCGGCCAGACGCCGGAGAGCTACTTCGTGCACCACATGGGCATGCACCATCCGGAGAACAACCTCGAGGACGACCTGAGCTCGACCATCCGCTATCAGCGCGATCGGCTGTCGCACTGGCTGCACTACTTCGTGCGCTTCCTGCTTTTCGGGCTGCCGGAGCTGGCGCTCTATCACGCCCACAAGGGCAGCCGGAAGCTGCTCAAGCGGCTCGTGATCGGCGAGCTGACGTTCTGGAGCGTCGTCGCGGTCCTACTCTGGCTCCGCCCACTGCCGACGCTGGTCGTGTTCGTATTCCCGGTCGTGTTCGTGCGCATGCTGATGATGATGGGCAACTGGGGTCAACACGCCTTTGTCGACGGCAGCGATCCGGGCAACGCCTATCTGAACAGCATCACCTGCATCAACACCCGCTACAACCGCCGCTGCTTCAACGACGGCTACCACATCCACCACCACGTTCGCGCCCGCTGCCACTGGAGCGACTACCCGGCGGAGTTCGCCGACAACATGGAAGAGTACGGCCGACAGGATGCCATCGTGTTCGACGGCATCGACTTCTTCCAGGTGTGGCTCTTGCTGATGCTCGGGCGCTGGAACCGGCTCGCGAAAGCGTTCGTGGCGCTGCCCGGTGCGCCCGAACGCGACCACGACGACGTCATCGCGTTCCTGAAATCGCGCGTCGCGCCGATCGCGCGCTGACCGCGCTAGCGCGGCGCCGCCGGGCGCTGCATCGTCCAGAAGCGCAGGTTGTCCATCAGGCGCTGGGTCTCGTCGCGGACGATCTCGTAGCCGTGATGCTGGTAGAGCCGCACGCTCGTCTCCTTGTCCGTCTCCAGGTAGCAGGGCACGCCCTCCCGGTCGGCGGTGGCAGACAGACGCCGGAGCAGCGTGCCGCCGACGCCGCGGCCCTGCATTCTGGGCTCGACGCCGAGCACGAACAGATACTGGTGCGGTTTTCGCGGATGGTGGCGGCGCATCCAGGCGTCGGCTAGCGCATAGCGCAGCGCGGCGCGCGGACCGGCGGTGATCGGCCCATAGGCGAGAAAGGCGAAGGCGCGGCGCGGCGGCGGGAAGCACCCCGGCGCGAACGACAGCGATACGCCCGCGAGCGCGTCTCCTTCCTCGACCACGCGGACCGAGCCGTGGCGCAGCGTCGCCTCGACAAGCCCGCGGAACACACGCCAGAGCGAGCGCACGCGCTGCTCGGCGTCCTGCCCCGGCAGAAATGCGCAACTCGACGGATTGTCGCGGAAAGCGCGCGAAAGCACCCGCGCCGCCTCGGCCTGCTCTCCGGGCAGGAGCGCCCGGCTCTGCTGCTCCTTCATCACGGGCGTCGTAGATCGCAACGCCGGCACGCGCCAGCCTTCACGACGGCAGCGCGGGGGCCCGCTTGCCGAGCCCGCCAAGCGACTCGATCACCGGCGGGTCCAGGTGCAGGTCCAGCTGCGGGAACGCGATCACGATGCCCTGCTCCTTGAGCGCCCACCAGATAGCCTCGCGCACCTGCGATCGGCGGGCCTTCTGGTTCCAGGCATCGCTGCTCCACACGCTCAGCTCGAAGTCGACCGACGAGCTGCCGAAGTCGGCCATCAACACCACCGGCTCGCGATCCTTGTCGCGCCATTCGATCCGGTCCGCGACCTGTTCCAGCGTGCTGCGCACCAGCGCCATGTCCGAGTCGTAGGTCACGCCGACGCCTACGCGCAGGCGATAGAGCTGATCACTGAGCGTGTAGTTCTTGACGGTGGTCTGCACCAGCTTGGAGTTCGGGACAATCATGTCCTCCTCGTCGCGCGAACGCACCAGCGTACTGCGGATGCCCATCTCGACGACGCGCACCAGCGTGCCCTCCACCTCCACGACGTCGCCGGGCTTGATGGTGCGCTCCACCAGCAGAATCACCCCCGAGACGAAATTCTGCGCGATGTTCTGCATCGCGAAACCGATGCCCACGGCGAACACGGCTCCAGCGGCGAACAGCGCGCCCAGCTTGATGCCGGCGGTCTGGAGCGCCACGCCCAGACCGATGAGCACGATCACGTAGTGGACCAGCCTGCCCACTGCGGTCATGCCACCGTGCTCGACTTCCACGCCGCGGCGCTCCAGCGCGCGCCGGATCGCCAACCGCACGAGCCGCGAGAAGATGAACGTGGCTGCCACGACCACGACCATGGTGATCAGCGTGGCGAGCGTGACCGGGGTGTCGCCGATCCTGGTCAGGGTGGTCGAAAGAACGCCGTGGGCGGCGTCGGGCACCAGTTGCTTCATGCCCCGAGCCTAACCCGGACCCTCTAGCCTTCCGAATCGCCGGGAATGCGCGGTACGCGCGGCGCCTTGGGCAGCGCGATGGACGGAGGAGGCGTGGCCCCTGGATACATGGACGCGCGGTGACCGGGGAGGATTGACGGCGTGCGCCCCTCGGGCAGCGTGGCGGGATCCCCGACCAGCCGCATGCACTCCTTGACGATGGTCTTCAGCGTCTCGAAGACGCCCTGCCCGTACCTCGCCGAAGCCTCGATCTCGGGAACGCGCGCCGGGATGCCCAGCGCGATGCGCAGCTCACCCGCGTCCAGTACGCCGAACAGGTCCCGCTTGTTGTACTGGACCACCACAGGGACCCGCTCCGGATCGACGTCCTGGAGCCTCAGATTCGTGGCGAGGTTCGCCAGGCTCTCGGCGTTCTTCTCCACGGCAGCGGGCTGGCTATCGACGACGAACACCACGCCGTCCACGTTCTTGAGGATGAGCTGCCGGGTGCGGTCGTACGCCACCTGCCCCGGCACGGTGCACAGGTGCAGGCGGATCTTGTAGCCCTTGAAGGTGCCCAGATCGACGGGCAGGAGATCGAAGAACAGCGTTCGCTCGGTCTCGGTATTCAAGCTGAGCAGGCGCCCGCGGTGCTCGGGGTTACTGCGGGCGTGGATGAACTCGAGGTTCGTGGTCTTGCCGCCGAGGCCAGGCCCGTAATAGACGAGCTTGAGCAGAACTTCCTTGCGCGCGTGTTGGACGGAGGGCATCGGGCCTCAGACAAGCATGTTAGATCATGCAGGGCCGATTTCGAGCCCATGCGCACCGCCGGCCCGACATTGCCGGGAAATCCGCCGTGGGCGAACGCTCAAGCCCCGTGGCCGGGCCCGATGATGCGACCAAGCGCCTCGTTCACGTCCCAGTCCTTGCCCACGTGGGGCGCGTGGTGGCACTTGTCGGCGCACAGGCTCTTGTCCGGCTTCTTCACGATGAAGTCGGGATTGGCGGGGCTTTTCACGTGGCGCGAGCCGGGACCGTGGCAGACCTCGCACTGCACGTTTTCGAGCTTGTCGACGTGCGTGACCGTGGAACCACCAGGCTGGTTGTAGCCGGTGACATGGCAACCCACGCAGTCGAGGTTGTACTGCTTGTGCTCCTTGGCCAGGACCGCGTACGCGCCCGCGTGCGCCATGGTGTTCCAGAACTTGCGCTCGGCCTTGTGGCAGGTGCTGCACACGTCGACACCGACGTAGCCGCTTTCCCCTTCGGGAACCGGTGGCGCGGTCTTGTCCTTGAACGCGATGCGGTTGTGCTCGTTGACGCGGCGGTAGTAGCTGTCCATCCGCGCAGCGACGGCCTTGTCCGCCCCCAGGCTCTCCTTGACCGGGACCAGCTGATAGCGGAAGAAGCTGCCCTTGGCCGGCGCCTTCGTCCTGCCGAGGCGGGCGAGCTTCTGCTTCATCCGGGCGAGATCGGCGCGCCGCGCATCGAGATCGGACTTCTTCACGGTGCTGCCCGCCTTCGACCACCTGGAGAGACGGCGCTCGAGGTCCGCGATGCGCTCCTCGAGGCTCTGGCGCTCGGCGGCCTTCTCGATACCCGAGCCGTCGCGGAAGTCGAAGCTCTTGCCGCGCACGTACAGGTCGACCACAGCGACGCCCGTGAGGTGGTTCGGCCCCTGTACCACCAGCGTGCCGCCGACCAGCACCGGCGGGGTCGGCGGGTTGTTGCCGTCTCCCTCGTCGAACGGCCTGCCGACAACCATCACGTCGAAGCCCTTGACGCGCTCGGCCAGACGCAGCGCCTCGCCGCGCGGCAGCGCCACCAGCGCGACGCGCACCTGGGCACCCTGGCTGTCGAGCGCCGCGAGCGCCTTCTTCAACGCGGTGGCGGGATCGGACGCCTTCACTCCGTCGGGCCGCTGGCCCGCCTGTGCCGGATCGCTCACGCCGGCCAACCCGACCTTGTACCCGCCCACCTCGGTCACGGTGCTGGCCGCGGCGCCGGCTTTCGCCCCCTCTAGGTTTGCGG
This sequence comes from uncultured delta proteobacterium, assembly GCA_963806225.1. Lineage (GTDB taxonomy): Bacteria > Myxococcota_A > Polyangia > Polyangiales > Polyangiaceae > CAWDXG01. Next base: position 123,934 of record CAWDXG010000001.1, on the reverse strand, counting down.
CGAGCAGGTGCGCGCCGGATGCCTTCGCCAGCGCCGCGAGCTTGCCGGCCCCCGCCGCCCAGTCGTTCAGCCCCGGCGCCCACGCCGCCATGCGCATGTCATGCAGCGACGCAGCCAGCGCTTCGGCCTTGTACTCGTCCTGCACACGGCTCGTGGCTTCGAGGTGCGGGTCCTCGAACAGCATCGGCCCCGCACCGACCACCAGGCTATGCGGAGCATCGGAGGACTTCCCGTCCACGTAGCCGGCGGCGTGCTGGATGCCGCCGAGCATGTCCTTGACGCAGCCGCAGGGCTCGAGCGCGCCCGCCAATGTGGAAATCACGTACAGGCGGATGCTGGGCGTCTTCGGCGGCGCCGATGCGGGCTTGTGGCTGCTCTTGCAGCTCGCGCCGAGGGCGGCGATAGCCAGCGCACACGCGGCGAGCAGGGCGAGCGGGCGACTTGTCTGCCGCGGAACCATGGGCTGGTCCGATCTGAGATCAAGGCCCGGCATTCGGCCAGGTGCTTCGCCCCGGCGGCGGCAGACGGTGAAATACAGCGCAGGATCCGGCGTATTGCTGCGCGAGCCCGCTCCGGGCTTCTGCGCAGGAGACAACGCGCTCATAATGCTGCCTCGTGGACTCCGACCACACGGGGGAGCGCGCCGGCCCCACGCCCTTCGGCCCGTTCCTGCTCGAAAAACGGCTCGCCGTGGGCGGGAGCGCCGAGGTCTTCCTGGCGCTCCCCAAGCGGGGCGACCGGCCCGCGCCGCGCTTCGTGGTCAAGCGGCTGCTGCCGTCCAACCAGAAGGACGAACAGTTCGGCGTGCTCGGCCGTGAAGCGGAGCTGCACCGCGCGGTCGTCCACCCGAACGTGGTGACCGTGTACGGCGCGGGCATGGTCGGCGACGAGCCGTACCTGGCGATGGAGTACGTCGAGGGCCTCGATCTGTACCGCCTGCTCCGGCGCGCCGAATCGGAGCAGCGGCGCATGCCCGTCGGGCTGGCGACGTACATCGCCCGGCAGCTCTGCGACGCGCTCGGCGCAGTCCACGCCGCGTGCGACGACAGCGGCAACCCGCTGCACATCGTCCACCGCGACGTAACCCCTTCGAACATCTATCTGTCGCTGGACGGCTCGGTGAAGCTCGGCGACTTCGGCATCGCGCGGGTGCGCCAGCACACCGGTCCGGCCCAGCCCTCCGCCGGTTTGAAGGGCAAGTTCGGCTACCTCGCTCCGGAGCAAGTGGCGGGCGAGCCATTCGATCACCGCGCCGACCTGTTCGCGATGGCGGCCGTGTTCGGGGAGATGCTCATCGGCGCGCGCATCTTCCCCGGCAGCGGGCAGCTCGCGGTGCTCCTGGCCATCCGCGACGTGAACATCGAGCCTCTGCGCCGGGCGTCGCCACCGGTCGACGCGAAGCTGATGGCCGTCTGCGAGCACGCGCTGGCGCGCGACCCCGATCAGCGCTTCGGGAGCGCCGCCGAGCTGTCGGCGGCGCTCGCGCCGTTCCAGACGCCCACCGATGACGAGCTCCGCCAGGAGCTCAGCGAGTGGGTGGGCTGGGCGCGCGATTCGACCGAGCTCGCCCGGCAGCTTGAAGGGCGCATCCGCGACTCGATGCAGCGGATGCGAGCGGTCGACGTCGGGGGCTCGGCTGACGCGGCGTCGGAGCATCCGGACACGGGCCTGTCGCAGGTGCTCACGGTGTCCGGACGCACCTACGAGGACGTGCCCTTCTCGCGCCTGATCGAGATGATCGCGACGGGCGAGCTGATGGGCGACGACAAGGTCGCACTGATGGGAAGCGAGTTCTGCGCCATCCAGGAAATCGAAGAACTGGCGCGACATCTCCTGCCCTCGACGAGCGCGACGACAGGACGGCTGTTCCAACCCGGCGTGCCCGACTACCGCGCCCAGCTGGCCCAGACGCCGATGCTCGACGTGCTCGCGCACCTGCGCGCCACCCGGGAAAGCGGCGCGCTGTTCGTCGAGCGCCGGGACGCGACGGGCGCGCCGCGCCGCAAGGAGCTGTACCTCGGCGAAGGCCGTCTGACGCACGTGGCCTCCACCGACAGGAACGAGCTGCTCGGCGAATACCTGGTGCGGCGACGCGCGCTGTCGCGGCAGCAGCTCGACGAAGCGTTGTCCGCGTTGAGCCGCTTCGGCGGCCGGCTCGGCGACACGCTCATCAGCATGGGGATGGTCGACGCGGTCGACGTGTTCCGCGCCATCCGCAACCAGGGGCGCGATCGCGTCGCGGCCATGTGCGGCTGGCCGCGCGCCAACGTCACCTTCTATCGCGGCACCCTGCCGGCGCGCGTGGAGTTCCCGCTGGATCTGGATCTCGCGAGCCCGATGATGGCCGGAACGTACGTGGCCTCGCACGGCAAGCCGCGCTCGCTGTTGCCGCGCGGCGACGTGCGGCTCCTGCCCGGTCCCCGCGCCGGACTGGTTTCGGACAGCCACGAGCGGGGCACTGCTCCCGTCTCGCTCCAGCTTGTCGCCGGGCTCATGGAGGAGCCGCCAACGGTCGATGGCGCGCTGGCGCGCATCGCTGCGCACCATCCTACGCCCAACTCGCGCGTCATCTCCCTGAACGAGGCCGCCGCCGCGCTCGTCACAGCGAAGCACCTCGGTTGGGTCGCCTACCCCAGCGATGCGCCGCCGGCATCGTCGACGTGAGTCAGACGACGCGCCGTGCGTCCACGCGAGGCAGCGCAGCCTCGAGCAGGTCCGCCCAGGCGCGGAGATAGAGCACGACGTGGGCGTCGCCGCCTACTCGAGATATCGGGGATGAGCTAAGGCTTGGCGGGCGCGAAGGGCAGGATGGTCTTGAGGTCCTCGTCGTTGAACCTGAGCTGCAGCCCGACGAAGTAGTCGCGACGGTCGGGGCTCAGGATGTCGTCCACGCCGCCGAGCAGCCACAACCGTTTGACGAACTCGTAGCCCAGCGAGACGCGCCAGCGCGGCAGCACCACCTCGCCGAAGCCAAAGAGATCCTGCTGCAGCTCGAAGCGATCGTCGAAGAGATTCGTGTCCAGCCCCACGCCACCCGTGGATTCCATGATGCCGAACCGCCCAGTGAACGGGCCGAAGCGCTGCGCGAACTGCAGAGTGAAGCGGAACGAGTTGCTGGTGACCGTGCGCACTTCACGATAGTGCGCCGGCTGGTTGGGATTGGTCGTATCGACGTCGATCTGCTGGAAGCTGGTCAGGCCGCGCGGATCGTTGACGATCTGGATCAGGTAGTACTTGTCCTCACGCGGCTGGAGGCGCAGCGACACGTAGCTCTTCACCGTGCTGGACAGGAACTGGTAGTCCGTCCTGAGCCCGACGATCGTCTGCAGCCGGTGCAGGCCGCCGACGAACTCGCCCACCCCTTCGGCCACGCCCTGCACCTCGTCGATGAGCTTCTCGTCCTTCGTCAGCTTGCCCAGCGTCCCCTGCCCGCGGTTGACCCGGCCGGTCACCTCGTCGATGTTGGCCATGGCGCGCTCGAGGCTGCTGCTCGCGCGGTTGACCTTCTCGATGATCTGCTGCACCTGCCCCGCGCTGGCGGGCTGACCGTCCTTGCCCTTGGCCACCAGCTCGCGGACTTCCTTCGTCGTCTGCTGGACGTTGTCGAGGATCTTCGTAACCTTCGGCTCGCCCTTGGAGGTGATGCGCTCGACGTTGTTGAGGATGTTCTTGATGCTGTCGCGGTTCTCGCGGACGGTCTTGTTGAGGGCGTCGGTGACGTCCGCCAGGTTCTGGAGCGTATCCTTGAGGTTCTTTTCGCCCTTCTGGGTGCCGACGCTGCCTGCCAGGCTCGCGGTGACCTTCTTCACGTCGGCGGCGATGTCCGAGACGTCCTTGAGGATCTTGTCGGTGGTCGCCGCCTCGATGACGTGCTTGATGCGATCGCCATCCTCGAGCTGGCGCTTGCCCTCGGTCCCCGGCGCGACGGCCAGGAAGTACTCGCCGAGCAGGCTGGTGGCGACCTTGGACACGGTCGCATCGTCGTAGAGCGGAATGTCCGAGCGCATCCGGATGTCGATCCGGGCCCTACCGTGGTCGAGCCGGATGTCGCTGATCTCGCCGACGGGGATGCCCGCCATCTTGACCTGCGAGTGCTTCGCGATGCCCGTGGCGTCGTGGAACAGCGCGTAGACCGTGTACCCCTCGCCGTTGACCGCGGACTTGGTGACAAACCGGTAGATCAACAGACCGGCGACGACCGTGACGACGGTGAAGAGCCCGACCTTCGCGGCTGTGCTGTACCGACGCATGTCAAACCAAGCCCGTTCACCCTACCAAGTGGGCGGCCGGCGGTCGACTTCAGGGGGAAAATCCAGCTCGCGGCGGGTCTGGGGCCGGGGCATGGACTAGGATTCGCAGGTATGCGGATTGCCTGGCGTCGCGGCTGGACTGGAGCCGCCCTCGGTTGGCTTTCCGTCGCCCTGACGCTGGGCTTCGGGACGGGCTGTGCGCCGGGTCAGGCGGCGGCGCTCCCGGTCTCCCCGCCGCCGACGGCAGCTTCCGCCGAGCCTGCACCGGCGCGTCCCACTGCCGCCCCGGCCACTGCGCCGGCCGACGACGAACGCTTCAGCTGGGAGCCCCGCACTTGGTCGCCCCAACCCGCCGGCGCGCCCGATCCGGCCGACCGCGACCTGCTGACGCTCTGCGGCACGGGTGATGCCGCGCTGGACACGGTCGCGGCGCGCATCGCCGAACGCCAGGCCCGCGCCCTGCCGGCGCTCGACATTGCAGAAACCACCTTTGCGCTGCGCGCGGCCGGCTCGCCCTACGTGTGGCCGCGACTGTGGTCGCTCGCCGGACCGAAGCTGGACCGGAACGACGCGCGCGAACGCGTGCAGCGCTGGCTCGCATCGTTCAACGACGGCGGCAAGCGGCGCTGCGGCGTCGCGAGCGCGAGTGGCCCGGACACCCACGTCATCGTCATGCTGGCGCTGGACGCACTGGCCGATCTGGACCCGCTGCCCACCCAGGTCCGTTCCGGACAGTGGCTGCGCGTGGCGGCGCATCTGCTGGTACCGGCCAGCGGCGCCAAGGTGATCGTGCTGGCGCCGACGGGCGCGCCGCGCAGCGTGACCACATCGCTGGACTCGGGTGTGGTGCGCGCCACCTTCCACGCCGATCGCCCGGGCGGATGGCTCGTGCAGGTCATGGCCGACGTGAAGGGCGGACCGCGCCCTGTCGCCGAAGCGAAGCTACAGGTCGGGGGGCCGCCGCCGCCGGGCTTCCACGCCGAGCCGGCTCCCGGCGAAGCCGCCGCCGCCGGCGCAGCGGACGAGCAGACCGCGCTGATTGCGATGATCAACGCAGCCCGGCGTTCGGAACACCTTCCAGCGCTGACGCGCGACACGCGACTCGATAGCGTCGCGCGCGCGCACGCCGAAGCGATGCAACGCGCCCGGCGCATCGGCCATGACGTGGGGGACGGAAACCCCGCACAGCGCGTCGTCGCAGCCGGCATCAAGGTGCACGCCGCGGGCGAGAACGTTGCACATGCGCGGACGCTCAGGCGCGCGCACCGCGCGCTGTGGGCCAGCCCGTCCCACCGCGGCAACCTCCTGTACGCGGATTTCGACGCGGTGGGCGTGGGCGTCGTGCACGCACCCAACGGCAGTGTGTGGGTCTGCGAGGAGTTCGCGGACAGGTAGACGGGAGGGGGAAAATGCGCGTACCTTCGCGTAGTTGGCGTGTTCCGCTTTCAATGGCCCAGCCCGCGGGGTAGTTTCCTCGGCCGTGCTTCTCTCGACTGCCGGCAAGCCGGCGCCCTCCCGCCGATCGGTCCCCGGAGGCATCATGAAACACGCTCCGCGCCGCTTGCTTGCAACGTTGCTCGCCTCGGCAGCGCTCGTCTCCACTGTGCGCGCCCGCGCACAGTCGAAGACCTTCTACCTCGACCGCGCACAGCTCTCCGGTGCGCCGGACGACGGCTTCATGGTGTGGCGGCCGCACACGTACGAAAAGACGCGCTTCTACGGCCAGTTCGCGCTCGGCTACACCAACCGCCCGTTGCGCGCCGATACCGTGGCGCCCGACGCGCGCATCGCCGACCAGATCTCCACGCCCGTACCGTGGCAGCTCATCAGCTACCTCACGGCCGGCACCGAGGTCGCCAATCGCGCCAGCTTCAACATCGCGTTGCCGATCGCGATTCCAGAAGGGTCCGGCTACGGATCCCATCCAGCAGAACATCGGCGACGGTCTCGACGTGAAGACCGTGGCCGTCAGCGACCTAAGGCTCGACGCGCGGGTGCGCCTGTACCGCTCCGACAACCACAAGTTCAAGCTGGGTGTCGGCGGCGCAATGTGGCTGCCCACCGGCAATGCCAACTCCTTCGACGGCGACGGCTCCCTCACCGGCTACGTCTACGGCGGGGCCGAGTACGACTTCGGCAAGTTCCTGCTCGCCGGCACCGTCGGGCCGCACTTCCGCCCGAACCTCAGCATCGGCGGCACCAGCGGCGCGCTGTTCATTGGCGACGAGCTGCGCTGGGCGCTCGGCGGCTACGTGCCGCTGCGCCAGGGCACGGTCCGCCTCGGAGTCGAGCTCTGGGGGACGACCGGCATCCAGAAGGTCACGGACGACGCCGGCGCCTCCACAACACGGCCTTCGCCAGCCGCAATACCGACCTGGAGTGGCTGGGGCAGGCGCGCTTCGCCATCGGCAAGACCCACCGCACCTTCATCAACGCCGGCGCCGGCACGAAGCTGACGGCGGGCTACGGGTCGCCGGACTTCCGCATCCTGGCGTCCATCGGCAGCTTCTTCACCATCAGCGACAAGCCGCCGCCCTCGCGCCCGCCGGGCTACAAGAACGTCCCCGACGTATCCGACTACCCGAAGGACACCGACGGCGACGGCTATCCGGACGACATCGACAAGTGCCCGCTCGTCAAGGAAGACCACAAGCCGCCGGATCCGACCGATGGCTGCCCCGCGGCCAGCGACCGCGACGGCGACGGCATTCCGGACAACATCGACAAGTGTCCGGACGATCCGGAGGACAAGGACGGCATCCAGGACAACGACGGCTGTCCCGAGACGGACGCCGACAACGACGGCATCCCCGACACCAAGGACCACTGCCCAACCGAGCCCGGCCCGGCGTCGAAGATCGCGTCGAAGAACGGCTGCCCGCAGCTCACGCACGTGACCGAGAGCGGCGAGGTGCAGCTGCTCAAGCCGATCCAGTTCGAGTTCGCCAAGGCGACCATCAAGCGTGTCAGCTACCCGATCCTCAACGAGGTCGTGACGCTGATGAAGGCGCGGCCGAACATTCGCATCGGCGTCTACGGGCACACCGACAACAAGGGCGCGCACGATCTGAACATGAAGCTCAGCAAGGACCGCGCGCACTCGGTGATGGAGTACCTGATCCATCACGGCATTTCCTCGAGCCGGCTGGAGTCGCAGGGCTTCGGCCCCGACAAGCCCATCGTCAGCAACGCCACCGCTGCGGGCCGGGCCAAGAACCGCCGCGTCGAGTTCAAGATCCTCAACGAGGGCGACGACGACGAACTAGCCTGGCACGCCGGCAAGCATCGACAGGTCCGCGAGCAACTCGGCGACCATCAGCTGGTGCTGAGCGACGCGGAGCTCGAGCGCCTGCCTGCGGCGCGTCGTCTCGAGGAGCAGCCCGGGGATACCGAGCTGTTCCCAGGCCGCGCGTGACAGGCTACCGCGCGCCGGCCACCTGAGCAGCGTGAACTGCCGCTCCGGCGCGGTCACGGTGGCGTTGACGGCGCGCACCAGCCGCTCCCCCTGGCGCTGGCTCTCGCCTCTCGGGATGCACAGCACCGAGCTTCCGACGCTCTTGTCGTTCTCGCGGTTGAAGTCGAAACCCTCGTGCAGGTCGAGGACCCAGTCCGGCTGCACCGCCGCCAGAGTGCGCCATAGCGCGCTGCGCCATCGTGCCGCGCGGCGCATCCGCTTCCGTCCGCGGGAAGTTGCGGTTCAAGTCGCCAAAGGGTGTGCCGGGCGCGCGCCGCGTGTGCCGTGCCAGCGCGGGCTGGTTCGCGCGCGGCACCAGAACGAGGCGTCCGCGAACCAACAACCAGCCGCGCATCCGCTCGGCAGCCAGCGGACCCGCCAGCTCGTTACCGTGCACGCCCGCGACGAGCAGCACCGTCGGCCCCTCGGCGAGGCTGTCGACGACGTAGTAGGGCGTCGCCCAGCGCGTTCCCGCCGCGAGTATCCCCGCCTCCGCAACCGGTTCGGCAAGCGCGGGCACCGCCGGCGCAAGCGCCGCATCCTGTTGAACACCGCCACGCTGCTGCATCTGCGACCAGTATGGGCCCCCCCGGGCGGCGGGCGCCAGTTGACGCCGCGCCCTGAGCGAGGGGAAGCTCCGCGCCGCTGGGGGCGTAACACCGCCCGGAAGGAGTCACCGATGAACATCCGCCTCGCGATTCTGGTTCCATTCCTGGCCGGCCTCGGCGCCTGCATGATGCCGATGCCCGCCCAGCAGGGCGGGAACACGCAGCCGTCCGGAGGGACCGGACCCGGCACGGGCGGCTCTCCCCCGCCCTCTTCGCCCGGCGATCCGATGGGGCCGTCGGCCTCCAACGCGTCCCAGGGCCCGGCCGCGCCTGCCGCTCCGTCCACGGTGTCGGTCGACATCCGTAGCGACTGCCCGAAGACGGTGAAGGTCTTCTACGGCGAAAAGCCCAAGTTCGGCAGCGGCACCTACTCCAGCGTCGAGTCGAACTCCGTGTCGAGCCACCAGTTCGGGAGCGGCGACATGTTCTGGATCGTCGACGACTCGCAGAACGGCGTCGCCAGCGTGACGGCGAAGCCCGGCATGAGCGAGATAAAGGTCACGAGCGACTGCATGCACCTGTCGGCGCATTGAGCTCGGAGGGGGGCGGCGCGAACAGCCGCGGCGCGGGACGCCGCCCCTACAGTGTGAAGGAGGTGCCGCTCACTTGCTGTGAGGCGGCATCTTCGCTTCCTTGAACACGACGTGCTTGCGCACCTTCGGATTGTACTTCTTCAGCTCGAGCTTCGAAGTCATCGTCCGCTTGTTCTTGGTCGTGTAGTAGATGAAGCCGGTACCGGCAGTCGAAACCAGACGGATGTTGTCGCGCATGGGAGGCGAGCGATTACCACGAGGGTCCCGCCCGGGCAATACCGCCGCGCCATCCCCCCGGGCCGCCACTGCCTGCTGGGATCCTGGCAGGCGCCCACCTAACACCCTGGATTCACAGGACATTCCCGACGACCGGTTCCCCGAGGTCGGAAGCGCCGCCTGTCTCGGCCCGGCAGGAATTGTCACACCGCCCGCATGAAACGGGTCAGCGCCTGCCGGCGGCCGTCGAGCACGTGACCGTGGTCGAGGTCGTCCCGGACCCACAAGCCTTCGACTCGCAGATAGCGCGGGAAGTCGTTGCCGCATCGGGACCGCATGTACTTCGCGTTGTTGTCGACGGTAGTCACATAGCCGTGGACCTCGTGTGCGCGTGGTCGATGTCTACGGCGTTGTAGATCCAGAGATAGCGCATCGGACCGTTGCCGGCTTCGGCACTGGCTTGGCCGGTCACGAGAAGCGCATGACCCGGGCGGACCAACTGGGACGCAATCCCACCTACATCAAGTGGGGTTACATCGGCGATTTTCGCCGACCCCCCGGCTACTGGCGCGGCTCGACCTGACGTTGTTTATCGTCGCCTTCTTCCTTGCGTTCGGTGTGGCGCCCAGACAGTCCTTCCGCGAGTGGCATGGCGCAGAGTCCGAACATGATTCCGAGCCAGAGCTGCCAGCCACGCGGGCGAAAAAGGGCGTACCTACTTCCCCGGACACCCCACGACCACCATCTCGACGCGGCGGTTCTTGTGGCGGTTCCCCTCCGAGGTGTTCGGGACGCGCGGCGCCTTCTCTCCGTAGCCTCGGGTGGTGATGCGCGCGGCCGCAACGCCGTGCGCGGTGAGCCATGCCGCCACCGAGTGCGCGCGCTGTTCGGAGAGTTTCTGGTTGTATGCGTCACTGCCCCGGTCGTCGGTGTGACCTTCGACAGTGATGTGCGAGGTGGGCCGTGGATCGATCGCCGTCTCCTTCGCGGCCTCCAGCGCCGCGAGCGCCGGAGGCTTGAGGTCGTACTTGGCGGTATCGAACAGCACGTCGCTGCTGAGCGTGATACGCACGGCACCCCCGCGCTCCTTGATCTCGGCTGGCGCGGCCTTTCCCGCCTGGAAAACGATGAAGTCCTTCTGCCCGGGCGGCTTCCATTGGAGCATGAGCGCAATGCCGTAGCGCGGACCCTGGAAGTACTGCACTTCGATCGCATGCGGCCCGGCCGCGAGCGTGGCCTTGCCCTCCGCTTCCTCCGTCGAGTGTTGCCCGTCGTTGTCGATGACGAGCTTGCCGTCGATGAGCAGCTTGCTGCCGTCATCCGATTCAAGGGAAAACCCATAGTCTCCGGCAACGGGTGCCGAGAACGAGCCCTTGTAGTCGAGCGCGAACCACTCGAAGCGATTGCTCACACCGGGAAAGCCCTTCTTGAAGTCTCGCTCGGGAACGTCGAGCTTCGTCGCGTACAGCGTCCCCTTCGACGGCAGCTTGGAGAAGTCGGGCAATTTCGCAGCGTCTTCCGGCAGGTAGACGAGCTTTCCCTTGAGCGCGAACGGTATCGGGTTGGGGCTGCCGAGCGGCGAGTCCAGATCCTTCTGCGTCTTGTCCGCTGGGCACGGCTTGCCCAACGCAGCAACGGGCGACCCGGCGGCGCCCGACCCGGTGGCGCCCGTCGCGCCGGCACCCGCCGACCCGCCGGGGTTGTCGAAGGCCGCGGAGAGCGGCGGACCGCCTTTCTTGTCGCCCGGCGCGCCCGACGCACCCGACGCACCCGGCGCTTTCGCTCCGGCGCCCGGAGCGCCTCCGCACGCAACGACGAGTCCAAGGATCGCGAACGAGAAGAACGCAATACCGATCCGTTTCCTGGTCGAATGGCTCACGCCTGGATCACTAGTCTAGAGCCCATGCGGCGAACAGAGAAAGAAGGAACAGCCATCATGGAGTCAATTCGATTATGCTAGCGACGCCCGCCGGATCGACGTATCCGGCCGCGCTTGCCCGGAGGCCTGCCGAATGAAAAGAATGCTCGCCCTGCTCGCGGTCGTCCTGTTCGCAGCGTGCGGGGGCAATCGAGTTGTCGCGCCGCCGGCGACTAGCGCGGGCCGCGGCAGAGCGGCTTCCACCCCGAACAGCCCCCACTACAAGCGCCTGGTCGTGCATGTGCTGCGCGCGACGGCAGACGGCAAGAGTGGCGAGATCGGAAAGCTGGAGCGTCCGCTCGCCGATTTTCGCGACATGCCCGTGTCGCTCTTGATCCGCAAGGTGCAGAAGGCGGGCGAAAGAGCCCCGGACGCGCTGGCGCGCTTCGAGACGCGCTTCGAGGTCGGAAAGAGCAAGGTCGAGCTGCCGGCGTTCGATCTCGACTGCTCGAAGCCCGACAAATGCATCAAGCGCGAGTGGCTGGACCTCGAGCTGCGCGCGCCCGGCGCCCCTTCGCGGCACATCGAGCGCGTGCTGTTCGAGAACGAGGGCGACAGCGAGCCGCCCTCGTTCAGCCGGTACACGATTGTCGCCCTGTCGAGCGCGATCACGCGCGAGCGGGTCAAGGAGCTCGTGCACAGGCACCTCGGCGGCTCGACCGCCGAGCAGCGCAAGGCCAGGGCCGAGGCCCTCGAGGCGGAAGCGCGCAGGACGGAGCTCTCCAAACAGCCTGCTCTGCTTGCGCGTGCCGACGACATGGACGTGTCCGGCGCGCTCGGAAACGCGATCGCGCTCGAGCATGCCGCCGAGTCCGACGAGATGACCGACACGCTCGCCCGCACGCTGGACGTGACCGTTCGTCGCGAAGTGCCGCGGGTCCTGATCACGACGATCCAGGCCCGCGACGCGGGCGACAACCCTACGCTGAGCCTGGATCTCGGGCTCGACGAGGTGGTGGCATCCTCGCAGAAGGCCGGCGCGGCGAAGCTCTTCCAGCGGGCTCGCGGCCTGATGGAGTCGGAACTCGAAGGCACGATCATGAAGACGTTCGGCGGCGAGGATCAAGCGGTGAGCACGGCCCTGCTCATGAAGGAAGCCGACAGGAACGGTATCGGCGTCGTCCCGGTCACGCCCGGAAACCGGAAAGCGCTCGAATCGCTCGATCTGCCCGCACCGTTCGCGGCGCTTGTGAAGGCCACGCTGGACCGGGGCCACGTCGTCGTGCTGCCGAAGTCCGCAGTCGCCCTCGCGGGCGAGTCGCGCTGGGGATTCTGGGACATCGATCCGAAGACCGGAGGCACGGTCGGCGTGATGCAAGGAGGCGAGCACCAGGGCATGGTCGAGGTGCCAGCCATCAACGAGAACGTCGCGCAGAACCCGAAGCTCGGCTACTGCCTGGGCTTCATGGTGGGCGTCATCTCGTACGAGTGGGGTCTTTCGGGTCAACTCCTCCAGTACGGCGGCATCACGCCTGAGCTCATCAAGCAGCTCAAGGACGAGCTGAAGAACATCGCCTGCACCAACTTCTGCAACATCGGCGCGGCGGCGAAGCTGTCGGTCGACATCACCAACTGCAGCAAGGACCTGATCAACGAGGGGAAATCGCCCATACCCGGCGAGGTGGGCTACTGCTCGGAATACAAGAACGGCTTCGAGTGCGCGACCGGCGTGCTGCTCGCGAGCCTCTCCTCTCCCGGCAAGGGACCGAAGCTCCACAGCAGCGCCCAGGAGAAAGTCGAAGTCATGTGCGCCAGCGCCGGTCTCTGAGGTCCGTCGCGCTTGCGACCGCCTGCGGCGTGCCCGGGCGCTAGCGTGCTTCTGGAGCCGGACACAGCGCCCGCGGTCCACGTCGCGCGACGAGCGGCCGTCAACTGCCGGAGCGCGGCGGGTGTCGCCGCGCGTTGACACCAAGGGAGCACCGCCCAACGCCGCTCTGCTTTTCCGGCCTGGCACGACCCGTGCTACCGGGCGCCGGACATGACACCCAGGAACTCGCTTCTCGCCTGCGCAGTGCTCCTCGCGGCCGCTGGTTGCGGCAGCACGGACTCGACCGACCCCGGCGGCTCAGCGTCCGGCCTTTCGGTGACCGTCGCAGCGTCCACCGCGCCGTTCCAGTTCAGCGACGGAGCGGCGGGACAGACCGCGACGCACGTGACGGCCGGCATCCGGAGCCTGACTCTGCTCACTTCCGACGGCACGGAGTGGACCGTCTTCGACGCCGGCTCGAAGGATACGACCGTCGGCTACAACGACGGCGACTCCACGCCGCTCGCGCATCTGGACAGCGCGGACATCGTGCCCGGCCACTACGTCAAGGCGCGCCTCGTCCAGGACTGGTCGCGCTTCGACATCCAGGTCGCGCTCCACGTCGGCTCGACCGCCACGCCGGGTACGCTGCACGCCCTCATGGTCACCAGTGACGGCACGACGCTCGACGGCACGCAGCACGACGCCGGGTACTACGAACAGGACTTCGAGGGAGGCGGACAGACGCAGCGCTTCGACGGCGACGCGCGGGTTCCCGACTATTCCACGACGGACGGCGCCGAAGCCGTGGTCGAAAACGGTCTCTGGAGCGTCTACTTCCCCGTCGACGTGCAGATCGGCCCCGAGGCGGCCAGCCTGCGCATCGTGGTCAACATGGACCACGCCTTCCGCTGGACCGACGTATCCGGCGGCGACAACCAACCCGGCGTCTACGACATCGCCCCGCCCCTCTACGAGCCCGTGACCCAGTTCGGCGGCAATCGCTTCGACGCGAGCGTCGCGAACCACTGAGCCGAGGTCCTCATACGGCGGCTACAGCGTGCGCCCGCCACGGAGGGCGTCATTGCCGCCCTTTCCGCGAGTTGCCTGCGAATCGGCCGGTGCGGCGCTATGCTCTGTTGCGCGGTAGTGGGGTGAGGCGTCGCCTGGCGACGGGGAGCGTGCGAAGCCGATGAAGGTGCTGCTGAAGGGGCTGACCGGCGAAGAACGGCTCGATCTCACCGAGGAGGACGCGCGCCGCCTGCTACTGACCGTGCCCGTCGGTATCTTCGAGACCGATCTGGAAGGGCACATCCACTACATCAACGAGGAAGCGGCGCAGATCGCCGGGTTCAATTCGCCCGAGGAGGTGGAGGAGGCAAGCTCGCTCGTCTTCTACAAGAACCCCGAGGACCGCCGGCGCATCTTCGAGCACGTGACCCGCGGCGAGGTGCTGCGGCACCACGAGATCACGATCGTCACGCGGCACGGCGAAGAGCGCGATGTGATGCTGTCCGCCTGGATCTCGGACGGCAGGCTCCACGGGACGATCGTCGACATAACGGAGCGCAAGCGGGCCGAGCGGGAGCTCGCCGCGAGCGAACAGCTCAACCGCCGCATCATCGAAGCGGTACCAGGCGGAGTCGTCGTCGTCTCCGCCGACGGCTCGGTGCTCCACGGCAACACCGAGGGCCTGCGCCTGCTGGGGCTCTCCTTCGACGATCTGACCCGTCGCTACGTTGCAGACTTCGCGCCGGAGACGCTGCGTGAGGACGGGACGCCGTGTCCGGTGGAGGAGTACCCGGTCAGCGTCTGTCTTGCCACGGGGCAGCCCGCGGGGCCCCGCACGATCGGCGTGCGGCATCCCGCCGGGTCGAGCTACTGGGCCGTCTTCACGGCGCTGCCTCTCGAAGAGCCATCCGGTGGCCACGGCGCCGTGGTCACGTTCCTCGACATCACCGAGCGCAAGCGTCTGGAAGCGCAGATGCAGCACGCGCAGAAGCTGGAGAGCCTGGGCGTGCTGGCCGGCGGAATCGCGCACGACTTCAACAACCTATTGGCTGTGATCATGGGCAACGCCAGTCTCGCGTTGGGGCAGGCGGACGAGGGCGCGCCGGCGAGAGAAGACCTGCAGAGCATCCTTGCCGCGACCGAGCGCGCGGCGGATCTCACCCGGCAGATGCTCGCCTATGCGGGCAAGGCCCAGCGCCTGGTCGAGTCCGTCGACCTGTCGCAGCTAGTCGAGCAGATGACCCATCTCCTGCGCTCGGCGATCCCGCGTAGGGTGGACCTTCTCTACGAATTCGGGCCGGAGCTCCCGCCCATCGACGGGGACCGTGCCCAGCTGCAACAGGTGGTCATGAACCTGATCACCAACGCTGCCGACGCGATACCCGGGCGCGAGGGGCGCGTCGACGTGCGGATCGGCGTCTGCGACGCCGTACCGGCCGGGGGCACCGACAGGGCCTCGCCGGGAAAACACGTCTGCCTCGAGGTGACGGACAACGGGGTCGGGATGGACGAGCACACACGCACGCGCATCTTCGACCCCTTCTTCAGCACCAAGACGGCGGGGCGCGGCCTGGGACTCGCCGCCACGCTCGGCATCGTGCACGGCCACGGCGGAGCGATCCACGTCAAGACGCGGCTGGGCCGCGGCTCGAGCTTTGCGGTGTATCTTCCGGCGTCGGAGCGCGCCGTCGCCGGCCCGCCGCCATCATCGCCGGAACTGCCGCGCGCGGGGCATACGGTGCTCGTGATCGACGACGAGAATAGCGTCCGCGCGATGTGCGCAAGCCTGCTTTCCGAATCCGGGTTCACCGTTCTGGTGGCGGAAGGCGGGCGGCGCGGCATCGAGATGTTCGAGAAGCACGTCGACGAGATCGACGCCGTGCTCCTCGACATGACCATGCCCGACCTCAACGGTCCGGAAGTGCTCGCGGTGTTGCGCCGCATCCAGCCCGATGTCCGCGTGGTATTGACGAGCGGCTACAGCGAGGAAAACGCGGCGCGCCACCTGGCCGAGGGCCGGTGCGCGTTCTTGCAGAAGCCGTTTCGCATGGATCAGCTCGTGGAACGGCTGCTCGGCACTATCGAACCCCGAAAGCGAAGTGAAGAGACATGAGCCAGGACAAGCCACGCACCACGATCAAGAAGTCCCTCGGGGAGTTCGCGCCGAAGCTGGTCGACCTTGCCGAGGAGGTCATCTACGGGGACGTCTGGGAGCGACCGGAGCTCTCGAAGCGCGACCGCAGCCTGATCACGTGCGCGGCGCTCGTCGCGACCAGCAAGACCGAGCAGCTGGGTATCCATTTCCCCAAGGCGATCGAGAACGGCGTCACGCGGGAAGAGCTGGTCGAGATGATCACGCATCTGGCGTTCTACGTCGGTTGGCCGAGCGCGGTGTCGGCGGCGGCGCGCGCGAAGGAGCTGCTCGACGAGTGAGTCTGTCGGAGGACCCGACGACGCACGACATCCGCGGCCGAGGGCCGTTGCGGCGCCTTGGCCGGAAGCGGCAATACTGCGGGCCCGATCCGGTCACGATCAAGCTGGGTCTAGCGTTCGCAGCGAGCCTGACTCGAGTTCTTCGGGCTGTTCGGCGTCCGAAATGGGCTCGTCCGTCGTATCCTCTGCCCGGACGGTTCGATGACGACCTGGATCTGTGGAGTCTGCGAAACGAACGGCATCAGCCTCCACTACCTCCGAACCGGCAGCGCCAGACCTCCCGTGGTTCTGCTGCATGGATTGACTGGGAGCGGGGCCTGCTGGACTCCCCTGGCGCGCGCGCTCGAGGGTGAATTCGACATCGTCATGCCCGACGCAAGAGGACACGGCGGTTCAAGCGCGCCGCACCACGGCTACCGGTACGACGATCACGCGAGCGACATCGTGGGCCTCTTCCGCGCGCTGGAGCTCTCTCGTCCGGTTCTGCTTGGCCACTCGATGGGTGGCATGACCGCCGCGGTGGTGGCGGGTCGAGGTGCGGCGATCCTCCGCGGCCTCGTCCTGGTCGACCCGACGTTCTTGAGCCCCGAGCGCCAACGCGAGGTGCGCGACAGCGACGTCGCCGACCAACACCGCCGGGCGCTCGGTCTAGACAAGTCCGAGCTCGTCGCGCAGGCCCGAGCCCGGCACCCGCGTCGCTCGCCCGAGCTCGTCGAGCTCCTCGCCGACGCCAAGCTGAACACCCGCATGAGCGCCTTCGACGTGCTCACGCCACCCAACCCCAGGTATCGCGACGTGGTGCGCGCGATTGACGTCCCGAGCCTACTCGTCATGGGCGACAGCAGCCCCGTCGTCACGCTCGAGATGGCAACGGAACTGCGCAGCCTGAACCCGGGCGTGCGAATCGAACAGGTCGCTGGCGCCGGTCACGGCCTTCCGTTTGAACAACCCGAGCGCCTGGCAGAGGTAGTCCTGCCGTTCCTGCGTCGGCTGGCCTAGCGCAGAACTCGCACGCCGGCGTATCTCACCATGCTCAGCGCTGCTCGGCGAGCAGGCGCAGCACGTTGTCACCGAATATGCCGTCGATGGCGCCGGCCCGGCAGGGCAGCCGCTCCACCCAGCCCTTGATCGCGGTGTAGTCGTAGCTGCTGTCGGCCGCGTGGAAGCCATACGGCGCGTCGGTGCCATACAGCACGCGCTGGGGGCCGACCGCGGCCACTGCCTTGCGCACAAGCCGCTCGGACAGATAGGGGCTCGACACATCGATGTGCAGCTTCTCGTTGGCCGCCACCTGTTTCCACATGCGGGAGAAGTGCGGCATGCCCGCGTGGGCGAAGATCAGCTTGAGGCGCGGGCATCGCTCCGTGAGCAGCGGCCAGGTGCCGTGCTCGGCGAAGCCGAGATGAACGAGGATCGGCAGCTCGAGCTCCTCGCAGCGCCGGGCGATGGGTAACGCCTCGCCCAGGTGGTAGCGGTGCCAGTGCGGATGCAGCTTGACACCGACGAAGCCGGGCACCTGGCGCCAGCGCTCCAGCTCTTCGAGCTGGTCGTCGGGCAACCTCGGGTTGAGAAAGATCCAGCCGAGGAAGCGTTCGGGATGGGCGGTCAGCATCCCGGCCACCGCTCTGTTGTCGGGGCGCGGGTAGATCTCGTAGACCTTGCCCTTGAGCTTCAAATGCCCCTCCTTGGTGTAGAAGGCGTCGTTGAGCTTGCGCGCCACGGGATGGCAGGGCGAATTCATCAGCGCGCGAACAACCGCCAGCAGGGTTTCTGGGGTTTCTGGTAGCGGATCGTTCATCGTCGGGATCAGCGCCACCCGATCGACCCCGGCGGCGTCCATCTTCCGTATCAGCTGGTCGGGCTCCAGCATGCGAGGCTCGAAGTGTGCGTGCGCGTCGATGACCGCCATGCCCCCAGCATAACGCGGACCCGCGGTGGACGAGGTCCACGACGAACTGGTGCGGTTGGGCTATCATTGGACGCTGTCATGAGTGCGTCGATTTCGGTGGTGATGATCAGTCGCAACGAGGAGGCGGCGGTAGCTGCCGTGCTGGAGTCCATCCGCGCCGCCGTGCCCGAGGCCGAGGTCGTGTTGGTTGACAGCTCCACGGACCGCACGGCAGACGTGGCAGAGGCAGCAGGGGCGCGCGTCATCCGCCAGTTGCCACCACGAGGCTACGGGCCGGCGATGGACGCCGCACTGCGCGCCGCGCAGAACGACGTGGTTGTGACGCTCGATTGCGACGGGACCTATCCGGCCGAGGTGATCCCCGACCTCGTCGAGCTGATCGAGTCCGGGTGGGATCTGGTCAACGCTTCGCGCTTGTGGTCGCGTCCGCGGTCCATGCCGTACCCGAACTACCTCGCCAACGCGCTGTTTGCCAGGACCGCCCGGGTCTTGCATGGGCTTGCCGTGACGGACGTGCACTCGGGGATGCGCGCGTACCGCCGGACGAAGCTGGCGACGCTCGATTTCGACCCGCAGGGCGCCGCTCTGCCGGTCGAGCTCCTGGTGTTGGCTGCGCGTCGGGGGTGGCGGATTGCCGAGGTGCCGATCCGCTACGATGAGCGGATGGGGGCGACGACGCTGAACCGCTTCGACTCGACAGTCTGGACGTTCCGGCGGTTGCTCAGGCTGCTCAGTGTGGGCCAGCGCGTGGTCCCTGGACAATTTGCCCGCTGCGAGATCGGAACAGCATCGCGGTGACCTCCCTGGAAGCGCGACCGACTGCCGGCCGTCGCTCACGGCGCGTCATCCTCGGAGCGGTGCGGGGCGTGTTGGCCGTGCTGCCCTTCGTCTGGTTGTCGCATCGCGTGGTGTGGCCGGATGTGCTCCACGACCTGAGCCGTGTTTCGCCGGAGCCAGTGATTGTGGCGATGCTGTGCGCGTGGGTCGCAATCCTGGCCGGCACGCTCAGGTGGCGGTACCTGCTGCGCGCGTACGGCTCGGGGCCGGCGCCGGGCTACTGGGCGATGCTCCGGCACAACCTGGTCGGGGTCTACTTCAACGTTCTTCCGCTCGGGGTCGCGGGGGACGCGGTGCGCGGCTATCGCTTGCGCGCCGAAAGCGGCGGTCTGGTGCGCTCCTACTACGTGCTGCTCGTGGAGCGTCTGTGCGGCCTGGCCGGGTTGTTCGCACTCGGTCTGTTGGCCGAAGGCCTGGCCCGAGGCACGCACTCCACCCAGCATGCCGTGTGGACGACGATTTGCGCGCTGGGCCTGCTCGCGCTCGCCCTGGGGGCGCTGCTGGCCGTCTGGCTTGCCCGCGTCTCGACGCGTGTCGAACGGCTGACGCCGCGGCTCCAACGCTGGCTTTCGTTGGTCCGGCAGATCGTCACGCCCAGAAGGCTCCGGCCGTTCGCCAGTGCGCTTGCCCTGTCGCTGGTCACCCAGGGCGTCACCGTCCTCGGCTGGCTTTCGCTGGTGATGGCGTTCGCGCCGGGCGTTCGCCCTCTCGAGACAGCCGGAGCGTTGATTGGCGTCGTGCTGCTCACGTTCGTGCCGATCACACCGGCCGCTCTGGGTCAACGCGAGTTGGTGACGACCTACCAGCTCGCTCCGGTCGGTGTCGTCGCCTCGGCTGCCGTTACGTCGTCGCTGTTGTGGCTGGCGGTGACGCTGACGCTCGCGCTCGGGGGCGGATGCGTCTATGTGGCCGAGCTGGTCTGGCTGCGGCGAGCCGTGCCGTCGAGCTCCGATGCCAGCTCCTGAGCGCCGTGCACGCAGGCGTCCATGTTCACATACTGATGGCGGCCCAGGCGGCCGAGCGCGTGGATGCCGATCGAGGCCAGGTAGTCGAGGACGATCCCGGTGTTCCTCCCGTAGTCCAGGTCGCACACCACGTAGGCCTTCGACTCCGCGCGAACAAGGCGAGCGACGACGTTGTCCGACGGCCTGAGCACCTCGAGACGCCGGAGCCCTGCTTCGCACAGCCGATACAGCTCCTCGTCCGACGCTGCGAACAGCGGGTCTCCCGGGTGCGTCGTGATCTCGCAGCTCAGCGCTGCGCAGTCCGGCGGCGCCATTTCGGGAGAGAAGGTGCAGTTGAAGCAGACGCGATGGAACACGACCTCCGGATCGGGGACGTAGAGCGCGGTCATCTCGTCGAGGCCCTCGCGCCGATCGATACCCAGCATGACGATGCGCAGTGCGTTGTAGCGAAGCGCGCGAGCTCTGTCGGCGATCTCGCTCGGGACATCCGGCAGCGCCGCGAGCAAGGACTCCAGCGGGATGGTGCTCGCGAGCTCCTTGTACTCCCGCTCGCCGTTGACGACCCACCCCGAATCGGTCTTGCGGATGTTCTCGACGCGATATCCTGTGACCAGCGACGAGCGCGCCGCCACCTGGGCGGCAAAGCTCTGGACCAGTGACTGGATGCCGCCGCGCTTCGGGTAGTGGAAGTGGAGCTGGTGCGTGTAGCCTTCGGTCTCGATGCCCAGCGCTGAACGCACGACATCTTCCATGGGCGGGCGCGGGACGCGTTCGACCCAGTCGATGCCCATCAGCGCTGGGTCCAGCTTCCAGATCTTGCGGTTGTACGGCATCAGGTAGCGGTCGGTGATGCCCCGTCCGAACGTGTAGTACATCCACGCGGCGAAGTGCGGGTGGGGCGGTGGCGCGGCGTCGTTGTTCAAGAACCCGATCAGGCAGTCGTAGACGTCCTCCTTGTCGAGGACGCCGAGCCCGTTCTCGAACGGATACTTCACGCGGTGGTTCTTGTAGGCGATGCGATTGTTGCGGCGGCGCAGCGCGACGTTGTCGCCGAGCTTCCGGACCATCAGCTCGAGTACCGACTTGTTCTTCGAGAACATGATGTGGCCGCCCACATCGGTGGAAAACCCGTCGCTCTGGTAGCTGCGGCACAGCCCGCCACAGGTCGAGTCGGCCTCCAGCACCTCGCTCGGGCGGGAAAGAAAGCTGGCCAGCGATAGGCCGGAGATGCCACCGCCCAGAATCCCGATCTCGGCTTTGTCTCGTATCATTGGATGAGTCCTTCAGAACTGGCCCAGGTTGAACTCCCAGGCGTCGGGCGGTTGCTTCAGTACGGCGTTGGGATCGGGGTAGAGAACCTTCCTGTCCTCGGGGGTTATCTTGCGCGTGCCGATAGTGGCGGTTTGCGGGTCGTAGGAGATCAATCCCGAGCGTGCCACCCCGATACACGACGCCATGTAGACTGGACGTCCCCGGGCGTAGTCGCGGACTACCTGCGCGTCCTTGTCGGGGGATGCTGCGCGCGCGAACAACACTGGGTCCTGCAGGTCTGGATGGGGAAACGGGGGCCACTGGGCCCAGGTGGGGATTTGTCGCGTTGGTGCACGCACGAAAACGAGCGCGCGATGGATCTTCTCCTTCGCGACGACGGTCTGGCACATACCTGCCTGGTCGGCTGCGCGCGAGAGATCGAGCAGCTCGGATGGCCAGAACGTGACCAGAGCGACGCCCAGCACGCAGACCAGCGCGCCCGGAACAAAGCGGGACAGCTCACTGGATGCCGCATCGCGGAGTGCGACCAGACCGCAGGCAAGCGCGCACGCGATCACCGGTAGCAGCGCCACGTAGTAGATGGGCCCCGTGGTATCGATGCACGTACTGGCGTAGAAGAAGTAGGCCGCGAGGTAGGCGAGCGTGAGGGTGACCGGGACGACGACCTGGCGTCTGGGGACGCGGGCCACGCCGAGCCAGGGGAGCAGTGCCAGCAGGATGACGGGGCTTCCGGTCGAGAAGAACCCGAGCCTGAGCGCGATCGGAAACATCTTTGCCGCGGCGACGCTGGGCGTGTGCAGGTCGTTGAACGGCCCCTGCCCGAAACCCATGGTGATCCAGCCGTGCCCTCGGTTGAACAGCCAGTAGCCGTTGTGCCAGATGTTGCCGGACACCAGGTAGTTCAGCCACGGATGCAGCGCCAACAGCGGCAGCGCGAACAGGAGCGGCGGCGCGAATCGCACGATCGTCTGGGGGAGTTCGTGTCGCCGGGCCCACAGCAAGAGCCCGGCGAGGCCGAGCGCCAGAACGAGAGCGTCCAGCGGCCGATTGTGGGAGGCGACTCCGAGCGCCAGGCCGAGGGCAGCGCTGGCTCGCCAGCTCGGGCCGTTTGCCAGTCGAGCGGTTCCCCACAGCATCATCGCTGCGCAGGCTCCGCTCAGGTTGGCGTTGTGCAGTGTGGCCCCGGTCATCAAGACCAGCGGGCTCGACGCGACCAGGACGCTCGTGGCGACGCCGATGCGGTCGTCACCCGTGAACTCCCGCGCGCACAGGCCGCTGAAGAACACCGTCACGGCGACCTCGAGGGGCGGTATGGCGTGCGGGAAGTGGACAAGCTCGCCGAGCGCCAGCAGCGCGGGCTGGGCCCAGGGGTATTGACCGCTCCAATGGTTGCCCGCCCTGACGACGAACGGCTGGTAGAACGCATAGGGGTCGGGAGGGACCGGCACCCACAGCCGGCCGTGCAGAAGTAGCCGTGCCTGGAACAGGTACGTCTTCTCGTCCTCGCTCATGAGGTGGAGGTGACCGGCTGCAAGCGCCAATGCGAGAGCAACCAGCGCCGCAACCAGTGCAAGAGCGAACAGGGTCCGCACGGGCCGCTCCAGGAGCTCGGCGCGGCGGGCAGACAGGAAGACGCCGATTCTGCCGCCGAAGCGCAGGGTGAGCGCAATGAACAAGAGCGGTTGCAGAACCAGGAGCGAGAGGAAGAATGCCGACTCGTGGGGCGCGAACTTGACGAGATCGGCGTACGCATACGCATGGAGCGGAACCGCGCCGCCGTATCCCGGCCACGCGAGCCACCACAACGCGAGCGCTCCCAGGCCCAATCCAAGCCACAGGCCGGCGTGACCCGATCTCACGTGGAACAGCGTATCAGAGTTCGCACAAGTGGTGCGTGGCTCGTCGAGCCTGACGTGCGATGGAACAACCGCTCGATGTTGCCATCAGTGCGTGGACACGTGCTGGGTGAAGATGCGACGCAGGACAACGCGGCAACCCATGGCGAACTGGAGCCAGGCGAAGACGGCCAGTACGAGGATGACGGGGTCGAACGGCACGCGCGTCCGTGGGGCGCCCAGGAACAGGACCAAGGTGACGAGGGGAACGACCAGCGAAGCGCGGAGCAGCGAGAGGGCGTGGCTCTGGCGGTCGCGCCGCCAGAAAAGGGAGCCCAGGATGGAGACCGCAACGGGCAGCACTGCGAGCCAGAACGCGCCCACGCGGGAGTCCCAAAGAACGCGCGCGTGCTGCGTCGAACCCGGCCAGTACCCGAGGCGGCCCAGCCCGATGCCGTTCTCGACGTTTTCGGCCGCGTTCTTCAGGTTCACGCCGGGCTCGTGCCAGAGGAATTCGAGACCGCGACGGTAGAAGTAGGACTCATCGTAGGTGTGGACCGGCACCGTGAGGATGGAGCCTCCCCGCGATGCGTTGGGCCGGGGCGAGATCCCCTCGAGCAGTGGATCCGCGCGGCACCGGACGGCCACGTGATCGCTTCGCGCCATGAAGAAATTGATGCCCCCGTTCGTGGACGTGAGCGCGGGACGCCCCGACGCATAGCTGTTGAACAAGGCAAAGCCGAGCAGCAGGGGGCCAGCGCCGATCGCGACCGATCGCAGGAAAGGCCTGGGAATGGAGCGGATTCGTGCGATTGCGGCGACGAGCGGCAGCAGCAGGAAAGCATTGGGGTGCACTGCCGTGGCTGCACCCAGCAGCGCTCCTGCGACCAACCCCCAGCGGTAGCCAGGTGACTCGGCGGCCTCGAGGAGAGCCGCAAGGAAGGCGGTTACCAGAAACGTGAAGAGTGTCTCGGGCAGGACGAAGCCAGCGTAGAAGACGAGGGGCGGGCAGAATGCCACGGCGAGTGCTGCAACAAGGGCGAGGTCGACCGGGAGCAATCTGAGCGCGATGCGGAAAGCAACGGCCACGGTGGCAGCGGACAGCAGGATATTGGCCCACGCCACTGCGGCGAGGCTGCCGCCTGTGCTCCCGAGGATGCCGGCGATGAACGCCGGGTAGCCCACGGGCAAAAAGGCATCCTGGGGACCGAGCGGGGTCGTCAGAAGCCGGTGTGCGCGGTCGAGGTACTGCGCCATGTCGACCGCGAGGTAGTGGTCGGGGGGGTGGTCCTCGAGAACGAACCATGCTCGCGGTGCGAGAGCGATGACGAAGAGCGCGAGGGTGGCAGCGACCTGGCGCGGGTCGTTGGCCATCTGTCTCAGCGAGCCTCGCGCTTTGGGCAGCATCGGCACGAGGCTACACGATTCGATCGGCGGAAGGGTCCAGGTCGGCGCTGACAGCATCGCGAGAGCCCATCGGCGGCCGGGCAGTTCTAGTCCGCCCTGTACTGGCTTCGGTGAAGCGTCCGCCCGGGGATCACTCGGGAATCCGCCGCGCACAAGACTCGAACAGCGCTGGGCGATCGTGCGCATCGCGCTCGTGCTGGACACCTTGGTCCATCGCTTCCGCGGCGCCGCGCCCGCGGTAGCCGGACGCGTGGCGGCGGCAGTGCGGACTGCCACACGGCCGAGCCCAGGCCCGGTCATCAGCGTGGCGCTCCGCGACGTGACTCGTTCGCGCAGAGAGCTCGTCGCGGAGAAACAAGTTCGGGCCCGACTTCGAACGAGTAGCGGAGGCCGCCGGTATCCGGGTCCTACGCACCGCGGTGAAGGCCCCTCCCATGAACTCGTTCTGCGAGCGGTGTCCGGGGAGCGTGCGTCGGGAATGCCTGGACCACGTCATCGTGCTCGGCGAAGAGCACCTGCAGCGCTCGCCTCGTTCGGGCTCGGCACGCACAGCAGCGCGGGCACGGTTCTCAGGTCGTACGCAGGAAAGCGCCGAGCTTGCGCCAGCGCCGGTCGATGTCGAGCTCAAGCTGGGCGGCGCATCGGCCAAGGGCAAGCTCGAGACGCCCGTGCTTCTGGTCGGGCCCGTCAAGGGCGGCGCGCTGTTCGCGGCGGGGAAGTACGGCGTCGAGCTTTTCGCCGACGCGGGAGGTCGCGTCGAAGCGGTGATTCACGATGCGGCGGGCGCGCTCGTCGACGGCAAGGCAAAAGCGAAATTCGAGGTCGAGCTCAGCGGTGCGGATGGCAAACTGCACGCCGTCTCGCTAGCTTGGGACGCGGCCCACGCACGCTTTGTCGGGCATATGGAAGCCGGGGCTCGCCTCGCTGCGGGGCCGGCGGAGATCAAGGTGGACGGCGAGGTCGCCGCCAAGCTTCCACGCCTCGCCCTGCGCGTGAAAGCTAGACACAACGGGCGGATGGTCCTGGTCGGCGACTACTCGGCAAAACTGGTCGCCAAGGGCAACCTGGTCAGCGCGTACGCGTTCGACGCCTCGGGTGACGCGCACGCCAAGGGTGATCTGGACCTCGAGCTCCGCGTCGGAGACGGCGCTTTCGTGAAGCTCGCCTGGGACGCACCGAGCCTGTCGTACCAGGGGAAAGTCGGCGCGGCGCTCGACCTCGACGCAGAACCCGTGGTGGTTGCGATCAAAGCGGGCGGCAAGGCGTTCGTTGGCGCCTACGCGCGAGCGGACGCCAAACTCGACGTGAACGCAAGACTCCGGGCCAAAGCCGCCGCCGCCGCCGCTGCCAAGGCGAACGCCAACGTCCAGGCGAAGTTGAAAGCGCCGAGTGTGCACGTCGCGCCGCCGAAGCTGAACGTGAAGGTCAACAAGGGCGCCGGCGCCAGCGCCAAGGCTGGGTTCAGCTTTGGAACCAGGTGAGGCAAGACCAGGGGCGTCGCTCTCGGCGTAGCCCCGGAACGATCCGGGCGTAGAAACCAGGGGGCTTCCAGCTAGGCATCCGCGAAATCGGCAGCCGTGCTATTCTCCTGCAGATTCCGGGTCCTCTGGGTAGGGGCCGATGACCTGAACGAAAGATGCGCATGATCATGAGATTGCCGAGATCCCTCGCGCTCGTCCTCGGCATGGCCGTCACGGTGGCGTGTGGCGACCAGGCCGGGCAACCGCAGGACCTGCCCGAAGGCGCGCTAGGCACGGTGCAACAACCGCTGACGTGCTCGGCGGCATCGGCTGGCAGCTGCGTTCTCACGACCTACGACGGGTACTCCATCTTCCGGAGAACGTGCTCCGACAACGGGAAGTTCTATACCACCGACACCAAGGCCGACGTGTGCTGCTCGGCCGGAACGAGCGGTTGCAGGTATACGGGGCTCCGCTGGCAATGCGTGGAGTGGGCCCGACGTTACATGTGGAAGAAGTGGGGGCACATGTGGTCGGGCGTGAGCGGCGCCAAGGACATGTGCGGGAATCACCCGACCGGAACGAAGCTCGTCTCGAAGCCCGTACCAGGTGACGTCGTCGTCTATGGCGCAGGCGCATGTCTGCAGAAGAGCAGCTCCGGGAGCTGCATCGTCAGAGCGGACGCCACGTATGGCCACGTCGGGGTGGTGGTGGGAAAGCCGAGCGGCAATACGTATCGGGTCAAAGACCAGAACGGGCCGCAGCACGCCCATAACGACTACCTGAGGGCAGCGGCCAAGTGCTACGTGCACGCCAAGAACAACCCGCGCTGCTGGGCGGGCAACGTGCAGACGGTCGCGGATTCGGCTTGCGCGTCCGGAAGCGCGACGCAGAAGTGCACCTCGTCCAACAACTGGGGCGCGAAAACGTGCGTCCCCGTCGCCGGCGGCACGGGCGGCACCGGCGGCACGGGCGGCACCGGAGGTGCGAGCAGCACCGGCGGCGCGAGTGGCGGGAGTAGCACCGGCGGCGCGAGTGGCGGGAGTGGCATCGGCGGCGCGAGTGGCGGGAGTGGCATCGGCGGCGCGAGTGGCGCGAGCGGCAGCGCCGGAGCGAGCGGCTCGACTGCTGGTGCGGGCGGCTCGATCGGCATTGGAAGCGATCCGGATGCGGGCATCAACCGCTCCCGGACCCGGGTGATCGCGAATCAGAGCGGCGGATGCAGCGTGGGTCCGGTCGATGACGAGCCGTCCGGCGCGCCGCTCGTGCTCCTCGGTCTCGCGTTGGGGCTCGCCGGCTCCAGGCGCCGTCGCGCGAAGCGACGCTAGAGACGTTCTGCCACCACACGACCGAGCCCAGGCCCGGTCATCAGCGGGGCGCTCCGCGATTCGGCGGATGCGCACGCTCCTGCTCACGAACTTCCGCTCGAAAACACTCGAGCTCGTCGATCTGGGGCGGCTCCCGCTCGCGCCGGCCCCGCGCTAGTCCGACGCGTCCGCCTCGTCGCGCGCTCTCGGCAGCAGCAGGTCTTCGAGGAAAAATGCGGAGAGGTCGTGCCTCCCGGAGAGGCCGCCCTTCCGGTACACGGCGCGCGCCTGCTGGCGCGCGGTCGCCGCGGTGATCGAACGCACTTCCGCGATCTCCTTGTGGCTGAGGCCCTTGAGGAGAAGCAGCGCGACCTCCTTCTCCGCGGCCGACAGCTTCCAGCGTTCGAACTGACGATCGAGGGCGGCGCCTAGACCCTCAAGCGCCTCGCGGGCTTCGGTCCTCCAGCGCTCGGCCTCGAGCCGCGTCGCTTCCAGGCGTTCGGCGAGCTCGCGGGCGTGTTCGCGGACCTGCCGCGCGTCGCGGATGACGTCACGGAACCGCCGGGCCACCACGACCGCACCCATCAGGCCCGCCACGAACAGCCCCCCCTCGGTCAACACGTGACGGACGGTCGTTCCCGCGCCCAGGTCGAAGGCCAGATCGATGGCAGCGAGCACGGCGATGCCGGCGAACGCGACCAGCATGCCACCCAGCAGCCGTCCGTCGGATGTGAGATCAGGCGCTTCCAAGTGTCCGTAACCTCTCGAATATCACGCTTGGCGGATGGTGCGCGGGCCGCCAGGAGCCCATCACTGATCCGGTCCCCGGGGACCGCAGAAACGAGCCTCGACTGGAGGAAGATGATGACGACGAGCCATGAAGCAACCGGCAAAGGACAGATCGCGACGATTGTCGCGACCGCCGCCACGACGCTTGCGCTGGGTGTGACCGTCGCGGCGCTCGGCGGATACCTGGCGCCGCACGCCGGATCGCCGGCCGCGGCGGTGCCCGCCGACGCGCCACCGACTGCGGCGCCGGCGCCGCAACCCAACGCTCCCCCGGTCGTACTGGTGCCCGTCGCCCCGGAGCCGCCCGTCCAGGCGGCTCCGCCCGAACCGGGACCGGTGTTTGCGGCGTTCCACAAGGTCCGCGGCGAGCGCGAAGCCCATGAACGTCACGACCGCGAGGAGCACGATGACGACGACTAGACGCCGCCGCCCCCCACTTTTCACGCGCAGCCTCCGGCCGCACCTGCTTGCACTGCTCGCACTGGCGTACGTCGTGGCGTGGTGGTCGTTTGGCGAGCGACGGGTGCAGATCCGTTTGGCGCCGCGGGCCGAGCTGGCGGGTCCACGTTCTCCCGTCGTCTGGTACAGCGAACTGCCGCCCGGGGAACGTCCGCCCGTCGCGCTGCCCGACGGCTGGATGATCGCGCCGACAGCGCAGCGCCAGATGGCTCCCCCCCGTCCGGTACGCGCATCAGCCGCGCATCCGGGCCGGATCCGCACCAGGAGCTCGTGATGTTCACCTTCCGCGCGATGAACACCGACGTATCCGTCGCCACCGACGACGAGGCGATCGCGACGCGGGTCGCCGCGACCTTCGCCGAAACGGAGCGCCGGTTCAGCCGCTTCCGCCGGGACAGCGAGCTGTCGCGGCTGAACCGCGCATGCGGGCCAGCGACCGTGTCGGAGCCGCTCTTCGCTGCGCTGGTGCGTGCTCGGTGGTACTTCGATCTGACGCTCGGGTTGTTCGATCCCGCGGTCGGCGGCGTGCTGGCAGCCTTCGGCTACGACCGCTCCTTCGCGCCGGGCGCGCTCGATCGCGCCGCTGCAACCCTACCAGGACGCGCTGGCAGCTTCCTCGACATCGGGCTCGACCCGTCGAGGCGCTCGGTCGATCGGCCCTGCCACGTGCAGATCGATCTGGGCGGCATGATCAAGGGCGCCACCGTGGACGCGGCGGCACGCCATCTCGACGGGAGAGGAGCGATCGACGCTGGCGGCGACGCCATCCTGCTCGGTCTCGAGCCAACGCGCGGCGAATGGCTGGTCGACATCGAGGACCCGCGCAACGCGGAACAAGTCCTCCTGACGGTCGCCGTGTCCGGCGGTGCGCTCGCAACCAGCGCACCGAACCGACGGACCTGGAAAGTGGGCGGTAGAGCCGCGCATCACCTGATCGATCCCCGCACGCTCGCCCCCTCGGCGAGCGATCTGCTGCAGGCGACCGTTTTCGCACCGCGAGCGGAGCTCGCGGACGTGCTGGCGAAGACGGCCTTCCTGCTCGGCAGCCGCGAGGGTAAACGGTTCGTCGCGAATCACGGAGCGACGGGCGCGGTGTTGGTGGGTCGCGACGGCGAGGTACTCGTCTCGGGCCAAGTGCGCGTGCGGGAGATCGGCCATGCGTAGGGCGCTTGTCGGCTTCCTGCTCGGCCTCGGGTTGCTCATCGTGCTGGACGCGCTCGGAGCGCGGCTGGGGCTCGTGCCCGGCATCGTCCCGAAGCTCGAGGGGAGCGCAGCATGGACGACGGCGCGGGCCGCAGGTGTCACGGCTTTCATCGCGCTGTCGCTCGACGTCGCTTTCGGCCTGTTCCTGTCCACCGGCGCCTTCGATCGCGTGCTTTCCCGCGCCCGGAGCGTCGAAATCCACCGCTGGCTGTCGAGCGCGGCTCTCGCGATGATCGGCGTGCACTCTCTTGTCCTCGTGTTCGATCGCTTCGTGCACTTCGACGTGATCGACGCGCTCGTGCCGTTCACCTCGGGCTATCGGCCCTTCGCCGTCGGCCTGGGCGTCCTCGCCGCGTACGGCGCGCTGGTCCTGCAGGCGAGCTTCCTGCTGCGCCGACGCATCGGCGCCAGGGCCTGGCGCAAGCTCCACTATCTGTCGTTCGTAGTGTTCCCGGTGGCTCTCGCCCACGGCCTGTTTGCAGGCAGCGATGCTGGCGCCTGGCCGATGCGTGCGCTGTACCTGGGTGCGGGCACGCTGGTCGCAGGGCTTGCGCTGTACCGGGCCTACAGCTCGATGGCGCCAGGCAGCCGTTCCACCAGCTGACCGACGGTGAACGGACGCCGAGCGTGGTCCCACGAGTAACCGGCTGTTCTGGCACACGGCCGGGCCCGTCACAGGTCAAATCGGC
This sequence comes from uncultured delta proteobacterium, assembly GCA_963806225.1. GTDB lineage: Bacteria > Myxococcota_A > Polyangia > Polyangiales > Polyangiaceae > CAWDXG01. The sequence goes on along the minus strand of CAWDXG010000001.1, from coordinate 93,632 downwards.
AGGCGGCGCACACGAGGAAGAGCACCGGTTTCGTCGGGCCGAGCATTGTAGGGACGCGGCGTGGTTGGTTGCCGCTCCCGCGCAAGCCGACATCCGCAGCCGCCCGCGACGCGCTGGACGCACCCGGCCGCGATGGGCGGCTCAGGGCGTTTTTGCGTCGGAAAGGGCGACCCGGTCGAGCTCGTCGCCGCTCGTCGGTGTGAAGTAGACGTACCCGTCCAGAACGCGCTGGATGAGCCTGCCCTCCGGCAGCAGCAGCGTAGTCGTCGCGCCGCTGGCATCGATCGACCGGAGCGACCACGCGCCGACGACACTGTCCACCCAGTAGAGCTTCGGGCCCACTATCAGCGTCTTGCTCCCGAACGCGAGCCGCTTCACATCGGGGGAACCGGAGCTGCCGTCCGCCGGGTTGTACTGCTCGTACTTCGACAGATAGTAGGCACCGTCGTCCTTGGTCATGACGATGAAAGGCTTGTCGCCGGCATCCTCTGATGATGGGGAGGGTGCACCCGTACCCGGCAATCCGGCTCGTGCACTCGATCCGCTTCAGAATCCTCAGCCCATAAGGGCGTGTGGCCTATTGGCAGCAGATCGTCGTTGGTTGCGTCGCCTTTGCAGACCCGGACAGCGCACCGCCCGACTTCGCGCAGTAAGCTTTCGGGTTCTTCGTGATCGACGTGGTCCGGAAGGTGTTCTGGGAAGCCTTGGTGATGCACGAGGAGCCGGCCGTGGTCACGGAGAGGGCAGCCGAACTGCCGGAGCAGGTGTTGTTGCCGCTCTGATAGCGCGTCACGATCGCGGAGCAGGTGGCGTTCTGCTTGTTGCAGGTGCAGGCCGAGCACGCGCGCGTGTCCGAGTAGCCGCCATAAACGACCTCGCGCGAGCCCGTGAATCCGCTGGGGCACGCGTTGTCGCCGGCCTTGTAGATGCAGGTAGATCCATAGGGGGATCCCGTGGTGGGTACGCATATGCCGCTTCCGCATGCACCGGGCGCGACATCCTTGACACCTTCGCAGATGCGAACGTCGCCGCCCCAGGCGGGTTTGGGCAGGGTATTGTTGACCGTCGGCGAGCCGCAGCTGGAACCGGCCGCGCCGATCTTGAAGTTGAACGAGTTGGTCGTCGCGTAGTTGCTGGCCACGATGCACGAGTTGATGGGCATGGTGATCGTGCCCACGCCCGTGGCGCAGTTGGTGCTGGAATACCCCGTGCCAATCACGGCGGTGGGGCATGTGAGCGAGATTGCACCGCACGTACAGCTGCAGCTCGCGCTGCCCGGCTTCAGGTTCTGGTGCGCCGTCAGTGCCGAGCCCGGATACGGCGTGGGGCAAGCGGGCGCGCCACCGGTGTACTGCGCGTAGGTGATCGGGCCTTTCCACGTGGCGGGCGTCGTCACGCAATGGTTCGAACCGTCGCAGGTTGGTGCGGTGCCGCCGGCGCCGGCGTTTCCACCCGTGCCTCCGGTACCGCCGGTTGCAGTGCCTCCGGTACCGCCGGTTGCAGTGCCTCCGGTACCGCCGGTTGCAGTGCCTCCGGTACCGCCGGTTGCAGTGCCTCCGGTACCGCCGGTTGCGGTGCCTCCGGTACCGCCGGTTGCGGTGCCTCCGGTGCCGCCGGTTGCGGTGCCTCCGGTGCCGCCGCTCCCAGCCGAAGCGTCCGTCGGTGTGAAGGTGCGCTCGCTACCGCCTCCACACCCGACGAGGACAAAGATGAGCCCAATACCAGCCGTAGCACCCCAATGCATGTCGTCCGTATACCACTTGGGCGCGCGCGGCCGGAAAGGGCAAAACAGTTTGCCCCTGCGCAGCCGCGGCTCCGGCGTGGTAGCCATTCCGCGGGATGCCTCGCCTTTCGTGTATGGCGGCGTTGCTGCTCGCATCGACGTTGTTTTGCGGTGCAGCTGGCGCGCAGACGGATGAACAGCTTGCGGGCGCCCGCGCCGCCGCCACCGAAGGCGCCAAGGCCTTCCAGGCCGGCGAGTACGCCAACGCGGTCGACTTCTTCTCCCGCGCCGAAAAGCTCGTGCACGCGCCGACGCACCTCTTGTACCTGGCGCGTGCGTACGAAAAGCTCGGTCACCTGGTCGACGCACGCGAGACCTACATCAAGATCAAGCGCGAGCAGCTTGGCGCCGATGCGCCGAAGGCATTCAGGGACGCGCAGCAGACGGCGGGTCAGGAGCTCCAGGCCCTGGTTCCGCGTATTCCCCGCGTCACGGCCAGAGTGCAGGGCGCCGGCGCCAAGACGCCGCACGTCACGATGGACGGGCGTCGGGTGCCCGACGCTCTCGTGGGTATCCCCAGGCCGGTGGACCCGGGCAAGCACGTGTTCAAGGCGTTTGCCGAGGGCATGGAGAGCCCGGAGAAAACCGTGGAGGTGAAGGAGGGCGCGAGCGACAGCGTCGTCCTCACGCTCCAGCCGATCCAGGCCGCGGTCCCCGCGCCGGCTCCAGCGCAACCTGCCGGTCCCAAGAGCAACGGCGGGATGAGCGGGATGCGCATCGGCGCCTACGCCGGGTTCGGGGTGGGCGCGATCGGCATCGGCGCGGGCGTCATCTTCCTGCTGAAGAAGAGCAGCGCTTCGAGCGACGGCGACAAGCTGTTCAACAGCTGCAACCCGCGCGGCTGCACGAGCGCCGAGCGCAGCAAGCTCGCTTCGCTCGACGACGACGCTTCCAGCGCCGGCACGCTCTCGACCGTCGGGTTCGTCGTCGGCGGTGTAGGCGTCGCTACAGGCGTCGTGTTGCTCGTGCTCGATTCCGGCAAGAAGAAGGAGGCCTCCATCCTCCGGCACGGCGACCTCAGCGTGCACCCGCTCGTCGGCTACCGAAGCGTGGGCGTCAGCGGCACGTTCTGAGCGGCCGCATCCCGACGGCCTGCTCTACCTCCACGCCCGGGAAGGCGGGCTCGAGGCGGGGCCGGCGGAAGCCACTCGCGATCGCGGGCCGACTTCGATGCGGGTGTGGGTGACACCGATGGGCTTGGCTGGGACGTTCTGAGCCAGGAACCAGCGCGAAGCGAGCTGGGGCGCCGGCGTGCGCGCCTACGCGCATCGAGCGCGGAGTCGCCACGCCACCCGTCACGTGCACTTGCGGTGCACTATGGACGGGCCGAATTCGTCGTATTCGGCCTTCGTTATCCACATTTGTTCGAAGGTGCCGAGGCTCGCCAGGATGGAGCCGCCGATCCAGGTCGAGTACTTGCGTTCGGGCGGCGCGATCACCTTGATGGTCATGCTAGTGGGAGCCAGCGCCTTGATCTCCTTGGTCAAGCGGGCCGCGATGTTGGGGAACATGGTGCTGCCGCCCGAGAGAACGATGTTGTTGTAGAGGTCCTTGCGGATGTCCACGTCGCACTTCATGATCGAAGAGAAGGCAGCCTTGTGGATCCCGTCCTGCTGAAGCCCGATCAGATTGGGCTCGAACAACGCTTCGGCGCATTGGAAGCGTTCATCGCCAATCTCGATCATCCGCCCGTTCGGTAGCTGGTAGCGTTGCCAGCTTGGGTGGGTCTTGTATTTCCGGAGCTCGGCGCCGTAGTCCAGAGCGACGTACCCCAGCCTTTCCTTGATGTCGCGCACGATCTCGCGCTCGGCCGCCGTCTTGAACGAATAGCCCCGCCGGGCGAGCAGCTTCGCGAGGTGGTCGGTGACATCGCGCCCAGCGAGATCCAGGCGCATCACCGCGTGCGGCAGACAGTAGCCCTCGTAGATCGGCACGGTGTGAGTCACGCCGTAACCCGAGTCGATCACGAGGCCTGTGGTGCGACCGGAAGCGTAGAGAGCGAGCACGGCCTGGATCGCGACGTACATGGCCGGCGTGTTGAAGGTGCCGAACATCATCTGCGTCAGCTTTTCCCGATCGGCTTTCGGGTCAAGCGGCGCTTCCGTGAGCAGCACGGGATGTTGTTCCGGCATGGTACGGAGCTCGTTGTAGAAGGCGTAGTGATAGACGTGTTCCATGTCGGACCAGTTCGTGACGATGCCGTGGTCGATCGGCGTGCTCAACGTCGCCGAGTCAAGCTTGGTCCGGGCATCGTCGCCGACGTAGAAGGTCTGTCCACCGCCGACCGTCACGCCCCTATGCGGCGGGCGACCGACGATGGTCGGGAACACGGCGCGCGGCGCGTCCTCGCCGGCGAAGCCGACTTTCGTCATGCTCGAGCCGGCGTCGATCACGAGAGCTTGTTGTAGGGACATGGCTTTGCGTAGCTCGCTTGTGGCGGTGTATGGCGCTCAGCGCCGACGCGGCTTGCGCGCAGCGTGGGCTCGGGGCTTCAACGCGATCACGTGTTTGATGAGCACCTTGCCGGCTCGGTGACGGCGGAACGACTGGGTCAGGATCGACTTCCAGACAGTGCGGCGTGACAGCGTGCCGCTGACGCGCCCTCTGGTGGGCTTCACGCTCGGTGTCCGCACACGCTTCACCCCCTTGCGAGCCGCAGGCAGTCTCGGTGCGCCCAGAGCGCGCGACACGACGATGGCGTGTCGGTTCTCCGCCAGGCAAGCCATCAGTTCGGCTCGATTCTCGGTCTCGAGCGCGACCTGGTCCTTCCGGTCGTGGCCCCCGAAGAGCGAGAGCTTGCAGCGCGCTTTGGCGGTGCAGCCAGCGCGGCAGGCGGCCTTGTTCGAACCCGCGTTCGCGCAGAACGCGGGGCAGGTGACGGCCACGCACTGCTTGATGACTTCCTGCTCGCACGTGCCCGCGGCCGCGGCGCGCCGGGCAAGCGACAGCGAGAGCAACAGCCCGAGGAGCGCAACCAGCGCACCCTTTCTACGCATCAGATTCCGGATCAGCTTCGACATTTGGTGCTGGGCTCCATCAAGCGATGCCGGCGGTTCGCTGCGCGTATTGGTAGACGGCTTCCACAGCCCGACCCTGTGCCATGCCGCTCCTGCTGGTGGCGACAATCAGCTCCTTGCCGCTAGCCCGCACAACGACGAGCTCTCCGCTACGTACAGCGTGAAACGCGGTACCCGCTTCCGCTTCACGAACGAACACGAACTTGCGCCCACCTACGCGCAGACCTCGCTCGCGAAGGGCCGCGAAGTCCCGCGCATCGAACGCGCGAAACAAATCGGCCTGCTCCTGGGGCGAGATCGCGAGGGAGCCTCGTGCACTGGTCGCCGACAAGAATGCGGCCTCGGCTACGTGGGGCCGTCCGGTCGAATCGCGACTGAGATCGACCAGCGTAGCGACGCGCCGATCCGCTCGCGACACGCGGCCTGCCGTCGGGGAACGCCGCAGCGCGGGTGCACCTGCTGGGAGCAGCATGGCCGTAGCCATCGCCCCGCCGACAGCCGCCGCCCCTCCCAGAAAGGCTCTTCGGTCAATAGTTGCCATGGCCTCCGAGGGTCGGTCGGTCGCGCATGGGCGTCAATTGGAATGTAGCGAACGGACAGCCCGACCAGGTGTGCGACTTCCCTGAGGGCCGGCGAGCCTTCCGGAATGTACCGCCGGGCAGAACAGCCAGGGAGAAAGCAGCACTGCGTAGTCGTTCCGGAGCAAGCCGAGCGCTGGTGAGCGAGCCGGGGCCATGGCGGCTACTGGCGCCAGCGCGAGGAAGCGGGCCACGACGACCCCGCTCTGCGCGGGATGCCGCTCGGACTGCCCGCACTGTCGTCCGGGGACATCCAGGTCGCGGCGAGCTGGGTCGCACAGGGACGGCCGCGCTGAGCGGCCGTCACATGATCCAGCCCGGCTCGGTGGCTACGAGCGAACAGGCAACTGTGGTACTCCTCGGCCGATGGCCGACGACGCACAGAGCCCGGTGAAGACTTTCGTAGCGCGCGCGGAGGCAGTGCTCGGAGGACGGCTCGATGCGATCTACGCGTTCGGATCGGAGTTCGGGCGCGGAGAGAAGGCTCCGGACGCGAACCTGCTGGTGCTGGTGCAGGCCATGGACAGGCCGCTGCTGGACGCCGCGTGCGCGTTGGCTGTCGAGGCGCGCGAGCGGCGCATCGGCATGCGCATCGAGACGACCAACGACATCGTGCGGGGCGCCGACGTGTTCCCGATCTTCGTGCTCGAGCTGCTCGACACGAAAGCGCTGCTCTCGGGCAGGGACGTGCTGGCCGATCTCGCGGTCGACCGGTCGCAGCTCAGGCTCAGAGCGGAGCAGAGCCTCAGGGTCCTGCGCCGCGACCTCCTGCAGTCGTACCTCGACGCAGTCGGCGACCAGCGGCTAGCGGTGGAGCTCCGCCGCAGCGTGCGCAAGGCGGTGTACCTGCTGCGGGCGATCGCGCTGGTCGTCGGGATCGAGCTGCCCCAGCCGCCGAACGTCGAGACAACCGTGGAGACCGTGCTTGCAAGGCTCTTACCTGGCGAGCGCGACGTGTGGCACCGGCTGCGCCGCTTCGCCGGATTCGAGGAGGCCCTGCAGCACGACGCACTGGTCGGGCTCTACTGCGCCGCGCTGGCGTCGCTGTCCGCGCTGACGGACGCGGTCGACCGGCTCTGACGGCCTTCCGACAGCAGCGCGTCGAGCCGCGCTTCGACCTCCTCCCGCTCGACGCGTCCGGCCGCGTCGGCCGCGCGCGGTCGCGGCAGCTCGACGTCGAGCACGGCCTTCACGCGGGCCGGCTTGTCGCTGAGCACGACCACGCGGTCGGAGAGCGTCGCGACCTCTTCCAGTGAATGCGAAACGAGGATGGCGGTGAGCCCGCGCTCGGCCACCCGTGCCAGCAGCTCGTCCCACAGCCCGCGGCGCGTGATCGGATCGAGCGCGGCGAACGGCTCGTCCAGCAGCAGGATGTCCGGCTCCACGAGCAGCGCGCGCGCGAGGTTCACTCGCTGCTGCATGCCCTGCGAGAGCTCGTGGGGGCGATCGGCCAGGTGATCGCCGAGGCCCATCGACTCGAGCAGCGCCGCGGCGCGAGCACGCTCTGCCGCGCCGACAGCACCCCGGCACGCGAGGCCGAAAGTGGCGTTGTCCAGCACGGTGCGCCACGGCAGGAGGTTCGGCCGCTGGAACACCATCGCGTGCCGCTGGCCGCCGTGATCGATGCTGCCGGAGCGCGGGGCAACGAGCCCCGCGAGCGCGTGCAGGAAAGTCGTCTTGCCGCAGCCGCTCGGACCGATCAGAGACAGCAGCTCGCCCTCGCGCACCTCGAGGTCGATGCCGTCGAGCACGGAAAGCGCGCCATAGTCCACGCACAGGCCTTCGACGCGCATCGCCTACATCCCCGGCGTTTGCGCCAGCGCGTCGGGCCGCCAGCCCTCGAAGCGCCGCTCCAGCGCGTGCACGAGCGCCGTGCAGCCGGCCGTGATCGCCAGCACCACGAGTACGCACACGTAGAACTCATCCACGCGGAAGTTCGCGGTAAATACCACCATGCGGTAGCCGAGCCCGTGACTGGACGCGAAGAACTCGCCCAGCAGCACGCCGACCATCGCGTAGCTCACGGCGACACGGAGACCCGACAGAACGAACGGCGCCACCGCCGGCAGCACGATGGCCCGGAGCAGCATCCAGCGACTGGCCCCGTAGGCGCGACCGAGCATCACCAGGTCACGGTCGAGGCTCTGCACCCCGGCGCGCACGCTGGTGAGGATCGGGAAGCTGCCCATCAGCGCGCCGAGAAAGACATTGGCCGCAAGCCCCACGCCGAGCCACAGGACGACAATCGGCATCAGCACGATCTTCGGAAGCGAGCTGGCGCCCGAGACGAACGGATTGAACACGTCGTGGGCCAGAGTGCTCGCGCCCATCGCCATGCCGAGCAGCACTCCACCGACGAGCGCGATCGCAAGGCTGATGCCGAACGACTCCAGTGTGAACCCGACGTCGCCGGTGAGCGCCCCCGAGGCGGCGAGGTGGGCCGCCGAGCGGGCAATGCGCGACGGCGCGCTGATCAGCACCGGGTCGATCATCCTCGCGCGCGCGGCGAGCTCCCAGGCCGCGAGAAACAACGTCACCGCGAGCCCCGACACCCACCAACGGTGCTTCTTCATGGCGCGCCACATTTCCCGTGGCGGATCAGATCCTCCAGGATCGCCAGGTCGAACACCTTGTCCGGTTGCATCGCACGCACCCGCGCGTCGCCGGCCAGATTGATCACCGTGCGGAACGCCGCCTTGTCGGGGCGGGGAGGCAGCGTAATGCGCTTCGGCCCCATGGTGTCGTAGCGTCGCCTGGCGGCTGCGTGCGTGTCCGAGCCCGAGATGTGCTTCTCGACGATGGCCAGGCTCGCCGCCTTCTTCGCGCGGTAGAAGCGCGCCGCGTCGCACAGCGCAACGAGGGTCCCGCGCACGCGGTCGGGGTGCTTCTGGACGTAGTCGCGGCGCGCGACCACGACCGCATACGGGAACGGCACGTTCTCGTCCGGCAGATCCGCGATCACGTTCAGGCCGAGCTCGGCGAGCTTTGCGGGAGGCGTCTGCGACGTGGTCGCGTCGATGTCCCCGCGCTTGAGCGCGGCCATGCGATCGAACTCGCGCCCCATGCTCAGCACCTTGACGTCCTTGCCTTCCACGAGGCCCGCGCGGCGCAGCGCGAAGCGCATCGCCATGTACTGCGGCCCGCCCAGGAACGGCAGACCGACGCGCTTGCCCTTGAGCGCCTCGACCTTGTCGATGGGCCGGCGCGCTACGATGCGGTGGTAGAAGCGGTCCACGAGCCCCGCGACGACCACGAGATCGGCGCCCGCCGCATCCGCGCGCAGCACGGCGTCGCCGCCCGCGATCGCGATATCGGTACTGCCGGCGACGAGCGATCGCATCGTGGCGGCCGAGCCGCCGAGCACCTGCACCTTTGCGTCGAGCCCTTCCCGCGCGAGCTCTCCGTGGTCGTGAGCGATCCACGCCACCGCGTGGACGTACGACGGGATCGCGATGCCCAGCGCAAGCGGCGCGCGGCCCGCACCTTGATCGCGATGGCAGGCGACAGCCAGCGCCGCGGCAAGGAGCACCCACGCACCGGCCAGGATCCGGGGACAGCGACGGGCTAGCATCTTCATTTTTTCAGTCGGGTAGGCCCGGGCGTTGCCGCCCGGGCCCCCCTATATCGACTTCCAGCACCCATCCGTCGCGCATTTCCATCAGAGTGTCGCGTAGCTTGCCCAGGGCTTGGTGGGCACTCCGCCCTGGTCGAAACCCATACGAGCAGTCCAGAAAGTCCTGCTCGTACACGGTTTCTAGAAGCATGGCTACCGCCCGCTGGAGCACCTTGTCCTCGAAGGTTGGGATGCCCAGCGGCCGGGTCTGCCCGTTGCCTTTCGGGATGTACACCCGCCGGACGGGTGGCGCCCGGTATTCGCCAGAGTGCGCGCGGTTGACCAGGGTCTCGAGGTTCGCCTCGAGTTCCTCGCCATATTCATCCGCGCTGCATCCGTCGACTCCAGTCGCGCCGTCCTTGCGGGTGCGCTGATAGGCTTCGTGCAGCCACTCCTCGTCCATGTGATGCGACAGCGACCACAGCGCTGCGTCCGGCATTCGCTTCGCCAGTTCCGCTATCCGTTCGTATTTCGTTGAGACAGTTTCCGAGCGTGACATCCCGGCTCTCTTTCATCCGAACAGTTCCGTGTTCCGGCATCCCGCTTCGCTCGGAAGGGTCCCATCGGACAGGTTCCCCTTCGTCATCACTACTATCAGGATGCTCCGACTTCTCGCCGGCCTCTGCGCCGCTTCGTTTCCTTATCGACGCCGTACCGCCCAACAGACGGCACCGACGAGATCTCCCAGCTTTCCAGGAATCCCTTCTGTGCACGTGCCCTGCTCTCTGACCTCGGTTCGAGCCAGCCTTTGGTCTGGTGTTGCCTTCCACCTTCCTGACGGTGTCGGCCTCGAACGGTTTCTTTACGCGGCTCAATCACACGGCCCACGCACTCGCTGTCTACGCTTCGCCTTCGGGTCGCCCCTCCAGCGCAAGACTCGCTTCCGGATGTACCTCGCGCGTACGCTCGGCCTTGGCCGGACGGGGTTTCCACCCGCGGGGTTTCACTCCAAGGTTTCAACGCATGGCATCCTCCTCGGCTGGACTTGGGCTGGCGCACCAGGAAGATCGGAAGGGCGGAAGGAGCTCTTCACGGATCACGGGACGGCTTTCTCTTTTGGGTCGAGGGGTGGGGCGAGCCGTGCGGCTCGTCCAGAGAGTTGGCGGCGCCGCACGGGTCGCCCGCGTGTAGAGGGTGCGGGCCCCTGGATTGGCAGTGTCAGGCGAACCAGCCCTCGACCCCAGAAACCTTCCGATCTTCCGATCTTCCTGTAAAAAATCCCCACGGAACATGATGCGTCGTCCGCTCTGGTCCTGGTCGATCTCGACCAGTCTCCCGGTTCTGTCGGGGTCGTCATGCGCTCGCCCTCAACGCCGGCGCCTCCCGCGCCGACGGGTGCGCTCCTTCCCAGAGCTCCATCCAGGTCGGCGCCTCGCGCCGCGGCGGCATCTCGACAAACATCCGCTCCCAGAGCCGGAACGCCAGGCACGTGGCCAGGAGCGAGCTCGCCTCCCACTTCTGGACGACCCCCGGATATCCGGGGCCGTGCCGGTCCATGTCGAAGGGAAACGACGGCAAGACGGAGAGCATGCGGCGCCGTCCGTCCTTGAGCCAGTCGTCCGAGGCAACCGCGTCCGCCCAGGACTTCACGCGAAACAGCACCTCGTCGGGTATCGCGCCCCGGAAGCCCTGCTGCAGGAGCAGCTTGCCCGGCCTCTGAGCGCGCTCCGCGCTGTACAGGCGCGGCGTCGGCGTGATCGGCAGGTACGCGTACGGCAGACAACTGGCGAAGTGCGCGGGCGAGATGCGCAGCACGCCGCGCTCCCGCGACGCCTTCTCCGAACGGGTCACGTCGACGCAGGAAACAAGATGAACGAACGCCGCGCGCAGCAGCCGCTCGCGGAGGGGAAGCGCGGCGATCTCCGGTTCAAGCAGAGACAGGTCCGGGCGGTGCGAAAGGAGCGGCGAGAGCTTGTCCGGAAAGAACGCCTTGGCTTCGCGAACGATGCCGGCGTGTTCGAGGTGACGCGCGAGCAGCGCGTAGATCCGCGGATGCGGCGGCTCGAACGCGGGATGCACCCGGCCGAGGCGGAACGGCCAGGCGCGCCGGTCGAAACGCGCCGCGCGCCAGGGCCGCGTCACGAGCCGTGGTGCGCGCTCGAGCGCCGGCGCCAGCTCCGACAGATACGCCATGTGGCTCCCGATGCCGAAGCCGGTGAGGTAGCGGTCATGGCCGAGGGCGCGCACCTCGCGCGCGACGAGCAGCATGAACGCCTTGGGCCAGTGCGACAGGCTCTCCGAACGGAAGACGTGCTCGGGGATGGCGTCCAGGTAGTCCGCCTTCGACAGCTCGAAGAAGTGGTGGCGCTCGATGCCGAGGTGCCTGGCGACCTTCGTCGCCCACTCGCGTTCGGTGGAATGCTCGGGATCGCCGAACTCGTAGGTCACGGCGCGGACGCCATCGGCTCCAAACGCGTCCACCGCGGCAGCCGCGATGGCCGAGGAATCGATGCCGCCGGACAGCGCCACGCACACGGGGCGGTCGGGCCCGGCGGCGCGCGCGACGGCCTCGGTGAGCGCCTCACGGAAGCGACGTCCGAGCTCCTCGGGCGAGCCCTCCGGCGGCTCGAGCAGCTCGGGGTGCACGAAGCGCTGCGCGTGGACGGCGTCGTCGACGCGCAGCGTGCATCCCGGCAACACCTCCTCGATCTCCGCGTGCAGCGTGCGCGCACCGGAGATGGGCAAACCCGTCAGAAGCACCTCGTCGAGCACCTCGGTGTCGATGCGGCGCGGTACCGAAGGATGCGCGAGCAGCAGCCGGACCGAGGAGGCGAACAGCAGCAGAGCGCCGACCCGCGTGAAGTACAGCCGCTCGCCGCCGGATAGGCTCCGCGAAAGGCATAGCGCGTTGTCCTCGGCCCGGACCGTCACCGAATGCCCGTCGACCTCGTCGCCGCCTTGGGGCACGAAGCCCTGCGTCGCGACAACGCCGGCTTCCTCCCGCTCGATGCTGCCTGCGACAAGCCACAGCCGTCTGGACTCGAAGCTGTCCTCGCCGCCGGACAGCATGCCCCGCATGCGGCTCTTGGCTCCCGCTTCGAGCAGGCGTCCGACGGGCTGGTCCGCAAGCGACCAGGCGCCCAGCAGGTCCGGCATCAGCCTCCGCCCACGGAGGCCGAGCCGTGGTGGTGCTTGGTCACCGCCGGAGCGATGAGCTGCATGTACATCATCGTCTCGAACGCAGGGGCGGCGAGCGCGGCGTAGTCGACAGCCGCGGGCCACGCGCCGCGGTACGGCGCACCCTGCGCCGGAGCAAGGTCGGGCGGCGGCGCGCCCGCGCGCTCGCGCACGTGCCCGAGGCAGGCGAGCGCGCCCTCCTTGAGCTGCGGGAAGTGCGCGGCGTCGCGTTGGGCTGTGCCCGCTTTCGCCGAGTACGCCTTGCCCATGAGGTAGCAGAAACGGAGATCGGCGGAGAACGCCTGCACCAGCGCCTTCGGGTCGACGACGGTGTGGAGCACGGCGCCGAAGGCCTCGACGATCGTGTCATCCGGCAGCGACGACAGGCACATCCACAGCCGACGCCACGCGGCGTTCGAATCGCCCCGCGCCTGCTTCTGCATCAGGTCGAACGCCCAGAAGACCTGCATGAACTGCTTGTCCGCGGCGGACCCGTACGTGAACTGGTCGAGCAACTGCGGCGGTCCGCTCGCGATCGTTCCCCAGCGATACGACTGCCCGCCCGCCTTGAGCGTTGAGAAACGGCGCTTGAGCCGATTGCGCAGGCTGCCCGGATCGTTCTTGCCCCGCAGAAGCAGGATCAGCAGCACGAAAGCGAAGATGAAACCGACGATGACTATCGGCACCGCGATCGCCAACACCGTAGCCAGGTCGAAGGTGTAGTCGCCGATCTCGTATTCGTCCGAGCCCGAGGAGGAGATGACCTCGCGATTCCGTCCGTCGGGTCCGACGAATGTGTAGTAGGTGACGACGAGCTTGCGGCGGCCGCCGTGGTCGACCAGCTCCTTCTTGTAGTGACCCTGGCCGTCGGTCGCGATGTAGCGGCAGAGGTCCTGTCCCTGGTCGTCCCAGCGGATGCATTCCTGGTTGCCGGAGATCCACCAGCGGCCGGTGCGTGGCGTCGTGCTGTTGCTGTTGATCGACTTGAAGGTACCGGCAGGATCGTAGACGCGACGGAACGAGTAGCTGTACAAGTCCTGGTAGCCGGTCGACGTCGCAGCCGCTGATCAGGGCCTTGATCTCGGCCCCGCTCAGGTCCCGCCACCCCCCGCCACAACCGATCGCGAGAAGCGCGAGCGCGAGCAAGAAGGTGCGCCGCACGACGCGGGATGATCCACCTTATCGGGGCGCGCTGCAAAGGTTGAAGGGGGGTCGGCCGCTTGATAGGCTCGGTGCCCATCCGACAGGAGGCTCCCGTGGATTCGACCATCGAGACCCGCGACCGCGACATCGACCGCCCCGAGGCCAGAAACCAGCGCGCCGAGCACACCATGCGGTGGGTTCTCGCTCATGAGCCGCCTGTCGTCTTCGACGACGCCGCAGCCGAGCTGGCCGCGCTCGTGCGGGAAAAGACCGACGGCGCCGTCGACGTGAAGCAGAGCATGCTCGACGAGTTCGAGAACGCGCGCGGCGGCGAGCACGTCTCACGGCTGGAGCTGGTGCACTGTCTGCAACGCGGCGAGATCGAGATGGGCCACCTCTACGTGGCAGCGCTCGGCGCGGTCCACGACCCGCTGTGGTCGATCGAGCTGCCCTTCCTGTTTTCCGACTACGCGCACGCGGAGCGCGTCTTCGAGGGACCCGTGGCCGAACGACTGATGGCCGGGCTGCGCGACGTGGGTCTGCGCGGCCTCGGGTTCGCGTACAGTGGCGGCTTCCGCATCGTTGCTACGCTGGGCCGCGAGCTCCACGAGATCGGCGACTACGAAGGAATGCGGCTGCGTACCTCGGGCAATCCCGTACCCGAGGCGCTCTACCAGAGCCTCGGGGCGAGCGCCGTGGGCGCGGATCTGGACTCGATCCCGTCGATGGTCGAAAGCGGCAGCATCGAGGGCTGCGAGATCACCTACGTCCGCTTCCAGGCGGCCGGGCTGGATCGCATCTTCCCCGTCGTCAACGAGACGCACCACAGCCTGTTCACCACGATGATGGTCGTGAACGACAAGTGGTTCTCGAGTCTGCCGGATGCGCACCAGACCGCCATTGCGGAGGCCGGTCGCACGGCGTGCCGCACCGAGCGCGCGACGGCGATCCGCGAGGAGCAGAAGGCGCTTGCAGCGTTCGAGGCCGCTCCGTCGCAGCGGATCATCCGCATGAAGCGGGACGCGCAGGCCGAGCTTGCAACGCGGGCCGGACTCGTCACCGAGCAGCTCGCCGCACGGTTCGGCGAGGATCTGGTCGACGCGATCCAGCGCGCCTGAGCGCGTTTCAGGAAACGAGCTCGGCGCGCCGCGACTTCCTTCGGCCGCGCGCGCGCTGCGCCGCGCCCTGCGGAGCCAGCGGCGGCCCTGACGCCCCCGTGCGGCCCGCGACGACAGACCCAGCGTCGGCCCAGCACTCGTGCTGATGGGATAGCGGGTGCGTGGCTCGACGCCGCCGGCCACCGATGCCTGCGCCTATCATTGACGGGTGCTCGGCGGTGGCCGCCAGCGGGGATTTCGAGCACCTCCAGCGTCACGCCAAGGGTGCCGAAATACCCGCTGTGGTCACACGAATCGGCTCAGGGCGCGTAGTAGCGGATCTTCAGGGTCGGGTTGGTGGCATAGCGCACGTAGTCAGCCAAACCGTCACCGTCGGTCGACTGGTTGAACTGGAGGCGGAACTGGATGTCATTGCTCGCGCTGTCCGCCAGGGCCGCGTTCACTCCTGCCAGAACGTTCGCGGTCTGGGAAGTGGGCACGCTGCTGACGGAAGGCAGCGTCCCGCTGGTGGTGCCAGTCACATTGTAGCCGCCGCTCAGGGAAGTGAACGACACGCGGTAGATGTTCACGTGGTTCACAAGCGAGACGAACGGAGTTCCATTCAAGCGGGTGGCGGTCACGTTCAACTGCCCGAGGTCGATATTCGTGGCTCCGGTTGCCATTTGGGACTTCTCGAAGGACATGAGTCCGCGCAAGACGATGTTGTTGGCGCCGTCACCCACCGTGCAGAACGAGGCGCTGGTCGATCCGTTCGAGAAGGCCTGCCCGGTCAGTGCGCCGTGGTCCGTGAGGGTCTGCGTCAAGTGGCGCAGCGTGGTGAAGCTCACGTTCTTGTTGCTGGCGAGGGCGTTGCCGGCCAGATCCTTGGCGGTCGTGGTGATGATATAGCTGTAGGCCTTGGCGACCGTCGCTGTGGGACTGGTGCCCGAGGCGTAGGTCATGTTTGTGTTCGGATTGATGGTCATCTGCGTGCCAGCACCATTCCAGGTGATGACACCCGTTGGAATATTCGCAGTCTGGTAGGCCAGCTGCGTGCTCGCTTGATCCATCGCCTCGCTGAAGGTGATCACGATGTTGGCGTCGGCCACGACGCCCTTGGCACCGTTAGCTGGAACGGTGCTCACGACGGTCGGAGCCGTCGTGTCGCCTCCACTGCCACCGGCTCCCGCGGCGCCGCCAGAGCCACTGGCGCCACCAGTTCCCGCGGCACCCGCTGCACCTGCGCTGCCGCCCGCGCCCGCGGCACCGGCACTGCCGCCTGCTCCCGCGGTACCCCCGCTCCCTGCCGCTCCGCCGGAACCAGCCGCGCCCGCCGTGCCGCCGGTTGCCCCGGTGCCGCCGGTTGCCCCGGTGCCGCCGGTTGCCCCGGTGCCGCCGGTTGCCCCGGTGCCCGCGGTCGCACCCGTTCCACCGCCTCCCCCTGTGTCGCCGTTCCCGCCACAGGCCGTAATCCCGATGCAAGCCACACCGATGATGAGCCACATACGCATAGCTACACTCCTCTCCTCTTCACCCAGGTGGAGAAGATAGCCATCCGCCGCGGCGGCGCCGCAGGAATCTTGAGAGGTGATCGTTCACACCAGCACTGCGTCCATGAGCAACGGAGCCACGCGAGCGACCCGCATGACAGTCGTCAATGGTCGGTCATACGGCGGGCGTTGCACGAGGGGCAGACGCCGAGGACCAGGAAGTCCAACCCGCGACGGACAGGATAGCGGGCGCGTGGCTCGACGCCGCCGGGCAACGACTGCAGACCGCGTGCGACGCATGACCGCCGGCCTAGACAATCGCTACTTCCGCGAAGGGATGTGCTCGATGAACTGGAGCATGTGCTTGATGTCCGAGCGCATGTCGTCGTCGGCGGCCCTGTGAACCGCCCCCCGCCGCCCAATGCGGAGGGCAGCCAACAGCCAATGGCTATCGGCTGGTGGGCGGCACGAGCCGATCGCCGTCACGCCGCGATACCAAGCCACAGCACGAGGGCGCGCCCGACGCGAAGCAGCGTCTCGTCGTCCACGCGACCGATCACGCGGTCCACGCGCTCGCGGCGCACGGTCGTTAGCTTGTCGATCATGATCTGGGAAACGGTGCGCAGGCCGTTTCGCTCGCCGGGATCGACGGTGAGCCGGAAGAGCGGGCTATCGACAACGGTGCTCGTGACAGGCGCAATCGTCACGCTGGCATGGGTCTCGTTGAAGAGATCCGACTGCACCACGAGCGCCGGTCGCGGCTTGCCGTAGTCACCCTTCAGCGCGACAACGACCACGTCGCCGCGCTTCACGGCGTCCAACCTTCATCGTCGTGGGCCGACTCCACCCAGTCCAGCACCTCGCCCTCCAGCTCACGATCTCGGGCGGCAAGCCGGCTCTGCCGGCGGCACTCCTCGGCAAACCCAGGCTTGCGCGAGTCCGGCACCCACAACTGGACCAGCCTCAGACCCGCCCTTCTCATGCGGTCGCGGTAGCGTTGCACGTGCTTGGCAGAAGAGCTCCGAGGCATTACATGTAATATTACATGTCAGGTCTGGCGCATCAAGCCGCGGCACGATTCCGAGAGCATCGCAGCTGCTCTACAGCGGAGTCGAAGCGAGCACGTCGGACCGCCCTCCGCCGCCCAATGCGGAGGGCAGCCAACAGCCAAGAGCTAGAGGCTAATAGCTAATCACAGACACAGCCGCTTCTTCAGGACGAGCGGCGGCAGGGGCGTCTGGTTGAAGTCGAAGGCGTCCATGCGCGTAGGCAACATGAGCGTCCTGCCCGCGACGCCAGGGCGCGCAGGCTCCGGGCGGGAAGGGAGCAGGTGCGGTTGCCGGGGCGGATAGGAAGGCTGCGGCGTGGCCATTCGGCGCTCGGTCGGGCCTGCGTCGCGGCGGGTAGCGCGCTCGAGGCGCACCGGTGCGCCGGCGACGACGGGTTCAGTGCGCGTCGAACAGCTCCGCCTGCACGGGCTGACCGAGCTTGCGACGGAGGGCAACGCTCTGGAAGAACGGCGGCCCCCTCGCGGGCGCGAGCGCGGGCGGCTCGCTGGCCTCGCCGAGCCAGCGGAGGTAGCGGCGGATGCCTGTGACCGTGACGTTGCTGAACGGCCGCTTCAGCACCAGGCGGACGAGGTCGCCCTCGACGAGCTGCACGCGCTCGGCGGCGATCGGCGGGCGGAGGATGTAGCGGCAGCGACGTGAGCGGCACCGCGCCGGTCGACGCGAAGCAGAAGTCGGTCGAGCTACACCTCGCTCCCGATCTCCACGCACCCTGGATCCACAACGGCATGCTCTCCATCCGCGTGAGCGCGCTCGGCGGCGCCGTGTTCGTCGCCTCGCTCCGCGAGAACAAGACAGGCGTGCCGCCCCCCTCGCTCGAGCTCGTCAGCTGCAACCCTTGAGCGCCTCGCTCAACGCAGCCAGCGAATTGGCCGCAGTCGACTTCGCAGAAGAGCGAGGAGCGAGGAGCGATTATGTAAACCATTCCGAGTGGTTAGGCGATTCGTCGATAGTGCTGCGGCCGGGAGGCATTGTCAACCGCTCGCTCGCTCCCGCGAAGCCCCACCCTTGCCGGCGAGGGTTGGAATGCCTCGCCGTTAAAGCCGTACGACGATACTGGGCTGCCGGATCGGCCGTCAATGCGCTCGGCTAGACGACACGGATGGGCGTAGCCACCGGGAACCGGTTTACACAACGCCCCCCGGCCCCGGGCCCGCTCAGTATCCGTTGGTCTGGTAGCGCATCAGTGTGACGTTCTGGATGGTCCCGCCCGCTCCAATGGATCCGGCGGAGACGAGATTCCCGTGGCCCTGGTAGGCGCCGATGTTCGGCGTGACGATACAGGTCTCGCCTGATTCGCACAGGCCGTTGTCGTTGCCAATCCCGTCGCCGAACACCTCGAATGCGTTGCGAAGGAACGTCGAGCTGCACAACGAGCCGGAGAACACCGCTCCGACGATCTCGTCGCAAGCCGCCTGCGTAGTCACCGCGGCCCACACGTTCTTCACGACCGCGTTGCCGTCCGCCGGCGCCGGTACGACGCTCCGGAGCGCCACGGTGTCGGTTGCGCGTAGGGCAAAGTCCCAGATCCGGCAAGTTGTCCCGCTGCCTGCAATGCGACAGGCGCTCTGGTTGTCGGCGTTCGGGAAGGCGGAGCCGTCCATGCCCCACCCGCGGGTAGGACGGTCGAAGTGCGTCCAGTCCGTGATGTTCTGGAACAGGGCCGAGCCCGCCGTGTCGGAGGCGTTGGTCGCGTCGTTTGCGGTGACCTTGCCGAGCAATGCACCCGCGGCCGCCTGGGTGACCAGCGTAGCGTCGGAGCTCCCGACGTTGGCGCACGTGCTATCCACGCCCGGGTTCGTTCCTGTCATGGAGCAGCTCGTCTGGGGGTCGGTAACGACGAGCAGACCGCTGAAAACGTTGTCGTGGCTCAGGCCCGTGTTGCCGTCGAACAGATCCTTGTAGAACGTCGTATTCGCGTTGTCGGTGGTGGCGACGTTGATATAGGTCTGGGCCGTGCTCTGGTCGATATCCATCCCGTAGCGACCGTTGTTGACGCTCGCGATGTCCATAAGCGTGCCGCCACCCGCGCCGGGCGACGTTTGCACTCCGTTGTACAGGTTGTTGACGGACGTGAGGCCAATGACGACGTTGCCGTTGCTGGCGTGCGCTCCAGTTACGCCGTTGTTGGCCGCGAGCACGTCGACGAGCACGTTGTTGGTCTCGGACCGGACGCCCTCGTACGCGTTGCCGAACGCCGCGATGTCGTAGGCGACGCTGTTCTTCGCGGAGAATTCCACGCCAGCGGCGTTGCCTGTCCCCTTGTCGTTGTTCATCGCAACTGCGTGAAGCAGCCAGTTCTGCCGGCCCCCGGCGTAGACGATACCGCCGCTGCCGTTGCTAGCGGCGAGCACGTTCTTGATCGTGAGGTCTGTCGGCGTGGTCGGCGCGCCCGAGCTGCCAACGGCGAGCCCGGTCGCGGCGTTGCCGGTCACTTCCACGTTCGTGACCGTGGAATGGTTGGTCGAGAGGAACACGCCGGCACCGTTCGTGGTGTTCTTTGCGCTCACATCCGTCGCGACGACGTAGTTGCCCCTGAGGTCCACGCCGGCGAACCCGTTGTCGGAGGACAGGCTGGAAAGGCGGAGGTTGTCGCCCGATATTCCGATGCCGACGTGGCTGCCGCCGGTGGCGTGGAACCCGCACACGACGGAGAACTTGATGCCTCCGTTGTTCGTGGCGAGGGCGGTGTAGTCGCCCGTGGCGTCCACGTCCGCCTCGAGCCACGCGAAATTGTGGCCGTTGGTGTCGATGACGCTTCCGTTCGTTCCGGCGCCCTGGAGCGTGACCGAGGGACCCGCGACCAGCCCCAGCTTGTCCGCCGCGAAGGTGTAGTCTCCGGTGCCGCTCGCGGTCACGACGTAGATCGTGCTCTGGGTCCCGAGCGATCCGCCGTCGTTGTCGGCTTGTACCGGGTTTGCCCACCAGACAGCCGGGTTCGTCGCCACCGTCGTGGTCCCGTCGGTGATCGTCACGGAGTTCGTGCGGAATGCCACCGGATTCGCCGACCAGTCGATCAGCGCCGCGAGGCAGACGCCTGGCTTGAGACCGGTCGAGATGACCCGTGGCGTGCCCGAGCTGTCGTCGCAGACCCAGTCGAAAGCCCCGAGCTGGTCGGAGGCGGTCACGTTCGCGCAGCTCGCAAACGCCGAACCCACGTCGACCGCGCGAAGCTCGCCGGCGTGCAGGCACGGCGAGGGACCAGTGCCCGAAGTCGTCGAGTCGCAGGCGACATCCGTCGCGTCCGCGTACGTCGGTCCCGTGCTCGTGACGTAGTCGTTCCACAGCGCGCCGTGCTGCTCGAATAGCGGCTTTACAACGAGGCCGGCGCTTCCCGCTCCTCCGTCCGTGCCCCCGACGCCGGCGCCTCCGTCGATGCCAGCCGAGCCACCGGTGCCTCCCATGCCGCCGGTGGCCGAGCCGCCGCTGCCCGCGGTCCCAGCCGCGCCAGCTGCTCCTGCTGCTCCGGCGCTTCCCTCCGCTCCGGCGTCGGTGTTGGCAACCGGATGCTTTTTGGGTTTGTCACTGCTGCATCCCAGCGCGAGCGCCGCGAGCAGAATCGCGGCAAGGCGCGCGTGCTTCTTCAAAGAGCCTCCAGAATGCCGGCAGTCCCACGTGCTCATCACTCCTCCTCCTTGCCCCAGGAACCGCGGGCACAAGGATGCCTTTCCCGCGTAGTTCGTCCAGCCCGCGCATTGTCACGCAGACGGCGCGATTGATCACGGCGTTTCTCGCCCGATCCGCAACGTCGTTCCGGACTACCTACGGAGATGGTGCTGTGCACGGTCTTCAGCGTCTCGATTACCTATGCCTCCATCCAATCCGGTTCGGAGTGAGCCGAATCCAGCACGTCGCAGGCGTATTCCGCTCCCCCACTCGCTCCCAAAGGCAGCGGCGGGCGGGGTCTTCGCGGCGGAGCGAGAACGTAGCCCCGCCAAGGCCCGCGGCCGACGGCGCACAACGGAAATTATTTCAACCATTTCCGGCAGTTAGACCCAAACCCCGGCTTGCCTCGGCCTCCCCGACCTGTCAATCGCCGCCCGGCTCCACCGCCTGCCGCCGCCACGTTGCTCCTGCGGATGCACGTTGGTTTGGCCTTCCCGGCCTTGACGGCGAGCACGGGTGCGCGACGTGCACGGCAAGAAGGACAAGCCGCCCGCGGCCCGCCATCCGCGTTGACGCCGCTCGCTTATGATACATACTAGTGGTAGATATCATGGCGACCAAGAAGACCGAGGCGAAGCTGTTCTGGACCGGCCGGAGCCAGGCGGTGCGACTGCCGAAGGAGTTCCGGTTCGACGGCAGCACTGTGCTCGTGCACCGCGAGGGCTACGCGGTGATCCTCGAGCCGAGTGGATGCTGGCCCGAGGGCTACGTCGAGTCGTTCACCGACGTGGCCGACGACTTCGCGCGTCCGCCGCAGGGGCGGGTCGACAAGCGGGCGAAGCTCCGATGAAGTTCCTGTTGGACACGGACACCTGCATCTCCGCTCTGAAGCAGAAGCCGGTCGTGCTCGGCCATCTGCTCGACAAGGCGCCGACCGACGTCGCCGTCAGCGCCATCTCGGAAGCCGAGCTCAGGACCGGCGCTGCGAAGAGCTCGTCACCGACCCGCACCTTGCGTGCGCTGGAGAATTTTCTTCGCCCCATCGCGATCGTCGACTTCACGTCCGACGACGCCGTGAGCTGCGCACGCATCCGCGCGCGGCTCGAACGCGCCGGCAAGCCCATCGGGCCGCTTGACACGCTCATCGCCGCCCAGGCTGTGTCACGGAAGCTGGTTCTCGTCTCGAACAACGAACGCGAATTCAAGCGCGTCTCCGGCCTCGAGCTCGCGAACTGGTCCACGTAGAGTCCACCATCTCGCGTTTGTCTGGTGACTTCAACTCGACAACGTGGAGCTCGCGCGCCGCCACAAAGGCGGCAAGAACCGCATAGAGGCGCCCTACAGATCCCACGTGCAGATCAAGTCGAGCGCGGCTCCGGCGCGCCAGGTCCCCACGCGGTGCGTGACGCTTGCCGCGTAGGGCGGAGCGCCAAACCATCCTCCTGTTTCGGTGTAGTCGTAGCTCACGGTTCGGCGCGTCAGGTCGTCGTCGAAGAATCCGCGCGCTGCGAGCTCGAGGTGCGCCGTTCCCTTCAAGAACATGTAGCCCGCGATGACCCGCGCGCCGGCGGACGGTAGCGTAGCGCTGGCGCCAGGATCGCTCGACATGAACCCTCGTCCGGCGCCCGAATAGTGGTTGGCGCCCAGCGCGCCGAGCACGTCGAGCCGGAATCCGCTTTCTGTAACCCACGAGAACCCTGTGTCCCCCGCCAACATGGCGTAGCCGTAGTCGAACAGCGCGCCGCCTGCCGTCCCTTCGACGCCCATGCCCACCGCATGCACCCGGACCAGCGCTGCGGCGCCGAAGTTGATGCCGCCGTTGAAGGCGCCCATGAAGTAGCTGCCCGAGATGTCAGCGGGTGCCACGCCGCGGCGCTCCGCGTGCGTGCCGGTTGGAGCGTGTCGTGCGTCACTCCATGGCGCGGCGCTCGCGTCGGGTACGCTTGGGCTCGCGACCGCCGTGGCTGGCGCGAGTGCGGCGATGCCCCCGAACATGAAGGACCAGGCGCGCATACTTTCAGCCGAGCAACGAGCATGCCGCGGGGCGCGCCTCGCAAGTGGATGAAATCGCTCGCGCGCGTACCCCAGACCGCGGCACGAACCGTTCGCGCCGCGAAGCGCGGTACGCTCTTCCTCTCTGGACAAGCCCGCTGCCGTCCGTGGCGATCCCGTTGGGGTCGCTCTGCTTGGTCGCGAGCACGAGCGGGCTCGTTCCGTCGATGTCCGCTCGCATCACGCTGCCATCAACAGCGCGTAGGTAACATGAGCGTCCTGCCCGCGACGCCAGAGCGGGTAGCGCGCTCGAGGCGCACCGGTGCGCCGGCGACGGCGCGTTCAGTGCGCGTCGAACAGTTCCGCCTGCACGGGCTCACCGAGCTTGCGACGGAGGGCAACGCTCTGGAAGAACGGCGGCCCCCTCGCGGGCGCGAGCGCGGGCGGCCCGCTGGCCTCGCCGAGCCAGCGGAGGTAGCGGCGGATGCCTGCGGCCGTGATGACGAGAGCGGACGCGAGAAGTAGCCACGACAGGTAGCGACGGGGTAGGCCGTGTCGCCGCCGAAGAGCAGGACATCGCCGCGCGGCGCATGCAGCTCCGCTCCAGGCTGTGCGGGGTCCGGCAGCTGGTAGTCGCGGAACACCAGTCCGGCCACGGCGCGGCTGACCGACACGTCGTCGCCGGTGTCGGCGACGTAGTCGAGCCACAGCTCGCTCCCCAGCCCTTCGGTCACGCTGCGGGCGCCCGTCGTGCCGCCCAATTGCTCGACGACGCGCGCGCACAGCTGTGCCGGGGGATTGGCGCTCATCCAGTCGCGGGAGTCGACATCCTCCGTCGCGATGGCGCTCGCGATGAAGTGGCGCATGTGGCCCCAGAACGAGCGGGCCCCGAACCACACCACGCCCCGCGGCCTGATCCTGCCCCGCGCGAAGCGTCGGCGCGGCGCGCCGGGCTGCCAGCGCCCGGGAGCCGATGCGCCCTTCGGGTTGCCCGGAGCATTCACGGGGCGAAGGGTAGGCCAGGCCGGCCCGCGTTGTCAGCCGCGGCGCGCCGGACGCCCGCACCCTCGGCGGCAGCGGACGTTCGAGCACCCTCCCTCCTGCAGCGCCCAGGCACGCCGCAATTGCGCGTCAACCGCGTTCGTCGAGGCGCGCGGCCAGCGCCCTGAGCAGCGCTCCCATCCACGGCTTCATGCCGTCGAGCTCTTCGCGAACTGCCGAGCCGGCGATGCGGCGAACGGTAGTGCGCTCGAGTGCGCGCACGGTGGCGGTGCGCCGTCCGGAACGCAGGATGGCCATCTCTCCGAACACTTCGCCCGGTCCCATCTCGCGGACTCGCCGGCCGTCGATGCTGACCTCGCAGCGGCCCGCTTCGAGGATGAACGCGAAGTCTCCCTCTTCCCCCTCGCGGACGATCGTCTCGCCTGGTGGAAACACGAGACGCTCGAAGGCCTCGCCGCCGCGCACGAAGCGCACGATGGCCGCACGGAACGCTGGAACCGACGCGTAGCGATCGACGGGCTCGCGTGCGAGCGCCTTCATGATAACGCGCGAGAGAGCCGGCGGGGTCCAAGGGGCTCGTTCAATGGCCGGCTCGGGGTCGCAGAGCACCGCCTGGACAAGGACCGACTTGTACTCCAGAGCGCGATACGGCGGACGCCCCGTGACGACGTGATAGAGCAGCGCGCCCAGCGCGAACACGTCCGAGCGTTCGTCCAGCGCTTCACCCGCCGCCTGTTCGGGCGGCATGTAGGCCGGCGTACCGACGATGGTCTTGCTGCTTCCGGTCGACCCGCGCTCGGAGTCGAGCAGCCGCGCGATCCCCCAGTTCATCAGGTAGACCTGGCCGTAGTCGCCCACCATGATGTTTGCCGGTTTGATGTCGCAATGCAGAACTCCGCGAGCGTGCGCGAAGGACAAGGCGTCGCAGACCTTGATGACGACGTTGATCTGGTCGAGCAACTCCTCCCATTCTGGCGATTCGCCTTCCGGTCGACTCGCGATCCAGTCGGCCAGTGTCCGCCCCTCGACCAGCTTCATCGTGAAGTAGACCTGGCCGTCGTCGCCGACTCCGATGTCGTGGACCGGCACTACGTTGGGATGGTCGAGCTTCGCGGTCACCAGCGCTTCCCGCACCAATAGCTGGGCGTTGTCTTCCGAGTGCGCGAGCTCGGGCACCAGCCGCTTCTGCGCGACGGTCCGCGCCAGGGACCGATCGGTCGCGCGATGGATCACCCCCATGCCCCCACCGGCGAGCTCGCTCTCGATCACGTAACGATGTTCCTGTGCGTCGCGCACGGCCTCGAAGACGCTGGGACGAGTGGACGGCCGGGTGGTGCGCCCGGCTCCACGACCGTGACGGCGCGTCGCCGCTTCCTCTAGTTCCTCGCGCGCCGCGGGCGGAGTCGACGCCCGCTCGGCGAGCGGCCCGGCGAGCCACGTGTGCCCGTCGTGGCGGTCTTTCACGACGCCGTCTCCGGGTCGAGCAGACAGCGCGCGCAGCGCTCCAGGTAGATCTGCGTGGCGCGATCGTCGGGCATGACGTCCAGCACGTCGCCGAAGCACTTCAGCGCGTCCACGTAGCGCTCTGCCTCGAAGTGCTCGAGTCCCGCATTGAACGTCGATAGGGTCTGGTTCTTGAGCGCACGCCGCGACGCCTCGTCGCCTTCGAAGACGTTGTAGACCGCCACCCGTTGGCGCCGTCCCCTCACTTGCACCCGATCGAGGAAGCGCTTCTCGAACTCGCCGTCGAGCCCCTCGAGCACCAGCCCCGCCGCGACGATCCGCACGCCGTAGGTCTTGGTCAACCCTTCCATCCGCGCCGCCGAGTTGACGGTGTCGCCCACGACGCCGGTGTCGGCTCGCTCCCCGTCGCCGATAACCCCGATGGTGAGGGGACCCGCGTTCAGCCCGATGCCGATCTGGATCGGGGGCGTCCCTCGGCAATCCGACGTTCGTTCCGATCGTCGACCGTCTTCTGCATGGTCACGGCGGCGCGCACCGCGTCGGCGGGAGATCGCGGGAAGATCGCCATGACGCCGTCGCCGTAGAACTGGGCAACCAGCCCGTAGTGTTCGCGGATGAGGGGGCCGACGCTGTTCAGGTGCTCGTTGATGAACGAGAACGCCTCGCGCGGCGTCATGCTCTCGGCGAGCGTGGTGTACCCGCGCACATCGCAGAACATCACGGTCATGTCGCTGTGGACATGATGGCCAATCTCGACGTCGCGAATGTTCGAACGCCCGAGCTGGGCGAGGAACTGGTTGGGCACGAAGCGCGCCAGGGCTTCGTTGGTTTCGCGAAGCTCGCGCGTGCGCTCCGCCACGGCCGCCTCGAGTAGCCGGTTCTGGTCGCGAAGCAGATCGGTGGCGTGCTTGAGTCGGAGCTGCGTACCCACCCGCGCGAGCAGGATCGAGGGCGTGATCGGCTTCTTGATGTAGTCGGCCGCGCCGATGGACAGCCCCAGACTCTCGTCGTCGTCCTGCAGCCGCGCGGTCAGGAAAATCACCGGAATGTCCCGCGTCTCCGCTTGCGCCTTGAGTCGCCGGCACGTCTCGTAGCCGTCCACTTCGGGCATGACGACGTCCAGCAGGACAAGATCGGGCGGACTGGAGGCGGCAACCTCGAGGCCGCGTTCGCCGCTCGTCGCGACCTTTACGCGATAGTGCTCCTTGAGGATGCCGCTGACGAGCCGGATCACGTCCGGCGTGTCGTCGATGACGAGGACGGTCTGCTCAGCTTCCACGTTCGAGCTCGCTGCCAACCTCACTCATGATCTCCTGGGCGCGTGCGAAATCGAAGGCGTCGAGAGCGCTGGCAAGCTCTGCGACCTTCGCTTCTCCAACTGTCTTCCCAAGCGCCCTCCGGCGTGCAGCGAGCCAGTCCGTCGCCTCGCTGTCCGAGTCCGCGATGAGGGTGCGAAGCTTCCCCAGATCCACCTCGCTCGTCCCGGAGTCGGAACCGGGGCTGGGCTCGGTAGCCTTGTGCAACGCCTCCACGATGGTCCGGAGCTGCGTGTCGAGCTTGTCGAGGAGCTCCTTCATCTGGGCCTCGTCACCTTGCTCGAGCACGTGACGGAAGCGTTGCGCGAGCTCGTGCACCTCGAGCGCACCGATGTTGCCGGCGACCCCCTTGAGGGTGTGCACCACCCGATCCGCCTGTTCGGTGTCGCCCTTCTCGAGCGCAGCCGAGATGGTCCGTGCCGCGCCGCCTTGGCCTTGTGCGAAGCGTCGCAGAAGATCGCGGTACAGTTTGACGTTGCCACCCGAACGGGCGAGCCCGTCGTTCGTGTCGATTCCCGCGATCGCCGGCAAGTTGCTCGCGTCGGGCGCATCCGGGGTGTCCGGAATGTCCGCCGCCTCGCCGCTCTTCGCTCCGATCAGCCGCTGGAGCGCCGAGAAGAGCAGACCCATGTGGATCGGCTTGGTGACGACGTTGTTCATGCCCGCTTCGAGACATTGTCCGCGCGCGTCCGCGAGCGCATTCGCGGTAACTCCCACGATGGGCAGCTCCGGGTGGGTCTTGCGGATTCTACGCGTCGCTTCAAGACCGTCCATGCGCGGCATCTGTAGGTCCATGAGCACCGCGTCGAACGGACTCCCAGCTCCCGTTACGGCGTCGACGCCATCCTGGCCGTCGACGGCGGTCTCGCACGCGATGCCGACCGCGCCGAGTGCCGAGACGACGATCTCGCGGTTGATGTCGTTGTCCTCGACCACCAGCACGCGGGCCCCGCGCAGACCCGGATCCCGAGGCTTGTGCGAGCGCGGCTGGACTGCAGGGCGCCCCTCGGGTGCGTACAGGTCGACCAGGCTGTCGAGCAGCTGCGAGGGACGCACGGGTTTGGTGATGAAGCCGTCGGCGCCCGCCTTCTCGGCGTCGTCGCGATCCTTGCGCCCGCCGAACGCCGTGACCAGCAACAGACGCGCCTTGGCCGTGCGCGGAGCCTGGCGCAGGTGGCGGATGAGCTCGATGCCGTCCATGCCCTGCATGCGCAGATCCGTGAGCACCAGCCCGTACTCGACGTCCCGCACTGCCTCTAGAGCTTGTTCGGCGCTTTCCACCGCGTCGGCGGCGATGGAGAAGCCCTGGAGGTAGCCCGACAGCACGTCGCGCGCGGATTCGTTGTCGTCCACGATCAGGGCACGCACCTTGTCGAGCTGGTCGGGGATAGCGCGCTCGCCCTGCTCCCCGCATCCGAAACGCGCCGTGAAGCGGAACGTCGAGCCCTCGCCTGGCTCGCTCTCCACGGAGATTTCGCCTCCCATGAGCTCCACGAAGTGCCGGCAGATGGACAGCCCCAGACCCGTGCCGCCGAAGCGGCGCGTCGTGGAGTCGTCGGCCTGCGCGAACGGCTCGAACAGCGCCGCTTGAATGTCCTCCGGGATACCGATCCCGGTGTCGCGCACCGACGCCTCGAGCCGGAGCCCGTCCCCGTCCGGCTCCCCGTGCAGGTGGACGACGACCTCGCCCTGCTCGGTGAACTTCACGGCGTTCGAAACCAGGTTGATCAATATCTGACCGAGGCGCGTCGGATTCCCGACAAGGACCGGGGGAACGCCCTCGACCTGGAGAACGAACTCGATCCCCCGCTTCATTGCCAGGGCCGTTGCGGCGGACGTCAACTTGTCCAGCACCTCGTCGATGCGGAAGGGGATGCGCTCGAGGGTGACAGCCCCGGCCTCGATCTTCGAGAAGTCGAGCACGTCGTTGATGACGGCAAGCAGGCTCTCCGCCGAAACGAGCGCCTGCGTGAGCAGCTCGTGCTGGCGCGGCGTCAGATCGGTATCCAGCACAAGATGGGTCAGGCCGAGCACGCCGTGCAGCGGGGTGCGGATCTCGTGACTGACGACGGCGAGAAATCGTCCCTTCGCTTCATTGGCGGCGTCCGCGCGCTTTGACGCTTCCTCGGCTTCGCGCTTGGATACCGCGAGCTGGGCGTTGGTCTTGGCCAGGGTCTGGATGGCGGCCTCGCGACTGCGCGCGAAATACAGTGCCAGACCGAACACAACCGAGGGAACGACGGTGAAGTTCAGCGCGAAGAAGATGACCGAGAGTTGGTGCCCTCCGAGTCCCGCGGGGACGACCAGCACCGATCGGGCTTCGAGAACAGCCGAGACCACCACCAGCACGAGGAAAAGGATGATCCAGCGGAAGCTCGTGCCGACCTCCTCGAACGACAGCGAACCGATCAGCCCGACCATGCCCCAGAGCATCATGCTGCCACTCGGCCCGAACCCTCCCAGCACCCACTGGAACAAGAACGGCAGGAGGATGCTCGCTCCCACCTGCACCAGGCGCGCAAGCCGGAAGTTCTTCCACAGCGCGAGAGCGACGAAATTGAGCGCCGTCACCACGACGTAGCCGTACGGCACGAGCGACTGCTCCCAGAGACCGCCGTAGGCCGAGATCGAACCCCACAACATCCCGCCGCCGCTCATCAGCGTGCCGGCGAACAGCAGCAATCGGTGCTTGGCCCGCTCTTCCGCGTTGTCCTGGGGTCGGTCCGCGATCGCCTGGAGCCGTTGCCAGAACGTGGCTGCTTCGCGACCGTTCGACTCGACGCTCAGCGACATTGTGCACCCATTCCGCGATTTCCGTTCAGTCCAAGCTGCTCTCGCGCCAGCGCACGCGTCGCAAGCTCCAGCTGCACCATCAGCGAGCGCGCCATCGCTAGCGCGAAGCGGTACGAGAGCGGACGCTGCGCGTCGGCTAGCGCGGCGAGCGCCGGGGACGGGAGCTCCAGCAGCGTGGCGCCTTCGCGCACCACGGCGTTCATGCGTTGTGGCGTCGAGGTGAGCACGCCGAGCTCTCCTGCCACCTTGCCCGGGCCGATGATGGCGAGTCGTCGCGCGCTGCCACCCTCGAACGCGCACAGTTCGATCGAACCACGGATGACGACAAACAAGGAGCCGCGCGACTGACCGGCGTGGAACACGACGCTGTCGCGCTCGAAGGTCCAGAGCCGACCAGAAGACGCCAAGTCGCGCACCTCGGCGTCCGACATGTCGCTGGCGATCGCCAGCTTGGGCAGGACGCGAAGCGCGTCGAAGTCGGCGCCGGGTCGGCTTCGCACTCCGTCCGGAAGTCTCGCCGTGGGAGCACGCGCCAGGCGCAGCCGCTCATCGGACACGCGGACCAGCGAGCGCGCCACGTGCTCCGCGAGGCGGCGGAGCAGCGCCAGCGACGCCGGGTGGTAGTGCGCGCACAACGCCTGCAGGTCGCGCCCGAGCATGGCCAGCACTTCGCTCGGCTCGAGCGCCGTCGCGGTGGCGGTCCGACGTTGCCCGGCCGACACGAGCGCGAGCTCACCGAGAACCCCACCCGGGCCCAGCTCGGTCAGCCGCGAGCTGCCGCCGCCGGGAAGGTACACATCGACGCCGACCAGCCCGCGCGTGACGAAGAAAGCCGAGTCCGCGACCATTCCCTGCTGCACCAGGACGTCCCCCTCCCGCAAGTCGCGTTTGAGCAGCAGCCGACGAATCGTGTCGTGGTGATCCTCGGGGAGACTCTGGAAGAACGGGTGGGACAGGGTCAATGTTCGACCT
Organism: uncultured delta proteobacterium; assembly: GCA_963806225.1. Lineage (GTDB taxonomy): Bacteria > Myxococcota_A > Polyangia > Polyangiales > Polyangiaceae > CAWDXG01. The sequence continues at coordinate 63,582 of CAWDXG010000001.1, read as the reverse complement.
CGAGCAACTCGACGCGCCCCCCTGCGCGATCCACCAGCAGTGCGCCGTACTCCGGTAGCTCCACCCAGCCGGTGACGTTGCGGGTCAGCGGCTCCGAGGCGACCGCCACTGCGTCGGTCGAGCCCGGATCCCCGACCATGCGCCAGACGCCGTCGACGCATCGATACGCTTCGCCGGTCGTGAACCAGAGGCTCAGGTACTGGTGGCCAGCAGCCGCCGAGCGTTCCAGATCCGAAAGCGGGTAGCGGCCGTAGTCGAAGGTGTATCGCAACCCGACAATCGACTGCCCATCGCAGAAGAAGAGGTTGAGCGCGCTGCTCACGTCGACGCCGTGCGCGGCGCGCACCTCGCGCAGGGTGTGCAACGTGGTGTGGATGGCGTCGAGCAAGGCGTCGGGATCGTCGCGGCCACTCCGTTCGAGCTCGGAGAGCACCAGCGCGTAGACGGTCTCGCTGTCGGTGGTGCCGCGGACCTGCTCGCGCACGCCCGGCGTGGCGCTCGCCAACAGATCGAAGCGCATCTTCGAGTGTCCGACGAGTTCCCCGTTGTGTGCCATCGCCCAACGCCGTCCCTCGTAGAAGAAGGGGTGCAGGTTGTGGGTACCGAAGCCGGCGTCCGCGCGATACTGGATCCCGCGCACGTGCGCGAGCATGCAGCCCGCACGCAGCTTCTCTGCCAACGCTTTCAGGTTCGCGTCGTAGATCGGAAGCTCGGTCGAGCGGTACATCCACGGCCGCTCCGGCAAGTGCGAGGACAGGTCCCACGCCACCATGCCGAAGCCGCCGAGGTTCAACATCTCGAGCAACTGGGGCTCGTAGGACTGCCGGACGAGCGAGCTGTCGGGCCGGTACAACAGCTCGTCTACGACGAGGGGCGGACCAAGGTATGCAAGCGCACGACACATGGCAATTCCTCAGCGCGGCTCGGCCGCGAGCTCCTGCACGACGGTGGCGTGCTCCTCGGGTGAGACCGAGAGCGCGACGCGCATGAACGATGCCCCCGTCGTCCCATACGCCTGTAACGCGTTGCGATACGCCGAGAGCCGGGCGTCCTCGGCGCCGCGCGCCCGCTGGTGCTCGCGAAGATCGGCGGCCAGTTCGTGAGGCAGCGGGAACCAGCGCAGGGCCTCGACCTCCGACTCCAGCGGGGCGGCCTCGAGCGCGGGTGGCGACTGCTCGAGCGCAGCTTCGAGCAGTGCACGCCCCTGGGCGAGCTGTTCCTCCAGGGCGGACGCCGGCGCCGTGGGCCACTGCTCGTTCCAGGCCGCGACGCCGCCATCGATGCGTAGCTCCTCGAGGCGGGCGACGCGGTGTCCGTGGCCGCGAACGTCGTGGTGGGTCCAGAGTCCGGAGCGCGGATCGAAGTCGTAGCGCGGCGCGAGCGCCCAGCCGTAGACCGCGACGAGCTGCACCGCCGACACCACGTAGCGGAGCTCGTCCTCCCCGATGAAGTAGTTGAAGTTCACGCGCGCCCAGCCCGGCTTGACGGAGCTCCAGCCCTTGGCCGCGCACGCGAAGAGCCCCTGTCCTGCGCCTTCGCCAAGACCCATCAGCAAGCCGCCGTAGGGCCCGGCACACGAGCATCCGCCACGAGCCTGGATGCCGAAGACGTCGTTGAGCAGCGCAACCACCAACCCGTAGTGGAGGAAGCGCCGCCCGTGCCGGACCAGGAACGACGTGATGGACAGCCGGTCCGCGTCGGGGTTGCCGACAATCTCGATCGCCGGGTTCGCGCGCCACGCCCGGATCGCACGCCGCACGTAGTCGTGCTCGACGGCCTCGATGGTCCCGGCACCGATCTGCTGCTTGAGCTGGAAGACCAGCCCGCAGCGAATCGAGCCGAGGATCTCGGGCGTACCGCCCTCCTCGCGTGCCTCGATCGCTTCCGTGTAGAGGGCTTGCGCCGACGAGACGAAGTCCACCGTGCCGCCGCCTGGATCTGCAGGCACCGTGTTTCCGGCGAGCGCGCGCTTGATGACGAGCACGCCTGGCGTGCCGGGCCCCCCGACGAACTTGTGCGGCGAGATGAAGATCGCGTCCTTGCGCGCGAGCGCCTCGTCGACCCCGGGCCCGGAGGGGTTCATCGCGATCTGCACGTAGGGCGCGGCCGCTGCATAGTCCCAGAAAGAAAGCGCGCCGTGCCGGTGCAGCAGCGTCGCCAACGCGATGGTGTCCGCCTTGATACCGGTGACGTTGGACGCCGCGGAGAATGTCCCGATCTTCAGCGGGCGGTCGGCGTACTCCACGAGCCGCTCCTCGAGCTCGCGCAAGTCGACCTGACCTTCCTCGTCCAGCCCGATCGTCACGACGTTGGCGATGGTGTGCTTCCACGGGAGGATGTTGCTGTGGTGTTCGTACGGGCCAACGAACACCACCGGGCGTTCATCCGCCGGGATCATCTTCGACAACCCGTGGCGTGCGTCCAGATCCGGCGGGATCTTCAGGTTGAGGATCCCGACCAGCTTGTTGACCGCGCCCGTGGCGCCCGAGCCGACGAAGATCACCGCGTCACGCTCGTCACCGCCGACACTCTCCAGCACGATCTTCCGCGCTTGTTCGCGAAACTCCGTCGTCTGCAGCCCGCTCGCCGACGCCTCGGTGTGCGTGTTGGCGTAGAGCGGCATCACGCGCTCGCGCAGGTATGCTTCGATGAAGCCCAGCGGCCGTCCCGACGCCGTGTAGTCGGCGTAGACCACGCGTTTGAGCCCGAATGGACCGCGCAGCGCGACGTTGCAGCCGACGACGGAGTTTCCGTACCAGCTCGATCTTCTCGCGGGTCGCGGGCTCGAGCTCCAGAGGCGGGCCGAGATCCGGTAGCTCCGACAGGGTGACCAGCACCGCTCGGTCCAGGCTCCAGCCCTGCAGGTCTCCGAGCAGCGGCATGGCGTCCTCGAGCGAGATGGTGCCGCGCGCGCCCTTCGACCGGATAGTCGACGCGTGCACGCGGACGAGTTGCTCGCGCAGCGCGACCAGCAGCAGCTCCGCCAGCGCACGCCAGGTCGCATCGGACAGCGCTCCGATCGCCTCGCGGGACAGCTCGTACACCCAGGTCGGCTCGGTTGCGACCAGCGACGCGGTGCGCGGGCGGCCCTGCAGCATCGCACTCGTCCCGAGCAACGAGGCCGGTCCGACCTTCCCAGCTTCGATGACGCCGCCTTTCGCCGAAGCGAGCACGACGCGGAAGCTCCCCTCTGCCACCAGGTACATCGAATCGGCGGGGTCGCCTTCGAGACACAACGCCTCTCCCGGCTCCAGGAACAGCGGCTGGGCTGTGGCAGCCAGCTCCTCGACGACCGCGTCCTCGCTCTGGTCGAGCGCGGGCAGACTCGCCGCGAAGCTCGGCGGCGCGGCGCGCCCGGCGAGGCCGCGAACGAGCCGCCGGAACATGCCGGGCGCCGTCGACACGACCACGTCCTCGCCTTCGCGGCGCCGGGCGAGCTCGTGCTCGTTCTCCGAGAGCCGCGCCGAGAGCGTCGCGATGGCCGCGTCCAGCACCGCGTCGAAGAACGCCGGCTGCTCGCGGCGCAACCTGACAAGCCGGGCGCGCCCCAGCGTCCACAGCACGGTCGGTCGGATGGCCTGCAGATCCGCGGTGCGCCGCTCGTGAGGCGTCAGGGCCGAAGCTTCACCGAGCAGCTCGCCGGCGCCGACCACTCCCCGCTCGTCGCCGTCGACCAGGACCCGGAGCGAGCCGCGCTCGATCCAGGCCAGGCAATCGGCAGGCTCGCCGCGGCGCCAGAACCACTCCCCGCCCTGCAGCTCCAGCCGCTTCCAGCCAACCCGGGCTCTAGCCCCCGGCTCGCGCAGCACCGTGTCCAGTAACTCGGAGCGACTCCTCTTGCTCGACGGAACTCTCATCCAAGCCTCGAACAATCGCACCTGCAAGGAGCTCGTGGGAATGGCGGATAGTTGCCACCCGGTGGTAGCCTTCTTGCCACCAGCCAGGACGCATGGATCTCGAAGGTTTGCGGTATCTTGTGGCGATCGCCGACGCGGGCTCGATCCAGGCCGCAGCGTCGTCGCTCTCCGCGGCCCGGGCCACCGTGCGACGCCGGCTCCTCGAGGCAGAAGCGGAAGTCGGCGCGCCGCTCTTCCGCCGCACGACCAAGGGCCTCGTACCCACCCCGGCCGGCGCCGTCATCGTGGGCGGTGGCCGCAAGATGGTGGCCGAGGCCGGCATACTGGTACGCGCTGCTTCCACGCTGGACTCGGAGCCCAACGGTCCGCTCCGCGTCATCGTGCCGCCCGGCTTCCACCCCGGCCTGATCAACGAGATCGTCCGCGCCCTGCGAGCCAGCTTCTCGAAGCTCACCATCGACTTCAGAATCGAGGATCGGCCGCTCGCTTCGCTGCAGGATACCGTCGACCTCGCGATCATCGTCGGTGACTTTCCGGTGCCCGACACGTGGACCGTGGTGGGGAAGACGCCGATCCCCCAACGACTGCTCGCGAGCCGGGAGTACCTCGACAGCCATTCACCCGTCGAGCAGCCGGCCGATCTCGCACAGCACGTCCTCTTCGCCTACCAGCCCGGTCAGGCTGAGCCGATCGAACACCTGCCGCTGCTCGCAGGCGGAGAGGTGCCGATCCGCCCCGCAGCGACGTTGAACGACATCCTGACGTTGCACTACATGGCCGAGTGCGGCACCGGCATCGCCTGGGTGCCGGACGGACTTCTACCGCCTGCCTTGGCGCCGCTCGTCCCGACCGTTCCAGTGCTGGAAGACGTCATCGGCCGCACCCTGACGGTTCGCCTGCTCTCGCCGAAGGCCCTGGCGAACGCCGCCCACGTCAGCCGTATGCGCCAGTGCATCGGGGACGTCATGGCGCGGACCTGAGTGTCGATACTTGCGCGCTGCGCGTAGGTAACATGAGCGTCCTGCCCGCGACGCCAGGGCGCGCAGGCTCCGGGCGGCAAGGGAGCAGGTGCGGTTGCCAGGGCGGATAGGAAGGCTGCGGCGTGGCCATTCGGCGCTCGGTCGGGCCTGCGTCGCGGCGGGTAGCGCGCTCGAGGCGCACCGGTGCGCCGGCGACGGCGCGTTCAGTGCGCGTCGAACAGCTCCGCCTGCACGGGCTCACCGAGCTTGCGACGGAGGGCAACGCTCTGGAAGAACGGCGGCCCCCTCGCGGGCGCGAGCGCGGGCGGCTCGCTGGCCTCGCCGAGCCAGCGGAGGTAGCGGCGGATGCCGGCGGCGGTGATCACCAGCGCGCGCATTTTCAAGCGTCCGCCGCACTTGCTGCAGCGCTCGACATCGATGCGGAAGGAGCGCTTCAAGAGCTCCGCCCACGGGCGATAGCCCGAGCGGTGGGTGGCCGGCTTGGCCTTCCTGGCGGTGCACCTCGCGCACTCGTCGTCGCTGCCTGTTTCCGGTGGCAGCGGCGGCACGATGCGCGCGCGCCACTTGCTCGCCGCCGCGAGCACGCCGGCGTATCTCACCGTGTTGAAGCGCGGGGGCGGCACCGCCGTCGCGAGCCGGCAGAGGAGCGAGAGCGGATCCAGATCGATGGCGAATGTCCCGTCGCTGAACGGCCGCTTCAGCACCAGGCGGACGAGGTCGCCCTCGACGAGCTGCACGCGCTCGGCGGCGATCGGCGGGCGGAGGATGTAGCGGCAGAGGGCTTCCTTTCCCGCGACGTCGCTGGCGCTCGCGGTAGTGGCGGCATGGAGCGAGAAGCCGCCCTCCACGGCGCACAGACCCTTGGTGACTTCCAGGCCGCGGTCGTCGCGCAGCCGGACGGGCTCGCGGCGGCGCAGCGCGGGTCCTGCCGGCACGCTGCCGAGCGTCGAGGCGACGGCGAGCTCTGCCAGCGCGGGCTCGCTCTCGCCGAGCGCGGCGTCGGCCGTGACGGCGTCGTCGGTGATCACGCGCTTGCGACGGAGGAGCGCGAGGATCCGCGCCCGCGCGATCTGCAAGAGGTCGGCGACGTCGTCGTTGGTGAGACACGGCAGCGCGTGGAACGAGAGCTCGTCGCCCTCCTCGTCTTCGGCGAACACCCCATCCAGCGCGAGCGTGTGGAAGTGCGGATTGAGCCGCAGATCGCTCGAGACGCGCTGCACGGCGGTGACCGCGCCGCCCCGGCCGCCCTCGATGCCGCGCGCCCGCAGGCGACGTTGGTACCAGGCGAGCAGCGAGTCCACGAACCCGCGGCACACCGCGCCCGGGAGCTCCCCGTCGTAGGCGAGCCGGGCTCTCAGCTCGAACGGCAGCGTGAGCAAAGCGCGTTCCATCGCGATTGCCCCGCTCTCTGCGCGTCTGTGCGATCCAGTGGATCCCGGATCCAGCCCGCCGACGGAACCGGTGGATCCGATCCGCACATCGGTTGTTGGCCCCCTCCTACTTGCCGGTGCAGAACGTCGCGTCCGCGGAGAACTCGGGGTCGGGCGTCATCGGGCCGGTGCCGCCGTATTTGTGGCGGAGCGCGGCGCCAAGTGCGTGCGCGCCGGCGATCTTGCCGAGTACGTCGGCGCCCAGGGTCGGTGTGCGCTTCTGTGTCGTGAGATCCACAGAGTAGAGCCCGAACTTCGGCGCGAAGCCCTCGGCCCACTCGAAGTTGTCCATCAAGCTCCAGTGATAGTAGCCGCGCACATCCGCGCCGCCGCGCCGCGCGCGGTCGATCTGCTCGAGCGTGCGCACGATGTTTTCGGCGCGGCGCTCGCCCACGTGGGTGGCGATGCCGCCCTCGGTGACCACAAGCGGCAGGTCCGGCCAGCGCTTGCCGAAATCGTGGAGCACGTCGTACAGCCCTTCGGGATCGTACTCGTAGCCCATCTCCGGCACGCAGAACGTACGGTCGAGCGGCTTGATACACGCGCCGCCGATGTCGAAGCCGCTGAAGCACGGCGTAGCGTTCAGCACCGGGATAAGCCCGTTGTTGCCGGTGACGCCAGCGCGGAAGTAGTACTGCACGCCAAGCCAGTCGAGCGTGCCCTTCCAATCGGGGTGATCCTCGTCAGGCGTGCCGTCGAGGTTCGCGTCGAAGCTACCGCCCCGCAGCGAGTCCACGGGCAGGTGGTGGTACACGTACACGACCGCGTCGCGCGCAGCGATGTCCGCCGGGTCGTCGCTGACTTCGCCGAAGCGCGCCGGCACCCACTCGCCCACGCTCAGCGTCATACCCACGCTGGCCGCGACGCCGTCGCCGTCGGCGTCGGTCGTGTCCGCGGCCTTGATCGCCTTGTACATGGCGGCGTGCGCCGAGAGGTAGTCGCGCACCACCGGCACGAACTTGTCGAGCAGGCTGAACATGTACTTCTTCCCCGGAGGGAACTGGCCCACGCCATAGCTCGCCACCAGATAGTTCACCGGTTCGTTGAGCGTCCCCCACTCGTCCACACGATCCCCGAAGCGCTCGGCAAGCAGCTTCGCGAATTTCGCCATGGCATCGATCACCAACGGCCCGCCCTGTGGGTGGCCAAGGCCGCACAGGTTCGTGTCGCTCGGCCCGTTCGCACAGTTGGGATCGCGCGGGTCGTCGACCCACACCGGGTTCGAGAAGTGGTGCACGGTTATCATCGGCCTGATGCCGGCGGCGATCAGCGCATCGATCTCGTCGCTGTAGTGCGAGAGCGCGGCCTCGTCGTAGTGCCCGCGTGTCGGCTCCACCCGCGCCCACTCGATGCTGAAGCGATACGAGTCGAGATGCATCGCCTTCATCAGGGCAATATCGTCGATGGCTTTCGTGTATCCCATGACGGCGTCGCCCACGAACGCTTTGCCCTGACCGAGCCCGCCCTGGTCCTTTGGCTTCGTCCACAGGTACCAGTCGGTGTTCGTGTCCTGATCTTCTATCTGGGTTGCAGCGCTGGCCACGCCGAAGCGGAAGCTGCCCCTGCCGGCCGGCGTGGACAGCGAGCCCATGGGCTTGAACGCGATGCTGTCCGACGTCGCATTGCTCGAGCTCGAACATCCCCAGAGGACCAGCGCGGCGATCGGGGCCGCCAGCAGCGTACGCATGACCCGGGATTGTACAACACGTCGGGCCCGGGCGATCGTCGGCGCATGGCCCACCCGGCCAGCGCGATCCCGGGCATCACCCCTGCGCGATTCCGGGTCCCGCCGCCATCACACGACCGGATACGCGCTGTTTGGGACGACCACTGACAACCAACGGTCGGGTCAGCGTGCAGTCCGGCGGATGGCGCCGTCGATGGCGTTCGATCCGGCGTCGGACCAGTAGACGTAGTCGTCGTCGGTGACGATCTCGAACGCCCGCACCTGTCCCGTGGCCAGGACGAGCGGCGCGCCACCCGAAAGCGGAATGCGCTCAAGCGTCCCGGCCGTGCCCGACGTGACGTAGAGGTAGTCACCCGCAACCTCCACCGAGCGCTGGTCGCCCGGCGTAGTGCCGATCACCTGCGGTGTACCGCCAGCAAGCGGCGCCGAGAGAACGGTGAGGTCGCCGCGGCTGCCAAAGTACAGCTTCTGGGACGTCACCCCGAGCTCGTACGAGGGCTGGTTGATGCCCGTGACCAGCACGGTGCGCGAGCTGCCGTCGAGCCCGGAGCGCACGATCATACCGTCCGCGTAGTTACCGGCGACTGTCCCTGCCGTCATCCAGTACAGCTGTCCCTGGAAGGTGCGGACATCGACGATCTGCTGCTCGCCGGACACGACCTGCTCGGGGCTACCGCCGACTTTGGGGAGGCGCTGGATGCTGGCGCCCGGCGTCCCCTGGTAGCTGTTGTCGGCCCAGTAGATGTACGTGTCATCTACGCACATCTCGTTCGCCGCGACCCTGTGCTCGGCGAGAGGGACGACCGTTCCCCCGCTCTTCGGCATGCGGTAGAGCCCGCCGTTCGCCGCAGGTGGGTTGCCCTGCGCGCTGAAGTACAGGTTGTCCCCATCGACCAGGACCTCGTAGGAGTCGGGAATGTCGGCGGCCAGTGTCTCGCCGGCTCCTCCCGCCTTGGGCACGCGCATGACGGACCCGCTCTGGACGAAGTTCGCCCAGTAGACGTGGGTCTGATCGACCGTGATCGCGATCGGTGACGCCAGACCGGAAGCGAGCGTCGTCACCTCGCACATGGAATTGCTACACGCAGTCGCACCGCAGTTGCGGTCGCAGCTTCCACAGTGCTGAGCGTCCGTCGTCGCGTCCACTTCGCAGCCGTTGGTCGCGTCGAGATCGCAGTCAAGGAAACCCGTGGCGCAGCCCACCGTGCATTGACCCGCCGCGCACGCCGCGCTCTGGTTCGCGCCGGCCGTGCACGACTTGCCGCAGGCCCCACAGTTGAGCGGGTCGCTGGCGAGCGCGGTCTCGCACACGGTCGCGGCGTTGCCGTCGCACTCGGCGTAGCCCGCTGGACACGAGGTCGTGCCGGCGCTCCCCGCTGCGCCTCCCGTGCCGGCGCTCCCCGCCGCACCTCCCGCGCCGCCGGCGGGTTCGTTGCCTGCGCAGCCGGGCTCGAGTGCCATGAGCAATAGCGCGACCAGAGCGAAACGCGTGCGGGCCATGCGAAGCCTCCCCTCGACAGGTCCAGTCACGAGACCGGACTCCCCCTACGACACCCTCCCGGCAACTCCCGTGCCGAACTGAACGGTCATGTCGGACCGGGTTGCCTCGGCGTCCCTGCAATCGCTTCGCAGCAGCAGTGGAGCCCCGCAGCCGCTGCGCATCGAGCGAGCGCGCAGCAACGCCTGCGTGGAGCGCGCGCGGAGCACAACGTGCCCCGCGCCGCCCGTCAGTTGCGCGCGATCAACCCTTCAGCGCTTCGCGGATCCGCTCGCACGCCTCGTTGATGCGCGGAGGATCCTCGATCAGCGCGAAGCGCACGTAGCCTTCGCCGCGGGCGCCGAAGCCGGTGCCTGGCGCGACGCCGACGTGGGCGCGCTCGATGAGGCGTGTGGTCGCTTCGAGCGAGGTCAGCGAGCGCCAGGCGGCGGGCAGCTTGGGCGCGTAGGTAACATGAGCGTCCTGCCCGCGACGCCAGGGCGCGCAGGCTCCGGGCGGGAAGGGAGCAGGTGCGGTTGCCGGGGCGGATAGGAAGGCTGCGGCGTGGCCATTCGGCGCTCGGTCGGGCCTGCGTCGCGGCGGGTAGCGCGCTCGAGGCGCACCGGTGCGCCGGCGACGGCGCGTTCAGTGCGCGTCGAACAGCTCCGCCTGCACGGGCTCACCGAGCTTGCGACGGAGGGCAACGCTCTGGAAGAACGGCGGCCCCCTCGCGGGCGCGAGCGCGGGCGGCTCGCTGGCCTCGCCGAGCCAGCGGAGGTAGCGGCGGATGCCGGCGGCGGTGATGACCAGAGCGCGCAATTTCATGCGTCCGCCGCACTTGTTGCAGAGCTCGACCTCGATGCGGAAGGAGCGCTTCAAGAGCTCCGCCCACGGGCGATAGCCCGAGCGGTGGGTGGCCGGCTTGGCCTTCCTGGCGGTGCACCTCGCGCACTCGTCGTCGCTGCCTGTTTCCGGTGGCAGCGGCGGCACGATGCGCGCGCGCCACTTGCTCGCCGCCGCGAGCACGCCGGCGTATCTCACCGTGTTGAAGCGCGGGGGCGGCACCGCCGTCGCGAGCCGGCAGAGCAGCGAGAGCGGATCCAGATCGATGGCGAATGTCCCGTCGCTGAACGGCCGCTTCAGCACCAGGCGGACGAGGTCGCCCTCGACGAGCTGCACGCGCTCGGCGGCGATCGGCGGGCGGAGGATGTAGCGGCAGAGGGCTTCCTTTCCCGCGACGTCGCTGGCGCTCGCCGTCGTGGCGGCAGGCCGGAACTGCGGGACCTGGTGACTGCATGGTAGGGCTCGAGCGCTCGTCGCCCAGGGTAACCCCTTCCGGCGATTGTGGGGATCACGATGCCGGGACGTGTCTGGCAGGTGCGCGGCAGCGCCCGGCCCCCGGCGAGTACCGGCAGCGCATCGCGATGACCGGGCTCGTCCTGGGCTGCGCGCCGCGCCCGCGTCGCTCAGCGCCGTCGGCGCCGCAACAGCAGGGCCGCACCGGCGAGTGCCAACAACGCTGCGAACGACGAGCCCGCGCCGCCGGGCGCGGCGATCGAACAGCCTCCGCTTCCGGAGCCGCTGCCACCGCCGGCCTGCGGCGTGCCGGCGTCGCCGCCGCCGTCTGTGCCCGGGTTCGTGCCGCCGTCTGTGCCCGGGTTCGTGCCGCCGTCCGGGTTCGTGCCGCCGTCCGAGCCCGGCATCGGGGGAGTCACGCTGGTCACGCCGAGCACCACGTCGGTCGGATCGTACGTCACGTTCACGGTCGCGTTGGGCGACTGCGTGACGTCGGCGAAAGTGCCCGTGACATTCGGCGAGGTGATGACCTTGTAGCTGTCGCCCACCGCGGGCAGGAAGCTCCCGACAAGCCCGACGCTGATCGTGCCGTCCAGGGTCGCGTCGCCCGCCACGTCGAGCGTGTCGAACTTCCCCGTGGCGTTGCCGCCCAGCTCGATCTCGATGCCGGCCTTGGACGCCTGCGTGTACGTCTGCGTGATCTTGAGTGTGCCCGCGGCCCCGCTGCCACCCGGCGCGACTGTCCCGCCCTCGTTGTTCACGACCGCGTCGATGTTGCCCGCGCCTTCCAGGCGACCGCCCTTGAGGTCGAGCGTCAGCGGATTGCCGGGGTTCTTGGGGTCGCCGCTGTCGACGTACGCCGCGATGTCCCCGCCGGTCAGCATGAGGCTTCCGGCGGTCTGGACGTACGTGGTGTAGCCCGACAACCAGGCCGTACCGCTCTTCACGTTCACCGTGCCCGAGTCGTTGATGCTGATGTCGAACTGCGTGGTTCCGCTACCGGGATCGACGACGAGCGTGCCCTGGTTGTCGAATGTCGCACCCAATCCGTTCACGGTGAAGAGCGCCGCCGTCTTCGCCGTGAACGTGCCGGTATTGGTGAGTGTGCCGGTATCCAGCTCCACTTGTCCCGCTGTCCACGTGGTGGTGCCGGCGAACGTGAGCGCGCCGGTGCCGGCCGTCGAGAACACGTTCTGCGACGGATTGTCCGCCAGCTCCACGGCGCCGCCCTTGCCGAATGTGATCGAAGCCTTGTCAGCGACGTCCGCCCCGCCGCCAGTGAACAGCGTCTTGCCCGAACCGGCGACTGTGCCGTTGCCGGTGAGTTGGCCATGGGTCGACAGCTCGAGCGTCGCTCCGGCGTTCAACGTCGTCGCGCCGGTCAACGCGACCACGGACTGGCTCGAGCTCGCGGCCCCCCCGTATGTCACGTGTCCGTCGAAGCTCGACCCGTCGTTGATGGCATGTTCGAGAGGGCCGTGCACCTCCAGCGTGCCGCTGGCGGCGTCGACCTTGCCGTCGTTCTCGAAGTTCCACAGATCGACCGTGGCCGCGCCCGGACCTCCGGACTTTGTGAACGTTCCCTTGTTCTGGAACAGCGCCCCGTTCACTCCGCCCGACGGGCCGTAGACCATGGCGAGATCGTCCGTCGCCGTGAAGTCTCCCGAGTTGACAAACGTGGCCCCCTGGGAAGCGCCGAAGTCGCCGGCATCCCACGTGACCTTGCCGTTGTTGTCGATGGTTCCGATCAGGTTCTTCACGTCGCTGCCGGTCATCTTCACGACCAGGCTCGCGTTCCAGACCAGTGGGGCCGCCGGGGAGTTGGCGGCAATGGTGCCCCCGCTCCACACCAGCGTTCCCGGCCCCGCGATCGTACCGTTGCCGTCGACGTTCGAGCCGTGGGCGAATTCGAGCGTACCGCCGGCGTCGATGGTCGTCGTGCCGGTGAATGTGGCGTCGGTTTCGGACGAAGCGGTACCGAACTGCTGCAGCGGCTCGTAGAGCTTCAGCGTGCCTGCGCCCGAGATGTGCCCGCCGTCCTCGAACGTGCTCTTGGTGTTGCCGGAGTTGTGGAGCTCGAACGTGCCGCTCGACACCGTCACGGTTCCGGAGTTGTGCAGTCCCCAGTAGCCATTTTCGTCCGAGAGCGTGCCGGGCCCCGTGAAGGTGAACGTGCCCGTGTTGTAGAGATCAGCGTCGTCCGTGCCGCTGCCGTATCCGAAGCTCGCGCCGGGCGACACGGTCATCGTGCCCGAGTTCCTGAAGATCGCGCTGTTGTCGCCGGAGAGCACGCCCGCCGTCCAGTCGAGCGTTCCGGCGTTGTCCAGCTCGCCCCCGGCCAGCTCGAGCTCGCCGTCGAGGGTCCCGCTCGCACCGGCGCTGATCGTCAGCTTGCCGCCGATGCTGGCCTTGCTTCCGCCGGTCCACTTGAACGTGCCGCCCGCTTTGATAGTGAGAATGCAGTCCGGCAACTCCGTATTGCCGGTGACGGTCAGCTTGGCCACGGTGGCCGTTGCGCTGGTGATGCCCGTCGTGTTCGGGTCGCCCGCGCCATTGATCGTCGCGGTATCGCCGGAGCCCGGTACGCCGTTCGGGCTCCAGTAGGCCGAGGTGGTCCAGTCGCCTCCGCACGGCGGGCTGGAGCAGCTCGACGGGCCAATCCATGTGTAGTCCGTGGCCGAGGCGACGGAAGCGAACGCCACGACACAAACCACCGAGGCGCACATCAAAGCGAAGTGTTTCAAGGTTGAACCTCCGGAGTCCTGGACGAAGGGTATCCGATCCCGATGCACTTCCGCTGCTAATTCGTATTCAAGGTCATCGACGCTGGGGCCATGTCACCAGCATCATGCCCACGGCGATCACGCATACCGACTCCGGTATCTAGGTATTTCCACCAGCACGCAGGTCCGCCTGCGCTCGCTGCGCGCCACCGCCTCGGTCCCGAAGAGCTCCTGGCCGACGGCGCTCGCGCCATCCCGCGCCTACGGACGGTCGCTTGTCCTACCTTCTATGGGGGGACACCCAACCAGGTACCCCAGCAGGCCCACCCCATCCGTCCCCGCGGCCCACGTCCGGCCCGGGGGCGGGACGAGCGAGGAATTCGCGGGGCTCCATCGGCTAGATGCCGCTCTTCACGATCCAGGGACGCCCAGGGCCAGGGCCGAACATGAGGCCGAAGTCCGGCGCCCCCGGGAGATCCCGGGGCGAGAACTTCGACGTCACGCGACGAACACTGCGAAGGAGAGGACTTGAACCGGGCGAAGAGCCCACGATCCAGCAGGAATCAAGGGGAATCGGCCGCGGTCGCCCAAGGTCCCGACCCCGGCGACAGCGGGCCTAACCCCACGAATACTGGTGGCCCTGGACGATTCGGGACGATTCGGACTCCACCCGGGAGCGCCAGCACCGTGACCTCCCCCGTCGATGACCCTGAGCGCCGCGCTCAGGGTCCGACAACTGCCGACGCCCCAGCACTCAGCGGCGTTGTCGAGACGGCCCTGGCGCGGGCCCTCGTGCTGGCCGCCGAGGCCCAGCGTTGGGAAGTCGTGCAACAGATCGCCGGGGAGCTGGAAGCGCGGCGCCTGGCACGCGCGGGCGCTGGCGGCGAGGTGATCGCACTCGACGCGGAACGCACGAGGCGGGGTCGGTGATGCGGCGCCGCTCACGGCACATCACTTGCCCCAGCGCCCGAACCAAGCCGCTTCCGAAAACGCTGCGACGTGCCGCGTCAAGCCCTGCATCACGACGGGCATGGCTGGGAATGCCTCGGCCGAAGCGGGGCGAGCAATCATCCGAACGACGCCCGGCTTTGTCCGCTCAAGCCTGAACCTACCGGCCCATTCCTTCTCCAAGTTCTTGACGTGGAGCTCCGCGAAGCCGCCACTTGAACGCGTCACACAGATGGCGGCAACGTCCGCACTGACGGACAAGTGCGTGGCACCTGCGGTCGTGACGAATCGGTCCAGCGTCGACCCCGGAGCGAGCGCGTCGAAAAGCGCCCGGTCCGCGCGTAGAAAAGCACCGTCCCATGGGTAGAAGTGCTGACACGCCTGCACGAGTGGATTGATGCGGTCCGACTCCGGCGCTGCGCAAAAGACCCGCTTGCCTCGCCAGCGCGGCGCGTAGGTAACATGAGCGTCCCGCCCGCGACGCCAGGGCGCGCAGGCTCCGGGCGGCAAGGGAGCAGGTGCGGTTGCCAGGGCGGATAGGAAGGCTGCGGCGTGGCCATTCGGCGCTCGGTCGGGCCTGCGTCGCGGCGGGTAGCGCGCTCGAGGCGCACCGGTGCGCCGGCGCAGAGTCGGCGCGCGCGTTCCAACGCGCGTGGCAGAGCGACATCCGCGGGAAGCGTTTGCTGACGCTCGAGGGTTGCCGCGTGATGCCCCACCTCGTTCGCTTCGCGCCGGGCTCCGCGAAGCTCGACGCCCAGGCCAACGCCGACGTGGATCAGATCGCCGCCGACATGAAGATCCGCTGCGAGAAGCGCATGCAGATCCGCGGCCACTACGACAAGTCCGAGCACAACCCCGCGCTGGCAGAGCGACGGATGAAGGCAGTGCTCGCCCGCTTCGTCGCAGACGGCATCGCGAAGAGCCGCTTCGAGCTGGTCGACAGCGGCGACAAGCCCGTCTACGAGCCGCCGAGCTCCGCCGTCGAGGTCGAGATGATCGACCCGAAGCGGCACCAGTGATCCGCTGGTCTCTCAGTGCAACGTCCGCACGAACCGACCGTTCCGCGGGGGACGACCTCGTTCGTGTCGCAGTCGAGCGCCGGCTCGTGGCGCGGGCCGACCTTCTCTTCGCTGCAGAGCGGATCTCCCGGCACATCGGGTCGCTGGGTCGCGCCCTTCGCCTGGTCGGTTTGGCGCCCTCGCGAGCAGCGCATGCGCCCAGCGCAACAAGGACCAAGACCAGACCGGCACGCGACATCCGGGGGGGAAGCACAGCGTGAATGCCGTCGTCGCATTCGCCATGGTACAGCGCCGGCAAGAGCGCCTGTCCGTGTTTCCCGATGGGCCGGCGCAATCTGCTAGAATGGGTCCAGGAGGGTGCGATGCGCGTTCGTGGACGATCGATCCTGCTAGGCCTTCTGCTGGCCGCCGGTTGCGGTGGCTCGGTGGTGTCGGGCGCGGGTGACGCGGGCAACGCAAGCGGCGGAAACGGCGGAAGCGGCGGAAGCGGAGCCGTGGGCGCCGGCGCGAACGCCGCCACCACGGGCGGCAGCGGTCCGGTCTTCGACGGGGGCGTGACCCTGGAAGCCGGAGACTCGGCCGGCACAACGCCTGTCTCGGGCCACTGCACCGACCCCGCCGACCTGGCCGCGTACAAGGCGAGCTACCCGCTTCAGGATGGGGGGATGGGCTCCGTGTACGACATCGCGCAAGCGTGTGCGCTGCCCTGCCCGAGCCAGCCGGATCCAAACGCTTGCACGCTGGCGTGCATCGAGCAGCAGACGAAGCACGCTTTTTCGCAGGGTTGCGCCATGTGCTTCGTGGACGTCACGGCCTGCGGGTTGCAGAACTGCATCACCGACTGTCTCGCCAGCAAGGTGCAGTGCAACGCGTGCTTGTGCGCCCACGGTTGCTTTGCCGCGCTCGTCGCGTGCACCGGCGTCCCCGACTACACCTGCGCTATGGGCGGCCCCTGACGCGCGGGCGTCGAGCCCCCGTCACTTGCAGTACTTCGTCACCTCCGGCACCAGCGACTCCGTGAACGGATCGGGGCTCGGCAGTGTGCCGCCGATCAGCGTGACGAAGCGCGACTTGACGCCGACGACGTAGGGGTTCGTGGCGTCGGGGGGGGCGGCGGAAGCCGGGGCCCTCGAGGCATTGGCGGGCCTGTTGCGCCCATGCGGCTCAGCACTCCACGACCTGCAGGCTAGCGTCGATCGCCTTGAGGTCATCCGGATCGCTCGTCACCACCACAGCGCCGTGGCGTCGCGAAAGGAGCGCCACGCTGGCGTCGACCACATCCTTCGTCCCGCTTTCGCCGCACACCACCCCGACGGCCTGCGCTTCCTCCTGGTCGAGCGCCTCGACTCTGACGATGCCCGAGCCCAGCAAGCGCGCCAGCCGTGCCTGGCGCCGGCCGTTGCGCCACACCTGTGCCACAACGCCGGCCGGAGCGAGGAGGACTCCGCCGTGCCGCATCGCCAGCTCCACCAGCGTCCTGACCCTGCGGTCGTTCTTCTCGAAAGCGATGAACGCGCCCGCGTCGAGGACTACAGGCCGAGGACGGCGCGCGCCCACGCCTCCTCCTTGGCGGTAGCCCGGCCGTTCTCTGCTTTCATCTCGGCGAGCAAGGCCGCGAGCTCCTCGCGCCGCGCCTTCTCCTCCATCGCCGAGTCCACCCAGGCACTGACCGACTTGGCACGCCCCTTCTTCACCTGCCGCTCGGCCTTGTCCAGGATCTCACGGCGTACCGTCACCGTCACGCGCGCCTTCTGCATACGGAAATCATACCCTGGCAGGGCGCTTCCGCAAGCCCGTTCTCCGCGCGCACGCAACGTCACTTGCAGTACTTCGTAACCTCCGGCACCAGCGACTCCGTGAACGGTTCCGGGCTCGGCAAGGTGCCGCCGATGAGCGTCACGAAGCGCGACTTGATGCCGGTGACGTAGGGGTTCGTGGCGTCGGGGGGGCGGGGGAAGCCCGGGCCCTCGAGGTGCGAGAGCAGACCTATGACCATGTCGCCCGCGATGCCCTGCCCCTTGCAGTACTGGTACGTGTAGATCGGAGTCTGCCCGCCGTTGCCCGTCGCGTTCTCGAAGTAGTACCAGGTCGCCAGCGCGATGTTGCACGCCGGCGTCTGCATCCAGCTCGTGTACGTCTTGCCGCCCGCCGTCGCCCAGAACACCGGGTCGTTCGCGTGCGTCGCGAGCCCCGCCGGCCACGCGCAGCCGATCCCCGCCATCTTCGACAGCGGCCCGTAGTAGTTGAAGTCGTTCACCGTCGAGCTGAACCGCCACGTCGTCTGGCAGCTCCTGGCCGATCCAAGAAAGGCAACGCGCTGGATGGGACAGACGGCGAGCTTCGAGCTCAGGGTCGGAGGACGTTACCAGGTGGAAGCCACCGGCGGGCAGTCCCTTCACCTGCGACGTGGTGGAGTTCTTCGCGGTGAAGGACGACCACATCGACTCGTTCGAGATCTACTTCGACAGCGCGCCGTTCAGCGCCTGCGGCTCGAGCGCCGTGGCCTGCGACGAGAAGCTCGCAGGCAGGATCCGCCGCGTCCTCGCCGAACAAGCGGAGGACGTGACCGAGCGCCGGATGTTCGGCGGGATCTGCTTCATGGTGGGCGGCGGCATGTGCTGCGGGGTTCTCGGGCCGGACTTGATGACAACGACGCAATCCCTGCCGAGGTGAACGGCCGCGGGCGCCTTGGCTGCGCGCTCGAGGCTGGCCGTCGGCGGAATCGCAGGTCGGTGACAGCCGGAGTGCCGGCACACCTCGTGCAGACCACGCCATGAAAGGGGGGGAGCATGCATAGCGAGACACGCCGGACCGGAAGACCGCCCGCACGGGCCCGATGGGCTGTGCTCCACGGCCCACGCCGGGCGGTCCGTCACTCGAGGACGCTTTCGCTTTCGCTTTCACTTGGAACGGCGCTGACGATTGCTCTTTCTACTGGCCACGCGTCGGCCGGCGTCGAGGCAGAGGTCGAGGCCTCGGTCGTGGTGCCGAGCCGCATCGACACGCGCATCCCGGGCGACAGCGGCACCAAGCTTTCGTTCGTCCACGATCTCTCCACGTCGCCCGCACCGGCTTTCCGGGTGCGGCTGGGTTATCGCATCGCAGACCGTCACCTGATCACGGCACTCTACGCACCCCTCCAGCTCGATGCCCGCGGCAGCATGGACCGGGACGTCCAGTTCATGGACGCGACCTATCCAGCGGGAACGCCGCTCTTTGCTGTCTACCGTTTCGATTCGTACCGCCTGACCTATCGCTACAGCATCGTCTGGACGGAAGACCTCGACGTCGCGCTCGGTTTCACCGGAAAGATCCGCGACGCCGAGACCAGTCTCTACGGGGTCCATGCCCGGCGGAAGACCAACACCGGTTTCGTCCCGCTGCTCAACGGCGCGTAGGTAACATGAGCGTCCCGCCCGCGACGCCAGGGCGCGCAGGCTCCGGGCGGCAAGGGAGCAGGTGCGGTTGCCAGGGCGGATAGGAAGGCTGCGGCGTGGCCATTCGGCGCTCGGTCGGGCCTGCGTCGCGGCGGGTAGCGCGCTCGAGGCGCACCGGTGCGCCGGCGACGGCGCGTTCAGTGCGCGTCGAACAGCTCCGCCTGCACGGGCTCACCGAGCCTTCGGCGGATGACGCGGCTCGAAAAGAACGGCGGCCCCCGCGCGGGCGCGAGCGCGGGCGGCTCGCTGGCCTCGCCGAGCCAGCGGAGGTAGCGGCGGATGCCGGCGGCGGTGATCACCAGCGCGCGCATTTTCAAGCGTCCGCCGCACTTGCTGCAGCGCTCGACCTCGATGCGGAAGGAGCGCTTCAAGAGCTCCGCCCACGGGCGATAACCCGAGCGGTGGGTGGCCGGCTTGGCCTTCCTGGCGGTGCACCTCGCGCACTCGTCGTCGCTGCCTGTTTCCGGTGGCAGCGGCGGCACGATGCGCGCGCGCCACTTGCTCGCCGCCGCGAGCACGCCGGCGTATCTCACCGTGTTGAAGCGCGGGGGCGGCACCGCCGTCGCGAGCCGGCAGAGGAGCGAGAGCGGATCCAGATCGATGGCGAATGTCCCGTCGCTGAACGGCCGCTTCAGCACCAGGCGGACGAGGTCGCCCTCGACGAGCTGCACGCGCTCGGCGGCGATCGGCGGGCGGAGGATGTAGCGGCAGAGGGCTTCCTTTCCCGCAACGTCGCTGGCGCTCGCGGTAGTGGCGGCATGGAGCGAGAAGCCGCCCTCCACGGCGCACAGACCCTTGGTGACTTCCAGGCCGCGGTCGTCGCGCAGCCGGACGGGCTCGCGGCGGCGCAGCGCGGGTCCTGCCGGCACGCTGCCGAGCGTCGAGGCGACGGCGAGCTCTGCCAGCGCGGGCTCGCTCTCGCCGAGCGCGGCGTCGGCCGTGACGGCGTCGTCGGTGATCACGCGCTTGCGACGGAGGAGCGCGAGGATGCGCGTGCGCGCGATCTGCAAGAGGTCGGCGACGTCGTCGTTGGTGAGACACGGCAGCGCGTGGAACGAGAGCTCGCCGCCCTCCTCGTCTTCGGCGAACACTCCATCCAGCGCCAGCGTGTGGAAGTGGGGATTGAGCCGCAGATCGCTCGAGACCCGTTGCACGGCGGTGACCGCGCCGCCCTTGCCGGCGCGGATGCCGTGCGCCCCGAGGCGGCGTCGGCCGACGCCGCACGCCGGGGTTCGGGGCGCTGCATGGCGCGGAGTGTCCCGGCGATTGGCGCCGGGTGTCCTTGTGGGGCCTCTGTGTGCACACCTACGCTCCGGCCATGCGTACGGCCGATGGACCCGGGTGTAGATGGTTTCGAGCGGCGGGCGCGATCCGGTTCATCGCGTTGGCCAGTGCGTTGCTCGTGAGCGCGTGCAGCAGCTCGAAAGACCAGGGTGCGGGTGGCGCGGGCGGCAAGGACGGTGGCATGGCCGGCAGCAGCGGCAGCTCCGGCAGCGCAACGGGTGGCGGTGCGGGGACTGACGGCGGGGCGGGGACTGCGGGCTCACAGGGCACAGGAGCGTCGGCCGGCACCGGCGGCGGCAGCGCAGGCGTGGGCGGCAGCGCAGGCAGCGGTGGCTCCTCCGGCACCGGAGCCGGAGGCACCGGCGGAACGAGTGGAACCGCAGGCGCGGGTGGAACCGCAGGCGCGGGTGGAACCGCAGGCGCGGGTGGAACCGCAGGCAATACGTGCTGCTCCCTCGACCCCCAGGGAGGCTGCTCGTCGTTCAACGACTTCAGCACCCAGACCTGCGTCTGCGCGGAGGACGACTACTGCTGCGGCACCGCCTGGGACGCGGTCTGCGTCGGCGAGGTCGGCAGCCTCGGCTGCGACACCTGCCCCGCTTCCGGCTCGTGCCGGAAGCTCTGGCGCAAGGTGGTCGGTTGCGACGGCGGCACGAGCCAGAGCTCGGCCTCGGTCGCCAACGGGTCGCTGCATCTCGCCACTTCCGGCACGCCGAGCCAATGCTGGACCAACACGAGCGGGACCTACGCCGTGCGCCAGGTTGGTACGCTCGGCGACTTCGACTTCAAGGTCGCGTTCCAGAACCTGACGAGCGACGCGACCCAGGACGGAAACGGCGTCACGATCATGCTGGCCGTCAAGGAAGCAAACGCCGACGAAGCGTGGTTGTGGGCGACGAAGACGCCGAACTACGCGGTGCTCGGGTCGTTTCTGGGCTTCACGTCGTCCACCGGCCCGGGATACGCGCCGGCTTCGTCGGGACAGCTCGAAATCTCGAGAACCGGCAATACCCTGACCACCTCGGCGACCATCAGCGGCCACACCGAGACCAAGACGGTGACTTTCGCGCCGACGCAGGCGCGCGTGTTCATCAGCATACAGACCGACGCCGGCGTAAGCGGGTCGGTGGACGTGACGAGCTTCAGTGCCAGCGGCTCGGGCCTGCACTCCGACAGCTTCGACTGCGACTCGCTCGCCCCCTGACCTGACCGTCGTGCTGGCCGGCTACTACAACGCGGAGGTGGACGGCTCGACCTACTCCACGTGGCTCGGTGACATGGTGGGCGAAGCCGAGCTGGACGGATCGGCTCGCCGCGCACGACGCGGGGCCATAGCGCGTGGCGATCGAGGCGATCCAGGCGGCGGTCACTGGTCACTGAGTCGGGAGTCCGTCGCGGTACGCTCCTGGCGTCGTGCCGGTCCAACGGGTGAACGCGCGGATGAACGCGCGTCGTTCGGAATACCCAAGGAGAAACGAGATCTCGTCGACCGATAGATTCGTCGCTCCGAGAAGCCGGCGTGCTTCCGACTCGCGCAGCCCGTCGAGTAGCTCGCGGTACGTCGTCTGCGCCTCCTGCAGCCGACGCTGGAGCGAGCGCGTGGTCATGCCGACAGCCTCGGCGGTCACCTCCAGGGTCGGAGCGCCGCCCGACAGTTGCCGGCGGAGATAGTCGCGGACCCGGGCCCGCCAGCTGCGCGACGGGTCTTCGATCGGCATCAGCTGCTGGGCGTACTGCTCGATGATCGGCAGCAGTGCGGAGTCGGCCGTGGGGACCGCCCGGTCCCACACTTCCGCCTTGAACACCATGATGTTCGTCCCCGTACCAAACCCCGGCTCTGGAATGGCAAGCAGCCCCGAGAGCGTGCGAACGTCGGGAGGACGTTCGGCGTGCGCGAACTCCACGCGTTCAGGGACGAGCTGCTCGCCTGCAAGCTCGCGTATGTAGCGCAGGGCGACCGCGACCAGGAACTCGTCGAGATGCCGGCCGAGCCCGCCTGGAGCGCCGGGTACGGACAAGCCCAACATCGAGCAGTCGGCCGTGCGCTCGGCGTGCCAGACAATCGCGTCGTTCGTCAGGCGCTGGTAGCGCACCAGCCTCAAGGCGGCCTCTCCGATAGTCGGCGCATTCCGGACCGCGAACTCCTGCGCCCCGAACGCGCCGCGCGGCAAATCCCTCGCCAGGCTGACGCCGAGCCAGTCGTCCGCGAGCTCGACTGCGACAGCGTTGCCGAGCTCGATCACAACCGGCATGGGCAGCGGAGGGGCGTCGAGGTTCCAGGTCGTTGCGTCGCGGCACGCAGGAGGAATGCCGAACCGGTCGGCGAGCCGCGCGTCGTCGCGGCCCCGGCTGCGCGCGTGACCCAGAAGCAGGGGCACGAGCTTGGACCGCATGACTACCGTCACGCGCTGCAGTCTACCGCGGAGCGCCCAGAGTGGGCAGCGCTCCCGGATACGCCGCAGACCCGCGTGGAAGTCCGCCGGATACCGAGTGTGGCGCGGAGTGTCCCGTTGTATG
Organism: uncultured delta proteobacterium; assembly: GCA_963806225.1. Classification (GTDB taxonomy): domain Bacteria; phylum Myxococcota_A; class Polyangia; order Polyangiales; family Polyangiaceae; genus CAWDXG01. Next base: position 40,927 of record CAWDXG010000001.1, on the reverse strand, counting down.
GCGCGCCCTGTCTCCTGGGGCGCTGGCCGGTCGTGATATTGCAGGACAATGTCACGGGGGATCTACGCATCGCTGTTCGCTTCTCTCTGCGTGCTGGGCTTGACGGCTTGCGCAGGCCGCGCGGACGGCGTTGCAAGCAACGGCCGAGACGCAAGTGGCTCCGACGCGGGCAGCTGGTCGGACGAAGCTGGCGGCTGGTCCTCGAGCGACGCGGGCGCGGACCTCGACGCGAGCGACGCGGGCGCGGACCTCGACGCGAGCGACGCGACGGATGCGGCTGCGGACGGTTCAGGGATCCCCGACGACACGGGTGGCTGCCCGGTGCTCGCGTTTCCGACCGGCGTCCACATCCAGACTTATCCCGACCAGGCGATGACGGACGCGTACACGCCCATCGCCGACACCGGTAACTACCCACTGCCGACGTGTTTCCTCGACGTCGACAAGCTCGACGACCCGACAGCGGGCGTGACCTATCCGGTCACCGTGCAGGTGGGCACGTACTTCAAGCTCTCGGAGCTGGTCTCGACCGAGCTGCCGTACTCGCACAAGGTGCTGGTGTCGCCGGATCTGATCGCGAAGCTAGACGCGTACCGGAAGAACATCGGCAAGGCCGTGATTCTCTCGAGCGGTTACCGCTCGCCGCAGCACCAACGCGACGTGTGCATGCAGAAGTGTGGGCAGCCGTCGTGTCCGGGCATCTGCGCCGCGCGTTCGCGTCACAGCTGGGGCGACGCTGCGGACATCCCGCTTACTCCGACACAGACCATGGCGAACGCGGCTTGCGCGGCGCAATTCCACTTCATCTATCTCGAGGGCGGTCATCTGCACCTCGACTTGAATCCCGCACATAAGATCTGCGATGTGCAGATCCTCTGACTCGGCCAGCTCTTCACGGATCAGCCTTCGGCGTGCTGGAGGAAGCTGCAAGCGCGACGAGACGTATTACGAGACATGAATCGCCTGATCGTGGTCGGCCTCGGCATGCTTCTGCTCGCAGGCTGTGGGGAGAGCAGCAATTCCGGCGGCGTGAGCCCTGGAACGGGCGGCGCCGCGGGAGCGGGTGCGGGGGGAACTGGTGCGGGGGGAACTGGTGCGGGGGGAACTGGTGCGGGGGGAACCGCGGGGAGCGGTGCAGGCGGGGCGGCCGGAGCTGCGGGCTCGGGGGGCAGCGGCAACGTCGGTGGCTTCGCGCCCGCGGAGGTCCTCGCCGGTGGCATGTTCCACCCCACGCAGGTGGCGCTCGGGGACACCAATCTCTACGTGTCGGACGCGGGCCAATTCGGCGAATTTCCTAACTACAACCAACCCAAGACGGGCGGAGGGCTCGCCATCGTGCCCAAGGCGGGCGGCGCGACGACGTGGGTGGCGAAGGGCGACAGCATCACGGCCGTCACGGCGACCGCGACCGCGGTCTATTTCGCGAATGCGACGCAACAGAAGATCTTCCGCGCGGACCTGGATGGAAGCAACGTGACGGAAGCCGTGCCGGACGCCGGAGTCGTGGTGGACTTGAAGGCGTTCCAGGATACTCTGTACTTCACGGACCGCAATTGTACGGTGCTCCCCACCGTCAACTGTGGCGGCGTGAACGTTCTGGATGGAACGCTCTACTCGGCGCCCCTCGCGGGTGGCGCTCGTACCGAGCTGTTCAGCAGCGTGAGCTACTCCTTCCTCGCGGTGGATTCGAGCGGTATCTACGTAACGGACACCGAGTATCCCGACAGTGCATACACCGGAGAGGTGAGCTTCTGGTCGTTCGCGGACCAGGGCATGTATGGGAGCTGGGTCACGGACATTCCCGGTGGGCCCTACGGGATCGCCATCAACGACACCCACATCTACTTCGCGACTACCGGCAACGGCTCGGGGGTCGTCGGACGCGCGCCCCGTGCCGGTGGAACCTGGGAAACCGTGTACTCGGACGAAGCAGCGAACAAGGACACGGGTCCGTACACGGTCGCCTTGGACAAGGACAACGTCTACTGGACGAGCATCACCTCTCAGTGCAACAGCAGCCCCGACAACGACGTGTGGTACCGCCCTCTCGATCTGTCGAAGTCCCCCGTCAGCATCAGTCACAACTCTCCGGCATGTCCCACGTCGCTTGCCGTGGATGATTCCGGCGTCTACTGGTCGAGCTTCGACGGCGGCGCGGCTTCTGTGTCGCGAGCCGCCAAGCGCTGAGTCCTCGTGCCAACGCCCGCCGGCAACTTCGAGGAAGACGGCTGGTTGATCGTCGAACGGGCACCACCCGCATGGAGTTTCAAATGGCTATTACGACTATTGCGTCTGGCAAGAGTGTTTTTCTGCGCAGAAGCGCTGGACTCGACAGGGCTCCATGGTGGGCGCTTGTCTGCGCGTCGCTTGCGACCGCCGCCGTCGTTTCCGGCTGCTCGTCGAGCTCGAACTCGAGTCCCGCTCCGTCGAACTCGACATCCGATGCGGGCAGCGATGGCCCCGCGCTGACCGACTGCCCCGGTGGCCCGGTCGACACCCAGGTGGACCCTGCGAATTGTGGCGCGTGCGGGCACGATTGCCGCGGCTCGGACTGCAGTGCGGGGGCCTGCAAACCGGTCTTGCTGGGCCAGAACATGGCGGACAAGTCGAACACGAGGCCCGCCGTCGCCGGCAATTTCGTCTACTGGATAAACGGCGACGAAGACCTCGAGCGCGCAGCGACCGATGGTAGCGGCCACAAGGTCGTCATTGGTGGAGGCTTCGTCGGCGCATTCTTTGTCGCGGATGGCGGCGTGTACTGGGCCGAGTCGATCAACGACGGGTCGCCCGGCAGCGCGGTCTATTTCACTCCAGAAGGCGGGCAGGCAACGCTTCTCGCGGGGAACCAGTACTCTCCTTCGGCGATCGTGCTGCAGGGCACCACGCTGTTCTGGGCGGACTACTTCTCGAGCGGCTTCAACCCCGGAACCATCTGGTCGACACCCAAGACGGGTGGGACTGCCGGAGCGGTGATGAACAATGTCAACGTCATGCGCATGGCCCCGGCGCCGGATGGAGGGCTGGTGGTCGATGCAGAGCGCCAGGGCGGGACGAACGAGACTCCTTTCCTGGTGTCCAGCTCCGGCCAGGTGACGAACCTGCCCACCTCCATGAACCTGATACGGGACCTCGACGCGAGCGACTCGTATGCAGCATGGGGAGACGGCCAGAACCTAGGCGTCTACTCGTTTTCAACGAAGAAGACGCAAACTGCCAGCATCCGAGCCGGGGCCGTCGCCATCATGGGCAACGAGGTTCTGGTCGCCACCGACAACGGTCTCGAGGGTGTCAGCTTGCCGGACCTTGCCGACCAGGTCCTGCTTCCTGACATCCAGATCGACAAGCTGGCCGCCGCCGACGGTTTCGTCTACATTTTCAGGTCCGACGGAGCGCTGCTGCGCTGGACGCGCTGATCGCAGACCGCCGCCGCGCACGGGCGTGCTACAGACGCGTCGCGCGGCTATTCCCCCGGGCCCGGGTTCGGCTAGATTGAGCTCGACGTGAAGTACGAGCCCGCCCGATGCAGGCCAGGCGCATCACGATGCCTCGCACAAGGATGCTGGGCCGCACGATGCTGGCCGCGAAGACGCCGGACATCGCGATTCCGGGAACCATGACGGAGCGTTCGATGCGGGCGATGCCGGTCAGCGCATTCATGATGTGTGCAAGTATGTCGGAATCATGGCCGACGCTCCCGACGGACATCCACCGGAGTACCCGTACGTGTACGAGTGCCCAAACGAAATCGCCGATCCGGATTGTTCGGGGGAGGGTTTCTCCGAATCGTGTCAGTGCTACAGCTACGCCTGCAAGACGCCCCCGTAGCGCTCAGCTACTCGGCCTGCTTTTGGCTTCGCGCTGCCTGGTGGGGACGGGGAGCTTTCGCGCGCCAATGCGTCCTGCCCGAGCACTGCTCCGACGGCGGCGTCCTGCCGTTGTGCTGGCTACCTGAATCATCCGCAGGCATGAAAGCCCCCGTCACGCGGCTCGCCGGTAGTCGTGATGAAGCCCGTTCAGTATGGACCGCCGGGTGACCGCTCCGCTTCCTGCGCCAGCAGAGGACGAACCGATCGGGATGAGCTGTCCGATGCCCTGATGAGGCCGCGCCCGATTGAAGTACGCAAAGCAGTACTCACCCAGCACACGATGCACGTGCCCTTCGCCGAGCACGATGAGCTGCTGGGCGACCCATGTTGCGCTGGGACCGCGCTGCCGTGTCTCACCAACGACGACGTCGCCGACCTCTTGCAGATCGCGCGCACGCGCATCCTCGCGCTCCTCCGTCGCAAGCGCGTGATCACCGACGACGCGTCACGGCCGACGCCGCGCTCGGCGAGAGCGAGCCCGCGCTGGCAGAGCTCGCCGTCGCCTCGACGCTCGGCAGCGTGCCGGCAGGACCCGCGCTGCGCCGCCGCGAGCCCGTCCGGCTGCGCGACGACCGCGGCCTGGAAGTCACCAAGGGTCTGTGCGCCGTGGAGGGCGGCTTCTCGCTCCATGCCGCCACTACCGCGAGCGCCAGCGACGTCGCGGGAAAGGAAGCCCTCTGCCGCTACATCCTCCGCCCGCCGATCGCCGCCGAGCGCGTGCAGCTCGTCGAGGGCGACCTCGTCCGCCTGGTGCTGAAGCGGCCGTTCAGCGACGGGACATTCGCCATCGATCTGGATCCGCTCTCGCTCCTCTGCCGGCTCGCGACGGCGGTGCCGCCCCCGCGCTTCAACACGGTGAGATACGCCGGCGTGCTCGCGGCGGCGAGCAAGTGGCGCGCGCGCATCGTGCCGCCGCTGCCACCGGAAACAGGCAGCGACGACGAGTGCGCGAGGTGCACCGCCAGGAAGGCCAAGCCGGCCACCCACCGCTCGGGTTATCGCCCGTGGGCGGAGCTCTTGAAGCGCTCCTTCCGCATCGAGGTCGAGCGCTGCAACAAGTGCGGCGGACGCATGAAATTGCGCGCTCTGGTCATCACCGCCGCCGGCATCCGCCGCTACCTCCGCTGGCTCGGCGAGGCCAGCGAGCCGCCCGCGCTCGCGCCCGCGCGGGGGCCGCCGTTCTTCCAGAGCGTTGCCCTCCGTCGCAAGCTCGGTGAGCCCGTGCAGGCGGAGCTGTTCGACGCGCACTGAACGCGCCGTCGCCGGCGCACCGGTGCGCCTCGAGCGCGCTACCCGCCGCGACGCAGGCCCGACCGAGCGCCGAATGGCCACGCCGCAGCCTTCCTATCCGCCCTGGCAACCGCACCTGCTCCCTTGCCGCCCGGAGCCTGCGCGCCCTGGCGTCGCGGGCAGGACGCTCATGTTACCTACGCGCGGAACGACGCGTGCTCTCCATTTGCTATTTGCCGCGACACTCCGGCGTAGCGCACGCTGTTGAAACGTGGGGGCGGCACGGCGGTCGCGAGCCGCACGAGCAGCGAGAGCGGATGCGAATTCGCTCCAGGTCGGGTTGCGCGGCGACGTGAGCTCGGGACCGAGCGGCTCGATGCGCGGCGGTACATCGGGCAGTGGATCGAGCTCCCGCACGAGCTTCTGGATCTCGCGCTTGGTGCGGTGCTTCGCGCGGGCGAGCGTGTCGGCGAGGTTCTCGTCGGTCAGATGCGGACCGAGCATGAGCAGGCCCGTGAGGTGCAACTCGCCGCCCGCGACCGCGTCGAACAGCGTGGGAAATTTCCGGCACAGACGCGCGGCCTTGGCGCGGCGGAAGGCGGCGTCCTCGGACATTCGAAGCTCGTAGATGCAGTAGGCGTACAGGCTCGCGCAGGCTCGCGCGCTGTGGATGCCGCGCGTTTCGACCTCGGCAAGGTGCGCGAGCAGGGCGGCGAGCGCGTGGTTGGCGCCCGCGACGAGGCGGCGCGTGCCGGCGAGCAGCGCGTCGTCGGAGAGCCCGGCGAGATCGTAGCGGTTCGTGGTGGAAGCGGTGATGAGCGCGTTCATGCCAAGCAACCTGCACCCTGTTCTGGAGGCCTCGCCGCTGCGACGTGGGCGCGCTTTCACGTGGCGAGCCGACTCGATGAACCCCCACAACATCGAAAAGCCGCCAGCGCGTCGCCTCGTCGTCGCAATTGCGTTTTGAACACAAAGCGGCGGAATCGAAACGCGCTGTCCCGGAAAACCTGTCAAGCGCGAAGTGAACGTGCGACGCCTCTTTCCGAGCCTGCCGAGCGACTCGAGTTGCGCGCGCGGCACTATCCCATCGAGCTACCGGGCGTCGACGACATCGACCAACCGAGTCGCGACATCCAGGCAGCGCAGGGAACAACGGCACGCGGCGGATACGGCTGCTCGTGAGTGCCGTCGCGGGGGAGCCCCTGGCGCGGGTGCGTCGGGAACTGTCGCGCGGGGTGGAGTGAACTCGTCGTGTCGCACGAGGACCGCGCGGGGGTCGCCGTGATCTCGGGCCCAGCGCTAGCGTCGCTTTCGCCGCACGACGCAGAGCCCCGCGACGAGCAGCGCGGTGGCCGGCGTCCAGGGAGATCCGGGGTCGTGCGGGGCGGTGTGGCAGCCGCAGCCGCCCTTGTCGTTCGAGCCGGCCGAAGGTCGACCGGCATCGGCTCCGCCGGTCGCGCCACTGCCCGCTGCGCCGCCGGTCGCGCCACTGCCCGATGTGCCGCCGGTCGCGCCACTGCCCGCTGCGCCGCCGGTCGCGCCACTGCCCGCTGCGCCGCCGCCACTCGCTCCGGCACCGCCGTCGGTGCCGCCACCACCGCCCGCAGCCGCGCTGCCGCCTGCTCCTGCGCTGCCGCCTGCTCCTGCGCTGCCGCCTGCTCCTGCGCTGCCGCCCGCGCCCGCGCTGCCGCCCGCGCCCGCGCTGCCACCCGCGCCCGTATTGCCGCCCGCGCCCGCGCTGCCGCCCGCTCCCGCGTCCGTAGCTGGGACGCAACTGGAGCTCGACGTGTTGCAGGTGTATCCGGCGGCGCAGACGCTGCTATCGCTGCAGCTCGTCGCACACGTTGTGCCGTCGCAGGCGTAGCCCGTCTGGCAGGACGTGGACGTGCCCGTCGAGCACGCGCCGGCGCCGTCGCACGTGGCCGCTGCAGTCTCGACACCGTTGGCGCACTGCGCGCTGGGACACTCCCCGTCCGGATCGGTGCCGGCCTTGATGGGGGCGCATGTGCCGTCGCTGCCGCCCGTCTTGGCTGCGGTGCACGCTTCGCATTTCCCGCCGCACGCGGTGTTGCAGCAGACTGCGTCTACGCAGTAGCCGCTCGTGCAGTCGCTGTCGCCGCTGCAACCCGTTCCCAGGGTCCCCGGCACGAACAGCTCGGCGCTCGGCAGCACGCTTCCGTCGGATCCGCCCGCGACCAGTACCTGGCCCGAACCGAGCACGCTCGCCGTGTGGCCGGAGCGCGCTGACGTCATCGAGCCCGTTGCCGTGAATGTCCCGCTCGACGGATTGTAGAGCTCGGCGCTCGACAGATGGTTGTTGATGTCGAACCCGCCCGCGACCAGCACCTGGCCCGAGCCGAGCACGCTCGCCGTGTGGTAGCCGCGCACGGTTGCCATCGAGCCCGTTGCCGTGAACTGCCCGGTCGATGGGTCGTACAGCTCTGCGCTGGACAGATAGACGATGCCGTTGTTGATGTTGTTGCCACCCACAACCAGCACCTGGCCCGACCCGAGCACGCTCGCAGTGAAGGCCTCGCGGGCAGTCGACAGCGAACCCGTCGCCGTGAATTGCCCGGTCGATGGGTCGTACAGCTCGTCGACCGCGATGTCGGCGTTGCTGCCGTCGCGCCCCGACACGATCAGCACCTTGCCGGAGCCAAGCACGGGGGCCGCGTGGTAGGCGTGCTCCGTCGTCATCGAGCCCGTCGCCGTGAACTGCCCGGTCGAAGGGTCGTACAGCTCCGCGCTCGACTGGGGCGTGTAGCCCGCGTCGACGCCGCCGGCCATCAACACCTTCCCCGAGGCGAGCAGGCTCGCCGTGTACTCGGCGCGCGCTGCCGTCATCGAGCCGGTGGCCGTGAACTGCCCGGTCGAAGGGTCGTACAGCTCCGCGCTGGAAGTGGCGCCGCTCGCCCCGGGACCTCCACCCGCGACCAGCACTTGACCCGACAGAAGCACACTCGCCGTGTGGGAGTAGCGCTGGTTCGCCATGGAACCCGTCGCAGCGAACGTTCCGGTTCCCGGGTCGTAGAGCTCCGCGCTCGCGAGATAGCCGTTGCTCTTGACGCCACCCGCGATCAAGACCTTGCCCGACGAAAGCACGCTCGCGCTGTGCCTGTCCCGAGGCGTCGCCATCGAGCCGGTAGCGACCCAGGACGGATCGACCAGCGCCGGATACGCGACGCCGCTCCACGTGACCCGCACGCGGCAGCTCGCGGAACCCGGCGGGGTCACGGCGCGGCCCCAGGGCGCGCGCGGGCTCGTGTCGGCGGCGCAGCCGTCGAGCGCGAGCTTCGCGGAGTGATGCCGCCCCCGCGCGTCGACGACCAGCGGCGGCGCGACGCGCAGCCGCGGCGCGCCGTCCGCATCGAGGAACTCGAGCGTGTTGGCGACGAGGCGCAAGCCCGCTACGCGCGAGACGTCCACGTCGTAGACGAGCTGCTCCTCGGCCGGCGCGCGCTCGAACGCGACGTAGTCCTCCGTGCCTTCCACGCTGGGTCGCTGCAGCACGTCCGCGCCGCCGAGCGCGCGCGCGTAGAGCGCGATGCCGTTCGCGACGGCCAGCGGCACAGCGCCGGCGCCGCGCAGAGCGAACGATACCCCCAGATGCGAGGTGTCGTCCTGGATGCGAACAGCGCCGTTCGCACGCGCCGGGAGCACGACGCTGGCGCTCTTCAACCCGACCCGCTTCGCACCGGCGGGGAGCACGGTTCGCACACTGCCGGCGCCGCTAGACCGGAAGCCGATCGCGAGGGACGCGCCAATGCCGAAGCGCGCACGCAGTGTCGCGATGTTGCGCCGCGCCGCCGGCGTAGACACCAGGCTCCGGCTCTGCGTCGCGACGGCGCCCTTGTCAGCCGGTCTGTCACCCGCGCAGCCCGTCGCAACCACCAGCACGACTGCCGCGCCCTGTATCGTTCCAGCAAGCCTCATGCGAAACCTCGCCTCCCAGCGCATGGCTCGAGTCTACATCATCGACGCCCGCCGGCGCGTAGTTCCCATGAACGCTCCTCCCTGCCCGTCTCGCCTCCCATAATCGCGATCCCGAGCGTGAGTCTACGCCCCGGGCGAGGCGCGATCCACGCCGCCCGCCCGGCCGCTTGCGAGCTCGGCGGCTCGAGAGGCCGGATTGTGCCCCCGCGCGCGCAGCTTCGCACTCCCGAACACGCGTCAATGCGAGTCGAACAGCTCCGCCTGCACGGGTTCGCCCAGCCGTCTGCGGATGACGACACTCTTGAAAAACGGGGGGCCTCGCGCAGGCGCGAGTGCGGGTGGGTCCGCCGGCTCTCCGAGCCAGCGGAGGGCCAGGCTTGGGTCCGTCGACCATCATGCGCACGGGGCTGGCGTTGGTAGTGGGCAACCCGATCGCCTTGCCGAGCGCGCATGCTGTCTTCCAGTCGACAAGGTGCGCCTTGTTCTTCCTGATGTGCGTTGCAGCGGAAGCGTCCGGAGCGGCTACGCGCCGATGCTCCGCCTCCGGAGCCGCGCCAGCTACCCGACAGCAACCGATCCGGGCGAGAAACCCGCGATGGACATCGCCCTCCCGGCGCCCCCGAACGCCTCACGTTGCGTGAACGAAAGCGGCGCTACGTCCGGCGTCCACGGTGAGCGGTAACAGCCGGGGCCTGCATCCGCCCCCGCGCTGCCCGCGGTTCCGCCGACACCGGCGCTTCCACCCGGCCCGGCGTCGCTGCCGCCCGTGCCCGCGGTGCCCGCGGTCCCGGCGGTGCCGCCCGTGCCGCCAGCCCCGCACGCCGAGTCGGCACAGCCTGCGCCTGCGCCGCTTCTCGCCGCGCGCCGTGTAGGGTTGCCCCCGCGCGGCGCGGCACTCCACGGTGCGCCGCGCTGCCGCGCCGCGCGGGCCCGCCAAGGCCGGGCTGGCGCCCGGCCGGGGGCCCCACGCGGAGGAGCGCCGTGCTGGCGGCCGCCGCCGGCGGAGCGTGGCGCCGCCACCCCGCCACCAGCGCCGAGTAGCGGAGATCACGGCCCGGCCGCCCCGGCACGCCGGTTGCGCAGCTGCGCGCCGTGTCCGCCGCATCCGCCGCACGGGTCGGGGTCGCGAGGCCCACGTACGCGCGCCGCCGCCCGGAGACGAGCGCGCTCTACCGCGTGGTGCAGGACAACCTGCGGACGCTCTACGCCGCCATCGACCAGGGCTTCGCCCGGCCGCTTCCCGGCTTCGTCCGCGCCGAGCTCGAGCGCTTCGTCGACTGCGGCGTGCTCGCCCGCGGGTGGGGGGTCACACACTGAGTATGTAGGTAGGTCTTCGTTGGCGCGCGTCACCATCACGCGCCGGCACCATCCCTTCGAGGGCGAGACCTTCGAGGTCGTCAAGTCTGGTCCGAGGCAGATCGTGATCCGGGTCGATGACGGTTCGAGCATGCGCGTCCCGCGATCATGGACGGACGCGGATGGCCCCCCGCGCGCCGAGGCGCCCGAGCACGTCTTCACGGTCGATGCACTCCGCGAGCTCGGCGCGCTCGTGGTCGCGCTTGCGCAACGATCGTCGGCCGAAGTGGTGCCGCGTTCCGACGACGCCGTCGTTGTCGAAAGCGGCAAGGACGGGTCGGCGTGAGCGCGAACCGGGGCGATCGTGCGGTGTCGTTGCCCGTGACAGCAGGAAGGTGCATGCACGTCTCGCAGGAGGCGAGGGAATGGAACGACAGCAGAGGCTCCGGCTCGGCGACGCAGACGGGCTGCGAGCATCGTGGACGCGATTCACGGACGCGCAGCGCCGGCAGGTGATCAGTATCTTCGCGGAACTCATCGCGCGCGCCGCCCGTGCGGCGCAGAAGAAAGAGGAGAGCAATGAATTACACGGCAAGTGACACCGGGCACAAGATTGGCGCGCATCACGTTGCGCGTACGGCCTTCGTGTACGTGCGCCAGTCCACGATTCATCAAGTCCGGAATCATCTGGAGAGCCGGCGACGCCAGTACGATCTCGTTGGACAGATCACGGGGCTGGGTTGGCCGAAAGAACGCGTCGTGTTGATCGACGAGGACCAGGGCAAGAGCGGAGCGTCGGCTGGAACACGCGCGGGCTTCGGACGTTCTCGTGGCCGCGGTCGCGCGAAGCGAAGCGGGCATCGTCTCCTGCCTCGAGATGTCGCGGCTCGCGCGGAACAATGTCGACTGGCATCAGCTCGTCTACCTCTGCCGCTGGACCGACACGCTCATTGCAGACGAGACGGGGATCTACGATCCGTCCCTCAGCACGGACCGCATGGTCCTCGGCATCCGCGGGCAGGTGAGCGAGATCGAGCTGGACAACTCGATCCATCGCATGGTCGAGGCACGGTGGAACAAGGCGCGCCGGGGTGAGCTGATCATCACGCCGCCCGCGGGCTACGATGTCGATGACGAGGGTCTGCTCGTGATGACGAGCGACGAGGCGGTCCTCGATGCCATCCGTCTGGTGTTCAACAAGTTCGACGAGCTTGGCGCTGCGCGGCGGGTGCTCGTGTGGTGGCGCGAACAGGGACTGAAATTCCCGGTGCGCCGTATCCTTTCGCGCAAGCACCCGATCGTCTGGACCACCCCGACGACGCGGGTCATCTACTCGACGCTGCACCACCCGATCTACGCTGGCGCGTACGTGCACGGGCGAGCGAAGACCGTGCGTGAGGTCGACGCCGATGGAGACATGCAGGTGAAGAAGCGCATGCGCACCGTCGCGCGCGAAGACTGGCCGGTGTTGATCAAGGACCATTACCCGGCCCATATTTCCTACGATAAATTTCTCGACAACCAGCGGCGTCTGGATGCCAATCGCGTGATGCGACCCAACCGAGACCAGAGCGAGACCGGGCCCGCGAGAGAAGGCCGCGCCCTGCTCCAGGGACTCGCGCGGTGCGGCCAGTGTGGCCGCCGCATGGGCGTGAGCTACGGCGGTGTGTCGGGACGCCGCACGCTGCAATACCGCTGCAACCAAGCCCCGGTCGCACGAGCCCGGGCTCGGCGAGTGCCAACTGATCGGAGCGGAACGGATCGAGCGTGCCGTCGTCGAAGCGTTCCTGCTCGCGTGCGAACATGGTGGCGAGGAGGCAGCCCTCCTCGTGCAGGAGCAGAGCCAGCAAAAGGGCGAAGACGTGGAGCGCATGTGGCGCCTGCAGATCGAGAAGGCCGAGTACGAGGCGCAGCGGGCCGAGCGGCAGTACGACGCTGTCGAGCCCGAGAATCGGGTCGTGGCTCGCGAGCTCGAGCGTCGATGGAACGCGCGCATGGAGGAGCTGGAGATCGTCCGCGCGAAGGCACGCGACGCTCGTGCACGGCAACCTGCGCTGACGGCCGGGGAACTGGCGATGGCGCGCGCGCTCGGCAGCGATCTGCAAGCCGTGTGGACCGCTCCGACGACGGAAGCCCGTGACCGCAAGCGCCTCTTGCGCGCTCTGATCGAGGAGGTCCAGATTCGAACGGATGCGAAGCGCCACATGGTCCGGATCGTGTGGAAGGGGGGTGCCACGACGGACCGCGAGATCGTGCGGTTGCGTGGCGGACAACTGAAGGCGACGAGCGAGGACATCATCGACCTCGTGCGAAAGCTCGCGCTCGACCTCGACGACGCGCAGATCGCACGAACGCTCAACAGACAGGGTCGTCGCAGTGGTCTCGGCCGCCCCTTCACGGCCACTGCGGTCCACTCCCTGCGTGCAAAGAACCACATTCCGGGGCACAGCCATCGCGTCGCGAAGGACCCGGATGAGGGTCCGTTCACCGCGGAGGAGGCCGCGACACAACTCGGCGTCGCCCACACGACCGTCGTCCAGTGGTTGCACGATGGGCTCCTCGCGGGCGAGCAGCTGACACCCGGCGCGCCATGGAAGATCGTGCTCTCCGAGGCTACGCGACGGCGTCTCACCGGCGGCGACGCGCCGCCGGGCTGGGTCACGCTCACGACCGCGGCTCAACGCCTCGGGATGTCCAAGTCTCACGTCGCGTATCTGGTCAAGACCGGCAAGCTCCCCGCGATGCGCACCAAAGTCGGCAAGCGCCCGTGCTGGAAGATCGACATTTCGTCCGCAGAAAGAGGGCCGCAGGCCGATCTGTTTGAGCAAAAGATCACCGTCAGATCTGGAGGGTCGTAGTATGCGCGAGCGCACGGCTTCGCCGTGCTGGCGTGCCCGGACTGCGGCGAGCGACTCGTTGTCGCGTTCTCGTGCAAGGGCCGAGGCTTCTGTCCATCGTGTGCGGGCCGACGCATGGCGTCCACGGCCGCGGATCTCGTCGAGCACGTCCTGCCGCCCGCTGCGCCGCTGCGCCAGTGGGTACTCACGCTGCCGTTCGAGCTGAGAGCCCGGCTCGCCTACGACGGGGAGCTCTCGGGCGCGGTGTGCCGCGGGTTCGTCGACTCCGTGCTCGGCTTCTACCGACGCCGCCTCGGGGCGCACGGCATCCGCGCCGGCAAGGGCGGCGCGGTCACCGCCGTGCAACGGGTCTCGAGCGATCTGCGGCTCAATCCCCACTTCCACACGCTGGCGCTGGATGGAGTGTTCGCCGAAGACGAGGAGGGCGGCGAGCTCTCGTTCCACGCGCTGCCGTGTCTCACCAACGACAACGTCGCCGACCTCTTGCAGATCGCGCGGGCGCGGATCCTCGCGCTCCTGCGCCGGAAGGGCGTGGTCGCAGACGACGCCGTCACGGCCGACGCCGCTCTCGTCGAGAGCGAGCCCGCGCTGGCAGAGCTCGCCGTCGCCTCGACGCTCGGCAGCGTGCCGGCAGGACCCGCGCTGCGCCGCCGCGAGCCCGTCCGGCTGCGCGACGACCGCGGCCTGGAAGTCACCAAGGGTCTGTGCGCCGTGGAGGGCGGCTTCTCGCTCCATGCCGCCACTACCGCGAGCGCCAGCGACGTCGCGGGAAAGGAAGCCCTCTGCCGCTACATCCTCCGCCCGCCGATCGCCGCCGAGCGCGTGCAGCTCGTCGAGGGCGACCTCGTCCGCCTGGTGCTGAAGCGGCCGTTCAGCGACGGGACATTCGCCATCGATCTGGATCCGCTCTCGCTCCTCTGCCGGCTCGCGACGGCGGTGCCGCCCCCGCGCTTCAACACGGTGAGATACGCCGGCGTGCTCGCGGCGGCGAGCAAGTGGCGCGCGCGCATCGTGCCGCCGCTGCCACCGGAAACAGGCAGCGACGACGAGTGCGCGAGGTGCACCGCCAGGAAGGCCAAGCCGGCCACCCACCGCTCGGGTTATCGCCCGTGGGCGGAGCTCTTGAAGCGCTCCTTCCGCATCGAGGTCGAGCTCTGCAACAAGTGCGGCGGACGCATGAAATTGCGCGCTCTGGTCATCACCGCCGCCGGCATCCGCCGCTACCTCCGCTGGCTCGGCGAGGCCAGCGAGCCGCCCGCGCTCGCGCCCGCGCGGGGGCCGCCGTTCTTTTCGAGCCGCGTCATCCGCCGAAGGCTCGGTGAGCCCGTGCAGGCGGAGCTGTTCGACGCGCACTGAACGCGCCGTCGCCGGCGCACCGGTGCGCCTCGAGCGCGCTACCCGCCGCGACGCAGGCCCGACCGAGCGCCGAATGGCCACGCCGCAGCCTTCCTATCCGCCCTGGCAACCGCACCTGCTCCCTTGCCGCCCGGAGCCTGCGCGCCCTGGCGTCGCGGGCAGGACGCTCATGTTACCTACGCGCGCTGTTCGAGGAGCTGGGTGAGCGGGAGGATGTCGAGCTGTTGACCCAGAAGAAGCTCCTCTCCGCCAAGATCGAGCGAGCGATGGCTCGTCGCAATATGTCCCAGGCCGAGTTGGCCCGGGTCATGCGTACCAGCCGCACGGTCGTCCATCGCCTGCTCGACCCCCACGACACCAGCGTCACGCTGGCCACCCTCGCGAAGGCATCCAAGGCGCTCGGGGTGAAGCTGCTAAGGGTGGCGTGAAGGCGCTGTGCGCTGGAGTCACGAGAAGGTTTCCAGACGACATCCGCACCGGCGACGGACACGTGCAGGGATACGTCGCCCGCATCAAGGCCCGCATGAGTTGACCAACCCGTTGTTCGCACAGACGCACTTGTTGAGGGCGGCAAGTTGAGATGAGCACTGCTGGGTCGACACGTTGGATGTAGCTATCTGGAACACGTCCTGGTTGCTGCACACAGCGTCGGCCGACTTCGCTGCGCAGTACCAGAACGCGACGCGATATTTGCCACAAGCTACCGCCGTTCCCAGGGAGCGGCACTGCGTCTGGCAATCGGCGGGGCACTGGCCGGTCGCCGTTTGACAGATGAACTTGCAGCTCTCCTCCAGGGACGGGGTGTTCTGCTTCGGGGATTGCGTCGACCCCCCGCACCCGCTCACGAGTCCGAGCGCAAGAAAAGCTATCCAAGCTCGCACCAGACTCTCCTAGCGGAATGGCAGGACGGGTCGACTGTCGCCCCGCTGTGGTCATCATGGGACATTGGGGAGGCCCGACGCAATGCAGGGATTGGTAACACAGCGGCCTCCGGTGCAGCGTCTCGACGCCCGTCGAATCGTCGGCGAATCGTCGGCACTGACGAAGGCGAGGCGAACCAACCTGCATCCGCCGGAGCAAACGTGGTGGCGGCAGGCGGTGGAGCCGCGCGGCGGTTGACAGGCCGGAGAAGCCGAGGCAAGCTGGGGTTAGGGCTAACAGCTGGAAATGGTTGACATAATTTGCCTTATGCGACGTCGCCTGCGGCCCTTGGCCTGGCTACGTTGGACCCACGACAGATTGGTGCCCATGCATACAGAATCTTCCGAGCTCTGTAGCGCGCTGGTGCCTATTGACTTCTGTGGGGGGGGGGCTACCCTCATATCGTATGAGGTGCATGGCGGGGGCTGTCGTTGGGGTTTGCGTCGCGGTGGTCACTGGGTGCGGTGCGGAGAACTCCGGGTGGATCCAGCCCGCTGCGAATGACACTGGCGACGAGAACACCGGCCAGGTCTGCACGTCGTCGGGCGATTGCATGGGACCCGGGGACGGCCCCCACGAATTCTCCGGGACTGGTCGCCGTATTGCGCCACTCGACGGTTCCCACGGCGGCGCCGCCGCCTCCGGGGGTGAGCCCATCGGACAGACCTCGTCTGCGCTGACGACGAGCGTGCACACGGCGATCCAGCGCACAAAACGCGAGCTCGCCGAGACCAGCGCCGCGGCCTACGAGAACGCCAGCGGACAGTGGGAGATGGTGTGGGCACCAACTCCGCAATGAACGTCGCGGGCGGAGGCGGAGGCGACACCCAGAAGTTCGACTACGGATGCGCGAGGGACGCCTACAACACCTGGTGCAAGTTCGTCATGGATCCCGGCTACGACAAGATCGGGCCGGACAATACGACCGCGTTCCGGGGCGGCTCGACGCACTATCTCTACCAGCTCAAGATGAAGTCGGACCGTGCTGGATTCTTCGTGTGGCGAAGCCAGGAGCCGTGCCCCTCATCGTGCGCGAGCCCTACCGCGACCTATTGCACATTCACGGGCTCGAACGTCGATTTTCCCACCCTGTTGTGGGATGCGACTTACGACAAGATGTACTTCAGCTATCTGAAGGACGACCACATCAAGGTGGGGCGCCTCAACGACCCGTTCTGCTCGGGCGGCTGGAACAACTGGGCGGATCCGTGCCTTCCGGGAGACATGATCAGGACTCCCCGTGCGGCGGTGGACGCAGCCGGCAGGATCCACATCGTCTTCGAAAATCGCACCGCTGGCCGTATCCAGCATCACGTGTTCGATCCATCGACCAATACGTTCGACGCCTGCAGCAGGATAAAGGATGTCAGCGACTACCTCCCGCCAGCACCCCACTGTGGTTCCTGTACCGAAAATACCTACTACGGTCTCGGGAGCGCTTGTCTGGCTTATGGCTCTGACCTGGGCATTGCAATAGATAAGAGCACTGGCACTCTAGTCGTCACGCTAAGCGCGCACGGCTCGGGCAGCTGCAGTCAGAAACAGGAGCAGCGCATCTACCGCAGTACGGATGATGGCCAGTCGTGGCACTTGAGACTCGTGACGGGCTGTAACACGTCTATCATGGACGACGTTCGCTACGACCAGGTCCCCGAGCACGGATGGACGCCCGGCCTTTTCCAGGCGCGATCGAGTTATAATCCCCCCGGCAGTCAGGGACTGGCGGAAGTCAGGTGGCGCAGCGGGGACGACGGCATCACCTGGGGCGGCATTTCACATCACCCCGACACGGTCGGTCACCGCGCCCATCCACGCGAACAACTGCTACTGGGGCGACTACAACGGGCTCGCGGCTGACCCCGCCAACCAAAGCTTCTTCTACAGCTTCGGAAACGGCGACTACGGTCCCGACTGGGTCATCCGGGCGAAGGCGCAAAATGAGTAGATGGATCAAGGTTCCCGGCCCTCTGATTGTCCTGACCGCTCTGGGCGGAGTCCAGCTCGCCGGTTGCTCGCGCCCCCGAAGCGACATTGGGCGCACCCACGCTGCCGTGTCCGGCAAGGCCATCGGCGCGGCCTGCAAGGCGGAAGACGGGTGGACGCCACCGCCCGAGACGCCTCCAGCCAAGCCGGCGTCCGGCCCCGTCGGGGACCCTCCGCCCCCGGGGTTCGAGGAGCGCAAGGATTCTCGCGCCTGGCATAGGCTATTGCCTTGAACCTGGCGTGCTCTATCCCCACGGGTACTACACGATGAACTGCGAGTCGGATGGGGACTGCCCGGCCAACTCGCGGTGCGACGGCATGCAATGCCGCCTGCCCTGTTCGACCGACGGCCAGTGTGAGCCGCCCGCGCGCTGCGCGCCTCCCAGTGGAGCGCTGCACGTGCGACACTGTAGCTGGTTCGACAATCCCGTATTCCACAAGGCGCAATGACCCAGCTACGCCGAAATCTCGCACTGCTCGCCGTGCTCGCACTCCTTGGCGCGCAAGCGTGTAGCGGCGCGACTGCGCCCGGTGGAACCGGAGCCGGAGGCTCGAGCGGAGCTGGTGGAGCTGCTGGTGGGGCGGGCACACCGGGTCTTGCCGGCTCGGCGGGATGTGTGGCGGAGCTGGATGTCGGTTTCGACAGCACGTGCGTGGTCCTCAAAGACGGCGCACTTTGGTGTTGGGGTGCAGACAACACTTCCCAGAGCGACGCTGGCGCCGGCAACCTGCAGCCCGTTCAGGAAGGGGGCCTGCCCGCCGCTGTGACCACCGCGTCTGTGGCTTTCGACCACTCCTGCGCCGTCGATACGAATGGCGCGCTGTGGTGCTGGGGAGCCAATGATCATGGGCAACTCGGCAACGGCACAACCGATCCTTCCGCCAGTCCCTTGCGGGTCGACACACTTGGTAGTTCAGTTCGGACCGTGGCTGTGGGCGGGTCCGATTCGTGCGCGATTCTCGACGACGGCACGCTCTACTGCTGGGGCAACAACTCCTCCGGAACGATTGGCGACGCCACCAGCACGGATCGCCACGAGCCTGTTCAGGTCCCAGGACTGCCCGGCAAGGTGACGCAGGTTGCTACGAGGTTCAGCACGTGTGCCGTGGTTGCTGACGGAAGCCTCTGGTGTTGGGGCGAGAACGACAACGGACTCCTTGGAGTGCCGACGACGGACCCCGGGTACAACATGGGACAAGCCTGGACGCGCTCGCCTGCCCGCGTGACAGCCCTGGGCGAAGTTCTCAGCGTCGTGGAAGCAGGGTCATTCAGGTGCGCTCTGAAGAAGGACGCGAGCATATCCTGTTGGGGCGACAACGC
This sequence comes from uncultured delta proteobacterium, assembly GCA_963806225.1. Classification (GTDB taxonomy): domain Bacteria; phylum Myxococcota_A; class Polyangia; order Polyangiales; family Polyangiaceae; genus CAWDXG01. Next base: position 22,163 of record CAWDXG010000001.1, on the reverse strand, counting down.
CTTCGGACAGCTCGGGCGTCCGTTGCCTGGTGTTTCGGACAAGCCTCTCCAGGTGGATGCGCTTGGGAAGAACGTCGCGCAGGTGGCCGTCGGGGGTTCGCATGCGTGCGCCGTGAAGACGGATCGGACGCTCTGGTGCTGGGGTGGCACTGGCTGGGGCGAAGTTGGGGTCAAGACCCAAAGCGCTGAGCAGGATAGTCCGGTCCAGATCGCTGGCATTGGCGCACACCTCGTCGCCGTAGGGGCAGGAGTGGACTACACTTGCGCTCTCGCCGACGACGGCACGGTGTGGTGCTGGGGCCACAACGATCACGGCCAGCTCGGAAATGGAACGACGAAGGATAGCGTCTTGCCAGTCAAGGTGAAGCTCGCCTGTCCCTAGCGGGATCAACCCCGGTTCACACGGGATCTCCGCCGAGCAGCACGCGAACCTCGAGCTCGAGCGCGTAGGTAACATGAACGCCCCCGCATCGCCGGGGGGTGCGCGGGATGCCGGTCCGGAGGGCGGTGGCGTGTTGGCAGGCGAGGCCCGGTAGGCTTCCTGAGCAGGGGTTTCGCGCTCCAGCGGCGCCCGGTAGCGCCTCGTGGCGGCGTCGGCGCGCACCAGGGCGTCGCGACGGCGCGTTCAGTGCGCGTCGAACAGCTCCGCCTGCGCGGGCTCGCCGAGCCGGCGGCGGATGGCGCGGCTCTTGAAAAAGGGCGGATCGCGGGCGGGGGCGAGAGTGGGCGGCTCGGTGGGCTCGCCGAGCCAGCGGAGATAGCGGCGGATGCCAGCAGCCGTGATGACCAGCGCGCGCAGTTTCATGCGTCCACCGCACCTGCCGCAGAGCTCGACCTCGATGCGGAAGGTGCGCTTCAGGAGCTCGGCCCAGGGGCGATAGCCCGAGCGGTGGGTGGGCGGCTTGTCCTTCGCGGTGCACGTCGGGCATGTGTCGTCGTCGCTGCTTCCCTCCGCTGGCGGCGGCAGCGGGGGGACGACGCGCGCTCGCCACGTGCTCGCGGCGGCCAGCACACCGGCGTAGCGCACGGTGTTGAAGCGGGGTGGGGGCACGGCGGTGGCGAGCCGGCAGAGCAAGGAGAGCGGATCGAGATCGACCGAGCGGTGGAGCTCGGGCAGCTCGGCCAGGGCGCGCTCGAGGAGGTCTCGGGCGATGGCCTGGGCTTCGGGATCGGGGAGACTGCAGGCAACGGAGCCGACCTCGAAGGCCACGACGATGGCGGCGCCGCCGCGGCGCTGGGCGTGGTCGCGGCGGAAGCTGTCGACCGCGACGCGGCGCACGGCCTCGTAGACGAAGCGGCGCAGGCTCCGCCCCGCGGCGGGGTCGAAGCGGCCGACCACGTTCTGCCACACGGTGGGCTCGGCGTCGGGGCCAGCTCGCCGGCGCGGCGCCCGCATTTGCGCGCGAGGATGCGCGCCGCGCGCCGGGTTTCCCGGTGCAGCAGCAGCGCAAGCTCGCGCTCGGCCGCGCGGCACCCGCCGCGCACCTGTTCGATCAGTGTCGCGACCCCGGTGCCGCGCGCACGCACACTTCCAGCGATCAGTCCGACCATCGACCCTCCTTCCCCGTGGACGCGCGGGGGCACGTCCGTCTGACACCGTGTCGTCGCTCGCCCCGCGCGGCGACGACTCTGCATGATGGACCACGATGGGCCGCGGGCCTTGGCTGTGCAACCCGCGGTCGGACAGGGAACGTCAGCGACGGATGTTCAGTCGCCCGGACGCCACGCGCCGAGACCCATCGAGCGCGTGAAGGCGCGCGCGAGCTCTTCGTCCTCGCCGGACTTCACGATCCACATGCCCCAGTGCGAGGCGTACAGCCCGTAGTACATGCTCATCGCGTGGAACAGCTCGTGCGTGAACACCTGCCGGAACATCTCCGAGCGCACGTCGCTGATCATGAACGACCAGCGCAGCGGAAGGCTCGTGTAGCCCCACACCAACTCATGCGTGAAGCGCGTCGCGAAGCGGCCGTTGTAGTCGTTCAGGCAGCGGTGGCAGTCGCCATCGGGGATGAGCGACTCGCTCCAGCGGAACGCCCCGCGGTCCGGCCGCGGCAGCTCGAGCCCCCGCGAGTGCAGGAACGGCACGAAGTGCCGCTCCGCCGCGACGCACCAGCGCTCCAGCTTGGCTTCCATCGCGCGGCTCGGCCGGCTCTTCCCGCGCCACTCGCGGATCGTCAGCCCGCAGGGAAGGTGGATCGGGCTGGCCAGCCACTCCGACGGCAGCGGCGTCATGGGTTCGTCCGGCTGCGCGCGTGCCGGAGCGGGTGCCGTCAAGAGCGCGAGCACGAACAGCGATGCAATCCCGGATCGAGCCATGCCCCCCCTACGCAGCGAGGGGATCGCGGATTGCGCGCAGGCCTGGCTACTCCCATCGCCAGCTTTTCGCGTTCCAGGTTTCCGCGCGGTGCGCGAGGACGGGATCGAGAAACGCGCGCGCCGCTTCATAGACTGCTTCGAGCGTCGCCCAGGGCAGCTCGTCCTCCTCGACCATGCGCGCGTACACTGGACGCCAGGCGTCCGGCGGTGGCCCGAGGGCGGTTGGCAGTGGATGCGTGGAACGGAACGAGAAGGTTGCTTCGAGAGCGGCGCGCAGCTCCCTGCCATCCAGCGTGCCAGCAGAGCCTAGCAAAGCGAGATCCGGCAGATCCTTGACCCGCGTGTTGTGCCGCACCCGCGGCAGACTGTAGGCGTGGAGCTTCTCGGCGATGTGCGCGCTCCTCGGATAGAGCCGGTGCCTTGCCGGTGCGATGCCGATGAAATCAAGAAACACGCTACCGTCGACAATGTCCGGCTCCGCCACCAGTGCGTCGGCGAAGCCCACGTCGACGCCGAAGGGGTCGCCGTATCGCTTGCCCGCAACCTCGGCCTGCGCGCGGAAGCGCAGGCCGTCGTACACCATGCCGTCGCCCGTGATCGCCGGCATCTCCTTGTCGCGTTCGACCAGGAAGGAGAGCCAGTCGCCAAGGTCGAGTCGACCCGCTCTGCGAAGCGCGGCGAGCACATCGTGATTGGGCCCCACGAGGCGCAGGTCGACATCCTTCGTGGTTCTCGCTCGTGCGAGCCGGAGCTCGAGCGCGAATCCCCCCTTGGCGATGGCGCGTTCACCGAGGGTCTGGAAAACGCGGGCCAGGAAGCGATCGAAGACGAGCAGTTGCCGGAACCGGTTGACCGGCACCGTGCTCGCGCGAGCGGCTGACCGGAGCCGCTGCTCCAGCGCTTGCTTGAATGCCTCGGGGCTGGCGTAGCTACGAACGGTCATGTCGTCGTTGGCCCTGCCGGATCGCGCGTACGTCATCGCGGGTGAACAGTCCTCGACGGACGCCCTGCGTGACGGCCTGGCGGACGATGTCGGGTGGCACCGCGCCTGCCGCGCAGTCGCGGACGGTGCGGAGGGGATTCGTGACGCGGACGGGTCCCTTCCAGGCCGTCTCGCGCTTGGGGAGGTCGGCGAAGTGGAGCACGACGCGCTGTGGAGCACGCAGCCGCCGCTTCGACCACGGAGCGGGCAGCGTCAGGTGCAGCCTGGACGGCAGCGCGTCGGAGAGCCCATGGAGGGCGAGCGCCGTCTCGTGACTGAACACGCCACGGCGGTCCGACCATAGCCACACCGGCACCAGATCCTCCTCGTCGGTCACAGGGAAGTTCACCAGCCGGAAGATGCCGCGTCCGGCGCGCTCGATGCGTCCCACGCGGGCGTGGTAATGCAGGAGCGGTGCCGAGAAGCCGGCTCGAGCCGCGTCCGCCAGCGTGAAGTAGCCACCCTGGGCCGCAGCCAGCTCGTACAGGCTGTTCCAGTCGGGACGTTGGCCGTGGGGCGAGAGGCGAGGCACACACGAACATTAAATGCTATTTAATGTTTGTGCAAGGCGTGCTGGTCGCCCGGGTGGCGACATCGCCATCCGCCAGCGGCGGCCGCCACGCGCCTACCCGCCCCCCGCCCCGAGCACCACGCCGCGCTGCCAGCGCGACTCGGGCCAGCCGCCGCGGCCGCGGACGCGGTGGAGCTGGTCGAGGTAGGCGAGGACAGAGCGGGGGCCCTCCCCCAACGTGACGAGCACGCTGCCGAGCACGGTGCCGGTGCGTCCCGTTCCGCCCGCGCAGTGCACGACCACGCCTTCGCCGCGCTCGAGCGACGCGAGCACGAGCTCGACGGCCTGCCTCACGCGCACGAGCTCGCCCGCCGGATCGCGCGGCGGGCCTCCGATCACCAGATCCTCCAGATCGATCGTGCCGAGCAGCCGCGCCGGCGCCGGATCGTAGCGCGCGGGCGCATCGAGACACACCACACCGCGCGCGCCTGCGTCGTACAGCGCCTGCCAGTCGCCCTGCGTGCGCCGCAGCGGATACTCCATCCCAAACAGCGGCGCCGGCGCCGCCGCCACGCAGTAGAGCTGGCGCGGAGTCTCGAAGCCGGGCACGGCGGGCATGTCGGCGACGGCGAGCATGAGCGATACTACGCGAAAGGGGGCACGAGGATTGCGACCTGTGCTGCCTGGCAACGCCGGAGCGGTCCGTTGTCCGTTCCAAAGCGCCGTGGTACGAAACATGCGTGAGTCAGGCAGTTACCGGGAGCTACCCCCACATCGTACAGAACGCGGCCATCCGCGGCGGCGAGCCCGTCGTGGAGGGGACGCGCATCCCGGTGGCGGCCATCGTGCGCGCGCACCAACTGGGCCTGGAGTTCGATGAGATCCTCGTCCAGCTGCCGTCGCTCCGCCCTGAAGGGCTGCATGCTGCGCTCCTGTACTACCTCGATCACCAGAGCGAGATCGACGTCATCCTCGCGCGCGACGCGGGGGCTCCACCCGGAGCGACCGAGGTAGAGCCCTGACCGAGCCGGCGGAGCGGCCGAAGCTGTACCTCGACGAGGACGTTTTCCGGGGCGTTGCCGTGGGCCTTCATCGCCGTGGATTCGACGTTGTCACGACGACGGATGCCGGGAACAAGGGTGCCTCCGATGCCGAGCAGCTCGAGTACGCGGCTCGGGAAGGACGCTGCCTGTTTACCTTCAATCGTGGGGACTTCGCCAACCTGCACGGACAGTTCATTGCCAGCGGTCGTCATCATTCCGGCATCCTGCTGGCCCGGCAGATGCCCGTCGGAGCCGCGGTCAAGGTGCTTGCGAAGGTACTTTCAAGGATGAGCCAGGAAGATCTCGAGGATCGCCTGGTCTGGCTCAAGGTGTGAGCGCGCACCAGTCGCGGGGCGTGGCTGGAGCTCGTCGCGCCACGAGTCGGCTGCGTTCCCTTCCAGCCAGCGCAGGAACGCCTGCGCCGGCTAGAGCTACGTCGCTCCGCACTTCGTCACGGTGAGCAGCAGCACCTCGTCATCCGTCAAGCGGTACCACAGCCACAGATTCCGCCCGGGAACGCGGCGGACCCAGGCGCGTCCGACTGGGCGCTCGCTGGCCTCGAAGTCACCGGGAGCGGGGAGGTCGTTCGCCTTCGCCAGAGCCCGCACGGTGCGACCGATCGCGAGCGCACGCCCACCGCCGCCTCGCGCAACACGCCCGTAGCGTCGCGCGTACCAGGTGGTTACCCGAGCTCGTCGCGCCACGAGTCGTCTGCGTTCCCTTCCAGCCAGCGCAGGAACGCTTCGGACGCCTCGGGCGACAGCAGCTCGCCGCGCTCCGCACCTGCGATGGCATCGCGCACGTCATCCCGGTCGTCGGGATGCGGCTGCCAGAGCGGACAAACGGGGCGCGGTGTTGCGTCGGAGCTCACGCCAGGAACGTACCGCGGTGGTTTGTGCATGGCCAACATCGCGAGGGCAGAGCAACCATCATGCCCGCATCGGACGGCGTCGATCCGTGCTGGATCAGCCAAACCCAGGGTGGCCATTCCGCTGTCCTGAGCTGGCTACGTGGATCATCCGCAGGCATGAAAGCCCCCGTCACGCTGCGCGCCGGTAGTCGTGATGGAGCCCGTTCAGAATGGCGCGCCCGGTGACCGCCCCGCTTGCTGCGCCAGCAGACGACGAACCCATCGGGACGAGCTGACCGATCCCTTGATGAGGCCGGGCCACGTTGAAGTACGCAAAGCAATACTCGCGCAGCACACGATGCAGGTGCTCTTCGCCGAGCACGATGACGTGGTCCAGGCACTCCCGCCGCACGCTGCCCAGGAACCGCTCGCAGAAGGAGTTCATGCGCGGGGCCTTCACCGCGGTGCGGAGGACCCGCACGCCCGCTGCCTCGGCTGCTCGTTCGAAGTCGGGCCCGAACTTGTCGTCGTTGTCGCGGATGATGAACCTCGGCCCGGTGGCGAACGGCGTGGCGTTGCGGAGCTGCTGGGCGACCCACGTTGCGCTGGGACTGCGCGTCACGCCGAGGTGCACGACCCTCCGCGAGCCGAGCTCGACGATGAAGAACGCGAAGATGGGCCTGAACCAGATGTCGTAGAGCTGGAGGAAGTCGCAGGCCCAGATCTGGTGCAGGTGGTTCTCGAGGAACGTCGACCAGCTCTGCCCCCACGGGCGCGGCCCGCGTGCCTGGCGCATGTACTTCTGGACGGTGCGCTTCGCCACGTGCACGCCGAGCTTCAGTAGCTCGCCACGGATCCGCTCGGCGCCCCAGAGCGTGTTCTCCTTGGCGAGCCTCCGGATGAGCTCGACCGTCTCCGGCGGCGTGCGTCGCTTCGGCATGCCACGCGCGCGCAGCCTGGACTTCCCCCGCCAGACCAGCCTGAAGCCCGCCCGGTGCCAGCGCAGGATCGTCTCTGGCCTGACGAGCAGCACGGCGTCACGCCACTGCGGCACGAAACGGGCGAGCGCGACGAGAAGCCCGCGCTCGCGCGCGGCGAACCTCGGCCTCTTCACCTGCCGCGCCGCGACGACGAGTTGCTGGCGGAGGAGCATGTTCTCCGCGATGAGCTCTCTGCGCGAAAGTGCCACGTCGCGGAGGAGCCCGCCGATGACAGGGCCCGGGCTCGGCCGTGTGCCGGTCCGCACGGCCGCTGCCACCCGTCCGGCTACTCTGCGCGCGGCGTCGCGAAAGCGATGAAGCAAGGCCTCGAGCACGAGCGCGATGTGCCCGATCGAGCCGCGCCGTTCAAGTATTGTGCGTGGCGGATTCCCGAGCGATTCTGCGGCGGACGCAACGAGTAGCCAGGACAGCCATGAGCAGTAGTGCAGTCGCGCCCTTCCGCTGAAGCGGATATGTCATCGCTTGCATCTCGTCCTCCTCGTTCACTTCAGCATTTCAGGGTTTCCGGGCGCACCTCAGCCCGTGGTACTGGATTGGGTACGATTCGCTCCAAGCAATCGCCGAGACGTCCTTCGGCGCGCTGCTCGCGTCGCCGCCGCGTAGGATCGGGATCGCGGAATCGACGAACGACTCGCAGTCGTCGCAGCCTGCCGTGTAGCGGTCACCGTCCATGCTGAACTCGTCCGGCACCCATTCGGCGGCGTTCCCGGCCATGTCCGCCTGCCCCCAGCGCCCATCGCCGAGCGGCGAATGCGAGCCCACCGGCGAGAGCAGCGCACCGCTGTACGTAGCGTGCTGGGCGTCGATGAGCGTGGAGCCGGCGGGCGCCGACCAGGGATATTCCCGTTGCTCGCTGCCGCCCGAAGCCGCGAAGCCCCACTCCACGTCGCTCGGGAGGAAGCCGCCGTCCCAGGCGCAGAAAGCGATCGCTTCGGCGCGGCTCGCACAAGCGTACGGCAGGGTCGGGTCGGCGTTGCCCGCGTCGGGTTCTCCTGCGCCGGCTGGGCCCGCTTCGGACGTGCCCGCGTCCGCCGCCGGCTTGCCGCATGCAGCGAACCTCGCGTTGGCAGCGCTCTGGTCCTTGGGGAACGGCGTGTACCCGTCGGTCCCGATAGACGGATCCCACCCGCTGCACGATACGTAGGGATTCTTCCCTGCGCCTGGCGGCGGCGGGTTCTGCTGGTTCGACCAACCGTGTTCGACGAAAGCGCGCCAGCGCGACACCGTGACCTCGTACACGTCGAGCCGGAACGGGCTGACGGTGGCGGGGTAGGTCTTGTCGACTCCGAGTGGCGTTCGAAATGTACCCTGATAGTAGTTGCCCCCCGGGACGAGGTTGCTCCTGCAGCAATCCTGATTGTGGTTCGGCCCGCACGAATGCCGGGACGGATTCCACGCCGGGTTGCAGCTCGCGGGCGTAGGTTGGGGTGCGGGCACGCCCACGTTCGATCCGAAGATGCAGCCGGCATCGGACATCCCGCCCGATCCTCCCGCATCCGTCCCGCCGGAGCCTGGCACGCTCGTCCCGTCGGATTCGGTTCTTCCACACGCAATGGCAAGGGACACAGCCAGCAGGGCACCGCCGCGTACCGCGAGACGTTGCCATCTAGAAAAGGCCCCAAGCATAAAGGGATTCTCGGCCCTTGAGCGCTTGCCCGTCAAGTCGCGTCAGGCCGCGCTCCGCGCGTGTCGGCCGGATCGCGGCCACCTGCCGTCCAAGCATCTAGTTTCTGCGAGTGCAACGGCTGCCCGGAGCCAGCGAAGAAGCTTCCACTGTGGAACAGTGTCGCATAGTGTGGCTAGTGCTCCCACCACTCGCAAAACGAAAGTGGATTCCCAGGCGCGGAGCGGTCGCAGTGCGAGGGCGAGGAAATCCAACCCCATCCCGGAAGTGTACGCCGACCGGCAAGGGCAAGACAGTGGAGCCTGGATCACGGCACGGATCGGCCGGACAAAGCCGGCGGGAACGCGTAACTACCGGGAACCAGGCTACATAACGTTCGATCCACGAAGTCGATCCGGGGCTACGTTGGACGCCGAGCTTCAGTAGCTCGCCGCGGATCCGTTCGGCGCCCCAGAGCGGGTTCTCTTGGGCCAGCCTCCGGATGAGCTCGACCGTCTCCGACGGCGTGCGTCGGGTCGGCATGCCACGCGCGCGCACCGTGGACTTCGCCCGCCAGAACAGCCTGAAGCCCGCCCGGTGCCAGCGCAGGATCGTCTCTGGCCTGACGAGCAGCACCACGTCACGCCACTGCGGTACGAAATGGGCGAGCGCGACGAGAAGCCCCCGCTCGTGCGCGGCGAACCTCGGCTTCTTCACCTGCCGCGCGGCGACGACGAGCTGCTGGCGGAGGAGCACGTTCTCCGCGATGAGCTCTCTGCGCGAACGAGCCACGTCGCGGAGCAGCCCGCCGATGACAGGGCCCGGGCTCGGCCGCGTGCCGGTCCGCACGGCCGCTGCCAAGCGTTCGGCTGCCCTGCGCGCCACGTCGCGAAAGCGATGAACCAAGGCGTCGAGCACCAGCGCGATGTGCACGATCGCGCCGCGCCGTTCAAGTCTTGTGCGTGGCGGATTCCCGAGCGATTCTGCGGCGGACGCGAGGAGTAGCCGGCACAGACAACGACATCATCGTAACGTCCGAGAAGAAGTGGGCGCGTCTTGCCGAGCAGGCCGGGTTCGGCAACCGAGTGCGACAGCCAAAGCCAAAGCGACGTCCACCTGCCCACTGAGTCGCAGCGATTGCCGCGGCCATCGAACCTTGTCCACACGCCACCCGGGCGCACCCGGACGCGTGGCGTCCCCTTGCGCCCAGAGATGCATACGGTACTGCCCGGCATATTGCGAATACCGGGGGGTCGCGCACGGCCTAGGGTGCACGCGCCAGCTGGTCGAGGCCTTGACTCGCATAGACTGACATCCTGCTACTGAACCGACTCAAGGCCGGACCGCACCTGGACGACGCGTGGATGAGTGTCCGCGAACCCCATCGCTTGGAGCAGTTCCAATGACTCGATGAAGCACTCACGCGCGCGGTCGGCATTACCCCGCGCGGCGTGCAGGCGCCCCAGGTGCCCCGTCTGGCACGCAACGCCGTCTAAGAGTTCAGCGCGCCGGCTGACGGCGAGCGCTTCGGTCATGGTCGCCAACGCCGTCTCGGCTTCGCCCGCCAGCTCCGCGCACAACGCCAGGCCTTCCAGCGAGATCGCTTCGCCACCGGCGTCGCCGTTGCTGCGGGACAACTCCAGGGCGCGCGTGTGGTATCTAGCGGCGCCGACGGTATCGAAGATCCTTCGGTGACACCGCGCGAGATTCGTGAGGCTGACGCACTGCGCGTGTATGTCGTAATTCTCCTCGGCGACGGTGAGGAGCTCCGTGGAGCAGGCGACCACGCGCGGTAGATCGCCAGACGCGAGCAGAAGGTCCATGAGGTCTACCAGTGACCGTACGATTCCACGTGAGTAGCGAACCTTGCGATGCAGGCTCAACGCCTCCTCGGCGGCCGCAAGCGCCGATTCGACGTCGCCCAGGAGGAAGCGGCAACGTGCCACGTGGATCAGGTCCCCGGCCTCGCCGACGACACTACCAATCGCTTGGCGCAACGCGCGGGCTTCCTCGAAATACCCGAGCGCTCGCTCTGGCTCCCCGAGCTCGACGTATCGGCTGCCGATGTTGCCAAGCTGATTCGCCTGGAGATCCTTTCGGTTGATCGCCACGTCCAGCGCAAGGGACCGCTCCAAGAAATCGAGCGCTTCGCGCGGCTTGTTCAGGTCAGCGTAGCAGAGCCCAAGGTTCCCAAGGCTGTTTGCCTGCGTTTCCAAGTCACCGATCTCGGTGGCGAGCCCCAGTGCCACCTCGAACTGGCCGATCGCCGTGTCGATCTTGCCTCGTACGTGGTGACACACGCCGACGTTGTTATGAAGCACCGCTTGCTCGCGACGCAGTCCGAGCTCCTCGAATATGGTCAGCGCGCGCTCGCTAGTATCGAACGCCTTGGCGTAGTCGCCGAGAACCTGGTGACACCATCCGATGTTGCCAAGACGGCCTGCGGCTCGCGCGCTTGTCGGTGGAAGGAGCTCGAGCACGCGTTGTCCATATTCCAGTGCTACCACGAACACGCCGACTCGCATGAGATAGTCGAACGCCGGCTCGTAGAGATCGCTTGCGTCGTTCGCGCGTCCTTCGTCCATGAGCCGCGCGAGCGCGCGGAGAAGCTCGGGCACACCGGTGGCGAACGCTGCGTGAGCCGTCGCTGCGGCGTGAGCCGTCACGTGCGTCCACACCCAGTGGAAGTGGCGCTCGTCGAACTGCTTGCCGAGGTGCTCGCGCACGTGCGCGTAGGTAACATGAGCGTCCCGCCCGCGACGCCAGGGCGCGCAGGCTCCGGGCGGCAAGGGAGCAGGTGCGGTTGCCAGGGCGGATAGGAAGGCTGCGGCGTGGCCATTCGGCGCTCGGTCGGGCCTGCGTCGCGGCGGGTAGCGCGCTCGAGGCGCACCGGTGCGCCGGCGACGGCGCGTTCAGTGCGCGTCGAACAGCTCCGCCTGCACGGGCTCACCGAGCCTTCGGCGGATGACGCGGCTCGAAAAGAGCGGCGGCCCCCGCGCGGGAGCGAGGGTTGGCGGCTCGCTGGCCTCGCCGAGCCAGCGGAGGTAGCGGCGGATGCCGGCGGCGGTGATCACCAGCGCGCGCATTTTCAAGCGTCCGCCGCACTTGCTGCAGAGCTCGACCTCGATGCGGAAGGAGCGCTTCAAGAGCTCCGCCCACGGGCGATAGCCCGAGCGGTGGGTGGCCGGCTTGGCCTTCCTGGCGGTGCACCTCGCGCACTCGTCGTCGCTGCCTGTTTCCGGTGGCAGCGGCGGCACGATGCGCGCGCGCCACTTGCTCGCCGCCGCGAGCACGCCGGCGTATCTCACCGTGTTGAAGCGCGGGGGCGGCACCGCCGTCGCGAGCCGGCAGAGCAGCGAGAGCGGATCCAGATCGATGGCGAATGTCCCGTCGCTGAACGGCCGCTTCAGCACCAGGCGGACGAGGTCGCCCTCGACGAGCTGCACGCGCTCGGCGGCGATCGGCGGGCGGAGGATGTAGCGGCAGAGGGCTTCCTTTCCCGCGACGTCGCTGGCGCTCGCGGTAGTGGCGGCATGGAGCGAGAAGCCGCCCTCCACGGCGCACAGACCCTTGGTGACTTCCAGGCCGCGGTCGTCGCGCAGCCGGACGGGCTCGCGGCGGCGCAGCGCGGGTCCTGCCGGCACGCTGCCGAGCGTCGAGGCGACGGCGAGCTCTGCCAGCGCGGGCTCGCTCTCGCCGAGCGCGGCGTCGGCCGTGACGGCGTCGTCGGTGATCACGCGCTTGCGACGGAGGAGCGCGAGGATGCGCGTGCGCGCGATCTGCAAGAGGTCGGCGACGTTGTCGTTGGTGAGACACGGCAGCGCGTGGAACGAGAGCTCGCCGCCCTCCTCGTCTTCGGCGAACACTCCATCCAGCGCCAGCGTGTGGAAGTGGGGATTGAGCCGCAGATCGCTCGAGACCCGTTGCACGGCGGTGACCGCGCCGCCCTTGCCGGCGCGGATGCCGTGCGCCCCGAGGCGGCGTCGGTAGAAGCCGAGCACGGAGTCGACGAACCCGCGGCACACCGCGCCCGAGAGCTCCCCGTCGTAGGCGAGCCGGGCTCTCAGCTCGAACGGCAGCGTGAGTACCCACTGGCGCAGCGGCGCAGCGGGCGGCAGGACGTGCTCGACGAGATCCGCGGCCGTGGACGCCATGCGTCGGCCCGCACACGATGGACAGAAGCCTCGGCCCTTGCACGAGAACGCGACAACGAGTCGCTCGCCGCAGTCCGGGCACGCCAGCACGGCGAAGCCGCGGGCGAGCACGCCGCAGTCGACGAAGCGCTCGAGCTCGGCGCGGACGAAGCCGGGAAGCGGCCGGGCGAAGCCCTGGTCGATGGCGGCGTAGAGCGTCCGCAGGTTGTCCTGCACCACGCGGTAGAGCGCGCTCGTCTCCGGGCGGCGGCGCGCGTACGTGGGCCTCGCGACCCCGACCCGTGCGGCGGATGCGGCGGACACGGCGCGCAGCTGCGCAACCGGCGTGCCGGGGCGGCCGGGCCGTGATCTCCGCTACTTCGCGCTGGTGGCGGGGTGGCGGCGCCACGCTCCGCCGGCGGCGGCCGCCAGCACGGCGCTCCTCCGCGTGGGGCCCCCGGCCGGGCGCCAGCCCGGCCTTGGCGGGCCCGCGCGGCGCGGCAGCGCGGCGCACCGTGGAGTGCCGCGCCGCGCGGGGGCGGTGGAGGCCATGCGCCGGCCGAGGCACGATGGGCAGAACCCGCGGCCTTTACACGAGAGCGGGCCGAACAGGGGCCGCTTCGGGGAGCAAGTCCGCGGAGCTGCTCAGCTACCGGCCGTAAGCGAAGGCGCTTGCGGAGCTGGCCCTGGGTGATGTAGACCCCCTGTCCCTGACTCCGGAGCTGTCCGTGGGCAATGAACGCCCACCGATTGCCCACGAAATCACCCGCGAAGGTGGCGGAACTGGCAGACGCGCTAGCTTGAGGTTCGAGAGCGGCGCAGCCAGGGAGCAGGAAAACAGCCAGATCCGCGAGGACGAGCAGACGCCTACGGACGCCCGCGGACCGCTCATGGGCAATCCCGTGGGCAATCAGAGGCACGTTGCCGAGGCCTGGGATCGGGCTCTCGCCGCCGCTCTGGAGGCGACCGCCGACGACCTCGCCACGACGCTCACCGCGCCCGGTGATGCCGTCGAGGCTGCCCTTGCGGACGCCGTGCAGCGCGCCGCTCAGGCCGGACAGTGGGCAGCTGTGGAGGCGCTGGCGCGAGAGCTGGAAGCCCGCCGGCGAGCGTGCGCAGGGGTCACGGAGCTGGCCAGCCTGGCGACCGCCGCCGGCGAACCAGGCCCCCGCCACCCCTGGCGCGTGTGATCCCGCGCGCTTGGCGCGGGCGCGCCGCTTGCCAAAGCGCAGCACGTGCTGCGCCCGCGCGCTCCCGACATCAGCGACGTTGCCTCGCCCGGCTACCGGCGCCGCCGCCAGCCCGAACAGACGGCGCTGTACCGGATCGTGCAGCAACACCTCGAGGCCTTCCTGGAGGAAGCTCGCGAGCGCTACGCCCGCGGCTTGCCACGCTACGTCGAGCAAGAGCTTCGCGCGTACTTGAAGTGCGGCATCCTCGCGCACGGCTTCGCCCGGGCCGAGTGCCGGCTTTGTGGTGCGCCGCTGCTCGTCGCCTTCTCGTGCAAGCGCCGCGGCGTCTGCCCTTCGTGCAACGCCCGCCGGATGCACAACACCGCCGCCCATCTCGTCGACCGCGTCTTCCCCGACGTGCCGCTGCGCCAGTGGGTGCTCACCGTACCCTTCGACCTGCGCCTGCTCCTGGCCAGCAACGCTCGTGCCTTCGGCGCCATGTGCCGCATCCAGGCCGAAGAGTTGCTCCGCTTCCACGAGCGCCGTGCCCGACAGGCTGGCATCGGGAAGCATGCCGGTCAGAGCGTGCGCGTGCGCGGCGCGGGCGTCTCATTTCCGCAGCGCTTTGGCGGCAGCCTCAACCTCAACACCCACAACCACGCCGCGTTCGTCGACGGTGTGTTTGCGATCGAGCCGGGCTCCACGCCCGGCGCCGCTCCTCGCGCTCGCTTCCACCAGCTCCCGCCACCCGGGCGCGACGAGATCGACGCCCTCTGTGATCGCATCGCCACCCGCTTCACCCGCTGGCTCGAACGCCGCGGCCTCATCACGCCCGAGCCCGATCACTTCAACAACGAGCCACCGGAGCAATCCGCCCTCGATAGCTGTAGCCAGCTGTCCCTTGGCATCGGCGTGCTCGCATCCGTGCCCGGCGAGAACGCTCGGCCTGCGGACGCTGGAGAGCAGGCCGAGCTCGCCAAACTCCAGCCGCCGCGCGGTCGCCGCAGCCGCTACCTGGGTGAGGCGCAGGGCTTCGGCCTGCACGCTGCCGTGTGCGTCCCCGCGCACAACAGATTCGGCCGCGAGCTGCTGCTCCGCTACTGCGGTCGCCCGCCGTTCAGTCTCGAGCGCTTGAGCCTGCTCCCCAGCGGCCACGTCGCCTACCAGATCAAGAGCCCCTGGCGCCCCGACCAGACCCATCGCGTGATGGAGCCGCTCGAATTTCTCGCTCGTCTCGCCGCGCTCGTGCCGCCACCGCGCACGCCACTCATCCGCTTCCACGGCGCCATCGCACCCAACTTTCCCCACCGGGGCGCCGTTGTCGCATTGGCGCCCAGAGCCGGCGTCGAACGGAATCCGCAATCATGCTCGGGCGCGGCCGCGAAGCGAGAAGCCAGGCGCCCGGACGATCCACCGCCCAGGCGCTGCACGGAGGCACCCACCGAAAGCGCGACGGCCACCCGCCGCACTCTGCCGAACGCTGCGTGCCTTCCACGAGCACCAGAGCCAACCCCCAGTGTCACCGCCGACGCAGACGCACCTGCCTCTCGTGCCGGCGCGGACTGCGACACTCTCCGCACCTTCGAGAGCGCCATCTCCCGCATCGACTGGGCCACCCTGCTGGGCCGCGTCTACGACATCGACGCCCTCGCCTGCCCCTGTGGCGGGCGCCTCCGCTTCACCGAGCTCGTCACGGATCCCGACGAGGCCCGCACCGTCCTCGAAGCGCTAAGTCTCCCCTCGACCCCGCCACCGATCCGGCCAGCCCACGCCGCGCCCGATCTCCTCGACCTGCCCCCGCCCGACCCCTAGCCAGACCGCGCGCCTGGCGAGCGCCCAACCCAAGCCCAGAGCCGGGCCGCCTCCCGCGACCCAGCGCACCGGTGCGCGTTGGATTCGATCAGCATAGCCCGGGGACGACTTCGTGGATCGAGCGTTATGTCCACTGATTCCAGGTGGTTACGCCCTTCCACCAGCTTGTCCGCGCCGATCCCTGCCGCCGACCCGGACTCCACTGTCTCGCGTGGGCCGCTCGGCGTACACTTCGGGAATGGGGTTGGAATGCCTGGCCTTCCTGTCATGGTGCGACTGATGCGACGCCATGCGGCCGCCGCGACGCTCGCCGGGGCGGCCATCGCGTGGGGCCTCTGGTCCGGCTGCAACACGAGCGGCAGTGGTCGTCCCGGCGGCACCGGCGGCTACCAGCAGGGTACGCCCACGAAGAAACCGGCGGTCGACGCCGCGCCGGACGCCGCCGCGGCTGCGGACGGCGCCACGTCGGACGGCCCGGCGCAGGACGGCCTGCCGTACCCGGGCGCGGAAGCGTGCCCTGGCTTTCCCGGCTGGTACCGCGCGCCGGGATTGCCCAAGGGCTGCTTTTCCGGCTGCGTGCCGGACGACCCGGCGCTCCGGATCCCGGCGTTGAAATGGGATGCACGGGACGACTGGTGTCCGGGCTGCAAGTGGTTGGAGACGCCGTGGTGGCCCGATCCGCAGGCCCAGGACCGGCCTGCCATGTCAAGCGTGCGGGGGTTCGGAGCCGAACCGGACTTCTTCTACTTCGGAATGCGCCAGCCCGGCGGGGGCGACATCGTCGCGCTGTACAGCGCGCAGGGGCGCGCGGTGATGGGCGTCCGCGGGGGGCCGGCCATCTGCGGGTCGGCAGTGCTTGTGGCAGGGCAGGACAACAAGACTGTCGGGATGAACTACCGCGCCGCGCACTTGACGGATGAGCGCTGGTTGCTACGGCCGGCCGATCGCGCGCGCGAGCTCTTGACCGCGACGCAGCCGGACTTCGCCTACACGGACGCGTTCGTCGGAAACGATTCGTCCGAGGGATCGTGGCTGACCGCCGACTGGATCGTGGACGAGTTCACCGGCTTCCTCGCACTGGCCGACGTCAAGACCGGCACTGCCTCGAAGGTCGATACCATGCCCGGGGCTCTTCCAGGCGAGTACGACAGGGCGGTGATCTCGGGCGACGCCGTATTCGTCATGCACTTCACGAACAAGTCCGACTGGATGATCGTTCAAGATGGCGTCATCAAGCCCTTCATCGGCGGTCCCGACGTTGACGTTGACAAGTTTGCAACCGACGGGAAATGGATCGTCTGGAACGAGGGCAGCCAGCTCAGCTACGATCCCAAGAATCCGGACCGGCTGGTGTCCGGCCGATACGATCTGTACCGGTCCCCCTTCACGACCGACCCCAGCAAGCTCCAGCGGCAGCTCCTCGTGTCGGGCACGCACCAGTTCTACGGGTATGCAACGCTGGCGAACGGCTTGTTCACGGCGCGATTCTTTTCCACCGTCGGCGCGGGCGAGGCGCTGGTGGTCGACGTTTCGACCGGTCGGGCCTGGACCAGCGACCTGCCGCAGGGCTACTCGTGGGGCGAGCAGAACTACCCGGCGCCCAGCGAGCTCTGGGGCACCATCGCGCCGACGGGGAACGACGAGTACGCATCGGCCGTCGTCAGGGTGCCGTATGGAGACATGACGCAGATCCAGACGGGGTTGCCGTGAGCAAGGTCGCAGGCCTGACAGGCTTCTGGACCGTGCTCGTCGCCGGGTTGCTGCTGGCGGGGTGCACCAGCAGCCCAGCGCAGTGTTCCGGCGTCCGCTTGGACAGCTACTCCTTCATCACGGTCCTGGCGCCAGACGGTAGCGATGTCTGCGACGCGACGGTGACGGCCGACGGCTATCCGGCGGCCGCACAAGCGGGCGTTCAGGATGCAGGTTGCGTCTACGCGGTGGACAACGGGACTCTGGGCAATGGGGACTACGAGGTGACCGCGAGCAAGCCAGGGTACCTGGACGCGCACGCGACGCTCCACATCAGCGGCATGGCCGGCGGATGTCCCGGCCACGCTCCTGTCGGCGAGAACATCACGCTCCACCTCGTCCCTGCGGAAGGTGGCGCGCCGGACGGCGCCGCGGACGCAGCGGCGGCGGACGCGTCCAGCGACGGCCTCTGACGCGGAACCGGGCAGCCGCTCCCGGGCGCCATCGCCGCCGGATACCGCGCCCGGAAGCGCATGGTAAGCTTGGCGCATGGCGCAGTCGGCCCACCACGTGTTCAGCTTCGCGGACTACGTGCGTCTCGAGGAAGACAGCAGCGTCAAGCACGAGTTTTCCGGGGGGCGGGTGTGGGCGATGGCGGGCGGCTCGCCGCGGCACGCTGCGATTGCTGCGCGGCTCATCGCCCAGCTGACCATCGCGCTCCGGGGCCGGAGCTGCGAGGTGTTCACGTCGGATCTGCGGATCCGTGTCGTCGCGACCGGGCTCGGCACCTATCCGGACGCGAGCGTGGTGTGCGGTCCCATCGAGCTCGATCCCGTGGATCCGCACGGCCACACGGTCGTCAATCCCAGGGTCGGGTCGCTCGGCGATGCCGGTCGGTGCGCCGAACGGTCCTCGCAGGATCTGGAGCAGGCGATCGTTGAACTCGAGCCCGACGACCGGCGAGTGTCCGAACTTCAGTGCCGCCTGGATGTCGCGCGAACCGCCGACGCCGATGATTGCCGCCGGTCCGCGCGGGCGGATGGCGTGCACGATGTTCGTCACGTCGCAGGAGAGGAAGCCGAGCTTGTCGAGCGGTTCCAGGTACAGCGGCGTCGCGGCGTGCCCGTCGATCACGATGTTGCGCTGAAGGACGAGCGGGTCGCCGCACTTCGGTGCGCGCCCCCAGAAGATCGCTGGCGCGCGCACCTCCTTCATCACCTGGACGATTCGTGGATCGAGTGGCATGTTCCACTCATCTCCAGGTGGTTACGCCCTTCCACGAGCTTGTCCGCGCCGTTCTCTGGCATGCCCTTGACCCACAGCGGCACCACAGACCGCGGTGGCCGATCAGCGTACAGTTGAGCAGGCACAGAGCCAGCATGCCCGGCCTTACGAAATCCAGCACGCGCTGCCGCGCCGGATTCGGCCGTGGCCGCGCCGCCCCCGCCCAGGCAGAAGGCAGAAGCGCCGGAGCCTAATCACCCACCGAGCGCGGTGCCTATCGACTATCCCGCTGCAATGGCACCGCGAAGACGGAGGACTACCTGCGGGCCGCCTCGACGAACCGGATCGCCGAAGCCTTCGCGTAGGGCGGGTGCAAGCAAACGTTCATCTACGACGGCGGCTGGATGCTCGCGCGCCGCTTCCGGGCTTCGACCATCAAGACGCTCAGCGCTGTCGAGTTCAACGTCTCGGAACACGATGATCATCCCGGTCCCTGCGTGCCCCACTGCCAAGGCGGGCGACATCTGTCTCACCACTTCGCAGTCCGGCTCGGGGATGCCCCACGCAGATGCGTGCGTCGTGCTGGCGATCCGGACCGACCGGCGGTCCGCTACCTCGATCTGGCTCTCGACAACCCATCGCGCTCGCGCAAGCAGGTCGACACGCTCTAGGCGAACACCTTCATGAAGCTCGAGCACCCGGGGCAGGCGCGCACTACCGCCGCGTCTACCACCTCTGCGCGCCGCACACGCCGACGTCACTCGCGCCGCCATCCGGAGGCGACACGCCGCTGTCATCGGCGTGCGTGCAGGGTAACGCTGCTCACGCTGAAGGGCTGCAAACGCCTGCCAGCCGAGCCAGGGCTCCGCACGCGGGACACGGTGACGGTGCCTCTGGTCAACGGCCGACGCTCGAAGCGCTACATCGAAAACGGTCGATCTTGGCATCGGCCGCGATGTTGGCGCGCTAGCATGCCCCGACTGCCAGAGGACAGAGGGTCGTCGCGTTTCGCCTGCACGAACGTCGCCCGGAAGCTGCCTTGTGGCCCTCATACGGGCACTAGCGTTCCGGCGCATGATCGGTTCGCAGCTCCGCGTCTGGACCTTGCAGAACACAACTCTGCCGTCGCAGCGTGACGCTCAGGCACGCGCGTGCTCACGCTTCCCGTTCGAGCTCAGAGCGCAGCTCGCCTAGCCGCACGTCGAGTTGCTCGGCGCAGACTGCACACGCCCTCGTCGGCCCGTAGGCAGGACAACGCCCTCTGCTGCGCTGATCCTGTTTCAGCATAGCCCGGGGACGACTTCGTGGATCGAGCGTTATGTCCACTGATTCCAGGTGGTTACGCCCTTCCACCAGCTTGTCCGCGCCGATCCCTGCCGCCGACCCGGACTCCACTGTCTCGCGTGGGCCGCTCGGCGTACACTTCGGGAATGGGGTTGGAATGCCTGGCCTTGTGAGACGGATCACGCCGTCATCATGAGGCCGACAGCGGCCGAACGGAACCCCGCGGAGCACTTGTTGCAGCGCTCGACCTAGCCTCGTGCGCCACGGATTTCCCAAGCGATCCTGGGGTGGACGCGACGAATAGCCGGGACACGGCGACAGCGACCATGACGCGTTCGACTACCAATCCGGCTAGCCCGGGCGTCCCGACGCCTCATCCGAGGGGGCACTCAGGACGCCACGCCCGTCGCTGGCGGGCGGCAGGCGATCGACGCAGAGCACCCGCATCAGCGAGATCAGCTGCGCCGTGTCGACCGGCTTGGTGATGTAGGCGTCCGCGCCGGCAGCAATGCACTTCTCGCGGTCGCCTTTCATGGCCTTGGCCGTCAGCGCGATGATCGGGACGCGATCGAATCTGTGCTGGCTGCGAATCACGCGGCTGGTTTCGTAACCGTCCATGCCCGGCATCATCACATCCAGCAGCACCAGGTCGATGTCGGGCTGGCGCTGCAGCATCTCGATGCCCTGGTGGCCGTCCTCGGCGAAGACCACGCCGAGCTGCAGCCGCTCCAGCGCGCAGGTCAGCGCGAAGATGTTGCGCACATCGTCATCGACGATCAGCACGGTTCGCCCAGCAAGGATCACGTCATGCTCGCGCGCGGCATCGAGAAGCGCGCGTTTGGCTTCTGCCATGCGTTCTCTGGAGCGATGCAGGAACAGCGAGGTCATATCGAAAAGCTGTTCCGGCGAGCTGACGCCTTTGATGATCACCGCGTCGGTAGCGCTCGCCAGGTCGTGGCGCTCGGCGGCAACGAGTTCCTTTCCTGTGTAGACGATGATGGGCGGCTCGTAGTCCAGCTGCCTCCTCATCTCGCTTATTAACTCGGCGCCGGCCATGTCGGGTAGTCCCAGGTCCAGCACGACGCAATCGAAGCGGGTGTCGGCGAGCGCCGCGAGGGCTTCGCTCGCGCTGGAGACCGTCCGGATGTTCACATCCCCGTTTCCGATCAGCTCCACGATGGCCTTGCGCTGGATCTCGTCGTCCTCGACTACCAACAGGTCGTGGGATGGTGCCTCGACGAAGCGACGTATCGCCCGCATCATGCCGGCAGCTGCCTCGCGTGACATGCCGCTCTCCAAGCGCCCGACTGCCCCCAACCTCACGGCCCGGCGCGTGTCGAAATCGCTATCGGCCACCACATACACCGGGACATGGCGCGTCCTTGGGTCGAGCTTGAAGCGGTCGAGGACTACGAGTCCATCGACCGCCGACTCCGTCAGGTCCACCAGCACTGCCTCGGGTTTGAGCTCGTGCGCCAGCTCCACGCCGCTCTCGGCGTCCATCGCTACGAGTCCGCGGAAGTTCGCTTCGCGTACTACCCCGAGCAGCTTCTCGGCTACGGATTGGGCCTGCGCGACGACCAACAACGTGCGCTCTCCCGGAGCGAGCTGCCGACGATCGTCGGCGACTGGCGCCGGAAGCGCGAGCGTCTGCTCGCCGCTGGCCGTGTCGACCTCCACGGGCGGGAATTCGGCCGGCGTCTCTCGTTCGTCGAGACTGATTCCGGTGTGCTGTGTGGCCATGTACATTCGCGGCAGGTAGAGCGTAAACGTGCTGCCCTGTCCCGGCGTGCTTTGCAGCGTCAGCTCGCCGCCCAGCAGGGTGGCCAGCTCGCGGCTGATGGACAGGCCGAGCCCGGTGCCGCCGAACTTCCGGCTCGTCGTGCCGTCGGCCTGGTGGAATGCCTCGAAGATGATGCGCTGCTTGTCCTTGGCGATGCCGATGCCAGTGTCACGCACCGAGAACGCCACCACTCCGCCGGCGCCCGAGAGCGACGCATTGCCCGGGTCCCATCCCAACGTCGCGGTGGCCATCCTGAGCTCGACCTCGCCCTTCTGGGTGAATTTGAAGGCATTGGCCAGCAGGTTCTCGAGCACCTGCTGCAGTCGCCGCGAGTCCGTATAGATTGCAACGGGCGTTCCCGGCTCGACGCCAATCTCGAAATGCAGCCGGCGCTCGACCGCCACCTGACAGAACGTCCGTTCCACGTGCGCGACCAAATCCGACAGCACGCACTCGCCGACATCGATGACCACCTTGCCCGACTCCATCTTCGACAAATCGAGAATGTCGTTGATCAGCGTGAGCAGATCCGAACCGGAATCATGGATGGTTTCCGCGAATTCGATCTGCTTCGCGGTCAGGTTCCCTTCCGGGTTCTGCGCGAGCAGCTTGGAGAGGATGAGCAGGCTGTTGAGCGGAGAGCGCAGCTCGTGGGACATGTTGGCCAGAAACTCCGACTTGTACCGCGACGACAATGCGAGTTGTTGAGCGCGTTCCTCGAGCGCGAATTTGGCCTGGTGGATCTCGGTGTTCTTCC